>NC_011145.1:1405000-3005000 GCF_000020805.1 Anaeromyxobacter sp. K | reverse complement strand
CGAGTGCAATGGCATAAGGGAGCTTGACTGCGAGACCGACAGGTCGAGCAGGTGCGAAAGCAGGTCATAGTGATCCGGTGGTTCTGTATGGAAGGGCCATCGCTCAACGGATAAAAGGTACTCTGGGGATAACAGGCTTATCGCGTCCAAGAGTTCACATCGACGACGCGGTTTGGCACCTCGATGTCGGCTCATCGCATCCTGGGGCTGGAGCAGGTCCCAAGGGTTTGGCTGTTCGCCAATTAAAGCGGTACGCGAGCTGGGTTCAAAACGTCGTGAGACAGTTTGGTCCCTATCTGCCGTGGGCGTAGGAGAAGTGAGGGGATCTGTCCTTAGTACGAGAGGACCGGGATGGACGCACCGCTGGTGTACCAGTTGTCTCGCCAGAGGCATCGCTGGGTAGCTATGTGCGGAACGGATAACCGCTGAAAGCATCTAAGCGGGAAGCCAACCTCAAGACGACTTCTCCCGGGCGCAAGCCCCTGAAGCCCCCTCGAAGACGACGAGGTCGATAGGCCGGAGGTGTACGCGCTGTGAGGCGCTCAGCTGACCGGTACTAATAGGGCGTGCGGCTTGGTCTCCCTTTTCTCAGGTCGTAGGCGACCTGCTCGAGGTCGAGATCGAATTCCTTCGAAGTACGGAGTAGATGTGTGGCCCTCTGTGGCCCCGCGGTGCGGTGCTCTTCTTTTCCCTTCGTAACGGTTGTCGAGAGACCTCGTGGTCTCGCGTTCTTTCAAAGGTTTGCGGTGGCTATATCGGTGGGGTCACACCCGTTCCCATCCCGAACACGGTAGTTAAGCCCACCAGAGCCGATGGTACTGCACCGGAAGCGGTGTGGGAGAGTAGGTCGCTGCCGCATCTTTTCGTGCCCGCCAGAGCATCCGCTCTGGCGGGCTTTTTCTTTTGGCGCGCCCAGCTCGGCGCGGCGCCCGCCGGCCGCGGTCCGGCGGGCTGAACGACGCCCGGCGCGATGGGCCGGCCGGGTATACTCGCCCTTTCGCCGCAGCCCGCGGCGACGGAGGGATCGATGGCGCGCGCGATGGTCGGGGTGATCGGGGGGACGGGGCTGGGCGAGGCGCTGGGGGCCCTCGGCGGCGGCGAGGTCCGCGCGCTGGACACGCCCTTCGGCAGGCCCTCCGCGCCGATCACGCTCACCGAGGTGGGCGGGGTGCCGGTGGCGCTCCTCCCGCGGCACGGGGAGGGGCACATGCTCAACCCGTCGCAGGTCCCGTACCGCGCCAACATCTGGGCGCTGAAGTCGCTGGGCGTCACGCACGTGCTCGCGAGCGGCGCGGTCGGCAGCCTCCGCGAGGAGGTCGCGCCGCGCAACCTGGTCATCCCGGACCAGGTCATCGACAAGACCTTCCGCCGCGCCGGCACCTTCTTCGACGACCTCGCGGTCCACGTGGAGTTCGCGGCGCCGTTCTGCACCACCCTCCGCAACGTCCTCGTGAAGGCGGGCACCGGGTTCCCGGCGCGCGTGCACCAGGGCGGGACCTACGTCTGCATGGAGGGCCCGCAGTTCTCGACCCGCGCCGAGAGCGAGCTGCACCGGAGCTGGGGCGCGTCGCTCATCGGGATGACGGTGATGCCGGAGGCGAAGCTCGCGCGCGAGGCGGAGCTCTGCTACGCGCTCGTGGCGCTCCCGACCGACTACGACTGCTGGAAGCCGCACCCGGCCTCGGTGGACCAGGCGAAGCTCATCGAGGAGATCCTGGCGAACGTGAAGTCCGCCACGCAGAACGCGATCGAGCTGATCCGGCGGGCGATCCCGCACGTCGCCGCGCTCGAGAAGCCGTGCGCGTGCCAGTCGGCGCTGGCGCTCGCGATCTGGTCGGATCGCAGCCGGATCGCGCCGGCCACCCGCGAGAAGCTCCGGCCCATCCTGGAGAAGTACCTGGCCGGCTGAGCCGGCCGGTCAGGCGCCGGTGGCGGGCGGCTCCGGCGAACGGGGCCGGCGCAGCAGCGCCGCGACCCGCGCGAGATCCGCCACCAGGCCCGCGAGCGCCTCGCGGCGGGCCGCGTCGTCCGGCGCGCGCAGCACGGCCGACGGGTGCAGCGTCGCGATCACGACCTCCGCCAGCGGCGAGGGCACCGGCTGCCCGCGCCGCTCGGTCAGCCGGAAGCCGCGCCCCAGCAGCGCCTGCGCCGCGGTCGCCCCCAGGCACACCACCGCCCGCGGCCGCACCGCCGCGATCTCCGCCTCGAGCCAGGGGAGGCAGGCCCGCACCTCCCCCGCGTTCGGCTTCTGGTGGATGCGCCGCTTGCCGCGGGGCTCCCACTTGAAGTGCTTCACCGCGTTCGTCACGTAGGCGTCGCGCCGGTCCAGGCCCGCCGCCGCCAGCGCACGATCCAGCAGCCGTCCCGCGGGCCCGACGAACGGCTCGCCGGCGCGATCCTCGTCGTTGCCGGGCTGCTCCCCCACCAGCATCACGGTCGCGCCCGGCGGACCGGCGCCGAACACGGTCTGGGTCCCGCGCTCCCACAGCGGGCAGGCGGTGCAGCCCGCGGCGGCGCGCCGGAGCGCCGGCAGCGTGGCGCGCGCGGGCACGAGCGGGGCGGCGGTGCCGCCGGGGGGAGGGCGCCGTGGCATGCGCACAACCTGGGGCGGCGGCGGCCGCCGCGCCCGCGCGCGCCGGCGAGCAGGACGCGCGCTAGGCGCCGGGCGCGTCGAGCGCCAGGGCCGCGAGCTGGCGGACGTTCGCCGGGCACTCCAGCGCCGCGAGCTCGCCCCGCGTCACCCAGCGCGCCGCGTCCCACTCGTCGCAGGCGGCGAGGTCGCGGCCCGCCACGTCGGCCACGAACGCGAAGTTCAGGTGCAGGCCCTTCGATCCGGCCGGGTGCTCCTCGTAGCCGATGAAGCCCGGGGGCGAGCCGTCCACCCCGAGCCCGGCAGGGAACCGCCCGGTGAGGCCGGTCTCCTCGCGCAGCTCGCGCACCGCCCCCTCGAGCGGCGTCTCGCCCGGCTCGAGCTCGCCGCCCACCGGCAGCCAGGTGCCGAGCCGCCGGTGGCGGATGAGCAGCACGGCGCCGCCGTGGCGGCAGAAGACGGAGGTCGAGAAGGCGCGGCGCTCGGACATGGCCGCGCAGTATGCCACCGGGCGCCGGCCCGCGGGAGCTAGCCCCCGCCGGCGGCCCGATCGCGGACGCCGGCCTGCGGCGCCGGCGCGCCGGCGTCGGTGGCGGCGGCGAGGGCGCGCGGCCTGCCCCGGCCGCGGCGGCGGACCTTCTCCACCCAGACGAAGACCACCGGCACCACCCACAGCGTCAGCATGGTGGAGGTGACCACGCCGCCGATGACCGCGATGGCCATGGGCGCCCGGAACTCGCTGCCCATGCCCTTGCCGAGGGCGGTGGGGAGCATCCCGAGGATCATCGCGCCGCTGGTCATGAGGATGGGGCGCAGCCGGCGCGGGCCCGACCTGCGCACCGCGGTCTCCGGGTCGTCGCCCTCGCGCAGGTGCTGGAGCGCCCCGTCCACCAGCAGGATGGCGTTCTTGGTGACGAGCCCCATGAGCAGGATGATCCCGATCAGCGAGCCCATGTTCACCGTCTGGCCGGCGAGCCCCAGCCCCAGCACCGCGCCCACGATCGCGAGCGGCAGCGAGAGCATGATGGTGAACGGGTGGACGAACGACTCGAACTGGCTCGCCAGCACGATGAAGATGAACACCACCGCGATGAGCAGCGCCAAGCCCATGTTCGCCTGCGACTCGGCCTGCTCCTTCTGCATGCCGTCCCAGATGTACCCGTAGCCGGCCGGCAGCGGGCGCGCGCCGACCCGGGCGCGGAGCGCCTGCACCGCGCCGCCCAGGTCGTGGCCGGGCGCGATCTGCGCCCACACCGAGATGCTCCGCTCCCGCCGCTGGTGCTCGATCACCGCCGGGCTGGTCGAGCGCTCCAGCCGCGCGAGCTGCGCGAGCGCCACCGGCCCGCGGGGCGTCGAGATCCACATCCCGTCGAGCGCGTCGCGCGACTCCCGGTCGTCCCCGGCCAGCCGCACGCGGATCTCCGACTCGCGGCGCCCCTCGCGCAGCTTGCCCGCCACCTCGCCCTGGGTGGCCAGCCGCACCTGCAGCGCGACCGCGCCGGCCGGGACGCCCAGCCGCGCCGCCTCCTCCCGGTCCACCTCGACCTGCAGCTCGGGCTTCCCCGGCGAGTCCTTGAGCTGGATGTCGGTGAGCGCCGGGACCGCCCGCATCGCCTCGACCAGCCGCTCCGCCTCCTCGCGGAGCCGGGTGAAGTCGCGGCCGGTCACGTGCATGAGCACCGGCGGGAAGTCGCCGATGCCCTCGAGCATGGGCGGGTCCGAGACGGCCCGCGTCGCGAGCCGCTCGTCGGCCGCGAGCACGCCGCGGATCCAGTCCTTGTAGCTCTCCACGCCGTCGCGGCGGGCGTTCTTGTCCACCAGGTTGACCCGCCAGCGGACCTGCCGCGGGTCCTCCTGGTAGCCGATGGTCGCGTAGACCGCGGTCACCCCGGGCAGCGCGCGGACGCGGGCCTCCAGCGTGGCGCTGCGCCGCGAGGCGGTGGCGAGGCTGGTGCCCGGCGGGTACTCCAGGTTGACGATGAGCTGGTTGCGGTCCTCCTTGGGCGCGAACTCGGACCCGAGCAGCGGGGCCACCGCCAGGCTCGCGAGGAACAGCAGCGCGGCCGCCGCGAAGGTGAGGCCGCGGTGCCGGAGCACCCAGTCCAGCGTGCGCGCGTACACGCGATCGCTCGCGTCGAACCCGGCGCGGATCCGCCGCGCCACCGCGTGCTCGCGCCGCGCCTGGCCCGGGACGTGGGCGCGGACGAAGCGCGCCGAGAGCATCGGGTCGAGCGTGAACGCGACGAACAGCGAGATCAGCACGGCCACCGTGATGGTGAGGCCGAACTGACGGAAGAACTGGCCGGTGA
Source organism: Anaeromyxobacter sp. K (assembly GCF_000020805.1). Taxonomy (NCBI): domain Bacteria; kingdom Pseudomonadati; phylum Myxococcota; class Myxococcia; order Myxococcales; family Anaeromyxobacteraceae; genus Anaeromyxobacter; species Anaeromyxobacter sp. K. The sequence goes on along the minus strand of NC_011145.1, from coordinate 3,000,101 downwards.
TGCCCTGCATGAATGCGACCGGGACGAACACCGCCACCAGCGTGAAGGTGGTCGCCATCACGGCCAGCGCGATCTCCTGCGTGCCGCGGCTGGCGGCCACCGCCGGCGGGTCGCCCGCCTCCAGGCGCCGGGTGATGCTCTCGCGGACCACCACCGCGTCGTCGATGAGCAGGCCGATCGCGAGCGAGAGGCCGAGCAGGGTGAGCTGGTTGAGCGAGAAGCCCATCCAGTACATCACGAACAGCGTGCCCACCACCGACGTCGGCAGCGCGAGCGCGGAGATGATCGTGCCGCGCACGTCCAGCAGGAACAGGAGGATGATGAGGATGGCCATGGCGCCGCCGAAGAAGATGGCGACCCACACCTCGTGCGCGTTGGCCTCGATGATCTCCGACTGGTCCACCAGGACCTGCGCCCGGAACCCGAGCTCGGCCTGGAGCTCGGGCAGGAGCCGCTTCACCTCGTTCGCGACCGCGGCGGAGTTCGCGCCGGCCTGCTTCACGACCTCGACCGCGACCGCGTCCACCCCGTCGGTCCGGACCAGCGTCTTCGGCTCCTTCGCGCCCTTGCGCACCAGGGCCACGTCGCCGAGCCGCACCAGCGAGCCGTCCTGCGCGGCGGCCACCGGCATGCGGCGGAGCGCGTCCACGTCCTGGAACTCGCCGCGCACGCGGATGCCGACCTCGCCGTCGCCGGCCGGGAGCTTCCCGCCGGGCAGGTCGAGGTGCTCGCCCTGCACGCGCCGGAACACCGCCTCCGGATCCAGCCCGACGGCCCGGAGCCGGTCGCGGGACAGGTCCACCGAGACCTCCGGCTCGGCGCCGCCCACGATGCGCACCGCCGCGACGCCCTCGAGCTGCTCGAGGCGCGGGCGCACCTGGTCGTCGAGCTGCTCGCGGAGCGCGATGGGGTCCTGCCCGGACGCCGCCGAGAACACGAGCACCGGCTGCGCCGCGACGTCGTACTGCGCGATCACCGGCGCCCGGGCGCCGAGCGGCAGCTCCCCCTGCGCGATGCCCACCTTGTCCCGGACGTTCTGGACCGCCTCGCCCAGCGGCACCGACAGCTCGAACTCGATGAACACCAGCGACACGTCCTCGCGCGAGGACGAGAACACCTTGTCGATCCCGGCGATGGAGGAGACGGCGTCCTCGATCGGCCGGGTGACGGTCTCCTCCACGTCGCTCGGGCTCGCGCCGGGGTACGTGGTGGTGACGGTGACGAACGGCATGCTGACGTCGGGGTAGAGATCCGTGCCGAGGCGGCGCAGGCCGAGCAGCCCGAGCACCACCAGCGTCACCGACATCATGGCGGTGAAGACGGGCCTGCGGATGGCGACGTCGGAGAGCGTCATCCACGCACCTGCGCCAGCGCCGTGCCCTCGGCGAGGCCGACCGGCGGGTCGGTGACCACGCGCAGCCCCTCCGGCCAGCCACCGCCCTCCGGCAGCACCACCGCCGCCTCGCCCTCCTCGGCGAGCAGGCGCACCGGCAGCGTCCGCGCCCTGCCGTCCCCGCCGGCCACCCACACCGCGTGACCCCCGGCGCGCTGCACCAGCGCCGCGGCCGGCACGCGCCACGCCTCGCGCTCCGCCCCGCGGGGCAGTTCGGCCCGCGCGTAGGCGTTCGCGAGGAAGTGGCCGCCGGCGTTCGCGACGGCGATCTCCACCGGCACGCGGTTCGTGGCGGGGTCCACCGCGGGGACCACCACCGTCACCACCGCGTCCGCGGCGCGCGCGCCGGTGCCGGGGAGGGACACCGTCGCGCGGGCGCCCGGGCGCAGCTCGGCAGCCTCGGCCTGCGTGAGGGAGGTCTCGAGGACCAGCTCGCGCGTGGTGACGAGCGTGACGAGCGGGACGCCGGGCGAGACGGCGATGCCCACGCCGTCCGGCACGCGCGTGACGACCCCGGGGAACGGCGCGACCAGCCGGTGGTGCGACAGGTGGACCCGCGCCTGCTCCGCCTGCGCCTGGGCCGCGGCGAGGTGCGCGGCGGAGAGGTCGCGCTGCGCGCGCGCCTGCGTGGCCTGCGCCTCCGACGCGCCCTCCTCGCGGCGGAGCCGCTCGGTGCGCGCGAGCGCGTCCTCCGCCAGCGCGAGCTGCGCCCGGGCGGCCGCCACCGCCGCCTCGGCCTGCCGGAGCGCCGCCGCGGCGGCGCCGGTGTCGAGCGCCGCCAGGAGCGCTCCCTCGCGCACCTCCTGGCCGCGGCGCACCGCGACGCGCTCCAGCGTGCCGGCCACGCTCAACGCCAGCGCCGAGGCCTGGCGCGCCTTCAGCGTCCCGGTGGCGGTGACGCGCGGCACGAAGCGGATGCGCTCCGGGGCGGCGAGGTGGGCGGCGGCGGCCGCCGGTCCCGCGGCGGGCGCGGGGGCGGTCGCCGGCGCGGGGGGCGGCGGGGGCCGGTCGGCGCCGCGGCGGCCGCAGGCGGTCGCGGCGATCGCGAGGAGCAGGGCGGGGCGGAGCGGCGGCATCGTCGGGTCTCCGGGGCTGACCGGCGGGTCAGGATGCGGTGCGGCGGGCGCGGGCGGAGGCGGCGCGCGCGGCGGGCCCGGCCATGCCCTCGTAGAAGATCGTCAGGAACGAGCGCGCCCAGCCGGCGAGGTCGGGCTTCTGGCGCAGCTCGGCCGTCCGCCGCACGAAGCCCTCGTAGGTGCCGACGAGCAGGTCGGCCACGGCGGCCGGGTCGATGTCGCGGCGGAGCCGGCCGGCGGCCTGCTTCGCGGCGATGCGATCGCGCAGCGCGCGCTGCAGGCGGCGCCGGAAGTCGGCCAGGCCACGGGTCCACTCCGGGCCCGCGGCCTCCAGCGCGCGGATCACGTGGCGGTTCCGCCAGAGCAGCTCGAGCGACTCCAGGTCGACCTCCACCTCGAACTCGAGCTGGGCGCGCAGGAGCGCCGGGCCGTCCTCGTCCCGGTGCGCCCGGTCGAAGCGGCGCTCGGCCTCCTCGCGGCGCCGGGTCTGGTCCTCCAGCGCGCCGTACAGCCGCTGCACGATCTCCGCGAACGCGGCGTCCTTGGTGCGGAAGTGCAGGTAGAAGGCGCCCTTGGAGATGCCGGCGCGGCGCGCGATGTCCTCGACGCGGGCGCGCGCGAGCCCGTGCCGGCAGATCTCCTCGCGGGCGGCCTCGAGCAGCGCCTCGTGGGCGCCGGGGGCGGGGCGTCGGGCCATGGCGACGTCCCTCGTACCGCGCCCCGCGCGCCGGCGCAACCGAGGCTGACCGACGGGTCAGGAATTGCGGGCCAACCCGGGCGGACCGGCGGCGCCGCCGCCCGCGGGGGCCCGGGGCGGCGTCATGGATCGAACGTGCCGGCCGCGCGCGCCAGGGCGAGCCGCGCCAGCCGGGCGTCGAGCGTGGCCGCGACCAGGCCGAGCTCGGCGGAGGACGCGGCGCTGGTGGCGTCCGCGACCTCGAGGTAGGTGGCCGCGCCGGCGGCGTGGGCCCGCTGGGCCTGCTCCAGCGCCTCGCGTGCCAGCGCCGCCTGCTCCTCGGCCTTGCGCGCGGAGGCCGACGCGCTGTCGAGGTCCAGCCGGGCGCGCCGGACCTCGTCGCGCGCCTTGTTCGAGGCGAGCGCGAGCGCCGCGTCGGCCTCGGCGGCGCGGTGGCCCGCCTCGGCGAGGTCGGCCTCGCGCCGGCCGCCGTCGAACAGCGTCCACTGGAGGCCGAGCAGGACGGTCCAGCCGGCGTGCTCGCCGGTGAAGCCGGTGATGCTGGCCCAGCGCCAGGTCCCGCTCACGCCGAGCGTGGGGAGGTAGGCCGCGACCGCCTCGCGGCGCTGACCCTGGGCCAGCGCCAGCCGCGCGCGGGCGGCCTCCACGTCCGGTCGGCGGGCGGCGCGCTCCTCCTGCGCCTGGGCGTCGGCCGACGGCGGCGGGGGCTCCGGGGGTCGCTCCACCTCGAAGTCCGCGTCGCGATCCAGCAGCGTGGCGAGGGCGAGCCGGGCCGCCGCGTACGCGTTGCGCGTCCGGATCAGCTCCTGCTCGGCGCGGGCGCGATCGGTGCGCGCCTTCAGCAGCGCCAGGCGCGGGGCGGCGCCCTGGGCGGCGAGGTGCTCGGCGTCCGTCTCGTGCTGCCGCCAGGTCTCGAGCGTCCGCTCCTGCACCGCGACCGCCTCGCGGAGGGTGGCCGCGCCGTAGTAGAGCTGCGCCACGCCGAAGAGCAGCTTCTGGCGCGTGTCGGCGACTTGCGCGCCCGCGACGTCCTCGGCCAGGTAGGCGTTGCGGATGGCCGGCCAGAGCCGCGGCGCGAGGAGCGCCTGCTTCACCTCGGCCTGCACCCCGTACTGCGTCTTCCGCTGCAGCTCCAGCTCCTCCATCGAGGTCGGGACGAGCGCGAGCGTGGTCGCCTCGCCGGGCAGGTTGCCGGGCGAGAACGGGCGGCCGGGATCGTACGGGGGGAGCGTCGCGCGCGGCGCGCTGGTGGGCCGGCCCAGGTCGCGGATCGCGAAGCTGGTGGGCAGGTCCAGCACCACGTCCTCGGAGTTCCAGGCGTAGGAGGCGCCCGCGGTCACCTGGGGCAGGTAGTGGCTCCACGCCTTGCGCGCGAGGGTGCGCGCCTGCGCGAGCCGCTCGTCGGCGATGCGCAGCTCGAGGCTGGCCTCGCGGGCGCGACGGAACGCGGCGTCGAGGGTGAGCACCGGCGGTGCGGTGCCGGGGTCGGCCGAGCCGGGGGCGCCGGCCTCCGCGGCCGCGGCGAGCGCGAGGGCGAGCAGGGTGGAAGGGATCATGGGGTGCTCCTCGAGGCAGGGGAGGGCGGCTCGGCCCCGCGCCGGAGCGCGGCCAGGCGGCGCGCCACGGCGGCGCGGCGGACCACGAGCACCGCCAGCGCGGAGTGGAGGACGAGCAGCGCCCCGAGCCAGGCGAGCTGCGGCGCGACCGCGCCGAGGTCGCCGGTCTTCATGACCAGCACCCGCAGGGCCCGCAGCGCGGGGGTGGCCGGGAACAGGGCGGTGGCGACCTCGACCGCGCGCGGGAGCTGGCCGGGGGGCCAGGTGAAGCCGGACGCGAGGAAGAGCGGCACCGAGAAGAACATCAGGAGCTGGAACGTGCCCATCCGGTCGCGCGCCAGGCTGGCGAGCCCGATCGCCACCGGGACCATCGTCACCGCGAACGCCAGCAGCAGCGCGGCGGTGGCGAGGACGCTCGGGCCGGCCCAGCCCATGGCGGGCATGAGCAGGAGGCCCACGAACGCGACGCCCGCCAGCCAGAACGGCGCGTGCGCGGCGGCCATGCCCAGCAGCCGCGCCAGCGGGAACGGCTCGCGGCCTGCGGCCGGCAGCCCGGCCTCGAGGCGCGCGCCCGCGCTGAACGCGAGCGAGACCACCACGAGCTGCTGCAGGACCACCAGGAAGATGCCGGCGGCGAGGTACCGGCCGTAGGAGCCGGTGGGGTGGTAGAGGAGCCGGTCGCCGGTGGCGATGGGCGCCGCGCGGGCGCGCGCCACGTCCGGCGGCACCCCCTTCGCGAGGAACGCTGCGGTGCGCACGCGCGCGCCGGTGGCGCCCGCGACCGTGACGGCGGCCGGGTACGCGATGGCCCACGTGTACAGGTTGGCGCCGCCGGCCCAGACCGCGAGCTGGGCCTGCTCACCTCGCTTCAGGCGGCGAGAGAAGTCGTCCGGGACGACCAGCAGGAGCTCGGCCTCGTCCCGCCGCAGCGCGGCCACGCCCTCGTCCAGCGACGCGACGCGGCGGTCGATGCGGAGCTCGGGGGTGGCCTCCAGCTCGAGGGTGAGGCGGCGCGAGAGCGCCGAGCCGTCCAGGTCGAGCAGCAGCGCCGGGCGGTCGCGCGAGTCCTCGGCGTGGTACAGGTACGCGACGATCACCGGGTAGAGCAGGGGGATCGCGAGCAGCACGAGCAGGATGGATCGCTCGCGGAAGATCCTCCCGCGCTCCTCGCGCGCGCTCGCGCGCAGCACGTCCAGCCAGGCGCCGGCGGTCATGCGGCCCCCCGCGCGCGCGCCCGGGCCGCCAGCGCCCGGGCCCCGCGCGACGCCGCGATCACCGCCACGAAGCCCGCGGCCTGGGCAGCGAGCCAGCCGAGCGGGCCGGCCAGGTCCCGCAGCGCGGCGGGCTCGTGCAGGAAGATCCGGAGCGCGCGGCCGAACGGGGTGAACGGGAGCGCGCTCGCGATCGCGCGGATGGGCCCGGGGATGACGTCCCAGGGCCAGGTGAGCCCGGAGAACATGAGCGACAGCATCCCGAGCAGCAGGGTCGACTGGAACGCGAACGGCCCGCCGCCGAGGAGCGCCGCGACGGCCGCCGCGAACAGGAGCTCCGCCCCCACGAACGCGAGCAGGGAGAGCGCGACCACCGGGGGCGGGCTGGCGGGGTGGATCCCGTCGATGCGCAGCAGGCCGTACGTGGAGAGCACCGCCAGGGCGAGCGCCACCACCAGCACCGCGGCCCACCGGCCCAGCGCCTCGGCCGGGCGGCGCGCCGGATCGGCCGGCCAGATCACCGACCAGGCCAGGAACAGCGTCACGAGGTGCACGAAGAACAGCGCGAAGGCCGGGGCGAGGTACACCGCGAAGCTGGCGCCCGGGTTGCGCGCGAGCGCCTCGGTGACCACCACCGGCGCGGCCTTCGCGAGCGCGGCCGAGGGCGGGGTGCCGAGCTTCTGGAGCACGCCCAGCTCGACGCCCGCGGACACCGTGGCGAGCACCTTCGCGATGGTGCGCGAGGCGGTGCGCCCGACCAGCACGTTGCTCATGTCCACGGCGACGAGGACCTCCGCGCGGCGACCGCGCTTCAGGTCGGCCGAGAAGCCGTCGGGCACCAGGACCACGCCGGCCAGCGTCCCGCGGTCGAGCGCCGCCTGCGCCGCCGCGAGCGTCGGAGGCGGATCGGTGAGCACCCGGAGCTCGGGGGTGGCGTCCAGGTACCGGGCCACGGTGCGCGATGGGCCCGTCCCGTCCAGGTCGAGGACGGCGAGAGGCAGCTCGCGCATCACGCGCTGCTGGTAGGTGGCGATGGTGAGCCAGCTCGCGCCGAGGAACACCGCCAGCATCAGGCGGTAGCGCGGGCTCGCGGCGAGCCCTCGCAGGTGGGCGAGGAAGGCGGCGCGGAACCCCACGGCTCACCTCGCGGCCGCGGGCAGCACCGGCGTGAAGCGCGCCGTCATGCCCGGGCGAAGCTCGGGATCGGGCTGGCGCGGCCGGGCCTTCACCTCGAACGTGCGCAGGTCGAAGCTGCCCTTCTCGCCGGTGGCGCGCCAGGTGGCGAAGTCGCCCAGCGGGGCCACCGAGAACACCGTCATGGGCAGGCGCCGGCGCAGCGCCGGCACCTCGACGTCCAGGTCGGTCCCGACCTTCACCGCGCCCAGCAGGTCCTCGCGCACCGGGAACACCGCCCAGGCGTCGGTCCGGTCCACCAGCGTGAGGATGGGGTAGCCGGTGGCGGCGAGCTCGCCGCGGTGGACCAGGATCTTCGCCACCTCGCCGCCGATGGGCGCGGTCTGGACCGTCTCGCGGCCGTAGCTCTCCACCTCGGCCAGGCTCCCCTGGCCCTGCCGGACCAGCGCGCGCAGCGCCTCGACCTCCTCGGCGCGGGCGCCCTTGATCACCAGGTCGTTCCGCGCCTGCGCGACCGCGAGCTGGTCCCGGGCGGCCTTGAACTTGAAGTCGGCCTCGTCGAACGCGGCCTGGGTGATGGTCCCGGTGGCGAGCAGGGCGGTGGCGCGCTCGTGCGCCTTGGTGGCGACGTCCAGCTGGCTGCGGGCGGTGTCGAGCGCGCGGCGCGCCTGCTGCCGCTCCTCGGCGCGCGCGCCGCGCTCGGCGATCTGGAGCCGGGCGCGGGCCGCGTCCACCGCCGCCTTCACCTGGTCGATCTTCGCGGCGACCTCCTGGCTCTCGATGGTGACGAGCTCCTGGCCCTCCTTCACCGGATCGCCCTCGCGCACCGCCAGCGCCTTCACGCGGCCGGGGATCTTGGAGGCGACGTCGATCTCGGTCGCGTCCACCAGGCCGGTGATGGGCGCCGGCGCGCGATCGCCGCAGGCGGCGAGGAGCGCGGCGTGCGCGAGGAGCAAGGGGAGGAGGCGGCGGGTCATCTCAGGCTCCGATACCGTCGAGGAGGAGGCGCACGAAGTCGCGCAGCACGGCCTCGCGCGCGCGGGCGGCGCGCAGGTCGGTGGACCACAGCGCCTCCAGGAACGGGCGCTGCAGGAAGTAGCCGAGGAACAGGGCGTTGACGCTCATGGTGAGCGTCCGCGGGTCCAGGTCGGCGCGGAACGCGCCCTGGGCCACGCCGCGCCGCACCACCGCGTGGATGGGGTCGAGGTTCGCGGCGATCCGGTCGGCGAGGAGCTTGCGGCCGCGGCGGGCGCGCGAGAGGGCCTCCCAGCCCATCAGCCGCACGAAGTCCTCGTGATCGGAGAGGAACCCGAAGAAGCGGCGCACCAGCGCCTCCACCTCCTCGCGCGGCGCCGCGCGCGCGCCGGCGGCGGTGGGCTCGGCGGCCGCGAGCGCGCGCGTCAGGTGGGCGTCGAGCACGGCGCGGTACAGGCCGTCCTTGTCGCCGAAGTAGGCGTAGATCATCCGCTTGTTCACGCCGGCGCGCGCCGCGATGTCGTCGATGCGCGCGCCGTCGTAGCCGTGCTCCGCGAACGCGCGGCCGGCGGTCTCGAGCAGCCCGGCCCGGGTGGCCTGCGCGTCGCGCTTGCGGGGTGGGGACGATGCCATGGTGAAGTATATAACCGGTTAGTTACTTCCGGACCGCGCTCTTCTAGCGCGCGGACCGCGCCGGATCAAGCGGGGTGGGTGCGGCGGAGCGACGCCGCGCCGGGAGTGAGAGGCTAGGTGGGGATCACGAAGTAGAACGCCGCGCCGCGGCCCGGCTCGCTCTCCACCCACGCCTGCCCGCCGTGCGCCTCGACGATGCCGCGCACGATGAACAGCCCCAGGCCGTGGCCGCGCTTCTGGTCGCCCGCCGGCTGCCAGTAGCGGTCGAACAGGTGCTCGCGGATCTCCGGCGCGATGCCGGGGCCGCGGTCCACCACCCCGAAGCGCAGGCCGCCGCCGTACCGCTCGGCGGTGATCACGACCTCCTCGCCGTCCGGCCCGAACTTCAGCGCGTTCCCGACCAGGTTCGCGATCACCTGCGCCATGCGGTCCGGATCCCAGGCCGGCACCGGCAGGTCCGGCGCGAGGCGCACCGCGATGCGCTGGCGGCGCTCCGCGGCCAGCGCCTCGAGCGGCTCGGTGGCCCGGGCCACCACCGCCGCGGGCGGCTCGGGCCGGCGGTCGAGCTGCAGCCGCCCGGCCTCGATGCGGGCGAGGTCCAGCAGCCCCTCGATGAGCCGGTTCATGCCGCGGACGGTGCGCTCCAGCTTCGCCAGGAGCGCGTCGCCCTGCGGGCGGCGCGGCTCGTCCACCAGGCGCGCCAGCCGCTGGATGCCCAGCAGCAGCGCGGACATCGGGTTCTTGAGGTCGTGCGAGACGATCGACAGCGTGTCCTCCCGCGCCCGCACCGCGCGCTCGACCTCCTCGAACAGCAGCGCGTTCTCGAGCGCCATGGCGGCCCGCGCCGCGAGGTCCTCGGCCAGCGCCAGGTCGTGGCCGCTGTAGCGGCGGGTGGACTCGGCGAACGCGAGCGTCATCACCGCGCGCGTCCGGCCGCGCACCCGCAGCGGGACGATCATCCAGGACCGTGCGCGGAGCCGGCGCAGCGCGGCCAGGTCGGCCGGCTCGGCGGGATGGGTCGGCGGGGGATCCGGCACCAGCTCGGCGCGCCCGCTCGCCACCACCGCGGCGAGCCCCTGCGCCGCCGGGCCGGCGAGCGGGACGGTGCGGGGCAGGGTGCTCGAGAGCGGCGCGAGGTCCGGGTTCCAGTGCTCGGCGGCGACGCGCTCGGCCTGATCGTCGCGGACCAGGTGGACCAGGCACCAGTCGGCGAGGTGCGGAACCACCAGCCGCGCGAGCTTGCCCAGCGTGGCGCGGTGCCCGCGCGCGTCCTCGAACAGCGCGCCGGTGACCTCGTACAGGAACGCGATGCGACGCTGCGTCTCCTCGAGCTGCGCGCGCGCGTCCAGGTCGGCCGCGGCCTGGGCTGCGGCGTCGGGCGCACCCGAAAGGGGCTGGGTGGCGTCCATTCGGAGGCGACTCTAGGCCGCATGTGGGACGAACACAACCTGCCCGGGAGGCCAGCAGGCGCCCCTCAGCGGCGGATCCAGAGCGCCAGCCGATCGGCGATGGCATCCGGCGCCAGGACCGCGTCCGCGAGCCCCGCCGCCTGCGCCGCGCCGGGCATGCCGTCCACCGCGCAGGAGGCGGCGTCCTGCGCCACGACCCGCCCGCCGGCGCGCCGGAGGTCGGCGAGCCCGTCCACGCCGTCCCGGCCCATGCCCGACAGGATCACGCCGACGGCGCCGGCGCCGTACGCCGCCGCCACCGAGCGGAACAGCGGGGTGCCGGAGGGACGGAAGCCGCCCACCGGTGCCTCGTCGGTGACGGTCGCGCGCGCGCCGTCGGCGGTGACGCCCAGGTGGCGGTCGTCCGGCGCGACGTGCACCACGCCCGGCTCGAGGAGCGCACCGTCGCGGGCGACGCGCGCCGGGAGCGGACCGGCGGAGGCGAGCCAGCGCGCGAAGCCCTCCGCGAAGCCGAGCGCGATGTGCTGCACCACCAGCACCGGCGCCGGGAAGGCGGCGGGGAGCCGGGCCAGGATGCGCTGCAGCGCGGCCGGCCCGCCGGTGGAGGCGGCCACCGCCACCACGCGGCCGCGAGGGACGTCGGGCGGGGCGGCCGCGGGCGGCGCGGCGCGGCGCGCGGACTCGGGGCGGCGCAGCAGCGCCACGCGGCTCATGGCCTTCACCGTGGTGACGAGCCGGCGGGCGTCCTCGGCGAAGCCGGGGGAGCCGGGGCCGCGCGGCTTGGGCAGCGCCGCGAGCGCGCCGGCGGCCAGCGCCTTCATCGACAGCGTCACCTCGTTCACGTCGAGCGAGGTGACGATGACGATGGGCGTGGGCCGCTCGGCCATGATCTGCGCGGTGGCCTGGATGCCGTCCACCGGCATCATCATCACGTCCATGGTGATGGCGTCGGGCCGCAGCGCGCGCACCAGCGCCAGCGCCTCGGCGCCGTCGGACGCCTGGCCCACCACCTCGAGCTCCGGATCGGCCGAGAGGATGCCCACCAGCAGCTGGCGGGCGGTGGGCATGTCCTCGACCACGAGCACGCGGATCATGGTCACCCCAGCAGCCGTTCCAGCGTGTCGAGCAGGCTCCGCTGGTCGAACGCGCTCTTCACCAGGTACGCGCTGGCGCCTGCGGCGAGGCCGCGCGCGCGGTCCGCCTCGGCCTCGCGCGCGGTCACCAGCACCACCGGCAGGGCGGCCAGGGCCCTCGAGGCGCGCACCGCCTCGGTGAGCGCGAAGCCGTCGAGCCGCGGCATCTCCACGTCTGCCACCAGCGCGTCCGCGCCCTCGCGCTCCAGGATGGCCCAGGCCTCCGCGCCGTCGGCGGCGGTCGCGACCCGGTACCCCGCGGTCTCGAGGATCGAGCGCTCCAGCGCGCGGGTGGTGGGCGAGTCGTCCACCAGCAGGACGCGCGGCCTCCGCCGCGGCGCGGCCGCGGCCGGCGCGAGCGAGGCGGTGGGCCGGCCCATCGCCGAGGCCACCACCGCCGGCACGTTCAGCACGAGCGCCACGCCGCCGTCGGGGAGCAGCGCCGCGCCGGCGAGGTGGGGCAGGGCGCGGACGCGGGCGCCGAGCCCGCGCACGCGGAGCTCCTGCTCGGCGACGAGCGCGTCCACCGCCAGGGCCACCGCGCGTCCGCCCGCGGCGACCACGGCGAGCTGCAGCGGCGCGCGACCGCCCGCCGGCGCCGCGGCCGGCAGGCCCAGCACCTCGGCGAGCGCGACGGCCGGCACCGGCTCGCCGTCCACGGTCACGGTGTCCCGCCCGCCCAGCGGCCGCAGGCCGTCCGGGTGGACCTGCAGCAGCCGGCGGAGCTGGCTCGCCGGGATGGCCACCGACTCGCCGCCGCAGGAGACCACCAGCGCGCGCAGCGCCAGCAGCGTGAGCGGCACCACCAGCACGAAGCGGGTCCCGTGCCCGGGCCGGGTCTCCACGTCCACCGCGCCCTGCAGCGCCTCCACCGCGGCGCGGACGGCGTCCAGGCCCACCCCCTGGCCCGACACCTCGGTGACCTGCGGCGCGGTGGTGAACCCGGGCAGGAAGACGCGGCGCGCCAGCGCCCGCGCGTCCGCCGCCTCGGGCAGCCCGCCGCGCTCGGCCCGGCGCCGGATGGCGTCGAGATCGAGGCCGGCGCCGTCGTCCTCGACCGCGATCTCCACCTCGCCCCCGCGCAGCACCGCCGTCACGCCGATCCGTCCGCGCGCGGGCTTGCCGGCGGCGGCGCGCGCCGAGGGGGACTCCAGCCCGTGGTCCACCGCGTTCCGCACCAGGTGCAGGAGCGGCGCCCGGAGCGCGTCCGCGACCGCCCGGTCGAGCGAGACCTCACCGCCGGCGATCGAGACGTCCACCTCCTTGCCGGCGCCGCGGGCCACGTCCCGCGCGGCCCGCTCCAGCCCGGCGCAGGCCTCGGCGAACGGCACCATGCGCAGCGCGCGGAGCTCCTCGGCGAGCGGCTCGACGGCCTGCGCCACGCGGCGCCGGGCCGACGCGCCCGCCGCGGAGAGGCGCTCCAGCTCCGACTCCAGCCGCGCGAGGCGCGCCGCCTGCCGGCCCGCGGCGGCCTGGGCGGCGGCCGGCGCCGCGGCCCGGCCGAGCGCGTCGCGCAGCACCCGCTCGTCGTCCGCCCACTCCGCCCGCCAGCGGCGGACCTCCGCCTGCAGCGCCTCCAGCGGCGCGCGCGCGCCCTCGCCCGCGTGGCGGGCCGCCCGCAGCTCGGCCTCGAGCGCCTGCAGCCGGTCGAGGCGGGCCGCGTCCAGCCGGACCGAGCCCGCGCCGGCGCCGGACGGCTCGGCGGGCCGCACCACCGCCGAGAGGGGCGAGCCCTCGCGCTCGCCGGGGCCACGCAGCCGCCGCCCGGCCTCCTCGATGGCGTCCACCGCGTCGAGGAGCTCGTCCACCAGCGGCCGCGCCTCCTCCGGCGGCCGGTCGCGCGCCGCCGCCAGCGTCCGCTCCATGCGCGCCGCCTGCGCCTCCACCGCCTCCACGCTGGCCGCGCGCGACGACCCCTTCACGCTGTGGACGGTGCGGAAGATGCGCTGGAGCAGCTCGGCGCGGTCCGGTCCGGGCGCCCGCTCGAGCGCGAGCAGGTCGGCGGTCAGGCTGCGCACGTGGTCCTCGAGCTCGCCGAGGAACGTGGCCCGCAGCAGCGCCTGGAGGCGATCGGCGTCCATGGCGGGCGCGGCGCTAGGCGGCCCGGTCCGGCTCGGAGAGCAGCTGCGTGAGCCGCACCGCGAGCGTGGAGAGGTCCTGGACCGCCTGCTCGGTCTGGCGGATGGCCTGGACGGTCTGGTCGGTGGTCTGCTTCACGTCGCGCATGGCCTGGTTGATCTGCCCGAGCCCCTGGGCCTGCTGCGTGGCGGTGGCGGACATGTGCCTCGAGGTCTCGGCCAGCTCGGCGATGGCGCCGGCGAGCGAGTGGATGGTCTCGCCGGCGCTGCGGGCCGCGTCGGTCGCCTGGGCCATCCCCTTCGAGTACTGCTCGGTCGAGACCACCGAGCGGCTCGCCATCTTCTGGATCTCGCCCAGGATGCGCCGCACCTCCACGGTGGCCTTCTTGGCCTGCTCCGAGAGCGACTTCACCTCGGCCGCGACCACCGAGAAGCCCTTGCCCTGCTCGCCGGCGCGCGATGCCTCGATGGCGGCGTTGAGCGCGAGCAGGTTGGTCTGGTCGGAGATCTCGTTCACCAGGTTGACGATGTCGCCCACCGCCTGCGTCTGCTCGGCCAGCCGGACGATGCTCTCGGCCACCGAGTCGGCCTGCTCCTTCGCCGCGGTCATCGCGCCGACCGCGCGCTCCACCGCGCGGCGGCCGTCCTGCCCGATCTCGTCGGAGCGCCGCGCCGTCTCGGCCGCCGCCTGCGCCCGCTGCGCCGCCTGCGACGACATCTGCGCCAGCTCCTCGACCACCGCGACCGTCTCGGTGACCGCCCCCGCCTGCTCCTGCGCGCCGGTGGCCTGCTGGTTGGTGGAGGTGACGATCTGGTTCGTGCCGGTGGCGAGCCGCGTGGCCGTGTCCCGCACCGCCGCCAGGAGCGCCTCCACCTGGCGCCGCATCGACTGCTCCTTGGTGAGGCCGCTGCGGACCTTCTCGGTCATGGCGTCGAACGAGCGCCCGAGCGCGGCGACCTCGTCCTGGCCGGGCACCGCGGCGCGGGCCTCGAGGTCGCCGGTGGCGAGCCGGTCGGCCGCCGCGGCGAGCCGGCCGATGCGGCGCGTGGTGTCGCGCGTGACCGTCAGCACCGCCGCGAGGACGGCGATCACCAGGATCGCGAACAGCACCTGCACCACCCGGAACTGGCGCACGCGGCCGGCGGTCACCTGCGCGGCCACCGCCGAGTCGCCCTGCAGCTGGGTCAGGTAGCGCTCGTGGATCTCGCGGAACCGGTCGAGGTCGGCCTGCGCCTCGGCGCGGCCGGGCGCGGCCATGACGCGGGCGAGCAGGGGCCGGAGCTCGTTCGTCCACGTCCCCTCGCGCGCGCGGAGCGAGGCCACCACCCGCGGGTCGCGGATGGGCTCGGTGCCGGCCTCGGGGTCGCCCTGGAGCAGCACGCGGTAGCGCTCGTCCAGCGCGGTCATGGTGTGCACCAGCGCCTCGCGGGTGCGGGCGCGCTCGGCCGGCGCGTCGAACAGCCGCTCCGAGAGATCGAGCGCCTGGTACCGCAGCACCGCGCCCTCGACCAGCTTGGCGGTCCACTCCTCCTCGCCGTGCAGGCCGGCGAGCATCCACAGGTTCAGGCCGATGAGCACCGCGGCCGCGGCGAACAGCGCGAGGGCGGAGCCCCCGAGGCGGAAGCCGAGCGATCGGCTCCGGCGGATCTGGGTCTGCATCAGGTCACCTCGGTCGGGAGCGAAGGGGCGTCCACGGCGAGCCGTGGGTCGCGGAGCAGGGCCGGGCCGTCGAGCAGCGCCAGGCCGGCGGCGGTGACGCCGCGCACGTACTCGGGCCGGGCGCGGCGCGGGGCGGCGGGGGCGGGGAGCAGGTCGTCCGGGACCAGCTCGTCGAGCCCGTCCACCTCGTCGGCGAGGAGCGCCAGCTCGGCGCGCTCCGCCCCGAGGACGACGAGGCGGGTGCGCTCGCCGGCGGGGACGGGCGGCGCACCCAGGTACTCCCGGACGTCGATCACGTCCACCAGCTCACCGCGCAGGTTCGCGAGGCCGGCCACGAACGCGGGCGCCCCGGGCAGCCTCGCCAGCCGCGGCGGCCGCGCCACCTCGCGGACCACCGCGGTCTCGAGCGCGTAGCGCTCGCCGCCCAGCCGGAACGCCAGCACCGGGCGGGCGCCGGCCGGGCGCGGGGCGGGCGGGGGCGCGGCGAGCGCGCGCGCCCGGGCCTGGAGCGCGGCGCGGGCGGCGTCGCCGGACGGGCGCGCGCCGGCGCCCAGCGCCGACGCGGCGCGGGCCAGCCGGTCCACCAGGGCCTTCCAGTCGATCGGCGCGCCGGCGCGCCTTCGTTCACCCGCGGTCATCGCCTCCGCCGAGCAGCTCGAGCTGCGCCGATGCTACCTCGGAAAGGGGGCCCGCGCACCGCCCGTCGCCCAGCGGCAGGGGGGCATCCGGGGGCAGGGCGGCGCAGATGCGCCGGACGTTGCGCCAGGACCGGCGGGCGCCGACCGCGTCGCCGGCGCGAGCGAGCAGCCCGGCGAGCTGCGCGTGCGCGACCGCCAGGCCCGGGTCGAGGTACAGGCACCTGCGGACCGCCTCCAGCGCGACGTCCACCCGGCCCAGCTCGGCGAGGACCGCGGCGTGGAGGAGGTGCAGCTCGGGGGCGAGCGGGTGCGCCTCCGCGGCGCGCGCGGCCAGCGCCTCCGCCCGCGCCGGATCTCCGGCGTTCGCCGCGGCGCGGACCAGCGTGGCGGCGCCCTCCGGCGTGGCGAGGAGCGCGCCGGCGCGGTCCACGACGGCCCGCCAGTCGCCGCGCCGGAGCGCATCGAGCGCGCCGGCCGCGTCCGGTGCCGGGGCGGCGGGCGCGGGGAGGGCCGGCGCCGGCGGTGGCGGCGGCGGCGCGGCGGCGGGGCGCGCCGGGGTCCCCGGCGCGATCGGACGGCGCGCGGGCCGGTCGCGCCGCGCGGCGGGCGCGCCGTGCGCCGGGCGGTGGTAGACGACGCCGGCCGCGGTGGAGATCGGCTCGAACGGCGCGAGCCCGCCGAGCGGCGGATCCGCCAGCCCGGTGAGCAGCCAGCCGCCGGGGGCGAGCGCGGCGTGGAGGCGGCGCGCCACCGCGGCCACCACCTCGCGCTCCAGGTACATGAGCGCGTTGCGGCACAGGACCAGGTCCACGCCCGCGGTGCCGGTCCGCGGCGACGGGTAGGTGTCGTCGGCGAGGTTCAGGTACTCGAAGCGCACCCGCGCGCGGATCCGCGGGGGGACCTTCCAGCGCTCGCCCTCCCGCAGCAGCAGGCGCGCCGCCGTGGCGCGCTCGGGGCCGCGGAGCGACCAGTCGCCGTACGCGCCGGCGCGGGCGCGGGCCAGCGCCGGGCGCGAGATGTCGGTGCCGAGCACGCGCGACCGCTCGCCCACGCCGGCCTGCTCCAGCGTGAACGCGAGCGTGTACGCCTCCTCGCCCGTCGCGCACGCGGCGCTCCAGGCCCGGAGCGCGTGCCCCGCCGGGCGGCTCGCCGCGAGGGCGGGCACGACGCGGTCGCGGACCAGCGCGAGCTGCGCCGGATCGCGGAAGAAGTACGTCTCGCCCACGGTCACGGCGGTCACGAGGTCGGCCACCGCGAGCCGCCCGTCGCGCAGCCGCTCGGCGTAGGCGCGCGGATCGGTGAGCCCCGCCGCACGCATCGCGCGGCGCGCGGCCTGCTCCACCTCGGGGCGGCGGTGCGCGGGGATGCGGAGCCCGGCGTGGCGCGCCACCTCCGCCGCGACCTCGGCGAAGGCGGGATGCGACCACGCGCCCGGGGGGGAACCCGCCGTCATGACCGGCGGCCCGGGGTCGCGGCGCCGGGCGGGCGTTCCGGATCGGACATGGGAGCGCAGTCTATCCGAGCCCGGGCCGCGGCGGGCCGCGCGCGCGCGGCGGCGCTGCGCCGGCTCCGCGCAGCCCCACCGGTGAGCACCCGTCGCGCTTGCCTCGCGGGTGCGCGGGGCGTTTGCTCGCTCCCAGGGGGCAACCGTGGACACGCCGTTCGAGGGCGGCGAGCGCGGGACCGTCGATCGGCTGCGGCAGGACGAGGCGACCCTGGAGCAGCAGGTCGCCGAGGCGCGCAGGCAGGCGGCGGCCACGCTGGAGCGCGCGCGGCGCGAGGCCGAGGCGCTGGCGGCGAGCGCGCGTCACGAGGCGGAGCGCGCCGCCGAGGCGCTGCGGGCTGCCGCCGCCGAGGCCCAGGATCGCGCGCAGGAGGCGGCGCTTGCCGCGTGCGAGTCCGACCGGGCCGAGGTGGCGCGCCGCGCGGGCGCGAACCGCGCGCGGGCGCTGGCGTGGCTGCGCGCGCGCGTGCGGGGGGAGCCGTGATCCTGCCGATGGCGCGCGTGGAGGTGCTCGGGCCGCGGGACCTGCTCCCGCGGGCGCTCGAGCTGCTCCAGGCGAGGGGCGCCGTGGAGCTCCGCCCGGCGCCCGCCGCGGCGCGCCCGGCGGCACCGCTCCCGGGCGCGCCCGAGCGGGCGGCGCGCCTCTCCGAGGCGGTACGCCAGATCGACGCGCTCGCCGGCCGGCTCCCGCCCGCGCGCGCGGAGGCCGCGCCGCTGGAGCTGCCCGAGCCCGGCACGCAGGCGCTCCTCGACCGGCTGGCGGCGCTGGAGTCGGAGCTGGCGCGGATCGAGGCGCGCCGCGCCGCGCTCGCCGAGGAGCGCGAGGCCACCGCGCGCTTCGCCCGGCTCGTGGTGGCGCTCGCGCCGCTGACGCACGGCGTGGACCCCGCGGCCGAGCCGGAGCTGCACGGCCTGGTGCTGCGCACCGACGCGGCGGCGCTGGCGCTGCTCGAGTCGGAGGTGCGCCGGCTGTCGGGCGGCGCCTGCGAGGTGAAGGCGCGGCCGCTCGACGCGGAGCACACCGGCGTGCTGGTGGTGGTCCCGCGCGCGGCGGGGCGCGCGCTGACCGCCCTGTTCTTCGAGCGCGGCGTGGACGAGGTGCGCCTCCCGCCGGCGTACGGCGGGCGGCGCCTGCTCGACGTGCTCCTCCTGCTGTCGGCGCGGGCCCGGGCGCTGCCCGAGGAGATCGCCGCGGCCGACGCGGCGCTGGCGCGGCTCGCCGCCGGGCTCGCCCCGGCGCTCGCGCGCGCGCGCGCCCGGGCCGAGGGCGAGCTGGCGCGGCTCCAGGCCATGGGCAGCTGCGGCGAGACCCGCTTCGCGTTCGTGGCCACCGGCTACATGCCCGCCGGGCAGGTCGCGGCGCTCCGGGCGGCCGTGGCCGCCGAGCTCGGCGACCGGCTCACGGTCCTGGCGGAGCGGCCGCGGCGGTCGGAGTGGCCGCGCGTCCCCGTGGTGCTCCGCAACCGCCGCTGGCTGCGTCCCTTCGAGCGGCTCCTCGCGCTCGTCTCGCTCCCGCGCTACGGCTCGGTCGACCCGACGCCCTGGCTGGCGCTGTTCTTCCCGCTGTTCTTCGGCCTGGTGCTGGGCGACGTGGCGTTCGGCGTGGCGGGGGTGGCGGGGTCGCTCTGGGCGCGCCGGCGCGGCTGGGGCGGGCGGGCGGGTCGCGACCTCGCCTGGGTGGCGCTGTGGTGCTCGGCGTCGTCGGCGATCTTCGGCCTGCTCTACGGCGAGGCGCTGGGCGAGCTCGGGGCCCACCTCGGGCTGCACCCGCTGCTGCTGGACCGGCGGCGGGCGTTCATGACCTTCCTCGGCGGCGTGCTCGCGCTCGGCGGCGTCCACGTGCTCCTGGGGATGGGGCTCGGCGTCGCGTCGGCGCTGCGCGAGCGGCACCTGCGCGAGGCGGTCGGCCGGGCGGCGAAGCTGGTGCTCCTCGTCGCGGCCGCGGCGAGCGCCGCCGCGCTGGCGGGGAAGCTGCCGCAGGCGGCGCTGCGGCCGGCGCTCTTCGGCACGCTGGGCGCGCTCGCCGTGGCGGTGGGGGCCGAGGGGCCCATGGCCGTGCTCGAGCTCGTGCTCGGGCTCGGCAACGTCCTGTCCTACGCCCGGCTCATGGCGCTCGGGCTCGCCTCGGCGATGCTCGCCGAGGTGGCGAACCTGATCGCCGCGACGCTCGAGCCCGCGCCGGTCGGCGTCGCCATCGGCGTGCTGCTGCACGCCGTCAACTTCAGCCTGTGCCTCATCAGCCCGATCGTGGCGGCGCTGCGCCTTCACTACGTGGAGTTCTTCGAGAAGTTCTACCAGGAGGGCGGCGAGCCGTTCCGGCCGTTCGCCCTCGAGGCATGACCGAAGGGAGGACGACGTGGACAAGGTGCTCATCACGCTGGCCGCAGCGCTCGCCGTCGGCGTCACCGCCCTCGCCACCGCGTGGGTCCAGTCGCGCATCGGCTCGGCCGGCGCAGGGGCGCTCGCCGAGAAGCCGGAGGTGCGCGGCGCCGTCATCGTCATGCTCGCCATCCCGGAGACCCTGGTGATCCTCGGCTTCGTGGTGGCGGTGCTCATCCTGACCGGAGGGTGACCGTGGGCTACGGCGACCTGCTCCGCGTCCTGGCGGAGGAGGCGGAGCGCGAGGGCCGCGAGGTGCGCGCGGCCGCGGAGCGCGAGGCGGCGCGCGTGCTCGAGGAGGCGCGGGGCGCGACCGCGGCGGCGCGCGACGCGCTGGTGACCCGCGCCGCCGCCGACGCGGCCGAGGCGGCGCGTGCACGGGGCGAGGCGCTGGGGCGCGAGCGGGAGCGGGTGTCGCTCGTGGCGCGGCGGGAGGCGCTCGAGGCGCTGCACCGGGCGGCGGCCGGGGCGCTGGGGGGAGCGGGCGACGCGGCGCTCGACGCGCGCCTCCTCGCGGAGCTGCTGCCGGAGGTGGGGGACGCGCCGTTCGAGGTCGAGGTGGATCCGGGGGCCGCCGAGGCCTGCCGCGCCGCGCTGGCGCGGCTCGATCCTGCCGCGGCGGCGCGGGCCACCGTCCGCGAGGCGCCGGCGCCGCGCGGCGGCGTGCGGGTGCGGGTGGGGCGGCGCGAGCTCGACGACACGTTGCCGGCCCGCCTCGAGCGCCTCTGGCCCGAGGCGGAGGCGGAGCTGGCGGCCATGCTGTTCGCGGAGGCGGGCGCGTGGCCCGGCTCGACCGACTGAACGCGCGCGTGGGCGCGCGACGGCCGCTCCTGCTCGACGCGCCCGGGCTGCGCGAGCTGCTCACCCGGCCGTCCACCGAGGCCCGCGTGGAGCTGCTGCGGACCCGGGCCGCCGGCGCCGGGCTGCCGGCGGACGCGGCCGTGCCGCCGGTGTCGATGGCGCGCGTCGAGGCCGGGCTGCGGGCCGCGGCGCGCGTCGAGGCCGAGCGGCTGGCGGGGCTGGCCGAGGGGCGGCGCGCGCGTGCGCTGCTCGGGGCGTTCCTGGCGCTCGACGAGGCCGCGGCGGTGAAGGCGGTGCTGCGCGGCGTGGCGCTGGGAGCGCCCATCGACGCGACCGTCGCCGCCGCGCCGCCGGTGACGCCCCCGGGGCCGGAGGCGATCCGCGCCGCCGCGGCGGCGCCGGCGCTCGCCGACGCGCTCGCGGTGCTGGAGGCGGCGGGCTCGGCGGTGGCGGCCGCGGTCCGGCCCGCGCTGCCCCAGGTCCCGAAGGGCGGGCTCGCGCCGCTGGAGCGCGCCGCGGATCGCGCCGGCCTGGCGCGGGCCCGCGCCGCGTGCCGGCACCGCGGCGAGGACGGCGAGATCCTGGCGCGCCACCTCTCGGACCGCACCGACGCGCGCAACGCGGAGACGCTGCTCAGCCTGGACGGCGCCGCGCCGGAGCCGGGCACCTGGCTCGAGGGCGGCCGGCGCTGGGACGCGGCCGCGCTCGACGCCCTGGCGCGGGCGGGGCCGGCGGCGGCGCGGCGGGCGGTGGCGGCCGGGTTCGGCCTCCCGGAGGCGGCGCTCGGCTCGCCGTGGGCGGCGGAGCGCGCGCTCGAGGCCGCGCTGGTGGCGCCGCTCCGGCGGGAGGCGCGGCGGCGGCCGCTGTCGATCGCGGTGCCGCTGCGGCACCTGCTGGAGCGCCGGGCCGAGGTGGCCCGCGTGGCCGTGCTCCTCCGGGGCGCCGCGGTCGGCATCGCCGGCGACGAGCTCCTCGATCTGGTGGAGGCGTGACATGGCGGCCGCGCTTGGCGGGCGGGTGGGGGCGGCGGGCGCGGCGGGCGCGCTGCGGCTCGCCGTGGCGGTGCGGCCGGGGGACGCGCTGGGGTTCCGGCTGGCGGGGGCGCCGGTCGAGGCGGTGGCGCCGGGCGAGGAGGCCGCGGCCTTCCGGCGGCTGCTCGGGGACGCGGAGGTCGGGGTGCTGGCCGTGGAGGAGGAGCTGCTGCGCTCGGTCCCGGAGCGCCTGCTCGCGCGCGTGCGCGAGCGCGGCCTGCCGGTGGTGCTGCCGTTCGCGCTGCCGCGGCGCCTGGGCGAGGAGGGCAGGGGGCGCGCCTACGTCGCGGCGCTCATCCGCCGCGCCGTGGGCTACGGGGTGAAGCTGGGCAGCGCGGGCGGGGGAGGGGCGGCATGAGCGGGACGCTGATGCGGATGGCCGGGCCGACGGTGGTGGCGGAGGGCCTCTCCGGCGCGAGCCTGAACGAGGTGGTGCGCGTCGGCGAGGAGCGGCTGCTCGGCGAGATCATCCGCATCGAGGGCGACCGCGCCACCATCCAGGTCTACGAGGAGACCGCGGGGCTCGCGCTCGGCGAGCCGGTGGAGGCCTCGGGCGAGCCGCTCGCGGTGGAGCTCGGCCCGGGGCTGCTCGGCTCGGTGTTCGACGGCGTGCAGCGTCCGCTCTCCGAGCTGGCCGCGCGCGAGGGCGACTTCCTGGGCCGCGGCGCCTCGCTGCCGGCGCTGGACCGCGCGCGCGCCTGGGAGTTCGAGCCCGCCGTCGCGCCCGGCGACCGCGTCGAGGGCGGCGCGCGCCTGGGCGTGGCGCGCGCGCCGGGCGCCCCCGACCACCTGGTGGTGGTCCCGCCCGGCGTGACCGGTCGCGTCTCGGAGGTCCGCGGCGGCGCGCGGCGCGTGGACGAGCCGGCGGTGCTGCTGGACGGGGGCGCCACGCTCGCGCTGCTGGAGCGCTGGCCGGTGCGCCGCCCCCGCCCGGCGCGCCGCCGCCTCCCGCCGGACGTGCCGTTCCTCACCGGGCAGCGGGTGCTGGACTGCTTCTTCCCGGTCTCGGCGGGCGGGACCGCGGTGGTGCCGGGCGGGTTCGGCACCGGCAAGACGGTGCTGGAGCAGAGCCTGGCGAAGTGGGCCGCCGCCGACGTGGTCGTCTACGTGGGCTGCGGCGAGCGCGGCAACGAGATGTCCGAGGTGCTGGACGAGTTCCCGCGGCTCGAGGACCCGCGCACCGGCGGGCCGCTGCTCGCGCGCACGGTGATGATCGTGAACACCTCGAACATGCCGGTGGCCGCGCGCGAGGCGTCCATCTACACCGGCTGCGCCATCGCCGAGTACTTCCGCGACATGGGCCGCTCGGTGGCGCTCATGATCGACTCCACCTCGCGCTGGGCCGAGGCGCTGCGCGAGATCTCGGCGCGGCTGGAGGAGATGCCGGGCGAGGAGGGCTACCCGACCTACCTCGCCTCGCGGCTGGCGCGCTTCTACGAGCGCGCGGGCCGGGTCGAGACGCTGGGCGGGGCCGAGGGCGCGGTGACCATGGTGGGCGCGGTGTCGCCGCCCGGCGGCGACCTCTCGGAGCCGGTCACCCAGTGCTCGCTCCGCGCCACCGGCGCGCTCTGGGCGCTCTCGGCCGACCTGGCGCACCGCCGGCATTACCCGGCGGTGGACTGGAGCGTGTCCTTCACGCTGGAGGGCGACCGGCTCGCGGGCTGGTTCGAGCGCGAGGCGGGCGACGGGTTCGGCGCGCTGCGCGACGAGGCGCGCAAGCTCCTGCAGCGCGAGCGCGAGCTGGCCGAGGTGGCCGAGCTGGTGGGGACCGAGTCGCTCCAGGACGCCGAGCGGCTGGTGCTGGAGTCGGCGCGGCTGCTGCGCGAGGGCTTCCTGCGCCAGAGCGCGCTCGATCCGGCGGACGCGACCTGCCCGCCCGCGAAGGCGTTCGAGATGCTCCGGCTGTTCCTCGAGTGGCACCGGCGCGCCGGCGCCGCGGTCGGCGCGGGCGTGCCGCTCCGGTCGATCCTCGACACCGGCCTGGGCGCGCGCCTGCTCCGGCTGGCGCAGCTCCCGGCCGCCGAGGTGCCCGGGGCGGCGGCCGCGCTGCGCGCGGATCTCTCGGAGGCGCTGGCGCGCCTGGAGGCGGAGTGATCATGGACCTCGTCACCCGCCGGATCCGCGGGGCGCTCGGCATCGCCGGCCCGCTGCTGTTCCTGGAGGGCGTGCCGCGCGCGCGCCTGGGCGAGGTGGTGCGCATCCGGGGCGAGCCCGAGGCGCACGGGCGCGCCGCGGAGGAGCGGAGCGGGCAGGTGATCGCGCTCTCGCGCGACCGGATCGCGGTGCAGGTGCTGGAGGAGACGCGCGGCCTCGCGCCCGCGCGCGCCGAGGTCACGCTCACCGGGCAGGTGGCGCGCCTGGGCGTCTCGCGCGGCATGCTGGGGCGGGTGCTGGACGGGCTCGGCCGGCCCGCCGACGGCCTGCCGCCGCCGGTGCCGGAGGCGCGCCCCGCCATCCACGGGGCGGCCCTCAACGTCACGCGGCGCGAGAAGCCCTCGGACTTCATCGAGACCGGCGTCTCCGCCATCGACGGGATGAACACGCTGGTGCGCGGCCAGAAGCTGCCGGTGTTCTCCTGCGCCGGGCTGCCGGCCTCGCGCCTCGCGGCGCAGATCGTGTGCCAGGCGCGGGTGCGCGGGGGCGAGCCGTTCGCGGTGGTGTTCGCGGCCATGGGCTCGCCGTTCCGCGAGTACCACGCGTTCCTGGACGCGTTCCGCGCCGCGGGCGTGCTGGATCGCACGGTGGTGTTCCTGAACCGCGCCGAGGACCCGCCCATCGAGCGGCTCATGACGCCGCGGTGCGCGCTCACCTGCGCCGAGCACCTGGCGTTCGCGCACGGGCTCCACGTGCTGGTGGTGCTCACCGACGTGACCAGCTACTGCGAGGCGCTGCGCGAGGTGGCGCTGGCGCGCGAGGAGGTGCCGGGGAGGCGCGGCTACCCCGGCTACATGTACACCGACCTCGCCACGATCTTCGAGCGCGCAGGGCGCGTGCGGGGGCGGCCGGGCTCGCTCACCCAGCTCCCGGTGCTCACCATGCCCGACGACGACCTCACCCACCCCATCCCCGACCTGACCGGCTACATCACCGAGGGGCAGATCGTCCTCTCGCGCGACCTGGACCGCCGCGGCGTGTACCCGCCCATCGACGTGCTGCCCTCGCTGTCGCGGCTCATGGGCCTGGGCGCGGGGCCGGGCAAGACCCGGGACGACCACCGCCCGGTGGCGGACCAGCTGTACGCGTTCTACGCGCGCGGCCGCGACGTGCGGCGCATGGCGGCCATCGTGGGCGCGGCCAACCTGGGCGAGGAGGAGAAGCGGCTGCTCGCGTTCGCGGACGCGTTCGAGGACGAGCTGGTGGGCCAGGGCGGCACCTTCCGGACCATCGAGGACACGCTCGAGGCCGGCTGGCGGCTGCTGTCCGGCTTCCCGCCCGCGGCGCTCACCCGCATCCCGGAGCGGCTGCTGCGCGCCCGCCCGGCCCGGCCCGCGGC
Source organism: Anaeromyxobacter sp. K (assembly GCF_000020805.1). Taxonomy (NCBI): domain Bacteria; kingdom Pseudomonadati; phylum Myxococcota; class Myxococcia; order Myxococcales; family Anaeromyxobacteraceae; genus Anaeromyxobacter; species Anaeromyxobacter sp. K. Next base: position 2,975,300 of record NC_011145.1, on the reverse strand, counting down.
CGGGGCGGCGGCGCTGTCCGGCGGAGCCGTCGCATGAGCCGCGCCGCCACCACGCGGATGGGGCTGCTCGAGGTCCGCGCCCGCCGCGCCGTGGCCGGCAAGGGGGCGCGGCTCCTGCGCGCCAAGCGCGAGGTGCTGGCGAGCGAGCTGTGGAAGCTGGTGCACGACGTGCTGGAGGGGCGCGCCCGGCTGGACGAGGCGCTGCACCGCGCGGTGAAGGCGCTCGAGCTCGCGAAGGCGCTGGAGGGCGAGGAGCGGCTCGCGTCGCTGGCGCTGCCGGCGGCCCGCGCCGTCCCGCTCGCCGTGACCGTGCGGCGCGTGTGGGGCGTGCCGACCCCGTCGGTGGCGGCGCCGCCGCTGGTGCGCGCGGCCGATCAGCGGGGCAGCTCGCCGGTGAGCTGGGGGCCGTCCGGCGCGGCCGCCGCGCGTCACCACGAGGAGTCGCTGGAGGTGCTGCTGACCATCGCCTCCAAGGAGCTGCACCTCGCCCGGCTCGGCGAGGAGATCCAGGAGACCTCGCGGCGCATCAACGCGCTCGAGCAGCTCGTCCTGCCCGCGCTCCGGTCCGAGGCCTCGCGCATCGCCGCGGCGCTGGACGAGCGCGACCGCGAGGACGCGGTGCGGCTGCGGCGCTTCCGCGCCCGCCACCCACGCCCCGCCTGAACGGCTGCGCCGGCGGCCTCAGCTCGGCCGTCGCCACAGCGGCAGGAGCTCGGGCGGGAGCAGCCGCCCCACCTCCTCGGCCTGCTCCTCCGGGAGCTGCGCCCGCAGCGCCGCGAACACCGCGCGGGCGGCGGCCTCGGCGCCGCCGGGCGACGGGCCCAGGTCCTCGGCGACGTGCGCCTCGAACGCCTCCGCGGTGAGCGGCTCGCGCGGCCGCGCCAGGGTCGTGCCGCGGTGGCGCTCGCACAGCGAGAGCTTCCCGCGGAAGGGCTCGGGCAGGACCTCCCGGAGCGGGGCGAAGTCCGAGGAGCGGGTGCGATCGGCGAGCGCGCAGGCGACCGCCTCGACGGCCCTCGCCGCCTCGGCGCGCCGCGGCAGGCCCTCCCGGGCGAGCGCCTCGACGAGCGCCCGGAAGTCTGCGTCGATGAGCGGATCCGAGAGCCTCGGCATGCCCGGAACGTCGTCACCGGACGCGGGGCCGTCATCCCGGCCTCCCCGCCGCGGGGCCGCCATATTGCCGGGTGGCGGGAGGCGATGGGGCTCGGAACGGGGAGGACGGGGCGGGAGCGCCCGCGCGCGCCGGGGATGGCGTCCCGCGCCCGGGCCTCGGTCTGGCCCGCGGCGCTGGCGGTCGGGGTCGTGTCGGTGCTCGGCGTCGCCGCGCTGGGCGTGAGGACGCAGCGCATGGCGAGCGAGGCGTGGGACCGCCTGCTCGACCAGAACGTGGCGGCGCTGGTGGACGCGGAGCGGCTGGCGACCGCCAGCGAGCTCGGCCTGCGCCTGGCGCGCGACGCGGCGGTGGACGGCGAGCCCGCCACCGTCCGCGCGCTCGGCCGCAACCAGGCGGAGGTGGCCGACCTGCTCGGGCGGGCCGCGGCGCGCGCGAGCACCCCCGAGGAGCGGGAGCGCGTGGCCGCGCTCGCGGGGGATCACGCGCTCCTGTGGCGCCTGGGAGAGCAGGCGGCGATGGAGCGGCTGGGCGGGCAGCCGGCGGGGGCGGTGGCGAGGCGGCTGCAATCCGCGGCGGGCCCGGTGCGGCGCCGCATCGACGACGGGGTCTCGGCGCTGGTGCGGGCCCACGAGCAGGACCTGGCCCGGGCGCGGCAGGCCGTGGCCGCGGGCGAGCGCCGCGGCCTGCTCGCGCTGGCCGGCGCGGCGGCGGTGGCGGTGGCGCTCGCGGTGCTGCTCGGCGCGTGGCTGCGCCGCAGCCTCGGCGCGCTCCGGCGCAGCGAGGCCCGGTTCCGCGCCACCTTCGAGCACGCCGGCGTGGGCATGGCGCACGTGTCGCCGGACGGCCACTGGCTGCGGCTCAACCGCCGCTACCGGGACCTGCTGGGCTGCGAGCGCGAGGACCTGCGCGGCGCCACCGTGCTCGACCTGACCCACCCCGACGACCGCGCAGCCGAGGCGCAGCGCAGCGCGCGGCTGCTGGCGGGCGACCTCGACGGCTACGCCGCGGAGGAGCGCCTGCTCCGCCGCGACGGCGGCACGCAGTGGGTGAACGTGACCTGCGCCGCGGTCCGGGACGGCGCGGGGCGCGCGCGCTACCTGGTGCGGTCCGCGGAGGACGTCTCCGCCCGCCGCCGGGTGGAGGAGGAGCTCCGGGCCGCGGTGCGCGCCCGCGACGAGTTCCTGCAGGTGGCGTCGCACGAGCTGCGGACGCCGCTCGCCACGCTGCGCCTCCAGGCCGAGGCGCTCCGGGCCGCGCTGGCGCGCGGGGGGGCCGACCCGGGGCGCGCGGTGGCCCGGGCCGACGCGGCGCTGCGGCAGACCGCGCGCCTCGACGCGCTGGTGGACGCGCTCATCGAGGTCTCGCGGGCGGGCCGGGGCGCCGTGGCCCTGCAGCGCGAGCGGCTCGACCTCGCCGAGGTGGCGCGGCGCGCGCTGCGCCGGAGCGTCGACCAGGCGTCGCACCACGGCATCGAGCTGCACCTGCGGAGCCGGAGCGTGCCGGCGTGGGGGGACCGCGCGCGGCTGGAGCAGGCGCTCGGGCACCTGCTCTCGAACGCGGTCCGCCACGGCGCGGGGCGGCCAGTGGAGATCCGCGTCGAGGCGGCGGGCGCGCTCGGCCGCATGGTCGTGGTGGATCACGGGTCCGGCGTGGACCCGGCCGACGCCGAGCGGATCTTCGGCCGCTTCGAGCGGGCGACCTCGTGGCGCCACCATGGCGGCCTGGGGCTGGGGCTGTTCCTGGCGCGGCGCATCGCCGAGGCGCACGGGGGCACGGTGCGCCTCGAGCGAGCGGACGGGGACGGGACCGCCTTCGTGCTGGAGGTGCCGCGGGAGCTGGCCAGGGAGGAGCTCGCCCGCGGCGCGGGCGAGCCGTCCGGCGAGGACCAGCCGGGGCAGGCGCACTGATGAGAGCACGTGAAACAATCCCCTCCCGTCGCCGCGGCGGCCGATCCGCGTCGCATCGCGTCGTTGCTCCTCCCTCACATGCCGACGGGCATGCTCGGTCGTCGCGCCTCGCGCTGCTCGCGTCTCGACCGCCTGGCTCGGTCCGGGGATGGATTCACGCGCTCCGAGCGCTCACCAGGGGATGAGCTGCCCGTCGCGGAAGAACCCGCCGCTCGGGCCGTCGTCCGGCAGCGTGGCCAGCCAGACGATCCCCTCCGCGCCGCGCTCCACGGAGCGGGGGGCCTCCTCGCCGCCCATGCGCGTCCGGACCCACCCCGGGCACGCCGCGTTCACCTTCACCGCGGGTCCGGTCACGCCGGAGAGCTTGAGCGTGAGCGCGTCGAGCGCCGCCTTGGAGATGCAGTACGGCGCCGGACCCTCCAGCCCCTCGCCGAACGATCCGGAGCCCGACGAGACGTTCACCACGCGTCCCCAGCCGGCGCGCTGCATCGCCGGCACGAGCGCGCGGCACAGGCGGAGCGGGCCGAACAGGTGGACCTCCATCGCCTCGCGGAAGGCCTCCTCCGGCGCGCTCAGCACGCCGCCCTGCGGGTACACGCCGGCGTTGTTCACGAGCACGTCCACGTGGACGGCGTCGGCGGCGAGCTGCGCGAGGGCGGCGTCCACCGAGGCGGGACGGGACAGGTCGATGGCGAGGGCGCGGGCGGCGTGGCCGCGGGCCGAGAGCGCTGCGGCGGCGTGGGCGCCAGCCGCCGCATCGCGCGTCCCCAGGAGCACCGCCATCCCGCGGGCGGCCAGCGCCTCGGCGACCGCCAGCCCGATCCCGCGGTTCGCGCCCGTGACGAGCGCGGTACGTCGGGGCGGGCGATCGGATCCGGTCATGCCGACGGCATGCGCCGGATCCGGTCGCGAGTAAAGCCCCCGGGCGCGGGCCCGCGCGCGGCCGCGCACCTGGATCGCCCGCGCGCCCGTCCGGCGCGACCGCGGGGACCTCGCGCGCGCCCGCGAAGGCGGCGCGCGAGGTCACGGGGCCCGCGGAGCTCCGCTTCGCGGGGCGGGGCGCAGCCGCTCGAGATCAGTTCGGAGCCGTGATCGTCTGCGTCGTCGCGTACGCGCCGCAGGTCGTGGTGACGGTGGCGGTGAACTGCGCGCTCGCGCCGGGCGCCAGCTCCACGGTGGCCGGCGAGACCGACACGCCGAGGATCCGGTCGCTCACCGTGACCGCCGCGACCGTGCTCGCCGTCCCGCTCGCCTGGCTGGTCGCGACCACGTGATACGTGCCGGCCGTGTCCGGCGCGGTGTAGACGCCGCCCGAGGTGATGGACCCGCCGGCCGCGCCTTCCTGGACGGACCAGGTCACCGCGCCGTTCGCGGCGCCGGTGACGGTGGCCGTGAAGGTGAGCGTCCGGCACGCGTCCACCGCGCCGCTGGCGGGCGAGAGCGTCACCACCACCGGCCCCGGCAGCGTCGGCGCGCTCACGGTGACCGTCGCCTCGGCCGTGGCGGCGGGATCCGCGACGCTCGCCGCCACCACGTGGCAGGTGGCCGCCGCGCCGGGGGCGGTGTAGACGCCGGCCGCGCTCACGCTGCCGCAGCCGGACGGCTCGCGCACGGTCCAGGTGACGCTCGTGTCGCTGGCGTTGCTGACCGTCGCGGTGAACGCGACCGTGCCGCCCGCGCCCACGGCGGCCGTCGCAGGGGAGACGGTCACCGAGATCGGCGCCGGCGTCGGGGTGACCACGACCTTCGCCCGGCCCTTCGCCAGCCCGTTGCCCTTGCTCGTCGCGCTGACGGTGTAGGTGCCCGCGGCGAGCGGCGCGACGTAGCTGCCGGTCTGGCTCACGGTGCCGGCGTCGGCCTCCCAGGTGACGGCCGTGTCGGCGGTGCCGGTCACGACGCTGGAGAAGTCCACGCTCCCGCCCGGCGCGACCTGGATCTCCTTCGGGCGGACCTCCACGGTCACGGTCTGGCCGGCGGGGGGGAGGGGCCCCTGGGTGGACGTGGAGCCTCCGCCTCCGCATCCGGCCAGGGCGGCCAGGACGGCGAAGGCGAGGAGCAGGCGGGTGATCGGCATCTCGCTTTCCTTGCGGGCTGGGGTAGCGGAACCCCCGGTGAACCCTGGGTGCGTCCCGCGATCCGGTGTCGTTGAGTCGTGGGGCAAATTCCCACGACGCACCGGGTCAGCAAAAGCCGCCAAAGCAGCGGTGCCGCCGTGGGCGAACAGCGCACATCTCCTTGCATCGGCTGCAGGTTTTCCGCTGCGTCGGGCGGGGCCGCGCGAACGGCGCGGGATGGGGATGCGTTCCGCTCGGCTCGCCGCGCGTACGCACGGATCGTGAATCCATCGCTGCCCGCGCGTCGCCGCTCACCGCCCAGAGCGACCTCGGGGTACCCACCGACTCCCGGGGGATGGATCGTCGCAGGGCCGGAGCATACAGTCGCACCCCCATGAGGGGTTTCCGGCGTGACGGCGGGGTGTACGCGCTGTTCTTCGTCTCCGGCGCGGCCGGCCTGGTCTACCAGGTGGCGTGGTCGCGCCTGCTGAACGAGATCTTCGGGGTCACCGCGCACGCGGTGACCGCGGTGCTCGCCACGTTCCTCGGTGGGCTGGCGCTCGGGAGCTGGCTGCTCGGGCGCGCAGCGGACCGCTGCCGCGACCCGCTGCGGCTCTATGCGCTGCTCGAGCTGGGCGTCGCGGCCACGGCGATCGCGGGCACCGCCGTGGTGCGCGCCCTCGATCCGGTCCACCTGTGGGCCGCCTCGCGGCTCGCGCCGGACTCCCTCGGGCTGCTGCTGGTGCGGGCCGGACTCGCGGCGGTGGTGGTGCTGCCGCCCACCGTGCTCATGGGCGGCACGCTCCCGGCGATCACGCGGGCCCTGGTCCGCCGCATCGGCCACCTCGGCCGCGAGCTGAGCTTCGTGTACGCGCTCAACACCGCGGGCGCGGTGGCGGGGAGCGTCGCGGCGGGCTTCGCGCTGATCCGCGCGCTCGGGGTGCACGGCACGCTGTGGGCCGCCGCCGCGGCCAACGTGGCGGTGGGGCTCGGGGCGCTCGCGTTCTCGCGGGCCCGCGGCGCGGCCGGGGCGGCGCCGCCTGCGGTCGAGGCTCCCGTGACCGCGCCGGCGGCGGGCGCGGCGACCGGGACCGGGTGGATCCTCGCCGTCATGGCGCTCTCGGGCGTGTCCTCCCTCGCGCTCGAGGTGATCTGGACGCGCATGCTGATCCTGATCGTCGGCACCTCCACCTACGCGTTCGTCACCATGCTCACCGCGTTCCTGGTGGGCATCGCGCTGGGGAGCTTCGTGGCGCGCGCGTTCGTGGATCGGGTGCGGAGCCCGCGCCGGGCGTTCGGCTGGGTCCAGGCCGGCATCGCCGCGTCCACGCTCGCGACCCTGCCGCTCATGGGCGCGCTGATGGGCGACGCGCAGCGGTGGATCGACGGCCTGGAGCTCCGGTGGGAGGCGCTGCTCGCCGGTCGGTTCGGGCTCAGCTTCCTGGTGATGATCGTCCCGACCACGCTCATCGGGATGACGTTCCCGCTCGCGGCGCGGATCTGGGCCCGCTCGCTCGACACGCTGGGCGGGCGCCTCGGGCAGCTCTACGGCGCGAACACGCTCGGGAACATCGCCGGCGCGGTGCTGGGCGGCTTCGTGGTGCTGCCGGCCGTGGGGATGCAGCGCGGCGTCGCGCTCATGGCGGTGCTGAACCTGATCGGCGCCGCCTGGGCGCTCCTCCCCGCGCGCGAGGACCACCGGCGGCCGGCGGTCCTGCTCCGCGCCGCGCCCGTCTCCGCCGGCCTGTGGGCGTGCGCGCTGCTGGTCGCGCTCTGGCGGCCCGCGCCGTTCGGCGCCGCCGAGGAGGGCCCGGACGATCCGGTGCTGTTCTACCGCGAGGGCCTGGTCTCGACGGTCAAGGTGATCCAGCGCGCCGACGACGGCCGGCAGCGCGTGATGCTGGTGGACGGGGTCCGCATCGGCCAGAGCAGCGAGGGCGTGGACCGCAAGCAGCAGGTGCTGGCGCACTTCCCGATCCTGCTGCGCGACCGGCCCCCGGCCCGCGTGCTCACCATCGGCCTCGGCACCGGGATCCTGGCGGGCGAGGTGGCGCGCCACCCCGGGGTCGAGCGGGTGGACGTGGTCGAGCTGTCGCCCTCGGTGATCGAGGGTGCGCGCCTGTTCGACCGCTTCAACGGCGCGGTGCTCGACGATCCGCGCGTGCGGGTGGTGAACGACGACGGCGTGGCCTTCCTGCGCCGGAGCGCCGAGCGGTACGACGCGATCATCTCCGACGGCAAGTCGCGGTCCGGGCACGCCGGGAACGCGCAGTTCTACTCGCAGGACTACTACCGGTCGGCGCGCGCCCACCTCGCCCCCGGCGGCGTCATGATGCAATGGGTCCCGCTCGACGTGCCCGCGGCGGACCTCCGCGTCATCCTGCGCACGTTCGAGGAGGCGTTCCCCGACACCTACGTGTGGATCGCGCAGTCGTCGTGCTTCCTGGTCGGGCTCGACGGCCCGCTGGCGCTGGACCTGGCCAGGGTCCAGCGGGTGCTCGACGCGCCGGAGAGCGACGACCTGCGCCGGCACGGCTGGCGGACGGCGGCCGAGGTCGTGGCGCTGCTCGCCGCCGACCGCGAGACGCTCGCGCCGTGGCTGGCGCTGGAGGACACCGTCAACACCCTGGAGCGCCCGGTCCTGGAGTTCTACGCGCCCGCCGAGCTCGCCGTGCCGCCCGGCGTGCGCGCCGCCGCGAACCTGGCCACGCTCGGGACCCTGAGCCGCGGCATCCCTCCCACGGCGCGGGTCACCGGCGGCGACGCGGCGGCGCTGGCGGACGGCGCCCGGGCCGAGCGGCTCCTGGTCGACGGGGTGGCGGCGCTGGGGCGCGGGGACGCGGCGGGCATCGCCCGGCTCGAGGCCGCCGCGCAGGCCGCGCCCGCCGACGGCGTGATCCGCCAGGCGGTGGCGGAGGCGCTGGTGCAGCTGGGGGTGGACGCCGACCGCTCGAGCGATCTCGCGCGTGCCGAGGTCCTGTACCGCGCGGCGATCGCGGCGTGGCCGCGCTTCGCGACCGCCTGGGTGAACCTCGGTCGCGCGCTCGCGCTCGAGGGCCGGCTCCCCGAGGCGCTCGCCGCGGAGCGCCGGGCGCTGGACCTCAACCCGGAGTCGGGCAGCGCGCACCGGTGGGCCGCCGAGCTGCTCCTCGGGGTGGGCCGCCCGGGCGAGGCGACCGATCACGCGCGCGAGGCCGTGCGGCTCGCCCCCGGCGCCGCCCGGCTCCGGGCGGCGCTCGGGACCTCGCTCGCGATGTCGGGCCGCTTCGACGAGGGGCTGCGCGAGCTGCGCGAGGCGGTCCGGCTCGATCCGCGCGCCCCCGAGCCGCTGGGCCGCACGGCGCTGCTGCTCGCCACCCGGCCCGGCGCCACCGGCGCCGACGCCGAGGAGGCGGTGCGGCTCGCGTCGCGGGCCCGCTCGCTCACCGACGGCCGCGATCCCGCCGCCCTCGAGACGCTCGCGGCCGCGTACGCCGCCGCGGGCCGGTTCGGGGACGCGGTGGCGGAGCAGGGCAGGGCGGTGGAGCTGCTGGACCGCGCGGGCGCTGCGCAGGCGGGCGACGCGCGCGCGACGCTGGCGCGCTACCGGTCGGGCCAGCCGCTCCGGCTGGACGCTCCGGCGGCGCCCTGACGCGAGGTCGCCGCCGGCGACGCGCCCGCGCGGCGATCGATCACCGGCGCGCGCAGCCGCACCCCGGCTCGCGCCGGGCTCACTGGCAGCGCGCCGCGTCCGCGAACGGGCAGGCGAAGACCCGCGAGATGCTGGCGCCGCCCAGGCTGGCGCCGATGGTGAGCACGCCGCTCGAGAGGTCCGGGACGCCGCCGGTGGCTCCGGCGGGCAGCACGGACGTGGCGGCGCCGTCCACGTAGGCGGTCAGCGCCCCGGTGGTGGCGTCGGCGCAGGCGGTGAACCGGTGCAGCGAACCCGGCGGCCAGGAGTCGTAGGGCAGCGTCGAGGCGCTGCACGCCGACGTCGCCGCCTGCCCCGGTGCCTCCGTGGCGAAGCAGACGCGGGGGTCGAGGTAGAGCCGGGTGGACTGCGTGGCCGCGTCGTCGATGAACGTGAGGACGATCCCGCCGACGTCGGCCCACGCGCCGTCCGCGACCAGCTCCGCGCCGAGGCAGTAGCCGGTCGTCGAGGTCCGCTCCGCGAGCGGCCGGCGGTAGGCGAGCTGGGCGTTGCCGGCGACCGTCCCGTCCACCACCGGGACGGGCCACCGCCCCGGGTTCGCGTAAGGAGGCAGAAGGTAGCCCTGCCCGTCGGCGCCGGTCGCGGTCTCCCCGGTGACGCGCCGCGGGACCCACACCGCGCCGTTCGCGAGACGCGTGCCTTCCGCGGCGCCGACGATGTCGCGGAACGTGTCCACCGTCGCCGGGCGCGTGTCGAAGATCACCTCGTAGACCGAGGCGTCCAGCGTGGGGTCGTCGCCGGCCGGGTACGAGCCGATGGACAGCGGCAGGACGGACTCGTCGGAGAACGCGGTGGCGACCGCGGTGGAGAGCGCGCCGGTCTGGCCGTGCGCGCCGGCGAGGATCTGCCCGCCGGCGCGCCCGCCGCACACGTAGTCGAACGCGTAGGTCTCGACCGCCTCCGGCGTCACGCTCGTGTCCGGCGACATGATGGCGCCTCCGGCGGTCGCGGTGAGGTAGTGGAAGCAGTAGGCCTCGTGCATCTGCATGAGCGCCCAGCCTTCCGGCCAGGCCGCGGTGGGGAACTCGGCCTGCCCGCGCGCCACCAGCGTCTTGTTGGGCGCCGTCATCCCGGGGTGGAGGCCGGGCTTGAACTTCACGCAAACGGTGAAGTCGCCGGAGGTGTCCACCGCGCGCGCCCCGTGCGCCGCGTCGGCCACGAACCGCGTCGCGCCGGTGGCCCACGGGCCGACCAGCGTCTCCGCCGGGCTCCAGAGGCCCACGGCGGTGGTGGACGGCAGCGCGCCCTGCGGCACGAAGGTGATGCGACCGTGCGTGTCCGCGAAGGTCGTGCCGCTCCAGACCACGTGCGCGGCCGTGGTGGGCTGCTCGACGAAGGCGTGGGGTGGCGGGGTCGTCCCCACCGCGTGCGGCGTCCAGTCGAAGGCCTGCCGGGGCGACGGGGCGAGCACGGGGTCGGCGTACAGCCCGAACGCGAAGGCGTCGGCGACGCCGTCCTCGACCTTGGTGGCCGTGAGCACGCAGAAGCCGCCCGCCGACGGCGCCGTCCACTGGAAGGAGGAGCCCGTGGTGCCCGGAGCGACGGCGCCGCCGCAGCCGTCCCGGAGCGCGTACGTGGCGGCGCCGGCGGCCGCCCCGGGGTCGAGCGTGATCCCGATCGTCTGGCCGGAGTGGACCGCCATGCGGCAGGTGCCGTCGGCGCCGGTGCGGCTCACCGTGCAGCCGGCGACCGTCGCGGTGGGGGAGGGGTAGGCGGAGATGGCGCCGATGGTGGTGCGGGGCACGAACGTGCCCACGATCGACACCGACCCGGTGGCGCTCCCCGGCGCCAGCACCTGGATGGCGACCGCGCTCGCGTCGGCGAGGCCGTTCGCGGTGGCGGTCAGCGTGAGCGCGCAGGCGCCCGCCGCGCTCGAGGACCAGCTCGTCGACTCGGCGGCCGGCGTGGTGAAGGTTCCGGAGGCGCAATCCTGGGACCACGCGTAGGTCACGCCCGCGCCCGCGGGCGCCACCACGCGCGCGCTCAGGGCGATGGACTCGCCCACGAGCGGCGTCATCTTGGAGGCCGACAGGGCGACGATGATCGGACCCTGGCCCGGCGTGGGGCCGGGGCCGGTGCTGTCCACGATGCGGAGCGTGACCTGGGAGGCCGCGTTCGCCTGGATGGCGACGGTGGCGGCGCCGGTGCCGACGACGGACTGGCCCGCGTACACCGAGACCGTGATGGTCTGCACGCCGACGGGCAGCGTGAGCACGCCGCCGAAGGTGCCGTCCGGCTGGTGTGCCAGGTCCTGCGTGACGTTCGCCGGCGAGGCGAACACCCTCACCGCCGTCACCTGGTCCGGCGCAGTCAAGGCGTCGGTCCGCACCACCGTGACGACCTGCCCGACCTGCGAGCCGCCGCCACCGCTGCCGCCACAGCCCGCCATCACGAGCGCGAGCGCGAGCGCGAGCACCGTCGAAGTCTTCGTCATCGGTCGGGCCCCCCGCGGCCCCCATCCCCGGTCGCTCGGCGGCGTCGATCCGCCGGCAGCGCCATCCCCGTGACGCGGCACCAGAGCAGGCGCCCGACCTGCACGCCATCCCACGATCACGTGCCGTACGGAACGTGTACCCGGCCCTCGGCTCTTCGTTCGGGGGGTGAGGACGCCAGGCGCGCCGCCCGCTCGCGCCCCCGAGGCGCGAGGGAGCGCGGTGACGACCCTTCGGTGTGGTTGCGGTCATATGAACGAGTCGGCATATGACGAAGCGTGGAGACGTCCTTCGCCGCGATCGCGGAGCCGAACCGCCGGGCCATCCTGGGCCTGCTCGCATCCTCGGAGCAGTCCGTCGGCGAGATCGAGCGCCGGCTGCGGATGCCGCAGACGTCGGTGTCCAAGCACCTCCGGGTGCTGCGCGAGGCGGGCCTGGTGGAGGCGAGGGTCGAGGCGCAGCGGCGTGTCTACCGGATCCGGCCCGAGCCGCTGCGGGAGATCGACGCGTGGCTCGCGCCGTTCCGGCGCTTCTGGACGGCCCACGTGGACGCGCTCGAGCGCCACCTCGATCGCATGGAGCAGGCCTCACCGAAAGGAACGAAGCGATGAGCAGCCGCGAGTACGAGCCCGGCCCCGCGTCCGGTGCCGAGGTCCGCAAGGAGGGCGAGCGCTGGACCCTGGTGCTGGTGCGGGATCTCCGCCACCCGCCAGCGAGGGTCTGGGAGGCGCTCACCGATCCCGCGCACCTCGCGGAGTGGGCGCCGTTCGACGCGGACCGGTCCCTGGCCGCTGCGGGGCCGGTGACCCTGTCGACCGTGGGCACGCCGACGCCGCAGGTGTCCGCGTCCACCGTGAGGCGGGCGGAGGCGCCGAGGGTGCTGGAGTACACCTGGGGGGACGGCGAGCTTCGCTGGGAGCTCGAGCCGCTCGCCGGCGGCACGCGGCTGACGCTGTGGCACGGCATCGACCGGCGCTTCGTGTCGTGGGGCGCCGCCGGGTGGCACGTCTGCATGGACGTGCTGGACCGGCGCCTGGCGGGCGAGCCCATCGCACGCATCGTCGGGCCGGACGCGTTGAAGCTCCCTGGCTGGCAGCGCCTGGTCGGCGAGTACGCGGCCAGGCTCGGCGGGTAGCCGTCGAGCCCGCGGTCGGGCATCGAGGAGATCCCATGGAAACGACCCTGCAGGCGCCGGCCCGTGCGGCCGGACCCTCGCGCCCCCGCGCCACGTGGACGGTCACCGCGCTCTGCCGCGTCCACGCGCCGTTCACCGCCCCCGCGCAGCCCCGGTACGCACCCCGATGACCGCGCGCGCACCCGAGGCCGGGACGAAGCAGGCAGCGCCGGAAGGCTCCGCCTCCGCGGAGATCGACCGGAAGATCGCGGCGCTCGGCGACTGGCGCGGGGAGACGCTCTCGAGGGTGCGCGAGATCATCCTCCAGGCCGACCCGGAGATCGTCGAGGAGCTGAAGTGGATGGGCACGCCGGTCTGGTCGCGCGGCGGCATCCTGTGCACCGGCGAGACCTACAAGAGCGTCGTCAAGCTGACGTTCGCCCGCGGAGCCGCGCTGCCGGACCCCGCGCGCCTGTTCAACTCGAGCCTGGAGGGCAAGGTGCGGCGCGCCATCGACCTCCGCGAGGGCGAGGCCGTCGACGCGAAGGCGCTGAAGGCGCTCGTCCGCGCCGCGGTGGCGCTCAACCTGGAGGCGAAGGGGAGGCCGAAGGCGCGGCGGCCGGCCCGCCCGCGCCGATGAGCGACGCTCAGGTCGTCGCCACCAGCAGCTCCTCGGAGTTGCTGGGCAGGCGCGCCGACGGCGGGAGGTCCGCGCTCACCGGCCGGCCGCGAGACGCCGCTCGACCTCGTCCCGCTCGAGCGAAGGCTCCGGAGCGAGCTCGAGGAAGCGGCGCCAGGCGGCCAGCGCCTCCTCGCGGCGCCCCCGCTGCTCGCAGACCACGCCGAGCTTGTACCAGACCCCCGGCAGCGTCGGCGCGATCGCCGTGGCCTCGCGGAAGCGCGCCTCGGCGCCCTGGAGATCGCCGGCGGCGTAGGCGGCCAGGCCGAGGTCCGAGAGCGCGGGGGCGTGCCGCGGCTCGGCCGCGATCGCTCGCTCCCAGAGCTGGACGGCGCCCGGTGGATCCCCCCGGGCCCAGCGCCGGACGCCCATCCGCCACAGCGCGTCCGGATGGCGGTGCTCCCGCGCGAGGACGCGCGCGTACAGCTGCTCCGCCTCCTCGGCCCGGCCGAGCTGCTCGTAGGCGACCCCGAGCTGCACCAGGGCGTCCGCCTGGGCGTCGGGCCGCACCGCCAGGATCTCCGCCGCGCGCGCGAAGGCGGCGGCCGCTCCGGCCATCTCCTTGCGCCCGAGCAGCTGCGCGCCATAGGTGAGCTGCATCTGGGCCGAGGCCGGCTGGACCCGCACGCCCTCGGCAAAGATGGAGAGGCTGTTCGACCAGGCCCGTGCGTACCACGCGCCGCGGACCGCCAGCAGCGCGAGCGCGACCCCTGTGATCGTCCGGAGCGCCACGCGGCGCGGCCCCTCGAGGACGGTGGCCGTCACCGCGGCGACCCCGAGGACGAAGCCGACGCTGGGGAGGTAGAGCAGCCGTTCCCCGAAGATCGTCCCGATGGGGACGAGCAGGTTCGACGCGGGGAAGATGGCGAAGGCGTAGATGGCCGCCGCGGCGAGCCGCACGCGCCGGAGCCGCCCGGGCCAGGCAGCGAACGCGGCCGCGCCGGCGAGCGCGGCGACCGCCAGGGCCAGGCGCGGGTCGAGGGCGGAGGCAACCGGCGGGATCGCGGCGTACGAGTAGTCGGGCGACAGCGTGACCGGCGCGATCGAGAGCTGGAGGCCCTTCCCCAGCACGACCAGCGCGGTCGCGATCCGCTCGAGGAGCGGTGCATCGGCGATCGGGTTCACCAGGAAGGTCGTGCCCGGCATCCCCAGGCTTCCCAGCACGGCCCAGCGGGCGGCGAGGTAGACGCCGGCGGCCGCGAGGTAGGACGCGTAGAGCGTGGCGGCGCGGCGCGGCGCGGCGCGGACCTCGGCGCGGCGGAAGATCAGGTCGAGCGCGACGACCAGGCCGATCAGGACGAGCCCGGTCTCCTTGGAGAAGGCCGCCAGCGCGCCGAGCAGCGGCGCGGCGACGAGTCGAAGGCCTCCGCGGCGGAGCGCGACCGGGTGGAGGAGCACGGCACCCAGGGTGAAGGCGGTGACCAGGAGCTCCTTGCGCCCGGCCACGTTCGCCACCGCCTCCACGTGGACGGGGTGGACCGCGAAGAGCAGGCCGGCCAGCGTGGCGGCCGCCAGCGGGAGGCCGAGCCCGAGCGCGAGCCCGAGCACCAGGACGGAGACGGCCGCGTGGAGCAGCAGGTTGACGAGGTGATAGCCCGACGGCGCGAGCCCGTGGACCGCGTGATTCAGGGCGAAGGAGAGGGTGGTGAGCGGCCGGTACGTGGCGGACCCCTTACCCGATCCCGCCCAGTCGCGATGGGAGAGGATGGCCGGCACCCCCTCGACGCCGCGGAGATACGCGTTCTCCACGACCTCGACGCGGTCGTCGTACGCGAACGCGTGTCGCAGCGTGTGGAGGTAGGGGAGGACCGCGACGAGCGCGACGGCGAGGGCAGCCAGCCGGACGGGGCGTCGTGGAGAGCGGTCCATCGAGGATCGGCCGCGCATGCTACCACCGCAGGCGAGGCGCGGTCACCTGGCCCCGGCCCGCCCGCGCCGATGAGCGACGCTCAGGTCGTCGCCACCAGCAGCTCCTCGGAGTTGCTGGGCAGGCGCATGCCGTCCGGGCGGTCCGCGAAGTAGCGCGCGCTGAGCGCGTCCGCCGAGACGTGCCTCGCCGCGGCGAAGCCCGCGTCTCGCGCCAGGGCGAGCATCTCCCCGGGCTCGAAGAAGCTCAGCCACGGCGTGCCGCTCGCGCGCGCGCCGCGCGCGGCGGCCTCGACGCCCGGGCGGATCGCCGGCTCGACGCGCTCGATGGGCAGCATGAACGACATGACCAGGGTCGAGCCCGCCGCGAGCGAGGCGGCGGTGCGGAGCGTGGAGGCGATGGCCTCCCGGGTGAGGTACATGCTGACGCCGGTCGACGCGACGACCGCCGGCCGCCCCGCGTCGAAGCCGGCGCCGGCGAGGCGGGCGAGCCAAGGATCGCCGTGCTCGAGATCCACGGCTGCGAACCGCAGGAACGGCGGGACGGCGAGGCCGAGCTCGTCGAGCCGCCGCCGCTTCCAGGCTTGCGTCGCCGGCTCGTCCACCTCGAACACGCGCAGCCGCGCGCCGAGCTCCGGCCGGCGCAGCGCGAACGTGTCCAGGCCGGCCCCGAGGAGGACGTACTGCCCGACGCCGCGCGCGACCTGCTCCTCGACGAGGTCCTCGACGAAGCGCGCGCGGGCCACGATCGACGCGCGGAACGGACGCGTGAACGCGCCCATGTCGGGCCGCAGGCGCCAGCCTTCCTCCGGGCCTGCCAGCGCGAGGCCGACGGTGTCCTCGAGCACGTGCGGCGGCGGGTCGGCGAGCACGTGCAGCGCGCGCCACAGCGCCACGCGCACTGCGGTGGGATCGGGGACGTGCCTCGGGCGCTCGGACATGCTGCGGTTCCGGAAGGGCGGCAGGTGGCGCCGCGCTCGCGTGCTACGGCGACCAGCCGGGCAACGCCGCCGCCTGCTTCACCCAGCTCGCCAGCTGCGTCTCGTCGAGGTCGTCCTCGTGGAGGTCGATCCAGCGCGCGTCCTTGCCCGTGCCTCCGGGGGGAGCGGGGCGCAGGGACGTGCCACGGAAGAGGGTCACCTTCACGTACCGGGAGAAGGTGTGGAACGACAGGAACCAGCCCTGGCCCTCGACGCCGTAGAAGGGCGAGTTCCACTTCACCGCCTTGCGCACGCCGGGCACGCTGCCGACGATGAGCGCGTCGAGGCGCCTCGCGACGTCGCCCTTCCAGCCCGTCAGCGCGGCGACGTACGCCTGCACCGGCGCGTCGCCGTCCGCCTTCGCGATCTGCGGGTTGCCGCCCGCGAGCAGGACCACCTTCCCGTTCGCGCGCGGCCTGGCCTTCGGGCGCGCGTTCGGCGTGCGCACGGACGTGGCGGCGGATGGGCGTCGCCGGGTGGCGCTGGACGTGGTGACCCTGGGCTTCGGTCGCGGCTTGGCTGGCATGCGCACGATTCTACTGAACGTGCGGCCGCCCGGCCCGGGCGAAGCTGGGGCCTGAAAAGACGAACAGCCCGGCGAACCGTCGAGCGACGGTCCGCCGGGCTGTCGAAGATGGCTCCCCAGGCATGACTCGAACATGCGACCCGGTGATTAACAGTCACCTGCTCTGCCAACTGAGCTACTGGGGAATGGCAGGGGCGCGAATCTAGAGAAGGGCCGGGGCGTCGTCAAGGGGGTAGCGCCCCCGGCCGGTGCATCGGCCGCGCGGGTGCCCGGTGCCGAGGCGGGCGTCCCGGCCGCCGGGGCGGGGAAGTCGTGCAGCGTGCCGCGGCCGCTATACTCCTCCGGTGATCCTGCCCGGCTTCGAGCACCGGCCCGGCCTGCACTGCGGCTCCACCGCGCTCGCGGACGCGCTGCGCGTCCGCGGCGTGGCGCTGTCCGAGCCGATGGCGTTCGGCCTGGGCGCAGGACTGGGCTTCTACTACCTCTCTGCGCCGGAGCTCTCGCCCAGCCACCTGTTCGTGGGCCGGTCCGCGCACCTGGAGCGCGCGGCCTGCGAGGTGCTCGGCCTCTCCGCCGTGGAGCGCGGCGCCGACGATCCCGCCGCGGCCTGGGAGGGCGCGCGCGCCGCCCTGGAGCGCGGGCTCGCGCCGATCCTGTCCACCGACCTGGCGGAGCTGCCGTACTGGGGCAGCCGCACCCGCTTCGGTGGCCACCGGGTGGTGCTCGCGGGGCACGACCCGGCGCGCGGGATCGCCTGGCTGGCGGACACCGACCGGCCCGGCCTGGAGGCCGTCCCGCTCGACGCGCTGGCGCGCGCCCGCGCCTCCATCGCGCCGCCGTTCGGGACGGGCGGCAACCCGTGGCTGGAGGTGGACGCGCCGGCGCCGCCGCGGCCGCTCGCCGAGGCGGTGCGCGAGGCGCTCCGCCGGCAGGCGCGCGAGATGCTGCTCGATCCGGACGGCTTCGCGGGCGTGTCGGCCGTCGAGCGCTTCGCGGCGGAGCTGCCGGAGTGGCCGGCGCGCGCGACCGGCGAGGCGGACCGGGCCTGGTGCTTCCGCTACGCCTGGCAGGTGATCGAGAAGCGCGGCACCGGCGGCGGGATGTTCCGGGCGCTCTACGCCCGGTTCCTGCGCGAGGCCGAGGCGGTGCTCCCGGGGCTCGCCGCGCTCGGCCTCCCGGACCGCATGGACGCGCTCGCGGCGGGCTGGAGCGCGCTCGCCGGGGCGATGCGGGCGGTGGGCGAGGCGCCCGGGGCGGCGGTCTCCCCGGAGCTGGCGGCGCAGGCGCGCGCGCTGGCGCAGGCGGAACGGCGGTACCACGAGGACGTGGCGGCGCGGGTGCCCTGATGACGGCGACGAGAGATCTGGAGGGCCGCGCGCGCGCGCGCTTCGCCGAGCTCCTGGGACGCGACCCGGTCCCGCTCGACCACGCGGCGCTCGCCATCGCGCAGGAGGAGTACCCGGCGCTCGAGCCCGAGGCGTACCTCACCCGCCTCGACGACCTCGCCGCGCGCGTGGTGCGGCGGGTCCCCGGCCCGGTGCGCGCGGCGTCGGCGCTCCGCGCGCTCCGCGAGGTGCTCCACGACGAGGAGGGGCTCCGCGGCAACGACGACGACTACTACGACCCCCGCAACTCGTTCCTCAACGACGTGCTGGATCGCCGCCTCGGGATCCCCATCACGCTGGCGCTGGTCTACATGGAGGTCGGGCGGCGCGCCGGGCTGCGGCTGGAGGGGGTCGGCTTCCCCGGCCACTTCCTCGCGAAGTACGTCTCGCCCGGCGGCGTGGAGGTGTTCGTGGACGCCTACCACGGCGGCGAGATGCTCTCGGCCGACGAGTGCGTGGCGCGCTACAAGGCGCGCACCGGCGGCAAGGACCTCGACGCGCGCTACCTCGCCGCGGTCTCGCCGCGCCAGATCCTCGCGCGCATGCTGCAGAACCTGAAGCGCGTCTACGCGGAGCGGAAGGACGACGTCCGGCTGTTCTGGGTGCTCGACCGCATCCTGCTGCTCACCCCGGGCCAGCGCGAGGCGCTGCGCGATCGCGGCCTCGCCGCCGCGCGGCTGGGCGGGGCCGCCGCCGCCATCCGCGATCTCGAGGCGTACCTGTCGCTCGCGCCCGCGGCGGCCGGAGACGCCGAGGAGATCCGGGCGGCCGTGGCCGGGCTGCGGGCCGGCCGCGGGGCGCTGCTCAACTGACCGGCGGCTCGCGCCCCTCCAGGCGCGGGAGCCGGAGCCGCTCCACCGGCGTGCCGCCGACCAGGTGCCGCTCGACGATCTCCGGCACGTCGGCGGGCGAGACGTGGCCGTACCAGACGCCCTCCGGGTAGACCACGATCGACGGGCCGAACGCGCACGCGTCGAGGCACCCGGCGCTGTTCACGCGCACCTGCGCCTTCAGCCCGCGCCGGGCGACCTCCGCCTTCAGCGCGGCGCGGATCGCCTCGCTCCCCTTGTTGCCGCAGGCGCCGCGCGGATCCGACGGGTCCCGGTGGTTCTCGCAGACGAAGACGTGGTGGCGGAAGCGCATGGCGCGGATCTAGCGCCGGCGCCCGCGCGCCGCCATCAGGGGTCGCGCGGCACCAGCTGCCCGCGCGGCACGACCAGCAGGGCGCCGCCCGAGACGGCCAGGTCCTCGCCGACGAGGTGCCCGGACGCCTCGCTCGCGAGGTACAGCACCGCCTGCACCACGTCGTCCACCTCGCCCAGCCGGCGGTTGGGAAGGGTGGCGGCGATGGCGGCCCCGGTCGCGTCGAGCGCGGCCGCCGCCATCGGCGTCCGGATCCAGCCCGGGGAGACCAGGTTGACGCGCGTGCCCGGGGCGAGCTCGACGGCGAGGCTCATGGCCAGCGACTGGAGCGCGCCCTTGGAGGCGGCGTAGTGCGCGTGCCGTGCCTCGCCGCGCTGGCCGGCGGTCGAGCCGATGAAGACCACGTTGCCGCGGCCGTTCCTGCCGAGGTGCGGGAGCGCCTCGCGGACCAGGTAGAACGCGCTGAACACGTTGACGCGGAAGATCTCCTCCAGCCGCTCGGCCTGGAGGGTCGCGATGGGCGCCTCGTTCCAGATCCCGGCCGAGTGGACCAGCTGGTCGAGGCCGCCCAGCGCGGCGGCCGCCTCGCGCGCGCAGGCGACGCAACCGGCCTCGGTGCCGAGGTCGGCGCCGATCGCCACCGCCTGCCCGGGGTGGCGCGCCGCGAGCGCCGCGGCCGCGGCCCGGTGGGACCGGTACTGGACGGCGACGCGCGCGCCCTGGCCGAGCAGCGCCTCGGCGATGCCGAGGCCGATGCCGGAGGAGCCGCCGGTCACCAGGGCCCTGCGTCCCGCGAGATCGGCGTACCGCGCCACCACGGTCATCGCGCCCTCCTGCCGCGCCGGGGCGCCGCGCGCCGGGCCGGCGCCCACCGCGCGCCGTCCAGCACGTCGAGCACCTGGACGAAGCTGGAGATGGCGAGCGGCCAGCGCCCCTGCGCCTCGTCGGCGACGTGACGCTGGGTGATCTTCCGGGCGGAGATGACCGCGAGCCGGTCGCGGTACTCCTTGGACACGTAGGTGCCGTACTCCGCCCATACGCCCACCGCGCCGCACGCCTGCGCCACCGCCATGTCCTTCTTGACGTTGTCGCCGACGTAGATCACCTCGGGGCCGCGCAGGCCGAGGTCGGAGAGGATGCGCCGCAGGCCGGCCGGGTTCGGCTTCTCGGCGTCGCGCGGGAGCTCCACCACCGGCGTCTTCCCGCGGTAGTGGCCCTCCTCCTCCTTGCGCCGGATCTCCGGCGCCACGTTCTCCGGGAGCGGGAAGAACGGCAGCGTGTAGAGCGCGTCGAAGTGGCCGTCGAGCTTCAGGTGCTTCAGGCGCAGCTCGGCCGCGTTCCGCGGCGCGTCGGTGAGCGCCACCACCTTCAGCCCTCGGGCGCGGAGCTGGTCGAGCGTCTCGCGCACGCCGGGATAGGGCTTCAGGTACCGGTCGCGCGCCGCGCGAAACGCGAGCCGGGCCGGGTCAACCACCAGCGCGTTGAACGAGTCGAAGTCCGCCTCGTACGGCCGGAAGATGTCGGACAGCTGGATCGCGAACGGGTACTCGTTCGACTCGTACTGCGCGTACACCGCCTTCAGCGACTGGACGATCCGGATGCGGGGCAGCCCGGTGGTGGCGACCAGGGAGTCGATCATCGCCTCCAGGGCGGGGACGATGTAGTCCACCCACGGATACAGCGTGTTGTCGAGGTCGGTGACGACCGCCCGGATGCTCGGCACGCGCGCATGGTAGCCGGGTGGGGCCGCAGCCGCCACCGGGGACGCGCCTTCGCGCGGTCCCTTGCTAATATCCGCGCGTGACCGCGAACGAACGCTTCCAGGTGATCACGCCCCTGCACGACGCCGCCGGCTGGCGGCGCGCCCTCGCGGTGGACCGGCGCGGGGGCGCCCCGCGCGCGGTGGTGCTCGCGTACGCGCCTCCGGGGCTCACCGACGACCCGGCGCGACTCGCCGCGCTGGTGCGCGACGCCGAGGCCGCCGCGCGGGTGCACCACCCGAACGCCGTCCCCGTCCTCGGGCTGGAGACGCTCGGCGAGGCGCTGGTGGCAGTCGAGGCGCACCGGCGCGGCGCCACCCTGCGCGCGCTGCTGGACGGCGGCGGACGCCTGCCGCCCGAGCTGGTCCTCCGCGCCGGGCTCGACGCCTGCGCGGCGCTCGCGGCCGTCCACGCGGTGGACGCGGGGGAGGGCCAGCCGCTCGCCCACGGCGCCCTCGCGCCGGAGCGGGTGCTGGTGGCCGACGATGGGTCCTGCCTGCTGTCCGGGCTCGGCACCGGCGGCGCGGGGACCCCGGCCGGCGACCTGCGCGCGCTCGGCGCGATCCTGCACGAGTGCCTGGCGGGCGAGCCGCCCCCGGCGACGCCGCTGCCGCTGGAGGGGCCGGGGATCCCGCCGGCGCTCGCCGCGGTGGTGGACCGCGCGCTCGGGGCCGGCGGCCACGAGCCGTTCCCGTCTGCGGACGCGCTCGGCGAGGCGCTGGCGGGCGCGCTGCCCGCCGCACCGCCGGAGGCGATGGCCGCGTACCTCGAGGCGATCCTTCCGGCCGGGGAGGGGGAGCGCGGGGAGGTGCTGCGGATGGTGGCCCGCGCGCTCTCGCCGGCGGGCGCCGAGCGCGCCGTGCCGGTGCGGCCCGCGCCGGAGATCACCGCCGAGGTCTCGGCGGAGCTGGTGGCGCCGCTCCCGGCGCGGCGGCCGGCGGCGGTGGTCCAGCCGGCCACGGTCCCGGCCCCGGCCGCGCCCGCGGCCGCGGTGGCCGCGCCGGCCACGGCCTCCGCGGCCCTCGCCGCCGCGGCCCTCGCCGCCGCGGCGCCGGTCGAGCTCCCTGCGCCGGTCCTGGTCGGTTCGGCAGCGGCCGCGGCCCAGCCCGCGATCACGCCGGCCCAGCCGCCGGCGCCGGTGTCGCTCGCGCCGCCACCCGACGCCGCCATCACCTTCGCCGCGCCCGCGCCGCCGCCGCGGTCGGCGCTGCCGATCGTGCTCGGGATCGCGGTGGCGATGGCCGGGGTGGGCTTCGGGATCGGCTTCGTGCTGTCCCGCTCCCAGCCGCGCGCCGCCTCCACCGCCGCCGCGCCGATCGCCGCAGCCCCGGCCCCGGCGCCCGTCGCCGCGCCACCCGCGCCCCGCGCCACCGCGCCCGCACCGGAGCCTCCGGCCGACGCCGCGCCGGCGGAGCGCGCGCCGGCTGCCCCAGAGCCGCGCCGCGCGGCGGCGGCCCCGGCGCCCTCGCTCGCGATCACCGCGGAGCCGGAAGGCGACGTCTACGTGGACGGCAAGCGGGTGGGGCGCAGCCCGGTGACGGTGCCGGTGTCGAGGGGCGACCACCGGGTCCGGCTGCGCAACGCGGCCGAGGGCGTGGACGTGCAGAAGCGGGTCACCGCGCGCGGGCCGGGCACGGCCGTGCGCTTCGCGCTCGGCCGCGGGGTGCTCGCCGTGACCGCGCCGCCGGGCACCGAGGTCCGGGTGGACGGGCGGCGCGTCGGGGAGGGGAGCGTCAAGGTCCAGCTCTGGGAGGGCGCCCACCTGGTGGAGGCGCGCCTCGGCGAGGCCCGCGTGCAGGAGCGCTTCGAGCTCCGCCCCAACGAGACCTGGACCTACGCGGTGACGCCGACGCCGTAGCGCCCTCGACCGCGCCGCTCGTCCCGGGCGTCGCGCGCGACGGCGGCGAGGAGCCGAGGGGCTAGTGGTCGTGCCCGTGGCCCTCGGGGCCATGGGCGTGACCGTGCTCCAGCTCCTCCGCGGTCGCGGCGCGGACGTCGCGCACCGTCACCTCGAAGTGCAGGGTCTTGCCGGCGAGCGGGTGGTTGAGGTCGATCACCACCGACTCCGGCTTCACCTCGCGGATCGCGAACGGCACCGGCTCGCCGTCGGCGCCCTCCGCGGTCAGCTCCATCCCGACCTGCGGGTCGAAGCCGGGCGGGAACGCCTTGCGCGGCACATCCTGCACGCCGCGCGGATCGTGCTCGCCGTAGCCGTCGGCGGGCGCGACCACCACCTTGCGCGACTCGCCCACGTCGACGCCCTCGAGCGCCGACTCCAGGCCCGGGACGATCTGCCCCTCGCCGTGGAGGTAGGTGAGCGGCTCGCCCGGCTCGGACTGGTCCACGACCTTCCCGTCCCCGAGGTGCAGCGAGTAATCGAGGCCGACGACGCTGCCCTTCGCGATCTTCATGGGCCCTCCTGAGGCCGTGGAGCTCGGGACGGCGGTGCGCCTCCCTTCGGCCGGTATTTCCCGGCCGGGGACCGGCTGGCAAGGAAATACGACCGGGGGCCCGCCACCCGCCTACCAGTAGCCCCAGCGCCGGCGGAGCACCCACTCGGCCGTCAGCACCGCCGCGAGGCCGGCCAGCGTCCACCAGCGATCCCAGATCGGCAGCGCCTTGCGGCGCCCGATCTCGACCACCTCGGGGTCCGCCAGGGCGAGGTCGGGGAGGTCGCCGCCGGGCAGCGCGGAGAACGCGCCCCCGGTCGCCTCGGACACCGCCTGGAGGAGCTCCGGCCGCGGTGCCGCGTCGGCGTCCTCCGGCCCGGCGCCACGCACCGCCACCGCGGCGCTGGCCGGGTCCGCGACGCCCTCCGCGCGCGAGACCACCCGGTAGGCGCCCGGCCCGGGCGGCACGAGCTCGATCCGCGCCGTCCCGTCCTCGCCCGCCACCGCCTCGCCGTGCGCCACGGTGCGCCCGTCCTCGGACACCAGGTCCGCCGAGACCTTCTTCCCGGCGGCGGGGCCCCAGTCCGGCCCGCGCGCGGTGACGGTGAGCCCCACCGGCGCGCCGGGCTCGACCGACGGCGCGTCGGGCTCCACCTGCAGCGGCCCGAGCGACGGATCGCGCACCAGCCAGCGCAGCGCGCCGTTCCAGAAGCGCAGGTACGCGCGGTTGCCCTGGCCGCCCTCGGCGGCGAGGAAGCCCCAGCGCCAGGTGGCGTCGGTGGCGACCGCGAGCGTGCGCCCCTGGCCGACCTCCCGCACCGCCACCAGCGGCGCCGCGCGGCCGCCCACGCTCACCGCGGGCGCCTCGAGCAGCACCGACGCGCCGGCGCCCGGCGGCAGGGCGCGGGTGAGGTTGACGGCGGTGACCGGCGGCAGGCCCGCCCAGGCGGCCTCGTTCGGCGCGTCGCCCGGCGCGAGCGCGGTGACCGGGTGCCGCTTGCCCTCGGCGGTCAGCCGCGGCCGGAACTCGCCCTCGGCCTCGCTGGTGCCGTCGAGCGGCGCCACCGGCAGCACCTCGGCGAGCGGCGTCTGCCCGTAGCGCCCGTCGCCGAAGCTCTGCTCGCCGCCCACCATGGCGAGCGCGCCGCCGCCGCGCACGTAGTCGCGCAGGTTCGGCAGGTAGCGGTCGATCTCCAGGCCGCGGTACGGCCCGTAGGCGAAGTCCACGAACAGCACCGCGTCGAACGTCCGGAGCTGCTCGCCGAAGATCTCCGCGACCGGGAACGGGATGAGCGAGAGGTCCTCCTGCGGGCCGGGCTGGTCGGCGTTGGTCCGCAGGATGAAGAAGCTCACCAGGTCCACGTTGGGATCCTGCTTGAGCAGCCCGCGCAGGAAGCGCACGTCCCAGCTCGGCCGGCCCGCCACCATCAGCACGCGGACGCGGTCCCGGATGACGCGGAGCACGAACGAGCGCTGGTTGTTCTCGGTCACCGCCTCGCCGGGCAGGACCGGCGCGGCCACGGTGAACACGAACGTGCCGGTCTGGTCGGGCGCGAAGGACAGGGGCACCGAGTAGCGCTCCTTCCCCGGCTCGAGCCGCACCGTCGCCTGCGCCACCACCGCGCCCTCGCGCCGGAGCACCACCCGCACGTCCTGGGCCTCCAGGCCGCGCGCGCGCAGCGTCGCCTCGACGGTCACCGTGTTGCGGACGAACGCGAAGTCGTCCACCGCGACGCGCTCCACCGCCAGGTCGCGCGGCGCGCTCCGTCCCACCGCGACCGCGCTCACCGGCACGCCCAGCGCGCGCAGCCGGGCGCGGGTGGCGCCGGAGAGCCCGTCGGCGAGCGCCGCGTTGTCGGCCCCGTCGGACACGACCAGCGCGCCGGCCAGCCGGCGGCTCGACGCGCCCGCGCCGGACGTCACCGCCTCGAGCGCGCCGAGCAGGTCGGTGCGGCCCGCCGCGGGCTCGAGGCCGCGCACCGCCTGCGCCGGGTCCGCCGGCGCCACCTCGCCGCCGAACCCGTACCACTCGAGATCGACCCGGTCGGCCAGCCGCTCCAGCTCGGCCCGGTGCTCGCGCAGGAACGCGCCCGCCGCGGCCGCGCGCGACGGACCGCCCGGCTCGAGCGGGAACGCCATCGAGCGCGACGCGTCCACCAGCACCGCGAACCGGTTGCGCACCCGCGCGGTCTGGAGCAGCTCCAGCGCGGGCTCGGCGAGCAGCGCCAGCGCCAGGGCCGCCGCGACGGCGCGGAGCGCGACGAGCGCGGCCTTCCGCGCGCGCCGCGGCTCGCCGGCGAGGCCGCGCCAGGCGAGCGCGATCGAGGCGAGCGCCGCGAGGCCGAGCAGCGCGAGCGCCCACGCCGGCAGCGGGGTGAGGGCGGTGAGCCGCCAGGCGTTGAAGGTCTCGCCGTCCACCGCCGCCTAGCTCCGCCGCCGCAGGATGAACGGCAGGTGCACCGCGTCGTCCTTGTAGTCGGTGCACAGCGCGTACATCGCCAGGTTCACGCCGGTGCGGAACGCCGCCTCGCGCTGCGCCTCGCCGCCGGGGGTGCACGGGTACTCCCAGTCGCCCAGCTCGCTCCGCGCCCACGCGCCGCCGAGATCGTTCTGCGAGTAGACGACCGCCAGCCGGCCGTCGACGGCCTGCGCCTCCAGCCACGGCTTCACCAGCACGCGGCCGCCCTGCCGGTCGAGCAGGTAGAACGTCTTGTGGAGCACGTGCTCGCGGGCCACCGGCTGCAGCGGCGAGGCGGGCAGCACCTGGGCGAGCTCGCGCCGGACCGCCGCGTCGAAGCCGGTCCCGTCCGACGCGTCGGCCGAGTCCACCAGCAGGAACCCGCCGTACATGAGGTGGCGGCGGAGCGCGGCCCGCTCCGGCTCGGAGAACGCGGGCAGCCCGCCGGCGCCGGCCAGGTAGAGCATGGGGTGGCGGTGCAGGCCCGGCCGATCGAGGCGGACCGGCACGGCGTCGGCGGCGGGCTCGATCGAGGTCCGCCGGCCGAGCTCCCAGCCGAGCCGGCGCAGCGCGGTGGGCCGCGGGTTCCAGTTGCCCCCGTGCTGGACGTGGCCGATCTGCAGCATCGCGTCCGGGGTCAGCGCGCGCGCGCCGCGGGGCAGCGCGGCCGCGACGGCCGCGGCGGCGGCGCCCTGCAGGAAGCGTCGGCGCGAGATGGGGCGCGTGGGGCGGGGCATCGGGATGGGCCAGCGTCGGCCTGCGGCCGGACCGCGCCGCGGGCCCCCACAGTCTAGGCCGGGTCGCGCCGGGACGCCCGCACAACCCGCGCCCGCGGCGGAGGCCCGCCAGAGGCCCGTGCTACAGTCCGCCGCCATGTCGCGCAGGGACAGGGGAAGCACCGGCCCGGGCGGACGGATCGCCGAGCTGCTGGAGGTCGGGGATCACCGGGGCGCCGCCCTCGAGGCGCGGCGCGTGCTCGCGGATCCGGACGCCAGCGAGGTCGCCCGGCGGACCGCCGGGGACGCGCTGGCCTCCTTCCGGCCGGACCCGGCGGCGCTGGCGGTCGGAGCCGCCGGGGTGCTCGTCGCCGTCGCGCTGACGCTCTGGACCGTGCTGGGGGCGGGGTGACCGGGGCGCTCGCGGCGGCCATGCCGGTCGGCCCGCTGGGCGACGCGCTGGCGGGGCTGGTGCGGGTCGCGCTGGCGACCCGTGCGTTCGGCTGGCCGCTGGGCCTCGCGCTGGTGGTGGTCGGGCTCGCGGCCCTGGTCGCCTCCGACCGGCTGCGGCGCCCGGCCGCGGCCGTGGGGGGCGCTGCGGTGGGGGTGCTGGCGGCGCTCGCGGCGCGGCGGCTCCTCGGCCCACAGCTGGAGCTCTCCGCCGTCGCGTCGGCCGGGCTGGGCGCGGCGGTGCTGGGCGTGGCCTGCGCGGCGATGCCGCCGCTCTTCCCGGCCGCGGCCGGCGCGCTCGCCGGCGCCCTGGCCGGGGTCCACCTGCCCATCGGCGGGCGGGCGGCGGTCGGGGCGGGGCTCGGGGCGCTCGCGGCGGCGCTGCTCGCGCTGGCGGCGTCCCGCGCCGTCGCGGTGGTGCTGTGCGCGCTCTCGGGCGGCCTCGCGCTCGGCGTCGGGCTCCTGGCGGCCGCCGGGCCCTGGCCGCTCGCCTCCGAGCTGGCGATCCGGCCGTTCGCGCTGCTCGGGTTCGCGGTGGTCGCGGGCGTGGCGGGCGCGGCGTTCCAGCTCGCGCGCGGCGCGGCCGCGGCGCGTCCGGGGCCGGGCGCGCTGCGCGACTAGCGCGCCGCCCGGCGCGCGCGGGCGCGGTCCGGGCGGTGCACGTGCCTCAGGTCTCGGGCGGCCCGAGCAGCTCGAAGTCCGGGATCTCGGCGCGGAGGAACTCGCGCAGCCGCCCGGTCAGCTTGGCCTCGATCTGGCGGGCGCGCTCGCGGGTGAGCCGGAAGTGGTCCCCCACCTCCTGCAGCGTGAGCGGCGGCGTGCCGTCGGGCGGCAGGAGGCGGTGCTCGAAGATGTACCGCTCCTTCTCGTCGGTGAGCGTCCCGGAGAACGCGTCCAGCTTCTCGCGGAAGATCCGCCGGAGCTGCTCGTCGCCGAGCGCGGCGTCGGGGGACGGGCCGCCGTCGTCGGCCAGCCGGTCGAGGCGGTTCTGGCGGCCGTCGTCGCCCTCGGTGCCGACCGGCGCGTCCAGCGAGAGGTCGTCCGCGGCCATGCGCGCGCTCATCTCCTCCACGTCCTTCTCCTCGACCTGGAGGTTCTTCGCGAGCAGCCGCGGCGTCGGCTCGATGCCGCGCGCGAGCAGCTTCTCGCGCTCCTTGGAGAGGTTGAAGAACAGCTTGCGCTGCGCCTGGGTGGTCCCGAGCTTCACCAGCCGCCAGTTCTCCATGATGAAGCGGATGATGTACGCGCGGATCCACCAGGCCGCGTAGGACGAGAGCTTCACGCCCTTCCACGGGTCGTACTTCTTCACCGCCTGCATGAGCCCCAGGTTGCCCTCCTGGACGAGATCCAGGAGCTGGAACGCGGTGCGGCGGTACTCGTGGGCGATCTTCACCACCAGTCGCAGGTTCGACGCGACCAGCCGGTAGGCGGCGTCCACGTCGCCGGTCTCGCGGTACTGGACCGCGAGCGCGTGCTCCTCGTCCCGCGAGAGCACCGGGTGGCGCGCCACCTCGGCCATGTACGCGCGGAGCGGGTCGTAGCGGACCAGCCCGCCCTCGGAGCGGTCGCGCGCCTCCCCGGCGGCCGGGAGTGCCGGGCGGCCCTTCGTGGAGCGGTGACGCGTCTCGTCCGACATGGGGAGTCCGGGCTGCCACGGGAACTGGCGGCCGCGCAAGTGCGTTGTGATATAGGTGTCGCGGCTCGCGCGCAAGGCGCGAGACGACACGTCGGCGCATGGCGGTTTTCGCGGAGCGGCGCGGGCCCCGATCACGCATCGGGGCTGGCGCGGAACCAGGCGAGCCCGCCATGCGTCGCTCCCAACTCCAACGGAGTGAGTGACAGCATGGAAGAAGTCCACGGCGAGGCGCCCTCGGCGGCGCCCTCTGATTACGTTTCGGAAGCGTCGTTCGACGACATGGGGCTCTCGGAGCCGGTGCGGCGCGCGGTCGCGGAGCACGGGTACACGAAGCCGACGCCGGTCCAGTCCGCGACCTTCCGGCCCATCCGCGACGGCAAGGACGTGATCGTCCGGTCCAAGACCGGCACCGGCAAGACCGCCGCGTTCTCGATCCCCATCCTCGAGCGCATCCCGGACGGCCGCCGCAAGCCCTCGGCGCTGGTGATGTGCCCGACGCGCGAGCTCGCCATCCAGGTGGCCGAGGAGGTCACCGCGCTGGCGAAGCACCGCGACCTCGGCGTGGTGACGATCTACGGCGGCGCGTCGATGGGCGACCAGCTCGACAAGCTGAAGGCCGGCGCGGAGATCGTGGTCGGCACCCCCGGCCGCATCTACGACCACATCCGCCGCAAGACGCTCCGGCTCGAGGAGGTGATGGTCTGCTGCCTCGACGAGGCGGACGAGATGCTGAACATGGGGTTCTTCGAGGAGGTGACGCGCATCCTCGACCACCTCCCCGCCGACGTGCAGCAGCTGCTCTTCTCCGCCACCGTCCCGGCGGACATCGAGCAGATCATCCACGACTACCTCACCGACCCGGAGACGATCCTGCTCTCCGGCGACGAGTACAAGGTCGAGAACATCAACAACGTGATGTACCCGACCGTGGACGCGTACCCGAAGCCGCGCAACCTCCTCTACATGATCGGCATGGAGGAGCCCGAGGCGGCGATCATCTTCTGCAACACGCGCAGCGACACCTCGCTCGTCACCGCGGTGCTGAACCGCAACGGCTACGACGCCGAGCTGCTGAACGGCGACCTGCCGCAGAAGGAGCGCGAGCGGGTGATGGCGAAGGTGAAGCGCGGCGAGGTCCGCTTCATGGTCGCGACCGACATCGCGGCCCGCGGCATCGACATCTCCGACCTCTCGCACGTCATCAACTACTCGCTGCCCGAGGACCCGGCGGTGTTCCTGCACCGCGTGGGCCGCACCGGCCGCATCGGCAAGAAGGGCACCAGCCTCTCGCTCGTGTCCGGCGGCGACCTGCACACGCTGACCGCGCTGCAGAAGAAGTACGAGATCGTGTTCGAGAAGAAGGCGCTCCCGACGCCGGAGGAGGCGCGGAAGATCTGGACCGACCGCCACGTCGCCGTCCTGAAGGACGCGATGAGCTCCTCGATCTTCGAGGCCTACATCCCGCTCGCCCAGGAGCTGCGCAACCGGCCCGACGGCGAGTACCTGATCTCGTTCGCGCTGAAGTACTTCTTCACGCACCAGCGCATGGAGAAGGCGCAGGACCGCGAGAAGGCCGAGCACAAGCGCACCGAGCACGAGCGCCGGGTGCAGCCCGAGGGCCGCGCCGCCGGGCGGCGCGCGCCGGGCGGCGAGGAGCGCGAGGCCGGCGAGGCCCGGCGCGAGGGCGGCGAGGGCCGGCGCGAGGGCGGCGAGGGCCGGCGCGAGGGCGGCGAGGGCCGGCGCGAGGGCGGCCGGGAGCGCTCGCGCGACCGCGGCCGGGATCGGGATCGGGATCGCGGCCGCCGCGGCGGACGCGATCGCGAGGCGACGGCCGGCGCCCGGGCCGAGGCTCCGTCGGCGCCGAACGGCGACGGCACCCCGGTGGTCGAGGTGGCCGCCGAGGCCGGAGCGGCCGCGGCGCCCCAGCGCGCCCGCGTCTTCGTGACGCTGGGCGAGCAGGACGGCGCCGACGAGGCCAGGGTGCGCGAGGCGCTCCGGGCGCTCGCGCCGGAGCTCGAGCCGGTCGGCGTGGAGGTGCGCCGCTCGCACAGCTACGTGGACGTCCCGCCCGCCGCGCTGGAGGCCACCGTGGCCGCCCTCGACGGCAAGGAGTGGAACGGCAAGAAGCTCGCCGCCGAGAAGGCGCGCCGCCGGCGCCGCTGACCCGGAGGCGGCAGGGACGCCACGCGTCCGTGGGGCTTGGGGGAACACCCCGGATCGGTATGATCCGGAGACCCCCATGCCCTTCGCCACCACCCCGGAGCTGCTGCGCGAGCTGGCCACGCTGTACCGACGGATCGCGGAGCTCGAGGCCGGCGCCGGCATGCGCGCCGGCTCCGGCGCGCCGGCGGACGCCGCGCGCGAGGTCGATCACCTCGGCGACGGCCTGCACGCCGCGGTGGCCGAGTTCTCCGACGACGTCATCGGCGTCCTCACCCCCGCCGCCGACATCCTCTACCTCAGCGACGGCATCGAGCGGCTCCTCGGCTACCGCGCCGGCGAGCTGATCGGCCGCAACGCCTGGGCGCTCGTGGCCCCCGAGGACGTCGCCAGCATGGCGAGCGCCCGGTCCACGCCGCTCGACGACGGCCTTCCCATCGAGGTCCGCGCGCGCCACGCCGACGGCTCGGTCCGCTGGCTCGAGTTCGCGGCGCGGGCCTGGCCCAGGAGCGCGCCGCGCCTCATCGTGGCGCGCTGGCGCGACGCCCAGCGCCACCGCGATCCGGCCGGGGCCGGCTCGGACGAGGCGAGGCGCGCGGCCGAGCTGCGCCGCAGCGCCGCGGTGGCGCGCGTCTCCCAGCTCGCCCTGGGCCTCCCCGAGGTGCAGGACGTGCTCGACGCGGCCGCCGCGCTGGCGGCCTCGGCGCTGGCGCTGCCGGCGGGCGCGTTCCTGGAGGTCGCGGACGGCGGGCTGCGCGTGCGCGCGGCCTCGGGCTTCCCCGTGGATGTCCGCGGGCGCGGGGTGCCGAGCGTGATGACGCTGGCGGGGCTGGCGCACGCGAGCGGCGCCCCGGCGCGCGCGCCGGACGTCGCGCGCGACGGCCGGCTGGCGGACGCGCTGCTCGCCGCCGCGGGCGCGGGCTGCGCGCTGGCGGTGCCGGTGCGCGGGAGCGGCCGCGCCCACGGTGTCCTGCTGGTGGCCGGCCCGGCGCCCCGGGCGTTCGAGCGCGAGGAGCTGAGCTTCCTCGAGACGGTCGCGAACGTGGTGGCCACCGCGGTGGACGCGCGGGCGGCCGCCGAGGCGCTGAGCGGGCGCGAGCGGCTGGCGCGCGCGGTGTTCGCGAGCGCGCGCGACGGGATGATCATCGTGGACGGGGAGGGGCGCTGCGTGGACGCGAACCCCGCGGCGGAGCGGCTGCTGGGGGCGTCCCTCGAGGCGCTGCGCGGGCGACGGCCGGCGGACGTGGCCCAGACCGCGCTCGACCTGTCCGGCGCGGCCGCCGGGCAGGGCGTCGCGACGGTGGCGACGCCCAGCGGCGCGCGCGCGGTGGAGTGGGCGCTCGTGCCCGGGATCCTCCCCGGGCTCTCGCTGGCGGTGCTGCGGCCTAGTTGAGCGCGACCGGCTCGCCGGCCAGGCTGGCCCGCACCGGCGCGATCTTCTCGGCGAAGTCGGCGGCCCACTTCGCGGGGATGGGCGCGTCGCGCGGGATCTGCAGCCGGAGCGGGTTCACGAAGGACCCGCCGCGCTTCACCGCGAAGTGCAGGTGCGGGCCGGTCGAGAGGCCGGTCGAGCCGACGTAGCCGATGACCTGCTTCTGCGACACCGCCTTGCCCGCGGAGACCGCCACCGCCGACAGGTGGCAGTAGACCGACTCGAGGCCGTTGCGGTGCTTCAGCACCACCGCCTTGCCGCAGCCGCCCTTCCAGCCGGCCTCGCGGACCTGCCCGTCCCCGACCGCCCAGACCGGCGTGCCGGTGGGCGCGCCGTAGTCCACGCCCTGGTGGGCGCGGACGTAGCCGAGCAGCGGGTGGTTGCGCATCCCGAAGCCGGAGGTGACGCGCGCGAGCTTGAGCGGCGACTTCAGGAAGCCGCGCCGCGCGCTGTTGCCGTTCTCGTCGTAGTAGCTGGTGTGGCCGTCCGGATCGGTGTAGCGGAACAGCCGCTTACGGCCGGCCGCCTCGCCCTTGTACTCGGCGGCCAGCACCTCGCCGTAGCGGAGCAGCTTGCCGTCGGCGAGCACCTTCTCGACCACCATGGTCATGGCGTCGCCGGCGCGGACGTCCTGGTAGAAGTCGACGTCCCAGGCCAGCACGTCGGAGGCGAGCACGGCCAGCTCGGGATCCTCGCCGGCGCGCTCCAGCGACGCCCACAGCGAGCCCTCCACCTTCACCGCCACGCGCGCCACCTCGGTGGTCAGCTCGACCGGGCGCTTGCGGGCCTCGAAGGACCCGTCCTCCTTGCGCTCCACGGTCCACTCGTCCGCCGGGCCCTGCCGGTAGCTGAACCGGTGCAGCTCGCCGTCCTCGTCGCGGCGCTCCACCCGGAGCTGGTCGCCGGGGCGGGCGCGGTGGAACGGGAACAGCCCCTTCAGCGAGGCCACCACCGCGTTCACCTGCGCCATCGGCACGTCGAGCTTCACCAGCGCCTGCGCCAGGGTCTGGTTGCGGGCGAGCCGCACCGTCACCGCGCGGAACCGCTCGGCCGGCGTGGGCTTGTGCGGGGCGAGCGTGGCGGTGGTGGGCGCGGGCAGCATGGCCGCGGCCTCGGGCGCCGCGGCGACCGGGGCGGCCGGAGCGCCGGGCACCGTGCGGAGGCCGCCGGCGGCTCCGGCGAGCGCGAGGATCAGGAGGGCGAGGAAGCCGGCGCCGGCGAGCAGCACGGGAAGGCGGCGGCGGCGGGGGGCGTCGTCGAAGCGAGGTACTTGCATCGGCGCGGGAATCTAGCAGGCGAGAAAGGGAACAGGAAGCTCCGAGTCGACCACCTCGGCCTACAGGTCGGCCCGCCGGTCCGAGTGCTCCTTGCCGTCGAACCGGAAGATGGTGCCTCGGCCCTCCACCTTGGTGTGGAGGTTGACCGGCCTGCGCCACAGGGACTGCACGTGGCGGAGGGTGTCGCGGGCGTAGTCGAGCTTCAGGTCCACCCCGTCGTGCTTGTGGACCAGGTAGAGCTCGCCCCGGTTCTCCCAGTTGCCGTCCTCGACGGCGATCTCCGGCTGCCCGAAGTTGGTGAGCATGTGGAGGAGCTTCTCCTTCACCTTGCGGAACTCGCGCTCCATGATCTCCCAGCGCTGGTGCTTCTCGTTGTAGCCGAAGGTGAAGAGGCGCTGCTGGACGCAGAACTCCAGGCTGAGGAACTCGTCGATGAACGTGACGTCGTTGTAGTGCTTGCGCACCTCGAAGATCTTGTCGCGTCCCACCCCGAGCTGCTTGTCCCACTGCTTGCGGGCGACGAAGGAGTCGCACTCGTCGTACTCCTTCCCGAAGCGCCCCTTGTTCCAGCGGTCCTCGATGTCGCGCCACAGCTCCACCCCGAGCTTGTAGGGGTTGAGCTGCCCGGGGTGGGTGGCGAGCGTGCCGGAGTGGTGGTCGGCGTAGTCGATGACCTCGGAGGCGTCGAGCGCCTTCTCGGTCATGATCTTGGAGTGCCAGTAGGTGGCCCACCCCTCGTTCATGATCTTCGTCTGGCCCTGGGGCGCGAAGTAGTAGGCCTCCTCGCGGATGATCGAGAGCACGTCGTGCTCCCAGCGCTCCAGCGGCGCGTGCTCGAGCAGGAACAGCAGCACGTCGCGCTCGGCCCGCTCCGGGAACTTCTTCTTGCGCGCGGCCTCCTCGTCCAGCTTGCGCTGCTGCTCC
Organism: Anaeromyxobacter sp. K; assembly: GCF_000020805.1. Classification (NCBI taxonomy): domain Bacteria; kingdom Pseudomonadati; phylum Myxococcota; class Myxococcia; order Myxococcales; family Anaeromyxobacteraceae; genus Anaeromyxobacter; species Anaeromyxobacter sp. K. Next base: position 2,941,206 of record NC_011145.1, on the reverse strand, counting down.
TGCATGAACTCGCGCGGGTTGATGTACTCCCGCATGTACTCGCGCTCGTTCTTGAACCCCTGCGCCACCTGGCGCTCCGCGCCCTCGCCCTCGACGCCGGGCCGGTCCGGCCGCCGCTTCACGTAGGGTGACTGGTAGTCGATCAGGTTCTCGATGGAGAGGCAGCGGTCGATGAAGTCCTCGACCAGCTCGACCCCGAGCTTGTCCTGGTAGCGGCGCACGCGGGTGGCGTGGTTCGCCATCTGGTCCATCATCTTCCGGTTGGTGTGCCGGAACATGAAGTTGTTCTTGAAGAAGTCGACGTGCCCGAAGACGTGGGCCATCACCAGCTTCTGGTCCACGTCCATGTTGGACTCGAGCAGGTACGCGTACGAGGGGTCGTTGTTGATGACCATCTCGTAGATCTTCGAGAGCCCGTACTCGTAGCCCTTCGACAGCCGCTCGTAGTCCATCCCGAAGCGCCAGTGCGGGTAGCGGTTCGGGAAGCCGCCGTACGCGGCCACCATGTTGATCTCGTCGAACCCGAGCACCTCGAAGACCGTGTCGAAGAAGTCGAGCCCGTAGGCGCGCGCGTACCCCTCCACGCGGTTGCGGATGTCGTGCAGGTGCGAGGGCAGGTGGGTGTGCTTGTCCATGCGCGCCTACTTCCCGGTGCCGAGGAACGTCTTGATGGAGGCGTAGATCGCTTCCTTGTCCGCGATCTCGGACAGCGCCACGTTCTCGCGCGGGCCGACGGACTCCTTCAGGTCCTTGATGAACTGGCCCGAGCCGTAGGGGCTCTCCACCTGGCCGTAGCAGAACAGGTTCACCGCCGGGAGGATGCGGTTCTGCAGCAGCTCCACGCAGAGGCGGGTGTCGTCGGCGCTCCAGTTGTCGCCGTCGGAGAAGTGGAACGGGTACACGTTCCAGGAGGTGGGCGCGTAGTCGGTCTCGATCATCTCGAGCGCGAGCTTGTAGGCGGACGAGATCATGGTCCCGCCCGACTCGCGCGTGTGGAAGAACGTGTCGCGGTCCACCTCGCGCGCCACCGCGTCGTGGATGATGTAGCGGCTCTCCAGGCCCTTGTAGTGCTTCCGCAGCCAGGTATCGATCCAGAAGGACTCGATGCGGACGATCTCCTTCTGCTCGTCGCCCATCGATCCCGACACGTCCATCATGTAGATGACGACCGCGTTGGTCTCGGGGAGCGGGACCTGCTTCCAGGTGCGGTAGCGGCGGTCCTCGCGCACCGGGACGATCACCGGGCGCCGCCAGTTGTACGAGCCGCTCGCGATCTGCCGCCGCAGGGCCTGCTTGTAGGTGCGCTTGAAGTGGCGCAGCGACTCCGGGCCGCTCGGCGCGACCCCGGTGTACTTGAGGCGCGTGGCGATGATGCGGTCCTTGCCGCGCGGCTCGATGCGGGGCAGGGCGAGCTCCTCGCCCAGGATGTCGGCCAGCTCCTCGAGCGGCACGTCCACCTCGAGGATGTGCTGCCCCTCGCCCTGGCCGGCCTGCCCGCTGCCGGCCTGCCCGTCGCCGGGCGAGAGCGGATCGCCGGGCTCGCCCTCGCCCTGGCCGACGCCGCCCTGCGAGCGCTCGCCGAAGCGGAAGTGCGGGATGTCGATGGTCGGGATCGGGATGGTGATGAAGTCCTTCCCCTTCTTCCCGACCATCTCTCCCTTCTGGACGTACTTCTTGAGGTTGCTCTTGATCCGGCCGCGCACGATGTCGCGGAAGCGGGCGTGGTCCTGCTTGATCTTCAGGGACATGGTCGGCCCGTCCTCGCTGTCGTTCCGTGCCCGATCGGTCGAACCACCGGTCCCCCCGGGCCTGCCGAAGGGCCCGCGCTCCCCGCGCGCGCCGGGGGCGCTACTCCTTCGCGTCGCCGCGCGCGAAGATCGAGGCGACGAAGTTCAGGACGTCGGTGGAGCACACCTCGCAGTAGCCGTAGTTCTTGATGAGCCGCTGCTTCACGACGTCGATCTTCTCCTGCGTCTCGCGGTCCACCACCGAGGCCACCAGGTTCTTCAGCTTGATCGAGTCCTTCTGGTCCTCGAACAGCTTCAGCTCGAGCGCCTTGTGCAGCCGCTCGTTCGTCCGGTAGTTGAACGTCTTCCCCTCGATGGCGAGGGCGCCGATGTAGTTCATGATCTCGCGGCGGAAGTCGTCCTTCCGGCTCTCCGCGATGTCGATCTTCTCCTCGATCGAGCGCATCAGCCGCTCGTCCGGCTCCTCGTACTGGCCGGTGTACTTGTTGCGGACCTTCTCGCGCTGCGTGTACGCCTTGATGTTGTCGATGTAGTTCGCGCAGAGCTTGGTGATCGCGTCCTCGTCCGCGCTGATGGCGCGCTGGACCTCGTTCTTCACCACGTCCTCGTACTCGCGCTTCACGTCGGTGAGCAGCTCGCGGAAGCGCTTGCGCTGGTCCTCCGACGAGATGAGCGAGTGCTGCCGGAGCCCGGCCTCCAGCTCGTTCAGCACCATGAACGGGTTCACGCACCCGTCGCCCTTGTCCGAGACCAGCGCGTTCGAGATCTTGTCCTGCACGTAGCGGGGGCTGATGCCCTCCATGCCCTCGCGCAGCGCCTCCTTGCGCAGCTCCTTGATGTTGTCCTCGGTGAAGTTCGGCAGCGACTTGCCGTTGTAGAGCTTCAGCTTCTGGACCAGCGTGAGGTTGTGCTTCTTCGGCTCCTCGAGCCGGGTGAGCACGCCCCACATCGCGGCCATCTCCAGCGTGTGCGGCGCGATGTGCTTCCCGCGGATCTTGTGGCTGTTGTAGTCGCGCTCGTAGATCTTCACCTCCTCGTCGAGGCGGGAGATGTACGGGATGTCGATCTTGACGGTGCGGTCCCGGAGCGCCTCCATGAACTCGTTCGACTGGAGCTTCTTGTACTCGGGCTCGTTGGTGTGCCCGACGATGACCTCGTCGATGTCGGTCTGCGGGAACTTCTTCGGCTTGATCTTGTGCTCCTGCGTCGCGCCGAGCAGGTCGTAGAGGAACGCCACGTCGAGCTTCAGGATCTCGACGAACTCGATGATGCCGCGGTTCGCGATGTTGAACTCGCCGTCGAAGTTGAACGCGCGCGGGTCCGAGTCGGAGCCGTACTCGGCGATCTTCCGGTAGTTGATGTCGCCGGTGAGCTCGGTCGAGTCCTGGTTCTTCTCGTCCTTGGGCTGGAACGTGCCGATGCCGACGCGATCCTTCTCCGACAGGATCAGGCGGCGCACGCGCACGTGCTGCATCACCTTCTCCCAGTCGCCCTTGTACTCCGTCATCAGGTCCTTGAAGACGAAGCGACAGGCCGGGCACAGGTCGCCGGTGTCCGGGATGGCGTAGCCACCCTCGGGCGCGGCCAGCTCGGCGATCACCTTGCCGCGCCACTCGTGCGGCACGAGGTGCAGCGGCTCCTCGTGCATGGGGCAGGGCATCACCTCGCGGCGCTTCTGCCCGTCGAGGTTGGTGCGCTCGATGTCCCACGCGAACGTGTAGAGCGCGCCCTCGGGCGTCTTCGAGTACGCCTCGAGCCCCTTCTTGAGCAGGCGCGCGATGGTGGACTTGGACGAGCCGACCGGGCCGTGCAGCAGGATGACGCGCTTCTCGGTGCCGTAGCCCTGCGCCGCGCTCTTGAACACGTTCACGAGCTTCATGAGCGCGATGTCGAGCCCGTAGATCGCGTCCTTCCCGCCGAAGTCCGGGTCGGTGAAGAAGTTGTACCGGATGAGCTTCTTCTTGTTGTCGATGTACTCGGTCTTCCCGTGCGACAGGATCATGTCGTAGACGCGCTGGAAGGCCGTGCGGGTGACCTTCGGGTTCTGCCGCACGATCCCGAGGTAGTCCTCGAACGAGCCCTCCCAGTGCTGCTCCGAGTACCCCTGCCGGTCCTGCAGGGCCGCGATCCGGTTCACCCAACCCGACGTCGTCATTTCCCGAGGCTCGCGCATCTCGCTCCCTCTGTATCTGGGCTCGGCGCACGCGCGCCGACCCAAGGAGCATAAGGAGCGGAGGAGCGGGCTGCAGATCGCGAGGCCGGCGGGAGGCGCACGCCCAATGGGGCCTGCGGGCAGGCGGCGAGGCGGGTCCCCCCGTGCGCGGCACCGCGGCGGCGAGGCGGCCGCCGCCGGCGGTCAGCGCGCCCGGCGGAAGAACTCGACCTGCCAGGCGCGCACCGCCGCGTTGTGGCAGGCGAGCGTCGGGCAGAACACGTGGGTGCCGTCGTTGCGCGAGACGAAGTACAGGTCGGAGCAGGTGGCCGGAGCGAGCGCCGCCTGCAGCGCCGCGGCCCCCGCGTTCGCGATGGGCCCGGGCGGCAGCCCGGCGGTCGTGTACGTGTTGTACGGGTGCGTCGCCAGCAGGTCGGCCCTGGTGATGTTCTTCGACCAGCGGCCGGTGCGCAGCAGCGTCGCGTACATGACCGTCGGGTCGGTCCCGAGCCGCATCCCGAGCCGGAGCCGGTTGTGGAACACGCAGGCGATGCGCGCGCGCTCCGCCGGCTGCCCGGTCTCCTTCTCGACGATCGAGGCGAGGGTCGCGGCCTCGCCCATCGTCAGCGTCACGCCCGGTCGCCGGGCGGCGTCGGCGCGCGCGTACTCCTCCTTGAACCGCTCCACCATCTCCTCGGCGATGGTGCGCGCCGACACGCCGCGGGCGAACGTGTACGTGTCGGGGAACAGGAAGCCCTCGAGGTTCGCGTAGGGCAGCCCGAGCGCGCGGGCGGTCGCGGGGTCGTGCGCGACCGCGGCGAAGTCCTCGGTGCGCGCGAGGCCGCTGCGCCCGACGATCTCCGCGATCTCGTCCATGCGCAGGCCCTCGGGCACGGTGAAGCGGTAGAGCTTCACCTGGCCCTGGTAGACCTTGTCCAGCACCTGGTCCGGGGTGAGCGGCCCGGAGAACGCGTACTCGCCCGCGCGCAGCCGCCGGGGGTCGCGCTTCACCCAGCGGAAATAGCGCCAGGCCCGGGTCTCGTCGGAGAGCACGCCGGACTGGGCCAGCGACCGGATCACCGCGCGCGCCGGGGCGCCGCTCGGCACCACCACGGTCTTCTCCTCGGGGCCGCCGTACGCCGTCGCCCCGAACGACCGCAGGTCGCGCCAGGTGAGCGCCGCCCACGCGGCGCCCGCGAGCGCGAGGAGCACGAGCAGGGTGACGACCTTCCTCACGGCGCCCTCCGATCCAGCCAGCCCTGCAGGATGACGGCCGCGGCCTCCGCGTCCACCTGGCCGCGCTGCTCGCGGGCCGACAGGCCGCGCGCGCGCAGCCGCGACTCGGCCTCGAAGGAGGAGAGCCGCTCGTCGAACAGCTCCACCGGCACCCCGAGCGCCGCCTCCAGGCGCGGCGCGAAGCCGCGGGCGAGCCGCGCGGACGGACCCTCCGTGCCGTCCATGTTGAGCGGGAGCCCCACCACCGCCCGCGTGACCTCGTAGTCGCGGGCCACCTCGGCGATGGCGGAGAGGTCCTCGGCCTCGGTGCGGCGGACCACCGTGGTCACCGCGCGCGCCGTCCGCAGGATCTCGTCGGCCACGGCGAGGCCGATCCGGACCCGCCCCAGGTCGACGCCGAGCGTGCGCATGGCGCGGCAATCTAGGCGCCGTCCGCGCCCGGGTCAAACGGTCCGCGCTGCGTCCCGGCGGGCTCCGGCGCGACCGCTCGCCCCGCGCAACCGGGCGGGATCCGGGCGCCCGGCGCTGGCACGGGGCGCGCTCCTGGGAAGGGTGGGCGCCGCGAGGCGCACCGCCCACCCCATCCGAAAGGAACCCAGATGATCCCGTCCGTCCGCACCGGCGCCGCGCTGCTCTCGCAGGGCGCCGCGCTCGCCGCCGATCTCGCCCAGGTCGCCGCGCCGCGCACCATCCGGGCCGCCAGCGCCGCCGGCGTCGGGAAGGGCGGCGCCGTGATCGCCGCCGCGGCGGCCGCGCTCCCCTCCGCGAAGAAGACCTCGGCGAAGAAGACGCGGCGGAGCTCCGGGGCGGGGTACGCCTCGGGCGCGAAGGGGACGACGAAGTCGGGCGCGACGAAGAAGCCGTCGTCCTCGCGCTCCACCGGCGCGCTCGCGTTCCTCGACGATCCGAGGCTCTCGATCGAGGAGAAGCTGTTCCGCTTCATGATGTACGTGCAGGACCGCTTCGACCGGGACGTCGAGCAGAAGATGAAGGAGGCGGCGGGGAAGGCCTCCGGCACGAGCGGCTCGTCCGGCGCGAAGAAGAAGAAGGGCGGGCCGTTCGCCAAGCTGGCCGGCGCGCTCAAGACCGCGTTCCCGGCGCTCGGCATGTCGATGGAGATCCTGAACGACAAGAACGTCCAGGCGCTGGTGAAGACGCTGGGCGGGCCCGCGCTCGCGGCGGGCGCCGCCGCCATGGGGTTCCCGGGGCTCGCGCCCGTGCTCGCCAAGGCCGGCCCGCAGCTCGCGGGCGTGGCGTTCGACCTGGCGGCAGCGTTCAAGGACGCGCCGGCGAGCGGCTCGAGCGGCACCGGCGGGACCGGCGGGACGGGCAGCACCGGCTCGGCGGACTCGCCCGAGATCGATCGCAAGAAGATGATGGAGCTGCAGTACGCGATGGAGAAGCAGAAGGAGATGTTCACGCTCGTCTCCAACGTCCTCCGCTCGCTGCACGACATGAAGATGTCGGCGGTGCACAACATCCGCTCCTGAGGCGCGCCATGGACGACGCGATCGAGGCGGCGGGCGGGGGGCGCACGCCCACGCTGGCCGAGGTGCAAGGGATGACCCAGGAGCTGGGCGACGCCATCGCCGCGCTGGCGGAGGCGGAGCTGGAGGCGGGGCGGGTGGAGACCGCCCGGGCCATCCTGGAGGGGCTGGTGGTGAGCAACCACGAGGACGCGGCGGCCTGGGCCCTGCTGGCCACGGCGCACCGCCGGCTGGGCCAGCCGCTCGCGGCCCGGTTCTGCGCCGAGGTGGCCGTGCGGCTCGCCCCGGCCGATCCGTGGATCCGGCTGGCGCGGGCGGAGGCCTTGCTGGCCGATCCGGGCGGCCGGGAGGTGGCGCGCGCCGAGCTCGCCGCGCTGGCCGCCGACGGCGAGGTGGGAGGCCGGGCGCGCGCGCTCCGCTCCGCGCTCGGAGAGTGAACGTGGCGAGCGCGTGGCGGACCCGACAAGTCCACATTTTCCGCGCGGTTGGGACACTCCGTCCCCTTGACGGTCCCTGTAGGTTTCGGGGATATTTCGCGGCCGAGTCGAGGGTCCGTGCCCCACGACTCCGCGGGCCGGCGGTCGGCCCGGGACACACGAAGGAAGCGTGAAGCGATGGCACTTGGTACCGTGAAGTGGTTCAACGACGCGAAGGGCTACGGTTTCATCTCCCAGGAGGGCGGGGAGGACGTCTTCGTTCACCACACGGCCATCCAGATGGATGGCTTCCGCACCCTGAAGGAGGGGGAGCGGGTGGAGTTCGACGTCACCCAGGGCCCCAAGGGGCTTCAGGCGGCGAACGTCCGCCGTCCGTAGAGCATCCGGTCCGCTGGGTGACGAGCGGCCTCGGGTGACCGAGGCCGCTCGCGCTTCTGAGCCTGCTACACGATAGCCTGGGAGCGTGCGGAGAGAGGTCCGATGAGCGAGAAGGAAACCGGCATCGAGGTACAGGGCACCGTCGAGGAGGCGCTCGCCGGCGGCATGTACCGGGTCAAGGTCGATCAGGGTCCCGTGGTCCTCGCGTACGCGTCGGGCAAGATGAAGAAGTTCCACATCCGCATCATCCCCGGCGACCGCGTGAAGCTCGAGCTGTCGCCGTACGACCTCACCCGCGGCCGCATCACCTACCGCGACAAGTGACCGCGGGGCGGCCTCGTCCGGCCGCCCGGCCGCGCCCTGGCGCCCACCCCGTGACCGCTCCCAGACGCAAGCTCTGGCTCGACTGGCAGCGCGGCCTCGCCGTGCTGTTCATGGTCGAGGTCCACGTGCTCGACGCATGGCTCGCACCGGCCGCGGCGCACGGCCACGGCTTCGGTGCGCTCCGCATGTTGGGCGGCCTCGCCGCGCCCGGCTTCCTCTACATGGCCGGCCTCTCGCAGTCGCTCGGCGACGCCGCGCTGGAGCGCAAGGGCGTCGCGCCGGGCGCGCGCCGGTCGGCCGCGCTGCGCCGGGCGCTGTGGCTGCTCGGGGTCGCCTACGGCTTCCGCGCGGCGGAGTACCTGCTCGGCTACGCCCCGGCGCTGTGGCACGGCTGGTGGGACACGGCCTGGGCCGGCGTCGGGGACGTGCTGAAGGTGGACATCCTCAACGTCATCGCGGTCGGCCTGGGGCTGTCGGCGCTGCTCACCATCGGCGTGCCGCGCCGCCTCGGGCCCGCGCTGGCGGCGCTGGCGGCGGTCGCGGTGGTGCTCGCCACGCCCGGCGTCGCGGGGACGGCGCACTCGCCGAGCCGGCTGCTCGACTACGTCTACCTCGCGTCCGCCGACCTGGGCCGCCGCGGGAACTTCCACCTGTTCAACTGGGTCGCCTTCCTGCTCGCCGGCGCCGCGCTCGCGCCGCTGGCGCGCGGACCGGACCGTCCGCTCCTGTGGCTCGCGCTCGGCGCGGCGCTCCTCGGCGCGGGCCTCGGGCTCGACGCGCGGGCGCCGCTGCGCGGGGACGCGTTCTGGCGCGCCTCGCCGGCCTGGTTCGCGATGCGGCTCGGCGCGTGCGTGGCGCTCACCGGGCTCACCCAGCTCGTGCCGCTCGCGGCGGAGCGGGCCCTGCGCTGGCTCACCGTGCTCGGGCGGCAGTCGCTCGTCGGGTACATCGCCTCCGTCGAGCTGACCTACGGCGGCCTGGCGCGGCCCCTGCGCGGCCGGCTCCCGTTCCCGGCGACGATCGCCGTCATCGTCTTGATGGTGGGCGTCACCTGGGCGATCTCGGTGGGCTGGGAGCGGCTGCAGGCCCGGCGCCGCGCCCGCCCGCGGCCCGCCGCGCCCGCGCCCGCGTAGCGATCCCGGCCCCGCGCCGGGGGCATCGCCGCGACGCCGCGGCCGCCGTCACGGCGCCGGCGTCGCGCCCGGCCCGACCGCCGCGCCGGGCCGCGCGAACGCGAGCGGCTCGACCAGGGCCGCGTCGAGCGCGTCCGGGTCGAGCACCTGCTGCGCCGCCATCTTCAGCAGCAGCTCGTCCACGCGCTGGTCCCACGCCTCGGTGGGCGCGCCGCGGGCCCACATGAAGTGGAAGCGGACCGGGTTCGGGATCACGGTGGCGAGGAACGCGGCCTGCCGCGGCGTGAGCTCGGCGGCGGGCACGCCGAACCAGTGGCGCGCGGCGGGCCCGATGCCCCACAGCCCCGGGCCCCACTCCGCCACGTTCAGGTAGATCTCGAGCAGCCGCGCCTTGGGCACCGTCGCCTCGAGCGCCACCGTGAGCGCCGCCTCCCGCACCTTCCGCGCCAGCGTCTTCTCGCGGGAGAGGTACAGGTTCTTCGCGAGCTGCTGCGAGATGGTCGAGCCGCCGCGCACCAGCCGGCCGCGCTCGGCCGACGCGGCGAACGCGTTGCGCAGCTCCTCGAACTCGAAGCCGGAGTGGCCGTAGAACCCGGCGTCCTCGCTGGCGGTCACCGCGCGGATCACGTGCTGCGGCAGGCTCGCGAGCGGGACGAACGCGGGGTTGCGCGGGCCCACCAGGATCTCGGGCGGCGTGCCGTGCTCGACCTCGGGGCGGTGAACGAACGGCGCGCGGAGCGCGACGGGCGGCGCGCGCCGGGCCGCGTCGCGCATGCGCGAGAGGTCCAGCCCGGCGTCCACCGTCCAGGCGGCCGGCGCGAGCAGCGGGCCGGCCAGGTCGAGGTGGGCGTCGAGCGTCCCGGCGGGCCGCGGCGCCTCGGGCGGCAGGCCCAGCGCCGCCGGCAGCGCGGCGACGGCCGCGGCGAAGTCGAGCCGGTCGAGCCGCACCGAGAGCTCGAACGGGAGGCCGGGGCCGAGCCGCGCCTGGCCGGAGACGGCGGCGGGGATGGCGCCGAAGAGCACCACGCGCCCGCCGGAGAGCGACACGCGCCGCTCCGCGCCCTCCCACGCGACGTCGCCCTCGGCGGTGGCGGAGATCGGCCCGAGGGGCTCGGCGCCGATCCGCTCGCCGGCCACCGAGGCGCCCTCCACCGCGAGCACGGCGCGCCCGCCGAGGCGGGACAGGTCCGGCGCGGCGTCCAGCGTCGCGTCGAGCGAGAGCGTGCCCTCGCGCAGCGACACCGCCCCCGCGCCGAGCGCCTCCGGGATCGCGGCGGGCCCGAGGTGGCGCACCCCCAGCGTGGCGCGCCAGCCGGACGCCTCCCGGCGGGCGTCCACCGTGGCGGTGCCGCCGCCGGGCAGGCGCAGGTCGGCGCGGAGGCGCTCCTCGCCGTCGCCGCGGGCGCGCGACAGGTGCGCGTCGATCGGCCCGAGCTCCACGGTCTTGCCGCCGAGCACGAAGGCGATCACCAGCGCGCGCGCCTGCACCGACGGCCACGGGGCGGCCTCGTCCGCCTCCGGCGCGGGCTCGGGGGCCGCCGCGGCGGGGGCGCGAGCCGGGACGGCGCCGCGCCGGGCAGGGGGGCCGCGCAGGCGCTCGCCCAGCTCCAGCAGCGATCGCCCGGAGCGGCCGGCCTCCACGCGCACCCCGGTCATCCGCACCGAGGCGAGCTCGGCGCGCCCGGCCAGCAGCGCGAGCAGCCGCGGCCGGGCCTCGATCCGCTCGACCCGCAGCACCGGCGGCGCCCCCGGCCGCGCGCCGGCGATGGCGAGCGGGCCGAAGGAGACGCGGAGCAGCGGCGAGACGTGGACGTCGGGGCCGAGCGTGACGTCGCCCACCGACGCGCGCAGGCCGGCCAGGATGCGCCGCCGGAGCGCGGCCTCCGCCGCGGGCCGCGAGAGCGCCACGAGCGCCACCCCGTACAGGCAGGCCAGCGCCAGCACGCCCCAGCCCGCGGCGCGCCAGAGGGGGCGCAGCGCGACGCGGGGGCGGGGAGGGGTGGGCAGGGGGGAAGCCATGGAATCGCGCGCTCTTTACCGGGCGGGTCGCGAGGGGTCAACCGGTTCCCCGGCCGGCCCGTGGACGCGCACTCGAGGGGATGAAACCGCCGTCGTGGCTGTTAACATCCCGGCGAATGGCGTTCCTGGGCCCCAGCCTGCGACGGAGGAAGGTGGACGAGCGGCCGGGCACCCGGACCACCGCCGCCATCCTGCTGTCGCTCGCCTTCAACGCCTTGATCTTGCTGATCCTGGGCCGGGTGGGCGCCTTCCAGCTGGGAAAGCCCGCCGCGGTGCGGCCGGTGGCGCTCGCGCCGCTCACCGCGGATCAGTGGGCGGCGAATCGCGCCATCGTGGGCGGCCAGCCGCCGCCGTCCGCCGCGCCGAGGCCGGCGGACCTCCCGAAGATCCCGCCGCCCCCGCCGCCGCCGGAGGAGCGCCGGGCGCACGGGCAGATCGTGGACGTGGCGCCGTCGAAGGACTCGCGCCCGCCGAAGGACTCGCGCTACCTGTCCGACCGCGACAACACGGTCGAGAAGGAGTCGCGCTCGCGCTTCGCCGGGACGCAGGCGTTCGAGAACACCCTCCCGGCGCCGTCCGATGGCCTGAAGCGCAAGGCGCCGCCGCCGCCGCCGGAGGCCGGCGAGAACGGCCAGGCGGCGAAGAGCACGCCGGGCAAGGAGGGGCCGTCGGCGCCGCACGGAACCGGCGGGGAGAAGCTGGTCATCCCGGAGCAGCGGGCGCAGGAGCGGCTGGCGGTCGCGCCGCGCCCGGACGCGCCCGGCGCGGGCGACGTGCCGGTCGCGCCCCGGACCGACCAGCAGCGGCTGAGCGGCGGCGGCCCGGCGCTGCAGGTGCCCGGCGGCGCCGGCGCGCAGGGCGGCGGCCGCAAGTCGGGCATCGATCGGCGGCTCCTGCCGGATCCGCAGAACCTGGCGCGCATCGCCGGTGGCCCCAGCCCGGACCGGCTCGACGGCGTGGAGGAGGGCGACTCCACCGCGCTCAACACCCGCTCGTTCAAGTACGCCACGTTCATCAACCGCGTGGGCATGGCCATCTACCGGGAGTGGGATCCGAACCGGGCGTACCAGGCGCGGGATCCGGAGGGGAAGGTCTACCCCGCGCGCGACCGCACCACGTCCATCGAGCTGGTGCTCGACGGCAGCGGCGCGATCCGCTTCGTGAAGCTGCTCGACTCGAGCGGCCTGGACTTCCTCGACCAGGAGGTGGTCCGGGCGGCGCGGGCGGCCGGGCCGTTCCCGAACCCGCCGGCGGGGCTGGTGGACGCGAGCGGGCAGATCCACCTCGCGCTGGCCTACACGCTGGAGATGCGGCGGGCCTCGCGCGTGCAGGTGCTCATGCCCTCGCTGCCGTCGCAGCGCCCGTATCCGGAGTGAGTCAGCCCGCCCGCGTCCCGCGGGCCGGTCCCCGTTCCACAGGAGAGCCCAGCATGCCCCAGGTGCAGCGCGTCCCGATGCGCGCGGTCAAGAACGTGGTCCTCATCGCGCACGACAGCCGCAAGCAGGACCTGCTGGAGTGGGTGAAGTACAACCGGCCGGTGCTCCGCGAGCACCGGCTGTTCGCCACCGGCACCACCGGCGGGCTGGTGCAGGCGCAGACCGACCTCCCGGTGACCCGCTTCAAGAGCGGCCCGCTCGGCGGCGACCAGCAGGTCGGCGCGAAGATCGCCGAGGGCGAGCTGGACGTGCTGGTGTTCTTCTGGGATCCGCTCGAGCCGCAGCCGCACGATCCGGACGTGAAGGCGCTGCTGCGGATCGCGGTGCTCTACAACATCCCCACCGCGTGCAACCGCGCCACCGCCGACTTCCTGGTGGCGTCGTCGCTGTTCCACGGTGAGTACGAGCGGATCGTGGAGGACCACGCCGCGAAGCGGCAGGCCTGGCTGGCCGGCCAGGGCCGCCGGTAGCCGGGGCCGCCGGCGCCGGCGCCACCGGACGGCGCCGCGCCGGCGGGCGGATCGGGGCGGGAGCGCTACAGCTTCAGCGTCCCCTTCACGCCGATCTGGAACCAGCTGTGGAAGCTCCGGTCGTGGATGCGGCCGGACTCGTCACCCCAGCCCGGCACCGACACGTCGTAGCTCGTGTACTGCCCGGCGCTCCACGAGACGAACGGGCCCATGGTCAGGTAGGGCGAGAGCGCCAGGTCGAGCCCCACCTCCAGCATCGGGAACTCGAAGCCGGCCCAGCTGAACTCGGCGATGGTGCCGGTGCCCGGCTCGTACGCCTCCGCGTTCAGCACCTCCAGGCCCATCCCGAAGCCCACCCAGGGATCCACGATCTGGTACGGCTGCAGGTGGAACTGCACGTCGAAGCCGAAGCGGATGTCCGAGCCGTCGCAGGAGCGGCCCGGGACGCAGAAGTCCTTCGAGATCGAGGCCGGGGCGAGCTCGAGGTAGATGCCGCCCCAGACCGCCGGGTTGAAGCGGTAGCCCAGCTCGAGCCAGATCGGCACCTTGTGCCGGACGAGATCGTCGAGCTTCGGGTAGAGCGGCGCGCCGGTGGCGTCCACCTCGTCCGAGATGTCGCCGGACGGCGCGCCGTACGCGAGGCGCGCGGACAGCGTGAGCCCCTGCTCGCGCGGCCCGGCGGGCGCGCGCGGCGGCGGCCGGCGGGGATCGTACTGGCCGGCGGCCAGCGCGGGCAGGGCGGCGACGACGAACAGGGCGAGCAGGCGGTTGCGCATGGTTCCTCCGCGGCGCCGTGGGGCGGGCGCGCCGCGATGATAGCGCGACCGCCGCCCGTCTACTCGACGTTCATGCCCGGCTGCCAGCGCAGCACGGGCTTGCGCGCCGCGCGCGTCTCGTCGAGGCGTGCGCGGACGGGCCGGGTGGGCGCGGCACGCACCGCCTCCGGATCGGCCTTCGCCTCCTCGGCGATGGCCTTCATCGCCGCGACGAACGCGTCCAGCGTCTCGCGCGACTCGGTCTCGGTCGGCTCGATCATGAGCGCGCCGTGCACCACCAGCGGGAAGTAGATGGTGGGCGGGTGGAAGCCGTGGTCGATGAGGCGCTTCGCCACGTCCATGGTCGTGACGCCGGCGTCCTTCTGCTGGGCGTCGTCGAACACCACCTCGTGGAGCGAGTCGGTGGCGTAGGGCAGGTGGTAGGTGCCCTCCAGCTGCTTGCGCACGTAGTTCGCGTTCAGCACCGCCAGCTCGGCGGTGGCGCGCACGCCCTCCGGGCCGTACTCGCGGATGAGCGCCCAGGCGCGCACGAACATGCCGAAGTTGCCCCAGAACTCGCGCAGCTTGCCGACCGTGGCGGGCCGCTCGCGCGCCTCGGTGACCAGGCGGTACCGCTCGCCCTCCTTCACCACCAGCGGGAGCGGCAGGTACGGCGCGAGCGCCGCCTTCACCGCCACCGGGCCCGAGCCCGGGCCGCCGCCGCCGTGCGGCGTCGCGAACGTCTTGTGCAGGTTGTACTGCATGACGTCGAAGCCCATGTCGCCGGGCCGCGCCACGCCGAGCAGCGCGTTCATGTTCGCGCCGTCGCCGTACACCAGCCCGCCCTTGGCGTGGACGATCGCGGCGATCTCGGCGATGTGCGACTCGAACACGCCCAGCGTGTTCGGGTTCGTGATCATGATGGCCGCGACGTCCTCGTCCATGGCGGCGCGGACCGTCTCCGGGTGGAGGCGGCCGTCGGGGCCGGAGGCGAGCTGCACCACCGCGTAGCCGTTCAGCGCCGACGACGCAGGGTTGGTGCCGTGCGCGGTGTCGGGGATGAGCACCTTCTTGCGCGGGTTGCCGCGCGCCGCGTGGTACGCGCGGATGAGCATGAGGCCGGTCAGCTCGCCCTGCGCGCCCGCGGCGGGCGCGAGCGTGGTGGCGTCGAACCCGGCGATCTCGGACAGCGCCCGCTCCAGCCGGTACATGAGCTCGAGCGCGCCCTGCGCCAGCTCGGCGGGCGCGAGCGGGTGGAGGTCGGCGAAGCCGGGCAGCCGCGCCAGGGCCTCGCTCGACTTCGGGTTGTACTTCATGGTGCAGGAGCCGAGCGGGTAGAACCCGGTGTCGATGCCGTGGTTCCAGGAGGAGAGCCGGGTGAAGTGCCGGACCACCTCCAGCTCGGACAGCTCCGGCAGCCCGTCCACCGCCGGCCGCACCAGCGCGGCGGGGAGGTCGCCCGCGTCGAAGTCGGCGGGGGGCGGCGGCAACGAGACGCCGCAGCGCCCGCGGGAGCCGTGCTCGAACACGAGCGGCTCCTCGTAGGCGAGGCCGCGCACCGCGCCGCCCAGGCCGGGCGCCTCGGCCGCGGCGCCGCCGCCCTTCGCGTCCTGCTCCATGCTGGGCTTCCAGCCGGTCGGGTTCGCCATGGCTAGCTCCTCACCGTGCTCGCGAAGAGCTGGATGAGCTCGGGGCCGTGCAGCTCGGTCGCCGCGCAGAGCAACGCGCCCTTCGCGTGCGGCGCGTCCGGGTACCAGCGCGCCAGCGGCGCGCCGGCCACGATGCCGCGCTTCGCGAGCTTCGCCACCACCGCCTCCGCGTCGCCCACGTCGAACACCTGCTCGTTGAAGTACGGCCCGGAGAGCACCGGGCGGCAGCCGGCCCGCTCCATCGCGTCGCGCAGCATGCGGGCGCGCCCGTGGTTCAGGCGCGCCAGCTCGGCGAGGCCGCGCTTGCCGAGGAGCGACAGGTGGATGGTGGACGCCAGCGCGCACAGGCCGGAGTTGGTGCAGATGTTGGACGTGGCCTTCTCGCGGCGGATGTGCTGCTCGCGGGTGGAGAGCGTGAGCACGAAGCCGCGCCGCCCCTGCTTGTCCACCGTCGCGCCCGCCACGCGGCCGGGCATCTGGCGCAGGCTCTTCTCGCGGGTGGCGAAGAAGCCCGGCGCCGGGCCGCCGAAGGACATGGGGTTGCCGAAGCTCTGGAACGTGCCCACCGCGACGTCCGCGCCGAGCGCGCCGGGCGCCTGGAGGAGGCCGAGCGAGACCGCCTCGGCGGTGGCCGAGACGGTGAGCGCGCCGGCCGCCCGGGCGATGGCGGCCGCCTCGGGGAGCGCGTCCACCACGCCGAGGAAGTTCGGGTAGCCGAGGATGACGCAGGCGGTCCGGCCGTCCACCGCCTGCGCCAGCGCGGCGAGGTCGGTGCGCCCGTCGGCGCCGAACGGCACCGTGACGATCTCGTCGCCGGTCGAGCGCAGGTACGTGGCGAGCACCTTGCGGTACTCGGGGTGCAGCGCGGCGGAGACCACCACCTTGTCGCGCCCGGTGATGCGGCCGGCCATGAGCGCCGCCTCGGCGGTGGCGGTCGCGCCGTCGTACATGGACGCGTTCGACACGTCCATGCCGGTCAGCAGGCACACGAACGTCTGCCACTCGAACAGCACCTGCAGCGTGCCCTGCGAGATCTCCGGCTGGTAGGGCGTGTACGCGGTGAAGAACTCGCCGCGGAGCAGGAGCTGGTCCACCACCGGCGGCACGTGGTGCGGGTAGCACCCCGCGCCGACGAACGGCGGGTGGGCCGTCTCGTTGCGCGCCGCCAGGCGGCGCAGCTCGGAGAACAGCGCGATCTCGTCGGCCGCGGGCGGCAGGTCGAGCGGGCGGTCGAGCCGGAGCGCCTGCGGGATCGAGCGGAACAGGTCGTCGACGCGCTCCGCGCCGACGACGTCGAGCATGGCGCGGACGTCGTCCGGGGTGTGCGGGTGGTATCGCAAGGCTTGGCTCCGCGGCGACGGCGCCGCGAGGGAGGGGGACCGCCCGGCGGGCGGCGCTCGGCGCTACTCCTGCTCCTCGACGAACGCCTTGTAGGCGGCGGCGTCCATCAGCGCCTCGAGGTCCTTCGGATCGGACGGCTCGATGGTGATCATCCAGCCCTCCTCGTACGGATCCTCGTTGATGGTCTCGGGCGCGTCGGAGAGCGGGTCGTTCACCTCGATCACCTTGCCGGAGATCGGGGCGAACAGCTCGGAGACGGCCTTGGTGGACTCGACCACGCCGAACGACTCGCCCTTCTTGACGGGGTCGCCGACGTCCGGGAGCTCGACGTAGACGACGTCGCCGAGCTGCTGCTGGGCGAAGTCGGTGATCCCGACCACGATCGCGCTGCCCTTGCGGCGCGCCCACTCGTGCTCGCGCGTGTACCTGAGGTCCTCGGGGATTTCCATGGTCGTCTCCGTCACTTGCGAGTGTAGAACGGCGTCTTCACGGCCTTGGCCGCCGCGGCCCGGCCGCGGATCTCGACTGCGAAGGTGGAGCCCTCGGCGGCGAGCGCGGGGGGCACGTAGGCGAGCCCGATGGCGGTGCCGAGCGACGGGCTCTTGGTCCCGCTGGTCACGTCGCCCACCTTGCGGCCGTCCTGCAGCACCGGGTAGCCGTGCCGCGGGATGCCCGCGTCGGTGAGCTGGAACCCCACCAGCTTGCGCGAGAGCCCCTGCTCCTTCTGCTTGAGCAGCGCCTCGCGGCCGATGAACTCGCCCTTGTCGAGCTTCACCACCCAGGCCAGCCCGGCCTCGAGCGGCGTGGTGGTCTCGTCCATGTCCGAGCCGTAGAGGCGGTACGCCATCTCGAGCCGCAGCGAGTCGCGGGCGCCGAGGCCGCAGGGGGCGATGCGCTCGGGCACGCCCGCCTCCATGAGCGCGTCCCAGAGCCGCGGGCCCAGGTCGGCGCGGCAGAACAGCTCGAAGCCGTCCTCGCCGGTGTAGCCGGTGCGGGCCACGATGCAGCGGACGCCGGCCACCTCGCCCTCGCCGAAGCGGTAGCTGCGCATCGCCGAGAGGTTCACGGTGGTGAGCCGCTGCAGCAGCTGGGCGGCGAGCGGCCCCTGGAGCGCGAGCTGCGCCCAGTCGTCCGACTCGTTGCGGACGTCGGCGCCGGCGGCGTGGCCCGCCAGCCACTCGAAGTCCTTCTGCCGGTTGCCGGCGTTGACGCAGACGAGCAGGTCCTCGGCGGAGCGGCGGTAGACCACCACGTCGTCCACGATGCCGCCGGAGTCGCGGCACAGGCAGCCGTACTGCGCCTGGCCGTCGGCGACCTTGGAGAGGTCGTTCGTGAACAGCCGGCCGAGCGCCGCGAGCGCCCGCGGGCCGCGGAACACGACCTCGCCCATGTGCGAGACGTCGAACAGGCCGACGCGGGTGCGGACGGTCTCGTGCTCGGCGAGGATGCCCGAGTACTGGACCGGCATCTGCCAGCCGGCGAACTCCACGATCCGTGCGCCTGCGCGGACGTGCGTGTCGTGAAGGGGCGTGCGCAGGGCCATGGGCGCCTCGGGTGGGGATGGGCGGGCGGATTCTATCGGGGCTGACCCGGGGGTCAAGCGCGCCAGGACGTGGGATTTCGCGCCCGGCGCGCCCGAGCAGTAGCCGCTCGCGCCAGGGTCCGCAAGGTGCCATCGCGCGTTCCTGGCAGCACCGGAAGGGGCTGGGGCGCGGGCGCACGTCCGCACGGACGGGCCATGGCTGGACGCCGCGCGCTCACCGGCACGCGACCGGCTCGCACCGCCCCGCCCCGCTGGCCGCGCAGCAGTACAGCGCGGTGCCGTCGTCCGACTCGAAGCGGTAGCGCCAGCCGCCGTCCCCCACCTCGAGCACGCCGAACCCCCAGCGCACCGACGCGAACAGCAGCTCGGCGCCCGGCGCGGAGATCTCGCGGAAGCGCTCGGCGCCGCGGGCGCGGGAGCCGTTGCCGGACACGAGCACGTCCACGCCGCCCGGCGTCCGCAGGTGCTGCAGGTCGTGATCGTGGCCGGCGAGCCAGGCCCGGATCCGGCCCTGGCCGGCCGCGAGCAGGCGATCGACGCGCGCGAGGTACTCCGGCGTGGCGTCGTCGTGGTGCGAGCCGGCGGTGACGGCCGGGTGGTGGCCGACCAGGAAGCAGGCGCGCGCGTCGCAGCCCGCGGCCGCCGCCGCCACGAACGCCTCCTCGTCGGCGAAGGTGAAGCCGCCGTAGTCGCCCTTCAGGAGGTTCGTGTCCACCACGATGAAGCGGGCCGGGCCGCGGTCGACGAGGTGGTGGCGGCCGGGCATGGCCCAGAGCGGCGAGGCGTGCGCCACCTCGAGGCAGGCCTTGCGTCGCGCCGCGGTGGCCGGCTCCACGCCCGGCACCGCGCAGCTCCCGGCGGTGGCGACGTCGTGGTTCCCGAGCGCGAGGTGGATGGGCACGCCCGCGAGCGGCGCGAACGCGTCCTCGAAGCGCGCGAAGGTCGGGTCGGCCGGGCCGGCGTACCCGGCGGCGACGGTGTTCCCGTCGTCGGCGAAGCGGCAGTCGGCGGCGCCGGGGAGGGTGGCGTCCGGCCCGCAGTTGTAGACGTTGTCGCCGGGGGCGACCGCGAGGTCGAACGGCGCCCGCCGGTGCGCCGCCGCCATGCCGTCGGAGATGGCGCGCTGCTGGCAGTTCGGCTCGCCGATGTCCGCGACGTGCAGCACGCGGAGCAGGGGCGAGAGGGGCGGAGCGGCCGCCGGCGCGCGGGCCGCGCCGCTCCGGTAGGTGTAGTCGAGGTCGACGCAGGTGCAGCAGCCGGCGGCGCCCACCAGCGCCACGGCCATGGCCGCGAGCGCCCGGGCGCAGCGCCTCACCGCGCCGTCCGCTTCGCCAGCTCCACCGTGTTGACGAGCAGCATGGCGCGCGTCATGGGGCCGACGCCGCCCGGCACCGGCGTGATCGCCGAGGCGCGCGCGGCGGCCCCCGCGAACTCCACGTCGCCCACCAGCTTCCCGTCGGCGAGGCGGTTCATGCCGACGTCGATCACCACCGCGCCCTCCTTGACCCAGGCGCCCTTCACCAGCTCGGCCTTGCCGATGGCGGCCACCAGGATGTCGGCGCGGCCGACCTCCCCGGCGAGATCCGCGGTGCGGGAGTGGGCGATGGTCACGGTGGCGTGCCGCTCGAGCAGCATCATCGCCATGGGCTTGCCGACGATGTTGGAGCGGCCGACCACCAGCGCGCGCTTGCCCTTCGGATCGACCTTCGCCTCGTCGAGCATGCGCATCACGCCGGCGGGCGTGCAGGGGCGGGGCACGCCGGCGATGCCGATCGAGAGCGCGCCCACGTTGAACGGATGGAAGCCGTCGGCGTCCTTGGCGGGCGAGATGGCGTCGAGCACGGCGCGCTCGTCCACGTGCTTCGGCAGCGGGAGCTGCACCAGGATGCCGTGCACCGCCGGGTCGGCGTTCAGCCGCGCGATGAGGGCGAGCAGCTCCGCCTGCGTGGTGGTGGCCGGGAGGTGGTGCTCCACCGAGGTGATGCCAACCTCCTCGCAGTCCTTGCGCTTCCCGCGCACGTAGATCGCGGAGGCGGGGTCGTCGCCCACCCGGACCACGGTGAGGCCCGTCTGCACGCCGCGGGCGGCCAGCGCGCGGACCTCGGTCGCCACCTCGCCCTTCACCTTCGCCGCGATCTGCTTGCCGTCGATGAGGTTCATGAGGCGCGCGAGTATAGAGCACGCCGCGCGCCCGTGTCCCCCATCCTGGACGCTTGTGGCGCGCCCGGCGCGTGCGAACCGTGCTCGGCGGACCACCCCTCGCTCCCGACCACGCCCGGAGGCCGCCATGGCTCTCTACCGCTTCCTGTTCGCGCCCGCCCTCCTGCTGGTCGCGGCCGCGCTCGGCGCGGGCGCGGAGCGGCGCTCCGCCGCGGCTCCCCCGCTGCCGCCTCCGGCAGAGGTGAGGCCGTTGCCGGTCGCCGTGCCCGAGCCGCCGAGCCTGGTCCCGCCGGCGGCGCCCGCCGCGCCGCGTCCCGCCACCGCCGCGCTCCGGGCGCGCGCGACCGGACGCCGCTGACCGCCGCCGCCGACGGCCGACGCCGCCGACCGACGCCGCCGCCGACCGACGCCGCACCTCCCGCGCCCGGGGTATCATCGGGCCGCGCCCGGAGCCCGGGCCGCGGGAGGCGTCCATGGAGCGCTGCACCACCTGCTCGACCCCGCTCGCCGACGGCGGGCGCTGCGTGACCTGCGAGGCCGCCGCCGAGGGCCTCGCCGTGCTCACCCGCTCCGGCTACGCGTCGGTGCGCGAGGTCATGTCGCTCCTGGAGGCGGAGGGGCTCGCGCCGGAGATGGAGAAGGTCCCGCCGGGCCGGCCGGAGGAGGCGCACCACCCGCTGTGGAACCTGTACGTCCCGCGCGACGAGCTGGAGCGCGCCCAGGCGTTCCTGCGGCGCGACTGGGCCGGCCTGCTCGAGGACCCGGACGCCGCGGCCGCGGCGGCGCGCGGCGCCGAGGGGATCGACCTCGACGCCGGCGGCGAGATCGCCTGCCCGGCCTGCGGCCACCGCTTCGCCGTGCAGGGCGCGGGGGAGGTGGAGTGCCCGGAGTGCGGCCTCGGGCTCGGCGCGCCCGGCGAGTCGGCGCCGGACGAGAACGGGTAGCCGCGTCCGAGAAGCGCTGGCGTGCCTCGCGCCGCGGCGGTATCTCGGGCCGATGGCACGCGAGCTCTCGGACCTGCACATCCACGTCGGCGGCGCGGTGGCGCCGCACATCCTGTGGTCCATCGCCCACGACCAGGGCTTCAAGCTGCCGGTCGCGAGCTACTGGGAGTTCAAGGAGCTGATCTCGGCGCGCCCGGGGAAGGTGCGGTCGCTGGACGAGTACCTGGCGGTGATGCACGAGTGGACCGAGAAGATCCAGTCGTCCCCGCAGGCGATGGAGCGCAGCGTCTACGAGGTCATCGGCAAGGAGTACCGCTCGTCGCGAGTCTCGCTCATCGAGCTGCGCTTCAACCCGATGAAGCGCAACGTCGGCGGCGAGCGCGACCTCGACCACATCATCCACGCCGCGCTGCGCGGGATGGACCGGGCCGTCCTCGAGTACGGCGTGCAGGCCGGGCTCATCTTCTGCCTGGCGCGCGAGTTCCCCGCGCACCTGAACGAGATCCTGGTCGAGAAGGCCATCAAGTACCGGCGGCGCGGCGTGGTCGGCATCGACCTGGCGGGCACCGAGCGCCACGCGCTCGAGCTGATGCCGGAGGAGGTCGGGCGCTACCGCGAGCTGTACGCGCGGGCGCGGCGCGCCGGGCTGAAGACGACCGTGCACACCGGCGAGACCGCCACCACCGGCGCCGAGGGGGTCCGGGCGGTGGTGGAGCAGCTCGAGCCGCACCGCATCGGCCACGGCATCTGCGCGGCGCGGGACGAGAAGGTCATGGACCTGCTCCGCGAGCGCGGCGTGGTGCTGGAGATCTGCCCCAGCTCGAACCTCGCCACGCGGGCGGTGGGTTCGATCGAGGAGCTGGGGCAGGTGCTCGCGCGCTTCTGGGATCGCGGCGTGCGGTTCACCATCAACACCGACGGCCCGTACCTGCTCGACACGAACATGCGCGCCGAGGTGCGCCTGCTGCGCGAGTCCGGCGTGCTCGCGGAGGAGCAGATCGACCAGGCCCTGCGGTGGGCCCGGGAGGCCACCTTCATCGGCGAGCTGCCCTGACGAGGCGCGCGTTGAATACGGCCGGGGGCGCGCGCGTACGTCCTCGCAGCGGGAGCGCGCGGATCGACCGCGGCCCCGCGCCGGAGGTACCCCAAATGAAGAATATCCTGCGCATCGTCTCGGCCCTCGCCGTGCTCGGCCTCGTCTCCCCCGCGTTCGCCGAGGAGCCGAAGGCCGCGGAGCCGGCCCCGGCCGCGCCGGCCGCCGCGGAGGCCGCGAAGCCGGCCGCCAAGCCTGCGACGCACAAGAAGCACCACAAGGCGACGGCGAAGAAGGCCACCCCGAAGGCCGCCGACACGGCGACCGACAAGGCGGCCCCCGAGGCAGCCCCGGTGGCGAAGTAGCCGAGGCGGATCCCCACGGAGGGGCGCGGCCGGCGGTGCCGGCCGTGCCCTTCCGCCTGTCCCTCGACGCCGCCCCGCCGGCGGCGGAGCAAGGCTCGGGATGAGCGGGGCGGGGACGGCGCCCGCGGCGCGCTGCTAGTCCGGGTCGCGCACCAGCAGCGCCGAGAGGTGCTCGGGCCGTGCGGTGCCCCCCTCCGCGATCGGGGCCAGCTCGGCCGCGCGCGCCCGCGCCAGCTCCAGCAGCAGCGCGCCGGCCTGGCCGGCGGAGGCGAGCCGCGGGTCCTCGATCTCGGCGAGCGCCCGCGCCGCGCCCGGCAGCTCCGCGCGCGCGACGGGATCCGGCCGGAAGGCGCGGCCCAGCCGCTCGTTGGCGAGCGCGGTGAGGTAGAGCGTCGAGAGGCGCGGCGCGAGCGGTCCCTCGGCGCGGCCGCCGGCGAGCCCCAGCGCCTGCGCGAGCCCGGCCAGCCCCTCGGCGAGGTCGAGCGCGGCGGCGGTCCGGTCCAGCTCGGCCGCGGCGAGGAACCGGCGCGGCTCGTGCGCGGCGGCCGACATCGTGCCCCACTCGTCCCGCGGCGCCTCCAGGCCCGGGAAGTAGCGCGGGCGCTTCGCGGCGAGCGACGCCACCGCCTCGCCCAGCGGCGCGTCGAGCAGCGGCGCCGCGCGGGTCCCCGCGCCGCCGCCCGCCAGCAGCCGCTCGGCCCGCCACTTCAGCTCGAGGACGCGCCCGAACCCTTCCTGGAACAGCCGCTTCACCGGCGTCTCCGCCAGCACCTGGGCGGCGCGATCGGGATCGGCGCCGGCGAGGCGGGCCAGGCCCAGCTCCAGCATGGCGCGGGCGGCGGCGAACGCGCCGCGCACCGCCTGGAGGTCGGAGGGGTCCACCTGGTCCGCGACCAGCACCGCGTTCGCCGCCGCGACGATCTCGCGCTCCAGCACCTCGCGCTCGCCGGCCGGGAGCGCCGCCGCGGCGCGATCCAGCGCCGAGCCACCGCCGAGCGTCGCCAGCAGGAACCCGGGCGGCCGCGCCGGGGGTGGGCCGGCGGGGCGGGCCGGCGCGCGCGGCGGCCGGGCGAACCAGGAGAGCGCCTCCTCCAGCGAGGGGAAGCCGAGGTCGGCGAGGCGGCCGGTGCGCCATCGCAGCCCCGTCTCCTCCAGCTCGCTGGGCAGCTCGCCCCGGATGGCCGAGAGCAGCCGGGTCGCCTGGAACGCGTCGCGCGCGTAGAGGTCGTCGAGCAGGCCGCGCACCGCCAGGTACTCGGTGCCCTCCACCTGGAACTCGACCACGAAGCGCCCCTCGGGCGTCCGCATGAACCGGTCGGAGACCAGCTCCGGATCCGGGTCCTCCTCGAGGTCGTGCAGGTGGAGCGCGTCGCGCAGCACCAGGTACAGCACCTCGCGATCGAGCGCGTCCAGCTTGCGCGTCCAGCGCGCCGCGGCCTTCGGGTCGAGGTGCGCGCCGGCCCGGGCGATCCGGAGCCAGGGGAGGGCGCGGCGCGGCTCGAACGCGCCGCCGCGCCACGCGTCGAGATCGAGGAACGTCTTGAACTGCTCGGGCGAGGCGAGCTGGACCAGCAGCGCCGCGTCGCCGAGCCCGATGTCCCGGATCGTGAAGTAGAGCTCGTCGGCCGGCAGCGCGCGGACCAGCGCCTGCGGATCCCGCGCCTCCAGCACCAGGTCGAGCCGCCGCTTCCCCTGCGCCGCGGCCAGCGCCGCCCGCGCGCGCGAGAGCTCCTCCGGTGCGAGCGCCTTCTCTTCCTTGGCCATCGTCCCTCCTCCTCGATCAGCGGGGGCGCGGGCGCGCCTTCGGCCGGGCCGCGCGATCCACCGCGTCGCGCACGCTCCAGCCGCACCCCTCCAGCAACTTCCGGGCGCGCGCCTCGCCCACCCCGGCGAGCGCCGCGACGTTGCGCACCGCCCGGCGGCGCAGCTTCTCGCTGGCCGGCGCCAGCGCCACCATCCGGCCCCCGCGCACCGCCCCGAGCCGCACGAACGCGGCGGTGCTCACCAGCCCGAGCGCCATCTTCGCGGCCGTCCCCGCCTTCATGCGGGTCGAGCCGGCGACCAGCTCCGGCCCGGTCTCGAGCACCACACGCAGGCCGGTCCGGGCGCGGGCGGCCGGGTTCGAGGTGAGGAGGGCGGTCCGGGCGCCCCGGCGGCGGGCCTCCTCGAGCGCGCCGAGCACGAACGGCGTGGTGCCGGACGCGCTCACCCCGACGACCAGGTCCCGGGCCCCGGCGCGCGCGCGGCGCACCGCGGCGGCGCCGGCCGCGCGGTCGTCCTCGGCGCCCTCCACGGCGCGGGTGAGCGCGCGGCGGCCGCCGGCCACCAGCGCCAGCACGCGGCGGGGGGAGACGCCGAACGTGGGCGGGCACTCGGCCGCGTCGAGCGCGCCGAGCCGTCCGCTCGTGCCGGCGCCGGCGTAGACGAGCCGCCCGCCCGCGCCGAGCGCGGCGGCGGCGGCCTCGACCAGGCGGGCGAGCGAAGGCAGGGCACGGCCCACCGCGCGCACCGCCTCCCGGTCGCCCTCGTGGAGACGGGCGAGGAGGCGGCCCGCGGGGAGCCGCTCGAGATCCGAGCCTCTGGGGTGGGGCGCCTCGGTGACCGGGAGGCTGCGCATCCCGCCGCGCGCGCCCAGGAACCTCGTTACGCCTGCGCGGACGCCGTCGGACGCCCGCGGCCCGCCTTCACGACCTTGCCGGCCTTGAGGCAGCGCGTGCACACGCGGATGTGCCGGATCTCGCCGGCCAGGTTGGCGCGGACCGAGCGGAGGTTCGGCAGGGAGCGCGTCTTGTTCTTGTTGTTGGCGTGGGAGACGGTGTTCCCGACGAGCGGGCCCTTCCCACAGATCTCGCAGCGGCGTGCCATGGTCTCTACTCCGAAAACCAAAAGGAGCGCGGGATATTACAGAGTGGCCCGCGAAAGGCAAGGGCTCACTTCAGAACGTCCCGCCGCCCGAGCGCCGCGACCGCGTGCCCGGCCGCCTGGATGCCCGCGTAGAACTCGCCCTCGAGGCCGAGCCCGGGGAGCACCTCGCGGCCGGCGAAGAACGCGTTCTTCCACGGCGCGCGCACCGGCAGGCCGGTCACGCCGAGCGTGGACTCGAGCTCGGTGCCGTAGAGCGGATGGGTGAGGAGCCGCACCGCCTCCTCCGGCCCGACCGGCGCGTTCAGCACCGGGGACGACTCGTTCACCTGGTGCCGCTCGAAGAACGGGATCGCGTCCGCGACCGCCTCGCGGATCCGCGCCGACGCCGCGGCCAGCGCCTCGCGCGAGGTGGTGTCCGCGTCCACGAACGCGGCGGCGCAGACCACCCGCTCGCCCGGGACCGCGTCCGCCGAGCCCTTCTTGCCGTCGCGCCGGGCCGGGAGCACCTGCAGGAACACGGCGTTGTCGATGCCGTCGCCGCCCTCCGCGTCGCGGAGCGCGATCGCGTTCTCGCCCAGCGCCGGCGGGAGCGCGGCCTCCTTCACGATCAGGTTCAGCGAGACGAGCCGGCGCTGCGGGCGGATGGCCTCGAGCACGCGGGCGGCGCGCGCCTCGGCCGCGCCGGCCGGGAGCAGCCGGCGGATGGACTCGGCGTCGGCGGCGAGCACGAAGGCCCGGGCCACGAACGCGTCGGGGGAGTCGGCCAGCCGCACCGCCGCGATGCGGCCGCCGTCCAGCTCCAGCCCGGCGGCGCTGGCGGGCTCGCCGGGGCCGCCCTTCAGCTCGCCGCGCGACTCGGCGATGCGCCGGCGGATCATCTCGCGGAGCGTCCCCTGGCCGCCGGCCAGCCGGTGCGTCCCGCGGAGCGCGCCGCCCAGCAGGCGCGCCAGCGAGAGCGGCGAGGGGGGGCCGTCCAGGTAGGTGAGGAAGCGGTGCGCGATCTCGAGGCTCCGCACCAGCTCGTGCCCGCGCAGCGCGTCGAAGGGCCGCGCGTCGCCGACCTCGCCGGCGGGCGCGTTGGGCAGGCTGGAGGCGACCTTCAGCGCCTTCTTCACGGCGCGCCGCTCGCCGAACCCGTCCGGCGGGAGCGGCGGCGCGGCCTTCAGGAAGAAGCCGGAGAACTCGTAGAGGGTGGACAGCTCGGCGAAGCCCGCCTCCAGGGCGTCCGCCTCGCCGGCCCACTCGCGGTGCAGCTCGGTCCGCAGCGCGGCCGCGTCGCGCGAGACGTCCACCCGGTGGCGGGGGAGCAGGATCTGCAGGTCGGGATCCGACGGCTCGAGCGCCCGGCCCACGTCGGTGGCGAGCCCCAGCTCCGCGAGCACGGCCTCGGCGGCGGGCATCTGCCGCGGAGAGGGGATGACCGCGGGCGCCCAGGGCAGCACGTAGCCGGCGTCCACGTAGCTCGGGCCCAGGTCGTCGTGGGCCACGTGCAGCACCCGGAAGCCGCGCCGGGCCAGCAGCGCGCCGGCGACGATGCCGCCGAGCTGCGAGCCGACGATGCAGACGTCGTAGATGCGCTGGGTTGCGGGGGGTCGGAAGGTCTGCGCCACGGCGGCGGAGTCTACGTCGAGGCCGGCCGGGCGCCAAACGATCTCGTCCCGCGGTCGAGGGACGTTCCCACCCGCACGGCCTAGCCGATCGACCGGGGGTGGAGCGCGGCCGCGCGCAGCCGCGGCGCGGCGCCGGCCTTCAGCCCTCCAGCGGCGGGTTCCGCAGCGGCGACGGGCCGTGCGGCGCGCAGCGGTCGAGCCGGACCCTGCGCGCCTCCAGCGAGAGCCGTCCCTGCGCGAACCACTGCACCGCCTGCGGGTAGAGGCGGTGCTCCTCGGCCTGGATGCGGGCGGACAGGGCGGCCTCGTCGTCGCCCTGCAGCACCGGGACCACCGCCTGGGCGATGATCGGCCCGGTGTCGGTGCCCTCGTCCACGAAGTGGACCGTGCAGCCGGCGATCCGTGCGCCGTACTCGAGCGCCTGCCGCGCGGCGTGCAGGCCGGGGAACGACGGGAGCAGGCCGGGGTGGACGTTCATCACCCGCGGGCAGCCGCGGCTGGCGGCGTCGGGCCCGAAGGCGCGGAGGAAGCCGGGCGTGACGAGGCGCATGTAGCCCGCCAGGCACACCAGGTCCACGCGGTGGGCGCGGAGCGCCTCGACCAGCGTGAGGTCGTAGGCGGCGCGGTCGGCGACGCCCTTCGACGGGAGGACCTCCGCCGGCACCCCCGCCCGGCGCGCCCGCTCCAGCGCGCCGGCGCCCGGCACGTTGGAGAGCACCACCGCGACCTGCGCGTCCACGCGCCCCGCCGCGCAGGCGTCGAGCAGCGCCTGGAGGTTCGTGCCGCCCCCGGAGGCGAGGACGCCGAGCCGGATCACCGCACCACCTCGCAGGTGGCCTCCCCGGGCCCGCCCGCCTCGATGGCGCCCACCGTCCAGGCCTCCAGCCCGCGGGCCCGGAGCGCCGCGTGCGCGGCCGCCTCGTCGCCGGGCGCGACCACCGCCACCAGGCCGAGGCCCATGTTGAAGGTGCGGTACATCTCGTCGCGCGGGACCTGCCCCTCGCGCTCCACCAGGTCGAAGATGACCGGCCGCGGCCAGCGCTGCTCCTCGAGCACCGCCCGCGTGCCGTCGGGCAGGGTGCGGGGCACGTTCCCGGGCAGCCCGCCGCCGGTGATGTGAGCGAACGCCCGGACCGGCACCTGCTCCAGCAGGGCCAGCACGTCCTTCGCGTAGATGCGGGTGGGCTCGAGCAGCGCGTCCGCCAGCGTGCGCCCGCCCAGCGCCTCGAAGCGGTGATCGAGCGGGTAGCGGTCCAGGAGCGCCTTGCGCGCCAGCGAGAAGCCGTTGGAGTGGAGGCCGGAGGACGCGATCCCGATCACCACGTCGCCCCGGGCCACCCGGGTGCCGTCCACGATGCGCGGGCGGTCCACGCAGCCGACCGCGAAGCCGGCCAGGTCGTACTCGCCGCGCTCGTAGAACCCGGGCAGCTCGGCGGTCTCGCCGCCGATGAGGGCGCAGCCCGCCTGCCGGCAGCCCTCCGCGATCCCCTTCACCACCTGGGCGCCCTGCTCGGCGCTGAGCTTGCCGGTGGCGTAGTAGTCGAGGAAGAAGAGCGGCTCGGCCCCCACCACCGCGATGTCGTTCACGCACATCGCCACCAGGTCGATGCCCACGGTGTCGTGGCGATCGGCGGCGAACGCCACCTTGAGCTTGGTCCCGACGCCGTCGGTGCCCGACACCAGCACCGGCTCGCGGTACTTCTTCACGTCGAGCGCGAAGAGCCCGCCGAACCCGCCGATGCCGCCGAGCACCTCCGGGCGCAGGGTGGGCCGGGCGTGCGGCTTGATGAGGTCGACGAGCCGGTCTCCCTCGTCGATGTCGACGCCTGCGTCGCGGTAGGTCAGGGACATGGCTGCGCCTTACCGCGACGGCGCGGCCGCTGCAAGCCGCGAGCGCCCGGGCGCCGCAGGGGCGAAGAGGGCGGGGTGCAGCCCCGTTAGAAGGCCACCGCTACGAGCAGGGCCGCGGCGAGGACGAGGACCGACAGGCGCATCGAGGTTCCCGGGTTCTCTGAGGGTGACACCCACATCGTACCGGAGGCCTCTGACCCCGCAAGAAAGCGGCCCGCGCGGCGCCGCCGCCCTGACGCGACGTGTCGCCCGCCGGCGGGGGGCGATTCGTTGACAGCCCTCCGCGAGGTCGGCTAGGACCGCCGTTCGGCTCCCGGCACGCCGGCCTCGACGCGAGGCGGCGCCGGCCGGCCGCCCGACCCCATGCCAGACGATCAGCTCCTCCAGCGCTTCGGCAGGGAGTTCCCGCGCGGGAGCGTGCTGTTCCGCGAGGGCGAGCCGGGCCGCGAGATGTTCGTGGTGCAGCAGGGGCGGGTGACGCTCTCGACGACCGCCGGCGGCGTCGAGAAGATCCTGGCGTCGATGGGGCCGGGTGAGTTCCTCGGCGAGATGTCGATCCTGAACAACCGGCCCCGATCGGCCACCGCCACCTGCGCGGAGGACGCCCGGCTGCTGGTCATCGACGCCCCGACGTTCGAGGCGATGATCCGCGGCAACGCGGAGATCGCCGTCCGGATGGTCAAGAAGCTGGCGGACCGCCTGCAGGAGGCGGAGGAGCAGATCGCGAACCTGCTCTTCCAGGACGCCTCGTCGCGGGTGGTGCACTTCCTCGTCACCGCGGCGGACAAGGCCTCCCGCGGCCCGGCCGGCCACGAGATCGAGGTGGCGCCGCGCGAGCTCGCCGGCCGGGTGGGCGTCCGGCCGGAGGAGGCCGACGAGGCGCTGGCGAAGCTGGTGAAGGCGAAGATCGTCGCCGTCCGCCCGGACGGCTTCCTGGTGCCGGACGTCTCGAAGCTCCGCCACTTCCTCGAGTTCCTGCAGGTGAAGGCGCAGTTCGGGGGCATCGCGTGACGGCGTGCGTCCCCCGCGCCCGGGGCGCGCTCGCGCCCTAGACTGGAAAGCACATGGCCTGGTTCTCCAAGCAGAAGAAGCTGAAGTCGAAGGAGTCCACCACCCCCGCCGCCCAGCCCGCGCCCGCCGCGAAGGGCGAGGGCATCTGGTACAAGTGCGACGCCTGCGGCGAGGTGGTGCCGCGCGCCGAGTACGAGCGGAGCTGGAACGTCTGCCCGTCCTGCGGGAACCACGACGCGCTGCCGGTGCGGCGCCGGTTCGACCTCGTCCTCGACCAGGGCTCGTTCCAGGAGCTGGACGCGGAGCTCACCCCGCAGGATCCGCTCGGCTTCTCCGACTCCAAGAAGTACCGCGACCGGCTCCGGTCCACCTTCAAGGCGTCGGGCCTGCGCGACGCGTTCATCTCCGGCGTGGGCGCCATCGGCGGTCAGCCGGTG
Organism: Anaeromyxobacter sp. K; assembly: GCF_000020805.1. NCBI lineage: Bacteria > Pseudomonadati > Myxococcota > Myxococcia > Myxococcales > Anaeromyxobacteraceae > Anaeromyxobacter > Anaeromyxobacter sp. K. The sequence goes on along the minus strand of NC_011145.1, from coordinate 2,910,822 downwards.
TCGCTCGGCTCGTTCGCGTTCGAGTTCATGGGCGGCTCGATGGGCTCGGTGGTGGGCGAGAAGGTCGCGCGGGTGTTCGACCGCGCCTACGAGCGCCGCATCCCCGCCATCGTGTTCAGCTCCACCGGCGGCGCGCGCATGCAGGAGGGCATCTTCTCGCTCATGCAGATGGCGAAGACCTCGGCGGCGCTCCACCGCTTCCGCTCGGTGCGCAAGCCGTACGTGTCGGTGATGCTGCACCCCACCACCGGCGGCGTGGCGGCGAGCTTCGCCTGGCTGGGCGACGTGGTGATCGCCGAGCCCAAGGCGCTCATCGGCTTCGCCGGCCCGCGCGTGATCGAGCAGACCATCCGCGAGAAGCTGCCGCCCGGCTTCCAGCGCAGCGAGTTCCTGCTCGAGCACGGCATGATCGACGCGATCGTGCCGCGCCTGGAGATGCGCGAGAAGCTCCGCCAGCTCCTGTCGCTGGTGGGCTGAGCGCCGCACGCCGGGGCGGCCGCGCCGCCCGGAGCCCGCCGGTGAAGCCCCTCGATCCCCACGCCTACCTCTCCTCGCTCCAGCCGCTCGCCATGCGCTTCGGCCTCGAGCGCATGGAGCGCGCGCTCGACGCGCTCGGCCACCCCGAGCGCGGGTACCGCGTGCTGCACGTGGGCGGCACGAACGGCAAGGGCTCCACCTGCGCGATGGCCGCCGCGGCGCTGCGCGAGGCGGGCCTCCGCACCGGCCTCTACACCTCGCCGCACCTGGTCCGGTTCAACGAGCGCATCCAGGTCGACGGGGTGGAGATCTCCGACGCCGCGCTCGCCGCGGCCCTGGAGGCGGTGCGGCGCGCCTGCCCGTGGCACGAGGCGGGCGGGGAGGGCGACCGGCTCACCTACTTCGAGGTCGCCACGCTGGCCGGCCTGCTGCACCTCGCCGACGCGCGGGTGGACGCCGCGGTGATCGAGGTCGGCCTGGGCGGCCGCTTCGACGCGACGAACGCCATCCGCCCGGCGGTCACCGCCATCGCCCGCATCGGCCTCGACCACACCCAGCTCCTCGGCGACACCGTCGAGCGGGTGGCGTTCGAGAAGGCCGGCATCTTCAAGCCGGGCGTGCCCGCGGTGGTGCACGCAGCCCAGCCGGCGGGCGCCCTGGAGGTGCTGCGCGCGGAGGCCGCCCGCCGGGGCGCGCCCTTCGTGGTGGCCGGCGAGGCCTGGGACGGGCCGGTCGCGCTGCGCGGGCCGCACCAGCGCGCGAACGCGGCGCTCGCGGCGGCCGCGCTGCGCGCGCTGGCGGGGGCGGGCGTGGCCGTGCCGGAGGACGCCATCGCGCGCGGCATCGCCGGGGCGCGCTGGCCGGGACGGCTGGAGGAGCTGGGCGGCGTGCTGCTCGACGGCGCGCACAACCCGCAGGGCGCCGCGGCGCTCGCCGCCGCGCTGCCCGCGCTCCACCCGGGCCGGCCGGTGGAGCTCGTGTTCGGCGTGCTCGCCGACAAGGACCACGCCGGCATGCTCGCGGCGCTGGCGCCGGCGGTGCGCCGCCTGCACCTCGTCACGCCGCCGAGCCCGCGGGCGCGCCCGGCCGCCGAGCTGCGCGCGCTCGCGGAGGCGCACGGCGTCGCCGCCGACGTGCACGAGGGGCTCGCGGAGGCGATCGCCTGCGCGCGGGCCGCGGCCGGCGAGGACGGGGTGGTGGGCGTGGCGGGCTCGCTCTACCTGGTCGGCGAGGCCCGCGCGCTCCTCGGCGCTCCTGCGCCGGGGTAGGTGGATATCGGACTGCAAATCCTGGGGAATTCTTCGGAGCCCGGGGACCGCGTGCTATCCTCGCGCCGACCTTTCCGCGGAGCCCCCTCATGCGTCTTCGCCTCCTCCTCGCGATCGCCCTCGCCGCCGCGTCCGCCCCCCGCGCGCGGGCGGTCGACCTGAACGTCATCACCGCGGTGGAGGTGCGCGACGCGGGGTCCTCGGTCGTGCTCTCGGTGAAGGGCTCGCGCAAGCCAAGCTTCACCACCTTCTCCATGGCCGATCCGCCGCGCTTCGTGATCGACTTCTCCGAGTCGCGCTTCGAGGGCGTGCCGGAGGACGTCCGCGTCGGCGACGGGACCGTGAAGCTGGTGAAGAACCTCTCCTACGGCTCCGACGCGACCTCGATCGCCCGCGTCATGGTCGCGTTCGAGGTGGAGGTGGCGCCGCCGGTGCTGGAGGAGTCGGGCGGCACGCTGCTGGTGAAGGTGGAGAAGCCCTCGGTGCCGGGCGCGGCGGTGGCGAAGGCCCCGGCGCCGGCCCCGGCGGCCGAGGCCGCGCCCGCGGCGGCGCCGACCGTGGCGGAGGCGGTCGCCGCGGCGGTGGGCGGCGCCCCGGACGGCGGCGCGAAGGCGCAGGGCGAGGCGGACGCGAAGGCTAGCGCCGAGGCCGAGGCGCGGGCCGCGGAGCAGGCGGCCGCAGACGCGCGCGCCGCGCAGGAGGCGAGCGCCCGCGCCGAGGCCGCGGCCCGGGCCCAGGCGGAGGCGGACGCGAGCGCACGGGCCGAGGCGGAGGCGCGGGCGGCTGCGCAGGCCCAGGCGGACGCGCGCGCGGCGGCCGAGGCGGCAGCGCCCGCCGAGCCGACGAAGGCGCAGGCTGCGGTCGCGGCGGCCCCGGCGGAGCCCGTCTCCCCCGCGGCCGAGCCGGCCGCCGACGCGACCGCGCCGGTCGCGGCCGCCGCCGAGCCGGTGCCCGAGCCGGTCGCCGCGGCCCCGGTGGCGGCGGCGCCCGCGGCCCGGCCGGACGCCGCGCGGGTGGACGGCGTCGCGCCGGTGGCGCACGTCCGCGAGATCGGCTTCAAGCAGCTCCCCGGCGCGTCGCGCGTGTACGTTCGCACCACCGTCCCGCCGCGCTTCACCATCCAGGACGTGGGACCGGACGTCATCCGCGTCGAGCTGGAGAACACGCGGGCGGACCGGCGCAACGACCTGCGCTTCCTCGACACGACCTTCTTCAAGTCGGCGGTCGCCCTGGTGACCCCGTCGCGCCACGGCACGAGCTACGTCCTCGACATCAAGCTGCGCGAGCGGGTGCCCTACCAGCAGCGCATCGAGGGCGACGCGCTGGCCATCGACTTCGAGCGCCCGGGCGCCGCCGCGGCCCCGCCCGCGCCGGCCGCCGACGCGGACGCGCCGGCCGAGCCCGCGCCGGGAGCGGACGCCGCCACGGCCGAGACCGCCGCGGCGCCGGCGCGGTAGGCGCCAGGCCCCGCGCCCGTGATCGCGCTCGCTGCAGTCGCCGCGGCAGGGCTGCTCGCCCTGTCCGCCCCGCCGTCCATCCCCGCCACCGCCGAGGACCTGACGGTCGAGGCCGGCTCGGTCACGTACCGGGCCGACACCGGCCGCTACCAGCTCGAGGGCGGGGTGGTGCTGCGGCGGGGGGTGGTGACGCTGCGCGCCCGGAGCGCCTCGTACGACCCGTCCACCGGCGAGGTGGACGCGGTCGGCGACGTGCTGCTCACCGACGCGACCCGGGCGGTGGCGGCCGACGGCCTGCGCGCCGTGATGGACGGCGGCTTCAAGGCCGAGCACGTGGTGGCCTTCCTCAAGGAGGGGCCGGTGGCGATGGGCGACGCCACCGGCGCCGAGGACGCGCGCCGGCGGGGCCGCAACCGGGCCACGTTCACCGGCGCGACGCTGGAGGGCGAGCGCTCCGGCCACCTGCGCCTCGGCGACGCGCGCCTGACCCTGTGCGACTGCGGCGGCGGCGCGCCGTCGTGGGAGCTGCGCGCCCGGCGCGCGGAGGTGGAGCCGGGGCACCACGCCACCCTGTCCTGGCCGGTGCTCTACGTCACCCCGCGCTTCCTGTTCGTGAAGCGCCCGGTGCCGGTGCTGATCCTGCCGTGGATCTTCCTCCCGCTCGGCGAGCGGCAGACCGGCCTGCTCTTCCCCTCGGTGGCCTCCACCGGCGCGACCGGGTTCGGGGTCGCGCTGCCGGTGTTCGTGACGCTGGGCCGGAGCGCGGACGCGACGCTCACCCCCGAGTACCTGTTCGGCCGCGCGCGCGGCGACGTGGCCGACGGGCAGCCGGCGGTGCGCGGCTGGGGGCTCCGGCTCGAGCTGCGCTGGGCCCCGGCCGAGGACGCGGCCGGGGAGATCGAGCTGCACGGGATCGACGACCAGGACCGGGAGCCGGGCGGCGCGGGCGGCGGCCGGCTCGGGATCGTCGGCACGCACGGCCAGCGGCTGGGCGCGTCCGGCCGGCTGCGCGCCGACGTGGCGCTCGCGAGCGATCCGGTCTGGTTCCGCGACGCCACCGGCGACCTGCTGCTGCGCAGCGCCTACTACCGGCGCTCGGCGCTGCTCGCGTCCTTCGCCGGCGACGCGCTGGTGGTGGAGGGCGGCGCCGCGTACCACCAGCCGCTCACGCCCTCCGGCTGGTACCCGGACGCCACCGGCGCGCGGCCCGGCTACGGCACGTTCGGCGCCGACCTGCCCGCGTTCCACCGCTGGCCCGGCCTGGCGGCGACGCTGCTCCCGGAGGCGCTCGGGCCGTTCCAGGTCTCCGGGCGGCTCGGCCTGTCGCGCTACGCCACCGTGAACGGCGACACCGGCGCCACGTTCACCGCCGGCGATCCCGGCGCCACCCGCGGCTTCGTCACCACCTCGCGCGAGGGCGTGAGCCGGCTCGACGCGCGCGCCGAGCTGGCGGCCCCGCTCCGGCTCGGGTCCGCGCTGACGGTGACGCCGTACGCGCGCGGCGCCGCGCTCGGCTACCGCTTCGACACCGGGCGCTCGCCGGCGGTGGTGGCCTGGGGCGTCGGCGGCGCCGCGCTGTCCTCCGAGGTGTCGCGCCGCTACGGCGCGGTGCTCCACCGGATCGTGCCGCGGCTGGAGCTGCGCGCGGGCACGCGGGCGTTCGGGTCGGAGGACGGGGCGCTGCCGCTGCGCGCGTACGACGTCTGGGACCGGGTGGGCGACGACGTGCAGCGCGGACCGGTGTCCGTCGCGCAGCCCGCGGGCCAGCCCGCCGGCTCGCTGACCGCCGCGTCCGACGGCACCTTCCGCCAGCTCCGTGCCTCGGTGGAGAGCCGCCTCGACGGGCCCGGCGGCAGCCTGCGCCTCCAGCTCGGCCAGGACCTCGACCTCGTCGGCGGCGTCGCCGGGGAGACGTTCTTCTCGGCCGCGGCGCACCGCGGCCCCGTCACCGCCGAGGTGTCCGGGCGCGTCCTCGCGTTCCAGGGGCGGGCGGTGGCCGCGCCGGAGCCGAGGTTCCCGTCGTGGCTCGACCACTTCACCGAGCTGCACGGGTCGATCACCGCCGCCGATCGGCGCGGCGACCTGGTGCGCGCCGGGCTGGTCGCGGTGGGCCCGGGCGCCTCCGGCCAGCTCATGGCCGGGGTGGACGCGCTGTTCGATCTCCGGCCCGCGGCGATCGACGCCTCCGCGCAGGGCTCCGCCGGCTTCCGCGGCGTGCTCGGCGGCGCCACGCTCGGCTACGACGCGCTGTTCACGGTGCGTCCGATCGAGGTCGCGCGCTGCAGCGGCGCCGGGACCCGCCGCGTGGACGCCGGGCAGGTGCAGCAGCACGCCGGGAGCGTCACCTGGAACTCGCCGTGCCGCTGCTTCCTGGCGCGCCTCGTGGTCCGGGTGAACGACTGCGGCGAGACGTCGTACTCGGCCGCGGTGGATCTCTCCCGGTTGGGCGAGCGCGCCGCGGTGCGTTGAGGCGCCAGGGGGCGGGAGCCCGGCCGGATTCACCCTGCGTGCGCGGCCGGGCGATCCCGGGAGGGTAAATCGCCGCCGCCGCGGATTCGGCGGTTGCCGGGCGGCCGCGATCGACCGAAGAATCAACGGGTGAGCCGAGCGAGAACGCGGCCGGCGCCCTCCGCGGGCGCGGCCGGCCGGGCCGAGCCCGAGAAGCGTCGCGCCATCCTGCACGCCGCCGTCCGCGTCTTCGCGGAGCGCGGGTACCACGGCTGCCGCATCGCCGACGTGGCCCGCGCCGCCGAGGTCGCCTACGGGCTCGTCTACCACTACTTCCGGAACAAGGACGAGCTGCTGGAGAGCGTGATCGCCGAGCAGTGGACCATCTTCATGAACGCACTCGCGGCGATCGACGCCGGCCCGGGGAGCGCGGAGGAGAAGGTCGCCGGCATCTTCTCGTTCGTGTTCGACGTGTACAAGACCGCGCCCGCCGCGGTGCGGGTGCTGATCCTGGAGGTCACGCGCACGCCCCAGGGCCTCCGCGCCGGCTCGACCCGCGAGACGTTCGAGAAGGCGGTGGAGCTGGTCGCGGGCGTGGTGCGCCAGGGGCAGGCGCGGGGCGAGCTGCGCGCCGACGCGGACCCGGTCATCTGCGCGGCGGGGCTGCTCGGCGCGCTCGAGCTGGCGGTCTCGGCGATGGTGGTCGGGATCGTGCCCGCCGGCAGCGAGGCCGAGATCGACCGGGTCAAGCAGCAGGCCGTGGACAACGCGCTGTCCGGGCTGCGGCGGCGGTAGCGCCCGCGCCGTCCCGCCGGCGACGCCGACGCCCGCGCCAGGGCGTGCGCGCGAACCGGCCGGGACCAGGCCATTTCCCGCCGGGGTATCTCTCTTGATGGGGGTCAAGACGCGTTGACGCGCCCGTGGCCGGACACTAGGTCCCTCCTCCCTCGCAGCTCGACCGACAACGCGAACGCCCGCGTGCACACCCCAGCCCGGGCGGGAGGAGATCGATGGCAGCCCGTGTCCTCGTGTCCGACGACCTTTCCCCGGAGGCCGTGGCCGTCCTGAAGCAGGCCGGCCTCGAGGTGGACGTGAAGGTCGGCCTCAAGCCCGACGCGCTCGAGGCCATCATCGGCGACTACGACGCGCTCGCGGTGCGCAGCGCGACCAAGGTGACCGCGAAGCTGCTGGAGAAGGCCTCGCGGCTGCGCGTGATCGGCCGCGCCGGCGTCGGCGTGGACAACGTGGACCTCGACGCCGCGACCCGCCGCGGCGTGGTGGTGATGAACACGCCGGGCGGCTCGTCGGTCACGGTCGCCGAGCTCGCGCTCGCGATGATCCTGGCGCTCTCCCGCCACGTGCCGGCCGCCACCGCCAGCGTGAAGGCGGGCAAGTGGGAGAAGAAGCGGTTCCAGGGGCACGAGCTCGCCGGCAAGACGCTGGGCGTGGTCGGCATCGGCAACATCGGGTCGGTGCTGGTGGACCGCGCGCTCGCCATGAAGATGCGCGTGGTCGCCTACGACCCGTTCATCTCCGCCGAGGCCGCCGCCAAGCTGGGGGTCGAGCGCGTCGAGCTGGACGCGCTCTGGGCCCAGGCCGACGTCGTCTCGCTGCACGTCCCGCTCACCGAGCAGACCCGCAACCTGGTGGACGCGAAGGTGCTCGCCCGCATGAAGAAGGGCGCGCTCCTGGTGAACTGCGCCCGCGGCGGCATCGTGGACGAGCGGGCGCTCGCGGACGCGCTCGCGTCCGGGCACCTGGGCGGCGCCGCGCTGGACGTGTTCGAGCAGGAGCCGCCCCCGGCCGATCACCCGCTGCTCGGGCTGGACGGGTTCGTCGCCACGCCGCACATCGGCGCCTCCACCGAGGAGGCGCAGTCGGCGGTGGCGGTCGCGGTGGCGGAGCAGCTCGCCGCCTACCTGAACCACGGCGTGGTGAAGAACGCGGTGAACGTGCCGGGGCTCCCGCGGGAGATCATGGACCAGCTCGCGCCGTTCCTGCCGCTCTGCGAGAAGCTCGGGTCGCTCGCGGCGCAGCTCGCGCCACAGGGGCCGAGCGAGGTCACCGTCGAGGTGGCCGGCGAGCTGGCCGCCGCGCCGATCCGCCCGCTGGCCGCGCGCACGCTGGCGGCCTTCCTGCGCCACCACCTCGAGACGCCGGTGAACGACGTGAGCGCCCCGGCGGTCGCGAAGGAGCGCGGGATCGCCGTGCGCGAGGTCCGCTCCGCCGAGCCCCACGACTACGCCAGCCTGGTCACGGTGACCGTGCGCGGGCAGGGCGGAGAGGCGCAGGTCGCGGGCACCGTGTACGGCAAGCGCGAGGCCCGCCTCGTGCGCGTGGACGGGTTCCGCCTGGAGGCGGTGCCGGAGGGCCACGTCATCCTGTGCGAGAACGACGACGCGCCCGGCGTGGTCGGCAACCTCGGCACGGCGCTCGGCGCGGCCGGCGTGAACATCGCGCGCATCTCGCTGTCGCGGCTCGACGACCACTCTCGCGCGTTCGCCTTCCTGAACGTGGACTCGGCGCCCGCTCCCGGGGTCCTCGAGCAGGTGCGCAGGCTCCCGCACGTCCGGGCGGTCCGCTCGATCCACCTGTGAGCGGCGCCCTCGCCGCCGCGGCCGCCCTTCCGCCCGCCCGTCCCGGTCCCCATCTTCGCACCGGGGCGGGTTCTTCCCCGCCGGGAGGGATGACATGGCTTCGAGCGAGATCGAGGAGCGAGGCGCGGGGATCCTGCCGCGCCTGTCGTGGGGGGCGGTGATCGCCGGCGTGCTGCTGGCGCTCGCCGTCCACGTGGTGATGGGGCTCATCGGCGGCGCGATCGGCTTCGCCGCGCAGCCGGCGGACTCCGGCGCGCTGGGGGCCGGGGCGGCCATCTGGGCGCTCCTCACCCCGTTCGTCGCGACGCTGCTCGGCGCCTGGCTGGCGGTGCGCATGGCCGGCCGGTACGACGAGGCGGGCTCGAACCTCCACGGCGTGATGGTCTGGTGCATCGGGCTGCTCGCGGGCGCGGTGTTCCTGACCGGCACCCTCGCCACCGGCGCGATGGCCGCGGGCGCCTCGGCGAGCGGCAACGCCGGCGTGCTCCGGCAGATGGGCCTGGTGCGGCCGAACGCGACGCCGGCGCAGACTGAGCAGTCGGCGGACCGGGCCGGCGCGGCGGCGGCCGCGGCGGCGGGCGGCGGCGCCATGGCGGCGCTGTGCGGCCTGCTGGGTGGCTTCGCCGGCGCGGCGGTCGCGCGGCGGCGCGAGCGCGGGCGCGGCCTCGGGTGGCGCATCGCCGTGCACCGCACCCACGACGTGGGCGCCGGCGCCGAGCACCCGGCCGGCCTGGGGGCGACCGGCGCGTACGGCTCGGACCTCGGCGCGGGGACCCGCATCCCGCCGGCGGGCCGCGAGCCGCGGACCGAGATCCCAGGCGCACCGCCGTCGGATCCGTACCACCACTGATCGCTTCGCAACCCGGGCGGGAGCGAATAGAGTCGGGCGCCGATGCTCGACCTCTCGCTCCCGTCCGGCCTCCGCGACCTGCTGCCGGATCACTCGGCGCACCTGGCGGAGCTGTCCTCCAAGCTCCACGACGTCTTCTCCCGCTTCGGCTACCGGCGCGTGTTCCTGCCAACGCTGGAGCGGCTCGACGTGGTGGAGCGGGGGCTCTCGCCCGCGGCGCTCGCCGACGTGATGAAGTTCGTCGAGCCGGGCTCGGGCGAGGTGGTCGCGATCCGCCCGGACATCACCCCGCAGATCGCCCGGCTCTACGCGGCGCGCCCGGACGCGCTGCCGTCGCCCGCGCGGCTCTGCTACGACGGCCCGGTGCTCCGCGCGCGCGAGGCGCGGGCGGGCCGGCCGCGCGAGGTCTACCAGGCCGGCGTCGAGCTGCTGGGTGCCGGCGGCGCCTCCGCCGACGCCGAGGCGCTGGTGCTGCTGGCGCGGTCGCTGGAGCGGGTGGGCCTGAAGGCGCCGCGCGTCGAGGTCGGGCACGCGCGCTTCGCCGAGGCGGTGATGGAGGCGGCGCGCCTGCCGGAGCGGCTCCGGTCCGCGGCGTGGGAGGCGCTCTCGCGCAAGGACCGCGCCGCGCTCGCCGCGGCCGCCGCGAAGGGGCGGGGGAGCGCCGAGGCGCGCGAGGCGGTGCCGCAGCTCGCCGGCCTGTTCGGCGACGGCGCGCTCGACCGCGCGCGCGCCATCGCCCGCGCCGTGCCGGAGGCGGCGGCGCCGCTCGCCGAGACCGAGGCGGCGCTGCGCATCGCGCGGCGGCGCGGCGTCCGCGAGGTGGCGGTGGACCTCGGCGAGGCGCGCGGCCTCGGCTACTACACCGGCATCACGTTCGCCGGGTACGCGCCCGGCGCCGGGGCCGCGGTGGCGCGCGGCGGCCGCTACGACGGGCTGCTCGCCCGCTTCGGCCGGCCCGGGCCGGCCATCGGCTTCGCGGTGGACCTGGAGTTCGCCACCCAGGCGCTGGAGCGGGTGAACGGCCGGGGCCGCGGCGTCCGGCCGCGGCGCGCGTCCGCCCGCGGCGGTCGCGCGCGCGCACGTCCGCGCTAGCGGATCCGGGGCCCGGCTGGTAAGGTGTCGCACCTGCGCGTCCCGCCCGCGCCCGGTCCACGGGTGCGCGTGCGCGGCGCGGGACGGCAGCCGTCCCGCGTCCGGGTGGGCCCGCCGACAGGGAGAGCCAAACATGCCGAACGTGGTCGTCGTCGGAGCCCAGTGGGGCGACGAGGGCAAGGGCAAGATCGTCGATCTGCTGACCCAGTACGCCGACGTGGTGGTGCGGTTCCAGGGCGGCAACAACGCCGGCCACACGCTGGTGGTCGGGGGCGAGAAGACCGTCCTCCACCTCATCCCCTCCGGCATCCTCCACCCGGGGAAGTCGTGCGTCATCGGGAACGGCGTGGTGATCGACCCCGAGGTGCTGGTCCTCGAGATCGACCGGCTGAAGGCGAAGGGCGCGCTGAAGGACGACGGCCAGCTGGTGGTCTCGCTGGACGCCCACGTGATCATGCCGTGGCACAAGGCCATCGACGTGGCGCGCGAGCAGGCCATGGGCGAGGGCAAGATCGGCACCACCGGCCGCGGCATCGGGCCGACCTACGAGGACAAGGTGGCCCGCCGCGGGCTGCGCATCCGCGACCTGCTCGACGAGGCGCGCCTCGCGCGCAAGGTGAAGGAGCGCGCCGCGCTCGCCCGCGAGGAGCTGGCGCGCCTCGGGGCGAAGCTCGAGCTGGACGAGCCGGCGCTGGTGAAGCGCTACGCCGAGCTGGGCCGGCGCGTCTCCGGCTACGCCACCGACGTGTCGATCTGGCTGCACCGCGCGCTGCAGCAGGGCAAGTCGCTCCTGTTCGAGGGCGCGCAGGGCACCATGCTCGACGTGGACCACGGCACCTACCCGTTCGTCACCAGCTCGAACACGGTGGCCGGGAACGCGGTGGTCGGGTGCGGCCTCGGGCCGACCGCGGTGGACTACGTGCTCGGCATCTCCAAGGCCTACTCCACGCGCGTGGGCGGCGGCCCGTACCCCACCGAGCTGAAGGACGAGACCGGCGAGCGGCTGCGCAAGCTGGGCGGCGAGTACGGCGCCACCACCGGCCGCCCGCGCCGCACCGGCTGGCTGGACGCGCTCGCGCTCCGCTACGCGGTGCGGGTGAACGGCCTCTCCGGCATCGCCATGACGAAGCTCGACGTCCTCACCGGCTTCGACACGGTCAAGATCGCCGTCGGGTACCGGCTCGACGGCAAGGTCCTCGACGAGATGCCGAGCGACCCGGAGGTCATCGAGCGCTGCACGCCGGTGTACGAGGAGCTGCCCGGCTGGACCGAGAAGCTCGAGCACCTGCGCACCTGGGACGACCTGCCGCCGCGCGCCCGCGCGTACGTGAAGCGGGTCGAGGAGCTCGCCGGCGTGAAGGTCGTCGGCTGCTCCGTCGGCGCCGACCGCGGCGAGACCATCCTGGTCGAGAACCCGTTCCTGGCGCGCTGATCGCCGCTCGCAGGCGGGCGCCCCGGCTCCGGCCGCGGGCGCCCGTGCCGGCTCGCATGCGCCGTCCCATCCTCCTCCTCTGGCTGGCCGCGCTCGTCGCCGGGCCGATCGCGCGCGCCGCCGAGCCGTCGGCGCACGCGGCGGCGCTCGAGGCGCAGGGCGCGGCCCGGCGCCGGCTGGGCGACGCCGCCGGCGCCCTCGAGGCCTACCGCCAGGCGGTGCGCGCCGCGCCCGAGCGGGCGGAGCCGCGCGCGGCCATGGGCGAGCTCCTGCTCGCGGCGGGCTCGGCCGCCGACGCCGCCGAGGCGTTCGCGGTGGCGGCGCGCCTGTCGCCGGAGCTGGCGCCGGCCTGGTGCGGGCTGGCGGTCGCGGCGCGGCGGGCCGGCGAGGCCGGCCGGGCCGCCGAGGCGGGGCGCCGCTGCACCGGGCTCCGCCCCGACGACGCCGCCGCGTGGCGCGCGCTCGCCGAGGCGCTGCGCGACGCCGGCGACGCCGCCGGGGCCGTCCGCGCCCGCGAGGCCGAGCTGCGGCTGGCGGAGGCGGGCGGCGCGCCCGCGGCCGAGCTGGAGGCGACCCGCGCCGCGCTCGCGGCGGACCGGGCGGCCGCCGAGGCGCCGGCCTCCGGCGACGGCCTGGAGCCGCCGCCGCCGAACGCCGCCGCCGTGGCGAAGCTCGCGCAGGGGGACCGCGCGTTCACGGCAGGTGAGTACCGCGCGGCGCTGTTCGCGTACCAGGACGCGGTCTACCTCGACCCCGGCAGCGCGCCGGCGCGGGTGAAGCTCGGCCGCGCGTACCTGGCGCTGCGCTACGCGGAGCAGGCGCTCGCGCAGGCCGAGCAGGCGCTCGCGCTCGACCCGTCGAGCGCCGACGCCCGCCGCCTGGCGGTCGAGGCCGGTGGGGCGCCCCCGCCCGGCGCGCCCGCGCCGTCCGCGGGGAGCGCGCCGGCGACGACGGACGCCGCGCCGTCCGCGCCGCAGCCCTGACGGCCCGGCCCCTTCGCGGAGCGCCGCCGCCGGTGGGCGCGCGCGAACGGACGTTCACGCGGGGTTCCGCGGGCTTCCGCGCGCCGCGCGCCGGAGCGTCCGGGGGCACCTCTCCCGGGCGGCCCGGCGGCGCGCCGGGTGGGATGGCAGGGCTCCGCGCGCGGCCGTACACTTGAGGCATGGAGACGGCGCGGACCTACCGGACCCGCCTGCCGCTCCGGATCGCGGTCGCAGCCGCGGCCGTGCTCTGGGCCGGCGTGCTGGTCGTGCTCCTGGCCGCCCCGGGCTCGGAGGCGCGCTCGGTGCTCTCCGCGGGCGCGTTCGTGGCGTTCTTCCTGGTCTTCACGTTCGTGTACCGGAAGACCTGGATCACGGTGACGCCGGACGGGATCGTCGCCGCGACGCCGCTGCGCGTGCGGCCGGTGCGCTTCGACGAGATCGTCGAGATCGTGGTGCAGGACGGCCTGGCGGGGAGGGTGTACGCCGTGTTCACCCGCCGCGGCCTGGTGCAGTTCACCAGCCTGTTCGCGCGCCACCGCGAGCTGTTCGAGCTGCTGCTGGAGCGTGCGCAGCTCCAGCGCCGCTGACCCGTCAGAGCGCGTGAATCCATCCCCGGACCGAGCCAGGCGGTCGAGACGCGAGCAGCGCGAGGCGCGACGACCGAGCATGCCCGTCGGCATGTGAGGGAGGAGCAACGACGCGATGCGACGCGGATCGGCCGCCGCGGCGACGGGAGGGGATGGGTTCTCGTGCTCTCAGGATCCGGCCGCCGCGAGCGCGAGCGCCGAGAGCGCCAGCAGCACCGCCGCGAGCCGCCGCGGCAGGCGCGGCAGCCGCGGGAGCGCCCGCGCCCGAGGGCGGGCCGGCGCGGGCGGCGCCGCGCGGGCGGGCGGCCCGGGCGCCGCCGGCGGGACCACCAGCGCGAGCGCGCAGCCGCCCAGCTCCAGCTCGTCGCCGGGCGCGAGCGCGCGGGGGCCGCGCTCCACCGCCACCCCGTTCACCCGCAGGCCGTTCTTCGCCCCGAGGTCCTCCACCGTGATCGCGCCGCCGCGGACCCGGACGCGCGCGTGGAGGCGCGACGCCTGCGCCTCCGGCAGGCGGAGGTCGGCGCGACGGCTCCGGCCGAGGGTCTGATCGGGGCCGAGCGGCAGGCGCGCACCGGCGGAGGCGCCGTCGAGCACGAGCAGGTGCGGCCCCGCCGCGGCGGCCCCCCCCGCCGCCCCGGCGCGCAGGATCCCGGCCGCGCAGGTGCGCGTCCGGTGGTCCGCGGACGTCCCGGGGCCGGGCTCCGGCGTCGCCAGCGCGAGCTCCGCGCCGAGGAGCGTGGCGCGCTCGCCCGGTCGGAGCAGCCGGCGGGCGCCGGGTGGGACGGGGTGACCGCCCACGCGCGCACCCGCCACCGCGGGCTCCACCACCACGCCGGCCTCGCAGGGAAGCAGCCGCAGCGCTGCGGGGGGAAGGCCCGCGAGGACGATCCCGTCCGCCTGGGAGCCGCCCGCCGTCATCGCGGCCGCGACGACGATCCCGGGTGCGTCCTCGAGCCCGGGGGCCCGGGCGTGGAGCCTGTGGCGCATGCGCGCCCGGGTTCCACGGCGCGTGCCAGCCGGCCGGCGCCGCGGATCGCCGCAGCGGCGGGGGGATCCCGCGGGCCCGCCGGGGCCGCGACCGTCCGCGGCGCGGCCCCGGCGTCCGCGGCTCAGCGGCCGGCGGGGACCACCGTCCAGCGGCTCTCGGCGCGGGAGCGCGCCGACGGGTCGCCCTGGAAGCGGAGGAACCCGTTCATCTCGAGCGTGTCCACCAGCTCCTCGGCCTCGAGGTCGGAGCAGCCCAGCTCGCTCGCGACCACGTCGCGGAAGTAGCTCCGGCCGCGCAGGTAGCCGACCGGCGGCTCGGTGCTCGGGATGTGGCGCTGGATGCGCTCGGCGAGCGCCGCCAGGTCGATGTCCTCGATGCTCATGCGCGGAAGCTAGGGCTGCTCCCGCCAGGTGGCCAGGGCGTCCAGCACGGAGCCGGCCTCCGCGCGCCGGACCGCCCGGCCGTCGGACAGGAAGCGGACGGCGCCCTCGTCGGTGCGCAGCACCTCGGCGCCCGCCGCGGCCCAGCGCGCCAGCGGCTCCGGGTGCGGGAAGCCGAAGCGGTTGTGCGCCCCCAGGCACGCCACCGCCCACCGGGCCCCGACCGCGCGGACGAACGGCTCGGTGGAGGAGGTGCGCGAGCCGTGGTGCGGGATCTTCACCACGTCGGCGCGGAGCCCGCCGCGCGCGACGGCCGCCGCCTCGCCGGCCGCCTCGACGTCGCCCGGGAACAGGAACGACGTCGCGCCGTAGGTGGCGCGCAGCACCAGCGAGGCGTCGTTCGCGGCGAACGGCGTCCGGTCCCCGCCGAGCGCCTCGAAGCGGACGCCGGCGCGCTCCCAGGCCTCGCCGGGCGCGAGCGGCATCGGCCGGAGCGCCGCGAGCACCTCGCGCGCCGGGCCGTCGCCGCGGTCGCCGTTCGAGAACGCGCGGGCCACCGGGAAGGCCCGCGCCACCGCCTCCAGCCCGAGCACGTGGTCCGGGTGCGGGTGCGAGACGAACACCGCCTCGAGCCGGCGGACCCCGAGGTCGCGCAGCAGCGGCACGAGATCGCGCGCGCCCGGATCCGGCCCACCGCCCGCGGCGCCGCCGCCGTCCACCAGCACCGCGCTCCCGTCCGGCAGCCGGAGCAGCGCCGCGTCGCCCTGGCCGACCGACACGAAGACCACCTCCAGCCCGCCGCGCGCGCGCGCGGCCGCCGCGCGCAGCGGGCCGGGGAGGAGCAGCAGCGCCGCGGCGAGCGCGCCCGCGGGGAGGCGGAGGCGCCGGGGCAGCGCCGGGATCGCGAGGACGAGCGCGGTGGCCGCGGCGGCCGCCCATCCGCCGGGCGCGGCGAGCCCGACCGCCCCCCACCGCGGCGCGGCGGCCGCGTCCGAGACCGCCCGCAGCGCCGCGGCGAGCGGGCCGGCCGCGAGCAGGAACGGCGCCGCCGCCGGCGGGGACGCGGCGGCCGCCACCGCGGCGAGGGCCGCGAGGGCGGTGAGCGCGGCGCCGAGCGGGATGGCGACCACGTTCGCCGCCACCCCGAGCAGCGGGAGCTGGCGGAAGTGGAACGCGAGCACCGGGGCGGTGGCGAGCGTGGCGGCCACCGTCGCGGCCGCGCCGGAGAGGAACGGCTCGGCGAGCCGTGCGCGCCAGCTGCCCGGGGGCGGCCGCGCGACGGGGAGCGCGCGTCGCAGCGGGGTGGCCCAGAGGGCGAGCCCGGCCACGGCCGCGAAGGAGAGCTGGAAGGAGGCGTCGAGCAGCGCGGCGGGTTCGGCCGCGAGGACGGCGAGCGCCGCGAGCGCGAGGGAGTTGAGCGGGTCGGGCGCCCGGTCGAGCAGCGCGCCGGCCAGGATGACGGCCGCGGCGAGCGCGGCCCGGACCACCGGCGCCCCGGCGCCGGTGGCGAGCGCGTACAGGAGGGCGCAGGGGAGGGTGAGCGCGGCGGCGACGCGCCGGGGATCCGCGCGGCTCGCCAGCGCGTCGCTGCGCAGCAGCAGCGCCCGCAGCAGCCGCTCCAACCCGAACGCCACCACCACGAGGTGGAAGCCGGACACGGCCAGCACGTGCGCGAGGCCGCTCCGCGCGAAGGACGCCGACGCGGCGGGGTCGAGCGCGGCGCGGTCGCCGGTGCCGATGGCGCGGACCAGCGCCGCCTGCTCCGGCGGGAGCCAGCGCCCGGCCGCCTCGGCGAGCCGGTCGCGGGCACGCTCCAGCCGCGACGCGGCCGCCGGCGCCGCGGTGCGGACCACCGGTCCCTCGGCGAGCGCCACGAGCGCCGCGCCCCCCGCGCGCAGCCGCTCCCCCGGGTCGCGGCCGCCGGGGTTCCGGCGCCCGGCCGGCGCCCGGAGCACGGCGCGGAACCGCACCTCGTCGCCGAGCGCGAGCGGCCACGGGGTGGGCTCCGCCCAGGCCTCCAGGAGGGCGCCGCCCGGAGTGCGGAGCGGGAACCGGACCCGGTCCTCCAGGCGATCGGGCGCGCCGACCACCCGGCCCCGCAGGCCCACGACGCCTTCCGGCGGAGCGACCGGCGGGACGCGCGCGGAGGCGGCGGCCAGCCAGCCGGCCGCGCCGAACGCGAGCGGGGCGAGGCGCGGGACGAGCGCCAGCGGGAGCGCGCCCAGCGCGGCCGCAGGCACCGCCGCGCCCTCGAGCCCGAGGCCGACGCCCAGCGCCAGGCCGAGGGCGGGCAGGAGCAGCGGCCGGCGCGTCACCGGGCTGCCCCCACGGCCGGCGCACGGGTCGTGACGCAGGCCGCCGTCCCAGCGGGGTCGTCACGAATACGCTCGAAAATTCGAGTGTTATTGACCGTGTCGGGGAGCTGTGGTAGTCTCCCGCGACTAAGCTCCCGCCCCGTAGTCGACCCGTCCGGTCGGCCATCGGCACCGGCGGTGGAGCGGAGGAAGGAATGTCCGCAACGCAGGCTACTCAGGTTGCCCCGAATTTCAAGGTCGGGGACAAGGCCGTCTACCCCGGGCAGGGGGTCGGCGAGGTCATGGGCATCGAGCACAAGGAGGTCGCCGGCCAGCGGCAGTCGTTCTACGTGCTCCGCATCCTGGAGAACGGGATGAAGATCATGATCCCCATGAACAAGGTCGGCTCGGTCGGCCTGCGCGAGATCATCGGGGAGAAGGACGTCCGCCGCGTCTACGGGATCCTCCGGGAGAAGGAGGTCTCGGTGGACTCCACCACCTGGAACCGCCGCTACCGGGAGTACATGGACAAGATCAAGACCGGCAGCGTGTTCGAGATCGCCGAGGTGCTGCGCGACCTCTACCTGCTCCGGTCGGACAAGGACCTCTCGTTCGGCGAGCGGAAGATGCTCGACACCGCGCGCTCGCTCCTCATCAAGGAGCTCGCCATCGCGAAGGCGTGCGACGAGCAGGACGTCGAGGACGACCTGAAGAAGATCTTCAACTGCTGATCCCCCTCCGCGGGATCCGGGGCCGCCGCACGGACGGAAGTCCGCGCGGCGGTCGCGTCTCCGCGCGGATCGCTTGACGTCTGGGCCCGGGTGCGGCACGCGTCCGGGTGGTAGCAGGGGCGGTGCCAGCCGGCGCCGCGGGACGGGCGGCGCGCGCGCCGCGAGGAGGCGACGAGGTGATCCGCGGCGAGCGCGTGATCGGGATCCTGGCGGCGGGCGGCTCGGGGCAGCGGGCCGGCGTCGCCAAGCAATGGCTGGCGCTGGGCGGCGAGACGGTGCTGCGCCGCTCGGCGCGGGTGCTCGCGGCCTGCGACGCGGTGGACGGGCTGGTGGTGGTGGTCCCGCCCGGCGACGAGGCGCGCGGCGAGGCGGAGCTGGCCGGGCTCGGGAAGCCGGTGCGGGCCGTGGCCGGCGGCCCGGCGCGGGCCGACTCGGTGCGCAACGGGCTCGCCGCCGCCGACGGCGCGGTGGTGCTCGTCCACGACGCCGCCCGGCCGTTCGCGAGCGCGGCGCTGGCGGCGCGGGTCGCCGAGGCCGCCGCCCGCGACGGCGCGGCGCTCGCGGCGCTGCCGGCGACCGACACCGTGAAGCGGGCGGAGGCTGGCGCCGCGGTGCCGCGCGTCCTCGAGACGCTGGACCGCCGCACGGTGTGGCTGGCGCAGACGCCTCAGGGCTTCCGCCGCGCGGTGCTCGAGCAGGCCTACGCCGCGGCCGGGCCGTCCGCCTCCGCCGCCACCGACGAGTGCGCGCTGGTGGAGGCGGCCGGGGCGCCGGTCACGCTGGTGCCGGGCGAGGCCGGCAACTTCAAGATCACCGGGCCGGACGACGTGCGCCGCGCCCGCGCGCTGCTCGAGGCGCCGGTCGCGACCGGCGTGGGCTACGACACCCACCGCTTCGCGCCCGGCCGGCGGCTCGTGCTCGGCGGCGTGGAGTTCGAGGGCGACGGCCTGCTCGGCCACTCCGACGCCGACGTCTGCGCGCACGCCATCGGCGACGCCATCCTGGGCGCGGCCGGGCTCGGCGACCTCGGCCGGCACTTTCCCGACACCGACCCGCGCTGGAAGGGCGTCTCCTCGCTGGCGCTGCTCCGCGAGATCTCCGCGAAGGCGGCCGAGCGCGGCTGGCGGGTGGGGAACTGCGACGTGACGCTGGCCGCGAGGCGGCCCAAGATCGCGCCGCGCGCCGAGGAGATGCGCGCGCGGCTGGCCGGGGCGCTCGGGATCTCCCCGGCGCAGGTCAACGTGAAGGCCACCACCGGCGAGGGCATGGGCTTCGTCGGCCGCGAGGAGGGCGTCGCCGCGCACGCGATCGCCCTGCTGGTGCGCGCGGCCGGCTGAGCCGGACCCCGCCGACGAACGGGACACGACAGAGATGAGCATCCAGGTCCACGACACCCTGACCGCGCAGAAGCGCGAGCTGGTCCCCCTCGAGCCGGGCAAGCTCCGGCTCTACGTGTGCGGCCCCACCGTCTACGACTACTCGCACCTCGGCCACGCCCGCTGCTACGTGGTCTGGGACGTGGTGGTCCGCCACCTGCGCGCCCGCGGCCTCGAGGTGCGCTTCGTCCGCAACTTCACCGACGTGGACGACAAGATCATCCAGCGCGCCAACGAGCGCGGCGAGGACCCCATCGCGCTCGCGTCGCGCTTCGCCGACGCGTTCCACGAGGACATGGACGCGCTCGGCAACCTGCGCCCCGACGTCGAGCCGCGGGTGTCCGGCCACATCCCGGAGATCGTCGCGCTGATCGCCCGGCTGGTGGAGCGCGGCTTCGCCTACGCGCCCGGGAACGGCGACGTCTACTACGCGGTCCGCAAGTTCCCCGAGTACGGGCGGCTCTCGAAGCGCAACCTGGACGACCTCATCGCCGGCGCGCGGGTGGAGCCGGGCGAGGCCAAGCGCGACCCGCTCGACTTCGCGCTGTGGAAGGCGGCCAAGCCGGGCGAGCCGGCCTGGGAGTCGCCCTGGGGCAAGGGCCGGCCGGGCTGGCACATCGAGTGCTCGGCCATGACCCAGAAGCACCTGGGCGCGCCCATCGACCTCCACGCCGGCGGCAAGGACCTGGTGTTCCCGCACCACACCAACGAGATCGCGCAGTCGGTGGCGGCCACCAGCGACGGCCTGCACGCCGAGGACTTCGCGCGGTACTGGATGCACAACGGCTTCGTCCAGATCGACGACGAGAAGATGTCGAAGTCGCTCGGCAACTTCTTCACCATCCGCGACGTGCTGGCGCGCTTCGACGGCGAGGCCCTGCGCTTCTTCCTGCTCGGCACGCACTACCGCCGCGACTTCAACTTCTCCGACCAGGTGCTGGCCGAGGCCGAGCGCCGCCTCTCCGCGCTCTACGAGACGGTGGAGAAGGCCGAGCGGCTGGGCGCGGGCGCGGCGCCGGCCGCGGAGCCCGCGTTCGTGGAGCGGGCGCGCGCCGCGCTCGACGACGACTTCAACACGCCGCAGGTGCTGGGCATCGTGGCCGAGGCGTTCACCGAGGCGAACGCCCTCGCGGATCGCAAGGGCAAGAAGTCGCCCGAGGAGAAGGCGCGGCTGGCCGCCTTCGCCCGCGGCGCGCGCGCGGTGGGCGCGGTGCTCGGGATCCTGGACCGCCCGCCGGCGCAGGCGCTCTCGGCCATCCGCGACCGGGCGGCGGCGCGGCGGGGCATCGACGGCGGCGAGGTGGAGCGGTCCATCGCGGAGCGCGCGGCGGCGCGGGCGGCGAAGGACTTCGCGCGCTCCGACGCCATCCGCGACGCGCTCCTGGCCCGCGGCGTCGTCCTGATGGACGGGCCGCAGGGCACGACCTGGAAGGTGGAGTAAGGGCAGGCGCGCGGCCGCGCGCCTCGCCGGCTCATTCCTCGAGCGGCGGCTGCGGGCCGGGGACGATGCCGGCGATGTCCGGATCCTCGCCGGGGGCGAGGGGGTTCGACTCGCGCGACGCCTTCTCGCGCTTGCGCTGCTCCTTCTTCTCTTCCTTGTGGCGCTGCTTGTCTCGCCGCGCCGCTTCCTTCTGCCGCTTGGTCGCTCCGGGGTGGAAGGCCATGGTGTGCGCTCCTTCGAGGTTGGGGGCCTAAAGCGCGAAGGCCCGGCCGAGCGGCCGGGCCCCCACGACACGTGCGACTCCGACCGGCGGCTACGCCCCCCGGACGTTCGCGGCCTGCAGCCCCTTGGGGCCCTTCTTCACCTCGAACTCCACCCGCTGCCCTTCCTGCAGGCTGCGGAAGCCCTCGGCGACGATCGCGGTGTGGTGGACGAACACGTCCTCGCCGCCACCGTCCTGGGAGATGAAGCCGAAGCCCTTCGCATCATTGAACCACTTCACAGTACCACTCGCCATCTGCACACTTCTTTCCGTGTTCGTCCGGGATACACTTCCCGTCGGCCCCGAGCCGCGCCAGAGGCGTGGGACGCCTGTAACGTAGCCGCAGGATGGTGAAAAGTCGAGCAGGTTCCAGGGGGGACGCAGCTCGCTCCCGGGCTAGTGCCAGGCGACCCCGCCCGCGAAGGGGCAGGTGGCGATCGCGCACGATCCGACGTTGCTGACGGTGGCGAGGCCCTTCATCGGGCTGCCGGCGTAGCACCAGACCGCCGCCTGCGTGCCCGTCTCCCGGCAGAGGCAGAACGTGCCGCAGATCGTTGTCCCGTCGAACGTCGTCCCGGTGGCGCTCCAGGCGAGCGCCGCGAGGACGGCCTGGGCCTGGGTGTGCTCGTCCAGGGCGCCGCAATCGTAGTACTTCTGGCCGAGGCCGTTGTCGTGGGCCGTCTGGCAGGCGGTCCCCGCCTCGCAGCAGCCGGTCCCGGGGCAGCAGCCCCCGCCGCAGGCCAGCGGGGCACCGGTGGGACACAGGCAGCGGCCGCCGCTGCACGCCGTCCCCGGTGCGCACGCGGTCCCGCACGTGCCGCAGCTGGCGGGGTCCGAGAGGAGGTCGGTGCAGACGGCGCCGCTCCCGGTCCCGCACACGACCTTCCCGGCCGGGCAGGCGCAGGTCCCGTCGACGCAGTCCTGGCCGGCGGCGCAGGCGTGGCCGCAGGCGCCGCAGTTCCGGATGTCCCCCGCGAGGTTCACGCAGGTCTGCGGCGAGCCGGCCGCCGGGCAGACGTCGGGCAGGGCGGACGGGCACTGGCACGTGCCGCCCAGGCACACGTCGTTGGTGAGCGGGCAGACCGTGCCGCAGCCGCCGCAGTTCGACGCGTCGATGCGGGTGTCGGTGCAGGCCGCGCCGCAGGCGGTCCGGGGCGGGCTGCAGGTGCACGCGCCGGCCACGCACTCCGGCGCCGGCTGCCCGCAGGCCACGTCGCAGGCACCGCAGTGGGTCCGGTCCGCCTGGAGGTCCACGCACTCCGGGCTCGCGCCCGGGCAGGCGCTCGCGCCCGCCGCGCAGTCGCAGGCGCCGCCGGCGCAGGTGCCGAGGCCGCACGCGTGGCCGCAGGTCCCGCAGTTCGCGGCGTCGGTGGCCGGATCCACGCACCGCCCGCCGCAGGGGATCTGCCCGGCCGGGCAGGCGCACGCGCCCGCCGTGCAGGCCGCGCCGGCCGCGCACGCGTGGAGGCAGGCGCCGCAGTGGATCGTGCTCGACTGCAGGTCGACGCAGGTGCCGCCGCAGTCGGTCTGGCCGGCCGGGCACGACGTCTTCGAGCCCCCGCTGCACGCGGCCAGCGCGAGGGCGAGGACCAGGGGGACGGCGCGGACGGCGTGGACGAGCGGGTGCATGGGGGCCTCCCGGAGCGGGGCTCCAGATTACTCTGGGTGGGAAGCGGAGTGGGGCCCGGAGCGCGCGGCAAGCGGCCGCTGAACCCGCCGGGGAGGGCTGTTACATTCCCGCGGTGCCCTTCGACCTCCAGAGCGCGTTCCAGCCCACCGGCGACCAGCCGCGGGCCATCGGCGAGCTGACCGACGGCCTGCGCCGCGGCGAGCGCCACCAGGTGCTGCTCGGCGTCACCGGCTCCGGGAAGACGTTCACCGTCGCGAACGTGGTCGCCGAGGTGAAGCGCCCCACGCTCGTCATCGCCCACAACAAGACGCTGGCGGCCCAGCTCTACGCGGAGTTCAAGGAGCTCTTCCCGACCGCCGCGGTGCACTACTTCGTCAGCTACTACGACTACTACCAGCCCGAGGCGTACGTCCCCTCGACGGACACGTACATCGAGAAGGACTCGTCCATCAACGACGAGATCGACCGGATGCGCCACGCGGCCACCCACGCGCTGCTCACCCGGAACGACGTGCTCATCGTGGCCTCCGTCTCGTGCATCTACGGCCTCGGCACCGCCGAGGCCTACCACGGCCTGCTGCAGCGCCTCGAGCGCGGGCAGGAGTTCCTGCGCGACCGCTTCATCCGCTCGCTCATCGACATCCAGTACGAGCGGAACGACCTCGACTTCCACCGCGGCACGTTCCGGGTGCGCGGCGACACCATCGAGGTGTTCCCGCCGTACGAGGAGGACCGCGCCGTCCGCATCGAGTTCTTCGGCGACGTGGTCGAGTCGATCCACGAGTTCGACCCGCTCCGCGGCGTCACGCTCGCCGAGCTGGACAAGGTCGCGATCTTCCCGAACAGCCACTACGTGTCGGCGCCGGAGGTCCGGGCGCGGGCCATCGCCGGCGTCCGCGAGGAGCTGCGCGAGCGGCTCGGCGAGCTGAAGGCGGCGAACAAGCTGGTCGAGGCGCAGCGGCTCGAGCAGCGGACGATGTTCGACCTGGAGATGCTGGAGCAGATGGGCTTCTGCCCCGGCATCGAGAACTACTCGCGGTGGCTCTCGGGACGGAAGGCGGGCGATCCGCCGCCCTGCCTCCTCGACTACTTCCCGAAGGACTTCCTCCTCGTCATCGACGAGTCGCACCAGACCGTCCCGCAGATCGGGTCGATGTACCGCGGCGATCGCTCGCGCAAGGAGACGCTGGTGGAGTTCGGGTTCCGGCTCCCCTCCGCGCTCGACAACCGCCCGCTCAAGTTCGAGGAGTTCCAGGCGCTGGTCCGCCAGGCCATCTACGTGTCCGCGACGCCCGCCGCGTACGAGCTGGAGCAGGCGCAGGGCGTCGTCGTCGAGCAGCTGATCCGGCCCACCGGGCTGGTGGATCCGCAGATCGAGGTCCGGCCGGTGGGCTCCCAGGTGGACGACCTGCTGGGCGAGGTGCGCAAGCGGGCCGAGGCGGGGGAGCGGGTGCTCGTGACCACGCTCACCAAGCGCATGGCCGAGGACCTCACCGAGTACTTCACCGACGTCGGCGTGCGCTGCCGGTACCTGCACTCGGACATCGACACGCTGGAGCGGAGCGCGGTGATCCGCGACCTGCGCCGCGGCGAGTTCGACGTGCTCATCGGCATCAACCTGCTGCGGGAGGGGCTCGACATCCCCGAGGTCTCGCTGGTGGCCGTCCTCGACGCGGACAAGGAGGGGTTCCTGCGCTCGGCGGTGTCGCTCATCCAGACCATCGGGCGCGCCGCGCGCAACGTGAACGGCCGCGTGCTGCTCTACGCCGACGCGATCACCGCCTCCATGCGCCAGGCCATCGACGAGACCGGGCGCCGCCGCGAGATCCAGGAGCGCTACAACGCGGAGCACGGCATCACCCCCACCACCGTGAAGCGGAACATCAGCGACCTCGGCATGGCGGTGGTCGAGGCGGACTACGTGACCGTGCCGCTCGCGGCCGAGGAGGGCGCGGAGTACCGGCCCGAGCAGCTCCCGGAGATCGTGGCGGCGCTCGAGCGCGAGATGCAGGACGCGGCCCGCGCGCTGGAGTTCGAGAAGGCGGCGCAGCTGCGCGACCGGGTGCAGGCGCTGAAGGACCTCCAGCTCGGGCTGCCGGCGCGCGCCGCGGGGGCGAGGGGATCGCTGGGGAGCGGGGCGGTGGCGAGCGCGGCCGCCATGGGCAAGCTGCGCGGGGCGAAGCGTCCGCCGCAGCGGCGCCGCCGGCGCTGAGGGTCAGTCCTGCAGCCCCCAGCGCTTGAGCTTGCGCCACAGGGTGGACTTGTCGATCCCGAGCGCCCGCGCCGCCTCGGCGCGCCGGCCACCGCAGCGCTCCAGCACGCGCCGGACGTGCTCGCGCTCCGCGTCGTCCATGGCGAGCGGCTCCGGCGCCGCCCCGGGCGCCTCCGCGGCGCCGGCCAGCGACGCCGCGGGGCCGACCAGCAGCGAGGCCGGCGACAGCAGCGGTCCGGCCTCGAGGATCAGCGCGCGCTCGATCACGTTCTCGAGCTCCCGGACGTTGCCGGGGTAGTCGTAGGCGGCGAGCCTGGCGAGCCCCTCGGGCGAGATCCCGGTGACGGCGGGGTTCACGTGCCGGTGCTTGCGCAGGAAGTGCCCGGCCAGCGCGGGGACGTCCTCGCGCCGCTCGCGCAGCGGCGGGATCGGCAGCGTCACCACGCCGAGCCGGTAGTACAGGTCCTGCCGGAAGCGCCCCTCGCGCGCGGCGCGCTCCAGGGGCTCGTTGGTGGCGGCGATCACGCGCACGTCCACCGGGATGGGCGCGGTGCCGCCCACCCGCTGCACCCTCCGCTCCTGCAGCACGCGCAGCAGCCGCACCTGGAACGCCGGCGTGGTCGCGCCGACCTCGTCGAGCAGGATGGTCCCGCCGTCCGCCGCCTCGAAGTACCCGGCGCGCCGGCTCACCGCGCCGGTGAACGCGCCGCGCTCGTGCCCGAACAGCTCGCTCTCCAGCAGCGTCGCCGAGAGCGCGCCGCAGTTGACCGCCACGAACGCGCGCCCCGCCCGCGGGCTCCACGCGTGCAGCAGCCGCGCGAAGACCTCCTTCCCGACGCCGGTCTCGCCCTGGATCAGCACGGTCGAGTCGGTGCGCGCCGCCCGCCGGGCGACCTCCAGGAGCGGCGCCATGCGCGGGTGCGCGGACAGGACCACGCCCTCCGGGCCGCCGGGCGCCGCCGCCTCCTCCTGCAGCCGCACCCGGGCCACGAGGCGCCGCCGCTCCAGCGCGCGGTCGAGGCGGAGCACGACGTCCTCCGGCTCGAACGGCTTCGCCAGGTAGTCCTCCGCGCCGCGCTTGATCGCCTCGACGGCGCCGGACAGCGAGGAGTGGCCGGTGATGACGAACACCAGCACCTCGGGGTCGAGCTCGCGCGCCCGCGCCAGGACCTGGATGCCGTCGAGCCCGGGCATCCGGAGGTCGGTGAGCACGGCGTCGGCGCCGTGCTCGGCGAGGTGCCGCAGCGCCGCGGCGGGGTCGCCGAACGCGCGCACCTGGTGCCCCGGCGAGAGCAGCCGCACCAGCACGCGCTGCGCGACCGGATCGTCGTCCACCACCAGCACGCGGGCCATCAGGCGGCCTCCGCCGGGAGCTCCACGGTGAACGTCGCGCCGCGGCCCGGGGCCGAGTCCACCCGCAGCGCGCCGCCGTGGCTGCGCACGATGCCGTAGCTCACCGAGAGGCCGAGCCCGGTGCCCTGGCCGACCTCCTTGGTCGTGAAGAACGGGTCGAAGATGCGGGGCAGGTGCGCCGGGTCGATGCCGGCCCCGTGGTCGGTCACGCGCACCGAGACGCGGCCGTCCGCGGCCCCGGTCGACACCTCGACCCGCCCGCCCGGGCCCGAGGCGTCGATCGCGTTCAGCAGCAGGTTCACGAACACCTGCTCGAGCTGCGCGGCGTCCACCACGGCCGGCCGCGCCGGCCCGGGCTGGAACGCGAGCGCCACGCCCTTGCCCTCGGCCCGCAGCCGCACCAGCTCCAGCGCGCCCCGCACCAGCCCGTCCACGTCGTGGGCGGCGAGCGCGGGCGGCTGCCGCCGCGCGAAGCGGAGCAGGCCCTGGATGATGGCGCTGCAGCGGCGCGTCTGCTCGGTCACGTCGGCGAGGTCCTGCGAGAGCGCCCGCGGGTCCGCCGGCCCGGCCTCGAGGTCGCGCTTCGCCAGCGACGCGAGCGCCCGGATGTTGGAGAGCGGGGTGTTGAGCTCGTGGGCGAGGCCGGCCGCCATCTCGCCGATCGACGCGAGCTTCTCGGTCTCGCGGAGCTGCCGCTCGGAGCGCTCGCGCTCGGCCAGGTGCTCCCGCATCACCGCCGCCATCCGGTTCACCGCCTCGCCCACCACCGCGATCTCGCGGCCGCCGCCCACCGGCACCCGCACCGAGAGGTCCTCGCCCAGGCGGCGGACGCCGTCGGCGAGCGATCGCAGCGGCCGGGTGAGCGTGCGCGACATGAGCAGGGCGGCGAGCACCATGCCGGCGAGCACCACCACCGAGAGCCCGACCACCGTCGCGCGCAGGCGCGCCACCGGCCGCGCGAAGTGCGCCTCGCGCGCCGCCAGCACGATCACCCACCCGCGGTCCGCGCGCCCGTACGGCGAGTAGTAGACGTGCGCGAGGAGGTCGCCGGTCCCGGGCTGCACGCCGAGCCCGGCGTCGCTGGACATCCACGACCGGACCACGTCCTCGGGGTACTGCCTCCAGGCGGTGACGTGCGTCCCGGTCTGGTTGCCGAACTCGCAGCCGCCGTCGGGGTGGAACAGGTAGATGCCGGAGCGCTCGGCCTCGGCGAGGTTCCGCTCCACCAGGAACGCGGAGCCCTGCTCGGGCGGGATGAGCCGGTTCAGCAGCGCGCCGACCTGGGCGCCCCAGACGTTCACGACGAGCACGCCAGCGCGCGCGCCGGAGGGGAACGACAGCGGCGTCGCGAAGCGGACGATGGCGGGGCACCACGCCTCCTCGCCCTCCACGCGCCCGCGCTCGAGGTTGGAGACGATCACGGTCCCGGGCGCCGCGCGGACCGCCTCCTCGAAGAACGGGCGGCCGCGGATCGACTGGATCGCGGGCAGGCCGAGCGGCCCGCGCCGCGCCGAGGTGGGGGCGCTCACCTTGCCCTCGCGGATCTTGAGGACCTCGTTCCCCTCGGCGTCCACGACGCGGACGGCCTGCAGGGCCGGGTCGAGCCGCTGCGCCGCCAGGAAGATCGCCGTCACCGCCGCGAACGCGGCGCCGTCCGTCCGGCCCCGCTCCGCGGCCGCGAGCGCGGCGGCGACCTCGGGCGAGGCGGCCAGGGCGGCCGCGGTGCGCTCACCGTGCCGGACCAGCTCCTGGACCTCGCGCGCCGATCCGGCGGCGAGCGTCCGGATGTGCGACTCGGTGCGGCTGCGCACCAGGCCCTCGGCCACGCCGAGCACGACCAGCGAGAACGCGACGAAGGACGGGATGCCCACGCCCAGCATCGTCGCGAGCATCCGGGCGCCGATCCCGGCCCGGCGGGCGGGACCGTTGCGCTCCTGCAACCTCGGCGCGTCCTCGCGTTGCATCCTGCAATCCTCCGGTCCGGCCCCGGCGGCGCGCTGTAAAAATCCGCTTGGTGCCGCGGGAGCTTACCACCGGCGCCCCGGCGGCACGCGCCTGGAAAGAGGCACCGGCCGTGCCCGCGAGGCGGGCCACGCCGGCGCCTGCGCGCCCGGCGAAGGAGGCCACCATGCTCCGTCCATCCCGTGCCGCCGCGCTCGTCGCGGCGAACCTGTCCCTCGCGGCCCTCGCGGCCTGCAGCGAGCCGCGCTCGCGCACCGCGGCCGCGGCGGCGCCGTCCCCCGCCGATCCGCAGCCGGCGCCCGCGCCGGCGGATCCGCAGGCCGCGTACCTCGCCGCCCGCCGGGCCGAGGTGGCGGCGATGCCCGACCCGCCCGCGGCGCTCCCGCGGAGCAGCGGCACGCGGCAGGAGCTCGCCTACATGATCGAGCTCGGCGAGAAGCTGCTGCGCGAGACGAACACGCACCCGCTCACGGCGCCGTACGTCGCCGCGTCCGGGCTCACCTGCAGCTCGTGCCACCTGGACGCGGGGAGGAAGAAGGCCATCGCCTCCACGTTCATCGGTGCGGCCGCGTCCTTCCCGGCGTTCAACGACCGCGACGGCGGCGTGATCACGCTCCAGGATCGCGTGAACGGCTGCTTCATGCGGAGCATGAACGGGACGCGGCTCCCGGAGAACTCGGAGGCGCTGCTCGCGATCGTCTCCTACATCAACTGGCTGTCGCAGGGCTTCCCGCTGCAGCCGAACCCGGACCGCGCGGTCTCCTCGCTGAACCGGTCCTTCCCCAACCCGGCCATCAAGGCCATGGCCCTCGCCGGCAAGGCGGTGGCCGCGAACGGCGCGTCGATCTACGACTCGCGCTGCGCGCCGTGCCACGGCGTGCACGGGGAGGGCATCGTGGGCGCGCCGCCGGTCTGGGGCGAGCGCGCGTACAACAAGGGCGCGGGCATGGCGAACGACGTCCAGGCGGGCAGCTGGATCCAGTTCAACATGCCGCCCGCGGAGGAGCTGACGCTCACCGATCAGGAGGCGCTCGACGTGGCGGCGTTCGTGAACGCGCAGCCGCACCCGACCTTCCTCGAGGCGGAGCACCTGCCGGACGGCGGCGGCGGCTACGGCGGGCCGGAGATCGTGTACCACTACGGCGCGTCGTTCACGGCCGAGCAGCTCGCGGTCCGCGTCCCCTCGGGCCCGACCGCCGGCCCGGCGCCGGACGGCGCGGCCCTGTACGCGGCCCGATGCGCCGCCTGCCACGGCGCCCTGGCCGCCTCGGCGGTCCGGGGCCGCACCGCGGCGCAGATCTCCGCCGCGATCGCGGGGCTGGGCTCCATGGCCGGCCTGAAGGACCTCTCCGGCGCGCAGCTCGAGGCCATCGCCGCCGCGCTGCGCTAGCGGGCCGGCGGGCGGCGGCGGCGCACGGACGCCCGCCCGCCGCCCGCCCGGGCGGACGGGCGTGATCCGCGCCCCGTTTCCGGGTAATTCCTTGCCCGGATGGACGCGAACCTGCGCAGGAAGCTGGACGAGCTGCCGGCCGAGCCGGGCTGCTACCTCATGAAGGACCGGGCCGGCGAGGTGGTCTACGTCGGCAAGGCGTCCAGCCTGCGGTCGCGCGTGCGCTCCTACTTCGACCCGGGCCGCGGCGACCAGCGCGCGTTCGTGGCGCTGCTCGACGAGCTGCTCGGCGACCTCGAGGTGATCGTCACCCGCTCCGAGAAGGAGGCGGTGCTCCTCGAGAACGAGCTCATCAAGAAGCACCGCCCGCGCTTCAACGTCCGGCTGCGCGACGACAAGGACTTCATCGTCCTGAAGCTCGACGAGCGCCACCCGTACCCGCGCCTGGAGGTGCGGCGCGCCCGGGAGAAGCGGCAGCCGGGGGCGCGCTACTTCGGCCCGTACTCCTCGGCCTCGTCCATCCGCGAGACGCTGCGGATGGTGAACCGGCACTTCCAGCTCCGGACCTGCAGCGATCACGTCTTCGACCACCGCAAGCGGCCCTGCATCCTGTACCAGATCCACCGCTGCCCGGCGCCCTGCGTCTACGAGGTGGCGGCGGAGGAGTACCGGCAATCGGTGGAGGACGCGGTGGAGTTCCTGGAGGGCCGCGAGGGCGAGCTGGTGGAGCGCCTGCGCGGGCGCATGGACGGCGCGGCGGCGGGGCTGCGGTTCGAGGAGGCGGCGCGGCTGCGCGACCAGCTCCAGGCGGTGGAGCGGAGCCTGGAGAAGCAGCGGGTGCTCATGGCGGACCGGGGCGACCGCGACGTCATCGGACTCTACCGCGAGGGGCCGGACCTGGTGGTGCAGGTGCTCTCGATGCGCGCCGGCAAGCTGCAGGACGCGCAGGCGCACCCGTTCCGCGAGCAGGAGTTCCCCGACGAGGAGATCCTGTCCTCGTTCCTGTCGCTCTACTACGAGCACACCGACGCGCCGGACGAGATCCTGGTGCCGCTCGAGCCGGTCCAGGCCGAGGCGCTCGCCGACGTGCTCTCGGAGCGGCGCGGGCGGCGGGTGCGGCTGCTCACCCCGCAGCGCGGGGCCAAGGCCGACCTGCTCGACGTGGCCCGCCGCAACGCGGAGCAGGGGTTCCGCGCCTGGCACGAGCACGACGAGCGGCGCGAGCAGGCGCTGGCCGCCGTGGAGCGGGCGCTGCACCTGGCGCGGCCGCCGCGCTGGATGGAGTGCTACGACATCTCGACGTTCCAGGGCGCGCTCGCGGTCGGCTCGGGCGTGTCGATGAAGGACGGCGAGCCGGACAAGGCGAACTACCGCCGCTACAAGGTGAAGGCGGTGGCGGGGCAGGACGACTTCGCCATGCTGCACGAGGTCATCACCCGCCGGCTGCGGCGGGCGCTGGGCGAGGGGCAGCTGCCCGACCTCATCGTGATCGACGGCGGGAAGGGCCAGCTCAACGCGGCGCTGGCGGCGGCGAAGGACCTGGGCGTCCCGACGCGCCCGTCGCCGGGCAACCCCGACGCGCCGTTCGTCGAGCTGGTGGGGCTCGCCAAGAGCCGGCTGGTGGACGGCCCGTCGCTCGGGACGGCGCGGGTGGTGGGCCGGCGCGGGCGGCGCGCGGAGGCGCGCCTGGCGGACGCGGCCGAGGCGGCGGAGAAGGGCTTCGTGTCCGAGCTGGCGCGCAGCCCGGAGCGCGTGTTCCTGCCCGGCCGCAAGGACCCGGTGGTGCTGCGGCAGAACTCGGCGGAGCTGTTCCTGCTGGCCCGGCTGCGCGACGAGGCGCACCGCTTCGCCATCACGTTCCACCGCAAGCTGCGGCGCGAGCGGAACTTCCAGAGCGTCCTCGAGGAGATCCCGGGGATCGGGGAGGGCCGCAAGCGGGCGCTGCTGCGCCACTTCGGCGCGCTGCGCCGCGTCCGGGAGGCGACGCCCGAGGAGCTCGCGCAGGTGGAGGGCTTCGGGCCGAGGCAGGCGGCGGCCGTGCACGCGTTCTTCCACCGACCGGACGCGCCGCCGATCGCCGCGGACGAGCCGTCCGGCGCGCCCGCCGCCGCGCCCGGCGGGGGTCCCACCGACGCGAGCCCGGAGGCGGTGGCCGCCGCCACCGAGGCGGAGATCGACGCCGCGCTGGCCGACGAGGATGCGTCCCCGGAGCCCGCGGCTTAAGTCGGACGGCGACCGGCCGGTTTGATAAGGTCGTGGCTCCCGAGGAGACGACATGCGGATCGCGGACGACGTCACGAAGCTCATCGGCAACACGCCGCTGGTGCGGCTGAACCGCGTGATGGACGGGGCAGGGGCGGTGGTCGCGGCCAAGCTGGAGATGCAGAACCCGGCGGGCAGCGTGAAGGACCGCATCGGCCTGTCGATGATCGAGGCGGCGGAGCGCGAGGGGAAGATCGGGCCGGACACGATCCTGCTCGAGCCGACCAGCGGCAACACCGGCATCGGCCTGGCGTGCGTCGCGGCGGCGAAGGGCTACAAGCTCGCGCTGCTCATGCCCGAGACCATGAGCATCGAGCGGCGCAAGCTGCTGGCGGCGCTCGGGGCCGAGCTCATCCTGACGCCCGGCGCCGAGGGGATGAAGGGCGCCATCCAGCGGGCCGAGCAGCTCGCGGCGAAGGACCCGCGCTACCTCGTCCTCCAGCAGTTCGAGAACCCGGCCAACCCCGAGGTCCACCGGCGCACCACCGCCGAGGAGATCTGGCGCGACACCGACGGCAAGGTGGACGTGCTGGTGTGCGCCACCGGGACCGGCGGCACGGTCACCGGCTGCGCGCAGGTGCTGAAGCCGCGCAGGCCGTCCCTCCGCATCGTGGCCGCCGAGCCGGCGGACTCGCCCGTGCTCTCCGGCGGCAAGCCGGGGCCGCACAAGATCCAGGGCTGGGGTGCCGGGTTCGTGCCGAAGGTGCTGGACCCGAAGCTGCTCGACGAGATCGTCACCGTCCGTCACGAGGACGCCGGGGACATGGCCCGCCGGCTCTGCCGCGAGGAGGGGCTCCTGTCGGGCATCTCCGACGGCGGGGTGGCCTGGGCGGCGCGCGAGGTGGCGAGGCGGCCGGAGAACGCGGGCAAGCTGGTGGTGGCGGTCCTGCCGGACACGGGGGAGCGCTACCTCTCGACCTGGCTCTGGGAGGACGTGAAGTGAGCGACGGCGTGAAGGCTCCAGCGGCTCCGGCGGTGGACCAGGTGGCGCTCGCGCCGGTGGTGGACGCGCTCTGCCGCGACGCGGCGGCGGCGTTCGGCGCCGGCGGGCGGGTGACGCTGCCGTCGCGCGAGGCGGTCATCCGGGTGGTGGAGGACCTGCGGGCGGTGCTGTTCCCGGGCTACTTCGGGACCAGCGACCTGCACGACGAGAGCCTGCACTACTTCGTGGGCGCCACCCTGGCCCGGGCCATGCGCGCGCTGGAGGAGCAGATCCGGCGCGGCTTCGCGTTCACCGAGCGGCACGACCTGAACGGCTGCACGCACTGCTTCGAGGAGGCGCAGGCGATCACCAAGGCGTTCCTCGGGCGCGTCCCGGCGATCCGGCGCCTGGTCGCCTCCGACGTCGAGGCGACCTACGAGGGCGACCCGGCGCTGAAGAGCCGCGACGAGGCGATCTTCGCGTACCCGGGGATGATGGCGGTGACGAACCAGCGCATCGCCCACGAGCTCCACGTGCTGGGCGTGCCGCTCATCCCGCGCATCATCACCGAGCACGCGCACACGCTCACCGGCATCGACATCCACCCCGGCGCGCGGATCGGCGAGCGCTTCTTCATCGACCACGGCACCGGCGTGGTCATCGGCGAGACCTCGGTCATCGGCGACCGGGTGCGGCTGTACCAGGGCGTCACCCTGGGCGCGAAGAGCTTCCCGCTGGACGAGAACGGCAACCCGATCAAGGGAATCGATCGCCACCCCATCGTCGAGGACGACGTCGTGGTATACGCCGGCGCCACCATCCTCGGCCGGATCACCATCGGCAAGGGGTCGTCGGTCGGCGGCAACGTCTGGGTCACCTCCAGCCTGCCGCCCGGCAGCCGCGTCACCCAGGCCGAGGTCCGGGAGCAGCGCTTCGCGCACGGCGCGGGCATCTGATCCGGCGCGCCCGCGCCCTTGAAAGGAAGCACCGCAGTGGCCTATCACCCGTGGCACGACGTGGAGCTGCCTCGCTTCGTCGAGGATCCGATCCCCGCCATCATCGAGATCCCCACCGGCTCGAAGGTGAAGTACGAGCTGGACAAGAAGTCCGGGCTGCTGCTCGTGGACCGGATCCTGTTCTCCGCCGTGCACTACCCGGCGAACTACGGCTTCGTGCCGCGCACCTACTGCGACGACGGCGACCCGCTCGACATCCTGGTGCTCTGCTCCGAGCAGATCCAGCCGCTCGCCATCATGCAGGCGAAGGTGATCGGCGTGATGCAGATGCGCGACGACAAGGGGCAGGACGACAAGCTCATCGCCGTCCACGCCGACGATCCGAACTACGCCGACTACTCGGACGTCTCGGAGCTGCCGCAGCACCGCCTGCGCGAGCTGCAGCGCTTCTTCCAGGACTACAAGGCGCTCGAGAACAAGAAGGTGCTGGTCCGCGCGCCGCAGGGGCGCTCCGAGGCGCTCGAGGTGCTCCGCGACGCGATCCGGCTCTACGACCGGGATCGCGCGCGGCTCATGGGCACGCCGGGCCCGACCGCGCCGGAGGCGCCCCGCGCCCGGCGACCGACCCGGGCCGGCAAGGGCGGCCGGCGCCGGTAGCGCCCGCGCCGGCGCCCGCTCCCCCGGCCGCAGGGGAGGGGAGCGGCGCGGCGGCGCGCCCGCCCGTGTCCATCTTGGACGCCGGTGGGCGCGCTCCAGCAGATCGCGGCGGCGGTGACGCCGGCGGTGATGGTCTCCGCCTGCGGGCTCATCGCGCTCGGCCTCGACAACCAGACCGCCCGCATGGCCGCGCGGCTCCGCGAGCTGGCGCGCGAGTGGCGCGCCCTCCCGCCGCACGCGACCCGGCGGGCGGCGGTGGCGGAGCAGGTGGAGGTGCTGGACCGCCGCCACGGCCTCTACTCGCGGGCGCTGCTGCTCAACTACGGCGCGCTGTTCGCGTTCGTGGTCACCTCGCTGCTGTGGCTGGCGCAGGCGTACTGGCGGGTCCCGCCGGAGCTGCCGGTGCTGGTGTTCGGCCTGGGGGTGGCGATGCTGGCCGCCATGGCGGTGCTGGTCATCGCCGCGATCACCCTGGCGCGGAGCACCATCGAGGCCGAGACCGCGGAGGTGCTGCGCGAGCGGCGCGCGCCGCCGGGCGGCGGGAGGCCGGCGCCCGCCCGCGGCTGAACCCTTCCGGCCCGGGCCGGCTCAGATCCGGCGATGCCCATCTACGAGTACGCCTGCGCCCGCTGCGCCAAGTCCTTCGAGACGCTCATCATCCGGCGGTCCGACGAGGCCGAGGTCGCGTGCCCGGCCTGCGGCGGCCGCGAGGTGTCCCGGCAGATGTCCCGCCCGGCGGCGGCGCGGACCGGCTCGGACGGCGGCGGCGCGCCCGCGCGCGGCTGCGGCCCGGTCGGTTGAGGGATCTGAGCCGCTCGCCCGGTCGGGCGAGTCCACCCACCAGGAACGCCGCGCCCAGGCGCGCGCACGCCGGCGTCGCCGCACCCACACGCCGGCCGGTGCGCGGGCTGGGTCGCGCGCCGGCGCCGCGGTAGAATCCCGCGGCGTGCCAAGGACCTACCGCGCTACCGACTACACCCTCGAGTTCGTGGCCGATCTCCTCGCCAGGGAGGGGATCCTCACCGACGACGCGCGCCGCACCGCCACCGCCCGGGAGGGCGTCCAGCGCGCGCGCCTGCTCCGCGACGGCGCCTCCCGCAGCGGCGGCCGGGCGCTGCGGCGCGCCGAGCTCTCGCCGGTCGAGGTGCTCGCCTCCTTCGAGTTCCCGGACGCCCGGCGCGACGCCGAGCTGGTGGACGAGGACAAGGCCACGCAGGCCGTCGCGAAGGCGGTGGGGATCCCGTACCGCAAGATCGACCCGCTGAAGCTCGACGCCCAGCTCATCACCCGGACGCTGTCGCGCCCCTTCGCGCGCAAGCACGCGGTGCTCCCGCTGGAGCGCCGCAACGGCTCGCTGGTGGTGGCGGCCGCGAACCCGTTCGACCGCGAGCTGCTGGAGAACCTGCGCGGCCTCATCGGCGCCGAGGTCGAGGCGGTCCTCTCGTCGCCGTCGGACATCCACCGCGCCATCGCCGAGGTGTACGGGTTCCGCCAGCAGATCTCGCAGGCCCGCGTCGAGCTGGAGGGCGGCGGCGGCGCCCCGGACGTCACGAACCTCGAGCAGTTCGTCAACCTGTCCGGCATCGACGCGCTGGAGGCGTCGAGCGAGCCGGTGGTCGCGGCGGTCGAGTACCTGCTGCACTACGCGTTCGAGCAGCGGGCCAGCGACATCCACCTCGAGCCGCGGCGGGAGGAGTCGATCATCCGCATGCGGATCGACGGCGTGCTCCACCCGGTCCACCGCATCCCGAAGGCGGTGCACGGCGCCATCGCCAACCGGTTCAAGATCATGAGCCGGCTCGACATCGCGCTGAAGCGCCCGCAGGACGGGCGCATCCGCACCGCCCGCGGCGACGCCGAGATGGAGCTGCGCGTCTCGACCGTCCCCACCACCTTCGGCGACAAGGTGGTGATCCGCGTGCTCGACCCGACCGTGCTGGTGCGCGACCTCTCCGAGCTGGGGTTCCTCCCCGACGAGCGCGACCAGTTCGAGCGCTGGCTGCTGCGGCCGCACGGCCTGGTGATCGTGACCGGCCCCACCGGCAGCGGGAAGACCACCACGCTCTACTCGGCGCTGCAGGCGCTCGCCTCGCCCGAGGTGAACGTGGTGACCATCGAGGATCCCATCGAGATGGTCCACGAGGACTTCAACCAGATCGCCGCCAACCAGAAGACCGGCACCGGCTTCGCCGAGGCGCTGCGCCACGTGCTGCGCCAGGATCCGGACGTGGTGATGGTGGGCGAGGTCCGCGACGCGGAGACCGCCGCCCAGGCGGTCCAGGCGGCGCTCACCGGGCACATGGTGCTGACCACGCTGCACACGAACGACACGGTGAGCGCGGTGGCCCGCCTGCGCGACCTGGGCGTGCCGAGCTTCCTCATCGCCGCCACGCTCACCGGCATCGCCGCGCAGCGGCTGGTCCGCCAGGTGTGTCCCTCCTGCGCCGAGGACGTGCCGCTCACGGCGGACGAGGTGCAGGCGCTGGGCGTGCCGCACCCCGAGGACCACGCCGGCAAGCTGCTGGCCCGCCGCGGCCGCGGGTGCCCGAAGTGCCGGTTCACCGGCTACTACGGGCGCAGCGGCATCTTCGAGGTCCTGCCGGTGAACGCGCGCCTGCGCCACCTGGTGGCGGAGGGCGCCACGCCCGAGGTGCTGCTCCGCACCGCCCGGCAGGACGGGCTGCGCCCGCTGCGCGAGCACGCGGTGCGCAAGGTGGCCGCGGGCGTCACCTCCTTCGAGGAGGCGATGCGCGCCACCGCCGACGCCGAGGCGGCGCCGTGAGCCGGGCGGCCCGGATCCCCGAACCCACGGTGAGCGAGCCATGAGCGTCTCCTCCGAGATCGCCGAGCTGTGGTCGGCGGGCACCCCGGTCCTCTACCTGGTCACGCCGGAGGAGGACCGCGCCGTGGCCGCGTGCCAGGCCGCGGCCGCCGCGTTCGACGCGCGCTGCGCGGTGTGGTCCTCGCACCGCGGCCTCGACCCGGTGGCGCCGGGCGCCAAGGAGCCCGCGGCGCTGCTCGACGCGCTCCTGCGCGCGCCGGCGCCGTTCCTGGCGGTGGCGCTCGACTTCCACCACGCGCTCGCCTCGCCCGCGGTGGCGCGCCAGCTCCGCGACGCGTTGCCCCGCCTGGCGGCCGAGGGGCGGTGCCTGGCGGTGGTGGCCCCGCGCCTGGCGCTGCCGGACGGGCTCGGCACGGACGCGGCGGTGATCCGCGTGCCGCTCCCGGACGACGCCGAGCTGGGCGCGCTGCTCGAGGTGGTCCAGGCCGGGCTGGCGCACCCGGCCGCGCCGCCGCCGCTCCCGGCGGACGTGCGCCACCGCGCGCTGGTGGCGGCGCGCGGGCTGTCGGAGGCCCAGGCGCGCCGCGCGTTCACGCGGGCGCTGCGCCGCGACGCGGCGCTCGGGCCGGAGGGCATCGCCGCGGTGGCGGCCGAGAAGAAGCGGCTGCTGGCGCGCGACCTCGGCCTCGAGCTGGTCGAGGCGGCGGAGCGCCCGGAGGACCTGGGTGGGCTGGGCGCGTTCAAGGCCTGGATGGACGAGCGCGCGCTCGCGTTCGACCCGGACGCCTCGCGCTGGGGGCTCCCGCCGCCGCGCGGCGTGCTGCTCGTGGGCGTGCAGGGCTGCGGGAAGTCGCTCGCGGCCAAGGCGGCGGCCGCGCGCCTGGGCGTGCCGGTGCTGCGGCTGGACCTGCCGCGCGTGCTGGGCGCGCAGACCGGCGCCGAGGAGGGGCTGGCGCGCGCGCTGGAGGCGGCGGAGGCGCTCGCGCCGGTGGCGCTCTGGGTGGACGAGATCGAGAAGGGCTTCGCGGGCAGCGCGCCGGGCGACGGCGGCGAGCCGCGCGCCGCGCGCCTGCTGGGGGCGTTCTCCACCTGGCTGCAGGAGCGCAAGGGGCCGGTGTTCGTGGTGGCGACCGCGAACGACGTCTCGCGGCTGCCGCCGGAGCTGCTGCGCCGCGGGCGCTTCGACGAGCTGTTCTTCGTGGACCTGCCGGACCCGGAGGCGCGCCGCGAGATCCTGTCGCTGCACCTGCGGCGCCGCGGCCGCGAGCCCGGGACGGTGGACGTGGCCGCCATCGCCGAGCTGTGCGCCGACTACTCCGGCGCGGAGCTGGAGCAGGTGGTGATCGGGGCGCTGCACCGCGCCTACGCGCTCGGGCGCGAGCTCGAGAGCGCCGACCTCCGCCGCGTCGCGCAGGACCTGGTCCCGCTGTTCCGGACCTACGAGGAGCAGATCAAGGCGCTGCGCGAGTGGGCCCGCGGGCGGGCCCGGGTGGCCGGCCGGGCCGGCGCGGTGGTGGACCTGTTCCGGCGGGTGCAATGACCGGCGCCCGCCTCGAGATCCAGCCGGCCTCGCCGGAGCGCTGGGCCGACCTGGAGCGGCTGTTCGGGCCGAACGGCGCCTGCGCCGGCTGCTGGTGCATGTGGTGGCGGCTCCCGCGCGCCGCCTGGGCGGAAGGGAAGGGCGAGGGCAACCGGCGCGCGCTGCGGGCGCACGTCTCCGGCGGCACGGTCCCCGGGCTGCTCGCGTACGACGGCGACACGCCGGTGGGCTGGGTGGCGCTCGCGCCGCGCGCCGAGTACCCGCGCCTGGGCGCCTCGCGGATCCTGGCCCCGGTGGACGCGGAGCCGGTCTGGTCGATCACCTGCTTCTACGTGGCGCGCTCGCACCGCCGCCGCGGCGTGACCCGCGCGCTCATCGCGGGGGCCGAGCGCCACGCCCCGGAGGCGGGGGCGTCGATCCTGGAGGCGTACCCGGTGGAGCCGCGCGGCGCGACCGCCTCCGCGTTCCTCTACACCGGCCTCGCCTCCACCTTCCGCGCCGCCGGGTTCGAGGAGGTGCTGCGGCGCAGCCCGACCCGGCCCATCGTCCGCAAGCTGCTCACCGCCCCGAGAGCGCCCGCAGCACGTGGTCGTGCAGGAGCCCGTTCGACGCCACGCAGCTCCCCGACGCGACCGTCGGCCTCCCGTCGAGGTCGGTGAAGCGGCCGCCCGCCTCCTCCACCAGGATCTTCAGCGGGGCGAGGTCCCACAGGTTCACGCCCGCCTCGACCCAGGCCTCGGCCTCGCCCTTCAGCACCAGCGCGCAGCCGGCCAGGTCGCCGTAGCAGCGCGCCGCCTGCGCCGAGATCGCCAGCGCCGCGACGCGCTCCAGCATGGGCGGCCGGAACAGGACGTGCGGCTCGCCCAGCGACAGCGTCGCGTCCTCCCAGGCGGCGAGGCCGGAGACGCGCAGCCGCGCCGGGGCGGCGTCGCCGGCGCGGAGCCAGGTGCCCTGGCCGCGCGCCGCCCAGTACACCTCGCCGAGCGCGGGCAGCGCCATCGCGCCCGCCACGATCTCGCCGCGGTGCTCGCACGCGACCAGCGGGCCCCAGAACCCGCGCCCGCGGGTGAAGCCCTTGGTGCCGTCGAGCGGGTCCACGATCCAGCGGGTCTCGGCGCTGCCGGCGTGCTCGCCGGTCTCCTCGCCCAGGAAGCCGTGGTCCGGGAACGCGGCGCGCACCACCGCCAGCACCGCCGCCTCCGACTCGCGATCGGCCGCGGTGACGGGGCTGCGGTCCGGCTTGCGCTCCACGCGCACGCCGCGGCGGAAGTGGGCGAGGCTGGCCGCGGAGGCGGCCTCCACCGCCGCGCGGGCGGTCTCCATCGCGCGCTGCAGATCGAGCTCGGGCATGGCCGGGAGCCTAGCGCGGCGGCGGCGAGGCGCCGCCGGAAAATGGAACGGCGGCCGCCCGGGAGGACGGCCGCCGCGCCTGCGACGGTCTGTGGGAGGCCGGCTACTTCTTCGGGCGCATGTCGCCCGTCTCGAGGTAGCGCGTGTGGAAGGAGAACGCCTCCTTGAGCATGTGCGGCGTGTGCTTCCCGAAGCTGCCGCCCTTCAGCGAGCGGTTGTAGTAGTCCCAGAGGATCGGGCGCCAGTCCGGGTGCGCGCACTTCTCGATGACTTCCTTCGCCTTCTGCTTCGGGCTCTTCCCGCGCAGGTCGGCGAAGCCGTACTCGGTCACGATGCCGTTGACCTCGTGCTCCGTGTGGTCGATGTGCGACGCGAACGGGACGATGGCCGAGATCTTCCCGCCCTTCGCGACCGACGGGGACATGAAGATCGTGTACGCCGAGTTGCGGGCGAAGTCGCCCGACCCGCCGATGCCGTTCTCGATGCCCTTGCCCACGATGTGGGTCGAGTTCACGTGGCCGTAGATGTCGGCCTCCACGAACCCGTTCATCGCGATGCAGCCGAGGCGCCGGATGACCTCGGGGTGGTTCGACACGTCCTGCGGGCGCAGGATGATCTGCTTGCGGTAGCGGTCGATGTTCTTGTTGAACCGCTCCTGGCCCTCGGGCGAGACCGAGAACGCCGTCGCCGACGCGATCTTGAGCTTGCCGGAGTCGAGGAGGTCCAGCATGCCGTCCTGGATCACCTCGGTGTAGCTCATCATGTTCTCGAAGTGCCCCTCGTTCAGGCCGACGAGCACCGCGTTCGCGATGTTCCCGACGCCCGACTGCAGCGGGGTGAGGCTCTTCGGGAGCCGGCCGGCCTTCACCTCGCCGTCGAGGAAGTCGAGGATGTGCTGGGCGATCCGCTTGTGATCCGCCTCGGGGGCCTTGAACGGCGCGTTGCGGTCGGGGTTGTTGGTGACCACCACCGCCGCGACCTTCGACACGTCGATCTTGAGCGTGGGCGACCCGACGCGATCGTCGGCCCGGAGGATCGGGATCGGCGTCCGCTCACCGTGGCGGCCGGCGACGCCGAGGATGTCGTGCATCCCCTCCATCCGCTCGTCCTGCCACTCGTTGACCTCGAGGATGTACTTCTCCGCGACGTCGAAGTAGGCGGTGTTCGCGCCGCACGAGGACGAGAAGACGATCGAGCCGTCCTCCTTGATCTTCGTGACCTCGATGACGGCGAAGTCGATCTTGTTGTCGGGGCGCCCGTAGTACCCGTAGCGCACCAGCGAGCCGGCGTGGCTCAGGTGCATGTCCTGGTACTCGATCACGCCCTCGTTGATCTTCTGCCGCATGACGGCGTCGCCGTTGTACGGGAAGCGGAAGCTGACCGACTCCGTCAGGCCCATGGCCTGGTCCAGCTCGGGGCCGGTCGAGGCGCCGGTGAGGGCCGTGACCTTGAAGGCCTTGCCCTTCATCCGCTCCTCGATGGCGCGCTTGGCGAGCGCGATGGGCACGGCCTTGGGATAGCCGGCGCCGGTGAAGCCCGACATGCCGAGGATGGCGCCGTTGTGGATGAGTCCGGCGGCTTCTTCGGCGGACATCACCTTCGCCTTGAGGCCCTTGTGGAGAATCCGATCCGACATGCGTTCAGCCTCCTAGGTTCCTGCTGCTTGTCACGGAAAGCGCGGGTACGACCGAGAGTGCTGCGACACACCTGCTGTGGGTGGCGCAGAGTAACGCGAGCGCGGCCCCGTGGGGAAGGGGCGGAACGCTTCTCACATCGCCAGATGCGGAGCGATTCCGTCCATGATGGCGCGGAGTTCCGCGACCGAGGCCGGGCTGGCGAGGCGCAGCTTGCCCGCCTCCTCGACGATCACGCGCTGCGCCATCAGCCACTCCACCGCGTTCTCCAGCGTCGCCTTGGAGAGCGTCTCGCGGAGCGCGATCCGGCCGGAGAGGAACTCGCCCCGGCCTCGCTCGAGCGCCTCGCGGACCAGCGCTCGCCGGTCGAGCGGCGCCTGCCGCGGTGCGTCGGACCCGAGCGCCGCGAGGGCGGCCGCGGCGGCGAGGTGGTAGGCCTCGAGGTACGCGCGGACCAGGTCGGCGAGGAAGGCGAGGGCGGTGGTCTCCGGTCCGGGCAGCACCCGGCCCGCGTCGCAGTCCACCGCCCGCACCCGCACCAGGAACGCGAGGTTCGACTCGAAGATCTCGTCGAAGCTCGCGCCGCTCCGGTACATGAACTCGAGCTTGAACAGGCGGGACAGCCACAGCGCCCGATCGCGGACCTCCGCCGCCGTCGAGCCGCCCGTCCCGCCGGCGCGCGCCGCCGAGGCCACCAGCGCGGGCGCCACGTAGCGGTGGATCACCGCGTTGCGGTGGTAGTCGAGCAGGGGGCGCTTCTCGTCCACCACCTGGTAGATGGTGTCGCCCGCCGCGACCTCCACCCGCACCAGCCCGTCGCGCGCCAGGCGCCGCACCGCGTCGGCGATGGGCCCGGCCTGCCGCGGATCGGAGGGCGCGCCGGCGAGGTCGCGCGCGAAGCGGGCCCCGCCCTCGGCGGCCACGTAGCGGAGCAGCTCGACCCGCCGCGCCACCTCCTCGGACCCGAGGCCGCGCCGCACGTGCGAGAGCAGCGCCGCCGCCACCAGCCCGACCGGCGTGATGGTGACGGCGCGGCTGATCCCGTAGGCGATGCGGTTCGCGAGCCCCTGCACCAGCTGCCGCTTCGCCTCGGCGGCGTCGCCCGCCCCGGCGGCGCCGGGCGCGGCGCGCCGCTCCGCCTCGCCGCCCCAGGCCTCGTCCACCGCGAGCGACGCCGCGCGCGCCCCCAGCCGCTCGGCCGCCACCTGGCGCAGCGAGATGGGCGTCTCGAACTGGACGTACAGCCGCTCGTACCGCCGCAGGAGCACGCGGGCCGCGCCCAGCAGGCCGCGCAGGCTCTCCTTGCGCTTCTCGCCGCCCGCCAGCTCGTTCGCGTAGCTGGACGCCTCGATGAGCCGCTCGTAGTCGATCGCCACCGGCACGAACAGCACGTCGTCGGCGGCGCCGTCCAGCCAGGCGTCCACCTCCATCGACACC
Source organism: Anaeromyxobacter sp. K (assembly GCF_000020805.1). Taxonomy (NCBI): domain Bacteria; kingdom Pseudomonadati; phylum Myxococcota; class Myxococcia; order Myxococcales; family Anaeromyxobacteraceae; genus Anaeromyxobacter; species Anaeromyxobacter sp. K. The sequence continues at coordinate 2,868,072 of NC_011145.1, read as the reverse complement.
AGGCCGGTCTTCGGGAACAGCAGCTTGCCGGTGCGGCTGCGCCCGCCCTCGACGTAGAACTCCTGCGGGAAGCGGTCGCGCAGCAGGTGCTTCACGTAGGCGCGCAGCACCGCGGTGTAGACGCGGTCGCCCTTCACCCGCCGCCGGATGAAGAACGCGCCGCCGCGGCGGGCGATCGCGCCGAACGGCCAGAACGCGAGGTTGATGCCGGCCGCGATGTGCGGCGGCGTCATCCCGTTCTCGTACAGCAGCCAGGAGAGGACCAGGTAGTCCACGTGGCTCTTGTGGCTGGGGCAGAGCACGAAGGGCGCCTCGCCCGCCGCGCGGCGCAGCCGGGCCAGGCCCTCCTCGTCCACCTCGACGCTGGTGTAGAGCCGGCGGAAGAACCACGAGAGCAGGGCCCGCATCACCCCGACGAAGACCGGGTCGTAGTTGCTCGCGATCTCGCGCAGGTCCTTCTCGGCCTCGGCCACCACCGCCTGGGCGGGGCGGCCGGTCCCGGCGGCGACCGCCTCGATGGCGGCGCGCAGCGAGCGATCGCGCAGCACCTTCTCGCGCACCCGGGACGGCGCCTTGAGCGGCGGTCCGACCGCGGTGCGGAACTCGCGGGCGAGGTGCTGGTGGAGCGCGCCGCGCACGCGCAGGGCCACCGAGGCGTCCGGCTCGGCGGCGCGCTGGGCCAGGTACTCCTTGAGGTCGAGCGCGCGCCCCACGTCGAAGACCGCGCGCCGGAACGCGCGCAGGAACGCGATGGCGTTCGCGAAGGCGCTCGGCGACTCGGGCGAGCCGTACAGCACGTCCCAGATCGAGCCCTGCAGCCGCTGCGCCCGCCGGCTCCACACCAGCAGCACCGGGACGAGGAACACCGGCTGGAACAGGTCCCGCTGCTGCCGCACCAGCGCCGCGAGCGGGTTCTTCTCGGCGTCCGGGCGCCCGAGGAACACGAGGCTCGACTCGCCGGCGGCGACCGCGTCCTCGAACGCGCGGCGGGTGCGCCGCACCCGCGCGAGCCAGCCGGCCAGGCCGTGGAAGCCCTGCGCCGCGCGGAGCGGGGGCAGGCCGGCGCGGCGCAGGAACCAGCGCAGGTACAGGAAGCCGAGCAGGCCCGGCGAGCGCATCACGAACACCAGGCTGCCGCGCGCGGCGAGCGCGCGCAGCGTGGCGACCGCGTCGCGGGGGATCTTGACCGGCGCGAACCACCGCCCCAGCACGCCGCCGCCCTCGCCGAGCCCGGTGCCCTCGGGCGCGGACGGCGGCGGCGTCGAGCCGTCCGGCTGGGGATCCGAGGCCTTCGTCACGGCGCGCGAGTGTATTACAGCGGTGGCGGCTGGCGGGCGGATTCCGCCCGGAAATCCCTGGCCTGCGGGCCGGAGAGCGGGTCCGAGGTCACCCGCGCTTCTTCACCCGGCCCTCGCGGTCCAGGTAGAACGGCTCGACCAGCAGCGCCTCGACGCTGGGCCGGTGGCCCTTCACGTCGGCCCCGAGCCGCGCCAGCGCCTCCAGCACCTCGCCGCGCACGCGCGCGTTGTCGCGATCGCGCAGCAGCAGCTGGATGAGCGCGTCGCGCGCCGGCTCGCTGGGCGCGCGCCCCGACAGCACCCGGGCCGCGGCGATGCGCACGTCGTCGGAGAAGTCCTCCAGCAGCGGGAGCAGCGCGGCCTCCAGGCCGGCGTCGGCCTCGGGCCCGGCGTGCTCCGCGAGCCAGGTGAGCAGGACCAGCTTCTTCTCGGGGTCGCGGGTGTAGGAGCGGGAGAGGCGCGTCAGCTCCTTCACCACCACGTCGATCACCGTCTCCGGCGGCGCGATCTGCGCGAGCACCCGGAGGCCCCAGGCGATGCCCGACTCCTGCTCGCGCACGAACGCCTCCACCGGCCCGAGCGCCTCCTGGCCGGCGGCGACCAGGATCCCGCGCGCGGTCTCCTTCTCCTCGTCGTCGGTGATGCCCGGCTCGGCGCGGACGGTGAAGCGCAGGCAGAGCGTGCCCAGCGCGCCCGGCGTGGCCATCTCCCCGAGCTGCTCGATCACCTTCTGGCGGTTCTCCGGCGGGCCGTAGCGCTCGGTGAGCTTCTTCGCGAGCTTGCGGAGCTGGTTCTGCTCCCGCTCCTCCTTCGACCCGAACAGATCGAACAGTCCCATCCGACCTCCGAAACCCCCGCTCCAGCGTCCGGCCCCCGCGGGAGCGGACGGAGGCACGAGGTTCTACAACGAGATGCCCGCGCGCGGATCGTCCTTGTACAGCTCGGCCAGCGGCTTCACGGCCTTGTGCAGCGCAGGCCCATCCGGCGGCAGGCGCAGCTGGACCACCGCGTACAGATCGCCGCGCGGCCCGCCCCGCAGGTCCGGCATCCCCTTGCCGCGGAGCCGGAGCTGCATCCCGCTCTGCGCGCCCGGCGGCACGCGCAGCCGGACCGGGCCCTCGAACGTGGGCAGCTCCACCTCGGCCCCGAGCGCGGCCTCCGGGATGGTGACGGGGAGATCGAGGTAGAGGTCGCGCCCCTCCCGCCGCAGGTGCGGGTGCGCGCGCAGCCGGACCTCCAGGTACAGGTCGCCGGCCGGACCGCCGTGGGCGCCGCGCCCGCCCTGGCCGCCCAGGCGGATGCGCGAGCCGTCGGTCACGCCGGCCGGGATCTTCACGCGCAGCGTGCGCCCGTCCACGCGCACGTCGCGCTCGGCGCCGAGCACCGCGTCGCGCAGGTCGATGGCGATCTCCGCCTCCGCGTGGGCGCCCTGGGAAGGGATGGGGCCTCGCCGCACCCGCCCGCCGCGCGCGCCGCCGAACAGGTCGCCGAAGATCGACCCGAAGTCGAACGCGCCGTAGTCGCCCACGTTGACCGTGGAGAAGTCGCCGAAGTCGAACGGCATCCCGCCGTTCGGCGCGCCGTGCCGCTTCCACTGCCGGTACTGCTCGGCCTTCTTCTCGTCGAACCCGGAGCGCAGCGAGTCCGGGCCGAACTCGTCGTACAGCTTCCGGCGCTTCTCGTCGGAGAGCACCTCGAACGCCGCCGTGACCTCCTTGAAGCGCTCCTCCGCCGCCTTGTCCCCCGGGTTCACGTCGGGGTGGTACTTCCTGGCGAGCTTGCGGTAGGCGCGCTTGATCTCGTCGTGGGTCGCGGTGCGTGGAACTCCGATGATCTCGTAGAGGTCGTGCTCTGGCACGCGGGGAAACGTAACGCTCCCGGGCGGGAGGTCAAATCGCGCCGCGCCGGGGCGGCGCGCACGGACGGGCTCCCCACGCGGCCCGCGCTGACTACAATGGGGCCCATGCTCCTCACCCTGCTCCTCGCCGCGGCCGCGGCGGCCCCGTCCCCGCCGCCGGGCGCGCGCGTCGTCGAGCAGGTCGTGGCGGTGGTGCGCAACCCGGCCGGCGCGGCGCCCCGCCCCATCACGCTCACCCGGCTCGAGGCCGAGGCCCGCGTCGCGCTCGTCTCGCGCGGCGGCGCCGAGGCGGCGTTCCGGCCGCTGGACGCCGAGGTGCTGCGCGCCACGCTCGACTGGCTGCTGGACGAGATGCTGGTGGCGGACGAGTCGGCCCGGCTGCGGCTGGACGCGGTGGACCGCGAGGCGCTCGAGCCGGCGCTGCGGCGGTTCCGCGGGCGCTTCGCGGACGACGACGCCTACCGCCGGTTCCTCACGCGGTTCGAGCTGGGGGAGGAGGACGTGGCCGCGTCGCTGGCCCGGACGCTCGAGGTGGAGCGCTACCTCGGCACGCGCGTGGGCCGCGGGGTGCGCGTCGGCGACGACGAGGTCGACGCGGCGCTCCGGGCGCGCGGCGCGGCGGCGCCGTCGGCCGGCTCGCGCGACGCCGTCCGCGCGGGGCTCGCCGAGGCGCGCGCCCGCGCGCAGGCGCAGGAGCTGGTGCGCGAGCTGCGCGGCCGGGCCGAGATCCGCGTGCTCGACCCGGCGCTCCGCCGCGAGCCGGCCAGGGGGAGCTGACGTGCGCAGGCCGGCCGACCCCGCCGCGGCGCTCCGCTTCCGCCCGATGCGGACCGCGGATCTCGATCGCGTGGTGGACATCGAGAAGGACGGGTTCCGCAACCCGTGGTCGCGCCAGCTGCTCGAGCGCGAGCTCGGCCACGCGTGGTCGAGCACGCTGCTCGCGGTGGAGGACGGCCCGGGCGGCGAGGTGGTGCTCGGCTTCATCGTCTTCTGGCTGGTGCACGACGAGCTGCACGTCCTCAACATCGCGACGGCGCTGGAGGCGCGGCGCCGCGGGGTGGGGCGCGCGCTCATGCTGGAGGGGCACCGGATCGGCCGCGGCCGCGGCGCGGTGCTCGCCACGCTCGAGGTGCGCCGCTCCAACGTGGCGGCCATCGAGCTGTACCGCTCGCTCGGCTACCGCCAGGTGGGGATCCGTCCCGGCTACTACGCCGAGGAGGGCGAGGACGCCGTCGTCATGACCGCGGATCTGCCCTAGGCGGCCGGCCGCGCCGGGCGGAGGCGGGCTGACAGGCGGCCCCCCGCTGGTGTAAGCAGGCCGCCCCATGCTCTGGCCAGCCCTGCGGTCCGTCCTGTTCCAGCTCGACCCGGAGCGCGTGCACCACCTCGCGCACTGGGCGCTGCACCGCGTCCCGCTCGCCGTGGCGCGCGCGCGCCGGCCGGCGCCCATCCCCGCCCTCGCGGTCCGCTGCATGGGGCTCGACTTCGACGGGCCGGTGGGCCTGGCGGCCGGCTTCGACAAGGGGGACGTGGCGCTGCCCGGGCTCTTCGGGCTGGGCTTCTCGCACGTCGAGATCGGGACGATCACGCCGCGCCCGCAGCCGGGCAACGATCGCCCGCGCCTGTTCCGCCTGCCCGAGCACCGCGCGCTGCTCAACCGGATGGGCTTCAACAACGAGGGGATGGAGGCCTGCGCGCGCCGGCTCGCGGCGCTGCCTCCGGCCGCGCGCCTCGGGCCGGTCGGGATCAACGTCGGGAAGAACAAGGTGACGCCGAACGAGGACGCCGCCGCCGACTACCTCGCGTGCATCGAGCGGCTGCACCCGTACGCCGACTACCTGGTGGTCAACATCTCGTCGCCGAACACCCCGGGGCTGCGCCAGCTCCAGGAGCGCGACGCGCTGGATCGCCTGCTGCGCGCCTGCGTGCGCCACCTGGCGGAGCGGGCGCCGGGCAAGCCGCTCCTGGTGAAGCTCGCGCCGGATCTCTCGCCCGAGGCGCTCGACGAGGCGGTGGACGTGGCCATCGCGGCCGGCGCCGCCGGGATCGTGGCGACCAACACCACGCTCTCCCGGGCCGGGGTCGAGCGTCACCCGCGCGCCGCCGAGGCGGGCGGGCTCTCCGGCGCGCCGCTGGAGCGGCTGGCCACCGACGTGGTCCGGCGCTGCTACGCGCGCGCCGCCGGCCGGGTCCCGATCGTCGGGGTGGGCGGGGTGATGGACGCGGAGGGCGCGTACGCGAAGATCCGGGCCGGCGCGACGCTCGTCCAGGCGTACACGGGGCTCATCTACGGGGGCCCCGGGTTCGTGGGCCGGGTGAACGCCGGCCTGGCCCGGCTGCTCGAGCGGGACGAGTTCAGCACCCTTTCGGATGCAATCGGCGCAGACCACCGACAGGGCGGCGGGAAGGCGGCGGGGTAGGCGTGCGTTCTGACGTACGGCCGTCCCTGGCAGGTCGTTTACGTTCCCTCATCGGGGAACAACCATGTAGGGGCCTGAAAGTTGACGCAGCGCGGTAGGGGCTTGAGGCTCCTGACGCGACGCGTTACGGTCGGGGCAGATGGGGTGGCGGGAACGCCACGCCGGCCCAAACCCGGAGGTTCCACATGGCCGAGATGCAGCGGATCGAGAAGCTGAAGGTTCCGGAATTCTTGAGAGAGCCCCTCGAGGCGGCGCAGGTCCGCTTCGGCCAGATCGAGGAGGAGGCCCAGCGGGTGCTGAAGGACCTCATGGTCAGGGGACGTGCGGGAAGGAAGGACATCGAACACATGATGCAGCGGCTGTCCCGGCAGGACTGGAACCTCCCCGAGGTGAAGCATCGGCTCGGGAAGCTCCGGGAGCAGGGGGTCGAGCGGGCAGCCGAGTGGCGGGGGAAGGCCGAGACGTTCCGCACGGAGGCGCTGGAGCGGGTGACGGACCTCCAGACGCGCGCGGTCGCGTTCCTCGGCGTCGCCACGCGGGACCAGGTGGAGGAGCTGAGCCGGGAGCTGGAGCGCCTCGCAAGGCGTCTCGATCGAGCGGAGAAGGGTCGCCGCAACGCGAAGAAGGCCAGGGCGGAGGGCTAGCGATGCCGGACATCCAGGGAATGTTCAAGGACGTCTGGTCCAGCGCGCGCGCCGGCGTGACCGCGGCCGAGGCCGAGGCGGAGAAGGTGCTCGGCCGCATCGGCGTCTCGACGGAGGGGGTGCGGCGCCAGGCTCGCGAGCTGGGCGAGCGGCTCGATCGCGAGCGGCGCGGGCTCGAGCGCGGCCTCGACGACGCGGTGCGCCGGGCGGCGAACCGCTTCCGCATCCCGACCCGCGACGACCTGGAGACGCTGCAGCGTCGCCTCGACGCCGTCTCCGAGCGCGTGGAGGCGCTGTCGCGGCGCGAACCGGTCGCGCCGCCGCCGCCGCCGCGGCAGGAGCAGGGGGAATAGTGCGGATGCCGCGGCTCAGCGGGCTCCTCGGGGCCGCCCTGGCCATCACCGCGTGGGTGGTGGTCGCGGCGTTCCCGCGGACGCTCTCGCACGAGCCACGGACGCACCGGTCCGGCGAGCCGGGCTGCGGCGCGAGCGGGTGCGAGCCCGAGGCCGATCCGCTGGTCGAGGCCATCGACGCGCAGATCGCCGCGCGCATGCCCGGGCTGGCCGACGACGACCGGACCCGGCTCGCGAGCACCATCGTGCTGGAGGCCGAGGCGGCGCGGATCGATCCGCTGCTGGTGCTCGCGCTCATCGAGGTCGAGTCCTCCTTCGACGCCCGCGCGCTGTCCGGTGCGGGCGCGAAGGGGCTCATGCAGCTCCGCGAGTCCACGCTGCGCCGCGAGCTGGAGCGCGTGGGCCTCCCGGCGGGGGACCCGCACGATCCGGTGCTCAACGTGCGCGCGGGCGTGCGCTACCTGCGCCGGCTCCTCGACGCCTTCGGGCGCGAGGAGGTGGCGCTGATGGCCTACAACGCCGGCCCGAACCGGATCCTGGGCTACCTGCGCGAGGGCGCGATCCCGCAGCGCTTCCACGTGTACCCGCGGCGCGTGAAGGCGGAGCTGCGCCGGATCCGTCGCGACATCGGCGACGAGCGCCCGGCCGAGGCGGTGGCGGCCGCCGCCGCGCCCGCGCCGGTGGCCGAGTAGGGCCGATCTCGGTTACACCCTGTCCCCGTCCGCCCGGCCCCGCCGGGCGCCAGGCTCCCATGCGCGTCACCGAGATCTTCTTCAGCATCCAGGGCGAGGGCTCCCGCGCCGGCCGCCCCTGCGTGTTCGTCCGCTTCACCGGCTGCGACCTGCGCTGCGGCTACTGCGACACCGCCTACGCGTTCCACGGCGGCGCGGACATGGATCGGGCCGCGATCCTCGCGGAGGTGGCCCGCCACCCGGCGCGCTTCGTCTGCCTCACCGGCGGCGAGCCCATGCTCCAGCGCGAGCTGCCCGACCTCGCCCGCGACCTCGTCGCGCGCGGCTACGAGGTGGCCGTGGAGACCCACGGGCAGCGGCCGCTGGACGCCCTGCCGGCCGAGGCCATCCGGGTGGTGGACGTGAAGACGCCCGGCTCGGGCGAGGTCACCACCGACTTCGCCTACCTCGATCGCCTGCAGCCCCACGACGAGGTGAAGTTCGTGGTCTGCTCGGAGGACGACTTCCGCTGGTCGCGCGAGGTGGTGCGACGCCACGCGCTGGAGGGGAGGGTGCAGGTGCTCCTCTCGCCGGCGTGGGGGCAGGTGGCGCCGCGCGACCTGGTGCGCTGGATGCTCGAGAGCGGGCTCGACGCGCGCCTCTCCCTGCAGGTCCACAAGGTGATCTGGGGCCCGGACGTGCACGGCGTGTAGGCCCGCGGCGCGCTCGAATACCGGCGCCCGCTCGCGCGTCCAACCGGCGATCACGAAGTGCCCACCCTCACGCCGCCGCGCGCACGCCCGCTTCCTTGACGCGGCGGGCCGGGCGGGGCTAGCTAGGCGACGGATGCGCCCACCCGCTCTCGCGCTCGCCGCCGCGCTCGCCGGCGCCGCCGGCCCCGCCTTCGCGGGCCCCGCCATCACGCTGAACGGCGTCCCCATCGACGGCGCCACCGGCCAGCGCTTCGAGGGCGCGACGGTCGTGATCGACGATCGCGGCGACGTGCACATCGAGGCCCGCGGCTACGCGGCGCGCCCGGCCGGCGACCCCGCCCCGCGCAGCGCGCCGGTCGCGGCCGTGGGCGCCGCGGCCGCGGTGGCCGCCGGCAGCGCGCCGGCCCGGCTCTCCCGTCGCTACTTCCTGGTCGCCGAGCACGCCCAGCCCGGCGCCCGGTACGACCTGGCGGTCTTCGTGAACGCGCAGTGGATCCGCGAGGTGAAGGCCGGCGAGCCGCAGGTGGTGATGGAGCTCACCCGCTGGCTGAACCCCGGGCCGAACCGGATCGTGCTCGCCGCCTCCCGGCGCGCCGGCGGCCCGCCCGCCCCATCCCCCGCCGCCCTGGCGCTCAGGGCGGTCGTGGGCGAGGGGACCGTCGGCGGGGGCCAGGTGGTCATCGACAACCCGCTCGTGGAGCTGACGCGCACCGCCGGCGAGACCGAGGACCGGACCGAGGAGTTCGTGGTGGAGGCGCGCTAGCGCCGAGGGGGGCGACGTGTTCGTGCCGGATCCGAGCATCACCCACCTGTCCGCCACGCGCGAGCAGGTGGTGGCCGTCATCGAGAGCATCAACCAGCCGCAGGTCTCCGTCCCCGGCAAGGCGCCGCAGGCGGTGGTCGGCCACCTCTGCGGCGTCCGCAACGCGAACGGCACGCTCTCCATCTACGTGGGCCTCCACCTGGTGCGCACCGGCGAGAACGTCGTGTACGTGCACGATCGCCGGCAGCTCACCGTGGAGGAGTACCGCCAGGTCGAGATCGAGGGCCTGCAGTTCCTCGAGTCGATGGGCTTCATGCTCGACAACCTGAACTTCCGCAACCTCACCCCCGACGTGCAGGAGCAGGCGCTGCGGCGCACGCCGCTGTTCTCGCCCCCCCGCCCGGCGGCGCCCGCCGCCGCCGCGCCGGGCGGCGGCACCGCGCCCGCCGACCCCGCGCGCCTCGCCCGGCTGCTCGCCTCGTTCTGATCATGCGCCCCTCATCGCTCGCCCTCGCCGCCGTCCTCTCCGCAGCCCTCGCCTGCGCCCACGCCCCCAGCGCCAAGGAGCGCCGGGGCGCCGAGATCCACCACGACCTGGGGCTGGAGGCGCTCCGCGCCGGGCGCGCGCCGGACGCGCTCCGCGAGTTCGACCAGGCGCTCGCGGCGGTGGAGGAGTTCCCGGAGGCGCACCTCGGGCGCGGGCTGGTGCTCGAGCTCGGGTTCGGCCGCCTCGACGAGGCGGAGAAGGCGTACCGGCGCGCCCTGGCGCTGCGCCCCGGCTACTCGGAGGCGCACAACAACCTCGGGCAGCTCCTCGCCAAGACCGGCCGCCTGCAGGCCGCGGTGGCCGAGTTCGACCTCGCGCTCGCCGACATGATGTACCGGGAGCCGTACGTGGCCCGCTGCAACAAGGGCCAGGCGCTCTGGCGCATGGGGCGCAAGGACGAGGGGCTCGCCGAGCTCCGCACCTGCCTCTCGATGGCGCCGCGCTACTGCGACGGGCGGCGCGAGCTGGGGCGGATCCGCCTGTCGGAGGGGCAGATCACCGAGGCGCTGGAGGAGCTCGACGCCTACGCGCGGAGCTGCGACCAGCGCCCCGACGCGCACCTGCAGCTCGGGCTGGCGCGGATGAAGGCCGGCGACCTCGCCGGCGCGCGCGCCGCGTTCGAGAAGTGCCAGGCGATCGGCGACGGGACGAACGAGGGCGAGGAGTGCCGCCGGAGCCTGGGCCGCCTCCAGTGACGCCGGGGACGCGATGAGCGACGAGCACGACACGCCCGCGCCGGAGGCGCCGGCCGCGGAGGCGCCCGAGGCCGGGGCGCCGGCCGAGGAGGGCCTGCCCGCCTTCGGCCGCTGGCTGGCGCGGGAGCGCGAGCTGCGCGGGCTGACGCGCGACGAGGTCACCCGCGCCATCAAGCTCGCGCCCGGCGTGGTCGAGGCGCTCGAGTCCGGCGAGGAGGCGCGCATCCCGCCGCGCGCGTACGTGGTCGGCTACCTCCGCGGCTACGCGGCCGCGGTCGGGCTGGATCCGGACGAGGTCGTGCTCCGGTTCGAGGAGGCGGCGGGGCCCGTCGAGGCGCGCGCCGGGCGCGCGCGGCGCGGGACCGACCCGCGCGTCCTCGCCGGCGCCGCCCTGGCGCTCGCGGTCGCCGCGGCCGCCGCCTGGGCCATGCTCGGCCGCTGAGAGCACGCGAAACCATCCCCTCCCGTCGCCGCGGCGGCCGATCCGCGTCGCATCGCGTCGTTGCTCCTCTCTCACATGCCGACGGGCATGCTCGGTCGTCGCGCCTCGCGCTGCTCGCGTCTCGACCGCCTGGCTCGGTCCGGGGATGGATTCACGCGCTCTGAGGCCCCGAGCGCGCGCGCCGCCTGGCCGGTAAGATGGCCGGGAATGGACCGGGTGAAGCTCACCGGCGTGGTGCTCCGCGCCGTGGACTACGGCGAGTCGGATCGCGTGGTGACGCTGCTCACGGCGGAGCGGGGCAAGGTCTCCGCGTTCGCGCGCGGGGCGCGCGCGTCCCGGCGGCGCTTCGGCGGCGCGCTGGAGCCGTTCACGCTGCTCTCGGCGGAGGTCCGCGAGCGCTCCGGCTCGGACCTCCTCGGCCTGGACTCGGTGTCGGTGGTGCGCGGCTTCGGCGCGCTCCGCGGCGACCTCGGGCGGATCGCCTGCGCCGGCTACGCGGCCGAGCTGGCGCGCGAGCTGGTGCGCGACCACCAGCCCCACGACGAGCTGTTCGAGCTGCTGGTCGCCTACCTCGACGCGCTGGACGCCGGGCCGCCGCGCCCGGCGGCGCTGCGCGCCTTCGAGCTGGGCGCGCTGCGCGCCGCCGGGCTCATGCCGCGCCTCGACGCCTGCGCGCGCTGCGGGGCGCCGGTCGGCGAGGGCCCGGTCCGCTTCGACGCGGGGGAGGGCGGCGCGCTGTGCGCGGGCTGCGCGCCGGGCGTCCCGCGCACGCTCCCGCTCGCCGCGGGCACCCTCGCCGCGCTCCTGCGGCTCCAGGACGGCGGCCTCGCCGCCGCGGCGTCCGAGCCGCTCGCCCCGCCGGCGGGGCGCGAGGCGCGCGAGGCGCTCACCGCGTTCCTGGAGCACCACCTCGGCCGGCGGCTCGCCGCCCGCCGCTTCCTCGACGAGATCGGGCCGCTGCTGGGCGCCTGACGTGACGTCCGCGCGCGCCGGCCCGCCCTCGCATCCGCTCGATCGCGCCACCCACGGAGGCAGGGCCGCCATGAGGGATCTCGACGTGCTGTGCCTGGGGGAGGCGCTGGTGGACCTGCTGCCGGATCGGCGCGGGGCCCTGGAGGACTGCGGGCGCTTCGAGGCGTGCCCCGGCGGCGCGCCGGCGAACGTCGCCACCGGGCTGGCGCGCCTCGGGGTCCGCACCGGGTTCCGCGGCGTGGTCGGTGACGATCCGTTCGGCCGGATGCTGGCGCGCCGGCTCGCCGCCGAGGGCATCGAGGTCTCGCTCCGGCTCGCGCGCGAGCGGCCCACCGGGATGTGGTTCGTGGCGCTCGATGCGGCGGGGGAGCGGACGTTCTTCTCGCCGAACGCGCGCTTCTCCGCCGACAAGCTCGTCGCGCCCGCCGACGCCGATCCGGCCGCGATCGGCCGCGCCCGCGTGCTGCACGTCGGGACCTCGGCGCACGTGCTGCCGGAGGGCAGGGCGGCGCTGCGGGCCGCGGTGGAGGCGGCGCGGCGCCTCGGCGTGGACGTGTCCTTCGACCCGAACGTCCGCGCCCACCTGTGGGACGACCTCGCGCCGCTGCGGGCGCTCTGCCAGGACGTGCTGCCGCGCTGCGCGGTGGCGAAGCTCTCCGAGGAGGAGATCGCGCTCTGCACCGGCGAGGCCGACCCCGCGCGCGCGGCGGCGCGGCTCGTCGCGATGGGCGTCGGCATCGCCTGCGTGACGCTGGGCCCGCGCGGCGCCCTGGTGCGGCGCGGCGCCGACGAGGCGCACGTGCCGGCCGAGCCGGTGGCGGTGGTGGACACCACCGGCGCCGGCGACGGGTTCGTGGCCGGGCTGCTCGCGGCGCTCTCGCGCGGCGCGGCCCCGCTCGCCGCCCGCTCGTTCGCCGAGGTGGTCGCGGCGGTGCGCTTCGCGAACCGGGTGGCGGGGCGCGTCTGCACGCGCGCCGGCGCGGTCGCCGGCCTGCCGCGCGCCGGCGAGATTTCCGTTTGACACCCGCACCTTACGGCCCTACGGTGCCCGTTCCCCGGCCCGTTCGCCGCGGCGCGGCCGCCCCGCCGGATGATCCGCGGGCGCGCGCCGGCTCGAACGCGAGGAGAGGACGCGCGTGTACTTCCAGGACCTGATCTTGAAGCTCCAGACCTACTGGGCGAGCCGCAACTGCATCCTCGCGCAGGGTTACGACCAGGAAGTCGGGGCCGGCACCATGAACCCGTCCACGTTCCTGCGCGTGCTCGGCCCGGAGCCCTGGAACGTCGCCTACGTGGAGCCGTCGCGCCGGCCGGCCGACGGCCGCTACGGCGAGAACCCGAACCGCCTCTACCAGCACCACCAGTTCCAGGTGATCCTGAAGCCGAACCCGCCCGACGTGCAGGAGCTCTACCTTGGCTCGCTGCGCGCCATCGGGATCGATCCCCGCGAGCACGACATCCGCTTCGTCGAGGACGACTGGGAGAGCCCGACGCTGGGCGCCTGGGGCCTCGGCTGGGAGGTGTGGTGCGACGGGATGGAGATCACCCAGTACACCTACTTCCAGCAGGCCGGCGGGTTCGAGGTGCGGCCGGTCGCGGCCGAGCTCACCTACGGCCTCGAGCGCATCGCCATGTACCTGCAGGACGTCGAGAACGTGTTCGACGTGGAGTGGGTGAAGGGCGTGAAGTACCGCGAGGTCTTCCACCGGAACGAGGTGGAGATGAGCACCTACTCGTTCCAGGCGTCGGACCCGAAGATGCTGTTCGGCCTGTTCGACACCTACGAGGCGGAGTGCAAGCGGCTCAACGGGCTGAAGCTGCCGCTGCCCGCCTACGACTACTGCCTGAAGTGCTCGCACACGTTCAACAACCTCGACGCGCGCGGCGCCATCAGCGTCACCGAGCGCGCGGCCTACATCGGCCGCGTGCGCGCGCTGGCCCACGAGTGCGCCAGGGGCTACCTCGACTCGCGAGAGGCGCTCGGGTTCCCGCTGCTCCCGCCGGCCGATCGCAAGCAGGCGGTGGAGGCTGCGCGGGCGGCCCGCGAGGCGCGCGAGTCCAGGTGACGACCCCTCACCCCCGGGCCTCCCTCGCCGCGCGCGGCGGGGGAGCGGGGACGGAACGAGATCATGGCTGACCTTCTGTTCGAGATCGGTGCGGAGGAGATCCCGGCGGGCTTCGTGCCGGGCGCGCTCAGGCAGCTCGAGGACGACCTGGCGAAGGCGCTCGCCGACGCGCGGCTGGCGCACGGCGAGGTGAGGTCCGTCGGCACGCCGCGCCGCCTGGCGGTCTGGGCGCGCGACGTGGCGCCGAAGCAGACCGACGCCCGCACCGAGGCGTTCGGGCCGCCGGTGGCGCAGGCCTACGACGCCGAGGGCAAGCCCACCCCGGCCGCGACCGGCTTCGCGCGCAGCCAGGGCGTGGAGGTGTCGGCGCTGGTCCGCGCCCAGACGCCCAAGGGCGAGCGCGTCGCGGTCACGAAGGTGGAGAAGGGCCGCAGGGCGGAGCAGGTCCTGCCCGCGCTGCTGGAGCGGCTCGTCGGCGGCCTGCGCTTCCGCAAGGCGATGCGCTCGCGCTTCGACGAGGCGACCTTCGCGCGCCCGGTGCGCTGGATGGTGGCGCTCCTCGGCGGGCGCCCGCTCAAGGTGCGCCACGGCGAGGTCACCTCGGGCAAGGTCACCTACGGCCACCGCTTCCTCGCGCCGAAGGCGATCGCGCTGAAGGGCACGCCGGACGACTACCTGGCGAAGCTGCGCCGGGCGCACGTCCTCGCCGACCCGGTGGAGCGCCGCGCCGCGCTGCTCGCCGAGCTGGCCCGCGCCGGCAAGGAGGCCGCGGGGAAGGTCCGCGAGGATCCCGCGCTGGTCGAGCAGGTGCTGTACCTGGTGGAGGAGCCGACCGCGGTCGTCGGCGAGTTCGAGAAGTCGAACCTCGAGCTGCCGCCGGAGGTGGTGATCTCCGAGATGCGCAACCACCAGCGCTACTTCGCGGTGGTGGACGGCAAGGGGCGGCTCAAGAACCGCTTCGTGGCGGTCTCCGCCACGCGGGTGAAGGATCCCGCGGTGGCGCGGCACGGCTACGAGCGCGTGCTCCGCGCGCGCCTCGCCGACGCGCGCTTCTTCTTCGAGGAGGACCGCAAGCGCAAGCTGCACGAGCGCATCGAGGACCTCGGCCGCCGCACGTTCCAGGCGAAGCTGGGGAGCGAGCTGGATCGCGCCCAGCGCATCGGCGCGGTGGCGAGCGCGCTGGCCCGCGCGCTCGGGAAGGACGCGCTGGTCGCCGACCTGCTCGAGGCCTCGCGGCTCGCCAAGGTGGACCTCAACACCGGCATGGTGGGCGAGTTCCCCGAGCTGCAGGGCACCATGGGCGCGCACTACGCCCGGCTGGAGGGGCTGAAGCCGGAGATCGCCGACGCGATCGAGGACCACTACAAGCCCATCGGCGCGGCCGAGGAGCTGCCGCGCAGCGACCTGGGCGCGCTGGTGGCGGTGGCCGACCGCCTCCACTCGCTCGTGGGCATCATCGGCGTGGGCGAGAAGGCGACCGGCGCCGCCGATCCGTTCGGCCTGCGCCGCGCCGCCATCGGCATCCTGCGCATCGTCATCGCCCGCGGGTACCACCTGTCGCTCGCCGCGGCGGTGGAGCAGACGCTCGACGCGCTCTCCGGGGTGAAGCTCGCCGCCGGCCGCGCGCTGGTGGCCGAGCAGGTGCTGGACTTCCTGCGCGGGCGCGTGCGCGCCGCCTGGACCGAGCGGTTCGACGCCGACCTGGTGGAGGCGGTGCTCGCGGCCGGCTCCGACGACGTGGTGGACGCCCGCCGCCGCCTGGAGGCGCTCGCCGACGCCAAGGCGCGACCCGACTTCGGCTCGCTCGCCGTCGCGTTCAAGCGCGTCGCGAACATCCAGGAGAAGGCGGGCGGCTCCGGCGCCGCCGCGGTGGACCCGGCGCTGCTGCGCGACGCGGCGGAGAAGGACCTGCTGGCGGCGCTCGAGAAGGTGGAGCAGGAGGTGGTCGCGCGGCGCGCGGCCCGCGACTACCCGGCCGTGCTCCGCACGGTGGCGACGCTGGAGCCGGCGGTGGCGCGCTTCTTCGACGGCGTGCTGGTGATGGCCGAGGACCCCGCGCTCCGCGCCAACCGGCTCGGCCTGATGCGGCGGGTGGCGGCGCTGTTCTCCGACCTCGCCGACTTCCGCAAGATCCAGGCCGAGGCGCCCGCCCAGGCCAGGGCCGGGTAGGTGGAGCGCTTGACCCTCTCTCGGACGCCGGATTACGGTTCGCACCCCGTGCACCACGTCGCTCGACGCAGCGCCCCGATCCTCCTCGTCTGTCTCGCGGCCGCGTGCGGAAGCTCCGGAACCGCGCCGCTCTCGCCGCTCGATCGCTTCCACTACCCGGTGGGCGTGGCGGTCCGCGGCCCCGCCGGCCAGGAACAGCTCCTCGTCGTCTCCTCCAACTACGACCTCGCCTACGACCGCGACGAGGGCGGGGTCCTGTTCTCGGTCGGGCCGGAGGCGAGCCCGCAGGGCGGGCTCGCCATCGACGACACGCTGCGCATGGGCAGCTTCGGCGGCGAGCTGGCCGTGGCCGAGGCGGCCGCGCCGGCGGGGCTCGACACGTCGGCCGACGCCTGCGACCTGCCGCAGTCGGTGGCGCTGGTCGCGTCCCGCGCCACCCGGCAGGTCTACAAGGTGGCGCTCGGCGCGGACGGCTCGCTCACCTGCGGCGCCGACTGCCCGCAGCTGCTGCCCGAGGACTTCCTGGATCCGTTCGGCGTGACCGTCGCCTGCCGCGACGCGCGGCGCCCGCGCGCCTTCGTGACCGCGCGGCGCACCAACCGCGCCGTCTCCCGCCTGGTGGAGATCGACCTCTCCACCGGCGAGCAGCGGACGGCCGACTTCGGCTACGGGACCACGCACTCGGTCGCGTACGACGCCGCGCTCGACCGCATCTACTTCACCAGCAGCGCCGACTACGGCAGCGCCGCCCTGCGCTACGTGGACGTGACCCGCTGGTGCGACCCGCCGCTGTACCTGGCGGAGTGCCACGCGGACGTCGTCAACGTCGGCGACTTCGTGCGCGGGGCCGACCTCGGCGGGATCGCGATCTCCAACCCGAACGTGGGCGCGGACGGCAAGCCGATGCCGCGCCGGCTCTACATCGGGGCCCGGCTGTTCGACGCGGACCTGGCGGCCTCCCTGGGCTGGCGCCCGGGCTTCGACACCGGCGGCGTGCTCATCGTGCTGGAGGTGGACGAGGCGCAGTTCGGCGTGCCCGCCTTCCGCTTCATCGGCGCGATCCCGGTCGGCTTCGGGCCGGCCGAGGTGCGCGTGCTGCCGCGGCGGCCCGGGAAGCGCGACGTGGTCGCGATCACGGTGTCGGACGAGGGCCTGCTCTGGATCTACGACGACGACGTCGGCGGGATGGCGCGCGTGTTCGGGCGCGACGACGTCACCGGCGCGCCGCTGCTCGGCCGCGTGCCGTACGGCATCGCCGTGCAGGATCGCGGCACCAGCGCGCGGCTCTACGTGTCCGCGTTCGACTCCAGCTTCGTCACCCCGGTGGACGTGCCGCTCGACAACCCGGGCGAGGCGGCCATCGTCGAGGTGGCCGACCCCAACGATCCGACGCGCCAGGTGCCGCGGCGCCTGGGCCAGGAGCGCCCGTGACCGCACGCAACGCCCTCCTCCTGCTGGCGCTCGCCGCGAGCGCCGGCTGCGGAAGCTCCGCGGCGAAGCCGGACCTCGGGCTGGTGAGCCCGGGCGGCGTGGCCGTGTTCCGCGGCCTCACGACCAAGAACGCCCTCGACCCGGCGCACCCGTACGTCGCGGTCGCGAACTCCGGCCGCGACGAGATCATCTTCATCGACGCGCTGGACGACGAGCCGGTGCTCGCGCCGGTGGTGATCCGCCCGCTGGCGGTGCCGACGCTCCCCGGCGAGCCGCACCCGACGCTGCTCGCCTCGGCCGGGCTGCACGACGGCCAGAACGCCGACGGCACCGGCCTGCCCGACCTCCTGGTGGTGGTGTCGCCGGGCTCGTCGCGGCTGCAGCTCGTGGCGACCTGGGACCTGGCCACGCACGTGGTGCAGCCGGCCGGGGCGGACCCGCTCGACCTGGGCGCGCTCGCGCCCGGCGCGCAGGTGCTCGACATGATCGCCGTCCCGGTGCTCGAGCCCGGCGCGACCGCCGGCACCTGGCAGGTGGCCCGCGGCAAGGCGCGCGTCCTGGCGAGCCTCGCGGGCGGCCGCCTCGCGGTGGTGGACTTCGCGCGGCAGGCGGACGGGAGCATCGCGCCGAGCGGCACGCCGGCGCTGCAGGACCTCGGCTTCGAGGCGCTCTCGCTGGCCGAGTCGCCCGACCACGACCGCCTCTTCGCGGCCACCGTGGACGAGGTGATCCCGGGGTCGGGCGTCTTCGGCGTCGGCGAGCTCGACACCACCGGCGCGGTGGGCTCCTGGACGGTCCGCGCGCTCGACGCGCGCGTCGGCACCACGCTCGTGGCCGCCGCGAAGGTGACCGAGCGCTTCGTGGGGGTGCACGACGGCGACACGTTCTGCGTGCGCCAGCCCGGCGATCCGTTCTGCAAGGCGCCGAACCAGGATCTCCGCGTGTACGCGTTCCTCGATCCGGCCGCATGCGGGCGCACCGCGCGGATGCCGTGCGGGCTCGCGGTGATCGACCCGGCGCGCGGCGGCCTCATGGCCGATCCGACCGGCGAGATGCCGTACCTCGCGCCGATGGCGGTCCCGAGCATCCCGATCGCCATCGCGATCTCGGGGCCGACGGCGCTGCCGCCCACCAACGAGCCCAGCGACGTGCAGCTCTCGGCCGCGAACGGCTACATGCTGCTCGCCCCGGGATCGGGCCAGGTGAAGACCACCGGCGTCGCGGTCCTCGCCTCCGGCGACGGGCGCGTCTACATGGTGGACCTGGCGCGCTGGCACATCCCGCTCAACGCCTCGATCCTGCGCACCAGCACCCGCGCCAGCGTCACCGGCGGCACGGTGTTCTCGCCCTCGCTGGTGGTGCCCGACCCCGAGAACCCCGGCGAGTACCTCGTGAAGGCCTCGCGGCTGCGGCTGGGCCTGTGGGACCTGAAGGTGTGGCCGACGGTGACCCGCCCGACGGCGGCGCTCGCCTCCACCACCAGCAACATACCGGCCACGGTGCGCATCACGCCCGGCTACACCGCGACCGACACCTGGACCGTCATGTACCAGGGCCCGCTCCCCGGGCTCTCCGCGCGGGCCGGCCAGACCGGCGCGACCGCCGACGGCCGCCTCTGGCTCGCGGTCCAGACGCCGCTCCCGCGCTCGGACGGCTCCACGCAGCTGGTGGACGTGGCGCGCCTGTTCGATCCCTCGCTGGCGGTCCACGTCGGAGACATCGCGCAGCTCGCGCCCGCCAGCACGGTGACCGCCTGCCTGACCACCGACCCGGACACCGAGACGCCCAGCACCACCTCCTACGAGACGCGCATCACGGCGATCCTGCCGCCGTCCGCCGCGTACCCGGGCGGCGCGGTGGCGCTCGACGAGACGCAGCTCATCGACCTGCGGAACCCGGTCGCCGCCGATCGGCTGCCCGCGACGCCGGAGTGCATCGCCGCGCTGAAGCAGGTCGCCCCGGCGGGCAACATGCTCGTCACGATCCGCGCCGCGGGCCTGATCGCCGGCGGCGCCTCCATGGGCTACGTGGGGCGGCCGCAGCTCGAGAGCGATCCGACCGCTGCCGATCCGTTCCACCTGACCTACTCGGCGCTGGCGCCGCCGCCGCTCGGCGAGGACGCGATCAGCTGCCCGATCCTGCCCTGGCCGGCGGAGGCCTACGGCCCGAACGCGCCGGCGGCGTTCACGGCCTGCGTGGACGAGGCGTGCCGTTCCGAGTGCGAGCGGCTCGTGCTCGCGCGGAAGGCGCGGCGCCTCTACTACCTGTCCGACCAGTGCCTCGACACCGTGGACGGCCCCAGGGCCTCGGCGACGAAGGGCTGCTGGGTGGACTGGGCGGCCATCGCGGACGCGCTGCCCGACGCGAGCGGTCCCCTCGTGTCGTTCCACCTCGGCTGCGCGCAGGCGCGGGTGGACGCGAACGGCGACCCGATCATCGACCCCACGACCAAGACCGTGGTCGAGGACGTCTGCACCGCCGGGCTCGAGCGCGACATGTCGCTCACGTTCATCACGCAGAGCGGGATCACCTACGCGTACCGCGGCCCCACCACCGGCTCCAACGCGGCCTCGAGCTTCCCGGTCGCGGCGGTCCCGTTCGACCGCAGCCCGTTCCCGGGGAAGCAGGCGGACGGCTACCGGTTCTTCGTGACCTACTCGGAGAACTTCCTCCTCGACACGTCCCCCGCGGCCGCCTACAGCACGTCCAAGGTGATCCGCTGACCCCCGCCCGGGACGGCCGCGTTTGACGGGCGCCCCCCGTCTGCTACGGTGGACGGGAGCGGGGTACGCGGAGGGCGCGCATGAAATCCGTCCGGCAGGTCGCGATCGCCGACCACCTGTGGGAGGCGCTCGGGCGCATGGCGGACGAGATGGGCGTCGATCGCGAGGGCCTGCTCAACCAGGCGATCCACGTCTTCGCCCGCCTGCACGGCTACGTGTTGACCGGTGGGGCGTTCGAGCCGCGGACCGAGCCGCCGGGCGCGCCGCGCGGACCCCGCCCGCCGAGCCCGCCGCGCGGGAACTCCGAGCGGCTGGCGGTCGCCGAGCGCGTGCTCCAGACCGCCGCCCGCCTCGAGCGCGCGATCCACGAGCGCACCCCGGGCGCGGGCCCGCCGCCGCTGGGCGAGGCCGGCGGCACCGCGCCGTCGCTGTCGCTGCGCCGCGACGACGGCTCGGAGTGGGAGGTGGCCCGCGACCGGTTCCTCATCGGGCGCGGGCGCCACTGCGACCTGGTGATCGACAGCGCCAAGGTGTCGCGCGAGCACGCGGCCATCGTGCGCGACGGCGACGCCTGGTTCATCGAGGACCTGGGCTCCGCGAACGGCACCTGGCACGACCAGGAGCGGATCCAGCGCCGCCGCATCGAGGACGGGGACGAGTACTTCGTCTGCGCCGAGCGGCTCCGCTGCGGGCTGCGCTAGCCTCGCGGCGGCGGGATCCGGCCCCGCCGCGCTTTTCCCGCGCCGCCGCGCGCCCGCACGGCTACCCTTCACCGCGACATGCCCACCCTGACCCTCATCGACGGCTCGGGCTTCATCTTCCGCGCCTACCACGCGATCCCGCACCTCTCCACCACGAAGGGGATCCCGACCAACGCCGTCTACGGGTTCACCAACATGCTGCTGAAGGCGCTGCGCGAGCACGCGCCCACGCACGTGGCGCTGGTGCTCGACGCGGGGCGCCGCAGCTTCCGGCACGACATCGACCCCGAGTACAAGGCGAACCGCCCCGAGGCGCCCGACGACCTCGCGTCGCAGTTCCCGCTGGTGCGCGACGTGGCCCGCGCGCTCAACGTGCCGGTGATCGAGGAGCCCGGGTTCGAGGCCGACGACATCATCGCCACGCTGGCCGGCCGCGCGCGCGCGGCGGGCTGGGAGGTGGTGGTCGTCACCGGCGACAAGGACTTCGCGCAGCTCGTGGACGGCGGCCTGTCGCTCTACGACCCCATGGCCGAGGCGAGCGGGCGCGGCGGGTGGACCGGCCCGGCCGAGGTCGAGAAGAAGATGGGCGTCCGCCCGGAGCAGGTGGTCGAGTACCAGTCCATCCTGGGGGACAAGATCGACAACGTGCCCGGGATCGCGGGGGTGGGGGAGGTGACGGCGGCGGCGCTCATCCGCCACTTCGGCACCGCCGAGGCGATGCTGGCGCGGCCGGGGGAGATCCCGGCGGCCGTGTCGCGCGGCGGGGAGAAGCTGCGGGACAAGGTGGTCGCGAACGCCGAGCGCATCCGCACCAACCGCCGGCTGGTCGCGCTGCGGCGGGACCTCGACCTGCCCTTCGCGCCCGAGGCGTTCGGCCGCCGGCCGCCCGATCAGGAGCGGGCCCGCGCGCTGTTCTCCGAGCTGGAGTTCTCGCGGCTCGTGAAGGAGCTCCCGCCGCCGCCGCCCACCGCGCGCGCCGAGACGCCGGAGACGATCGACGGCCGCGCCGCGCTGGACGCCGCGGTGGCGGCGCTGGTCCAGGCCGGCGGTCCGGTCGGGCTCCTGCCGGTGCTGGGCGAGGGGCCGCCGCGCACCGCGCCGCTCGTCGGGCTGGCGTTCGCGGGCGCGGGGCGCGCGTTCTACCTGCCGCTCGGGCACCGCTACCTGGGCGCGCCCGCGCCGCTCGCGCCGCCGGACGTGCGCGAGGGGCTCCGGCCGCTGGTCGAGGCGGCGCTCCCGCTGCACGCGCACGACCTCAAGGCGGCGGCCCACGCCCTGGCGCGGCTCGGGCTGGCGCGGTCGGGCCCGGGCGAGGACACCGAGCTGATGAGCCGGCTCCTGCTGCCCACCCGCCGCGAGCACGCGCTGGTGGACGTGGCGCGGGAGCGGACCAGCTGCGAGCTGCCGCGCAGCCCGGCCGACGGGGCGAAGCGCGGGGCGCCGGGGCTGGAGGGCCTCGAGGTGGAGCGGGTGGCGGCCTGGGCCGGCGCCTGCGCGGCGTCGCTGCCGGACCTGGCCGCGAAGCTGGCCGAGGGCCTGGAGGCGGAGCGCCTGTCACCGCTCTACCGCGAGGTGGAGCGGCCGCTGGTGCCGGTGCTGGTCGAGATGGAGCGGACCGGGATCCTGGTGGACCGCGGCGCGATGGAGGGGATGAGCGCCGAGTTCGGCAGGTCGATGCAGGACCTGGAGGCGCGCATCCACGCGGCCGCCGGGCACCCGTTCAACGTCGCCTCCACCCGCGAGCTGGCGCAGGTGCTGTTCGTGGAGCTGGAGCTGCCGGTGGTGAAGCGGCTCAAGACCGGCCCGTCCACCGACCAGGACGTGCTGGAGAAGCTGGCCGAGCAGCACGCGCTGCCGCGGCTGGTGCTGGAGCACCGCTCGCTCTCCAAGCTGAAGGGCACCTACGTGGACGCGCTCCCGCAGCTGGTGGACCCGGCCGACGGGCGCATCCACACCACGTTCCACCAGGCGGGCGCGGCCACCGGCCGGCTCTCCTCCTCGGATCCGAACCTCCAGAACATCCCGGTCCGCACCGAGCTGTCGCGGCGCATCCGCCAGGCGTTCGTGGCGCCGGCGGGCGCGCGCCTGCTCTCGGCCGACTACTCGCAGATCGAGCTGCGGATCCTGGCGCACTACTCCGACGACCCGGGCCTGCTGCAGGCGTTCCGCGACCGCGAGGACGTGCACACCCGCACCGCGGCGGAGACGTTCGGCGTCGCGCCCGAGCAGGTGACCCCGGACCAGCGGCGCATCGCCAAGGTGCTCAACTTCGGCATCGCCTACGGCCTCTCCGCGTTCGGGCTGTCGCAGCGCCTCGACCTGCCGCCGTCGGAGGCGCAGGGGATCATCGACCGCTACTTCACGCGCTACGCCGGCGTCCGCCGCTACATCGAGTGGGCGGTGGAGGAGGCGCGCGCCAAGGGCGAGTCGCGCACGCTGTTCGGGCGCGCGCGCGCCATGCCGGAGATCGGCGCGCCCAACCCGGCGCTCCGCAACGCGGCCGAGCGCACCGCCATCAACACGCCCATCCAGGGCACGGCCGCGGACATCGTGAAGATCGCCATGATCCGCGTGCACGACGCGCTGGCGCAGGAGCGGCGCGCGGCGCGGCTGCTGCTGCAGGTGCACGACGAGCTGGTGCTGGAGGTGCCGGAGCGGGAGCTGGAGCCGGTCGAGGCGCTGGTGCGCCGCGAGATGGAGGGCGCGGCCCGGCTGAAGGTCCCGCTCGAGGTCCAGGTCGGCCACGGCCAGACCTGGGCCGAGGGGCACTGAGCGGGTCGCCGGCGGCGGGCGGGCGCTACTCGTCGGCGGCGCGGCGGCGGCCGGGGATGAGCTGCACGGCCTCCTCGCGCGCGGGCTCGCGGAACGCCTCGATGAGCTTGAGGTGGCTCTCCACCAGCGTGCGGACGTTCGCCTCGAACTGCACGCGCTGCCGCTTCAGCTCGTTGATGTCGTCCACGATGCGCAGGAAGCGCGAGTGGGCGCCCTGGACGATCTTCTCGGCCTGGAGCTCGGCGTCGGAGATGGTGATCTCCGCCTCCTTGCGGGCGGAGTCGCGGATCTCCTCCGACGCCTTCTGGGCGGTGACGAGCGTCTCCTGGAGCGCGCGCTCGCGCCCCCGGTGATCGGCGATCTCGTCCGCCTTGCGCTGGTTGTCCTCGCGGAGCGCCAGGTTCTCCTTCACCAGCCCCTCGAACTCGGCGGCGACGAGCGCCAGGAACGCCTCGACCTCCTCGGCGTCCAGGCCGCGGAAGGTCTTGCGGAACTGCTTCTGCGTGATGTCGAGGGGGGTGATGTTCATGGGTCGCTCCGCCGGTCATGATAGCGGCCCGCGGCCGGGTGTCCACCTCGCCCCCCGCCCGCCGGGGCGAGGGCCGCGACCCGGGAAGCGGCCGTGGGTTCCGGCGCTTATGCTATGTTCCGCGCCGCCCATGCCGTTCTCCGAGCTCATCGCGCAGGAACGCGCCGTCGGCTCGCTGCGGTCCGCGCTCCGCCGCGGCTCGCTGCACCACGCCTACCTCTTCGGCGGCCCGGAGGGCGCCGGCAAGGCGCGGGCGGCCGTGCTCCTGGCGCAGGCCGCGAACTGCGAGGGCGGGCAGCCCGGGCCGGGCGGCCTCCGCGAGGATCCCTGCGGCGCGTGCGGCCCCTGCCGGAAGATCGAGCGGGGCCTCCACCCGGACGTCGTGGTGCTCGCCGCGGAGCGGACCATGGCGAAGGCCGGGCGCTGGGAGCCGAAGGGCGGCCGCGCGCCGTCGAAGGACATCGTGGTGGACCAGGTGCGCGATCTGGTGGACCACCGGCTGGCCATGAAGCGCTTCGAGGGGCGGCGGCGCTTCGTGGTGATCGACCCGGCCGACGCCATGAACCCGCAGGCGCAGAACGCGCTCCTGAAGACGCTGGAGGAGCCGCCCGAGGACACCACGCTCGTGCTGGTGGCCTCGAGCCCGGACGCGCTGCTCCCCACCATCCGCTCGCGCTGCCTGCGGGTGGGCTTCCGGCCGCTGCCGGTGGCGGCGGTCGCGGCGCGGCTGCAGGAGGAGGGGATCCCGGCGGAGGAGGCGCGCGTGGCCGCGGCGCTCTCCGGCGGCTCGCTGGGCCGGGCGCGCGCGCACGCGGGCGACGCGGCCCGGCGGCCGCTGCGGGCCGTGGCCCAGGCGGCGGCGCTCCGGCCGGACGACGCGGGCGCGTGGCTGGCCTGGGCGGCGGACCCGGGCGCCGACCCGGCCCAGGCGCGCGCGAAGGACCGCGACCGCAAGGCCGAGGTGAAGGAGCTCGCGCCGGAGATCTGCGAGCTCATGCTGGTGTGGCTGCGCGACGTGCTGGCGGTGCAGGCCGGCGCGGACCGGCTCGCGGTCGCCGACCTGGAGCCCGCCACGCGCCGGGCCGCCGCGGCGCTCCCGCCCGGCGAGGTGGTGCGCCGGCGCGGCGAGGTGCTCCGGACGATGCGGGCGCTGCGGCAGAACGCGACCTCGCAGCTCGCCCTCGAGCGGCTGATGATCGGGTGGTTCCATGGCCGGGCCTAGGGCCGGGGGAGGGCGCGCGCGCGCCGTCGCCGGGGCCACCCTGGAGACCTGCCTGGAGGAGGCACGCGCCGGGCGCGCGCAGCCGGTCTACCTGTTCGACGGCGACGCGTTCCTGTCGCTCCGCGCCGCGCGCGAGCTGGCCGCGGCGCTCGTGCCGGAGGCGCAGCGCGCGCTCAACCTGGTGGAGCTGGACGCCGCCGCCTCCCCCGCCGAGGTGGCGGCCGAGCTGGCCACGGGCGGCCTGTTCGGCGGCGGCAAGGTGGTGCTGGTGCAGGAGCCGGCGTTCCTGACCGCGAAGGAGGACGCCGCGGACGCGTTCCGCGCCGCCATGAAGAGCTGGGCCGACGGCCGGCAGCGCGACGGGGCGCGGCGCCTGCTCGCGCTCGCGGGCAAGGCCGGCATCGGCCCGCGGGCGCTCGCGCCGGGCGAGGACGGCCGGGTGCCGGAGGGCGCCCGCTCCGCGCTGGCGGAGGAGCTGGGCGTGCCGATGGACGGCGCCGCCGCGGCGTTCGTGGACGCGGCCGCGCGGTACGCGCAGGAGCGCGAGCTGAAGGTCGGCAAGGGCGAGGACGCGGGCGCGCTCGACGCCGCGCTCGCCGCCGGCCTGCCGCCCGGCCACGTGCTGGTGATCGCGGCGGGGAAGATCGACGGCCGGCTGCCCGTGGTGAAGAAGCTCGCCGCGGCGGGGCGCCGGGTGACCACCCAGCTCGAGAAGGAGGGCACCTGGGACGCGCAGCGCCTGGTGCTCGGGCCGGTGCTGGAGGCGCTGCTCGCCGGGACCGGCAAGCGGGTGGATCGCGGCGGCGAGGCGCGGCTGGCCGAGCTGGTGGGCGAGGACGCGCGCACGCTGGCGTCCGAGGTTGCGAAGCTCGCGGCCTACGTGGGCGACCGCAAGGTGATCGGCGCGGCCGACGTGGACGCGGTGGTGACGCGGGTCGCGTCGGATCCGTTCTTCGCGCTCGGCAACGCGGTCGAGGCGCGCGACCTGCCGCTCGCGATGGGCGTGCTCGACCGCTCCGTCGCCGACGGCGCCAGCCCGTTCATGCTGCTCGGCTCGCTCGCCGCCACGGTGCGCCGGCTGGTGGTGGAGCGGGAGCGCGCCCGCGCCGCGGTGGGCGAGCGGCGGATCGGCTCGTTCAACGAGTGGCAGGCCGAGGTCCTCCCGTCCATCGGCGAGGACGAGCTGGACGGCAAGAAGCCCTACGGGTTCTGGATGAAGTACCAGGCGTCGGCGCGCTTCTCGCGCGCGGAGCTGCTCGACGCGCTGGCCGGCCTCGCCGAGGCCGACGTCGCCATGAAGAGCGGGCAGGACGGGCGCGTGCGCCTGGAGCGGGTGCTGATCGGCCTGCTCGCCCGCGACAACCGGGAAAGGAGCACCCCTTGAGCCAGCGTCTCCTCGTCACGAGCGCGCTGCCGTACGCGAACGGCCCCATCCACCTCGGCCACCTGGTCGAGTACGTCCAGACCGACGTCTACGTGCGCTTCCGGCGCGCCTGCGGCGACGAGGTCGCCTACGTGTGCGCCGCCGACTCCCACGGCACGCCCATCGAGGTGAACGCCGCCAAGGTCGGGATGACGCCGAAGGCGTTCGTGGAGAAGTACCGCGCCGAGCAGCACGCCGACTTCCGCGCGTTCGGGGTGGAGTTCTCGACCTACTACACCACCGACTCCGACGAGAACCGCCGCTGGGCCTACCGCGTCTACGACGCGCTCAAGGCGAAGGGGCTCATCTACAAGAAGTCGGTCGAGCAGCTCTACTGCGAGGTCGATCGGCGCTTCCTGCCCGACCGGTTCGTGAAGGGCACCTGCCCGAAGTGCGGGACGCCCGACCAGTACGGCGACGTCTGCGAGCACTGCGGGACCACCTACGATCCGCGCGAGCTGAAGGACCCGTACTGCGCCATCTGCCGCTCGTCGCCGGTGGTGCGCGCCAGCGACCACGCCTACGTGAACCTCCACAAGCCCGACGTGAACGCGGTCATCCACGAGTGGGTGAACGCGGAGGGGCACCTCGAGCCGGCGGTGCGCGAGCAGGTGAAGGGCTGGCTCGCCGACCTGCAGGACTGGTGCATCACCCGCGACGCGCCGTACTTCGGCTTCCCGGTGACCGACCCCGAGTTCCCGGGCAAGTTCCTCTACGTCTGGGTGGACGCGCCCATCGGCTACCTGTCCTCCGCCGAGCACTACTTCGCGGCCGAGGCGCCGGACGGCGAGCGGCTGGCGCCGGCCGAGTTCGAGCGGCGCTACCTCGCGGCGGGCGCGCCGGCGCGGCTCGAGCACTTCATCGGCAAGGACATCCTGCGCTTCCACGCGGTGTTCTGGCCCGCGATGCTCTGGGCCACCGGCCTGAAGCGCCCGGACCGGATGCCGGTCCACGGGCACCTCACCGTCAACGGCGAGAAGATGTCGAAGTCGCGCGGCACGTTCGTCACCGGCCGGACCTACCTCGAGTCCGGGCTCGACCCGGAGCTGCTGCGCTACTTCTACGCGGCGAACCTGGGCAGCGGCGTCTCCGACCTGGACCTGTCGCTGGACGAGTTCCGCAACCGCATCAACGCCGACCTCGCGAACAACGTGGCGAACCTGGCCTCGCGCGTGGCCGCGCTGCTGCAGCGGCTGCCCGGCGGCGTCACCGCGCCGCTCGACCCGGAGATCGCGGCCGCGACGCGCGAGGCGGTGAAGGGCGCCCGCGCCGCGTACCAGGCGCTCGAGACCCGCGACGTGGTCCGCCTGGTGAGCCAGGCCGCCAGCGTCTGCAACCGCCGCGTGCAGGAGACCAAGCCCTGGGAGAACCCGGCGGGCGACGCGGAGCGGAGCGTGCTCTACACCACCGGCAAGGCGCTCCTCGGCCTCGCCCGCGTGCTCGCGCCCATCCTGCCGCGCTTCTCGGCGGCGCTCGCCGCGGCCTACGGGCGGCCCGAGCTGCCCGCCTGGACGCCGGACCTCGAGCCGTTCGACGGCGCGCCGGTGCAGGTGGTCGAGAAGCCGCCGCAGATCGCGCGGGTGGACGCGAAGCAGGTGCAGAAGCTGATCGTGCCGGCCGCCGAGGCGGCGCCGGCGAAGGTCGCGCGCGCCCAGAGCCCCGCCGAGACGGCCACCCGCGCCAGCGCCAAGCCGGCGCCCCCGTCGGTCCCAGGCGTGATCCAGTACGACGACTTCGCGAAGGTGGAGCTGCGGGTCGGGCTGGTGAAGGCCGCCGAGAAGGTGGAGAAGGCCGACAAGCTGCTGAAGCTCTCGGTGGACGTGGGCGAGCCGGAGCCGCGCACGATCGTGGCCGGCATCGCGCAGGCCTACCCGGAGCCGCAGGCGCTGGTGGGCCGGCGCATCGTGGTGGTCGCGAACCTCGCGCCCCGTCCGCTGCGCGGGATCACCTCCCACGGGATGCTGCTCGCCGCCGGCGAGCCGCCGAACCTCCAGGTGGTGACCGTGGGCGAGGGCATCGCGCCCGGGACGCGGGTCAAGTAGCGCCTCGCACGGTCCGCCCGCCCGCCTTGCGGGCGGTGCGGGCCGGGTTAGATCCGCCCGATGCTGATCGACTCGCACGCCCACCTCGATCTCGACGACTACCGGGGCGACCTCGACGCGGTCATCGCCCGCGCCCGCGAGGCCGGCCTGGCGCGGGTGGTCTGCGTCGGCCTCTGGCGGGGGCCCGGCGACTTCGGCAACGCGCTGGCGCTCGCCGACCGCGACCCCCGGTACTTCGCCGCGACCATCGGGATCCACCCGCACGAGGCCGCGCGCGTGCCGGAGGAGGACTGGGCCCGTCACGAGGCGCTGGCGCGCGACCCGCGCGTCGCCGCGGTGGGCGAGACCGGCCTCGACTTCCACTACGACCACTCGCCGCGCGACGTGCAGGAGTCCGCGTTCCGCCGGTCGCTGCGGACCGCGCGCGCCGCCGGGAAGCCGGTGGTGATCCACGTGCGCGAGGCGGACGCCGCCTGCCTGCGCGTGCTGCGCGAGGAGGGCGTCCCGGAGGCGGGCGGGGTGATCCACTGCTTCACCGGCGACGCCCCGGCGGCGCGCGCCTACCTCGACCTCGGCCTGTACGTCTCGGTGGCGGGCATCGTGACCTTCAAGACCGCCGAGCCCATCCGCGAGGCGGTGCGCATCGTCCCGCGCGACCGGCTGCTGGTCGAGACCGACAGCCCGTTCCTCGCCCCCGTCCCGTTCCGCGGCAAGCGGAACGAGCCCGCGCACGTGGTCGAGACCGCGCGCAAGGTGGCCGAGCTGTGGGGCGCGCAGCTCGAGGAGGTGGCCGCGCGGACCGCCGAGAACACCCGGCGGCTGTTCCGGCTCGCCTGAGCGCCGCGCGGGCTCAGCCCTCCCAGCTCCCCCACTCGTCGGCGAGGTCGGGCTCGGCGCCGGGCCGGTTGCGCTCCTTCCAGGTGACGATCTCCCAGCCGCGCTTCTCGGCGGCGGCGCGGAACGGCGCCTTGGGGTTCACCACCACCGGCGTGCCGACCGCCTCGAACAGCGGCACGTCCGCGCTCGAGTCGGAGTAGAGGAAGCTGCGGGTCAGGTCGAGGTCGAACCGCTCGGCGATCGCCTCCACCGCCGCGCGCTTGCCGTCCTTGAACACCACCGGCGGGAGGATCTGGTCGGTGATGCGGCCGTCCACGATGCGCGTGCGCGTGCCCACCGCGGCGTGCACGCGGAGGTGCCGGCCCACCTCGTCGATGATGTACTGCGAGGAGCCGGAGGCGATCACCACGAAGTGCCCCGACAGCAGGTGCTTGCGGATCTGCCGGATGGCGCCGGACGTGATGCGCTTGCGCAGGTGGCGCTCGAAGCAGACGTGGGCGTGCGCCTTCACCTGGTCGGCGTAGAGGCCCTGCTGGCAGCGCGAGCCCACCTCCACCATGTCCTGCTCGGTGAGGCGGTTGCGGGCGTACTCGTAGATGACGCGCGGGATGCGGGACCGGACCTCGGGCCGCATCACGCGCTCGCTGTACAGGTACCAGGTGAAGATGGTCCCGGCGTTGCCGTCGAGGAGCGAGTCGTCGACGTCGAAGATGGCGGCCGTGCGGCCGAACGGGACCATGGACCGGTGCGCCTCCCCCGCGCGTCCGGCGGGCGGCCGCGCGGCCGCGCCGGGCGCGAGGAGGCGATTCTACGACAACTACCCCGCCGGCTTGTCCTCGGGAGCGGGCGTCCCGGCCGGAGCGGGCTCCGGGGCGACGTCGGGCTCGCGGGCCGCCACCGCCTGGTCCTGCGGCTCGGGGGGCGTGGGGGCGGGCGCCTGCTGCTGCTCCGCCTCGGCGGGCGAGGCCGGCTTCTCCTCGGCCGGCTTCCCGGCGTCCTCGAGCTTCTGCGCGAGCGCGGCGAACGGGTTGTGCGTCAGGTTCTTCTTCTCCGGCGGCCGGTGCGGTCCCTTGTCGCCGGGCAGCCGCGGGCCGGTGTAGCCGCGCTTCTTGTCGCCGAAGCCGCCGCCGCCTCCGCCGCCGAAGCCGCGGTGCTGGTCGCGCGGGCCGCGGTCGGGCCGCTCGGCGCGCTCCGGCCGCCCCTCGCCGCGCGGCGCCTGCGCCTGCGCCGGGGCGCCCTCGGCCTTCGCCTCGCCGGCGCCCTCGGCCGGCTTCGCCTCCGCGGCGCCGCCCTGCGGGCGCGGCTCGCGCTTGCGATCCCTGGGCTTCTTCGGCGGGCGCGGCTGGCCCGGGGCGCTCGCGCCGTTGCGCGGCACGTAGATCACCGGGGTGAGGAGCTCCGGCGCCGGTCCCTTCTTCTCCGCCTGCACGGTCGGCAGGCTGCCGCGCCAGATCGGCTGCTCGTAGACGTTGTTCGCGTCGGTCCAGCGGCGGTTGCCGCCGTCCTTGCCCATCAGGTTGAGCCAGGAGTTCACCCGGCTGTCGATCTCGTCGATGGCGTGCGTGAGCATCGCCTCGAGCGTCATCGGCACCTTGGGCGAGCCGTACTCGAGGCGCCCGTGGTGGGAGAGGACCATGTGCACGACGTGGTGCTCGAGGTCGCGCGAGGCGCCCACGCGGCGCGCCTTGTCGTGGATCCACTGCGCGGTCATGACCAGGTGCCCGATCAGCCGGCCCTCGTCCGTGTACTCGGTGCTCCGGTCGCCGCTCAGCTCGCGGATCTTGCCGAGGTCGTGGAAGAACGCGCCGGCGACGAGCAGGTCGCGATCGACCTGCGGGAAGTGGTCGGCGAGCCGGTGCGCCAGCTTGAGGCAGGAGACGGTGTGCTCGAGCAGGCCGCCCGGGTAGGCGTGGTGGACGGTCTTCGCGGCGGGGGCGCGGCGCAGCCGGGCGGCCACGTCGTCGTCCTCGACGAACGCCTTGATGAGGTCCTTCACGTGCGGGTCGACGACGCAGTCCACCAGCGCGAGCAGCTCGTTCCAGTGCCCCGACTCCGCCTCGGCCGGCCCGGACTTCTCCGGCTTCTTCGGCTCGGGCGGCGGCGCCCACACGAACTCGGCCGCGTCCAGCGTGGACGGGTCGATCTTGGCGAGCGCCTCGATGCGCAGCTGCGGCTTGCCCTGGAACGCGCCGATGGCGCCCTCCACCTCGACGAGATCCTTCTCCTCGAAGGCCGCCGCCAGCTCCTCGACCTTCTCGAAGGCGCGCGCCTCGAGCTCGCCGGTCTTGTCCTGGAAGGTGACGGAGAGGTACGTCTTGCCGCTCTTCGCGGTGGGGATCGCCTTGCGGGCGACGAGGAACACGCTCTTGGCGCGCTCTCCCTCCTTGACGTCCTTGGCCCAGATCTTGTCCATGGTGCGCGCAAGCTAGCTCAGGCCGCGCGCGGACACAACACGGATTGGGCGCGGAATCGGGCGATCCGCGGCCTCGCGCGGCGCCGCTCCGGCGTGTGCGACGGCGCTCGCGGCGGCCCCGCCGGGGGACGCGGCGCGGCACCTCCGCGGACGATCCGCCACGCCGGTGTTATGGGGTGCCCATGCGGATCGATCGCGGGTCGGATGCGCTCCTGGTGGTGGACCTCCAGCACGACTTCCTGCCGGGCGGCGCGCTCGGCGTCGCCGAGGGCGACCGGATCGTGGAGCCGCTGGCGCGCCTGGCGCCCGCGTTCTCGACCGTGGTGGCGACGCAGGACTGGCACCCGCCCGGCCACGTGTCCTTCGCCTCCACGCACCCGGGGCGCGAGCCCTACGCTTCGATCGCGCTCTCGCAGGGGCCGCAGGAGCTCTGGCCGGACCACTGCGTCCGCGGCACGCGCGGCGCCGCCCTGCACCCGGCGCTCCCCGACGCGGCGGTGACGCTGGTGCTGCGCAAGGGCACGCGCCGCGAGGTGGACTCCTACAGCGCCTTCCGCGAGAACGTCGGCCCGGACGGCCGGCGCCCGTCCACCGGGCTGGGCGCCTGGCTCTCCGCCCGCGGCGTGCGCCGCGTGTTCCTGGGCGGGCTGGCGCGCGACTTCTGCGTGCGGGTGTCCGCCGTCGACGCGGCTGCCGAGGGCTTCGAGGTGGTGGTGCTCGACGACCTGACGCGCGCGGTGTTCCCGGAGCGGCGCGACGAGGTGGACCGGGAGCTCGCGGCCGCGGGCGCGCGGCTGGCGGTCAGCCAGGACCTGATCCGCTGAGGCGGTGCTCAGAACAGCGCGCGCTGGCGCGGCTCGGGCGGCGGCGCGAGGCAGGCGGCGTCGTCGTTCGCGGGCGAGTTGACGCGCGGTGACACGCGGCGGATCGCGAGCACGCCGTCGGCGGGCGCGGGCAGGGCGGGCGGCGGGCCGTCGAGCCACGCGTCGAGCAGCGCCGGCGGCACGAGCAGCGGCATGCGGTCGTGGAGCCCGCCCACCTCGGCGTTCGCGGCGGTGGTGAGGATGGCGAAGGCGGGGCCGCCCCCGGGCGCCTCCCCGCACAGCGCCGCGAGCAGCAGCGTGCCCCCGGCGCGCGGGTGGAGCCAGCTCGGCCGGCGGTCCGCGGCCGGGCCCTCCCACTCGTAGAAGCCGTCGGCCGGCACCGCCGCGCGCCGCGCCGCCCACGCCTCGCGGAACGCCGTCCGCCCCGCGGCGCCCTCCACGCGCGCGTTGAGCAGGAGCTTGCCGCCCGGGCCCGCCAGCCCGAACGCGGCCGCCTCGAGCCGGCGCGCGCCGCCGCGCCCGCGCAGCACCGGGTGCGGATCGCCGGGCGCCACGTTGAAGCGCGGGCGCCAGCGCGCCGCGAGCGCCGCGTCCACCTCCGCCGCCCACTCGCGGGCGAGCGCGGCGAGGTCGGCCACCGTGAGCGTGAAGCGTCCGCACATGCGCCCGACCATAGCAGCCGGCGGGCGCTCCCGCCGCCGCCGGCCCGGGTGGCGCCCGGCGTTTGCGGCGCGCCCGGGCCGGGAGAACCTTGACCCCGGGGGTGGGATGCGCGCGCTCGTCTACGAGGGGCCGTACCGGGTCAAGGTGAGGGACAAGCCCGCGCCGCGGATCGAGCACGGGGAGGACGTGGTGCTCCGGGTGACGCGGGCCGCCATCTGCGGCTCGGACCTGCACCTGCTCCACGGGTTCGTCCCGGACACGCGGGTGGGGAGCACGTTCGGCCACGAGTTCACCGGGGTGGTCGAGGAGACCGGGCCGGCGGTGCGGACGCTGCGGCGCGGCGACCGGGTGGTGGTCCCGTTCAACATCTCGTGCGGGCGCTGCTTCTATTGCGCGCGCGGCCTCTACGGCGACTGCGAGTCCTCGAACCCCATGTCCGACCTCGCCTCGGGCGTGTACGGCTACTCGCACACGACCGGCGGCTACGACGGCGGGCAGGCGGAGTACGTGCGCGTCCCGTTCGCCGACGTCGGGCCCATGAAGATCCCCGAGGACCTCGAGGACGAGGACGTGCTGCTGCTCTCCGACGTGCTCCCGACCGGCTACCAGGCGGCCGAGATGGGCGGCGTCCGCGAGGGCGACGTGGTGGCGGTGTTCGGCTGCGGTCCGGTGGGCCTGGTGGCCGCGCGCTCGGCCTGGCTGCTCGGGGCGAGCCGGGTGATCGCGATCGACCGCGTGCCGGCGCGGCTGCGCTTCGCCGAGCGCTGGGCCGGCGCCGAGACGCTCGACCTGGAGGCGGCGGGCTGGGATCCGGTCCCGGTGCTGAAGGACCTGACCGGCGGGCGCGGGCCGGACGTGTGCGTGGACGCGGTGGGGCTCGAGGCGTCGGGCTCGCCCTGGCAGACGCTGCTCGGCCGGGGGTTGAAGCTGCAGGCCGGGTCGGCCGTGGCGCTCTCGTGGGCCATCCACGCGGTCCGGAAGGGCGGGACCGTGTCGATCGTGGGCGTGTACGGGCCGCCCGCGAACCTGGTGCCCATCGGCGCCGCGATGAACAAGGGGCTCACGCTCCGGACCGCGCAGGCGAACGTGAAGCGCTACATGCCGCACCTGCTGGAGCACGTGCGGGCGGGGCGCCTCGACGGGAAGGGGCTCATCACGCACCGGTTCCCGCTGGAGCGCGCCGCGCACGCGTACGCGCTCTTCGGCGACCGGGCCGACGGGTGCGTGAAGTGCGTGCTGGTCCCGGGCGCCCGGGCCTGACCGGCGCGGCGGCGAAGGGGGGACGGATGCAGGGGATGGGGCCAGGCGCGATGCACCGGGGGGACGGGCCGCCGCCGGGGGCGGGCGTGGACGGCGCCCGCCCGATGCGGCCGGGGGTGCCGCGCGAGCGGCGGGAGACCGCGCTCCCGGACGTGGATCGGGAGGAGCCGGCGCGCCAGCCCGGGGCGGACGCGCTGGGCCGGACCGGGCTCCGCGTGCGGACGCCGGTGTTCGGCACGGCGCAGCCGGTGCGGGGTGCCTCCGGCGCGCTGCGGCGCGCCGCCTACCGCATCCCCGAGCACCGCGCCGGGCGCTGGGCCCTGCTGCTGGCCGCGGATCGGGTGGACGTGCTGGAGCACCGGCTCCGGCGGGCCGGGTGGGCGCTTCCCGCCCTGGCGGCGCTCGCCGCGGGGTACCTGGTCGCCTCCCGCGCGCTGCGCCGCCGGTGAGGGCGCCGGCGCCGGCCCTGCGCCCCGCGGGGCGCCGCCGGAGGATCCGCGCGCGGGCGGTGCGAGGGGGACTTGGCGGCGCGTTCTGCTGCTAGAATGGCGGCGGCGCCCGTCGAGGAGGTGTGCTTGCCCGCCGTCACCCGAGTGCTGGTTCCCATCGACTTCTCGCCGTCGTCGCGGGCGGCCCTGGAGTACGCCATCTTCGTGGCCGGCAAGCACGGCGCCGATCTCGACGTGCTGCACGTCTGGGAGCCGCCCGGCTACGTCGGCCCCGACACGCTCGCGCTGCTCCCGGTGGGCAGCGGCCAGCCGGGCTGGGAGCAGACGCGCAACGAGGTGCAGCGCGAGGTGGATCACTTCCTCGCGAAGGCGGCGGCGCGCCCGCGCTCGGTCTCGGTGCGCGTCGAGGCGGGCGAGCCGTCCGACGCGATCCTCGGGATCGCCCGGGACGGCGGCGCGGATCTGATCGTGATGGGGACGCACGGGCGCACCGGCCTGTCGCGCCTCCTCATCGGCAGCGTGGCGGAGGCGGTGCTGCGCCGCTCCACCTGCCCGGTGCTGACGCTGCGGGTCGCCTCGCGGGCGCCGCGGGAGTCGGTGCCGCTGTAGCGACGGGCGGACGCGTCCGCCCGGGAGCGGGGGGGGACCAGGGACGGGCGCCGGCGGCGGCTCCGCGGGGCCGCGGCAGGGGCCGGCCCCGAGGAGGAGGTCGTCCCATGACGCTCGTCTGCGAGGCGATGAACCGGGCACCGATGTCGGTGGAGGCGGACGCGACCGCGGCGCGGGCGCTCGCCGTGGTGGAGACCACCGGCGCCGCGCACCTGCTG
Source organism: Anaeromyxobacter sp. K (assembly GCF_000020805.1). Classification (NCBI taxonomy): domain Bacteria; kingdom Pseudomonadati; phylum Myxococcota; class Myxococcia; order Myxococcales; family Anaeromyxobacteraceae; genus Anaeromyxobacter; species Anaeromyxobacter sp. K. The sequence continues at coordinate 2,832,345 of NC_011145.1, read as the reverse complement.
GTGATGGATCACGACGACCTGATCGGCATCCTCTGCGCGTGCGACCTGCGCGCGGCCGGACCGGACGAGCAGGTCTCGGAGCGCATGAGCGTGCCGGTGATCACCATCCGCCCGGACGCGACGCTGGAGGACGCGGCCGTCACGCTGGGTGACTGCGGGGTGGGCTGCCTGCCCGTCGCCGTGGGGGGCCTGGTGCTCGGCACCATCGGCGAGGAGGAGCTCGCCGCCGCCGGGATCCAGGGCCGGCTGCCGCACCGGCGCTGCCACCCGCGCGCGCACGGGCTGGAGCCGCCGGACCCCCACCTGGCACACCATCACTGACGGTCACGCGCGCGCGCCGGCGCGCACGCCCGCGTGGCCTCCCCCTTGCTACCGGAACGGGCGGGGGAGGCGCATGCGCAAGCAGACCGTCCAGGCGTTCATGACGATCGGCCCGGTGGTGATCGCGCCGGAGCGCACGCTCGCCGACGCGCACCGGCTGATGCGCGAGCGCGGCATCCGCCACCTCCCGGTGGTGGACGCCGGCGCGCTGGTCGGGGTGGTCTCGCAGTGCGACCTCTACCTGCTGGAGACGCTGCGGGGCGTGGACGCCGAGCAGGAGCGGGTGCGCGAGGCCATGACCACCGAGCCGTTCGCGGTGCCCCCCGACGCGCCGCTGGATCAGGTCGCCGACCACATGGCCGAGCACCGGCTCGGGTCCGCGGTGGTGGTGGATCGCGGCGTGGTCATCGGCCTGTTCACCACGGTGGACGCGCTCCGCGCGCTGGGGACGCTGGTCCGGCGGCGCGGGGCGAGGCCGGCGCGGACCCCGCCCCGAGCGCCTCCCGCCGGCGTGTCACGCCGGCCCGATCGCTGAACGCGCGCTTGCGCAAGCCGTGCGCCAATCCAAGGGGGCCACGCAACTCTCGCGGCCGAATTCCCGGAAACGGCTCGAAATCCGCCGCCGTGCGCGCGGGCACGGCTCGTGAAGAGCGTGTCCGGCATGAGCCGGTTCGAAGCGGACGCCCGCGAGGTGCTGCTGCGGCGTCGTCGCTCGCTCAGCCAGGGGGCCGCGCCGCCCCGCCCATCCGATCCCGCCGCGCGCTGGGCAGACTACGAGTCCATGCCCGGGCCCGTGCCCGAGGGCGTGCGCCGCGAGCTCGCCGACATCGACGCGGCGCTCGACCGCATCCAGCAGGGCCGCTACGGCACCTGCCTCGCCTGCGGCGGCCCCATGGGCCTGCAGCGGCTCCGGGCGATCCCCGAGGCGCGCTACTGCATCGCCTGCAGCGGTCACCACCACCACGCCGAGTAGCGCCCGGTCCCCGGGAAATGCCCGTCCGCGCCACCGGTTGAAACGGTGACGCAGCAGGCCGCATCCGGGTGGCGCTCCCGCCTGGGTCCTGCTATTCACCCGGGCGCTCGTGACCACGGAAACCTCCCCCAGGAACGTGCCGGTGCTCGCCTATCCGCTGGGCGACGCGCTCTACCTGAACGTCACGAGTGGCTGCACGCTCGCCTGCACGTTCTGCCCGAAGATCCGCGACGACGACTTCACGGTGGGTGGATTCGACCTGCGGCTGGCGCGCAACCCGGACGCGGACGAGGTCTGGCGCGCGATCCAGGCGGTGGGCCTGGAGGGCCGCTCGGAGGTCTGCTTCACCGGCTTCGGCGAGCCGACCCGACGGCTCGAGGTGGTGCTCGAGATCGCGCGGCGCCTCCGGGCGGCGGGCGCGCGCCGGATCCGGCTCGACACGGACGGGCTCGCGAACCTGCGCGAGGGGCGCGACGTGGTCCCCGAGCTCGCGGCCGCCGGCGTGGGCGCCGTGTCGGTGTCGCTGAACGCGCCGGACGCGGCGGCCTACGCGCGCATCTGCCCGAGCCGCTACGGCGAGGCGGCGTACGACGCGGTGAAGGCGTTCCTCCGCGCCGCCGTCGGCGTCATCCCCGACGTGGCCGCGAGCGCGGTGGCGATGCCGGGCGTCTCCGAGGCGGCTTGCAGGGCGGTCGCGGAATCGCTCGGCGCGCGCTTCCGTTGGCGCCCGTACGACCGGGTGGGTCGCATCCCATCCTCGGCGGGGTCGGCCCGGGTGGGCTGAAGGGCGGAAGGTCCGGGGGAGTAACGGGGTTTTTCAGGTGTCGGCCTCAGCACTTGGCCTCGGGTAGTCACTGGACCTCGAGGCGAGAATGGTGCATAACCTGCGGACCGACGCAGGCTTTGCGCAGGTCAGGAGCAGCATGAGCATGCCGAATGTGGGCGCCCGGCCGGGCAAGGAACGGATCCTGGTGGTGGACGACGAGCAGAACGCTCGCGTCGCGCTTCGGACCATCCTGAGCGAGGAGGGGTACGAGATCGCCGAGGCCGCGGACGGCGAGGAGGCCCTGGCGCTGCTCCCCGGGTTCGCGCCGGCGGCGGTGCTCGCCGACGTGCGGATGCCCCGGATGGACGGCATCAACCTGCTGCGCCGCGCGCGCGAGCAGGGCTCCGACGCGGTGTTCGTGATGATGACCGCGTTCGCGAGCGTCGAGGCCGCCGTCGAGGCGATGCGCGCCGGCGCCGAGAACTACCTCGTCAAGCCGCTCGACGTGAACGCGGTGCTGGTGGTGCTGGAGAAGGCGCTCGAGAAGCTGCGGCTCCAGCGCGACACCGCGAACCTGCGCGAGCGCGTGCGCGAGCGGTACCGGTTCCACAACATCGTCGGCGACGCGCCCGAGCTGCACGCGGTCTACGAGGTGGTGAAGCGCGCCGCGCCCACCCGCGCCACCGTCCTGATCCTGGGCGAGTCGGGCACCGGCAAGGAGCTCTTCGCGCAGGCGCTGCACGAGGAGTCGCCGCGGGCCGACAAGGCGTTCATCAAGGTGAACTGCGCGGCGCTCTCCGAGACGCTGCTCGAGTCCGAGCTGTTCGGCCACGAGAAGGGCGCGTTCACCGGGGCCATCGGCCGCAAGGAGGGGCGCTTCGAGCTCGCCGACGGGGGCACGCTGTTCCTGGACGAGATCGGCGACATCTCCCCGGCGCTCCAGATCAAGCTGCTCCGCGTGCTCCAGCAGAAGGAGTTCGAGCGCGTCGGCGGGACGCAGACGCTCAAGGTGGACGTGCGCCTGGTCGCCGCCACCAACCGCGACCTCGCCGCCGAGGTGAAGAACGGGCGGTTCCGCGAGGACCTCTACTACCGGCTCAACGTGGTGGCGGTGACGCTGCCGCCGCTGCGCCAGCGCAAGGGGGACATCCCGGCGCTGGTGAGCCACTTCATCGACAAGTACTCGAAGGCGTACGGCAAGGACATCCGCGGCCTCGCGCCCGGCACGCTCAACGCGGTGCTGAGCCACGACTGGCCCGGCAACGTGCGCGAGCTGGAGAACGTGGTGGAGCGCGCGGTGGTGCTCTGCAAGGGCTCGGAGCTCACCGCCGACGACCTGCCGCCCACGCTGCGCGGCCCGCGCCCGCGCGAGCGCGCGCCGGGCGCGCTCATCCCGGGCGCGACGCTCTACGAGATCGAGCGCGAGGCGATCCTGCGCACGCTCGAGATGGTGGGCGGCTCCACCTCGCGCGCGGCCGAGATCCTCGGGATCAGCGTCCGCAAGATCCAGTACCGGCTGAAGGAGTACGCCGCCGGCGGCCGGGAGGGCGGGGCGGGGCACGACCACTCCCACGACGCCGAGCACGAGCCCGAGAAGGCCGGCGGGATGGAGTAGGGCGCGGCGCCGCGCGCGCTCACTGCGCGCGCGGGAGCCGCAGCACGAAGCGCGCGCCGCCCTCCGGGCTGTCCTCGATCCGGATGGTGCCCCCGTGCTGCGTCACGATCGCGTGCACGATGGAGAGCCCCAGGCCGGAGCCGCGCGCCTTGGTGGTGAAGAACGGCTCGAAGATGCGGTCGCGCTGGTCGGGCGCGACGCCCGGGCCGTCGTCGTCGATGAGCAGGTCCACCATCGCCGGCGCCTCGGGGTGATCGACGTCGGCGGGCGCGGGCCGGCACGAGACCCGGACCAGGCCGCGCGCGTCCACCGCCTCGAGCGCGTTCAGGCACAGGTTCACCAGCACCTGCCGGAGCCGCTCCTCGTCGCCCGCCACCGGCGGCACCGGCTCGAGCTCGCGCTCCAGGCGCACCCCGCGGCGCTCGGCCTCGCCGCCGAGCAGGTCCACCACCTTCGTGATCACCGGCGCGACCTCGATGGCCTTGCGGACGAACTCGCGGGGGCGGGCGAACTGGAGGAAGTCCTCGAGGATGTGGTCGAGGCGGCGGATCTCGTCCTTCACCAGCGTGAGCGGCTCGAGCAGCGGCCCCTGCCGCTCCGCCTCGAGCTTCTGGATGCGCCGCTCCAGCACCGAGAGCTGGAGCGCGGCGGCGTTGAGCGGGTTGCGGATCTCGTGCGAGAGCCCGGCGGTCATGGTGCCGACCGCGGCCAGCTTCTCGGCCATCTGCGCCCGGCTGGCGAGGTCGCGCTTCTCCTGGTGCAGGCGCACCTGCCGCATGGCCTGCTCCACCGTCAGCAGCAGCTCCTGCGTGGCGCACGGCTTCACCAGGTAGGCGCAGGCGCCGGCCCGCACCGCGGCCACCGCGGACTCCAGCGTGGCGAACCCGGTGAGCAGCACCACCTCGCCGTTCGGCGAGAGCTCCTTCAGGCGCGGCGCGAGCGCGGTGCCGTCGCCGTCCGGGAGCTTCAGGTCCACCAGCGCCACGTCGAAGCCCTGCTCGGCGAGCGCGAGCGCGGAGGCGCAGCTCCCGGCCCCGGCCACCGCGTAGCCGGCGCCCTCCAGGATCTCGGAGAGGTTGTCCACCAGGCTGGCGTTGTCGTCCACCACCAGCACGCGCGGCCGCCGCGGCCCGCCGCCGTGCTTCACGGGGCGGGCACCGGGGACGGGGCGCGGGCGCCGTGGAGCCGCTCCACCGCGGCGAGCAGCGAGGCGGTGTCGAACGGCTTGTGGAAGAAGCCCTGGTGCGGGAGCGCCGGCCAGGCGTCGTGGTGGGCGGTGACGACGATCATGGGCAGGCCGGGGTACTTGGCGGCGAGGCGCTGCATGGCGGCGCCGTCGGGACCGCCGGGCACGCGCAGGTCCACCAGCGCGCAGAACGGCTGCACCGGCCCGAGCCGCTCGGTCTCCAGCACCGACGCGGCGGTCACCGCGGCGAAGCCGCGCGAGCGCAGCGCCTCGCACAGGTTGTCGGCGAGCCGGGGATCGTCCTCCACCACCACCGCCAGGCCGTCGCGCTGGGCCGCCTCGAGCAGCTCCACCAGGTAGGCCGCGTTCACCGGCTTCTGCAGCACCGCCACCAGCCCCTCGCGCCGGGCGGCCTCGAGGTCGTTGTCGCCCGCGTAGGCGGTGATGACCAGGGCCGGCGCGCCTGGGTCGAGGCGGCGCAGCTCGTGGACCAGCTCGGCGCCGCCCATGAGCGGCATGCGCATGTCGGTGAGGATCGCGTCGAAGCGGGTCCCGCGCGCGAGCGCCAGCGCCTCCGCGCCGTCGCCGGCGAGCGCGACCTCGTGGCCGGCGTCGCGAAGGATCTCGGCCAGGTTCTCCGCGAAGTCGCGGTTGTCGTCCACGATGAGGTAGCGGCGCATGCGGATCCTCCGCTTCAGGCGGGGAGGCGGACGGTGAAGCGGGCGCCGCCCCCGGGCCGGTCCGAGTACTCGACCGAGCCGCCGTGGCGCTCGGCGATGCGCTTCACGAGCGCCAGGCCCAGGCCGATGCCCTTCTCCTTCGTGGTGATGAGCGGCTCGAACAGCCGGCGGCGCGTGGCCGGATCCACGCCGGGCCCGGTGTCCTCCACCGCCACCTCGACCGCGCCGTCGGTGTGCTGCGCGCGGACCGTGACCGCGCCCGCCGGGGCCGCCGCGAACGCCGCGTTCTCGAGCAGGTTCACGAACACCTGGCGGAGCTGGCCCGGATCGCCGTCCACGGCCGGCAGGCCCTCGACGCCCTCCACCGCGACCGACACGCCCGGCGCGTGCTTCACCGCGCCGGCGGCGGCGGCGATCACCTGGCCCAGGTCCACCGGCTCGCGCGCCAGCGGCCGGTTGCGGATCATGTCGAGCAGGTTGGTGATGATCCCGTTCGCGACGCCGAGCTGCTCGCCGATGCGGTCCACGTGCTTGCGCGCGCGCTCGTCGTCGCCGACCCGGCCGCGCAGGATGTAGAGCGAGGTCTCGATGACGCCGAGCGGGTTGCGCAGGTCGTGGCCGATGGAGCCGACGAGCTGCCCGAACGTCGAGAGCCGCTCCACCCGCGCCTGCTGCGCGAGCAGGTCGTCGCGGTAGGTGTGCAGCATGATGGCGAGCTCGAGGTCGAGGATCTTCGCGAGCGCGTTGCGCACGCGCTCGAGCTCGGGCGGGTCCGCGTTGAAGCGCTCCCAGGAGACGCGCATCAGCTCGGTGCGGATCACGTTCATCGCGCCGAACATGTAGTGCTGCGGCAGGCCGATGCGGACGTGGACGCGGCCGATCCGCGTCCGGTGCTCCCAGTACGCCTCGTCCCAGGGGCCGCTGAGCAGCGTGTCCATCCAGCCGATCAGGGTCACCTTGAGGTGTCCCACCCGGCTCTCGCCCCCCACCAGCGCGGTGCGCGCCTCCTCGTGCGAGAGGATGCGGTCGTAGAAGACCTGGGCGATCCGGTCGAGCTGCGGCGCGGCCGCGCCGTGGAGGGCGCGGAGCGCCCGCTCGTCCCCGGCGTCGAAGCGGACGTAGCGCTTCAGCTCCTCGAGCACGGTCTCGGGCATTCGACCCCTATGTAAGGGGGGCCCGGGCGGCCGGTCAACGCGCGTTGCCCCGGGCGAGCCGGCGGGCGGCCGGACATGAGGGGCGACCTAGGCCTGGCCGGCCCGCTCCCGCGCCTTGACGGCCTCCGAGACCAGGTCGAGGTCCCGGACCACGTCCGCCGCGAAGCGCACGAAGTCGGCCTCCGTGACGATGCCGACCAGCAGCCCGTCGTCCTCGCACACCGGCAGGCAGCCGAACTTCCGCTCGAGCATGAGGCGCGCGGCGTGGGCCAGCCCGGTGCCGGGGCGGACCGCCACGGGCTCGCGCGTCATGACCTCGGAGACCGCGCGGTCGCGGGCCGCGGGCGCGCCCGCCTGTCCGGAGCGGAGCAGGTCGCGCTGCGTGAGCAGGCCGACCAGCTTGCGCTCGCGGACGACCGGCAGGTGCCGGATCCCGCCCAGCTTGAGCAGCGACTCGGCCAGCGCGAGGTCGTCGCTCTCGCGCACGGTGACGAGGTCCCTGGTCATGAAGTCCGCCACCGAGATCATGAGGCCTCCGCGCGCGCCCCGCGCGCGGCGAGTGTAACCCGGGACCGGGCGCGCGGCATCCCGCCTCGCGGACCTCAGCGGACCACGAGCACCGGCTTCGAGCTGATGTGCACCAGGCGGTCGGAGACGCTGCCCAGGAACATCCGGGCGACCGCGCCGTAGCCGCGGCTGCCGACCACCACCATGCCCACGTCCACCGCCGCGGCCTCCTCGGCGATGGCCTCGGCCGGGGAGCCGTAGAGGACGGTGGTGGAGACGTCCAGCCCCGGCTCCTCCAGCGCCTTCACGGCCTTCTCCAGCAGCGCGTCCGCGTAAGCGCGGTGCTCCTTCTCGACCTCGGCGATGGTGAGGCCGTAGACGTCGGGCGGCAGGAGCAGTTTCGGGACGACGTGCACCAGGGTCAGCTTCGCCCCGAAGCGCAGCGCCACGTCCGCCGCCATCCGCGCCGCCTTCAGCGAGGTGTCCGAGCCGTCCACCGCCACCAGGATCCGCTTCATGGCCGCTCCCCTCCCGTGCAGGCACCGCTTTTCCCCTTCAAGGGGGATGCCGGCGCGGGCCGCGAGAGGAGGTGGGACGCGCTGGCGCGCCGGGCAGGTCAGCGAGCCTCGCCCGCTCCAGCCTCCGCTCGGTCACCGCGATCTCCAGGCTCGCCCGGAAGCTCCACCCGGGCGAATCGCGGGTGCCGCGCGGACGCCTGGGCTCCCCCGCCTGTGCGGGTGGCTCCAGCAAGTCTGCCCGGGTTGCGCGAGACGCGTCCCTGGGACGACGGAGAGCAACGGAGAGGCCAGCCGCGATGGGTGCGGCGCCGGGTAAGGCGGGGAGGTGGCCCGGTCGCCGGCGAGGGGGCGGAGCCGGGAAATCCGCCGGCGGACCGCGCGTGCGGCCGGGCGCTCCGGGCGCACGCGCGCAGCCCGCGGCGCGCATGGGCCGGGGGAGGCGTGCGCGTGCCGCGGCCCCACGCCGGCGGAGGCGCACGGTCCGCGCTCGCCGGTTCGACCGGCATGTGCGAGATCGCGCACCCGCGATGCGGCACCGCCGGTGCCCGAGGGACACCGGCGGCCGTGGAGCGAGGCTGGCGGGGAGGCGAGGGCGGCGGAGGCCGCCCCTCGATCAAGCCTGCTTCGAGCCCTGGTCCGACGACGACTGCGTCGGGGTGCTGCCGTTGCCGGACGCGGTCGGCTTCTCGTCCTCGCCGCCGAACGCCTTCTTGAAGCTGCGGATGCCCTGGCCGAGGCCCGCGCCGAGCGCCGGCAGCCTGCTCGCGCCGAACAGGATCACGACGATCGCGAGGATGAGCAGCAGCTCCGGCATTCTGAGACCGAACATGGGGGTGTTCCTTTCGTCGCCTGACGCGCTCCTCTTGTAACAGGGATCAGGCCGCGTTGTCTTCCATCGCGAGCGCGGCGAGGCGGCGCTGATCCAGCACCCTCACCCCGCGCGACGCGTCCACCACGCCGTCCTTCTCGAGCTTGGTGAGGCAGCGCGAGAGCGTCTCGGGGCGCATCCCGAGGAGGCGCGCGACCACCTGCTTGCGCACCGCGTTGGGCCGGTCGGCGAGGAACCTCGCATGGGCGAGCGCGAAGCGGGCCACGCGCGAGAGGCAGTCGCCCTGGCGCCAGTTGACCTCGTCGCGCTGCTGCCGCGACTCGGTGAGCAGCAGGTCGAGCACCACGCGCGCGGCGCTCTTGTCCGGGCCCACCCACTGCGAGAGCGCGTCGCCGCCGATGCCGCAGATCTTCACGCGCGAGAGCGCGCGCACCTCGAACGGCGAGGGCTCGGCCTGCATCGCCTCGGTGCAGAGCAGCGAGCTGGGGCCGCGGAGCGAGAGCAGCAGCTCGGAGCCGCGCGGCGAGACCGCGGAGAGGGCCACGAAGCCCTCCTTGACGAAGTAGACGGTGCGCGGGCGCTCGCCCTGGGCACAGATGGTCGCACCCGATTCGCGGGTGGTCGGCGTCAGCCGGCAGCGGCCCTGGGACGCGACCCCGAGCGAGCAGGAGCCGCAGTCCGAGACGGGAGTGTTGGAGAGCACGGCTGGATCCTCCGGTGGCGAACGGCGTCTTGATCGGCGTCTGTTTGCACGAGCTAGGCCCGCGAGAGAGCGGGGTTTTGCCCGCCTGCCGCCGCAGACGTTGCGTTTTGGCCCGGATCAATACTCGCTCTGCGCACCTTTTGCGATCGGGCCGCCGCGGCGCCGGTACGTGGCATGATGCGGTCCACGATGGACAGGCTCCTCCGCATCCGCGACGGCATCCTCGCCGCGCTGCTCCCGGTCGGCGCCGAGGACGTTCCCTCCGAGGAGGCGCCCGGCCGCTGGCTCGCGTCCCCCGCGCTGGCGAGCGTCCCGGCCCCGCCGCACACCTGCGCCGCCATGGACGGCTACGCGGTGCGCGCCGCCGACGTGACCGGGCCGGCGGTGCTCCCGGTCCGCCAGACGATCTACGCCGGCGACGTGCCCGCGGTGGCGCTCGGACCCGGCGAGGCGGCGCGCATCTTCACCGGCGCGACGGTGCCCCAGGGCGCGGACGCGGTGGTGCGCGAGGAGGCGACGCGCGAGGAGGGCAGCGGGGTCCGCTTCCTCGAGGCGGCGCGCCGCGGCGAGCACGTGCGCCAGGCCGGCGAGGACGTGCCCGCCGGCGGGCTGGCGCTCGCGGCGGGCGTGCGCGTCGGCCCGCGGCAGGCGGCGCTGCTCCGCGCGGTGGGCGGGCCGGTCGTGTCGGTGCGGCGGCGGCCGCGGGTGGCGGTGCTCTCCACCGGGGACGAGGTCGTGTCCGGCCGCACGCCGGACTCGAACGGCGAGGCGGTGGCGGGGCTGGTCCGCGCGCTCGGCGCGGAGGTCGAGCGGCGGCCGGTGCCGGACCGGCTCGAGGCGGTGGTCGCGGCGATCCGCGACGCGCTCGCGAGCGCCGACGCGGTGGTGACCATCGGCGGGGTGTCGATCGGCGCCCGCGACCTCGTCCCGGAGGCGCTCGCGCACCTGCAGGCCGACGTGCGCGTCCACGGCGTGCCCATGAAGCCGGGGAAGCCGTTCCTGTTCGCGCTCGCCGGCGGCGCGCCGGTGCTGGGCCTGCCGGGCAGCCCGTCCGCGTGCCTGGTCGCGTTCGAGGTGTTCGCGCGCCCGGCGCTGCTGGCGCTGTGCGGCGCGGCCCGCACCGAGCGGCGCGTGGTCCCGCTGCGGCTGGCCGCGCCGGCGGAGGGGCGGCCGGGCCGGGCGCGGCTGCTGTGGGCCGCGGTGGAGCCGGGCGGGCGCGCGCGGCCGCTGGGCCGCGACTCGGCGCAGGTGCGCGGGCCGGCGCTCGCCGACGCGCTGCTGTTCGTGCCCGCCGACGCCGGCGACCTGCCGGAGGGCGCGGAGGTGGCGGCGTGGCTGCTCGAGGAATGCGCAGGGTGACGCGGCGGGCGCCGCCCATCGTGGCGGTGAGCGGGCCGAGCGGCGTCGGGAAGACCCGGCTGCTGCGCCGGCTCGTGGCGGAGCTGGCCCGGCGCGGCCTGCGCGTCGGGATCCTGAAGCACACCGGCCACGAGCACCCGTTCGACCGGCGCGGCAAGGACACCGAGGTGCTGCGGCGCGCCGGCGCCGTGGCCGCCGCCATCGAGGGCCCCTCCGGCATGGCGTACTTCGGCCCACCCGCCGGCGGCGCCCGCGCGCTCGCCCGCATGCTGCCGCCGGTGGACCTGGTGCTCGCCGAGGGCTGGAAGCGCGAGCCGCTGCCGCGGATCGAGGTGTACCGGCGCGGCGTGTCGCCGGAGTTCCTGTGCGCGCGCGACCGGCGGGTGTTCGCGGTGGTGACCGACGCGCCGCCGCCGCGCCCGCTCCCGGCGTTCGAGGCCGACGACGCCGCCGGGCTCGCGGACCTCCTCTGCACCCGCCATCGGCTCCGGCCCGCCCGGCGGCGCAGGGTGGGCGGACGGTCCGAGGCGCCGCGCCGGCGCGGGTGATACAACCGACGGCGATGCCCGCGCTCCTGTGCCCGCTCGTCCTCGCCGCGGCCGCGGCCGTGGCCGCCGAAGCCGCGCCCGCGCCGCCGCCGCCGGATCCGTTCCTGCGCCAGTTCGCCGAGACCCGCGGCTTCCGCGCCGGGCGGCCCACCGGCGTCCAGCTCTCGCCGGACGGGCGCACGGCCCTGTTCCTGCGCTCCGGGCCGCGGTCGCGCGCGCAGGCGCTCCTCGAGACCGACCTCGCCACCGGGGCCACGCGCACGGTGGTCGAGGCGGACGGGGCCGGGGCGATCTCGCCCGAGGAGGCGGCGCGCCTGGAGCGGCAGCGCATCACCGCGCGCGGCATCACGCACTTCGCGCTCTCGCCGGACGGGGCGCGGGTGGTGTACGGGCTGGGCGGGCGCCTGTGGCTGCTCGACCGTTCCGCCGGCCGCGCCGCCCCGCTGCCGGGCTCCGAGGGCGCGCTCGATCCGCGCTTCTCGCCGGACGGCCGCGCGCTCGCGTACGTGAGGCGCGGCGACCTGTACGTGCGCGCGGTGCCGCGCGGGCCCGAGCGGCGGCTCACGCGCGCCCGCGGGCCGCAGGTGACGAACGGCCTCGCCGAGTTCGTGGCGCAGGAGGAGATGGACCGCGACGAGGGCTTCTGGTGGTCGCCCGACGCGCGGCGGATCGCCTACGCGGAGGTGGACGAGTCGGCGGTGGAGCGGCGCATGCTCTGCGACCCGGCGCGGCCCGCGCGGCCGTGCGAGGCGCGCGCCTACCCGCGCGCCGGCACGCCGAACGCCGCCGTCCGCCTGAAGGTGGTGCCGGCCGCGGGCGGCCCCGCCGTCCCGGCGGTCGAAATCCGGTGGGACGCTTCGCGCTACCCGTACCTGGCCGCGGTGCGCTGGGCGAAGGGCGGGCCGCTCGTGCTGCTGGTGCAGGACCGGCTCCAGCGCGAGGAGCGGCTGCTCGCGGCCGATCCCGTCACCGGCGCGACCCGGACGCTCCTCGCCGAGCGCGACGACGCCTGGCTGAACCTGTGGCCGGGCATGCCCGCGTTCCTGCCCGACGGCCGCTTCTGGTGGGTGACCGAGCGCGGCGGCGCGCCGGAGGTGGAGCTGCGCGCGCCCGACGGCGCACGGCTCGCGGTGGCGGTCCCGCGCGAGGTCGGGTACGCGGCGTTCGTCGGGGTGGATGGCGAGGCGCTGGTGTTCGCCGGCGCGCCGGATCCCACCCGCGAGGAGCTGTACCGGGTGCGGCCCGGCGCCGCGCCGGAGCGGCTCGCGCTCGGGGAGCCGGGGCCGGCGACCCGCCGGGCGGTGCTGGCGCCGCGCGGCGGCAACCTCGCGGTCACCTGGAGCACGCTGCGCCGGCTGCCGGTCACCGCGGTGTTCGCCGCGGACGGCACGCGGCTGGCGGTGCTGCCGAGCGTCGCCGAGGAGCCGGCGTTCGTCCCCACCACCGAGCTGCGCCAGCTCGGCGGGGCCGACGGGATCCGGGCCGCGGTGCTGCGGCCGCGCGCGCTCGGCGCCGGCGCGCGGCTGCCGGTGGTGGTGGACGTGTACGGCGGCCCGGTGCCGGCCTCCTACGTGCCGCAGGTCGCGCACCGGCCCATGCTGATCGAGCAGTGGCTCGCGGACCAGGGCTTCCTGGTGGCCGTCTTCGAGGGGCGGGGCACGCCGCGCCGGGGCCGCGCCTGGGAGCGCGCCATCGCGGGCGACCTCGGCACCGTGCCGCTCGAGGACCAGGTGGCGGCGCTGGAGGCGCTCGGGCGCGAGGTCCCGGAGGCCGACGTGGCGCGCGCCGGGATCACCGGGTGGTCGTTCGGCGGCTACCTGGCGGCGCTCGCGGTGATGCGCCGGCCGGATCGCTTCCAGGCGGCGGTCGCGGGCGCGCCGGTGGCGGACTGGGAGCAGTACGACACGTACTACACCGAGCGTTACCTGGGCCTGCCCGGCGATCGCGCCGAGGCGTACGCCCGGAGCGGCCTGCTGGCCTGGGCGCCGCGCCTGCAGCGGCCGCTGCTCCTGCTGCACGGGACGGCCGACGACAACGTGTTCCTGTCGCACTCGCTCGCGCTGGCGGACGCGCTGTTCCGCGCCGGGCGCCCGTTCGAGCTCGTCCCGATCGCCGGCGCGACGCACGCGGTGCCGGAGCCGCTCGCGGCGGCGCGGCGCTGGGAGTGGACCGCAGGGTTCTTCCGCCGGACGCTGGGCGCGGTGCGACCCGGCCCCGCCCTCGGGCCCGCGCCCTGATCCCGGGATCCCGCCGGCGCGCGAGCACCCGGCCCCCGCGGGGGAGGGTCGCCCGCCGCCCTGCCCCGGGCGCGGACGGTCGGTGAAGGCGCCCGCCGCGTACACCCACGGTCACGGGACTGACGCTCCGTCCGCGTGGCGGTAGGGAATCCTGGCCCGGCATCGGGCGGGGGGCGGATGCGCGACCGCGGCGCCGAAGGGATGGAGGGAGAGGAGATCGGGCTCGCGTACGGCTCCGCCACCGCGGCGCGCCGCGACGCGGTCCCCCAGCTCGAGCACGGCCTGCTGGTCCGGACCCGCGCGCCGGTCACCCCGGGAGACTGGCTGCGCGTCCGGCTCGTGCTCGCGCAGGAGCGCGTCGAGCTGCACCTCGCCGGCGAGGTGCGCTGGGCCACGCCGCTCGCGAGCGGCGCGATCGCCGCGGTGGAGCTCCGGCCGGCCTCGCACCGCGATCGCGTCCAGCTCGACCTCCTCTTCCAGCGGCGGACGGCGGGCGCGGCCCCCGAGCCGCCGGCGCCCGGGGACGCTCGCGCAGCCGGGCCGCTCACCGCCGCCCTGTTCGCCCCGGACCCGCTGCTCCGCGCCGGCCTGGCCGCGGCGCTCGAGGCGCTGGGCCGCGCCGGCGGGCGCGCCGTCGAGGTGGCGGCGCCGCCCGATCCGGCGGCCCTGCTCCGGGCGCTCGCGGCCACGCCCCACGGTCTGGCGGTGCTGGACTGCGACGCGGTGGGGGCCGCCGCGGCGCCGCTGCTCGCGGCGCTCCGCGGGCACCCCGGCTGCGCGCGGCTGCCGGTGATCCTGATCGCGGCCAGCGGCACCAGCGACGCCGAGGACGCGCACGCCGTGGTGCTGGCCAGGCCGGTGGACCTGCGCCGGTTCGGCGAGCTGGCCGCGGCGCTGCTCGGCGCGGGCGGGCCGTGTCAGCGCGCCGACGCGCCGGACGCGCCAGCGGCGTGACGCGGGCGCAACCCCGCGCCGCGACGGGCGCGGCGGCGGCGGCACCGCCCTTGCTCCAGGGCGAGGGATGGCCCATGTGTCGCTCTGCCTCATCGCGAAGGACGAGGAGCGGATGCTCCCCGGGTGCCTGGAGTCGGTCCGGGGGGTCGTCGACGAGATCGTGCTGGTCGACACCGGCTCCACCGACCGGACCCGGGAGCTGGCGCGCGCGGCCGGTGCCAGGGTGCTGGAGCGCCCGTGGGACGACGACTTCGCGGCCCCGCGAAACCTCGCCGCGGCCCACGCCACCGGCGACTGGATCCTCCCGCTCGACGCGGACGAGCGGCTGGCGCCGGGCGCGGGGGTGGCCCTGCGGCGCGCGCTGCGGCGCGCCACGTTCGACGTGGGCCTGGTCCGGTGTCACAACGCCGACGCGCCCGACGCGCCGGCGGGCGAGGTCCTCTCCGGCGCGCGGCGCGCCGGGCCGCCGGCCCTGCTGCCGCGGGTGGTGCGGCGCGCGCCCGGGCTGCGCTGGACCGGGCGGATCCACGAGAGCGTGCTGGAGTGGGCCGCGGCGCGGGGCGGGCGCATCGCCGCGCTGGAGGTGGACCTCGTGCACCTCGGCTACTCGAAGGAGATCTGGGACGGGCGGGGCAAGCGCGCGCGCAACCTGGCGCTGCTGCGCCGGCGCGCCGAGGACGAGCCGGGCAGCGTCATCGCGCTCGGCTACCTCGCGGCGGAACTGCTCGCGCTCGGGCAGGCCGAGGAGGCCGGGGAGATCGCGGAGCGGGCCTGGGCCGCGCTGGACCGCCAGCCGCGCCACCGCTCGATCCGGCGCCTCGCGGTGGTCCGGGCGGCGCTCGCGGTCCGCCGCGGCGACGCCGCGGTCGCCCTCGAGGCCGTGGACCGGGCGGAGGCGGCCGGCGGCCCGAACCCGGACCTGCCGTTCTTCCGGGCGTGCGCCCTGGAAATCTCCGCCGGCGCCCCGGGCGCGCCCGGGCGCGAGGAGCGGCTGGTGCGGGCCGCCGCCGAGCTGCGCCGCGCGCTCGCGCTGCTGGAGGGCGGGGTGTTCGACCAGGTGATCTACGCGCAGCGGGCGCGGGCGCTGGCGCGGCTCGGCGCGGTCGAGCTGCGGGCCGGCCGGGCGGAGGCGGCGCGCGCGGCGTTCCGCGCGGCGCGGACCCCGGCGCGGCCGGCGGACGCGCTCGCGCCGGCCGAGGGGATCGAGGCGGCGGCCGGGGAGGCGGAGGCGCTGGTGGCGCTGGGCCGGGCCGGGGAGGCGCTCGCCGCGCTCGAGCCGGTGCTGGCCGCGGGCGGTCCACCGCGCGCCTGGGCCGCCGCGGCCCGGGCCGCGCACGCGCTCGGCGCGCTCGACGACGCGCGGCTGTTCCTGGCGCGCGCCCGGGCGGCGGCCGCGGCCTGATCAGCGCCCGCCGGCCGCGAGCCGCGCGGCGGCGGCCTCGAACGCCTCGGCGATGGGGGCGAGGGCCCGCTCCGCCTCGCGCGCCGCGCGCGCGTCGCGGGCCAGCGCGGCGGCGCCGAGCCGATCGCACACGAAGCGGTAGACGGCCGCGAGCTGGTCGCAGAGCTCCGGCGCGCGCGGACGGTCCAGCGTCGCGTGCAGCTCCACCACGATGTCCGACGCGAGCGTGAGCGGGCGCGCCGCCTCGGCGGCGGTGCCGCGCTCGAGCGCCTCGGCGCCGGCGCGGACGTTTCGCAGCGCCGCCTGGAACAGGAGCACCATCAGGCGCTCGGGGGAGGCGGTCTGGCGCTCGGCCTGGGCGTAGCGGCGGGCGGCTGGGTTCACGGGCGTACCTCGGGATCGGGAGGGAGGGTGGGGAGGCGGCGCGGGGCTCGTGGCCCGGGATCACCTCCCGGGAGGACGGTGTGGTGCG
Organism: Anaeromyxobacter sp. K; assembly: GCF_000020805.1. Taxonomy (NCBI): domain Bacteria; kingdom Pseudomonadati; phylum Myxococcota; class Myxococcia; order Myxococcales; family Anaeromyxobacteraceae; genus Anaeromyxobacter; species Anaeromyxobacter sp. K. The sequence continues at coordinate 2,816,121 of NC_011145.1, read as the reverse complement.
GCGCTACCCGCCCAGCAGCTTGAGCGCGAGCTGCGGCGTCTGGTTCGCCTGGGCGAGCACCGCCACGCCGGCCTGCTGCAGGATGTTCGCGCGCGCGAGCCGCGAGGTCTCCTCGGCCACGTCGGCGTCGCGGATGCGGCTGTTCGCGGCGGACAGCGCCTCGGCGAACGACTGGATGTTCGCGATGGTGCTCTGGAAGCGGTTGCCCACGGCGCCCAGGTCGGCGCGGCTGCGGGAGATGGTCTCCATGGCGGCGTCGAGGGTGGAGAGTGCGTCGCGCGCCCCGGTGGCGGTGGTGAAGTCGAGCGTGGAGGCGTCCAGCCCGAGCGCGCTGGCGGTCGCGTCCAGGGTGGAGAAGCCGATGCGGTCGTCGCCGGACGCGTCGCTCTCCACGCCCACCTGGAACCCGAGCGCGCTGCCGGTGCCGTCCAGCAGCGGCGTCCCGTCGTACTTCGTGACCGCCGCGATCCGGTCGATCTCGGCGCGGAGCTGGTCGGCCTCGGCCTGCACGTAGCCGCGCTCGGTGTCGCCGATGCCGTCGGAGGCGGCCTGCATGGCCAGCTCGCGGAGCCGGCTCAGCACGTTGGAGGTCTCGTTCAGCGCCGCCTCGGTGGTCTGGATCACCGAGAGGCCGTCGTTGGCGTTGCGCGCCGCCTGGTTGTAGCTGCGGATCTGCGCCTCGAGCTTGGTGCTGATGGCGAGCCCCGCGGCGTCGTCGCCGGCCCGGGTGATGCGGTAGCCGGAGGACAGGCGCGACATGGAGGACTCGAGCGCGGTCTGCGTGGTGGACAGGTTCCGCTGCGCGTTCAGCGAGGCGATGTTGGTGCGGATGGACAGGGACATGGTCGGGTCTCCGGGGCGCGCCCGGCTGGACGCGAGGGGCGCTTCACCCCGGGATTCGGCGCGCTCCGGCCCGGGCTTAAGGGCGGCGGCGCGATCCGCGCGCCGCCCGCCTCATGGCGCCTCCCGTTCGCGTGGGGCCCGTCGCGAGGCACACGATGGCGTCGCCGAGCCGGGCACACGAGGACCGAGCAGCGCAGGCGTGCCCGTAGGCACGTCGAGCAGCACAGGGACGAGTCTGCCCGGCGCAGGCAGCCAGCGTGCGCCGCAGCAGGGCTCTACGCGAATGGGAGGCGCTCTCAGCCGCGCCGGTACGCGGCCGCGGCGCGCCGCGAGCGCGCGGTCCGGTCGAGCGCGTCGGCCAGGCGGGCGCGGCCGGCCTCGGCGCGGGCGAGCGCGCGGCGCTGGGCGTCGGCGGCGCGGGCCAGCGCGCGCGGGTCCAGGCGGGCGCGGGCGGCCGCCAGCGCCTCGCAGGCGGCCGCGGCCCGGCGCACCGCCCTCGCCGCGGCGGCCACGTCGTCGCGGGCGAGCGCCGCCTCGGCCTCGGCGAGCGCGTCCTCGAGCATGGTGCTCATCGCGCCGCCCCGGGGCGCGCGCCCGGCCCGAGCAGCGGCGCGACGGCGCGCTCCGCCTCGCGGGCCAGCGCGGCGTCGCCGAGCAGCGCCGCGTCGGTGAGCCGGCGCGCCGCCCGCACGCAGGCCGCGGCGAGCGCGCCCTGGCCCTCGGGCGCGTGCTCCGGCTCCAGCGCGAGGCGGACCGAGACCAGGTGGTCCACCGCCGCGCCCAGGGCGCGGACGGCCTCCGCGGACCGCCGCGCCTCGAGGGCGGCGGCGCCGGTGCGCATCAGCGCGATGGCGCGGCGGAGGTGGCCGCCGGGGTCGCACGAGGCGGGTCCGGGGCACGGCGCGGCGAGGCAGGCGGTCACGTTCAGCTCCCCTTCTGCTGCTGCGTGGTCTGGCCGGCGAGGAAGCTCCCGATCGACTTGAGCCCGCTGACGGTGTTCTCCATCGCGGTGAACTGGCGGATCAGGTTCTGCTGGAAGGCGTCGATGCGGAGCTGCAGCGCGGCGGCCTGGCCGTCGAGGTCCTTCACCGTGCGGCCCAGCCCCTCCTGCCGGAGCACCAGGGTGCCGCCGCCGGCGCGGGTGTGGTCGGTCACGAGCGACTTCACGACCGCGGCCAGGCCCGTCCCCGAGGTCGAGAACAGCGCGTTCACGGCGGCGGGATCGCGCGAGATCGCCGAGGCGAGCGTGGTCGCGTCGATGGAGAGGCTGCCGTCGCGGGCGGTCTTGACGCCCAGGTCCGCGAGCGTGCGCACGGTCGCGAGCCCGGGCACCTCGGTCACCAGCACGCGCTGGAGCCGGGCCTGCAGCGCGCGCAGGGTGGAGTCGCCGGCCAGGGTGGTGGCGCGGTCGGCGTCCTTCGCGACCGCCAGGTGGCGCTGCACGAGCCGCATCACGCCGTTGTACGCGTCCACCAGCTTCTGCAGCCGCGCCTGGGTGCCGTCCGGATCGGTCCCGAGCACCAGGTCCTCCGCCGCGCCGCCCTCGCTCGTGAGCGTGAGCGTCACCCCGGGCAGCGCGTCGGCGATCACGTTGCCCGTCCGGGTGAACGTGAGGCCGTCGACCTCCACCTGCGCGTTGCGCGCGGCCTCGATCTCCGCCAGGCCCGGCGGCTGGCCGGTGGCGCCGGCGTCCGGGGTGAAGGCGATGGACAGCGCGTCCGCGGGCGTTCCGGCGGGCGGGTGGCCGGTGTCGCGGGCGGTCACGGAGAGCCAGGACGACGTGCCGTCGTCGAGCACCACCGCGGACACCGGCGCCCCGCTCTGACGGATGGCGTAGGCCACGTCGGCGAGGCTGGTGCCGTCCGCGACGGCGATGGGGGGATAGGCCGTGCCCTGGACGGTCAGGCGGAGCGTCCCGCCGGCCACGCCGACGCCGTCGGCGAACGCGTCCGAGCGCCACTTGGCCGGGCGCGCCAGCGCCTTCACCGCCACCCGGTAGCTGCCGGCGACCGCGTCCGTCCCCGGGGCGGCCGAGAAGGCCTTCGGGCTGGAGCGCGCCTGGGTGGAGAGGACGCCGTGGGCGCCCAGGTCGGCGGCGGCGGCGGAGAGGGTGGACAGCCCGGAGATGACGTCGCCCAGCGCGGAGATCTGCGTGCGGAACGCGGCCTGCCGCTGCCGGAGGAGGCCGAGCGGCCGCGACTCCAGCTCGACGAGCTTCTCGACGATGGCGTTGGTGTCCATCCCCGAGGCGAGACCGCCCGCGCGGAACGATGCGTCCATGTAGGCCTCCGGCCGCTCCCCGGCGCGTGGCCGGGGAGCGGCGCGCGAAGTTCACCGCGAGATCACCCGAGCAGCTTCAGCGCGAGCTGCGGCATCTGGTTCGCCTGGGCGAGCACCGAGACGCCGGCCTGCTGGAGGATGTTCGCGCGGGCGAGGCGCGAGGTCTCCTCCGCCACGTCCACGTCGCGGATGCGGCTGTTCGCGGCGGACAGCGCCTCCGAGAACGACTGGATGTTGTTGATGGCGCTCTGGAACCGGTTGCCCACCGCGCCCAGGTCGGCGCGGTTCTTCGAGACGGTCTCGATGGCCGCGTCGATGGAGGAGAGCGCGTCGCGGGCGGCGGTGCCGCTGGTGAAGTCCAGCGTGGACGCGTCCAGGCCCAGGCTGGACGCGGTCGCGTCCAGCGTCGAGAAGGAGATCTGGTCGTTGCTCGACGTGTCCTTCTCCACGCCCACCTGGAAGTTCAGCGAGGTGGCCGTGCCGCTCAGCAGCGCGGTGCCGTTGTACTTCGTCACGTTGGCGATGCGGTCGATCTCGTCGGTGAGCTGGTCGGCCTCGGCCTGGACGTAGGCGCGCTCCTTGTCGCCGATGCCGTCCGAGGCCGCCTGCATGGCGAGCTCGCGGAGCCGGGTGAGGATGTTCGAGGTCTCGTTGAGCGCGGCCTCGGACGTCTGGATCACCGACAGGCCGTCGTTCGCGTTGCGCACGGCCTGGTTGTAGCTGCGGATCTGCGCCTCGAGCTTGGTGCTGATGCCCAGGCCGGCGGCGTCGTCGCCGGCCTTGGTGATGCGGTAGCCCGAGGACAGGCGCGACATCGACGAGTCGAGCGCGTTCTGCGTGTTGGACATGTTTCGCTGCGCGTTGAGCGAGGCGATGTTCGTCCGGATCGAGAGGGACATCCGTGCTTCTCCTTGGTGGTGTGGCGGGGCGCCGTCTGGTCGCCCTCACCCTCCGCATCGGCGCGCCGGCGCCCGGCGATAAGGCGGCGGCGCCGCCGGTCACCGCAGCCGGTCGAGCAGGGTGAGCTGGAACCCCTTCGCGGTGGCGGTGAGCGCCGCGTCCAGCGCGCGCTGCGCCAGGGCCAGCTCGCTCGCGGCGGCGATGGGGTCGGCGTCGGCCAGCTTCCCGATCGCGATCCGCGCGGCGTCGCGGGCGGCCTCGCCGGCGCGCGTCGCGGCGTCGAGGGTGGCCATGGCCGCGCCGGCCGCGCCGCGGCCGGAGGCGAGCTGATCGGTGCCGCGCGCGAGCGGCGAGAGGGTGGCGCGGACGGCCTCCGGGTCGTTCGCCTCGAGCGCCGCCGCCAGCGCGCCGAGCGTGGCGAGCACGTCCACCCCGCCGCCCGCCCCGGCGATGGCCACGTCGGCGCGGATCCCGGCCGGCTGCCGCACGCCCGGGGCGATCTCCACCTCGCGCACCCCGCCGTCACCCTGGTACGCGCCGCCCGCGTCGAACGGGGGCGCGCCGTCCCGGAACCCGCCCAGCAGGTAGCGGTTGCCCACCTTCACGCCGAGGCTGGCCACCGCCGAGGCCAGGATCCCGCGCACCTCCCGCGCGCCCCCCGCCCGCTGCGCCGCGTCGTAGGGGGCGCTCGCGAACATCGTCGCGAGCTCCTGCGCGCGCGCGAGGCCGTTCGCCACCTCGCCGAGCGCCGCGTCCACCGCGGCGAGCTCGTCCGAGGCGCGCGCGGTGGCCGTGGCGATCGCGTCCATGCGCTGCACCTTCACCCGCTCGGTCGCGATGCGCGCGGCGGCCCCCGGGTCGTCGCCGGGGTGGACCACGCGCACGCCGCTCGCGGCCTGCGCCACGGCGCGGTCGAGCCGCGCGCGCGCCTGGCCGCCCTCGAGGGCGGCGCGGTCGAAGGTCATCCGGTCGGTGACGCGCATGGTGGCTACTCCAGCTTCAGCAAGGTGTCGAACATCTCGGAGGAGGCCTGGATCACCTTCGAGATGGCCTCGTAGGCGCGCTGCGCCTTCTCCATCTCCAGCAGCTCCTCGTCCACCGAGACGCCGCTGGCCGACTCGCGCATCGTGGCGAGGTGGCCGGCGAGCCCCGCGTCCTGGGCGGCGGACGCGGCCAGCCCGCGCGCGGCGGCGCCGAACGTGCCGGTGATCCGCGAGAGCGCCCCGGTGGCGTCCAGGCCGGCCAGCAGGTCCGAGCCCTGGCCGGTCGCGATCCGCGTGGTCGAGGTGGCGAGCAGCGCGAGGACGTTGCCGGCGTCGCCGGGCTGGCCGGCGGCGCTGGCGGTGGCGAGGCGGGAGGGATCGGCCGCCACCGCGGCGGACACCGCGATGCGCCGGGCCGCGCCGGCGGCGGTGGCGCCCACGTCGAGCAGGTCCCGCCCGGTGCCGCCGTCGAGCCCCCAGCCGGCGCGGTGCACGGCGTTGAGCTGGTTGCCCACCGCCCAGGCGAGCTGGTCGAGCGCGGTGATCGCGTCCTTCAGCGGGCCGGACGACGCGTCCAGGAGCCCGCCCAGCTCGCCCCCGGGCGCGACGTCCGCGCAGACGCCGCCGGTGGCGAGCTGCACCGAGAGGTGGCCGTCCGGGCCGGGCTGCGGGAGCAGCGTGGAGGCGCTCAGGCCGGCGACCAGCGCGGAGCCGCCGGGCAGGAGCAGCGAGACGTCGCCCTCGCTCGTCGCGGCCGGCGTCGCGCCGGTGAGCTCGGCGAGGCGGTCCACGGAGCGCTGGCGCGCGTCGAGCAGGTCGTTCGGCTCCCCGGCGCCGGCGGCGCGCGCCGCCCGGATGTCGCGGTTCAGCGCGGCCACCTCGGCGGCGAGGGCGTTCGCGTCCGACAGGCCGGCGGCGATGCGCGCGTCGGCGCCGGCGCGCGCATCCTCCAGCCCCTGGCGCGCGCGGTTCAGCGAGAGCGCGAGCGTGCGGGCGGCCGCGACCGTCGCCTGGCGGAGGCCGGGATCCGACGGCGCCTGCGACAGCTCGGTGAGCGCGGCGTAGAGGCCGCCGAGCGCCTCGCCGGGCCCGCCCTCCGCCTCCGGGTCCAGCACCTGGACCGCCCCGAGCAGCGAGGACGCCGCGGCGGAGCGGGCGGCCCGGCCCTGCGCCGCGGGGAGCTGCGCCTCCAGGAACCGGTCGCGCGCCTGCGTCACCTGCGCCAGCGTGGCGCCGCGGCCGATCCAGGCCCCGCCGGCCTGCTGGGCGGGGAGGGCGGTCGCGAGCACCGCGCGCTGGCGCGCGTAGCCGGGGGTGTTCGCGTTCTGCAGGTTGTGCGACGCGGTCGCGGCGGCGGCGCGCTGCGCCGCGAGGCTGGCGGCGCTGGACGAGAGGATGCTCAGCAGGTCGGCCACGGGATCGCTCCTCAGGCGCGGCGGGCGGCGGCCGCGGGCGCGCCGCGCCGGTCGTAGGCGGCGGGGCGGGGGCTGAGCGCGGCGAGGTAGCCCTCGACGCAGGCGCGCGCCCCGGCCGCCAGCGCGAGGTTGATCCGGTCCCGCTCCGCGATCCGGGCGGCGAGCGCGCGGACGTCGGCGAGCAGCACCCCGAGCGCGTCCGCCGCGCCGGGCGCCCGCGCCCGCAGCCGGGACAGGGTCGCCTCGCCGCCGGGGGCGGCGCGGGCCAGCGCCGCGGCGAGCCGCTCCTGCAGCGCCGCCACCTGCGCGTTGAAGCCCGCGCGCGCGCTCGCGCCCTCGAAGATGCGGGCGGCGTCGAGCGCGCGCAGCGCCTCGGGCACCGCGCCGGCGCGGGCCGACTCGGCGCGGAGCGCGTCGCGCAGCGCGGCGGCGGCGGCGAGGACGTCCTCCATCGGCGGCCTCACCGCTCGAGCATCGCGCGCAGCTGCGCGGTCAGCTCGGCGTCCTCGAGGATCCGCTGCGCGATGCGCTGCGGATCCGGCCGGAAGGTGCCCTGCTTCACCGCCGCCTCGATGGCCTCGAGCCGCACGGCGCGGTCCTGCGCCGCCCCGGCCCGGGCGGTGGCGGCGGCGGCCTCGAGCCGCGCCAGCGACTCGGTCGAGACCCGGTCGGCCGCCGGCGCACCCGCCTCGCGGGTGCGCGGCGACCCCGCGGTACGTCCCGCCTGGACGCGACGGATCTCTGCGGCATCGTTGATCTTCATGGAGACCTCCTGCTCACGGTCCGCTCCTGCCGCGCTCATCGGCACGCCGTGCGTAGATCTTGAGGGCTCGCGCCGGATCGATCGCCCGGCCCCTCATCCGGACCTCGAAGTGGAGGTGCGGCCCGGTGGACCGGCCGGTGCTCCCCACCAGCGCCAGCTCGTCCCCCGCGGCCACCACCTGGCCCGGGCGGACGCGCACCTCGGCGGCGTGCCCGTACAGCGTCAGCAGGCCGCCGCCGTGGTCCACCTCCACCGCGTTGCCGTAGCCGCCGCGCGGCCCGGCGCGGACGACCACCCCGGCCGCGGGGGCGCGCACCGGCGTGCCCTCCGGCGCGGCGACGTCCACGCCGTCGTGGCGGGTGGCGGCGCCGGTGAACGGATCGGCGCGCGGGCCGAACGCGCTGGTGAGCCGGCCCTGCAGCGGCGCCGCGAGCGCGCCGGGCGCGACGCCCCGCGGCATGGCCGGCCCGGCCGGCGCGGCCGGGGCGGGATCTCCGGGGCCGCCGAGCGATCGGGTGATCTCGCCGGCGAGCCCGATGCCACCCGAGCGCGCCACCGCGTCGGAGAGCGCGTCGGCGAACAGGTCGGCGCGGACCCCGGCGCCGGCGCCCTCGCCGCCGCGGAACGCGCCGCTCGTCTTCACGATCTCGCGGAGCAGCATGGCCTCGAGCGCCTGCGCGGCCTCCCGCAGCCGCGGATCCGCGGCGGGCGCGGCGGCGGGCGCGATCACTCGAGCACCTCGAGCTCGGCGTCGAGCGCGCCCGCGGCGCGGATCGCCTCCAGCACGGCCACGAGGTCGCGGGGGCTCGCGCCGAGCAGGTCGAGCGCGCGGGCGAGGTCCTGCACCGAGGCGGTGGCGGGCAGGGCCACCACGCCGCCCGCGGCCTCCGTGGCGGCGGCGCGGTCGCGGGTCGCCTCCACGGTGCGCCCGGCGCCGAACGGCGCCGGCTGCGAGACCGCCGGATCGCGCTGCACGCGCACCTGGAGGCCGCCGTGCGCCACCGCCACGGGGCGCAGGCGCACCCCTTCCCCGGCCACCACCGTCCCGGTGCGCTCCGAGACGACCACCCGGGCACGCTGATCGGCCTCGACCTCGAGCAGCTCGATCTCGGCGAGGAACCCGACCACGTCGTCCTTGCGCGCGGCCGGGGGCGACAGCTCCACCGCGGCCGGGTCCACGGCGCGCGCGGTGCCCGCGCCGAGCTTCGCGTTCACCGCGGCCGCGAGCCGGCTCGCGGTGGTGAGATCGGGCCGGCGCAGCGCGAGCACGAGCGGCGCCTGGCCCAGCGCGAAGTCCACCGCGCGCTCCACCGCGGCGCCGCCCGCCACCCGGCCCGAGGTCGGCGTGTTCTTGCGCAGCTCGGCGCCGCCGGCGCCCGCGTCGTACCCGGCCACCTGCACCGGGCCCTGCCCGACCGCGTACACCTTCCCGTCGCCGCCGGCGAGCGGCGTCACGAGCAGCAGCCCGCCCGCGAGCGAGCGCGCGTTGCCCATGGAGGCGACCGCCACGTCGATGCGGGTCCCGGGGCGCGCGAACGGGGGCAGCCGCGCGGTGACCATCACCGCGGCCACGTTGCGCGCGCGGACGTCCTTCGGATCGATGCGGATGCCGAGGCGCCCGAGCATGCCTGCCACCGACTGCTGCGTGAACAGCACCCGCTCCGAGTCGCCGGTGCCGGCCAGGCCCACCACCAGGCCGTAGCCGTAGAGCGCGTTCTCGCGGACGCCGACCACGTCGGCGAGCTCCTTCACCCGCGCGGCGGCGGCGGGGGAGGGCACCGCGAGCGCGGCCGCGAGGGCGAGGGCGAGGAGCGGGACGGGGATCGGTCGTGCGGGCATGGCGGGGGCTCAGAACGGCCAGAACCAGCCGAGGAGGCGGGACAGCCAGCCCTGGCGCTGGTTGTCGGAGAGCACGCCGCGGCCGGTGAACTCGATCTCGGCGTCGGCGACCATCGAGGACTTCACGCCGTTCTCCTGGTCGATGTCGATCGGCCGGACCACACCGGAGATGTAGAAGTGCTGCTCCTCCGCGTTCACCAGCACCACCCGGTGCCCCTCGATGAACAGGTTGCCGTTGGGCAGCACCTTGCGGACCACCGCCGGCACCGTGGCGGTGAGCCGCTCCGTGCGCGCGGTGGAGCCGAGGCCCTTGAACCCGGTGGTCGCGCCGCCCTTCAGCGCGTAGGGCGCGTCGAGCGAGGTGAGGAACGCCTCGATGGACGCGTTCAGCTCGCTGCGCCGGGTGAGGTCGGTGTCGGCGGAGCGCTTCGCGTCCGCGATCTCCTCGATGCGCACGACCACCAGGTCGTTCACGCGGAGCGCGCGGGCGTCGGTGTAGAGCATGGACGCGGCGCGCCCCTCGCGCCAGGTGGAGCCGGCCGACGCGGCCTGCGCCTCCTGCCCGGCGGCGTCCGGCACGGCGTAGTCGCGGCGCTTCGGGACGTGGCCGGCCACGTGGGCCGGCCCGCAGGCGGAGAGCGCGAGGACCAGCGCGGCGAAGGCCGCCACGGCGAGGGCGACGCGGGTGAGCGGGTTCACGGGACCTCCACCAGGATCCGGCCGTCCTGCAGCCGGCCCTCCACGCGGCGGCCGCCGGGGAGGAGCGCGCAGGCGCGGCCGCGCACGCAGGGAACGACGCGGGCCTCGCGGGTGATCTCCAGGCCGGCCGCGCGAACCACCACCTGCACCGGCGCCCCGGGCGCGGGCCCCGCGCGGACGTCGGTCCCGGCGAGCAGCGTGCCGGACGCGAGGGCGCGCGCGGCGCGCGCGCCGGGCGGAAGCCCTGCGAGCGGGGAGCGTCCCGGCAGGCGCTCCGCCTCGGCCGGCTCGACCGCGCCGGCGAGCGGCTCGCCGCCCGCGACCGCGCGCGTGGTCCGCAGGGCCGGTCCGGTGACCCGCACCGCGGCCCAGGCGAACGACCGGCACGGCCGCCCGGCGCCGTCGCGGCCGTCCACCTGCAGCGGGGTCTCGCCCGAGGCGAGCACCGGCCGCAGCGCCCGGAAGGCGGCGGGCGCGCAGCCGGAGGCGCCGCCGCGGAGCGCCTCGACGCGCGCGCGCGCGCCGTCGGGCGCGAGCGCCGCGGCCACGGCCGCCTCGGCGGAGGCGGCCGCGGGCGGACCGCCGGAGGCGGCGAGCAGCGCGGTGGCGAGGTGCAGGGCGGCGGGCATGCGGGGCTCAGCGCAGCGAGGTGAGGCGCTGCAGCATCTGGTCCGCGGTCTGGACCACGCGCGAGTTGAGCTCGTAGGCGCGCTGGGTGGCGATCATGTCGATCATCTCCTCGACGGCCTTCACGTTGGCGCCCTCGAGGAAGCCCTGCGCGAGCGTGCCCGCGCCCTGCTCGCCGGGGCGGGCGTCCACCGCCTCGCCGCTCGCGGCCGTCTGCAGGAGCAGGTTCCCGCCCGCGGCCTCCAGGCCGCCCGGGTTCGGGAACGTGCAGAGCTCGAGCCGGCCCAGCTCCTGCGGCGCCTCGCGCCCCGCGACCTGCGCGCGCACCGTGCCGTCGGCGTCCACCGTCACGCGGGTGGTCTCGGGCGGGAAGGTGATCTCCGGGTCCACCACCTCGCCGCGGGCGGTGACCAGCCGGCCGGCCGCGTCCACCCGGAAGTTGCCGGCGCGCGTGTACGCGAGCGAGCCGTCCGGGCGCTGCACGCGGAAGAACCCATCGCCCTCGATGGCGAGGTCGAGCGCGTTGCCGGTGGTGAGCAGCTCGCCCTGGCCGAAGTTGCGGACCGTCGAGCCGGTGCGCACGCCCAGGCCGACCTGCAGCGCCGCCGGCGCGGTGCCGCCGCGCGGGTCGGGCGCCTCGGCGCCGTGGATCGTCTCGGAGAGCAGGTCCTCGAACTCGGCCCGCTGGCGCTTGAACCCGGTGGTGCCGGTGTTGGCGAGGTTGTTGGCGATGACGTCCATCCGGAGCTGCTGGGCTTCCATTCCGGTGGCGGCGGTGTAGAGCGAGCGGAGCACGGGGATCCCTTTCACTTCACGCGCGCCACCTCGACGGCGCGCTGGTCGAGCTGCCGGTACGTCTGGATGGCCTGGAGCGAGGCCTCGTAGGCGCGCTGGGCGGAGACGAGCTGGATCGACGCCTCGAGCGCGCCGGCGTTGCCGAGCTCGAGCTCGCCGCTGCGCACCGCGCCCTCCGCCGGCAGCGCCCGTCCGCCGGCGCCCGGCGCGAGGAGCGACGGGCCGACGCGGTCCACCGGGCCGTCGAGCCGGGCCAGCCCCAGCGCCGCGACCTCCACGTCACCGGCCCACACGCGCCCGGCCGCGTCCACCCGCGCCTCGAGGTCGGGCGGGAGGACGATCGGCTCGCCCTGCGCCGAGAGCAGCGGCCGGCCGTCAGAGACGAGACGCCGATCCGGGTCCAGCGTCAGCCGGCCGTCGCGCGTGTAGGCGGTGCCACCGCCGGCGGTGCGCACCGTCAGGAACATCCCGGCCTCCGGGACCACGTCGAGCGCGTTGCCGGTCCGCTGGGTCGGGCCGGGGCGCAGGTCGATCCCGGTGGCGACCGCCGCCGCGTAGCGCTTGTCCTGCGCCGCTCCGGGCGCGAGGAAGCTCTCGAACGCGGGGCGCGCCGCCTTGAACCCGGGCGTCTGCGCGTTGGCGAGGTTGTCGGCCACGGCGTCGAGCTGCTCCGCCCGGGCCACCGCGCCGCACATGCTCACGTAGATGCCGTCCGCCATGTCCGCGTCTCCCGCCCGGCACCTTCGCAAGGGGCGCGCCAGCCGGGCGCGCCAGGGGACCGGCGCGGCCGGCAGGGCCCGCGGCGTGCAAGGCGCGGCGAGCGGGGGCGAGGAGGGACGGCGTGGCGCGGACGCGGCTGGATCGGCTGGTGAACGTGCGCGAGCGCTCCGAGGCGCGCGCGCAGGAGGACCTGGCGCGGGCCCGCGGAGGCGTGGCGCGCGCGGCGGAGCGGCTGGAGGCGACGCGCGCGGGCGCCCGGGCCGACGGGCGCGGCGCGGGGGCGGCCGGGCTGTGGGCGGTGGAGGAGATCGCGCACGCGCGGGCGCTGCGCTCGGTGGAGGCGGCGGAGGCCGAGGTGGCGCAGGCGCTCCGCCGCGAGCGCGTCGCCCAGGCCGGGCTGGCGAGCGCGCGGAACGAGGCGGAGGCCGCCCGCCGCGCCCGCGAGCGGAAGCTCGAGGAGCAGCGGGCGGAGGCGGAGCGGAAGGAGCGTCGCGCGCTGGACGAGCTCGCGACGCTCGCGTTCAACCGGCGCGCCTGAGCGCCGGCGGGCGCGCCGCCGCGGCGGCGAGGGGCAGGTGCGACACGAGCGCGCGCGGCGCGGCCCCGCGGGCGCGCACGGCCGCGCGGCCCGGGTCGAGCAGCATCCAGGGCGCGCGGGCCTCCTCCGGCCCGGCGGCGCCACGGGCCAGCCGCACCACGGACTTCGAGAACCCGTCCTTGCCGCGGGGCACCAGCGCGAGCGGCGCGTCGGACGGGCGCATGCGCTCGAAGCCGAGCTTCTGGTACACGGCGAAGGCGCGCGGGTTCTCGGCCTGCAGCGTGACCCGCCCGCCGGCGCCGGCGCCGCGCGACAGCGTCACCGCGCGCTCGACCAGCGCGCTGCCCGCGCCGCGCACGGTGCGCGCATCGGGCGGGTCGGCCGGGCCGAGCAGGTTCCACGGGGCGGTGGCGAGCAGCTCCACGAACGCGGCCCCGGGGCACACGAACAGCGACGTGACGGCCTGGATGCGGCCGCGGTGGACGGCGGCGTGGACGGTGCGCTGCTCGGTGACGCCCTCGCCCTCCTCCTCGCCGGCCAGCACGCGGGAGAGCTCGCCGACGATGCGCAGCGAGTCCTCCAGGCGGGCCCGCGTCGGCGGGGTGACCCCGCGGGCCAGGAAGGCCTGGGCGGTCAGGATCCAGCCCCGCAGCTCCTGGGCGAGATCGGGGTCGTCGGGCTCGAGGGAGGTGAAACGGAAGGTCGCCCGCCCCGTGGGACGGGCGCATCGTTCGTCTGGGTCGTCGTACGACGGCATGGCTCAGCGTGCTCCTGGCGGCGCATCCGGCGCTCGCCTCGACCGCGCATCCTCGCCTGCGGGGACATCCCGGAACGGCGGCGCGATCGCCCCAGACGACAGCACCGGGCCCGGAGCCGGTAAAGCTTTCCGCGAACCGCCGCCCGTTTCGCGGGGTTCCGCATGTCTTGGGGCCGATGTAGGCCCGCGTACTACCTGAAAACGTGGGTGGATGTCGTCACGTGTCCGACATGAGCGCGCGGAGCCTCTTCACGGCCTCCGCGTGGAGCTGGCAGACGCGCGGCTCGGACACGCCCAGCACCTTCGCGATCTCCCGGTAGGTGAGCGCCTCGTCGTAGTAGAGCGCCAGCAGCACCTGGAGCCGCTCCGGCAGCGCCGCCACCGTGCGCGCCAGGGCCCGGCGCCGCTCGGCCGCCCCGAGGGCCTCGTCGGCGGGCACGGCCGGGGCGGGCGCGAGGTCGTCCTCGACCGGCACGGGCGGCGACGCGAGCAGGAGCAGCTCCCCCACCTGCTCGGCGGGGAGCTCCGCCGCCTCGGCCACCTCCACCGGGTCGGGCTCGCGGCCGAGGGACTGCTCCAGGCGCGCCCGGGCCGCGAGCACGCGGTCGGCGTCCGCGCGGAGGCGCCGCGGCAGGTGGTCCATCCGCCGCAGCTCGTCCAGCATCGCGCCGCGCACCCGGTGCTCGGCGAAGGTCTCGAAGCGGACGTCGTGCGCCGGGTCGTAGCGGCGCGCCGCCTCGAGCAGCCCCATGGCGCCGGCGGACCAGAGATCGCCGGGCTCCACCGCGTGGCCGGTGCGGGCGGCGAGGCGGCGGGCGCAGCGATCGAGCAGCGGCGCGTGGCGCCGGAGCAGGGCGTCGTCCGGCCCGGGGGCGGGCGGACCGTAGCGGGCGAGGGCGGCGAGGGCGGCGTGCATCGGCGGACCTAGGCGGCGGGCTGCCGCTCGCGGAGGAGCTGCTGCCAGAACAGCTTCACGCCGCCGGGCAGCGTGGCCGGGGGCGGCGCGGAGAGGATCGCGTCGCAGAGCCCCTCGAGCGCGCGGCTGGCGGGGGAGCGCGGGTAGAGCTCGACGAGCGGCTGCTGCACGCGGCCGGCGCGCGGCAGGTCCTCGTCGCGCGGGATGGAGCCGAGGTAGGCGAGGCGCGCGTCGAGGAACTTGCCGGTGACCTGGGTCAGCCGGCGGAACACGTCCCGCCCCTGGAAGTCGGCGGCCTGGTTCGCGACCACCCCGAACCGCGTCACGCCGGCCTGCTGCGACAGGACCTTCACGGTGGCGTAGGCGTCCGAGAGCGAGGTGGGCTCGGGCGAGACCACCAGCAAGGCCTCCTGCGCCGCGCCGGCGAAGAACAGCACGTTGTCCCCGATGCCCGCGCCGCAGTCCACGAGCACGAGGTCGAAGCGCCGGTCGAGCGCCTCGAAGGCGGAGACGAGGGCGAGCTTCTGCGCGTCGGAGAGCCGCGTGAGCGACTGGATGCCGCTCGACGCGCCCAGGACGCGCACGCCGCGCGGGCCCTGGGTGAGCACGTCCTCGGCGGTGGCCGCGCCGTCGAGCAGGTGGCCGAGGTGGTGGGTCGGGCAGATCCCCAGCACGATGTCGGCGTTGGCGAGGCCCAGGTCCGCGTCCACCAGCAGCACGCGGCGCCCGGCGCGCGCGGCGAGCACCGCCAGGTTGGCGGAGATGTGGGTCTTGCCCACGCCGCCCTTGCCGCTCGTCACGGCGATCACGCGCAGCGGCGGGGCGGGGTCGCGCGGGGGGACGCGGTCGCGCAGGCCCTGGGCCTGGTCGGCGACGGCGCGCTCACGGGGATCGTTCACGGGGCATCCTCTCCGGCGACGAGGTCCACCAGCTCCCCGGCGCCGAGCGCGTGCACGTCCTCGGGCACGCGCTGGCCGTTGGTCACGCAGGCGATGGGGCGGCACACCCGGACCGCGGCGGAGAGCACGCTCCCCGGCCCGGCCGCCTCGTCGAGCTTGGTCAGCACCAGGCGATCCGGCGCGAGCGCGCGGTAGCGATCGGCCACCGCAGCGAGCTCCAGCGCGCCGGCCGCCGCGGAGACGGTCAGGTGCAGCTGGACGCGCGGGACGGAGCGGACCAGCGCCGCCTGGCGCTCGACGTCCTCCACCGACGCGTGGCCGGCGGTGTCCAGCAGCACGAGGTCCACGTCGGAGAGCCGCTCCAGCGCGCGCCCGAGCTCGCCGCGGTCGCGCGCCACCAGCACCGGGACCTCCATGATCCCGGCGTAGCGCGCGAGCTGCTCGGCGCCGCCGAGCCGGTAGGTGTCCACCGTCACGAAGGCGACGCGCTTGCGCGTCTCCAGCAGCGCGCGCGCCGCCACCTTGGCGAGGGTGGTGGTCTTGCCCACGCCGGTGGGGCCCACCGCGGCGATCACGCGCCGGCCGTCGTGGAGCCACGGGGCACGGCACGGCACCAGCCGCTCGCCCAGCAGGTCCTTCACCGCGCGCCAGGCGCGGCCCGGGTCGGCGCCGCCCAGCTCCAGCGCCGAGCGGACCAGCCCCTCCGCCAGGGCCGGCTCCATCCCGCGGCCCACCAGCCGCGCGTAGGCGTCGGCGCCGGCCGGCGGGAGCTGCAGCTCGCGCCCGGCGCGCGCCTCCAGCGTCACGGCGGCGAGTGCGCGGCGGGTCTCCTCCACCGACCGGCGCAGCCGGCGCAGCTCGTCCTGCAGCGGGTCGTCGGGTGGCCGCGCGGGCGCCGCAGGCGCGGCGGGCGCGGCGGGCAGCGGCGGCGGGCGCGGCGGTGCCGCGGCGGGGCGGCGGGCGCGCGCCGCGGGGGCGCCGGCGGGCTCCAGGGCGGCGGTGATCTCCACCTCGGCGCGCCGGAACAGGCCGCCGTCCACGGTGCGGGTGGCGAGGATGACCGCCTCCGGGCCGAGCGCTGCCTTCACCGCGGCGAGCGCGGAGGTGGGGTCGGGGGCGCGGAAGGTTCGGACGGTGGGCGTCATCGGCGTGGCTCCTGGCCCGGGGTTCTGCAACCGTCAGGCCGCGAGCTGCGGCTGCGCCTGCACCGTGCCGGCCGGCTCCACGGTGGTGCCCGGCGCCAGCTCGCGCGCGGCCAGCACCTGGACGTCGGGCACGAAGCGGCTGGCGAAGTCGAACAGCGGCCGGCGGAGGTCCGGTGGCGCCAGGAGCACGACGGGCTGCCCTGCGCCGGTCAGGCGCGTGGCGCCGGACTCGAGCGACGCGACCAGGCGCCGCGCGGTCTCGACGTCCGGCGCGAGCGCCGCCTCGCCGTCGGACGCGCCCAGCGTGGCCCGGAGCGTCTCCTCGGTGCTGCGGTCGAGCGTGAGCGCGCGCACCACGCCGTCCGCGCCGGCGGCGCGGGCGGTGAGCTGGCGCGAGAGCCGGCGGCGCGCCGCCTCGACCAGCCAGGCCGGCTCCTTCGAGCGCGGCGCCGCGTCGGCGACGGCCTCCAGCACCGTGCGCAGGTCGCGCACCGACACGCCCTCGCGCAGCAGCCCGCGGACCACCCGGACCAGCTCGCCCAGCGAGATCGCGCCCGGGACCACGTCCTCCACGAGCTTGGGCGCGTCGCGGCCCAGGACGCCGAGCAGCTCCTGGACCTCCTGGCGGCCCACGATCTCGTGCGCGTTGCGGCGCAGCAGCTCGGAGAGGTGCGTGGTGATCACCGAGGCGGCGTCCACCAGCGTGAGCCCGAGCGCCTCGGCGCGCGGGCGATCGGCCGGGGTGATCCACACCGCGCGCAGGCCGAACGCCGGGTCCACGCCCGGCACGCCCTCCACCGCCGGGTCGCCGCCGTTCGGGTCGAGCGCCATGAGCCGCTCGGGGTGGGCGAGGCCGCGGCCGAGCTCCACGCCCCGGAGCAGGACGCGGTACTGGCCGGGGTCGAGGCGGAGGTCGTCGCGCAGGTGCACCGGGGGGAGCACGATGCCGAGGTCGGTGGCGAGCTGGCGGCGCAGCGCGGTGACGCGCCCGGGCAGCTCGCCGCCCTTGTCGAGATCGATGAGCGGCACCAGGCCGTAGCCCACGCCCAGCTCGAGCGCGTCGAGCGCGAGCAGGTCCTGGATCCGCTCCGGGCCCTTCTCCTCGGCGGCGGGGCGCGGCGCGCGCGCGGCCGCCTCCTGCCTGCCCGCGGCCCGGCGCGCGGCGAGCAGCAGCGCCCCTGCCACCCCGCCGAACGCGACGAGCGGCATGCCGGGGAGCAGGCCCAGCGCCACCAGCACGCCGGCGGTGGTGCGGAGCACGACCGGCCGGCCCAGCATCTGGCTCGCGACCTGCGTGCCGAGGTCGCTGCCGGCGGCGCGGGTCACCACCAGGCCGGCCGCGGTGGAGACGAGCAGGGCCGGCATCTGCGACACCAGCCCGTCGCCGACCGTGAGCAGCGTGTAGGTCTCGGCCGCGGTGGACAGGGACAGGTGGTCGCGCAGCAGGCCGGCGAGCAGCCCGCCCACGAT
This sequence comes from Anaeromyxobacter sp. K, assembly GCF_000020805.1. NCBI lineage: Bacteria > Pseudomonadati > Myxococcota > Myxococcia > Myxococcales > Anaeromyxobacteraceae > Anaeromyxobacter > Anaeromyxobacter sp. K. Next base: position 2,798,532 of record NC_011145.1, on the reverse strand, counting down.
GTTCACCCCGGTGATGGCGAGGCCGGCCACCGCGTCGCCGCGCACGAACTTGGAGGCGCCGTCCATGGCGCCGAAGAACTCGGTCTCGCGCTCCAGCGCCTGCCGGCGCCCGCGCGCCTCGCGATCGTCCACCAGGCCGGCGGCGAGGTCGGCGTCGATGGCCATCTGCTTGCCGGGGAGGGCGTCCAGGGTGAAGCGCGCCGCCACCTCGGACACGCGGTTGGAGCCCTTGGTGATCACCGTGAAGTTCACGATGAGCAGGATGAGGAACACCACCAGGCCGACCACCAGGCTGCCCCCCACCGCGAAGCGGCCGAACGTCTCGATGAGGTGGCCGGCGGCGCCGGCGCCCTTGCCGCCGTCGGTGAGGATGAGCCGGGTGGTCGCGACGTTGAGCGCCAGCCGGAACAGCGTGACGAGCAGCAGGAGCGACGGGAACACCGAGAACTCGACCGCGCGGGTGAGGCCCAGCGCGACGAGCAGCATCAGCACCGAGAGCCCGATCGACAGCGCGAGGAACACGTCGAGCGCCGCCGGCGGGAGCGGGACGATCAGGATGGCGAGGATGCCGAGCACCCCGATCGCCACCGCCAGCTCCGCCCGGCCGCCCGCGGGCGGGCCGGGGATCGAGGTCGAGCTCACGCGCGCGCCCCTCCGTCGCGGCGGCCGGCCGCGCGGTACACGAACGCGAGCACGGCGGCCACGGCCTTGTAGGTCTGGGCGGGGATCTCCCGGCCCACCTTCACCTTGCGGTACAGCAGCCGGGCCAGCGGCACGTCCTGCACCACCGGGACCCCGTGCTCGCGCGCCAGCGCCCGCATCTGGCGGGCCAGCTCGCCCTTGCCCTTGGCGGTGACGCGCGGCGCGCGCCCCTCGTCGCGCCGGTAGCGGAGCGCGACCGCCACGTGGGTCGGGTTCACCACCAGCGCGTCCGCGCGCGGCACCTCCAGGCGCGCCTGGTTGCGCAGCAGCTCGCGGTGGCGGCGCCGCCGCTGCCCGCGGACGAGCGGATCGCCCTCGTCCTCCTTCACCTCGCGCTTCGCCTCGTCCTTGGTCATCCGGTGCTTGCGCGCGAAGCGCCAGCGGGCCAGCCCCAGCTCGGCGGCGGCGAGCGCGGCGGCGGCGAGGAGCACCGGGAGCGCCACGCGCGCCACCAGCGCGAAGACGACGGCGAGCTGCTCGCCCGGCGCGGCGCCGAGCAGCGCCGGGAGCCGGGCCAGCCCGTCGCGCGCCGTGGTCCAGGCGGCCGCGCCGAGCGCCGCGACCTTCGCGAGCGCCAGGGCCAGGTCGAGGAGGAAGTCGCGGGAGAGCGGGCGCAGCAGGCGGCCGGCCTGCAGCAGGCGCGAGGGATCCGGGGCCGCCAGGCGCGGCCAGAACCCGCCGCGCGTCTGCGCCAGGGTGGCGGCCGCGCCCGCCAGCGCCGCGGCCGCGCACACGGCCAGCGCCGCGGTCGCCGGGCGGAGCGCCAGCGCGGGGAGGCTCGAGAACGGCGTGCGGTCCACCGAGGCGGCGGCGTGGCGCATCAGCTCGGAGAGCCCGCCGCCCAGCGCGTGCGCCTGCGCCCCGAGCGCCAGCGCCGCGCCGGCCAGCCCGGCCGCCAGCGCGGCGTCGTGGCCGAGCGGCACCTGGCCCTCGTCGCGGGCGCGGGCCAGGCGCTGCGCGCTGGCCGGCTCGGTGCGGTTCTCCTGGTCCTCGGCGTCGGCCACCGCGTCACCCTCCCGGCCCGGCCAGCGCCGCCACCGCGGCGCGCGCCGCCAGCTCGGCGGCGGCGGGCGCGGTCAGGTACAGCGCCAGGCCGGCGGCGAGCGTGGAGGCCGAGAACCCCACGTTGGAGAGCGAGAGCTGCGGCGCCATCCGGCCCATCGCCGCCAGCAGGAGGTGGCCGAGCAGCGCCGCCGCCATGACCGGGAACGCGAGCCGGACCGCCAGCGCCACCGACAGGGCCGCCTGCCCGGCCGCGCGCGAGGCGAGCTCCGCCAGGTCCGGCGCCGCGCCCGGTGGCCACACCAGGGCGGCGCGGACGAGCCACGCCACCGCCTCGCGGTGCACCCCGAGCGCCACCGCCACCGCCTGCGCCACCACGAACACGGTCTGCGACACCGCGCTCGACTCGGCGCCGGTGATGGGATCGACGAGCGCGGAGTAGCCCAGGCCCGCGGAGAGGCCGGCGAGGTGGCCGGCGGCGAGCGCGGCGTCGAGCGTCCAGCGCGCCGCGAGGCCGGCCAGGAGGCCGGTGGCGGTCTCCGCGAGCGCGGCGCCGGCCAGGGAGGCCAGGCCGGGAGGCGGCGGCACCGCGGGGGAGCCGGCGCCGGCGTGCACCGCCCAGGTGAGCGCGAGGGCGAGCCCGAGCCGGACGCGGGCCGGCACCACCCGCGCGCCCAGCACCGGCGCGACCGCGCACAGCCCGGCCGTGCGGAGCAGCAGCAGGCCGAAGCCCCAGGCGGCGGCGAGCGGCAGGTCCACTCAGCGCCCCGCCATCCTGAGGATGCACTGCGCCAGGAACCCGGAGAGCCGGTCCATCATCCAGCCGCCCAGCAGCCAGATCACCACGCCGGCGGCGGCCGCCCGCGGGAGGAAGCCCACCGCGGCGTCGTTCACCTGCGTGGCCGCCTGCAGCACGCCGACCACCAGGCCGACCAGGAGGAGCGCGCCCAGCACCGGCCCGCCCACCGCGGCGAGCAGCAGGAGCGCCTCGCGCAGCAGCGCGCCGGGCATCCCGGGGGTCACGCGAAGCTCCGCGCCAGCGCGCCGACCACCAGCCGCCACCCGTCGGCCATCACGAACAGGCCGATCTTCACCGGCAGCGCGATGAGCGTGGGCGGCACCATCATCATGCCCATCGACATGAGGATCGCCGAGACGAGCAGGTCCACCAGCAGCAGCGGCACGTACAGGAACAGGCCCATGCGGAAGGCGGTGGTCAGCTCGGAGATCATGAACGCGGGGACGGCGATGGACATCGGGATCGCGTCGCCGCTGGCGGGCCGGGGCGTGGCGGAGATCTCGTAGAAGAGCGCCAGGTCCTGGTCGCGCGTCTGGCGCAGCATGAACTCGCGCACCGGCCCGCTGGCGCGCTCGAGCGCCTCCGCCTGGCCGATGCGGTCGTCGAGGTACGGTCCCAGCGCGTCGGCGTACACGCGGGTGGCGGTGGGCGACATGACGAAGAACGAGAGCACCAGCGCCAGCCCGATCAGCACCTGGTTCGGCGGGACCTGCGGCGTCCCGAGCGCCTGGCGCAGGAACGAGAGCACGATCACGATCCGCGTGAACGACGTGACCGAGACGAGCAGCGCGGTCGCGAAGCTCAGCGCCGTCAGCACCAGGAACAGCTTCACCGGCGCGGAGCCGCCGCCGTTCACCGAGATCTGCAGCGCGCCCTCGGCGGCGGGGCTCGCCACCGACAGCGCCGCGAGCGGCAGGGCGAGCGCGCTCACCGGACGCTCCCGGCCTGTCCGCGGGCCAGCTTGCGGCGCAGCTCCTGGTCCTCGGCCCTCTCCGCCAGCAGCGCCTCGAAGCCGGGCGCCGGCGCCGGGTCGCCCGAGCGTCCCAGGCCGCGGAGCCGGGCGAGCAGGTCGGTCCGGGCGGGGAGCGGCGGGGGCACGGCGGAGGGCGGGGGTGGGGGCGCGGCGGCCGCGGCGGTCGCGGCCGCGGGGAGGGCGCGCAGGAGCGCGAGGCCGGCCTCGCTCGAGCCGAGCAGCAGCACCTCGTCCCCGACGCGGGCGAGCACCAGCGCGCGTCGCGGGCCGAGGCTGGTGGTCTCGAGCACCTCGACGTGGCGCCCCGTGGCGCGGCGCCGGCGGGCGAGCAGCAGCGCCGCCGCGGCCAGCGCCGCGAGGACGAGCCCCGGCGCCGCGAGCGAGCGCCCGAGCGTGGGGGCGCCGCCGAGGTCGAGCGCGCGCGCGGGCGGCGCGCCGGGCGCGGGGGCGGCGCGGGGGGCGGCGGGTGCCACCGGCCCGGCGGCCGGCAGCGGCGCGGGCGCGTCGGACGGGCCGGGCGCGGCGGCGGCGGCGAGCTCCGGGCCGGGGGGCGCGGCGGGGTCCGGCGCCGCGGCGGGAAGCGCGGCGGGCAGGGGCGCGGCGGAGAGCAGGAGCGCGGCGAGGAGCGGGGTGGGCATGGCTCGGCTCCTAGCGGAGGCGCTGGATGCGCTCCTGGGGAGAGACGATGTCCGTGATGCGCACGCCGAACTTGTCGTTCACGACCACCGCCTCGCCGCGCGCCACCAGCCGGCCGTTCACCAGGATGTCGAGCGGCTCGCCGGCGACCTTGTCCAGCTCGATCACCGAGCCCGGCGCGAGCTGGAGCAGGTCCTGGATGGTCATGCGGGTGCGGCCGAGCTCGACGTTCACTTCGAGCGGCACGTCGAGCAGCATGTCGAGGCGCCGGGTCGAGTCGCCGTTCCGCGGGGTCTGGGCTTCCATGGGATCCTCAGCGCAGCAGGGTGGCCGGGGTCAGGGCGGGCGGGCGGAGCGGCTGGTCCACCACCAGCGCCAGGCTCCCGCCGGACACGGTGGGCGTCCCGAGGAGCTTCTCCCGCCCCTGCACGACGACCGGCACCGGCCTGCCCTCGTCGGTGTCGAGCAGCAGGACCTCGCCCTCGGCGAGCTCCAGCAGGCGTGCGAACGGGATGCGCGCGCGGCCGTAGAGGCCGCGGATCTCCACCGGCACCTGCTCCACCTCGCGCGCCAGCGCGTCGGCGAACCGCTCGTCGGCGCGCTGCGACAGGCGGCGGGGCGAGGAGAGCTTCTGCTTGGCGGACTCCACCGCGGCGTAGGGGATGACGAGGTGCAGGCGCCCCTCGATGCCGCCCTTCAGCTCGAAGCCGGAGACGATGCCGACGTCGGTGGGCGAGGCGATGCTCGCCATGCGCGGGTCGGGCTCGAGGCGGAGCACCTCCGGCTCGAACGGCAGCACCGGCGCCCAGGCCTGCGTCATCGCCTCGGCGAGGAGGCGCAGGAGGCGGCGCAGCACGAGCTGCTCCACCGAGGTGAGCTCGCGGCGCGTGTCGCCCCCTTCCTCCGGCTGCCGGACGCGCCGGTCGCCGAGCGCCGCGGCGAGCAGCGCCTCGGCCAGGCCCGCCTCCAGCACCGCCAGCGCGAACCCGTACGACGCGCCCAGGCCCAGGATGCACACCGAGGCGGGCGGCGCGAGCAGCGGCGCGAGGTCGGCGAACTTCAGCAGCGTGGCGGGCGCGGAGGTGATCCGCAGCGCCTGCCGGGTCCGGCCGGCCAGCCCGATCCCCAGCATCGACGCCACCTGCTCGTTGATGGCGTCGAGCGTGGGCATCTGGCCGCGGATGATCCGGTCCTGGCTGGTGAGGTCGTAGGGCGCGACCTGCGCCCGGCTGGACGGCGCGCCCTCGGTGGCGAGGCGGCCGTCCTGGATGGCGCCCATGAGCGCCTTGATCTCGTCGGAGGTGAGGACGGCGGGCACGGGCGGGCTCACTGGATGACGAGGTCGGTGATGTAGAGCGCGCGGATCTCGACGCCGGCGGCCAGCGCGCCCAGCCGCTCGGAGAGCGCCGCCTTGGTGCGCGCGATGGCGTCGCTGCCGCGCAGCTCCTCCACCGTCCGGTCGGAGAGGTAGGCGATGAACGCGTCGCGGACCCGCGGGACGAGCGGGGTGAGGCGCGTCCGGTCCTCCTCGGTCGCGACCTCGACGTCGAACGTGACGCGCGCGTAGCGGTCGGCGTCGGTGTCGCGCAGGTGGACGATGAAGTCGGCGAGCTTGATGGTGGGCCCGGGGGGCGCGGCCGCGCCCTCCTTGCCGTGCGCCGCGCCGGCCGCGGCGGCGACGGGGGCCCCGGTCGCGCCGCCGCGCAGCAGGAACACCGCCAGCAGCGCGGCCACCACGAGGAGGTTGAGCGCGAGCAGCGCCGGCACGAGCTTCGAGCCGCCGGGCGCAGGGGCGGGGGGCGGGGTGGGGCTGTCGATCGCGTCTGCCATGTCGTCTCCCGCGAGACCCCGGGAGCAAGCCGCGCGCCACACCGGAACGGCGCGATCCCGTGGGGTTGGGAGACGTCAGGCGCCTGGCGCCGTCACCGCGGTGACGTGCCGGGCCTCAGTCGTAGATGCCGCGCACGCGCTCGCGCAGGCCGCGCGTCAGCGTGCGCAGCACGTCGTCGGAGATGCCGATGACGGAGCGCCCGATCATCACGAGCGCGTCCACGTCCTCGGCGTCGAAGACGCCCGCGAAGATGCCGGACTTCTTGGCGAGCGCGTTCGCGAAGCACACCGCGTTCGCGAGCGAGGCGCGGTCGCCCTTCTCGAACTCCGTCGCCTCGCGGATGCAGGCCACCAGGGGCGCGGGGAGCTGCCACTTCTCGGCCAGCGCCACGCCCACCCGACGGTGCACCCGGCCCACCACCGCCAGCCACTCGCCGGAGTCGATCCAGCCGCGCTGGTACACCTCGGTGAGCTGCCGCTCCACCTCGAGCAGGACGCTCGCCACCACCGGCTTGCCGACGTCGTGGAGCAGGCCGGCCAGGTAGGCGGACTCCGAGTCGCCCGTGCCGGTGAGCGCCAGCACGTCGCGGGCGAGGATGCCCACCGCCACCGAGTGCTCCCACAGCGCCTTCAGCGCCGCGTTGATCTGCGCGTCGCGCGAGACGAACAGCTTCTGCGCCGACGCCTCGACCAGCAGCCCCTTCAGCGCGCGGGTGCCGAGCCGCGCCAGGGCCTCCTGCAGCGTGATCTTGCGGGTGCCGCCGGCGAAGGCGGCGCTGGTGGCCATGCGCAGGGCGCGGGCCGCCAGCACCGGGTCCTTCTCCAGGATCTGCGCCGCCTCCTTCATGCCCGCGTCGGGATCGCGCAGCACGTCCAGCACCCGCGCCGCCACCGCCGGCAGCGTCGGGAGGAAGAGCTGGTCGGTCTCGATCCGCTTGACGAGGATCGCCTCCAGCTCGGCCGAGAGCTTGTCGACGCTCATGCGCGTCGCGCTAGGCGGCGCCGCCCGCGCGCGCCTCCTGCACCGTCGCGAACAGCCGGAGGTCCTTGGTCTCGGTGTAGCCGCCCAGCGCCTTGCGGACGTCGGGCGCGCCGACCAGCGCGAGCGACATGCCGAAGTCCCGCGCCTTCTCCGCCACCGCGTTCACCAGCTTCGGCAGCCGGTCGCCCTCGAGCGGCGGCGTCCCCACGTCGAGCACCACCTCGTCGTAGCAGGCGGCGGCGACCTTCTCGAGCGCGTCGGCGAACACGGCGTGGACCCGGTTGTAGAAGCGGTCCACCTTGTCGGCCCGGCCCGCGAACGGCGCCAGCCGCAGGACGTTGTCCTCGACCTGCAGGAAGTCCTGGTTGTCGAAGTACTGGAGCAGGAAGTCGTCGATGGTCTCGGGGCGGAAGGGCTTGAACAGCACGTCGTCGAAGCCCTGCTCCTTGACCTCCTTGGTGACGTCGTTGGCGGTGCGCAGGGCCAGCGCCACCAGGGCGGCGTGCGGCTGCAGCACCCGGATCTGCTGCGCCAGCACGGCGCTGTTCACGTCGGGGATCTCGGTGTCCACCAGCACCACGCGGTAGACGCGCTCGCGGCAGGCGGCGAGCGCCGAGGCGGCGCTGGTGTAGCCGTTCAGGCTGACGTGCTGCGGCACCATCGAGCGCAGCTTCTTCTGGACGTTCTCCATGTCGTCCACCACCAGCACGTCCACGAACCGGCCGCCGGCCGGCGCCGGGGCCGCCGCGGCCGCCTCGGCCGGCGCGACCTCCACCGCCGGCTCCGCGCCGAGGCCGCCCACGCCGCCCTCGCCCTGGAGGACCGAGAGCACCTTGGAGCGCAGCTCCTCGGGCTTGAAGGGCTTCAGGATGTAGTCGGAGATGCCGAGCTTCATGGCGCCGGCCACGATGCTCCGCTTCGACTCCGAGGTGAGCATGATGACCGGCGTCTGGTTGCCGCCGTCGCGCATGCTCTGCAGCATGGCGGGGCCGTCCATGTTCGGCATCGTCACGTCGAGCAGCACCAGGTCCACCTGGGTCTGCGCGAGCTGCTCCAGCCCCTGGATGCCGTCCTCGGCCTCCAGCACGTCGAACCCCAGCTCCTTCACCTGCTTGCCGACGATGGTGCGCACCGCGCGGCTGTCGTCCACGGTCAGGATGGCGGGCATCTCTTGCCTCCGGCCCCGGCGCCCGGCCCGTCACGGGCCGCGCGCCGGCGCGAAATCGTCAATGGGTCAGGCCAGCCCCTCGAACACCCACAGCACCAGGCCGAGGTGCTCCGCGCGGAGGACCACGCTGTTCGCGCTGTCCGGCGGCGGGGGCACCGGCGGCTGTCCGGTGGGGACCACTCTCGGCAGCCCCAGCGCCTGCTCCAGGCGCAGGTGCGCCTTGAGCAGCCCGGCGGTCATGTTCACCAGCTCGCAGAGCGAGTCGGACAGCATCTCGTCCGAGACCTCGTCGGGGCCGATCTGGAACAGCGCCGCGGTCAGCGCCGTGCAGCCCTCGCGATCCGAGGACAGGCCCACCGTGAGCGGGCGAGCGCCATCGATGGCGAGCACGGCGCCGCGCCACACCAGATCGCGCCACGGCGTCCGGGCGGCGTCGGGGACGAAGGTGAGTCCCAGCATCGTCTGGGTCACCCCCGACACCACGGAGGCCATCTGTTCTGGGGGCGGCAAGGTCGTCATGAGCGGGCACCGGGGCTGTGCCGGGAGCGTCCCGGCGCCGCGCTCGGGCGCGGACCCCGCGGCGGCACTCTGCAAGCGCCTTGCCTCGACGCAGCGGCCGCCGCCGGCACGCGGGGCTCGCCTGGCGCGCAGCGCGCCGGGGGCTCGGCGCCGCGCCGCGCGCAGGTTCGCGCTGCGCCCCAGCGGCTTCGCGGATCGACGCGGCGGGCGGCCGATCCTGACGCCAGCCGCATGACGCGCGCCGGCGGCGTGTCGCGGCGGACTCGGGTCCGCCCCGGCCCCGGGGACGCCGCGGCGGCGACCCGTGGCGGGAGACCCCGGACTGCGCACGCCCGACGCGCCGCGGCCGCCCGGGCGCGACGTCCCGGGATCCGGGCACGCGCGCTGCAACGGCGTGCGGGTCGACACCGGCACGGCCAGGGCGCGGCGCCGGGAGCGATCGGAGGACGGGATGTCCGGAGGACCAGGGGACGACGCGCGCGAGGCGCTGGCGGCCGCGGTGGTGGCGGCGGATGCGGCCGACCCGGCGTCGCTCTGCGAGGTCTCGCGGGCGCTGGCCGCGGCCACCGCCGCGGGTGCGCTCGACGGCGCGCTCGCCGCGGAGGCCGGCGCGCTGGGCCGCGCGCTGGACGGGAGCGACGGCGGCGACGCCGGCGGGGCCGCGGCGGCGCTGGCCCGCCTCGCGGCGCTGCTCGGCGGCGGCGAGGTGGAGCGGCCCGTCGCGGCGGAGGCGCTGCCGCCGGCGGCGCGGGCCAGCCGCGACGCGGACACGCTCGAGCTCATCGGCGACTTCCTGGAGGAGGGGCTCGACGGCCTGGCCCGCGCGGACGAGACGCTGCTCGCGGTGGAGCGAGACGGGCCGCATCCGGACCGCACCAACGCGCTGTTCCGCGTCTTCCACACCATCAAGGGCGTGGCCGGGTTCCTGGAGCTCGGCGAGATCGTCTCGCTCGCGCACACGGCCGAGACGCTGCTCGACCACGTGCGCAGCGGCCGCGCGGCGCTGGCCGGCGAGGCCTTCGACGTGACGTTCGAGGCGACCGCCGCGCTCCGGAGCCTGCTGGAGCGGCTGCGTGAGGCGGTGGACGCGCGCGCGGACCTCCTGCCGGACGCGCGCGTGCCGGGGCTGGTGGCGCGGATCGCGGCGGTGAGCGCGGCCGCGGAGGCGGCGCCGGAGGCGGCGGGCGGGGGGACGGCGCCGGCCGTGCCGCTTGCCACGGAGCTGGCCGCGGCCCCCGTCGCCGCCGCGGCTCCGGCCGCGAACCTGGCCGCGGGCCCCGTCGCCGTCGCGGCTCCGCCCGCGGCGAACCCGCCGCCTCGGCCCGCGCCCGCGCCGCCGACGCCCGCGCCCGTCGCGGAGCCGGAGGCGGCGGCCGAGCCCGCGTCGGCCGCGCCCTCGCCGCCGCCGCACGGCGGGGGTCAGCTCCGCGAGACGGTGAAGGTGGATCTCGAGCGGGTGGACTCGATGGTGGAGATGATCGGCGAGCTCATCATCGTCGAGTCGATGGTGGTGCACGCGCCGGAGCTGGCGGCGGTCGCCTCCCTGCGCCTGCGCAACTCGCTCAACCAGATGACCAAGATCAGCCGCGACCTGCAGAACGTGGCCATGCGGATGCGCATGGTCCCGGTGCGCGGCGCGTTCCAGAAGATGGCGCGCCTGGTCCGGGATCTCTCGCGCAGGACCGGCAAGGACGTGGTCCTCGAGACCTCCGGCGAGGACACCGAGATGGACCGCAGCATGGTCGAGCGCATCGAGGACCCGCTCGTGCACCTGGTGCGGAACGCGCTCGACCACGGCATCGAGCCGGAGGCGGAGCGCCTGGCCGCGGGGAAGGCCGCGCGGTCCGTCCTGCGCCTGGCCGCCTACCACGAGGGCGGGTCGATCGTGGTGGAGCTGGCCGACGACGGCCGGGGGCTGCAGCGCGACCGGATCCTGCGCAAGGCGCGCGAGCGCGGGCTGGTGGGCGACGGGCAGGAGCTGTCCGACGCCGAGGTCCACGGGCTGGTGTTCCTGCCCGGCTTCTCCACCGCGGCGAAGGTCACCGAGATCTCCGGGCGCGGCGTGGGCATGGACGTGGTGAAGCGCAACGTCGAGGGGATGCGCGGCCGCGTCACCGTCGCGTCGCGCGCGGGCGGGGGGACCACGTTCCGGCTGGTGCTCCCGCTCACCCTCGCCATCATCGACGGCATGCTCGTCTCCTGCGGGGGCGAGACCTACATCCTGCCCAGCCTCTCGATCGTCGAGTCGCTGCGGCCGGCCGATGACACGATCCGGCGCGCCGCGGGGCGCGGCGAGGTGATCGACGTCCGCGGCGAGATCCTGCCGCTCCTGCGCCTGCACCGCCTGCTCGGCGCGCGCGAGCGCGCCGCGGGCGCCGACGACCTGCGGGTGGTGGTGGTCGAGGGGCTGGGTCGCAAGGTGGGGCTGGTGGTGGACGACGTGGTCACCCAGCAGCAGGTGGTGATCAAGCCTCTGGGGAGCGGCCTCGGCGACACGGACTTCCTCTCCGGCGCGGCGATCCTCTCCGACGGCCGGGTGGGGCTGATCCTGAACGTGGACCGGCTGGCAGGGCTCGCGTCGCGCGACGCGGCGGCCGACCGCGGCGCCCGGCTGGCGGCGGGGGCCTAGGGTGGACGCGGAGACGTACCAGGGCTTCCAGCGCATCGCCCACGAGCGGGCCGGGATCTTCCTGCGCCCGGGCAAGGCGGCCCTGGTGGAGGCGCGGCTCGCGCGGCGCCTCCGGGAGCTGGCCCTCTCCACCGAGCGCGAGTACCTGGCGCACCTGCAGGCGGAGGGCGGCGACGAGCTGGTGCGGTTCCTGGACGCCATCTCCACCAACTTCACCCACTTCTTCCGCGAGGCCGATCACTTCGAGGCGCTGGTGCAGTCGGTGCGCGTCGCACGCCGGGCGGGACAGCGGCGCTTCCGGGTGTGGTGCGCCGGCTGCTCCTCCGGCGAGGAGCCCTACACCGCCGCGATGGTGCTCGAGCCCGAGCTCGACGGCTGCGACTGGCGGATCCTCGCGACCGATCTCTCCACCCGCGTGCTGGCGCGCGCGGCGGAGGCCACCTACGCGGACGAGGAGGTGGCCGCCATCCCGGCGGCGCTGCGGGCGCGGTTCCTCGCGGCGCGGCCCGGGCCCGGCGGATCGACGCTGCACGAGGTGGTCCCGCGGCTGCGGGAGCGGGTGGTGCTCCGCCGCCTCAACCTGGCCGAGCACCCCTACCCGATGCGCGGGCCGCTCGACGCGATCTTCTGCCGGAACGTGATGATCTACTTCGACCGGCCCATGCGCGCGGGGCTGGTCGAGGAGCTCGAGCGCCTGCTGCGCCCGGGCGCCCCGCTGTTCGTGGGCCACTCGGAGACGCTGGCGGGGATCCCCACGCGGCTGCGCAGCGAGCGCCCCTCGGTGTACCGGATGCCGGAGGCCACGTGAGCCTCGTCACCGTGGGCATCGGCGACCTGGTGGTGACGGGTGAGCCGGGCGGCGTGATCGTGACGCACGGGCTGGGCTCGTGCATCGCGCTCGTCGCCTGGGATCCCGGCCGCCACGTCGGCGGCATGCTGCACTTCCAGCTCCCCACCTCCGCGCTCTCCCCGGAGCGGGCGCGCGGCGCGCCGGGCACGTTCGCCGACACCGGCATCCCGCTGCTCTTCGAGCGGCTGTACGCCCGCGGCTGCCGCAAGGAGGACCTGGTGGTCAAGGCGGCGGGGGGCGGGAGCTTCAACGACCTGTACGGCGTCTTCGACATCGGCCGGCGCAACCACGCCGCCATGCGGCGCATCCTGCGCCGCGCGCGGGTGGCGGTGGCGGCGGAGGACGTGGGCGGCGCGCGCTCGCGGACGGTGCGCCTGTTCCTGGACTCGGGCCGGGTGACGGTGCAGTCGGGCGAGGAGATCGCGCCGCTGTGACCCCGCTCAGGGGAGCGCGCCGTCGGTGAGCCGCAGGAGCTCCGGGGCGATGCGGTCGAGCGGGAGGGTGCGCTCCACCGCCCCGGCCTCCACCGCGACCTTCGGCATCCCGTACACCACGCAGGATGCCTCGTCCTGCGCGACCGTGCGCGCGCCCGCCTCGCGCATCGCGAGCAGGCCCTGGGCGCCGTCGCCGCCCATGCCGGTCAGGATCACCCCCACCGCGTTGCGCCCGGCGGTGCGGGCCACCGAGCGGAACATCACGTCCACCGAGGGTCGGTGCCGGTTCACCCGGGGCCCGTCCTTGACCTCGACCACGTAGCGGGCGCCGGACCGCCGGAGGAGCATGTGCCGGTTGCCCGGCGCGACCAGCACCGTCCCGGGCACCACCGACTCGCCGCCCTGCGCCTCGCGGGCGTCGAGGCCGGACTGGTCGCGCAGGCGCTTCGCGAAGAAGCGGGTGAACAGCTCGGGCATGTGCTGGGTGATCACGATGCCGGGCGCGCTGGGCGGGAGCGCCACCAGGATCCGCTCGATGGCGACCGTGCCGCCGGTGGAGGCGCCGATGGCGACCACCTGGTGCGTGGTCCGGGACAGGGCGCACGACGTCGCGGCGCGCGCCGGCGGCGGCAGGGGCGCGGGCGCGCGCACGCCGGCCGCGGCCGCCTCCTTCACCTTCTCCACCAGGTCGGCGGTCATCTCGCCCACCGAGTACGCCGCCCCGGGCTTGCACATCACGTCGCAGGCGCCGGCGGCGAGCGCCTCCAGCGCGAGCGCGCCGCCGGCGGGCGTGAGCGACGACACCACGATCACCGGCGTGGGCCGGTAGCGCATGATCTTGTGGAGGAACGTGAGGCCGTCCATGCGCGGCATCTCCACGTCCAGCGTGATCACGTCGGGCGAGCGCTCCAGGATGAGGTCGCGCGCCGCGAACGGATCCGGCGCCGTCCCCACCACCTCGATCTCCGGATCGGCCGAGAGCTCCTGCTGGAAGACGTTCCGCACCACGGCGGAGTCGTCCACCACCAGCACCCGGACGCGCCGGGGTCCGGTCCCTGGGGGGCGCGGGGCCTCCACTAGAAGTCCCGGATCTCGGCGTCGTCGTCCATGGGGAACGCCTGCTCCGCCAGCGCGCGGGAGCTCGCGAGCGCGCCTGCGCCGTTCGTGCCGGAGCGCGGGCGGGCGCCGGGCGGCGCCGCGGGGGGCGAGCGGACCGGCGCGGCGGCGGGGCGGCGCGGCGCCGCCTGCCGCTGCGAGCGGTCGAGCTGGAACGCGCCCACCATCGCCGCGAGCTCCTCCGACTGCCCGGACAGCTCCGAGGCGGCGGACGACGACTCCTCCGCCGAGGCGGCGTTCTGCTGGGTGACCTTGTCCATCTCGGCGATGGCCTTGTTCACCTGCTCGATGCCGGTGGACTGCTCCCGGGCGGCGGCCGCGATCTCCGAGACGATGTCGGTGACCTTGCCGATGCCCTGCACGATCTCGCCCAGCTTGGCGGCCACGTGCCGCGCGGTGACCTCGCCCTCGCCGGCCTGCTTCACCGAGTCGCGGATGAGGGCCTCGGTCTTGTTGGCCGCCTCCTTGGAGCGGAGCGCGAGCGAGCGCACCTCCTCGGCGACGACCGCGAAGCCGCGGCCGGCCTCGCCCGCGCGGGCCGCCTCCACCGCCGCGTTGAGCGCGAGCAGGTTGGTCTGGAACGCGATCTCGTTGATGTCCTTGATGATCTGCGCGGTGCCCTCGGCCGACGCCTTGATGCGCGCCATGGCGCCCTGCATCTGCTCGACCGCGGTCGCGCCCTCGGTCGCGGCGCCGCGCGCGGTGACCGCGAGCTGGTTCGCCTGCTGCGCGTTGTCCGAGGACTGCTTGGTCATGCCCGAGACCTCCTCGATCGAGCTGGAGGTCTGCTCCAGCGAGGAGGCCTGCTGCGAGGCGCCGGACGCCACCGCCTGCGACGAGGCGGCGATCTGCGCGGCGGCGCTGGACACCTGCTCCACCGCCTCGTGCACCTGGGCGAGCGCGTCGTGGAGCGCCGTCGCCGTGCCGTTCACCGAGTCGGCGATGCGGGCGTGGCCGCCCTGGTAGGTGCCCTGGACCCGCGCGCGCAGGTCGCGGCGCGCCAGCTTCTCCAGCACGCCGGCGGCCTCCTCCACCGGCGCGAGGACGGCGTCCAGCGTCCGGTTCACCCCCTCCACGATGCGCCGGAAGTCGCCCTGGTGGCGCGCGGCGTCGGCGCGCGCGTCGAGGCTGCCGGCCACCGCGGCCTCGGCGAGCCGGTTCGCGTCGGCAGCCAGCAGGTTCACCGCGGCGATGCAGCCGTTCAGGTGATCCTTCAGGCGGACGAAGTCGCCGGACCAGGCCTCGGCCACCGGCGGCGGGATCGCGCCGCGCGAGATCTCGTCCACCACGTTCGACGCCACCTTGAGCGGGCCGACGATCGCGTCGAGCGTACCGTTGACGCCCTCGACCAGCGTGCGCCAGTCGCCCTGGAAGCGGGCGGCGTCGGCGCGGGTGGACAGCCGCCCCTCCGCGGCCGCGGCGGTGAGCGCCCGGACCTCGGCGGCGACCGCGCGCAGGTTGTCGCGGATCCGGTCGCAGGTCTCGTTCGCGACCGCCTGCTTGCCCTTGCGCGGGGCCAGCTTCGGCTCGAAGTCGCCCTCGCCGTAGGCGCCGAACGTGGAGAGCATCTCGAGGATCGCCGAGACGTGGGTGCGGAGCCCGGCGTTCATGCTCGCCGCGACGCGGCGGTAGGCGCCCTGGAACCGCTCCTCCTCGACGAACGCCTCGATGTCCCCCTCGTCCTGGGCCCGGCCGGTGGCCTCCATGGCGCCGAGGACGCCGGAGAGGCTCGCGATGCAGCCGTTGAGCGCCTCCTTGATGCGGTCGAAGTCGCCCTCGTACCGGTCGGTGATGGGCTCGGGGATGTCGCCCTGCGCGATGCGGGTGACGCAGTCGGCGGCCATCCGGATCGGGCGCGCGTACGCGTCCATGGTGGCGTTGATCCCCTGCACCACCGGGCGGAAGTCGGGGTCGACGCGCGCGAGGTCCCCTCGCACGTCCAGCCGCCCCGCCTCGACCGCCGCCGAGAGGCGGCCGGTCTCGGTCACCATGGCGCCGATGGCCCGCGACACGCGCCGGGCGAGGAGCCACGCGATGGCCAGCATCGCGATCGAGCCCGCGATCACCAGGACCGCGACCGTGAGCTGGCTGCGGCCCGCCGCCACGGCGGACTCCGCCTCGAGCGCCTGCGCGTCCTTCGCGGACGCCTCGATCATCCCGTCGAGCAGCGGCGCGAACTCGACCTGCTTGCCGCGGAGCCGCTGGTACAGGATCCAGCAGCGCTCGTCGGCCTCGGGGGTGAGCTGCGTCTCGCGCCGGCGGACCGCGTCCACGTAGGCCGCGACCAGGCCGTTCCAGGCATCCAGCGACCCGCTCACGCGCCCCCACACGTCGCGCTCCGCGGCGGCGTGGGTGAGCCCGTCGAAGACCTGCCTGGCCTGGGCGAGGTCCCGCAGCGAGCCCTCCGCCAGCGTGAACACGGCCTCGCGGGTCTCGGCGTCCCCGGAGATCCGCGGGCTCATCATCCCGTTGGCGGCGCGCATCACGCCGTTGACCGCCGCGCGAACCCGCGCCAGCGCCAGCGCCGCGGGCAGCTCCTGGTTGGTGACGGCCGTGAGCGAGCCCGACAGGCGCCGCACCGTGAAGAAGGAGGTGGCGCCGATGGCGACCGCCAGGATGTTCGCGGCGAGGAACCCCGCGAAGATGAGCTTCCCGTTGTTGGTGTTGCGGGTCTTCATGGCAGGTCTCCCGTCGTCTCGGGGCCAGGGGTGACGCCGGCGGGCGCGCCGGCGGCGGACGCGCGGCCCAGCTCGCGGGCGTCGTCCGAGGAGAGGATCCGAGCGATGTCGAGCAGGAACACGATGCGTCGATCGTGCTTCCCGACGCCGAGGATGAAGTCCTCCTCCGGCGCGGCCTGCCCCAGCGCGGGCGTCGGCTCGATCATCGCCGGGCCGATGGAGAGGACCTCGAGCACCTGATCCACCAGCAGGCCCATGGTGAGCGGCCTGCCGTCCACCGCGCAGTGCACCACGATGATCACGGTCTGATCGGAGGGCTCGCACCGCTCCATGCCGAACTTGAGGCGCAGGTCGATGACCGGGATGACCTTGCCGCGCAGGTTGATGACCCCGCGGATGAAGTCGCGCGTGCGCGGCACGCGGGTCATCTCCAGCAGCCCGATGATCTCGCGCACGGTGAGGATCTCGATCCCGTACTCCTCGCGCGCGAGCTGGAACGTCATGTACTTCCCGGCGAGGCGGCGGCCCAGCTCGGTGGCCGTGCCCGCCGCTCCGTCGGCCTTCGCCAGCTCCGTCGTCACGTGCGATCCTCCCGTCTCGTCTCGCGGCGTCGCGGCCGCGCCGCGGTCCTGGCGCCGCGAGCTCCGCGCCGCGATGGAGCACCCGGCGTGCCAGCGGGCCGCGAGCGGCCGGCGCGCGCCACGGGACCGGCGCGCCCGCCCCGAGCCGCGGCCGGATGCGCGCGCCGGGGCCGCGGCGGCGTCAGGAACGCGACGCGCGCGGCGCCTGCGGGCGCGTGCGCCGCGGGTGGCGACACACCCGAGTCGCGCGGCTCGCCCCGGGCGGCGCGCGCCCGCGGCTGGGGCCGCCTCCACTCCGGGGTGCGTTTCACTGTGCGCGCGGGGCGCCCGCCGGATCCTCGCGCTGGGGGCCGCTCTCGCGCCGGCGCCGCGGCCGGGGCGGGCGGGTCGCCGCGCACCGCGTCCATGAACCCGGGGTGAAGGCGGCGCCGCCATGCGCCGGCGACGCTGGCGCGTGCGACGCCGCGCGATTCCGGCGCGCGCGCCGGCCGTGGCACGGGCGGTGCTGAACGCGGCGCTCGGCCCCCCCGGCCGGTGCCGGGGCGGCGCGACGCGGCGATCTCGGCGCGTGGAGGATGAGCGAGCGCATGGAAGCCGTTCCGTCCGGACCGGCGCCGGAGACCCCGGCGGCACTGCTCGAGGCGACCCGCGCGCAGCTGCGCGGCGTGGCCGAGCGCCTCTCTGCGCTCCTCGACGGCTCGGAGGACGTGTTCCTCGAGGCGGGCCATCGCCTCGGCGCGCTGGAGGGGCGGGCCCGCGGGATGGTGGACGCGGCCCGCCGGGCCGCGGGGCCGGGCGGGGCCGGGAGCGACGCCGACCCCGCGGCGGAGCTGGCCCCGGCGCTCGAGCGGCTCGCCTCGTACCTGGGCGAGAGCCGGGCCGGCGCCGCGCGCCAGCGGGAGGCGCTGCAGGGGGTGGGCGCGCGCGCGGACGTGCTCGCCGCGGCGGGCGGGGCCCTCGCGGACGTGCCGCGCACGCTGCGGGCGCTCGGGGTGAACACGCGGATCGAGAACTGCCGGGCGGCGGTCCCGAACGCGGGCGTGGAGACGGTCGCCTCCGACGTGCGCCGCCTCGCCGACGAGGTCGAGGCGCGCTTCGCGGCCATGGTCGCCCGCGCAGGCGACCTCGCGCAGGCGGTCGGGGCGGCCCGCGTCGCCGCCGACGCGTTCGCAGGGCGCGAGCGGGCCTGGTCCGACCGGATGCTGGGCGACACGCGCCAGGCGCTCACGGCGCTGCGGGCGCTCGCCGCCGCGCAGGCCCGCGTGGTGGCCGGGGCGGCGGACGCGTCGGTCGGGATCGCCGGGAGCGCGGCCAGCGTGGTGGTCGGCCTCCAGGGGCACGACGCCACCCGCCAGATCCTCGAGCACGTGGCCGAGGTCCTGCGCGCCTTCGACGCGGACGCCGGCGAGACGGCGGGCAGGTCCCCCGAGCCGGCGGCGTGGCTCGCCGAGGCGGCGGGGGTGTGCCGGCTGACCGGTGCGCAGGTGGCCGGGGCGCGGGCGCGGCTGCTGGAGGCGCTGGAGGGCATCTGCGAGAGCCTGCGCGCCATGGCGTCGCGCGCCGACGCGCTCGGGCGCGAGCTCGGGCAGGTGGCGGGCGACGGGGCCGAGGGCGCTCCCATCGCGCGGGTGGAGCGCGGGGTGGGCGCGGCGACCCGCACGCTCGGCGAGCACCTGGCGCAGGCGCGCGCCGGGGCCGACTCGGCGCGGCGGGTCGCCGAGGCGGTGGGCGGGATCGCCGAGCAGGTCCGCGCGACCCGGGCCATCGGGCACGCGGTGAAGATCATCGCGCTGAACGCGCTGGTGGAGACGGAGCGGGCGGGCGTCGGCGGGCGCGTGCTGGCCGTGCTCGCGCGCGAGATCCAGGTGGTCGCGGCGGAGGTGGTGCGGCGCACCGACGAGGTGTCCGCGTCGCTCGACGCGATCACCGCGGCCGCCGCGGCGCTCGAGGTGGACCGCGCGGCCGCGGCCGCGTCCGAGGGCGAGGCGCTCGCGGAGGCGATGGGCGCGCTCGTCGCGCGGCTGGGCGCGCAGCACCTCGCGCTCGCCGACGGCACCCGGCGCCTGCGCGAGGACAGCGCGGCGCTGCGGCGGGAGGTGGACGAGGTCGCGGCGCGGCTGGAGCGGCAGCTCGAGATCTCGCGCGGGCTGGACGCGCTCGAGCGGGAGCTCGCGAGCGCCGGCGCGCGCGCCGCGGAGGGGGCCGGCGCGGCCGCGCCCGCGGCGCGGGCGGGCGGGCGGGCCGCGCTGGAGCGCTACACCATGTCGTCGGAGCGCGACGTCCACGCGCGCGTGACGGGCGAGGCGGCGCCGCCGGCCGCGGCGGGCGTCGCGCCGCCGGCGGCGGCCCACGACCTGGGCGCGAACGTCGAGCTGTTCTGAGGAGCGGGAGGAGCGGGATGCGGATCGAGCTGCCGGAGGACCTGACGATCGCGCGGGCGGAGGCGCTCCGGGCGCTGCTGCTCGAGGCGCTCGAGCGCGGGGAGGATCTCGCGCTGGGCGCCGGGGCGGTCGCGTCGGCGGATGCGGCGGGGCTGCAGGTGCTGTGCGCCGCCGCGCGCAGCGCCGCCGCGCGCGGCGTGCGGCTCGGGCTCGACGCGCGCAGCGAGGCGCTCGCGGCCGCGGTGGCGCGGTCCGGGCTCGATCGCGCGCCCGAGGGAAGCTGGCTGGACGTGGAGGATCGAGATGGCTAGGTGCGTGCTCGTCGTGGACGACTCCGCGAGCGTCCGGCTCGCCGAGCGGGTCGTGCTCACCGGGGCGGGGTACGAGGTGCTGGAGGCGGTGGACGGGCAGGACGCGCTCACGAAGCTGGCGGCGCGCCCGGTGCAGCTCGTGCTCACCGACCTCAACATGCCCAACCTCGACGGCGTCGGGCTCATCCGCGCGGTGCGCACCGACCCCGCGCACCGGCTCACGCCGGTGGTGATGGTGACCACCGAGTCGGAGCAGGCGCGCAAGCTGGAGGGGAAGGCCGCCGGCGCCACCGGCTGGATCGTGAAGCCGTTCACCCCCGAGCAGCTCCTCGCCGTGGCCGCGCGCCTGCTGGGCGCCTGAGGAGGACGCGATGCGCTCCCTGGAGCAGCTGGCGGCGAGCTACCGCGAGGAGGCGGGCGAGCGGGTGGCGGAGCTGGAGGCCACCCTGCTCGAGCTGGAGCAGGCGCCGGACGACGCCGAGCTCGTGTCGCGCGCCTTCCGCGCGCTGCACACGATCAAGGGCTCGGGCGCGATGTTCGGCTTCGACGAGGTGGCGGCGTTCACCCACGAGCTGGAGACCGTGTTCGAGCACGTCCGCGGCGGGCGGCTCGCCGTCACCCGCGAGCTGATCGGGCTCGCGCTCGCCGGCAAGGACCTGGTCCGCAGCATGCTGGACGGCGAGGGCGGCGGGGACGGGGGCGAGCGCGACCGCCTCGTGGCGGCCTACCGGGCCCTCGCGCCCGACGCGGAGGCCGGGGCGCCGGCGCCGGCCGGCGGCGAGCTGGCCGACGCCGGCTGCGGCGCGGCCGGGGACGCAGCGGCCCTCGGGCCGCGCGCCTGGCGCATCGCCTTCGAGCCCGGCCCGGACCTGTTCGAGAACGGCACCAATCCGCTGGGGCTGCTCGACGAGCTGTCGACGCTCGGCCCCTGCGTGGTGGTGGCGCGGACCGACGGGATCCCGCGCCTGGAGGACCTCGCGCCGGAGCGGTGCCACCTGGCCTGGGAAGTGACGCTCACCACCGACCGCGGCGAGGACGCCATCCGCGACGTCTTCGCCTTCGTCGAGGACCGCTGCACGCTGCGCGTCCAGGCGCTCCCCGACGCGGAGGCCGCGCCTGCCGCGCCCGGCCCGGCCCTGGCGGCCGGGGCCGGGGAGGTCGCGCGCTCCACCGGCGGCCCGGCGCGGCCGGCCGAGGCGGCCTCCAGCGTGCGGGTCGCGGCGGCCAAGCTCGACCACCTGGTGGACCTGGTGGGCGAGCTGGTGACCGCGCAGTCCCGGCTGGCGCGGCTCGCCGCGCAGGGGGAGGACGCGGAGCTGGGCGCGGTGTCGGAGGGGCTGGAGCGGCTCACCGCCGACCTGCGCGACACCGCGCTCGACCTCCGCATGGTGCCCATCGGCACGGCGTTCGGGCGCCTGCGGCGGGTGGCGCGCGACCTCGCGGCCGACCTCGGGAAGGAGATCGAGCTGGTGACGGAGGGCGCCGAGACGGAGCTCGACAAGACCGTCATCGAGCGCCTCGGGGACCCGCTCGTGCACGTGATCCGGAACGCCTGCGATCACGGCATCGAGACGCCCGAGGCCCGGCGCGCCGCCGGCAAGCCGCCGCGCGGGACCATCTCGCTCTCGGCCCGCCAGGCGGGCGGCAGCGTGGTCGTCGAGGTCCGCGACGACGGCGCCGGCATCGACCCGGCGGCGGTGCGCGCGCGGGCCGAGGCCCGCGGCCTGCTGCAGCCCGGCGCGCGCGTCGGCGACGCGGACCTGCTCAACCTCGTGTTCCAGCCCGGTTTCTCCACCGCGCGGACGGTCACCAGCGTCTCCGGGCGCGGCGTCGGCATGGACGTGGTGAAGCGGTCGGTCGAGGCGCTGCGCGGCACCGTGGCCCTGGAGAGCGCGCCCGGGGCCGGCACGGCGCTTCGCATCGAGCTGCCGCTCACGCTCGCGATCATCGAGGGGCTGCTGGTGGAGGTGGGCGGGGGCAGCTACGTGCTGCCGCTCGCGGCGGTGGAGGAGTGCGTCGGGCTCACCGCCGCGGAGGTGGAGGCCGCGCGCGGGGCGCACCTCGCGCCGGTGCGGGGCGAGCTCGTCCCGTACCTGCGGCTCCGGGAGGTGTTCGAGGTGCGCGGGGCGCGGCCGGACCACGAGCAGATCGCGATCGTGCGGACCGAGGCCGGGCGCTGCGGCCTGGCGGTGGACCAGGTGGCCGGCCAGCTCCAGGCCGTCATCAAGTCGATGGGGCAGATGTTCCGCAGCGTGAAGGGTCTCTCCGGCGCCACCATCCTCGGCGACGGGAGCGTCGCGCCCATCCTGGACGTCGCGGCGCTGTTGAAGGAGCACGCGGCCCGCGCCGCGTGAGGCGAAGTCGACCGCAGGACGCCGGCCCCTCGGTGGGGCCGGCGCAGCCGCGCCGCTCGCCCTCGCGCGCGACGCAACGGAGACCGCATGCGCTGGTACGAGAACCTCGGGATCACCGCGAAGCTGCTCGTCGGGTTCACCCTGGTCGCGCTGATGGCGGGGGTGGTCGGCGGGGTCGGGTACAAGGAGCTCAAGGACCTGAACGCGGCCGACAGCTTCCTTTACCACAAGTGCACCCTGTCGCTGAAGTACCTCGCGGAGATGGTCGCGAGCTACCGCGGCCAGAAGTCCGAGCTCCAGGACGCGCTGGGCGAGAGCAGCCGCTCGGCGCGCGAGGCGCCGCTCGCGAAGCTGGAGGCGTACGAGGCGCGCTTCCAGGACCGCATGAAGCGCTACCCGGAGACGTTCTCCAGCGACGCGGACCGCAAGGAGTTCGCGGAGCTGGAGGGGCTGCACCGCGCGTACTCGGCCGCCCGCGACCGGGTGGCGGCGCACATCCGGGCGGGCGAGGACCAGCGCGCGCAGGAGGTGCTGCGCGGGGAGCTGGCGACCGCGTTCGAGGCCGAGCGCGCGGCGCTCCAGGCGATGCTGGACGCGAACGACGAGGTCGCGCGCCAGACCAGCGAGGCGAACGACGCGCTGGCCGCGCGGGCCAACCGGCTGATGCTGGTGATCGCCCTGGCCGCCATGCTGCTCGCGGTGGGCCTCGGGATCCTCGTCGCGCGCACCATCAGCCGGCCCATCGGGGCGATGGTCACCGCGGCGGAGCGGATGGCGATCGGCGATCTGGACGTCCAGCTCCGCGAGGACCGCAAGGACGAGGTGGGCGTCCTCGCCCGCGCGTTCGCGGCGATGAACCACGCGCTCGGCGGCATCACGCGGGCGGCGCAGGAGGTCGCGGGCGGCAACCTGCAGGTCCGGCTCGAGGCGCGCTCGGACAAGGACGAGCTGCTCCGCGCGCTCTCCGAGATGGTGCACCGGCTCACCGAGGTCGTGCAGGGCGTGAAGGTGGCCGCGGACGGCGTGGCGGCGGGCTCGGAGCAGCTCAGCGCCGCGTCCGAGCAGACCAGCCAGGGCGCCACCGAGCAGGCCTCGTCGATCGAGGAGATCTCCGCGTCGATGGAGGAGATGGGATCGAACATCCGGCAGAACGCGGACAACGCCTCGCAGACCGAGCAGCTCGCGACGAAGGCGGCCGGCGTCGCGGCCGAGGGCGGCGAGGCGGTGGCCCGCACGGTGGAGGCCATGAAGCAGATCGCGGGCAAGGTCTCGATCATCGGCGAGATCGCCCGGCAGACGAACCTGCTCGCGCTGAACGCCGCCATCGAGGCGGCGCGCGCGGGCGAGCACGGCAAGGGCTTCGCGGTGGTCGCCTCCGAGGTGCGCAAGCTCGCCGAGCGCAGCCAGAAGGCGGCCGGGGAGATCAGCGAGCTGTCGGCGAGCAGCGTGTCGGTGGCGGAGAAGGCGGGGGAGCTGCTCGGGCGCATCCGGCCCGAGGCGCAGAAGACCTCCGAGCTGGTGCAGGAGATCAGCGCCGCGAGCCGCGAGCAGGACACCGGCGCCGCCCAGATCTCCAAGGCCATCCAGCAGCTCGACCAGGTGATCCAGCAGAACGCGGCCGGCGCCGAGGAGATGAGCTCCACCGCGGAGGAGCTGACCGCCCAGGCGGTGAAGCTGCAGGAGCTGATCGCGTTCTTCCGCCTCGCGGACGGCGGCGGGCGTGCCGCGGCGCGCGCGGCGGCGCCGGCGCGACCGGCCGCCCCGCCGGCCCTGCACGCCGCGAAGGCCTCGAAGGCCCCGAGCGCCCCGGCTCGGCCCGCGCCCCGGGCGACGCCGGCGGCGCCGAAGCCGGCCCGGCCCGTCGCCGCGCCGTCCGAGGCCGGCGTCCGCATCGAGCTCGCCGAGACCCCGGAGCCGGAACCGGGCTACCAGGCGTACTGAGCGCCCCGCCCGACCGGAGAACGCCATGGACGCGTCGGCCTCGACCCGAAGCCAGCAGTACCTGACCTTCACGCTCGACGGCGAGCACTACGCCGTCGAGATCGAGCGGGTGCGTGAGGTGCTCGAGTTCACCGGGGTGAACAAGGTGCCGCGCACCCCCGAGTTCCTGCGCGGCATGATCAACCTCCGGGGCGACATCGTCCCGGTGGTGGACCTGCGCCTGAAGCTCGGCCTCTCCCCCACGGAGCGGACCATCGACACCTGCGTCGTCATCACCGAGGTCACGGCCGACGGCGAGCCGCTCGTGCTCGGCGCCCTGGCCGACTCGGTCCAGGAGGTGATCGAGCTCGATCCTGCCGCCATCGCGCCGCCGCCGCGGATGGGCGCGCGGGTGGACACCGCCTTCATCCGCGGGATGGGCCGGCGCGAGGACCAGTTCCTCGTGATCCTCGACATCGAGCGGGTGCTCGCGGAGGACGGGCTGCGCGCGCTGACGGAGCCGCTGGGCGCGGGCGTCCCTCCGGGCGCGGCGCCGGACGGCGCCGGGGCGGAGCGGGTGGGCGATGCAGGGCTCGCGGGCTGATCGGCGCGGGGCGGACGGCGGCCCGACGGGGCCGGCGGCGAGCCGGCTCGCCGGGCCGCCCGCGCTCTCGCCGCGCGACTTCGCGCGCCTGAGCGCGTTCATCGAGGGGCGCTGCGGCATCCGCATGCCCCCCTCGAAGCGGACGCTGCTGGAGTCGCGGCTGGGGCGGCGCGTCCGCGAGCTGGGGCTCGCCGGCTTCGGCGAGTACTGCGAGCAGGTGCTGGGCGGCGCGGCGGGCGACGAGGTGGTCCGGATGGTGGATCACGTGACCACCAACAAGACGGACTTCTTCCGCGAGCCGCACCACTTCGAGCTCCTGGTCCGGGACGTGCTGCCGGCGCTCGCCGCGGAGCGCGGCGCGGGCACGCGGCGGCCGCTCCGGCTGTGGAGCGCCGGCTGCTCCACCGGCGAGGAGCCGTACACGCTGGCGATGGTGCTGCTCGAGGCCGCGCGGCAGGCGGCCGGGCTGCGCTTCGGGATCCTCGCCACCGATCTCTCCACCCGCGTGCTCGAGCGCGCGCGCGGCGCCGAGTACACCGAGGCGCAGGTCAGGCCCGTGCCGCTCGCGCTGCGGCGGCGCTACCTGCTGCGCAGCGTCCGGGATCCGCAGGTCGTCCGGGTGTGCCAGCGGGTGCGCGAGCTCGTCGCGCTCGAGCAGCTCAACCTGCTGGACCCCGACTACCGGCTCCGCGACCGGATGGACGTGATCTTCTGCCGCAACGTGTTCATCTACTTCGAGCGGTCGGTGCAGGAGCGGGTCCTCCTCCAGTTCGCGCGCGTCCTCGCCCCGGGCGGCTTCCTCTTCCTGGGACACGCGGAGAGCATCGCCGGGCTGGAGGTGCCGTTCGATCCGGTGGCGCCGACCGTCTACCGCCGGCGGGAGGACGGCTAGCGCATGCCGCCCGGGCCGGAGCGCCCCGCGCGGCGCGTGCGCGTGCTGGTGGTGGACGACTCGGCGCTGGTGCGCGAGACGCTCACGGCGGTGCTCGCCTCCGACGCCGGGATCGAGGTGATCGGCGCCGCCGGCGATCCGTACGCCGCGGCGGAGCGGATGCGCCGGCAGGCGCCCGACGTCATCACGCTCGACATCGAGATGCCGCGCATGGACGGGCTGACCTTCCTGCGCAGGCTGATGGCGCAGCACCCGATCCCGGTGGTGATCTGCTCCAGCCTGGCGACGGCCGGCGCCGAGCCGGCCCTGCGCGCGCTGGAGTGCGGGGCGGTGGACGTGGTGGCGAAGCCGCGCGTCGGGACGCGGCGGTTCCTGGAGGAGTCGCGGGTGCGCCTCTGCGACGCGGTCAAGGCGGCCGCCCGGGCCCGGCTCGGCCGGCCGCGGGCCGGCGCGCCGCTGGTGCAGCCGAAGCTCACCGCCGACGCCGTGCTGGCCCGCCCGCGCCCGGATGCGGTGCTTCAGACCACCGAGCGGGTGGTGGTGGTGGGCGCCTCCACCGGCGGGACCGAGGCGCTGCGCGAGCTGCTCGCCGCGCTCCCGGGGGACGCGCCCGGGCTGGTGATCGTGCAGCACATGCCGGAGGTCTTCACCGCCGCCTTCGCGCGCCGCCTCGACGGGCTCTGCGCGGTCGCGGTGAAGGAGGCCGCCGACGGGGACGCGGTGGTGCCGGGGCGGGCGCTGATCGCGCCCGGGAACCGGCACACGCTGCTCCGGCGCAGCGGCGCCCGCTACCACGTGGAGGTGCGGGACGGCCCGCTGGTGTCCCGCCACCGCCCCTCGGTGGACGTGCTGTTCCGATCCGCGGCGCGCTACGCGGGCCGGAACGCGGTGGGCGTCATCATGACCGGGATGGGCGACGACGGGGCGCACGGCCTGGCCGAGCTGAAGCGCATGGGCGCCGACACCATCGCGCAGGACGAGGCCACCTCGGTCGTGTTCGGCATGCCGCGCGAGGCCATCCGGCTGGGCGCGGCGGACCGCGTGCTCCCGCTGCCGGCCATCCCGCCCGAGCTGCTGCGGCTGTGCCGCTGAGCCGCGCGGCTAGCGCTCCGCGGCCGCGGCCCCGAGCAGCTCGTCGTGCGGGTCGAGCTCGAGCACCAGCTCGACGCGGCGGTTGCGCTCGTGCGCCTCGGGGGTCGCGTCGGTGGAGAGCGGGTGCGCGGAGCCGAGGCCGACCGCGGCGAGCAGGGCGGGCCGGGCCGCGTGCGCCTGCTCCAGGTAGCCGACCACCGTCGCGGCGCGCGCCGCCGACAGCTCCCAGTTGCTCATCCACCGCCCCCCGCTGCCCACCGGCGTCTCGTCGGTGTGCCCCTCCACGCGGAGCGGGCGCTCGAGCGGCACGACCTCGGCCGCGATCGCGTCGAGCAGGGCCAGCGCCTGGGGCCGGAGCGCCGCCTGGCCCGGGTCGAAGAACTCGGTGGCGGCGAGCCGGACGGTGAGCCGGCGCCCCTCCACCAGCACCGACACCACCGGCACCGGGCGGCGCTCCATCACGAACGGCCGCACGCGCCGCTCGATGCGCTTGCGGAGCAGCTCGATGCCGCGGTGCTCCTGGCGCATGCTGGTGCCGGCCTCGAGCGCGGGCCCGCCGCCCTCGCTGGGCGGCCCGTCGAACAGCGGCAGCGCCCCGGTCCCGCCGGTGCCGGAGAAGTGCATGGCCCAGCGGATCGACTCGGTGGCCTGGACGACGCGCTTGTTGTCCACGCGCGACACCGCGTACATGACCACGAAGAACGCGAACAGCAGGGTCATGAAGTCGGCGTAGGACACCAGCCAGCGCTCGTGGTTCTCGTGCTCCTCCTCGCGGCGGCGGCGGGCCATGGCTCCTCCAGCGGCCGCTACGCGGCCTTGCGCCGGGGCTCGGCGTCGCGCTCGGCCGGCGGCTCCCCGGAGTAGGCGCGCAGCTTCTCCTCCAGCACGCGCGGGTTGATGCCCTCCTGGATGGCGAGCACGCCCTCGGTGATCAGCGTCTTGCGGTCGCGCTCCGCCCCCAGCTTGCGCTTCATCTTGGTCGCGAACGGGAGGAACAGGACGTTCGCGCTCCCCACGCCGTAGACGGTGGCCACGAACGCCACCGCGATGCCGCCGCCGAGCTTGGAGGGATCCGACAGGTTCTCCATCACGTGGATGAGCCCGAGCACGGCGCCGAGGATCCCGATGGTGGGGGCGAACCCGCCCGCCGCCTCCCACACCTTCGCGCCGACCGCGTGCTCCTCGTACTCGGCGTCGACCGCGGCCTCGAGGGTGGAGCGGCTCACCGACGCGTCCACGCCGTCCACCACGAGCTGCAGCGCCCGGCGCAGGAACGGGTCCGGGATGCCGGGGAGCTTCGCCTCCAGCGCCAGCACGCCGTCGCGGCGCGCCACGCCGGCGTACTCCACCAGCTCGCGCGAGAGCGCGCCCAGGTCCACCTTGCGCTCGGCGAACACCAGCTTGAGCTGCGAGAGCGCCCTGCCCACGTCGCGCCGGGGGAACGCCACCAGCACCGCACCGAGGGTCCCGCCGAACACGATCAGCGCCGCGGTGGCCTGCAGGAGCGAGCCGACGTGCCCGCCCTCCAGCGCCTGGCCCAGCAGGATCAGGCCCACGGCGGCGAAGATGCCGGCGATGGTGGTGACGTCCATGGCTACTCCTCGGGCGCGGGGCGGGGGAGCGCGACCAGCCCGCCGGGCCGCGCCGGGCCCGCGGCGATCCGGCGGCGAAACGCGACGACGCGCTCGACCACCTCGTCGGGCGGCTCGCGCACCATCAGGTGCAGGCCGCCGTCGAGCAGCAGGACGGTGTCGGGCGTGGCCTCGACGGTGAGGATCCGGTCGGCGTTGACGACGAGCGGCTTCCCGTCGAGGCGCGTGAGGACGATCATGGGCGCTCCCGCACGGTCATCGGCACGCCGGCCGGTCCCCTTTAGCGCTTCATCGCGATGAGCTCGGAGAGGAGCTGATCGGCGGTGGTGATGGTCTTGGAGTTGGCCTGGAAGGCCCGCTGGGCCGCGATGAGCCGCACGAACTGCTCGGCCAGGTCCACGTTGGACTGCTCCAGCGAGCCGGCCACGACCGACGCGCGCCCGCCGGAGCCGGCCGCGCCCACCACCGGCTGCCCGGAGCCGGGCGTCTGCTGGAGCAGGTTGCCGCCGGCGCGGTCGAGCTGGTCGGGCGCGGCGAAGCCCGCCACCGCCACCTGGCCGAGCACGCGGGTCTGCCCGTTGGTGAACACGCCGGAGATGACGCCCTCCGGCCCGACGCGGACGGAGGCGAGCTGCCCGGAGCCGTAGCCGTCCTGGCCGATGAAGGTGCTCGCGGACGTGGCCGAGAACTGGGTCACGCCGGCGAGGCCGGTGCCGCCGGCGGAGGTCGGATCGCCGAAGGAGAAGTCGAGGGGCTGGGGCGCGGCCTGGCCGGCAGGGGTGAAGCTCGAGGTCTGGGTCATGGAGGTGAGCTCGCCGCCGTCGCCGAACGCGAGCGTGCCGCCGGCGATCTGGGTGAGCTGCCCCGCGGTGCCGCCGGCCACCCCGGCGCCGTCGGTGAGCGCGTGCCAGTCCCAGGCGCCGTCGCCGGTCTTGCGGAAGTAGACCTGGACCGCGTGGCCGGCGCCGAGCGCGTCGTACACCGTCATGGTGGTGGAGAAGTTGGACGTGGCGCCGGGGTTGGCGGGATCCCATGCGGCGGTCGGGACCGCCGCGTCGGCCTGGAGGTTCGCCTTGAGCGTGAGCCGGGTGGTGGCGCGCGGCTGCGCGGAGGCGGTGCCGACGAGCAGGTCGTCGGGCAGGCCGGCCAGCGCGCCGGAGGGATCGGCGGGGAAGCCCTGCACCCGCAGGCCCTCCAGGTTCACCAGGTAGCCGTCGTCGTCCACCGTGAACTGGCCGTCGCGCGTGTAGAACGTGCCGGTCTGGCCGGCGTGCGCGCCGCGCACCACGAAGAAGCCGTTGCCCTGGAGCGCCAGGTCGGTGGCGAGGCCGGTGGAGGCGAGCGCGCCCTGGGTCAGGATCTTCTGCACGCCGGCGAGGCGTGAGCCGAGGCCGATCTGCCCGGTGCCGCCGATGACGCTCTGCGAGAGCGCGTCCTCGAAGGCGGCGCGGCCGGACTTGAAGCCGACGGTGTTGGCGTTGGCGATGTTGTCGCCGACCACCGAGAGCTCGAGCGAGGAGGCCTGGAGGCCGGTGGTGCCGGAGGAGAGCGCGGTGAGGAGGGACATGGGGCTTCCTTTCGTGCGGCTGGGCGTTGGGGATCAGGCCGCGGGGGCGGCGAGCTGGAGGACGTCGGAGAGCTTCACGTGGCGCCCGCCCACCAGCAGCTCGGGCGCCTGGTTCTCGAAGGTCACGCCGGTGACCGTGCCGCGCAGGCTGGTCGCCGCGTCGAGCGCGGTGCCGTCGGTCCGCGTGGCGGAGACGGTGAGCAGGTAGTCGCCGGCGGGGAGCGGCTCGCCCGACGCGTCGCGCCCGTCCCAGCTCACCTGGAACGTGCCGGCGTC
The DNA here is from genome assembly GCF_000020805.1 of Anaeromyxobacter sp. K. Lineage (NCBI taxonomy): Bacteria > Pseudomonadati > Myxococcota > Myxococcia > Myxococcales > Anaeromyxobacteraceae > Anaeromyxobacter > Anaeromyxobacter sp. K. The sequence goes on along the minus strand of NC_011145.1, from coordinate 2,768,644 downwards.
GCGCGCGCCGAGCTGCAGCGTCCGCACCACCCGGCCGCTCGCGTCCGCCAGGATCGCCACCGCCTCGCCGGCCTCGGCCGGGAGCGTCACCTCGAAGCGTGCGGGGCCGCCCGGGTCGAGGCGGACGCGGTCGGCGCGGAAGAGGACCTCCTTGCCCACCAGCGCGGCGGTGCCGAGCTGGTTCGACGAGGCCTGCGCCATGGCGAGCGTGTCGAGCTTGTCGCCGAGCGCGCCGAGCTGCTCGACCGACGAGAACTGCGCGAGCTGCGCCACGAACGCCTGGCTGTCCATGGGGGAGAGCGGATCCTGGTGCTGGAGCTGGGTGGTGAGGAGCTTCAGGAACGCGTCCTTGCCGAGCGCGCTCGAGGCGGGCGCGGGCGCCTGCCCGGCCTGCGGGAGCGCGCCCAGGGCGCTGGTGACGGGGGAGGTGGACACGCGGGCTCCTAGGCGGTGACGTCGTGGGCGCCCCGGCGCGCGCGGGCGGCGCGCGCGGGGGCGGTGGAGGGGGTGGGGAACGGCGCGGCGGGCTCGCGCTCGCGGCCTCCGGACCGGTCGCCGCCGCCGCCGGTGGTGGCGGAGCGCTGCTCGCCCGGACCGGCGGACGGCGCCGCCGGCGCGGCGGCGCGCGGCTCCACCTCGAGGCGGGCGAGGCCCAGCCCCTCGGCCGCGAGCGCGCGGGCGAGCTCCGGGGCGCGCGCCTCGAGCGCGGCCGCCGACGCGGTCTCCACCCGCACGTGGGCGGCCCCGTCGGCGATCCGCAGGTGGAGCGCGAGGTCGCCGAGCGCGTCGGAGCGGACCCGCAGGTGGGCGGCCGCCGGGAGCAGCGCGCCGGCCACCACCGGCTCGGCGGGCTCGGGCGGCAGCGGCGGGAGCGGGGCGCGCGGGGCCTCGGCGCCGGCTGCCGGCCCGGGCTCCGCGGCGCGGTTCGCGGAGGCTGCGCCGCCGAGCGGGCCCGGGCCGGCCGGGTCCGGCGCGCCGGCGGGCCGGTGGACGGCGTCGCGCTCGGTGGGCGCGGCGGGGGCGCGGCGCCGACCGTTCGCGGCGGCGGCGCGGGTCGACGGGAGGCCGGTCTCGGCGTCGGGGAGGCGCGCCGCGAGGGCGGCGTGCACGGGGGGCGCGCCGGGGACGCCGGCGGCGGAGGCGTGCGGGGCCGCGCCGGGCGTGCGACGGACCGCGGCGCGCACCGGCGGGGCGGCGTGGCGCGAGCTGGCGGCGAGGGCCTGTCCCGGGCCGGCCTGCGGCCCCGCGGCGGAGGGAGACCTGTGGGCGGCCCCGCGCGGCGCCGGTGCCTCCGGGCTCGCCTCGACGGGCGGGGCGCCCGGGCCGGCGATCGCGCGGCCGAGCCCGGAGCGGACGGCGGCGGGCGAAGGTGCTCGCGGGGACGCGGAAGGGCCGGGCGTCTGCCGGTGCGCGGCGGCGACCTGGGCGGCCTGGGCAGCCTGGGCCGCCTGCACCACCAGGGTCGCGGGCGGGAGCGCCTCGGCCATGGCGGCCGGCGCGGCGTCGTCGGACCTGCGCCGACCGGCGCCGGCGGGCTCCCGACCCGGGGCGCGGGCGTGTCCGCGGGCCGCCGGAGGCTCGGCGATCTCCGCGGCGGGATGGGCGGCGCGGAGCGCGTCCTCGAACCGCGGGTCGGCGTCGCCGGGGCGCATCGCCCGCGGCGCCGGGGCGCCGCCGGACGGCGCGCCGGGAAGGATCGGTCCTGGCGTCATGGCGCGGGGTTCCTGGCGAGGAGGGTGAGCAGCTCGGCGCCGGCGTCGGGCGCCATCCGGTCCACCACCGCGGCCGCGTCGGCCGGCCGCATCTCGCGGAGGATGGCGGCGGCGGCGGCGCGATCGAGGTGGGCGAGCATGGCCGCGGCCTGCTCCGGGCGCAGGTTGCGCACGGTGCGCGCCGCCACGCCCGCGGGCGTGGGCGGCGGCCTCGCGCCGGGGCGCAGGCCGGCGGTGCGCGCGGCGGGCCTGCGCGGCTGGGCCGCCTGGGGCGCCGCCGGGGCCTTCGCGGCGGCGGCGGCGAGCGCCTGCAGCCGCGCGGTCTCCTCGCGGAGCGCGGCGCGGGCGCGCTCGATCTCGGCGGCGAGCGCCTCGAGCCGCTGCCGCTCCTGCGCGAGCGCCGCCTGCTCCACGCGGCGGTCGCGGGCGGCGCGCTGCAGCTCCTCCCCGAGCGCGCGCCCGGAGAGGGCCGGCGGCACCGGCGCGGGCGCGGCCGGGGCCGCGGGCGGCGCCTCCGCGGCGAGCAGCGCGGCCGCGAGGCCGGCCAGCACGACGGGGCTAGCCATGCGCCGCCTCCTTCCTCGCGGGCGGGGCTGCCGCGGGTGGCGCCAGCAGCCGCGCCAGGCGCTCCAGCGCCTCGGGCATGGGGGTCCGCTCCGCCGGGTCCTGGCGGAGGAACGCCCGCAGCGGCTCGATGCAGCGGAGCGCGCGGTCGACGCGCGGGTTCGACCCCGCCGCGTATGCGCCCACCTCGACCAGGTCGGCGGCCTCGCGGTGCGCCGAGAGCACCTCGCGCGCCTCGCGGGCCAGGGCGCGGTGCTCCGCCGGAACGATGTCGTTCATCACGCGCGACACCGACGCGAGCACGTCGATGGCCGGGAAGTGGCCGGACTCGGCCAGGCGGCGCGAGAGCACCAGGTGACCGTCCAGCGTGGCGCGCGCGGCGTCGGCGATGGGATCGCCGGCGTGGTCGTCGCCCTCGGCCAGCACCGTGTAGAACGCGGTGATGCTGCCCGGGCCGGCGTCGTTGCCCGCGCGCTCGACCAGCCGCGGCAGGATGGCGAACGCCGACGGCGGGTAGCCGCGGGTGGTGGGAGGCTCGCCCGCGGCGAGGCCGATCTCACGCTGCGCCTGCGCCACGCGCGAGAGCGAGTCCACCAGCAGGAGCACCCGCCGGCCGCGGCCCCGGAACCACTCCGCGGCCGCGGTCGCCGCCATGGCGGCGCGCAGGCGCTCGAGCGGCGAGGCGTCGCTGGTGGCCACCACCACCACGGCGCGGGCCAGGCCCGGCCCGAGGTCGCGCTCCACGAACTCGCGCACCTCGCGGCCGCGCTCGCCGATGAGCCCGACCACCACCACGTCCGCGGTGGCGGAGCGCGCCAGCATCCCGAGCAAGACGCTCTTGCCCACGCCCGGACCGGCCATCACCGCGATGCGCTGGCCCTCGCCGACCGTCAGGCACGCGTCCACCGCGCGGATGCCGAGCGGGACGGCCCGCTCCACGCGGCGGCGCGAGAGCGCGGGCGGCGGGGAGGCGTGCAGCGCGGTGCGCTGGCGCAGCATGGGCACCGCCCCGCCGTCCACCGGGCGGAGCGACGCGTCCACCACGCGGCCGAGCAGCGCCTCGCCCACCGCGATGCGATCCGCGCTGGCGCGCGGCACCACCGCGCAGCCCTCCGCCACGCCCTGGATCCCGGACAGCGGCATGAGCCGCGCCGTGCCGCCCTGGAACCCGATCACCTCCGCGAGCACCACCGCGCCGTCCTGCGCGTGGATCTCGCAGGCCGTCCCCACCGGCACCTGGGGGAGGAGCGCCTCGACGAGCAGGCCGGCCGCCCGCACCACCGTCCCGGTGAGCGGGGTGGGATCGGCCTCGGCGAGCGCGCGGGCGAGGGCGTCGCGATCCAGCAGGGTCACGCGACCTCCTCCTCCGCGGCCGCCTGGGCGGCGCGGTGCAGCTCCTCGAGCCGCGTGCGCAGGCGGCCGTCCACCCGGCCGAAGTCGGTGTCCACCACGCAGTCGCCGCGCTCGAGCGAGGCGTCGCCGGCGATCTCGATCGCGCCGGCCGAGAGCCCGGCGGCCTCGGCGGCGGCGGCCGGGGCGACCCGGGGCACGTCGTCCGGGTGCAGCCGCACCGTCACGCGGCGCGACCCGCCGGCCTTGCGCAGGGCGGCGCGCACCAGCGCGAACAGCGCCTCGGGCGAGGTGCTCACCTCCGCCTCGAGGATGCGGCGCGCCACCTGGAAGCCGACCTCCAGCGCATCGGTCCGGGCCTGCTCGGCCAGGCGGCCGGCCTGGAGCCGGAGCACCTCGACCGCGTGCGCCACCCGCTCGAGCGCCTCGGCGCGCAGCGCCTCCACGGCGGGGGCCTCGGGGGCGGGCGGGGGGGGCGGCTCCGCCGGCGGGGCGGCCCGGGGCTCCGCCGGGCGCGCCGCGGCCGGCGCGGCCGCGGTCGCCGCCACCGCGAACGGCGCTGCCCGCATCGAGGGCGCCGCGGTGTGCGCGGCGAGGAAGGCGGGAGGTCTGGGCGTGCCGGTCATGGCGAGGGGCCTCGGCTAGAGCATCTTCTCGGCGGGGTTGACGATGGTGATGCGGCCCTCCTGCGCGAGCTCCTGGGCCGCCTTGGCGATCTCCTGCTGCGCGGCCTCCACCGACGCGAGCTTCACCGGGCCCATGGCCGCGAGATCGTCGGCGAGCATCTCCGCCGCGCGGGCGGAGAGGTTCTGCAGGAAGCGGTCGCGCAGCTCGGCGGTGGCGCCCTTCAGCGCCACCGTGAGCCGCTGCCCGTCGATCTCGCGCAGCAGGAGCTGCAGGTCGCGATCGGCCAGGGCGACCAGGTCGCCGAACGTGAACAGCCGGCCCCGCAGCTCGCCCGCGAGTTGCGCGTCGTCTCGCTCGATCTCGCCCAGCACCTGCGCCTGCTCCTGCGGCGGCGAGCGGCGCAGGATCTCGAGCGCGGTGGCCTTCCCGTCCACCTTGCGCATCCCGCCCGCCACCACCGCCTTCAGCTCGGAGGAGAGGGCCTGCCCCACCTCGCGGAGCACCTCCGGCGCCACCGACTCGATGGTGGCCATCCGGCGCAGCACGTCCGGCCGGAGCTTCTCCGGCAGCCGCTCCATCACGCCCACCGCGCGCGGCCCGTCGAGCGAGGAGAGCACGAGCGCGACGGTCTGCGGCTGCTCGCGCTGCAGCACCATGGCGAGCGCCTCCGGGTCGGCCTGCGAGACCGGGCCGAGCACCTCGTCCGGCGGCGGCGGCGGGACCACGCCGTCGAAGGCGCGCCGCGCCGCGTCGGCGCCGAGCGCGCGCTCCGCCACCTCGCGCAGCAGGTCGTCGCCGGCGGCCGCGTCGCCGCCCACGGTCTCCATGCTGGTGACGAACTGCTCCAGCGCCTCGGTGATGGCCTTCGGGCCGCGGGCGCGGAGCGCCCTGGCGCCGAGCGCGATGCGGCGCAGCTCGGCCTCGCCGAGCAGCTTGAACACGGCGCCGGCGACCTCCGGGCCGACGCCGAGCAGCACGGCGGCGGCGCGCTGCGCGCCGGGACCGGGGCGCTCGGGGGCGGACGCCGGGGAGGGGCTGGGCGGGGCGGGGGCGAGGTCAGGCATCGGCGTTGCTCCGCTCGGGCTGGACCGGCTGGCCGGGCTCCTGGGCGATCCAGGCCTTCAGGAGGTGGGCGGTGCGGGTGGGGTCCTGCGAGGCGAGGTCGCGGGCGCGGTCGCGCAGCGTCGCGGACGGATCGGCCAGCGCCGCCGGGCGCGGTGCCGGCGCGCCGGGGAGCGCGGCGTCGCGGGCGAGCGCCGCCTCGATCTCGGCCACGCGGGGCGCCGGGCCGGATGGGCAGCACCTCGGGCGCGGCCGGCGCCCGGCGACGCCGCAGCGCCAGCGCGAGCAGCGCGAGGCCGACGAGCGCGCCCGCGCCCAGCGCGCCCCACCGCACCGCGGGGCGCTCGAGCAGGGCGGGCGGGGGGGCCGGGGGCGGGGCGGGCTCCTCGGCGCGCACGAACGGGGACGAGGAGATCTCGAAGGTGTCGCCGCGGTCGGCGTCGAAGCCCACCGCGCGCTTGGCGAGCTCGCCCAGCCGCGCGATCTCCGCGTCGGCGCGGGGCGCGCCCCCGGCGCCGTCCACCAGCACGGCCACCGAGATGCGCTCCAGGCGCGGGACGCGCGCCACCGAGGTGGTGGTGGTGGTGGAGACGTCGTAGTTGCGGGTCTGGTCCTCGGTGGAGGCGCTGCTGCGCCCGCGCGCGCCGGCCGCCGGCGCCGGCGGCGCGAGCGGCTGGTTGGCGGCGGCGCCGGCCACGCCGGTCGGGCCCGCGCCGTCGCTCGACGACTGCTGGGTGAGCTTGCGCTCGCTGCGCAGCGTGGCCGAGTCGGGGTCGAGGACCTGGGCGCTGCTCTGGACCTCGGTCTGGTCGAGCGAGGCGGTCACCCGCGCCACCACCGCCCCCGGTCCCACCGCCTGGCCGAGCAGGTCCACGATGCGCCGCTCCAGGTCGCGCTCCATGCGGCGCTGGTAGCCCATGGCCTCGCCCAGCGGGCCCTCGTCGGAGAGCACCTCGCCGCGGCCGTCCACCACCGAGACGCCCGCCGGCGCCAGCCCGGCGACCGCGGACGACACCAGGTGCCGGATGCCGGAGATCTCGCGCTGGTCGAGCGTGCGCCCCGGCTGCAGGTTCACCACCACCGCCGCGGCGGCGGGGCGGTCCTGGTCGCGGTACAGCCCCTTCTCCGGGAGCGTGAGGTGCACGCGCGCGGAGCGGACCTGCGCGAGGCGCGAGATGGTGCGGGCCAGCTCGCCCTCGGTGGCGCGGCGCAGGTTCACCTTCTGCGTGAACTCGGAGACGCCCAGGTCGCCGCGGTCGAAGATCTCGAAGCCCACCCCCCCGCCGCGCGGGAGGCCGGCGCCGGCCAGCAGCAGGCGGGCGTCGTACACGCGCGACGCGGGCACCGCCAGCGCGGAGCCGCCCGCCTCCAGGCGATACGGGACGCCGGCCGCGCCGAGGGCGCCGGCCGCCTCGGCCGAGTCCTCCGGCGTGAGGTTGGTGAAGGCGTACTGGTACGCCTCGGAGGAGCGCACCGCGCTGAGCGCGGCGACGCCGATGGTGGCGAGCGCGCCCGCCACCAGCACCAGCTTCAGGCCGGCGGGGAGGGCGCCGAGGAGGCGCGGCAGCTCGCGGAGCTGCTTGAGGAGGGGCTCCATGGACGTGTCCGGAGCGCGGCGCTACACGCTCATCCGCATGACTTCCTGGTAGGCCTCGACGAGCTTGTTGCGGACGCGGGTGGCCACCCGCATCGCCACGTCGGCCTTCTCCAGCGCGAGCGCGGTCTCGTGCAGGTTGCCCTCGCCGAGCGCGGAGCGCGCGGCCTGCGCGTCGGCCGCGCCCTGCAGCGCCTCCGCCTGCGCCAGCGCCTCGCCGAGCGCGCGTCCGAAGGTGCCGCCCTCCGGCCGCGCCGCGGGCGCCGCCGCGGGCTGGTAGAGGGCCGGGCCGATGCCGCGGATGCCGTCCATGGCCTACCTCGCGATCTCGAGGGCGCGCTGCGCCATCGTCTTGAGCGTGTCCACCGCGGTGGCGTTCGCCTCGTAGGCCTTCTGCGCCGACATGAGGTTCACGATCTCGTGCACCGGGTTGACGTCGGGGAGCGTCACGAAGCCGTCGGGGTCGGCGTCCGGGTGGGCCGGGCTGAACACGCGGCGTCCGGGGCCCTCGCCTTCGGCGATGGCGGCCACGCGCACGCCGGAGGGGGCCGGGCCGGCCGCCCCCAGCGCGGCGTCGAACGGCACCGCCTCGAGCACCGGGTCGAGCCGGCGATACGGCTGGCCGTCCGGGCCGCGGGTGGTCTCGGCGTTCGCCAGGTTGGAGGCGGCGAGGTTGACGCGGACGCGCTCGGCCGCGAGGCCGGACGCGCTGACGTTCAGGGCGGAGAGGAAGTCCATGGCGGCTCCCGGGCTAGGCCGCGCCGTCCGACGCGACGTAGCGGAGGATGGCGAGCTTCTTGGCGGCGGCCCGGGCGGCCGCGCCGTACTGGATGGCGTTCTCGGCGATGGCGGCGGTGGTGCGGTCGAGGTCCACGGCGTTGCCGTCGAGCCCCGGCGCGGCGCCCGGCACCTCCGCGACGAACCGCTCCGGCGCGGCCGGGCCGGCGATCGGCTGCGGGGCGCCGGCGACCGCGGCGGCGAGCGTCAAGGGGATGTCGCCCCGGCGCGCGGCCACCCTGGGCGGCGGGGCGGCGGGCAGGTCGGGGCCGGGCGCGGCCGCGGCGGCCATGGCGGCCCGGAAGTCGAGGTCGACCGGCGTGAAGCCGGGCGTGTTCGCGTTCGCGAGATCGCCGCCGAGCACGGTCTGGCGGGCCAGCCGGACGTCGAGCGCGCGTTCCAGCGTCGAGAGCGTGGCGTCGAAGATCCTCATGCCCGCTCCTTCTGCGAGCGCCGTGCCCGGCGCGGCGTCAGGGGCGCGTCGCCGGGGCCGCGCCGAGCCGGGCCGCCTCCACCGCGGCGCGCGCGGCGCGCAGGTCGCCGTCGTCGGCCGGGGCGGGTGGGCGGGCCGGGGCCGGCCGCGGGGCCGGGGGCGCCGACGGGCGCAGCGCTGCGAGCGCGGTCCGCCAGGGCGCGCGCGCCAGCTCGGCCTCGGGGAGGCGGGTGCGGGCGAACCGCGCCACCTCGCGGCCGCGCACCGCGTCCCCGGCGGCGCCGTACAGCTCCACCACGCGGCGCAGGTGATCCGAGAGCTCGTCCCGCGGCACGCGCCCGGTCTGGCCGGCCAGCACCGCGGCGGCGAAGCGCGGCGCGCCCGCCTGCAGGGCGCGGTCGGCGGCGGCGCGCGCCAGCTCGAGCGCCAGCGGCCCCTCGCCGCGGCCGGGCACCTCCAGGTAGGCGGCGAGCGCGGCCGCGCCGTCGGCGCCGGGCTGGCGGAGGGCGACGAGCAGCACGTGCCGGCACCAGGCCGCCGCGCCGGCGCAGGCACCGGCCGGGCGCGAGTCCTCGGCCACGGCGCGGGCCGCGCCGGCGAGGTCGCCGGCGAGGGCGCGCAGCCGGATGCGCCGCAGCACGAGGTCCGCCCGCAGCGGCCGCTCCACCGCGAGCGCGTCGAACACCGCCGCCCGCCCGCCCGCCGCGAGGCAGCCCGGCTCGAGCTCGCAGAGCCGCTCCGCCGCGAGCCGGCCCCAGGGGGCCTCGGCGCGCGCGCGGCGCCAGCGCTCCACCGCCGCATCGGGCCGGTCCTCGCGGAGGTCGAGGTCCCCGAGCCGGAGCTGGGCGTGGGCGGAGGGGCCGGCGGCGAGCGCCTCCTCGAAGGCGGCGCGCGCCGCGGCCAGGTCGCCGGCGGCGAGCGCGCACTCGCCGCGGGTGGCGGGCCGCTCGCCCGGGCAGGGGCCCAGTCCCAGCGCCGCCCCGTCGAACGGGACCAGCGGCGGGCCCTCCTCCTCCGGGCGCCAGGGCGGCACCGAGAGCTCGAACAGATCCAGCGTCGGGCCGGGCAGGCCCTCCACGACGGCGGCGCGGACCCAGCGCGCGGTGCAGCGCAGCACCACCTCTCCGGGCGCGGCGTCCACCGCGGGACAGAGCCGGGACGCGCCGCGCAGCCTGCGGGCGAGCGCCGCCGTCGCCGCGGCGGGGACCCGCAGCGCCACCCTGTGCTCCAGCGGGCGGGCCTCGAGGCGCGCCGGGGCCGCCGCGGCGGGGAGCGCGATGCGCTCGGCCGAGACGGTGAGGGCGAGCGGCGGCGGCGCCGAGGCGGCGAGCGCCAGGAGGACGGCGGCGGGCGTCACGCGTGCTCAGGCCTGGGCGGCGTGGGCCGTCGGCGCCGCGGCGATCGCCTCGCGGCTGCGGCGGCGCAGCTTCTCCACCAGCGTGGTGCGCTGCAGCCCCAGCAGGTCGGCCGCGGCCTTCTTGTTGCCGCCGGTCCGCGCCAGCGCGGCCGAGATGTACGCGTCCTCCAGCCGCCGCAGCAGGCCGGGCAGGTCCACCGGCCGGCCGGCGTCGAAGGTCGGTTCGGCAGGCGGGGGCGCGTCCTCCGCCGTCAGGGCGCGCAGCACGGCCGGGTCGATCGCCTCCCCCACGGCGGCGGGCGCCGCGGTGGCGCTGGCGGCCGGCGCCGGCGGGGGCGCCGCGTCGCCTTCCGCGGCGCCGGCCGGGGTCGAGACCGGCGCGTCCTCGGACGCCGGCGCGGCGGGGAGGGCGAGCGCGCGCGCCGCGTCGTTGGCGCGGCGGCAGCGCAGCGCGACCGGGAGGTCGGCCACGCGGATGACGGCGCCCTCGGCGCAGACCGAGAGCCGCTCCACCAGGTTCTCCAGCTCGCGGACGTTGCCCGGCCAGTCGTAGGCGGCGAGCGCCTCCGCCACGTCGGGCTCGAGCGGACGGCGCTCCCCGCGCGCGGCCCAGAAGTGCTGGAACAGGCGCAGCGCGTCGCCCTTCCGCGCGCGGAGCGGCGGGATCTCGAGCGGGCAGACCAGCAGGCGGTAGTAGAGGTCGCGGCGGAAGCGGCCGGCGGCCACCTCGGCGGAGAGATCGCGGTTGGTGGCGGCCACCAGGCGGAAGTCGGCGGGGACCGCCTCGGTCGAGCCCACCGGCTCGTAGGTCCGCTCCTGAAGGACGCGCAGCAGCTTGACCTGGAGCGCCAGCGGCAGCTCGCCCACCTCGTCGAGGAACAGCGTGCCGCCCTCGGCGGCCGCCACCCGCCCGCGCCGGGAGGCCATCGCGCCGGTGAACGCGCCGCGCACGTGGCCGAACAGCTCGCTCTCCAGCAGCGCCTCCGGGATGGCGCCGCAGTTCACCGGGACGAGCGGCCGCGCCGCGCGCGGGCTCGCGGCGTGGATGGCGCGCGCGAACACCTCCTTGCCCGTGCCGGTCTCGCCGGTCAGCAGCACCGTCGCCTCGCTCCGCGCGATGCGCTCGCAGGTCCGCACCAGCGCGCCGAGCGGGCTGCCGGGGCCGAACACGAGCCCGTGCTGGCCCTGCTGCGGCGCTGCGTCCGGCCCGGTGGTGGCGATCGTCGTCATGGCGTTGGCTCCTTCTCGTCGCGACGCTGGGGGGCGCGTCGCTCGGTTGGCGCCAGAGCAAGGTCGGGGCCAACGCGTCACGTCCCGGGCGTCACGCGATTCCGGCGCGAACCGGCGGCGGCGCGGTGCGGCGGCGGGGGGTGAGCCTTCACCCGGCGTGCGGTGGCCACCCTCCACCATGAAAACGGCGCAGCGCAGGCCACCCGGGGGGTCGAGGAGGGGGGGCCGTGCGATGTCCGCCGGGCGGGTGTCATCGGCGCGAGGTGCAGGGCGCGACGCCTCGCGGACGAACCGTCCGTGCGCCGCCGGCGGCGCGCGCGGAGCAGGCGGCCGCGGAGCGCGGCGGAGGGCCGGCGCCGCCGCCTTGACACCCCCGATCGGCCGCCGATACCCTCCGCGCTCCATGGCCCACCGCAACGGCAGCGCCGGCGCGACCGCAGCCGCCGGGCGCGCCGCCTTCGTCTCCCCGGAGACGCGCTCGTTCCAGATCCCCGGTCCGTTCCCGCTGGAGCTGGGGGGCGCGCTGCCGGGCGTGACGGTCGGGTACCGCACCTGGGGGACGCTCGACGCCGACGGCGGCAACGCGGTGGTGGTGTGCCACGCGCTGACCGGCTCGGCCGACGCCGATCTGTGGTGGACGCAGATGTTCGGGCCGGGGCGCGCGCTGGACCCGGAGCGCGACTTCATCGTCTGCTCCAACATCCTGGGGAGCTGCTACGGCACCACCGGGCCGACCTCCATCGACCCGGCCACCGGCGCGCCCTGGCACGGCACCTTTCCCGCCATCACCATCCGCGACATGGTGCGCGTCCAGCGCGCCCTCGTGGACGGGCTCGGCGTGCGCCGCGTCCGCATGGCGGTGGGCGGCTCGCTGGGCGGCATGCAGGTGCTGGAGTGGGCGCTGCTCTACCCGGACCTGGTCGAGTCGGTGGTGTTCGTGGCCTCGACCGCGCGCCATTCGGCCTGGTGCATCGGCCTCTCCGAGGCGCAGCGCCAGGCCATCTACGCCGACCCGCTCTGGAAGGACGGGCGCTACCCCGCCGACGAGCCGCCGGTGGCCGGCCTCGCCGCGGCGCGGATGATGGCGATGCTGTCCTACCGGAGCCAGCCGTCCTTCGAGGAGCGCTTCGGGCGCCGGCCGCAGACCGAGGACCTGTTCGCGGTGGAGAGCTACCTCCGCTACCAGGGCAAGCAGCTGGTGGATCGCTTCGACCCGGCCACGTACGTCACGCTCACGCGCGCCATGGACACGCACGACGTGGCGCGCGGCCGCGGCGACTTCGAGGAGGTCCTGCGCGGCCTCCGGCAGCCCACGCTGGTGGTGTCGATCGACTCGGACGTCCTCTACTGGCCCTGGGAGCAGCGCGAGGTGGCGATGCTGGTCCCGGGCGCGCGCCTCGCGGTGATGGACTCGCCGCACGGGCACGACGCGTTCCTCATCGACGTGGACCGGCTGAGCGACATGGTGGCCGACTTCCGCGGCCGACCCGCCGCCGCGGCGGCAGCGCCGGCCATGCCGGGGGAGGAGGCGTTCGCCGAGCGCGGCCTGTCGCTGCTCGTGCTCGGGAAGGGCAAGGTCGGGCGCGAGCTGCTGGAGCAGGTCCGGGTGCAGCGCACCGAGCTGGAGCGCGACTACGACGTGCTGCTGCGGGTGGTGGGCGTGGCGGACACGCGGGGCACGCTGCTCGAGCCGCGCGGCGTGGACCTGGCGCGGTGGGAGGAGGCGCTCGCCGCCGCCCCGGCCACCGGCCCGGTGGACGCGCACTCGGCGCCGGCGCTGCTCGACCGGCTCGCGGCCCTTCCGCGGCCGGTGCTGGTGGACCTCACCGCCGCCGACGGCATGGAGGACGTGTACGAGCAGGCGTTCCGGCGCGGCATCGACGTCATCGCCTCGAACAAGCGCCCCCTGGCGGTCGCGCCGCGGCGGCTGGAGGCGCTCCGGGCGATGCGCCGCCAGCACCACCGGCACTGGCACTACGACACGGCGGTGGGCGCGAGCCTGCCGGTGATCGGGACGCTGCGCCGCCTGGTCCGGACCGGCGACCGGGTGCAGCGCGTGGAGGGCTCGCTGTCGGGGACGCTCGGGTACCTGTGCACCGAGCTCGGGCGCGGGACGCCGCTGTCCCTGGCGGCGCGCTGGGCCATGGGGCTCGGCTACTGCGAGGCCGACCCGCGCGACGACCTCTCCGGCGTGGACTCCGCCCGCAAGGCGCTCATCCTGGCGCGCGAGCTGGGGGCGACGCTGGCGCTGGAGGACGTCGAGGTCGAGCCGTTCGTGCCGCCGGCGCTGCTCGCGCCGGGCACGCCCGACGCGCTCATCGCGGCGCTGCGCGGGCACGACGAGGCGATGGCCGCGCGGGTGGAGCGCCTGCGGCGCGCGGGCGAGGTGCTGCGCTACGTGGCGCGCGTGACGGTGGGGGAGGGTGGGCGGGTCGCGGCGCGGGTCGGGCCGGAGGCGGTGCCGCTCGAGCACCCGCTGGCGCGGCTCGTGGGCGTGGAGGCCCACGTCGCGTTCACCACCGCGCGCCACGCCGAGCGGCCGCTGGTGGTGCAGGGCGCGGGCGTGGGCGGCGCGAACACCGCCGGCGGCGTCATCGCCGAGATCTTCCGGATCACCAGCGGGCGCGGGGCGCGGTAGCCGCCCGCCGGCCCCCGGGGCTACGTGCCGGTCGGCCGGCCCGGGGTGCCCACCCCGTACTTCTTCATCTTCCCCTGCAGCGTGGTGGGGCGCAGGCCGAGCAGCGCCGCGGCGCCGCCCGGGCCGTAGACGCGCCCGCCGGCGTGCTCCAGCGCCCGCTCGATCAGCTCGCGGACCTCGTCGTCGAAGCGGCCGGGCGGGGCGGGCTCGGCGGCGACCGCCGCGGCGGGGGACGCCTGCGTCGCGGCGGTGGGCAGCGCCGGCAGCGAGAGCTCCTGGCCGGGCGAGAGGATCAGCGCGCGCTGGAGGAAGTTCTCCAGCTCGCGCACGTTGCCGGGCCAGCCGTACGCCTCGAGCGCGCGCCACACGTCCTCGCCCACGCGCGGCGGGCGCCGGTGCATGAGCGCCGCCTGCTTCGCGAGGAAGTACGTCCCGAGCGGCCGGACGTCCTCGCGCCGCTCGCGCAGCGGCGGCAGCTCGATCGGGAACACGGCCAGCCGGTAGTAGAGATCGGCGCGGAACGTGCCGCGCGCGACCATCTCCTCCAGGTTGCGGTTGGTCGCGGCGATGACGCGCACGTCCACCTTGACCGGCTCGGTGCCGCCCACCCGCTCCACCACCCGCTCCTGCAGCACCCGCAGCAGCCGCACCTGCACGCTGGGCGGCGCGTCGCCGACCTCGTCGAGGAACAGCGTGCCGCCGTCGGCCTGCTCGAAGCGGCCGGCGCGGCGGCGGGTGGCGCCGGTGAACGCGCCCTTCTCGTGGCCGAACAGCTCGCTCTCGATGAGCCCCTCGGGGATGGCGCCGAGGTTCGCGGCCACGAACGGTGCGTTGAACCGCGGGCTGAACTCGTGGACCATCCGCGCCAGCCCCTCCTTGCCGGTGCCGGTCTCGCCGCGCACCAGCACGGTGGTGGTGGAGGGCGCCACCAGGCGCACCCGCTCCACCACCGCGCGCATCCCCTCGCTCTCCGCCACGTAGCGCGAGTCGCGCTTGATCTGGCGGATCTCCTCCTTGAGCAGCGCGTTCTCGCGGCCGAGGAGCCGGTTCAGCCGCTGCACCTCCTCCACCATGAGGCTGTTGTGGAGCGCGATGGCGACGAGGTGCGCCACCTGCCGCGCCACCTCGAAGCAGCAGTCGAGCAGCCCCTCCGCCGGCGGGTGCGCGATGTCGAGCGTCCCGAGCAGCTCGTTCTCGAAGACGAGCGGGAACGAGACCAGCGAGCCGTAGCCGTAGGCGGCGAGCAGCGGCTCCTCGCGCCAGCGCGGCTCGCGCGGGCGCAGCGGGTCCACCACGCAGGGCAGGCGCTTCGCGAGCGCCTCGCCCGCGGCGGAGCCGGCCAGCGGGAAGGAGGTGCCCACCTCGGGCGAGGGCTGGCGGGGATCGGAGACCAGCACCACCTCGGCGCGCGTCGGGTCCTCGGCCGAGAGGCGGTTGATGGCCACGCGCGTCTCGCCGAAGTGGCGGCGCAGGAGCCGCCCCGTGCGCTCGAGCACGGCCTGGAGATCGACGGTCGAGAGCACCAGCTCGATCGCCTCCTCGACGATCCGGCGGTGCACGTCGTCCTGCGCAACCACGGGGAGCCCGGTTCCAACCATGGAACGGTGTCTACCGAAATATCGGTGCCGGTGGCAACGGTCGATCGGTGCCTCAGGGGGCGCGAGCCGGAAAACACAAGTGATTTCCGGAATGTCGAGTTCGGCAGGCATCTTGCTGATGGTCACGCGCGGGAGCAAAGCACCGGCGGTGCCGCCGGACGGGAGGCCGAACGATGGATGCGATCGAGACGTTGATGGGCGAGCACCGGGTGATCGAGCAGGTGTGCGACGCCCTGGTGGGCTTCGCCGAGGAGCTCCGCCGCAAGGGGGCCACCGAGAAGGAGGAGCTGGGGCGCTTCGTCACGTTCCTCCGCGAGTTCGCCGACGGCTGCCACCACGGCAAGGAGGAGGACATCCTCTTCCGCACCATGACCGAGCATGGGTTCCCGTCGAACGGCGGGCCCATCGCGGTCATGCTCCACGAGCACGACCAGGGGCGCGCGCTGATCCGCGCCATGGCGGAGAAGGCCGCGCAGGACGCGCCCTGGAGCGCCGCCGACCTGCAGGAGGTCGAGGCGGCCGCGCACGGCTACTCCGGCCTGCTCCACGCGCACATCCACAAGGAGGACGCGATCCTCTACCCGATGGCCGAGCAGCACCTGCCGCCCGAGGTGATGGCGGAGGTGGGCGCGGCCTGCGACCGCTTCGAGGCGGAGCGCACCGGCGCGGGCGCGCACGAGCGGTACCACGCGCTGGCCGAGGAGCTGATCCGCCGTCACGCCGGCTCCATCCACCCCGGCGCCCAGCCGTCCACCGCGCACCGCTTCGGCTGCGCCGGCTAACCCACTTCACGCACCAGGAGAGACGTCCGACATGAGCCCGAAGGCCCGCGCAGTCTCGCTGTTCGTCATCGTCGCCTGCTTCACCGTCCTCATCTTCGGCGGCGCCCAGATCTCGAAGCACAAGCCGCCCATCCCCGCCCGCGCGGTCGCGCCGTCCGGCGAGGTGATCTTCACCGCCGAGGACGTGGCCCTCGGCCAGCGCCAGTACCTGTCCCGCGGCGGCCAGCAGACCGGCTCGGTGTGGGGCCACGGCGCGTACCTCGCGCCGGACTGGTCGGCCGACGCGCTCCACCGGACCGGCCTCGTCACGGCCGGCCTGAAGCGCGGCCTCACGCCCGGCGCGGCCGCCGGCTTCACGCAGGCGGACCTCGCCGCGCTGCCCGCCGGTGAGCGGGGTCGCGTCCAGGCCGAGGTCGCCGAGGAGCTGCGGCAGAACCGCTACGACCCCGCCACCGACACGCTGACGCTGTCGCCCGGCCAGGTCGCGGCGTATCCGGCGCTGGTGGCGTACTACACGCAGCTGTTCCGCGACGGCAACGACCCGATGTCGATCCCGGCCGGCTTCGTGCCGGACGCGGCCGACGCGAAGGCCATCACCGCGTTCTTCTTCTGGACCGCCTGGGCCGCCGGCACCAACCGGCCCGGCGAGACGTTCACCTACACCGCGAACTTCCCGTTCGACCCGCTGGTCGGCAACGGCCCGCTGCCCTCGTCGCTGGTCTGGTCGATCGTGTCGATGGTGCTGCTCATCCTCGGCACCGCGCTCGCGATCTTCTACTACCTGCGCCTGCGCGCGAAGGACCCCGAGCACCACGTCAAGATCGCGCCGCTGCAGGAGCCGAAGCCCACGCCCAGCCAGCGCGCCGCGCTGCCGTACTTCGCCGTCGCCATCATCCTCTTCATCCTGCAGGCCGCGCTCGGCTCGCTGACCGGCCACTTCGCGGTCGAGGGCAACAAGCTGTTCGGCATCGACCTCGGCATGCTGCTCCCGTACGCCGCCACCCGCGGCTGGCACCTGCAGCTCGCCGTGTTCTGGATCGCCACCTGCTGGCTCGCCACCGGCCTGTTCATCGGCCCGGCGGTCGCGGGCGGCCACGAGCCGAAGGGCCAGAAGGCGCTGGTCTGGACGCTGCTCGGCGCGCTGGTGGTGGTCGTGGTCGGCGCGCTCGCCGGCACGTACCTCGGCGTCCGCGGCAAGCTCTCCGGCCCGAACGGCTGGCTCGTCGGCAACCAGGGGTACGAGTACATCGAGCTCGGCCGCGTGTGGCAGGTGGCGCTCATCGCCGGCATGCTGCTGTGGCTGTTCCTGGTGTACCGCGCCATCAAGCCGGCGCTGAAGGCCGAGCAGGACCGCGGCGGCCTCACCCACCTGCTGCTCTACGCCTCGGTCTCCATCCCGCTGTTCTACTCGGTGGGCCTGTTCTACACGCCGGGCACGCACATCGCCGTCGCCGACTACTGGCGCTGGTGGGTGGTGCACCTGTGGGTCGAGAACTTCTTCGAGGTGTTCGCGACCGTCGCGCTCGCCTTCATCCTCTCGAAGATCGGCGCGGTGGGCGAGCGGTCCGCGACGCGCGCCACCCACTTCTCCATCCTGCTCTACCTCGGCGCCGGCATCATCGGCACGTTCCACCACCTGTACTTCACCGGCTCCCCGCTGTTCATCACCGCGCTCGGCGCCACCTTCTCCGCGCTGGAGATCGTCCCGCTCACCCTGCTCGGCTTCGAGGTGTACGAGAACCTGAAGCTGGCCCGCAGCGGCGGGAACGCGACGCCGTGGAAGTGGCCGCTCTACTTCTTCGTGGCGGTGGCGTTCTGGAACGCGGTGGGCGCGGGCGTGCTGGGCTTCCTCATCAACCCGCCCATCGTGCTGTACTACGCGCAGGGCCTGAACACGACGCCCATCCACTCGCACGGCGCGCTGTTCGGCGTGTACGGCTTCCTGGCCATCGCGCTGATGCTGTTCTCGATGCGCAACATCGTGCGGACCGCGGCCTGGAGCGACCGGCTCCTCGAGATCGCGTTCTGGGGCCTCAACGCCGGCCTGGCGGGCATGATCGTCCTCTCGCTCCTGCCCGCCGGCATCTACCAGCTCGTCATCGCGGTGCGCGAGGGCCTCTGGTACGCCCGCAGCCCCGAGGTCACCGGCAGCGCCTTCATCCACGCGGTCACCTGGGCCCGCGTGCTGCCGGACCTGGTGTTCGTGGGCGGCGCGCTCGCGCTCCTCGGCTTCGTGCTCCGGGCCATCGTGCTCGACGTGAAGCTGCGCCGCGCCGATCCCGCGGACGGCGAGGCGGCGACCGTGCGCAAGGCGGCCTAGACCGCAGGCGGCGCGAGCCGCCGAGTGCTCCTCCCCGGCCGGCCGGGGGTGGGACCGGGATCCTCCGGCCCGCCCCCGGCCGTTCCCGTCTGCGGTGACCAGAGTCACGGGGAAAGGAGGCGCCGTGAACGCCATCGAGATGCTGAAGCAGCAGCACCGTGAGGTGGACGAGCTGTTCGAGGAGTTCGAGGGCGCGGGGGAGGGTGCCCGCAAGACCCGGGAGCGGACCTGCCGCGCGATCGCCGACGCGCTCGCGGTGCACGCCACCATCGAGGAGCGGATCTTCTATCCGGAGGCCAAGGAGGCGGTCGAGGACGCGGAGGACCTGCTGCGCGAGTCGGTCGAGGAGCACCTGTCGGTGAAGCGCCTGCTGGCGGAGATCCTCGAGGCGAGCATGGACGACCCGCAGCTCGAGGCGAAGATGTCGGTGCTGAAGGAGCAGGTCGAGCACCACGTCGAGGAGGAGGAGAAGGAGCTGTTCCCGAAGGTGCGGAAGGCCTGCTCGGCGGAGCAGCTCGACGAGATGGGCAGCCGCATGCAGAAGCTGGCGGAGGAGCTGGAGGAGGAGGGGCAGCCGTCCGCCTCCATCCCGGACGAGACCGACGAGCCGGCGCCCATCTAGCGCGCGGCCCGGGCCGAGCTGCCTGCCGCGGCGCGCACCGCCCGCGCCGCGGCGGGGCTCGTGGCCCGCACGTCCAGGGCGCGCTGTTGCCCGGGACGGGTGATTCCCTTACAAACACCCGACGACCTGGGCCGTTCGAGCCCTGGGCCGGACGGAGGTCGTGCGGTGAGCGGATCGGAGCTGGCGGCGCACGCGAGGCCGGGGCGGAACGACCCCTGCTGGTGCGGCAGCGGGCAGAAGTACAAGAAGTGCCACCTCGACGCGGACTCGCGCGGCGCGCTGCAGGCTGCGCCCGCGCGGAACGGCCGCCGTCCGCTCGCGCCGGGCGTGGTGTCGCCCCGCCGCGCCGTGCCCGCGACCATCGCCCGCCCGGACTACGCCGTGAGCGGCCGGCCGCGCGCCCAGGGCAAGGACGTGAAGACGCCGGACGAGCTGGCACGCCTGCGCCGCGCCTGCCGGGCGGCGGCGCGGGTGCTGCGCGTGGCCGGCGAGGCGGTGCGGCCGGGCATCACCACCGACGCGATCGACGAGATCGCCCACGCGGAGACCCTCCGCCTCGGCGCCTACCCGAGCCCGCTCAACTACCGCGGCTTCCCGAAGGCCATCTGCACCTCGGTGAACGAGGTCATCTGCCACGGGATCCCGGACAGCCGGCCGCTCGAGGACGGCGACATCGTCAACCTCGACATCACGGTCTTCCGCGAGGGCATGCACGCCGACTGCTCGGCCACCTTCCTGGTGGGCAGCGTGGATCCCGAGGGGCGTCGCCTGGTGCAGGTGGCGCAGGAGTGCCTGGCGAAGGGCATCGGCGTGGTGAAGCCGGGCCGGCCCATCTCGGACATCGGCAAGGCCATCGAGGCGCACGCCTCGCGCCACGGCTACGGCGTGGTCCGCTCCTACTGCGGCCACGGCATCGGCGAGAGCTTCCACACCTCGCTCCAGATCGCGCACCACTACGACCCGTCGCTGAAGCGCGTCATGGAGCCCGGGCTCACCTTCACCATCGAGCCCATGATCACCGAGGGCACCTGGGAGGATCTCCTCTGGGACGACGGCTGGACCGCCGTGACCGCCGACGGGAAGCGCTCGGCGCAGTTCGAGCACACCGTGGCGGTGACCGAGGACGGCGTCGAGGTGCTCACCGTCGAGGAGTGAGCCGGCCCTGCGGACCGCTCACACCCGCAGCCCCACCGCGCGCATGAGCGCGAGGGCGTTGGAGTGTCCGACCACGCCCGGCCGCAGCCGGTAGTCGAACGCGATCTCGCCGCCCTGCACTTGGTCCTCGAAGTGCGCGTTCCCGAGCGCGCCGTCCTGGCCGGCGAGCTCGGTCAGCGCGAGGTCGTGCGTGGTGACGAGCCCGAGCGCGCCGCGCGCCACCAGCCCGCGCACCACCGCCTCGGCGCCGATGCGGCGGTCGTGGCTGTTCGTGCCGTGCAGGATCTCGTCGAGCAGGAACAGCAGCGGGAAGCGGCCGCCGGCGAGGTCCATGAGCTGCTTCAGCCGGGTGATCTCCGCGTAGAAGCGCGACTTGCCGGCCTGGAGCGAGTCCTGGATGCGCAGCGTGGCGCCGAGCTGCACCGGCGTGAGGCGCAGCCGGGCCGCCCGCACCGGCGCGCCGGCGAGCGCGAGCACCACGTTCACGCCCACGGTGCGGAGGTACGTGCTCTTCCCGGACATGTTGGAGCCGGAGACGAGCAGCACCGCCGGCGCGTCGCCGCCCAGGCGCACGTCGTTCGCGACCGCCGCCGCGAGGAGCGGGTGGCGGACGGCGTCGCCGTCGAGCAGCGCGCGCGGCTCCGCGCCGGGATCGACCACCTCCGGGAACGCGTCCGCCGGGTGCTCGAACGCGTAGCCGGCCAGCGACGAGAGCGCCTCCAGGTCGGCCACCGCCTCCAGCCAGCCGCGCACCGCCCCGCCGTGTGCCGCGCGCCAGCGCTCGACCAGCGCCGCGTGGAGCGGTGTCCACTGCAGCGCGAACGCCACCGGCGCGAAGGCCTGGTTGTGCGCCCACTCCACCCGCGAGGCCAGCCGCTCCAGGCGGGCGATGCGCGCGGAGGCTCGCCCGCCACCCTGCGACCCGACGCCGAGCATCTCCTGGAGCCGCAGGAGCCGCGGGCCGGTGAACGGCTCGCGCTCGAGCCGCGCCAGCAGGAGCGCGAGCACCCGCAGCTCCGCCGCCGGCCGCCCCACGCCGCCCAGCACGCCCGCGATGGTCCCGCGCAGCGCCCGGCCGAACGCCCAGCCCGCCAGCAGCGCCGCGAGGAACGGCACCGGGCCGTAGCCCGCGCCCCACGCCCACGCGGTCGCCACCGCCGCGAGGGCCAGCGCGAGCGCGGCCGGCACCACGAACGCCGGGAGCAGCCGCGGCGCCTCGCCCCACGCCGCCAGCCGGGCGGGCTCCACCGCGGCGCGCACGTCCTCGCCGAGCACGGCGAGGTCCTCGCGCAGGTCGAGGCGCGGCGCCAGCTCCTGGACCGCCGCCTGGCGGGCCCGCACCTCGGCGGAGTCGGCGGGCGCGCGCAGCCAGGCGGCGAGCCGGTCCTCGCCGGCGCGCGTCCGGGCGGCGCAGAGCAGCTCGAACAGCGAGCCGGCGCCGAACAGGTCGAGGTCCTCGGCGTACGGGTGGGCCGGATCCGCGAAGCGCTCGCCGGCGGTCCCGTGCCCCGCGAAGCGCCCCTCGATGCGGTCGAGGCCGGCCTGGTGGAACGCGACCGCGCGGCGGGCCCGGTCGCGGGCGTGGAACACGCGGTCGTGGACGACGACCAGCGCGACGAACGCGGCCGCGGGGAGGGCGAGCCAGCGCACCTGCAGCGCGTGGGTCCCGAACACCAGCACCGCCGTCGCGACCGCGGCGATCGCGACCGCGAGCCTCGCGCGGGCGACCCACGCGTCGGCGCGGTCGAGCCGGGCCACGCGGGCGGTGCGCTCGGCATGGCGGGCGCGGAGGAGGGCGGACGGGTCGTTCATGTCGCGGCGAAGGTACCCCGGACCTCCCCGTCCGTGTCGTGCGATCGCGCCGCGGCCGGACGGCGCCGTGCGGGCGGCACCCCGCCGGAGGCGGCACCCCCGCGCAGCCGGCGCGCCGGGGCGCGCGCGCCTCGAACGGGAGCCGACCGGGGCGTCGATTCCGTTGCGGCGCCCCGTCCGCGTGGAGAGGTTTCCTGGCGTGCCGGGACCGCAAGCCCGCCGGACCGCCCCTGGGGAGGGCGAGCGCGCGGGGGACGCCCGCGCCGCCGCGCTGCGTGCGCGCGCCGCCGAGGTGCGCCGGGCCACCGCGGGGCTCGCCGCGCGGCTCACCCCCGAGGACGCCATGCTGCAGTCGATGCCGGACGCGAGCCCGGCCAAGTGGCACCTCGGCCACACCACCTGGTTCTTCGAGACGTTCGTGCTGGCGCGCGCCGAGCGGAGGCACCGCCCGTTCGACGCCGCATACGGCTACCTGTTCAACTCGTACTACGAGGCGCTGGGGCCGCGGCAGCCGCGGCCGGAGCGCGGCCTGCTCTCGCGCCCGCCGCTCGAGGAGGTGCTCCGGTACCGCGCCGAGGTGGACGCGCGGCTCGACGCGGCGCTGGCGCGCACGCGCGACCCCGGCCTGCTGGACGTGGTCGAGCTGGGGATCGCGCACGAGGAGCAGCACCAGGAGCTGCTGCTCACCGATCTGAAGCACGCGTTCTCCTCGAGCCCGCTGCGGCCCGCCTATGCGCCCGCGCCGCCGCCGCCGTCGTCCGGTCCCGCGCCCCGACTCGGCTGGCTGGGGCACGCCGGCGGCCGGGTGGAGCTGGGCGCCGGGGCGGAGGGCTTCGCGTTCGATCACGAGCGGCCGCGCCACGCGGCGCTGGTGCCGCCGCACGCGCTCGCGACGCGGCCGGTGACCTGCGGCGAGTGGCTCGGGTTCGTGGCGGCGGACGGGTACCGCCGGCCCGACCTGTGGATGTCGGAGGGCTGGGACGCGGTGCGCCGGCACGGGTGGACCGCGCCGCTGCACTGGATCCCGGACGGCGACGGCTGGCTCCAGTTCACGCTCGGTGGCGTGCGGCCGCTCGATCCGGCCGAGGCGGTCGCGCACGTCTCCTGGTACGAGGCCGACGCGTACGCGCGCTTCGCCGGCGCGCGGCTCCCCACCGAGGCGGAGTGGGAGGCGCACGCGCAGGCCGACGAGGGCGGCGACGGCACCTTCGTCGAGGACGGCCGGCTCCACCCGGCCGCCGCCACGCCCGGGCGCGGGGCGCGCCAGCTGCTCGGCGACGTCTGGGAGTGGACCGCGAGCGCCTACGGCCCGTACCCCGGGTACCGCCCGGCCGCGGGCGCGCTGGGCGAGTACAACGGGAAGTTCATGGTGGGCCAGCAGGTGCTGCGCGGAGGGTCCTGCGCGTCGCCGCGGCGCCACCTGCGCGCGAGCTACCGCAACTTCTTCCACCCGGACGCCCGGTGGCAGTTCACCGGGCTCCGGCTCGCGAGGGACCTGTGATCGGACTGGGAGAGGCGGAGAGCGGCGTCGCGCAGCGGGCGGAGGCGGCCCGGTTCCTGGACGACGTGCTGCGGGGCCTGGCGGCGCCGCGGAAGGCCATCTCACCGAAGTGGCTCTACGACGCGCGCGGCTCGGCGCTGTACGAGCTCATCTGCGAGCAGCCGGAGTACTACCCGGCGCGGACCGAGCTGCGGATCCTGGAGCGCCACGCGCCCGAGGTCGGCGAGGCGATCGGTCCCGACGCGCTGGTGTTCGAGTACGGCATCGGCTCGGGCCGGAAGACGCAGCTCCTGCTCGCCGCCCTCGACCGGCCGGCCGCGTTCGTGCCCGTGGACATCGCCGGCGAGGCGCTGGCCGAGGCGGCGCGGCAGCTCGAGGCGCGCTTCCCCGGGCTGCCGGTGCGGCCGGTGGTGGCGGACTTCACCGAGCCCGTGGCGCTGCCCGGCCTCGACCTCCCGTGCGCGCGGCGCCTCGCGTTCTTCCCTGGCTCGACCATCGGCAACTTCGATCCGCCCGAGGCGGTCGGGATCCTGCGCCGCATGGCCCGCGACGCCGGCCCCGGGGGTGGGCTGCTGCTCGGCCTCGACCTGCCCAAGGACGCCGGCACGCTGGAGCGCGCCTACGACGACGCCCGCGGCATCACCGCCGCGTTCGACCTGAACCTGCTCGCCCGGATCGACCGCGAGCTGGAGGGCGACTTCCGCCTCTCGCAGTTCCGCCACCGCTCGCTGTGGGACGCGCGCCTGTCGCGGGTGGAGATGCACCTCGAGAGCCTGCAGGCGCAGGTCGTCCACGTGGCCGGCGCGCCGTTCACGTTCCGCGAGGGCGAGACCATCCACACCGAGAGCGCGTACAAGTGGGAGCCGCGCGCGTTCGACACGCTCGCCGCCATCGCCGGCTGGCAGCTCGAGCGCGCCTGGGCCGACGACCGCGCCTGGTTCTCGATGCGGCTGTACCGGCGGGCGGGGTAGGGGCGGGGCGGGCGGAGGCGCGGATCGGCTCGGCGCGAGGGTGGCGGGCGAGCGGCAGGCGCCGTCTGCCTCTCTGACCGCGACGGGCGGTATTGAACAAGGGAAATCGCACCGCGACGGCGAGGGGTTGCCGGCGAACCGATGCCGCTTGGCGCTGCACGATCAGTCAGGTAGCGTGTCTTCACGTCGAGTGCGAGGCCGGCGGCGCAGGGCTGCGCACGGCCGGGACGCCGGGTGAGGGCGCATCGGGGTCACGCTCTCACAGAAGACGCGCGAGTGCACCCACGTCACCGTGGCCCTTGCGAATGGAGGCGTGAGCGCCTTCGGGCCGTCGTAGAGGACGTGATGGCGCGCACGGACAGTCGGGAGCCAGCGTGACCTCGGCGTGCGCCCTCGACCCGCTCTCCAGGGCTTGCGGCGGTCGATAGGGTGGATCTTGGCCGCACAACAAGGGGCGGTGCGGCGGGTAGGAACGAGCGTGCTCAAGACATCGACATGGCTTCGAGGCGTGGTCCGTCTGCTCCCGTTCCTCATCGAACTGGCACTCCCGGCCATGGGCCGGAGTTCGTGACGGGCGTCAGGCCATGCGCCGGTTTGTGGTCAGGAAAAGCTCGGAGAAGTGATGCGCAAGGAACTCGGTGCTCCTGCTCCCCGCCTCGTATACCTCGCCCGCCGCCGCGCCGCCGCGCCGCCGCGCGGGCCCGGTCGCCACCATCACCGGGACCGTGGTCGAGCGGGTCGATGGAGCGCCGTACAACTTCCTGCGACTGGAGACGGAGCGCGGGTCGATGTGGGTGGCCGTGCCGATGGCCGAGGTGCCGAGGAAGTCCAAGGTCACCGTGAAGAACGGGGTCAACGCTGAAGAACTTCGAGTCGAAGCAGGGCGGCAGGAAGTTCGGGGTCGTGGTGTTCGGCATTCTCGAGTAGGGGAGCCGCGGGCAGCGCGTGGTTCGTGCGTACATTGACCGGGGCCGTGCTGCTGGATCGCTCGTCCTCGACGTTGGGCCCCAACCGAGCCGCCGATTGCCGGCAATACCGTGACCGTGAGTGTCAGACCCCTGCGCAATGATCCGCGCAATGGATCGCCTGCTCGCCACCGCCGGATGGGACGCCGTCGCGCTGGACGCGGCGCTGGCGGGCCATGCGCCGCCGCGGGTCGAGCTGCCGCCGTTCACGCCCGACGAGATCGAGGCCTGGTTCCGCGGGGGCGAGCTCGAGGGGGACCTGGGGGAGCAGCTCCTCGTCTGGGCGGCGCGGGTGCGCGGGTGCATCGACGTCGAACTGGCCGAGGGGCTCGCGGCGCTGAAGCGGGGCGACCGGCTGGCGGCGCTGGGCTGTCACCTCGACGACTACGCCCGCGAGGCGCTCGACCTGGGGAAGCGCGCGGCCGAGAACCTGGCGCGGCTGGGTGCAGGGCTGCCGGACCGGCCGCTGCTCCGGGAGGCGCTGCGCTCGGGGCGGGTCCGGCTGCGCGCGGGGGAGACGATCCTGGCCGTCGCCGCCGGTGACGCGGAGGCGGGGTGGGTCGAGCGCGCCGGTGAGGAGTCGGTGCGGGGGCTGGAGGCGGCGGTCCGGGCAGCGCGGGCACGGGACGACGCGTCGGGCGACGCGCCCGGCGGCGCTGTCGCCGCCGACGAGGACGAGGCGTGGGTCGAGCTGCGCACGCAGCTGCCGCCGGCGGAGCGGCGGGTGCTGGACGAGGCGCTCTCGCTCGCCCGCGAGCTGGAGCCGGGCGCGAGCCGGATCGAGCAGCTCGAGGCGCTGGCGCAGGAGTACCTGGCGGAGCACCCGGGCGACCCGGATGCCGACGACGCTCGGCCGCTGGGGCCGGGGTTCCGGGCGCGAGGCCCCGAGCCGGCGAGGCGGGGCGACGTGGCGAGCCTGGGGCCGGACGGCTGGGCGAACCTGCCGGACGTTCCGCCCGTGGCCGCGCCGGACCTCTCGCTGAACAACGTTCTCAGCGCACGGGAACTCGACGCGCGACTGCGCGCGCTGGCGGCGTGCCGCGCGGGGTGGGATCGGCTCATCGGCCTCTGCGGGTACGCGGTGAAGCGGAGCGGGATGCACCGGCTCTCCGGTTACGGCAGCTTCCGCGAGTACGTGGAGGAGCGGCTGGGCCTGCCGGCGCGGGCGGTGGAGCAGCGCGTGGCGCTCGAGGCGCGGCTGGCGGCCTCGCCGGCGCTGGAGGAGGCGCGCCGGCGAGGTGTCTCCTACGAGAAGCT
This sequence comes from Anaeromyxobacter sp. K, assembly GCF_000020805.1. Classification (NCBI taxonomy): domain Bacteria; kingdom Pseudomonadati; phylum Myxococcota; class Myxococcia; order Myxococcales; family Anaeromyxobacteraceae; genus Anaeromyxobacter; species Anaeromyxobacter sp. K. Next base: position 2,742,317 of record NC_011145.1, on the reverse strand, counting down.
GCGCGTGCTGGCACGGCTGCCGGAGCCGGAGATCGCCCAGTGGGTCCCGCGGGCGCTGGACGCCACCTGCGTCGCGCTGCGGCGCGAGGTGGAGGGCGAGCGCGAGGGGCAGCTGCGTGCGCGGGGGAAGCTGGTCACGACCCTGCCGCGCGGGGTGGCGGTGCTGCTCGCGGCGGCCATCGCCTCGGTCCGGGAGCGCCACGGGCACGCGCTCTCCACGGGAACGTGCCTCGCCGTCATCGCCTTCCACTTCCTCGCGACCTGGGGCGACGCGCCGGGGCGCTCACCGACGCGTTCCAGGCGCATCCGCGAGCGGGACTCGGGCTGGTGCCAGGTGCCGGGCTGCAGTCGGCACGCGGCGCACGCGCACCACATCGACTTCCGCTCGCACGGCGGCAGCGACGCCCCGGAGAACCTGGTGGGCCTGTGCGCGTTCCACCACCTGCGCTGCATCCACGGCGGATACCTCCGGGTGCTGGGGCGGGCGCCGGGGGAGCTGGTGTGGCTGCTGGGCGGACGGATCTGGGCGGGGCCGCACCAGCCGACCGGGGCGGACGGGCACGCATCGGACGGCGCGGACGGCGCGACGGCGGTGGCGTGCTGATCGGGCCCATCGCTCCGCGCGCCCATCGAACGGAACGCCGGGCGGGTCACGCTCCGGGCCCGGTCACTGGAGCGCGGGAGCGCGGGTTACCTCCGCGGCCGCCGCGGCGCGGGAGCCTTTCGCGTCCGCGGCGGCGCCGGGCGGGAGGGGCGGGCCTCCGGGCGCGAGGCCGCCGCGGGGCGCGCATCCGGGCGCGAACCCGCTGCAGCATGCGCGCCGAAGCGAAGGGCGTCGAGGAGCAGGTCGGCCAGCCGGCCCGCCTGGGCGCGCTTGTCCTCGGCGCGCAGCGCGAACATCATCCCGCCGAGGCCGGTGAGCACGTCCTCGGCCTCGACGTCGGCGCGCAGGACGCCGCCCTCGACCCCGGCGCGCAGCAGCGACGTGAGCGCCGCGGTCATGTGCGCGCGGCTCTCGGAGAACGGGTTTCCGCCGGCGGCGACCAGGGCGCGGAGCGCGCCGGCCATGCCCTGCTTGGCGATGGCGTAGTCGAGGAAGCGGTCCATCCAGCGCCGCAGCGCCACGTCGGGCGGGTGCGCCCGCCGCAGCTCCTCCGCGGACGCGCACAGCTTCGCCAGCTCGGCCCGGTACGCGGCCTCCACGAGCGCCTCGCGGGTGGGGAAGTGGCGGTAGAGCGTCCCGATGCCGACCCCGGCGGCGCGGGCGATCCCGTCCAGCGACGCCTCGGGGTCGCGCGTGAACGCGGTGACCGCCTCGGCGAGCAGCCGCTCGCGGTTGCGCAGGGCGTCCTTGCGCCGGGTGGGCTCTGGGCTCCTCACGGAAAAGCGACCTCCTCTCGCGGGACTGCGCGCACGACTTGCAAACCGGAGGGTCCTCCGGTTAATAGGCTCACCGAACCGGAGGAGCCTCCGGTTCGGATCATAGCAGCAGACCCCCTCCGTCACCGAGGTTCTTCCATGCGGATCACCACCCCCTTCGACGCCACCTCCACCGCCGCGGAGGTCGTGCGCGGCATCGACCTCTCCGGCAAGCGGATCGTCGTGACCGGCGGCGCCTCGGGCATCGGCGTCGAGACCGCGCGGGCCCTGGCCGGCGCCGGCGCCGAGGTCGTCCTCGCGGTGCGCGACGTCGCCGCGGGCGCGCGCGTCGCCGCGGACATCACCCGGACCACCGGGAACGGGCGGGTGACGGTGCGCCCGCTCGACCTCGCGGACCTGGCGTCGGTGCGCGCGTTCGTCGCCGCGTGGGCCGGCCCGCTCCACGTGCTCGTCAACAACGCCGGGGTGATGGCCTGCCCTGAACAGCGCACGCGCGACGGCTGGGAGCTGCAGCTCGCCACCAACCACCTCGGCCACTTCGCGCTGGCGGACGGGCTGCGCCGGGCGCTCGCCGCCGCGGGCGGCGCCCGGGTGGTCTCGGTCAGCTCCTGTGCGCACGTCCGCTCGCCGGTGGTGTTCGACGACCTCCACTTCGAGCGCCGCCCCTACGAGCCGTGGTCCGCCTACGGCCAGTCCAAGACCGCGAACGTCCTGTTCGCGGTCGAGGTCACGGCGCGCTGGCGCGACGACGGCATCACCTCGAATGCCCTCATGCCGGGCGGGATCGCGACGAACCTGCAGCGGCACCTGGGCGGGGCGACGTACATGGCGCAGGCGGCCGAGCGCTTCCGCAAGGCGGGAAGGTCCCTGAAGACGCCGGAGCAGGGCGCGGCGACCTCGGTCCTCCTCGCCACCTCGCCGCTGCTGGAGTGCGTCGGCGGCCGGTACTTCGAGGACTGCAACGAGGCGCTGCCCCACGACGGCACGAGCACGGTGGACGGCGTGGCCGCGTGGGCGCTGGATCGAGAGGCCGCCGGGCGCCTCTGGACGCTGTCGGAGCGCGCCATCGGAGCGCGCTGACGGGATCGCCGTCCCGGCGCGGGCGCAGAGCGCGGCACGAACCCTGGATGCGGAGCTGCGAACCATGACCGACCTGCAATGGCCCATCGGCTCCGGCTTCGGGGCCGCCTCCACCACCCGCGACGTCCTCGAGCGCCTCGACCTGTCGGGGAAGGTCGTCGTCGTCACCGGCGGCGCCTCCGGCCTGGGGCGCGAGACGGCGCGCGCGCTCGGTGCGGCGGGCGCTCGCGTGGTGGTGCCGGCCCGCGACCCCGCCCGCGCGGGGGCCGCGCTGGCGGGCTTCCCGCGCGTGGAGATCGAGCCGATGGACCTGCTCGACCCGGCCTCGATCGACGCGTTCGCGCGGCGCTTCCTCGCCACCCGGCGCCCGCTGCACGTGCTGGTGAACTGCGCCGCCATCATGGCGTGCCCGCTGGCGCGCGACGCACGGGGCTACGAGTCGCAGCTCGCCACCAACCACCTCGGCCACTTCCAGCTCACCGCCCGGCTCCGGCCGGCCCTGCGGCGGGCCGAGGGCGCGCGGGTGGTCTCGGTCTCGTCCCTCGGCCACCGCTACTCGGCGGTGGTGTTCGAGGACCCGAACTTCCAGCGGCGGCCCTACGACCGCTGGGCCGCGTACGGACAGTCGAAGACCGCGAACGTGCTGTTCGCGGTCGCGCTCGACGCCCGCGGCGAGCGGGAGGGCGTCCGGGCCTTCGCGCTCCACCCGGGCGCCATCGTGGACACCGGCCTCGGGAAGCACGTCTCCCGCGAGGAGCTGCGGGCGGCCGGGGTCCTCGACGCGCAGGGGCGGCCGGTCCTCGACCCCGCGCGCCAGCTCAAGACCGTCGAGCAGGGCGCCGCGACCATCGTCTGGTGCGCCACCAGCCCGCGGCTCGAGGGGCGGGGCGGCGTGTACTGCGAGAGCTGCGAGGTCGCCCGGGTCATGCCGGCGCGGGTCGGCCCGACCACGATGGCGGACGCGACCCGGCTGACCGGCGTGGCGCGCCACGCCATCGACCCCGAGGCCGCCGAGCGCCTCTGGACGCTGAGCGAGCGGCTGACCGGGATGCACGCGGGGTGACGGCCGCGCCGCCGCGGCTGGGCGGCCTCGAGCGAGCGGTCGGCGCCGTCAGACGGGCTCGGCCTCGGCGGCCTCCGCCACCGCGGGTCGCGCGGGCCCGGCGGCGGGCGCGGGCACGGCGCGGGACGGGACCTTGGGTCGCAGCGCCTCGACGGTGAGGTCGAGGCTCATGGCGCCGTGCTCGAGCCAGGCGTGCTCGCCGTCCAGCACCTCGCGGCCGACGGCGTACGCGGCGGCGTCGTCGTTGTGCCAGAGCGCGCCGAACAGCCCGCGCACCTTGCGGCGGCTGCGCAGGCAGAACTGGTCGGCGAGCCGCGTCGCGCCGGCGGCCTCGGGGCGGCCCTCGCGGCGGAGCGCGTCGGCGCGGGCGACGCTCGCGGACATGGCGAACAGCTCGTTCGCGATGTCCACGAGGCGGAACAGGAACGCCTGCTTGCGCTCGGCGGCGGCGCGGAACACCACCATCGAGTGGAAGATCTCGCGCGCGAGCTTGCGGCTCGAACGCTCCACGAAGCGCAGGTGGCGCGCGAGGCGGCCGAACCCGCCGTAGCGCGGGGCGAACAGGCCGCGCAGCCACAGGCCGAGGTACCAGGTGGTGTAGAACGCGGCCACCTTCGGCACCGTCGCGAGCTTCTTCGCGACGGGCACCTCGGGATCGATGAGCGCGCCGGCGACCTGCAGGTGCTTGTCCACCGCCTCGCGCGCCATGAACAGGTGCATGATCTCCGAGGAGCCCTCGAAGATGAGGTTGATGCGCGCGTCGCGCATCCAGCGCTCCACGCCGACGGGCGTCTCGCCGCGGGCGGCCAGCGAGCGCTCGGTCTCGTAGCCGCGGCCGCCGCGGATCTGCATGGTCTCGTCGATGAGCCGCCAGGCCTGGACGGTGTTCCACTCCTTCGCCGCCGCCGCCTCGAGCCGGATGTCGTAGCCCTCGTGATCGGCGAGCGACTGCGCCAGGTCGGAGACGGCCTCCATCGCGTAGGCGGTCGAGGCCATGTCGGCGAGCTTGTGCGTGATGGCCTCGTGCTTGCCGATCTCCTGGCCCCACTGGACGCGCGCCGCGGCCCAAGTGCGCGACAGGGCCAGCGCGTTCTTCACGCCGCCGGAGACCGCGGCGGGCAGCGAGAGCCGCCCGGTGTTGAGCGTGGTGAGCGCGATCTTGAGGCCGCGCCCCTCCTTCCCGATGAGGTTCTCGGCCGGGACCTTCACGTCGGTGAAGCGCAGCGCGGCGTTCGCGATGGCGCGCAGGCCCATGAAGCGGCAGCGGTGCGTCACCTCCACGCCCGGCCAGGCGGTCTCCACCACGAACGCGCTGATCGCGTCGGTCTTCGGGTCGCGCGCCATCACCACCAGCAGCTCGGCGAGGGTGCCGTTCGTGCACCAGAGCTTCGAGCCGTTCAGCACGTAGTGCGTGCCGTCCGGCGACCGCTCGGCGGTGGTGGCGAGGCGGGCCGGGTCGGAGCCGACGTTGGCCTCGGTGAGCGCGAACGCGCTGACGGCGCCCCTCGCGATGCGCGGCAGGTACTTGTGCTTCAGCGCCGCCGAGCCGAACAGCTTCAGCGGCTGCGGGACGCCGATGGACTGGTGGGCCGAGAGGAGCGCGGTGAGGTTCGCGTCCCAGCTCCCCAGCAGCGCCATCACCTTCCCGTACTCGACCTGGTCGAAGCCGAGCCCGCCGTACTCCACCGGGATCTTCATCCCGAAGGCGCCCAGCTTGCGCAGGCCGTCCATGACGTGGGGCGGGTACTCGCCGGTCTCGTCGATGGCGACCGGGTCCACCTGCTCGCGCAGGAAGGCCTCGAACGCCCGGTACCAGCGGGCGAACTCCGGGCGCTCCTCGCCGGCGAGCGGGTAGGGGTGGATGAGCCCGACGCGGAAGCGTCCGAGGAACAGGTCGCGCAGGAACCCGGCGCCCTGCCACTCGGCCTCGCGCGAGGCCTCGGCCACCTCGCGGGAACGACGGATCTCCTCGCCGGCGTGAACGGACTCGGTCATGGCGCCCTCGCTCGCTCGGCCTGCCGCCCAGGAGGTGCGGCGGCCTGTCGATTCCGTAATCAAAGCTAACGCGCTGCGCCGGCCGCACAACCGGACCGGCCAGGACCCTTCGAGGTTCCGGCGGAGCGGCGAGGGAGGGGCCGGGCAGGCGGCCGCGCGAGGTCGGGAGGTTCCGGACGCCGCTCAGGCCGGGCCTGCGGTGCACCCCTCCTCGTGAGCCCGTCGAGCCTCGGGCGCTGCCTTCACGGACGAAAGTAACGGATGGTGAACCCGGCGCCACCTGCGCCGCTCACCGCACGAGCGCCGCTCACGGCACCAGCACCGCCGCCCCGCGCAGCCGGCCGGCGCGGAGGTCGGCGAGCGCGTCGTTGGCGCGCTCCAGCGGGTACGGGACGACCTCGGTGCGGAGCGGGACCTCGGGCGCGAGCGCGAGCAGCGCGTCGCCGTCGGCGCGGGTGAGGTTCGCGATCGAGCGGAGGGTCCGCTCGCCCCACAGCAGCGCGTACGGGAACGAGGGGATGTCGCTCATGTGGATGCCGGCGCAGACCACGGTGCCGCCCGGCACCACGTCGCGGAGCGCGACGGGCACGAGCGCGCCCACCGGCGCGAACAGGATGGCGGCGTCGAGCGGCTCGGGCGGCACCTCGCCCGAGGCGCCGGCCCACTCGGCCCCGAGCTGCAGCGCGAACGCCTGCGCCTCGGCGTCGCCGGGGCGGGTGAACGCGAACACGCGCTGCCCCGCGTGCCGGGCGAGCTGCACCACCAGGTGCGCCGCGGCCCCGAAGCCGTAGAGGCCGAGCCGCTGGGCGCCGCGCACGGGCGTCCAGGCGCGGTGGCCTATGAGGCCGGCGCAGAGCAGCGGCGCCGCGTCGGCGTCCTCGTAGTCGCCGGGGATGGCGAACGCGTAGCGCGCGTCCGCGACGGCCAGCTCGGCGTAGCCGCCGTCGCGGTGGTAGCCGGTGAACCGCGCCGCGCTGCACAGGTTCTCCCGGCCGCTCCGGCAGGCCGCGCAGCGGCCGCACGTCCAGCCCAGCCACGGGATCCCCACCCGATCGCCGGGCCGGAAGCGGGTCACGCCGGCCCCGACGCGATCCACCACGCCCACGATCTCGTGGCCGAGCACCAGCGGCAGCTTCGGGTCCGGCAGCTCCCCGTCGGCGACGTGCAGGTCGGTGCGGCACACGCCGCAGGCGCCCACGCGGAGGCGCAGCTCGCCGGGTCCGGGGACGGGATCGGGGAGCTCCACCGCGGCGAGCGGGGCGCCCGGGCGGGCGAGGACCATGGCGCGCATGCGCTCGACGGAACACCGCGCGGGGGAGCGGGTCAAGCGGGCGGGGCGGGGGCCCTCGGCGGCGGGGCGACGGACGCTGCGTGCGACCCGGCCCCGGGTCCCGCCGCACCGGCCAGCCACGCCGGGGGGAGCCGCATCTTCTCGTTGCCCCCGGCACGCCCCGGGCCGCATGCTGCCGGCCGGGATTCACCGACCGGAGACGAGATGGCGCACCCGACCGACGACCGCAACTTCCGCCTCCCCACCACCGTCCACCCGACCGGCTACGACGCCAGCCTGGCGGTGGACCTGGACGGCAGGCGCTTCGCCGGCCGGATCCGGATCGGGCTCGCGCTCGCCGCCCCGTCCACCGAGCTGGTGCTGCACGCGGCCGCGCTCGAGATCCCCCGCGCCGTCGTCACGGCCGGCGGTGACCGGCGCGAGGCGGCGGTGCGGCTCGCGCCGGCGAGCGAGACGGCGGTGCTGTCCTTCGACGCCCCGGTGGCGGCGGGCCCGGCGGTGCTCGAGCTGGAGTTCGCCGGCGGCATCGTCAGCGGCCTGCGCGGCCTGTACCTGGCCGGCCCCGGGCTCGCCGCGACGCAGTTCGAGGCCGCCGACGCGCGGCGGGTGTTCCCGTGCCTCGACGAGCCGGGCTTCAAGGCGCCGTGGCGGCTCACCGTCGAGGCGCCCCGCGACGCGGTGGTGCTGTCCAACGGGCGGCCGGAGGCCCTCGAGGAGGTCGAGGTGGAGCGCGGCGCCATCCGGCGGGTGCGCTTCGCCGAGACCCCGCCGCTGCCCACGTACCTCGTGGCGCTCGTGGTGGGCCGTCTCGAGGCGCTGCCGGAGATCTCGGTGCGCGGCGTCCCCGTGCGCACCTGGGCCACGCCGGAGAAGCTGGCCCTCACCGGTTTCGGCCAGGACGTGGCGGTGGAGGTGCTGCCGCGCCTGGAGGACTACTTCGGCGTGCCGTACGCGTTCGGCAAGCTCGACCAGGCCGGCCTGCCCGAGTTCGAGGCGGGCGCGATGGAGAACGCGGGCCTCGTCACCTACCGCGAGGTGGCGCTGCTGCTCGACCCGGCCACCGCCTCGCTGGCGCAGAAGAAGCGGGTGGCGGAGGTGGTGACCCACGAGCTCGCGCACCAGTGGTTCGGCAACTGGGTGACGATGACGTGGTGGGACGACCTCTGGCTGAACGAGGCGTTCGCGACCTGGATGGCGTTCAAGATCGTGGACGCCTGGAACCCCGGCTGGCGGGTGTGGCTGGAGTTCGACCAGGGCAAGGCGGCGGCGATGCACCTCGACGCGCTCCGCTCCACCCACCCGATCCGCGCCGACGTGAACAACGTCGCGGAGGCCGGCGAGGCGTTCGACCTCATCACCTACGAGAAGGGCGGGGCGGTGCTCCGCATGATCGAGGGCTACCTCGGCGAGGAGCGCTTCCGCGACGGCATCCGGCTGTACATGCGCCGTCACGCCCGCGCGAACGCCGTCGCCGACGACCTGTGGGGCGCGCTCGCCGAGGCGTCGCGCGAGCCGGTGGTCGAGCTCGCGAACGCCTGGATCCGCCAGCCCGGCTTCCCGCTCGTGACGGTGTCGCGCGCCGGCCGCACGCTGCGCCTGGAGCAGCAGCGCTTCTGGTCGGATCCGGCGCGGGCCGGGGACGAGCCGGCCGCCGGGTGGCCGGTCCCGCTGGTGCTGCGGGTGGGGCAGGGCGGGAAGGTCACCGAGCAGCGGGTGCTGCTGCGCGGGCGGTCCGCCGAGGTGACGCTGGCCGGCGACGGCGAGCCGGACTGGGTGTGCGCGAACGCCGGCGCCACGGGCTTCTACCGCGTGCGGTACGACGCCGCCGGCCTCGCCGCGCTGGGCCGCAACCTGGCGGCGCTCGCGCCCGCGGAGCGGATCCAGCTCCTGTCCGACGAGTGGGCCCTGGTCCGCGCCGGCGCGCGCGAGATCGGGGCGTTCCTCGACCTGTGCGGCGGGTTCGCCGGCGAGGAGGACCACGCGGTGCTCGACGAGCTGGTGGCGCGGCTCGCCACCGTGGAGCACCGCCTGGTGGCGGACGCGGACCGGCCGGCGCTCCGGGGCTTCGTGGCGCGGCTGTTCGCGCCGCAGCTCGCCGTCACCGGCTGGGACGCGGCGCCCGGCGAGCCGGACACGGTGCGGCTCCGCCGCGCCGCCGCGGTGCGCGCGCTCGGGCTGGTGGCCCGCGCGCCCGGGCCGGCGCAGGAGGCCCGCGAGCGGCTCGATCGCTGGCTCGCCGGCGACCGCGCCGCGGTCGAGCCCAACCTGCACGACGCGCTCGTCGCCATGGTGGCGCGCGACGGCGACGCCGCGCGCTTCGACGCGTTCCAGGGGCTGTTCCGCAAGGAGGCCGACCCCGCCTTCCGCCGCCGCTACCTGCTGGCGCAGGCCGCGTTCGAGGATCCGGTCCTCGCCGCCCGGGGCATCGAGGTGCTGCTCGGCGGGGAGGAGGTCCCGCTGCAGGACGTGGCCTCCTACTCGGCGGCGCTGCTCGCGAACCGGACCGCGCGCGGGCCGTACTGGGCCCGGCTGCGCGGCGAATGGGACGCGCTGCTCGGGCGCGTTCAGGGCGCGCCCATGCTGCTGCGCCGCGTGGTGGAGGGGATGGGGGCGCTGGTCGAGCGGCGGGAGCTGGAGGAGGCCGAGGCGTTCCTGGCCGCGCACCCGGTCGAGGAGGCGCGCCAGGCCATCGCGCAGACGCTGGAGCGGCTCCGCCAGGACGTGGAGCTGCGCGAGCGGACCACCGCCCAGGTCGGCGCGTGGCTGGCGCGTGGCGGACGCTAGCGCGGCGGCCGCGAGCCGCTACAATCCGCCGCCGTGACCACCCCGCCCGCCGGCGCCGTCCCGGCCGATCCCGCGAAGCCGACGCCGCCCTGGATCTTCCTGTTCCTCGACTTCCCGTTCGGCGCGGCGGTCGGCTACCTCTCGCTGGGCGTGCCGTTCTGGATGGAGCGGCGCGGCTTCTCCATCGAGGCCATCGCCGCGGTGGCGGCGGGCGCGAACCTGGCGCACGCGTTCAAGCTGCTGTGGATCCCGGTGCTCGACCTCGGCGCGTACCGCAAGATCTGGTACCTGGCCATGGCCGCCACCACCGCCGCGCTGCTGGCGGTGATCTCGGCGCTGCCGGATCCGCTCGCGAACCTGCCGCTGTTCGCCGCGTTGCTCACCGCGCTGCAGGCGGCGGCCACCACCGGCCACGCCGCCAACAACGCGCTCATGGCCACGACCACCCGCTTCGCCGACAAGGGCAAGGTGGGCGGGTTCGCCATGGCCTCGAACGTCGGCAGCACCGGGCTGCTGGGCGCGGTGGCGATCCTGGTGTCCGACGCGGTCTCCCCGCGCGCGGCGGGGCTGACGCTGGCCGCGCTCGTGCTCGCCGGCGCCGCGTTCGCGCTGCGCATCGTCGAGCCGCGCCTGGTCGACCCGGCGGTCCGGGCGGCGCACGGGCTGGCCCGCGCCACGGTCCGGCACCTCGGGGCGATGCTGCGCGACCTCTGGTCCACGGTGCGGAGCCGCGAGGGCTTCACCGGCCTCGTCATCTGCCTCGCGCCGGTCGGCTGCCAGGCGATGTCCAACCTGTTCACCGGCATCTCCGAGCAGTACGGCGCGAGCGCGCGGCTGGTCGGGATGGCGAACGGCGTCGGCGGCGGCATCGCCAGCGCGGTGGGGGCGCTGCTGGGCGGCGTCCTCGCCGACCGGATGAGCCGCCGGGTCGCCTACGCCGCGTCCGGCGGCCTGACCGCGCTCTGCGCGGTGGCGATGGCCGCCGCGCCGCTGAACGAGTGGACCTACGCCTGGGGCACGTTCACCTACCTGTTCGCGGGCGGGATCGCGTTCGCCACCTGGGCCGGGATGGTGCTCGAGATGGTGGGGCTCTCGGCCGCGACCGCCACGAAGTACGCGCTCTTCAACGCGTCGGCCAACCTCGCCATCAGCTACGTCACCGCCGCCGACGGGCTGGGCGGCGCCTGGCTCCACCGGACGCTCGGGATCGCCGAGGCGCGCGGCGTGCTCCTCACCGACGCGGCGCTCACGCTGGGCGGCATCGGGGTGCTGCTCGCGATGCTGGTGGTGACGCGCCGCCCCGCGGCCGCCGCGCGCCCCTCCTGACCCGGATCGCCGCCGCGGCCCGCACCGGGGCCGGCGCGGGCCCTGTCGCGCGGCGCCGCCGTCCACAACGTGGTTCGGGGCCCCTCGCGCGCGCGGCGCCGTCCGGCGGCCGGGCGGCCGCGCCGGGGCGGCGGACCGCCGGGGCGGCGCGGGAGGCGCGTGGAGCGGACGGGGTCACAGGACGCGAAGGCCCTGCCCACCGCGGCGCCGCCGGTCTTCTTCCGCTCGCTCCGGGACTTCCTGCGCGTCCTGCCGGGCGCCGCCCAGCGGTTCTGGGTGCTGGTCATCGCCACCGGGGCGCTCTCCGGGCTGGGCTCGGGCGCGCTGCTCCTGGCGCTCTCGGGCGTGCAGGAGCTCGCCTGGCCGCAGGCGGCGCGCTTCGTCGACTCGGTGGACGTCTCGTCGCCCGGCCGGCGGGTGCTCGTCCCGGCGCTGGCCGGGCTGCTGGTGGGGGTCACCGCGCTGCTCTGGCGCAAGCCGCTCGGCGGGCACGGCACGGCGCGCATCCTCGAGGCCATCTGGCACCGCGGCCGCGAGCTGTCGCTGGGCCGGACGCTCGTGCGCGGGCTGCTCTCGATCACCTGCGTCGGCATGGGCGCGTCGCTGGGACGGGAGGGCGCGCTCGTCCAGGCGGGCGCGGCGAGCGGATCGTGGCTGGCCGGCCGGCTCGGGGTGAGCGAGCGCCAGGCCCGCGTGCTCGTCGCCTGCGGCGCCGCCTCCGGCATCGCGGCCGCCTACGACGTGCCGATCGGCGGCGCGCTCTTCGGCCTGGAGGTGCTGCTGGGGAGCTTCGCCCTGGAGCTGCTCGGGCCCATCGCAGTCGCCTGCGTGGTCGCCACCGCGGTGGCGCGCACGCTGCCGGTCCCGCACGCCACCTACGACATCCCCGAGTACGCACTGCTCCACCCCGCCGAGCTGCTCCTCGGGCTCGCGCTCGCGCCGGTGCTCGGGCTGGCCTCGGCCATCTACGTGCGCGTGATGGGCTGGGTCGAGGTGCGCTTCGACCGGTTCCCGGCGCGGGCGCGCCCGATGCTGCCGGTGCTGGGCATGGGCGCGGTCGGGCTGCTCGCGATCCGGTTCCCGGCCGTGCTCGGCAACGGGTTCGACACGGTCCACCAGGCGCTGCTGGGCGAGCTGCCGCTGCGGCTGCTGCTGGTGCTGCCGCTCCTGAAGCTCGCGGCGAGCGCGGTGTGCGCCGGCACCGGGGTGCCCGGCGGGCTGTTCACCCCGTCGCTGTTCTTCGGGGCCGCCATCGGCGGCGCGGCCGGAGAGCTGCTGGCGCGCGTGCTCCCGGGGGCGCCGCCGTCCGGCGCGCTCGCGCTGGTGGGCATGGCGGGCGTGCTCGCGGGCACCACGCACGCGGCGGTCTCCTCGGTGCTGATCGTGTTCGAGCTGACCGGCGACTACGGGGTGATCCTGCCGCTCATGCTCTCGGCCGCGGTCGCCGCCGCCACCAGCCGCGCCATCGAGCCGGACTCGCTCTACACCGCGCCGCTGCGGCGCAGCGGGGTGGCGCTCCCCGAGCTGCCGCGCCCGGAGTGGCTGCGGACCACGCCGGTGGCGGCGCTGGTGGAGCGCGACGCCGAGCGCGTCCCGCCCACGCTCGCGTTCGACGCGCTGGTGAAGAAGCTGCTGGCGCTGCCGCCCGGGCACGACCTGTACGTCACCGACGCGGAGGGCGCGCTCCTGGGCGTCATCCGGCTCGACGCGCTGAAGGGCACCATCTCGGACCAGGCCGATCTGGGGATGATCGTCGCGGCCGACGTGGTGGACCGCGAGATCGAGCCCATCACCACCGCCATGACGCTCGCGGAGGTCGCGGTACGGTTCGGGGAGACCGACTTCGAGCGCCTGCCGGTCGTGGATGGCCAGCGGAGGCTGGTGGGCGTGGTGGCCATGCGCGACCTGCTCGCCCGCGGAAGCTTCTGACCCCCTGGCGGGGAGCCGAAGGTCGCCGGGTCCACGTCGACCCGGCGCCGCCATCACGGCGCGCGCGCCCGCCGCAGGTGACGTAACCGCGCGGAGCGCCTTGCCCCACGCTGCGTGAGCGCCCCATCCGGACCGGCTGGCGCTTGATCCACGTCAACTGACGGCGGTCAAGACGGGGGTAGGTTCCGACGCCGCACAGGGAGGTGCGAATGGGCTACGTACGACCGAGGATCGGGCCGCTCGCGGTGACGGTGGCGGTGGCGCTCGCCGTCGTTCCCGCCGGGGCGCTCGCCGCCGAGGCGGCACCGGGATCGACCCCGAAGGCGCCGGCGGTGAAGGCCACCCGGCCGGAGGCGAAGCCGCCGCTGCTCGTGCAGGCGGAGGCGCCGCCGTTCTCGGAGGGGATCTACCCGTGCTCGGCGTGCCATGCCGGCATGCCGAAGGATGGGACCCGGCGCGAGCTGGCGTTCCACGACGAGCAGCAGGCGGTGTTCGACCACGGCTCCGACCAGCGCTGGTGCCTCGACTGCCACGACCTGCAGAACCGCGACGTGCTCCGGCTCGCGAACGGCGCGCCGGTGCCGTTCACCGAGTCCTACCGGCTGTGCGGCCAGTGCCACGGCGACAAGTACCGCGACTGGCGCGTGGGCGTGCACGGCAAGCGCGTGGGCCACTGGAACGGCGAGAAGACCTACTTCCTGTGCGTGAACTGCCACAACCCGCACTCGCCGCGGTTCAAGGGCGTCCAGGAGATCGTCTCCGGCGGGAAGAAGACCGTGGCCCCGACCCTGACCTACCTCAAGCCCGAGCCGCGGCCGAAGCGCCCGGAGGAGCAGCGCCGATGACCCCGAACAAGAGCCTGCCGGTCCTGAGCGACGCGGACGCGCCGCCCCCGTCGCCGCGCGAAGGCGTCGACCCCATCGGCGACGGCCCGCTCGACCCGGCGCGGCGCGCGTTCCTCCGCACCGCCGCCGCCGGCACCGCGGTCGCGGCGCTCGCGTCGTGCAGCAGCGGCCTGGACATGGAGGACTTCCTCCGCAAGCACTTCAAGGAGCTCTCGCCGGACGAGCTGAAGAAGGTGCTCGCCAAGGTGGAGAAGCGGAACCAGGAGCGCTTCGGGAAGAAGACCACCGTCTCCGCGAAGGGGCCGCAGCCCGGCGTCGAGTACGGCTACGGCCTCGACATCTCCCGCTGCGTCGGCTGCCGCCGCTGCGTCTACGCCTGCGTGAAGGAGAACAACCAGTCCCGCACCGAGCCGCAGATCCACTGGATCCAGGTGCTGGAGATGGACAAGGAGCACGGCGTGGACCTGGCCCACGCCGACCTGTACTACGAGGCCGACGCGGTGCCGCGCCCGGGCAAGTTCTACTTCCCGGTGCAGTGCCAGCAGTGCCGCAACCCGCCCTGCGTGAAGGCCTGCCCGACGCAGGCCACGTGGAAGGAGCAGGACGGGATCGTGGTCATCGACTACGACTGGTGCATCGGCTGCCGCTGCTGCATGTCGGCCTGCCCGTACGGCGCGCGCCACTTCAACTGGGCCACGCCGAACCTGCCGGCCGAGGAGCTGAACCCCGACCAGCACTACCTGGGCAACCGCCCGCGCCCGAAGGGCGTGGTCGAGAAGTGCACCTTCTGCATCCAGCGCGTGCGCGAGGGCCGCTACACGGCCTGCGTCGAGGTGTGCCCGGTGGGCGCCCGGAAGTTCGGGAACCTGCTCGATCCCGAGAGCGAGATCCGCAAGGTGATGGAGACGAAGCGCGTCTTCGTCTTCAAGGAGGAGCTCGCCACGCACCCGCAGTTCTACTACTTCTACGCGACCTAGCGGAGAGGGCCCGACGATGTCCGGATTCCTCGAGTTCGTGAAGGGCTGCGTCCGCCAGGTGCTCTCCGGCGGCCGCGCCTACAAGGCGTGGGTGGCGTTCCTCCTCGTCATGATCGGGCTGGGCGCGTACTCCTACGCGCACCAGGCCACCGCCGGCCTCATCGCCAGCAACATGCGCGACGACGTGTCGTGGGCGTTCTACATCGGGAACTTCACGTTCCTGGTGGGCGTGGCCGCCGCCGCGGTGCTGCTGGTGATCCCGGCCTACGTCTACCAGTGGAAGCCCATCAAGGAGGTGGTGGTCCTCGGCGAGCTGCTCGCCATCAGCGCGCTGGTGATGGCGCTGCTGTTCATCCTGGTGGACATGGGCCGCCCCGACCGCTTCCTGCACATCGCGCCGCTGATCGGGACGCCCAACTGGCCGGCGTCCATGCTGACCTGGGACGCGCTGGTGCTGAACACGTACCTCGGCCTGAACCTGGTCCTGGTGCTCTACCTGCTGTTCAAGACGTACCGCGGCGAGCACTACGACAAGCGCATCTTCCTGCCGCTGGTGCTGCTCTCGATCCCGGTGTCGATCTCCACGCACACCGTGACCGCGTTCCTCTACAACGGCATGGCCGCGCGCCCGTACTGGAACGCCTCGATCCTGGCGCCGCGCTTCATCGCCTCGGCGTTCTGCTCGGGCCCGGCGGTGATGATCATCCTGTTCCAGCTGCTCCGGAAGGCGTTCAAGTTCGACATCAAGGACGAGGCCATCTGGAAGATCGCGGAGCTCATGTCGTACGCGATGTTCCTGAACCTGTTCCTGCTCGGCGCCGAGCTGTTCAAGGAGTACTACTCCGCCACCGAGCACCTGCTCTACACGCAGTACCTGTGGGGCGGGATCGGCGAGCACACGGTGCTGGTGAAGTACGCGTGGCTCTCGCTCGCCTGCAGCGTGATCGCGTTCGTGATCTTCCTGGTGCCGCGCACCCGCCGGAACTTCGTCACGCTGAACGTCGGCTGTCTCCTCATCTGGGCCGGCGTCTACATCGAGAAGGGCATGGGGCTCATCATTCCCGGGTTCACCCCTTCGACCCTGGGCCAGATCTACGAGTACACGCCGACCGCCATGGAGTGGGGCGTCGCGGGCGGGGTGTTCGGGATCGGCTTCCTCACGTTCACGATGCTGGTGAAGATCGCGGTGCCCATCCTCGTCGGTACGTTCAGGGCGCCCGAGCGCGCGCACGGCCATGCGCCGGCGGCCGGGTACCCGGTTCCCTAGAAGCGTTCACACGCCGCACCCACACCTGGAGGTCACCATGAAGCGTCTCGTCGCCGTCCTCGCCTTCGCCGCCTTCGCCGCCGTCGCCCGTGCCGACGACGGCGCCGCCGTGTTCGCCAAGAAGTGCGCCGTGTGCCACGGCAAGGACGGCAAGGGCGCGCCCGCCGGCAAGGCGCTCGGCGCGAAGGACCTCACCACCGTGAAGCTGTCCGAGGCCGAGATCGTGAAGGTGGTCGAGAACGGCAAGGGCAAGATGACCGGCTTCAAGGGCAAGCTCAGCGACGACGAGGTGAAGTCGGTCGCGAAGTACGTGAAGGGCGGCCTGAAGTAGCGGTCCCTGCACCGCCGCGGCGCCCCGGGGGACGTCCCGTCCCTCGCGGGCGCCGCTTCGCCTGCACGGTGGCGCGTTCCGTGCTATAGCGCGCAGCGCCTTGTCCGACGGCAGCCTCACGACCCCCCCGAAGGCCCCCCGCATCCCGACGCTCGACGCCGCCCGCGCGGTGGGCGTGGTGGCCATGGTGTTCGGCCACACGCTCGACGCGCTGCTCTCGGCGGAGGCGCGGGCCGCGCCGGGGATGGTCCTCTACTGGAAGGCGCGCGGCTTCACCGCGCCGCTGTTCATGCTGGTCTCCGGCTGGGCGGTGACGGTCGCCATCGGCCGCGGCCGGGCCCGCGGGCTCGACATCCCGCGCGGACGGCTCGGGCGCGTGCTGCTCCTGCTGGCCATCGGCTACGGGCTGCGCTGGCCGGGGTGGGGGATCGACGCGCTCCGCGCCGGGGATCCGGCGGTGTGGAGCCACCTGCTCGCGTTCGACGCGCTCCACGTCATCGGCGTCTCGCTGCTCGTTGCAGCGCTGGTCCTGGCGCTGCCCTGGACGTCGCGGGAGAAGGTGGGCGTCTTCGCGCTGCTGGGCGTGCTGGCGGTGGCGCTCGCGATGCGCGCGCCCGCGCCGGTGCTGCCCGCGCCGGCGGAGCTGCCGGCCCCCGGGCTCGGGATGGCGATGGCGCAGGCGCTGGGCGGCACGTCGCCGTTCCCGCTGCTCCCGTGGTGCATCTACTTCTTCGCCGGCGCGGTGGTGGGGCTCAGCGCGCCCGCCGACGCGCGGCGCCGCACCGTGGCGCTGGCCCTCGCCGGCGCCGGCATGTTCGCGGTGACGCTCTGGACCGGGCTCGAGGACCTGCCCCCCGCGCACCCCGGGCTCATCGCCTACCGCATCGGCGCGGTGCTGCTCCTGCTCGCGGCGCTCTCCGCGGTCCCCGCGGCGGCGGCCGCGCGCCTCGCGCCGGTCGGCAAGGCCTCGCTCGGCGTCTACGCCATCCACATCCCCATCGTGTGGGGCTGGTCCACCTGGCACGGGCTCGCGCTGCGGATGGGGCCGTCGCTCTCGGCGTGGAACGCGGTCCTGGTGGCGGCGCTGGTGCTCGCGGCGAGCTTCGGGCTCCACCTCGCGATCAAGCACGCCCGCGCCGCGGGCGCGGCCGGCCTGCGCCGGGTGCGCTCGGCGCTGGACCGGGTCGCGCTGGATCCCTGAGCCTCAGCCGGCCCGCGCGGCGCCCGGCGCGGCGCGGGCCAGGTCCGCCGCGAAGGCGGCCGCCCGCAGCTCCGCCCAGAAGCTGGGCCGGAACGGCGCCCCCGACACGAAGCCCACGTGCCCGCCGGCCGGGGTCGCGACCAGCTCGACGCACGGGTTGGCGCGCGCCGCCTCGACCGGCAGCGTGTCGCGCGGGACCATCGGGTCGTCGAGCGCGGCGAGCGCCAGCAGCGGCCGCCGCACGCCCGCCACGAACCGCCCGGCCGAGCAGCGGCTCCAGTACTCCTCCGCCGAGGCGAAGCCGTGGAGCGGGGCCGTCACCGCGCCGTCGAAGCCGGCGAACGTGGTCACCGCGCGGATCGCCGCCGCGTCGAGGCGCTCCGGGAAGCGCGCCGCCTTCTCCAGCGCCTTCGCGCGCAGCCGCCGCAGGAAGCGCTCGCGGTAGACCCAGTTCCAGAAGCCCGGGCCGTCGATGGCGCGCGCCGAGCGGGCCAGGTCGAACGGGACCGACACCACCGCGGCGCCCCGCACCTCGGCCGCGAGGTCGTCGCCGCGCTCGCCCAGGTACTTCGCCACCACGTTGCCGCCGAGCGAGAAGCCGGAGAGCACGAGCGGCCGGCCCGGGCGCTCCGCCACCAGCCGCCGCACCACCTCGTCGACGTCGCCGGTCTCGCCCGAGTGGTAGAAGCGCGGCAGCCGGTTCGGGGTGCCGGAGCAGCCGCGGAAGTTCATCGCGAGCGCGCCCATGCCGTGCGCGAGCGCCAGCGCCACCAGCCCGCGCACGTAGGGCGCGCGCGACGAGCCCTCCAGGCCGTGGCAGACCACCAGCACCGGCGCGCCGGCGGCGGGGCCGGCGAAGCGGTCCACGTCGAGGAAGTCGCCGTCGGGGAGCTCCCAGCGCTCGCGGACCGCGGGCGGGCGCGGCAGCGGGCGCGCCACGCTCGCGAACACGGTCATGGCGTGCGCGCCCGGGAGCCAGCGGCTCGGGCGGTAGGCGGTCACGCGACCTCCTCCTCGCGCCGCGCCGCGAACTGCGGGTGCGCGCGCACCCGCGCGAGCGCGTCCGGCGGCGCGTCCGGCGGGAACGGCGCCGAGGAGCGCTCGAGCCGCGCCAGCCAGCGCGCGTCGAGCGGGCGCGCCAGCAGCGCCGGGTCCGTCGCGGCCGCGGTGGTCTGCTCCTTCGGGCCGCTCGGGTCGCCACCGCCCACGTGGAAGCCGGCGAGGAGCAGGGCCGAGCGGGTCGCGGTGGCGGTGCTGTACGTGTACAGCGCGCAGCGCGGGCCGGAGCGCGCCCAGGCGGCGGCGAACGCCCCCAGGGTCCACAGGCCCGGGTTCGCGCGCGGGCTGAACGGATCCCAGAAGATCACCTCGGCGCGGAGGTCCTGCCGGGGCAGCGTCTCCAGCAGGTCGCCCAGAACGAGCCGCCAGCGCACGCGCGCCGAGCCCCAGGCGCCGTCGCGCAGGAGCGCCCGCGCCGGGTCGAGGTCCTCCGGCCCGAGGCCCAGCCGCGCCGCGCCCTCGTCCGACGTCGCCAGCCCGAGCGCCCCGAGGTCGCGCTCGAAGCTGACGATCTCCAGGGCGCGCCCGCCCGGCGGGACCGCCGCTGCCGCGCGGATCGCGGCGAGCGCGTTCGAGCCGGCGCCCAGCCCCACGTCGAGCAGCACCAGCGGCGGCCCCGGCTCGGCGAGCCGCTCGCGGAGGTGCGACTGCGCCACGTAGAGCCGCTCCGCCTCCACTGCGGGGCCGATCACCGGGTGCATCACCTCGCCGGACTCGGCGTCGCGCACCGCGGCGGCGCCCTGGGACGTGACGACGAGGTGGAAGCGGGCGCCGTCGCGCGGCGCCTCCGCCGGCGGGGCCGCGGGCGCCGGCGGCGGCTCGGGGAGGCGGCGGCGGCCGGGTGGGCGCGCGCTGCGGTCGTGCTCGTGGCGGTCGAGCGCCTCGAGCCGCTCGCGCTGGTAGGCGCCGTAGCGGCCGGCCTCGATGGCCTCGCGGGCGCCGCGCATGAGGTCGAGGTAGTGGCGGAGGTTGTGGACGGACACGAGGCGCGGCCCGAGCGGCTCGCGGCACTTGAACAGGTGGTGCAGGTAGGCGCGGCTCCAGCCGCGGCAGGTGTCGCAGCCGCAGGCGGCGTCGAGCGGGAGCTCGGAGAGCCGGTGCTCGGTGCGGGTGAGGCGCACGCGGCCGGTGGAGGTGAAGGCGGTGCCCTGCCAGGCGAGCGTGGTGGGCAGGATGCAGTCGAACATGTCCACGCCGTGGCCGATGGCCTCGAGGAGGTCGGGCGGCGTGCCCACGCCCATGAGGTAGCGCGGGCGGTCGAGCGGGAGCAGCTCGGCGGCGCGCGCCACCACCTCGCCGCGCTCGTCCCGGGTGTCGCCGACCGCGAGCCCGCCGATGGCGAAGCCGTCGAACGGGTGCTGGGTGAGGAAGCCGGCCGAGGCGGCGCGCAGCGCGGGATCGAGGCCGCCCTGGACGATGGCGAAGAGCGCCTGCTCGGGGTTGGTGCGCGCGGCCAGGCTGCGCAGCGCCCAGCGGTGGGTGCGCTCCATCGCCGCGCGGATCTCGGCCGCCTCGGCGGTGGAGGGCAGGCAGACGTCGAGCACCATCATCACGTCCGAGCCGATCGCGGTCTGCATCGCGATGGAGGACTCGGGGGTGAGGAGCTGCGGGCGGCCGTCCACGTAGCTGCGGAAGCGCGCGCCGGCCTCGGTGATGATGCGGTCGTGCGAGAGCGAGAAGATCTGGAAGCCGCCGGAGTCGGTGAGGACCGGGCCGTCCCACCGCATGAAGCGGTGGATGCCGCCCAGCGCGCGGAACGCCTCGGGCCCGGGGCGGAGCAGCAGGTGGTAGGTGTTGCCGAGGATGATCTCGGCGCCGGCCTCGCGCACGTCGGCGGGGGTGAGCCCGGTGACGCTGGCGCGCGTGCCCACCGGCATGAAGGCGGGGGTCTCGACGCGCCCGTGCGGCGTCTCGAGCGTGCCGCGCCGGGCGCGGGTCTCGGCGTCCCTCGGGCCGGGGTGGAAGCGGAAGGGCATCGGGGATCCTATGCGCGGGGGAGGTGGCCGTGCGCGGCCTCGGCGCAGCCGGCCTCCCAGGTGCCGCGCAGCCTGAGGACCCGCTCCACCGCCACGGCGTGCAGCCCGAGGAGCCGCTCCGCCGCGTCCGGCGCGCCGAGCGCCGAGAGCGCGCCGGCCATCGCCTCCAGCGTGGACATGCCGTCGGCGCGCGGGGGGCGGCGCAGGCGCAGGCCCTCGGGCGGACCGCCCAGCGTGAGCCGCGGGAGCCGCTGGAGCGCGGGGATCCGCTGCATCATGCGGCGGGCCTGGCTCCAGGTGCCGTCCGGCACCACCACCAGGCGCGGCGGCGCGGGCGGCGGCGGGGTCGGGACGGGGGAGGGGAACAGCGCCACCGCGCCGGCGGCGGCGAGGTCGGGCAGCGCGAGGGGCTCGCCCGGCAGGCCGTGCTCCAGGATCTCCGTCCCGGGGAGCGCCAGGGCGGCCCAGCGCGCCGTGTTGGTCATCCGCTCCCGCTCGCTGGCGTGGCGCACGATCAGGAAGCGGACCGGGGCGCGGAGCCGCGGCACCTCGGCGCATAGGCAGAGCGCGGTCGGGAAGGCGCAGCGCGGGCAGCGGTCGGGGGCGGGGGGCACGGCGACGCCGATCTACCACGGGCGGCCGCGGCGCGCGCGGTGGGGTGGAACCGGGGCCGCGCTCGCGTTAACTCTCCCGCATGCCTGCACGCCTGAGACTCTTCACCGACTTCGTCTGACCGTTCTGCTTCGTCGCGGAGCGGAGCAGCCTGGTCAGGCTGCTGGACGAGTACGAGCTGGAGCTGGAGTGGGTGGGATACGAGCTCCACCCCGACACGCCGCCCGGCGGGATCGCGGTGGCGGAGCGCTTCCCGAACGCGGAGGCCATGTCCGGCTACCTGCGCTCCTTCGCCGCGGGCTTCGGCATCGACGACCTGCGCCCGCCGGATCGCATCCCCAACACGCGCCGCGCGCTGGCGGTGGCGCAGCTCGCGCGCGAGCAGGGCCGGCTCGAGCCGTACCGGGCGGTGGCGTTCGACGCGCACTGGCGGCGCGGCTGGGGCATCGAGACCGACGAGGACCTGCGCTGGCTGGCGCGCGAGGCCGGCCTGGACCCGGTCGCCGCGGTGGCGGCGGGCTCGGATCCGGCGCGCCTCGCCGCGGTGGACGCGGCCCGCGCCGAGGCGACGCGGGCCGGCGTCACCGGCATCCCGACCTTCGACTTCGGCGACGCGCTGCGGGTGGTCGGCTGCCGCCCGTACGACGTGCTCGCCGACGCCGCCCGGCGCGCCGGGGCCCGCCCGCGCACGTAGCGGGCCGGGCCGGGGCGGCCAGGCTAGGGCAGCACGCGGATGGCCGCAGCGCCGCCGGCGGTGGAGACGTGCAGCGTGGGGGGCGACGGCATCCGGTCCACCTCGATCGCGGTCACGCGGTCGCTCGGCAGGCCGCTCCCGGCGCGGATCGACTTCGACGTCCGGGTGGCCGGATCCCAGATCGAGACACCGGTGGTGTACCCGGCCAGCACCACCCGCCCGTCGGGGAGGCAGGCGATGTCGCGCACCGGCCGCTCGCCCAGGCCGAGCGCGCTCGACAGGTAGTGCGTGAAGCGGTGCCCGTCCCACGAGGCGACCGTCTCCATCACCCCGTCCGCCGGGCCGGCGCTCGAGAACCAGACCGTGCCGTCCGGGCACACCGCGACGCCGGTCATGAGGACGTCGTGCCCCTCGTTCGCGACCGGGAACACCGGCATGTTTCCGGTGCCGTCGGGATAGTACGGGTCGCCGAACGCGACCTTGAACGCGGCGCCGTTGCGGGCGACCCAGTGGAACGGATCCGCGTCCCAGGTGATCAGGCCGGCGGCCCACTTGCCGGCGTGCCACAGGTCGCCGTTCGCGTCGATGGCGAGGCCCGCCCAGTCGCCGAGGCGCTGGTTCGCGCCGGTGCCGTCGCAGGGCGCGTCCTTGCAGACGCTGGCGTGCAGGTGGTCGCCCATGTAGTCGTCGTTGAAGGAGTCGAGCCACTCCATGGGCGGATCCGGCCAGCGGAACTGGTCGGGGAAGAGCAGGTCCACGCCGTGCTCGGTGCCGGCGTAGAGCGTGTGCGGGTGGGCGAAGTGGTCGTAGACCATCCGGTAGATGGACCGGTCGTGCCAGTACTTCGCGCCGTGGTTCCCGGCGACCAGGTCGAAGCGCTCGACCGACAGCGTCCCGTCCGCGTTCAGCCGGACGCGGTCGATCTTCCCGCTGTGGCGGTCGGGATCGCACCAGTCCTCGCCGTCCCCGTTGGCGCCGCAGTCCGAGCCGCCCGGGTGGATGCCGTGGTACCCGATGAACACCTCGTCCGGCCCGCCGCCCACGATGGAGCGGATGCCCTCGGGCGCCGCCACGCCCCAGCTCACGTCGGCGTCGGCGCAGGGCGTCTCGGGGCGGACCGGGCGGTCGCGGCAGTACCGCATCCGGTTCGCGCCCATGTGCAGCCCGTCGCCCTCGTCGTAGCGGCGGAACGTGGTCTCGCCGGGCCGGAGCAGGTAGAGCGCCGACGGGGTGGCCAGCCACCGGTTCTGCGTCTCGTCGGTGCTGAACCCGACCACCGGCGACTCCTGGATGCCGGCGCTCGCGCCGTAGGCGGCGTTCTCCACCGCCCAGGGCCCCTGCGTCCCGAACTGGAAGCGCGGCGGCGTGGTCCCGCCGCCCCCGCCGCCGCCTCCTCCGCCCCCGCCCCCATCGCCGCCCCCTCCGCCTCCGCCGGCGCCGCCGCCGGGCGGCGTGACCGGCGCGGGATCCTTTCCCCCCGAGCCGCAGCCCGCGATCGCGACCGCCGCCGCCAGCGCCACCCAGGCCCCGCCTCGTCCGAGCATCTCCCCTCCGTGAAGTCCGCCCCGCGAGCCGCGCGGGACCGGCGGCCCGCTGTGCGAGCGCCGGGCCAGCGACCGGGACGCGCCGCCGCGCGGGGAACAGCGGCGGCAGGTGGGTGGCGGTGGGCGATCGGTGGAACGCGCGTTCCACGAGAGGTGAACGCGGGGCGCAGCGCCGGCTGCCGGGCGATCGCCCGCGGGGGCGGGCGGTCGCTCGCCAGGCCCCCGCCGGTCCGGTTCCAGCCGTCGGCCCTGCTGGGCTACGCTGACCGGACGAGGAGCCCTGTCATGCCGGCCACCCGTGAACCCGCCGCCTTGAACCTGCCGCCGCGCGTCCCGCTCGCCCGGCTGCCCACGCCCATCGAGCCGTCGCCCCGGCTCGGCGCCGCGCTCGGCCTCGACCTGCTCTACAAGCGCGACGACCTCACCGGCCTCGAGCTGTCCGGCAACAAGGCGCGCAAGCTGGAGTACCTGCTCGCCGAGGCCGAGGCCGCCGGAGCGGACACGCTCGTGACCTGCGGCGGCGTGCAGTCGAACCACTGCCGCGCCACCGCGTTCGCGGCGGCGAAGCGCGGGCTGCGCGCGGTGCTCCTGCTGCGCGTGCCGGACCCGGCGCGGCCGCCCGCGCCCGAGGCGAACGTGCTGCTCGATCGGCTGGCCGGCGCGGAGATCCGCTGGGTCTCGCACGAGGAGTACCGGCGCCGCGCGGAGCGCATGGACGCGGTGGCGGCGGAGCTGCGCGCCGCCGGGCGGCGGGCCTACGTGATCCCGGAGGGCGGATCGTCGCCGCTCGGGAGCCTCGGGTACCTGCTGGCCGTGGCCGAGCTGCGCCGGCAGCTCCCGGAGGCATGGCGGACCGGGCCGCTGACGCTCGCCTACGCCGCGGGGTCTGGCGGCACCGGCGCGGGGCTCGAGCTCGGGGTGCGCGCGCTGGGGTGGAAGGACGCGCGGCCGGTGGGCTTCGCGGTGTGCAACGACGCGGCGTACTTCCGGGCGACCATCGCCACGCTGTGCGCGGACGCGCGCCGCCGGTGGCCGGCGCTGCCCGAGGTGCCGGCGGACGAGCTCCGGATCGACGACGGGTTCATCGGCCCGGGCTACGCCCAGGCCACCTCCGACGGGCTGGAGATCATCCGCCGCGCCGCGCGCGAGGACGGGGTGCTCCTCGATCCGGTCTACACCGGAAAGGCGATGCTCGGCCTGGCGACGCGAGCGCGCGAGCCGGGGGGGCTGCCCGCGCCGCGCGTCGTGTTCTTCCACACCGGCGGTGCGTTCGGCCTGTTCCCGTTCGCGAACGCGCTGGCCGGCTGAGCGCGCGCCCCTGGTCCCGGTCCCGCGGCGCGGGGATGGCGCGGGCGGCCCCCCGGCGGTATGCAGCCTCGAGGCCGGTCACTCGCCGTGGTTCCGCGGTGCGGAAGGGGGCGCGCGATGCCGAGGGTCAAGCAGATCTCCGCGTGGGTGGCGGATCGTCCCGGGGTGATGGGCGAGGTGGCCGACGCGCTGGGGCAGAAGGGCGTGAGTATCCGCGCCCTCATGGCGAGCGTGCTCGACGGGCGCGGCTTCCTCCGGATGGTGGTGGACAAGCCGGCCGCGGCGCGGCGCGCGCTCACGGCGCACGGCTGGGAGATCACCGAGGACGACGTCGTCGAGGTGACGCTGCCGGACCGGCCGGGCGCCCTGGGCGAGGTCGCGGACCGGCTCGGCGCGCGGGGCATCAACGTCCAGTACGCCTACGTCGGGACGGCGGGCAGCGCGAAGCAGGTGAACCTCTACCTGGCCGTGGCCGACGTGGCGGCCGCGCTGCGGGCGCTCCGGTGAGGCGGTTGCCGGTGCCGCGGTGCGGCATCGGCGCTAGCTTTCGATCGTGGGCCATACCGGTCTCGTCCTGACGGGCGGCGGCGCCCGGGCGGCATACCAGGTCGGCGCCCTCCGGGCGCTGGCGGAGATCGCCGGGCCGGGGCCGATGCCGTTCGGCGTGCTGGCCGGGATCAGCGCCGGCGCCATCAACGGCGCGGTGCTGGGGTGCGGCGCCGGCGACTTCCTGGCCGCGGCCGAGCGGCTCCAGGCCACCTGGGCCTCGCTCACGCCGGATCGCGTCTTCCGCACCGGCGCGCTGGCGCTCGCCGGCGTGGGCGGTCGCTGGATCCGCGATCTCTCCGCGGGCGGGCTCGTCGGCAAGACCGGGATCAACTACCTGCTCGACCCGGCGCCGCTCCGGGCGCTGCTCGCCGGCGCGCTGCCCATGGGCCGGCTGCGGCGCCACCTGCGCACCGGCCGGCTGCGGGCGGTGGCGCTGTCGGCCACGAACTACCACACCGGCGCGGGCGTGACGTTCTTCGAGGGCGCGCCGGACATCGAGCCCTGGATCCGGTCCACGCGCGTGGGGGTGCGGGCGCGGCTCGGGCTGGACCACGTGATGGCGTCCGCCGCCATCCCCATCTTCTTCCCGCCGGTCCGGATCGAGCGGACGTTCTACGGGGACGGCTGCGTCCGCATGATCTGCCCGCTCAGCCCGGCCATCCACCTCGGGGCGGAGCGGATCGTGGCCATCAGCGTGCGCCACCTGCGCAGCGCGGCGGAGACGGCGCGGGACGAGGTGAGCAGCGGGGACGGCACGCTCCCGCTGTCCGAGATCGCGGGCGTGCTCCTGAACGCGGTCTTCCTCGACTCGCTCGACTCCGACGTGGAGCGCCTCGAGCGGATCAACCGGACGCTGGCGCTCATCCCGCACGAGCGGCTCGGGCGCGGCGAGCTGGAGCTGCGCGAGGTGCCGGCGCTCGTGCTGCGGCCGTCGCTCGACCTCGGGAAGCTCGCCGCCGACGAGTACGGCCGCTTCCCGCGCATGCTCCGCTACCTGCTGAAGGGCATCGGCGCGACGGGGCACGCCGGCGAGGACCTGCTCAGCTACCTCGCGTTCGAGCCGGTGTACGTGCACCGCGTGATGGACCTCGGCTACGCGGACACGATGGCGCGCCGGGCCGAGGTCGAGGCGTTCCTGGCGCCGGACGAGCGCGGCGACCGGCGCGATCGGAACGGCCGCGCCGCGGGCGGCCTACGCGCGCGGTGAGCCGGTCCGCAGCCGCGGCGCGAGCAGCGCCGGCGCCAGCGTGCGCCAGGCGGTGGCCGCCAGCACCACCGCGCCGCCCGCCAGCGCCCACGGGCCGGGCCGCTCGCCGGCGAGCAGGAACGTCCAGATCGGGTTGAGCACCGGCTCGAGCAGCACCAGCAGCGACGCCTCCAGCGCCGGGACCTTCTCCAGCCCGCGGGCGAAGCACAGGTAGGCGAGCCCGAGCTGGAAGACGCCCAGGTACGCGACCAGCGCCAGGTCGAGGGGCCGCGGCGCGGGGCCGGCGGGCCAGAGCGGCAGCGCCACCGCGGCGGCGAGCAGGTTGCCCCAGACCAGCGCGGGCGCCCCGGCCGCGTGCAGCCGCCGCAGGCCCAGGATGCACAGCGCGAACGCGACGCCCGACGCGAGCGCCACCAGGTTGCCGGTGACCTGGCCCGGCGTCAGCTCGTCGAGGAAGAACAGCGCCAGGCCGGCGCCGAAGACCGGCACGGCGAGTAGCTCGCCGCGGGCGGGCCGCTCGCCGAGCAGCGCCGGCGAGAGCAGCAGCACCCACAGCGGCGCGGTGTCCTGGATGAAGATCGCGTTCGCGGAGGTGGTGAGCTTGTTCGCGAGCGCGAACAGCACGACCGTCGCCGCGTACGCCACCGAGACGAGCAGCACGCCGCGGGAGGGCCGGCGGCGCGCCTGCGGGACCGCGACCAGCAGGAACACGCCGGCCACCAGCGACCGTCCGCCGGCGATCTGCCAGCCGGAGAGGTCGCAGAGCTTCATGGCGGCGCCGGCCGTGGACCAGAGCCCGGCGGCGGCGAGGAGCAGGAGGCGGCTGCGCAGCATGAGGCGGCGCAGTCTAGCAGAGGGCGGGGCGCAGCCCCGTGCGCGGCGACGCCGCGCCCGCGGGGACCTCGCGCGAGCCCGCGGAGGCGGGCGCGCAGCAGGGTGGGGCCCCGCGGAGCTCAGCTCCGTGGGGCGGGGCGCAGCCCCGTCAAGCGGTCACCCAATCCCGGAGCACCCGGTCGATCTGCTCCTCGGAGAGCTCGCCGGCGTCGGCCAGCTCCTTGATGCGCTTGGTGAGCGCCTTCAGCTCGGTCTCGCCGAAGGTGATGCCCATCTCGCGCGCCCGGTAGGCGATGGCGTGCCGGCCGGTGAGGCGGCTGCCCAGGATCAGCCGCCGGGTGAGGCCGAACGCCTCCGGCGGGATGATCTCGTAGGAGCCGGGGTTCGCCATCATGGCCTTCAGGTGCATCCCGGCCTTGTGCGAGTAGGCGGTCTCGCCGGTCACGTAGTTGTTGAACGGGACCTCGATGCCGGTGACCCGCGCCACCAGCCGCTCCAGCTCGCGGAGCTGGCCCAGCCGGTAGCGCTCCGCCACCGACTGCGGCTCGATCGAGAACATGCGCGCGATGATGCCGCCGAGCGGGGTGATGCCGACGCGCTCGCCGATCCCGAGCACCGCCACGTCCACGTGGGTGGCGCCGGCGGCCAGGGCCTCGTAGGCGTTCGCGATGCAGCACCCGGTGTCGTTGTGGCCGTGGAACCCGATGTCGCAGCGGACCGCGCGCCGGATCTCGCGCACCAGCGCGAACACCTGGCGCGGCGTGGCGATGCCGACCGTGTCGGCGATGCCGACGCGGTGGACGCCGAGCCGCTCGGCGGCCTGGTAGACCGCCACCAGGTCCGTCACCTCGCTGCGGAACGCGTCCTCGGCGGAGAAGCGCGTCTCGAGGCCGGCCTTGAGCGCCAGCTCGATGGGCGGCCCCATGGCGTCGATGATCTGCTGGATGGACTTGCCGTGCGAGGACTCGCGGAGGATGCGGCTGGTCGCGAACAGCAGGCCGATGCCGCGGACGCCGGTGTCGATGGCGGCGCGCACGTCGTCGAGCACGCAGCGCGAGTGGGTGATGACCCGCGCGCCGAGCCCGAGCTTCACGATCTGCACCGCGTCCCGCTGCGACTGCGGCGAGGCGGCCGGGCTGGTCACCTCGACGTACTCGACCCCGAACGTGTCGAGCGCGCGCGCGATCTCGAGCTTGTCCTCGGTGCGGAACGTCCCGTGGGCGAACTGCTCGCCCTCGCGGAGCGTCGAGTCGATGAGCTTCCAGGTGGACTTGGTCATGGCGCTAGAGCGGGAAGTCGTCGGGCTCGATCTCGCGGACCAGGCCGCCCGAGGTGGGATCGGTCCGGAAGCCGAAGCGGCGCAGGTACTCGGGCTGGAAGTAGCCGGTCTCCATCCGCCGCACGCCGCGTGCCTTGAGCCGCCGCGCGAACTCGCGCATCAGCCCGTCGGCCACGCCGCGCCCGCGGTGGCGCCGCCCCACCACCAGCTTCTCCATGTGCACGCGATCCGGCGCCACCTGCCGGTAGAAGAGCCCTCCGATGACGGTGTCCTTCGGGTCGAGGCAGAGCAGGAACTCGTGCTCGGTGGTGAAGGTCACCTGCAGGTTCGACTCGTGGAACATGTGGAGCAGCCGCGCCACCTCGCGCGGCGACACCGGGCCGCGCACGGTGTAGCGCTCCCCGGCCTCGTCGGTGAGCGCCACCACCACCTCGGTGACGTAGTGGCCACCCGACGGCATGGAGATGAGCGCCACCTCGTCGGTGGGCGCCAGGTACCGGTAGGTCATGCGCGCCAGGAAGTAGTCCTCCTCGGAGGTCGGGCGCGCCGCGCTGCGCACCGCCGCCACCTGCTCCTCGAGGTCCAGCCCGCCGGCGGGGAGGACGCGGGCCCGGTTCATGATCCGGTCGAGCGCCGCGCCCAGCTCCGGGCGCACGTCCGCGAACACCGTCTGCCGGAAGAAGCGCACCCGCGTGTCGGGCCAGACCGTCTCGACCTCGGAGAGCCGGTAGGTGCCCCACAGCTCGCCGAGCATCTTCCCCTGCGCCTCGAACGTCGCGTGCGGGTTCACCTCCAGCCAGCGCCGGTAGCGCCGGGCCGCGAAGTGGACGCGCTGCGGCGTGAAGCCGCCCTCGCGCAGCCGCTCCAGGAACGTCTCGATGGCGACGGCGCGCCGCGAGGTCTGCGACACCTCCTCGAGCAGGCTGATGCCGCGCTCGAGCCCGAGCGCCTCCACCACCGCGGAGAGCACGATGGCGTCCTCGGCGCCGCCCTTCAGCTCGGGCCGGGACCGCTCGATGCGCTCGATGAACGCCTCCTCGAAGCGATCGAGCAGCTCGTCGAAGCCGGCGCACGGCGAGCGGTCGGAGATGGACACGAGCCGCGCGCCGGAGTGGTAGTCGTGCGAGGGCACGATGAACGCGGCCGGCGAGGGCTCGCGCAGCGCCAGCCGCCGTCCGGTGCGGTCCCAGAACCGGACGTGCCCCTCCACCGCGGTCCACACCAGGAACGGCCAGAGGAGCTGGAGCCGCCGCGTCTCGCCCTGGCGCACCAGCCGCGCCACCTGCCGCTCCACGTCCGAGCCGGGGATGAACTCCTCGGTGAAGATGCCCCACTCGGCGAAGTAGCCGCCGAACTTCTCCACCAGCGGCGGCGGCGCGCCGGCGGCGAGCAGCCAGCTCACCTCCTGGCGCAGCTCGGCAAACGTCATGTCCTCCGCCACGTTCATGGCGAAGTCGAACACCTCGCGCGCGCGGGTGTGGATGGAGACGCGGTAGACGCTCTTGCCGTGCTGGCGGCCCAGCAGCGAGACCGCCAGGCCGCCGGGCGGGATGTCGGCGAGCGAGAGCAGCACGCCGCGCCCCAGCTCGAACACCGAGGCGCGCACGATGGTGGCGTCCTCGAACGCGGAGAGCAGCGAGGGGCGCACCTGCGCCGGCACGGTGTCGTCGAACACCAGCACGTGGTGCCAGCCGTACTCGACGCCGGTCTGCGGGTCGATGGCCAGCCGGAGGTTGGGCCCGACGAAGTTGGAGAAGCCGCGGCGCAGCCGGTCCAGCTCCTCGCCGGCGCGGGCGGACACCTCGGGGTCGTCGTGCAGCGTGAGCCGGGCGAGCGGCACGCGCACGCGGCCGAAGTAGACCGGGTGCGCGATGGCGCAGGCGGTGAGCAGGCGCATCGCGCCCACCAGCAGCCGCCGGTCCGACGGATCCGCCGGCGCGCCGTTGGCGCGGTCGGAGGCGAGGTGGGCGAGCAGCACCTGGACCTGCGCGTCGGAGAGCCCGCGCTCGCCCAGGTCGGCCAGGTCCTCGTCCCGCAGCGCCATCGCGCCCATCCGGTCGAGGAACAGGCGCACCGTGGCGAGCGTCTCGCCGGCGTCCTCGTTGGGCAGGAGCACCCGGAACGCGCGGCGCCGCACGTCCTCGTCCGGCGCCTCGGCGGCCCGGCGCAGCAGCGCGCGGCACAGCGAAGCGTGCTCGCTCTGGGCGGCGGCGAGGCCGATGTGGAGGTGGCTGATGGCGCGGCGCGCCTCGGGGCGCTCGGCGCGCAGCAGCTCGCCGGCCACGTGGATGGAGTGGAACGTCACCTCGCCGCCGTCCACCACGTCCAGCATCTCGCGCAGCCGCTCCGCCGGCGGCGCCGGCCAGAGGCGCGCGTCCAGGCGGAGGTCGACGCTCCCCTTGCGGCGGCGGGACACGAGCGAGAGGAACGCCTCCTCGCCCAGGAACGCGCGCAGCGCCTGGTTCCCGAGCCAGAGCGAGGGGCGGGCCAGCAGCGCGCCCAGATCGATCACGGTGCCCTCCGCCGCGTAGGCGAGGTCGCCGATGCGGAGCGCGCCGGGTGCGGCCGGATCCGGGCCGATGCGCAGGCTGCGCTCGCCGGCGCGGAGCTGGCCCGCGTCGAGCGCCACCTCGTGCTGGAGCACGCCCATCTCGCGCAGCACCCAGTTCGGGATGCGGAGGAAGAAGCCGTCGAGCGCGAGCGCGAGGTGCTTCTGCTCGTACATCCGCTCGACGAGGTCCTTCCAGTTCTTCTCCACCGCCTCGCGCTTGAACGTGAGCTTGTGGGTCAGCTCGCCGTGCGCGTCGTCGAGGGCGCGCGGCAGGACCTGGAACGCCACCACGCGCTCGAACGGGGCCAGGAACCGGTTCGCGCTCGCGACCAGGGAGCCGAGCAGCTCGCGCTGCTCGTCGGGCGAGCGGCCCTGGACCGCGGCCGACTGCTGGTTCGGCCAGACCAGCAGCGTGTTGTACTCGCGGTGATCGCCGACCAGGAACGCCTGCGAGATGGCCTCGAAGTCGCGGAACAGGTTCTCCACGCGCTGCGGCGCGATGGTCTGGCCCTGGCGGTTCTTGTAGATCTCCTTCTTGCGGCCGGTGATGTGGAAGTGGCCGGCCGGGTCGATGGAGACGAGGTCGCCGGTGCCGAACCAGCCGTCGGCGTCCGCGCCGTGGTCGTTCGGGCCGGGGTGGTAGTAGCCGGGCGAGACGTACGGGCCGCGGATGAGCAGCTCGCCGTCGTCGGCGCGGCGGCACTCGATGCCGGGGAGCGGCTTGCCGATGGAGCCGTCCACGTACTCGCCCACCGGCGTCATGGTCACGCCGCCGGTGGCCTCGGTCATCCCGTAGCCGGAGCAGAGCTCCGTCCCCGCGCGGTGGAAGGCGCGGAAGACCACCGGGTCGAGGTAGCCGGCCGCCGACAGGCCGGTGCGGAGCCGGCCGCCGGTGATGACGCGCAGGTGCGCGGCCACGTCGTCGGGATCGTCGGAGGCGGCCTCCCACACCGCCGCCTCGTGCAGCTCCATCCACTTCTTCGGGACCGAGATGAAGACGGTGGGCTTCACCCGCTTGAAGTCCTCGAGCAGCGGCCCCTGCGCGGTGGAGCGGGCGAACACGTAGGTCGCGCCCCACCACAGCGTGCCGGTCAGCTCGAGCCAGCGGCCGAACGTGTGGTACAGCGGCAGGTAGCAGAGGAAGACGTCGCCCTCGCCCACCTCGCGCAGCGCGTACCCGCGCGCCAGCCGCTTGGTCACCAGGTTCTGGTGCGTGAAGACGATGCCCTTGGGCTTCCCGGTGGTGCCCGAGGTGTACATCACGGTGGCGACGTCGCCGGACCGGACGCGGCCGGCGCGCGCCGCCCGCGCGTCGTCGTCGAAGTCCGCCCCCTGGCCGATCATCTGCTCGAGCGAGAGCAGCCCGTTGCGCTCCGCGGCCGCGCGCGAGAACACCACGATCTCGCGCAGTTCGGGCAGCGCCGGCAGCGACGGGAGCACCTTCGCGACCTGCTCCTCGTCGGAGGCGAGCAGCACCCGCGCCCCGGAGTGCTTCAGCATGAACACCACCTGCTCGGCCACCGCGTTCGCGGGGAGCGGGTAGTCCACGATGCCGTTCGTGAGGCAGGCGAGGTCGCACAGCGCCGCCTCGAGGCAGTTCTCGGACAGGATCGCCACCCGCGCGTCGGGGTGATCGTCCACCAGCGCGAGGATGCCGCGCGCGATGGCCCGGGTCCGCCGGGCGAGGTCGGCGACGGTCACCTCGCAGGCGTCCTGCCCGAGGACCCGGATCGCGACCGTCTTCGGGTCGGTCTCCTCGCGGGAGCGGAGCACCTCGCCCAGCGTGCAGTCGGCGCGCGCGATGACCGGGAACAGCAGCTCCAGCCAGGGATCGACGTCGTCGGGGCGGAGCTGGCTGGTGAACAGGCGGCGCCGGGCGCCGTCGAGCAGGGCGAGCAGCGCGCGGCGGGCCTGGGGACGGTGGGGGCCGTCGAGCCGCCGCAGCAGGATCTCGACGAGCGGCGCGACCTCCGCCCGGTCGCCGGGCCGGACGGCCGCGAGCGCCTCGCGCGTCAGCTCCAGCGTCTCGGCGCCGGGCCCTTCCGCGGCCGACCAGCGGTCGGCGAGCCCTGGGAACGGGGACTCCTGCTTGACCTGGAACATGCCCTCCCAACAAACCACGGATGTGCGGCCATGTCGACGCGCGCCGGAGGCCACACGGTGGGTGACGGCGGCGGCGCCGCGCACGCGCGTCGCGCCCCTCCGCGCGACCCCACGGGTGCCGGAATCCGTCCGGGCGGGCGGCGTTCCGTCCGCTTAACCTTGCCCCACGTCAACGACGGGAGGCGCGATGGACATCGGGATGGTGGGGCTGGGGCGGATGGGCGGCCGGATGGCCCGCAGGTTGCTCCGCGGAGGCCACCGGGTGGTCGGCTTCGATCCGGATGCGCGCGCGGTCGAGGACCTGGCCGCCGACGGCGGCGCCGGGGCGGCCTCGCTGGACGCGCTGGTGGCGGCGCTCGCCCCGCCGCGGGCGGTCTGGCTGATGGTGCCGGCCGGCGCGCCCACCGAGCAGGCGATCGCGTCGCTGGCGGAGCGGCTCGGGCCGGGCGACGTGGTGGTGGACGGCGGAAACTCCTGGTTCAAGGACGACGTGCGCCGGGCCGAGCTGCTGCGGGCCCGCGGCGTGCGGTTCCTCGACGCCGGGACGAGCGGCGGGGTGGCCGGGCTGGAGCGGGGCTACTGCCTGATGGTGGGCGGCGATCGCGACGCGTTCGATCGGCTCGAGCCGGTGCTCCGGACGCTGGCGCCCGGCAGCGCCGCGGCGCCGCCGACGCCGGGGCGGGCCGCGGGCGGGACCGCCGAGGAGGGCTACCTGTACTGCGGCCCGGCCGGCGCCGGCCACTTCGTGAAGATGATCCACAACGGCGTGGAGTACGGGCTGATGCAGGCGTACGCGGAGGGCTTCGACCTGCTGCGCGGCGCCGCAGGCGAGGGCATGCCCGAGGCGATCCGCTACCGGATCGACCTCGCCGAGGTCGCCGAGCTGTGGCGGCGCGGGAGCGTGGTGACCTCCTGGCTGCTGGACCTGTCCGCCGCGGCGCTGGCGCGCGACCCCGGGCTGGAGGCGTTCGAGGGCGCGGTGGCCGACTCGGGCGAGGGGCGCTGGACGATCCAGGCCGCGGTGGAGGAGGGCGTGGCCGCGCCGGCGCTCTCCGCGGCCCTGTTCGCGCGCTTCCGCTCGCGCCGGGCGCACACGTTCGGCGAGAAGCTGCTGAGCGCGATGCGCCGCGGGTTCGGCGGGCACCACGAGGCCGTCAAGGGGGGCTCGCGATGACCGCGCTCCCCGCCAGCGACCGCCCCGGCGACCCCTGCGCGTTCGTGATCTTCGGCGCGATGGGCGACCTCGCCCGGCGCAAGCTCCTCCCCTCGCTCTACAACCTGCGCCTGAACGGCCTCTTGCCGCGGGAGTTCGCGATCGTGGGCGTCTCGCGGCGCGCGCTCGACGACGGCGCCTACCGCGACGCGGTCACCGAGGCGCTCCGCACGTTCGCGACGCGCCCGGTGGACGACGCGGTCTGGTCGGAGTACGCCGAGCGCGTCCACCACGTGCAGGGAGACTTCGAGGACCCGGCCACCTACGAGCGGATCGGGGCCGCGCTCGCGCACGCGGCGCAGAAGCACGGGACCGCGGGCAACGCGCTGTTCTACCTGGCCACGCCGCCGGGCGAGTTCTGCCACATCGTGCGCGGGCTGGGCGCGGCGGGGCTGCTCGGGGAGAGCGCCGGCTGGCGGCGCGTCGTGATCGAGAAGCCGTTCGGCCGCGACCTGGAGTCGGCGGTGGCGCTGAACCGCGAGCTCGCCTCGATCGTGCGCGAGGAGCAGATCTACCGGATCGACCACTACCTCGGGAAGGAGACCGTCCAGAACCTGATGGTGTTCCGGTTCGCGAACGGGATCTTCGAGCCGATCTGGAACCGCCGCTACGTGGACCACGTGCAGGTCACGGTCGCCGAGGAGCTCGGCGTGGAGGGGCGGGGCGACTACTACGAGCAGGCCGGCGCGCTCCGCGACATCGTCCAGAACCACATCCTGCAGCTCCTCACGCTGGTGGCGATGGAGCCGCCCTCGACGCTCGCCGCCGAGGCGGTGCGCAACGAGAAGACCAAGGTGCTCGAGTCCATCCGGCCCATGTCGCCGGAGGACGTGCTGCGGAGCACGGTGCGCGGCCAGTACGGCGAGGGCTACCTGGGCGGGCGCAAGGTTCCGGGGTACCGAGCCGAGCCGAGCGTGTCGCCGACCTCGCAGACCGAGACCTACGCCGCGCTGAAGCTCCAGGTCGAGAACTGGCGCTGGGCCGGGGTGCCGTTCTACGTGCGCGCCGGCAAGCGGCTCGCGCGCCGCGACACGCAGATCTCCATCCAGTTCCGGCGGCCGCCGCTGCTCCTGTTCCAGGAGGCCGGGGTGGAGGGCATCGAGCCGAACCGGCTCGACATCCTCATCCAGCCGGAGGAGGCCATCTGCATCTCGATGAAGGCGAAGCGCCCCGGCCCCTCGATCCAGCTCCAGCCGGTGCGCCTCGACTTCAGCTACGCCGACTTCGGCGGCCTGCCGCCCGCCACCGGCTACGAGCGGCTGCTCCACGACGCGATGATCGGCGACGCGACCCTGTTCCACCGCGCCGACATGGTGGAGGCGAGCTGGCGCATCGCCACCCCGGTGCTCGACGTCTGGTCCACGCTGCCCGCGCGCGACTTCCCCAACTACGCCGCGGGGAGCTGGGGGCCCGCAGCGGCGTCCGAGCTGCTCGCGCGCGACGGGCGGCGGTGGGCGGACCGGGAGTGACCGCGGTGGCGCGTCCTCAGGGCCCGGCGCTGGTACGCGCCGCGGACGCGGCGGACCTGGCGCGCGCGGCCGCCGAGGACGTGGCGCGGCGGGCCGAGGAGGCCGTCGCGGCGCGCGGGCGCTTCGCGGTCGCGCTCGCCGGGGGAAGCACCCCGCGGGCGCTCTACGCGCTCCTCGCCGATCCCGCCGCGCCCTGGCGCGAGCGGGTGCCGTGGGCCCGCACCGAGATCTGGTTCGGCGACGAGCGCTGCGTCCCGCCCGACCACCCCGACTCGAACTACCGGACCGCGCGCGAGGCGCTGCTGGAGCACGTCCACGCCGCCGCCGTGCATCGGATCGAGGGCGAGCGACCGCCCGCGGAGGCGGCCGCCGGCTACGAGGCGGCGCTGCGGCGGGCGGCCGAGCCCGACGGGAGCCCGCCGCGCCTCGACCTGGTGCTGCTCGGCCTCGGCGCCGACGGCCACACCGCGTCGCTGTTCCCGGGAAGCCCCGCGCTCGACGAGCGTGCGCGCTGGGTGGCGGCGCCCTTCGTGCCCGCGGTCGGCGCCCACCGCATCACCCTCACGCTGCCGGTGCTGGAGCGGGCGCGGGCGATCGCGTTCCTCGTGTCCGGCGCCGCGAAGCGCGCGGCGCTCGGGCAGCTCCTCGCCCCCGGCGCGCCCTCGATCCCGGCGGCGCGGGTGCGTCCGCTCGACGGCGCGCTCCTCGTGCTGGCCGACCGCGCGGCGGCGGGGTAGGCGCCCGCCCGGCCGGCCTCCGGGCGGGCATCGGAGGGACCCCATGGCCGTGCGTCCTCCTGGCGCAGGGTCCCCCGCAGGCGGTTGGAGGGCCAACCGACCGGACATAGGATGCTCCGATGCGTGCGGTCCTGAAGGTTCTCGTCCCGCTGATGCTCCTCCTGGGCGCCATCGCCTGGGGGGCGTCCGTCCTCGTCGAGCACACGGCCCGGCGCTGGTTCGATCGCGACACCCGCATGCGGGCCGAGCTGGCGGTCTCCGGCGCCCGCGACGGGCTCGAGCGCGCGCTCCGCAAGGGCGAGCGCGCGCGGGTGCGCCGCATCCTGGGCGAGGTGGCCCGCGACGAGCGCGTGCTCGGGGCGGCGGCCTGCGATCCGGACGGGGCGCTGGTCGCGAGCACGTCCGAGTACCCGGACCCGTTCGACTGCGGTCGGATCCGCGCGCACGCGGCCGCCGGGGCGGCCTCGCCCGTCACCTGGGCGTTCGAGGCGCCGTACGGCGAGACGCGGGTGCACCTCACCGCGGTGCCGCTGGCGGACGGGGAGGGGCCGCTCGGGTTCGTGGCGCTGGTGCACGACATGAGCTGGGTCGCGACGCGCGAGGAGCAGACGCGCGGCTTCCTGGCGGTCGCGTTCGCGATCGTGGCGCTCGCCGCGGCGGTGGCGACGACGCTCGCGGCGCGCGTCTCGTGGCGCGGCTGGAGCGCGGAGCTGCAGCGCGTGCTCCGCGCCACCTGGCTGATGCCCGGCCCCTCGGCGCCGCCACGCACCCGGCGCGAGTTCCAGCCGCTCCTCTCCGACGTGCGCGCCCTGGTCTCCGAGCTCGCGGCGGAGCAGTCGGAGGGCAGGGCGGGGCTCTGGTCGCCGGCCCGCCTGCGCGACGCGCTCGCCCGCCACCTCCCCGGCAGCGAGGTGATCGTGGTCGCGAACCGCGAGCCCTACATCCACGAGCGGCGCGACGGCGTGCTCCGGGTGCAGCACCCGGCCAGCGGCCTCGTCACCGCGCTCGAGCCCGTGGTCCACGCCACCGGCGGCACCTGGATCGCCCACGGCAGCGGCCCGGCCGATCGCGAGGTGGTGGACCGGCACGCCCGCGTGCGCGTGCCGCCCGACGACCCCGCCTACACGCTGCGGCGCGTGTGGCTCACCGCGGCGGAGGAGGAGGGCTACTACTACGGCTTCTCGAACGAGGGGTTGTGGCCGCTGTGCCACGTGGCGCACACCCGGCCCACGTTCCGCGGCGGGGACTTCGCCGCGTACCGCGACGCGAACCGCAAGTTCGCCGACGCGGTGTGCGAGGAGGCGAACGGCCCGGACCCGGTGGTGCTGGTGCAGGACTACCACTTCGCGCTGCTGCCCCGGATGATCCGCGAGCGGCTGCCGCGCGCGACCATCATCACGTTCTGGCACATCCCCTGGCCGAACTCCGAGCGCTTCGGCATCTGCCCGTGGGGCCCGGAGATCCTGGAGGGCATGCTCGGCTCGAGCATCCTCGGGTTCCACGTCCAGGCGCACTGCAACAACTTCCTCGACTCGGTGGATCGCTACCTCGAGGCGCGGCTCGACCGCGAGCGCCAGAGCGTGGTGCTGGGCGGCCAGGAGACGCTGATCCGCGCGTACCCGATCTCCATCGACTGGCCCACCCGCTGGGCGGCGGACGCGCCGGCGGCGCCCCTCTGCCGCGAGCGCGTCTTCGCGGACCTCGGCCTCGCGCCCGACGCGCTGCTGGGCGTCGGCATCGACCGGCTCGACTACACCAAGGGGATCGAGGAGCGGCTGCTGGCGGTGGAGCGGCTGCTGGAGCGCTTCCCGCAGTTCCGCGGCCGGTTCACGTTCGCGCAGCTCGCCGCCCCCAGCCGCACGCGCATCCCGCGCTACCAGGAGCTGAACCGCAACGTGGAGGAGGTCGCGCGGCGGGTGAACGAGCGGTTCGGCGAGGGCGACTACCGGCCCATCGTGCTGCTCCGCGAGCACCACGAGCCGCCCACCGTGTTCCGCTACTACCGCGCCGCGGACCTCTGCTACGTGTCGTCGCTGCACGACGGCATGAACCTGGTGGCGAAGGAGTTCGTGGCGGCCCGCGACGACGAGGCGGGCGTGCTGGTGCTGTCGCGGTTCACCGGCGCCTCGCGCGAGCTGGGCGAGGCGCTGCTGGTGAACCCGTACGACCTCGAGGAGGCCAGCTCGGCGCTGGCCGCGGCGCTGGCCATGCCGCGCGAGGAGCAGCGGGAGCGGATGCGGGCGCTGCGGACGTTCGTGTCCGAGTTCAACGTGTACCGCTGGGCGGGGCGCATGCTGGTGGACGCGGGGCGGCTGCGCAAGCGCGACCGCGTCTCCGGGCGCATCACCGTGCCGTTCCGGACCGTGCCCGGCGAGGCCGGCGGCCGGCGCTGACGCGGGGCCGCCGCGTCAGTCGCAGTCGTCCCCGCCCTCCGGGCAGCGCCCGGAGCGGTGCGGCGCCGGGCTGCTCAGGCCCAGCGCGGCGTTGACCAGCGCGACGTGCGAGAACGCCTGCGGGAAGTTGCC
Source organism: Anaeromyxobacter sp. K (assembly GCF_000020805.1). NCBI lineage: Bacteria > Pseudomonadati > Myxococcota > Myxococcia > Myxococcales > Anaeromyxobacteraceae > Anaeromyxobacter > Anaeromyxobacter sp. K. The sequence continues at coordinate 2,703,188 of NC_011145.1, read as the reverse complement.
CACCAGCCGGCGCTGGACCGGGTCCCACTGCTCCGCGAGCAGCCCGACGTCGTTCGCGAGCCCCACCACGCGCTCGAAGTACCGGGCCGCGTCGGCGTGCCGGCCCATCATGCGGAGCGCGTCGGAGAGCCAGAGCGTGCAGGCCAGGAACACCCCCTCGCCGGGCGGCAGGCCGTCCACGCCGGTGCGGCTGTCGTAGCGGTGCACCAGGCCGCCCTCGGTCAGCTCGCGCTCGATCGCCTCGACGGTGCCGCGCACGCGTGGATCGGTCGCCGGCAGGAACCCCACCTGCGGCACGAGGAGCAGGCTCGCGTCGAGCGCCTTCGATCCGAACGCCTGCGTGAACGCCCCGCGCTCCGCGTCGAAGCCGCGGGCGCACACCTCGGCGTGGATGCGCGCCCGCAGCGCCCGCCAGCGCTCGAGCGGACCCTCGAGCCGGCCGGCGCGCGCCGAGCGCAGCGCGCGGTCCACCGCCACCCAGGCCATCACCTTCGAGTGCGTGAAGTCGCGGCGGGGCCCGCGGATCTCCCAGATGCCCTCGTCCGGATCGTTCCAGTGCGACTCGAGCCAGTCGAGCAGCGCGCGCTGCACGGTCCAGCCGTCGGCGCTGAACGGCAGGCCGGACAGGTGCGCCTGGTGCAGGCAGTCCAGCACCTCGCCGAACACGTCGAGCTGGAGCTGCGAGGAGGCGGCGTTGCCGATCCGCACCGGCCGGGCGCCCTCGTAGCCGGGGAGCCACGGCAGCTCGAGCTCGGTGAGCCGCCGCTCGCCGGCGATGCCGTACATGATCTGCAGATCCTCCGGCTGCCCGGCGACGGCGCGGAGCAGCCAGTCGCGCCAGGCGCGCGCCTCGTCCACGTACCCGGCGCCCATGAGCGCGAGGAGCGTGAAGGTGGCGTCGCGGAGCCAGCAGAACCGGTAGTCCCAGTTGCGCACGCCCCCGGGGGCCTCGGGCAGCGAGGTGGTGGGCGCGGCCACGATCCCGCCGGTGCGCGAGTAGGTGAGCGCCTTCAGCACCACCAGCGAGTGCACCAGCAGCCCGTGCCAGCGGCCGCCCGCGGTGCAGCGCCCGGACCAGCGCCGCCACCACGTCTCCGTCTCCTCCAGCGCCGCGCCGGGATCCGGCGGCGTGGGCGCCGGCTCGTGGGACGGGTGCCAGGTGAGCACGAACGGCGCCGACTCGCCGGCGGCGACCGCGAAGCGGGCGCGGATGGTGCCCTGGTCGGCGCGGAGCGGGACCTCGCCGAGCAGGTGCAGCGTGTCGGGGCCGGCGCTCGCCGACAGGTGGCGCCCGCGGCCCCGGAGCCAGGGCCGGCGCGCGCCGTAGCCGAAGCGCGGCGAGAGCTCGAGGTCGAGCTCCACCCGCCCGCGCAGCCCCTGGACCAGGCGCACCAGGTCGGGCGCGGCGCCGCGCGGCGGCATGAAGTCCACGATCCGTACCGCGCCGTCCGCGGTGGACAGCTCGGTGTCGAGCACCAGCGTCCCGGGTCGGTAGGCGCGGCGGACGGACCGGACCTCGCCGACCGGGCGGAGCGAGAAGCGCCCGTGCTCCGGGGTGCCGAGCAGCGCCGCGAAGCAGGCGTCGGAGTCGAAGCGCGGCCAGCACAGCCAGTCGATCGAGCCGTCGCGCGCGACGAGCGCGGCGCTCTGCGCGTCGCCGACCATCGCGTACTCTTCCAGCCGCTGCGCCACCGGCACCTCCGCGGCGGCCCGGCCGACCGGACGCCCGTCGCGCCGCCGCCTGCGTCCGCCATCGCCCGCACCCATCCCATGGATGTGCCCGGCGGCAGGCGGGTGCGCGCCGGAAGACGGGGGTAGGCGGGCGGGCGCTATGCGCGGTGCTGCGCGGGCGGATCGGCGATCGCCGCCAGGAACACCCGCGCGATCTCCGCCTCGCCGACGTAGCCGGTCACCCGCCCGCCCTCGAGCACCGGGAGCTGGCGCAGCCCGCTGTCCACCAGCAGCTCGCCCACGCGCGCGAGGGTGGTCTCGGGCGCGACGGCCGTCCACCGCGCCGCCACGTCGGCGAGGACCGCCCAGCCGAGGTGCGGGTCGGCGGCCGCCGCGCGGATCGCGTCCACGTCTGCGAGGCCCGCCCAGGCGCCGGCGGGGCCGAGCAGCGGCAGCACGCGCTGGCGCGAGGTCTTCCCCGCCGCGGCCAGCCCGTCGGCGAGCCGCGCCCCCGCCTCGGCCGGCTCCGCCTCCGCCGGCACCGCCACGTCCCGGACGGTGATGCGGGTGAGCAGGTCGCGCGCGCGGAGCTCGGGGTGCGCCGGCGACTCGCGCTGGTTGCGCGGCTGCGCCGGGTAGAGCGTCCAGCGCCGCAGCGCCACGTACGCCACGCCGATGGAGAGCATCATCGGGACGAGCAGGTCGTAGCTGCCGGCCAGCTCGGAGACCAGCACCAGCGCCGACAGCGGCACGTGCGCGAGCCCGCCGTAGAGCGTGCCCATCCCCACCAGCACGAACGCGGCCGGCTGGAGCGTCGGGTCGCCGGTGACCAGCGCCGCCCCGTGGCCGAACGCGGCGCCGAGCAGGCCGCCGATGGTGAGCGCCGGGGCGAAGTCGCCGGCGGAGCCGCCCGAGCCGATGGTGAGCGAGGCCGCCACCACCTTCGCGGCGGCGAGGCCGAGCAGGAGGACCACCAGCGACCAGCCCGGCTGCATGCCCGGGGAGCCGGCGATGGCGGCCTGCACCGCGCCGTAGCCGCCGCCCAGGAGCCCGATGCCGCGGTCCTCGGCGCCGTACAGGTGGCCGACCAGCAGGATGATGGCGGTGGCGAACCCGCCCATGAGCAGCCCGCCCAGCCCCGGCCGCAGCCAGGCGGGCCCGGGCAGCCGGCGGAACCCCCGCGCCACCGTGCGCAGGGTCACCGCGAACGCGACCGCGCCGAGCGAGACGAGCAGCGAGAGCAGCGCGTACAGCGGGAGGTGGCGCGGCACGAACGGGAACGCCGGCAGGCGGCCGAACAGCGTGGCCTCGCCGTAGATCGACGCGACCAGCGAGTACGCCACCACGCTCGCCAGGATGGCCGGGACGAGCGCGTCGGACTCGAAGTCGTCGCGGTACAGCATCTCCACCGCGAGCAGCGCGGCGCCGAGCGGCGTCCGGAACACCGCCGAGATGCCGGCCGCCACCCCGGCCACCATCAGGATGCGCCGCTCGCGCGGGCTGGTGGGCAGCAGCCGTCCGGTGAGCGCGCCGAGCGCGCCGCCGATCTGCATGGTCGGCCCCTCGCGGCCGCCGGCGCCGCCGGTGGCGAGCGTCAGCACCGAGGCGAGCGCCTTCACCGGCGCCACCCGCGCGCGCATGCGCGCGCCGTGGAGGTGGTAGGCGTCGATGGTGGCGTCGCCGCCGCCACCCCCGCACTCGGGCGCGAGCTTCGCCGTGACCAGGCCGCTCGCCAGGCCGCCGACGGCGGGCAGCAGCACCAGCACCCAGGGGCGCAGCGGGCCGGCCGGCTCCCTCCCGAACACCAGCTCGCCCGCGGCCCGCAGCGGCAGGTACCCGGCGAGCCCGCCCAGCAGCAGGCGCTGCCCCAGCTCGAGCGCGGCGAAGAAGCCCGCGCCCACCAGGCCGGCCACGCAGCCCAGCACCGCGGCGTGCAGCAGCGTCCGGCCCAGGAGCCGGAGGTCGAGCGGGCCGCCCAGCGGCGTCATCCACGCCATGCCCGCGCGCAGCGCGCGGGCCGTGAGGGGCCTTCGTTCGTCCGGTCCGGGGTCCGACATGCGTGCCGGGCATTCTATTCGCGGCCGGTCGGGGGGCGAGCCTGCTGCTCAACCCCGCGATCTTTCTTGTCTACGTACCACATGGGGCGTGGCGCCCGGCTGGATGGTGCCTAACGTGGCGTTCACCAGGGCGGCCGCCCGGGGTGGGGTCCAGGGGTGGATCGGGGAACCAGGCGGCGCCGAGACGGCCGGACACGTTCCGGAGAAGGAAGCAGAGCCCATGCCTCACATCGACGTCGAGATCCTCACGCCGTTCACCGCCAAGTACCTGGAGGGCCGCAGCCTGACGCCCGCCGAGCGCGCGGAGGTGCTCCGGCTGGCCCAGGGTTTCGCGTGCAAGGACTCCGCAGCCGCCGCCAACGTCTCCCCCGAGACCATCCGGGCCCGCCGCAAGCGCATCTACCGCAAGCTCGACGTCCCGGGCTCCGGTGAGCTGATCTCCGAGCTGCTGGCGCTCTCGCTCCGCATGCTCGCCGCCGGCGAGCGGATCGAGCCGCGGCCGATCGTCCCCACGCAGCCGCAGGACGCGGCCGCCACCAGCGCGCCGACGCTCATCGCGGCCCGCTGAGCCGTCGCGGCGGACGGGTGCGCCGGCGCGCGCGTGGGCTGCGCGCGCCGCGGTCACCCGCCTCCGGGTCCCCCCCACGGACGTGCGCTCCGCCCGGTCGGCGGGCGTACGATCGGATGGGTCCAGCCGGCGCCCGCCGCGGACCGGGGCCGAGCGCCGGGGATCCGGAGGTGCGCCATGGCCGGCTGGAAGAAGATCTGCTGCGCAGTCGACTTCTCGGAGCCGTCGCGCCGCGCGATGCAGGAGGCGGCCGAGCTGGCCCGTCTCATGCGGGCGGAGCTGACGCTGCTGCACGTGTACGTCTCGCCGCCGCCGGCGGCGACGGACATGCTGGTCGCCGCCCGCGACCTCGGGCCGATGATCGCCGAGGAGGTGGCGGGGACCCTCGCCGCCTGGCGCGCGGACGCGGAGCGGCTCGTCGGCGCGCCGGTGTCCACGCACGTCGCCTCCGGGCAGCCGGAGGACGAGATCTCCCGCTTCGCCGCCGCGCACGCGACGGACCTCTTGGTGGTCGCGACCCACGGCCGGAGCGGCCTGCGCCGCCTCGTGCTGGGCTCGGTCGCCGAGGCGGTGGCGCGCCGCGCGCCGTGTCCGGTGCTGGTGGTGCGGAGCGGCGCCGAGGCGGTGCACCAGGACCTCGTCGCCGAGGCCGCGCAGGTCCACTGACCCCGGCGCGCCCCGCGCGCGTCCGGCGCGGGCGGGACGGCCGGGAAGGGCGCGCAGGCGCGTGCCCGGGGAGGCGCCATGCGGACGTGGCACCGGATCCTCTGCGCCGTCGATCTCAGCGAGGCGTCGCGCGCGACCGTGACGGCGGCCGCGGAGCTGGCCCACCGCACCGGCGCCGAGCTGGCGCTGCTCCACGTGCACGAGCGGCTCCCGCGGGCGGAGGCGCGCGCGGCGGCGCTCGATCCCGCGCGGCTGGAGGCGCAGGCGCAGCGCCTGGGCGCCGACCTGCAGCGCTGGCGCGGCGTCGCGCAGGGCCTGGCGGGCAGACCGGTGCGGGCGCTGCTGGTGAGCGGGGCGGCGGCGGCCGAGGTCCTCCGGGCCGCCGGCGAGGGCGGATACGACCTGGTGGTGATCGGCGCGCACCCGCGGCGGCGCCTCGGGCGCACCGTGGGCGGCGCGGTGGCGGCGCGCGTGGTGCGCGAGGCGCCGTGCCCGGTGCTGGTGGCGCACGGGTCCGCGGAGGTCGTCGAGGCGGCCGCCGCGGTCTGACGGCGCCCGGCGGGGAGGTGGCACGATGGCGGAACGGACGAGGATCTGCTGCGCGGTCGACTTCTCGGAGGCGTCCCGCTTCGCGATGGTCGAGGCGACGGACCTGGCGCGGCGGTTCGACGCGGAGCTGGAGCTGGTGCACGTGCACGAGCTGCCGGTGGCCGCCGCGGCCGAGATGCTGGTGCCGCCCCGGGCGCTCTTCGAGCTCGTGGCGGTGGACCTCGAGCGCGACGTCGCGGCCTGGCGGGGCGACGCGGAGCGCCGCCTGGGGCGCCCGGTGCGCAGCAAGGTGCTCGCGGGCAGCCCGGCGGTGGAGCTCCTGCAGCACGCGCGGGAGGAGGGCGTGGACCTGCTGGTGGTGGGCACGCACGGGCGGACCGGGCTCAAGCACCTCGTGCTCGGCTCGGTGGCGGAGCGCGTGGTGCGCCAGGCGCCCTGCACCGTGGTGGTGGCGCGGAGCAAGGAGACGTCCACGACCGCGCGCGGCGCGGCGGACCCGGCGTACGCCGAGCTCCCGTAGGCGACCGCGTCGGCGTCGCGAGCCGGGCCGCGCCGGCTACGCGAACCCGTACTTCTTCAGCCGGTCGATGAGCGCGCCGCGGCTCACCCCGAGGCGGCGCGCCGTCTCCGATTGGTTGCCGCCGGTCGCGGCCAGCGTCTTCGCGATGATGTTCCGCTCGACGGCGTCGAGGTGCTCGTGCAGCGTGAGCGCGCCCTCCGGCGGCGGCTCCACGCCGGGCTCCCGCGCCGCGGGGGCGGCCCCCGCCTCCAGCGCGTCCGGGCCGAGCTCGCCGCCGTTGCTCAGCGCGACCAGGCGCGCCACCTGGTTCTCGAGCTGGCGCACGTTGCCCGGCCACTCCGCGGCCGCGAGGCGCTCCAGCAGCGGCGGCGAGAGCCGGACGTCGTCCACGCCGAAGCGCGCGCCGAAGCGCCGGGCGAACTCCTTCGCGAGGGCCGGGATGTCCTCGCGGTGCTCGCGGAGCGGCGGGACCACCAGCTCCACCACCGCGAGCCGGTAGTACAGGTCCTCGCGGAACCGCCCGGCGCGCGCCTCCTCGGCGAGATCGCGGTGCGTGGCGGCCACGAGGCGCACGTCCACGCGCTCGACGCGGCCGGCGCCCACCGGCTGGATCTCGCCCTCCTGCAGCGCGCGGAGCAGCTTGGCCTGGAGCGGCAGCGGCAGCTCGCCCACCTCGTCCAGCACCAGCGTCCCGCCGTCGGCCTGGGCGAAGAAGCCCTGCCGCGCCTGCACCGCCCCGGTGAACGCGCCGCGCGCGTGGCCGAACAGCTCCGCCTCGGCCAGCTCGGCGGGGATGGCCGCGCAGTTGAAGCGGACGAGCGGGCCGGACGCGCGGCGGCTCTGGGCATGCAGCAGCGACGCGATCAGCTCCTTGCCGGTGCCGGTCTCGCCGCGCACCAGCACGGTCACGTCCTTCGGCGCGACCCGCGCCACCGCGTCGAGCAGCCGCTGCATGGCCGGCGCGTCGCCCACGATGCTGCGCCCGAGCGCCTTCTCGACGGCGAGGCGCCGGTTCTGCACGCGCAGCGCGCGGGTCTCGAGCGCGCGGTCCAGCACCAGCGTCATCTCGTCGATGTCGAAGGGCTTGGTCACGTACTCGTACGCGCCGGCCTTCATGGCGCGCACCGCCACGCGCTCCGATCCCTGGGCGGTGAGGACCACCACCGGGAGCGACGCGTCGCGCTCGTGGATGGCCTGCAGGAGCTGCAGGCCGTCCATCTCGGGCATGGCGTAGTCCGTGACGACGGCGTCCACGCCCTCCAGGCGCTCCAGCGCCTCGGCGCCGGAGCGCGCGGTGACCGGCTCGTGGCCGTTCGAGCGCGCCAGCTCCTTCAGCGCGTAGAGCACGGCGGGCTCGTCATCGACCAGCAGCAGCCGGGACATTCTCGGTGGCCTCCTGGTGCACCCGGGGAAGGGTGCCGGTAGCGGTGGTGCCCGCGTCGGGCGCGCTCGCGTACTCGAGCGTGCCGCCGTGCTGGACGAACGCGCGCCGGGCGAGCAGGACGCCCAGCCCGGTGCCCTGGTCGCGGGTGGTGAAGAAGGGGGTGCCCAGGCGCGCGACCACCGCCGGCGGCATGCCGCGGCCGGTGTCCCGGACCGCCACCTCGACGGTGCCGCCGTGATCGGCGACCAGCACCTCGACCCGGTCGCCCCGGCGGCTCGCCTCCACCGCGTTCGCGACCAGGTTCAGCAGCGCCTCCTTGAGGCGGCGCGGGTCGGCCTCGACGCGCGCGTCGCCGCGCCGGTGCAGGCCGACGCCGGCGGCCGCGGCGCGCCCCTGCAGCACCGAGAGCACCTCGTCCGCGAGCTCGCCCAGCGAGAGGTCCTCGCGCTGCAGGCACTCGAGCGGCCGCGAGAACGACAGGTAGCCGTCCAGGATCTCGCGCATGCGCTCGACCTCGGACGAGACCACCTTGAGCCGCTCGCAGGTGTCGCCGTCGGAGGAGCCGCGGGCGCTGATCTGGACCAGCGCCTTGATGGCGCCGAGCGGGTTCTTCAGCTCGTGCGAGATCTGCGAGCTCATCAGCTCGAGCTCGCGGGCGCGGGTGAGCGCCTGGCTCGCCACCTCGTCGCGGGCCCGCAGCATCCCGCGGACGGAGTCGGCGACCGTCTCCCCGAGGATGACCACGTAGTCGGCGTGGACCGCCACCGTCCCCACGAGCGCCACCAGCGCGACGAGCGCGAACGTGCGCTCCGGGACCGGCGGCCCCATCCAGCCCGGCGCGAGCAGCATGACCAGCCCGGCGGCGGCCAGGGCCCAGAGCGCTCCCGCGGTCTCCCGCCTCCAGCCGCAGCGGACCACCAGCACCGAGACCGTGGGGGGGAGGGCGACGAGCAGCGGGCTGTGCAGGCCGCCGGTCAGCGCGACGGCCGCGAGCGACATGGCGAGCGGCAGGCGGATGTCGGCGGCGGTGACCGCGGCGCAGAAGGGACCGCTCGCGCGGACGCACGCGCGCGCCGCGTGCAGCGCCAGCGCGAGCCCCAGGATGCCGAGGAGGGCGAGCACGCGCCAGCGCGGGTAGCCCTGGAACCAGAGCAGCACGACGAAGCTGATCCAGGAGGCGTAGAGGGCCACCACGAGCGCGGGCCGGCTCCGGCGCCACCGCTCGTCCGCCGCGGCCAGGTTCGAGCGGCGCAGGTGCTCCTGCTGCGCATGGGTGCCCATGCCCCGATCCTTCGCAAGATCCGGGCCCTGGGCGATCGGCATCTCCATGGCCCGATTATCTGCGGGTCCGGGCTCGCCGGCCACCCCGCCTGTACGTCGAGCCGACAATCGGGGTGGCTCCTGTCCACGGACCCGACACGGCGGCGGCCCCGGGGCGAGCCGATTCGCCTGGGCCGCACGGGTTCGATGCCGCAGCGCGGCGGGGCATGGTCCTTGCGAAGTGGGAGGCCATGTCCCAGCGGCCCCACCTCGCGGCAGCCGTCCGCAGCCCGCTCGGCCGGGCCGCTCCGGCCGCGGTCGCGGCGCTCGCGGTGCTGCTCTCGGGCTGCCTCGAGTACAGCCCGTACGCGCTCCCCGCGGACAAGGGGCTGAACCGGAAGGCGGTGGGATCGCTCCTCGCCACCCCGCCCGCGGAGCCGCTCCGCGTGGCGCTCCTCGGCGACACGCAGCTCGCGTTCGACGAGGCCGAGGACGCGGTCCGGCTCGTCAATGCCATGGACGGCGTGTCGTTCGCGATCCAGCTCGGCGACTTCACCGACATGGGCCTGCTCCGCGAGTACGAGCTGATGCAGGACGTCTTCGAGGGGCTGCGGGTGCCGTGGCTGGTGGTGCTCGGCAACCACGACATGCTCGGCGGTGGCGACGCGATCTACGACCGGCTGTTCGGGGCGCGCAACCTGGTGTTCACCTGGGGTCGCACCCGCTTCGTGCTGCTCGACACGAACGGGCGAGAGTACGGGTTCCCGGAGGACGTGCCGGACCTCCGGTGGCTCGACGCGCAGCTCGCGCCGGACGGCGAGCACGACCGCGCGGTGGTCGTCGCGCACGTGCCGCCCTGGCACGAGGACTTCAACGCGGCGCTGCGCCAGCCGTACCTGGACCTGCTCGCCGCGCGCGGCGTGACCGACTCGTTCTACGCGCACGTCCACCACTACGAGCAGCGCGAGGCGTCGGGCGTGCGGCTCTGGACCGCGGACGCGCTCACCGGGCGGTCGATCCTGCTCCTGACGCTGCCGGCCGGGGGGGACCCGGTGGTGGAGCAGGTGTCGTGGTGAGCCCCGGCCGCGTCCTGGCGCTCGCGGCCGCGCTCGCCGCCGCGCTCGCGCTCCCCGCGCCCGCGCGGGCCGAGGCCGAGCACGCCCCGCTCGACCGCGCCTACGAGCGCGACGAGGGCCGCGATCGCCACTGGCTGCTCCCGGACCACCTCACCGCGCAGTTCGCGGGCAACGTGGGGCTCCTCGCGGTGGGCGGCGGGCACGCGTGGCGCGACGACCGCGTGCTCGGGGATCTCCTGTTCGGCTGGGTGCCGGAGTCGGTGGGCGGCACCGACATCTACCAGCTCTCGGCCAAGGTCACCTGGTCCCCCTGGATCGTCCGCCTCGGGCAGGGCTGGAAGGCGCGCCCGTTCACGGTCGGGCTGCAGGTGACGTACCTGCTCGGCGGCGACTACTTCATCGTGCAGCCCAGCCGGTACCCGAACGGCTACTACCCGGTGCCGACGGCGCTGCACCCCGGCCTGACGCTCGGCACCAGCCTCACCGTGCCGAAGCGCTACCTGGACGCGCCGGTGTCGCTCTACGTCGAGGGCGTGGCGCTCGGGCACATGCTCCGGGTCTGGGCCGCGAACCCGCGGACGATCGGGCCCGCCGACGTCTTCAGCTTCACGGCGGGTGCACGCGTCCAGCTCTAGCGGCCTTGCGGGCGAGCGCCCGCGCGGCGCGCGTGCGCGCGGGCCGTGCGCGGCATCCCTCCGGCGGGGCGGGCTTCCGGGCCGTTGCCGCACGGGCGAGCGAGCTTCATCTCGTCGGGCATGGTTCGACGCGGGATCCTGCTCGCGCTGGTCGCCTCCGCCGCGGCGGGGTGCAACGACTACAACTTCAGCCCGGTCGGCCACTGCCTGCTGCAGCCCGGCAGCGTGCGGGTGCAGCTCTCCAAGGTCTCGAGCGCGGACGTCCTGTTCGTGGTGGACGACTCCCCGTCCATGGACCCGAAGCAGGACGGGCTCGCCGCCAGCTTCAAGGACTTCATCACGCGGATGGTCCAGGCCAACACCGCGCGCGCGGCCCGCGGCCTCGACCCGGTGGACTTCCGCATCGCGGTGACCACCACCTCGGTGTTCTGGGCCGGTCCGAACGGCCGCTCGTGCGTGGCGGGGAGCGGCGGCAACCAGTGCTGCCGGACCTCGGCGTGCACCGACGTCGCGTCGTGCACGCCCGGCGCCGCCGCGGGCTGCGGCACCGGGCAGGTGTGCGTGACGACCCCGGTGCTCGACGCGGACGGGCTCCGCGTGACCGGCTCCAAGCAGCAGTGCTGCGCCCCCAGCGACTGCACCGCCGCGGCGGCCGGCTGCGCGCCCGGCGACGCCTGCACCACGCTGCAGACCACGTACTCGAACCCGTTCCCGTCCTCCTCGTTCTGCACGCCCGGCTACGCGGTCGCCGGCGCGCCGTACCCCGGCGGCGCGCTCGTCTCCGCGCCCGGCAACCCGCGCATCCTCGACTTCTCGAAGGATCTCGACTGGGCCTCGTGGGGCACCGCCTCCCAGGACGGGCGGCTGACGCAGCTCGTCCAGCAGTTCGCGCAGAACATCAAGGTCGGGAGCTGCGGCTCGGGCCAGGAGCAGGGGCTCGAGGCGGGGCGGCTCGCGCTGCAGAAGGCGCTCGCCGGCCAGCTCCCCGGCGTCGCGCCGGGCACGTTCCCGCGGCCGGGCGCGAAGCTGGTGGTGGTGTGGGTGGGCGACGAGGACGACTGCTCCAGCCCGGCCGCCACGCCGGTGCCCATGGCGACCTCGACCCCCGGCGCCGACGCCTGCGTCCTCGACAAGCACCAGCCCGCCGGCGCGCAGCGCGAGATCCCGGTCTCCGACTACGCCGCGTTCTTCGCGTCGCTGGTCCGGGCCGACGGCCCCGCCGACCTGGGCGCGGCGTTCATCGTCTCGAGCGTGCGCTGCGCCGACGGCTCCTACGCGGCCGCCGACTCGTGCAGCGGCATCGCCTCGTGCCCGGTGCAGCCGCCGCTCACCTGCCACCCCGCCGCGCCCGCCTGCGGCGGCGCGTTCGCCGCCGGCGAGCGCTTCCTGCAGCTCGGCGACCAGCTCCGCGCGCGTGGCATCGCCGTGGTCGAGGGCACGGTGTGCGACGCGTATCCGCCGAGCACCTTCGGCCCCGTCCTCTCGGCCATCGCGGACCTGGCGCGCCCGCTCGACGGCCTGCGCCTCCCCACGGTGCCGGCGGCCAGGGCGGTGACGAACCTCCGCATCGCCGACGCCTCGGGCGCCACGCGCCGGACCTGCGCGTACGGCACCGACTGGTGCTTCGTCCCGTGCGACGACCCGAGCACCACGCCGGCGTGCCTGCCGGCCGGCACGTCGCAGTGCATCGCCATCGACCCGTCGGCGGCCTGCGTGGCGAATCCCGGCGAGACCTACGCGGCGGAGTACCTCGGCACGGTGCCCGCGGGCGGCTGCGCGAACGCCGGCGAGTGCGCGCAGGCGCTGGGCGGCAAGGAGGGCGACTGGGCCTGCCACGTCGAGCCCGGCGCCTCGCGCGGCAGCTGCGCCTGCACCGGCGGGTAGGGCGCGTCAGGGCTGCAGCGCGCCCACCTCCCAGCCGTCGCCGCGCCGCACGTAGACGGTGCGGTGGTGCAGCCGGCCCGGCCCGGAGCGCCAGAACTCGATCCGCTCGGGCGCGACGAGGTAGCCGCCCCAGAACGGCGGGCGGGGGAGGTCGTCGCCCGGGAAGCGCGCCTCGACCGCGCGGACCGCCGCCTCCAGCTCGGCCCGATCGCCGAGGGGCGCGCTCTGGCGCGAGGCCCAGGCGCCCACGCGGCTCTCGCGCGGCCGGGAGCGGAAGTAGGCGTCCGCCTCGGCGTCGGGGAGCGGTGTCACCGCGCCCTCGACCCGCACCTGCTCCTCCAGCGCCGGCCAGTGGAAGCAGAGCGCGGCGCGCGGGTTCGCGGCGAGGTCGCGCGCCTTCCGGCTCTCCCGGTTCGTGAAGAACGCGAAGCCGCGGGCGTCGGCGGACTTCACCAGCACCATGCGCACCGACGGTGCGCCGCGCGCGTCCGCGGTGGCGAGCGCGGCGGCGGTGGCGTCGTGCGGCGAGGCGGCCGCGGCGCGGGCGAGCGCGTCTCGGAAGCGGGCGATGGGGTCGGGGGCGGCGCTCGGTGGGAGGGGCATGCCCGCGTTCTTGCCGCAAGGCGCGCGGATTTCAAGCGGTGCGCGGGCCGGCGCGGCGCCGGGACATCGTTCCAGCTGCGCAACAGAGAGGTGCGAAACGGCTTGCTGCGCGATGCGAGGAACGATGCCAGATCACGGGGCGTCCGGACGGGCGGCGATGCCCCCCGCCCACCAACGACCGAAAGGAATCGCCCCCCATGAAGAAGCTCCTGTCCGCGGCCCTCGCCCTCGCCCTGGCCCCGGCGCTCGCCCTCGCGGCGCCCAGCACCTGGACGCTCGACGCGTCCCACTCGAACGCCGGCTTCGCCGTGAAGCACCTCGTCATCTCCACCGTGCGCGGCACGTTCACCACGCTCTCCGGCAAGCTGGTGCTGGACGAGGCGAACGTGGCGAAGTCCACGGTCGAGGCCACCATCGACGTGAACAGCATCGACACGCAGGTGCCGGATCGCGACGCGCACCTCAAGTCCCCCGACTTCTTCGACGTCGCGAAGTACCCGACCATCACCTTCAAGTCCACCAAGGTCGCGAAGGCCGGCAAGGACGGCTTGAAGGTCACCGGCGACCTCACCATGCACGGCGTGACCCGTCCGGTGACGCTCGACGTGACCGCCTCGCCCGAGGTGAAGGGCATGGGCGGCGAGACGCGCCGCGGCTACGCCGCCACCACCAAGGTGGACCGCAAGGACTTCGGGCTGGTGTGGAACAAGATGGTCGAGGCCGGCCCCGCCGTGGGCGACCAGGTCACCATCACGCTCGACCTCGAGGTCGTGAAGGATCAGCCGAAGACGGCGTCGAAGTAGCTCCTCGCTGCACGACCGCCGTCGCCGGGCCGGCTCGCCACGCGCGGGCCGGCCCGGTGCCGTACTCGGGCGGCGATGGCTGCGCCCGCCGCTCAGGGCTGCGTCGGCGCCGCGGGCCCAGGCCCGCGCCGGCGCAGGAGCGCGACCGTGCTCGCCTGCGGCCCCTCGTCGCCGGGCTCCTCCACGAAGCGCACCGGGCTGCCGATCTCCAGGCGGTCGAAGCCTCCGCGCAGCACGCTGCGGGCGTCGAAGTAGATCTCGCGGTCGTCCGGCGTCCGCAGGAACCCGAAGCCCTCGCCGTGGAAGATGCGCGCGACCACCCCGCGCGGCGGCGTCTCGTGCGCCTTCACGCGGCCGTCCATGCGGCGCTGCCGGTCCTCGAGCTGGCGCCGCACGTCGCGGAACGCGGCGTTCACCGCCGTGTACAGGTCGGCGCGGTCGCGGCTCCTGGGCGGCGCGCGGCCCACCACCGCGCGGCCCCCGGGGAACCTCAGCTCGATGCGGACCCGGTACTGGGCGCCGGTGTTGCGGTGATGGCGGCTGGGCGCCTCCAGCGCGACCGTGCACCCGGTGATGCGCCCGTGGAATCGCTCGAGCCGCCGCACCGCCTCGCGCACGCGCTCGGCCAGCGGCTCCGAGGGCTCCACGTGAATCCACGCCAGCTGCAGCGGAGTCTCCATGATCACCTCCTGCGTGGTCGCCCGGATCGTACCCGGTGGTCGCCGCGCGAGGCCGGGCCCTTCGGGGAGCCGAGGGCGGGCGGGCGGTGCGGCGAGCGGCCGGGCGCGCGCTCGCTCCCCCGTCCGCGTGCGCGGGCCGCCGCAACCCAAGTGCGCGCGGCCCGGTGGCCGCGGCCTGCGCCGGCGCGTGCGCATGCTGGGGGCGCGCCGGAAGGAGGACGCCATGGAGCTCGCCGCGGTCCGCATCGAGAAGCCGGAGGACGTGAACGTGGTGGTGGGCCAGGCCCACTTCATCAAGACGATCGAGGACCTGCACGAGGCGCTGGCGCAGAGCGCGCCCGCGCTGCGCTTCGGGATCGCGTTCTGCGAGGCGTCCGGGCCGCGGCTGGTGCGGCGGTCCGGGAACGCGCCGGACCTGGTGGACCTCGCGGTCCGCAACGCGCAGGCGATCGGCGCCGGGCACGCGTTCGTGGTGCTGCTGCGCGACGGGTTCCCGGTGAGCGTCCTGAACGCGCTGAAGGCGGTGCCGGAGGTGTGCGGCGTGTTCTGCGCCACCGCGAACGACGTGGAGGTGCTGGTGGCGCAGACCGCGACCGGGCGCGGCATCGTGGGCGTGGTGGACGGCGGCTCGCCGCTCGGCGTGGAGGGGGAGGCCGACGTGGCCGAGCGGAAGGCGCTGCTGCGGCGCTTCGGCTACAAGCTCTGACGCGAGGCCCCGCCTCACCGGTGGCGCGCGCGCGCCGCGGCGCGGTATCGGAAGCACATGCCCGACCCCGGCCCGTCCCGCGTCCTCGTCCGCGCCGCCCAGCGCGGCCCCGCCCACACCGCCGGCCACCCGTACAACCCGCGCGCCGAGGTGCACGGCTGGATGCTCTCGCGCGCCGCCGGGCTCGCGCGCGTGGCCGTGAACCTCGCCTGGCTCGAGCCCGGCAGGGAGAGCGCCGTCTACCACCTGCACCACCGCGAGGAGGAGTGGGTGTACGTCCTGGAGGGGCAGGGCGTCCTCGAGCTGGACGGCGCCGACCATCCGGTCGGCCCCGGGGACTTCGCGGCCTTCCCGCCCGGCGTGGCGCACCAGGTCCGGAACGCCTCCGCCGATGCGCGGCTCTGGGTGCTCGAGGGCGGCGAGGTGATCGGGGACGTGGAGGTGGCCGACTTCCCGAAGCTCGGCCGGCGGCTGGTCCGCACCGGGACACGCCACGCGGTGTACCCGCTCGACGCGGAGGTGCCCTTCCTCCCCGCCGGCACCGAGCCGCCGCGCGAGCCGTCCGGGCTGCCTCCGCCCGGCGCGCCGCCCCGGCTGCTCGTGCGTGCGGGCGATCGCGGCGAGGCGCGGCCGTACTCGCACCCCCAGAACGCGCGCTCCGAGGTTCGCCTGCAGTGGCTCTCGCGCCCCGCGCTGAGGCGCATCTCGGCCGGCATCGCCGCCGTGCCCGCCGGGCGGGAGTCGTTCGTCCGGCACGTGCATCGCCACGACGAGGAGTGGATGTACGTGCTCTCCGGCCGCGGCGTCGCGCTCCTCGGCGATCGCGAGGAGCCCATCGGCCCGGGCGACTTCCTCGGCTTCCCGCCCGGCGGCGAGCCGCACAACGTCCGCGCCGCGCCGGACGCCGAGCTGGTGTACCTCCAGGGCGGCGACGCCTGGTCGCGCGAGACGATCGAGATCGTGGACATGCCCGAGCTCGGCCTGCGCAAGACGTTCGTGGGCACGCGCAGCGCCATGACGTTCCCGCTGGACGCTGCGCTGGAGGGGAAGACCTAGGCGGGCGGTGCCGTCCCGCGCGCGGCGCCCCCGAGCCGGCGTTGCCGGGCGACACTATGAGTCCAAGCCTTGGATCCTCGCGCGTCGGAGGAGCCATGCCGGATCAGGTCCGTCACCCCGAGGAGATCCACCGCTCCGAGGCAGCGTTCTTCGACGCGCAGGCGGCGACGCTCGAGCGCGCCGCGTGGCGGCTCGACCCGGCCGTGGTGGCGCGGTACCGCCGGCCCGCTCGCTTCTGGTTCAACAAGGAGTACCGGTTCCGGCGGCTCGGCGAGGTGCGCGGGCTGCGCATCCTCGACGTGGGGTGCGGGCTCGGGGACAACGCCATCCTGCTCGCGTCGCACGGGGCGCGCGTCACGGCCGTGGACCTCTCCGCCCGGTCCATCGAGCTGGCGCGGCGGCGGGCCGCGCAGGCCGGCCTGGCCGAGCCGCCCGAGTTCGTGTGCGCGCCCCTGGAGCGCGCCGGCCTGCCCGACGGGGCGTTCGACGTGATCTGGGGCGACGGCGTCCTGCACCACGTGCTGCACGACCTGGACGGCGTGCTGGAGCGGCTGGCCCGGGCGGCCCGGCGGGATGCGCGCTTCCTGTTCTCCGAGCCGGTCGATCGCGTCCCCGGCCTGCGGCGGCTCCGGCTCCTGCTGCCGGTGCCGCCGGACGGCACGCCCGACGAGCGGCCCCTGCGCGAGGCGGAGCTGCGGCGGATCCGGCGCTGGGTGCCCGACCTGCGCGTGCGCCCGTTCTCGTTCGCCGGGCGGCTGAACCGGTTCCTGCTGCCCGGCGGCGCCTACGAGTCGGCGGGCACGCTGCGCCGCGCCGCGGTCGACGGCCTCTGCCTCGCCGACTGGATCACGCTGGCCGTGCCGGGCCTCGCGCGGCTGGGAGGGATGGCGGTGCTGGAGGGGCACCTGCGAGACGCCGCCGCGGCGCCGCGGCGCGCGCCCGCAGGCGAGGGGCAGCTCCGGGCCGACGCAGGCGCCTCCGGCTAGCGGCTCGTCGTCGCGAGCAGCGGCCGCGCCGGCTGCCGCGGCGGCTCGGCCCGCGCCGCCGGCCGCGCGCCCGTGCCGTCCAGCCGGAACACCGCCACGAGCGCCTGCAGCGCCTCGGCCTGCGTGCTCAGTTCCTCGGCGGTCGAGGCGAGCTCCTCGGAGGCCGACGCGTTCCGCTGCGCGACGTCGTCCACGCGCCGCATCGCGCCGTTGATCTGGGCGACGCCCGCCGCCTGTTCCTGGCCGGCCGCGGCGACGGTCTGCACCAGCGCGGCGGTGCGCTGGATGGTGGGGACGAGCGCGTTCAGCAGCTCGCCGCTGCGGGCGGCGCTCTCCATCGAGCGCGAGGCGAGGCCACCGATCTCCGCCGAGGCCGTCTGGCTGCGCACCGCGAGCTTCCGGACCTCGGCCGCCACCACCGCGAAGCCGCGCCCCTGCTCGCCGGCGCGCGCCGCCTCGATGGCGGCGTTCAGGGCGAGCAGGTTGGTCTGGTAGGCGATCTCCTCCACGATCCCGATCCGCTCGACGATGGCGCGCATCGCCTCGACCGCCTCCGCGGCGGCGCGGCCGCAGGCCTCCGCGTCCACCGCGCCGGCGGCCGCGATGCGCTCCGCCTCCTGGCCGTTGCGCGAGTTGGTGTCGATGGACGCGCTCATCTCCTCCAGGCTGGCCGTGGTCTCCTCCACCGAGGCGGACTGCTCGCCGGTGCCCTGCGAGAGCGCCTGCGAGGTGGCGGACACCTGGCCGGCGGCGGACGCGAGCGCGTCGGCGCCGCTGCGGACCTCGCCCAGCACCCCCGCCAGGCGCTCGGTCATGCCGCGCATCGCGTCCTCCAGCGTCGCGATCTCGTCGCGCCCGTGCGGCGCGACGCGCGCGGTGAGGTCGCCGTCGGCGATCCGCGACGCGACGCCCACCGCGCCCGCCAGCGGCTGCACGATGCTCCGCGCGATCACGAACGCCACCCCGGCGGCGAGGAGCAGCGCGAACGCCGTGATGCCGGCGATGCCGAGGCGGGCGACGCGGGTCCGCTCCGCCTCCTGCTCCACCGTCTCGACCATGTAGCGCTTCTCCAGCGCCACCAGGTCCATCCAGCCCTGGCGGTAGGCCTCGAGCCGCGGCATCAGCTCGCGCTGGAAGAGCGCCGCCGCCTCCTCGCGCCGCCCGTCCGCGAACGCCTTCGCGACCTCGTCGCGCGTCGCCTGGTAGGGCCCGCGCAGCTCACCCACGCGGCGGTACAGGTCGCGCTCCTCCGGCGTGGTGAGCGCGCCCTCGAGCCAGGCGATCGCGGCCGAGCAGTCGCGCTTGTTCTTCGCGAGGATCGCGCGCAGCCCGTCCATCTGCGCCGGCGTGTAGATCCCGGCGAACAGGAACTGCTGCCAGCTCGCGCGCGTGCTCGACTCGGTGGTCTGCACGCAGACGCCCGCCCGCTCGACCAGCTCGTAGCGCTGGCTCACCAGCCGCTCCAGCGCCCGCGACTGGACCTCCATGCGCGACACGCCCATGGCGCCCACCGCGACCGCCGTGGCGATGAGCCCGGCGAAGGCGGCGGTGAGCCGCGTGGAGATCTTCCAGTTGCGAACCATGGCGGGCGGCTCCTGCGGCGCGCGACGGGAGCCGCGCGTGCTGCGATGGGGGGGCGAAGGTTTCGCGCAGAAGGGGCGAGGAGGGGAGGCGGTATTCCGCCGCGGCGCGCCGATCCCGCGTCGCGCCACCCAGGGGGCCGGGCCCACCCGCCGCACGGAGCGTGCGGTGCGCGCGCCACCCCGGCGGCGGTCTGCGCGGACCGCGGCGGCGCTGCGCGATCGGTCATCCTCCGCGTGCCGCCGTCACCGTCGCCGGCCGGGCGGCTCAGGGCGCGTGAATCCATCCCCGGTCCGAGCCAGGCGGTCGAGACGCGAGCAGCGCGAGGCGCGACGACCGAGCATGCCCGTCGGCATGTGAGGGAGGAGCAACGACGCGATGCGACGCGGATCGGCCGCCGCGGCGACGGGAGGGGGTTGTTTCACGTGCTCTCAGCGCTGCCTGGCGCGCTCGCGGCCCTTGCCCGTGTCGTGGCAGGTGCCGTCGCTCCACTGGTGCCCCGGCGGGCACTTCCTGGCGGAAGCCGCGGGCTGCACCGCCTGGACGGAGCGGCGCTGAACCGGGAGGTGCACGGCGCAGCCGGTTCCAAGGGCGGTGAGGGCGAGGACGGCGAGGAGGTTCTTCACGGAGGGCTCCACTGCGGGTGCGGAAGACGGGGCAGTGTAGCGAGCGCTGACTGTGCTCGAAAGGGCGGCGCCATCCGACATCCGCCCGCCGCGGCTCGTCCCGTTCGCGGCCGGCCTCGCCCGGCCCGGGCGACGTGCCGGGGCCGCGGAGCGCGGGTATACGAAGGCCACCATGTACTTCGCGCTCCTGTACGAGACGGTCCCCGACTACGTCCAGCGCCGGGCGGCGTTCCGCGCCGAGCACCTCGCGCTCGCCCAGCAGGCCCGGCAGGAGGGACGGCTCCTCCTGGCCGGCGCCTTCGACCCGCCCGACGGCGCGCTCCTCGTGTTCAAGGCCGCGAGCGCGGAGGAGGTCGAGGCGTTCGCGCGCGCCGATCCGTACGTGCGGAACGGCCTGGTCACGTCCTGGCGCGTCCGGCCGTGGACCGTGGTGGTCGGCGGGGAGGGGTAGCGAGCCGGGTGAGCCGCCGTCCGGCCCGGGGGCTCCCCCCGGCGGCCCGGCGTCGTGCTCCCGCCGGCGCCGGGGTTGTGGTAAGCCCTGGCGTTCGCAAGGCCGGCCCCGTAGCTCAGGTGGATAGAGCGGCGGTTTCCTAAACCGTAGGCCGTGGGTTCGAGTCCCGCCGGGGCCACTTCCTTACTGCGCGATTGGCCTCCCGATTTCCTGGGCGGCCGTGCGCGGCTCCCCCGCGCCTCCTCCACAGTCTCGCGAGCCGCGTTCCACCGTCAGCCGTCCCCGCCACCCGCGCCCTTCGTCCGCTCGATCGCGACGTCCACCTCCGCGAGGATCCGCCGCGCGTGCGAGAGGAAGACCTCGCCGGCGGGGAGGAGCCGCATGCCGCGCGGCGTCCGCTCGAACAGGCGCGTCCCGAGCTCGTCCTCGAGCGCGAGGATGTGTCGCGAGAGGGGCGGCTGCGTGAGGTGAAGCTTGCGGGCGGCGCGGCCGACGTGGCCCTCCTCCGCGACCGCGACGAAGGACTGGATGTACGTGAGGCTCACGGGCGGAACCTACCTGAACGGCGCTCCGCGTGTCAGGTCCCCGCGCCGGCGGCCGGGCCTCGGAGGGCGGGCAGGCCGCGAGCGGCCTCCCCGATACCGAGACAGCATTGGATCGCCGCTGCGCCCCGCTGGCAGGTTGCAGGGATGGGCATTCCGCTCCTGGGTGAACCGGCGGTCGAACGGATGCGGCAGGCGGGGAAGGCCGCCGCGGCGACGCTGGCGCACGTCGGCGCGCGGCTCGCCGCGGGGATCAGCACCGCGGACATCGATCGCTGGGTGCGCGAGGACACGGCGCGCCGGGGCGGCACGCCGAGCCAGCTCGGCTTCCACGGCTTCCCCGCGGCGGTCTGCACGAGCCGGAACGAGGTCGTGTGTCACGGCATCCCGCGCGCCGACGAGCGGCTGCGTCCCGGCGACATCGTCAACGTGGACGTCACCACGCGCCTGGACGGCTTCCACGGCGACACCTCGGCCACGTTCTGCATCGGCGACGTCTCCGCCGACGCGCGCCACGTCGTGGACGTCGCCCGCCGCTGCCGGGACGCCGGCATCGCGGTGGTGCGGCACGGCGTCCGGCTCGGGGACGTCGGGGCGGCCATCGAGGAGGTCGCGCGCGCGGAGGGCTGCAGCGTGGTGCGCGACTACGGCGGGCACGGCATCGGCAAGGCGATGCACGGCCCGCCGACCGTGATGCACGTCGGTCCCAGGGGCCAGGGCGTGAGGCTGACGGCGGGGATGGCCATCACCATCGAGCCGATGGTGAACCTCGGCCGGCCGGAGGTGAGGCTGCTGGCCGACGGGTGGACCGTGGTCACCGCGGACGGCAGCCTCTCGGCGCAGTTCGAGCACACGGTGGTGGTGACGCGCGACGGCTGCGAGGTGATGACGGGGTGAGCCCGCGCCGGCGTGCGCAGGATCCCCTCTCGCGGGGAGGCGTCGCCACACCAAGCGGTGAGACCGGGGGGCCGATCGTCGCCCTGGCAGCGCGCCGGCGCCGGAAGCACGCGGGACGCACCCCGGAATACACCCGTCCTGGCCCCCGGTTCGCTAGAGTTCAACTCGCGCCGGTACCGGGGGGTACTCGATGAGCACGCAGCGCACGGTCGGTTCCGCATCGCTGACCGATCTCCTGTTCGACGAGGCAGCGGTCGGGCTCTGCCTGGTGGCGCCGGACGGCACGATCGTCCGCGTCAACGCGCCCTGGCTCCGCTCGACCGGGTTCCAGCACGAGCAGGTCCTGGGCGAGCACATCGTGAGCCTGTTCCCCGGCACCCGGGACATGGCGCTCGCGATGCACGCCCGCGCCCGCGCAGGCCACCGCGTCGAGGTCCCGCGTCACGCACAGACCGTGAACGGGCGCGAGACGTGGTGGGAGGGGAGCATCGCGCCGGTCGCGATGGAGGGCGGGACGGGGCTGCTCATCACCGCGCGCGAGGTGAGGTCGGGGGCGGGCGAGCAGCCCGCGGGCTGCGCCTCCTGCACGGAGATCGTGGACCGGCTCCTGGCCTGCGTGCCGGAGGGCATCACCATCGCCACCGGACCGGAGGTGGTCACGATCGCGAACAGCCGCTACGCGGAGGAGCGGCTGCTCGGGAGCTGGAACCGGAGCGTCGGCCTCTCCATGGAGCAGTGGCTCGCCCGCGTCGAGCACTACCTCCCGGACGGGAAGACGCCGGCCGCGGTCGAGGATCTCCCGCTCTGGCGCGCGACCCGGCGCGGCGAGTCGGTGCGAGACGCGGAGCTGGTCGTGCGGCGGCCCGACGGCACGCGCATGTCCGTCACCTGCAACGCCGAGCCGGTCCGGGACGCCGCCGGCGACGTGGTGGGCGGCATCGTGGCCTGGCGCGACGTCACCGAGCAGCGGCGGCAGCAGGCGGCGCTGCGCACCACCGAGGAGCGCTTCCGGCTGCTCGCGGAGGCGATGCCACAGATCGTGTGCGTCCTCGCGCCCGACGGCGCGGTCGAGCTGGTCAACCGTGCGTGGACCGCCTTCTCGGGCCTGGACGTGGCCGCGACGGCCCGCACCGGGTGGGAGCGCGTCCTGCACCCGGACGACGTGCAGGCGGCGCGCGAGTGCCGGCACCTCGCGCTGAAGCGTCTCGAGCCCCAGGACGTGGAGCTCCGGTACCGCGCCGCGGACGGGACGTACCGCTGGTTCCTCTCGCGCCTCGCGCCGGTGGTGGAGGGCGGCCGCGTGGTGCGGTTCATCGGCGCGGGCATGGACATCGAGCGGCGCAAGCGCGCCGAGGCGGAGCTGCGCGACGCGAACGCGAAGCTGGTCGAGGCCGACCGGCGGAAGGACGAGTTCCTTGGGATGCTCAGCCACGAGCTGCGCAACCCGCTCGCGCCCATCCGCAACTCGAGCTTCATCCTGCGGCACGCGACGCCCGGGAGCGACGCGGCGAGCCGCGCGCAGCAGGTCATCGAGCGGCAGACGGGGCACCTGACGCACCTGGTGGACGACCTGCTCGACGTGACGCGCATCTCGCGCGGCAAGATCGAGCTGCGGCGCTCGGCCGTGGATCTGCGCGAGGTGGTCCTCCGCGCCGCGGAGGACTTCCGGCTCCCGCTGGACGATCGCGGCGTCTCGTTCCGCGCGTCGGTCCCCGAGGCGCCGGTCCGGGCGCTCGTCGATGCGACGCGGATCACGCAGGTGGTCGGCAACCTGCTCACGAACGCGGCGAAGTTCACCCGGCGCGGGGACGAGGTGATGGTGTCGCTCACGGTCGAGGGGGGCGAGGCCGCGATCCGCGTGAGGGACACCGGGGCCGGGATCGACCCGGCCATCGCGTCGTCGATCTTCCAGCCGTTCGTCCAGGGAGAGCGGACGCTGGCGCGGAGCGAGGGAGGGCTCGGCCTCGGGCTGGCGCTCGTGCGGGGGATCGCCGAGCTGCACGGCGGCGCTGCCTCGGTGACGAGCGAGGGGAAGGGCAGGGGCGCCGAGTTCCTCGTCCGGCTCCCGCTCGGGCAGGGCCAGCCGTCGGCGCCCGCGGACGGGCGCAGCGCCGGGACGGCGCGGAGCGGCCGCAGGGTGCTGGTGGTGGACGACAACGTGGACGCCGCCGAGACGCTCGCCGAGATCGTCACCCTGCTCGGCCACACCGCCGAGATCGCGTTCGACGGCCCGGGCGCGCTCGACAAGGTGCGCTCCGGCCGGCCCGACGTGGTGCTGTGCGACCTGGGCCTGCCGGGCATGAGCGGCTACGACGTCGCGGCGGCGATCCGGGCCATGGCGGGCGAGCGCGTGCAGCTCGTGGCGGTCTCCGGGTACGCGCAGCCCGAGGACGTGAAGCGGGCGATGGACGCCGGGTTCGACGCGCACGTCGCCAAGCCCGCGGATCTGACCTTCCTGGAGGCGCTCCTGGCGTGAGGGGCGCCGGTCGGCCCCCGGTGACGGCGGCTCGGACCGGGGCTCGTCCGCGTGGCCGTCCCCGCGGACGAGGCTGGGCGCGCGCGAGGGCCCGTCGCAGGATGGCGGGAACGCGGGAGGCTCGCCTTGTACGCTCCGGAATCGGTGCCCTCTCCAGCGCTCGGCGACGGTCGAGGCGCGGCCGAGGTCGTGCTCGAGTCGCACTTCCTCCTGCGCGCGGTGTTCGAGGAGGCCCCCGTCGGCATCGGGATGCTCGACCCGGGCTTCCGGTTCGTGCGCGTGAACCCGAAGCTCGCTGCGCTCAACGGGATCCCCGCCGAGGCACACCTCGGCAGGACACCGCGCGAGCTGTTCCCGGCGCTCCCGATCGACGACCTGGAGGCGATCTGGCGCCGGTTGCTGGACACCGGGAAGCCGGTGCTCGGCTACGAATTCTGCGGCGAGACGCCGGCGGCGCCGGGCAAGACCCGGTGGTGGCGGGAGGACTGGTTCCCGGTCGTCGCGCACGAGCGCGTGGTCGGCCTCGCCTTCGTGGTCGTCGAGGTGACCGAGGAGAAGCGCGCCGGGGAGCTGCAGCGTCTCCTCGTGGGGATCGTGGGCCACGACCTGCGGAACCCGCTGGCGGTGATCACGACCAGCGCCCGGCTGCTGCTCGCGGGCGGGCTCGGCGCGCGCGAGGCGGGCGCGGTCCGGCGCATCGACCGGGCAGCGCGGCGCATCGCAGCGCTAGCTCGCGACCTCCTCGACTACACGTGCATGAGGGGAGGAGGCAG
The DNA here is from genome assembly GCF_000020805.1 of Anaeromyxobacter sp. K. Classification (NCBI taxonomy): domain Bacteria; kingdom Pseudomonadati; phylum Myxococcota; class Myxococcia; order Myxococcales; family Anaeromyxobacteraceae; genus Anaeromyxobacter; species Anaeromyxobacter sp. K. Next base: position 2,678,738 of record NC_011145.1, on the reverse strand, counting down.
CCTCGGCGTGATCCCTCGGCCCGGGGCCGACCTGTCCCGGATCGTGGAGGCCGCCGCCGAGGAGACCCGGGTCGCCTACCCGGGCGCGGTCCTCGAGCTCAGCGCGGGTCCCGACGTGCAGGGCGAGTGGGACGAGGACCGGCTGGCCCAGCTCGTCGGCAACCTGCTGTCGAACGCGGCCAAGTACGGCGCGCCCGGCGAGCCCGTGGTGGCGCGCGTGTACGCCGACGGCCGCGAGGTGGTCCTGGAGGTCCACAACGGCGGCGCTCCCATCCCGGTCGACCGGCTCCCGCGCGTGTTCGACGGCCTCTCGCAGTGGACCGACGAGCGGACGCGGCAGGGCGGCGTCGGCCTCGGGCTGTTCATCTGCCGCGAGATCGTGCGCGCGCACGGGGGCACCATCGAGATCGCCTCGACCGAGGCCGACGGGACCACCGTGCGGGTGCGGCTGCCGAGGGGCGCGCCCGAGCCCGACGTCGGTCTCGCGCGGCCTCCCGGCGCCGGCTGACGCGGTCAGCGCTCGCTGCGGCGGACCGCTGCGCCCGCTCGGGCGCCGGCGAGCACGAGGTCCACGAGCTGCTCGATGTACGCGAGCGTCGGCTGCTCGCGGCGCAGGAACACGTGGAACTGGAGCGTGGCGTAGATCGGCTCGATGACCAGCTCGGGATCGGTTTCGGGCGGGAGCTCGCCCCGGACGATGCCCCGCTCGACCGCGGCGACGATGGGCTGGTTCGCGCGCTCCGTGACGAGGCGTCCCAGGGCCCGCAGCTCCGGGTCGTCCAGCACGTCCATGTTCGCGCGCATGAGGCCGGCGGCGCGCTCGCGCCCCCGCGTGTCCTCGAGGAGGCGCACGCGCGCGACCTCGACCAGGTCGCCGCGCACCGTGCCGGTGTCGCGCGCCTTCGGGAACACGTCCACGAGCCGCAGGAGCGCGGCGCGGACCAGGTCCGCCTTCGTGGGCCAGCGTCGGTAGACGGTGGTCTTCGAGACGCCGGCGCGCTCGGCGACCGCGTCGAAGGTCATCCGGGCGTAGCCGGCGCGCGCGAGCAGGTCGAGCGCCGCGTCCAGCACGTCGTTCACGACGCGTGCGCTCCGGCCACCGGTCCGGCGGCGCGGCTCGCTGGAAGAGGGGCGGGCGCGGTCCATGGCGTCCCATCTGTAACAGGGTTGCGTTAGGTCGGCAACAAAGGCGACCCCTGGCTGCTTCCGGCGCGGCAGAAAACACCAGATAAATAAGTCAGTTAACAACTAACGCAACTTTCCAGTTGCGTTTAGAACGCGGAACGAGCAGCGTAACGCCACTTCAAGTTGCGTTAGCCCGCCGGACCCGCTCGGCCCGGCACCCCGAGGCCCCCGATGATGCTCCAGACCCGACGCTTCCTCCTGCTCGCTCCCACCCTCGCCGCCGCCACGCTCCTCGGCTGCTCGCGCGGCGACGCCGCGGCGCTGCCCAGCGCGACGGGCGAGCAGACCGCCCTGGCGGTGCGGGCCGAGCGCCCCCGCGAGCGCCTGGAGGGCGAGACGGCGCGCGCCACCGGCGAGCTGCGCGCGAAGCTGCAGGCGACCGTCTCGGCCAAGGTCTCCGGGACCGTCCTCCGCGTCCGCGCGCAGGTGGGCGATCGCGTCCGCAAGGGCGACCCCATCGTCGAGCTCGATCCGGCGACCATCGCCATCCAGCTCGACCAGGCCCGCGCCGCGCGCAAGATGGCGCTCGCGGTCCGCGACAACGCCCGCGCCGATCTCGCCCGCACCGAGCAGCTCGCGCAGGCGGACGCCACGGCGCCGGCCGTCCTCGACAAGGTGCGCGCGGGCGCGCAGCAGGCGGAGGCGTCGCTCGAGCAGGCGGACGCGCAGGTGCGCCTCCTCGAGCAGAACCTCCGCGACCTGGTGGTGCGCGCGCCGTTCGACGGCGTCGTCACGGCCCGCCCGAGGAACGTCGGCGACTACCTCGTGACCATGCCGCCGACCCCCGTCGCGACCGTGGTGGGGTCGGACACGCTGGAGGTGCGGCTCTCGGTGCCGGAGGGGCTGGTGGATCCCCTGAAGCCGGGCGCCGCGCTGCGCGGGCGGAGCATCCCGGGCGGCGCGCCGTTCGAGGCCAGGGTGACGAGCGTGGGCGCGACGGTGGACCCGCAGACGCGGTCGGTCGAGGTGCTCGCCGACGTGCGTCCGGCCGCGGGCGCGAGCGCCGGCGCGCTGCGCTCGGGCGGGCTCGCCGAGGTGGACCTGGGCGGCTCGTCGGCGGCGCAGGGGCCGTTCGTGCCGGCGCAGGCGGTGGTGCGCGAGGGCGCGCGCCGCTTCGTCTGGGTGGCGGAGGGCGGGGTGGCGCGGCGGCGCGAGGTGCAGGCCGAGCCGGTGACGCCGCAGTGGACGCGCGTGCGCGCCGGCGTGGCCGCGGGCGACGCGGTGGTGGTCGAGGGCGTGACGGGGCTGACCGACGGCGCCCGCGTCGCGGTCGCGCAGTAGCGGGAGCGAGCCATGGACGCGATCAAGACCTTCATCACCCGGCCGGTGTTCACCGCGATGCTGGTGCTCGCGGTGGTGGTGTTCGGCCTCAACGCCTACCCGAAGATCGGCGTGGACCAGCTCCCGGACGTCGACGTCCCGCTGGTCACGGTCACGACCGTGCTCCCGGGTGCCGACCCCGAGTCGATCGAGCGCGACGTGAGCGATCCGCTGGAGGAGGCGCTGAACGGCCTCGCCGGCCTGGAGAGCATGCGCTCGGTGAACGTCGAGTCGGTCTCGCAGGTCATCCTGCAGTTCTCGCTGGAGACGCAGGTGGACGTCGCCGCGCAGGACGTCCGCGATCGCGTCCAGGCGACGCTCTCGAAGCTCCCGGACGACGCCGATCAGCCCATCGTGGAGAAGCTCGACGTCGGCGCCGCGCCCATCCTGACGCTGGCGCTCTCCGGCCCGGTGCCGCCCGAGGAGCTGACGCGGCTCGCCGACGACGTCCTGAAGCCGGCGCTCCAGCGGCAGGGCGGGGTCGGCTCGGTCGAGGTGGTGGGCGGGCGCGAGCGCGAGATCCGGATCGTGGTGGATCCGGCACGGCTCCGGACGTTCGGCGTGGCGGCCTCGGAGGTCGCCCAGGCGGTCCGCGGCGGGAGCGTGGACGTGCCGGCCGGCCGCGCCGAGGATCCGCGCGCCGAGGTGGTGGTGAAGGTGAGCGGGGAGGCGCGCTCGGTGGACGAGCTCCGCGACCTGGTGGTCGCCACCCCGGGCGGCGCGCCGGTGCGGCTCCGCGACGTCGCCGACGTGGTGGACGGGCCCGCCGAGGCGCGCTCGGCGGCGACCGACGACGGGCGGCAGGCGGTGGCGCTGGTGGTGAAGAAGCAGTCCGGCGCGAACACCGTGCAGGTGGCGGAGCGCGTCACGGCCGCGCTGGCGGGGATGCAGCAGCTGCTCCCGGAGGACGCCCAGCTCCGGGTCGTCCGCGACAACTCCAAGTTCATCCGCGCCTCCATCGACGGGGTCAAGGAGGACCTCGTCCTGGGCGGCCTGCTGGCGGTCGCCATCGTGCTCGTGTTCCTCCGGAGCTGGCGGTCGACCATCGTGTCCGCGCTCGCGCTGCCGACCTCGGTCATCGGCACGTTCGCGGCGATGCACGCGCTCGGCTACACCTTCAACGTCATCACGATGCTCGCGCTGACGCTGTCGATCGGCCTGCTCATCGACGACGCCATCGTGGTCATCGAGAACATCAGCCGCCACGCCGAGGACGGCACGCCGCCGGCGAGGGCGGCGCACGCCGGCACCAAGGAGATCGCGCTGGCGGTGCTGGCGGTGACGCTCGCCATCCTGGCCGTGTTCGTCCCGGTGGCGTTCATGGAGGGCATCGTCGGCCGCTTCTTCTCGGCGTTCGGCATGACCGTCGCGGTGGCGGTCGGCATCTCCTACCTCGTCTCGATGACGCTCACCCCCATGGCCTCGGCCTACGTGCTCCGCGCGCACGGCGAGCCGGGACGGATCTCCCGCGCCATCGAGCGGGCCCTCGCGGCCGTCGAGCGCTTCTACCGGCGCGTGCTGGGGTGGGCGCTCGACCACGTCCCCGCCACGCTCGCGATCGCCGTGGCGCTGCTGGTCGCGACGGTGGGCCTGGGCCGGTTCCTCCAGTTCACGTTCATCCCGGCGCAGGACATGAGCGAGGTGAAGGTGACGCTCGAGCTCCCGGCCGGCACGCCGCTCGAGCGCACCGCGCGCGAGCTGGAGGCGCTGCGCGCGCAGCTCGCCGCCGTGCCGGGCGTCACGCACGTGTTCACCACCGCCGGCGGCGGCGTCCAGGAGGAGGTGCACAAGGGCGAGCTGACCGTCACCGTGGTGCCGATCGCGGAGCGCTCGTACTCCCAGGAGGACCTGAAGGCCTGGCTGCGCGGCGGGCTTCGCCGCCCGGCCGACGCGCAGGTGGCGGTGCAGGACATCGCTATGCTGGCGGGCAGCGGCTCGCGGCCGCAGCCGGTGCAGTTCAACGTCCGCGGCCAGGACTGGGCGGAGGTCGTCGCGGCGGCCGAGAAGGTCCGCGCGCACATGGGCGCGAGCCCCCTGTTCTCCGACGTGGACTCCACCTACCGCCCCGGCAAGCCGCAGGTGACGGTCCGGATCGATCGCGAGCGGGCCGCGTCGCTCGGCATCCCCGCGGCGACGCTCGGCGCCTCCGTCCGCGCCTACCTCGCCGGCGACGACTTCGCCGAGTTCCGTCAGGGCACCGACAGCTACGACATCCGGCTCAAGCTCCCGGCCGACGCTCGCGGCGCCGACCGGCTGGGAGAGCTCACGGTGCGGTCCGCGGCGGGCCAGCTGGTGGAGCTCCGGAACGTGGCGACCCTGGTGGAGGAGCCGACGCTGTCCCAGATCGACCGCCAGGAGCAGCTGCGGCAGGTCACGCTGCTCGCGGACCTGCCGCGGGGCGCCAGCCTCGGCGCGGCCATGCAGGATCTCGCGGCGTTCGCGGCGAAGGAGCTGCCGCCCACCGTCATCACCGACTTCGAGGGGCAGGGGAAGGAGCTGGGCAAGACCGCCGGCGCGTTCGTGCAGGCGCTGCTGCTGGGCGTCGTGCTCGTCTACATGATCCTCGCGGCCCAGTTCGGGAGCCTGCTCGACCCGTTCACCATCATGCTCTCGCTGCCGTTCGCGGTGATCGGCGCGCTCGGCGCGCTGCTCGCGACCGGGCAGTTCATGTCCATCTTCGCGCTCATCGGCATGATCATGCTGATGGGGCTGGTGACGAAGAACGGCATCCTGCTGGTCGAGTTCGCGAACCAGCTCCGGGAGCGCGGGCGCTCCGCGCGCGACGCGCTCCTCGAGGCCGGCCCCATCCGCCTCCGCCCGATCCTCATGACGACCGTCGCCATGATCGCCGGCATGGTGCCGGTGGCGCTGGCCCGCGGCGACGGCGCCGAGATGCGCGTGCCCATGGCCATCGCGATCATCGGCGGCCTCGTCACCTCCACCCTCCTCACGCTCGTCGTGGTGCCGGTGTTCTACCAGCTCCTGGACCGCCTGAAGCGGCGGCGGCGCGTCGAGCTGCTCGAGTCGCCGCCCGAGGTGGAGCGGCCCACCGGGACCTGATCCCCCAGCTCACAGGAGCGCCACATGATCCGCACCACCGTCCTCGCGGCCCTGGCCGCGATCCCGCTCGCCGTCCGCGCCGAGGCGCCGCTCACGCTCGCCGCGGCGCTCGTGGAGGCCGAGCGCGCCAGCCCCGACCTCGTCGCCGCCCGCGCGCGGCTCGACCAGGCGCGCGCCGCGTCCGACCGCGTCCGCGCCGGCTACCTGCCGCAGGTGAAGGCCGGCGCCACGTACACCCGCAACTCCGAGGAGGCGAAGCTGGAGCTGCCGGTCGGCTACACGGTCCGCGACGTGGGCACGCCGACCTCGGGGGCGGGCCTGCCCGGCGCCCCGACCTCGTACGCCGTCGTCCCGTCGCAGGTGGTGGGCGCGACGATCCAGGCGCGGGATCAGCTCGGCGCGCAGCTCGAGCTCACCCAGGCCATCCTCGCCCCGCAGCTCTGGTTCGCGATCGACGCGGCCGGGGCGAGCGCGCGCGCCTCGGCCGAGCAGGCGGAGGCGGCGCGCCGGGAGCTCCGGTTCGGCGTCGCGCAGGCGTTCTACGCCGCCGCCGCGGCGGAGCAGGCGGTGCAGGTCCAGGAGCGGCAGCTCTCGGTGGCGAGCCTGCACGAGCGCGACGCGCAGGTGCAGGTGCAGGCCGGCACGGCCGCGCGCATCGCGCTGCTGCGGGCGCAGATCGACCGGGCCCGGGCCGAGGAGGATCTCGTCCGCGCGCGCAACGCGCTCGCCGGCGCGAAGAGCACGCTCGCGGCGCTGCTCGGGCGCGGCGAGGCCACGGACTTCCCGCTGGCCCCGCCGCCCGCGCCGGAGCTGCCCGGCGACCTCTCGCCGCTCGAGGACGAGGCGGTGCGCCTGCGGCCGGAGCTGCGGGCCGCCGGCGCCGCCGTCGAGGCGGCGACGGCCTCGCGGCGGGCGGAGACCGCGCGGTACCTGCCCACGCTCGGCGCCTTCGGCCAGGCGCGCTGGTCGAGCGTCGCCGGCTTCACCGGCAAGGAGGAGAGCTGGGCGGCGGGGCTGTCGCTGCAGTGGGAGCTGTTCGACGGCGGCGCCCGCGAGGCGGGCCGGCGCGAGGCGGGCGCGCGGCTCGTCGAGGCGGAGGCCGCCCGCGCCTCGCTGGCGCTGCAGGCCCGCGACGAGGTGCGCCGCGCGCGCCTGGATCTCGCCTCGGCCCGCGCGAACCGGGCCAAGGCGGAGGAGCAGGTGGCGCTCGCCCGCGAGAACCAGCGCCTGGTGGAGGTCGCGTTCCGCGCCGGCCAGGCGACGTCCCTCGAGGCCACCGACGCGAACGTGGCGCTCGCCACCGCCGAGCTCGGCGCCGTGAACGAGGGGCTCGCCGCGGATCTCGCGGCGCTGCGGCTCCTGCGCGCGGCGGGGCTGTACGGGGGGTAGGGGGCGCGGCGCCGGCTGGGGGAAGGTCGATGCGACACGCGACGCTGGTCGAGGCGGAGGGCGCGGGGGGCCGGGACGAGGCCGACCTGGTCGCGGCGTCCGCGCCGATGCGCCGGCTCGTCGCCGAGGTGGCGCGGGTCGCGCCCCGCGACGTCACGGTGCTGCTCCGCGGCGAGACGGGCACCGGCAAGGAGCGGGTCGCATCCCTCCTCCACGCCCGGAGCCGGCGCGCCGCGGGGCCGCTCGTCCGCTGCAACTGTGCGGCGATCCCGGCGGCGCTCGCCGAGGCGGAGCTGTTCGGGGCGGCGCGCGGCGCGTACACCGGGGCGGTCGAGGCGCGCCGGGGGTTCTTCTCGGCGGCGGACGGCGGGACGCTGGTGCTCGACGAGATCGGCGAGCTCCCGCACGCGCTCCAGCCGAAGCTCCTGCGCGCGTTGCAGGAGGGCGAGCTCCAGCCGGTGGGCGCCGGGCGGATCGAGCGGGTGGACGTGCGGGTGGTGGCGTGCACGAACCGCGACCTTGCGGCGGAGGTGCGCGCCGGCCGCTTCCGCGAGGACCTCTACTACCGGCTCGCGGTGGTGGAGCTGGTCGTGCCCCCGCTCCGCGATCGCCGCGAGGACGTGCCCGCGCTCGCGGCGGTGCTCGCGCGCCGCCTCGGCGCGCGGTTCGGCGTGGCCCCGGTGCGCCTCTCGCCCGCGCTCGTCGAGCGGCTGGCGGCCGCGGACTGGCCCGGCAACGTCCGCCAGCTCGAGAACGCGATCGCGCGGATGATCGCGCTCGCTCCCGGCCCCGTGCTCGGGCCGGAGGCGTTCGCGGCCGCGCAGCCGCGCGGAGCGGGCGCCCCGTCGCGCGACGCCGTGCCCACCGCGCAAGGCGTGCCCACGCCCGCCGGGGCGACGCTCCGGGAGCGGCTGGACCGGCTCGAGCGCCAGGTGATCGCCGAGACGCTCGCGGCCGCCGGCGGGAACCAGTCGGAGGCGGCCCGCCGGCTCGGCCTCGCCCGCACCGTGCTCATCGACCGCCTGAAGAAGTACGGCCTCCTGTGACCGGGTGAGCCACGTCGAGCAGCGCGTGGAGGGCCCGACGCGAGCAGCCCCTGTCCCCCGCCGACGTGGCGGGTGCGGACACCCATCCCGCATGTCCGCTGGAGCGAGCCCGCGGACCCACCGTATGCCTCCGGCTCCACAGGAGGTGGGTTCGCGTGATCGTGAGAAGGACGTGGCTGCTCGGTGCGCTCGTCGTGGCCCTGGCGGCGTGCAAGGGATCCTCGGGCGAGGACGGGACGGCGGGGCAGGCGGGGCAGGCGGGGCTGCAGGGGCCACAGGGGCCGGAGGGCCCCGCGGGTCCGGCCGGGCCGCCGGGGCCCGCGGGCGAGGCCGGGCCGATCGGTCCCGCAGGCGCGCCCGGTCCGGCGGGCGCGACCGGCCCGGCTGGCGCGACCGGTCCTGCGGGCCCGGTCGGCGCGCCGGGACCGATGGGGCCGGCCGGCTTGCAGGGGCCGCAGGGGCCCGAGGGACCTCCGGGGCCGGACGCGCGCTTCGGGGAGCCCGGCTACGCGGTCGATGGGCGCGGCCGCGAGTGCACCCTCGGTGAGGTGTGGCTCGTCGCCGGCTCCGTCGCGGGCGCGACGCCGGCGCGCGGGCAGCTGCTGTCGATCAGCTCGAACACCGCGCTGTTCTCGCTGCTCGGGACGCTGTACGGCGGCGACGGCAGGACCACGTTCGCGCTGCCCGACCTCAGCCAGGCGGCCCCGAACGGCCTCACCTACGTCATCTGCACCCAGGGCATCTTCCCGGCGCGCCTCTGATCCCGCGGCGCCGCCGCTCGACATCGTCCGGAATCGCGCGCCCGGCCGCCCGGCCGGCGCGCGCGCCTCCCCGCGCGGATCCTCGCCCCGCCCGGCGCGTTTCGGGTTACGTTGCGCCCGCTCGCTCGTCGGACACGGTGGAGGCTTGTGAGGATGGAGGAGAAGCTCGCGTCGCTCGCGCCCGGGCGCCTGGCCGTCATCATCGAGGAGGGCCTGCGGGGGCACCACGTGCTCTTCGAGCCCGACCAGATCCGCGCCGCGTACGCGGTGCCGGACGAGCCGGTGACGCGCGAGGAGGCCGACGCGCTCGGCGAGGCGCTGCTCACCATCTGCCGCGACCCGCTCCCGGTGGCCCGCGGCGCGGTGGGCACGCTCGACGAGGGCACCCGCCTCGCGCTCATCCGCCTCTACTTCCGCCTCCTCGATCGCGCCGGCGAGGAGCTGCGCAGGATGCACTGATGCGGCCGCCCGCCGCCCTCGAGCAGGCGCGCTTCCCCGAGGCGATCCTGGACGTGCTCCGCCGCCTCTCGGCCGCCGGGCACCGCTCCTGGCTGGTCGGCGGGGCGGTCCGCGACCTGCTCCTGCACCGCCCCCGCGCCGCCACCGACTTCGACGTCGCCACGCCGGCCACGCCGCGGCAGGTCATGGCGCTGTTCCGGCGCGTCATCCCCACCGGCATCGACCACGGCACCGTCACCGTGCTGGTGGGCGACGAGAAGGTCGAGGTCACCACGTTCCGCGGGGAGGGCGACTACGTGGACGGCCGCCGCCCGGCCTCGGTGACGTTCCTGGCCGAGCTCGAGGCGGACCTGGCCCGGCGCGACTTCACCATGAACGCGATGGCGTACGATCCGCTCCAGGCGGACTTCCGCGATCCGTTCGACGGCCGCGTGGACATGAGCCGCCGGCGCATCCGGGCGGTCGGCGAGCCGGCCGCGCGCTTCGGCGAGGACGGCCTCCGCGCCATGCGCGCCGTCCGCTTCGCGGCGCAGCTCGGCTACCGCCTGGACCCTGCCACCCGCGCCGCCATCCCCGGCGCGCTCGAGGTGGTCCGCAAGGTGAGCGTGGAGCGGGTCGCCGAGGAGCTGTCGCGGCTCGTGCTCGCCGCGCATGCCGGGTCCGCGCTGCTGCTGCTCCGCCGCACCGGGCTCCTCGGGGTGGTGCTGCCCGCCATCGCCGCGCTCCCGCTCGCCGCGTACCGGCACGCGGTCGCGGTGGTCCGTCACGCCCCCGCCGAGCCGGCGCTGCGGCTCGCGGCGCTGCTGCACGGGGTTGGCCCCGAGGAGGCGTCGAAGATCGTGTTCGGCCTGCGGCTCCCCCGCCGCCTGTCCGACGAGGTCGGGACCCTCGTCCGGGCGTACGCCTGCCCGGCGGCGCGCCACCCGGCCGCGCTGCCGGACGCGCCGGCGGACATCCGGCGGTGGCTCGCGCGCACGGGCCCGCAGCGCGTGCCGGCGGTGTTCGAGCTGGTGTCGGCGGAGCTCCGCACGCTCTCGCCCGCGCGCCGCGCCGCGGTCGCGCCGGAGGTCTCGCGGGCGCGGGCGGCCATCGACGCCGAGCTCGCTGCGGCGCCGCCGCTCGCCACCGGCGACCTCGCCCTGGATGGGCGTGCGGTGATGTCGCTGCTGGGTGAGGGGCCCGGTCCCCACGTCGGCGAGGCGCTCCACCACCTGCTCGACCGGGTGCTGGAGGATCCCGCGCAGAACACGCGCGAGGCGCTCGCGGCCGAGCTGCGCCGATGGTGGGCCGGTCGGACCGGGGCCTTATAATTCAGGCGGGGTTTCGCGATGCCGCGGGTGCTGCTCATCGAGGAGGACGGGCCGCGCCGCGACCGGGCGCGAGCCCTGCTCGAGGCCGAGGGGTTCGCGGTGGACGCGACCGGCTCCGGCCTCGACGCCATCTCCCGAGCGCTCTCGCTCCCGCCCGACGTGATCGTCGCAGACCTGCGCCTCCCGGATCTCGAGGGGCACGCGCTCGCGGCGCGGCTGAAGCGCGAGCGGTCGCTGCAGGCGGTGCCGTTCGTGGCGCTGGGCGAGACGCAGGAGGATCACGACCTCGCGCTCGCGGCCGGCGCCGACGGCTTCGCCTCGCGCGAGCCGGACGCGCGCCTGGGCGAGGAGGTGCGCGCGTTCCTCGGGGGCAAGCGCGAGCGGCTCAGCGAGGACGGCGAGCGCGCCGGGCTGCGGGCGTTCTCGGGGACGCTGGCGGCGCAGCTCGAGTCGGCCGTCGCGGGCGAGCGCCGCGCCGCCGAGCGGCTGATCGAGGTGGACCGGCTGAAGAGCGCGTTCATGCACAACCTGGCGCACGAGCTCTCCACGCCGCTCACGCCGCTCGCCGGGTACCTGCGCATCCTCCAGTCCGACAAGCTCGGCCCGCTGCAGCCGCAGCAGCGCCGCATCGTGGAGGCGATGCTCGGCTCGGTGGCGCGGCTGAGCCGCATCGTGGACAACCTGTCCGACTTCGCCAGCCTGCAGGCGGGGCGCGCGCCCATCGTCGAGCAACCGGTGGTGCCGGACCAGCTCGCCGACGACGTGGTGGCCGAGCACCGGCCCGCGATCCGCGACGCGCGGCTGCACGTGGCGGTGTCGCACGCGGGCGGCGGGGCGGTGCTCGCCGACGCGCGCAAGCTCCGGCAGGCGCTCTCCAACATCGTGTCGAACGCGGTGAAGTTCTCGCCGCACGGCGGCGAGGTGCTGGTGGAGGTCGGGCGCGAGCCGGGGCGGCTGCGCTTCACCGTCTACGACCAGGGCCCGGGCATCGGCGCGGCCGAGCTGGAGCAGGTGTTCGAGCCGCTGCACCACGCGGCGGCGCGGGCGGGGGAGGAGGCCCGGCTGCCGGGCTCCGGCCTGGGGCTGCCGGTGGCGCGGCGCATCGCCGAGGCCCACGGCGGGCGGGTGTGGGTGGAGAGCCCGCCGCGCACCCAGCCGGCGAGCGTGGCCCGCCACTTCACCGGCTGCAAGTTCGTGCTGGAGATCCCGGTCCGCCCGGCCGACCAGCCCCCCGCGGATCCGGCGGCGCCGCCCAGCGCCTCGCTCGGTTGATCCGCGCCGCCGGCGGCGGTACACCCCCGCCTCCGGACCTGCCATGCGCATCCTGGTCGCCATGTCGGGCGGGGTCGACAGCTCGACCGCCGCCGCCCTCCTCGCCGGCCACGGCCACGAGGTGATCGGCGTCACCATGCGCGTGGCCGACTACTCCGACGCGGCCCGCGGACGCTCCTGCTGCGCGCCCGACGACGTCGAGGACGCGCGCGCGGCGGCGCGGCGCCTCGGCATCCCCTTCTACGTGGCGAACGTGGAGGCGCGCTTCCGCGAGCGGGTCATCGACCGGTTCGTGGACGACTACGTCGAGGGCCGCACGCCCAACCCGTGCGTCGCCTGCAACACCGAGGTGAAGTTCGACTGGCTGCTGGCCCGCGCCCGCGCGCTCGGCGCGAAGCTCGCGACCGGGCACTACGCCCGGGTCGAGGAGCGGGGCGGGCGCCGCGCGCTGCTCACCGCCGCGGATCCGGCGAAGGACCAGAGCTACTTCCTCTACGGCCTGGGCCAGGACGCGCTCCGCGACGTGCTGTTCCCGGTGGGCGCGCTGGCGAAGCCGGTGGTGCGGGCCGAGGCGGCGCGCGCCGGCCTGGCGGTGGCGGACAAGCCGGACTCGCAGGAGATCTGCTTCGTGACGCGCGGCGACGCGGGAGACTACGTGGCGCTGCGCGCGCCGGCGCGGATCCGGCCGGGCGAGATCGTCTCCACCGCGGGCGAGGTGCTCGGCCGCCACGACGGCGTGCACCGGTTCACCGTGGGGCAGCGGCGCGGGCTCGGGATCGCGGGCGCGGTGCCGCGCTACGTGGTCCGGCTGGACGCCGCGGCGGCGCGGGTGGTGGTGGGCAGCGCCGAGGAGGCCTCGCGCGATCGCTTCGAGGTGCGCGAGGCGAGCTGGGTGTCCGGCGCGCCGCCCGCGGGCGCGGTCGAGCTGCGGGTGAAGGTGCGCCACCGGCACGAGGGCGAGCGCGGCACGGTGCGCGCGGTGTCGGGCGGCGCGGGCGCCGAGGTCCGCCTGGCGCGGCCGGTGCGCGGCGTGGCGCCGGGGCAGGCGGCCGTGTTCTACGCGGGCGACGAGGTGGTGGGCGGCGGGCGCATCGCCTGAAGCCGGTGGCAGGCGGCGCGGCGGGCGTCCTGGACCACCCGGCAGGGCCCGGCTGGAAGCTTGCCCATCAGGGCACGACGGCCTAATCCATGAGCCGCCATGCAGCTCAGCGACGGCCGCCACGTCCCGGATCTCCACCTCGATCGCGCGCAGGTCGAGCGCTGCCGCGCGCTCGCCGACCGCATCACCGCCCCGGTGCTGGAGTTCGTGGGGCGGCACACCACCGTCTCGATCGAGCGCACCGTCCTGCGCCTGTTCGGCCTGCACGACGCGGGGCCGCGTGGCGTACCGCTGGTGAACATGGCGGTGGACGCGCTCCACGAGAAGCGGCTGCTGCACCGCGGCGCCGCCTACTGGATGGGCTACGTGATGCGCCGGGGCGCCACCGACCCGCTCGCGATCGTCGAGCGGATGGCGGCGCTCCCCTCCGATCCCGAGCCGCTGCCGCCCGCCGAGGAGCAGGCGCTGCTGGCGGAGATGCGGGGCGAGGCGCGGGCCGGGGTGGACGAGCTGCTGTCGCGGGTGAAGGCGCGCGACGCGCTCCGGGCGGAGCTGGGGGTGGGGCCGCGGCCGCACAAGTACCTCATCGTCGCGACCGGCAACATCCACGACGACGTGGAGCAGGCCCGCGCCGCGGCGCAGGCGGGCGCCGACGTCATCGCGGTGATCCGCTCGACCGCGCAGTCGCTGCTCGACTACGTCCCCCACGGCGCCACCACCGAGGGCTACGGCGGGACCTACGCCACCCAGGAGAACTTCCGGATCATGCGCGAGGCGCTCGACGACGAGTCGCGCAAGCTCCGCCGCTACGTCCACCTCACCAACTACTCCTCCGGCCTGTGCATGCCGGAGATCGCGTTCTCGGCGGCGTGGGAGCGGCTCGACATGCTGCTCAACGACGCGATGTACGGGATCCTGTTCCGCGACATCAACATGAAGCGGACGCTGTGCGACCAGCACTTCTCCCGCCGCATCTGCGCGCTGGCCGGCATCCTCATCAACACCGGCGAGGACAACTACATCACCACCGCCGACGCCGACGAGGCGGCCCACACGGTGATCGCCTCGCAGTTCGTGAACGAGAGCTTCGCGCACCGCGCCGGCCTGCCCGACCGGCTCATCGGGCTCGGGCACAGCTTCGAGATCGACCCGGAGCGCGAGGACACCATCGCGCGCGAGCTCGCGCAGGCGCTGCTGGTGCGGACGCTCTTCCCCGACGCGCCCATCAAGTACATGCCGCCCACCAAGCACAAGCAGGGCGACATCTTCTTCAGCCACGCCTACGACATGATGTCCGACGTGGTGGGGTGGGTCACCGGGCAGGGCATCCAGCTCCTCGGCATGATGACCGAGGCCATGCACAACCCCTTCCTGATGGACCGGTACGTCGCGCTGAAGGGCGCCGACTACGTCTACCGGGCCTGGCGCTCGATGGGCGCCGAGATCACGTTCCGGCCGGGCGGCATGGTCGAGTCGCGGGCGCGGGAGACGCTCGGCAAGGCGCTGGCGCTGCTCGAGGAGGTGGCGCGGGACGGCCTGCCCGCGTCGATCGCCCGGGCGCGCTTCGGCGACGTGGCGCGCGCCGAGGACGGCGGCAAGGGGCTGTCCGGCGTGGTGCCCCGCGATCCGGCGTACTTCAACCCGTTCCTCGAGATCCTGGAGGGCGCGCGATGATCCGCACCCGATCCCCGCGGCGCGCGGCGCTCGCGCTCGTCCTGGCGCTCGGGCCGCTCCTGCTGGGCGGCTGCGCCGGCCTCCGCGAGGCGCTCTCGCCCGCGCCGGAGGGCGTCCCCTCCGGCCGGCCGGGGTGGCTCGTGTACACGGTGGGTGCGCTGCGCTTCGAGGCGCCGGAGACGTGGCGGGCCTCCGGTTCGGCCCGCAAGCTGCGGCTCGAGGCGCCGGACGGGAACGCCCGGCTGGACGTGTCCACACCAGAGCAGCCGTTCGAGGGCGAGCAGGCCTGCCTGGCGGACGCCGAGGCGGTGCTGAAGCGCGGCGAGGCGATGGAGCGGACCCGCCGGCACCCCACGCGCTTCGCCGGCGCCCGCGCGTTCTCGTTCGAGGGCGACTCCGCCGGCTGGCACGTGTGGGCGTGGGCGGCCTGCGACGGCGGCAGCCAGTACCAGATCTTCTTCACCGCGCGCACCCCCGCCGGCGCGGAGGCGATCGAGGCCTGGCGGACGCTGTCGAGCAGCGCGCGCATCGGGGGGCAGGCATGACGCTGCACGAGTGGGAGCCGGGGCAGGTGGTCCGCCCGTACGGCGACCGGCGCGACGACGGCGTGGTGCAGCTCTCGTTCGTGCTGCCGGTCCCGCCCGGCGAGCGGGCCCGGGAGGCCGCCGCCGAGGTGGCCCGCAAGATGGGGCTGGAGCAGGTGCACGTCGCGGCGATGGAGCCGGCGGCCGATCGCTACACGTTCTTCGTGGTGTACGGGCGCAGTACCGTGGCGGTGGACTACGGGCGCATCCAGGTGCCCGAGGTGGTGGTCCGCAAGAAGGGCTTCGACGAGCTGAACGCCTACGCGCTGCGCGAGGTGGGCCGGCGCATCGTGGTGCTGGGCGCCTGCACCGGCTCCGACGCCCACGCGGTCGGCATCGACGCCATCATGAACATGAAGGGCTACGCCGGCGACTACGGCCTCGAGCGCTACGCCTGCTTCGACGCCACCAACCTGGGCGCGCAGGTCGAGAACCAGCGCCTGGCCGAGCTGTGCCGGGACCGCCACGCGGACGCGGTGCTGGTCTCGCAGGTGGTGACCCAGCGCGACGTCCACAAGGAGAACGCGCGCCAGCTGCTCGACGCGCTGGAGCGGCTCGGGATCCGCGGGCGCATCACCACCATCCTGGGCGGCCCCCGCATCGACCACCGGCTGGCGCTGGAGCTGGGCTACGACGCCGGCTTCGGCCCGGGCACCAGGCCGTCCGACGTGGCGAACTTCGTGGTCGGGTCGGTCCTGAAGCGCATGGGCAAGGAGATGCACTGATGGCCCCGGTGAAGGCGACGCTCCGGCTGCGCATGTCGCAGGCCGACGCGCACTACGGCGGCAACCTGGTGGACGGCGCGCGCATGCTGGCGCTGTTCGGCGATCTCGCCACCGAGCTGCTGATCCGGCACGACGGCGACGAGGGGCTGTTCCGCGCCTACGACGCGGTGGAGTTCCTCGCCCCGGTCCACGCCGGTGACTACGTCGAGGCGGAGGGGGAGATCGTGAAGGTGGGGAACACCTCTCGCGCCATGCGCTTCGAGGTGCGCAAGGTGATCTCCCCGCGGCCGGACCTCTCCGACTCCGCCGCCGAGGTGCTGGCGGAGCCGGTGGTGGTGTGCCGCGCCACCGGCACCTGCGTCGTGCCGAAGGACAAGCAGCGCCTCGCGCGCTGAGCCGGTCCACCCGTTCGGCCGCGCCGGGCGCGGCCGGGAGGTCCCATGGCCGAGAAGACGATCGTGACCGCGGCGGTGGTCGGCGCGGAGGTGACCCGCGCGCAGAACCCGGCCGTGCCCTACACGCCGGAGGAGATCGCCCGGGCCGCGGTGGACGCGGGACGGGCCGGCGCGGCGGTGGTCCACCTGCACGCCCGCTGGCCCGACGGCCGCCCCTCGCAGGCGCCGGAGCACTTCCGCGAGATCATCGACCGCATCCGCTCGGCCGGCAGCGACGTGGTGATCCAGTGCTCGACCGGCGGCGCGGTGGGCATGTCGATCGACGAGCGGCTCGGCTCGCTGGTGGACGGCGCCGAGATGGGCACGCTCAACATGGGCACCATGAACTTCGGGGACGAGGTGTTCGTGAACACCCGGCCCGACCTGGTGAAGGTGGCGGGCCGCCTGCGGGAGCGGCGCCTCGTGCCGGAGTGCGAGGTCTACGACGCCGGCATGCTCGACACGCTCCGGTGGCTGCTGGAGAAGGGCCACCTGGCGCAGCCCTACCACGTGCAGTTCGTGCTGGGCGTGCCGGGCGGCATGGCCGCGAGCGAGCGGAACCTGCGCTTCCTGGTGGAGGGGCTGCCCGAGGCGGTGCACTGGTCCGTCGCCGGGGTGGGGCGGTTCCAGCTCTCCATGGTGGAGCTGGCGGCGCCGATGGGGGGGCATGTGCGCGTCGGGCTCGAGGACAACCTGTACGCGGCCAAGGGCGTGCTGGCGAAGGGCTCGGACGAGCTGGTCTCGCTCGCGGTGCAGCGCGTCGGGCGCGCCGGGCGCGAGCCCGCCACGCCCGCAGAGGCGCGCGCATTGCTCGGGATCACGTGAGCCGCGCTGCGCGTCACCGCGCGCGTGTCCTTCCCTTCGCTGGCTTGACGCTCCCGGAAGGGGAGGCTACCTTCGCGCGGTTTCACGCGGGGGACGCGCGCTCCATGACCAAGGCAGACCTCATCGAGAAGGTTCAGGCGCTCCACGACGACCTCTCCAAGCGGCAGGTGGCGCTCCTGGTGGACTCGGTGTTCGAGCACCTCGCCAAGGGCATCCGCAAGGACAAGCGCTTCACCATGCCGGGCTTCGGGACGTTCGTGGTGAAGCGCCGGGCCGGCCGGGTGGGCCGCAACCCGCAGACGGGCGCCGAGATCCAGATCGCTCCCACCAAGACCGTCGGCTTCAAGCCCGCGCCCGAGCTGAAGAAGGCGCTGTAGGCGAGGCCCCCATGAGCAGCCTCTCCGACTGGCTGAAGGACTTCCGCGCGCTCCACGCGAAGGCGCGCGCCGGCACGCTCGCCGGGCGCGAGGCCGACGTCTACCGCGCCGGCCGCGACGAGCTGGCCCGCGCGCTGCTCGCGGCGCAGCGGCTCACCCTGAAGCCCGGCGAGCTGCCGCGGCAGGCGCTGCGGGTGGCCCGCGCGCTCCAGGTGGACCTCGACATGCTCACCTCCGCCGCGCGCGCGCTCACCGTGGACGTGTCGAGCGGCGGGTTCGCCTGCCTGCTCGCGAAGGCGCCGCCGGCGGGCGACGAGGTGAAGGTCTCGATGCGGCTCCCCGGCGGCGAGGCGCTCGCGTGCCGCGCGCGGGTCACCGACGTGAAGCCGCTGCAGGGGAACGTGCGCGCGTCCTTCCAGCTCGTCGGCCTCACCGCCGCCGAGCGCGAGCGCCTCGAGCTGATGGTGTTCGACACCGTGCTCGAGCAGCTGACCGCCTGATCCCGCCGCGGTGAAAAGAGGCGAGGCGCCCCGGATCCCCGGAGCGCCGCGCCCGGCGCGCACCCACGCGCGCCTCCCGCACTACTTCTTCGCGAGCAGCTCCACGTCCACGTCGAGCTGCACCGTCCACATCCAGTCGGTGCCGGTCGCGCCCTTGTAGTAGTCCTGGTCGAGGAAGAAGACGGGGCCGGTGAGGACGTCGATGGCCGGCGTGAAGTACAGGCCGATGCCGCCGCCGGCCGCGCCCATCCAGTTCTTCCCGGTGGCCACGTCGGCGAGGAAGATGATCTTCTGCAGGCCGGGCAGGTTCACGGTCACGTCCGGCGACACCCAGCTCGCCATGAAGCCGGCGCGGTTCACGTCGCCGTCGGAGCCGGTCCAGAGCGCCTTCGAGCCGGCGCCGTAGTAGCCGCCCACGCCCACGATGCCGAGGGGTGTGGTCTTCCCGAGCGTCGCGTGCAGCAGGTGGTAGTCGGAGACGTCCTTCTCGAACCCGGCGTTGGCGATGCCGGCGGACAGGCCCGGGGCCCAGCTCGCCAGCGCGCCCTCCGGCAGCGTCAGCTTGGCGTTCAGCTGCACGTACTTCTTCGTGTCGCCCGGGTAGAAGAAGTCCACGCCCGCCTCGGCCTGCAGGTAGGGCAGGCTGAACAGGCCCAGCTCCAGGCCGGTGTCGATCTGCAGGGCGCCCTGCTCGGCGAAGTAGGTGTCGTAGGTGAGGTGCGGGACGAGCGCGGGCTGGGTGTACGTGGTCGCCGGCGTCCAGAACGTGGTGGACGGCGTGGCCCGCGCACCCTGCGCGACGGCGAGGAGCGCCGAGACCGCGAGCGCCTTCAGAGCACTGTTCATCGGGTGAATCCCTCCGTGGTGGTCGTCGCGGCCGGGTGACCGCTCGCCCGGAAGGGTTTGCAGCGCGCGTGCCGCTCCGGTCCGTGCGCGAACGCGCGGTTTTCGGCCGCTCGCGGGCGCGATTGAGCGCCGCCGGGGCAGCGGCGTGCGCGCGCCGCGAGCAGGCCGCGCGCGTTCACGGACCGCGTCGTTACGAAACGTGAACGCCCGCCCCCGGGAGCCGGGGGCGGGCGCGGGTCGGCGCGGAGCGGTTCGCGATCAGGCGGCGCTGGAGCCGGGGCTCGGGCGGGCCACCGGCACCGGCGCGTGCGTCGCGGCGCCGGGTGCGGCGCCGGCCGTCTCGAGGTCGGTGGAGAGGTACGCCCGCTCGCCGGCCTCGGCCTGGTCGAGGCCGGTCCACTCGTCCTGCTCGTCGGCGCGCAGCGGCGTGACGAGCGCCACCAGCCGGTACAGGCCGTAGGACAGCCCGCCGGAGAACACCAGCGTCACGGCCACGCCCAGGGCCTGCTTGCCCACCAGCGCCAGGCTCGCGTCCGCGCCGGCGGCGTTCACCGAGGTGGTGGCGAGCGCGCCGGTGAGCACCGCGCCGAGCGTGGCCGCCACGCCGTGGACCGCGAACACGTCGAGCGCGTCGTCCAGCCCGAGCCGCGGGCGCAGCCGGATGGCGCCGAAGGAGGCGAGCGCGGCGACCGCCCCGAGCACCAGGCTCGCGCCGGGCCGGATGAAGCCGGCGGCCGGCGTGATGGCCACCATGCCGGCCACCGCGCCGGAGGCGAGCCCGACGCCCGAGACCTTCCCGTGCATCAGCAGCTCGGCGAGCCCCCAGGCGGCGGCCGCCGCCGCCGGCGCGAAGAAGGTGTTCGCGAAGGCGGTGCTGGCCAGGCCGTTCGCGGCCAGCGCGCTGCCGCCGTTGAAGCCGAGCCAGCCGAACCAGAGCAGGCCCGCGCCGAGGATGGCGAACGGGACGCTGTGCGGGAGCACCGTGGGGGCGCGCAGGCCGCGGCGCTTGCCCAGCACCACCGCGCCCACCAGCGCCGCCGCGGCGGCGTTCACGTGCACCACCGTGCCGCCGGCGAAGTCGAGGACGCCGAGGTTGCGGAGCCAGCCGCCCGGCGCCCACACCCAGTGCGCCACCGGCGTGTACACCACCAGGCTCCACAGCGCGACGAACAGCACGTAGGCCTTGATGCGCATGCGCTCGACCACCGCGCCCGAGATGAGCGCCGGCGTGATCACGGCGAACATCGCCTGGAAGAGCATGAACGCGGAGTGCGGCACCGTGGCCGCGAGGGACGGCTCGGGCGCGTCGCCCACGCCGGCGAGCCCGGCCCAGCGCAGGCCGCCCACCACGCGGTCGAGCGCGCCGGGCCCGGGGGCGAACGCGAGCGAGTAGCCGACCGTCGCCCACAGCACGCCCACGATCGCCATGCACACGATCGACAGATTCATGGTGTGGACGACGTTCTTGGCGCGGACCAGGCCGCCGTAGAAGAACGCGAGGCCCGGGGTCATGAGCATGACCAGCCCGGCGCTCACGAGCACGAGGGCGGTGTCGCCGGTGTCGATGCCGTCGGCGGCGGACGCGAGCGCGGGCAGGGCCAGCAGCAGCGGTGCGAGGAGCTTCTTCACGGAGCCTCCGGGGCAGGGGGCGCGGGGCGCGCTCCCCGGGCCACTGCAGCGTCCGTGCCCGCCGCACCTGCGCGGATCCCGGGCGTTCCGGAGCCCGTTCGTGGTGCGGTGCCCGACTCGGCGGCATCCCGCTGCCCTGCCCGCGGGCAGCCGCGCCGGTCGAGGCGCCCCGGCTGCCCGGTCAGCGGGCAGTTCGCGAGGTGCGCTTGGCCGCCGTGCGGGAGGCGGGCTTCTTCGCGGGCGTCGCCGTCTTGCGGGTGCCCGCCTTGGCGGCGGCCTTCGCGGCCGTCGCCTTGCGGACCGGCGCGGGCCTGGGCGGCGGCTCGGGCCTCGGCTCGGGCGGGAGCACGGCGGCGACCACGGCGGGATCGTCGTCGCAGGCGCTCGACACCGAGGGCGGCGCGCCCGCCACCGCGCGGTACGGGCCGCGGGCGCGCGCCTCCACCTCGGCGGCCCGGCCGGCCCAGTCGCGCGCCCCGGGGCCGAGGCCGGCGCCGTCGAGCGCCGCGGCGGCCGCGGCGCGATCGCCGGCGCGGATCCGCAGCGCCGCGAGGTGGAGCGCCGCGCGGGCGCGCTCGGGCGCGGGCGTGCCGGCGGCGTCCGCCGTCAGGCGCTCGAGCGCCTTCACCGCGTCGGTCGCGGGCGCGTCGCCGGCGAGGGCCAGCTTGGCGAGCCCGTAGGCGGCGCGCGGGTGCGTCGGCGAGGCGGTCAGGGCGGCCGCGTACGCCGCGCGGGCCGTGGCCGCGTCGCCGCGCGCACGGCGCGCGGTGTCGCCGTGCAGGGCGAGGCCGGCCGGCAGCGCGCGATCGGCGGCGGCGGCCTGGGCCGCGTCGGCGGCGGCGGCGAGCGAGCCGGCCGCGAGCGCGATGCGCGCCTGCAGCGCGTCGGCGAACGGCGAGCCCTGCGCCGCGGCCGACGCGGCGGTGGCGTCGCCGAGGCTGCGCCGCGACAGCGCCAGGATGCCGCTCGCCAGGCTGGCCCAGCGCGGCACCTCGGCGGCGCGGCCGGGCTCGACGAGCAGCGCCTCGGCCTGCGCGCCGGCGCCCTCGTCGCGGTAGTCCACGTGCAGCGCCGCGAGCGCGTAGGCACGCAGGCTGGCGGCCTCCAGCGGGTCGAGCGCCGCGAGCGGCTCCAGCAGGTCCGCCGCCTCGCGGTAGCCGGCTGCGGTGTCGAGGCGGATCAGCTCCTCGGCCCGCTGCATCCCGGCCTGGAGCGCCTGGTGGCGGTGGTGCGCGCGGTAGGCGAGCAGCGCGGCGCCGATCAGCAGGACCACGCCGGCGCCGGCGATGAGCGTCACCCGGGAGCGGCCGGGCGGCCGCGACGCGCCGGGCGCCGGGGCGCGGGGGCGCGGGGGGCCGTCGCCGTCCAGGTCGGCGGGGGGCGCGTAGGAGTCGTCGTCGAGCTCCACGAAGCCGTCCTCGGACGGCGCCGCGGCAGGGTCGGGCAGGGGGGGCTTTTGCATCGGCAGGTCGGGGGCGGGGCTCGACGAGGGTACTGCCCGCCCATGCCCGCGGTCAAAAGGGCGACGCGAAAAAGGCGAGCCCGCACCGGATGGACCGGTGCGGGCTCGCGAAAGCTCTCGAAGCGTCGGCGGCGAGGGCCGCTGCCTAGATGCCCTTCTCCTCGCGCTCGTCCTCCCGCGCGACGCCGGACAGCACGTCGTTGACGGACGGGAAGCGCATGATCTCGCCGCGGGCGATGCGCCAGGCCTGCTGGACGATCCACGAGAGCGACCGGTCCTGCCGGTTCGCTTCCGCCTGGATCTCGTTCAGCATGTCCTCGGGGAAGTACAGGGACTGCTTGCGCTTGTCGGTGCCGGCCATCACTGCTCCATGCTGTGGGGCAAACGACGGCGTTGTACGCTGGGATCGCTCCATCGGTCAAGCTTTCATCCACCCGACGGGGCGCACCCACCGTGAGGCTGGCGCGACGAGGTCTCGCTCGCCCGGGTCGCGGCGGGGCGGGCGCGAGCGCGCAGATCCCCGCGCGGTTGCTGGAGGCGGAGGCGTGGTGATGGGGCGGTTCGGGCAGCACCAAAGAAGAGAGCCGGCATCGCTGCCGGCTCTCCGTGGGCCCAGAGGGGGAGGGGGGGGACCCCTAGGCCCAGCGCCACAAACTTGTTCCATCCTGCACGGTCGTCAACACCGGCGACCCAACATCGCATTCCACAACGGATCCCGCAACTTGCAGCCGCGACGGGGATGGCGGCAGGCTGCTCGCTCCAGCCACTCGAACCCGCCGCCCGGCGCTCGCATTCCCGGCGCGGGTCGAGGTCCGGTGCACGTCCGACCCGCGCACCTCCGCGCCGGGGCCGAGGAGCCCCTCCTGCATGCGACGCCCTGACCTCCACCCGTACCCCGCCGCCGTGCTCGAGACCGCCCGCCGCCGGCGGCTGTTCGGCCCCGCGGACCGCGTGCTCGTGGCGCTCTCGGGCGGCGCCGACTCGACGGCCCTGCTCGCCGCCCTCGCCGCGCTGCGCGACGCCGGCGCGCTCGCGGAGGTGCGGGCCCTGTACCTGGACCACGGGCTGCGCGCGGGCAGCGAGCCCGAGGCGGCGTCGGCCCGCGCCGCGTGCGCGCGGCTCGGCGTGCCGCTCGAGGAGCGGCGCCTCGCGGTGGGGGCCGGCAACGTGCAGGCCGAGGCCCGCCGGGTGCGCTACGCGGCGCTGCGCGAGGCGGCGGCGCGCGCCGGCGCCACGCGGATCGCGACCGGGCACACGCTGGGGGACCAGGCCGAGACCGTGCTGCTGCGCCTGCTCCGCGGCGCCGGCGCGCGCGGGCTCGCCGCGATCCCGCCGCGCCGCGGCGCGGTGATCCGGCCCCTCATCGATCGCACGCGCGAGGAGGGGAACGCCTACCTGCGCGCGATCGGGCTGCGCTGGGCGGACGACCCCACCAACGCCGTCCCGGGCTACGCGCGGAACCGGCTCCGGCTCGAGCTCTGGCCGCTGCTGCGGGCGGCGGCGCCGGCGGCGGACCGGGCCCTGGCGCGCGCGGCCGACCTGGCGCGCGAGGACGAGCGCGCGCTCGATCGCCGGGCGCGCGCGGTCGCGGGGGGCGGCACCGCGGTGGACGTGGCCGCGCTCCGGGGCGAGCCGCTCGCGGTGCGGCGGCGGGTGGTGCGGCGGCTCTGGCGCGCCGCGACCGGCAGCGGCCGGGCGCTCGAGGCGCAGCACGTGGCGGCGGTGCTGGCGCTCCTGCGGCGCGGGCGCCCGGGCGAGGTCGCGCTCCCGGGCGGGCGGCGCGCCCGGTGCCGCTACGGGCGGCTCGAGCTCGCCGGCCCCGCGGCGCCGGTCCCCGAGGTGTCGCCGGTGGAGGTCCCGGGGCCGGGGAGGTATGCGCTCCCGGCGCTGGAGGCCTGGGTGGAGATCGGCGCCGCGCGGCCGGCCGCGGTGCCCTGGCCGCTCACCCTCCGGACCCGCCGCCCGGGGGACCGCTTCCGGCCGGAGGGCGGGCCGGGCGGGACGAAGCTGAAGCGCTGGCTCATCGATCGGAAGGTGCCGCGCGAGGCACGGGATCGGCTGGTGCTCCTCGCCGCACCCGGGGGCGCCGTGCTGGCGATTCCGGAGCTGGGCGCCGTCGCGGAAGGGCTGGGCCCTTCGGGCGCCGGGTTGCGCGTGCGGATCTCGACCGCGCCCGGCCCGGACGGCTCGTACTGCAAAGGGGGTGAGGGCCTGTTATAACGGGCACCTGGCCCGGGCGTCGCCTGGCCGGGCGCCTGGCGGCGCGGGGCGCGGTGCGGAAGAGTCGGACCTCGCCGTCGGTTCCGGTCGATCGACGCTCCACCGAAGGGGAAATCGAGCCTTGCGACAGTCCTACAAGACCGCCCTGCTCTGGGTCTTCCTGATCGTGATGTTCATCGCGCTCTGGAAGCTGTTCGAGCAGCGGGGCCGCGAAGCGAAGTCCTACAACTGGTCGCAGTTCATGTCGAAGGTCGAGGCCGGCGAGGTGAAGGAGGTCACGGTCAAGGACCTCGACTACTTCGGCCACCTGCGCGACGGCTCCGACTTCGTGACGACCGGGCCCATCGACGCCTCGGCGACCATCGCCGAGAAGCTGCGGGAGAAGGGCGTCAACCTGACGTACCAGAAGCCCGAGCAGAACTCGCTCTGGGTGACGGTGGTGCTGCAGTACCTGCCGCTCGTGTTCGTGTTCCTGCTCATCTTCTTCTTCATGCGCCAGCTGCAATCCGGCGGCGGGAAGGCGATGAGCTTCGGGAAGTCGCGCGCGAAGCTGATGACCGAGCACCACAACAAGATCACGTTCGCGGACGTGGCCGGCATCGACGAGTCGCGCGACGAGCTCGAGGAGATCATCTCCTTCCTGAAGGACCCGAAGAAGTTCACGCGCCTCGGCGGCCGCATCCCGAAGGGCGTGCTGCTGATGGGCCCGCCGGGCACCGGCAAGACGCTGCTGGCGCGCGCGGTGGCCGGCGAGGCCGGCGTCCCGTTCTTCTCCATCTCCGGCTCGGACTTCGTCGAGATGTTCGTGGGCGTCGGCGCGAGCCGCGTGCGCGACCTGTTCGAGCAGGGCAAGAAGAACGCGCCCTGCATCATCTTCATCGACGAGATCGACGCCGTCGGCCGCCACCGCGGCGCCGGCCTGGGCGGCGGCCACGACGAGCGCGAGCAGACGCTGAACCAGCTGCTCGTGGAGATGGACGGCTTCGAGTCGAACGAGGGCGTCATCCTCATCGCCGCCACGAACCGCCCCGACGTGCTCGACCCGGCGCTGCTGCGCCCGGGCCGCTTCGACCGCCGCATCGTGGTGCCGCGCCCCGACCTGAACGGCCGCCTCGGCATCCTCAAGGTGCACACCAAGAAGACCCCGCTCGACACGCAGGTGGACCTCACCCAGATCGCGCGCGGGACCCCCGGCTTCTCCGGCGCCGACATCGAGAACCTCGTGAACGAGGCGGCGCTCTACGCCGCGCGGCGCAACAAGGAGAAGCTCGCCATCGAGGACTTCGAGTTCGCGAAGGACAAGGTGATCATGGGCACCGAGCGGCGCTCGATGATCATCTCCGAGAAGGAGAAGCGCACCACCGCGATCCACGAGGCCGGGCACGCGCTGGTCGCGAAGATCCTCCCGGGCACCGACCCGGTGCACAAGGTGACCATCATCCCCCGCGGCCGCGCGCTGGGCCTGACCCAGCAGCTCCCGCAGGAGGATCGGCTCAACCTGAACCAGGAGTTCGCGCTGAACCAGGTGGCCATCCTGATGGGCGGCCGCCTCGCCGAGGAGATCACCTTCGGCCAGAAGACCACCGGCGCCGGGAACGACATCGAGGTCGCGACCAACCTGGCCCGCTCCATGGTGTGCGAGTGGGGCATGAGCGAGAAGATGGGCCCGCTCGCCTTCGGCAAGAAGGAGGGCGAGGTCTTCCTCGGCCGCGAGATGGCGACCGCGCACACGTACTCCGAGCAGACCGCGCGCGACATCGACGCCGAGGTGCACCGGATCGTCACCGAGCAGTACGAGCGGGCGAAAAAGGTCCTGCTCGAGAACCAGCCGCTGCTGAACGCCATCGCCGACGCGCTCATCGAGTACGAGACGCTCGACGCGGCCGACATCGACGTGCTGCTCGGCGGCGGCACCATCAGCCGGCCCCCGCCGGCGAAGCCCATGGTGCCGACGCCGGCCGAGAAGGGCGGCAAGCGCGGCGGGCTGCTCGACGCGGTGGGCGGCGTCCCGGCGGCGGGCAAGGCCTGATCGGCCGCGGCGCCCGTCCCGCGGGCGCCGGCCGGAGACCACGTCGCGATGCGGATGCGGATCGGGGCCAGGCTCTTCGACGGGCCTGGCCCCTTCGTCATGGGGGTCGTGAACGCGACCCCGGACTCCTTCTCGGACGGCGGCCGGTTCCTGGACCGCGACGCGGCGGTGGCGCACGCGCTGCGGCTCGCGGACGAGGGGGCCGACCTGGTGGACCTGGGCGGCGAGTCCACCCGGCCCGGCGCGCCGCCGGTGACGGTCGAGGAGGAGCTCCGGCGGGTGGTGCCGGTCGTCGCCGCGCTGCGCGCGCGCGGGTTCACGCTCCCGGTCTCGGTGGACACGTGGAAGGCGCGGGTGGCGCGGGAGGCGCTCGCGGCCGGGGCGGACCTGGTGAACGACGTGACCGGCCTCGCCGACCCGGACATGGGCGGCGTGGTCGCCGCGGCCGGCGTGCCGATCGTGCTCCAGCACATGCGCGGCACGTTCGCCGACATGGCCACGCGCGCGGTGTATGCGGACGTGGTCGAGGAGGTGGCCGCCGAGCTGGACGAGGCGCTCGTCCGGGCCGTGGCGGCCGGCATCCCGCGCGATCGCGTGGTGCTCGACCCCGGGCTCGGCTTCGCGAAGGACGCCCGGCACAGCCTGGAGCTGCTGGCGCGGGTCGGCGAGCTGCGGCGCCTCGGGTGCCCGCTGCTGGTGGGCCCGTCGCGCAAGAGCTTCATCGGGAAGGTCACCGGCGCGCCCGCGGCGGAGCGCCTGCCCGGCACGCTCGCGGCGGTGACCGCGTGCGTGCTGGCCGGCGTGGAGCTGGTGCGGGTCCACGACGTCGCGGCCGCCCGGCAGGCAGCCGACGTCGCGGCCGCGATCCGGGGAGCGGCGCGCGCTCCCGGTCCGCTGTAGACTGCCGCGCCGGAGAAGCCCGTTGCAGCGGATCCTCGTCTACCTCATCGGCCCCGACGTCTCGCTGGGTGACCTCGCGCTCGCGCTGGTCGACATCGGCCTCGTCGCGTACCTCGTCTACCGCGTGCTCCGCATCATCCGCGGCACGCGCGCGGTGGCGGTGCTGTTCGGGCTGTTCCTGCTCGGCCTCGGCTACCTCGGCGCGCAGGTCGCCGGGCTGGAGACGCTGAGCTGGGTGCTCGGCCACTTCCTCAGCTACTCGTTCATCTTCGGGGTGATCGTCCTGTTCCAGTCGGACATCCGCCGCGCGCTGGCCGAGCTGGGCCGCTCCTCGCGCCTGCTCGCCGCGCTGTCGCGAGACGACCTCGCCACCCAGCGCGGTGCGGTGGACGCGGTGGTGAAGGCCGCCGGCGAGCTGGCGCGGCGCCGGCACGGCGCGCTCATCGTGCTGGAGCGCTCGGCCGACCTCTCCGACGTCATCGACTCCGGCCTGCGGGTGGACGCGGCGGTCACCTCCGAGCTGCTGCTCTCCATCTTCCTGCCGGCCGGGCCCATCCACGACGGCGCCGCGGTGATCCAGGGCGCGCGCCTCGCCGCCGCCGGGTGCCTGCTGCCGCTCTCCGCCGCGGAGGCGCCGCAGGAGCTGGGCACCCGCCACCGCGCCGCGCTGGGCCTCGCCGAGGAGGTGGACGCCGCGGTGGTGGTGGTGTCCGAGGAGCGCGGCGAGGTGTCGGTCGCGCTGGAGGGCACGCTGCACCGCGCGCTCGACGAGAAGGCGCTGCGGAAGCTGCTCTATTCACTGTTCGTGACGGCGGGCCGCGGCAGCGGCGGCGCCGCCGGGCGCCCCGCGCCCGCGGGCGGGCCCCACCCGGCCGGGCAGGGAGCGCCCCGTGCGGCGATCTGACCTCGCGCTGGCGCTGCTGGCGGTGGCCGCGGCGGTGGCCCTGTTCCTGGTGGTCCGCGGCGAGCGCCGCGTCACCGC
This sequence comes from Anaeromyxobacter sp. K, assembly GCF_000020805.1. Classification (NCBI taxonomy): domain Bacteria; kingdom Pseudomonadati; phylum Myxococcota; class Myxococcia; order Myxococcales; family Anaeromyxobacteraceae; genus Anaeromyxobacter; species Anaeromyxobacter sp. K. The sequence goes on along the minus strand of NC_011145.1, from coordinate 2,650,650 downwards.
CACCTACACGGTCCCGGTGGTGGCCTCGCTCCCGAGGGACCTGGCCGCGGAGCCGGCGCTCCCGACCGACGTGAGCGTGGCCATCTCGGGGCCGTGGGCGCGCCTGCGCACCCTCGATCCGTCCGGGCTCGTGCTCCGCGCCGAGCTCTCCCGCAGCGGGCCCGGCGTGGCCACCTGGTACCTCCGCTCCGAGGCGCTCCACCTTCCGCGCGGGCTCCGCGTGGACGCGATCCACCCTGCGCAAGGCTCCGTCGAGCTCCACCGCGCGCCCGTTGAAGGCGCTCCCACCCACCCATAGGTTGACGCGATGACCACCCCCGCGACCCGCACCCGCCCCGCCGTCGGCCTCCCGCGCCGCGCGCCCCGCACCCCCGGCGCCCGCAACGGCGTCCCCGCGGCGCCCGCCGCCCGCCCCGCGCCGCTCGCGCGGCGCCTGTTCGGCACCGACGGCGTCCGCGGCGTCGCGAACGTGCACCCCATGACCGCCGAGATGGCGCTCCAGCTCGGCCGCGCGCTCGCCTACATCGTGCGGAGCGGGCCGCACCGGCACCGGATCGTGATCGGCAAGGACACCCGGCTCTCCGGCTACATGCTCGAGCAGGCCATCGCCTCCGGGATCTCCTCCATGGGCGTGGACGTGATGCTGTGCGGCCCGCTGCCCACGCCAGGCATCGCGTTCGTGACCCACTCGATGCGCGCCGACGCGGGCGTGGTGATCAGCGCCAGCCACAACCCGTACCAGGACAACGGCATCAAGTTCTTCTCGCGCGACGGCTTCAAGCTGCCCGACGAGCTGGAGCTGCAGATCGAGCGGCTGGTGCTGGACGCAGGGGAGGACGACGCCGGCGCCGAGGAGTTCCGCGCGCTCCGCCCCACGGCCACCCGGATCGGCAAGGCGAAGCGCATCGACGACGCCATCGGCCGCTACGCGCAGTTCCTGAAGACCATCTTCCCGAAGGAGCTGACGCTGGAGGGGCTGACGGTGGTGGTGGACTGCGCCCACGGCGCCGCCTACCACGTCGCGCCGGTGGTGTTCGAGGAGCTGGGCGCCAAGGTGATCCCGCTCAACGTCAAGCCCGACGGCAAGAACATCAACGACGCCTGCGGCGCCGTCCACCCGGAGTCGATGGCCCGCACGGTGAAGCGCCACGGCGCGAACCTCGGGCTGGCGCTCGACGGCGACGCCGACCGGGTGATCCTGGCCGACGAGCACGGTAACGTGGTGGACGGCGACGCCATCATGGCGCTGGTGGGCCGCGACCTGCTCGCCCGCAAGGCGCTCGCCAAGAAGACCGTGGTGGCCACCGTCATGTCGAACCTGGGGCTGGAGCGGGCGCTCGCGCCGCTCGGCGGCAAGGTGGTGCGGACCGCGGTGGGCGACCGGTACGTGGTCGAGGAGATGCGCCGGAGCGGCTACTCGTTCGGCGGCGAGCAGTCCGGGCACCTGGTGTTCCTCGACCACGTCACCACCGGCGACGGCGTGGCGGCCGGCCTGAACGTGCTGGCGGTGATGGTGCGCGAGGGCAAGCCGCTGTCCGAGCTGGCGCGCTGCTTCGAGCCGGTCCCGCAGGCGCTCGTCAACGTGGAGGTGCGCGAGAAGCGGCCCGTGGCCGAGCTGCCCTCGGTGGTGAAGGCCATCGCCGCCGCGGAGAAGGCGCTCGGGGCCGAGGGGCGGGTGCTGGTCCGGGCCTCCGGCACCGAGAACAAGGTGCGGGTCCTGGTCGAGGGGCCCGACGCGAAGCGCGCCCGGGCGCTCGCGGACGGCATCGCCGCCGAGCTGCGCCAGGCGATCGGGTAGCGCCGCGCGCCCCGGCGGCGAGCCGGATCGAGCGGCCTCGGCCGCCGGGCCGGGCGCCCGCGGCGGGGCGAGGGCACGAACCTCGGCGGTGGAGCGGGTTCCGCGGTAGACTCCCGCCGCCATGCCCGCACGCCTCGGAGTCAACGTCGATCACGTCGCGACCCTGCGCCAGTCGCGCCGCACCCAGTACCCGGACCCGGTCGCCGCCGCGGTGCTCGCCGAGATGGGCGGCGCCGACCAGATCACCATCCACCTGCGCGAGGACCGCCGGCACATCCAGGAGCGCGATCTCCAGGTGCTGCGGAAGACCGTCTCGAGCCGGCTCAACCTCGAGATGGCCGCCACGCAGGACATGGTGAAGATCGCGTACGGCGTGAAGCCGGACATCGCCACCCTGGTGCCGGAGCGGCGCGAGGAGCTGACCACCGAGGGCGGCCTGGACGTGGTGGGCGGTCGCGAGCACGTGCGCAAGGTGGTGAAGACGCTCCGCGACGCCGAGATCGAGGTGTCGCTGTTCATCGACCCGGACCTCGACCAGGTGAAGGCGGCCCACCGCGCCGAGGCGGAGGTGGTGGAGCTGCACACCGGGCGCTACTGCGACGCGCGGCTCGCGTCGGATCGCCGGCGCGAGCTGTCGCGCGTCATCGACGCGTGCAAGGCGGCCGCGAAGCTCGGGCTGCGCGTGGCGGCGGGCCACGGGCTCAACTACCAGAACGTGGTGCCGGTGGCCGCCATCCCGGAGATCGAGGAGCTGAACATCGGCCACTCGATCGTGGCGCGGGCGGTGCTGGTGGGGTTCGAGCGCGCGGTGCGCGAGATGCGCGAGCTGCTGCGCGAGGCGCGCCCGTAGCGCGGGGCGCCGCCCGGCGAGCGAGGAGCGGGCGTGATCCTGGGGCTCGGCCTGGACGTGGTGGAGGTGGCCCGGATCCAGCGGATCCTGGCCGGCCCGCCCGCGCGCGCGGAGCGGTTCCTGGCGCGGGTGTTCGCGCCCTCCGAGCGCGCCTACTGCGACGCGCGGCAGGACCGGGCCACCCGGTACGCCGCGCGCTTCGCCGCGAAGGAGGCGGCGGTGAAGGCGCTCGGGACGCCGGAGGGGGTCCGCTGGCTGGACCTGGTGGTGGAGCGCGGCAGCGGCGCCCCGTCGCTGGCGCTCGACGGCCTCGCGGCGGACGCGGCGCGGCGCCTGGGCGTCGCGCGCGTGCACCTCACGCTCACGCACGACGCCGGCGTGGCGGTCGCGGCGGTGATCCTGGAGGGGACCGGGCCATGAGGCTGGTGGGCGCGGCGGAGATGCGCGCGATCGACCGGGCCGCCATCGACGGCCTGGGGATCCCCTCGCTCGAGCTGATGGAGCGGGCCGGACGGGCGGCGGCCGACGCGGCACGCGGGCTGGCCGGGCCGGGGGGCCGCTTCGCGGTGGTCTGCGGCGGCGGCAACAACGGCGGGGATGGCTGGGTGGTGGCGCGCCTGCTGGTGGGCGCCGGGCGGGCGGTGCGGGTGGTCTCGCTGGTCGACGCGGCGCGGCTGACCCAGGACGCCCGCGCCGAGCGCGCGCGGGCGGAGGCCGCCGGGGTGGTGGCCGAGGCCGCCGACGCGCCGCTCGAGGCCGGCCCGGGCGACGTGGTGGTGGACGCGATCTTCGGGACCGGCCTGTCGCGCGCCCCCGAGGGCGCTTTCGCCGCGGCGATCTCGCGGATCGAGGCGGCGCGCCGCGCCGGGGCGCGGGTGCTGGCGGTGGACGTGCCCTCCGGCCTGTCCGCCGACACCGGCCAGCCGCTGGGCGAGGCCTGCGTCCGCGCCGATCGCACCGTCACCTTCGCGTTCCAGAAGCGCGGCCTGGTGCTCCACCCGGGCCCGGCCCACGCCGGCGAGGTGACGGTGGCCGACATCGGCATCCCGCCGGAGGCGGCGGCGCAGGTGCCGGCCGAGGCCGAGCTGCTCGTCGAGGACGAGGCCCGCGCGCTGGTCCCGCCGCGCGACCCGGAGGCGCACAAGGGCGACGCGGGCCGGGTGCTGGTGATCGCCGGCTCGCCCGGCAAGACCGGCGCGGCGCACCTCGCGCTCACCGGCGCGCTGCGCGGCGGCGCCGGGCTGGTGACGCTGGCGGCGCGGGCGGAGGTCCTGCCCATGGCGCTCGCCGGACGCCCGGAGGCGATGAGCGCGGCGCTCCCGGGGGCGGGGCCGCTCGACGCGTCCGACCTGGGCCCGCTGCTGGAGGCGGCGGCCGCCGCCGACGCGCTGGTGATCGGGCCGGGGATCCCGCGCGGCGACGGCACCGGCGCGCTGCTCCTCGAGCTGCTCTCGCGCGCGGGCCTGCCGGCGGTGCTCGACGCCGACGCGCTCAACGCCGTCGCGGGGCAGGCGGAGCGGCTCGCCGGGGCGGGCGTGCCGCTGCTGCTCACCCCGCACCCCGGCGAGATGGCCCGGCTGTGCGGCCTCTCCACCGCCGAGGTGCAGCGCGACCGCATCGGCCTCGCGGCCCGGCAGGCGAGCGCCTGGGCCGCGACGGTGGTGCTGAAGGGCGCGCGCACGGTGGTGGCGGATCCGTCCGGCCCTCCGGCGGTGATCCCGACCGGCAACCCCGGCATGGCCACCGGCGGCACCGGCGACGTGCTGGCCGGGCTGTGCGGGGCGCTGCTCGCGGCCGGGCTCGCGCCCGGGGCGGCGGGGCGTGCGGGCGCGTGGGTCCACGGGCGCGCCGGCGACCTGGCCGCGCGGCGGCTCGGCGAGCGCGGGCTGCTCGCCAGCGATCTGGGCGCGGCCATCGGGGAGGTGTGGGCGGAATGCCGGAGATGAGCGGCGAGCGCTTCACGGCGCGGCGGACCACGCGGTCGGCGGCGGCCACCCGCCGCCTCGGCGCGCGGCTGGGCGGGCTGCTCCGGCCCGGCGACGTGGTGGCGCTCGAGGGCGACCTCGGGGCCGGCAAGACGCAGCTCGTCCGCGGCGCCTGCGAGGGCGCGAACGTCCCGCCCGGCGAGGTCTCCAGCCCCACCTTCGCGATCGTCGCCACCTACGGCGGACGCATCCCGGTGCACCACGCCGACCTCTACCGGATCGCGGACGAGGACGAGCTGTACGGGACCGGCTTCGGCGACCTGGTGGGCGGGGAGGGCGCGCTGCTCGTGGAGTGGGCGGACCGCATCCCCGGGGCGCTCCCCGCGGAGCGGCTCACCCTGCGGCTCTCGCACGACGCCGCGCGGCCGGACGTCCGGCACCTGGAGCTGGAGGGCGTGGGCGCTCGGCACGCGGCGCTGGCGCGGGCGCTGGTCGCGCCGCCGGGGCGCGCGCGGCGCCCGGCGCCCCGGACCGCGCGCGCGGGCCGACGCTCGCGCTGAGCGGGGCCTCAGTCGAACGCGTGGCAGGCGAGGCAGAGCGGCTTCGGGCTCACGTCCGAGCCGTCCACGAGCACGTCGCCCGGCGGGTCCTCGTAGGTGCTCTCCACCCCCGGGATCACGCGCCGGCGCGCCGTCGTCCCCTGGGGCAGGAACAGGTGGAACCGCCAGCGCGAGCTCGCCGAGTGGCAGCTCCAGCAGTGGACCTTCCCGGCCGGCAGGGCCACGCCGCGCCGCTCCACCTCCGCGCGGGGCCGCAGCATGCCGGACGCGTCGGGGGCGTAGGTCACGTCCACGGGGTGTGCGGCGTGCAGGCGGGCCGCCTCCTCGTGGCACCCGACGCAGGTGGACACCGGCTCCGACAGCAGCCCGGCGTGGATCTCGTCCCAGCGGTCCGGTTCGGTCTGGGCCGGGGCGCGCGCCGGCGCGAACGCAGCCAGCGCGGACAGCACCGCGAGGATCGTCGGACGCATGGCCCCTCCGCACAGCGTCGAAGCGATCGGAACCTCGCCACGAGCGTACAGGGGGAAATCACCCGCGACGGCCTCACGGCGGGGGTCGCGCGGGCGGGTCGAGCCGCAGCGCCTGCGATGCACGGGGCAGGTGGAAGCGCCGGGATCGTCCCCGCGCGGAGGGGCTCAGGGCGCGTGCAGCGGCGCGTCAACCACCCGGATCCCGTCCTCGGTGGCGACGAAGCCTCCCTCGGGCACCTCGCTCCAAGGGGCTCGGCCGATCCGCTCGCTCGCCACCACGAACGCGTGGCGCGGCCCGGCGTCGCTCGCGGCGTGCAGCGTGCGGCCGCGGCGGCAGGCGGCGAGGAGCCGGCCGTCCGAGACGAGGAAGGTGAGCGAGCTCGGCTTCGGCGACGGCACCGCGTCCGCGATGCGCAGCAGGACGTCGGTCGTGGCCGCGAGCGCCGCGCGCACCGCCTCGACGCCGGGCGCCTCGAGCCCGCCGCGCGCGCGCAGCCGCGTCAGGAACAGGTAGAAGCAGCGCTCGCTGTCGGTGTCGCCGCGGATGCGGCCGCGCAGGTCGGGGTCGATCTCGGCGAGGATCCCCTCGCGCACGTCCGCGTCGTCCTTGAAGCGGGCGACCGTCCCGTTGTGCGCGAACACCCAGCGATCGTGCACGAACGGGTGGGTGTTCTCGCGGAGCACCGGCCCGACGCTGGCCTCGCGCACGTGCGCGACCACCACCGCCGAGCGGATCTCGCGCCCCGCCTCGACGAAGGCGGCGTCGGCGTGGGCGGGGAGGATGCCCCGGCGCACGAGCGGCGACCCCTGCACGTACCAGCCGATCCCCCAGCCGTGCGGGTGCCGGTGCGACTGGAACCGGAGGGCGTTCTCTGCGCTGCAGAGCGGCTCGCAGGCATCGCGGCCGGGGTGGGCGTGCTGACCGAAGAGGCGGCACATCGCGGACGCAGGGAATCTAGCAGGGCGCCGCCCGCCGATCCAATCCGGGCGGGGGCGCGCCCGCCACGGGGGCGGGATCGCCTCGCGTGCTCGTCAGAGCGCCGCGTCCACCGGGGGCCCGAACGGCAGCGGGCGGCCGGCGCCCAGCTCGTAGAACGCCACCTGCGCGTGGCGCCCGCGCACGGTGAGGATGGCGGCGGTGCGCGGCAGCCGGAAGCGGCGCGGCCCGGCGCTGCCGGGGTTCACGTAGAGCGTGGGGCCGAGGCGCGCCGCGCCGGGGCGGTGGGAGTGGCCGTGGATCACCAGCTCGGGCGGATCGCGCGCGAGGAGCGGGCGCGCCGGCGGGCGGGGCCGGTCGCGCGGGCCGAGGTCGTGGACCACCAGCGCGCGCAGCGCGCCGAGCGCGAGCCGCACGGTCTCGGGCAGCGCGTCGAACGCGGGATCCCGGTCGTTGTTCCCGCGGACCGCGGCGACGGGCGCGACCTCCGCGAGCGCGTCCAGGATCTCCGGCCGGACCACGTCGCCGGCGTGGACCAGCAGGGCGCAGCCGCGGAACAGCGCGGGCAGGGCGGGGTCGAGCAGGCCGTGCGTGTCCGAGAGCAGCCCGACCCGCACGCGCGCCTCAGCGGCAGTCCACCATCGCGACGGCCGGAGCCTGGTGCACCACCCGCCCGTGCTTCACCACCGCGAGCGCGTGGTTGACCGCCATGTGCCAGGCGAGGTGCTCGGGCGAGCCGCAGCCCCACAGCACCAGGTCGGCGTCCGCCCCGCGCGCGATGCGGCCCAGGTCCGGCTGGCGCAGCGCCCTCGCGCCGCCGGCGGTGAACGCGACCAGCGCCTCGGCGGGCGTCAGCCCGAGCTTCAGGCAGGCCAGCGACAGGGTGAGCCCGACGTTCTCGCTCATGGCGCTGCCGGGGTTCATGTTCGTGGCGAGCGAGACCGGCACGCCCGCCTCGAGCAGCCGCCGCGCCGGCGCGTACCGCTCCGAGCCGAGGAACAGGGTCGAGAGCGGCAGCAGCCCGGCCACCACGCGCGCCTCGGCCAGCGCGGCGACCCCGGCGTCGTCCAGCTCCTCGAGGTGATCGGCGCTGGAGCAGCCGAGCTCCGCGGCCAGCCGCGCGCCGCCGCCCGCGGTGAGCTGCTCGGCGTGGACGCGCGGCACCAGCCCGCGGTCCTTCGCGGCCTGCAGCAGCAGCCGGGCCTCGTCGGGCGCGAAGGCGCCGTCCTCCACGAAGACGTCGCAGAACCCCGCCAGCCGCTCGCGCGCGACCTGGGGGATGAGCGAGGCGCACGCCTCGCGCACGAACCCGGCCCGGTCGCCGACCTGCTCCGGCGGCACCGCGTGGAACAGCAGCGTGGGCAGGATGGTCGCGTCCCCGCCGAGCGCGTCGCCGAGCCGGTGGACGATCCGCAGGAGCCGGAGCTCCTCCGGGGCGTCCAGGCCGTAGCCGCTCTTCACCTCGATGGTGGTGACGCCCTGGGCGATGAGGCGGCGGGCGCGGGCGGCGGCGTCCGCGAGCAGCTGCTCGTCCGGCGCGGCGCGGGTCGCGCGGGTGGTGACCGCGATCCCGCCGCCGGACAGCGCCACCTGCAGGTAGCTGCGCCCGGCGCAGCGGAGCGCGAACTCGCCCGCGCGCTCGCCCGCGAAGACGAGGTGCGTGTGCGAGTCCACCAGCCCCGGGGTGACGAGGCCGCCGCGGGCGTCGATCACCTGCGCGCCCCCCGCGTTCACCTCGGCCTCGAGATCGCGATCGCGGCCGACCCACGCGACGCGCCGCCCTTCGACGGCCACCGCGGCCCCGGGGAGCAGGCCGGCGTCGGAGGGGCCGCGGTCGCAGGTGGCGACGACGGCGTTGCGGAGGACCAGGGTCGCGGTGGGGCGGCTCACGGGAGCTTGATACCCCGTTCCCGCGCGACGCGCTCGGCCTCCGGATAGCCCGCGTCCGCGTGACGGAGCACCCCCATGGCCGGGTCGCTGCGCAGCACCCGGGCGACGCGGCGGGCCGCCGCATCCGTCCCGTCCGCCACGATGACCTGGCCGGCGTGGAGGCTCCAGCCGATGCCCACCCCGCCGCCGTGGTGGAAGCTGACCCAGGACGCCCCGTTCACCGCGTTGACGAGCGCGTTCAGGATGGGCCAGTCGGCCACCGCGTCCGAGCCGTCCTTCATGGCCTCGGTCTCGCGGTTCGGCGAGGCCACCGAGCCGCAGTCGAGGTGGTCGCGGCCGATGACGATGGGCGCCTTCACCTCGCCCCGCCGCACCAGCTCGTTGAAGGCCAGCCCGGCGCGATCCCGCTCGCCGTAGCCCAGCCAGCAGATGCGCGCGGGCAGCCCCTGGAAGCGGACCTTGCGGGCGGCGAGGTCGAGCCAGCGGCGCAGGCCGGCGTTCTCCGGGAACAGCTCCATCACGGCGCGATCGGTGCGCGCGATGTCGGCCGGGTCGCCGGACAGCGCCACCCAGCGGAACGGGCCCTTGCCCTCGCAGAACATGGGCCGGATGTAGGCGGGGACGAACCCGGGGTAGGCGAACGCGTCCGCGAGCCCCGCCTCCCGCGCGCCGGCGCGCAGGTTGTTGCCGTAGTCGAACACGTGGCTGCCCAGGCGCCGCATCGCCAGCATCGCCTCGACCTGGCGGGCCATGGACTCCTTGGCCCGCCGCACCACGCCCTCGGGGTCGCGGGCGCGCAGCGCGGGGAGATCCGCGAGCGGCACGTCGGCGGGGACGTAGCCGTTCAGCGGATCGTGGGCGGAGGTCTGGTCGGTGACGAGGTCGGGCGCGACCCCGCGGCGGGCCAGCTCGGCGTAGACCGTGGCGGCGTTGCCGACCAGGCCCACCGACAGCGGCCGCCGGGCGCGGCGCGCCGCCTCCAGCCGGGCCAGCGCGTCGTCGAGGTCGGCGGCGCGCTCGTCGAGGTAGCCCGTCGCGAGCCGCTTCTCGATGCGGGCCGGGTCCACGTCCACGCCCAGGAACGCCGCGCCGAGCAGCGTGGCCGCGAGCGGCTGCGCGCCGCCCATCCCGCCGAGGCCGCCGGACAGCACCAGCCGGCCCGCGAGCTCGTCGCTGCCGAAGTGCGTGCGGCCGGCCTGCGCGAACGTCTCGTAGGTGCCCTGCAGGATCCCCTGGCTGCCGATGTAGATCCAGGAGCCCGCCGTCATCTGCCCGTACATCATGAGCCCGCGCGCCTCGAGGTCCCAGAAGTGCTCCCAGGTGGCGAAGCGCGGGACCAGGTTCGAGTTCGCGATGAGCACCCGCGGCGCGTCCGGGTGCGTGCCGAGGACGCCCACCGGCTTGCCGCTCTGCACGAGCAGCGTCTCGTCGTCGCCGAGCGCCTTAAGCGCCGCGACGATGCGCCGGTAGCTCTCCCAGTCGCGGGCCGCCTTGCCGGTGCCCCCGTAGACCACCAGGTCGTCGGGCCGCTCGGCCACGTCCGGATCGAGGTTGTTCATCAGCATGCGGAGCGCCGCCTCCTGCACCCAGCCTCGGCAGGAGAGGGCGCTCCCTCGCGGTGCGCGGATCGCGTCCATGGGAGCCACCTCCGGCGCGAGAGCCTGGCCCGGGGCCGCGCCGGCCGCACCGCGAAAAACGGGGCCCGCCGCGGGCGCGCGCTGCTAGACTCCGCGCGCTCCATGAACGACCGCCTCTTCATCTCCGCCCTGCGGCTCCTGCCCAAGAACGCCCTCTCGCGCGCCGTCGGCGCGCTCACGCGCTGGCGCGCGCCGGTCCCGGTGCGCCTCGCCGCCATGCGGGCGTTCGCGCGGCGCTACGGGATCGACCTCTCGGAGTGCCCGGACCTCGACGTCTACCGGACGTTCGGCGAGTTCTTCGCGCGCCCCCTGCGGCCCGGGCTGCGGCCCATCGCGCCCGGGGAGCGGGTGGTGGCATCGCCGGTGGACGGGGCGGTCTCGGAGACGGGCCGGGTCGAGGCCGGCCGCCTGGTGCAGGCGAAGGGCATCGACTACCCGGCCGCCGCGCTGCTGGGCGACGAGGCGCTCGCCGCCCGGTTCGCCGGCGGCGCCTACGCCACCCTCTACCTCGCGCCGAAGGACTACCACCGCATCCACTTCCCGCTGGGCGGGAAGGTGACCGGCTGGCGGTACGTGCCGGGGAAGCTCTGGCCGGTGAACCCGGCCTCGGTCCGCACCGTCCGCGGCCTGTTCGCGCTGAACGAGCGGCTGGTGACGGTGCTGGAGACGCCGCTCGGCGCCTGCGCGGTGGTGGCGGTGGGGGCCACGGTGGTGGGCCGGGTGTGCGCCTACTACGACCCCTCCATCCCCTTCACCAACCTGCCCGGCGCGGCGCCGCGCCGGCACGACTACGAGACGCCGATCCCGGTGGAGAAGGGGCAGGAGCTGGGGGCCTTCGAGATGGGCTCCACCGTGATCCTGCTCTTCGAGCCCGGGAAGGCGCGCCTCGACCCGCGGCTCGCGCCCGGGGTGCGGGTCCGGGTCGGCGAGCCGCTCGGCGGCGCGGCGTAGGCCGCGGCGCGCCGCCGGCCTGCCACCTCCCCGTGCATCACGCGCGGGGCTCTGGTATCCATGCCGGCGTGAAGATCAACGGCGTGAAGGGCATGAACGACGTCCTCCCCGCGGACGTCGCCCGCTGGCACGAGATGGAGTCGGTCGCGCGCGAGGTGTTCGCGCTGTACGGCTACCGCGAGGTGCGGACCCCGGCCGTGGAGCACGCGGCGCTGTTCGCCCGCGGCGTCGGCGAGGCCACCGACATCGTCAACAAGGAGATGTACGTCTTCGAGGACAAGGGCGAGGAGCTGCTCGCGCTGCGCCCCGAGGGCACCGCCGGCACGGTGCGCGCGTTCATCGAGCACGGCGCGTTCGTGGAGGGCCCGCAGAAGTGGTTCTACATGGGCCCGATGTTCCGGCGCGAGCGGCCGCAGAAGGGCCGCTACCGCCAGTTCCACCAGATCGGCTGCGAGGCGTTCGGCGTCGCCGAGCCGTACCTGGACGCGGAGCAGATCGCGCTGCTCGCGGACTACTTCGCGCGGCTGGGCGTGACCGCGGAGCTGAAGCTCAACTCCGTGGGCGACGCGCAGTGCCGCCCCGCCTACCTCGCCGACCTGAAGGCGTACCTGGTCGCGAACCAGGGCGCGCTCTGCGCCGACTGCAAGGACCGCATCGAGCGCAACCCGCTCCGCGTGCTCGACTGCAAGGTCGAGTCCTGCCAGCCGGTGCTGGAGCAGGCGCCGCAGCTGCTGGAGCGGCTCTGCGAGCCGTGCCGGACGCACTTCGACCAGGTGAAGGCCGGCCTCGACGCGCTCGGCGTCGCGTACCGCGTCGAGCCGCGGCTGGTGCGCGGGCTCGACTACTACGTGCGCACCGCGTACGAGTTCACCTCCGACGCGCTCGGGTCCCAGTCCGCGGTCGCGGGCGGCGGCCGGTACGACCGGCTGGTCGAGACGCTCGGCGGCCCGCCCACGCCGGGCATCGGCTTCGCCCTCGGCGAGGAGCGCCTCTCGATGATCCTGGAGAAGGTGGGCCGCGCCATGCCGGAGCGGCGGCCGGCGGTGTTCTTCGTCAGCGCGGACGCGACCGGCGCGCTCGAGGCGCTGCGGCTCGCGGCCGGGCTGCGGCGGGCCGGGATCGCCTGCGAGCTCGATCCGCGCGGCGGCAAGCTGAAGGCGCAGTTCAAGCAGGCGGAGCGGGTCGGCGCGCGGTGGGCGGTGGTGCTCGGCGGCAACGAGGTCGCGACCGGGCAGGCCAAGCTGAAGGACCTGCAGACGCGCGAGGAGACGCCGGTGGCGCTCTCCGAGCTCGCCGCGCGGGTCTCGGGGTAGCCGCCATGCCGCTCGCGCCCCTCGCCGCGCTCGCGCTCGTCCTCGCCGCCGCGCCCGGGCCGGCCCCGACGCCGCCCTCGACGCCGGCGCCCGCGCGGGCTCCGGCCCGCGGCCCCGCCGCCGGCGGCCCGGTGGTCCTCGAGGTCACCGCGGACCGCGGCGTCGCGGCCGCGATCGTCGGGGCGGTGACCGAGCGGCTCTGCGCGGCGGTCGCCGAGGCGGCCCGCGCCGACGCGATCTGCCCGGACGGCGCCCCCGAGCTGGAGGTGGTGGCGCGCGCCGAGGCGCTCGGCACCTGCCGGGGCGAGGACTGCCCGCGCACGGTGGCCGAGGCGCTCGAGGCCGGTCGCCGCGTCCTGGCGCGCCTGGAGCGCGACGCGTCGGGCGGGCTGCGGATCACGGTCCGGCTGCTCGGCGCCGCGGGTGTGCCGGTGGCCTCGGCGGCGGCGCCGCTGCCGGAGGACCTCGAGCCGCTGCTCGCGCGCGCGGCGTCGCTCGTCCCGGGGCTGTTCGAGGCGCGGGGCGCCGGGGCTCGCTGATGCGGCTGGTGGTGGTCGCCGGGCCGACCGCGTCCGGCAAGACCGCGCTCGCCATCGCGCTGGCGCGCCGGCTCGGCGGCGAGATCGTCAACGCCGACTCGCAGCAGGTCTACCGCGGGCTCGACGTCGGGACCGCCAAGCCCACCGCGGAGGAGCGCGCCGCCGCCCCGCACCACCTGCTCGATCTCGTCGAGCCGGGGGAGGGGATGGACGCGGCCCGCTTCGCGGCGCTCGCGGATGCCGCCATCGCCGGGATCGCCGCGCGCGGCCGCGTGCCCATCGTGGCGGGAGGCACCGGGCTGTACGTCCGGGCCCTCCTGCACGGCGTGGTCGAGGCGCCCGGGCGAGACCCGGCGCTCCGGGCGGCGCTGGAGGAGGAGGCGGCGCGCCTGGGCCGGCCGGCGGTCCACGCCCGGCTCGCCGCCGTGGACCCCGCCGCGGCGGCGCTCATCCGGCCCAACGACCTGGTGCGGGTGGTGCGCGCGCTGGAGATCGCCGCCGGCGGCCGCACGCCCTCCGAGCTCTACCGGGCGCACGCGTTCCGCGAGGACCGCTACGACGCGGCGCTGCTCGCGCTCGACCCGCCGCGCGCCGAGCTGCACGCGCGCATCGACGCCCGCGTCCGCGCCATGTTCGCGGGCGGCCTGCTCGACGAGGCGCGCGCGCTCGAGGCGCGCTTCGACGGCGCGCTGCCGGCCCGCCTCCCCATCGGCTACGCGGAGGCGGCGGCGCACCTGCGCGGCGAGCTCGATCTGGAGGAGGCGATCCGCCGGGTCCAGGTGGCGCACCGCCGCTACGCGCGCCGGCAGGTGATCTGGCTCCGCAAGGAGCGCGGCGTCGCCTGGATCGCGCCGCCGCACGACGTCGAGGCGCTGGCGCGCCGCGTCCTGGAGCCGCGACCTCCCGCGATCCGGTGACCCGCGATTGCGGCACACATCGCAGCCGATTTCGCCACACCCGCCTGATCTTCATCACTCCGACGCACGGTCGACTACAGTGCGGCCGTTGTCTCACGTTCCACGGGGGCGAAATATGCGTCGAGTGAAGTTCGGGTTGATGGCGGCTGTCCTGATGATTCTCCTGGGCGCGCGCTCCGCGTCCGCGCGCGAGGCCTGGGGCTACCTGGTCTGCGAGTCCGATCCCAGCGTGGCGGTCCCGGGGGCCGTGCTGACGTTCACGCAGGGTAGCGTCGTGTCCACGTCGTACGCGCCGACGGGCGCCGACGGCTGGTACGGGTTCATGCTGTATCCGGGCAACTTCGGCCTCTGGAGCGTCAGCATCGACCTGACCGCGCAGGGCGGTCCGTCGAACTACGACGCGGGCCAGGTCAACATCGTGGAGACCTCGCCCCTGTCGTACGTGCCGACCATCGAGATCCCCGCGGGCGTCATCCCCGCGTGCGGCGGCACGCCGCCGCCGCCGGTGTGCCAGGAGCTGGACGGCGTCGAGGACGGCTCGACCTTCTGCGGCAACCTGGGCAACCCGCGGAACGAGTGCGCCTACTTCGGGCTCGTGCCGGCCGGCAAGGACGACGGGCTCTCCGGCCCGACGCACGAGGCGTCGATGGACGCCGACCTGGCGCTCGTGAAGGCCGGCACCTGCTACAAGGTCTACGTGGGCGTGAGCGCCGGCGACACGCTGGAGACGCCGGACGGCAAGGGCATCTCCCACGTCACCTACTGCAGCTGCGAGTAGCGCTGCAGCGCCGCCCAACCCAGCCGCGCACGCTCCGGTCCCGGGGCGTGCGCGGTGTCGTTTCCGGAGGCCGCGCGGGCGTGCTTTCGGTTGGCGCGGCGCGTCGAAAAGCGCTGAGAAGCCGGTGGTCTGCGCGCGTGCGTTCCGGCGGCGCCGTGCTATAAGCCGTCCGTGTCCAAGCCAGCCTACGCCCTCGACTTCGAGCGCCCGCTCCTCGCCCTCGAGTCCAAGATCGCCGAGCTCAAGGAGCTCTCCGGCGGCGCCAAGGTCGACTTCAGCGAGGAGATCCAGAAGCTCGAGAAGAAGGCCCGGAAGCTCCAGGCCGAGATCTTCAGCGACCTCGACCGGTGGCAGACCGTCCAGCTCGCCCGGCACCCGCAGCGCCCGTACACCCTCGACTACTTGAGGGAGCTGTTCACCGACTTCTTCGACATCGAGGGCGACCGTCGCTTCTCCGCCGACCACTCGATCGTGTCCGGGTTCGCGCGGTTCGACGGCGAGCCGGTGGTGGTCATCGGCCACCAGAAGGGCCGGAGCACCAAGGAGAACATGCTCCGGAACTTCGGCATGCCGCGGCCGGAGGGCTACCGCAAGGCGCGCCGGCTGTTCGACCTCGCCAACCGCTTCCGCAAGCCGGTCATCACGTTCATCGACACGCCCGGCGCCTACCCGGGCATCGGCGCCGAGGAGCGCGGCCAGGCCGAGGCCATCGCGGTGAACCTCGAGGTGATGTCGTCCCTGGAGGTGCCGGTCATCGCCGTGGTGATCGGCGAGGGCGGCTCCGGCGGCGCGCTCGCGCTCGGCGTCGCGAACCGCGTGCTCATGCTGCAGTACTCGATCTACTCGGTCATCTCGCCGGAGAGCTGCAGCGCCATCCTCTACCGCGATCCGACGAAGGCGCAGAAGTCGGCGGACGCGCTCAAGCTCACGGCGCGCGACCTGGCCGGCTTCGGGATCACCGACGAGCTCATCCCGGAGGCGCCCGGCGGCGCGCACCGCGACCCGGTGCTCACCGCCAAGAACGTCGGCGACGCGCTCCGCCGCCACCTCGCCGAGCTCCGGAAGCTGTCGCCCGAGCAGCTCGTCACCGACCGGTACCGCAAGTTCCGGGCGATGGGCGTGTTCACCTCGGAGGAGTGACGGCGCCGAGCGGGATCCGCTCCTCCGGCGCGCCCTCCGGGCCCGCCCGCAGCACCGCGTAGGAGCCGGTCCGGGGCCGCGCCGCGCGCACCGCCGGCTCCACCGCGGCCCAGAGCG
Organism: Anaeromyxobacter sp. K; assembly: GCF_000020805.1. Taxonomy (NCBI): domain Bacteria; kingdom Pseudomonadati; phylum Myxococcota; class Myxococcia; order Myxococcales; family Anaeromyxobacteraceae; genus Anaeromyxobacter; species Anaeromyxobacter sp. K. The sequence continues at coordinate 2,634,828 of NC_011145.1, read as the reverse complement.
CCCGCGCGTCGGGGCCGGCCAGGTGCAGCACGCAGAAGCCGTCGCGCCACTCGTCCCGGACCAGCCGGCCCGCGCCGCCCGCCAGCCGCTCCATCAGCGCGTACTCGAGATCGCGGAGCCGCTCGCGCTCCGCCCGCGAGCCGTGCGGCCGCTCGTCCAGCCGGAGGTGGACGGACACCGGCTGCTCCGGGGCCGTCGCCGCGCCGGGGAGGGCGACGAGCAGGGCGGCCAGGCCGGCGGCGGCGGCGGCGTGCACCCCGGGATCGTGACGCCGGAGCCGGACGGCGCCAGTCCGCGATGGGGGACCTCGGCGCGGTCGCGCCTCCCGGCGGACAGGGGTATAACCGTTCGCCCATGCCCGTCCCCCAGGGCTCCTCGAGCCCCGCACCCGCGCACCGCCCCTTCATCGTCGCGATCGACGGGCCGGCCGGCGCGGGCAAGTCCACCGCCTCGCGGCAGCTCGCCGCCCGGCTCGGGTTCGCCATGGTGGACACCGGCGCCATCTACCGGACCGTCGCGCTCGCCGCCACGCTCCGCGGGATCGCGCTCGACGACGACGCCGGCCTGGGGCAGCTGCTCCCGCAGCTCGCCATCCGCTTCGCGCCCTCCGGGCAGCCGGGCGGCGGCCAGCGGGTCCTCCTCGGCGAGGAGGACGTGTCGGTGGAGATCCGCACCCCGCCCATGTCGCTCGGGGCGAGCAAGGTGTCGGCGCGGCCGGTGGTGCGCGCCGGGCTGCTCGAGCTGCAGCGCCGGCTCGCGCTCGCCGCGGAGAACCGCGGGGCGGTGCTCGAGGGACGCGACATCGGCACGGTCGTGTTCCCGGACGCCGACGCCAAGTTCTTCCTGGTCGCGACGCCCGAGGAGCGGGCGCGGCGGCGCCACGCCGAGCTGCTGGCGAAGGGCGACGGCTCCACCTTCGAGGAAGTGCTCGCCGATCAGCTGAAGCGCGACCGGCAGGACTCGGAGCGCGAGATCGCCCCCCTCCGTCCGGCGGAGGACGCGGTGGTGGTGGACACGAGCGGCACGCCGCTCGAGGCGGTGGTGGACGCGCTCGCCCGCGAGGTGCGCGCGCGCCAGCGCCGGCGCGGGCGGGGCGGGGGCCGGCCGTGAGCGAGGGCGAGCGCACCTACGGGCCGAAGGAGTGCGGGAGCTGCCGGCTGTGGCGGCCCATCCTGGAGGACGCGCGCGGGCCCATCGGCCCGTGCCGCCTGGGCGTGCGCACCGGCGACTTCCCGGGCACCGCGCCCGTCTGCGAGCGCTACCTGTCCCGCGAGGCCGCCATCCCCTCCGCGCCGCCGCCCGAGCCGGCGCGCCGCCGCGCGCGCGCGCCCGGGCCGAGCGTGGTCGTGCACCGCGCCCCGGGCCACGGCACGCCCGCGCCGTCGCCCACCGTCTCCGTCCCCTTGCCCGAGGAGCTGACCGACATGACGCGAGAGGAGTTCGCCCAGGCCATCCGCGAGGCGCTGCGCGAGGACGTGCCCGTCCCGCTCGCGCCCAAGTGGGAGGGCGGCACGGTGGTGCTGAAGCCCGGCGATCCCGGCACCGCGCCCAAGGAGATCCCGCTCGACAGCCTGTTCCACAAGATCGTGATGATCCGCGACCGGCTGCGGGTGCTGGAGCAGAAGGTCAACGCCACCGACAAGCTGACGGACGCCGAGAAGGTGGAGCTGCAGCAGTACGTGACGCGGTGCTACGGCTCGCTCACCACGTTCAACGTGCTGTTCAGGGACGAGAAGGACCGCTTCGTCGGCGAGAAGGCCTGACCTCCGCCCGCCGGCGGCGCCGGCCGCTCGCGCCGCCGTCCCGCCGCGCGACGGCGGGACGGCAGGCGCGGCTCAGTTGCCGTGGTGGTGGTGGTCCTCCCAGCCCCGGTCCCCGGCCTTGCCGCAGAGGTTCGGCAGCCCGGGCCAGGTGGGGTTGAGCGGCTCGCGGATCGGCGCGCGCGCGGTCGCGGCCTCGAGGTGGGCGCGGTACGCGGCGGCGTCGGGATCCTTCGCCCGCTCGGCCACCTCGAGCGCGGTCCGGAACGCGCCCTTCGCCTCCTCGAGCCGGTCCGCGCGCACCAGCGCCATGCCGAGCACGTCGTGCGCCGCCGCGCTGGCCGGGTGCCAGGCCGCGTTCTGCCGCAGGGCGCGGATGCCGTCCTCGAGCTTCCCGTCGCGGATGGCCTGGCGGCCGGCGGCGTCCACCACCGGCTCGGGCGGCCGGACCGTCCAGCCGAGTCGCTCCGACAGCCTCGCGTAGTGGCGCTCGACCGCGGGGAGGCCGCCGCCGGGCCCGACCGCGCCGGCCGGGGCGGGCATCGTCCACCCGGCGAACACCTCCTTGAAGCCGCGCGTGGCGCCCTCGAGCACCACCGACCAGTGATCCTCCTCCGGCAGCTCGACCGCCGCGACCTGCAGGCCGCTGGCGCCGCGCACCGTCCGCGCCAGCGCCTGCGCCTGCTTCGCGGCCGCCGGGCCGTCGTTCGGCGAGACGATCACCATCACGCCGCGCGGCCCGCGGCCGCCGGCCAGCGCCTCGCGGGCGCGCCGCACCGGCTCGTCGCCGTTCCAGGTGAGCGTCGGCGCCAGCGCCAGCGTCGCCTGGAACAGGCCGGGGCGCGCCAGCTGCGCGTGCACCGCGAGCAGCCCGCCCAGCGAGTGCCCCACCAGCATGCGAAACGGCTCGGTCCGGTAGGAGCGCTCGACGTGCGGGATGAGCTCGTCCTGCAGGAACGACAGGAACCGGTCGCCGCCGCCGGCGGTCTTGAACGCGGCCGGCTGCGCGCCCTCGAACTTGCCCGGCGACGGCGTGAGGTCGCGCACCCGGTCGGCGTGGTCGATCCCGACCAGGATCACCTCGGGCATGCGCCCGTTCTGCGCGAGGAAGCGCGTGACCGTGGCGAGCAGGGCGAGGCTGGGGCTCCCGTCGGTGAAGTAGACCACCGGGTAGCGCCGGCCGGAGGTGGCGTAGCCGGGCGGCGCGAGCACCACGAAGCTCCGGTCCTCGCCGAGCACCGCCGAGCGGATCCGGAACGCGCCGGAGGGGTCCGGCGCGGCGGGCGCGGCCGCGGCGTCGGGCGGGGCGGACGGGGCGGCGCCAGGGCCGGCGGCAGGGGCAGGCGTGGGGCCGGGCGACGCGGCCGGAGGAGCGGAAGGAGAGGCTGCCTGCGCCGCGGCAGCGCCGGCGAGGGTGAGCGCCGCCAGGGAGGCCACGACTCGTCCGAGGGTTCGCATCGCCAGTCCTCCAGCGGGGGTCCTGTGCCGAGAGGCCCGCCCCGGCAACTTCGTGACTCCGAGTAGAGGGGACAACCCCGGCGGTGCGCCACGGATGGAGGGGGAGGGTGGCTGGCCGTCGCAGGGCGCGCCGTTATATAGAGGCGCCGTGGACGTCAAGATCGCGAAGACCGCCGGGTTCTGCTGGGGTGTGCGCCGCACCGTCGACAAGGTGATGGAGGTGGCCGACCAGCACCGGGCCCCCGTCGTCACCCTCGGGCCCATCATCCACAACCCCCAGGCGGTCGCCCGCTTCAGCGAGAAGGGCGTCGGGACCGTGAACGGGATCGGCGAGGTGACCGACGGGACCACCGTCGTGGTCCGGACCCACGGCGCGGTCCGCGAGGAGCTGGAGCGGGCCGAGGCGCGCGGGCTCGAGGTGGTGGACGGCACCTGCCCGTACGTGAAGTACCCGCAGGCCATGGCCCAGCGCCTCTCGCGCGAGGGCTACCACATCGTCATCGTCGGGGACGCGAACCACGCCGAGATCAAGGGCGTCATCTCGTACTCCGAGCAGCCGTGCACGGTGGTGAAGCCGGGCGGCCCGGTGCCGGAGATCAAGGCGAAGAAGGTCGCGGTGATCGCCCAGACCACCTGCATCGGCGCGGAGTTCGAGCGGGTGGTGGGCGTCCTGGCCCTCCGGCACAAGGAGGTCCGGGCCGTGAACACCATCTGCAACGACACCGAGGAGCGCCAGGCGGACGCCCGGGCGCTCGCCAGCGAGGTCGACGCAGTGGTGGTGGTGGGCGGGAAGAACAGCGCCAACACGCGCCACCTGGCCGAGATCTGCCGCGCCATCCAGCCGCGCACCTGGCACGTCGAGACCGAGGCCGAGCTCGGGGCGGCCTGGTTCGAGGGGTGCCGGGTGGTCGGCCTTTCGGCGGGGGCCTCGACGCCGGACTGGGTGGTCGAGGGGGTGGCGGCCTGGCTGCGGGCGCTCCGCTAGCCGGGGCCCGCCTTGACGCTGCAAATTCGGACGTGTAGCGTGCGCACTCCGTAATCCGGAATGTAGGCCGGGGTACGCTCGGCGCGCGACGGCTCCTCGATCCCCGGGGGCGCGGCGCGAAGCACCAGACCCAGGGGGCAACGCAGTGGCAACGCCGGCACGTTCCAGCCCCGAGATCCGACGGGCGCCGGCGCTTCCCGAAAAAAGGTTGGCCTAACCGAATGGAGAATCAGACTCCCCGCACGCCCGACGTCGAGACCGAGGACTTCGCGACGCTCTTCGCCGCGAGCGAAGCCAGCGCCGGTCCGATCGAGGAGGGCAAGGTCGTCAACGGCACCGTCATCCAGCTGACCAAGGACTACGCCGTCATCGACATCGGCTACAAGTCCGAAGGCCAGGTGCCCATCTCCGAGTTCTCGACCGCCCCCGGCGGCGAGCCCGCGGTGAAGGTGGGCGACAAGGTCGAGGTGCTCGTCGAGTCCCGGGAGAACGACACCGGGATGGTCGTCCTCTCCAAGGAGAAGGCCGACAAGATGCGCATCTGGGACGAGATCTCCGCCGCGTGCGAGCGCGACGAGCTCGTCGAGGGCGTGATCGTCGGGCGCGTGAAGGGCGGCCTCTCCGTCGACATCGGCGTGAAGGCGTTCCTCCCCGGTTCGCAGGTCGACATCCGGCCGGTCCGGAACCTGGACAAGCTGATCGGCGAGAAGTTCAAGTTCAAGGTCATCAAGTTCAACAAGAAGCGCGGGAACATCGTGCTGTCGCGCCGGGTCCTCCTCGAGAAGGAGCGCGAGGAGCTGAAGAAGGAGACCCTGAAGAACCTGAAGGAGGGCGCGATCCTCAAGGGCGTGGTCAAGAACCTCACCGACTACGGCGCGTTCATCGACCTGGGCGGCATCGACGGCCTGCTGCACGTCACCGACATGAGCTGGGGCCGCATCGGCCACCCGTCGGAGATGTTCGAGGTCGGCCAGGAGGTCCGCGTCGTCGTCCTGAAGTTCGACCCGACCTCCGAGCGCGTCAGCCTGGGCCTGAAGCAGATCCAGGAGGATCCGTGGCACCGCGCCGACGAGAAGTATCCGGTCGGCACGCGCGTCAAGGGCAAGGTGGTCTCGCTCACCGACTACGGCGCGTTCATCGAGCTGGAGCAGGGCGTCGAGGGTCTCGTCCACGTCTCCGAGATGAGCTGGACGAAGCGGGTGAAGCACCCCTCGAAGCTGGTCAACGTGGGCGACCAGGTCGAGGCGGTGGTGCTCGACATCGACCCGAAGGCCAAGCGGATCAGCCTCGGCATGAAGCAGATCGAGGCGAACCCCTGGACGCTGCTCGAGGACAAGTATCCGATCGGCACGACGATCCGCGGCGAGGTCCGCAACGTCACCGACTTCGGCATCTTCGTCGGCGTCGAGGAGGGCATCGACGGCCTCGTGCACGTGTCCGACATCTCCTGGACCGAGCGCATCAAGCACCCGGGCGAGAAGTTCAAGAAGGGTGACGTGGTCGAGGCGGTGGTGCTCAACATCGACGTCGAGAACGAGCGCTTCAGCCTCGGCATCAAGCAGGCGCACGTCGACCCGTGGACCACGCTCTCCGAGCGTCACCCGGTGGGCGCCCGCGTGAAGGGCCGCGTCACCAAGGTCACCGACTTCGGCGCGTTCGTGGAGATCGAGCCGGGCATCGAGGGCCTGGTGCACGTGTCCGAGATGAAGGACGAGCGCGTGGAGAACCCGCGCGACGTCGTGCAGGAGGGCCAGGAGGTCGAGGTCAAGGTCATCGACATGGACCTCCAGGACCGCAAGGTCGCCCTCTCCATGAAGGCGGTCAACCGCGACGGCGGCGAGGACGACTACCGCGAGTACCTGCGCCGCCAGGGCGACGGCCGCGCCCGCCTCGGCGACCTGATGGAGAAGTTCAACCGCCGCAAGTAGCCTCGCGGCGGTCCGGAGCACCTGCGGGCGGCCTGCGCGAGCGGGCCGCCCGCTTCATTTTTGCCGGTTGCGACCCCCCCGGCCGCGTGCTTACCTGACCCGACCATGAACCCCAGCGATCCCAACGAGCCCCTCCCCACCACGCCGGTCGGCCCGCAGGAGCCGCAGCCCGGGGCGACCGGGCCGGGATCGCCGGCGCGGCCGGAGCCGCCGCGCTGGGGCGCGCCGCCCCCGCCGCCGCCGAGCTGGGGCCCGCCGCCCGGTCCGCCGCCGCCGCCCGCGGGCTGGGGCGCGCCCCCGCCCGGCATGCCGCCGCAGCCGCCGCCGCGCCGCGACCGGCTGGCGCTCGGCATCGTCGCGTTCATCTTCGGCGGCCTGTTCCTGGTGTTCTTCGGGTTCCTGCTGCTGGCGTTCGGCGCGGTGCGGGGCGAGTCCCCGCGCCTCGGCTCCGGCCCGCGCGTCGGCGTCATCGACGTGAAGGGCACCATCGGCGGCGGCGAGCGCGACGAGACCGAGGACATCCTGAAGCGCATCCGCCGCTTCGCCGAGGACGGCGACCTCAAGGCGGTGGTGATCCGGGTGGACTCTCCCGGCGGCTCGGTGGGCGCCAGCCAGGAGATCCACGACGAGGTGAAGCGCCTCGCGCAGAAGAAGGTCGTGGTCTGCTCGATGGGCAACCTGGCCGCCTCGGGCGGCCTGTACGTGTCGGTGGCCTGCCCGAAGATCGTCGCCAACCCCGGCACGCTCACCGGCTCGATCGGCGTCATCAGCCAGTTCCCGAACGTGAAGGACCTCGCCGAGAAGCTCGGGGTGAAGGTCGAGACGGTGAAGACCGGCAAGCTCAAGGACGCCGGCAACCCGTTCCGCGACATGACGCCGGAGGACCGCGCCTACTGGCAGGGGCTGGTCGAGAACACGCTGGGCCAGTTCGTGAAGGCGGTGGCCGAGGGGCGCAAGCTCGACGAGGCGAAGGTGCGCGCCATCGCCGACGGCCGCGTGCTCACCGGCGCGCAGGCGAAGGAGGCCGGGCTGGTGGACCAGCTCGGCAACTTCTACGACGCGGTCGAGCTGGCGAAGCAGGAGGCGAAGCTGAGCGGCGAGGCGGTGCTGGTCTACCCGCCCGACGAGCACGGCCGGTTCCTCGAGCAGCTCATGGGCGGCGCGGCCGGCGCGGTGGCCGACGCGGTCGCCACCCGGGTGGCGCAGGGCGCGGCCGACGCGCGGCAGCCCGGTGTCTACTTCCTCGCGCGGTAGCGGCGCGCGCCGCAAGGAGACTCCCGTGCAGCAGCCGCTCTGGGCCCCGTGGCGCATGGAGTTCATCCGGTCCGAGAAGCCGGCCGGGTGCATCTTCTGCGACTTCCCCGCGGCGCCGGAGTCGGCCGACCGCGGCAACCTGGTGGTGCACCGCTCGGCGCACGCGTTCACCTGCCTGAACCGGTTCCCGTACAACTCCGGGCACGTGATGGTGATCCCGCGCGCGCACGTCGCCGACCTCGGCGCGCTCGGGCCGGCGGAGTGGGCCGACCTGCAGGAGGAGCTGCGCCGCGCCGCCGCCGTCGTGAAGGCGGTCTACCAGCCGGACGGCATGAACGTCGGCATGAACCTGGGTCGCGCCGCCGGCGCGGGGATCGCCGACCACCTGCACTGGCACGTGGTGCCGCGCTGGATCGGCGACAACAACTTCATGCCGGTGCTGGCCGACAACCGCGTGGTCGTGGAGGCGCTCGACGAGGCCTGGCAGCGGCTGCACGCCGGGTTCGCCGCGCTGGGCCCGTGACGCAGCTCTGGCTCGCGCTCGCCGCCGGCTCGCTCGCCGCGATCGTGGCGATCCTGCTCGCGGAGCGGCTGCGCCGGCGCCGCGACGAGGCGCAGGCCTACCTGAAGGGCGTCCGCTCCATCGTGCAGGGCGACCCGGACGCCGCCATCGAGGCGCTCTCCGACGCCGCGCGCCTGGGCACGCCCGAGGCGGTGGACACCTACCTGGCGCTGGGCGCGCTGTTCCGGCGCGAGGGCGACCTCGCGCGGGCGGTGCGCCTGCACCGGAACATGCTCTTCGGCCGCGGGCTCGACCCGGCCCGGCGCGCCGAGGTGGAGCGCGAGCTGGCCGAGGACTACCGGCGGAGCGGCATGCTCGCCGAGGCCGCCGAGCTGTACGCGCGGCTGGCGGAGCGCGACGGGGATCGCGCCGCGGCCGAGGGGCTGCGCGACGTGAAGGTCGAGCAGGGCGACCTGGCGGGCGCGGTGGCGCTGCAGCGGCGCATCGGCCCGGGCGACGGGGACCCGGTGCTGGCGCACCTGCTCGCGGCGCAGGCGCGCGAGGCGCTGGCCGGCGATCCGGCGCGGGCGGCGGCGCTCGCGCGAGAGGGCCTGGCGGCGCACCCGCGCAGCGCGGACGCCTGGATGGCGCTCGCCGAGGCGGAGGCCGGCGCGGGCGCGACCGCCGCGGCCCTGGACGCCGCGGGCCGCTCGCTCGAGGAGGACCCGCGCGCCGCGCTGCTGGCGTGGCCGGCGCTCGCCGCGGTGCCGGACGCCGCGGCGGCCGAGGCGTTCGCGGCGGCCCGCGCGGCCGCGCGCCCGGACGACGCGGCCCTGCACCTGCTGCACGGCCGCGCGCTGCACCGCTGCGCGCGGAACCCGGAGGCGGTGGCGGCGCTGCGCCTGGCGCTGGAGCGCGACCGGGTGGGCGAGGTGTCGCTGGCGATGCGGGAGCTGCTGCACCAGGCCGGCGCGCCGGGGCCCGACGACCTCGCCGCCCGCCACGACCTGCTGGTCGCGGCGCTGCTCCGCCGCGGCAAGGCCCCGCGGTGCGAGCGCTGCGGCTCCGACGCGCCGTCGCGCGCGTGGCGGTGCCGCCGCTGCGGCGCGTTCGACGCCTATCCCTGACCAGGCGCCGGCCCGCGCGCGCGGCCCGGCGCTTGCTTCCGGCGCGCGCCCCCGGTAGAGAGACCCCTTCCTATGGTCCGTGATCGCGTCATCGAACTCTTCCGCAAGGCGCTCGCCCAGGGCGCCGACGACGGGCGCTGGCCGGCGGCGGGCGCCGGCTTCTCGGTGGAGGCGCCGCGCGACCCGAAGCACGGCGACTTCGCGGTGAACGCCGCCATGGTGCTGGCGAAGCAGGCGGGCAGGCCGCCGCGCGAGCTGGCGCAGGCGATCGTCGAGGCGGTGCGCGCGGCCGACACCGCCGGCGACCTGGCCGGCCTGGAGATCGCCGGCCCCGGCTTCATCAACGTGCGGCTCTCCCCGGACCTGTGGCTGCGCACGCTCGCGCGCGCCGTCGCGGAGGGCCCGGACTACGGCCGGACCGCGGTGGGGCAGGGGAAGAAGGTCATCGTCGAGTACGTGTCGGCCAACCCGACCGGCCCGATGCACGTCGGGCACGGGCGCAACGCGGTGGTGGGCGACGGCGTCCAGGGCCTGCTGCGCTGGGCCGGCTTCGACGTCACCCGCGAGTACTACGTCAACGACTACGGCGCGCAGGTGCAGACGCTGGCGCGCTCGGTCCACCTCCGCTACCAGGAGCTGCACGGGCGGACGGTGACCATGCCGCCCAAGAGCTATCCGGGCGAGTACGTGAAGGACATCGCCGCCGGCCTGAAGGCCGAGTACGGGGCGAGGTTCCTGGACGCGCCCGAGGCCGAGTGGCTCACGCTGTTCCGCGACCACGCGGTCCAGCACGTGCTCGGGATGATCCGCGGGGACCTCGCCGCGGTGAACATCTCGTTCGACCGCTGGTCGTCGGAGAAGGCGCTCTACGAGTCGGGCACGGTGGACCGCTTCCTCCGCTTCCTGGAGGAGAAGGACCTCGTCTACGTCGGCAAGCTGCCGCCGCCGAAGTCGAAGAAGGGCCAGCCCCCGGCGCAGCCGCAGCCCGACGAGGAGGGCGTGACCGCGGCCGAGGACCTCACGCTGTTCCGCTCGTCGGCGTACGGCGACGAGGTGGACCGGCCGGTGAAGAAGGCGGACGGGACGCCCACGTACTTCTGCGCGGACATCGCGTACCACTGGGACAAGCGCCAGCGCGCCGACGCGCTGGTGGACGTGCTCGGCGCCGACCACGGCGGCTACGTGCCGCGGCTCGAGGCGGCCATGGAGGCGCTGGGCGCCTCGCGCAAGGACCTGCACGTCGTGCTGATCCAGATGGTCAGCCTGATGCGCGGGGGCGAGTCGGTGAAGATGTCGAAGCGCGCCGGCACGCTGGTGTCGCTGCGGGAGGTCGTCGACGAGGTGGGGCGCGACGCGACCCGCTTCATCTTCCTCACCCGGCGCTCCGACGCGCCGCTCGACTTCGACGTCGAGCTCGCCAAGCGGCAGACGCTCGACAACCCGGTCTTCTACGTGCAGTACGGGCACGCGCGCCTGGCGGCCATCTTCCAGAAGGCGCGCGAGGCCGGGCACGCGGTGCCCGACTTCGACCTCGAGGCCGCGCGGACGCTCGCCTCGCCGGAGGAGCAGGACCTCATCCGCCGCATCGCCGCGTTCCCGGACATGCTCGCCGCCGCCGCGCTCGCCTACGAGCCGCACCGGGTGGCGTTCTACCTCCAGGAGACCATCGCCGCGTTCCACTCCTGGTACACGCAGGGGAAGAAGAGCGGCGAGAAGGTCATCGGGCCCGACCCGGTCAAGACCGCGGCGCGCCTGTTCCTGTGCCGCGCCCTGAAGCAGGTGCTCGCGAACGGCCTGGCGGTCCTGGGCGTCTCGGCGCCGGATCGGATGGAGAGTCCGGAAACTCGCGATATCGCGGACGACGTCTAGAATCCTGGCTGCCGCGGTTCGCGCCCCCGGTCCTCGCGGCGCGCGCCCGTCTCCGCGGCGGGGTGACGTCCATGCGCGAAGAGAACGCCCGGAGCCGTGAGAAGTTCGAGCTGTCCCTGGACGGCCGCCAGATCGCGTCGATCGTGGTCGGCGCGCTCGTGATCCTGGGCGTCATCTTCGTCCTCGGCCTGAACGTGGGCCGGCAGATGGCCGCCCGGCAGGCGGAGGCGGTCCGCGGCTCCGGCGACCTCGACGCGCTCGACCGCGTCCCGGTGGCGGCCCCGGCCGCCCCGGCCCGGAACGACCTGACCTTCTACGACCAGCTCCCCAAGGGGAAGCCGTCGGCGCCGCCGCCGGTCGAGGCGCGCCCGGCGCCCGCCCCGGCGGCCGCGCCCGCCGCCGCCGCGCCCGCGCCGTCCGCCACGGCCACCGCCGCGGCGCCCTCCGCGCCGCCCGCGGCCGCGCCCGAGAAGCCCGCCGCCGCGCCGCCCGCGCCGTCGCCCAGGCCGGCCGCCGCCCCGGCGCCGTCACCCGCCGCGCCGAAGCCGGCCGCGGCGGGCGCGTTCGTGGTGCAGCTCGCCGCCACCCAGAGCCGGACCGAGGCGGAGCGGATCGCCGCGAAGTACCGGGCGCTCTCGCCGCGCATCGAGGCCGCCGACGTCCCGGGCAAGGGCCGCTTCTTCCGGGTGCGGGCGGGCAGCTTCGGGACCCGCGCGGAGGCGGAGCGCTACCTGCGCGACGCCGAGCGGGAATCGGGGGCCAAGGGATTCGTGACGGCGAGCCGGTGAGCCTAGCTTCACGTCGGGAGCCGGAGAGACATGACCAGCACGTTCGAGAACCCGAAGCGCGTCGAGAAGCCCTGGGGCCACGAGCTCTGGTGGGCCCACACCGAGCGCTACGTCGGCAAGCTCCTGCACGTGAAGGCGGGGACGCAGCTCTCGCTCCAGTACCACGTGAAGAAGGACGAGACGATCCACCTCTGGAGCGGCGAGATGGTGCTCGTCCTCCAGGAGGACGGCCGCCTGGTCGATCACCCGATGCGCCCGGGCGACAGCTACCACGTGCGGCCGGGCACGGTGCACCGCATGCGCGCGGTGACCGACTGCGACGTGCTGGAGGTGTCCACGCCCGAGGTCGAGGACGTGGTGCGCGTCCAGGACGACTACGGGCGCTGAGCGGCGCTGAGCGGCGCCGGGCGGTCGTGCCGCAGGCGACGCCGGGGTTGCCTCGCGCAGGCGCGCCGGCCGCTTCGCACGCGCCCCGGGGCGCGAAGGCGGCCGCGCGCCGGCGGCGGGGCGCGGCAGGACGCGCAGCGGCGAGAGCCGGTCTCGTCAGCGGGAGAGCAGGATCCCGATCGCGGTCGCGACGACCACCAGCGCCGCGACCAGCAGCGCCACCTTGCGCGGGCTCTCGGCGCGGGACTCGCGCACGCCCTGCAGCGCGTGCATCGCCCCGGCGCGCGTCCAGCGGTCGGAGGTCTCCGCGCGGACCAGATCGTCGTCGGCGAGGAAGCCGTGCGCGTAGAGCGCGTGCAGGTCCGCCAGCGACGGGACCACGAGCTCGCGGCCGCTCGCGTCCCGCACGTGGTAGCGCATGGGCTTCCGCCTCATGCCGGCCCCAGCTCCGCGGCGATGGCCTCGGCGACGCGCAGCCCGTCCACCGCCGAGGAGACGATGCCGCCCGCGTAGCCGGCGCCCTCGCCGGCGGGGTAGACGCCGCGGAGCGCCGGGCTCTGCAGGTCGTCGCCGCGCACCAGGCGGCAGGGCGCGCTGGTGCGGGTCTCGACGCCGATGAGCAGCGCCTCGTCGGTGACGAAGCCGTGCATGCGCTTCTCGAAGCTCCGCAGGCCGGCGCGGAGCGCCTCGCGCACCGCCGGCGGGAAGAGCTGCGACAGATCGGCCGGCACCACGCCGGGGCGATACGAGGTGCGGCCGGGCGCGGTCCCGGGCCGGCCGGCGAGGTAGGCCGACAGCCGCTGCGCCGGCGCGTGGTACCCGCCGCCGCCGAGGCGGTACGCGGCGCGCTCCCACTTGCGCTGCCACTCGAGGCCGGCGAGCGGGCCCTCGAAGCCCTCGGCGGCGAAGTCCGCCGGCGAGACTGCGACGACCATCCCCGCGTTCGCGAGCGGCGAGCTGCGGTGCGAGTTGGACATGCCGTTCGTGCACTGCATCTCGGGCTCGGTCGGGGTGGGGACCACCACGCCGCCGGGGCACATGCAGAACGAGAAGACGCCGCGCGCCTCGCCCGCCACCCGCGGGTTGTCGGCCAGCTTGTAGTCCGCGGGCGGGAGCTTCGGGTGGCGCCGCTCGGTGCCGTACTGGATGCGGTCGATGAGCGGCTGCGGGTGCTCCGCGCGGAACCCGACCGCGAACGGCTTCGCCTCGACGGGCCAGCCCCGCCGGGCGAACAGCTCGAACAGCTCCCGCGCGCTGTTCCCCGGGGCGAGCACCAGCCGGTCGGAGTCGACCGTGCGGCCGTCGGCGAGCGTCAGGCCGCGGAAGCGGCCGCCGGCGAGCTCCAGGTCCACGGCGCGCGCGCCCCACAGGAACGTGCAGCCGCCGCGCTCCAGCTCCTCGCGCATGGCGGAGATGGCGCCGGGCAGGAGGTCGGAGCCGACGTGCGGCTTCCCCTCGGCCAGGATCCGCGACACGCCCCCGAACCGCGCGAACAGCTCGACCACCTTGCGCACCGCCGGGTGGTGGATGCGCGTCCCGAGCTTGCCGTCGGTGTACGCGCCCGCGCCCCCCTCGCCGAAGTTCATGTTCGACTCGGGATCGAGCGCGCCGGACCGCATGAGCTCGGCGACGTCGCGCCGGCGTGGCCCGACCGGCTTGCCGCGATCGACCACCACCGAGGGCACCCCGCGCTCCAGCAGCTCCCAGGCGCAGAACAGGCCGGCAGGGCCCGCCCCGAGGATGATGGGCGGGGCGGCCGGCGCGCGCACCCTCGGCGCCGGCGGCTCGGGGGCCGGGGCGGGCGTCACGTCGGCGCCGGCGCCGTGGACCTCGCCGTCGACCGTCGCCTCGAGGTTCACCAGCCACCGCGCGTGGCCCTTCTTCCGCGCATCGAGCGAGCGGCGGATCACCAGCACCTCGCGGAGGTGCGCGGCCGAGACGCCCAGGCGCTCGGCGGCGCGGCGCGTCAGCAGCCCCTCGTCCTCGTCGAGCCAGAGCGGGATGTTCGAGATCCTGTACCGCAAGCGACACCTCTCCGACCGCGAAGCGGGTTACGCGCCGGTCTGTCACGCGGGCAGGGGATGCGAACCGGCCTACGCACCCGCCCTCGGCTCCGGAAAGGGCCTGGAAGGGCACAACTACATGAAAATATTGGTGCGGTCACCTTCGAACGGGTTTGGCCCGCCCCTTGCTGCTTCCGGGGGCCACGGTCGTTTGCGGCGCGGCCAGGTCCGCACCGCGCGGGAGAAACTCAATGGTGCCAGGCATGCTCGACGTCAAGGGAACCCAGATCCTCGCGAAGTCGCTCTTCAAGGAGCTGCGTGGCAACGGCTACTCGCCCAACCAGATCCTGAGCCTCTCGACCGAGCTCATCGACCTCGTCACCCAGGATCTCAAGGGCGAGCACGACGCCGAGGCCCTCCGGGCCACGCCGCCCCAGCTCCTCGGCGAGGACGCCAAGGAAGGCTGGCGGGCCGCCCTCTAGCGCGGCCGCACCCACGGCCTGGGAGCGCGCGGACGGTGCCGGGAGAACCCGGCGCCGTCCTTGCTTTTTTTCCAGCTCCGTCCCACCTCGTTTCCGTTGACTCCCCATGTCGCGGAAAGTAGCTTAGGCCACCTTTTTCAACCCCCAGGAGGAGGGCGGCGCATGGCGCGTATCGCAATCAACGGCTTCGGTCGCATCGGTCGCTGCATCGTTCGCGCTGCCATCGAGCGCGGGGAGAAGGACCTGGAGTTCGTCTCCATCAACGACCTCACCGACACGAAGACCCTGGCGCACCTGCTGAAGTACGACTCCGTGCACGGCGTCCTGAACGCCGACGTGAAGGCCACGGACAAGGGCATCGTGGTGAACGGCAAGGAGATCCAGGTCACGGCCATCAAGTCGCCGGCCGACCTGCCGCACACCGCGAACAAGGTGGACCTGGTGCTGGAGTGCACCGGCCTGTTCACCGAGCGCGCCAAGGCCGAGGGCCACCTCCAGGCCGGCGCGCCGCGGGTGCTGATCTCCGCGCCGGCGAAGGGCCCGGACATCACCATCGCCTACGGCATCAACCACCAGCAGCTCGACCTCGCGAAGCACAAGATCATCTCGAACGCGTCCTGCACCACCAACTGCCTCACGCCGGTGGCGAAGGTCCTGCTCGAGTCGTTCGGCATCAAGCGCGGCCTGATGACGACGATCCACTCGTACACGAACGACCAGAACCTGCTCGACCTGCCGCACAAGGACCTGCGCCGCGCCCGCGCCGCCGCGCTGTCGATGATCCCGTCCACCACCGGCGCCGCCAAGGCGGTCGCCGAGGTGATCCCGGCGCTGAAGGGCAAGCTGCACGGCACCGCGGTGCGCGTGCCCACGCCGAACGTCTCCCTGGTGGACCTCACGGTGGAGCTGGAGAAGAGCGCCACCGCCGAGGAGATCAACGCCGAGTTCAAGAAGGCGGCCGAGGGCGCGCTGAAGGGCGTGCTCGAGTACTCCGAGGCGCCGACCGTCTCGGTGGACTACAACCACAACCCGCACTCGTCGATCTTCGACGCCACCAACACCTTCGTCATCGACGGCAACTTCGCGAAGGTGTTCGCCTGGTACGACAACGAGTGGGGCTTCTCGAACCGCATGGTGGACGTGGCGAAGCTCGTCACGAAGTGAGAGCCGCCATGGCGCTCAGGACCATCGACGCCCTCGATCTCGCGGGCAAGCGGGTCTTCATCCGCGTGGACTTCAACGTCCCGCTCGACCCGCAGGGCAGGGTGACCGACGACGCGCGCATCCGCGCCGCGCTGCCGACCATCCGCCACGCCATCCAGGCCAAGGCCAAGGTGATCCTGGCCTCGCACCTGGGGCGCCCGAAGGGCAAGCCGGACGATCGCCAGAAGCTCACCCTCGAGCCGGCCGCGGTGCGGCTCTCCGAGCTGCTCTCCCAGGACGTGATCCTGGCGGACGACTGCGTCGGCGACGGGGTGAAGAAGCTGGTGCGGGACCTGAAGGACGGGCACGTCCTCCTGCTCGAGAACCTCCGGTTCCACCCCGAGGAGGAGAAGAACGACGAGGCGTTCGCCCGCGAGCTGGCCAGCCTGGCCGACGTGTGGGTGAACGACGCGTTCGGCACCGCGCACCGCGCCCACGCCTCGACCGCGGGCATGGCGAGGTTCGTGAAGGAGAAGGCCGCCGGCTTCCTGGTGCAGAAGGAGGTCGAGTACCTGGGCAAGGCGCTCGGCAGCCCGGCGCGGCCGTTCGTGGCCATCGTCGGCGGCGCCAAGGTGTCGGACAAGATCAAGGTCCTCGAGAACCTCATCGCCAAGGCCGACGCGATCTGCGTCGGCGGCGCCATGGCCTACACGTTCCTGAAGGCGCAGGGCGTGCCGGTGGGGAAGAGCTTGGTCGAGGAGGACAAGCTCGAGCTGGCCCGCCAGATCCTGGAGCGCGCCGAGGCCCGCAAGGTGGACCTGCTGCTCCCGGTGGACCACGTCTGCGGCGCGGAGCCCAAGGAGACCGCCGAGCGCGTGGTCGTGAACGACCGCGCCATCCCCGACGGCCTCATGGGCCTCGACATCGGCCCGAAGACGCTCGACCGCTACCGGCAGCGCATCGCCGCGGCGAAGACCGTCTTCTGGAACGGCCCCATGGGCCTGTTCGAGCAGAAGCCGTGGTCCGAGGGCACCTTCGGCGTCGCGAAGGCGATGGCGGCGAGCCCGGCCGTCACCGTGGTGGGCGGCGGCGACAGCGCCGCGGCCGTCGAGCAGGCCGGTATCGTGGACGCGATGAAGCACGTCTCCACCGGCGGCGGCGCCAGCCTCGAGTTCATCGAGGGGCGGGAGCTGCCCGGCGTGAAGGCGTGCGAGGAGTGACCGTGGCCCGCACCAAGTTCGTCTGCGGCAACTGGAAGATGCACAAGACGGTCGCCGAGGCGGTCCAGCTCGTGAAGGAGCTGGCCGCCGGGCTCGGCGACGCCGCCGGGAAGGTGCAGGTGGCGGTGGCGCCGCCCTTCACCGCCCTCCACGCCGCCGCGCAGGCCGCGGCCGGCTCGGCGGTCGAGGTCGCGGGGCAGGACGTGCACTGGGAGGTCCAGGGCGCGTTCACCGGCGAGGTGTCCGCCGCGATGCTGGCGGAGGCGGGCTGCCGCCACGGCATCGTGGGCCACAGCGAGCGGCGCCAGCTGTTCGGCGAGACCGACGAGGCCGTCCGCAGGAAGGCCGAGGCGCTGCTCGCCGCCGGGCTCGCGCCCATCGTCTGCGTCGGCGAGACGCTCGCCGAGCGCGAGGCCGGCCGGACGCTGGAGGTGGTCGACCGGCAGGTGCGGCAGGGGCTCGCCGGGCTGGACGCCGGCGCGCTGGGCCGGGTGACGGTCGCCTACGAGCCGGTGTGGGCCATCGGTACCGGGAAGACCGCCACCGCCGCCCAGGCGCAGGAGGTCCACGCCGCCATCCGGAAGATCCTCCGCGATCTGGGGGGTTCCGTGTCGGACGCGATCCGGATTCAATACGGCGGCTCGGTGAAGCCCGAGAACGCTCAGGAGCTCATGTCCCAGCCCGACGTCGACGGCGCGCTCGTCGGCGGGGCCAGCCTCAAGGCGAAGGATTTCCTCGCCATCGTGAAAGGTGCACTCCGTTGATCACGCTCGTCACCGTCCTCCACGTCCTCGTCTGCATCTTCCTCATCCTCGTGATCCTGCTCCAGGCCGGTAAGGGCGGGGGCATGGGCGCCGGCCTGGGCGGCGGCGGCTCGCAGACGGTGTTCGGCGGGCGCGGCTCCCAGACGTTCCTCGGCAAGGTGACCAGCGTGTCCGCGGGCATCTTCATGCTCACCTCGGTGACGCTCGCCTACCACGCGTCGCGCACCACCTCGGTGGTCGAGCGCGAGGCCGCCCCGGCCCCGGCGCCGTTCGCGCCGGGCGCCCAGCTCCCCGCGCCGGCGCAGCCCGCCCCGGCCCAGCAGCCGGCCGCGCCGGCCCCGGCGCAGCCCGCGCCCGGCAAGTAGCGGCGAGGGCAGGGCGCTCGCGTGGCGCGGGCGCCCGTCCCCGGGATCGCGACGAGAGGGCAAAGAAAAAGGGGATCCGGTTCGCCGGATCCCCTTTCTGCTGTTCGGAGTGCCCAGGGCGAGATTCGAACTCGCACGCCTTACGGCGCCACCCCCTCAAGATGGTGTGTCTACCAGTTCCACCACCTGGGCGTTCGGAGCGGACGGTTTCTAGCAAAGGCCCGTTCCGGGCGCAACAGCGGAAAACGCGAACGGGTCAGGAAGGCGGAGCTTTCCCGACCGGTCACCGCTCCAGCTTGTCCCGCTTCTCCTCCACGTCCTTCCACTCCTCGGCCTCGGGCAGCGGGTCCTTCTTCTCGGTGATGTTCGGCCAGGCCTTGCTCAGCTCGGAGTTCAGCTGCACGTACTCGTTCCACTTCGCCGGCAGGCTCTCCTCCGGGAAGATGGCCTTGGTCGGGCAGGCAGGCTCGCAGGCGCCGCAGTCGATGCACTCGTCCGGATGGATGACGAGGAAGTTCGGCCCCTCGTAGAAGCAGTCCACCGGACAGACCTCGACGCAATCGGTGTACTTGCACTTGATGCAGGGCTCGGCGACGACGTAGGCCATGGCGCGTCCTCCAGAAGGGGACGGGTTCCTAATCTAGGGCTCGTAATAGTCGAGCCCGAGGTGGGTGATGAGCTCCTCGCCCGCCAGGTGGCGGAGCGTGTTCTTCAGCTTGGTGAGCTGGATGAACAGGTCGTGCTCGGGGTAGAGGCCCTCGGCGACCATGGGGCTCTTGAAGTAGAACGAGAGCCACTCCTGGATCCCGGACATCCCGGCGCGCTGCGCCAGGTCCAGGAACAGCGCCACGTCGAGCGCGACGGGGGCCGCCAGGATCGAGTCCCGGCAGAGGAAGTTCACCTTGATCTGCATCGGGTAGCCGAGCCAGCCCTCGATGTCGACGTTGTCCCACCCCTCCTTGTTGTCGCCGCGCGGCTTGTAGTACTCGATGTGAACCTGGTGGTCGAAGTGGCCGTAGAGGTCGGGGTACAGCTCCGGCTGCAGGATGTACTGGAGCGCGGAGAGCTTCGAGACCGCCTTGGTCTTGAAGCTGCCGGGATCGTCGAGCACCTCGCCGTCGCGGTTGCCCAGGATGTTCGTCGAGAACCAGCCGTTCAGGGCGAGCAGCCGCGCCTTGAGCATGGGCGCGAGCACGGTCTTCATCATGGTCTGGCCGGTCTTGAAGTCCTTGCCCGCGAGCGGCACCCCCTGCTTCCGCGCGAGCTGCTGCAGCGCGGGGACGTCCACGGTCAGGTTCGGCGCGCCGTTCGCGAACGCCACGCCCTCCTTCAGCGCCGCCCAGGCGTAGATCATCGAGGGCGCGATGGCCGGGTCGCTCGCCGCCATGGCCTTCTCGAACCGGCCCAGCTCGGCGTGGACCGCCGACGGCTCCAGGTACACCTCGGTGGAGGCGCACCAGACCATCACCGCGCGGGCGCAGTCGTTCTCGCGCACGAAGCGGCGGATGTCCTCGCGCAGCGCCTCGCCCAGCTCCAGCTTGCTCGGCGCCTTCTTCACGTTCGGCCCGTCGAGGCGGCGCACGTACTCCGGCGAGAACACCGCCGGCATGGGCCGGACCGCGGACAGCGGGACGCGGAGCTGCTCCAGCAGCGCGTGGTCGAGCACCGCGGCGTGCGTCGCGGAGGCGTAGGCGTCGTCCGGGAACGGGTCCCACGCGCCGAAGCGCACGTCCTCGAGCGCGGCGATGGGCACCAGCTCGCGGATGAGCGGCGCCCGCTTCTCGGTGCGCTTTCCGAGCCGGACCGTGCCCATCTGCGTGAGCGAGCCGATCGGCTTGCCCATCCCGCGCTTCACCGCCTCGACCCCCGCGATGAGGGTGGTGGCGACGGCGCCCAGTCCGGGCACGAGCACGGCCAGCCGGCCCTTCGCCGGCGCGATCGAGCGTGGCTTCCTCACGGTGGCTTCCTCCCGGCGCGGTGCGCGACCGCTCCCAACAAGGTTTCGGGCCGCCGCCGCCGCCGCAAGGCCTGACGCGTGGCCGGGCGGGCGGCCGGTCACCGGAAGCGTAGGCCACCGGCCGCCGCGAAGGGGCCGCCATTGGGCTCGGGCTGGCGGGGCGGCCCGTCGGGGGTACAATCCGCCGAAATGCCGCAGGAACGCCGCGACCCCCGTGTCCCCGTCTTGCTCCGCATCCGGCTGGCCTACGGATCGGTGGACGAGTTCGTCGATCGCTTCGCGCTGAACGTCTCGCGCGGCGGCCTGTTCGTGCGGACGCTCGAGCCGCAGCCGCCGGGGACCCCGCTGCGGCTGGACGTGGTGCTCGAGTCCGGCGACCAGGTCATCCACGGCAGCGGCGTGGTGCGCTGGAGCACGCCCCCGTCCGCGCCCGGCGAGCCGGCGCGCGTCCCGGGGATGGGCATCAAGTTCGTGGACCTCTCGCCCGAGAGCCGGGCGCTGGTGGACCGGCTGGTGGCGGGCCGCGGCGCCGCGGCGCAGAGCGACGAGCCGCCCCGCCCGGCGGCCCCGCCGGCGCGACCGCCCGCCGCAGCGCCGGCGCCGGCTGCCGGACGTCCGCCCGGCGCGCCCGCGCCCGCGACGCGCGCGGCCGCGCCGCCCCCGGGACGTCCCCCCGGCGTGCCCGGGCCCGCGATGCGCGCCTCCGCTTCGCCGCCGGGGCACCCGCCCGGCGCGCCCGCGCCCCGCCCGGCCCCGGCCGCCGCGCCCGCGTCGGCGCCCCCGCCGGCCGCCGCGCCCGCCGCGCCCGCGTCGGCGCCCCCGGCGTCCGCAGCGTCCCCGGCGCCTCCGACGAAGGCGCGCGGTCCGGTGATCGGCATCGATCTCGGCACCACCAACTCCTGCGTGGCGGTGGTGCGGGGAGGCAAGCCCGAGGTGCTCGCCTCGCGCCAGGGCTACCGCACGCTCCCGTCGGTGGTCGCCTACGACGCGCAGGGGCGGCTGCTGGTCGCGCACGCCGCCAAGGCGCAGATGGTGGTGAACCCGCGCAACACCGTCTACGGCTCGAAGCGGCTGGTGGGGCGCCCGTTCGCCTCGCCCACGGTGCAGGCGTGCCGCGACCGCTTCCACTACGAGATCGTGCCGGGCCCCGACGGCGCCGCGGCGGTGCGCTTCGCCGGCCGCGACTTCTCGCTGCAGCAGATCGCGGCGCTGATCCTGCGCGAGATGCGCGAGACCGCCGCCCAGGCGCTGGGCGCGCCGGTCGAGCACGCGGTGATCACCGTGCCCGCCTACTACAACGACCACCAGCGCAACGCGGTCCGCGAGGCGGGGCGCCTGGCCGGCCTGGCCGTGGACCGCATCGTGAACGAGCCCACCGCCGCGGCGCTCGCGTTCGGCTTCGGCAAGGGGCTCGACAAGCGGGTGCTGGTGTACGACCTGGGCGGCGGCACCTTCGACGCCTCGGTGCTGGAGATCCAGGGCGACGTCTACGAGGTGATCTCCACCGGCGGCGACACGTTCCTCGGCGGCGTGGACTTCGACGCGCAGCTCCTCGACCACCTGGTCTGGCGCTTCATGGAGGAGCACGGGTTCGCGCCGCCCGAGGACCGGGTGGTGTGGCAGCGCATCCGCGACGCCGCGGAGGAGACGAAGGTCGCGCTCTCCACCCGCGAGGTGGCGGTGGCCCAGGTGCCGTACCTGTGCAAGGACCGGGGCGGCAAGGACGTGGGCCTGGAGGTGACGGTCACGCGGGCCGAGCTGGAGGCGCTCACCGAGCGGCTGGTGGACCGCACCCTCGAGGTCTGTCGCGAGGTGCTCGGCGCGAAGGGCCTCGGGCCCGGCGACGTGGACGAGGTGCTGCTGGTGGGCGGCCAGAGCCGGATGCCGCTCGTCTGGCGCAAGATCCAGGAGGCGCTGGGGCGCGAGCCGAACCGCAGCGTCCACCCGGACGAGGCGGTGGCGCTCGGCGCGGCGCTGCTGGCCGACTCGGCGCACCGCATCGACTCGGTGGTGCTGATCGACGCGCTGGCCATGGGCATCGGGGTGGGGCTGCCCGGCGGCCGGATGGCGCCGGTGTTCCCGCGCAACACGCGCCTGCCCGCGAGGAAGGCGCACGAGCACGCCACCACGCGCGACGGCCAGACGGAGCTCGAGCTGCAGGTGTTCCAGGGCGACTCGGAGAAGGCGTCCGAGTGCGAGTACCTCGGCACCGTGCGCGTGGAGGGGCTGCCGGCGCGGCCGCGCGGCGAGGTCCGGGTGGCGGTGGAGTTCGCGCTCGGGGCCGAGGGCATCCTCACCGTCACCGCGCGCGACCTCGCCACCGGCCAGGTCACCGCCATGCAGCTCGCCACGCTCGACACCCCCGAGTCGCTCCGCCAGAAGCTCGACCTGCCGGAGCCGCAGACCGCGCCCCGCGGCGCCCGCCCGCTGGAGCGCGCCCCCCACCCGCGCCCGCCCGCGCCCGCGTCGCCGTCCGCCGCGCCGAGGCAGGGCCTGTTCGGCCGCATGTTCGGCTCGAGGAAGTGACATGGCCGGTCCGCTGGTCGTCTTCCTTCACCGCGGCGCCTGGGAGGATCGCTACCAGGCGGCCACGCTCGCCGTGACCGCGGCCGCCTTCGGCGAGCAGGTCACGGTGGCGCTCTTCTTCGAGGCGCTGCGGCTCTGGGTCGACGGGCGCTTCGACGAGGGGGCGCCGCCGTCCGCGGCGGAGGCGCGGGTGACGCCGCTCGCGGAGGCGCTGGAGGAGGCCCGGCGCGAGCTGGGGCTGCGCGTGGTGGCGTGCGACACCGCGGTGCGGCTCGCCGGCCTCGATCCGGACGAGGTCCGCGGGCGGCTCGACGCCATCGAGACGCTGCCCTCGCTGTGGCGCGCCGCGCGCGCGGGCAGGGCGCTCACCTTCTGACCGCGGCCGACGCGCCCCGGCGCTGTTGCCGGGGAGGCGGGGGCGGGATATAGGCGAACGCGTCCCATGACCAGCCTCTCCGGCAAGCGCGTCCTCGTCATCGGCGCCGGCGGCCTCGGCGCCCCGGCCCTCCTCACGCTGGCGGCGGCCGGGGTGGGGCAGCTCGTCCTGGTCGAGGACGACGCCGTCGAGACCTCGAACCTGAACCGGCAGCCGCTGTTCCAGGAGGCCGACGTGGGCCGGCGGAAGGCGGCGGTCGCGGCCGCGCGGCTGCGGGCGATCTTCCCGTCGGTCGCGGTGGACGCGCGCGACGAGCGGTTCGACCCCGGCAACGCCGAGGCGCTGGCCGGCGGCGCCGACGTGATCGTGGACGGGTCGGACAACTTCGAGACCAAGTTCCTCGCGAACGACGCCGCCACGCGGGTGAAGCGCCCGCTGGTGCACGCCGGCGTGCTCCGGACCACCGTCCAGCTCCTCACCGTGGCCCCCTCCGGCCTGGGCGGCTGCCTGCGCTGCCTGTTCGAGGCGCCGCCGCCGCCGGGATCGGTCGCGTCCTGCTCGCAGGCCGGGATCCTCGGCCCGGTGGCCGGGTTCGCCGGCGCGCTCCTCGCCGCCGAGGCGCTGCGCCTGCTCGCCGGCGAGCGCGGGACGTACGAGGGGCGGCTGTTCACCTACGAGCTGCGCAGCGGCCGGTCGCGGCTGGTGCTGGTCCGGAAGCGCCCCGGGTGCCTGGCCTGCGCCGGGCGCCAGGTGCTGGGGAGCAGCGCGCCCGCCGCCTGCGACGCGCCGGCGGCGCCGGCGGGGGGCGCGGCGTGAGCGGCCCCGAGCGCGCCCCGAGCCGGATCGACATCCGTGCCTACGCCTGCCCCATGACCTGGGTGAAGACGCGGATCGCGCTGGAGCGGCTCGCGGAGGGCGAGCGGCTCGAGGTGTGGCTGCGCGCCGGCGAGCCGCTGGAGAGCGTCCCGCGCAGCGCCGAGGAGGATGGGCACCGCGTGCTCGCGGTGGAGCCGCTGCCGGGAGCGGGCGACGGCGCGTTCCGCCTGGTCCTCGAGAAGCGCCGTCCCGCCGACGCGCCGGTGCTCCCGTGAGCCGCGTCCGCCCGGAGGAACCATGTCGCTGAGCGACGATCGGATCGCGCGCTGGGCCCGGCAGCTCCTGGTGCCCGGCTTCGGGGAGGACGTGCAGGAGCGGCTGCTCGGCGCCCGCGTGCGGGTGGTCGGGGTGGACGCGGTCGCGTCGGCGGCGCTCGTGTACCTGGTCCAGGCGGGCGTCGGCCGGCTCTGGCTCGACGATCCCGAGGACGTGTCGCCCGCGGATCTCTCCGGGTGGCTGTTCCCGCCGTCGGCGGTCGGCTCCTCGCGGGTCGACGCGGCCCGGAGCGCGCTCGCGCCGCTGTCCGCCTTCGTCCAGGTGGACCGGTATCCGACCGGCGGCGTGCCCGGCGCGGCGCTCGTCTGCGCGCCGTCGGTGGTGCAGGCGGTCACGGCGGCCGAGGCGGCGCGCCGGGCCGGCATCCCGCACGTGGTGGTCGAGCCCGACGGCGACGGCGGCGCGGTGATCTCGGTGCCGCCGGGGGCGCCGTGCTACTCGTGCGCGCGGTCCACCGCAGGCGCGGGCCGGCCGCCGGAGCCGGGGGTCGCGGCGCTCGCCGCGCTCGGCGCGGCGGAGCTGCTCCACCTGATGGCCCAGCCGGGCACCGTCGCCGGGCGCCGCGTCGAGCTGGTCCGCGGCGTGGCGACGGCCCGCCCCACCGCGCGGCTCGCCGGCTGCGCCTGCGCCGGCGCGCAGCCGGCCGAAGCCTGAGGAAAGCCCAGCGATCCCGCGCCCGGGGGAGGCCGCCGGCGCCGCGCCACGCCCGGCGCCGGGCGGCGGCGAGCGCCCGCGGCGGCGTTCTCCCACCGTGAACGCCGGGCCGGCCGCCGGCGCCAGATTGACCCAGGGAGAACGGGTCCACCGATATCGGATTGCGCAAACGCCTGGAAAGACAGCGCGAACGTGGATTTGGCGCGATGCGGTCCGATTTTGAGAACCGAGGTGCGAGAGGGTATACTCCACCGACCAAACCGCTCGTTCGCCGCCGGTGACCCCGTTGCGGCGCGTCCGGAGGACGGCATGGAGACGCAACACGGCGCCGGGTTCGTGGTCTGGCTCACCGGGATGAACCGGGCGGGCAAGAGCACCCTGGCTTCCCACCTGGTCGCGCGGCTCGCGGCCGCGGGCCGTCCCGCGACGCTGCTCGACGAGGACGGCGAGGCGGCGCTGCTGCTGGAGGGGCTGGGCACGCTCAAGGACGACCGGGCCAAGGTGGTCGCCCGGCTCGGGTTCGTCGCGAAGGCGGTGATGCGCTCGGGGGGGATCGCGGTCTGCGCCGCGCTCTCGCCGAACCGCGACGCGCGCGAGCAGCTCCGCCGCGAGGCGCGCCGCTTCGTCGAGGTCTTCGTGGACTGCTCCATGGAGAAGCTGCGGGAGCGCGATCCCGAGGGCCTCTACGCGAAGGCGCTCGCCGGCGAGCTGAAGGGTGTGCCCGGGGTGGACGTGCCCTACGAGCCGCCCGCGCGCCCGGAGGTGGTCGTGCACACCGACCAGCTCTCGGTGGACGAGTGCGTGCTGCGCGTGCTCCAGGCGATGGTGGACGCGAAGGTCATCGGCCCGGCCGAGTTCGGCCGGCTCACCGGAGGCCAGCGCCCGCGCCGCGCGCGCCCCGAGGCCGCCGCGAAGCCCAGGGCGGCGAAGCCGGCGAAGGCGGCCCCGAAGGCCGCGTCCGCCGGCGGCGCGCGCCGGAAGCTCGACGCGCGCCAGGCCGCCCGGCGGCCCCCGCGGAAGGCGGCGGCGAGCCCGGCCAAGGGCGCGAAGCGGCGCCGGTAGCGGCCCCGGGCGCGCGCCGGGTATAAGACCGGCGCCATGCGCCCCGACGACCTCGACGCGATCCGCCGGGCCTCCGAGCCCAAGCTCGCCCGGCTGAGATCGGACGTCGCCGCCTGCGGGAGCGCCCTGGTCGCGTTCTCGGCCGGCGTGGACTCCACGTTCGTGCTCGCGGTCGCGCGCGAGGTGCTGGGTCCCGGCGCGGTGGCCCTCACCGCGCACTCGCCGTCGGTGTCGCTGGCGGAGCGCGCCGAGGCGCGCGCGCTCGCGGCCCGGCTCGGGGCGCGCCACCTCGAGGTGGACAGCCACGAGCAGGACGACCCGCGCTACCTCGCGAACGGCGCCGACCGCTGCTACTTCTGCAAGTCCGAGCTGTACCGGCTCTGCGAGCAGGCGGCGCGCGAGGCGGGGCTCGCCGCGATCCTCGACGGCTTCAACGCCGACGACCGCCGCGACCACCGGCCGGGCCACCAGGCCGCCCTGGAGCGCCGGATCCGCTCGCCGCTGGCGGAGGCCGGCCTCGGCAAGGACGAGGTGCGGGCCTGGAGCGCGGCCTACGGGCTGCCGACCTGGGACAAGCCGCAGATGGCGTGCCTCGCCTCCCGGATCCCCTACGGCACGCCGGTCACGCCGGAGCGCCTGGCCCAGGTGGAGCGGGCGGAGGCGGGGCTGCGGGCGCTCGGGCTTCGCGAGTTCCGGGTGCGCCACCACGGCGAGATCGGGCGCGTGGAGGTGGGGGAGGGTGAGCTGGAGGCCGCGTTCGCGTGCCGCGCCGCCCTGGTCGAGGCGGTGAAGGCGGCCGGCTTCCGGCTCGCGGTGCTCGATCTGGAGCCGTTCCGCTCCGGGCGGCTGAACGCGCTCGCCGGCATCGCGCTGCCCGTCGTCGACGGCTGATCACCCCGGCAGGTCGATCGCGGTCGTGGACGCACCCGGAGGGCTTCGGCCCCGTCCGTGGCGCGTCGGCGCGGTTCCCGCTCGTTCTGTCAAGTTTCCGGCCAGTTGGCGGTTTTCTTGATGGCCGGATACCGGGTGGTAGCGTGTAGGTGCAAGTCAGCCCATGTCGCAAGGAGCGCACATGCACCCCGCCGATATCGCACCCGAGTCCCTGGAGAGCAGCGCCGTCGAAGGCAACCCGAACCGGCTCGAGCCCATGCTGGTGCGCCTGCCGCCGGCGCTCGCCGCCGAGCTGCGCAACCTGGCGCGGAAGACGCGCGTGCGCCAGTCGGACTACCTCCGGGAGGCGGTCGCCGACCTGCTCGCGAAGTACGGCCACCTGCCGGACCAGCGGAGCGCGATGTGATCGCGCGCGAGCGCGCCGAGTCGGCCCGCCCGCCGCCGCTGCCGGTCCGGACCCTGGCCCGCCTGCGCCTGGTCCGCGTCGCGGTGGTGCGCCGCGCCGACGGGGTCATCGAGGCGCTGCCGGGTCCGGCGGCGCCGCGCGCGACGGCCACGTACCGTCCGGATAGCGCACCGCTGCGAGCGTGAGCCCCCAGCCCGGCGCGCGGACGCCGCGGTAGCGGCCGCGCGTCGCGAGCAGGGTGCGAATCACGTCCGGCGGCGCGCGGCCGAGGCCGGCCGCGACCGCGGTGCCCACCAGGTTCCGCACCATCGCGCGCAGGAACCCCTTGCCCTCCAGCACCACCGCCACGAGCGGCGCCCAGCCCGCCTCGATCACCTCGGCGCGGAGCAGGGTCCGCACCGTGCCGCGCTGCTCGCCGGGGCGGGCGAAGCCGACGAAGTCGTGCTCGCCGACCGCGTGCCCGAGCGCCTCGCGCATGGCCGCGGCGTCGAGGGGCGGGACCTCCGCGAGGTCCGGGAACGCGCGCGCGTCCGGCAGCGTCCACGCGTACGGGCGCAGCCCCTCCGGCGGCGGAGCGCCCACGAGGTAGACGTAGGTGCGCGCGATCGCCGAGCCGCGCGCGTGGAACGACGGGCCGACCCGCGCCGCGTCCAGCACCAGGATCCCCTCGGGCAGGCCCTCGTTCAGCCCGCGCCGCAGCGCCGCCGGGTCGAGCGCGGCGCGCGCCGAGAAGCTGACGACCTGCGCGAGCGCGTGCACGCCGGCGTCGGTGCGGGCCGCGACGTGGAGCTGGGCCCGCAGCCCGAGCCGCTCCAGCGCCTCCTCCAGCGCCTGCTGCACGGTCGGCAGCCCGGGCTGCCGCTGGAATCCCCGGAACCGGCCGCCGTCGTAGGCGAGCCGCAGTGCGTAGGAGCGCCGTTCCATGCCGACGTGCTAAGTTCCCACGCCCGCCGCGCCGGCGCGAGCCGGCCGCGCGCCTCCGACCTCACCCCACGTCCCCGCACCGCATGGCGCCAGGCACCGAACCGAACCCCATCAACGACGACCCGGCCCTCGAGGGCGGCGAGTGGCTGTTCCGCCGCGCCGGCGAGGTGTTCGGGCCGGTGGACTCCCGCACGCTCGCCGCGATGCTGTACCGGGGCGAGCTCGAGCCGACCACGCCGGTGTCCTCCGGCGACGGCCACTGGACGCCGGTGGGCGAGCTCCCGCCGTTCGTGGTCCACGCCAAGAAGGCGCAGGCCGCCCTGCGCGTCGAGCGCGAGGTGACCGGGGCGCGGCTGCTCCGGCAGCGGCGCGGCCGGCGCAAGGCCCTGGCGGTCGCGGCCGCCGCGCTCCTGCTCGTCGCCGGCGCGATCGGCGGCGCGTTCCTGATGGCCCGCCGGAGCGCCGGGACCAACCCGCTGCTCGAGGACTTCGGCGCGGGCATCCGCATCGCCTCGGTGGCGCGGGTCGGCGTCTCCAGCCGCGCGGCGCCGGACGACGAGATCGAGGTCCCGCTCGACGGCGGCCCCGGCGAGGGGACGCCGGGCGCGGGGCCCGGCGGCGGCGGGGCGCGGGGCGCGCTGCGGCGCGAGCCGGGCCTGGCCGGGCGCGGCGGTCCGGCGGGGCGCGCGGCGAGCGGCGACGTGAGCGGCGGCGAGCTGGTCGCGGCGCAGTTCGACGAGCGGAAGATCCAGTCGGTGGTGGCGCGCGAGCAGCGCACGCTCGTCCCGTGCTTCCGCGCCGAGGCGGCCCGCTCGCCCGAGTTCCGCGGCGACGTGCCCATCGAGTTCGCCATCGGGAACGACGGCCGCGTGGCCGCGCTCTGGGTGGACGACCCGCGCTTCAAGCAGGGCGCGCTGCGCGATTGCCTGCTGCAGGCGCTCCACGGCTGGCGCTTCGACCCGTTCCCGGGGCAGCGCCCGACCGTGTCGCTCGCGTTCCGCATCGGCCAGTGAGCCCCACATGACCGCCACCGCCGAGAAGCTGGCCGCCCGCGCCGAGGACCTCCCGGAGGGCTCGATGCGCCGGAAGGTGCTCGAGGGCGCGCAGCGCTTCAAGTCGGCCTGGGTCGAGCTGGGGCGGCTCCTCTCCGAGGTGCGGCGCAAGGAGCTGTGGCGCGGGTGGGGATACCCGAGCTTCGAGCGGTACTGCACGAAGGAGCTGTTCATCCGCGGCGCGACCGCGGACAAGCTCACCGCCAGCTACGGGTTCCTCGAGCGGCACGAGCCGGAGCTGGCGAAGGCCCGGGGCGAGACGCGCGCTCCGCCGTTCGAGGTGATCGAGGTGCTCTCCCGCGCCGAGGCCGCCGGCCGGCTCTCCGACTCGGGCTGGCGCGAGCTGCGGGACGAGGTGATCGAGCGGCCTCCCACCCCGGCGGCCATGAACCGCAAGATCGCGGAGCGCTTCGGTCCGCCTCCGCCGACGCCGGCGCCGCCCAGGTCGGAGCGGGTGGAGCGGCTCGCGGCCGCGGCGCGGCGCCTCGCCTCGGCCTGCCGGGACGAGGACGCGATCCCTCGGTCCGTGGCGCAAAAGGCCGATGCCCTCGCCGGGGAGATCGAGGCCCTCCTCGATCGCTAGCCGCGGGGTTTGGGGGAGCGGCCACGCGGCACCCTGGCTATATTCGAAGCCGGGCTCCGAATTCCGGGGACTCCCAGTTTGGTGGTAACATCCGATGCGTCGAGGGAACGCGTGAGCCGGAAAGAGCATCACCACGGAAACCTGTCCTGCTCGTTCTGCGGCAAGGGCCAGCGGGAGGTCCGCAAGCTCATCGCGGGGCCCACGGTCTACATCTGCGACGAGTGCATCCGGCTCTGCAACGACATCATCGCGGAGGAGGCCGAGCGGGACGAGGGCCGTCCGGCCGTCTCGCTGCCCACCCCGGCCGAGATCAAGAGCTTCCTCGACGATTACGTGGTCGGCCAGGACCGCGCCAAGAAGGTCCTCTCGGTCGCGGTCTACAACCACTACAAGCGCGTCTACTCCCGCAAGCCCGCCCGGCCGGCGCGCCCGGGGCAGGCGCGCGCGGCGCAGGACGACGTCGAGCTGCAGAAGTCGAACATCCTGCTCATCGGGCCCACCGGCTCGGGCAAGACGCTGCTGGCGCAGTCGCTGGCGCGCTTCCTCAACGTCCCGTTCACCATCGCCGACGCGACCAGCCTCACCGAGGCGGGCTACGTGGGCGAGGACGTCGAGAACATCATCCAGAACCTGCTGCACAACGCCGACTACGACGTGGAGAAGGCGTCGCGCGGCATCGTCTACGTCGACGAGATCGACAAGATCGCGCGCAAGGGCGACACGCCCTCGCCGACCCGCGACGTGGGCGGGGAGGGCGTCCAGCAGGCGCTCCTCAAGATCATCGAGGGCACGCGCGCCAACGTCACCCCGCGCGGCGGCAAGAAGTACAACCAGCAGGAGTACATCCAGGTCGACACCTCGAACGTGCTCTTCATCGTGGGCGGCGCGTTCTGCGGGCTGGAGCAGGTGATCCGCCGGCGCGTGGGCGTGAAGGGGCTCGGCTTCGGGGCCAAGATCGAGCGCAAGGAGGAGGCCAGCCTGGGCGAGCTGCTCGCGCGGGTGGAGCCCGGCGACCTGGTGCGCTTCGGGATGATCCCCGAGTTCGTCGGCCGCCTGCCCATCATCGCGACGCTGTCCGACCTGAGCGAGGACGACCTCGTCACCATCCTCACGCAGCCGAAGAACGCGCTGACCAAGCAGTACATCAAGCTCTTCGACCTGGAGAAGGTGAAGCTCTCCTTCACCAAGGAGTCGCTGCGGGCGACCGCCCGCGAGGCGATGCGGCGCAAGTCGGGCGCGCGCGGCCTGCGCGCCATCCTCGAGCAGGCCATGCTCGACATCATGTACGACGTGCCGTACCGGGAAGGCGTGAAGGAGTGCAAGATCACCGAGGGTGTGATCGTCAACCGGGAGCCGCCGCTCCTGAGCTTCGAGAAGGAGAAGCGGACCGCCTGAGCGCGTCCGCCTCGCCGGCACCCCCGAGCGGCCGCCTCCGGGCGGCCGCTCGCACGTCCGGGACCCGATCCTGCGGCGGGGCGCCACCCCGCGCACGGAGCCCGCGCGGCGGGGGGGGGCCGCGCCGGCACGGTGAAGCCGGCGCACACTGTGCCCCGGCGGACCCGCGAGCAGCCGGCAACTGGGCGTCAGAACGGTGGAATTGCGCGGCACCGCACTTGCTTGTAGGACGGGAGAAGGCTCAGGGCGATCGCCCGTCCAGCCAGCAGAAGCCACCGCATCGCCAGGAGGCTGCCATGCTCCGCCGCACGCTCACCCTCGTCGCCCTCGCGGCCCTCGCCGCGCCGGCCCTGCCGCGCGCCGACGACCGGGAGTGGGAGGAGGACTACACCGACCAGTGGTCGGACGAGCGCCCCGCCGACTACGACGTCTCGGTGGACCTGAACGACGCCCCGGGCGCCGTCACGTTCGACACCTTCCAGGGCGCGCTCTCGCCGTACGGCCAGTGGGTCGTGGTGGGCGGGTACGGCCGCGTGTGGCGGCCGTACGTCGCCGCCGGGTGGCGCCCGTACTACTACGGCCGCTGGGAGTGGACGAGCGAAGGCTGGCTGTGGGTCTCCGACGAGCCGTTCGGCTGGGCCGCGTACCACTACGGCCGCTGGACGTTCGACCCCGGTTACGGCTGGGTCTGGATCCCCGGCTACCAGTGGGCGCCGGCGTGGGTGGCCTGGCGCTACTCGGGCGACGTGGTCGGCTGGGCGCCCCTCGGGCCGGGCGTCTCGATCTACGTCTC
This sequence comes from Anaeromyxobacter sp. K, assembly GCF_000020805.1. Taxonomy (NCBI): domain Bacteria; kingdom Pseudomonadati; phylum Myxococcota; class Myxococcia; order Myxococcales; family Anaeromyxobacteraceae; genus Anaeromyxobacter; species Anaeromyxobacter sp. K. Next base: position 2,603,022 of record NC_011145.1, on the reverse strand, counting down.
GAGCTATCCGTTCGTGGACACCTGGTGGACGTTCGTGCCGTGCGGCAGCTTCGTCTCCTATCCGGTGTACCGGGTGGCGTACGGGCCGCGCTACACGCGCCAGTACTTCTACGCCACCGCGCCGGCGCCGCCGATGGGCGGCGGACGCGCGGTGCCCGGGCGGCCCGGTGGCGTGCGCCCGGCTCCTGGCCGGCCGGCGTGGGGCGGCCCGGCGCGAGGCGTGATCGAGCAGCGGCTCGGTCGTCCGGTCACGCCGGTGCGCGTGGTCGCGGCGCCCGCACCCGGACCGGCCCGTGCGCGGCCCGGCGAGGTCTCCATCTACCGGCCCGACGCGCGGCCCGCGCCCGGCGCGCGCTCCGACGGCGGCCGGGTCGCCCCCGGCAGCGCGCCCTCCCGCGGCGACGGCCGCGGCGCGCCGGGGTACGCGCCCCCGTCGCCCGGCGAGACCCGCGGCGCCCCGGGCTCCGCACCACCGTCCGGCGGCGCGACCCGCGGCGCCCCCGGCTACGCGCCGCCCCGCGGCGGCGAGACCCGCGGCACCCCGGGCTACGCGCCGCGCGGTGGCGGCCCCTCCGCCGCGCCGCCGGCCCGCGGTCCCTCCGCGGCGCCGCCCGCGCGCGGTGGCCGCGCGCCCGACGCGGGCCCGCGCGGCGAGGTGCCGCGCGCCGCCCCCGGCTACGCGCGCCAGGACCGCGGCGGCGACGCCGGCGCCTACGGCGGCTCGTACGGCTCCTACGGCGCCCCCGCCCGCGCCGCGCCGCCGGTTCGCCGCGCCCCGGCGTACTCGGCCCCCGCGGCCCGCAGCGCGCCGGCGTACTCGGCGCCCGCCCGCGCCGCCTCGCCGCGCGCGGCCCCGCCCGCCGCATCGCACGGCGGCGGGCGCGCGGCGCCGGCCGCGCCCGGCAGGGGCGGCGACCGGCGCTAGCCGGAGTCAGCGTGCCGTGCTCGCGGCCCCCGGCGCACCGGCGCCCGGGGGCCGCGCCGTCTCCGGCGGCGCCCGGCTCAGCTCGACGTGACGCGCACCGTGGTGCGCATCTGCCGGCCGGTGTCGAGGTCGCGGGCGCTCATGGAGAGGATCCCCTCGACGTTCACCTCGAACGCGATCTCCAGCCGCACCTCCCCGGCGCGGCAGGGCCGGACCCCGCTGAAGGTGAACTCGCCGAGTAGCTCGTTCTGCGCGGTGAGCCCGTGGTCGCCCTGGAAGATCCGCACCACCAGCTCGCGCTGGCCGTCCACCGCGTTCGTCGCGGCGATGGTCCGCGCGTTCGGGATCGAGGCGTTGCGCGGGAACACGACGTGCATCGTCCCGCCCGCCTGCTCGATGCCGATGGCCATCGGGATCACGTCGAGGAGCTGGATGCGGAGATCCGAGGTCTCGCGCAGCGACCAGCCGTAGAGCGCCGCGCCGATGGCGACCGCCTCGTCCGGGTGGACGCCCTTGGACGGCGGGCGGCCGAAGTAGCGGGTGAGCCGGTCCTGGATGATGGGCATGCGGGTCTGCCCGCCGACCAGCATCACCTCGTCGATGTCGGCGGCGCCGACGCCGGCGTCCACCATCACCCCGGCCATGATCTCGATCGACCGGTCCACGAGGTGATGCGTGAGCGCCTCGAGCAGCGTGCGATCGAAGCGCAGGTCCATGTTGAGCGGCTGGCCCTGCGCGGTCATGGTGATGAACGGGATCGAGAACGGCGCCTCGGTGCGGGCCGACAGGTCGATCTTGGTCCGCTCGGCCAGGTCCTTGATCCGCTGCATCGCGACCGGGTCCGACGACAGGTCGATGCCGTGCTTGCGGCGGAAGTCGTCGAGCACGTGCCCGATGACCGCGTTGTCGAAGTCGAGCCCGCCCAGGAAGATGTCGCCGCCGGTGGCCTTCACCTCGAACACGCGGTCGCGGATCTCGATGATCGAGACGTCGAACGTGCCGCCGCCCAGGTCGTAGACCAGCACCCGCTGGTCGAGCCGCTTCCCGATGCCGTAGGCGAGCGCGGCGGCGGTCGGCTCGTTGATGATCCGCACCACCTCGAGATCCACCAGCGTGCCCGCCTCCTTCACCGCCTGGCGCTGGCGGTCGGTGAAGTACGCCGGCACGGTCACCACCGCGCGCTTCACCGGGATGCCCAGGTGGTCGGAGGCGACGTCGCGGATCTTGCCGAGGATCTTCGCGCTCACCTCGGGCACGTGGAAGCTGCGGCCGTGGCAGTCGAGCGCCACGTCGTTCAGGTCGCCGGCGTGGACCCGGTACTGCACCGAGCGCTGCACCGACTCGACCACGTCGTCCTTGGGCGCGCGCCCGATGAGGCGCTTGGTGGCGTAGAGCGTGTTGCGCGGGTTCAGCTGCCACTGCCGCTTGGCCTCCTGGCCGATGAGCTCGTGGCCCTTGTCGTCGATCGCGAAGATCGACGGGATCGTGTACTCGCCGCCCTTGTACGGGATGAGCTTGACCTGGCCGTCCCCGACGGCCAGCGCGGCGCACGAGTTCGTGGTGCCGAGGTCGATCCCGATGATGACGTCGCTGGGCAGCCGCTCCATGGGTGCCGGAGGGTACTACGGAGGGGACCCAGCGTGGAGTGCCCGCCGTGCGTGCACGCACACACGCGCCCGCCCGCCCGGCCGTTGGCGCGGCGGTCGCCCCGTGCCACGGTTAGGAACCGCTGGGAGGCCACCCATGGAGGCGCAGCGCTGGCTGGCGAACGTCGGGTCGGGCGTGAAGGGCGCGTTCGTGGCGAACCGCTCGATCCTGTCCTACCCGGAGTACCTGCAGGCCTTCCTCGAGGCGCCCCGGGCCCACGCGCGCTCCGCCGCCCAGTACCTGCGCGACGTCCTCGATCACTTCGGGTCCGAGGAGCGGGAGACGCCGGTCGGGCGGGTGCGCCGCTTCAGGCTGTTCGACCTCCCGTTCGATCCGGACGGCCGGCAGCACCGCGTCGCCGGGCAGGAGGAGGTCCAGGCCGCGATCTACCGCGCGCTCGGCGCGTTCGTCCGCAGCGGCCGGGTGAACAAGCTGGTGCTGCTGCACGGGCCGAACGGCTCGGCGAAGTCGTCGATCGTCGCGGCGCTGATCCGCGGGATGGAGGCGTACTCGCGCACGCCGGAGGGGACGCTCTACCGGTTCCACTGGGTGTTCCCGAGCGGCCGCGCCGGCCGCGGCGGGGGCCTCGGGTTCGGCGGCGGGCGCGGCGACGAGCCGGAGCTGCCCAGCTTCGCGCACCTGGAGGGCGACGCGCTGGACGCGCGGCTCTCCTGCCCGATGAAGGACCACCCGCTGCTGCTGGTGCCGCGCGCCGAGCGGCGGGCGCTGCTCGAGGAGCGCTGCCGGCCCAGCGCGCGCGAGGGGGCGGGGGAGCGCGACTTCGTGCTCTCCGACTACCTGCTCGACGGCGAGGTCTGCCAGTACTGCCGGCAGGTGCACGACGCGCTGCTCGCCGCGTACCGTGGCGACTGGCTCAAGGTGCTGCGCCACGTGCAGGTCGAGCGCCTCTACGTGTCGGCGCGCTACCAGCAGGCGGCGGTCACGCTCGAGCCGCAGCTGTCGGTGGACGCCGGCTACCGGCAGGTCACGGTGGACCGCAGCGCCGCCGCGCTGCCGCCCGCGCTCCACGCGCTGACGCTGCTCGAGCCGGCCGGGCCGCTGGTGGCGGGGAACCGCGGGCTGGTGGAGTACTCCGACCTGCTGAAGCGCCCGCCGGAGGCGTTCAAGTACCTGCTCGGCATGGCGGAGACGGGCCGGGTCGCGCTCGATCAGGTCCTGCTGCAGCTCGACGCGGTGCTCATCGCGAGCGCGAACGAGAAGCAGCTCTCCGCGTTCAAGGAGTCGCCCGACTTCGCCTCGTACAAGGGCCGGCTGGAGCTGGTGCGCGTGCCGTACCTGCGCCGCGCGTCGGTGGAGCGCGAGGTGTACGACCAGCAGATCACCTCGGCCGCGGTCGGCCGCCACGTGGCCCCGCACGCCACCGAGGTGGCCGCGCGCTGGGCGGTGCTGACGCGGCTGAAGCGGCCGCTCCCGGAGCGCTACGATGGCGAGCTGCGCGGCCTGGTGGAGGAGCTGGCGCCGCTGGAGAAGCTGCGCCTGTACGACGCCGGCGCGGCGCCGGACCGACTCTCGCTCGCGCAGGGCAAGGTGCTGCGCAAGCACGCCCCCGACCTCTACCGCGAGTCGGAGTCGTACCCGAACTACGAGGGGCGCATGGGCGCCTCGGCGCGCGAGGTCAAGACCGCGCTCCTGAACGCGGCCCAGTCCCCCGCCACGCGCTGCCTCACCCCGCGCGCCGTGCTGGACGAGCTGCGGGCGATCTGCCGCGACCGCACCGTGCACGACTTCCTCCAGCAGGAGGTGGTGGACGGCTACCACGACCACGAGGCGTTCGTGCGCGTGGTCGAGGCGGAGGTGCTCGACGCGGTGGACGAGGAGATCCGCGAGTCGATGGGCCTCGTCTCCGAGGCGCAGTACCGCGAGCTGTTCGGCCGCTACGTCGCGCTCGTCTCGCACTGGGTGCGCGGCGAGAAGCTCCGCAACGCCGTCACCGGCGAGTACGCCCCGGCCGACGAGGGGCGGATGGTCGAGCTGGAGAAGGTCGTGATGCCCGAGGGCGAGGACCGCACCGCGTTCCGCCGCGGCCTCATCGCCGCGGTCGGCGCGTACCGCCTCGACCACCCCGACGCCGCCGAGATCGACTACGTGGCGATCTTCCCGGATCTGTTCCGGCGGCTGCGCGAGCACACGTACGAGGAGCGCCGGCGGGAGCTGGGACGGGCGACCGACGGCCTGCTCCGCTACCTCTCCGACGAGCGCGCGTCGCTCGACGAGAAGGCGCAGCGGCAGGTCGAGCGCACGCTCGCCGCCCTGCGCGACCGCTACGGCTACTGCGAGGAGTGCGCGCGCGACGCGATCCTGTTCCTGACGCGGCGGCGGTACGACGCGCCCGCCTGACGGCCGTGCGGGCGCACGCCGTTGACGCGTGGTCGCCCGCACGCCGGGGGAATTGCCTGTTCGGGTCCGCCGTTCCGGATTTCGTGCCCCGCTATCGACTCCTCTCCAGCCTTGGCGGCGCGGCCCTGGTCGCCGGCCTCTTCCTCCTCGCCTCCCCGCTGCTGGGGCTCACCACGCCGCGCGCGGGCAACCCGCGCGCCGAGACCGTGCACAAGGTCTTCCCCTCGGCGGTCCGGCTCCAGATCGTCGCCGGCGAGCAGGTGGTGCGGAGCGCCTCCGGCATCGCGTTCGCGCACGACGGCGGCCGCACGTACGTGCTCACGAACGCGCACGTGGTCGAGCCGGCCCGCGAGTGGCCGGAGGGCGCGGCGCTGCGGGTGCTCCCCTCCGATGGCTCCGCCGGCGTGGCGGCGACCGTGGTCGCGCGCGGGCGGGTGCCCGAGGCCGACCTGGCCGTCCTCGAGGTGCAGGCGACGCTGCCGGTGACGCCGCTCGCCGGCGACGACCGGATGGAGCTCGGCGACGACCTGGTCGTGATCGGCGCGCCGTTCGGGAAGGGGCTGTCGGTGGCGGCCGGGATCGTGTCGCAGGTCGAGTACGAGCTCGCCGAGAACGCCGCCGCCCCGCGCCGCGCCCGGGCGCTCAAGACCGACGCGGCCATCGGCTACGGCAGCTCGGGCGGCGGCGTCTTCGACGTGCCGGGCGGCCGCCTCATCGGGCTGGTCGAGGGGTACCGCACCGCGCGCGTCGCGTTCGGCAAGGACGCCGAGCAGTACGCGTTCGACGTGCCCATGCCCGGCGAGACCTTCGTCGCGCCGGCGGCGAAGATCCGCCGCTTCCTGGTCGAGAAGGGCCTCGGCCGCCTCGCGCCGGCGGAGGCCGTGGCCGGCGCGCAGGGGCCGGTGGCGACGCCGGCCGCGGCGAAGCAGTTCTAGCGGGCGCGCGCCGGGCTCCCGGCGCGTCGTGCACGTGCCCTCAGCGCCCGGGGCCGCCGGGCGGCGGGGAGGGCGGACCGGGCGAGGTGCTGCCCGGGGCCGGACCCGGGGGCGGGGCGGTCGGGCCGGGCGCGCTGCCCTCGCCGGCCGGGGGTGGGCCGCCGCCGCCCGGACCGGTGCCCTGCGCCGGCGTGGATGGCGGCCGCTGCGGCCCGCGCACCGTGACCCAGTAGGCCAGGTCGTCCGCGTTGCGCCCGGCGCGCACCGATGCGCCGGCGACGACGTCGAGCACCGTGGTGAGCCCGGCCGGCCCGTACACCAGCGTGTTGCGATCGATCGTCAGCGTGACCGGCCCGGCGGCGGCGTCGATGGTCAGGCGGTGGTGGGCGCGGTCCACCTCCTTCACCGTCCCGACGACCTCCTCCAGCACCGAGGCGCGCGGCAGCGGCTTCGCCGGCTTGGCGTCCTTGCCGTCCTTGGCCTTCGCGCCGGCCTTCTCGCCAGCCTTCTCGCCGGCCGCGGGCGTGGGATCCGGGATGGCGCGGGGGGGCGGCAGCTGGCCGACCGGCTCGGAGGCCGGCGCGGCGGGCGCGGCCGGCGGCGGCCCGGCCTCCTGCGGGGAGGCGACGGTGGGCACGAGCAGGGCGGCGGCGAGCAGCGCCAGGGAGGGGCGGACCATGCGACATGGTATGCCGCGGCGGGCGCCCGGCGTCGGCCCCGTGGGGTAGGATGACCGACCGCACCAGGGAGGACGGATGGACAACCGCGTGAGCTGGGACGAGTACTTCATGAACGTGGCGCGCGTCGTCGCCACCCGCGCCACCTGCGATCGCAAGCACGTCGGTGCGGTGCTGGTGCGCGACAAGACCATCCTCTCGACCGGCTACAACGGCTCGATCCGCGGCCTGCCCCACTGCAGCGAGGCCGGCCACATGATGGAGGACGGCCACTGCGTGGCGACGGTCCACGCCGAGGCGAACGCGATCATCCAGGCGGCCAAGAACGGCGTCGCCATCGAGGGCGCCAGCATCTACACCACCGCCTCGCCCTGCTGGCCCTGCTTCAAGCTCATCGCGAACGCCGGCTGCCGCCGCATCGTGTTCGGCGAGTTCTACCGGGACGCGCGCATCTTCGAGTTCGCGCAGCGGCTCGGGATCGAGCTCGTCGAGCTGAAGGTGCCGGCGCGGCCCGACGTGCAGCCGCCGGACACCGGCGTCCCGCACCCGGTCACGGCGCGGCGGACGGAGTAGCCGGCGCGGGGTCCGCCGCGCGGGGCGACGGCGCGGGCGCTGGCGCGGGCGGCGCCGGCGCGTCCGGGCCGGCCAGCTCGGCCGGGCCGAGCGTGCGGAGCAGGTCTTCTCCCATCACCCCGGCCACCGCGGCGCGCCGGGCGAGGTACAGCTCCTCGCGGCGGCGGAGCGCCACGTACCGGGCGCGCTCCGCGTCGGGCAGCGGGTCCGGGAGCGCGGCGAGCTCGGCGCGGACCGACGCCAGCGCCCGGTCCACGGCCACCACCCGGATGGCCGGGCGGCGGGCGGGCTCCTTGCGCCGGTCGATCTCCACCGTGTCGTTCTCGGTCCAGAGCGGCAGGTAGTCGGCCCCGGCGACCTCCACCTCCTCCACGCCGCGGCCGTAGTCGCGGCGCGCGAGGGACACGCGCAGCAATGCGCCGTCGCGGGTGGCGGCCACGGCGTCGGGCGTCACCCCGGCGACGTAGTTGCGCGACTGGTTGGAGACGAAGTTCCCGAGCGAGTAGGCGATCACGGCGGTGCGGCCGTCGGCGCGCCGGTACAGCTCCACCGGCTGGAGCACGTGGGGGTGGTGGCCGAGCACCACCAGCGCGCCCGCGTCGGCGAGCCGGTGCGCCAGGTCCACCTCGTCGGCGCGCGGCGCCTGCTGGTACTCGACGCCCCAGTGCACCGACACGATCACCGCGTCGGCGGAGGCCGCGGCGGCGCGCACGTCCTCCACCATGCGGGCGCGGTCGACCTCGGCCACCTGCTCGCAGCGGGCGGCCGCGGGCGGGCAGGCGTTGCCGTCCTGGTTCAGGCCATAGGTGTAGCCGAGGAACGCGAGCGCGAGGCCGTTGCGCTCGACGCGCACCGGGCCCGCCGCGCGCGGCGCGGGCCCGGCGCCCACGTACGGGAGGCCGGCGGCGCGGAGCCAGCGCAGGGTCTCCTCGAAGCCGCGGCGGCCCTGGTCCATGGCGTGGTTGTTCGCGACCGAGACGAGGTCCACGCCGGCGCGCTGCAGCGCGGCGATCACCGCGGGCGGCGCGTTGAACACGAAGGCGCGCGACCCCTGCGACGCCTGCGGCGCGATGGGCGTCTCCAGGTTCGCGAAGGTGAGGTCGGCGGCGCCGAGCAGGTCGGCCACCGGCGCGAACAGCCACGCGTAGCCCGCGTCCGGCGCGTCGGCGCGGCGCGCCTCGGCCGCCCGCTTCACCGCGTCGTGCATGAGCACGTCGCCCACCGCGGCGAGCGTGACGCGCGCCCCGCTCCGGACCGGTGGAGCGACCGCTGGCGCGACGGCGACCGCGTGGGGGGTGGAAGGCAGCGCGCCCGCGACCGGCGCGCCGCCCGCCGCCGCGGAGGACGCCGCCGCCGGGGACGGGCCGGTGGCCGAGGGGCGCGGCACCGCGGCACATCCCGCGAGTAAACAGAGGGTTACGACCGGCGCGGCGCGCCGGAGGCCGACAGTCGAGGTCACGCAACCTCCGTTAGCAGGCTATCCTCCCAGCAGGCTTGAAAAAAGCGGAGTTCGTACGCATCTCACGCCCACCCGTGGGGCCGCAGCAAGCGAGCGTATGCACACCTACCTTTCAGCAGGCGCAGCCTTCGTCGACCCGGACGGAACGGTGATCGCGGCCGATCCCGGATTCCTGGCGGGGCTCGGGCTGGACGGCGGCGACCCCACCGGCGCGCTGCGGGCGCGGGCGGAGGGCAGCCCGGCGCTGCGCGCGCTCCTCGCGGGCGAGGGGCCGTCGCGGGCGCGCCTGGAGGGGGCGGACGGCGCGCGCGCCGTGGAGCTGGAGCGCGTCCCGGCGAAGGCGGGGGTGCTGCTGCTGGTCCGGCCGGCGGACGGTCAGGAGTGGCTGGAGCACGCGGCGCGCTCGGAGGGGCTGACCCGGATCGCGGCCGGCGTGGCGCACGACATCAAGAACCCGCTCAACGCGATGGCGCTGCAGCTCGCGCTGCTCGCCGAGAAGCTCTCTGCCTCGCCGGAGGCGAGCGGGGCCGCGGCCTCGCACCTCGGCGCGCTGCGCGACCAGGTGGTCCGGGTGAACGAGGTGCTAAGGCGCCTGGTGGACGTCGCCGATCCGTCCGCGCCGCTCGGCTACACCGACGTGGGCGCGCTGCTCGCCGACGCGGCCAGCCTGCTCGGCCACGACGCCCGCCGGCGGCGCGTCGCGCTCACGGTGGACGCCCACGGCGGCGCGGTGCGCACCGTGGCCGACGCCGCGCGCGTGGGGCGGCTGCTGCTCGGGGCGCTCGCGCGCGCGGTGGCCACGACGCCGGAGGGCGGCCGCCTGGTCGTCCGGGCTGCCGCGGAGGGGGAGTGGGCGGTGGTGCGCCTGGAGCAGGCCCCGGGTGATCCCGCGCCCGAGGGCGGGTATTACAGCGAGGTGGCCGCCGCCGCGGCGGAGGCGCTGGGCGGCCGCCAGGAAGTCATCCGCGAGGGCGGCGAGCAGCGCACGGTGCTGCGCCTGCCGAGGAACGATCGCTCATGAGATACCGCGTCCTCATCGTGGACGACGAGACCGACAGCCGCGAGGCGCTGGCGGAGCTCACCCAGCGCTGGGGCTACGACGTCCAGACCGCCAGCGACGGCACCGAGGCGCTCCGCCGCGCCATCGAGGGCCACCCCGACGTCATCCTCACCGACCTGGTGATGCCGAACATGGACGGCCTGTGGCTCCTGCGCGCCCTGCGCGCCGAGCTGCCCGACTGCCCGGTGGTGCTGCTCACCGGTCGCGGCACCATCCAGACCGCGGTGCAGGCCATCCGCGAGGGCGCGTTCGACTTCATCGAGAAGCCGCTGGAGGTGCCGAGGCTGCGCCTCGTGCTGGAGCGGGCGCTCGAGAAGAAGGAGACGATGCGCGAGGTGCAGCTGCTCCGCAGGCGCATCGCCGCGCTCGCCCCGGGCACCGACATGATCGGCTCCGGGCCCGCCATGCAGCGGGTGTTCGAGCTGGTGAAGAAGGTGTCCCCCTCGAACGCCAGCGTGGTGATCGCGGGGGAGAGCGGCACCGGCAAGGAGGTGGTGGCGCGCGCCATCCACAACCTGTCGCCGCGCAAGGACAAGCCGTTCGTGGCGCTGAACTGCTCGGCCATCCCGGCCACGCTGATCGAGTCCGAGCTGTTCGGCTACGAGCGCGGCGCGTTCACCGGCGCCGACCAGCGGCGGCTCGGGAACTTCGAGCTGGCCCACAACGGGACGCTGTTCCTGGACGAGATCGGCGAGCTGCCGCTCGAGCTGCAGGCGAAGTTCCTGCGGGTGCTGGAGGAGCGGAAGATCCGGCGGCTGGGCGGGCGCTCCGAGGTCGAGGTGGACGTGCGGGTGATCTGCGCCACCAACCGCGACCTGAAGGAGGAGATCCGCCGCGGCCGCTTCCGCGAGGATCTCTACTTCCGGCTGCACGTCTTCAGCATCCTGCTCCCCACGCTGAAGGAGCGGCGCGAGGACGTCCCGCTGCTCGTCCACCACTTCATCGAGAAGTTCAACGCCGAGACCGGCAAGCACGTGCAGGGCGTCTCGCCCGCCGCCATGGCCGTCCTGCAGGGCTACGCCTGGCCCGGCAACATCCGCGAGCTCCGGAACACGGTCGAGCGGGCGATGATCCTGGTGGACGGCGAGGTGATCGGCGAGGAGCAGCTCCCGCCCGACATGCAGGCCAGCCGCCCGGAGGCGGCCACGCTGCGCGTGCCGCTCGGCCTGCACATCGACAAGGTCGAGAAGGAGTACATCCTCGCCTCGCTGCAGCGGAACGGCGGGAACAAGGCGCGCACCGCCGAGATCCTCGGGATCAGCGAGAAGACGCTCTACAACAAGCTGAACCGCTACGCGGCCGAGGCCCGGTCGCGCGGCGAGGCGTCGGAGGGCGATCCCGCCGCGGCGGTAGGCGCGAAGGCCTAGCCGGCGCTGGCCGAGGCGTGCGGCTCGGTGGCCGCGAGCGCCACCCGGCCGCGCCCGGCCCGCTTCGCCACGTACAGCGCCGCGTCGGCCGCGCGCACCAGGGCCTCCGCGCCCCCGTCGTCGCCGTCCTCGTCCGGCAGGCAGGCCACGCCGAAGGAGGCGCCCAGCGGGACCCGCTCCCCGGACACCTCCAGCACGGTCTCGTGCAGGCGCGTGCAGACGCGCTCGGCGAACACGTGCCCCTCCTCGCCGGTGGTGTGCGGGAGCAGGAGCACGAACTCGTCGCCGCCGTAGCGCGCGCCGAAGTCGGTCTCGCGCAGCTCCTCGCGGATCACCGCCGCCACCGCGGCGATGGCGCGGTCGCCGGCGGCGTGGCCCAGCGCGTCGTTGATGGGCTTCAGGTTGTCCATGTCCGCCATGACGCAGGTGAGCGGCGTCCGGTAGCGGCGGGCCCGCTTCACCTCCTCGTCCACCCGGGCGCGGAACGCGCGCAGGTTCGCGAGGCCGGTGAGCGCGTCGGTCTGGGCGAGCTCCCGGAGCGCGATCTGGGAGCGGACCAGGCGCAGCGTCCGCTCCACCCGCGCGCGCAGCTCGCGCTCGGAGAACGGCTTCTGGAGGTAATCCACCGCGCCGAGATCGAGGCTGCGCACCTTCACCGCGTCGTCGCCGCGCCCCGACACGAAGATCACCGGGATGTCGGCCGTGGCCGGGTCCTGGCGGAGCCGCTGCAGCACCTCGAAGCCGTCCAGCCGCGGCATGCCGATGTCGAGCAGCACCAGGTCCGGGTGCTCGGCGCGGGCGAGGTCCAGCGCCTCCTGGCCGTCGGAGGCGGACGCGACCTCGTACTCGGGCGCGAGCACCTGCGACAGCACCTCGCGGGCGTCGGGCTCGTCGTCGGCCACCAGCAGGAGCGGGCGCTCGCCGCGGCGCCGCGGGGTCGCGTGGCCCTCGGCGCCCTCGGGCGAGCGGGCGCGATCCAGCTCGTCGGCGAGCTCGAGCAGCCGGCGCACCTGCTCGGCGCGGGCGGGCCCGCCGTCGGGCTCGAGCAGGCGGGCCGCGGCCCGAAGCTCGTCCGCGGCGGTGGCCACGAGCGCGTCGCGGCGCGCCGCCGACTCGGCCAGGTGGCGCTGGGCGTCGGCGAGCTCGGCCACCGCGGCGGGCAGCGCGGCCCGGAGCGCGCGCGCGATCTCGGCGGGCGCGCCACCTCCCGCCGCCGCGAGCGCGTCCGCGAGGCGCGCCAGCGCGTCGGAGGCGGGGACGTCGGAGGGCGGGCCCTCGGGGTGTCCGTTCACGGAGCTCATCCGGCAACCGGGGATCCCCTTGAATCTAGGGGGGCCGCCGTCGCCCAGCAGTCGGCCTTCCGGGCAGCCTTCGGGCGCTCGCCCGGGCAGCAGCCCCGCCCGAGGCCATCCGGCGCCCGCCCGCCCGTCCCGCCGCGGCGCACCCCCGCCGGCCAGCGTACTGCGCCCGGCGCACGTCGGCCACGCGCGCCCCCCGCAGGGGCTGCGCAGGCGAGCGCATCGCACGGCGGCGCGGGCCCGCTGCGCCGGGAGGAGGACTATCCTCCGGGGACGGAGGCGCGGCGATGGCGGACGTGGTCGAGATCTACGGCAAGGACGCGTGCCCCTACACGGCGGCGGCGCGGCGGGAGTACGCCGCGCGCGGGCTCGAGGTGCGGTACTTCGACGTGCTGCGGGATCGCGCCGCGATGGCCCGCTTCCTCGAGCTCTCCGGCGGTGAGCGCCAGGTGCCGCTCATCGTGGAGCGGGGGCGGGTGAGCAGCGGCTTCGGCGGGAGCTGAGGCGTGTGAAGGCTCCCGGTCGGGAGCCCGGAGCGGCCGGAGCGCCGGCCGTCCTTCACCGTCCGTAGATGGCGCGGCGTCCGCCGCGGAAGCCCGGGCCGGCGAACTGCGGGGGCGGGGCCTCCAGGTGGAACTGGAACCACTGCTCCTCGTACAGCTTGCCGAGCTTCAGCTTCTTCCCGTTCTGCAGCGCCTGCAGCGAGGACTTCAGCTTCTCGTCCGACGCGTTCGCCGCCACCGCGCGCCCCAGCACCGCGATGGCCTGCGCGTGGTCCCCCTCCTTCTCGAGGATCCAGGCCCACGCCGACCAGAGGACGCCCTCCTTCTTGCTCACCTTGGTGGCGTCCTGGAACACCTTCTTCATGCCGTCGAGGTCGCGCTTGCGATAGAGCGCGACCGCCAGCATGCCGCGCGCGATCCAGTTGCGCGAGAAGCTCTTCCTGAGGTGGGGCAGCGCCGCGTCGAAGTCGCGCCGCAGGTAGTGGAGGATCCCGATGTTCGAGTGCAGCTGGGAGGCGACCAGGAACTGCCACGGCGCCAGCGCGAACCCGGCCTCCAGCGTCTGGATGGCCTTGTCGAACTTCTGCGCCTGCACCTCGCGCTGCATGGCGTCGAAGAGCGCCTCGAGCCGCTTCCACGTCCGGCGGGCGAGCACGAGGTAGGCGGCGGTCGCGACGACCATGCCGGGCAGGATGGCGGCCGCCCAGCCGAACTCCGTGCCGAAGCGGATCGCCGCGGCGACGGCGACGCCGAGCGCCAGGCTGATGACGAGGTTCCACATTGCGGAGATCCCTGGGGATTGGGTGCCGCTACCCGATACACGCGCGCGGCCCCCCGCCGCAAGCGAAAACGGGCCGGCGGCGGGGAGCGGCGCGACGGTTTGGCCCTCCCCGGACTCGAACCGGGACGGGGGGTCGCCCCGCTCGATTTTGAGTCGAGCGCGTCTACCATTCCGCCAGAGGGCCGCGAACTGGGGGCAAGCTATCAGAAAACTGGAATTGGCGCATGCCGTGGCGGCTATACTGGATGCACCCCCCAGATTGAGCTCGGCGCAAACCCGAGCAATCGATCGCCACAAGGAGACGCAACATGGCCCGCCGTCCAGCCCAGGATTCGATCGACAGCATCGTGCGCGAGGCGATGGACGGCGTGGTCCGCCGCGCCTCGGTCGCCATCGCGCGCGCGGTGGCGGATCTCGCGGCCGCGCAGCTCTCCGAGCAGCTCGAGGTCGGCGTGGCGAGGGCCGGCCGCCGGCGGCCGCGCGCCGCGATCGCCGCCCGCACCACGCGCCCGCGCGGCGACATCTCGCGGTGGGCCGCGGATCGCCGCGCGCGCCGGGTCCCCAACTTCGTCATCGAGCTGACCGGGTTGAAGACGAAGAAGCAGATCGTGCAGAAGTATGGCGATGGCGTGGTGTTCGAGAAGGGCAAGCCCGCGCCCAAGCCCCGGTAGCGGCCCGGCGGCTCCCCGGCGCGCGGTGCGCGGCGCGCTCGCCATCCTCGTGGCCGCGCTCGCGGCGGCCTGCGCGCCGCCGGCGCCGGAGCGCCCGTTCGTGCTGCGGCTCGCGGTGGTCGGGCGCTTCTCGCCGCTCGATCCGCTCGGGAGCGAGGGGCACGCCATGCTGGCCCATGACCTCGTGTACCAGGGCGCGCTCGCGCCCGGGGCGGACGGCACGCCGCGGCCCGGCGTGGCGCGGGTGGTGGAGCGGCGCGGTGCGCGGCGCTGCCGGTTGCGGGTCGAGCCGGCGGCGGCGTTCTCCGACGGCGCGCCGGTGACGCCGGAGGACCTGGCCCGCTCGGCGCGCGCCGCGGGGCTCGAGGCCGAGGTCGCGCCGGACGGCAGCGTCACGGTCTCGTCCGGGCGGCGGCCGGTGGAGGGCGCGCTGCTCTTCACCGCGGTGTTCCGCGCCGGCGCGCGGGGCGCGCTCGGCACCGGCCCGTACCGGATGGTGGAGCAGTCCGCGGATCGCATGGTCCTCGAGCGCGTGCGGCCGTCGCCGCGCCGCATCGCGCGGGTGGAGGTCCTCGGCTTCCCCAGCGAGCGCGACGCGCTCGCGCGCCTGCTGCGCGGCGACGTGAACGCGATGATCGGGCTGGACCGGCGCTCCATGGACCTGCTGCAGGACGTCCCGGGGCTGCGGCCGGTCCGCTCGCCAGGCCCGCACGCGTGGACGGTGATCCTGAACGAGCGGCGGCTGGGCGGCGCGCAGCGGCGGCGGCTGCAGGCGGCGCTGCCGGTCGCGGAGCTGGCCGCCGCGGTGTGCGGCGCGGACGCGGCCGCCGGCGCGCCGCCGGCCGCCGAGCGGCCGGCGCAGGAGATCCCGCCGGGCGCGCCGCTCCGGATCCTGGTCGTGGGCGAGGGCGTGGGCGAGCGCCGCGGCGCCCTGGCGCTGCGGCGGGCGCTCGGCCGCCGCGGGGGCGAGATCGTCCCGTTCGATCCGGGCGTCGGCGTGGAGGAGCAGATCGCCGGGGCGGACCTGGTGCTGACGCGCCAGGTGGTGTGGCCGCCCATCGCGGTGGCCCAGGTGTGGGCGGCGGGCGCGCCGTTCGCGGCCGCCGGGTACCGCGACGCGGAGCTCGAGGGCGCCATCGCGCGGGGCGACGCCGACGCCGCCGTCCGCCGCCTGCGCGAGGACGGCCCGGCCGTGAGCCTGTGCCGGACCACGCGCGCCGGCGCGGTGGACGCGCGGATCCGCGGGGCGGTCTTCGGCTGGGGCGCGCTCGACACGCTGCCGGACTGGGAGGTCGCGCCGTGACGCGCGCGAAGGTGGCGGCGCGCCTGAGCGTCATGCTGGCGCTCACCGGCGTCGCGCCGATCGTGGCGCTCGGGGCGGTCGGGATCGAGGCCATGCGCCGGCACACCGAGGCGTCCACCATCGCGACCATGCAGGAGCTGGCGCGCCAGGCCGCCGAGCGGATCGACGCGTACCTCGCGGCGCAGGAGGAGGCGCTGCGGGTCGGCGCCGCCGCGTCGGTCGCCGACGCGCACTCGGGCCAGCGGCTGGAGGAGCTGGTGCTGGAGGCGCCCGGCCTGGGCCGGGTGGTGCGCGTGGGGCCGGAGACGCCGCCGTCGGCGCTGCCCGAGCGGATCACGCCGGCGCTGGCCGCCCGCGCGCGGGCCGGGTCGCCGGTGCGCTCCGCCTTCTACCTGGCGCGCGATCTCACCCCGGCCCAGGACCTGTGCGTGCCGGCGCCGAGCCAGCCGGACGTGGCGGTCTGCGCCAGCCTGGATCTGCTGGAGCTGTGGCGCTTCGTGGGGCGCGTCCACGGCGGCGGCGCGGGGACCGTGCTCGCGTTCGACGAGTCGGGCCGGCTGGTCGCGTCCGGCGCAGGCGCGCTGCGCGCGGCCGTGCTCACCGGCGAGCGGGTGCCGGAGGCCGAGGTGGCGGTGCGGGTCGCCCGCGGCGAAGGCACCGCGCCGACGCACTGGGTGGGGCTGGACGGGGACGAGCTGCTGGGCGGCTGGGCGCGGCTGCCGCGCTCCGGCTGGGCGGTGGCGGTCGCGCGGCCCGCCGGCGAGGCGGCGCGGGCCGCCCGGACCGCGCAGTGGGCGCTCGCCGCCGTGGTCCTGGCGGCGCTCGCGCTCTCGCTCGCGGTGGGGCTCGCGCAGTCGAAGCGCGTGCTCGCCGAGCTCGAGCGCGAGGAGCGCTGGCGCACCGCCGGCCGCATCGCCGCGGGCGTGACGCACGACCTCGGGCACCGGGTCGCCATCCTGCAGCAGCTCGCCGGCCTCGCCGAGGAAGGGCGCAGCGAGGCGCTGCCGCGGCTGCGGGACGGGCTGCGCGCGGAGGTGGCGGCGCTGCGCGCGTTCGTGGCCGACTTCTCCGACCTCTCGCGCGACGTGCGCGCGGCGGAGCGCCTCCCGCTGGAGCTCGGCGCCTTCGCGGCCAGCCTGGTCCGCACCGCGGGGCCGCACGCCGGCCGCGACGGGCTGACGCTCGCGCTCGACGCGGGCGCGCAGGCCTGGATCCGCGCCGACCGGCACCTGCTGGAGCGCGCCGCGCTCAACCTCGTCTGGAACGCCTGCGAGGCGTCGCCGGCCGGGGCCGAGGTGCGGCTGCGCGCGGCGGTCGAAGGCGGGCGCGGGCTGCTGTCGGTGGCGGATCGCGGCGCCGGCATGCCCCCGGAGCGGCTCGCCTCGCTGTTCGACCTCGGCTCGACCAAGCGCGGGGCCGGCCACCTCGGACTCGGGCTCGCGAACGTGAAGCGGATCGTGGAGGGGCTCGGCGGGGCGGTGGAGGTGGCGAGCGCCGAGGGCGCCGGGACCACGTTCACGCTTTCCTTCCCGGCGATCGCGCCGCCACCGCCGCTCGACGAGGAAGGCTAGCCGGCCAGCCGGACGCCCATCACGGAACGTGAATCCCGGGCGGGCGCCGGCTCAGGACGTCGCGCCGCCCTTGCCTGCGCCGGGTGCCGCGGGTGCCGCGGGCGCCGCGGACGGCGCCGCCTTGGCCGGGGCCGCCGCCGGGGCCGCGCCGCCGTCGGCGCCGGGCGCCGCCTGGCCGGCGGGCGCCGGCTTCGATTTCGCCGACGCGTACAGATCGGAGTACCAGCCGCCGCCCTTGAGCTGGAACGTGGTGCGCGAGACCAGGCGGGCCAGCTTGCCGGCGCCGCACTCCGGGCAGGCGGCGGGCGCCGGGTCCGACATCTTCTGCATGACCTCGGTGATCCGGCCGCACGCCTCGCAGACGAACTCGTAGATGGGCACGCCGGGATCCTAGCGGCGCCGAGCGGCGGCGGTCAAAGCGTCAGCGGCTGTGCCGCCCGCCGCCGCCGGGGCGCGGGCCGCGCGGGGGCCGGGAGGTGCCGGCGCCGGGCTTGCGGGGTCCGGGCCGGGCGGGCCCACCGGGCCGGCCGGAGCCGCCGGGCCGGCCGGAGCCGGCAGGGCGGCCGAAACCGCCGGGCCGGCCGGAGCCGGCAGGGCGGCCGAAGCCGCCGGGCCGGCCGGAGCCGCTGGGCCCGCCGGGGCCGCCGGGCCGGCCGGGGCCGCCGGGGCCGCCGGAGCCACCGGGGCGGCCGGAGCCGCCGGGGCGGCCGGAGCCACCGGAGCGTTCGAAGCCACCGCGCCGCTCGAGACCGGAGCGGGCAGGGCGGGGGCTCGCGCCGGCCGCCGGCGAGCGCTCGACGCCGCCTGCGCCGGGGCGCGCGGGGCCGCGACCCGGGCCGGCGCCGTGGCGATCCGGGGTCCGCGGGCGCCAGGGCTGGGGACTCGCCGGGCGCCCGGCGCCGGTGCGAGGGGGGCGGTCGCCGGTCCGGGGCGGCCGCCCGCCACGCTCCGGCGGGCGGCCGGCGCCGGGCGTACGGCGGCGCGGGGGCCGCTCGCCGCCGGCCCCGCGCGGCGCGCGGTCGGCGCGCTCGGGTCGGGCGAAGCGGCGACCGGGCCACTCCGGGGCCGACGCGTCGCCGGCCGGTCCGAGCTCGAGACCGAGGCGCGCTCCCAGCGCGTCCACCCCGGCGCGATCCAGCGAGAGGCTGGCGCCGAGCGCTGGCCGGAGCGGTCCGCCCGAGGCGCGCAGCGCGCGCAGGTGCTCCGGAAGCCGGGCCCGCAGGTCGTCCTCGAACTCGGGCAGCAGCCCGAGGTCGGCCAGCCGCGGCTCGTCGGAGAGCAGCAGGCGCACGCGCTCGGTGAGCGTGGCCCGGGCGCGCAGCTCGGCGCGGCGCTCGTCGCGCACGCGCTCCGCCTCGCGCTCCGCGCCGGCGCGCGCCAGGGCGGTGCGCAGCCCGGCCGCGTCGAGGCCGAGGCGCTCGGCGGCGCGGGCGAGCACGCCGCCGGCGGCGCGGACCGCGTGGAGCAGCTCGTCCCGCTCGCGGCGGGCGAACGCGTTCGCCAGGCCGTGAAGGTCGAGCAGGGCGCCGAGGTCGGCGTCGGTCACCGGCGCGCCGTCGGCACGGCGCCATCCGGCGGCGAGGGCTCCGACGATGGCGTGGCGGCGCGCTCCGTGCCGGCGCACCAGGCGCTCCAGCTCGGTCCGGCCGGCCGGGAGCTGCAGCTCGTCGAGGAGCGGCAGGGCGGGGGCGGGGGCGGCCTCGGGCTCGGCGGCGCGATCGCGCGCGCGGCGCACCACCATCTTCGCCTTCTTCGCGGCGCCCTTGCGGCGCGCGGTCGCCGCGGGCGCGCGGCCGGGCTCCGCGCCGGCGGGCGCGCTGGCCGGCGGCTCCTCATCGCGCCGGTACATCCCGCCGCGGTCGCGTTCCGCCGCGACGTCGGCGGGGGTCCCGCGGGCCAGGTCCGCGAGGGCCTGCGGCCCCAGCGGCCGCGCGGGGGGTGGATCGGCGAGCAGCGCCTTCACCATGAGCAGCTCGTCCCAGCTCAGCGCGCCCAGCGCACGGCGGATCTCCGCCGGGCCCGCCTGCCGCCCGGCCTCCGCGCACCAGCGCGCCACCCGCTCCAGCAGCTCGTCGTCGAGGTCGGCCATCGCGACGCGGAACGTTGCCGACGGGGCCTCCGGAGTCAAGGATCACGTTGCCGGGGGCACGTCCGCGTGGTTCACTCCGGCGCATGTCACCTGCTGCGCCGAACGGCGCGCGCGTCCCGGCGTTCGTGCGCGCCCTCCGGTGGATCCTCTACGCGCTGCTGCTCGCCGCCGCCGCCCTCACGCTGGCGGGCCTCCCCGAGCTGCAGCGCGCGGTGGCGGCCGGGCACTGGCCGCGCGCCACCCTCGCCATCCCGCCCGCGCTGGTGGCGGTGTTCATCGCCGGCTACGCCACCTACCGCTTCGCGCTGGTCCGCGCCGGCCGGTACCCGGCCGGCAAGGCGCTGGTGCAGCTGGGACTGATGGTGCTGATGGTCGCGGTCATCGCCGGGATCGCGCTGGAGCGCGGGCAGGCGGCGCCGGACGCGCCGGTGGATCTGTCCCGCGCGCTCGCCTCGGCCGACCCGGATGCCCGCGCCATGGCGGCGGAGCTGGCGCGGCACCGCCCGCGCGAGGTCTCCGAGCGCCTGGTGCCGGGGCTGGTGGACCTGGCGGCGGATCCGGTGCCGGAGGTTCGGCGGCAGGCGCGCGCCAGCCTCGCGGCGCTGGCGGGTGAGGACGTCGGCGGGGACGGCCCGGACGCGCCGGCGCGCTGGCGGGCGTTCTGGCGCGCGCGGGGGCTGATCCGGCGCTAGGCGCGCGGTCCGGAGCAGGCACACGGTCTGGGGCTTGTGTCCGGCGCCGTGGTCTGATATTGAGAACCATTATCAACATGAACACCGAACGGGACGACAGGATGAAGGGCTCGAGCAGGCCGCGGGAGGGCAGCGGGTCGGCGCAGGTGTCCGGTCCCACGGCCACGCTCGCCGCGTACATCCAGGAGCGCGGCCTCAAGCAGTCGCGGCAGCGCGAGCGCATCGCCCAGTCGTTCTTCGCCATGGGTGGCCACGTCACCGTCGAGCAGCTGGTCGCGCGCGTGCGGCGGGACGACCCGCGGGTCAGCGTCGCCACCGTGTACCGCACCATGAAGCTGCTGGCCGAGTGCGGCCTGGCGGTGGCGCGGCAGTTCGGTGACGGGCAGACGCGCTACGAGGCGTCGGCCGGGCGCGACCACCACGATCACCTGATCTGCACCGCCTGCGGCGAGATCATCGAGTTCGCGAACGAGCGGATCGAGAGCCTGCAGGAGGTGGTGGCGCGCCGCCACGGGTTCGAGGTCGAGAGCCACCGCCTCGAGCTGTACGGCCGCTGCGCCCGGTGCCGCCCGCCGGGCCGCGCCCGCCCGGAGGCGCGCCCGTGACGCCTCCTCCCCCGGAGGCCGCCGCGCGCCATGAGGCCGACCTCGATCGCAAGCAGGTGGTCTCGGCCGCGCGGTCCGTGATCCTGGTCGGCAACCCGAACGTCGGCAAGAGCGTGCTGTTCGGCGCGCTCACCGGCAAGTACGTCACCGTCTCCAACTACCCCGGCACCACCGTCGAGGTGACCCGCGGCTCGGCCACCATCGAGGGCCGGCCCTGGCACGTGATGGACACGCCGGGGACGAACAACCTGCTCCCGATGTCCGAGGACGAGCAGGTGACGCGCGACATCCTGCTGGTGGAGCGCGACTACGTCTGCCTGCAGGTCTGCGACGCGAAGAACCTCCGGCGTGGCCTGCTCCTCTCGGCGCAGCTCGCCGAGGCGGAGATCCCGTTCGCGCTGGCGCTCAACATGGCCGACGAGGCCGAGGGGCGCGGCATCCGCATCGACGAGGCGGCCCTCTCGAAGGCGCTGCAGATCGACGTGGTGCGGACGGTGGCGGTGCAGCGCAAGGGCCTCGCCACCCTGCAGGCCCGGCTCGCCTCGGCCCGGCCGTCGCCGTGGCGCCCGACCTACGACGCCGCCATCGAGGCCGCCATCGCCCGGGTGCAGCCGTCCATGCCCCGCGGCGGCATCGGCCCGCGCGCGCTGGCGGTGATGGCGCTGGTGGGCGACGACTCGCTCCGCGCGCACGTCGCCGGCAAGCTCTCCGCGGTCGAGCTGGCACGGATCGACGAGACGCGCCGGGCGCTGGCGGCGCGCTACCCGGAGTCGCTGCGCTTCGTGATCGCCCGGCAGCGCCTGGCCGCGGTCGATCGGCTGCACGACGCGGTGCTCACGAAGGGCGACGCCTCGGCCGCGAGCGGCTTCGCGCGCCGGCTCGGCGCCTGGTCCACGCACCCGCTGTGGGGCCTGCCCATCCTCGCGGTGGTGCTCGCGGTCGCCTACCTGTTCGTGGGCGACTTCGGCGCCGGCACGGCGGTGGACTTCCTCGAGAACACCGTCTTCCACGAGTACCTGATCCCCTGGACCGACCACCTGGTGCGCTGGATCGTCCCGGCCGGCGCGGTGCAGACGTTCCTGGTCGGGCCGCCGGGCGTGCCGCCGCTGGAGCACGGCGGGTTCCTCATCGGCAAGTACGGCCTGGTGTCGATGGGGCTCTCGTACGGCGTCGCCATCGTCCTGCCCATCGTCACCACGTTCTTCATCGCGTTCAGCATCCTCGAGGACTCCGGCTACCTGCCGCGGCTCGCGGTGATGGTGAACAAGGTCTTCAAGCGGATGGGGCTGAACGGCAAGGCCGTGCTGCCCATGGTGCTCGGCCTCGGCTGCGACACCATGGCCACCATGACCGCCCGCATCATGGAGACCCGGAAGGAGCGGGTGATCGTCACG
This sequence comes from Anaeromyxobacter sp. K, assembly GCF_000020805.1. Lineage (NCBI taxonomy): Bacteria > Pseudomonadati > Myxococcota > Myxococcia > Myxococcales > Anaeromyxobacteraceae > Anaeromyxobacter > Anaeromyxobacter sp. K. The sequence continues at coordinate 2,581,114 of NC_011145.1, read as the reverse complement.
CTGCTGCTGGCGCTGGCGGTGCCGTGCTCCGCGCAGATGGCCGTGATCCTGGCGATGACCGCCGGGCTGTCCGCCGCCGCCACCGCCTGGTTCGTCGGGACGCTGCTGCTCGTCATCTTCCTGGTGGGCTGGCTCGCGGCCAAGGTGCTCCCGGGGCGCGGCTCGGACTTCATCCTGGAGCTGCCGCCGCTCCGGCTCCCGCAGGCGTCCAACATCGCGGTGAAGACCTCGGCGCGCATCGAGTGGTACCTGCGCGAGGCGCTGCCGCTGTTCGTGCTCGGGACGCTCATCCTGTGGGTGCTGGATCGGTTCCACGGGCTGGCGGTGCTGGAGCGGGCCGCGGCGCCGGTGGTGGTCGGCATGCTCGACCTGCCCCCCGAGGCCGCCACCGCGTTCATCCTCGGCTTCCTGCGGCGCGACTACGCCGCCGCCGGGCTGTTCCGCCACTTCCAGCCGTACATGCAGGCCGGCACCATGACCTGGAGCATGGAGATCCAGGTGGTGGTGGCGCTGGTGACGATCACGCTGTTCGTCCCGTGCATCGCGAACTTCTTCATGATCCTGAAGGAGCGGGGCTGGAAGACCGGCCTCGCCATCATGGGCTTCATCGTCCCGTTCGCGTTCGGCGTGGGTGCGGCGGTCAACCAGCTGATGCGCCTGGTGCACTGAGAGGAGCGCGCGTGCCGGCCGTGGTCTCGAGGAGCGAGCGGTGCCCGCTGTGCGGGACCGAGTTCGACGCGGAGGGGCAGGGCTGCCGCCCGAGCTGCCCGATGGCGAAGGGCTGCAAGGTGATCTGCTGCCCGTCCTGCGGCTACTCGTTCCCGCAGGAGTCCGGGGTCGCCGGCGGCCTGCGCAAGCTGTTCGATCGCCTGAAGGAGAAGAGGGGACACGCACCGTGAATCACCGCACCACGCACCGCAACGAGGAGATCCTGGAGGCGGTCTTCACCGAGCGCGAGGCGGGCCGCGACGCCGCCGCGGGCATCCTGGCGCAGGCCGCGCCGGATCACGCGCCCGGCGCCGACGCGTCCGACCTCGAGGCGCTCGCGGCCGAGGGGTTGCTGCGCCTCGACGGCACGCGGGTGGCGCTCACCGAGGCGGGCGAGCGGCAGGCGCAGGACGTGGTCCGCCGGCACCGCCTCACCGAGCGGCTGTTCCGGGACCTGCTCGACCTGGGCGAGGAGCCCATGGAGAAGCAGGCCTGCGAGTTCGAGCACATCCTCTCGCCCGAGGCCACCGACTCCGTCTGCACGCTGCTGGGCCACCCGCCCACCTGCCCGCACGGCAAGCCCATCCCGCCGGGCCCGTGCTGCGGCACGTTCCAGCGCACGGTGCGCCCGCTCGTCACCGGCCTCGCCGCCTTCGACCTCGGCGCCACCGGCCGGATCGTCTTCATCGCGCCCAAGTTCCACGACCGCATGGACCGGCTCGCCGCGCTGGGGGTGATCCCCGGCTCGACGCTCCGCCTGCACCAGCGCTCGCCCTCGTACGTCATCGAGGTCGGCGAGACCACCATCGCCCTCGATCCGGAGATCGCGGGCGAGATCTACGTGAAGCCGGTCGAGGCGCGGTAGCGCCCCGGCCATCGCAGTCCACCCGGAAGCCACACCGGAGGCGGGCTCCTGCGCGGGCCCAAGATGAGAATGACAATCAACATCACGACCAGCACCCTGCTCCTCGCCCTGTCCCTCGCCACCCCCGCCGCGCGCGCGGCCGAGCCCGCCGCGGCCCCGGCGCCCCAGCCCGCGGCGTCCACCCAGCCCGCCTCCGGCGGCGAGAAGGGCGGCGCGGCCGCGAAGGACGACGACGCCCCCGCCACGCAGGCCCAGGTCCGCACGCTCGCGGAGGAGGTGCGCCGCCTGAAGCTCGAGCTGGGGCTGCGCGACGTCGAGTACCAGTCGTACGGCGGCATGGGCCCGGCCGCGTCCAAGGTCTACTTCGCGCCCAAGGGGCTCTCCATCGGCGGGTACGGCGAGCTGACCTACCGGAACATGACCGACGGCCCCACCGGCGACCAGAGCGACCTGCTCCGGGCGGTGCTGTACGTCGGCTACCGCTTCGACGAGCGCATCGTCTTCAACTCGGAGATCGAGTTCGAGCACGCCGGCCACGAGGTGGGCGTCGAGTTCGCCTACCTCGACTTCCTGCTCTCCGACGCGGTGCGCCTCCGGGTCGGGAACGTGCTCGTCCCCATGGGCTTCGTGAACGAGATGCACGAGCCGGCCTTCTTCAACGGCGTGTTCCGCCCCGACGTGGAGCGCCTGATCATCCCGACCACCTGGAGCGAGAACGGCGTGGGCGTGCACGGCGAGGTGGCCGGGCTCCGCTACAAGGCGTACCTGCTCACCGGGCTCGACCTGTTCCGCGGGGGCGAGGAGACGCCCGAGGCGGACTCGTGGATCCGGCAGTCGCGGAGCGGCGGCGCCGAGTCGCGCGCGGCCACCGGCGCGGGCGTGCTCGCGCTCGACTACGCCGCCGGGCCCGCCACCGTGGGCGGGTCCGTCTACCGCGGGCGCGCCGACCAGCGCGAGCGCACCGCCACCGGCGAGGCCATCCGCGCCGACGTGACCCTGGCCGAGCTGCACGCGCAGGCGGCCTGGCGCGGCGCGAGCGCCCGGGTGCTGGGCGTCGTCGGCCGGCTCGGGGACGCCGCGCAGGTGTCCGAGCAGCTCGGGCTCGCGGGCGAGGAGGTCCTCGGCTCGGGGGTGAAGGGCGGTTACGCCGAGGTCGCCTACGACGTCATGACGCAGGTCGCGCCGGGCGGCGCCGCCTCGCTGTCGCCGTTCGTCCGGGTGGAGCGCTACGACCTGCACGACCGCGTGCCGGCGGGCGGCGTCCGCAACCCCGGCCTCGATCGCACCGCCGTCACCGCGGGCCTCACGTTCAAGCCCATCCCCACGGTGGTGCTGAAGGCGGACTGGCAGCGGCGCGACCCGAAGGCCGGCTCGGCCACCGACCAGGTGAACGTCGGCGCCGGCTTCGTGTTCTAGGGGGCGGTCATGGCGCGCGCGCTGCTCATCGGGCTGGCCACCGCCGCGGCGCTCGCCGCCGGCGGGGCCGCCGCCGATGCCGCGGGATCGGCCCCGGCGAAGGACGAGGCGGTGGTCCGGTCCGCGTTCCCGGGGACCGAGCGGGTGGAGGTCCGCGACGTGCTGCTGACCGACGAGATGGTCCAGCGCATCGAGCGGCTCGCCCGGGCCCGGGTGAAGGAGCGGCTGGTGACGTTCTACACCGCCCGCCGCGGCGCCGAGGTGCTCGGCCACGCGGTGATCCACAGCCACGTGGTCCGGACCAAGCGCGAGACGCTGCTCCTCGCGTTCGAGCCGGACGGGCGCATCCGCAAGGTGACGGTGCTCGCGTTCCTCGAGCCGCAGGAGTACCGGCCGCCGGAGCGCTGGCTGCGGCAGCTCGAGGGCAAGGGCCCCGCGGACCGGCTGGCGGTGGGCGACGACCTCGCGCCCATCACCGGCGCCACGCTCTCGGCGCGCGGCATCGCCGAGCAGTCGCGCTGGCTGCTCCAGGCGCTGCGCGAGGCCGCGGGGGTGCGGCCGTGAGGTTCCTCGTCCAGCCCACCCCCGACGCGCTGGCGCGGGCCCGCCCGCCGGTGCGCGCCTTCCTGGTCTTCGCGGCGCTGGCGCTGGCCGGCGTCGCGGTCCAGCGCGCGGCCGCGGGGGGCTTCACCCCCGCGGGCGTGCTCGACCAGTACCTGGCCGGCGGCGACCCGCTCCCCGCGGCGGCGCTCTGGGAGGAGGTGCACGTCGGCGCGTTCCTCTACGGCTTCGTGCTCCTCATGGCCGGGTCGCTCCTGGCGGTGTGCCCGGTGCCGGCGCGGCTGCGCTCGGCGCTGGTCGGGCTCGCGTTCGCCGCCGCGCTCGCCGACCTGTTCGCGCCGTTCGCGGTCGTCCGGCTCGGGGGCGCCGGCGGGCTGCGGGTCGCGACGTCGGTCGCCGCGCTCGGATCCCTGGGGGCGCTCCTCGCGCTGGTCGCGGCCACCTACGGGCGGCCGGGGAGGCGCGCCGGTGCGTGACCCGCGCCTCGCGCCGTTCCGCGCGCCCGCCCTCGCGTTCGCGGCGCTCCTGCTCGTCTCGGCGGCGAGCGGGGCGGTGCTGTTCGTGCTGAAGCTCGGGACGACGGCGGCGCGGGTGCAGGAGTTCTACCTGGGCTCGGAGGCGCGCTTCGCGCCGCCGCGGACGCTCGGCGGCATCCTCGAGGTGGCGGTCCCGCACCTCGTCGCCGTCCCGCTGGTGCTGTTCGCGGTGGCGCACCTGGTCGCGTTCACCCGCGCGCTCCGCCCGCGCGCCTACGCGGCGCTGGTGCGGCTCTCCTTCGGCTGCGCGCTCGCCGGCGCGCTGGCGGGGCTGGGCGTGCGGTTCGTGGCGCCGTGGCTGGCGTGGGTGAAGATCGGCGCGTTCGTGGGGCTCGAGGCGGCGCTCGTCGCCTGGGCCGTGCTGCTCATGGGCCTGTTCCTGCCGGAGCGGGCCGAGGCGCACCAGCGCCGCGCCGCGGCCGCGGACGGCGCGAGCCCGCAGCGGGTGCCCGGGGCGCCACGGCGGGAATGAGAGCACGTCAGCGCGGCGCGCGCACCAGCCGGTCGGCGAGCGCCGGCGAGACGCGCACCTCGCCGTCGCCGCCAACCAGGATCGCCGCGGCCCCGGCCGCCTCGACGCGCGCCAGCCCGGCCTCGCCGCCCTCCAGGAACGCCGCCTTGCCCAGGATCTCGGCCTCCACCGCGGTGCGGGCCAGCACCGTGACCGCGCGGCTCGCCGGCGAGGGCCGGCAGGTGCGCGGATCGATGAGGTGGTGGTAGCGCTTCCCGCCCGCCTCGAACGCGTGCTCGTAGTCGCCGCTGGTGGAGAAGGCGCGGTCGGAGACGTCGAGCGCGGCCATCGCGTCGAGCGGGCCGCCGCGCGGGTCCCGGATCGCGACGTGCCACGGCGCGCCGCCGCGCCGCCCCGCGGCGTACAGGTCCCCGCCCGCCTGGAGCAGGAAGTTCCGGAGCCCGAGCGCGCGGAGGCGCCGGGCGGCGTGATCCACCGCCCAGCCCTTCGCCAGCCCGCCGAGGCCCACCTTCATCCCGGCGCGCACCAGGCGCGCCTCGCACCCCGCGCCGCCGCGGCGCGCGCGCAGCTCGAGCCCGCGCCAGCCGACGAGCGCACACCGCGCCCGCACCGCCTCGTCGGGCGGGGGCGCCTGCTCGGTGCCGTCGAAGCGCCAGAGGTCCGACACGGCCGCCCAGGTGGGATCGAACAGGCCACCGGTCTCGCGGGCGCCCCGCCGGGCGATCCGGAGCACCTCGCACAGGTCCGCGGGCAGGGCCACCCAGCCGCGCCCGGCGCGGGCGTTGAGCCGGGACAGCGGCGAGTCGGGCCGCCACTCGTTCATCACCCGGTCGACCCGGTCGAACACCGCGAACGCGGCGTCGATGCCGGCGCGGGCGCGCTCGGGTGGCGCCACCACCGCGACCGTGAGCAGGGTTCCCATCCCCGGGCGCGACTCGCGGAGCTCGCCCTCCGGCGGAGGCGCGAGCGCGAGGAGGGCGAGCAGGGCGGGGAGGGCGGGCACGGATGCCAGGGCATATCCGCGCGCCTGGCCGCCTGCCACCGCGCCGGCCTCCGGCCCGCGGTACTTGACCGCGTGCGGCAGGATGTCTACATCGACGTTCACCTGATGAATCGGGATTCAGGAGCATGAACACGCGTTCACAGGACGTCCCCCGCCTGCGCGAGCGGCTCCGCGAGGAGACCGCCCGGGCCATCCTCGCCGCGGCCGAGCGGGTCTTCGGGGAGGAGGGGCTGCACGCGGCGCGGATGGAGCGGATCGCCGCCGCCGCCGGCGTGGCCGTGGGCACGCTGTACAACCACTTCGCCGATCGCGAGGCGCTGGTCGAGGCGCTGTGCCGCGACGGGCGCGAGGCGCTCCTGGCGAGGGTCGACGCGGCGGTCGCGGCCGCGCAGGGCCGCCCCGCGGCCGAGCAGCTCCGCGCGTTCCTGGAGGGCGTGCGCGACCACGCCCGCGCCCGGGGCCCGTTCCTGGCGGTGCTCGCGCAGGCCGGCGAGGGGCCGGCGCGGGCCCGCCCCCCCGCGACGCTGAACGCCGAGCTGACCCGGCGCGCGGAGGCGATCGTCCGGCGCGGCGTGCGCGCGGGCGAGCTCCGCCCGGACGGGCACGGCGTCCACGCGGTCGCGTTCCTGGGGATCACCCGGGCGCTGGTGGTGCGCACGCTGGAACGGCAGGGCAGCTGGGACGGCTTCGTGGACGCGGCGCTCGACGCGTTCCTGCGCGGGGCGGGGCGGTGAGCGCCGCGCGCGCGCCCACCAACAAGTGGCTGGTGACCGTGTCGGTCACCTTCGGCACGCTCATGGGCGCCATCGACGCGTCCATCGTGAACGTGGCCCTGCCGCAGATCCGCGGCGCGGTCGGCGCGACGGTGCAGGAGATCACCTGGATCACCACCGGCTTCGCCATCGCCACCGTGATCGTGATGCCGCTGACCGCGTTCCTGGGCCGCCTGTTCGGCCAGAAGCGCGTCTACATGGCGAGCCTGCTCGTGTTCGTGGTCGGCTCGGCGCTCTGCGGCCTCGCCTCCAGCCTCGGCCAGGTGGTGGCCTTCCGCGCCATCCAGGGGCTCGGCGCCGGCGCGCTGCAGCCCACCGAGCAGGCCATCCTGCGCCAGACCTTCCCGCCCAGGGAGCAGGGCATGGCCATGGCGCTGTTCGCGATGGCGGTGATGGTGGGCCCCGCCGTCGGCCCGACCCTGGGCGGCTACATCGTGGACAACTTCCACTGGTCCTGGATCTTCTTCATCAACCTGCCGGTGGGCGCGCTGGGCCTGTTCATGGTGTGGCGCTTCGTGCACGAGCCGGAGGACATCCGCGCCGCGAACGCGGCCGCGGCGGCCGAGCAGCGCCGGAACATGGACTGGCTCGGCATCGCGCTGCTCGCGGTCGGGCTCGCGACGCTCCAGTACTTCCTCGAGGAGGGGCAGCGGGACGACTGGTTCGAGTCGCGCACCATCACCGCGGTGGCGGCGGTGGCCGCCGTCGCGCTGGCGCTGTTCGTCTGGCGCGAGCTGGTCGCGAAGGTGCCCGCGGTGAACCTGCGGCTGTTCCGCGACGCGGTGTTCACCTCCGGCACGGTCATCGGCGCCGTCATGTTCGCGATCCTGATGGCGAGCATGTTCCTGCTGCCGCTGTTCATGCAGGAGCTGCTCGGCTTCACCGCCATGCAGTCCGGCCTCGCGCTCATGCCGCGCGTGCTGGTGATGATGCTGGTCACGCCCGTCGTCGGACGGCTCTACTCGCGCGTGTCGCCGCGGCTGCTGGTCGCCATCGGCGTGGTGCTGGTGTCGCTCGGCTCGTTCGACGTCTCGCGCATCACGCTGGAGAGCACCTCCTCCGGCATCGTCCACGCCATCCTGATCCAGGGGGTGGGCTTCAGCTTCCTGTTCGTGCCGCTCACCACCGCCGCGCTCTCCAACGTGCCGCGCGCCCGGCTGGCGGACGCGACCGGGCTGAACTCGCTGCTGCGCCAGGTGGGCGCGTCGATGGGCCTCGCCATCTTCGCGACGCTGCTCGACCGCGCCGGCGTCCACGCCCGGGCCGCGGTCGCGAGCCACCTCGGGCCCGAGCGGCCGGAGGTGCAGGACCGGCTCGGACAGCTGGCGGCGTTCTTCGCGCAGCGGGGCTTCGACCCGGTCTCCGCCCGCGAGGCGGCGCTCCGGGCGCTGGACGGCATCGTGCGCAAGCAGTCGATGGTGATCGCCTTCGAGCACGTGCTGTTCGTCACCGGCGTGCTGTTCCTGTGCGTGCTCCCGCTCCTCTACTTCCTCAAGGTGAACCGGCACGGACCGCGCGAGAAGGTCCACGTCGAGATGGAGATGTGACCATGACCGCTCCCGCCGATCCCAGGCTCCACGAGGTCCCGAGCGCCCCCGCGGCGGCGGCCGCCCCGGCGCGTCCGGGCGGCCGCCGCCGCGTGCTCGTGGGCGCCGGCCTGGCCGCGCTGCTCGTCGCGATCGCGCTCGGCGCGCACGCGCTCCTCACGCGCGGCGAGGAGAGCACCGACGACGCGCAGGTGGAGGCGGACGTCGTCGCCGTCGCGCCGCGGGTGGCCGGCCCGGTGGCCGAGGTGCTGGTGGCGGACAACGCCCAGGTGCGACAGGGCCAGCCGCTCGTGCGCGTCGACCCGGCCGACTACCAGGTGCGCGTCCGCCAGGCCGAGGCCGAGCTGGCGACGGCGCAGGCCCAGGCGGCGGCCGCGGAGGCGCAGGTGTCGGTCGCGCGCGCAGGGGTGACGCGCGCCGAGGCCGAGTCGGAGAAGGCGGCGCTCGACCTGCGCCGCGCCGAGGAGCTGAAGGCCGGCGACGCCATCGCGGCCGAGCGCTACGACGCCACGCGCATCGCCGGCGCCACCGCCCGCGCCGGCGCCGGCGCGAACCGGGCGCAGTACGCGGCCGCGCTGGCCAGCGGCGAGCTGGCCACGGCCCGGGTGAAGGCGGCGCAGGCCGCGGTGGACCTGGCGCGCCTGCAGCTCTCCTACACCGAGGTGCGCGCGCCCGCCTCCGGCCGCGTCTCGCGCCTGGCCGCGCGGGTGGGGCAGATCGTGCAGCCGGGCCAGGGCCTCGGTCAGCTCGTGCCCGACCGGACCTACGTGATCGCGAACTTCAAGGAGACGCAGACCGGCGAGATCCGCCCCGGCCAGCCGGTGGACGTGGAGATCGACGCGTACGGCGGGCGCACGCTCCACGGCAAGGTGGAGAGCATCTCCGGCGGGACCGGCGCGCGCTTCGCGCTGCTGCCGCCGGACAACGCGTCCGGGAACTTCGTCAAGGTGGTCGAGCGCGTGCCGGTGCGGATCGCCTGGGACGCGGTGCCGGCCGATCTTCCCCTGCGCGCCGGCCTCTCGGCCTTCGTGACGGTGCATACGAGATAGGACGAGGGCTGCGCCGCGCGCCGCCGGCGCCCCACACCCGCCCACCCGCGCGGCGTCCAGACATCGGCCGATTTCTGGACGGGTCCCCTCCGGCTGCTACGGTCCCGGCGAGGCAGCCGAATGGCCGTGACGCGCGGACGCAGGTGGGGCGTGTACGTGGGGGTCGTCGCCTTGCTGGCGGCCCTCTCCGCCGCCGATCCGTCCGGCCTCCGGAAGCACCTGCGCCTCGCCGGCGAGGTGGACCAGATGCGCGCCGAGAACGAGCGCCTGGCGGCCGAGAACGCCCGACTCGCGCGCGAGGTCCGGGCGCTCCGCTCCGAGCCGGCCGCGCTGGAGCGCGCCGTGCGCGAGGAGCTCCGGTACATCCGCCCGGGCGAGCGGGTCTACTGGCTGGGCGCCGAGCGCGGAGGGGCCCCGTGAGCGAGCCGCTCCCCGCGCTGCCGCCGGTGCGCGCGCCGGTGGGCGCCACGCCCACGGTGCGCCGCCGCCTGGCGCTGCAGCGCTCGCGGCCCCTGCTCATCCGCGCGTACGCGCTGCTGCTCGGCGAGGCGGGGCTGGCCGGCCCCATCGCCCGCCGCCGGGCGGCGCGCTTCGTCCTGCGCAGCCTGCCGGCGCTGGTCACGGTGGCGGTGGGCGCGCTGGTGGCGCTGCGCGGCTTCGAGTCCGCCGCGGGCTGGGCGCAGGTGGGCGCGATGGCGGTGCTGGCGGTGGCGCTCGGCGCGCTGGTGTGGCGCCGGGTCGCGCGCGCGGCCGCGGGGGAGCAGGCGGGCTACCGCGAGCAGCTCGAGCTCGGCTCGCTGTTCGTGGTGGCCGCCTACGCGGTGGCGCAGAGCGCCAGCTTCGGGCACGCGGAGTCGGCGTTCCAGCCGGTGGTGTACCTGGTGATGGCGTTCCTGGTGGCGTTCCTCGCCCCCGGCGTCGGCGCCGGGCTGGTGGCGCTCGCGGTGACGCTCGAGGCGCTGCTGTGGGCCGGGCGCGGCGCGCGCGTGGTGGACCTGCCCGAGGCGGTCGTGCACGCCGGGTTCGTGACCGTGTTCGCGGTGCTCTACTACGCGGTGCTCGCGGGCCAGGTCGCCGCCAGCCGCCGCGACGAGCGTCTCGCCATCGAGCGGCGCATGAAGGAGATCGACCACCTGGCGCGCGCGTTCCGGCTGAGCGTGGCGGCGCCGGACGACGCGCAGGATCCGGCCGAGCGCGAGCGCCGCTGGAGCGAGGGCGCGGTCATCGAGATCGAGGCGGCCGTGGGCGGGGCGCTGGAGGTCGCGGTGGCCGCCCTGCGCTGCCACACCTGCGCGCTGTTCTGGCTGAGCGAGGACGAGAGGACGCTCACGCTGCTCGACTGCCGCTCGCCCAGCGAGGCGGTGGGCCGCGAGCCGCTGCCGGCCGGGGAAGGCCCGCTGGGCGGCGCGGTGCGCCGCCGCTCCCCGGTGCGGCTCCACGGCGACGTGAAGGCCGTCAGCTACTACGCGGACGGCACCCGGCCGAAGGCGCTGCTCGCCGCGCCGCTGGTGGACCCGCGCGGCGGCCACGTGCGCGGCGTGGTGCTGGTGGACCGGATGGAGCCGACGCCGTTCACCGAGGCCGAGGAGAAGCTCCTCGTCACGCTGGCCGCCGAGATCCTGCGGGCGGTCGGCGCCGAGCGGCTGATGAAGGACGTCCGCCAGACGCGCGCGGAGGTGGACCGGTTCTACCGGTCCATCGAGCGGCTGAACCGCACCCGGAAGCTCTCCGAGGTCTACGACGCGCTGGTGGGCGTGGCGTCGGAGATGGTCACCGTGGACTTCGCCGCGGTGGCGCTGCGCGACGAGGTGGATCCGTCCAGGGTGCGCGTGGTCCGCGTGGCGGGCGGGGAGGGCGATCGCACCGGCGCGGCCGGCCTCGACGACCTCGAGTTCGCCATGGGCGACGGCTGCCTGGTGTCCTCGGCCATCAAGATCGACGACGTGCTCCCGGTGAACGCGCTCGATCCCGCGAAGACCCGGGTGTTCGGCGCGGTCTGCCTGCGCGGCCTCGCCTCGCTCAAGATCTTCCCGCTCAAGGTGGGCGAGCGCTCCATCGGCGCGCTCGTGCTGGGCGCCAAGCGCGCCGGCGCCTACGGCCGCGACGCCGTCCAGCAGCTGCTCGTGATCTCGATGCACGCGGCGCAGTCGATAGACCGCGCGCGGCTGTTCGACCAGACGGAGCGGCTCGCCACCACCGACGGCCTCACCGGCCTCACCAACCACCGGACTTTCCAGGAGCGGCTGGACGCGCACCTCGGCCAGGCGCAGCGGTACGGGAAGCGGACGTCGCTGCTGCTGTGCGACATCGACCACTTCAAGTCGGTGAACGACACGTACGGCCACCCGGTGGGCGATCAGGTGCTGCGCGGGGTGGCGAGGACGCTGGCGCGGGCCGCGCGCGGGACCGACGTGGTGGCCCGCTACGGCGGCGAGGAGTTCGCCATCGTCATGCCCGAGACCGACACGGGCGGCGCGATGGTGATCGCCGAGCGCATCCGCGAGAAGGTCGGCCAGCTCGTCTTCGAGACCGAGCAGGGTCCCCTCAAGGTGACCCTGTCGCTCGGCGTCGCCACCTTCCCCGACGACGGGGCGCAGAAGCCGGCGCTGATCGAGCGCGCCGACGCCTGCCTCTACCACGCCAAGCGGCACGGCCGGAACCAGAGCGTCTCGGCGGCCAGCCTCCGCGCCCCTCGCCGCGCCGCGGTGTGAGGGGCGGTCCGCCGCGGCGGTGGCCGTCGCCGCCCGCGCCCTGCTAGACTTCGGTCCGCGCCGTTCGTCCCCCGGACGGCCTCGCCCGGAGCCGCCCAGGCTTGAAAAAGAACTTCGTCCTCGACACCAACGTCCTGCTCCACGACCCGCGCAGCATCTTCGGCTTCGGAGACAACGACGTCGTCATCCCCATCTACGTCATCGAGGAGGTCGACAATTTCAAGCGCGACCTCTCGACGCTCGGCCGCAACGCGCGCCAGGTCTCCCGCTCGCTGGACGAGTTCCGCTCCCGGGGCAAGCTGCGCGAGGGCGTGCCCATCGGCGACGCCCACGGGCACCTCCGCGTGCTGGTGGCGGAGCACAAGCTCCCGCACGGCGTCGGCAACGGCCACACCATCGACGACCAGATCCTGGCGGTGGCCCTGGAGCTCGCGCAGCGCGAGCAGGCCACCCCCACCGTCTTCGTCACCAAGGACACCAACCTCCGCATCCGCGCCGACGCGCTCGGGCTGCACGCCGAGGACTACGACGTCGAGGGCGTGGTGCTCGACGAGCTGTGGAGCGGCAGCTCCGAGCTGGAGGTCTCGCCGGACGACGTGAACGCGTTCTACGCGGGCGGCGCGCTGCCGGCGGCCGAGGGGCGCGACCCGCCGCCGCCGAACGCGTTCGTGGTGCTGCGCGACCGGACCAACCCGCAGCACTCGGCGGTGGGGAAGTACAGCGCCGCGAAGCAGGCGTACGTGCCGCTCATCAAGACGCCGAAGGAGGGCGTCTGGGGGATCCGGCCGCGCAACAAGGAGCAGTCGTTCGCGCTCGACCTGCTCCTCAACGACGAGGTGCGGCTCGTCACCATCGTCGGCAAGGCCGGCACCGGCAAGACGCTGCTCGCCATCGCCGCCGGCCTGCAGAAGACCATGGAGGACGGCGTCTACCAGAAGATGCTCGTCTCCCGGCCCATCTTCCCGCTGGGCCGCGATCTCGGCTACCTGCCGGGCTCGGTGGAGGAGAAGCTCAACCCCTGGATGCAGCCGATCTTCGACAACGTCGAGTACCTCATGAACCTGTCGCGCTCGGAGAAGAAGGCCGGGCGCGGCTACCACGAGCTGCTCGACCTGGGCATCCTCGAGATCGAGCCGCTCACCTACATCCGCGGCCGCTCCATCCCGAACCAGTTCATCATCGTGGACGAGGCGCAGAACCTGACGCCGCACGAGGTGAAGACCATCATCACGCGCGTGGGCGACGGGACGAAGATCGTCCTCACCGGCGACCCGTACCAGATCGACAATCCCTACGTGGACCAGACCAACAACGGCCTCATCCACGTGGTGAACCGCTTCATGCACGAGCGGCTGGCCGGGCACATCACGCTGGAGAAGGGCGAGCGGAGCCCGCTCGCAGAGCTCGCGGCGAATCTCTTGTGACGGGGCTGCGCCCCGCCCCACGGAGCGGAGCTCCGCGGGGCCCCACCTGGCTGCGCGGGTCCCGTGACCTCGCGCGCCCGCTGGCGCGGGTGCGCGCGAGGTCCCCGCGGGCGCGGCTGCGCCGCGCTGACGGGGCTGCGCCCCGCCCCACGGAGCGGAGCTCCGCGGGGCCCCACCTGGCTGCGCGGGTCCCGTGACCTCGCGCGCCCGCTGGCGCGGGTGCGCGCGAGGTCCCCGCGGGCGCGGCTGCGCCGCGCGGGCGTTGCCGCTAGGCTCTGACCGATGACGAACCGGGCCGATCCCACGCCGCCGGCCGCGCCGGCGCTCGACTACCCGCTCCGCTACACCTTCAAGGTGATGGGGCTCGCCGCCGACGACTTCGCCGAGCACGCGCGGCGGCTGGTGGCCCGCGGCGTGGGCGAGGCCCCCGCGATCGACGTCACGGTGCGCGCCTCGTCGGGCGGGAAGTACCACTCGGTGAGCGTGGCGGTGCGGCTGGAGTCGGAGGCGCAGCGGCGCGCCGTCTACCAGTTGCTCTGGCAGGACGAGCGCGTCGTCTACTACCTGTGATCGCGGCTCAGGCCGCGGCGCAGGGGGTGCCGAAGTCGACCAGGTCCACCGGCTGCGGCGCCATCCCGAACGTCAGCTCGTCGCGCCAGCCCTCGGCGTCACCGCCGATCTGCAGCGGCATCGGCTTCTCGAACCGCATCGCCACGCGGTCGGCGTGGAAGTCGAGCAGCCCCCGGTGCGCGAAGCGGCCGGCCCAGATGCTCGGGACGCTGGTGAGCAGGGTGCGGATCGGGATGCTGGTGGCGACCCGGACCTGCATCATGCCCGGCGCCTGCCCGGCGAACGGGAACGCGCGCAGGCCCAGGCCGTAGTAGGGCACGGTGCTCGCGGCGGCCATCATGCACGGGCCGGCGTAGAGCAGCTCGCCGTGGGCGATGGGGCGGCCGACGCGGTTGCCGCGCGCGTCGAGGCGCCAGGCCGGGCGGCCCACGTTCACGATCTCGCAGTAGGTGGGGCGGCGCTCGACCAGGCAGCGCGGGGCGGAGCGCAGCGCGATGGCGAGGCCGTAGCCGCTCGCGCCCAGGCCCAGGCGCCGGAGCGGGGTGCCGGCGAGCTGCGACTTCAGCCAGATGTAGTCGTTCAGCACCGCGGCGTCGATGCCGACGCCGGCGAACGGGGTGAGGCGGTCGCCGCAGGAGACGAGGTCGAGGCGGCGCACGCGGCCGACCTCGCCGCGCACGAAGCGGAGCAGGTCCTGCACGTGCCGCCGGGGGGTCGCGCCCACCACGCCGGCCACCGCGTTGCCGGTGCCGAGGGCGAGCACGCCGAAGCAGGGCGGCCGGGCCGCGCGCCGCTCCGCGCTCTCCAGGATCCGGTTCACCCAGGAGACGAACGTCCCGTCGCCGCCGCCGGTGAACACCGTCCGGTACCGCCGCGCCACCACCTCGTCGGCGATGGCCGCGGCCTCGTCGGCGCAGCGCGACACGAAGAGGTGCTCGTCCGGCAGCACCGAGGAGAGCGCGCGGCGGACGCCGGGCGTCACCTGCTTCGCGTTCGCGTTGAGGAGGACCGCCACGTCGGCGCCTGGCGGGGCGAACGGCTGTTCGAACCCGTGGGACCGCTCGGCGGTGGCGACCATTCGAAGCATGAAGTTCCCTTGTGAGGCCCTGACGCGGATGTCCGGGTTTCCGGAGCAAGCGAGGTGCCACGGCGCGTCACCCTGGCAAAACCGTGGGATGACGGCTGCTTATTCGCCTGTGCGGCGCCCTGTGCGGGGAGCGCGGGACGCGTCGTCCGGGTGGCGGTGCGTCGCGGGCTACGCAGCGCGCCGTCGCCCGCCGGCCGGGGCGGCGGGGGCGCGAGCGCGCCGTTTGACAGGGTTCCGCGCGGACTTACGTTGCCCCCCGTCCAGGAGGACTTTCGAACCATGGCCAAGATCATCGGCATCGACCTCGGCACCACGAACAGCGTGGTTGCGGTGATGGAGGGGAAGGACCCCGTCGTCATCACGAACGAGGAGGGCTCCCGGCTCACCCCGAGCGTGGTCGCCTATACGAAGGAAGGGGAGCGGCTCGTCGGGCAGGTGGCCAAGCGCCAGGCCATCACCAACCCAGAGAAGACCGTCTACTCGATCAAGCGCTTCATGGGCCGGCGCTTCGGCGAGGTGCAGGACGAGATGAAGCGCGTCCCGTACCACGTCGCCGAGGGCCCGAACGGCGACGCGCGCATCGAGATCGACGGCAAGCAGTACTCGCCGCCGGAGATCAGCGCGCAGGTGCTGCTCAAGCTGAAGCGCGCCGCGGAGAACTACCTCGGCGAGAAGGTCACCGACGCGGTCATCACCGTGCCGGCGTACTTCAACGACTCGCAGCGGCAGGCCACCAAGGACGCGGGCGAGATCGCCGGCCTGAACGTGCGGCGCATCGTCAACGAGCCGACCGCGGCCGCGCTCGCCTACGGCCTCGACAAGAAGAAGAACGAGAAGATCGCCGTCTACGACTTCGGCGGCGGCACGTTCGACATCTCGATCCTCGAGGTGGGCGAGAACGTCGTCGAGGTGCTCGCCACGAACGGCGACACGCACCTGGGCGGCGACAACATCGACCAGCAGGTCATCGACTGGCTGATCGCCGAGTTCAAGAAGGACACCGGCATCGACGTGTCGAGGGACAAGATGGTGCTGCAGCGCCTCAAGGAGGCGGCCGAGAAGGCGAAGATCGAGCTCTCCTCGATGATGGAGACCGAGATCAACCTGCCGTTCCTCACCGCCGACCAGACCGGCCCGAAGCACCTGTCGGTCAAGCTCTCGCGCGCCAAGCTCGAGCAGCTCGTCGAGGCGCTGATCGAGCGGTCCATCGAGCCGACCCGGCGCTGCCTGGCGGACGCCAAGCTCCAGCCGTCGCAGATCGACGAGGTGGTGCTGGTCGGCGGCCAGACCCGCATGCCGAAGATCGTCGAGACGGTGAAGCGGTTCTTCGGCAAGGAGCCGAACCGGACCGTCAACCCGGACGAGGTGGTGGCGGTGGGCGCGGCGGTGCAGGCCGGCGTCCTCTCCGGCGAGGTGAAGGACATCCTGCTGCTCGACGTGACGCCGCTCTCGCTGGGCGTCGAGACGCTGGGCGGCGTGATGACCCGGCTCATCGAGCGGAACACGACCATCCCCGCCAAGCGGTCGGAGACGTTCTCCACCGCGTCGGACAGCCAGACGTCGGTGGAGATCCACGTGCTGCAGGGCGAGCGCGAGATGGCGCGCGACAACCGCACGCTGGGGCGCTTCCACCTGGAGGGCATCCCGCCGGCGCCGCGCGGCATGCCGCAGATCGAGGTCACGTTCGACATCGACGCGAACGGCATCCTGAACGTGTCCGCGAAGGACAAGGGGACCGGCAAGGAGCAGAAGATCACCATCAGCCACTCGTCCGGCCTGGCGAAGGACGAGGTCGAGAAGATGGTGGCCGACGCCCAGTCGCACGAGACCGAGGACAAGGCGCGCCGCGAGGAGGTCGAGCAGCGGAACCGGGCGGAGAACCTCGCCTACCAGATGGAGAAGCTGCTCAAGGACAACAAGGAGAAGCTCGCCGCCGCCACCGTGAAGGAGATCGAGGAGGCGGTGCAGGAGGTCCACAAGGTCCGCGAGAAGGGCACCGCGGCCGAGGTGAAGACCGCCATGGAGCGCCTCGAGAAGGCCAGCCACAAGGCGGCCGAGGAGCTCTACAAGACCGCAGCGCCGGGCGGTCCGGGCGAGGGCGCGCCGCCTCCGGGCGGCCCCGCGGCCGAGGAGCAGCCGAAGGACAACGTGGTGGACGCGGAGTTCAAGCAGGTCTAGCGCGTTCACCCGCGTCGAGACGGGCCGCCTGGCGACGCCGGGCGGCCCGTCGTGCGTCCGGCGTCCGCGTCCGGCCCGAGGAGCGCGCCGCGCCCGGCCCCCGCGCGCCTCGCTTTTCGGCCGCCCCCGCCTTAATCTCGCGCCCGTGCACCTCACGGTCCTGTCGCGCTCGAGCGAGATCTACACCACGCGCCGCCTGGTCGAGGCGGCGCGCGCCCGCGGCGTCCGCTCGCGCGTCGTCGATCCGCTCGAGGTGGAGATGGGGCTGTTCGACCAGGCGCCGCAGGCCTACTGGCGCGGCAAGCGCTTCCCCCGCACCGACGTGGTCGTCCCGCGGATCGGCCTGTCCATCCACCAGTACGGCCTCTCGGTGGTGAACCAGCTCGAGCTGCTCGGCATCCCGGCGCTGAACGGCGCCTACGGCATCGCCGCCAGCCGCAACAAGATGCGCAGCCTGCAGATGCTCTCCGCGGCCGGGGTGCCGGTGCCGCGCACCGTGATGGCGAGCGATCCCTCCGGCCTGAAGGACATGGCGCGGCTGGTGGGCGGCGTCCCGGTGCTGGTGAAGCTGCTCTCCACCAGCGAGAAGTCGGGCGTGATGATCTGCGAGACGCTCCAGTCGCTGGAGGCGGCGCTCGAGGCCATCCTGGGGCTCGGCCAGAACATCGTGGTGCAGCAGTACCTGAAGGGCGCGAAGGGGCGGGACCTGCGCGCCCTGGTGGTGGGCGGCGAGGTCGTCGCGGCGATGCGCCGGCGGCCGCCGGTCGGGCGCTTCTCGCGCAACCTGCGGCGCGGCGCGCAGTTCGAGCAGGTGAGCCTGCCGCCCGCGTACGCGCGGGCCGCCGCGCAGGCCGCCCGGGTGCTCCAGCTCGAGGTCTGCGCCGTGGACATGCTCGACGTGAAGGGCACGCCGCGGGTCTTCGAGGTGAACTCCTCGCCCTCGATCCGCGAGGCGGAGAGCGCGTGCGGCGTGGACGCCGCGGGGCGCATCGTGGAGCGCGCCATGGCCCTGGTGCGCGGCGGGCGCGCCCCGGCGGGCGCGGGGCGGCGGCGGCGCGACGGGGCGGCCGCCGCGGCGCGTCCCTGAATGCGTGGCCGCCCCCGGCCGTCCCTGGTATAGAGCCCGACCATGCGCACCCTCGCACTCGCCCTCGCGCTCCTGCTCGCCCCCGCGGCGTCGCGCGCCGACGCGGCCGCCGACGCCGCCGCGAAGAGCTACCGGATCGACACCGACGGCACCACGCGGTCGGTGAAGGCCGGCGCGGCCGGGAAGCTGGTGATCTCGATCGTGCCGGTGGCGGGCACGCACGTGCACCCGCAGGCGCCGCTCAAGATCACGCTCTCGGCGACGCCCGGGCTCACGCTCTCCAAGGACCGGCTCGGCCACAAGGACGCGGTGGATCCGAAGGCCGAGGGACCGCGCTTCGAGGTGCCGTTCACCGCCGCCCAGGCCGGCGCGCAGGAGGCGCGGGCGAAGGTGGACTTCTTCATCTGCTCCGACCAGTGGTGCGTGAAGCAGGCGCGCGACGTGTCGGTCCCGGTCAAGGTCGAGTAGCGCGATGCGCGTCGTCTACGGCGTGAACCCGGTGCGCGAGCTGCTCCGCGCCGGGGGCGGCGACGTCGCCGAGGTGTGGCTGGCCGAGGGCGGCACCCGCGGCGCCGCGTTCGCCGAGCTGGAGCGGCTCGGGCGGGGGGCGGGCGCCAAGGTGCGCGGGGCGCCTCGCGCCAAGCTCGACCGGCTGGCGGGCACCGACCGCCACCAGGGCGTGGTCGCGGTGGTGGCCGACTTCCGCTACGCGGAGCTGGAGGACCTGCTCGCGCGCGCGCAGGCCGGCGGCCGCCCGCCGCTCCTGGTGGTGCTCGACGGCGTGGAGGACCCGCACAACCTCGGCGCCATCATCCGCTCGGCGCACGCGCTCGGCGCGCACGGCGTCGTCATCCCGCGAGACCGCGCCGTGGGCGTCACGCCCGCGGTCGCGAAGGCGTCGGCCGGCGCGGTGGAGCGCTGCCCGGTGGCGCGCGTCACCAACGTGGCGAAGACCCTCGAGCGGCTGAAGGAGGCGGGCATCTGGTCGGTCGCGCTGGCGGCGGACGGCGAACGCCCCCTCGGCGAGGCCGATCTCAAGGGGCCCACGGCGCTCGTCCTCGGCAGCGAGGGGGAGGGGATCCGGCCGCTGGTGCGCCGCACCTGCGACCTCTCCGCGCGGATCCCCATGTCGGGTGATCTCGACAGCTTGTCGGTGTCCGCGTCGGCCGCCGTCGCCCTGTACGAGGCCGCGCGGCAGCGCGCGGGGACGCCGTCGAAATCAGCGGTCGAAATGCGTCCTTGACAAGATGGGGCCACTCATTTTAAAGACCGCCCTCCACAACGGACGGCGGTGGGTTCGCCCGAGCCGTGCCCGAGGGACGACGGCGGTGGATTCGGGAAGGATTTTGCTGGCGTAGCTCAGCTGGTAGAGCAGCTGCCTTGTAAGCAGCAGGTCGCGGGTTCGAATCCCACCGCCAGCTCAGCGCGCCGTGGGGTTCACGCAGCGTCATCGAGGTGAAGACATCAGGAGGGGTTCCCGAGCGGCCAAAGGGAGCAGACTGTAAATCTGCCGGCTTACGCCTTCGGTGGTTCGAATCCACCCCCCTCCACTGCGCAGCACCGGTAGCAGCAGCTCGCTGGGCGAGAAGCGAAGAAGAGGTTCGGGAAAACTTGCGGGAATAGCTCAGTTGGTAGAGCGTCAGCCTTCCAAGCTGAATGTCGCGGGTTCGAATCCCGTTTCCCGCTCCAGTGAGGTCGGATCAAAGGAATTGCCCTCGTAGCTCAGTCGGTAGAGCGCGTCCTTGGTAAGGACGAGGTCTCCAGTTCAATCCTGGACGAGGGCTCTCAGTCACTCCGTCGCGGTAGCCGAGTCATCCGGCGCACGCGCCAACAGCAGGGAGCGTACCCAATGGCCAAGGAGAAGTTCGAGCGCAGCAAGCCGCACGTGAACGTCGGGACGATCGGGCACGTGGACCACGGCAAGACGACGCTGACGGCGGCGATCACGAAGGTGCTGGCGCAGAAGGGCGGGGCGCAGTTCCTGGCGTACGACCAGATCGACAAGGCGCCGGAGGAGCGGGAGCGCGGCATCACGATCGCGACGGCGCACGTGGAGTACCAGACGGAGAAGCGGCACTACGCGCACGTCGACTGCCCGGGCCACGCGGACTACGTGAAGAACATGATCACCGGGGCGGCGCAGATGGACGGCGCGATCCTGGTGGTGTCGGCGGCGGACGGTCCGATGCCGCAGACGCGGGAGCACATCCTGCTGGCCCGCCAGGTGGGCGTGCCGTACATCGTGGTCTTCCTGAACAAGGTGGACATGGTGGACGACAAGGAGCTGCTGGACCTGGTGGAGCTGGAGGTCCGGGAGCTGCTGAGCGAGTACGACTTCCCTGGGAACGAGATCCCGATCGTGAAGGGGTCGGCGCTGAAGGCGCTCGAGGGCGACAAGGGCGAGCTGGGCGAGCAGGCGATCTTCAAGCTGATGGACGCGGTGGACGCGTACATCCCGACGCCGCAGCGCGCGACGGACAAGCCGTTCCTGATGCCGGTCGAGGACGTGTTCTCGATCTCGGGGCGCGGGACGGTGGCGACGGGCCGCGTGGAGCGCGGGATCGTGAAGGTGGGCGAGGAGATCGAGGTCGTCGGCCTGAAGGCGACGGCGAAGACGGTGGTGACCGGCGTCGAGATGTTCCGCAAGCTGCTGGACGAGGGGCGTGCGGGCGACAACATCGGGGCGCTGCTGCGCGGCCTGAAGCGCGAGGAGGTGGAGCGCGGCCAGGTGCTGGCGAAGCCGGGGTCGATCACGCCGCACACGAAGTTCAAGGCCGAGGTGTACGTGCTGACGAAGGAGGAGGGTGGTCGCCACACCCCGTTCTTCAACGGCTACCGGCCGCAGTTCTACTTCCGGACGACGGACGTGACGGGGTCGGTGCAGCTGCCGCAGGGAGTCGAGATGGTGATGCCGGGCGACAACATCGGGATGGAGGTGGAGCTGATCACCCCCATCGCGATGGAGAAGGAGCTCCGCTTCGCCATCCGCGAGGGCGGCCGCACGGTCGGCGCGGGCGTGGTCGCCGAGGTCATCCAGTAAGGAAAGAAGGACGTCATGGCCGGCAATCGCAGCATCATCACGCTCGAGTGCAAGACCTGCAAAGAGCGGAACTACACGACCACCAAGAACAAGAAGAAGACGCAGGACAAGCTCACGCTCTCCAAGTACTGCCCGCGCTGCCGCAAGCACGTGGAGCACAAGGAGACGAAGTAGCCGCGAGCGGCACCTAGGCCAGTAGCTCCAACGGTAGAGCAGCGGTCTCCAAAACCGCGGGTTGGGGGTTCGAATCCCTCCTGGCCTGCCAGACAGAACGGGGCGGGGCCGTCCACGGGCGGTCCCGCCCTCCGAAGCCGAAGGTCGAGGGTCATGGACAACGTCGGCGGGGTCGATCAGCCGAAGCGCGTCGTGGGGATCTTCTACGTGCTCGCGGCCATCGCGCTGGGGATCTTCCTGGAGAAGGTCCTCGAGCTGGCGCTCGGGTACGCGGGCGTCAACGACTTCGCGGTGTTCAGCGACTGGACGCTGTCCACGGTGGCGGGCTTCGCGCTCGCCATCGCGACCGCGGTGGTGGTCTGGCGGATCCCGAAGACGCAGCAGGTGTCGCTGGAGGTGGCGCTCGAGCTCCGGCGAGTCACCTGGCCGAGCATGCGCGAGACGCGCGCCGCCACCGTGGCGGTGATCGTCGCGTCCGCCGTCGCGGCGGTCATCCTCGGTCTCTTCGATCTCGTCTGGAGCTGGCTGAGCTCGAAGATCTACTGAGGTCCCCGCGTTCTTCGCGGCCGGGACGGAGCCGCGGCGGTTGGGGGCCGCCAGCACGGCTCCATCGGCGTTTTCTGGAATCGACGCGCGGGCGACGGAACGGAGCGGTCATGGCGAAGAAGTGGTACGTCGTCCACACCTACTCGGGGTTCGAGAACAAGGTGAAGAAGTCGCTCGACGAGCGCATCCGGCAGCACTCGCTGCAGGACGCGTTCGGCGAGGTGCTCATCCCGATGGAGGTGGTCCAGGAGATGGTGAAGGGGGAGAAGAAGACCTCCAAGCGGAAGTTCTTCCCCGGCTACATCCTGGTGAACATGGAGATGAGCCTGCAGACCTGGCACCTCGTGAAGGGGACGCCCAAGGTCACCGGGTTCGTCGGCAACGCGAAGACGCCGGAGCAGGTCCCGGCGGTGTCCGACGTCGAGGTGCAGCGGCTCACCACGCAGATCTCCGAGGGCTCGCTCAAGCCGAAGCCCAAGGTGCAGTTCGAGGAGGGCGACTCGGTCCGCGTGACCGACGGCCCGTTCTCGAACTTCAACGGCACCGTCGAGGAGGTCAAGCCGGACAAGGGCAAGCTCCGGGTGCTGGTGTCGATCTTCGGCCGCGCCACGCCGGTCGAGCTCGACTTCATGCAGGTGGAGAAGACCTAGCCTTTGCAGGGCCCCGCGGCGTCCGCCGCGGGGGGAACGACGGCGTGGGAGAGCGATGAGCTCGCTTGCACCACGCGAGGAGCGACGATGAAGAAGGTCACGGGACAGATCAAGCTGCAGCTCCCCGCCGGAAAGGCGAACCCGGCCCCGCCCGTGGGCCCGGCGCTCGGCCAGCACGGCGTCAACATCATGGAGTTCTGCAAGCAGTTCAACGCGGCGACGCAGGCCCAGGCGAAGGAAGCCCTCATCATCCCGGTCATCATCACGGTGTACCAGGACCGGTCCTTCACCTTCGTGCTGAAGACCCCGCCCGCCGCGATCCTCCTCAAGAAGGCCGCCGGCCTCCACACGGAGAAGAAGAAGGGCTCCGGCGCGCACAAGCCCGGCAAGGAGAAGGTCGGGCAGGTGACGCGCAAGCAGGTGGAGCAGATCGCGAAGACCAAGATGCAGGACATGACGGCGGGCACCCTGGAGGCCGCGATGCGGACCGTCGAGGGGACCGCCCTGTCCATGGGCATCGAGATCGTCGGCTAGCCGGGAGGACACGCACATGGCTCACGTTGCGAAGAAGTACAAGGCGGCCGCCGAGAAGGTGGATCGCACCAAGCGCTACAAGCTCGACGAGGCGATGAGCCTCGTGAAGCAGACCGCCACCAAGAAGTTCGACGAGACGGTGGACGCGTCCATCAACCTGGGCGTGGACCCGAAGCACGCCGACCAGGTGGTCCGCGGCGCCGTCGTGCTGCCGCACGGCATGGGCAAGACCGTCCGCCTGGCGGTGTTCGCGAAGGGCGACAAGGCCAAGGAGGCCCAGGAGGCCGGCGCGGACATCGTCGGCGCCGAGGACCTGGCCGAGAAGATCCAGGGCGGCTTCATGGACTTCGACAAGCTCATCGCCACCCCGGACATGATGGGCGTGGTCGGCCGCCTCGGTAAGATCCTCGGGCCCCGCGGCCTCATGCCGAACCCGAAGGTCGGCACCGTCACGATGGACCTCGCCCGCGCCGTCAAGGAGCAGAAGGCCGGCAAGGTCGAGTTCCGCGTCGAGAAGGCGGGCATCGTCCACGTGCCGTTCGGGAAGGCCTCCTTCGATCCGGACAAGCTGAAGGCGAACTTCAGCGCGATCATGGAGGTCATCTACAAGGCGAAGCCGCAGACGGCGAAGGGCGTGTACGTCAAGAACGTCACCCTGAGCACGACCATGGGCCCCGGCATCAAGGTGGACCTGGCGGAGCTCGCCGCGCAGCACGCCTAGGCGCTTCAGGAGTTCCCGGCGGCAATCTCGCCGCCGGGGTTCTGGTCCAAGACAGCGGGCCCGCTGCCACCGCTCCGGTGCGAGCGCAGTTCGGAGCGAACAGCGGCCAAGCGGATCCTCGCGGATCCGACCCGCCGAGACGGGAACTGCGATTCACCGCAGCGTCCCCTGCTTGGCCAGGGGGTTTTCGTACCGGACGTCCGGTCCGAGACCCGAACGACGCCGAGCCCGGCGCGACGCGCCGGCCGGCCGGAGAGGTGGTGAGTCAACTTGAACCGGACGGAAAAAGAGCAGGTCATCGGTGAGCTCCACGAGAAGATGGCGAAGGCGAAGGCGGCCATCGTCGCGGAGCCGAAGGGGCTGAACGTCGCGGTGGTCACGGATCTTCGCAAGAAGCTCCGGGACGCGAAGATCGACTACCGCATCGTGAAGAACACCCTCGCCGCGCGCGCCGCCAAGGGCACGCCGGTGGAGCCGGTGGCGGATCGGTTCGTGGGGCCGACGGCCCTCGTCATGTCGTACGACGACGTCGTCACCCCGGCGAAGCTCCTCGCGGACTTCATGAAGGACCGCGAGAACTTCGTCATCAGGACCGCGATCATCGAAGGCAAGGTCATCGACGCGAAGGGCGTTCAGGCCCTCGCGAAGATGCCGGGCCTGAAGGAGCTCCGCGGCCAGATCGCCGCGATGATCGCCCAGCCCGCGACCAAGCTCGCGCGCCTCGTCGGCACCCCTGGCCAGCAGCTGGCCCGGGTGGTCGGCGCCCGCCGCGAGCAGCTCGAGAAGCAGGGTTAAACGGTACGTGAACCGCCCGCGCGCGGTTGCGCGGGCCAAAGAGACGCATCGGGCCGTCAGGGACGGCCCGGCGGAGAGAAGAGGAAAGAAGCAATGGCCGATCTGAATGCGATCGTTGAGCAGCTCTCGGGCCTGACCATCATGGAGGCCGCGGAGCTGGTGAAGCAGCTCGAGGAGAAGTGGGGCGTGTCCGCCGCCGCCGCGCCGGTGATGGTGGCCGCCGGTGGCGGGGCCGCCGCCGCGGCGCCGGTCGAGGAGAAGACCGAGTTCACGGTGGTCCTCGTGGACGCCGGCGCGAACAAGATCAACGTGATCAAGGAGGTCCGCGCGATCACGGGCCTCGGCCTCAAGGAGGCCAAGGACCTGGTGGAGGGCGCGCCGAAGGAGGTCAAGGCCGGCGTGGCCAAGGCCGAGTCCGAGGAGCTCAAGAAGAAGCTCGAGGCCGCTGGCGCCAAGGTCGAGGTCAAGTAGGACCGTTCGCCGTTGCTGGGCACGGCGGGGCGGGGTTGCAAGCCGCCCCGCCGTGGCCCACGTTGGAATCTTTGACGGGCGAGGGTCGAGCCGTTACAAACCCCCATCCCATCAACGATTCCTGGATTTCCGGCCGCTCGGCCGGGCGACGCAGGATAGCCGGCCCGGCGGCCGGCTAGACCCTTTTGTGGCGGGTCTCGTTGGGGAAAGAGGACCGAAATCGATGGCGACGACGATTCAGAACAACTTCCGGATCCGGCGGAACTTCGGGAAGATCAACAAGATCGCCGAGATCCCCAACCTCATCGCCATCCAGAAATTCTCCTACGACAAGTTCTTGCAGGCCGACGTCCCGCCGGAGAAGCGGGACGACACCGGCCTTCAGGGTGTCTTCAAGTCGGTCTTCCCCATCAAGGACTTCAACGAGACCAGCTCGCTCGAGTTCGTGAGCTACCACCTCGAGAAGCCCAAGTACGACGTCGACGAGTGCCACCAGCGCGGGATGACCTACTCCGCGCCCATCAAGGTGGTCGTCCGCCTGGTCGTCTGGGACAAGGACGAGGAGACCGGCGCGCAGTCGATCCGCGACGTCAAGGAGCAGGAGGTCTACTTCGGCGAGATCCCGCTCATGACGGAGAACGGGACCTTCATCATCAACGGCACCGAGCGCGTCGTCGTCAGCCAGCTCCACCGCTCCCCGGGCGCGTTCTTCGACCACGACAAGGGCAAGAGCCACTCGTCCGGCAAGCTGCTCTACAACGCCCGGATCATCCCGTACCGCGGCTCGTGGATCGACTTCGAGTTCGATCACAAGGACATCCTCTACGTCCGCATCGACCGGCGCCGCAAGCTGCCGGCCACGGTGCTGCTGCGCGCGCTCGGCGCGACGCCGGACACGGCCAAGAAGGACCCGGTGGAGTTCCACGGGTCGGCCGAGGAGATCCTCAAGTACTACTACGACACCGAGACGATCCGGATCGAGGGGAAGGGCAAGTACGAGAAGGACCTCGTGCCCGACCTGCTCAAGGGCCAGCGCGCCACGCGCGACATCCGCGATCCCAAGTCGAACGAGGTGATCGTCAAGAAGAACCGCAAGTACACCGAGAGCGCGATCAAGAAGCTGGTCGCGGCGAAGATGAAGTCGCTCCCGGTGGAGCCGGAGGAGGTCTACACGAAGATCTCCGCCGAGGACGTGGTCGACGAGACCACCGGCGAGGTGCTCCTCGAGGTGAACGAGGAGGTCACCGAGGCCAAGGTCGAGGAGCTGCGCAAGCGCAACATCAACGAGTTCAAGGTTCTCTTCATCGACAACCTGAACATCCTGCCCGCGCTCCGCGACACGCTCATGCAGGACAAGATCTCCACGCCCGAGGAGGCGATCATGGAGATCTACCGCCGCCTCCGCCCGGGCGATCCGCCGACGCCGGAGACCGCGACGAACCTCTTCGTGAACCTGTTCTTCAACGCCGAGCGCTACGACCTGTCGAAGGTCGGCCGCCTCAAGCTGAACTACAAGTTCGGCATCGAGGAGCCGCTCGAGAACACGGTCCTCACCAAGCGCGACATCCTCGAGGTCGTCCGCTTCCTCATCGACCTCAAGAACGGCAAGCCGAACAAGGACGTCGACGACATCGACCACCTCGGCAACCGCCGCGTCCGCGCGGTGGGCGAGCTGCTCGAGAACCAGTACCGCATCGGCCTGGTGCGCATGGAGCGGGCGATCAAGGAGCGCATGAGCCTCCAGGAGATCGAGACGCTCATGCCGCACGACCTGATCAACGCGAAGCCGGTGACCGCGGTGATCAAGGAGTTCTTCGGGTCGAGCCAGCTCTCGCAGTTCATGGACCAGACGAACCCGCTCTCCGAGGTCACGCACAAGCGGCGGCTCTCGGCCCTCGGGCCCGGCGGCCTGACCCGCGAGCGCGCCGGCTTCGAGGTGCGCGACGTCCACTCCACGCACTACGGCCGCATCTGCCCCATCGAGACGCCGGAAGGCCCGAACATCGGCCTGATCGCGTCGCTGTCCACCTACGCCCGCGTCAACGAGTACGGCTTCGTCGAGACGCCGTACCGCAAGGTGGAGAAGGGCCGGGTGACCGACGAGGTGACCTTCTACTCCGCGCTCGAGGAGGAGAAGCACATCATCGCCCAGGCGAACGCGCCGGTGGACAAGAAGGGCAACTTCACCGAGGCGAAGGTCTGGTGCCGCAAGGAGGGCGAGTACATCTACGTCCGCCCGGACGAGGTGGACCTGATGGACGTGAGCCCGAACCAGCTCGTGTCCGTGGCCGCCTCCCTGGTGCCGTTCCTCGAGAACGACGACGCGAACCGCGCGCTGATGGGCTCCAACATGCAGCGCCAGGCCGTGCCGCTGCTCCGCACGCAGGCGCCGCTGGTGGGCACCGGGATCGAGGCCATCGTGGCCCGGGACTCCGGCGTGACCACGGTCGCGAAGCGCGACGGCGTGGTCCAGTCGGTGGACGCCTCGCGCATCGTGGTGAAGGCCGACGTGCCGACCTCGGCGACCGACGTCGCCAACGAGGTCGACATCTACAACCTCATCAAGTACCAGCGCTCCAACCAGAACACCTGCATCAACCAGAAGCCCATCGTGAAGCCGGGCGAGCGGGTGAAGAAGGGCGACGTCATCGCCGACGGCCCGGCCACCGAGATGGGCGAGCTCGCGCTCGGCCAGAACGTGGTGGTCGCGTTCATGCCGTGGCAGGGCTACAACTTCGAGGACTCCATCCTCCTCTCCGAGCGCCTCATCAAGGAGGACGTGTTCACGTCGGTGCACATCGAGGAGTTCGAGTGCGTCGCGCGCGATACCAAGCTCGGCAAGGAGGAGATCACCCGGGACATCCCGAACGTCGGCGAGGAGGCCCTCAAGGACCTCGACGAGTCCGGCATCATCCGCATCGGCGCGGAGGTGAAGCCCGGTGACATCCTGGTCGGCAAGATCACGCCGAAGGGCGAGACCCAGCTCTCGCCGGAGGAGAAGCTCCTCCGCGCCATCTTCGGCGAGAAGGCCGGCGACGTCCGCGACAGCTCGCTGCGCGTGCCGCCGGGCGTCTCCGGCACGGTGATCAACGCCAAGGTCTTCAGCCGCAAGGGCGTCGAGAAGGACGAGCGCGCCAAGGCCATCGAGGAGATGGAGGAGGCGAAGCTCCTCAAGGACCAGAACGACGAGATCAAGATCATCCAGGACTCGGCGTTCCAGAAGATCCGCCGCCTGCTCCTCGGCAAGGAGGTCACGGCCCGCCTGGTGGACGACAAGGGCGAGCAGCTCCTGAAGAAGGGCGACGTCCTCGACGACGCGCTGCTCGACACCGTCCCGCAGCGCTACTGGGGCGAGATCGCCGTCGCCGGCGACGTGCAGGACCTGGCGCGGAAGATCATCGAGAACTTCGAGGAGCAGAAGGAGCTCGTGAAGCTGCTCTTCGGCGAGAAGATCGGCCGCCTGAAGAAGGGCGACGAGCTGCCGCCGGGCGTGATCAAGATGGTGAAGGTGTACGTCGCCATCAAGCGCAAGCTGGCCGTCGGCGACAAGATGGCCGGCCGCCACGGCAACAAGGGCGTGGTCTCGCGCGTGCTGCCCGAGGAGGACCTGCCGTACCTCGAGGACGGCACCCCGGTGGACATCGTGCTCAACCCGCTCGGCGTGCCGTCGCGCATGAACGTCGGGCAGATCCTCGAGACGCACCTGGGCTGGGCCGCGCGCAACGTCGGCCTCCGGCTCCAGGAGATGATCGAGAAGGAGTGGGGCGCCGACCCGCTGCGCAAGAAGCTGAAGGCGGCGTTCGCCGGGACCGAGGGCGGCCCCGTCGGCGAGCGGCTCGCCGCGCTCATCGAGGACGTGCCGGAGAAGGAGCTGCCGAAGCTCGTGCAGAAGCTCCGCCGCGGCATGCACGTCGCGACGCCGGTGTTCGACGGCGCTCGCGAGGACGAGATGAAGGCCCTCATGGAGGAGGGCTCCGCGACGCTGCAGTCCATCCTCTTCGACGGCCGCACCGGCGAGCCGTTCGACCAGGACGTCACGGTCGGCGTCATGTACATGCTGAAGCTGCACCACCTCGTGGACGAGAAGATCCACGCCCGGAGCATCGGGCCGTACTCGCTCGTCACGCAGCAGCCGCTGGGCGGCAAGGCCCAGTTCGGCGGCCAGCGCCTGGGCGAGATGGAGGTCTGGGCGATGGAGGCCTACGGCGCGGCCTACTCGCTCCAGGAGTTCCTCACGGTGAAGTCCGACGACGTGGTCGGCCGCACCCGCATGTACGAGGCGATCGTCAAGGGCGAGAACACGCTCGAGTCCGGGCTGCCCGAGTCGTTCAACGTGCTGATCAAGGAGCTCCAGAGCCTCGCGCTCGACGTGGAGCTGCTCGAGACGCCGGAGGCGCAGGCGGCGCGCGAGGCCGCCGAGCGCGACCTCGGCGGCGGCCCGCTGGGCGCGCCGCGCGGCGCGGTCGCGTCGGGGGAGAAGAGCAGCGCGTAGCGCGCGCGTCCGGGGCCGCGCCCTCCCTCTCCCCGCCAGGGCGGGGAGGGGGCCGGCGCGAGGGTGCTGATCAGGTTTCCCAGCTTTCCAGGGAGTCGACGTGAAGGACATCTTCAATTTCTTCGAGAAGCCGAAGGACCCGCTCTCGTTCTCGGCCATCCGGATCTCGCTCGCGAGCCCGGACAAGATCCGGCAGTGGTCGCACGGCGAGGTGAAGAAGCCGGAGACCATCAACTACCGGACGTTCAAGCCGGAGCGGGACGGCCTCTTCTGCGCGAAGATCTTCGGCCCGGTGAAGGACTACGAGTGCAACTGCGGCAAGTACAAGCGCATGAAGCACCGGGGCGTGGTCTGCGAGAAGTGCGGCGTCGAGGTGATCCAGTCCAAGGTGCGCCGTGAGCGGCTCGGCCACATCACGCTGGCCACCCCGGTCGCGCACATCTGGTTCCTCAAGTCGCTGCCCAGCCGCATCGGCAACCTGCTCGACATCACGCTGAAGGACCTGGAGAAGGTCCTCTACTGCGAGTCGTACATCGTCATCGACCCGAAGGAGACGACGTTCCAGCGCGGCGAGCTCCTCTCCGAGGACCGCTACCAGAAGGCGCTCGACGAGTTCGGCGACGACGCGTTCTCCGCCGGCATGGGCGGCGAGGCGGTGCTCGGCCTGCTCCGCGGCGTCGGCCCGGCGAGCAAGGAGCACGGCGAGGGCATCCCCGGCCTCGCGAACGAGCTGCGCGCCGAGATGAAGGAGGCCACCAGCGACGCGAAGCGGAAGAAGATCGCCAAGCGCCTGAAGGTGGTGGAGGCGTTCGTCGCGTCCGGCAACAAGCCGGAGTGGATGATGCTGGAGGTCATCCCGGTGATCCCGCCGGACCTCCGCCCGCTGGTCCCGCTCGACGGCGGCCGCTTCGCGACCTCCGACCTGAACGACCTCTACCGGCGCGTCATCAACCGCAACAACCGCCTGAAGCGGCTCCAGGAGCTGAACGCCCCCGACATCATCATCCGCAACGAGAAGCGGATGCTGCAGGAGGCGGTGGACGCGCTGTTCGACAACGGCCGGCGCGGCAAGACCATCACCGGCCCGAACAAGCGGCCGCTGAAGTCGCTCTCCGACATGCTGAAGGGCAAGCAGGGCCGGTTCCGCCAGAACCTGCTCGGCAAGCGCGTGGACTACTCCGGCCGCTCGGTGATCGTGGTCGGCCCGGAGCTCAAGCTCCACCAGTGCGGCCTGCCCAAGATCATGGCGCTCGAGCTGTTCAAGCCGTTCATCTACAACAAGCTCGAGGAGAAGGGGTACGTCACCACCATCAAGAGCGCGAAGAAGATGGTGGAGAAGGAGCGCCCCGAGGTCTGGGACATCCTCGACGAGGTGATCCGCGAGCACCCGGTGCTCCTGAACCGCGCCCCCACGCTCCACCGCCTGGGCATCCAGGCGTTCGAGCCGGTGCTGATCGAGGGCAAGGCGATCCAGCTCCACCCGCTGGTCTGCACCGCCTTCAACGCCGACTTCGACGGCGACCAGATGGCCGTGCACGTGCCGCTCTCCATCGAGGCGCAGATGGAGGCCCGCGTGCTCATGATGAGCACGAACAACATCCTGTCCCCGGCGCACGGCAAGCCGATCATCGTGCCGTCGCAGGACATCGTGCTCGGCATCTACTACATGACCCGCGAGCGCGCGTTCGCGCGCGGCGAGGGCAAGGTGTTCGCGAGCCCGGAGGAGGTCCGCGCCGCGTACGACCAGGGCGAGGTGGACCTGCAGGCGAAGGTCTGGGTCCGCATGGACGGCAAGCGGGTCGAGACCACCGTCGGCCGCGTGCTGCTCTACGACATCGTCCCGCGCCGGCTGTCCTTCGAGTCCATCAACAAGGTGATGGACAAGAAGCAGCTGCAGGGCCTCATCGACCTGACCTACCGCCTCTGCGGCGAGAAGGAGACCGTCCTCCTCGCCGACCGCGTGCGGTCGATGGGCTACGGGAACGCCACCCGGGCCGGCATCTCGATCGCGCTCGACAACATGGTGATCCCGCGGAAGAAGGTCGATCTGCTCGAGCGCGCCACGCGCGAGGTGGACGACATCCAGGCCCAGTACACCGAGGGCCTCATCACCATCGGCGAGCGGTACAACAAGGTCATCGACATCTGGGCCCAGGTCACCGAGGAGGTGGCGCAGGAGATGATGGGCGAGATCGGGACCGAGACCGCGGTGGGGACGGGCAAGGACGGCAAGCGCGAGGAGCGCCGGCAGCCGTCGTTCAACCCGATCTACATCATGGCCGACTCGGGCGCCCGC
The DNA here is from genome assembly GCF_000020805.1 of Anaeromyxobacter sp. K. Lineage (NCBI taxonomy): Bacteria > Pseudomonadati > Myxococcota > Myxococcia > Myxococcales > Anaeromyxobacteraceae > Anaeromyxobacter > Anaeromyxobacter sp. K. The sequence goes on along the minus strand of NC_011145.1, from coordinate 2,549,408 downwards.
GGCTCCGCGCAGCAGATCCGGCAGCTGGCCGGCATGCGCGGCCTGATGGCCAAGCCGTCGGGCGAGATCATCGAGACCCCGATCACGGCGAACTTCCGCGAGGGCCTCAACGTCCTCCAGTACTTCATCTCGACGCACGGCGCCCGCAAGGGCCTCGCCGACACCGCGCTCAAGACCGCGAACTCCGGCTACCTGACCCGCCGCCTGGTGGACGTGGCCCAGGACGCGATCATCACCGAGTACGACTGCGGCGCGATGGACGGCATCACGCTCGGCGCGCTGGTCGAGGGCGGCGAGATCATCGAGCCGATGGGCGAGCGCATCCTCGGCCGCGTCGCGCTCGACGACATGCTCGATCCGTTCTCCGGCAACGTGCTCGTGAAGGCGAACGAGGAGATCGACGAGGGCAAGGTCAAGCTCATCGAGAACGCCGGCATCGACAAGGTGAAGATCCGCTCGGTGCTCACCTGCCAGGCGCGGCGCGGCATCTGCGTCGAGTGCTACGGGCGCGATCTCGCCCGCGGCCGCAAGGTGAACATCGGCGAGGCGGTCGGCGTCATCGCCGCCCAGTCGATCGGCGAGCCGGGCACCCAGCTGACGATGCGGACGTTCCACATCGGCGGCGCGGCGTCGCGGCGGGCCGAGCAGTCCACCATCGAGAACCGCAACGCCGGCCTGATCAAGTTCAACAACGTGAGCGTGGCCAAGAAGCGCGACGGCACGCTCATCGTGATGAACCGGAACGGCGAGATCATCGTCACCGACGACCAGGGCCGCGAGCGCGAGCGCTACGGCGTGGTGTACGGCGCGAAGCTGCTGGTCCGAGAGGGCCAGAAGGTCGAGGCGAACCAGCTGCTGGCCGAGTGGGATCCCTACTCGATGCCGATCATCACCGAGGTGGCCGGCCGCGTGAAGTACGGCGACCTCGTCGACGGCGTCACCATCAGCGAGCAGGTGGACGAGATCACCGGCCTGGCCCGCAAGGCGGTCATCGCCTCCAAGGACCCCGACGCCCGCCCGCGCATCTCGATCAAGGACGAGGAGGGCAGGACCAAGAAGCTCGCCAACTCCGACGCGGACGCCCGCTACATGCTGCCGGAGGGCGCGAACCTGGTGGTGAACGACGGCGACGAGGTCGACGCCGGCGACGTCATCGCCAAGATGCCCCGCGAGACCACCAAGACCAAGGACATCACCGGCGGTCTCCCGCGCGTCGCCGAGCTCTTCGAGGCCCGCAAGCCCAAGGAGCACGCGGTCATCTCCGAGATCGACGGCGTGGTGGCGTTCGGCAAGGACACCAAGGGCAAGCGCAAGGTGGTCATCACGCCCGAGGTGGACAGCAAGCTCCGGCCCGATCTCGCGAAGGAGTACCTGATCGGCAAGGGCAAGCACATCTCCGTCCACACCGGCGACCGCGTCCGCGCGGGCGAGGCGCTCATGGACGGCGCCGCGAACCCGCACGACATCCTGCGGGTGCTCGGTGAGAAGGAGCTCGCGCGCTGGCTGGTGGACGAGGTGCAGGAGGTCTACCGGCTCCAGGGCGTGAAGATCAACGACAAGCACATCGAGACGATCGTGCGGCAGATGCTGCGCCGCGTGCGGATCGTGGACGTGGGCGACACCGAGTTCCTGGCGGACGAGCAGGTCGAGAAGTTCGCGTTCGAGGAGGAGAACGAGCGCGTGCTGAAGGCCGGCGGCCGCGCCGCCCAGGGCGAGCCGCTGCTGCTCGGCATCACCAAGGCGTCGCTCTCGACCGAGTCCTTCATCTCGGCCTCGTCGTTCCAGGAGACCACGAAGGTGCTGACCGAGGCCGCCATCAGCGGCAAGGTCGACTACCTGCGCGGCCTCAAGGAGAACGTCATCATGGGCCGCCTGGTGCCGGCCGGCACCGGCCTCGGGGCGTACAAGCACCTCGACATCGAGGTGGAGACCCCGGTGGACGCGGTCGAGGAGGCGGAGGAGGCCCTGGCCGTCGGGGCGGAGGAGTAGCGAGCCGCCCGGCGAACGCCTCGCCGCGACCAAGGGTCCGGTCCCAGAAGGGGCCGGGCCCTTTCCTTTTTGATCGGGCGCATGAAGTTGTCCGGACCGGTAAGCACCCGCTTATCGGCTGTGGTGGGGTGTCGCGCCTGGGCCGCCCCGATCGGAGTTCGGTTTCGACTTGATCTGCCGCAAGTCCAGTGGTTTGACGTGGGACAGGCGGGCGCTCGCATGGGACCGGAATGCGGATTCCGGGCTCATGTTCATATTGGCGGAATCCGGAGGCGGTGGCGGGTCGGCAGAGGAGTGGACGGCGAAGAAGTCCGTCCTGTCGGTCGGTTCCGGGCTACTTGACTGGTTCGGTCCATTATTTTAACCTGACGTTACGTAACCTCCCCGAGATGGATTGACGCAGGACAGGACAGGTAGAGAGGCAACGGAATGAGGACGGCGAGCACGCAGAGAGGCAGCAAGGAGTTCGATGAGCTGGCCCCCTACCTCAAGGCGGTCCGCGACTTCCCGCCGCTCACCCGCGAGGATGAGCACGCGCTGGCCATCCGGGCGCGCAAGGGCGAGGTGTCGGCGAAGCAGAAGCTGGTTCGCCACAACCTCGCGTTCGTGGTCGCCATCGCGCGCAAGCAGCGCCGCGGCACGGTCCGGCTCGACGATCTGATCCAGGAGGGCAACGTCGGCCTGATGCGCGCCGTCGAGAAGTTCGACCCGCACGCCGGGACGCGCTTCTCGACGTACGCGGTGTGGTGGATCCGCGCCTACATCGGGAAGTACCTCAAGGAGGCGCGCTCCACGGTGCGGCCGCAGAGCGGCACCGTCGCGCAGCCGGACCTGTCGCTCGACAGCGCCATCGACGAGGAGGGGGACGCCACCCACCTCGAGCGCATCGAGGACGATGGTCCCGGGCCGGAGGACACCTACCTCTCCGGCGAGGGCGACCGCGAGGTCCGCGACGCGCTCGGCAAGGTGCGCAAGCGGATCGGCGAGCTGGGCTGGGACATCGTCCACAACCGGCTCGAGCAGGACCAGCCGCGCACGCTGGAGGAGATCGGCAAGCGCTGGGGCGTGTCGCGCGAGCGCGTCCGCCAGGTCGAGCTGAAGACCAAGCAGTTCCTGCACCGCTACCTCCAGCCGGTCGAGCGCGACGCCGCGTAGTCGCGCGAGCGCAACGCACCGCGCCGCCTCCGTCGGCGCACCCCGAGGCCCGCCCCCGCACCGGAGGCGGGCCTCGTCATATCCAGGCGGGGCGGCGGCCCGGCCGTGTGCCGCGGGCGACGGGGCCGCTTCGCGGAGCGTGCGGGTCCGGGCCTTACCCGTAGTAGAATCGCGCCCGGCGCGGAGGGCGCATGTCCAGGGTGCTGAAGGACGGGCCGGGGAGCCGTCGCATCGAGGGCGCGGTCTACGAGGCGGGCGCCCGGGCGCGCGCGCTCCTGGAGGACGCGCGCGCCGAGGCCGCGCGCCTGCTCGAGTCGGCCGCCGCGGAGCGGGAGGCGATCCACGCCGGGGCGGCTCGGGCCGGCCGCGAGGAGGGGCTGGCCCGGGCCGCGGCGGCGCTCGCGACCGCGGGGGAGGCCCGCGCGGCGCGGCTCGCCGGGCTGGAGCGCGAGGTGGCGCGCCTGGCGCTCGACGTGGCCCGCCAGCTGCTCGGGCGCGAGCTGGCGGCGGCCCCGGAGGCCGTGGCCGACCTCGCGGCGCAGGCGCTGGCGCGCGCGCGGGATCGCCGCGAGGTGATCCTGCGGGCGAGCCCGGCGGACGCGGCGCTGCTGCGCGCCGAGCCGGCCCGCTCGCGCCTCGCCGCGCTCCTGGCGCGGCCGGAGGGGCCGGCGCTGCGCGAGGACCCGGCGCTCGCGCGCGGCGCGGTGGTGGTCGAGACCGAGGCCGGGCGCATCGACGCGCGCGTGGAGGCCCAGCTCGCCGCGCTGGAGCGCGCGCTGGAGGAGGCGCCGTGACCGTGGACCTGGGGCGGGTGCGCGCCGCGCTCGGGGAGGCCGCGCCGCTGCCGCTGCGCGGGCGGGTGACCCGCCTGACCGGCCTGGTGCTGGAGGCGGCGGTGGGCGGCGTCCGGCAGGGCGAGGCGGTGGAGATCCGCGCGCCCGGGCGCGAGCCGCTGCAGGCGGAGGTGGTCGGCCTGCGCGACGACCGGGCGGTGCTGGTGCCGTTCGGCGACCTCGGCGGCGTCGGCCTCGACGCGGAGGTCGTCCCGACCGGCCGCCCGCACACCATCCGCGCCGGGCCCGGGCTGCTGGGGCGGGTGCTGGACGGCCTGGGCCGGCCGCTCGACGGCGCGCCGCTGCCGGCCGGGCTGGAGGAGTGGGCGGTGGATCGGCCCGCGCCGAACCCGCTCACGCGCCGCGCCGTGGCCGCGCCGCTCCCGCTCGGCGTCCGGGTGCTGGACGGGCTCCTCACCGCCGGCGAGGGGCAGCGGATCGGGCTGTTCGCCGGCTCCGGCGTGGGGAAGTCCACGCTGCTCGGCCAGCTCGCCCGCGGCGCGCGCGCCGACCTGTGCGTCGTGTGCCTGGTGGGCGAGCGCGGGCGCGAGGTGCGCGAGTTCCTGGAGGGCCCGCTGGGCGCGGAGGGCCTGGCCCGCAGCGTGGTGGTGGCGGCCACCAGCGACGCGCCGGCGCTGGTGCGCCTGAAGGCGGCGCACGTGGCCACCGCGGTGGCGGAGTGGTTCGCGGAGCGCGGCGACCGGGTGCTGCTCCTGGTGGACTCGGTGACCCGCTACGCCCGCGCGCTCCGCGAGGTCGGGCTCGCGGCGGGCGAGCCGCCCGCGCGCCAGGGCTACCCGCCCTCGGTGTTCGCGGCGCTGCCGCGGCTGCTGGAGCGGGCCGGCAACCGCGCCCGCGGCGGGATCACCGCCGTGTACACGGTGCTCGTGGCGGGCGGCGACCTCGAGGAGCCCATCGCCGACGAGGTCCGCGGCATCCTCGACGGCCACGTGGTGCTCGACCGCGCCGTGGCGGCCGGCGGCCGCTTCCCGGCGGTGGACCCGCTGCAGAGCCTCTCGCGCGTCATGCCGGCGGTGGCGGCCCCGGCGCACCTGGCGGCGGCGGGCCGCGTGCGGGCGCTGCTCGCGGCGCACGCCCGGGTGCGCGACCTGGTGGCGCTCGGCGCCTACCGGGCCGGCGCCGATCCCGAGGCGGACCTGGCCCTGGCCCGGCTGCCGGCGATCGAGGCGTTCCTCCGGCAGCCGCTCGGCGAGGCGGCGCCGCTCGAGGAGACGCTCGGGCGGCTCGAGGCGCTGGCCGGGTGAGCGGCGACGCCTTCCCGCTCGCGGCGCTGGAGGCGCTCCGCCGCCGCGAGGAGGACGCGGCGGGCGCGGCGGTCGCCGCGGCGCAGCGGGAGCTCGAGGCGGCGCAGGCGGAGCGCGCGCGGCGCGCGGCCGCGCTCCAGGTGGCGCGGGGTGAGGCGGCGGCGCGCGGGCGGGAGCTGCCGGCCCGCGCCTCCGCGGCCGCGCTCGCCGCCACGGTCCGTCACGCCGCGCGGCTGCGGGACGAGGCGGAGGCGCTCGCGGCCGCGCTCCGCGGCGCGGAGGTGGAGGTGGCCGCCCGGGGCGAGGCGCTCGACGGCGCGCTCGCCGCGCTGAGGGCGGCGTCGCGCGCCCGCGAGGTGCTCGGGCGGCGCCGCGCCGAGTGGGAGTCCGAGCGCCGGCGCCGGGCCGACCGGGCCGCGGAGGCCGAGCAGGACGACCGCGGCGGCGCCGGGCCGCCCGACCGCGAGCCGTGACGCGCGCGGCTCAGGCGGCGGCGAGCAGGCCGCGCAGGCAGGCGATCAGCTCGGCGTTGTCGAACGGCTTGCGGACGAAGCCGCTCGCGCCCGCCTCGACCGCCTTGCGCGGCAGGTCCGGGCCGGGCCGCGCCGAGACGACCAGGATCGGCCCGCCGAAGCCGGCCGCGCGCATGCGCCGGCACAGCTCCAGGCCGTCCATCCCCGGCATGGCCACGTCGAGGAGCACCGCGTCCGCGTCGGCGAGCGCGCCGAGCGCCTCCTGCGCACCCGGCGCGACGCGCGGCGCGAGCCCCTCCAGCTCGAGCAGCGTGGCGAGGAACTCGCAGATGGCGGCGTCGTCGTCGACGAGCAGGACGCGGGGCGTGGGCACGCGCGTCACCTCTGCGCCAGGGGGGCGTCCAGCCTGCCCTCGCTGCACTCCACCCGGAGCGACCGCGGCTTCAGGTGCGCCGGGGCGGGCGCGCCGTCCTTCTCGAACCGGCTGGTGGCGAGGACCAGCTTCTGCCCGTCGCGCACCGTGGGCGTGCGGAAGCTCCAGCCGCCCTCCAGCGTGAGCACCACGTCGGTCCAGATCCGGTCCGACGCGTTCCACACCATGATCTGCGTGCCGATGACCTCGTCGCTCATCCGCACCTCGGCGCCGAGCGCGTTGCGCGGACCGGAGGACGGGCACGCCACCCACACCGTGCCGAGCGACAGGAGCGCCCAGGAGGCGACCACCGCGGCGCGCAGCCTGAAGCCGCGCGTGGACTTCCGGTAGCCGTCGGCGACGTCCTGGGCCAGGTCGCGCGCGAGGTGCGTCACCCGCTGCGCGGCGGCCACCGCGTCGGGACGGAGCGTCTCCTTCATGGCGGCCGAGCCTACCGCCCGCCGGCGCGGCGGGACAAGCGGGTAGGCCCGCGTCCGCCCTGTCTCACACGCCCTCCATGCCCACCGTGGCGACCGCCGAGGCCTCGTCGCCGCCCGCGCCGCCGATCCGCCGGTGCAGCGCGATCACCCGCCGGCGCACCTCGGTGAGCAGCGCGGTCTTGTCGGGGAAGTCGGCCGGGCTCACCGGCTCGCCCACCGCGACGCGGATCGGGCCGGGCCAGATGGCGATGATCCGCTTGGGCGTCACCTTCCCGCTGCCCGAGATGGCGACCGGCACCACCGGCACGCCCGCCTCCATCGCGACCACGAACGGGCCCTTCTTGAACGGGTGGACGCGGCCGTCCAGCGAGCGCGTGCCCTCGGGGAACACGATGAGCGAGGTCCCGGCGCGCACCACCTGGCCGGCCTGCCGCAGCGACTGGACCGCCTGGACGTGGTTGCTGCGGTCCACCGGCACGTGGCCGCCGAGCCGCATGTACGCGCCGAACACCGGGAGGCGGAACAGCTCGGCCTTGGCGATGAACCGCACGCTGCGCGGCAGGACCTTGAACAGCACCCAGATGTCGAGCGCGCTCTCGTGGTTCGACGCGAAGATGAGCGGCCCGTCCGGCAGCGACGGCATGGGCTCGAGGTGCACGCGGGAGCCGGCGAGCCACAGGCTCGAGGGGGACCAGGCGAACCGCGCGAACCAGATCGGCAGGTCGCCCGAGCCGGTGAGGAGCATCACCGGCAGGCTCACGAAGAAGAAGAACGCCATCGAGATGGCGCAGTAGACGAGGACGACGAAGCCGCGGGCGCGCGCCAGCATGAGTGCCTCTCGGACCGGGCCGGCCGGGCAGGGCGGCCCGGGGCGGGGCGTATATAGCACGCGCCCGGGCGGCGCCCGGGGCGCTAGACTGTTCCGGTGAACCCTCCCGTCAGGCTGGCCGAGGAGGTCCGCGCGGCGCTCGCCGCCGGCGGTCCGGTGGTGGCGCTGGAGACGAGCGTGGTGGCCCAGGGCCTCCCGCCCCCGCACAACCTGGAGGCGGCGCGCCGCTGCGCCGCCGCGGTGCGGGCCGCCGGGGCGGTGCCGGCGGCGGTGGCGGTGGTCGCGGGGGCGGTCGTGGTCGGCGCCGACGACGCGGCGCTGGAGCGCCTCGCGGATCCGGCGCGGCGGCCGGCCAAGGCGTCGCCGCGGGACCTCGCCGCGCTCTGCGCCGCCGGCCGGGACGCCGGCACCACCGTGGCCGCGACCGCCGCGGTGGCCGCGCTCGCCGGGATCCGCGTCTTCGCCACCGGCGGCATCGGCGGCGTGCACCGCCTCGCGCCCGGGGAGCCCGCGGCGGGCGCCGCCGACGTGTCCGCCGACCTGGCCGAGCTGGCGCGGGCGCCGGTCTGCGTGGTCTCGGCCGGGCCGAAGGCCATCCTGGACCTGGCCGCCACCGCCGAGGCGCTGGAGACGCTCGGCGTGCCGGTGCTGGGCTGGCGCACCTCGGAGCTGCCCGCGTTCTACTCGGACGGGAGCGGCATCGCGCTCGAGCACCGGGTGGAGGACGCCGCCGCGGCCGCGCGGGTGCTGCGGCTGCACTGGGACGCGCTGGGCCGGCGCGAGGGCGTGCTGCTCGCGGTCCCGCCGCCCGAGGCGGTGCCGCGCGAGGTGGTGGAGGCGGCCATCGCCGCGGCGCTGGAGGACGCGCGCGGGCGCGGGATCCGCGGCAAGGCGGTGACCCCGTTCCTGCTGGAGGCCGTCTCCCGGGCCACCCGCGGGCGCGCCCGCACCGCGAACCTGGCGCTGCTGGAGCGGAACGCCTCGGTCGCCGGCGAGGTGGCGGTGGCGCTCGCCGCCGCGGCGCGCTGAGAGCACGTGAAACAATCCCCTCCCGTCGCCGCGGCGGCCGATCCGCGTCGCATCGCGTCGTTGCTCCTCCCTCACATGCCGACGGGCATGCTCGGTCGTCGCGCCTCGCGCTGCTCGCGTCTCGACCGCCTGGCTCGGTCCGGGGATTGATTCACGCGCTCTGAGCGCCGGGGCGGGCGCGCGGCGGATTCCGGGGCGAATCGTGAGCCGCGCGGCGCGGTCTCCTCTAGAATGCCGCGTCCGATGTCCGCCGCTCCGCGCCCCAGCCCCGTCTTCGTCTCCGATCCCGACGCGCTCTCCCGGCTGCTCGACGCGCTGGCGGGCGAGCGCGTCCTGGCGCTCGACACCGAGTCCAACAGCTTCCACGTCTACCGCGAGCGGGTGTGCCTGCTGCAGCTCTCCACCCGGGCGCAGGACTTCGTGGTGGACCCCATCTCGGTGGACGTCCGCCCGCTCGGGGAGATCCTGTGCGACGGGCGTGAGGTGGTGCTGCACGGCGCGGACTACGACGTCCGCTGCCTGCACCGCGAGTACGGCTGGCGCATCCCCCGCCTGTTCGACACGATGATCGCGGCGCGGCGGCTGGGGCGGCCCGGCCTCGGCCTCTCGGCGCTGGTGGAGGCGCACTTCGGCGTGCGGCTCTCGAAGGCATTCCAGCGATCCGACTGGGGCCGGCGCCCGCTCACCCCCGATCAGCTCGCCTACGCCGCGCTCGACACGCACTTCCTGCTGCCGCTGTTCGACCTGCTCACCGGCGAGCTGGCCACCCGCGGCGCGCTCGAGGAGGCGTGGAAGGAGTCGCAGCGCATCGCCTCGGTCGTGGCGCGCGAGCGCGTGTTCGACCCGGAGGGCTGGCGGCGCATCAAGGGGTCCCGCGAGCTCGACGCGCCCGGCAAGGCGGTGCTGCGCGCGCTGTGGATCGCCCGCGAGGACCGGGCCCGCGCGTCGGACCGGCCGCCGTTCAAGGTGCTGGGCGAGCCGGCGATGCTCGAGATCGCGCGCCGGCGCCCGGCCACGCGCGAGGCGCTCGCCGCCATCCCGGGCGTCACGCCGTCGGTGCTCGGGCGCATGGGGGAGACGATCGCCGCCGCCCTGAAGGCGGCGGGGTAGGGCGGTCCGCTAGAACCCGACGCCGGGGGCCGGCGCCGCCACCGGCCGCGCGGGGTCGATGGGCGCCGCCGAGCCGCCGGAGAGCCGGCGGTAGACGTCCCAGTCCGACAGCACGACCTTCACGTACTGGCGCGTCTCGCGGTACGGGATGCACTCCACCCAGGCGTCGAGCGGCATGCCGGCCCGCGACCGGGCCCACTCCGAGGCCGGCCCCGGGCCGGCGTTGTAGGCGGCGAGCACCACCGCCGGGTCCGCGAAGCGCGCGCCGAGCAGGCCGAGGTAGTGCGCCCCGAGCGCCACGTTCACCTCGGGCCGATCGAGCCGGTCGCCGACGCCGCCGGGGACGCCCAGCAGCGCCGCCAGCCGCTCGGCCGTGACCGGCCGGAGCTGCAGCAGCCCCTCGGCCCCGGCGCCGCTCCGCACCGCGCGACGGAAGCTCGACTCGCGCCGCATCACCGCCAGCACCAGCGCCGGGTCCACGCCGAACGCGCGCGCGCGGGCCGGGAGCAGCTCCGGGTACGGCTCGGGGTGGGACCAGCGCAGCGTGCGCGCGCTCTGCCCGAGGAAGTCGCGCGCCATGCGGAAGGGCAGCTCCGCGTCGCCGGCGTGGGCCGCGAGCTGCGCCACGAGCGGCGCGGCGGCGCGGGCGGCGCCGCCGCGGGCGAGCTGCCGGAGCTCGTCCAGCCCCTCGTCCTCGAGCCCGAGCCCCATCAGCTCGACCGCGACGGCGAGCTGCCCGGCGGCGGCGGCCGGCGCGGCGTCGGGCAGCGGCCGCGGGGGCGACGCCGCAGGCGGCGCCGCGGCGATCCCGGCCGCCTCGAGCCGGGCGCGCGCCAGCAGCGCGTACCAGGGATCGGCGCCGGCCGCGGCGGCGCGCAGGAACCTGGCGCCGCGGCGCGCGTCCCTCGCCAGGCGGCCCTGCCAGTAGGCGGCGGCGTCGGCGAACGGGCCGCGCGACAGGCGGGCGAACGCGCGCGCGGCGTCGGCGGTGCGGCCGAGCCGGTAGCGCGACCAGGCGGCGAACCAGAGCGCCTCGTCCACGCGCCGCGAGGTGCGGCGGTACGCGCGCGCGAACGCGTCCAGCTCCGCCGCCGCGCGGCGGTAGTCCCCCGCGTCGTAGTGGAGCCAGGCCGCGAGGTACGCCGCCTCGTCGCCCAGGTCGCGCTGGCGCCACTCGGGCAGGCCGGCGATGGGCGCGTCGGAGGCGGCCACCTCTCGGTAGCGCCGGCTGGCCTCGTCCACGCGGCCGGCCCGCGCCGCGGCCCGCGCCAGCGCGAGGCGCGCCGAGCGCTGCACCCCCGGGTCGGGATCGTCCGCGAACGGCGCCGCGACCCGCGCCGCCTCGGCGTGCCGCCCGAGGCCGACCAGCGCCGCGGCGCGCAGCACCTCGACGCGGCCCGCCACCACCTCGGGGTCGGCCTCGCGTGCCGCGGCGAGCTCCTGGAGCGCGTCGTCGGGCCGGGCGGTCGCGACCAGCCGCTCGGCCCTCGCCAGGTGATCGTCGGCGGTGGCGAGCGGCACCGGGCCGCCCGCGGCGCGCCAGGCCGCGAGCAGCTCGCCCGCGCTCCGCGCCTCCGGCAGGTCCGCCTCGAGCCAGAGCGCGCGCCAGGTCTCCGCCGCCCGCGCCTCGTCGCCGGCGGCGCGCAGCGCGCGGCCGAGGGCGAGCCGCGCCGCCGGCGCGGCGGGATCGGAGGGCCAGGCGCGCAGCGCCGCGTCGAGCGTGGCCACCGCCTCGGCGGCGAGCCCCGCCTCGACCAGCGCCTCGCCGGCGAGGAAGCGGGCGCGCCGCGCGACCGCGAGGCGCGGGTCGGCGCCGGCCTGCTCCAGCAGCCGCGCCGCCGCGTGCGGCTCGCCCGACGCGAGCAGCGCCTGGCCGCGCAGGAACGCGAGGTGCGGCCGCGCCGGCGCGATCGCCGGGGCGAGCGCCACCTCCAGCGCCTCGGCCGCCTCGGAGGGCCGGCCGGCCTCCGCGAGCGCGAGGCCCAGCGCCGCCTGCGCGCGCGCGCCCGCCGCCCCCCGCGGCCGCGCCGAGAACGCGCGGCGCGCCGCCGCGGCGGACGCGTCCGCCTGCCCGCCGGCCAGCGCCTGGGCCGCGTCACCGAGGCCGGCGAGCCAGTCGGTGAGCGGCTCCGGGACGGACCGGGCCGCGCACGCGGGCCGGGCCGCCAGCAGCAGGGCGCAGGCGAGGAGCGCGCGGCGGCCGCGCACGCGGGCGAGGTAAGCCCCGGGCCTACGGATGCTTTCCGCCCAGGTGGGAAGGGGGACCCCTAGGGGGGATGTGGGGGCCTTGACGGGCTGCATGCGGGAGCGCGATATAGCGCGCGCAGCCTGGCCGCCTGTCGGCCGGGCGAGAGCTTCGAGTCTTTCAACTTCGGAAGGCGGCGCGCCATGCCTCGGGGAGGGGTCGTGGCGCTGGACGGGCGGCGGCGTCGGCGCCCCGTCGCGCCGCCGAGGGCCGGCCGCCGGGCCGGTCAGAGGAGTCCACGTGCTCGCCAAGCCTTGTCCCACCGAGCTCACCACACCCATCAACCCCGATCGCGGCGTCGAAGGCCACCGGAACCTGTTCTGCAACTTCTACGACAGCTGCCTCGACGAGGCGGTGAAGCGCGGCTGGAACAGCTGGACCTGCACGCGCTGCCAGCTCCACGCCGCCGAGCCGGAGGTCGAGGGCGGCATCGAGAGCTACGCCACCCAGCGTCGCCTCGTCTGATCCGTCAGTCCGTGTAGATCACCGCGACGAACAGCCGCCCCGGCCCGAACCGGCGGCTGTCCCCCTGCACCGCGCCCACGCCCACCCGCGCGAAGCGTCCGTCGCCCACGTTCGCGGAGCGGGCCGCCTCGCCCGGACCGCTCACCACGAACACGTCCACCGCGGCGATCCGGCGCCGGAGCTTCAGCGCGCGCACCTCGACGTCGCCCGGGTCGGTCTCGTCGCGCGCCCGCATGCCCACCGCGGCCTCGCGCGCGAGCGCGTCGAGGCGCAGGTCGGCGGTGAGCGGCGCCCGCCCCAGGCGCGCGCGCTCGGCCCAGATCGCCTCCCGCACCCGCGCGTCGGGCGTGAGCCGCGAGCCGCCGCCGTCGTCCGGCGGCTCGATCAGGATCTCGGTCAGGTAGACGGTGGGGTCGCCGGACGACAGCCGGCCCCGCGCGATCCCGACGCCCACGCTCGACACGCCGGGCTGGAGCAGGTTGCCGAGGTGCGCCGGGCTCTCCTCCGCGGCCTGGTGCGCCTCGAGCGCCGTCGAGGCGCGGGCCACGTTCTCGTAGGCGCGCCGGTAGGCGATGCGCGCGCGGGCGAGGCGCTCGACCAGCTCGCCCGTGCCCGGGAGCACGTGCGCCACCTTGCCCTGCGCGAGCATGTTCGCGCTGTGCGCGCGGGCGGCCTCGGTGAGCCGGGGCGCGGCCGTCACGGCCTGGAGCCCGCGCGCGGCGCGGAGCGCGTTGATGGCGCGCACCACGCCGGCCTCCGCGGCCGCGGCGTCGCCGGGCTCCGGCGCGGGCCGCCGCGCGGGCACCGGCTGCGCCGCGGGGGCCGCGGGCGCGCCGGACTGCACCTCGAGCAGGGCCGCGACCTCGGGCCCGCCGCGGCCGTGCGCGAGCACCTCGACCACGTGCCGCCCGGCGGCGGCGAACGCGACGCGCGCCCGGAAGCCGTCCGGGCCGCCCGAGACCGCCTCCTCGTGGACGGCGCCCGCGGGCGAGGTGACGAAGACGCGCGGGCGCGTGAGGCCGCCGAGCAGCGCGCCGGCGATCGTCGCCGTGGCGCCCTCGGCCACGCGGCGGGGGACCGGCTCGAGGCGGACCTTGCGGTCCGACGCCAGGACCACCACGAACGCCGACCCGTCCGCCTGCGCCGCGCCGGCGCCCACGTGCGTGGCGGTGCCGCGCGGGATGACGTCGGCGAGGGCCGCGGCCGCGCGGTCGGGCGCGGTGCGCACCAGGTAGGCCGCCGGCGCGGGGTCGTAGGCGCCCGCGCGCGCCAGCGCGCCGCGGAGGTGCTCGCGGGCGAGCGGCTCCTCCGCGCCGGTCGCGGCGAGGGCGGCGAGCTCGCGCGCGGCGAGCGAGAGGGCCGCCGAGGTGCGCGGGGCGCCGCGCGCGGCGAGGCGGCCCGCGGCGGCGCCGAGCGCCTCGGTCTCCACCCGGGTGGCCTGGACCGCGGGCTCGCGGCCGTAGGCCGTGCCGGGCGGCTCGGCCGCGGAGGGCGCGGGCGCGGCCGACGAAGGGGCCGGGTGAGGGGACGCGCTCGTCGGCGCGGCCGGCGGCACGGCGGGGGAGGGCGCGCGCGCCGGCCCCGCGCAGGCGCCGGCCACCACCGCCAGCGCGGCCGCGAGCGCGGTGCGCGCGGCGGACCGGCGGGCGGGACGGGATCGCCGCATCCCGATCAGCGCTCCGGCCCGATCCGGATCTCGAGGCCGAGCGCCACCGCCCGCCCCATGCGCGCGTTCACGCGCTCGCACAGCAGCTGGGCCAGCTCGGTCACCTGGGTCGCCCATTCGGGGGAGCTTACCAGCACCAGGAGCCGGCCGTCGCGGAGACGTCCGCGCATCGACACCTCGCGGGAGAGCCGCGGGCCGCAGGCCTCGGCGAAGGCCGCCGCGAGCGCGGCGGACTGCGCCTCCGGGCGCCGCGCGAGCGCTTCGGCCAGGGCGGCGGCGACGGTGCGGCGGCGGCCACGCATCGCCGCGACGTTAGGGGGATGCTTGGGCGCCGTCAAGCCGTGGTGCGACACCGGGCCGCGCCGTGCTCCGGCGGGGCCCCCCTGTGCTAACCTCTCGTCGTTCTCGGGGGATTGCCGTGGCGCAAGGAGAGATGGCAGCGGGGGACCTGGCGGCGGCGGCCGGGACGGCGCCGCACCCGAACCGGTCCCCTGCGCGCAGCGCCGCCGGCGACGAGCGCGGCCGCCTGAACCTGTCGTGGCTCGTCCAGCTTCACTGGTGGGCGATCCTCGGCCAGGCCACCATCGTGGTGGGCGCGCAGTCGTGGACGCACATCGGCCTGCCCATGGGCACGCTGGTGGCGGTGATGGTCCTGGAGGTCATCGGGAACGTCGTGCTGGGCGCCTGGGCGCGCCGCGCGCAGGTGACCGACCGGGACATCGCGCTGGTGATGCTGATCGACGCGGCGGTCCTGACGGTGCTGCTCGACCTGACCGGGGGCGCGTCCAACCCGTTCTCGACGCTCTACCTCGTCAACGTAGCGCTGGCCGCGGTGCTGCTGCCGTCCGCCTGGTCGTGGCTGCTCATGGCGGCCAGCCTGGCGGGCTTCGCGTCGCTGTTCGTGCACGAGCACTTCGCCGGCGTGAGCCACCACATCCGCACCCACATGGACCACGCGCAGACCATGGCCGCGCACCTGCGCGGCATGTGGGTCGCGTTCGCGCTCGCCGCGGTGTTCGTGGTGTTCTTCGTCCAGCGGGTCACGCGCGCGCTCGCCGCACGCGAGGGTGAGCTCCAGGCCGCGCGCTCCCAGGCGCAGCGGCGCGAGAAGCTCGCCTCCCTGGCGACGCTCGCCGCGAGTGCGGCGCACGAGCTCTCCACCCCGCTCTCCACCATCGCGGTGGTCGCGAAGGAGCTGCAGCGCGCCATCCCGGCCGACGCCTCGAGCGAGCTCCACGACGACCTGCAGCTCGTGCGCGACCAGGTGGCGCGCTGCCGCGAGATCCTCGACCGCATGGCGGCGCACGCGGGCGAGAACGTGGGCGAGCCGTTCGCGCAGATGCGCGCGCGCGACTGGGTGGACGCCGCGCTGGACGGGTTCCGCTGGCCGCAGCGCGTGGAGGTGCGGATCGACCCGAGCGCCGAGGCCGCCTCGCTGGTGGGGCCTCAGCGCGGGCTCGCCGAGGCGCTGCGCGGCCTGCTCAAGAACGCGGTCCAGGCGTCGCCCGCCGAGGCGCAGGTCACGCTGCTCGTCACCGCGCCGCCCGGCCGGATCCAGATCACGGTGCGCGACCGGGGCCGCGGCATGACGCCCGAGGTGCTGTCGCGCGTGGGTGAGCCGTTCTTCACGACGAAGGTCCCCGGGGAGGGGATGGGGCTGGGCCTCTTCCTCACCCGGGCGCTCGCCGAGCAGCTCGGCGGCGAGTTCAACATCACCTCCACCCCGGGGGACGGGAC
Organism: Anaeromyxobacter sp. K; assembly: GCF_000020805.1. Classification (NCBI taxonomy): domain Bacteria; kingdom Pseudomonadati; phylum Myxococcota; class Myxococcia; order Myxococcales; family Anaeromyxobacteraceae; genus Anaeromyxobacter; species Anaeromyxobacter sp. K. The sequence goes on along the minus strand of NC_011145.1, from coordinate 2,533,760 downwards.
GGAGGCGCGTTTCGAGCTGCCGGTGTCGACCGCCGGCGAGAGGAGCAGTCCATGAACACGATGACGCCCGAAGTGACCCGCGAGTCGTTGCCGAGCATCCTGCTGGTGGACGACGACGAGGTGCTGCGCGAGCGGCTCGCCACCGCCATCCGCGCCCGCGGGTACGAGGTCCGGACCGCCGGCTCCGCCGAGGAGGCGATGCGCGAGGCGACCCGCGACTCGCCGGAGATGGCGGTGCTCGACCTGCGCATGCCCGGCGGCTCGGGCCTGGAGATCCTGCGCGAGCTGCGCCGCCAGGATCCCTCCACCCGCGTGCTCATGCTCACCGGCTACGGGAGCATCGCGACGGCGGTCGAGGCGGTGCGCGAGGGCGCGGTGGGCTACCTGCCCAAGCCCGCCGACGCGGACGAGATCCTGGCCGCGCTGAACGGCACCAACACCGCCAAGGAGAAGGGCATCGAGACGCCCTCGCTCGCCCGGGCGGAGTGGGAGCACATCCAGCGCGTGCTCACCGACTGCGGCGGCAACATCTCCGAGGCGGCGCGGCGGCTCGGCATCCACCGCCGCTCGCTGCAGCGGAAGCTGCACAAGTACCCGCCGGCGAGGTAGCGCCCCGCCCGCCGACGCCGGCCCGCCGCGCGCCCTCCCGCCAGGGCGGGGGCGCGCGGCGAACCCTTTTCCCCGCGCCGGGGTCGAACTCCGTGTCAGCGCCCCGGAGGCCGATGGACGGCGGGCGCGGAGAGGCACGGAGACATGGCGCACGCGACGGTCGAGATCACCTCGCAGAACTTCAAGGACGTGGTCGAGAAGGACGGCATCGTCCTCATCGACTGGTGGGCCACCTGGTGCGGCCCGTGCCGGTCGTTCGGCCCCACGTACGAGAAGGTCGCGGGCAAGCACCCGGACCTCACCTTCGGGAAGGTGAACACCGAGGAGCAGCAGGAGCTCGCGGCGGCGTTCGACATCCGGTCGATCCCCACGCTGATGATCCTGCGCGACAAGGTGCTGCTCTTCTCGCAGGCCGGCGCGCTGCCCGAGGCCGCGCTGGAGGACCTCATCCGCCAGGTGCGCGCGCTCGACATGGACAAGGTCCGCGCCGACGTCGCCGCGCAGGAGGCGGAGGCGGCGAAGCGCAGCAGCGCCTCGGCCTGATCCCGTCCCCCGCGGCCGGCGCAAAGAGGAAGGGCGGATGGCCGCGAGGCCACCCGCCCTTCGAGTCTCCGGGCCTCGCGGGGCTACTTCGTCCCGCCGGTGCTCGGAGTGCTGGTGCCCGAGGTCCCGCCGCCGGAGCCGGCCGCGCCGGTGCCGGAGGTGTCGGTCGACGAGCCCGAGCCGGTCGAGCTGCCGGAGCCGCTCGTGCTGCCCGTGTCCGTGCTCGAGCCGGAGCCGCCCATGCTGCCCGACCCGCTGCTGCTGCCGGAGCCGCTCGTGCTGCCGGAGCCGCTGCGGCCCGATGACCCGGCGCTCATCACCTCGAGCGTCTTCACGGTGACGGTGTCACCCGATCCCGAGAAGCTGGCGCGGACCTGATCGCCCTCCTGGATGTCGGTCAGCGTGGCCATCTGGCCGTCCTTCGTGACCGTGGTGTCGTCGCTGATCCGGAGCTTCCTGTCGGAGTTCGCGAGCGTCAGCTCCTTGGTGTCCTTGTCGAACTTCTGGACCGTCCCGGTGAGCTGGTGGGTGCGCATCGTGCTGCCCGTGCTCGACGCCGACGAGCCGGTGCCCATGTCGCTCGAGGACCCGGTGCCGTAGCTCGAGCTGCCGGTGCTGCCCGAGCCGGTGCTGCCCGAGGTGGAGGTGTCGCTCGAGCCGCTGCCGGTGGTGCTCGAGCTGCCCGTCCCCATGCTGCCGCTGCCGGTCGTCGTGCCGGTCCGATCGTCGCGATCCGTCGTCGACGAGCCCGACGTCGTCGAGCCGCCCGTGGCCCCCTGCGCGCTCGCCGGCTGCGCCGCGACGAGCAGCCCGGCCATGCCCAGGCCGGCCACCGTACCCCATCCGAAATACCTCATTGGATCTCCCTCTCTGCTCTGGTTCGGAGCCCGGCGCCTGCCGTGGCTCTCGTGTTGGCTTTCGATAGGGTAGTGCCGGGGCACCTGTGCGGAAGGGTTCCGCCCCGGGGAGAAAGGCGCAGGAAGTGCCGTGCGCACGGGCAGTTGCGCAGGGCTGAGGCCCTCGCTCGCCGCGCCGCGGGCCGCCCGCCGGCCCCCGTGTCAGACCGCCTTGCTACCTGAACATGCGAGCAGCTAAGTTGCGGGCAGGAGCCTCCGGCCATGTCGCAGCCCAGGGAACGTCACCTCGTCCTCGCGCACCTGCGCGACGAGATCCGCCGCATCGAGCGCCGCCCGGCGCGTCGGGAGGGCTGCGTCCCGAGCGGCCTGCCGGAGGTGGACGCGGCGCTGCCGGGCGGCGGGTTCCCGCGCGGTGCCCTGTGCGAGCTCGCGGGCGGGCCGGCCAGCGGCAAGACGGCGGTCGCCCTCTCGCTGGTCGCGGGGCTCGGCCCGGAAGACCTGTCCGCGTGGGTGGACGTCCGGGGGGACCTCTACCCGCCCGCCGCGGCGGCGCGCGGGGTGGATCTCGCGCGGCTGCTCGTGGTGCGGCCCGCGGCCGGCTCGGCGCCGGGCGCAGGGTCGTCGCCGGCGCGCGACGGCGACGCGGCGCGCGCGCCGGCGGTCACGGCCCTGTGGGCCGCCGAGGCGCTGCTCGCCTCGGGCGCGTTCGCGGCGGTGGTGGTGGACGTGCCGGCGGCGCGGCTGGCGCACGGCGCGGACGCGATGGCGCGGCGGCTCCAGGCCGCGGCGGAGAAGGGCGGATCGGTGGGGCTGTGGCTCGCGCCCCGCCGTGCCGCCCTGCGGGTGCCCGCGACGCTCCGGCTCGAGCTCTCGTGCGAGGGCGGGCGCGTGGTGGCCCGCCGGGCGATGGGCGGCGCGGTGGCGGGGAGGGCGAGCCATGCCGCGTGAGCCGGTCGCCCCGCGGGTGGTGGCGCTGCAGCTCCCCGATCTCCCGCTCCAGCGCGTCCTGCGCGGGCGCGAGCGCTCCGCCCGCGGGCTCGCGGCGCTCCTCGCGGTCCTCGAGGAAGGGCGGGTGGTGTGCTGTACCCCGGCCGCACGCGCCGCCGGCGTGCGGCCGGGCCAGTCCGCGGCCGAGGCGCTCGCCGCCTGCGGACGGCTCGAGACGGTGGTGCGCGACGCCGCCGCCGACCTCGCCGCGCTGCGGGCGCTCGCCGAGGTCCTGCTCGGGATCGCCCCCGCCGTCGAGGTGGTGGCGCCCGACGCGCTGCTGCTGGATGCGGGCGCCGCGCGCCTGCTCGCGGCCGGCCCCGGCGCGGGCGCGCCGTCGGCGGCGTTCGGGCCGGGCGAGGAGCGGCTGGCGCGCCGGGCGGTGCAGGCCGCCGTGGACATGGGCTACGCCGCGCGCGCGGTGGTGGCGACCGGGCGAGGGCCGGCGACGGCCCTGGCGCGGCACGGGCGCTTCGACGGCGCGGTCCACGGGGTCGCGCCCGGGGGCGTTGCGGCGGCGGCCGCGCTGGCGGGCCTCCCGCTCGCGGCGCTCGGGCTGGCGCCGGCGGTCGCCGGCCGGCTGGCGGCGGTGGGGGTGGGGGACGCGGGCGCGCTGGCGCGGCTGCCGGAGGGCACGCTCGCGCACCGGTTCGGGCCGGAGGGCGTGCGCGCGGCGCGGCTGGCCCGCGGCGAGGACGTGTCGCCGCTCGTGCCGCACGTGCCGGAGACGCTCCCCCAGGAGTCGCTGGAGCTGGAGGCGCCGGCGGAGAGCGCCGAGCCGCTGCTGTTCGGGCTGAAGCGGCTCGCGGATCGGGTGGCGGCGCGGCTGGCCGGGCGCGGGCTCGGCGCGACGCGCCTGCGCCTCGTGCTCGCGCTCGACCCGCGCGGCGAGGAGCGGATCCAGGTGCCGCTCTCGCAGCCCAGCGCGTCGGCGGCGCGCTGGCTCGTCCCGGTGAAGGAGCACCTGTTCGCGCTGCGGCTGCCCGGCGCGGTGACGGCGCTGCGCCTCGTGGCCGCCGAGGTCGCGCCGGTGGCCGCCGAGCAGCTCGCGTTCGGCGACCGGCCGGAGGCGGTCGCCGCGCTGGAGGGCGTGCTGGCGCGTCTCGCGGTGCGGCTCGGCGACGGCGCGCTGTTCGCGGCCGAGCCGGTGGCGCGCTACCGCCCGGAGGGCGCCTACCGGCCGGTGCCGTTCCGGCCGCGTTCCCCTGCGGGCTCGGGGCAGGCTCGTTCGACGGGTGCGGGGCGGGCTCGCTCGACGGGCGCGGGGGGCGTTCGCCCCTCGACGGGCATGGGGCGATCCTTCGACGGGCTCGGGGAGCGCGGGACCGCGGATCCGCTCGGCGTGAGCCCGTCGAACCCCGAGCGAGGGAGCGACGCGAGCGGACAGGACCCTGCCGGCGCGTTCCGGCCCACCCGCCTGCTCGCCGCGCCGGAGCAGGTGGTCGCCGAGGGCGAGGGCGGCCGGCTCACCGCGCTGCGGGTGGGCGGGCGCGACCGCGCGGTGCTCGCGCTGGAGGGCCCGGAGCGACTGCGCGGCGAGTGGTGGGCCGGCGGGTTCGACCGCGACTACTACCGCGTCCGGCTGGACGGGCTCGGCGACTGCTGGGTGTACCGCGACGGCGCCGACGGGCGGCTGTGGCTGCACGGGTTCTTCGACTGATCGCCGAGGCGCGCCATGTCCCACGCTCCCCGCTACGCCGAGCTCCGCTGCAAGTCCTGCTTCTCCTTCCTGGAGGGCGCGAGCCACCCCGAGGAGCTGGTGGGGCGCGCGGCCGAGCTCGGGCTGTCGGCCCTCGCGCTCGCCGACGTGAACGGGCTGTACGGCATCGTCCGGGCGCACGCCGAGGCGAAGCGCCAGGGGCTCCCGCTCATCGTGGGCGCGGAGCTGGTGGTCGCCGGCCTCGCGCCGGGGCGGCCGGCGCGGCTGGTGCTGCTCGCCCAGGATCGCGAGGGCTACGCGGGGCTGTGCCGGCTGGTGACGCGGGCGCACTGCGGCGAGGGCTGGACCGGCGCGCCGGAGCGCCGCGAGCGGGACGCGGTCGCGGTGCCGTTCGAGGCGGTCGCGGCCGGCGCGCGAGGGCTGTTCGCGCTGTACCCGGGGGCCGACGGCGACGCGGTCGCGCGGCTGAAGGACGCGTTCGGTCGCCGGGCGGCGCTCGCGGTGGCGCGGCACCGGGTGGCCGGCGAGGAGGCGCGCGTGCTCGCCGCCCGGTCCGCGGGGCGGCGGCTCGGGGTGCCGGTGGCGGTGACGAACGACGTCCACACCCACGCGCGCGCCCGGCAGGTGCTGCAGGACGTGCTCACCTGCGTGCGCCACGGCACCACCGTGGACCGGGCCGGGCGGCGGCTGTTCCCGAACGCCGAGCGGACGCTGAAGGGTCCCGAGGAGCTGGCGCGGCTGTGGAGCGACTTCCCCGAGGGGCTCGCGGCCGCGGCCGACATCGCCGACCAGTGCCGCTTCCGCATGGAGGCGATCCGCGGCGAGCACCCGCTGCCGCCGGTGGTGGTGGAGCGCGGCGCGCTCGCCGGCGGCGTCGAGGTCGCGACCTCCAGCCCGGCGCAGGCGGCGCGGGAGGGCGCGCGGACCGCCACGCCGAGCCTCTCGCTCCGGGCCTCGCTCCCGGCGGAGCGCCCGGCCGCGCCCGCGATCGAGGGGTGCGCCGCCTCCGGGCCCGGCCTCCCTGCTGCGGGCGCGGGCGGTGGCGCGGCCGCGGCCGCGGCCACCGACCGGGACGGCGCGCTCGCCGGGATGTCGCTGCTTCGCGAGCTGGTGCGCGAGGGCGCGCGCTGGCGCTACGGCGGCGAGCCGCCGGAGGACGTGGCCCGGCAGCTCGCCCGGGAGCTCGAGCTCGTCGAGTCGCTCGGGTACGCGAGCTACTTCCTCACGGTGTGGGACGTGGTCCGGTTCGCGCGCTCGCGCGGCATCCTCTGCCAGGGGCGCGGCAGCGCGGCCAACTCCGCGGTCTGCTACGTGCTCGGCATCACCTCGATCGACCCGGTGCGCATGGGGCTCCTGTTCGAGCGGTTCATCTCCGCCGAGCGCGGCGAGCCGCCCGACATCGACGTGGACTTCGAGCACGAGCGGCGCGAGGAGGTGCTCCAGTACGTGTACCAGCGCTACGGCCGCGACCGGGCCGGCATGGTGTGCGAGGTGATCACCTACCGCGGCAAGTCGGCGCTCCGCGACGTGGGGAAGGCGCTCGGGCTCTCGCTCGGCCAGGTGGACCGGCTCGCGAAGCTCATCGGCACCTACGAGGACCTGGGGCAGGTGGGGCCCGAGCTCCTCGCCCAGGCCGGCCTCGACGCGGCGGACTCGGAGCGGGTGCGGATGACGCTCGCGCTCGCGCGCGAGCTGCAGGGCTTCCCGCGCCACCTCTCCATCCACGTGGGCGGCTTCGTCATCACGCGGCGGCCGCTCTGCGAGACGGTGCCCATCGAGCCCGCCGCCATGCCCGGCCGCACCATCGTCCAGTGGGACAAGGACGACCTCGCCGAGCTGGACCTGCTCAAGGTGGACCTGCTCGGCCTGGGCATGCTCACCGCGCTCTCCCGGGCGCTGGCGCTGCTCGCGCGCCACCGGCCAGCGCCGGCCTCGCCCACCGCGGTGCCGCACCCCGACGCGCTCGCCACCATCCCGGCCGAGGACCCCGAGGTGTACGAGATGCTCGGGCGCGCCGACTCCATCGGCGTGTTCCAGGTCGAGTCGCGGGCGCAGATGTCGCTCGCCCCCCGCCTGCGCCCGCGCAACTTCTACGACCTCGTCATCTCGGTCGCGATCATCCGGCCCGGGCCGATCCAGGGCGGCATGATCCACCCCTACCTGCGCCGCCGCGACGGCAAGGAGCAGGTCCGCTACCCATACGCGCCGCTCGAGCCGGTGCTGGCCCGCACCCTCGGCGTCCCGCTGTTCCAGGAGCAGGCCATGCGCCTCGCGGTGATCGCGGCGGGGTTCACGCCGGGCGAGGCGGACGAGCTGCGCCGGGTGATGACGCACCGCCGCTCGCACGAGAAGCTCGCCGCCATGAAGGCGCGCCTCGTGGCCGGGATGGCGGAGCGGGGCATCTCCGGCGCGGACGCGGAGGAGATCTTCAAGCAGCTGCTCGGGTTCGCCGGGTACGGCTTCCCGGAGTCGCACGCGGCCTCGTTCGCGCTGCTGGTCTACGCCTCGGCCTGGCTGAAGCGCTACCACCCGGCCGCGTTCGCCTGCGCGCTCCTGAACAGCCAGCCCATGGGGTTCTACGCGCCGCACACGCTGGTGGAGGACGCGAAGCGGCACGGGGTGGAGGTGCGCGGGGTGGACGTCGGCTGCAGCGGCTGGGAGAGCAGCCTGGAGGGCGCGGCGCCGGGGCGGCCGGCCGCGCCGGGGGAGACGGCGGTGCTGCGCGTGGGGCTGCACGCCGTCCGCGGCCTCCCGCGCGCGGTGGGCGAGGCCATCCTCGAGGCGCGGGCGGCCGGGCCGTTCGGCTCGGTGGCGGAGCTGGTCCGCCGCGCCCGGCTCTCCCGCGCCTGGCTGGTGCGGCTGGCGGAGGCGGGCGCGCTCGGCGCGCTCGCGCCCGATCGGCGGGACGCGGTGTGGCGCAGCCTGGCGGTGGAGGCCGACGGCGGCGACCTGTTCGCGGGCCTGGCGCCGCCGGAGCCCGAGGTGGCGCTCCCCGCCGCCTCGGCCGCCGACGAGGTCTCGGCCGACTTCGCCACCACCGGCCTGTCGGTGCGCGGCCACCCCATGGCGCTGGTGCGGCCCGGGCTGGGCGGCGACCGGATCCGCACCGCCCGCGAGCTGGGGCGGCTCCCGGATCGCGCGCCGGTCGAGGTGGCGGGGCTGGTCATCGTCCGGCAGCGGCCGGAGACCGCCCGCGGCATCGTCTTCGTGAGCCTGGAGGACGAGACCGGGATCGCGAACCTGGTGGTGATGCCCGACGTGTACGAGCGCTTCCGGCCGGTGGTCCGCGGGGCGCCGTTCCTGCTGGCGCGCGGGCGGGTGGAGCGGAGCGGGAAGGTGGTGAACGTGCGGGTGGACTCGGTGGCCCCGCTCGCGCTCGCCCCCGCCACGGGCGCGCGCGCCCGGGACTTCCACTGACGCGCCCGACCTCGATCTCGTCCTTCGACGGGCTCGGGACGAGCGGGGGTGACCGAGCGACGCGCAAAAGAGAAGCGCCCGGGACCGAGGTCCCGGGCGCCGTTCAGCGGCAGTGAGGGCAGCCGGCTGGCCCGCATCCGCGCTCATCCCTCGACCCCGCGCCACCACCGCGGCGCGGCGCTCGGGAGGAGCGGGCCGGGAGTCGACGCGCTAGCTGCAGCCCGTGGTCGAGCCGCAGTTCACGCACTTGTAGCAGGCGCCGTTCCGCACCGTGATCGACCCGCAGGTCGGGCAGGGCGGGGCGTCGGTGTCGGTGACGTGGGCGCCGTTCACGCCGTTCGCCCCGTTCATCGCGCCGTTCGTCGCGGGCAGCGACTTCACCACCACGGTCTGCTCCGACGAGCCGTGGCGCGCCGGCGCCTGGCCGGGCGTCATCAGCGGCGGCGGCGACACCACCGAGCCCTCCTCGCTGGGCAGGAACTTCAGCGCCAGCCAGCGGAAGATGTAGTCGGTGACCGACTTCGCGATGGGGATGTCCGGGTTGCCGGTGAAGCCGGACGGCTCGTACCGCGTGTGGCTGAACTTGTCGCAGAGCACCTTCAGCGGCACGCCGTACTGCAGCGCCATCGAGATGCCGGTGGCGAAGCTGTCCATCAGGCCCGAGACCACCGAGCCCTCCTTCGCCATGGTGATGAACACCTCGCCGGGCGCCCCGTCGTCGTACATGCCGACGGTCATGTAGCCCTCGTGGCCGCCGATCGAGAACTTGTGCGTGATCGAGCGGCGCTCGTCCGGCAGGCGCCGGCGGGCGAGGCGCGGCTCCACCGCGTCCTTCTTCTCCTCCTGCTCCTTGCCGGTGTTGAGCGGCTGGCTCCGCTTGCAGCCGTCGCGGTAGATGGCGACCGCCTTCAGCCCCAGCTTCCAGGACTCGAGGTACGCGTTCTCGATGTCCTGCGGCGTCGCGGACGTCGGCATGTTGACCGTCTTCGAGATCGCGCCGGACAGGAACGGCTGGACCGCGCCCATCATGCGGATGTGGCCCATGTAGTGGATGGAGCGGGTGCCGTTGCGCGCCTTGAACGCGCAGTCGAACACCGCCGCGTGCTCGGGGCGGAGCCCGGGGGCGCCCTCGATGGTCTCCACCTCGTCGATGAACTGCAGGACCGAGGTGATCTCCTCGGAGGAGTAGCCGAGCCGCTGCAGCGCGAGCGGGACCGTGTTGTTCACGATCTTCAGCATGCCGCCGCCCACCAGCTTCTTGTACTTCACGAGCGCGATGTCGGGCTCGATGCCGGTGGTGTCGCAGTCCATCATGAAGCCGATGGTGCCGGTGGGCGCGAGCACGGTCACCTGGCCGTTGCGGTAGCCGCTCTCCATGCCCTGGCGGAGCGCGTCGCCCCAGGCGTCGCGCGCGGCCGCGAGCAGGCCGGGCTCGACCAGCGTCGGGTCGACGAGGTCGACGTGCTGCGCGTGCTTGCGGATCACGCCGAGGAACGGGTCGCGGTTCTTCTCGTACCCGGCGAACGGGCCCATCCGGTCGGCGATGCGGGCGCTCATCGCGTACGCCTCGCCGGTCATGAGCGCGGTGATGGCCGCGGCGCAGGCCCGGCCCCCGTCGGAGTCGTAGGGCAGGCCGCTCGCCATGAGGAGCGCGCCGAGGTTCGCGTAGCCGAGCCCGAGCGGCCGGTACTCCTCGCTGTTCTTGCCGATGGCGGGGGTGGGGTACTTGGCGTTCGAGACCAGGATCTCCTGCGCCAGGATGGTGAGGTCCACCGCCCGCTTGAACGACTCGACGTCGAAGCCGCCCTCGATCGAGCGGAAGTGCATCAGGTTCAGCGACGCCAGGTTGCAGGCCGAGTCGTCGAGGAACATGTACTCCGAGCACGGGTTGGACGCGTTGATGCGGTCCGTGTTCGGGCAGGGGTGCCAGGCGTTGATGGTGGTGTCGAACTGCATGCCCGGATCGCCGCACAGCCAGGCGGCCTCGGTGATCTGGCGCATCAGGTCGCGGGCGCGGATCGTCTCGAGCGCCTGCCCGTCGGTGCGGGCGGTGAGCTTCCACTCGCGATCCTCGAGCACCGCGCGCATGAACGCGTCGGTGACGCGGACCGAGTGGTTGGCGTTCTGGAAGAAGACCGAGTCGTAGGCGCCGCCGCGCACGTTGAAGCCGCCGTCGTAGCCGGCCTCGATGAGCGCCCAGGCCTTCTTCTCCTCGTCGGCCTTGCAGTTCACGAACTCGACCACGTCCGGGTGATCGACGTCGAGGATCACCATCTTCGCGGCGCGGCGGGTCTTGCCGCCCGACTTGATGACGCCGGCGAACGCGTCGAAGCCGCGCATGAACGAGACCGGGCCGGACGCCTCGCCGCCGCCGGACAGCCGCTCCTTGGAGGAGCGGATCTTGGACAGGTTGGAGCCGGTGCCGGACCCGTACTTGAAGAGCATGCCCTCGGTGTGGGCGAGCTTCAGGATCGAGTCCATCGAGTCGCCGACGGCGTTGATGAAGCAGGCGGAGCACTGCGGGTGCTCCTCCACGCCGACGTTGAACCAGACCGGCGAGTTGAAGCTCATCTTCTGCCGGTAGATGAGGTGCGCGAGCTCGGCCTCGAACGCGACGGCGTCGCCCTCGGTCGCGAAGTAGCCGTCCTTGCGGCCCCAGGCGCCGATGGTCTCGACGACGCGGGACACCAGCTGGCGGACCGAGCGCTCGCGCGCCGGGGTCCCGAGCTGGCCGCGGAAGTACTTGGAGGCGACGACGTTCGTCGCGAGGAGGGACCAGCTCTTCGGGACCTCCACGTCCTTCTGCTCGAAGATGGTCGCGCCGCCCTCGCCGGTGATCGCGGCTGTCCGCGTCTCCCACGCGAGCTCCTCGGCCGGATCGACGCCCGGGGTGGTGAAGTACCGCTCCACCGAGAGACCCTTCTTCACGACCTTCTTCGCGGACTTGGACGCCCGCGGCCTGTGACCCGTCACTTCGCGCTCCATCATCGCTTTCCACCTCCGCTCGAGACCGTCCCCCGGTCCGAGGCAAACAGCGTCCCCTAACGGGTGCCGATATCGGCACCCGTTCAGCCCTCTTCCTCCGGCCGGCCCGCGTCAGTGAACCGGAGGTCTACCTAATCGCGATGGTCTGACATGAACGCCGGCTTCGCCCCCAAGCCGGCAGAAGGACTGCTCAATCGTCGCACCCACCCCGCCGCCATCCCGCCCGTCCTCCCCGTCCCGCGCCCCCGCGGAACCAGGAGACATGCTAGCAAGCGCCCGCCGAGAGTCAACGGCTGACCACAACATATGGTGGGGTACATGTATATCAACACAAGATACGGATATTTCTGAGCCGTGGTCCCAGTAGGGTGTCGCACGTTCGGTGAAGGGGCGCGCCGATATCGTCCGGAAGCGGGAGCGTCCGGCGCGGGGACCGGCGCCGTGGTCCCCCCGCCGCCGCCGTGTTAAAAGCCTGCCGCCCCGATGGCCGAAAAGAACTCACACATCCGCAACTTCTCCATCATCGCCCACATCGATCACGGGAAGTCCACGCTCGCCGATCGCCTCCTCGAGCACACCGGGACCGTGACCAAGCGCGAGGCCCAGGCCCAGTTCCTCGACAACATGGAGCTGGAGCGGGAGCGCGGGATCACGATCAAGGCCCAGACCGTCCGCATGAAGTACCGGGCGAAGGACGGCCGCGACTACGAGCTGAACCTGATCGACACCCCCGGGCACGTGGACTTCGCGTACGAGGTCTCGCGCTCCATGGCGGCCTGCGAGGGCGCCATCCTGGTGGTGGACGCGACGCAGGGCGTGGAGGCGCAGACGCTCGCGAACGTCTACCAGGCGCTCGACCACGACCTGGAGATCGTCCCGGTCATCAACAAGATCGACCTCCCGTCGGCGGACGTCGAGGGCGTCCGCCAGGAGATCGAGGAGGTCATCGGCCTCGACGCGAAGGACGCGGTGCCCGCCTCCGCCAAGGAGGGGATCGGCATCGGCGAGATCCTCGAGCAGATCGTGCACCGGGTGCCGGCGCCGGAGGGCGATCCCGACGCGCCGCTGAAGGCGATCGTGTTCGACTCCTGGTACGACTCGTACCGCGGCGTGGTCATGCTGGTGCGGGTGTTCGAGGGCACCGTCCGCCCGAAGCAGAAGATCCGGCTCTGGTCGAACCGCAAGGAGTTCGAGGTCCAGGAGCTGGGCGTCTTCGCGCCGTTCGCGAAGGCGGTCGGCGAGCTGCAGGCCGGCGAGGTGGGCGTCGTCGTCGCGAACGTGAAGGACGTCCACGACGCCAAGGTGGGCGACACCATCACCGACGCGGCCCGGCCCACCGAGGAGCCGTTCCCCGGCTTCAAGGTCGTGAAGCCGATGGTGTTCTCCGGCGTCTTCCCCATCGAGGCGGCGGATTACGAGCAGCTCCGCGACGCGCTGGAGAAGCTCTCGCTCAACGACTCGGCCTTCACCTACGAGCCGGAGACGTCGCAGGCGCTCGGCTTCGGGTTCCGCTGCGGCTACCTCGGCCTGCTGCACATGGAGATCGTGCAGGAGCGGCTGGAGCGCGAGTACCAGCTCGCGCTCATCACGACCGCGCCCTCGGTGGTGTACCGGGTGACCGACACCTCCGGCGCGGTGGAGGAGATCGACAACCCCGCCAAGCTCCCGCCGGTCCAGAAGATCGCGAAGCTGGAGGAGCCGCACCTCACCTGCCACATCCACGCCCGCACCGAGGACGTGGGCGCCATCCTGAAGCTGTGCCAGGAGCGGCGCGGCCTGCAGCGCGACCTCAAGTACCTGGGCACCAAGCGCGTCCAGATCACCTACGACATCCCGCTCGCCGAGGTGGTGTTCGACTTCTTCGACAAGCTGAAGAGCGTGTCGCGCGGCTACGCCTCGCTCGACTACGAGCTGAAGGGCTACGAGGAGGCGGACCTCGTCAAGCTCGACATCCTCATCAACGGCGAGCCGGTCGACGCGCTCTCCGTGATCGTCCACCGGGAGCGCGCGTACCAGCGCGGGCGCGACCTCTGCCAGCGGCTGCGCGAGGTGATCCCGAAGCAGATGTACGAGGTGGCCATACAGGCGGCCATCGGCGCCAAGGTGATCGCGCGTGAGACCGTGAAGGCGTTCCGCAAGAACGTCCTCGCGAAGTGCTACGGTGGCGACATCTCGCGCAAGCGCAAGCTGCTCGAGAAGCAGAAGGAGGGCAAGAAGCGCATGAAGCAGGTGGGCTCGGTGGAGATCCCGCAGGAGGCGTTCCTCGCGGTCCTGAAGGTGGAGGAGTAGCGCCGCCGTGGCGGACGCCGCCCGCCTGGCGCGCGCGCGCCGCGACGCGCTCCGCTTCGCGCGCGACGCCCGCCGGCTGGCCGCCCGGCACCGCCGCGCCCTGGGCGACGCGCGCGGCGCGGTGGACGCGGCCGCCGCCGAGGTGACCGCCGCGGCGCGGGGCGGGGAGCCGGACGCGCTCTCCGCCGCGCTCCGCAGGCTGGACGCGCTCTGGGAGGAGCACCTCGCGGCGCGGGTCAAGCCCTGGTGGCGCGAGTACGCCGAGTCCATCGCGCTCGCGGTGGTGCTGGCGCTCCTGGTCCGCGCGTTCGTGCTCGACGCGTTCCGGATCCCGTCCGGCTCGATGGTCCCGACGCTGGTGGTCGGCGACTACATCTTCGTCTCCAAGGTCGCCTACGCGGTGCGGCTCCCGTTCACGCACCTGCGCCTGGTCGAGACCGGCGCGCCGCGGCGCGGCGACGTCATCGTGTTCGAGAACCCGCGCGACCCGAGCAGCGACTACGTGAAGCGGGTGGTGGGCGTCGCCGGCGACGTCATCGAGATCCGCGAGCAGGTCCTCTACGTGAACGGCGTCCCGCAGCCGCGCGCGGCGGCCGGCGAGTACGCCTACGCCGAGCGGAGCCCGTCCACCGGCGAGCCGCTGGCGGAGCGCTGCCGCCGCTACCGGGAGGCGCTCGCCAAGGGGCCCATCCTCCCGCCCCGGGGCGATCTCCCCGGCGACGCCGAGTCGAGCTGGCAGGCGGCCGCCGCCGACGGGGTGGCGAGCTACGACGTGCTCCAGTGCCGGCGGGCGCGCCTCGCCTCGCGCGAGGGGCCGTTCGAGGTGGTCCGCCCCGGGCATGTGTTCGTGATGGGCGACAACCGCGATCTCTCGGCCGACAGCCGGGGGATGGGCGGGTGGCAGGTCCCCGTGGGCCACATCCGCGGCCGCGCCGCGCTGGTCTTCTGGAGCTGGGGGGACGGGGGCCTGTGGCCGCGGGGCGCAGGAGGCCTCCGGCTCGACCGGCTTTTCAAACCCATCGACTAGCGCTAGAAACACCCCCTGATGCCCAGCCTCTCCCCGTCCTCCCTGCCGCGCTCCGCGCGCGGGCAGATCACGTGGGTCACGGCCGCGATCCTCGCTGCGCTGCTGGGCGGTGGCTACCTGGCCTGGGTCTGGGTCCCCGTCTACGTCGTGGACTTCGAGGCGCGGCAGGTGGTGCGGGACTTCATGAACCGCGCCGTGAAGGACCGCGACGACGAGCGGCTGCGCACCGAGATGATCCGCCGCCTGGAGATGCTCGCCACCGACCAGATCGTGGACGAGCGCGGCGCGCCGGCCACCGTGCCGGCCGTGGCGCTCGAGCCCGGCGACCTGGTCTGGGAGCGCGACACGAGCGGCCCGGCGCCCACGCTCCACGTGGCCTTCGAGTACGTTCGCGTGGTGGAGCTGCCGTACCTGGATCGAACCGTGGAGAAGTCGTTCACGGTGGACTTCACGCAGGACATCTCCATCCCGGACTGGGGTCCATCGCGGTAGGGGGGGCGCATGAACGCTGCGGAGATCGAACGAGCGGTACGACGCCTGGGCCGCGACATCGCGGAGCGTGCCCGCGCGGCGGGCGCGGCCGGCGACGTCGCCATCGTGGGCATCCGGCGGGGCGGGGTGCACCTCGCCCAGCGGCTCCGCCGCGAGCTGGCCCGGGAGCTCGGCGCCGAGCCGCCGCTCGGGACGCTGGACATCGCGCTCTACCGCGACGACCTCGCGGAGCAGGGCGCGGCCCCGGTGATCGGCCCGACCGACGTGCGCTTCCCGGTGCAGGGCAAGACCCTGGTGCTGGTGGACGACGTGCTCTACACCGGCCGCACGGTGCGCGCGGCGCTCGACGAGATCGTCGACTTCGGCCGCCCCCGCCGCGTCTGGCTGGCGGTGCTGGTGGACCGCGGCGGGCGCGAGCTGCCCATCGCCGCCGACTTCGCCGGCGCGCGGCTGGAGGTCTCGGACCGGGACGACGTGCAGGTGCGCCTGGTGGAGTCGGGCGCGCCCGAGGACGCGGTGGTGGTCAAGCCGAGGAGGGCGCCGTGATCGGTCGACACAAGCACTGCATCGCGCTGGAGGACTTCTCCCGCGAGGAGATCCTCGAGGTCATCGACCTCGCCGCCTCCATGAAGGAGGTCCTGCAGCGGCCGATCAAGAAGGTCCCGAGCCTGCGCGGCAAGATGGTGGTGAACCTCTTCTTCGAGGCCTCCACCCGCACCCGCAGCTCGTTCGAGACCGCCGCCAAGATCCTGTCCGCCGACGCGCTCAACTGGACGTCCTCCTCCTCGTCGGTCACCAAGGGCGAGACGCTGGTGGACACGGCCAGGAACCTCGAGGCGATGCGCCCGGACGTGCTCGTCATCCGGCACTCGGCCGGCGGCGCCCCCCGCCTCGTGGCCGAGCACGTGGGCTGCTCGGTGGTCTCCGCCGGCGACGGCGCCCACGAGCACCCGAGCCAGGGGCTCCTCGACTGCTTCACGCTGCGGGAGAAGCTCGGCACGCTGGAGGGCAAGACGGTCGCCATCGTCGGCGACGTCAGCCACTCGCGCGTGGCCCGCTCCGACCTGCACGCGTTCCCGAAGCTGGGCGCGAAGGTCCGGCTGTGCGGGCCGCCCACCATGATGCCGGCGGGCGTGGAGCGGCTCGGCGCCACCGTCCACACCGACCTGCGCGAGGCGGTGGACGGCGCGGACGCGGTCATCATGCTGCGCATCCAGCACGAGCGCATCGGCGACCCGCTCATCCCCGGCACGCGCGAGTACTCGAAGGTGTGGGGCCTCAACGCGAAGAAGGCGGCGGACTGGCTGAAGCCCTCCTGCGTGATCCTGCACCCCGGCCCCATCAACCGCGGCGTGGAGCTCTCCCCCGAGGTGGCGGACGGGCCCCGCTCGGTGATCCTGGACCAGGTGCAGAACGGGGTGGCGGTCCGGATGGCGATCCTGTACCTGCTCGCGGGCGGCGCGGGCGAGGAGGCCAGGGCGTGACGGCGCGGCTCGGGACGGGAGGCAGGCGCGATGTCTGACGTGCTCTTCATCGAGGGCGGCCGGGTCATCGACCCGGCGAGCGGCGTGGACGGCGTCCGCACCGTGGTGATCCGCGACGGCAAGGTGGCGGAGGTGGCCGAGCGGGTGGAGCGCCCGCGCGACGCCCGCGCCGTGGACGCGCGGAACCGGTGGGTGACGCCGGGGTTCGTGGACCTGCACGTGCACCTGCGCGAGCCGGGGCAGGAGTACAAGGAGACGGTCGCGACCGGCGCGCGGGCGGCGGTGGCGGGCGGCTTCACGGCCGTGTGCGCCATGCCGAACACGAAGCCGGTGAACGACTGCGCCGCGGTGACCGAGCTCGTGCTGGCGCGCGCGGCAGCGGCCGGCCTGGCCCGCGTCTACCCGGTGGGCGCCATCTCCCGCGGCTCGAACGGCGAGGAGCTGGCCGAGTACGGCGAGCTGAAGGCCTCGGGCTGCGTGGCGCTCTCCGACGACGGGCGGCCGGTGATGTCGTCGGCGCTGATGCGCCGCGCGCTGGAGTACGCGCGCGCGTTCGGCCTGCCGCTCACGGTGCACGAGGAGGACCTGCACCTGGTGGGCAAGGGCGTGATGCACGAGGGCGCCGCCGCGACGCGGCTCGGCCTGAAGGGCATCCCGTCCCAGGCCGAGGACGTGATGGTGCTGCGCGACATCGCGCTGGTGGAGCTGACCGGCGGGCGGCTGCACGTGGCGCACGTCAGCACCGCCGGCGCGGTCCGCGCCATCCGCGAGGCGAAGCGGCGCGGCCTGCCGGTCACCGGCGAGGTCACCCCGCACCACCTCGCGCTCACCGACGACGACGTGGGCGCCTCGGGCTACTCGACCGACTTCAAGATGAACCCCCCGCTGCGCTCGGCGGAGGACGTCCGCGCCTGCCGCGAGGGGCTCGCCGACGGCACGCTCGACGCGATCGCCACCGACCACGCGCCGCACTCCGCGGTGGAGAAGGACGTGGAGTTCGACGCCGCCGCGAACGGCATCGTCGGGCTGGAGACCGCGTTCTCGGTCTGCCTGGGCCTGGTGCGGGAGGGCGCGCTGACCGAGCGCCGGCTCGTCGAGGCGCTCACCGTGGGGCCGGCCAGGGCGTTCGGGCTGCCCGCCGGCACGCTGGCGCGCGGCGCGGCCGCGGACGTGGCGGTGCTCGACGCCGCCGCGGAGTGGACGGTGGACCCGGCCCGGCTCCACTCCAAGGGCCGCAACACGCCGTGGAAGGGAAGGCGGCTCGCCGGGCGTTGCACGCACACGATCGTGGGTGGCCGGATCGTCCACGAGGAGGGCAAGGCAGACCGATGAAGCAGGCGATCCTGGCGCTGGCGGACGGCACCACCTTCGAGGGGTTCTCGCTCGGCGCGACCGGCGAGGCCACGGGGGAGGTCGTCTTCAACACCTCCATGACCGGGTACCAGGAGATCCTGACCGACCCGTCGTACGTCGATCAGATGATCTGCATGACGTATCCGGAGCAGGGGAACTACGGCGTGAACCGCGCCGACGAGGAGTCGGCGCGCCCGCACGCCACCGGCTTCATCGTGCGCCACGCCGCCGAGCAGCCGTCGAACTTCCGCGCGGAGCGGAGCCTCCACGCGTACCTCGCGGCGCACGGCATCGTCGGGATCTCCGGCATCGACACCCGGCGGCTCACCCGCCACATCCGCACCGCCGGCGCGCAGATGGGCGTCATCGCCACCGAGGGGAGCGCGAAGGCGCTGGTGGAGCGGGCGCGCGCGCTGCCCGGGATGGAGGGGCAGGACCTCGCCACCCGCATCTCGACGGCGGCCCCGTACGAGTGGACCGAGCAGGGCGCCGACCGATGGACCGACGCGGAGCGCGCGCCGCTCGGCAGGCCGCGCTTCCACGTGGTCGCGTACGACTGGGGCCTGAAGCGCGCCATGCTCCGCCTGCTGGCCGAGGCCGGCTGCCGCGTGACCGTGGTGCCGTCGCGGACCAGCGCCGCGGAGGCGCTGGCGCTGCGGCCGGACGGCGTGTTCCTCACCAACGGCCCGGGCGATCCGGCCGCGGTGGCCGGCGCGCGCGAGACCGTGGCGGCGCTGCTCGGCAAGGTGCCGGTGTTCGGCATCTGCCTCGGCCACCAGATCCTCGCGCTCGCCATCGGCGCGCGCACCTACAAGCTGAAGTTCGGCCACCGCGGCGCGAACCAGCCGGTGAAGGAGCTGGACACCGGCAAGGTGGACATCACCGCCCAGAACCACGGTTTCGCCGTGGACGACGCCAGCCTGGGCAAGCGCGCCCGGGTCACCCACGTGAACCTGAACGACGGGACGGTGGAGGGCATCGAGGTGCTCGACGCGCCCGCGTTCAGCGTCCAGTACCACCCGGAGTCGTCGCCCGGGCCGCACGACGCGCGCCCGCTGTTCGCGCGCTTCGTGGCGATGATGGAGCGGTCTCGATGACGCTGCAGCTGCTGCACGAGCGCCTGCTCGCCTGGGCCACCGACGGCGCGCGCAAGGAGGAGCTCCTCGCCGCGCGCCGGTTCCACTTCGACCGCTACGGCGAGCCGCACGAGGAGGATCGCACCTACGAGCCCCGGCTGAACGGGATGCTCGACTTCTACCTGTACGACTACCGGCCCGCGGGCGGCACCGGCACCACCATCGAGCGGTTCATCGAGGCGGAGGGGCCGTCGCTCTCGCCGGAGGAGCTGGCGGCGTACCAGGACCTGGCGCGCAACGTCCACGGGCTGTTCGAGGTCCGCAAGATCCGCGACGGCCTGCTGCGGCTGCGGGACGTGTTCACCGCAGGTGACTACGACGTCACCGAGCGGCGCCACGTGGCCGGGCTCGACAAGGGCGACGTGCTGGAGGCGCGGCTGCTCCCGTTCCAGGGCGCGCTCTACTTCTCCGGCGCGTTCCTGTATCACCCGCGCGAGGCGCACAAGGCCATCCACGCAGAGGTGAAGCGCCTGCGCAAGGCGGCGGGCAAGGGCGGCACGGTGGACGTGAAGGAGTTCCTGGCGACGCTCTCGCGGATGGCGTTCAAGCTGGAGCGCTACCGGAACGTCCGGCTCGAGTCGATCTACGACTTCGCCGCGGAGTCGCGCCTGCCGACCCCGCGCCCGGCGCGCCCGCCCGGCGAGCCGAGCGCGCAGTAGCCGCTACATCCGCTGCGGCTCCCGGGCGTCGCGCGCGGCCCGCTCGCGCGCCCGGTCCACCTCGTCCGGCGACAGGCCCGACTCGTCCATCACCCGGCGGCTGGTGAAGATCGGCGCGCCCGCCGCGACCGCGAGCGCGACCGACTCGGAGGCCGCGCCCGGGAGCTCGAGCCGCCGCGCCCCCTGCACCAGCCGCACCCGCGCGCCCCCCGGGCCCTCGTCCGCCGACGCGATCTCCACCTCGCGCACGCGCCCGCCCAGCGCGCGGATGGTCTCGGCGAGCAGGCCCGGGGCCGCATCCCTGCGCACCCGCCGGCCGAGGTCGTGCTCCTGGGCGCCCGGCACCACCAGCGGCAGCAGGTTCTTCGCGCCCTTCTCCCGGAGCACCAGGATCGACGCGGCGCCCTCCGGCATGGGCAGCACCCCGGCGACCTCCAGCTCGACGCGCGCCGCGGGCGGCGGCGCCGCGTGCGCGGAGATCCCGGCCAGGCCCGTCATGAGCACGAACCACGGGATGGAGAGGGAGGCGCTGACTCGCATGGACGCTCCGGGTCCGCCGCGGGACCACCTTGAAGGTGGGCTCCGCCGGCCCGCGGGGCCGGGGCGGGCGGGCGAGCGCGGGCTCGCACCGGGAGGGCGCGGGACTTCACGGAGCGCGCCGGACGCCGCATCTCAGAGGGCGGCGTGGACTTCTCCCTGCTCGACTCGGTGCCGGACGCCATGGTCATCGCCGACGACGCCGGCGCGATCGTCTTCGTGAACGCGCACGCCGAGCGCCTCTTCGGCTACCGGTGCCAGGAGCTGGTGGGCAGGCCGGTGGAGCTGCTGCTCCCGGCGCGCTACCGGACCATGCACCAGGTGCACCGGACGGCGTACCAGGCGGCGCCGCGCACGCGCCCCATGGGGCTCGGCCTCGATCTCTCCGGGCTGCGTCACGACGGGGCCGAGTTCCCGGCCGAGATCAGCCTGTCGCCGATCCTGGTGGACGGGCGCCCCTGCGTGATTGCGGCCGTGCGCGACGCGACCGAGCGGCGGAAGATCGAGGAGCGCGCGCGGCTGTGGCGGCGGGCGCAGGAGGAGGTGCGCGAGCGCGACGAGTTCCTGTCGGTGGCCTCGCACGAGCTGCGCACCCCGGTGACCGCGCTCCAGCTCCAGCTCCAGCTGCTCCACCGCGCCGCGCTCCGCTCGGGCGAGGGGCTGCCGGCGGTGGTGGTGGAGCGGCTGGAGACGCTGGAGCGGCAGACGCGCCGCCTGGGCGCGCTGGTGGGTGAGCTGCTCGACGTCTCGCGCATGCGCCTCGGCAAGATCGAGCTCCGGCGCGAGCCGCTCGACCTGGCCGAGGTGGCGCGAGAGGCGGCGGGCCACGCGGTGGGCGATCTGGAGCGCTCCGGGTCGAAGCTCGCGCTCGACCTGCAGCCGGTGACTGGCGCCTGGGACCGCACCCGGCTCGAGCAGGTGATCGCCAACCTGCTCGTGAACGCCGCCAAGTTCGGGCAGGGGCGGCCCATCGCGCTGCACGTCGCGGGCGACGACGGCACCGCGCGGCTGCGCGTCAGCGACCAGGGCATCGGCATCGCGCAGGACCAGCAGGCGCGGGTGTTCGACCGCTTCGCGCGCGGCGTGCCGGCCCAGAACTTCGGCGGGCTCGGGCTGGGGCTCTACATCGCGCGGCAGATCGTGGAGGCGCACGGCGGCACCATCGACGTGACGAGCGAGCCCGGCGCCGGCGCCACGTTCACCGTGGACCTGCCGCGCCAGCCGCCGGCGTCCGGTCCCGAGGCCCGCCCGGACGCCGGCGCGGAGGAGCCGCAGCCCGGCGACCTCCACTGAGCGCGATGCGGCGGCGCCGCGCTTGACTCCGCGGACCGGGCGCGCGACGGTCGCGGGCGTCGCCATGCGCTGGCTGATCGTGAACGCCGACGACCTCGGCTACGACCCGGAGATCGACCGGGGCATCCTCGAGGCGCACGCGCGCGGGCTGGTCACGAGCGCCACCGCCATGGTCGAGACGCCGTTCGCGGCCGCGGCGCTCGCCGGCGCGCCGCGCTCGCTCGAGCTCGGGCTGCACGCCGTCGTCGACCCGGGCGCCGGGCGGGCCGGGGCGGAGGCGGCGCTGCGGCGGCAGCTCGACCGGTTCGAGGCGCTGCGCGGCGCCCCGCCCACGCACCTCGACAGCCACAAGCACGCGCACGCCGCGCCGGCGGTGCGGGAGGCGTTCTGCGCGGTGGCGGCCGCTCGAGCGCTGCCGGTGCGGTCCATCGACCCGGCCATGCGCGCGGCGCTCCGCGCGGCGGGGGTGGCGACCGCCGACGCGTTCCTGGGGGACGCGTCGCGGCGCCCGGCCTGGACCGAGGACGCGCTGCTCGCGGCCCTGGACGCGGTGGGGGAGGGCGTGACCGAGCTGATGGCGCACCCGGGTCACGCCCCGAGCCACGCCCGCACCTCATTCGGGGCCGAGCGCGAGATCGAGCTCGCGGCGCTCTGCAGCCCCCGCGCACGCGCGCGCGTGGAGGCGCGAAACCTCCGTCTCTGCGGCTGGTCGGCCGTGGGACGCCCTTCTCAGGGGTGACCCGTGGACGGGCCAACATCGACCGCGACAGTCGTGTAAAGTGCCGCGAATTCCAAATGTTGGAGCGGTCGGCGCCTTTACACCCCACGCGGCGCGATGCTAAGACCCCGGCTCCACCTCTCCCCAACGCGAGGACGCTCGTCATGGCGGACGCGAAGCCGGTGGTCCCGAAGGATGGAGCGAAGATCTCGCTCGTCGACGGGAAGCTGAACGTTCCCGACCGGCCCATCCTGCCGTTCATCGAGGGCGACGGCACGGGCCGCGACATCTGGCGCGCCAGCGTGCGCGTGCTCGACGCGGCGGTGGAGAAGGCCTACCGCGGCCGCCGGAAGATCGCCTGGACCGAGGTCTACGCCGGCGAGAAGGCGTTCACCAAGTTCAACAACTGGCTGCCGGACGAGACGATCCAGGCGTTCCGCGAGTACCTCATCGGCATCAAGGGGCCGCTCACCACGCCCATCGGCGGCGGCATCCGCTCGCTCAACGTCGCGCTGCGGCAGCTCCTCGATCTCTACGTCTGCCTCCGCCCCGTGCGCTGGTTCCGCGGCGTGCCCTCTCCGGTGAAGCGCCCGGAGAAGGTGAACATGGTGATCTTCCGGGAGAACACGGAGGACATCTACGCCGGGATCGAGTGGGAGGCGGGCTCCGAGCAGGCGAAGAAGCTGCTCGCGTTCCTCGAGCAGGAGTTCCCGAAGGAGTACCGGAAGATCCGCTTCCCGGCGACGTCCGGCGTGGGCGTGAAGCCGGTCTCGCGCGAGGGGACCGAGCGGCTCGTCCGCGCGGCGCTCGAGTACGCCGTCCGCGAGCGGCGCCGGAGCGTCACCTTCGTGCACAAGGGCAACATCATGAAGTTCACGGAGGGTGCGTTCCGGAACTGGGGCTACGCGCTCGCCGAGCGGGAGTTCGCCGACCGCGTCTACACCTGGGAGCAGTGGGAGCGCACCAAGGCCTCGCGCGGCGAGGAGGCGGCGAACGCCGAGAAGCAGGCCGCCGTCGCCGAGGGCCGCATCCTGGTCAAGGACGCGATCGCCGACATCACGCTGCAGCAGGTGCTGACCCGGCCCGAGGACTTCGACGTGGTCGCGACGCCGAACCTGAACGGCGACTACCTCTCCGACGCGCTCGCGGCGCAGGTGGGCGGCATCGGCATCGCGCCCGGCGGCAACGCCAACTACGTCACCGGCCACGCCATCTTCGAGGCCACCCACGGCACCGCGCCGAAGTACGCCGACCTCGACAAGGTGAACCCGGGCTCGATGATCCTCTCGGGCGAGATGATGTTCCGGCACCTCGGCTGGAACGAGGCGGCCGATCTCATCGTCAAGGGCGTGGACGGCGCCATCGCGGGCCACCGCGTCACCTACGACTTCGCGCGCCTCATGAAGGCCGAGGGGGTGACGGACGCGGTCGAGGTGAAGTGCTCCGAGTTCGGCGACGAGATCATCAGGCACATGTAGCGTAGCGGCTTCCCAACCCCGGAGAGACCACATGGCCCAGCGGAAGAAGATCGCGCTCATCGGCGCGGGACAGATCGGCGGCACGCTCGCGCTCCTGGCCGGCCAGAAGGAGCTCGGCGACGTCGTCCTGGTGGACATCATGGAGGGCGTCGCGAAGGGCAAGGCGCTCGACCTGCAGGAGACGCGCGGCGTCGGCAAGTGGGACGTGGACGTGACCGGCGGCGGCACGACCGACTACTCGGTCATCCGCGACGCCGACGTGTGCATCGTGACCGCGGGCGTGCCGCGGAAGCCCGGCATGAGCCGCGAGGATCTCCTCAAGGTGAACCTCGACGCGATCACCAAGGTCGCGCACGGCATCAAGCAGTACGCGCCGAACGCGTTCGTCATCGTCATCACGAACCCGCTCGATTCGATGGTGTACGCCATGTACAAGGTCACCGGGTTCCCCAAGAACCGGGTGGTCGGCATGGCCGGCGTGCTCGACACCGCGCGCTTCCAGTACTTCGTGGGCGACGCGGCCGGGGTCTCGCCGCAGGACGTGCAGGCGATGGTGCTCGGCGGCCACGGCGACGACATGGTCCCGCTGCTCCGCTACTCCTCGGTCGCCGGCGTGCCGCTCACCCGGCTGCTCGACAAGGCCAGGCTCGACGCCATCGTCGAGCGCACGCGCAAGGGCGGCGGCGAGATCGTCGCGCTGCTCGGCACCGGCTCGGCCTTCTACGCGCCGGCCGCCGCGGCGATCTCGATGGCGGAGGCGTACCTGCGCGACAAGAAGCGGGTGCTGCCCTGCTCGGCGCTGCTGGAGGGCCAGTACGGGGTGAAGGGCCTCTTCGTCGGCGTCCCGGTGGTGATCGGCGCCGGCGGCGTGGAGCGGGTGCTCGAGGTCGAGCTGAACGACGACGAGCGCGCCATGCTCCAGCGGTCCGTGGACAGCGTGAAGAAGTCCGTCGCAGAGACCAAGCTGTAGTAGGTTTCTCGGGCCGGTCGTCCACCCCATCCGGGGGCGACCGGCCTTCGTCGTCCCAACGAGAGCGAGCTCGGCTTGAAGATCCACGAGTACCAGGCGAAGGAAATCCTGCGGAAGTTCGGCGTGGCGGTCCCGCGCGGCTACCTCGCGGTCACGCCGCTCGAGGCGGAGGGCGCGGCGCGCCAGCTCGGCGGCGGCATCAGCGCGGTGAAGGCGCAGATCCACGCCGGCGGCCGCGGCAAGGGCGGCGGCGTGAAGCTGGCCCGCTCGCCGGACGAGGCGCGCCAGCACGCCGAGGCCATGCTCGGCATGATGCTGAAGACCCCGCAGACCGGGCCGGACGGGCAGGAGGTCCGGAAGGTCTACGTCGAGGAGGGCTGCCGGATCGCCCGCGAGCTGTACCTCGGCATGACGCTCGACCGCGAGATCGGGCGCCTGGCGGTGATGGCCTCGGTCGAGGGCGGCGTGGACATCGAGGAGGTGGCCGCGAAGCACCCCGACAAGATCCTGCGGGAGTGGATCTCGCCGCTGACCGGCCTCATGCCGTTCCAGGCCCGCCGGCTCGCGTTCGGCCTCGGCCTCACCGGCGACTCGGTCACCGCGTTCGTCCGCTTCGCCACCGGCCTGTACAACGCCTACGTCGCCACCGACGCGTCGCTCGCCGAGATCAACCCGCTCGTCATCACGGTGGGCGGCGAGGTGCTCGCGCTCGACGCGAAGATGAACTTCGACGACAACGCGCTCTACCGGCACCCGGACATCGCGGCGATGCGCGATCCGGACGAGGAGGATCCGAAGGAGACGCAGGCCAAGGAGTACGACCTCTCGTACATCGCGCTGGACGGCGACATCGGCTGCATGGTGAACGGCGCCGGCCTGGCCATGGCCACCATGGACGTGATCAAGCTGTCCGGCGGCCAGCCGGCCAACTTCCTCGACGTGGGCGGCGGCGCCGACGAGGACAAGGTCACCGCGGCGTTCAAGATCATCCTCTCCGACCCGCACGTGAAGGCGGTGCTCGTCAACATCTTCGGCGGCATCATGAAGTGCGACGTGATCGCGAACGGCATCGTCGCCGCCGCCAAGCAGGTGGGGCTCTCCATCCCGCTGGTGGTCCGGCTCGAGGGCACCAACGTGGAGCTGGGCAAGGACATCCTCGCCCACAGCGAGCTGAAGATCATCCCCGCGGACGACCTCGGCGACGCTGCCCGGAAGGTCGTCCAGGCCGCGCGAGCCGCCTAGATCCAGGTCCATTCGTCGCGTGAGCGGCGGGAGGCACACGCCTTGAGCATCCTCGTAGATCGCAACACCCGGGTCCTCGTCCAGGGCATCACCGGCTCGGCGGGCAGCTTCCACGCCGAGCAGATGCTCGCCTACGGCACGAACGTGGTGGCGGGCGTGACGCCCAACCGCGGCGGCACCCGCTTCCAGGGGACGGTCCCCATCTTCCACACGGTCGCGGCGGCGGTGAAGGAGACCGGCGCGAACGCGGCCGCGATCTTCGTGCCGCCCCCGTTCGCGGCCGACGCGATCATCGAGGCGGCCGAGTCCGACATCGAGCTCATCGTGGCGATCACCGAGGGCATCCCGGTGCTCGACATGGTCCGGGTGCGCCGCTACGTGGAGAGCCGCCCGAAGACGCGGCTGGTCGGGCCGAACTGCCCCGGCGTGATCACGCCCGGCCAGTGCAAGATCGGGATCATGCCCGGGCACGTGCACCGGCCCGGCCGCATCGGCGTGGTCTCGCGCTCGGGCACGCTCAACTACGAGGCGGTGAAGCAGCTCAGCGACCTGGGCCTCGGCCAGTCCACCTCGGTGGGCATCGGCGGCGACCCGGTCCATGGCACGGACTTCGTGCAGGCGCTGCAGCTGTTCGAGGACGACCCGGAGACCGACGCCGTCATCATGATCGGCGAGATCGGCGGCGGCGAGGAGGAGAAGGGCGCCGAGTTCGTCCGCGACCACATGACGAAGCCGGTGGTCGGGTTCATCGCCGGCCGGACCGCGCCCCCAGGCAAGCGCATGGGCCACGCCGGCGCGGTGATCTCCGGCGGCGCCGGCACCGCCGACGCGAAGATGGCGGCCATGCGCGAGGCCGGCATCGTGGTGGTGGACGGTCCCCACCTGCTCGGCCGGGCCATGAAGGACGCGCTGTCGCGGCGCGCCCGCCCCAAGCCCGCCAAGGCGCCGGCCGGCAAGCGGCCCGCCGCCCCCGCGCCCGCCCGCAAGGGCGCCGCGTCGCGCAGCGCCGCACCCTCGCAGCGCGGCGGCAAGGCGCTGAAGAAGGCTGCCAAGGGGGAGCGCGACTAGCGCGCCCCCGAGGATCCAGGGACGCTCGCGCCCCCGTGCTCACGGTGAGCCGGGGGCGTGGCTTTCCCGCAACAACCCGGAACACCGGACGAACGGAGAGCATCACATGGCGATCGAGCGCACGCTGTCCATCATCAAGCCCGACGGCGTCGAGAAGGGCATCATCGGGAAGATCATCGGCCGCTTCGAGGAGAAGGGCCTGAAGCCGGTGGCCATCCGGCTGACGCAGCTGTCGAAGGCGGAGGCCGAGGGCTTCTACGCGGTGCACAAGGCCCGGCCGTTCTTCGGCGACCTGGTGAAGTTCATGACCAGCGGGCCGGTGGTCCTGATGGTCCTCGAGGGCGAGAACGCGGTCGCCCGGAACCGCGAGATCATGGGCGCCACCGACCCGAAGAAGGCCGACGCGGGCACGATCCGCAAGGACTTCGCGACCGACATCGAGAAGAACACGGTCCACGGCTCGGACAGCGCGGAGAACGCGAAGATCGAGGTCTCGTACTTCTTCCCCGAGGTGCAGGTGCACGCCTACGAGTGGAAGAAGCTCGCCTAACCGGCCGATCTTCCTGCACTCCTGGGGGCGTTCCCCCGCTCGGCCGGGCGCGCCGCGCCCGGTTCGGGCTACAATGCACGAACCCGTCCCGCCCCAGGGACGGGTTTCGTCGTTTCAGGGGACGCGAGGAGAGCCGCAGTTTGGACGCAGTACCGACATGGAAATGGTTGCTGGGGGTGGCGTTCCTCGCCGCCTCCGCCTTCTGCTCGGGGACCGAGACCGCGCTGACCGCGCTGGGCGAGCCCCGGGCCCGGCAGCTCCGCGAGACCGGCGGCCGGCGGGCCCGCCTGCTGGGCCTGTGGATCGAGCACCCGGAGCGCGTGCTCTCGACCCTGCTCATCGGGAACACGCTCGTGAACGTGGGCGCGGGCGCGCTGGCCGGCTCGGTCGGCGCGGACCTGGCCGCCGGGGGCGGCTGGGCCCACGGGACGCTGGTCGCCATCGCCACCGGCGTCACCACCGTGGTGATCCTGTTCGCGGGCGAGATCGTCCCGAAGACCATCGGCAAGCGCCACCCGGCGCCGGTCGCGCTCTGGGCGATGCCCATGGTCCAGGCGCTCTGCCTGGCGATGTGGCCGCTCTCCGCCGCGGTGACCCGGCTCACCGGCCGGGTGGTGGGCCTGCTCGGCGGCGGCAAGGCGCCCACGCCGGCGGTGACGAGCGAGGAGATCGAGTACCTCATCGAGATGGGCACGCGCGAGGGCGTGCTCGACGAGGTGAAGGAGGAGCTGCTCAACAGCGTGCTCGAGTTCGCCGACCGCGTGGCCAAGGAGGTCATGATCCCGCGCACGCGCATGGTCGCCGTGGACCGCGCGGTGGAGCCGGACGAGCTGGTGCGGATCGTCACCGAGAACCCGTACAGCCGCATGCCGGTGTACGAGGGCTCGATCGACAACGTGGTGGGCATCCTGCTGGTCCGCGACATCATCCAGGAGCTCCGGCACGGGCCGCTCAGGCGCATCGCGCTCGACCGGTATCTCAAGCCGGCGTTCTTCGTCCCCGAGCAGATGAAGATCTCGCGGCTGCTGAAGGAGATGCAGCGGCGGCGGACGCACCTCGCGGTGGTGGTGGACGAGTTCGGCGGCACGAGCGGCCTCGTCACCATGGAGGACGTCATCGAGGAGATCGTCGGCGAGATCCAGGACGAGGCGGACGTGGAGTCCGCCCCGGTGAAGGCGGTCGCGCCGGGCGTGTGGCTGGCGGACGCCGCCATCCCGCTCCACGACCTGCAGTCCTTCCTGAACGAGCAGCGCGAGGAGCCCGCGCCGCGCCCCGCCGGCGACGACGCGCCCGAGTTCGAGGACGGCGAGCCGCCGCCCGAGATCCGCTTCCCCGAGCAGGGGGACTACGAGACGCTGGGCGGCTTCGTGACCGCGACCGCCGGCCGGGTCCCGCCGGTGGGGGCCACGCTGGCCTGGGACGGCCTCACGTTCACGGTGCGCGCCGGCGACGAGCGGCGGGTCACCCGGGTCGAGATCGCGCGGCGGGGCGAGGTGGCCGCACCCGACGTCGCGCCGGCCGCGGCCCGGTCTTAGGAACAGGCGCGCATGGACGTCCTGCACGACGACACGCCCGACCTCCGGTCGCTCCCGCAGGAGCGGCTCGCCGCCCTGATCGCCGGGCTGGGCGAGAAGCCGTTCCGCGCCCGCCAGGTCTACCGCTGGCTTCACCTGCGCGGCGCCGCCTCGCTCGAGGAGATGACCGACGTGCCGCGCGCGCTGCGCGAGCGGCTCGCGGAGGGCACCCGCCTCACCACGCTCGAGCGCGCCACCGAGCAGCGCTCGGCCGACGGCACCATCAAGTGGACCTGGCGCACGGGCGACGGGAAGCTGATCGAGTCCGTCTACATGCCCGAGACCGACCGCAAGACGCTGTGCGTCTCGACGCAGGTGGGCTGCGCGGTGGGCTGCACGTTCTGCATGACCGGCACCATGGGCCTCGCGCGCAACCTCGGGCCGGGCGAGATCGTGGACCAGGTCCACCGCGCCAACCGGCGGTTGATCGAGCTGGGGGAGGGGGAGGGGCCGCGGCCGCTCACCAACCTCGTGTTCATGGGCATGGGCGAGCCGCTCGCGAACTACCGCAGCCTGAAGGTCGCGCTCGACCTGCTCCTCTCGGAGGACGGTCCCAACTTCTCGCACCGCCACGTGACGGTCTCGACGTCCGGGCTGGTGCCGGTGATGCGCCGGCTGGGCGAGGAGACGCAGGTGAAGCTGGCCGTGTCGCTGAACGCCACCACCGACGCGCAGCGCGACGCGATCATGCCCATCAACCGGCGCTACCCGCTGGCCGAGCTGCTCCGCGCCTGCCGCGAGTTCCCCATGAAGCAGGGGCGGCGGATCACGTTCGAGTACGTGATGCTGGGCGGCGTGAACGACGCGCCGGAGGACGCCGAGCGCCTGGCGCGGCTGCTGCGCGGCATCCCGGCCAAGGTGAACCTCATCCCGTACAACGAGAACCCGGGCCTCGGGTTCGCCGCGCCGGCGCCGGCCGCGGTGGAGCGCTTTCGCGACCTGCTCGTCGCGCGGAACGTGACCGCGGTCGTCCGCAAGAACCGCGGCACCGACATCGCCGCCGCGTGCGGCCAGCTCGCCGCGGAGGGCGGCCCGGGCGATCCGCGCCGGCGGGCCGGTGCGCCGTTGACCGGGACGCCCGCGGCGGGCTAGGTACGGGTCGCCCGCCGCTCCCGGCGGGCGGAAAGGCTCGATCCCGGATGGCCCTGCTCGTCGTCGGCTCCGTCGCGCTCGACTCGCTCGAGACCCCCTTCGGCCGGCGCGAGGAGGTGCTGGGCGGCTCCGCGTCCTACTTCTCGGCCTGCTCGAGCTTCTTCGGCCCGACGCGGCTGGTGGCGGTGGTCGGGGAGGACTTCCCCGAGGAGCACGTGCGCTTCCTGGCCGGGCGCGGCGTGGACCTGGCCGGCCTCTCGCGCGAGCCGGGCAAGACGTTCCGCTGGAAGGGGCGCTACGAGTTCGACCTCAACACCGCCCACACGCTCGACACGCAGCTCAACGTGTTCGCCGGGTTCCGGCCGGTGCTCCCGGCCAGCTTCCGCGGCTCGGAGTTCGTGTTCCTCGGCAACATCGACCCGGACCTGCAGCGCGCGGTCCTCGACCAGGTGGAGCGGCCCCGCTTCGTGGGCTGCGACACCATGAACTACTGGATCACCTCGAAGCGCCAGAGCCTGCTCGAGACGCTGAAGCGCGTGGACATGCTGTTCGTCAACGACGCGGAGGCGCGCCAGCTGGCCGGCGAGCACAACGTGGTGAAGGCGGCGCGCGCCATCCTGTCGATGGGGCCGCGCTCGCTGGTGGTGAAGCGCGGCGAGTACGGGGCCCTGTTCTTCTCGGGCGACGAGGTGTTCGCCGCCTCGGCGTTCCCGCTCCCGGAGGTGTTCGATCCGACCGGCGCGGGCGACAGCTTCGCCGGCGGGTTCATGGGCTACCTCGCGCACCGCGGCCGCGCGGACGCCCCCACCATGCGGCGGGCCATCGTGCTCGGGAGCGTGCTCGCGAGCTTCGCGGTGGAGCAGTTCTCGCTCGACCGGCTCCGCACGCTCCGCCCGGACGAGATCCGGGCGCGCTACGCCGAGGCGCGCGGCCTGGCCCACTTCGACGACCTCGAGAGCGATCTCTTCAACGGCGCGGCCACCCCGGGTTGACCTCCGATCCGCGCGGCGGCTACCATGCGCCGCCCGGCACGGGTCGAGCATGCGCATCGGGATCATCTCCGACATCCACTCGAACCTCGAGGCCTTGACCGAGTCGCTGGCCGCGCTGGAGCGG
This sequence comes from Anaeromyxobacter sp. K, assembly GCF_000020805.1. Taxonomy (NCBI): domain Bacteria; kingdom Pseudomonadati; phylum Myxococcota; class Myxococcia; order Myxococcales; family Anaeromyxobacteraceae; genus Anaeromyxobacter; species Anaeromyxobacter sp. K. Next base: position 2,502,624 of record NC_011145.1, on the reverse strand, counting down.
CTGCGCCCGGATCGCATCTACTGCCTGGGCGACGTGGTCGGCTACGGCGCGAGCGTGAACGAGTGCTGCGCGCTGGTGCGCAAGGTGGCCGAGGTGACGCTGCTCGGGAACCACGACGCCGCGGTGGCCGGGCGGATGGACTACAGCTTCTACTACGACGCCGCCCGCCACGCGCTGGACTGGACCGCGGCGCGCATCGACCCGGACCACCTCGAGTGGCTGCGCGCGCTGCCGTACACGCACCGGCTCCCCGGCGTCGGGCTGAGCCACGGCAACCCGGCCGCGCCGCAGGCCTACGAGTACGTGTTCGCGAAGGAGCAGGCGAAGGACCTCGTCCCGCACCTCGACGCGCTCGAGGACGTGAACTTCGTCGGCCACTCCCATCTGTGCAAGTCGTTCGCGATCCACCCCTCCGGCGACGTCAACGAGGTGGTGGCGACGCGGTTCGGGCTGCGCCGCGGCTACAAGTACGTGATCTCGGTGGGCTCGGTGGGGCAGCCGCGCGACTGCGACAACCGCGCCTGCTTCGTCACCTACGACACCGAGGAGCGCGTGGTGGAGTTCCACCGCGTGCCCTACGACATCGAGACCTCGGCGCAGAAGATCTTCGACGCCGACCTGGCGCTGAACTTCGGTAAGCGGCTGTTCCTGGGCGTCTGAGCCGCCCGCGGCTCACACCACGCTGAGGTGGGTGGCGAGCCGGAACCCGGTGGTCAGGCCGTCGAGGTCCATCGCCGCGACGCGCAGCGCGCCGTCCACCGCCAGCCGGGCGGGGGCCACCGCCGCGATCGCGCCCACCGGCTCCCCGCTGCGCAGCGACAGGCAGGCGATCCCCTCGCCCGGCACGAGCAGCGTCCCCCGGGCCACCGCCGGCGCGGCCGCCCCGGGCGGCAGGTGGCCGGGCGGCGCGGCCCGGCTCCAGCGCACCGCGCCGTCGCGCCCGAGCGCCACCAGCGCGCCGGCGGCGTCGCGGAGCGCGAGCAGCGGCCCGGCGGCGGCCGCCGCGGGCGCGCCGGCGAGCGGCGGGGCGTCGGTCCAGTCCGCGCTGCCGTCGCCGCGCAGCGCGGTGACCGCCGGATCGCCGCCCACCGTCCCGACCACCGCGAGGCGCGGGCCCCACGCGATGGGCGGGCCGGCCGGGACGAGGTCGAGCGGCGCCTCCCAGCGGCGCGCGCCGGTGGACGGGTCGAGCGCGAGGAGCGCCGTCGCGGCGCCGGCCTCGGCCAGCACCAGGCAGGCGCCGGCGCCGGAGGAGGGGGCGCAGCAGGGCGCTCCGGGCGCGCGCACGCGCCAGGCCAGCCGTCCGGCCGCGTCCACCGCGTAGACGAAGCCGGCGTCCGACGCGGCCACGGCGACGCCGCCGAACGCCGCCGCCCGCAGGCGCGGCCGCCCGGGGAGCTCGAGGCGCCACAGCGTGCGCCCGGTGGCGGCCTCGAGCCCGGTGAGCGCCCCGGGCTCCACCAGCACCACCGGCCCGCCGGCGAGCGCGACCGCGCCGTCCGGATCCGCCCCCGGCGGCGTCCGCCCCCAGCGCAGCCGCCCGGTGCGGAGCGCGAGCGCCTCCAGCCGCCCGGGCCGGAACACCAGCACGGCGCCGGGCAGCGGCGCCACCCGGAGGCCGCCGCCGGCGCGCCACGCCACCTCGCCGCGGGCGCGGTCCACCGCCACCACCGCCTCGGCACCGGCGGCGAGCGTGAGCGCCCCGGCGTTCCACAGGCCCGGGCCGGCCGGCGCGCCCACGTCCACCGACCAGGCGCGGCGGAAGGAGAGCCGCCGCAGGCGCCCCGGGCCGAGCGGTGCGCCGGCGGCGCCGGCGGGGCCGCGCGCTCGCGCCTCGCCGGCGGAGGCGCCGGCGGAGAGATCGCCGCCGGCCAGCTCCTCCACCTGCGCCAGCCGCTCCGCCGCGGCCGCCTCCAGCTCGGCCAGGTACGCGTTCTCCGACTGGCGCGGGTTGCGCGCGCGCGCCAGGCGGCAGAGGTCGAGCGCGGCCTCGGCGACCGCCCTCGCCAGCGCCAGCGGCGGCGCCGGTCGCGCCACGCCGCTGGCGCGCACCCGCCCGCCGGCGAGGTCCAGCTCCAGGGTGCGCGCCGGCGCGCGGCCGGCCCGGGAGAGCGGGACCTCGAGCGCGGCCTCGCGGCGCCGGACCGCCCCCACGATCGCGCCCGCGGCCGCGACCAGGTCGCGCAGCGCCAGGAACGGGAACCCGTGCAGCGCGAGCAGCTCGGCGCCGTCCTCGGCCAGCACCCGCACCGTCCCGGGCGCGAGCAGCGAGCCGAGGTCGGGCCGGCCACCGGGGTAGGCGAGGAGGACGCCCTCGTCGTCGGCGAGCTCCACCGTGCAGGCGACGCGCCCCGGGCGCGGGGTGGGGCCCGGCCGGCGGGCCCGCACCGGCGGCCGGGGCCCCGGGGCCGGCGCCGCCTCGGTCCGGCGCAGGTCCCGCGCGGCGGCGCGCAGGCGGCTCGCGTCCCGGGCAGCCGAGGGGGCGGCCTCGGCCAGCTCCCGGCACAGCTCGGCGGCGGCCTCGAGGGCCGCGGCGGCGAGCGCCTCCAGGTCGACCTCGACGTCCCGCGCGAGGACGCCCGACGGCCGGGCCAGCGAGACGAGCGTGAGGAGCGCGCTCGCGCCGCGCCGCCGCAGCACCAGCTCCAGGGCGCCCTCGTGGAAGGCCACCGCGGCGTGCGGGGCGCCCCCCACCACGCGCGCCACCGCGCGCAGCAGCGCCTCCAGGGAGGGGAGGAGCGGGCCCTCGGCCCGGCCCCCGGCGATGTCGATGCCGTCCACCTCGATGGCCAGGGCGTCCACGATGGCGCGGGTGGCGGCGGTCCGCGCCGGCCCGGCGGCCCGGCGGAGCGCGGCGCTCAGGTCGGGGTCGAGGCGCCAGCTGGTACCCGTGCGGATCCGGATCATCGAACCGGAAGAATCATCGCGGAATCAGGCACTTTCAACGTTGACAGGCCCGGTCCACGGCACGAAGATGAGGGTACCGATGCGGCCGCCCGCCTGCTGGCGGCCCCGACAGCTCGTGACCTCCGTCCAAGGACGTACATGACCTTCACCGAAGCCGCCATCGAGGTGCTGCGGCGCGAGGGGAAGCCTCTCCACTTCAGGAAGATCGCCGAGATCGCCATCCGGGAGAACCTGCTCGACCATGTCGGCAAGATCCCGGAGGAAACCCTGGCGGATCAGCTCGCCGCACACTGCCGGCTCCCCCACGCCGATCGCCGCATGCTGCCGGTGCAACCCGGCACGTTCGCCCTGTCGGAGTGGGCCCTGGACGAGGATCCCCACGGCCTCGACAACCTGATCGAGCCGCCGCCCGAGAACGAGCTGCCCTACCGCGGGCGGGAGCGACACCCGGCGCCCTCGCGCGAGATGGCGCGGGCGACCGGACGCGGCGAGGCCGGCCGCGGCCGACGCCGCGAGGAGGAGGATCGCCGCGCGCGGCGCTTCCCGCCGCCCGCCGAGGTCGCCTACGAGATCCTGGCCGGCGCCGGCCGCGCGCTCACGCTGGCCGAGATCGCGCTGCAGGGCGCCGAGCGGATGCTCATGCCGGACGCGTTCGTCCGCGACACGGCGTCGCTGTCCGCCGCGCTCGCCGAGGACAACCGCCGGCGCGAGGCGGCCGGCCGCCACCCGCTCTTCCAGGTCGAGGGCGAGGCCGTCACGCTCATCGCCCAGCCCGAGCCCGGCGAGCGTCCCGCCGCGCCGGCCCCGCGCCCCGCGGCCGCCGCCCCCGGCGACCTGCGCCGCGCCGCGCTGGCCGCCCTGCGGCGACGCCTGCGCGAGTGCGAGCCGCCCACGGTCGAGCACGTCGCCATCCGGATGCTCGAGAAGCTCGGCTACCGCGAGGTGAAGGTCGCCAAGCGCGGCCGCGAGCACGTGGTCTGCACGGCGCGGAAGCGCATGGGCCTCGCGGACCTGCGCCACGCGGTCCGGATCGTGCGCACCGGCACCGAGGCGTCCCGCCGCGACGTGACGGACCTGCGCCGCGACCTCGTCCACTACGGCGCGCAGATCGGCGTCGTGGTCACCGCGGGCGACGCGGCGCGCGACGCGCGCGGCGAGGCGTCCGCGGCCGGCCAGCTCCCGGTCATCCTGCTCTGCGGCGAGGGCTTCGCCGAGGCCCTGGTCGAGGCCGGCGTCGGCTGCGTGCCGGTGGTGGTGCCGGAGGTGGACGACGGGTTCTTCCAGGCCGCCGCCGCGGCCGCCGCGGCGGAGGAGTCCGCGCGCCTGGCGCGGCGCGAGGAGCGCGACCGGCGCGAGGATCGCGGCGATCGCGACCGCCGGCGGGAGGAGCGGCGCGAGCCGCGGCGCGACGAGCGCCCGCGCCCCGCGGCGGGGGGCATCGCCGTCGAGGCGTCGTCGCCCGAGGCGCCCGAGGTGGTCGAGCTCGCGGGCACCGCCGGCGCGCGCGTGGTCGAGGTCCCGGCGGAGCTGGCGGTGGAGGAGCTCCCCGCCGCGCTCCCGCCCGGCGCCGGACCGCTCGAGGACGACGAGGAGGGCGGCGAGGACGAGGGACCGGAGGGTGCCGAGGGCGCCGAGGGCGAGGAGGAGCCGGCGGAGGTCGCCGCGAACGGCGCCGCGGGCGAGCCCGGCACCGGCGAGCGCCGCCGCCGCCGCCGTCGCCGCCGCCGCCGCGGCGGCCGCGGGCGCAACCGCGAGGGCGCCGGCCCGCAGCCCGCGGGCGCACCGGCCGAGGGCGCTGCGCCCGGCGCCGGGGCCGCCGCCTCCGGCGAGCCGGCCTGGCCGGTCGCGGTGCCGGAGCCCGCGCCGCAGGCGTCGCCTCCGCCCCTGCCTTCCGAGCCGCGGGAGCGCGCCGAGCCGCCGCCTCCGGCCGCGGCCCCGGTGGCCGAGCCCGAGCGCGAGCGCGCCCCCGAGCCGCCGCCCCCGGAGCCCGGCCGCGGCGATCCCGAGGCCTGACGCGCGGCCGAACGCGATGCCCGGACCGGCGCGATGGCGGAGGGCGGTGGGGATCGCGGCGGGCGCGCTCCTCCTCGCCTCGGCCTGCCGGCCGGGGACACCGCCGGTGCACGTGGTGTCGATCCGCGCCGAGCCCGGGGCGCTGGCCGGACCGCTCGTGGAGGCCGGCCTGGACGCCGCCGCCCTCGAGGCCGCCGCGCGCGACGCGCTCGCCGGCGCCGGGTTCCGCCTCGGCGAGGGGAAGCGCCCGCACCAGGCGCGCGTGGACGTGGTGGGCATCCGGTTCGTGGCCGGCCCGCCCGGCGGCGTGGCGCGGGTGGAGACCGCGGTGCTGCTGGAGCTCGTCCCGGCCGACGGGGGCGACGGCACCGCCGTGCGCGAGACCGCCGCAGGCGCCGCCACGCTCGCGGCCGGTCCCGCCGAGGCGTGGCGGTCCGCGCTGGCCCTCGGGGCGCGCGGCGCGGCCGAGGCGCTCGCGCTGGCGACGGCGGAGGACGCGAAGTCCACCGGCGCCGTGGTGCGCGACCTCGGCGCCGACGACGCGCGGGTGCGGCGGCACGCCGTGCGGGTGGCCGGCGAGCGGCGCGCCCGCGAGGCGGTGCCGGCGCTCGTGGAGCGGCTGCGGGATCCGGAGCCGGAGGTGGCGCACCTCGCGGTGGGCGCGCTCGGCCAGATCCGCGACCCGCGGGCGGTGGGACCGCTCATCGACCTATCGCAGCGCGGCGACGGCGGCATGGCGCTGGCGCTGGTGCGCATCATCGGCGACATCGGCGGGCCCGAGGCGAAGGGGTACCTGCTCACGCTCGAGGCCGGCCACCCCGAGCCGCGGGTCCGCGCCGCGGCGCGCGACGCGCTCGCCGACCTGCGCGCCCGCGACGCCGAGGCCGGCCGCGTGGCCGGCAAGTAGCCGCGAGGCCGCGGGGGCCACCTCGCGCCGGCTTTCCGCTAAGATGCGACCCTCATGACGCTCCGCACCCTGGTCCCGATCCTCGCGCTCGCGCTCGCCTGCGCGCGCGCCCCGGCGCCGGCCGCGCCCCGCGCCGCCGCGCCGGCCGAGTACTTCCCGCTCGCGGTCGGGAACAGCTGGACGTACGTGGACGAGTCGCCGGCGCTGCCGCCGGAGCGCCGCGGCGCCCTCCGCACCGTGCGGATCCTGGAGCGGACCGCCGACGGCTACTTCCGCGACAGCGATCGCGGCGAGCTGCGCGCGGACGGCGCCTGCGTGCACGACCGGCTGCGCCGGCTGCTCTGCGCGCCGCTGGCGCAGGGCCAGCAGTGGTCCTCGGTGGTCTCGGCCAGCTCCACCGAGCGCTACGAGATCGCCGCCGTGGGCGAGACGGCGGAGACGCCGGCGGGCCGCTTCGAGGGCTGCGTGCGCGTGCGGGCGCACAACCGGGCCGGGCCGACCACCGACAACGTGCTCGAGATCACGTACGCGCCGGGCGTCGGGCCGGTGCGGATCGAGACGTGGGCGGTGGTGGAGGGGAACGTGGCGCCGCAGGTGCGGGCGGTGCTCGGCTCGTACCGGGTCGGAGGCAAGTGATGCGCGAGGTCGGGATCGGGATCGCCGGGTTCGGCGTGGTCGGCGGCGGGGTGCTGTCCATCCTGCGGCAGCACGCCGGGGACATCGAGGCGCGGCTGGGCGGGCGGATCGTGGTCCGGCGCGTGGCGCTGCGCGACCTGGAGAAGGAGCGCTCGATCGACGTCGATCCGGCGCTGCTCACCACGCGGCTCGAGGACCTGCTCGAGGACCCCGGCATCCAGGTGGTGGTCGAGCTGATCGGCGGCGTGGACCAGGCGTTCGAGCTGGTGTGCGGGGCGCTGCAGCGCGGCAAGCACGTGGTCACCGCGAACAAGGCGCTGCTGGCGGCGCGCGGGGATGAGATCTTCCGGCTCGCCCGCGCCCGCGGCGTGGACGTCTACTACGAGGCCGCGGTCTGCGGCGGCGTGCCCATCATCCGCACGCTCCGCGAGGCGCTCGCCTCCGACCGGATCACCGCGCTGCACGGCATCGTCAACGGCACCACCAACTTCATCCTCACCGCCATGGCCGAGAAGGGCGAGCCCATCGAGCGGGCGCTGGCCGAGGCGCAGCGGCTCGGGTACGCCGAGGCGGACCCCACGCTCGACGTGTCGGGCGGCGACGCGGCGCAGAAGCTCTGCGTCCTCGCGCAGCTCGCGTTCGGGGCGGCGCTCCGGCCCGCGGACGTGCTCACCGAGGGCATCATGGCGCTGAAGCCGGAGGACTTCCGGTGGGCGCGCGAGTTCGGCTACGCGCTGAAGCTGCTGGCGGTGGCCCGGCGCTGCGGCCCGGCCGAGGGCGCCGCGCCCGGCGCGCAGGACCAGCTCGAGGCCCGCGTGCACCCCGCCTTCATCCCGGCCGGCTCGCTGCTCGCCGGCGTGCGCGGGGCCATGAACGCGGTGGTGCTGCACTCGGAGGCGCTGGGCGCCTCCATGCTGTACGGGCAGGGCGCCGGCGCGATGCCCACCGGGAGCGCGGTGGTGTCGGACATCATCGACCTCACCCGCAACATCCTGGCCGGGAGCCCCGGGCGCGTGCCGCTGCCGCCGGCCGAGCCGCTCGTCTCGGTGCGGCCGCACGCCGAGGTGCGCTGCGCGTACTACCTGAACTTCTCGGTGCAGGACGCGCCCGGCGTGCTCGCCCGCATCGCCTCGCAGCTCGCCGCCCGCCACATCTCCATCGCGGCGGTGCAGCAGCGGGAGCAGAACGACCAGGGCCAGCCGGTGCCGCTCGTGATCGTGACGCACGTGGCCCGCGAGGCGGACCTGCGCGCCGCCATCGCCGACATCGACCGCGACCCGACCACGCTCGCGCCGACGCGCCTCATCCGCATCGAGAGCGTCTGACCCGCGCCGCACGCCCGCCGCGACCGGCCCCGCGCCGGGCGCCGCGCCGCGCCGCGCCCGAGGTGAACGCATGGTGAAGACGGAGCTCCGGGTCATCTACGGCGACACCGACCAGATGGGCGTCGTCTACTACGGCAACTACCTGCGCTTCTTCGAGGCGGGACGGAACGAGTTCATCCGCGCCAAGGGGCTGCGCTACCGGGACTTCGAGGAGGCGTACGCGCTGCGGCTGCCGGTGGTGGACGCGCAGGTGAGCTACCGCAGCCCGGCCCGCTACGACGACCTCGTCGCGGTGGAGACCTCGCTGGCCGAGGTGCGCCGCGCGTCGGCCCGCTTCGAGTACCGCATCGTCCGGGGCGGCGAGCTGCTCGCCACCGGCTCCACCGTCCACGCCTGCGTGGACCTGGACGGGCGCGTGCGCCGCATGCCGCCGGAGCTGCTGTCGCGGCTCGCGGTGGGCGAGGCGCCCGCCGGCCCGGGGAAGGGAGGCTGAGCCATGGATCGGAACCTCGCGCTCGAGGTGGTCCGCGTCACCGAGGCCGCCGCGCTGGCCTCCGCCCGGCTGATGGGGCGGGGCGACCGCAACGGCGCCGACCAGGCCGCGGTCGAGGCCATGCGCAAGGCGTTCAACGACATCGCCATCCGCGGGGAGGTGGTGATCGGGGAGGGCGAGCGCGACGAGGCGCCGATGCTCTACATCGGCGAGAAGGTGGGCCGCTGCCGCGACGGCGACGCCGAGATGGAGATCGCGGTGGACCCGCTGGAGGGCACGAACCTGTGCGCCACCGGGGCGCCCAACGCGCTCAGCGTCATCGCCATGGGCGAGAAGGGCCGGCTGCTGCGCGCGCCCGACACGTACATGGAGAAGATCGCGGTCGGGCCGCGCGCCCGCGGGGCGGTGGACCTGCGGCGCACGCCCACCGAGAACCTGCGCCGGGTCGCGGACGCGCTGGGCAAGTACGTCGAGGACCTCACCGTCGTGATCCTCGACCGCCCCCGCCACGCGAAGCTGGTCCGCGAGGTCCGCGAGGCGGGCGCGCGCATCAAGCTCATCGGCGACGGCGACGTGGCCGGCGCGCTCAACACCTGCTTCCCCGACACCGGCGTGGACCTGCTGATGGGCGTCGGCGGCGCGCCCGAGGGCGTCATCGCCGCCGCGGCGCTCCGCTGCGTGGGCGGCGACCTGCAGGGCCGGCTCGTGTTCCGCAACGACGCGGAGCGCGAGCGGGCCCGCGGGTACGGCGTGAAGGACCTGGACCGGGTCATGGGCGCGGAGGAGCTGGCCGGCGGCAACGTCATGTTCGCCGCGACCGGCGTCACCCACGGCGACTTCCTGAAGGGCGTGCGCTTCACCGGCGACGGCGCCCGGACGCACTCCGTCGTGATGCGGTCGCGGACCGGGACGCTCCGCTACATCGAGACCGAGCACCACTTCACCCGCAGCCCGGACTACGGCTGGTAGCCCTGAGGAGGCCCCGATGTCGGTCGTCACGCAGGAGGTCTTCATCGACGCGCCCATCGACCGCGTCTACGACGTGATCGTGGACTACGCGCGCTACCCGGAGTTCGTGCCCGGCATCAAGGGCTGCCGCGTGCTCGCCGGCGGGCCCGGCAAGCGGGTGGAGTACGAGCTCGATCTCGGCATCAAGCGCTTCAAGTACGTGCTCCGGCACGAGGAGGAGCGCCCGCGGAAGGTGACCTGGTCGCTCCAGTCCGGCGATCTCATGAAGGTCTCGAACGGCTCCTGGGAGCTCCACGCCGAGGGCGACCGCACCCGCGCGCACTACTCCGTCGAGATCCTCATCTCCAAGCCGCCCCTCGTGCCGCAGGCCGTGATCGACCGGATCAGCGACGAGCTCACCAAGGTGAACCTCCCCCGCAACCTGCACGCCTTCAAGGCACGGGCGGAGTCGCTGCGCTGAGATGCGGCAGGGCGGTGTCGCCGCGGCAACGTTTGCACCGGGAGGCGCAGCCTGCGGCACCGCGCGCACATCCTGCCGCGTGCAGTTGACCCCCGGATGGGACGGGTGCTTTACTGAACCGGGCCCTCCCGGGGCGAAGTGAATTGGCGCGAAGGGCCCATGCGTCATTAAAGATGTGCGAACCGCGCCGCGGAGGAGGGGAACGAGGTCGCGAGGAACGCGACTTGCAGCTGCAGCGAGGACGATGGCCCGGAGACCCGCCATGCTGGACGCCTACGTCATCGAGGAGATCAAGCGGCGTGAGCGCGAGCAGCGCCGCGAGGACCGCCCGTCGGTCGAGCTCCCGCTGCCCTCCTATCCGGACGAGGGGCCGCGCGGTCACGACGACCGCGACCGCGAGCCCGGCGACCGCGACCGCGGCGTGGTGATCATCGACTACTCCGGGTGAGATGATCCGGACCAGCCGGGCGTTCGCCAGGGGCGAAGCGCTCGACCGAGAGGGCGCGGACCGGCCGGTCTCGCGCCCGTCGTTTTCTCGGGCGCACGCGCGCCCGCGCGCCGGTAAAACCGATTGACCCTTCGGCTGCGCGCGGGGCACATTCGCGGGCCTGCGAGCGGACCCCTTGGGCGCGGCGACCGCGCCGGGCGCTCGGGGAGACCAGCCGATGACCGAGATCATCAACGTGACCGCGCGGGAGATCCTGGATTCCCGCGGCAACCCCACCGTCGAGGTCGAGGTGGCGGTCGGGACCGGCGACGTGGGGCGCGCGGCGGTGCCCTCCGGCGCGTCCACCGGCGAGCACGAGGCGCTCGAGCTCCGCGACGGCGACAAGGGCCGGTACCTGGGCAAGGGCGTCCGGAAGGCCGTCGCGAACGTGATCGACGAGATCGCGCCCGCGGTGGTCGGCCTCGACGCCTCCGACCAGGCCTCGCTCGACGCGCGCATGATCGCGCTCGACGGCACGCCCACCAAGTCGAAGCTGGGCGCGAACGCCATCCTGGGCGTGTCGCTGGCCGCGGCCAAGGCGGCCGCCACGGCGCACGGCCTCCCGCTGTACCGCTACGTCGGCGGGGCCGGGGCGCGCACGCTGCCGGTGCCGCTCATGAACATCCTGAACGGCGGCGCGCACGCCGACTCCAACGTGGACATCCAGGAGTTCATGGTGGTGCCGCTCGGCCTGCCCACCTTCGCCGAGGCGCTCCGCTGCGGCGCCGAGATCTTCCACGCGCTGAAGAAGGTGCTGAAGGGGAAGGGCGCGGCGACGGGCGTGGGCGACGAGGGCGGCTACGCGCCGAGCCTCGCCTCCAACGAGGAGGCGCTCGCGGTGATCATGGAGGCCATCGGCCAGGCCGGCTACGAGCCGGGCAAGCAGGTGGCCCTCGCGCTCGACTGCGCGGCCAGCGAGTTCTACGACAAGAAGGCCGGCAAGTACGAGCTGGAGGGCGAGGGGAAGCGCTTCGACGGCAAGGGGCTGGTGGAGTACTACGCCGAGCTCGCCGCCAAGTACCCCATCGTCTCGATCGAGGACGGCTGCGACGAGGACGACTGGGCGACCTGGAAGCTCCTGACCGAGCGGCTGGGCGCGAAGCTGCAGCTCGTCGGCGACGACCTGTTCGTCACCAACGTGACCCGCCTCTCGCGCGGCATCGAGCAGGGCGTGGCGAACTCGATCCTGGTGAAGGTGAACCAGATCGGCTCGCTCACCGAGACGCTGGAGGCGGTGCGCATGGCGCACCGCGCCGGCTACACCAGCGTGATGAGCCACCGCTCCGGCGAGACCGAGGACACCACCATCGCCGACCTGGCGGTCGCCTGCGACTGCGGGCAGATCAAGACCGGCTCCGCCTCCCGCACCGACCGCATCGCCAAGTACAACCAGCTGCTCCGCATCGAGGAGGAGCTGGGCGGAGCCGGCCGGTACGCCGGCCGCAGCGCGTTCGAGGCGCTCCGCTGAGCCCCCGGCGAGCGGGCCCCGGACCTCGCGCCGGGGCCCGCCGCGCCGACCCCGAGCAGCCGCGCCGCACGCGCCCCGGGTGCGGGCGCAACCCCGCGCCCGCCCACGCGGATTTCCGGGCGCGGCGCATTGACACGCCCGCGGCCCCTCGCTAGCTTCACGTCCCTTGCATCGACCCTCCCGTCACAGGTGAAGAGCATGCGCGCCGACTGGATCGCGAAGCGTCGTGGGCAGGCCAACGTCAGCCAGATGCACTACGCCCGCAGCGGCGTCGTCACCGAGGAGATGGCGTTCGTGGCGGCGCGGGAGCGCCTCGAGCCCGAGCTGGTCCGCGCCGAGGTGGCGCGCGGCCGGATGGTGATCCCGGCGAACGTCCGCCACCCCGAGCTCGAGCCGCTCGCCATCGGCATCACGGCCTGCTGCAAGATCAACGCGAACATCGGCAACAGCGCGGTCACGTCGAACATCGACGAGGAGCTGGCCAAGCTGCGGGTGTGCCTGAAGTACGGCGCCGACACGGTGATGGACCTCTCCACCGGCGGCGACATCCCGCAGATCCGCGAGGCGATCCTGCGCGCCAGCCCGATCCCGGTGGGCACGGTGCCGATCTACGAGTGCCTGGCGCACGTGAAGGACGTGGCCGACCTCACGCCCGAGCTGATGCTCGAGATCATCGAGGCGCAGGCGGCGCAGGGCGTGGACTACATGACCATCCACGCCGGCGTGCTGCGGGACTTCATCCCGCTCGCGGCGCACCGGATCACCGGCATCGTCTCGCGCGGCGGCGCCCTGATGGCGCAGTGGATGCTCGCGAACAAGGCCGAGAACCCGTTCTTCACGCACTTCGAGCAGATCTGCGAGATCTTCAAGCGCTACGACGTCACCTTCTCGCTCGGCGACGGCCTGCGCCCCGGGTGCCTGGCCGACGCGTCGGACGCGGCGCAGTTCGCGGAGCTGAAGGCGCTCGGCGACCTGACCCGCAAGGCGTGGGAGCACGGGGTGCAGGTGATGGTCGAGGGCCCGGGCCACGTCCCGCTCGACCAGATCCCCATGAACATGGAGAAGGAGCGGGAGCTCTGCAGCGAGGCCCCGTTCTACGTGCTCGGGCCGCTCGTCACCGACATCGCGCCGGGGTACGACCACATCACCAGCGCCATCGGCGCGGCGGTGGCGGCGCAGCACGGCGCGGCCATGCTCTGCTACGTCACGCCGGCCGAGCACCTGGGCCTGCCGGACATCGACGACGTGCGCGAGGGCATCGTCGCCTACAAGATCGCGGCGCACGCGGCCGACGTGGCGCGCCACCGGCCGGGCGCCCGCGACCGCGACGACGCGCTCTCGCGCGCCCGCTACGCGTTCGACTGGAACAAGCAGTTCGAGCTGTCGCTCGATCCGGACACCGCGCGCGCCAAGCACGACGAGACGCTGCCGCACGAGGCGTTCAAGTCGGCGGAGTTCTGCTCGATGTGCGGGCCGAAGTTCTGCTCGATGAAGATCCACGGCCACCTCGCCGAGGCGGCCGCCGCGCAGGACGCGGCGGCGAACGGCGCGGCCGGGAAGCCGGCCGGCGGCCTCCAGGTCCTCCCGTAGGCGGACCCGGAGGCGCCTCACCGCCGCTGGGGGGCTCCCTTCTCCACCGGCCTGCCGGCGGCCACCCAGCCGTCGATGCCGGCCGGCATCACGTACACGTTGCGGTGCCCGAAGCTGGCCGCCCGCCGGGCGGCCTCGTGGCTCGCGCTTCAACGCGTGTTCTTGCAGTAGAAGACCAGCGGCGCGTCCCGGTCCGGCGGCAGCTCACGCGCCTCGTACGTGCGGTACGCGATCAGCGTGGCCCCGGGCAGGTGGGCCTTCGCGTAGGTCTCCGGGCCGTTCGCGTCGAACACGCGCACGCCGGGCGTGCCGAGGAGCCTCGCGACCTCGTCCACCGAGGCCTCGCGGTACGGCGCGCCCTCGGCGCGGGCGATGCCGGCGCTGGCGGCGAGGGCCGCCGCGGCGACCACGGTGAGACGCAGGAACCGGATCATGTTCACCTCTCGTGGGGTCGTTGGGTCCGGGGAGGGGAGTTAACCCGGGGCGCGGGCGACGTCATCGCCCCGCGCGGACCCACGCGGGATCACCGGTCCGGCCCGGACCTGGGCCTTAATATCCGCCACATGGCCCACCGGGTGACGGTGTACGAGGTCGGCCCGCGGGACGGGCTCCAGAACGAGGCGCGCACCGTCCCGACCGCGGACAAGCTGGCGCTCATCGGGGCGCTCGCGGCCGCGGGGCTGCGGCGCATCGAGGCCTCGAGCTTCGTGTCGCCGCGCTGGATCCCGCAGCTCGCCGACGCCGCCGAGGTGACCGCGGCGCTCCCGGCGGTGGACGGGGCCTCGTACGTGGTGCTGGTGCCGAACGCGAAGGGGCTGGACCGGCTCGCCGTCGCGCTGGCGCGGGCGGGCGAGGGCCACCCGCCGGTGGAGGCCGCGGTGTTCCTCTCGGCCTCCGAGACGCACAACCGCAAGAACCTGAACCGGACGGTGGCGGAGACGCTGGCGGAGCTGGAGGCGCTCGTGCCCGCGGCGCTCGCCCGCGGGCTCCGCGTGCGCGGGTACGTCTCCACGGTGTGGGGCTGTCCGTACGAGGGCCCGGTCGATCCCGGCCGCGCCGCCGGGATCGTCGAGCGGCTGCTCGCGCTCGGCTGCCACCAGGTGTCGCTCGGCGATACCATCGGCGTGGGGACGCCCAACCAGACGCGGCGCATCCTCGGGCTGCTGCGCGCGCGCGTTCGGCCGGAGCAGATCGCGCTCCACATGCACGACACCCGCGGCACCGCGCTCGCGAACGTGCTGGCCGGGCTGGAGGAGGGCGTCACGACGTTCGACGCGTCGATCGGCGGCCTGGGCGGCTGCCCGTACGCGCCGGGCGCCTCCGGGAACCTCGCCACCGAGGACCTCGTCTACATGCTCGACGGGATGGGGATCGAGACCGGGGTGGACTTCCGGAAGCTGGTGGCCGCCGGCGCGCTGGCGCAGCGGCTGGTGGGGCGGACCTTGCCGGGCAAGGCGCTCCAGGCGGAGCTGGCGCGGGCGGGAGGCTGACATGGATCTCCGGGTGGAGCGCAAGGACGCGGTCGAGGTGTGGACCATCGACGGCGCCTCGCGCCGGAACTCGATCACGGTGGGGCTGCTGGGCGCGCTGCGCGCGCAGCTGGCGCGCGCCGGGGGCGACCGGGCCCTGCGCTGCGTGGTGGTCACCGGCGACGGCGACAAGGCGTTCTGCGCCGGCGCCGATCTGAAGGAGCGCGCCGGGATGTCCGCCGACGACGTGCACCGGTTCCACGAGGGCCTGCGCGACGCGCTCCGCGGCATCGAGCAGGCGCCGCAGCCGTTCGTGGCCGCGCTGAACGGCGCGGCGCTGGGCGGCGGGCTGGAGCTGGCGCTCGCCTGCGACCTGCGCGTCGCCGCCGACTCGGCCCAGCTCGGGCTGCCCGAGGTCGCGCTCGGCATCATCCCGGGCGGCGGCGGCACGCAGCGGCTGGCGCGGCTGGTGGGCGTGGCGCGCGCGAAGGACCTCGTCCTCACCGCGCGCCGGATCGGCGCCGCCGAGGCGCTCGCCATGGGGCTCGTCACGCAGATCGCGCCGCCGGGGCGGCTGCTCGACGAGGCGCTCGCGCTGGCCGGGCGCATCGCCCGGAACGCGCCGGTGTCGCTGCGCCAGGCGAAGCGCGCCATCGACGGCGGGTTCCACCTGCCGCTCGAGGAGGCGCTCGCGCTGGAGCACCGGATGTACCAGGACTGCCTCGGCACCCGCGACCGGCGCGAGGCGCTGGCCGCGTTCGCCGAGAAGCGCCCGCCGGTGTTCACGGGCGAGTGAGCCGGGGCGCGCAGCGCGCCGCGAGGACACGACGGGGGAAGGCACCATGGACGCGGACGGAACGCCCGGAGGTGGCGCAGTGGCCCGAGACGAGTCGCCGGACGCGCGCATCGCGCGGGAGCTGCGGCGGGTGGAGCAGGGCGGCGCGGCGAAGTACCACGCCAAGAACGCCGAGCAGGGCAAGCGCTTCGCGCGGGAGCGGATCGCGCTCCTGCTCGACCCGGAGAGCTTCGTGGAGGACGGCGCGCTCGCGAACGCGCTCGACCCGGAGCTGCCCGCCGACGGCGTCGTCACCGGCATGGGCCGGATGGACGGCCGCCCGGTCTGCGTGATGGCGAACGACTCCACCGTGAAGGCGGGGAGCTGGGGCGCGCGCACGGTCGAGAAGATCCTGCGCATCCAGGAGGTCGCGGCGGCGCAGCGCCTGCCGCTGCTCTACCTGGTGGATTCGGCCGGCGCGCGCATCACCGACCAGGTGGAGATGTTCCCGGGGCGCCGCGGCGCCGGGCGCATCTTCCACAACGAGGTGCACCTCTCCGGCGTGGTCCCCCAGATCTGCCTGCTGTTCGGCCCGTCTGCGGCGGGCGGCGCGTACATCCCGGCGTTCTGCGACGTGGTCGTGATGGTGGAGGGGAACGCCTCCATGTACCTGGGCTCCCCGCGGATGGCCGAGATGGTCATCGGCGAGAAGGTGACGCTGGAGGAGCTGGGTGGCGCGCGCATGCACTGCTCGGTGTCCGGCTGCGGCGACTTCCTGGTGAAGACCGAGGAGGAGGCCATCGCCCTGGCGCGCCGCTGGCTCTCGTACCTGCCCTCCAGCCACCGCGCGCTGCCGCCCGAGGCGCCGGCCCGGCCGCCGCGCCCCGGCGCCCGCGCGCCGGCGGACGTGGTGCCGCGCGACCAGAACAAGCCGTTCGACATGCTCGAGCTCGTCGACGCGATCGTGGACGAGGGCTCGTTCCTGGAGGTGAAGCGCCTCTGGGCCGGCGAGCTCGTCACCGGGCTCGCCCGCATCGACGGCCAGGTGGTGGGGATCGTCGCGAACCAGCCCAAGGTGAAGGGCGGGGTGCTGTTCGTGGACTCCGCCGACAAGGCCACCCGCTTCATCTGGCTGTGCGACGCGTTCAACGTGCCGCTGCTCTACCTCGCCGACGTGCCCGGGTTCATGATCGGCACGAAGGTCGAGCGGGCCGGGATCATCCGGGCGGGGGCCAAGATGATCAGCGCGGTCTCGGAGGCCACCGTCCCGCGCATCTGCGTGGTGGTGCGCAAGGCGTACGGCGCCGGTCTCTACGCGATGGACGGCCCGGCGTTCGGCCCGTCCGCCACGCTGGCGCTGCCGGAGGCCATGATCGCGGTGATGGGGCCGGAGGCGGCGGTGAACGCGGTCTTCTTCAACAAGATCCAGGAGCGGCCCGAGGGCGAGCGGGCCGCCTACGTGCAGGCCCTGCGCGAGGAGTACCGGGCCGACATCGACCTGCTCAAGCTGGCGAGCGAGCTGGTGGTGGACGCGGTGGTGCCCGGCGAGCGGCTGCGCGAGGAGCTCTCCCGCCGGTTCCGGATCTACGCGGCCGGCCACGAGCCGACGCGCGAGCGCAAGCGCGGCGTCCTCCCGGTCTAGGAGCCCACATGGACTTCGAACTCCCCGAGGAGCTGGTCGAGATCCAGCGGACCGTGCGCGCGTTCTGCGAGGCGGAGGTGCGGCCGCACGCCGCCGCGTGGGACGCGAGCGAGACGTTCCCGCGCGAGGTGGTGGCGAAGCTCGGCGCCATGGGCCTGCTCGGCATCACGGTGCCGGAGCGGTACGGCGGCGCCGGCATGGGCGCGCTGGCGGTGGCGGTGGTGGTGGAGGAGGTCGCGCGCTTCGACGGCTCGCTCGCCCTCACCGTGGCGAGCCACAACGGGCTCGGCACCGGCCACATCGCGCGGTTCGGCACCGACGCGCAGAAGGAGCGGTACCTGCCGTCCCTCGCGACGGGCGAGCGCCTGGCCGCCTGGGCGCTCACCGAGCCGGGGAGCGGCTCGGACGCCTCGGCGATGCGCACCACCGCGGTGCGCCGCGGCGACGCCTGGGCGCTCTCCGGCTCGAAGACGTTCATCACGCAGGGGACGGTGGGCGGCAGCTTCGTGGTGCTGGCCCGCACCGACCCGGGGCGGCGCCACCACGGGATCACCGCGTTCATCCTCGAGCCGGGGATGAGCGGGTTCACCCAGCGTCCCATCCACGGCAAGCTCGGCATGCGCAGCTCCGACACCGCGCAGCTGTTCCTGGACGAGGTCGAGGTCCCGGACGCGCAGCGGCTCGGCGAGGTGGACCACGGCTTCATCGACACGCTGCAGATCCTCGACCGCGGCCGGATCACCATCGGCGCGCTCGCGGTGGGGCTGGGCCGGGGCGCGCTGGAGGAGGCCCGGGCGTACGCGAAGGAGCGCCAGGCGTTCGGCAAACCCATCGCCGAGTTCCAGGCGATCGGCTTCATGCTCGCCGACATGGCCACCGAGCTCGACGCGGCGCGGCTGCTGGTCCGGCGGGCGGCCGCCCTGTGCGACGCGGGCGAGCCGTTCGGCACGGCGGCCTCGATGGCGAAGCTCTACGCGAGCGAGGCCGCCATGCGCGCCACCTCCCGCGCGATCCAGATCCACGGCGGCTACGGCTACACCCGCGACTTCCCGGTGGAGCGCCATTTTCGCGACGCCAAGCTGACCGAGATCGGCGAGGGGACGAGCGAGGTGCAGCGGATGGTCATCTCGCGGGAGATTCTGAGGTAGTCTCTCGCGCGGAAGGGGAGCGCGCCGGACGGGCGGGACGCCCGTGGCGCGCGCGCGTGGGACACCATGGGCGAAGGCGAACACACCATCATCGGAAAGATCCCGCGCGAGCGCCTGAACCAGATCGCCTCGCGCAAGCTGTCCGCGCTCGGGATCCCCGTCCGCCTCGGCGCCGACCGCGAGACGCTCGAGGGCGAGCTCGCGTTCGCCGGGCGGGTCCAGCACCCCGTCACCGGCCAGACCATCGCCCGCGGCCGCTTCGTGGTCACCGGCCACGACCACCTCCGCTTCCTCGACGCGCCGCTCGCCGCCCTCGGCGAGGTGAACTTCTACGAGCACGAGCGGGCCACCGGGCTCGAGGTCTCGGTGGCGCAGGCGCTCGGGCGGCACGCCGCGGCGCTCCAGGACCTGGCCGCGCGCATGCGATCGCTGCGGCTGGAGACCGCGCTCGACCCGGAGCGCCTGGCGGTCCGGGCCCTGGTGAAGACCGCCACCCACGCGTTCGAGGTGCTGGGCGGGCCCGAGTCGGTGCGGGTGTCCCGCGTCGCGCCGGTGGGCGGGCGGCCGTTCGAGGTCGCGCCGGACTTCCCCGCGCTCGACCTCTCCGACTTCGCCAGCCCGACCGACCTCGAGATCTACCTGGTCGGCTCGGTGTCGCGGATGCGGCCCGCCGCGCCGGCGCCGGCGCTCACGCCGCCGCCCACCTCCGCGCCGACGCTCGCGGCCACGCCGGCGCCGCGCAACGCGCTCACGCTGGCGGCGCTGGCGCAGGTGTTCGGCGACGACGCCATGCTCGCGCCGAACGCCATGGTCGAGCTGGTGAAGGAGTTCGCCTACGGCAACACCCGCTACCGGTTCGTGGCCAGCAGGGAGATGGGCACCCGCTTCAAGGGGCGGGTGATCGGCCCGAACGGCGACGTCTGGTCGGACCGCTTCGAGCTGGCGAGCTTCCCCGGCACCGCCAAGGTGGTGGCGCTCGCGCTGGGCGCGGCGGATCCGGGCGCGGCCCCGGCGCCGGCGCCCGGGCCGGTCGCGGTGGCCTCCGAGGTCCCGAGCCACCTCATGCCGCACCCCGGCGAGATCTGGGTGATGAGCGTGGTGGTGGAGGAGGCGGGCCCGGACGAGGTCCGCTACGTCGGCACCGACATCGACGGCCGGCCCTACGGCGCGGCGCGCGTCCTGAAGCGCTCGGACTTCGAGGCGGTGTTCGCCCAGGAGCGCGGCGGATGGCGCCTGCTCATCCAGATCGACCAGGTGCAGGACGGCAGCGTGATCTACCGGCAGCTCGATCGCCAGCGGCAGCCCATGGGCGCGCCGCGCAAGATGTCCAGCGCGATCCTCGTCGCGAACTTCGTCCCCGAGGCGGCGGCCTACTGATGTCCTCCCGATCCATCGCGGAGCGCGTGCTCGCGGGCGAGATCCGCGCCGCCGCCCGCCTCATGCGCGACCTCGACGACCGGCTCCCGGAGGCCGAGGCCACGCTGCGGGCCCTGTTCCCGCGGACCGGCCGGGCGTACGTGGTGGGGCTCACCGGCGCGCCCGGCGCCGGCAAGTCCTCGCTCACCGACCGGCTCATCGGCCACTACCGCCGGCTGGGCAAGACGGTCGGCGTGATCGCGGTCGACCCCACCAGCCCGTTCTCGGGCGGCGCCATCCTGGGCGACCGCATCCGGATGCAGGACCACGCGCTCGACGAGGGCGTCTTCATCCGCTCGCTCGGCACCCGCGGCCACCTGGGCGGCCTCTCGCGCTCCACCTCCGACCTGGTCCAGGTGATGGACGCCATGGGCAAGGACGTCATCCTGGTGGAGACGGTCGGGGTCGGGCAGGACGAGATCGAGGTCGCCACGCTGGCGCACACCGTGGTGGTGGTGGCGGTGCCGGGGCTGGGCGACGACGTCCAGGCCATCAAGGCGGGCGTGCTCGAGATCGCCGACGTGTTCGCGGTGAACAAGGCCGACCGGGAGGGCGCGGACCGGACCGTGCGCGACCTGCAGACCATGCTGGAGCTGCGCCGCACGGTCATGGGCCTGGGTCCCGCGCCGGCCGACCACGACGCGGCGCACCGCTTCACCGGCGGCCCGGTGCCGCCCCAGGGCCCGGCCCAGGCGCCCTGGGAGCCGCCCATCGTGCGCACCGTGGCGGTGCGCGACGAGGGCGTGGCGGAGCTGATCTCGGCGGTGGACGCGCACCGCGCGCACCTCGAGGCCACCGGCGGTCGCCGCGAGCGCGAGGTGGCCCGAGCCCGCGCCGCGTTCGTGGCGGTGCTGCGGGAGCGGCTGATGGCCGGGGCGCTGGCGCGCCTCGAGGCGGAGAAGGGGCGGCTGGACGCGGTGGCCGAGCGGATCGCGGCGCGGAGCGCCGACCCGTACCAGCTCGCGGAGGAGCTGGCCGCGCTGCTGCGGGCCTGAGCGGGAGAGCGGACGATGGGCGAGGATCGAGGACCAGCGCAGGAGCCCGCGGGCGCGCCGCCGGAGCCGGACCCGGCGCTCGACCCGGTGGGCGCGCTGGAGGCGCGGCTCGGCATCGCGGTCACCGACCGCCAGGCCGCCCTGGCCGCGCTCACGCACAAGTCCTACGTGAACGAGCACCGCGAGGACGGGCTGCAGGACAACGAGCGGCTCGAGTTCCTGGGCGACGCGGTCATCGACCTGGCCGTGTCGCACCGGCTCATGGAGCGCTTCCCGTCGGCGCGCGAGGGCGACCTCTCCAAGATGCGCGCCGCGGTGGTGGACGAGCAGGGGCTCGCCGGGATGGCGCGCGCGCTCGACCTCGGGACGCTGCTCCGCCTCGGGCGCGGCGAGGAGCTGACCGGCGGCCGGCAGAAGTCGTCGCTGCTCGCCGACGCCATGGAGGCGGTGATCGCCGCCGTGTACCAGGGCCAGGGGCTCCCGGCGGTCCTGTGCTTCGTGGACCGCTTCCTCGGCGAGGCGTTCGCGCGCGCCGCGGCCGGCACGCTGGACCGCGACTTCAAGACCCAGCTCCAGGAGCTCTCGCAGAGCCGGCTGCGCGCCACCCCGCGGTACCGCGTGGTCGCCGAGCACGGCCCCGACCACTCGAAGACGTTCGAGGTCGAGACCGACCTGCGCGGCGAGGTGCTGGGGCGCGGCGCCGGACGGTCGAAGAAGGACGCGGAGCAGGCGGCGGCGCGGCTCGCGCTGGATGCGCTCGGGCGTCGCCTCGCGGTGGAGGCAGGCCAGGCCGGGGCGGAGCCCGCGGCCACGAGCCCCGCGGCCGCACCGCGGGCCGAGGTCGCCGAGGCGCCGGCCGCCCCGCCGGCGCCGGACGAGGCGCTCACGCCAGCCCCGGCGCCCCCTGCGCCCCCGGAGGCGATCGCCCCCGAGCCGGAACCGGAGGACCGCCGCGCGGCGCGCGAGCCGGCCGGGGTGGTCGAGGACCCGGCGGCGACCGCGCACCCGCCGCACGCCCCGGCGCCCCGGCGCCGCCGCGCGGCCCCGTCCGGCGGCCGGAAGGCCGCCGCCCCGGCGCGGACCCGCAAGGCTGCGCCGAAGCGGAAGACGGCGGCCGGGAAGGGCGCCGCCAAGGGAGCCCGCAAGGGGACGCGCCCCCGGCGCTGAGGGGCGCCGTCTTTCCATTTGCCGGGGCTCCCACCCGCGACTAGCATCCCGCGGCATGACGCGCTCCTCCCTTCTGGTGATTTCACTGTTCGTGTCGCTGGCCGTCCCGCCCGCCGCCCGCGCGCAGGCGCCCGCGGCCGCCCCGGCCAAGGGCAAGGACCTGTACGCGGTGTTCGAGACCTCGCGCGGCAAGATCGGCGTGAAGCTGCTGCCGGCCGAGGCGCCGAAGACGGTCGAGAACTTCGTCCAGCTCGCCGAGGGCAAGAAGGCGTTCACCGACCCGCTCACCGGGCAGCAGCGCAAGGCGCCGTACTTCGACGGCCTGCTGTTCCACCGCGTGATCCCCGGCTTCATGATCCAGGGCGGCGATCCGGCCACGCGCGGCGCGCCGCTCGGCAGCGCGGCGCAGAAGAACCTCCCGTTCGGCGTCTCGGGGCCCGGCTACAAGTTCGAGGACGAGCTGCCGGCGCCCGGGACCCGGCTGTTCGAGAAGCCCTGCGTCCTCGCCATGGCGAACTCGGGCCCGAACACGAACGGCTCGCAGTTCTTCATCACCGAGGGCGCCGGCGACCGCGTGCCGCAGCTCGAGCCGCGGGCCTGCGACTCGAAGTCGGGCGTGTGCGGCTACACGCGCTTCGGGCAGGGCGTGTGCGGCTGCGACCTGGTCGGCGGCATCGCCCGCGCCGGGAACTCGCAGACGCGGCTGGTGAAGGTCACCATCACCGGCGAGCGCCCCACCTGCAAGTAGCGACAACCCGGGCCCGCGCGCGGGCCCGCCACCCGGCGGCGCGCCGGGAGAGGTGAACCATGGCCGAGGAGATGTACGCGACGTTCAAGACGTCGATGGGCGACATCGTGGTGAAGCTGCTGCCGGAGAAGGCGCCCAAGACCGTGAAGAACTTCGTGGACCTGGCCGAGGGCGCGCGCGAGTGGACCGACCCGCGCACCGGCCAGAAGGTGACGAAGCCGCTCTACGACGGCACGGTGTTCCACCGCGTCATCCCGGACTTCATGATCCAGGGCGGCGATCCGCTCGGCACCGGCACCGGCGGCCCCGGGTACCGGTTCGAGGACGAGATCGGCCCGGACAACGTGTTCTCGAAGCCCGGCCTGCTCGCCATGGCGAACGCCGGCCCGAACACGAACGGCTCGCAGTTCTTCATCACCGAGGTGGAGACGCCCTGGCTGAACAAGGGGCACACCATCTTCGGCGAGGTGGTCAAGGGCGGGGAGCTCGTCCCGAAGATCACCCGCGCCGGCAACGCCAAGGTCAAGCTCGAGAAGGTCACCATCACCCGCGGCGCGCAGCCCTAGCGCGCGCCGCCGCACGAAGGAACCCGGGCGCCCGCGCCCCCTCCGCCTCGAGCGGACGGGCGCGGGCGCGATCACCTCCATGGCCAGCAAGAAGAAGACCCCGTTCCGCGCCGGCTTCGTCGCCATCGTCGGCCGGCCGAACGTGGGGAAGTCCACGCTGCTGAACCGCGTGCTCGGCGAGCACGTGGCCATCGTCAGCCCCCGCCCGCAGACCACCCGCACCCGCATCCTGGGCGTCCACAACGTCCCGGGCGCGCAGGTGGCGTTCTTCGACACCCCCGGCCTGCACAAGGCCAAGGGCGCGCTCAACCGGCGCATGGTCGAGACCGCGCTCTCCACGCTGTCGGAGGTGGACGCGGTGCTCATGCTCATCGAGGCCGGCACCGGCCCCGAGGGCCGCGTCGAGGTGGGCGAGTCCACCCGCTGGGCGATCGACGAGGTCCGGCGCGCGCGGAAGCCGGCGGTGCTGGGCGTCAACAAGATGGACCGCGCGCCCCGCGCCACGCTGCTGCCGGTCATCGACGCGTACCGCGGCCTGCACGACTGGGCCGACATCGTCCCGTTCTCGGCGCTCACCGGGGAGAACGTGGACACGCTGGTGCAGGCGCTCATCCGGCGGCTGCCCGAGTCCGACGCCCCGCTGTTCCCGGCCGACGTGCTCACCGACCAGGCGGAGCGCGCGCTGGCGGCGGAGTACGTGCGCGAGCAGGTGATGCTGCAGACGCGCCAGGAGATCCCGTACTCGGCCGCGGTCGAGGTGGAGGAGTTCGACGAGTCCGGCCGGCGCGAGCGCGGCGGGCTGGTCCGCATCTCGGCGCTGGTGGTGGTCGAGCGCGACTCGCAGAAGGCGATCGTGATCGGCAAGCAGGGCGCGATGCTGAAGAAGATCGGCACGCGCGCGCGAGAGGGGCTGGAGCGGCTGCTCGGGTGCAAGGTGTTCCTGTCGCTGACGGTGAAGGTGGACGAGCGCTGGAGCGAGCGCGAGGGCGCGCTGAAGAGGTTCGGCCTGTGACCGCCCCGCGTCCCGTGGTGGCGCTGGTGGGCCGCCCCAACGTCGGGAAGTCCACGCTGTTCAACCGGCTGGCCGGCCGGCGCGTCGCGATCGTGGAGGACGTGCCCGGCGTGACCCGCGACCGCAACTACGCCGACGTGATCTGGGAGGGCCGCGCCGTCTCGGTGGTGGACACCGGCGGCTTCGAGCCCGAGTCGCGCGACCGGCTCATGTCGCAGGTGCGCGAGCAGGCCCAGCTCGCGGTGGACGAGGCCTCGGCGGTGGTGCTGGTGGTGGACGGCCGCGACGGCCTGACCGCGCTCGATCGCAACGTGGCGGACCTGCTCCGGCGCGCCGGCAAGCCGCTGTTCGTCGCGGTGAACAAGGTGGACACCGCCCGCACCGAGGAGGACGTGCCGCTGGCCGAGTTCTACGGGCTCGGGTTCGGCGAGGTGCACGCCGTCTCGGCCGAGCACGGGCGCGGCGTGTCCGGGCTGGTGGACGCGATCGTCGAGAAGCTCGCGCTCCCGCCGCTCCCGCCGGCGCCGGAGGAGGCCGACGAGCCGCAGGAGGTGTCGGAGGCGGAGCGGCCGGTCGGCGACATCCGGCTCGCCATCGTGGGCCGGCCCAACGTGGGCAAGAGCACGTTCGTGAACGCGCTGCTCGGCGAGGAGCGCTTCGTGGTCTCCGACGTGCCCGGCACCACCCGCGACGCGATCGACTCGCTCGTCGCGCACAAGGGGCGGCGCTTCGTGGTCACCGACACCGCCGGGATCCGGCGCAAGCGCTCGATCGCGCTGAAGGTCGAGTCGTTCTCGGTGGTCCGCGCCATGAAGGCGATGGATCAGGCCGAGGTGGTGGCGTGCCTCCTCGACGCGACCGAGGCCGGCGTCGAGCAGGACGCTCGGCTCCTCGGCCTGGTGGCGGAGAAGGGCAAGGCGCTGGTCATCGTGGTGAACAAGTGGGACATCGCCGAGCGCGAGGGCGCCACGCAGGACTGGTACCGCAAGGAGCTCACCAAGCGGCTGCCGTTCGTGGGCTTCGCGCCGATGCTGTTCGTCTCCGCGAAGGAGCGGCGCGGCGTGCACCGCGTGCTGGAGAAGGCCGCGCGCCTGGTGGAGCAGTACCGGGCCCGGTTCCCCACGCCGCAGCTCAACGAGCTGCTCGAGGCGCTGCAGGACGAGCACCCGGCCCCCATTGCCCGCGGGCGCCGGGTGAAGCTCTACTACGTCGCCCAGGTGGCCTACGCCCCGCCCACGTTCGTCATCCAGGCCAACCACCCGGACGGCCTGACCGACCACTACCGCCGCTACATCGAGAACCGGTTCCGCGACGCGTTCGGGCTGGAGGTGCCGATGCGCCTGGTGTTCAAGGAGCGCCAGCACCGCGCCCGCCCGCGGCGGCCCCGCGAGTAGGGCGGTCGGGCCGGCCCGGCGGGGCGGGCTTTCGCTTGACGCCCCCCGGGTAGCCGCCTAGATTGGCCCGGTTTTCCTCACATTTTCGCCGAGCACGCACCCGAGAGGCGCCATGTCGAAGGACACCGTGATCACCCGGAAGGACATGAAGGAGCCGGACAAGTTCCAGGTGGCGGCCACGCAGGCCGCGAGCTGGGCCGCCTCCCGGAAGAAGCACCTCGTCATCGCGGGCGGCGCGGTGGTGGCGGCGCTGGTGATCGTGGCGGCCGTCTCCGCGCTGCGCGCGCAGCGCGAGCAGACCGCCGGCGCGGCCGCCTCGGCCCTGCTCGCGGCCATGGGCGGCGAGGTGTCGAGCGTGCCGCTCCCCGGCGTGCCCGGGCCGTTCTTCCCGACGCAGGAGGCGAAGCAGCGCGCGGTCATCGCCGAGGCCGACAAGGTGATCGCGGCGCACGGCGGCACCGGCCCGGCGCTGCTGGCCGAGCTGGCCCGCGGCGACGCGCACTACAAGCTGGGCGACTGGGACGCCGCGCTCGCGTCCTACGAGCGCTACCTGAAGGACGCCCCCGCCGACGACTCGTTCCGCTTCGGCGCGCTGGAGGGCGTCGGGCTGGTCCGGGAGGCGAAGGGCGATCTCGCCGGCGCGGCGCAGGCGTACGAGCGGCTCGCCACCGAGGCGCCGAAGATGGCCGACCTAGCCGATCTGGAGCGGGCCCGCGTGCTCGCCGCCGCGGGGAAGGCGTCGGAGGCCAGGGCGCTGCTGGCCGGCTTCGCCGAGAAGCACAAGGACTCGCTGCTCACGCCCGAGGCGTCCGAGCGGCTCGCGCGGCTGGGTGGCAAGGAGTGACGGCGCTCGCGCTGGCGCTCGCGCTGGCGGCGGGGCCGGGCGTGTCGTCGCGCCTGCCGGCCGGCCCGCTGGACCTGTACCGCATCGCCTGGATGCGCCCGGTGGTCGGGCCGCAGGCGATGGAGTCGCGCCCGCTCGAGCCGGGCGGCGTGGCGGTGGACCCGGAGACCGGCTACGCGGTGTTCGGCACGCGCGACGGCTGGGTCCACGCGCTCCGGCCGGACGGCTCGGTGGCCTGGGAGCTCCGCACGGCGGGCAGCTTCTGGGCGCCGCCCGCCATCGACCACGGCGTCGCCTACGTCGGGTGCACCGACGGGCGGCTCTACGCGCTGGCGATGGCCACCGGCAAGGAGCTGTGGCGCTACGACGCGAAGGAGGAGCTGGGCACGCGCCCGGCCGTCGCGGACGGCACCGTCTTCGTGATGAGCCTGCAGGACACGCTGTTCGCGGTGGACGCGAAGACCGGCGCCTGGAAGTGGCACCACCGGCGCGAGGCGCGCGGCGGGTTCACGGTCCGCGGCGCCGCCTGGCCGGTCGCCCGCGGCGGCACGGTGTGGGCCGGCTACTCCGACGGCTGGGTGGCGGCGCTCGACGTGGCGAACGGCGCGACGCGGTGGGAGCGCACCGTGGCGCCCGCCGGCGACTACCTCGACGTGGACGCGATCCAGCTCGACGGCAAGCACCTGTACGCGACCGCGTTCTCCGGCGCGGTGCTGGCGATGGACGCGGCCACCGGCGATCCGGTCTGGGCCTTCCGCGCCCCCGGCGCGGCGCGGCTCGTGCTCGGGCGCGGGGCCGTGATCGCGGTCACCTCCAGCTCGGTCCACGCGCTCGACCCCGCGGCCGGCCACGTCCTCTGGACGGCGCCGCT
Source organism: Anaeromyxobacter sp. K (assembly GCF_000020805.1). NCBI lineage: Bacteria > Pseudomonadati > Myxococcota > Myxococcia > Myxococcales > Anaeromyxobacteraceae > Anaeromyxobacter > Anaeromyxobacter sp. K. The sequence continues at coordinate 2,475,322 of NC_011145.1, read as the reverse complement.
GGGCGGCGCGCCCGGCGGCGGCGCGCCGGTGATCGCCGGGCCGTGGGTGCTCGTGCCCGCCGGCCAGGGCGGGCTCCGGTTCCTGGAGGCGTCGAGCGGGCGCACGCTGCGCGTGCTCGACCCCGGCACCGGCATCTCCTCCACGCCGGGCGTCGGCGGCGAGCGCGTGTACGTGCTCTCCAACGGCGGCGACCTGCTCGCGCTCGACCTGCGGTGAAGCGGATCCGCGTCGTCGCGGCCGTCGTCCGGCGGGGCGACGCCATCCTCGTCACCCGCCGGCCCGACCGCGACGGCCTGCGCGGCCAGTGGGAGTTCCCCGGCGGCAAGGTCGAGGCCGGCGAGTCCGAGCCCGACGCGCTCCGGCGCGAGATCCGCGAGGAGCTGGGCTGCGAGCTCGCGGTGGGCGCGCTCCTGCTCCGGCACGAGCACCGCTACCCGGCGCTCGAGGTCGAGCTGGCGTTCTACGCCGGCGCGCTCGCCTCGGACCAGGTGCCGTGCGCGCTCGGGGTGGCCGAGATCGCCTGGGCGCCGGTGGGCACGCTGGCCGGCTACGACTTCCTCGAGGCGGACCGCGCCGTGCTGGGCGAGCTCGAGCGCCGCTCGGCGCCCTGACGCCCCGTCACCGCGCGCGGCGCTTGCGCTTCGCGGGCTGCGGCTTCGGCTCGGGCGGCGGCGGCGTGCCGGCGACCAGCACGCTGAGGCCGGCCGGCGCGTACGCCTTGCCGGCCGCGTCGTGGAACTCGCGGGTGGCGGCGCCGTCGAGGCGGAGCGTGTAGCGGCTGCCCGGCCGCAGCGGCTCGGAGGGCGAGAGGGTCAGGCGCGTGGTGGTGCCCACCTCGTGCGTGCCGGCCGCGGCCACCGCCGCGTCGTTCGCGTCGAGCAGGGCCAGGCGGGCGTCGGCGCTGGCGACCGTGAGGTCGAGGCGGAAGTGCGCGCCGGCGTCCACCACCGTCTCGGCCTGGAGCGCGAGCGGCAGCGCCGCGCCGCCGGGCTCCAGCGCGACCGGGTCGCGGAGCACGGTGAACGCGGCGGCGGGATCGGCGGCGGCGCCGGGCTGCGCGGGGGCGGGTGCCTCCGCGGGCGCGGCGGCGCCGGCGGCGCCGGGGGAGGGCGCCGGCGGGGCGTCTGCAGGCGCCGCGGGCGCGGGGGCCGCGGCGCCGGGCGCGGGCTGCGGCGGAGCGCCGGCGGCGGGCTGCGGTGAGCGCTCACAGCCCCCGGAGAGCAGGGCGGCGAGCGCGGTGGCGAGCACGGCTCGGGGCATCGGCATGGCGGCCCAAGCTACCACGCGTGCCGCCGCGGCGGGAGCGGAAGGCGCGCCCGGCGAGATCCTTGGGGCGCCAACGTTCTCACGGGGCGAGCAGCTTCAGGACGGCCGGGTCCTTCTCGTCCTGCGCGAGGATCTCGTGGCACAGATCGCAGTCCGCGCGGATGGCCCGGCCGTCCTCGGTCTCGTGGTCGCCGTCGTGGCAGCGGAAGCACCCGGGCGCGGCCTCGTGGCCGAGCAGCGACGGATAGGTCCCCCAGGCGATGCGCATGGAGGGCCACACGTTGCGCGCCCACGCGTCGCCGAGCTCGCTCGCGGCGCGCTCCACCGCCTCGCGCGGCGCGCCGTCGCCCTCCGGCCCGGCGTAGAACGCGCCGAGCGCCGCGGCGATGCCCGCCCGCGCCGCCTCGTGGGACGGGTACCCGGCGCGGAGCGCCTTCAGCGCCTCGCGGCGCGCGAACGGGAGCGCCGCCGCGTCGATGCGCCCCGCCGCCAGCGCGGCGTCCACCTCGTCCTCCGGCGACCGGTACACGTGCGTGGGCCGGTTGTGGCAGTCCACGCAGTCCATCTCGCGCCAGCGCGCCTCGCCGGCGGGCGCCTTCGAGCGGAACGTGGCGCGTGCGCCGTCCGGGCCGGTCAGCTCGACCGTCCCGATGGTCTCGCGCTTCTCGTCGGCGAGGTAGCGGATGCGCACGCCGGGGTCCACGTGCCAGTGGATGCCGCGGGTCCGCGCCCCGAGCCCCTGCGCCCCGCCCACGTGGACCACCAGCACGGTGCGCAGCGGCGTGCTGCCGGCGTCGTCGGCGTGGCGGGTGATCACCTTCAGCCGGTCGCCCACCAGCTTGGTGGGCCAGTGGCACTGCTCGCAGGTGTCGCGCGCCGGGCGCAGGTTCTGGACGGGCGTGGGGATCGGGCGCGGGTAGAGATCGAGCGCGACCGACACCACCTGCCAGGCGCCGGAGAGCTTCGACTTCACGAACCAGCTCGCGCCCGGGCCGATGTGGCACTCGACGCAGGCGACCCGCGCGTGCGCCGACCGCCGGTGCGCCGAGGCCTCCGGGTCCATCACGCTGTGGCACGACCCGCAGAACGCCGGCGAGTCCATCACCTCGAGCCCCTTGTACGAGGCGATGCCCAGCAGCAGCAGGTTCACGGTGGTGAGGCCCAGGAACACCAGCAGCCGGCGCCGGGTGCGCGGCTGGTTCAGGTCCATCACCGGGAGCGGCGGCTCCGGTGCCCCCCGCGCCGCGAGGCGCACCCGGCGGCGGCGCTCCAGGGCCGCGCCCGCCGGCACGAGGATCAGGCCCGCCACCAGCAGCCCGGGGAGCAGCAGGTAGGCGAGGATGCCGAGGTACGGGCCGCCCTCCAGGCCGAGCAGGCTGGCGGCGAACAGCACCACCACCAGGACGCCGGAGACCGTGGCCAGCGCCGCCCCGGCGAGGCTCACCGGGTGACGCAGCCAGTCGGGTCCGGGACGGGACGAGGGCATGGGGCGCGCTCCTGCGCCGCGCGGAATCCGCTGCGCGCGCGCCACTCTAGCGCCGGGCAGGGGCGGGGGCGCCGCCGGGAGCGCCCCTGCGTCGCTCGGCCGCGGGTCCCGCTCGCCACGCCTCGGCGTCCCCTCACGGGGCTCCACCGCACTTCCAGTTAACCTCGGGGCGGCGGGCAGGGTACTCACCGGGTGGAGGGTTTCACGATGAGGCCGTCCGCCGCGTTCGCCGTGCGCGCCGCGTCGCTCGCCGTGCTGCTGGCGGGCTGCGCCGGATCGAAGCTCCCCATGACCGCCGCCGGCCTCGCCGGCACCGGATCCCCGGAGGCGCTCGTGGCGTACCTCGGCCAGCCCGGGGCCGACGGACGGGTGTGCGCCCGGGGCGGAGCGGTGCCGGAGGACGTGCGCCGGTCCCGGCGGACGCCGGGCGTGCTGCTGGGCGCGCTCCGCGCCGACACGGTGCCCCCGCCGACCTGGGCCGAGTGCGTCGAGCCGCTGCTGGCGGCGATGCCGGACGACCGGGCCCGCGACCTGGTCGATCGGATCGTGGGCGCCGAGGCGGACCTCGTCGAGGCGCCAGAGGTCGAGCGCGACCCGGCGCTCCAGGCGCAGCTGGAGGCGCTGCACCGGATCGCGCTCGAGCGCGCGCCGGGCCTGGCCGGCTCGCGGCAGGTCCGCGCGTCGGTGCTGGCCGAGCTGCGGCCGCGGCTGGACGGCGATCGCCTCGGCCCCGTGGCGCGCGCGCGGGCCGGCGCCCTCGTGGCCGCGCTCGAGGCCGAGCAAGGGGACTGGCAGGGCCGGCGCGTGGACGCCGCCCGGCTGGCGGCCCTGGCCGCGTCGCAGGACGAGGCCGCGCTGCGGCTCCTCGCGCACCGGCTGCTGGACCCGGATACGCGCGCCGAGGCGGAGCGCGCCCTGGTCCGGGTGCGGATCGCCGCGTCGCCGTTCCCCGAGGTGAAGGCCCGGGCGACCGAGGTCGAGGCGGCGGTCGTGCGCGACGGCGCCTACCGGATCTCGCCGCAGGAGCACCGGCCGCTGCGGGCGGCGCTCGAGACCGATCGGATCCCCGCCGCGACGATCCTGGCGCGGCAGTCGCCCGCGGACGGCACCGCCACGCTGCTCGCGCTCGGCGACGGCGGCAGGCCCGGCGTGCTCCCGCCGGTGCACCTGGCGGAGGCGCTCACGGTCGAGGTCGCCGGGCTCTCGCGGCCGGGCCGCCCGTGCGCGCCCGGGCGCCCGCTGGATCCCACGCCGTGCCTCGATCCGGCGGCGCTCTCGGTGGACACGCCGCTCGCGGCGCTGCGCGGCGCGGACGTGGTGGTGCGCGAGCGCGTGGACCTCCCGGCGCTGGCCGCGGTCGCCCGGGGCGGCGCCCGGCTCGAGGTGGCGATCCGGGCCGGCGGCGTGCTCGCGGGCGTGGTGCGCTGGCCGGTGCGGTACGAGCGGCCCGGCGCATGGGTGTTCGAGGGCGCGAAGCCCGGGGCGCCCGGGCCGGACCTCGCGGTCGAGCTCGAGCGGGTGGACGCCGATCGGCTGCTGGTCACCGCCACGTCCCCGGGCGGGCGCCGCCTGGCCGTGCTCGAGCGCGCCGACGCGACGGCGTTCCGGGTGGTGAGCCGCGGTGCCGCCGGGTCGTCGGGACGGAACGGCAGCCGCGGCCGCGACGGCTCGACCGGCACGCGCGGGATGGACGCCTCGTGCATGATGGGCTCGGACGCGACCTCCGGCGGCCCCGGGGGCGCGGGCGAGGACGGGGAGGCCGGCGGCTCCGGCCAGCCGGGCGGCCGCGGCGGCGCGGTGCACGTCGCGGTGCGCGCGCCCGCCGCGCTCCTCGCCGACACGCTCGCGCTCGCCGGCACCCTGGCCGCGAGCGAGGGCGGCCGCGGGGGACGCGGCGGCCGGGGTGGGATGGGCGGCCACGGCGGCGACGGGGGCGCCGGCGGGCGCCGCGCGTCGCTGTGCCCGGAGGGCGGGCGCTCCGTCCACCTGTCCGGCGGGTTCGACGGCCCGTCGGGCCCGAACGGTGCCGCCGGGCCCGACGGAGCCTCGGGCGCCGATGGGCCGGCGGGCCCGGTCCGGATCGAGCCGGTCGCGACGGCGTCCGTCGACTGAGCGCCGCCGCCGGGGCGGCGCGCTCAGAGCGCGTGAATCAATCCCCGGACCGAGCCAGGCGGTCGAGACGCGAGCAGCGCGAGGCGCGACGACCGAGCATGCCCGTCGGCATGTGAGGGAGGAGCAACGACGCGATGCGACGCGGATCGGCCGCCGCGGCGACGGGAGGGGATGGGTTCACGTGCTCTCACAGGGTTGATCAGAATTCCTCGACGAGCACGTAGACACAGCGAACCCGCTTCGCCGTGACGAGGCGACCGACGTTGTGGGCGAGGATCTTGAGCAGGATCTCCGCCCGGACCGTCTCGGGGAGCCGCGAGCTGACGCGACGGAACCCCATCGTGTCTTCGATGGCGGAGAACACCGGCTCAACGGTCGCGATGCGCCGGTTGTAGCGCTCGCGTGCCCCCTTGCCCTGTAGCCGGTCCCGCATCGCCTCCGCAGCCGGACTCACGGTGAGGGCGCGCTCACGTCCGGGCGTGCACTGCGGCTTCTGCGGGCACTCCGCGCAGCCGACGCCGATCCACTTCAGCCGGCCGACCGCCGAGTCCTGATAGGGGCCGCGCATACGCGTGCCTGCCGGGCAGACGGCGGTTTCGCCGTCGATCTCGAAGGCGCGCCGCCCAAAGTACGGAGCCGTCCTGTCGTCATGCCCGTTCTCCTTGCCGGGTTCGGCGACGAGGATGTCGGCCCACTCGCGGGAACGCAGTGCGAACGAAAGATCCGGCTCGCTCCAGTAACCTGCGTCCGCGGCGAACTGGAGCTTCGATTCCTCCGGCACACCCGCCCGCAGGAGGGCCTCTCGCGCTTGGTTCACCGCTCCCTCGAGCTTGCCGTAGTCGTTCGTCGCCGCGTCCACCAGCACGGAGATCACGAAGCGGGTCCTCTGCCCGCTCGCGGTGACGGTGACGCGATGACCCGGCAGACCCGCGCCCGACGGGAACTTCATCAGTGCGGCCGCGGGGCTCGTCAGCACCACGTTCGTGACGTCGCGCTCGTCGCACAGCGCCAGCGCCTCGCGATGCTTCTTGAGCTTTGCCGCGTGCTCCATCCGGCTGCCCTTCGGCAGGTCTCGCGGATCGATCCCCTCGAGTTCGCGGAGCCGCCGCGTGGAGCGCTCGCGCGTCCTCACCGCCTTCGTCGAGGCGTGCGCCCGGATTCGGACGCTGTCGATGGCGAGGTCCTTCGCGTCGAGCAGCCCGCGCTCGTGCGCGAGGCGCACCGTGGCGTCGATGGCGGCGGCGAACAGCACGGCATTGCGCTGCCGGAACCGGCGCAGCGTCGCGCCCGAGTGCTTCCCGCCACGTGCGACGAGCCGCATCGCCGCGTCCGTCCCCAGCGCGCGGGCCACCTTGGTCGAGTGATGAAGTCCGATGAGGCTCGCGTACACCCAGACGGCGAGCGTGCTCTTCGGGTGATAACCGTGACGGCCGAGCGACGAGTAGCCGGCCTCGACCGCCGATGTGTCGAGCTGCTCGACGATCTCGAGCACCGCCCAGGCGAGATGATCCTTCGGGACGCTCTCCGCCGGGCAGCCCAGGATCGCGTCGAGCTGGTGGCTCGTGTCCGGCTTGAAGTGCGGATCGGGATCTCGGCGCTGCCTGCGGCGAACTTGGGCGGGCTCGGTCGGCGGGGGCGTGAGCGTCATCGCGCGCAGAAGATCATCCCGCGCCTCTGACCTCAACTCCTGTTTTGGGCAACCGTGTCAGGCCTGCGGCTGGAAGGGCCGGCCGTTCACGATCAGCTCGTCGATCTCGAGCCGGTGGATCCGCGCGCGCTTCACCGCGAGCCGCCGGATGACGAGCGCGCCCACCGCGACCGCGCCGAGCGCGAGCGCGCCCATGCTCGTCGCTGCGAGCGCGGTGCCGATGCGGGCGAGCGCCAGCTGACGGCGCGGCCGCTCGAGCGGCGGGATCCTCGAGGTCCTCGAGAGCAGCGCCATGGCGGGCTTCCTCCGTGTGCGTCGGGTCGGGTGAAGGGTGCGGCGCCAGGGCGACGCCGGCAACCGCGGCCGAGCGCACCGGCGGCGACCTCCGGGGCGCGCGAAACGGCTGCCGCCCAGGGAATCCAGCAGATCCCGCGATCCCCACAGGACGTCCGATAATATGGATTATGGTAACTCGACGCGGGGCCGGGTCGGCCGGCCCAGGCGGCGCTCGCCTCGAGCCGTCGGGGGTCGCCTTCGAGGCGTCGCTGCGGTGAGGATCGCGCGCGCCCTGCCCGGCGCGCGACGGCGAACGTCGGAACCGCGAGGTCGGGTCAGAAGCCGGCGCCGCGCTTGGCGGCCGGACGGAGCTGCGGGTCGGCGGCGGGATCGTCGTGCTGCGGGTGCGCCGCGACGGCCAGCCCGGGCAGCGGCACCTGGGGGTCGCCCGCGACGACGGACCGCCCCGCCGGCTCGCCCGCCGCGTCGTGCACGTGGTGGTGCTCCGGGTGCTTGCAGCACCCCTCCTGCCGCGCGAGGACCTTCACGATGCGCGGCGCGCGCGCGGCCTCGGCGACCGCGCACGGGCACTGCTCGGCGCCCTCCGACGACAGCCGCTCCTGGATGCTGGCGAGCGCGTCGAGCAGCTCCTTCTTCACCCGCCGCATCCGCTCGAGCCGGCGCTGCGCCTGCTCCAGGTGGCCGGCCAGGACCTGCTGGAACCGGATGGCGAACTCGGCCGCGGTGACGCACCCGCTGCGCAGCTCGAGCAGCGTGCGGATCTCGCCCAGCGCCAGGCCCAGCTCCCGCAGGTCGGTGATGAGCCGCAGCCGCTCCAGCTCGTCCTCGGTGTAGCGCCGGTGCCCGCCGTCGCTGACCTCCGCCGGGCGCAGCAGGCCCTCTTCCTCGTAGAAGCGGATGGTCCGGACGGTGTTCCCCGTCGCTCGGGCGAGGTCCCCTGACGAGAGGTCGGCACTCATGGCGCGAGTCACCTAACCGCGCGAATCGACGATGTCAATGCGCTCACCCGCGCACCTGCCGCACCCCGATTTCGGGAGAGCGTTCGGCTTGACCGGGGTCGCCGTCGGCCGTTATGTGCAGCCCGCTGGCGCACCGCTTCGCGGGCGCGACCCTGAGGAGCATCCGAGATGAGCAACCTGGTGGCGGTCGCCGGCCGCAAGGGACGCGCGGCCCACGAGGCGAGCGCCGCGACCATCGACCTGTACGCGGAGGCCCCGCTGCCGACGGAGCGCGGCCTGTTCCGCGCGGTGGTGTTCCGGGAGCGCCGCACCGGCGTCGAGCACGTGGCCATGGTGATGGGCGACGTGGCCGGCGAGTCCGTCGCGGTGCGCGTCCACTCGGAGTGCCTCACCAGCGAGGTGCTCGGCTCGCTGAAGTGCGACTGCCGCGCGCAGCTCGACCGCGCGCTCGACCTCGTCGCGGCCCGCGGCCGCGGCGCGCTCCTGTACCTGCGCCAGGAAGGCCGCGGCATCGGGCTCGGCAACAAGATCCGCGCCTACGCGCTCCAGGCCCAGGGGCACGACACCTACGAGGCGAACCGGCTGCTCGGGTTCCCCGACGACCTGCGGCGCTACGACGTCGCCGCCGAGATGCTCCGCCTGCTGGGCGTCCGCTCGGTGGAGCTCATCACGAACAACCCGCAGAAGCTCTCCGGGCTCGCCGAGGCCGGCATCCCGGTGCGGGGGCGGATCCAGCTGCCCTCCCCGGCCAACCCGTTCAACGTCGAGTACCTGCGGGTGAAGCGCGAGCGGACCGGGCACCTCATCCAGACCGACGACGACGGCACCGCGCGCACCGCTTGAGCGCCCGCGGCGCGGCGCACCTACCCGCGCGCCGGCTACCCGCCGTCCTTCAGGAGCTCCCGCGCGATCACGAGGCGCTGGATCTCGCTCGTGCCCTCGTAGATCGTCTGCACCCGCGCGTCGCGGAAGTAGCGCGCCACCGGGAAGTCCTCGGTGTAGCCGACCCCGCCGTGGATCTGCACCGCCCGGCCCACCGCTCGCTGCGCGGCCTCCGAGGCCCACAGCTTCGCCATCGACGCCTCGCGCGTGAACGGCCGCCCGGCCTCCTTGAGCGCCGCCGCGCGGAGCGCCAGGAGGCGCGCCGTGTCGTGCTCCACCGCCGTGTCCGCGAGCATGAACGCGACCGCCTGGTGCTCGGCGATGGGGACGCCGAACGCCTGCCGGTCGCGCGCGTAGCGGACGCTCGCGTCGAGCGCGGCGCGGATGGTGCCGGTCGCCTGCGAGGCGATGCCGACCCGGCCGCCGTCGAGCGCCGCGAACGCCACCCGCAGCCCCTGGCCCACCTCGCCGAGGCGCGCCGAGTCCGGCACCTCGCACCCGTCGAACGAGAGCGCCACGGTGGAGCTGGCGCGGATCCCGAGCTTGTCCTCGTGCCGCCCCACCTGCAGCCCGGGGGTGCCCGCCTCGACCAGGAACGCGGTCACCCCGCCCCCGCCCTCCGCCGGCCCGGTGCGCGCCCAGACCACCAGCACCCCGGCCACGTCACCGCTCGTGATCCACTGCTTGGCGCCGTCGATGACCCAGCCACCGCCGCGGCGGACCGCCCGCGTGCGCATGGCGCCCGCGTCGCTGCCGGCCTGCGGCTCGGAGAGCGCGAACGCGCCGGCCAGCACCTCGGCGGCGGCGAGCCGCGGCAGGTGGCGCTGCTTCTGCGCCTCGGTGCCGAACCGCGCGATGAGCTCGCCCACCATGTTGGTGACGGCCATGGTCACCGCGGTCGCGCAGTCGGCCGCCGCGATCTCCATGATCGCGAGCGCGTACGCCACCGCGCCGGCCTCCGAGCCGCCGTACGCCGCCGGGACGTTCACCGCCAGCAGCCCCAGCTCCCCGAGGCCGCGGATCAGGTCCGCCGGGAAGCGCCGCAGCCGGTCGTTCTCGGCCGCGGCCGGCGCGACCTCCTCGCGGGCGAAGGCGCGCGCCGTGTCCTGGATCGCGCGCTGCGTGTCGTCGAGCTCGAAGTCCATGCAGGATCCGGGTGTGGCTCCGCCCGGCGCGGGGCCGCCCTGGGCGGGGCGCCGGTGGAGCGCTCGGTCGGGGTGCGGGCGGCTAGCCCTTCAGCACCGAGGCGGAGATCACGAGGCGCTGGATCTCGCTGGTGCCCTCGTAGATCTCGGTGATGCGGCTGTCGCGCCAGTGGCGCTCCACGTCGAACTCCTTCACGTATCCATAGCCGCCGTGGATCTGGATCGCCTTGGAGGTGACGCGCTCGCTCATCTCGGAGGCGAAGAGCTTCGCCATGGCGCTCTCGGCGCTGTGGCGCACGCCGCGATCCTTGGCGGAGGCGGCGCGCAGCACCAGCAGCCGGGCCGCGTCGATCTCGGTGGCCATGTCGGCGAGCATGAACTGGATGGCCTGGAACTGGGTGATGGGCTGGCCGAACGCCTTGCGCTCCTTCGCGTAGGCCACCGCCTCCTCGAACGCCGCCACCGCGATGCCGAGCGCCTGGCCGGCGATGCCGATCCGGCCGCCGTCCAGCGTGCCCATGGCGATCTTGAACCCGTCGCCCTCCTCGCCGAGCCGGTAGCGGGCCGGGAGGGCGCAGCCCTCGAAGAACAGCGAGCAGGAGCCGGAGGCGCGGATGCCCACCTTGTCGTCCGGCTTGCCCCGGCTGAACCCGCGCGCGTCGGTCGGCACCAGGAACGCGCTGATGCCCTTGTGCCGCTTCGCCTTGTCCGTCATGGCGAACACGAGCACCGCGTCGGCCTGCGGCCCGTTGGTGATGAAGTTCTTGGTGCCGTCGAGCACGTACTCGTCGCCGCGCCGGACCGCCACGGTGCGCATCTCGGCCGCGTCCGAGCCGCTCATGGGCTCGGTGAGCGCGAAGCAGCCGAGCTTCTCGCCGCGCGCGTACGGCTCGAGGAACTCCTTGCGCTGGGCGTCGGTGCCGTACTTCAGCACCGGGTCGCAGTAGAGCGAGTTCGACACGCTCATGATGACGCCGGTGCCGGCGCAGCCGCGCGAGATCTCCTCCATCGCGAGCGCGTACGACACGTTGTCCATCCCGGCGCCGCCCCACTCCGCCGGCACGGCCACGCCCATCAGCCCCATCTCGCCGAGCTGCTTCACGGCGGCGGCGGGGAACTCGTGGTCGCGGTCCCAGCGCCGCGCGTGCGGCTTGAGCTCGCGATCGGCGAACTCCCGGCAGAGGTCCCGGACCTGGCGCTGCTCCTCGGTGAGCTGGATGTCCATGGAACGTCCTTTCTGGAAGGTGCAGCCTCGGCCCGCAGCGTCTCAGGCCACCGCGCCCTGCGTCAACGGTGCGTCAACGCCCGCTCCAGCGCGCCGGCCGCTTCTCCAGGAACGCGCGCATGCCCTCCTTCGCGTCCTCGCCGCCGAACAGCGCCGCGAAGCCCTGCCGCTCGAGCGCGTTCGCCTCGGACAGCGCCAGGTCGGCGCCCTGCTGCATGACCTTCTTCGCCTGGGCCACCGCCACCGGGCCGCGCGACGCCACCGCCCGCGCCTTGGCCCGCGCGTGGTCGAGCAGCGCCGCCGGCGCCAGCACGTCGAGCGCCAGGCCGATGGCCTTCGCGGTGGCGGCGTCCACGCTCTCGCCGGTGAGCACCAGCTCCTTCGCGCGCATCAGGCCCACCCGGCGCGTGAGCCGCTGGGTGCCGCCGAACCCCGGGATGAGCCCCAGGTTCACCTCGGGCTGGCCGAACTTCGCCCGCTCGCTCGCGTAGACGAGATCGCACGCGAGCGTCAGCTCGCAGCCGCCGCCCAGGGCGAAGCCGTTCACCGCCGCGACCGTCACCACCGGCAGCGCCTCGAGCTGCGCGAACACCCGGTGGCCCAGCGCCGCGAACTCGCGCGCCTCCGACGGCCCCATCCCCGCCATGGCCGCGATGTCGGCGCCCGCCACGAACGCCTTCTCGCCGGCGCCGGTCACCACCACGGCGCGGACCGCCGGATCCCGGGCCGCCTCCTCCAGCGCCGCGCCCAGCTCCTGCAGCGTGCGCTGGTCGAGCGCGTTGAGCTGCTTCGGCCGGTTCACGGTGAGGGTGCCGATCCCGTCGGCGACCTCCCAGAGCACGTTCTCGTAGGCCATGGCGTCCTCCCGCTAGCCGTAGGTGTAGAAGCCGCGCCCGCTCTTGCGGCCGTTCCAGCCCGCCGCCACGTAGCTCCGCAGCAGCGGCGCGGGCCGGTACTTGTCGTCGCCCAGCTCGCGGTGGAGCACCTCGGCGATGAACAGGCAGGTGTCGAGCCCGATGAAGTCGGCCAGCGTGAGCGGGCCCATGGGGTGGTTGAGGCCGAGCTTCACCGCGGTGTCGATGTCCTCCGGCGAGGCGAGGCCCTCCTGCAGCGCGAAGCAGGCCTCGTTCAGCAGCGGGATCAGGATCCGGTTCACGATGAAGCCGGGCGAGTCCTTCGAGGTGACGGTGGTCTTCCCGAAGCGCTTCGCGAGCGCCATCACCGCCTGGTAGGTCTCGTCGGAGGTCTGCAGCCCGCGGATGACCTCGATGAGCTGCATCACCGGCGGCGGGTTCATGAAGTGCATCCCCACGAACCGGTCCGGCCGGCGGGTCCCGGCGGCGAGCTTGGTGATCGAGATCGAGCTGGTGTTGGACGCGAGGATGGCGCCCGGCGCGAGCACCGCGTCGAGCCGGCGGAACAGGTCGGCCTTCACCGCCTCCTGCTCCACCACCGCCTCGATGGCGAGGTCGGCGCCGGCGCAGTCCTCGATCCGGTCCACCGCGCGGATCCGGCCCAGCACCGCCTCGCGCTCCGCCGCCGCGAGCTTCCCCTTCTCCACCAGCTTCGCGAGCGCCGCGCCGAGCCGCTCCACCGCGCGCCGCGCCAGCTCGGGCGTGGCGTCCGCCACCTGCACCGAGAGCCCGGCCTGGGCCGCCACCTGCGCGATGCCCGAGCCCATCTGCCCCGCGCCCACCACCGCCAGCCGCTCGATCCCGCTGCCCATGCTCCCTCCGTCGCTCGGGTGTGGCCCGGCGGCCGTGCGCCGTCGCGGCGCGACCATGCCGGGCTTGTCAGCGAACGTTCGAGCGTGTGACGATCCGGCGCCGAGCGCGAGATCCCAACCGGGGTGCGCGCCGCTTTCATGCTCAGGATCCACCGGGAGATCGCGCGGGATGCGGCTCGGGCCGCCGGGGTTCCGCTGGCCCAACTCCTGGCCGTGGCGCCCGGCGAGGCCGCGCCGGCGGTCACGCTGGCGGTCGAGGGACCTGCCCTCTCCTCCCGCACCCTCAGGGGGCGGATCGCCACCCTCCTCGACGGTGCGCCGGGCCACCTGCCCGCGAGGCCGCTGCTGGCCGCGCCACGGGCGTTCCGGCTGACCGCGCCGTGCGAGTCGGCGCTGGCCGACGCGCTCTGGCCGGACCACGTCCAGCCGCCGGCCGCGACGTCCGTGTTCTTCCGGCTCCAGGCCGGCCCCGGCGAGGCGGTGCTGCTGCGGATGGTGGCCGCCGGGCGGCTCGACGCGGGCGAGCTGCGCGCGCTCGACGCGGTGGCGCGCCTGGCGGCGGGCCGGCTCGCGGGCGAGAGCTACCGCCGCGAGGCGGCCGGGCGCCGCGCCGCGTACCGCGTCTACCAGGAGGCCGCCGGCGAGCCGATCCTGGTGCTCGACGCCGGGACCGGGCGGCTGCTGGAGGCGAACCAGCGCCTGTCGCAGCTCACCGGGTGGGGCCGCCAGGAGCTGCGCCGCCTCACGCTGGGGCGGCTCGTGGAGCATCCGGCGCTCGACGCGGGGGCGCTGCTGGAGGCGCTCTCGGGGACCGCGACGGCCTCGGTGGACGACGCCCGGCTGCGGCGCCGGCGCGGCGAGCCGGTGCCGGTGGCGCTCACCAGCGCCCGGATCGAGCTGGACGGACGGCCGGTGCTCCACCTCATCGCCCGCGACGTGAGCCGCGAGCGGCGCGCGCTCGCCGAGCAGCGGGAGGCGCGCGAGCTGCTGGCGGCGCTGCACCTGGCGGGCGCGCACCTCAGCGTCGAGACCGACGAGGAGGCGGTCTACGGCGTGCTGGCGCGCGAGCTGGCGCGGCTCGGCTACCACTGCGGCGTCCTCGCCCCCGCGCCGGACGGCCCGCCCGCCTTCACGTGGCGGTTCCTGTCCTTCCCGCCGTCGCTCCGGCGCGCGCTCGATCGCGCGCTCGGGACCCCGCTCGCGGCGGTCCGCGTCGATCCCCTGGAGGCGCCGCTGCTCCGGCGCTGCCTGGCGGAGCGCCGGACCGTGCACACCGACCGGCCGCGCCGCGCCGCCGCCGGGCTCCTCGGCGCGGCGACGCCGCTCGACCTCCGGCGGCTGGCGCGGCTCGTCGCCATCCGGCGGGTGATCCTGGCCCCGCTCCTGCGCGAGGGGCGGGCCGCCGCGGCGCTGGTGGTGGCGGCGCCGCGGGTCCGGCGCAGCGATCCGGAGGCCATCGACGCGTTCGCGCTGCAGGCCTCGATCGCGCTCGACAAGGCGCGGCTGGTGGGCGCGCTGCGCGACGAGCGCGCCCGGCTGGAGAGCGAGGTCGAGCGGCGCACCGCGGAGCTGCGCCGCGCGGTGACGGCCCTCGAGGCGGCGGACCGGCGCAAGGACAACTTCCTCGCCAACGTCTCGCACGAGCTGCGCACGCCGCTGGTGACGGTGCTCGGGTACGCCGACCTGCTGCTGGCCGAGAAGCTGGGGCCGCTCGCGGCGCGGCAGCGGACCGCCCTCCAGGTGGTGGCGAGCAGCGGCCGTCGCCTGCGCGCGTTCATCGAGGAGCTGCTGGAGCTGTCCCGCCACGAGCTGGCGCGGCCCGCCGAGCCGTTCGCGCCGTTCCCGCTCGCGGACGTGATCACGCAGGCGGTGGTGGCCCTCGCGCCCCGGTTCGCCGAGCGCGGGCTGCGGGTCCGGGCGCGCGTGGCGCGGGGGACGCCCGCGGCCCTGGGCCAGCGCGAGCGCGTGCTGCAGGTGCTGGTCAACCTGCTCGGGAACGCCGAGCGCTACGCGCCGGAGGGCTCGGCCATCCACCTCGCCGCCGCGGCGGTCGGGGACCGGGTGGCCGTCTCGGTCACCGATCGCGGCCCCGGCATCCCGGAGGAGCACCAGGCGCTCATCTTCGAGCGCCTGTACCAGGTCCGCGACGACGCCCCGCGCCGCGAGGGCGGCGCGCTCGGGATCGGCCTCGCCATCGCGAAGGGGATCGTGGAGGCCCACGGCGGCGAGATCGGCGTGCGCTCGCGCGTCGGCCGGGGCACGCGGTTCCGCTTCACCCTCCCCGCCGCCGCGACCGCGCCCGGCGGGCGCGAGCTCGACGCGTCGTGAGCCTCGCACCCGGCCACAAGAAAAACGGCGCCCGCGCGCTCCCTGGAACGCGCGGGCGCCGGGCTGCGGCGCAGGGGGGAAGGCGCCGCCGCCTGTCCCTGCCTAGAAGCGCACGCCGACGTGGCCGGCCAGCTGCAGGTCGATCCGGGTGGTCGAGTCGCGCTCGCCCGCGAGCCCGTCGTACGCGCTCATGGTGTCGCGCGCCGTGACGCCGAAGGCGATCGGCCCGCGCTCGACGTTGGCGCCGAGCTCGCTGTACCAGACGAAGTCGGTCTCGGAGTCCACGTTGAGGTCGCGGAACTCGTAGGTGCGCGCGCCCACGCCGACGCCCACGAACGGCTTGAGCGTCCAGTCGGCGGTGATCGCGACGGGGTACTGGCCCTGCAGGCCGAGGTCGTACTGGAACAGATCGAGCTTGGCGTCGCCGTACTGCTTCGCCTCGGTGGGCGACCACGCGAACGAGCCGACCACCGCGACGTACGGGTGGACGTCGTACTTGAGCTTCAGGCCGAGCAGGAACGCGTCCTTGAGCGTGTCGCGCTGGTCGCCCAGGCCCAGGTAGGCGCCGGCGTACGGCGAGATCTCGAACTTGCGCGCGGGCTCCTGCGCCTGCGCGGTACCGGCCATGCCGACGAGGGCGGCGACGACGATGAGCAGCTTCTTCATGGTGACCTTCCTTCCTTCTTGGGAGACGCTGGCCGGCTCGGCTTCCGCGGACGGGGCCGTGCCGGCGCGTCCTCCCGTATTGCATCCGTCGCGCCGGAACGGATCTGGCCAGAATGCCGCGATCTCCGGCGCGCGCGGCGCCCGACGCGTCGGGGGACGGACAGCGCCCTGTCGGCGCGCTGAACAGGCCGCAGCGCGCGCGATCAGGCGGCGGCGAGCGCGCGCCGGAGCGCGCTCTCGGCGCCGGCGCGCGCGCCCTGCCGCCGCACCCGCTCGGCGGGGTCGAGCGCCCCGTCGCCCGCGGCGAGCGACCAGCGCGCCAGCTCCAGCGCCGCGCGGCAGACCCGGTAGAACGGCAGCAGCCCCGGCGGCGCGCCCGGCGCAGCGGCCCGCACCCGCTCCGCCAGCGCCTGGCCCTCGGAGGACGTGAGGCCGAGCGCGAGCTCGGCGCCGGCGACGTCCCACAGCGCGTCCTGGCAGCCGGCCAGGCCGTGGTCGGCGTGGTGGTCGAGCGCGTCCGCCTTCACCAGCGCGCCGTCGCGGCGCACCAGCCAGTCCCAGGCGTCGGCGGTCCCGTCCACCTCCACCGGCCGCGCCCACCGGACCACCTCCGGCAGCCGCGCCGCCGCCGCGTCCAGGCCGCGCCGCGCGTCGCCCCCGATCGCCTCGAGCGCGTTCGCACGCGCGGCCTCGAGCAGCGCGGCCGGCCCGGCGCCGGCGTCCGGCGCGGCGGGGAACGCGCGCGCGACGAACGCGAGGTGGCGGGTCGCCGCGTCGAGCAGCACGGCCCGCGGCGGAGGACGCGCCGCCGGCAGCGGCACCGCGTCCTCCAGCCAGGGCAGGAACAGGAACCCGTGGCGCAGCGTCGCGGGCGCGGGCCCGAGCCCCGCGCCCGCCAGCGTCCGGGCGCGCGCGAGCGCGGCCTCGCCGGCCGCCCCCAGCCCGGCGAAGCGCGCCAGCCAGCTGCGCCCGCCCGCGCGCAGCAGGTACTTCCGCCGCTCCCGCCAGCCCTGCGACGGCGGCCAGGCGCCGTGGTCTCCGGGCGCGAACGCGTGCCGCCTCCACCCGCCGGCGGAGAGATCCGCGGGCGGCGCCTCGGCGCGCCCGAGCACGTCCTCGGCCGACCGGTGCAGCGCCAGCGGGTGATCCGCGAGCAGGAGCGCCTCGAACGGCACGTGGTGCCTGGCCGCGCGCGCCCAGCGGTCGAGGATCTCCGCGCCGGCCTCGGGACCGGGCCCGCCGGCGTGGCTGGGGAACAGGTGCACCCGCTCGGCAGGGACGCCGAGCGCCTCCAGCGCGGCGACCGCGGCGGCGAGGCTGCTCCCCGACTGCCCCGGCCCCTCGTCCGCCACCGCGAACACGCCGCGGCGCGCGGCCGCGACGCGCGCCGCGAGCGAGGGCCCGAGGTGCACCTCGCGGCGGAACGGCGGGCCCACCGGGCGCACCGTGGCGAGCGGCGGCGCCAGCCCGGCGCCGGCGGCCACCGCCGCGGCGAGGCCGGGCCCGATCGACCGGATCCCGATGACCACGGCGTCGGAGCCCGCCAGCGCGCGCGCCGCGGCGGCGTGACACTCCGGGTAGACCGCGTACAGCGCGTGCCCCTCCGCGCGGCGCAGCCGGATCGCGGCGGGGCGCGGCAGCCGCTCGAGCGGCGCGAGCAGCGCTTCCGGCCCGGGCGGCGCCGCCCGCCCGCCGGCGCGCCAGGAGGCCCAGAGCGCGCGCGCCAGCGCCGCCAGCAGGTCCAGCGCGGCGCGATCGGCCGGGCCGCCGTCATCGGCCCCCGCCGCCGCGCGCTCGGCGTCGGCCAGCCCCTGCGCGAGCGCCGAGGCCTCCACCAGCGCGCCCGCGAGCAGGCCGTGGCGCTCGGGCCCGGGGGCGGCGGCCGCCACGCCCGCCAGCCGCGCCCGCAGCGCGGCGAGCGCCGCGCCGGGCTCCGCCTCGCGCTCCCGGTCGCCGAACCAGCGCACGCTCACGCCCGCGTGGACGCCTGCCGCGCCGCGTCCGGCGCCGGCCCCGCCCCGCGCCCGTCGTGCAGGTGGCGCCAGGCGATGATCCCGAGCGCCTCCAGCGTCGGCACGGGCCAGGCCGCCCCGGCCTCGTCCCGCACGCGCGCGGCGAACGCCGCGAACGCCTCCAGCTGCTCGGGGCTGGGCGAGATCACCGGCCGCGCGTCCTTGGCCTGCGCCAGCGCGTCGAGCGGCGGGACGCCGCGCGCCACCAGCACGCAGAGCGCCACCAGCGCGCTGCGGCCGATGCCATACTGGCAGTGCACCAGCACGCGCTCCCCGCGCTCCAGCCCCTCGCACGCGAACGCCACGCCCTCGCGCAGCCGCTCCTGCGAGACCGCGCAGGTGTCGCGGGTGGGCAGGTGCAGCAGCCGGATCCCGCACGCGCCCAGCGCCTCGGCGTCGTCGCAGGCCTCGCCGCGCACGTCCAGCACCCGCTGGATCCCGTGCTCGCGGGCGAGCCGCAGCGCGGCGTCGGCCGGGAAGCAGGCCCCGACCGCCAGGCCGGGCGCGACGAAGTGCAGGTCGATCACCCCGGAACGTTGCACCCGCCGCCGCGCCGCGGCACGCGCGCGCAGCCGACGCCCGGGCGGCGCCCGCCGCCGCGCGCGCTCAGCGGGCGAGCGGCAGGACGACCGTGCCGGCCTCGCGGACCTCGAGCGGCCGCTCGAGCGCCACCGCGCCGTCCGGGGACTCGACGCGGATGTCGAGCCGGTACGCGCCGTCGGGCAGCCGGACCGGGTGGTGCACGAGCGCCTGCCCGGCGGCCACGCGCAGCTCCGCGCGGCGCATCAGCTCGGCGCCGCGCCGCACCTCCACCTCGAGGCCGGTCGCGCCCGGGATGCCGCGCACGTCGTAGACCAGCTCCACGTCGCGCGGCGCGGCCCGGAACAGGAGCGCGCCGACGCCGATCGCGCCGACGAGGAGCAGGAGCCGCGGGAGCGGCTTCCGGGTCACGCCCGGTCCTTCCGGGTCCGGCGCCCGCGGGCTGCCCCGGGGCGCCGCGCCTTCACCTCGGCCTTCACCTCCGGCCGCGGCGTCCCGCCCTCGGCCGAGGGCTTCAGCCGGATCTCCGCCTTCACCTCGATGGCCATGGAGGAGAGCGCCTTCAGGAACTCGCGGCGGACCGCCTCCGACTCCAGGAAGCGGCGCACCTCGTCGGAGAACACGCGCAGGACCTCGCCCTTGGCGCCCTGCGCCTGCTGCCCGATGAACGCGATGACGTCCTTCGGCAGCTTCCAGTCCCGCGCCATCCGGCGGGCGCCCTCCTCGGTCATGAACAGCGCGCCCACGCCGGCGAGCAGCGCCTTCTTGACCGTGTCGGGGATGAGGCCGCGCACGCCGGGGCCGGCCGCCGCGTCCGGCTCCAGCCCGGGGGCGTCGAGCGCGTCGTCCGGCTCGCCCGCCGGCACCTCGTCGTCTTCGAACGGCGGCCGCCCCTCCACGGCGCCTCCTCGGTCAGGCGCGCGGCTGCGCGCCGATCACCGGCAGGCGCGGCGCCTTCAGCACCTGCGTGCTGACCGCGCCGGCCACGTTGCGGGCCACGCTCAGGAACGCCTCGGCCTGCGGGCTGTCGGGCGCGCCCGCGACCACCGGGACGCCCTTGTCGCCGCCCTCGCGGATGGCGAGGTCGATGGGCACCGCGCCCAGGAAGCGGACGCCCATCTTCTCCGCCGCGGCCTGCGCGCCGCCCTTGTCGAAGATGGCCGTCTCGTGGCGGCAGTGCGGGCACACGAACGACGACATGTTCTCGACGAGGCCGAGCACCGGGATGGAGACCTTGTCGAACATGAGCTTGGCGCGGATGACGTCGGCGAGCGCCACGTCCTGCGGCGTCGAGACCAGCACCACGCCGGCCGCGCGCACGTTCTGGGCGAGCGTGAGCGGGACGTCGCCGGTGCCCGGCGGCAGGTCGAGCACGAGGTAGTCCAGCTCGCCCCAGTTCACGTCCCGCAGCAGCTGCACCAGCGCGCCGGTGACCATCGGGCCGCGCCAGATCAGCGCCTGCTCCGGGTCGATGAGGAAGCCGATCGACATGACCTTGATGCCGTGCGCCTCGAGCGGATCGAGCTTCTGCCCGTCGCGCGAGGTGGGCTTCTGGTCGAGGCCGGTGAGGATCGGCACCGAGGGCCCGTAGATGTCGGCGTCGAGGATGCCGACCTTGGCGCCCTGCCGGGCGAGGCCCACCGCGAGGTTGATGGCGACGGTGCTCTTGCCCACCCCGCCCTTCCCGGCGCCCACCAGGATGATGTTCTTCACCCCGGGGGTGAGCGACGACTGCGCCACGCCGGGCGCGGAGCGGACCTGCGCGCCCCAGTGGATCTCGACCCGCGCGAAGCCGGCGCGCCGGAGCGCCCCCTCCACGTCGCGCCCGATGGTGTCCTTCAGCGGACAGGCCGGGGTGGTGAGCTCCACCTTCAGGCGCACGGCGTCGCCGTCCACCGAGAGATCCTTGACCATCCCGAGGGAGACGAGGTCCCGGTGAAGCTCCGGGTCCATGACCTTCTTCAGGGCTTCGAGCGCGGCGGCGTTGTCGAGCGGCATGGTCGGCCTTTATAGCGGGGCGCCCTCGCCTTCTCAACGCCGCCGCTCACTCCAGCGCGTCCACGCGCCAGCGCCCGCCCTCGGCGACCAGCACCGCGCGCCGTCCGCCGCCCACGTCCAGGACCCGCGCGCCCCCCACGTCGCGGAGCGACGCCCCCTGCCCGAGCAGCGCGCGCACCCGCTCGGCCGCCTCCCTCCCGGCCGGCCCGGCGCCGCCGGCGTCGGTGGCCAGGCGCGCCGGGGTGTACGCCCCCTGCCAGCGCGCGGAGAGGAGCGCGTGCGCGTCCGGCCAGCGCTCCTGGCGGAGCGCGTCGGCGAAGCGCCGCAGCACCTCGCGGGCGGCGGCCTCGTCGAGGCCGGCCGGCGGCGGCGCGGGAGCACGCGCGCCGGGGCCGGCGCAGGCGAGCGCGGCGGCGACGCACAGGGGGAGGAGCCAGCGGGACGGCACGGGCCGACCGATATCACCCCGGCCGCGGGCGCGCCACGCCGCGCGAGCCCGGTGATACCCTCCGCGGATGCGGGTGCTCCGGGTCGAGGGCGGGCAGGTGCGGTCGGGCGGCGAGGAGCTGGCCGGCCCCGGGGCGCCGGTGTGGATCGACCTCGCGCCCACCGCGGAGAACATGGCGTTCCTGGCGGCGCGGTTCCGCTTCCACCCGCTCGCGCTCGAGGACGCGGCGCACGAGGACCAGCGCGTCAAGCTGGAGCAGTACACGGACAACCTGTTCACGGTGGTCCACCGCATCTCGCCCGCGCCGGACGACTCCGAGCTCCTCACCCACGAGGTGGACGCGTTCCTCACCGCCGAGGCGCTGGTCACCGTGCACGCCGCCCGCATCGCCGAGGTGGACCGGGTGTTCGAGCGGTGCGCCACCGAGCCCGAGCTGCTCGCGCGCGGCGTGGACTTCGCGCTGTACCTGGTCCACGACGCCATCACCGACGCCCACTTCACGCTGGTGGACGCGCTCACCGCGGACGTGGAGGAGCTGGCCGAGTCGGTGCTCGCGGAGCGCCGGGACGAGAGCGACCAGGAGCTGCTCGACCGCGTCCTGACGGCGCGGCGGCAGCACGTGCTGCTCCGCAAGCGGTTCGCCCCGCAGCGCGAGGTGTTCGCGGCGCTGGCGCGGCCCGGCCAGGCGCTGGTGCGCGACCAGACCGCCATCTACTTCCGCGACGTGGTGGACCACGCCGTCCGGCTCACCGAGGAGATCGACACCGGGCGCGACCTGCTCGCGTCCGCGATGGACGCCTACCTGTCGTCCACGAACAACCGGCTCTCCTCGGTGATGACGCGCCTCACGCTCATCTCGACCATCTTCCTGCCCCTGAACTTCATCGGCACGTTCTTCGGCATGAACCTCGACATCCTGCCGCCGCGCGTCGCGGTGCCGCTGGTGCTCCTGTCGATGGTGGGGATGCCGGTCGCGATGTACGCGGTGTTCCGGCGGAAGCGCTGGCTGTAGCGCTCAGCGACCGATCGGCACCACCTCGCCGCGGGCGCCGGGCGGCTGGACCCGCACCTCGCCCTCCTGACCCTCGCCGCCGTCCACCGCGATCTCCACGTCGAGGAACCGGCGGATCACCTCGGCGTTGGTGGTGAGGTGCCGCGTGATCGCGGCCACGCTGTAGCGCGTCACCGGCACGACGCCCGGGGCGGCGGGCAGGATCCCGGCCGCGGCCAGCGCGGCCGGCAGGAGCAGCTGGTCCCCGAGGTGCAGGTCCACCGCGGCGCCGCCGCGGAGGTGGTCGCGCAGCCCCTCCACCGCCACGTCCGCGACCTCCTCCGGCGACCGCTCGCGCGCGCCGACCGCGCCGTGGCCGGTGCGGGTCCGCTCGAACGTGGAGACCAGGAGCACGTGCCCGCCGCGCGAGGCGCGCGAGGGCACCGGCACCCGCTCGGCCTCCGCGGGGATGCCCGCGTCGCGCAGGCCGCGCAGCGCGCGCGCCGCCTGCCGCTCGGCGATCTCGAAGCCGAGCCCGCCCACCATCGACACCACCTCGACGTCCTGCAGCGTGCCGCGGTGGCGCAGGTCGAGCGGCGGCATCGGGTGCGCCGGCTCGATGCGGGCGGTCATCTCGCCGCCGCCCTCGGGGTAGAACCCGGCCGCCTGCAGCTCCAGGCCGAAGCGGAACCCGAGCCGCGCCACCGCCGGCGCCCACACCAGCGCCAGGTAGTGGAACGTGGGCGCGTGGTCCTGGTGCGTCCCGCCGCGCAGGGTGAGCGTGGAGGGCGCGCCGGCCAGCGCCAGCGGCCAGCACACCGTCTGGAACAGGAGCGGCGTCGAGCCGGCGGTCCCGATGTCGAAGGCCCAGTCGCCCGCGCGCGGCGCGTGGCGCGGCCGGAACTCGAGCGCGCTCGAGCCGACCTCGTCGCCCGAGAGCTCCGCCTCCACGATCCGGGCGGTGGCGCGCGCCGCCTCGCGGTGCTGCGGGCGCAGCCCCGGCTTGAGCCGGTGCGCGCGGATGCGCTCGATGGTGAACGGCCGTCCGGTGACCGCCGACAGCGCGAGCGCGGTGCGCAGGATCTGGCCGCCGCCCTCGCCGGCGCTGCCGTCCAGCACGATGGGGAGATCCGCCGGCATCGGCGCAATGTAGTCCGGCGACGCCGCGGCGTTAAGCGGTGCGTGGGCTGGGCCGGCCGCCCCCTCCCCGGGGCGTGCTACAAGGCGCGGGTGATCGCCGCCGTCGCCGTCTTCGCCCTCACCTACGTGGCCGTCGCCGCGGGACGCTTCCCCTATCTCTCGGTGGATCGCCCCGCGGCCGCCCTGCTCGGCGCCGTCCTGATGGTCGCCCTGGGCGTGCTCACGCCGGCGGAGGGCGGCGCGGCGGTGAACGGCGAGACCCTGGGCCTGCTCCTCGGGATGATGGTCCTGACCGCCTACCTGGGGGAGGCGGGGTTCTTCCGGTGGGCGAGCTGGAGGGTGCTGCGCGCGGCCGGGACGCCGCGGACGCTCCTCTGGGGCGTGGTGTTCACCGCCGGTGCGCTCTCGGCCCTGCTGGTGAACGACACCGTCTGCCTGATGATGACCCCGCTCGTGCTGCGGATGGTGGACGACGCGGACCTGCCGCCGCTGCCGTACCTGCTGGCGGTCGCGTTCGGGTCGAACGCGGGCTCGGCGGCCACGCTCACCGGCAACCCGCAGAACATGATCGTCGGGACGCTCTCGGGCATCGGCTACGGCCGCTTCGCCGCGGCGCTGGCGCTCCCGGCGCTCGCCTCGCTCCTGCTGGTGGCGGCGCTCCTCCACGCGCTGTTCCGCCGCACCCTGCCCCGCGGCGCGCTCACCGGCGGGCGGCCGGCGGCGCCCGAGGTGGACCGGGCGCTGCTCGCGAAGGCGCTCGGCGCGCTCGCGCTGGCGGTGGCGGGGTTCCTGCTCGGCCTCGAGCTCGCCTGGACCGCGCTGTTCGCCGCGACGCTCTGCATGGCGGTGGCCGGGCGCGCGCCGCGGGAGGCGCTCCAGCGGGTGGACTGGCCGCTGCTCGTGTTCTTCGCCGGGCTGTTCGTGGTGGTGGCGGGCATCGGGCGGGCCGGCGTGACCGAGCGGATGTACCAGGCGGTGGCCCCGCTGCTCGGGGCGGATCCGGCGCGCCAGTCGGCGGTGTTCGGGCTGTTCTCGATCGGGGCGTCGCAGGTGGTCTCCAACGTGCCGTTCGTGATCCTGGCCGGCGAGTGGATCCCCCGGCTCGCCGATCCCACCCTGCTCTGGCTCGCCACCGCGCTGTGCGCCACGCTGGCGGGCAACCTGACCATCGTCGGCTCGGTCGCGAACGTCATCGTGCTCGAGCTGGCCGGCGCGCGCGGCCGCATCGGCTTCTGGCGCTTCTTCCGCGTGGGCGCGGTGATCACGGCCGCGACGGTGGCCGCCGGGCTCGGCATCCTGCTCCTGGAGCACCGCCTCGGCCTGATCGGGTAGCCCTTCAACTCGTTGGGATGACAGCGGCTTTTGACGCCTCCCGGGAAGCACCCCGGACAGGGCGGGACGGAGCGTGAGATCGGCCGCGCCGCCGAAATAGAACCCGCCGTTCTCCGTAGGGTTCTGCATGGTTGCGGTGGCCGCACTCCCCGATCTAGCTTTCGCGCTCACCTGTCCCGCAGAGGAGCGCTCGTTGGGTCCCTCACTGTCCGGCGAGGCCGCGTGGACGCGGGCGGCCGCGCGAGGCGACCGGCAGGCCTTCTCACGGCTGGTGGACCTGCACAAGCGCACGGTGTTCGCCCTCTGCGTCCGGCTGCTGCGGGACCAGGACGAGGCGCAGGACGCCGCCCAGGAGGCGTTCGCGCGCGCCTACGCGAGCCTGGCCGCGTTCGATCCCTCGCAGCCGTTCGCGCCCTGGCTGCTCCGCATCGCCCGCAACCACTGCCTCGACGTGCTCCGCCGCCGCCTGCCGCAGGCGCAGCGGGTCGAGCTGGACGCGGCCCCGGAGGACGGCGCGCCGCGCGATCTCGCCGACCCGGACGCGCCCCGCGGCGACGACGCGCTGGAGCGCCGCGAGCTGGCGCGCACCATCGAGGCCGCGGTCGCGGCCCTGCCGGCGAACTACCGCGAGGTCGTGCACCTCTTCCACGTCGAGCACCTCTCCTACAAGGAGATCGCCGCCGCCATGGACGTCCCCATCGGCACCGTGATGACCTGGCTGCACCGCGCCCGCGCGCGGCTCAAGGCGACCCTCGACGCGAGCGCCCCGGAGATCACGCCATGACGACCTTCACCGGACACCTCACCGACGCCCAGGCGCAGCGCCTGGTGGACGGGATGCTGCTCGAGGCCGAGGCGGACGAGGTCCTGGCGCACGCCGGCGACTGCGCCGAGTGCCAGGCGCTCGCCGAGTCCTACCGCGTGCTCGGCGACGCGCTGGGCGAGGCGCTCGGCGCCCTCGAGGTCCCGGAGCTGCCGCGCGACTTCACCGCCGGCGTGCTCTCCCGCATCGACGCCCGCGAGCACGCGGTGCGGCGCGAGCGGCGCTTCGCCGTCGCCATCCTCGCCGCCGTGCTGGTCGCGATCGGCGTCACCGTGGTGGCCGCCGGGGCCGGCACCTGGGCGCCCGCCGCCAGCCGGCTCGCCGGCGGCCTCGGCTCGGCCGGCGAGGCGCTGCGGCTCGGCGCCGGCCTGGCCGCCACCGTGCTGTCGGCGCTCCGCTTCCAGCTCGCGCTCGCGTGCGCCGTCCTCGCCGTCCCGCTGCTGTTCGCGCTCTCGCGCCTCATCCCCTCGGCGCGCGCAGAGCTCGCCTGACCGGAGCCAGAATGCTCTTCGCCCTCCTCCTCGCCGCGCTCACCCTCGAGAGCCCCGAACCGCCGCCGCCGGTCGTGAACGCGCAGGCGACCGCCCCGGCGCCGCGGCCGCCGCAGAAGCCGGCGCCGCGCGCCCGGCCGGAGGCGGCCCCCCCCGCGCCGCCGGCCCCGCCCGCGCCGCCCCAGCGCCAGGCGCCGCCGTCGGTGCTGCAGGGCGAGTGGCCGGCGCCCTCCGGGAAGCGGGTCACGATCGACGACACCACCTCGCTCGACGACGCGCTCGAGGAGATCTCGAACGCCGCCGGCTGGGACGTGGTGCTGAACACCGGGCGCACCGGGAACAAGCTGCTGGTGCTGAAGCTCCGGAACGTGCCGGTGGAGGACGCGCTCAAGGCGGCGCTGGCCGGGACCGAGCTCGTCGCCACCCGCACCGGCGACATGGTGGTGGTCGCGCCGGCCGGCGAGCGGGTCGGCGCGGCGCCCGGGGCGCTCTCGGGGTTCGACAAGCCCAGCGGCAAGCGCTTCACCGGCGACTTCGACCATACGCCGGTGGCCGAGGCCATCCGGGTCATCTGCAAGTCCGCCGGGCTCTCGGTGGTCATCCCCGACGAGGCGGCCGGGACCGTGAGCGGCCACTTCGTGGACATCCCGGTCGAGGAGGCGCTGCAGGCGGTGCTGGTGCAGGCCGGGCTCTCCGCGGAGCGGGCCGGCTCGCTCATCACGGTCCGCGCCGGTCGCGGCTTCGGCCTGCGGATCCCGCAGGGCTTCGCCGACGAGGCGCGCCGCTCCGCCGAGGAGGCGCTGCGCCAGGCCGAGCGCGAGCTGCGCCGCGCCGGGCGCGAGGTGGACGAGAGCGGCGGGCGCGATCGCCAGTCCACCGGGCAGGACGTGGTGGTCCGGTCCGGCGAGGTGGTGCGCGACGTGAACGTGGTGCGCGGGAGCGTGCAGGTGCAGGGTGGCGCCGCGGCGCGCGACGTCTCGTCGGTGTTCGGCTCGGTGCAGCTCGACCGCGGGGCCGCGGCGCGCGACGTCTCGGCAGTGTTCGGGACCGCGAAGCTGGCGGGCGGCGCCGTCACGCGCAACGTCGTGGCGGTGGGCGGGGATGTCGAGATCGGCCCCGGCGCCGCGGTGGAGCAGGACGTGACGAGCGTCGGCGGCCGCGTGATCGTGGACCCGAGCGCCACCGTGGGCGGCGACACCAAGTCCATCCCGTTCCCCAGCATCCCGGGCGTGTTCGGCCGGACGGCCTCGAGCGTCTTCCGGGAGGCCTCGCCCATCCTCACGGTGCTCGAGGCGCTCATCTCCTTCGTGGTCCTGTTCGTGCTCGGCCTGCTGGTGCTGGCGCTGTTCCCCCGGCGGCTGGAGGCGGTGGCGAGCTACATGGTCGCGAGCCCGGGCAAGTCGCTGCTCGCCGGCACGCTCGGCACGGTGGCCATGCCGGTGCTGCTCGTGCTGCTCGCCGTCACGATCGTCGGCATCCTGCTCATCCCGGTGCAGATCCTGGGGATGATCGCGGCCGGGGTCCTCGGCGTCACCGCCCTCACCTTCCACGTGGGGCGCGCGCTCCCGGTGCCGGAGAAGCGCCGCACCGTGGTCCTGCAGCTCGCGCTCGGGACGGCGATCTTCGTGGTGCTCGCGCACATCCCGTTCGTCGGGGCGCTGGTCTGGATCGCGACCTGGCTCATCACCTTCGGCGCGGTGCTCCGCTCGCGCTTCGGCCAGCAGTCGCCGCCGGTCCTCCCGACCACGCCGGTGCCGCCGCCCGCCGCGTTCTAGGCCGCGGTCAGCGGCGCAGCCGCGGCGCGCCCGCCGGCAGCCGCGAGAGCGCCTCCACCGCGGCGCGCCGGACGCGGCCGTGGTAGTCGCTCCGCAGCGCCTCCAGCCGCGGCGCGGCCGCCTCGTGGCGCAGCCGGCCGATGGCGCGCGCCGCCACCGCCCGCACCTCGGCGCGATCGGCGGTGAGCTGCGCGGCGATGGCCGGCCCGGCGTCGCGGGCGGCGAGCTGCGCGAGCGCCTCGATGGCCTCGGCGTCCGCGAGCGAGCCCGGGCGCGCCAGCCAGTCCACCAGCGGCTTCACCGCGGCGGGCGCGCCGGTCTTGCCGAGCGCGAACGCCGCCGCCGGGGCGGAGGCCCCCTCGAGCAGCGCGGTGAGCGGCGCCACCGCGCTCGCGCCGCCCGCGTCGCCCAGCGCCACCGCCAGCGCGGAGCGCCAGCTGCCGTCGTCGGGCGCCGCCTGCCCCGCCGCGCGCGCCAGCGCCGGCACCGATCGCGGCCCGGCCCGGCCCAGCGCCGCGGCGGCCGCGAGGCGCACCTCGGGCGCGCCGTCGTCGAGCGCGGCGGCCACCGCCCGCAGCGCCGCGTCGGTGCCCAGCCCCGCCAGGCCGGCGACCGCGCCGGTGCGCACCGCCGCGTGCGGATCGCGCACCGCCTCGAGCAGGAGCGGCTCCGCGCCCGGCGCGCGGAGCCCGCCAGCGGCGGCGAGCAGCGCGCCCAGCTCGCGCGCGTCGCCGTCGCCGGTGGGCGGGCGCGCCCCGGCCCGCGCCGCGGCGGTCCCCGCCCCTGCCGGCAGCGGCTCCGGGGTCGGCCGCCCGAGCGCGGCCGCCCGGCGCGCGGAGAGCGCCGCGGCGCGGTCGCGGAGCGGGCCGGCCGAGCCCGGCGCGCCGAGCCTGGCGAGCGCGCGCGCGGCCGCGGCGCGCAGCCCGGGGTCGCCGCGCGCAGGGTCGAGCAGCGGGAGCAGGCGCGCGGCGGCCGCCTCCGCCGCGGCGCCGGTGAGGCCCAGCTCGCCGAGCGCGGCCAGGGCGGCCTCGGCCCCGGGCCGGCCCAGCCGCGCCAGGAACGGGCGCGCCGGGCAGTCCGCCTCGCGCAGCCGGACCTCGCGCGCGGCCCGCGCCGCCACGGCGGGATCCGCGCTCCGGACCGCCACCTCGCACAGCGCCGCCCCGACCTCGAGCGCCTCCGGCAGCGCGGCGAGCGCGTCCGCCGCCGCGGCCGCGATCCGGCCGGAGGACGCGAGCGCGACCGCCTCGAGCGCGGCGGTCGCGCCGGGATCGCCGAGCCGGCCCAGCCCGCCGGCCCCGGCCTCGATCAGCTCCGGATCCGGCGAGCGCAGGAGCCCCTCGAGCGCCGGCCGCGCCCCCCAGTCGCCGGCCTCGCCCAGCCCGCGCGCCGCGCCCGCCGCGAGCGCGCGATCCGCGTTGCGCGCCGGGTCGAGCAGCGGCACCAGCCGCGCCACCACCTCGGCCCGCCCGCTCGCGCCGAGCTCCTCGGCCGCGCCCGCGCGGGCCGGCCCGCGCCCGCCCAGGGCCGCCAGGTTGCGCTCCCACAGCGTGCGCGCCTCCTGCTCGACCGCCTCGCGGAGCGAGACGCCGACCGCGTCGAGCGCGTCGGCGATGGCGGCGCGGCCCGCAGGCGACGCGTCCGCGTAGGCGACCCGCAGCGCGCCGCGCGCGCGCGGCTGGTCCGGCATGCCGGCGAGCCCGCGCGCCGCCGCGGCCGCCACCGTCGCGTCGGGATCCGCCAGGAGCGCCCCGAGCGCCTCGGCCCCCTCGACGCCGCCGCGCGCCGCGAACGCCTCGGCCGCCGCCCGGCGCACCTCGGCGCTGCCGTCGCGCTGCGCGACCAGCAGCGTGGCGAGCGCGTCCGCGCCGCCGCGCGCGCCCGCCGCGCGCACCGCCGCGGCGCGCCGCGCCGGGTCCGGCGACCCGAGGTCGCCGCCGCCGCAGGCGAGGCACGCGGCGAGGATGGCCGCAAGGGCTGCGCGGGATGCAAGGGCGGCGAAGGGGGCGGCTGCGGGCACGCGGGACACGGGCCGCCATGCTCGCCGCGAACCCCGCCGCGCGCAAGCGCGGGCGCCCGCCGCGGCCAGCGCCCGCGGTCAGCGGCGGCGGGCGCCGGCGCGGCCCGGGCGCGACGGGCGCGAGGGCCGGGACGCGCGACCGCCGGGGCCCGGGGCGGTGGCCCTCGGTCCGGCCGGCCTCGGACCGCCGCGGCTCGCGCCGCGAGCCCGCGGCTCGACCTCGTCCGCGCCGGGCTCGGCCGGCGGCGGGACCGCGCCGGGCGCCGCCGGCGGCCCGTGGCCGTGGCGGCGGGCCGCCTTCGGGAGCTCGCGCACCGACGGTCCGCGGGCCGGCGTGCCCGACTCGAGCCCGACCCGCTGCCGCAGCGCGCGCACCTCCTCCGGCTCCAGCCGGCGGAACTTGCCGGGCCGCAGCCCGCCGACGCCGATGCCGCCGAACTCCGGCCGGAACAGGCGCTGGACCTGCAGCCCCACCGCCTCGCAGAGCCGCTTCACCAGGTGGAAGCGCCCCTCGCCCACCACCACGCGGATCCACACGTTGCGGTCGGCGTGCTCGTGGACGGCCACCTCCAGCGCGCGCGCCGGACCGTCCTCCAGCCGCACCCCGGCCTTCATCCGCTCCAGCGCCTCCGCCGGCGGATCGCCCTTCACCTTCACCAGGTACACGCGCTGGTGGCCGTAGCGCGGGTGGGCCAGCCGGTTCGCCAGCTCGCCGTCGTCGGTGAGCAGCAGCGCGCCCTCCGCGTCGTAGTCGAGCCGGCCCACCGGGAACGGCCGCCCCGGCACGCCGCGCAGGTACTCCATCGCGGTGGGGCGACCCTGCGGATCCGACGCGGTGGTGACACAGCCGGACGGCTTGTAGAGCAGGTAGTAGCTGCGCTGCTCCGGCTGGGAGACGAGCGCGCCGTCCACGGTGACGAGGTCGCGCCCCGGGTCCACCTTGGTGCCCAGCTCGGTCACCGTGCGCTGGTTGACGCGCACCCGGCCGGCGCTGATGAGCGCCTCCGCCTTGCGCCGCGAGGCGATGCCCGCCCCCGCCAGGAACTTCTGCAGCCGCTCCTCGGCCATCCGCTAGCTCCCCGCCGCCGGCGGTCCGCCGGGCCCGGCGCCGGCGCCCGGCTCCGCGTCGGCCTGCGCCTCGGCCTCGTCGGCCCGCTTCTTGTCGGCGAGCGCGGCCTCGGCCGCGCGCGCCTTCTCGTCCGCCGCCACCATCGCCTGCTCCAGCTCGTCGAGCGCCGCGTCGCTCTCGGCGCGCTTCGCCTCCAGCTCGGCGCGGAGCTTCTCGTCGGAGAGCTCGGCCACGATGCCCTCGATCCCGGGCGCCTGCTCCGCCGGCGCCTCCTTCTCCACGATGTCGCGGTGCTCCTCGGAGAGCTCGTGGAACTCGCGCAGCGTGGGGAGCGAGGCGAGGTCCTTCAGCGCGAAGAACTCCAGGAACTCGCGGGTGGTGCCGTACAGGATGGGCCGCCCCGGCTCCTCCTTCTTGCCGAGGATCTTGACCAGCTTGCGCTCGAGCAGCGCCTTCACCACCGCGCCGCAGTCCACGCCGCGGATGTCCTCGATCTCGGGGCGGGTCACCGGCTGCCGGTACGCGATGATGGCGAGCGTCTCGAGCGCGGCGCGGGTCAGCCGCTGCGGCTTCACCTTGAGGAAGCGGCGCGCGAAGTCGGAGTTGTCCGGCGAGGTGCGGAGCTGCCAGCCGCCGGCCACCTCGTGCAGCACGATGCCGCAGGGGCCCTCGCGGTAGTGGCCGGAGAGCTTGTCGAGCGCCTTCTCCAGGCGCTCCACCTCGACGCCGCTCGCGGCGCGCATCTCCTCCACGCTCAGCGGGCGCTCGGCCAGGAACAGCAGCGTCTCCACCACGGTGCGGACCCGGTCGGCGCTGAGCCGCCGGGCCGCCGCGGCCAGCTTCTCGAACGGGAGCTCCTTGTCGTCGGCCACGTCGATGTCGGCCGGATCCACCTCGTCGAGCGCCGGGTCGCCCTGCTTCGCCTCCTCGGCGGCCTGGAGCGCGTCCAGCTCGGCCGCGGAGACCGACGCCGCGGGCGGCGCGTCGCCCGCCGGCGCGTCGGCAGCGGGCGCCCCGGTGGCGGGCGCGGCCTCGGGCTGCGCGGCGGAGCCCTCCGGCCCCGCGCCGTCCGGCGCGGGCACGTCCTCCGCGGCGGTCGGCCGGTCGGTGGGCTCGGTCATCGGTAGTCCTCCTGTCCGACGGGGACGTCGTCGCCGAGGGTGTCCTTCGCCTCGACGAGGATCTCGGCCCCGGGGCCGGCGTCGTCCAGCGCGGCCTGGTAGATGCGGATGAGCTTCAGCTTCGCCATCTCCAGGATGGCGAGGAACGTGGAGATCACGTTCGCCTTGGTGTTCCGGTTCTCGGCCGGGCCGGCGAGCAGCTCCTCGAACGTGGCGCGCCGCCGCAGCCGGAGCACGTCGGCGACGCGCGAGATGGCGTCGCTGATGGTGAGCCGGTCGGTGATCACGTCGTGCGTGTGCTCCGGGCGCGCGTGCGCGATGGCGCGATCGAGCGCCTCGATGAGCTTGAACACCGAGACGTCGGCGAGCCCCTCCGGCCCGTCCGGCGCGGCGGGGCGCTCGGCCCGGACGCGCCGGGTGAACACGGTGCGGTCGAGGATGTCGCGCCCGCCCAGCTCCTCGCCGGCGGCCTTGTACTTCTGGTACTCGAGCAGCCGCCGCACCAGCTCGGCGCGCGGGTCCACCCCGGCGTCCTCGGGACCGGCCGCGTCCTCGGCCACCTCGGTGCGCGGGAGCAGCAGCTTGCTCTTCATGAGCAGGAGCTGCGCCGCCATGTGCAGGAACTCGCCGGCGATGTCGATGTCGAGGTCGCGCATCGCCTCGAGCGTGGCGAGGTAGCTCTCGGTGATCCGCGCGATGGGGATGTCGAAGAGATCGACCTCGTGCTCCTTCACCAGGTGAAGGATGAGGTCGAGCGGCCCCTCGAACGGCGGCTGGCCCTCGCGGAGCGGGGGGAGCGTGACCCGGAACGCGTCCGCAGCGGCGCGCGCGTCGGCGTCGTCGGCGCGCGGCGAGTCCGCGCCGAGCCCGGCGTCCGTGTCGCTGTTCCTGGCCATCCCGGCGGACCGCCCCCCGTGGTGGGTCCTACTCGAGCTTCATCGCGGCGCGGACCTGGACCATGTTGGCCTCCGCCGCGGCGCGCGCCTTCTCGTTCCCGAGCTGCACGATGTCGTCGAGGTCCTTCGGCTTCGCGAGCAGCGCCTCGCGCCGCGCGCGCATCTCCTCCTGCTGCGGCAGGAGCCGCTCGAGCAGCTTCTTCTTGCAGTCCACGCAGCCGATCCCGGCGGTGCGGCAGTTCTGGTCCACCCAGGAGACGGTCTCGGCGTCGCTCGTCACCTTGTGCAGGTAGAACACGCCGCAGACGTCCGGGTTGCCCGGGTCCTGCCGCCGCTTCCGGGCCGGGTCGGTGACCATGCCCATGATCTTCTTCTGCGTGGACTCGGCGCTCTCGCCCAGGTCGATGGTGTTGCCGTAGCTCTTCGACATCTTCCGGCCGTCGGTGCCCAGGATCTTGGGCGCGGCGGTGAGCAGCGGCTGCGGCTCGGGGAACACCTCGCCGTAGTGGAAGTTGAACTTGCGGACGATCTCGCGCGACAGCTCCAGGTGCGGCACCTGGTCCACGCCCACCGGCACGCGGGTGGCCTTGTACAGGATGATGTCCGCGGTCATCAGCACCGGGTAGCCGAGGAAGCCGTACAGGGCGAGGTCGCGGTCGGTGATGTTCTCGCGCTGCTCCTTGTACGTCGGCGAGCGCTCCAGCCAGCCGAGCGGCGTGATCATGCCGAGCAGCAGGTTCAGCTCGGCGTGCTGCTTCACCCGGCTCTGGATGAACAGCGTCGACCGCGCGGGGTCGATGCCCGCGGCGATGAAGTCCACGAACATCTCGCGCTCGGCCTGCCTGATGACCGAGGTGTCGTGGTAGTTCGTGGTGAGCGCGTGCCAGTCCGCGCTGAAGTAGAAGCACTCGTTGTCGTCCTGGAGCTTGACCCAGTTCGCGAGCGCGCCGTGCAGGTGGCCGAGGTGGAGGCGGCCGGTGGGCCGCATGCCGCTGACGATGGTGGGGCGCTTCGCTTCCGACATGTTGCCGATCCCGCGGCCCTAGGCCGCGCTGATGAAGTTGACGAGGTTCGCGAGCAGGCCGAACAGGTAGGAGAACGGTCCGGCGATCAGGCGTCCGCCGAAAATGAACACGGCGAGCAGCAGGAAAGGCGCGAGCGCGGTCACCCGTTCCCACCCCGCCCGGAAGCGAAGCGGCATGTAGCCGTCGACGATCCGGCTTCCATCGAGCGGAGGCACCGGGATCAGGTTGAACAGCGCGAGCGCGAGGTTGACCACCAGGATGTTCTCGAGCAACTCGCGCACCCCGCCGCCGGACGCCAGAGCGGCTGGCGCATACCGCCCGAGGAGGCCGAACGTCACCGCCGCGAGCAGAGACAGGAGGAGATTGGAGAGGGGGCCCGCCCCCGCCGTCCAGGCCATGCCGCGCCCCATGTGCACTCCGCGCCGGAAGCGCGCCGGGTTCACCGGGACAGGCTTGGCCCATCCGAACATGAACCCCGTGCCGGATATCAAAAGGATGAGCGGCAGCACGAGCGTGCCGAAAGGGTCGATGTGCGAGAGCGGGTTCAGCGTCAACCGGCCGGCGCGGCTGGCCGTATCGTCCCCGAGCTTCTGAGCGCTCCACGCGTGCGCGTATTCGTGCACGGAAAGCGACAGGATCAGGGGAATGAGGGCGGCAACCGCGTGAGCGATGTTGAAGGACGGCAAACGTAAGCCCCGAACAGGAAAGCGGTTCTTTAGCAGCGTGGGGCCGGGCGGTCAACGCGCTCGGCGGCCGCCGGACGCGCCGGGACCGCGGCCCGCTCCCCCCTCCGAACAGCCGGGGCGCGCCGATTCCGCCCGGGATCGCGACGCGGCTCAGGCGCGGGGGTGGAAGCGGTCGTACAGCCGCTTCACGTGGGTGCGATCCACGTGGGTGTAGATCTGCGTGGTGGAGACGTCGGCGTGGCCCAGCATCTCCTGGACCGCGCGCAGGTCGGCGCCCCCCTCCAGCAGGTGGGTGGCGAAGGAGTGCCGCAGCTTGTGCGGCGAGATGCGCCGCCGGATCCCGGCGCGCCGGGCGCAGCGGTCCAGGATCTTCGCGAACCCCTGCCGCGTCATCCGGCCGCCGCGCGGGGTGACGAACAGGTCCTTCGAGCGGCGGCCGTGGAGCAGCCGCTCCCGCGCGACCGCCAGGTACGCCTTCACCGCCTCGGCGGCGGGCGCGCCCACCGGCACGATCCGCTCCTTGTTCCCCTTGCCGCGGGCGATGAGCACCCGCGTCTCCAGGTTCACGTCGTTCAGCTGGAGCGAGACCAGCTCCGAGACGCGCAGCCCGGTCGCGTAGAGCAGCTCCAGCATGGCGCGGTCGCGGATCCCGGCGGCGCTGCGCACGTCCGGCGCGGCCAGCAGGCGGTCCACCTCGTCGTGCGAGAGCAGCCCCGGGAGGCGGCGCCCGGGCCGCGGCGACTCGATCTCGTCCGACGGATCGGCGGAGGTGACGCGCTCGGCCGCGAGGAGCCTGTGCAGCGAGCGGATGGCGGAGAGCGCCCGCGCCTGCGAGCGCGGCGAGAGGCCGCGGCGGACCAGCTCGGCGAGGTGGGCCTGGATCTCGCCGCGGCCCACCCGCTCCCAGGCGTCCACCCCCAGCTCGTCCAGGTGCTCGAGGTAGCGGCGCAGGTCGCGCCCGTAGGCCTCGACGCTGTTCTCGGCGAGCCCCTTCTCCACGCGCACGTGGGCGAGGAACAGGTCGAGGGCGGGCTCCAGCGCGGACATCGCGGCGACGATAGCGCCGGGCCCGCGCCCGTCCAGTTCGCGGCCGGCGCGCCGCTCAGGCCAGCAGGTCGGAGACGTCGCCCTTGCCGGCGCGGACCACCACCGGCTCCGGGCCGGAGAGGTCGATGACCGACGACGGCTCGGCCGGGCGGAACCCGCCGTCCAGGATGAGGTCGAGCCCGTGGCCCAGCTCGTCCTTGATGTCGTGCGCGTCGATGAGGATCTCGCCCTCGGGCTTCGCCGCGGAGGTGGAGATGAGCGGGTGGCCCAGCCGGCGCACCAGCTCGAGCGCGATGGGGCTGTCGGGGATGCGGATGCCGACCGTCTTCTGCCGGCGCAGCACCAGCTCCGGGACGAGCCGGGTGGCCGGGAGGATGAACGTGAACGGCCCGGGCACCTTGCGGCGCAGCACCCGGTACGCGGCGTTGTCCACGATGGCGTAGCGCGAGATCTCCGCCAGGTCCTGGCAGATGAACGCCAGCTCGTGGGTGCGCGGGAGCTGCTTCAGCTGGTAGATGCGCTCGATGGCGCGCTTGTCGAACAGGTCGCAGCCGATCCCGTAGAACGTGTCGGTCGGGTACGCGATCACGCCCCCGGACGAGAGCGCCGAGACGGCGCGCTCGACGACGCGCGGCTGCGGGTGGAGGGGGTCGATCTCGACGATGGGCGCGGCCGGCATGAGCCCGCGATCTAGCAGCTTTCCGCCGGCTCCCCAAGCACCGCGGCGGAGGCGCGCACCGCGGGCGCCCTCCCGGCACGCCGGGCGGGCGTCCGCGGCGCGGACGACCCTGCGTCAGCTCCGGCTCTTCCCGCGCTCGATCAGCTCGCGGACCTTCTGGCCGCCCTTCTTGCCGATCTCCTCGTAGAAGGCGTGCCCGCGCTCGTCCCGAACCGCGATGCCGCCCTTGCGGCCCGCCTCCGAGACCGTCATCCCGCGCCGGCCCTCGTCCGGCTCGCCCCGACCGACCTTCTCCTCGTTGTCCGCCATTCCCGTCCCCCTCCCGTCCGCGTGCTAGCGATCGTCCCCCATCCCCTCGCCCTTCCCCGCCTCCTCCTCGGCGCCAGCCTTCCCCTTCTCGATCAGCTCGCGGACCTTGTGCCCGCCCTTCCGGCCGATCTCCTCGTAGAAGGGCGTCCCGCGCTCGGCCTTGATGGTCTCGCCGCCCTTCTTGCCGATCTCCTCGTAGAAGCGCGGCCCGCGCTCGGCCTTGACGGTGTCGCCGCCCTTCTTGCCGATCTCCTCGTAGAACTTGCGGCCGCGCTCGGCCTTCACGGTCTCGCCGCCCTTCTTGCCGATCTCCTCGTAGAACTTGCGGCCGCGCGTCTCGCGGACCCGCACCCCGCCCTTGCGACCGGCCTCCGAGACCGTCATCGCCCCCTTGCTGCCGCCCTTCTTCTCTTCAGCCATGTGTCGCCCCCGTCCGTTCACGCACAATGTGGTCGCTGGTCTTCCGCCGGCGCAGGGCCCGGGCGAGCACGTGCTCGGCGATGGCCTCCGCCATGTCCAGGCCGGTGGCCTCGAGGATCCCCTGCCAGCTCGGGTTCCCGTTCACCTCGATCACCGTCGGCCCCTCGTCGCCCAGCACGAGGTCCACGCCGGCGTAGTCCAGCTCCAGCGCCGCCGCCGCCGCCTCCGCCACCGCGCGCACCGCGGCGGGGCACTCCACCGCCTCCACCCGCCCGCCGCCGCCCACGTTGGTGCGCCACTCGCCCGGCGGCGCGTGCCGCACCATCGCGGCCCGCGTCGTGCCCCCGACCACGAACACGCGCAGGTCGCGCCCCGGGTGCGGGACGTACGCCTGCAGGTACACGGCGCCGTCCCTTCCCGCCCGCTCCCGGACGCGGTCCCGCCCCGCCCGATCCGGGCGGACGCGCTCCACGCCCTCGCCGAGCGAGCCCGCCAGTGGCTTCACGACGGACTCGCCGAGCCGCTCCAGCGCGTGCTCGGCGCCGGCCGGCGCCTGGGCCACCGCCGCCGGCGGGGTCGGCACGCCGGCGCGGACCAGGAGCCACGAGCTGCGGAACTTGTCCTGGGCCGCGAGCAGCGGCTCGATCCGGTTCACCACCACCGCGCCGGCTCCCTCCATCGCGCGGTAGATCTCGAACTGCGCGTCGGGGTCGCCCTCCCGGCCGAGGCCGCGCGCGAGCACGAACGCATCGACCTCCTCCATCCGCATGGTGCCGAGCGAGACCCCCACGCCCTCCGCCCCCACGCCGGCCGCCATCGCCGACGGATCGATCACCACCGCCTCGCCCCGCCGGGCACACGCAGCGAGCAGGCGCTTGCTGTGCCAGTCCTCCTCCGGCCAGGCGGTCACCACCCCGATCCGGACGAAGCGTTCCATGCGAGGCTTGCTTCCCTTCCCCCACCCCGACCGCCGCGCAACATGGTGACCATGCCCGGCTGGCTGGACAAGGGCGCGCCATCCCGAACCTTTCTCGGAGGTCCCGCCGGGTCCGGCCCGTGGCGCGGCCCGGGCGGCCGCCGGGCGTGCGTCGGCCGCCGCCGCGCGCGTGCGGGCGGCGGGGTGCGGAGGAACGGACCGTGAAGTGCGCCGGTCAGTCGGCGCGGGCGAGCGCCGCCTCGAGCGCAGCCACCACGCGCCCGGCCTGCTCGCCCTCGAGCGGCCGCCCGTCGGCCGCGCGGACGTAGAACGCGTCGGCCGCCCGGTGGCCCTCGGTCGCGATGCGCGCCAGGTCCACCGACACGCCCAGCTCGAAGAACGTGCGCGCCACGGTGTGCAGCAGGCCCACCCGATCCGCGGTGAAGACGTCCACCACGCTGTGGGCGCGGGCGCTGTGGTTGTCGATCACGATCTTGGTGGGCACCCGCGGGAGCGGCTTCGCCGCGACCGAGGAGGCGCGCAGGCGCCGGGTCATCAGGGCGTCGAGCGGCTCCTCGCCCGCGAGCACGCGGACGAGGTCCCGCCGCGCGGCGCGCCAGCGCGCCGGCTCGACCGGACCGTCGTCGGGGCCCCGCAGCTCGAACACGTCGAGCGCCCGGCCGGCCAGCCAGCCGGCCGCCGCGGGATCGGGCGAGCTGGAGAACACCTCGGCGTGCTGGATGTCGATGCGGTGGGCCGCCAGCACGCCCGCCACGGTGGCGAGCAGGCCGGGGCGATCCCGGGCGGTGAGCGCCAGCTCGGTCAGCCCCAGGTCGCGCCGGTGGCGCAGCGCTCCGGCGAGCACCCGGTCGCGCCCGAGCTGGAGCAGGCGCAGGTGGTGCGGCGCCTCCCCCGGCGCGGCGGTCAGGAAGTACCGCGCCGGCATGGCCGCGACGAAGCGCCGCTGCTCGGCCTCCGACCCGTGGCGCGGGCTGGCGGCGAGCGCGGCGGCCACCCGCGTCCGCCCGGCCGCCTCCGCGGTCCCGGGCTCCGGGCGCCGCTCGCCCCGCTGCAGCACCTCGCGCGTCTTCCCGAAGAGCTCGAGCAGCAGCCGCGCCTTCCACTCGGTCCAGGTGCGCGGGCCGACCGTGGCCATGTCCGCGTAGGTGAGGAGGTACAGCTTCTCCAGCCGGTCGAGGGTGCCGACCTCCTCCGCGAACGCGTGGATGAGATCGGGATCCGAGAGATCGCGCCGCTGCGCGATGGCCGACATGCGCAGGTGCTTCAGCACCAGCCACTCGATGTCGCCGGCGTCGTCCGGGTCCACGCCCATGCGCACGCAGGCCTCGGCGGCGATCTCCGCGCCGCGCACCGAGTGGTCCTTGCCGGCGCCCTTGCCGATGTCGTGGAACAGGGTGCCGAGGTAGAGCGCCAGCGGGCGCGCCTGCGCCTGCATGAGCTCGCCCAGCACCGGCTCCTTCACGTCGCCGCAGCGGAGCGCGAACAGCCGGCGCACCGCGAACAGCGTGTGAACGTCCACCGTGTACACGTGGTACACGTCGATCTGCCGGCGGGCGGTGATCCGCGCGAACTCCGGCAGCACCTTGGGCAGCACGCCCAGCTCGTGCATCTGCGTGAGGAAGCGGCCGCGCGTGCCGGCGCGCGTGAAGCACGCCAGCAGCTCCTGGTTCAGCTCCGGGTCGGCCGCGCCCTCCGGCGGCAGCTCCTCGGCCACCTGCGCGGCGAGGTCGCGCGCGTACGGGTACAGGTCGAGCTGCTCCCGGTCCGCCGCCGCGAACAGGCGCACCAGCGCCGCGGGCGAGCGGCGCAGCACGTCCTTGTCGGACACGGTCAGGCGGCCGCGGAACACCTTCAGCTCGCCGCCGGGCAGGAACCGGTCCGCGGCGCGGGTGGGCTGCCCCTGCAGCACCGGCACCGGCCGCTCTGCGCCGATGGTGGCGGCCGGCGGCGGCACCATGCGCCAGCCGGTGGCGGTCTGCGTCTCCAGGCACCGGTCCACGATCGCGTCGCACGCCACCAGCACCGCCTTCGCGGCCAGGTAGTAGTGGCGCATGAACTCCTCGACGCCGCTCGCGCCCTCGCGGTCGCGGTACCCCATCGCCTGCGCCACCTGCGGCTGCACGTCGAACGTGAGCTGGTCCCACTTGCGGCCGGCGAGGTAGTGCATCTCGTTGCGTACCCGCCAGAGGAAGTCCCGGGCGCGGCGCATCTCGCGGATGTCGCGCTCCGGCAGCAGCGCCCGGGAGAGCAGCTCGGTGATCCCGGCGACCTTGAAGCGCACCCGCGCCAGCCACAGCGCCGACTGGAGATCCCGCAGCCCGCCCTCCGACTCCTTCACGTTCGGCTCGAGCAGGTAGAGCGAGTCGCCGAAGCGCTCGCGGCGGCCGCGCATCTCGTCGAGCTTGTCCTGCAGGAACTTCTCGACCTTGGCGGTGGAGAGCCCGTGCAGCTCCTCGCGCTCCAGCTCGCGGTAGAGGTCGCGATCGCCGCCCAGCCACCGGAGGTCGAGCAGCGCGGTGCGCGCGGTGTGGTCCTCGGAGGCGAGCTGGTCGCAGGTCTTCAGGTCGCGGACCGCGTAGCCGACCTCGAGCCGCAGGTCCCAGAGCGCGTAGACCAGCCGCTCCGCGGCGGTCTTCACGAACGCGTCCGGCTTCCCCGGCGCGTGGAGCACGAGCAGGTCCACGTCGCTGAAGGGGGCCAGCTCGCGCCGGCCGTAGCCGCCCAGCGCCACCAGCGAGACCGGCGAGGGCGCGTGCGCCTGGCCCGCCTCGGCCAGCGCGCGATCCCACAGCGCGCCCACCACCCGGTCCATGGCCGCGCTCTGCAGCCGGACCACCGTGTGCCCGCTCGCCCCGGCGCGGTGGACGTCCTCGACGTAGCGGCGCAGCTCGGCGAACGCGGCCTTCGGGTCCCCCGTCACCTGCGGCAGCTCGGCGAGCTTCGCCTCGAACTCGAAGGGCGCGGCCACGGGGAGGTTGATCAGGGCGTCGAGCGCGGGGGGCGTCATCGCGGCGGAGTATAGCGTCCGCCGGCCCCGCGCTCCCGCCGCGGATCACGGCGCCGGCGCGTGGATGGCGGCGAACGCCCGCGGGGCGGCGATCGCTGCCAGCAGATCGGGCACCCCTGCCTCCCGGACGAGCACCGGGTAGCGCAGCCCGCCGCGCCAGGCGATCGCGTGCGTCCGGAAGCGGTCGCCCGCCTCGACCAGCAGCTCCAGCGGCCCGCCGCGCTCGGTGGCGCGCAGCGCGTCCTCCAGCCGCTGGCGCGTGTGCTTGCGGCCGTTCACCGCCACGAGCCTCGCGCCCGGCGGGATCCCCGCCCGCGCGGCCGGCGAGCCGGGGACGACGTCCACCACCCGGTCCTCGGAGAGGTAGAGGCCGATGGACGCCTCCAGGTTGAACGACCCGAGCACCCGCTCCTGCGCCACCTGGAGCGAGGTGGGCGTGGCGCCGGTGGTGAGCCGCCACCCCGCCGCCTCGATCCCGGCGGTGGGCGCCTCCGGGCGCGGGCGGGCCACGCGCGCGTCGAGGAGGCCGGCCCAGTCGAGCGGCGCCACCTTGCCCAGCGCGGCGATCACCTCGTCGAGCCGGTACGCCGACACGGTGGGCCCGCCGGACCGCCCGCCCAGGAACGCCCGCACGAAGTCGTCGAGCGAGCGGGCGCCGCGCGACTCGCGGCGGATGCGCGCGTCCACCTCCAGCCAGACCAGGGCGCCCTCCCAGTAGAAGTCCACGCTGCGGCGCGCGTACGCGCCCTCGGAGCGCGCCGAGTACCCCACCTGCGCCGCCGCGGCGGTGTCCTCGAGCGAGCGCCAGGCCCGGCCGGTGGTGCTGGCCATGCCCTGCGCGGCCACGGCGATCGAGTCCGGCAGGCGCGCGCCGCCGAGGCCGCTGCGCGCGGCGAGGACCCAGCCCAGGTAGTGCGTCAGGCCCTCGTAGACCCAGAGCAGCCGCGCGTCCGGCGGCGCCTGGAAGTCCGCCGCCGCCATCCCCTGCGGCCGCCGCGACTTGCCGTTCCAGGCGTGGACGTACTCGTGCGACAGCAGCCCCGCCCGCGTCCGCCGCGCGACGGGGTCGGCCAGGGCGCGCTCCGGCATGCGCATGTCGGCGCACTGGTGGTGCTCCAGCCCGGAGAAGACGATCTCGTCGGAGAGCGTGACGAGGAACCGGTAGCCGGCGAACGGGTAGCCACCGAACAGCGCGCCGGCCTCCGCCACCAGCCGCTCCACGTCGGCGCGCAGCTCGGCGGGGACCGCCAGCGCGTCCTCCGACTCCGCCGCCACCACCAGCAGGTGCGGCGGGGCGCCGGGCGCGTGCACCGGCAGCTCCACCAGGTGACGGCCGGAGAGGACCGGCGAGTCCACCAGCAGCTCCAGGCTGGCCGGCGCGAACCGCATCGCGTCGCCCTCGCGCGCGGCCACCGGCAGCGCCGTGCTCGCCTTCCAGCCCCGCGGCAGCGTCACGCGCGCGCGGACCGGCTGATCGGCGGCGGGCACGCCGGCGGGTACCAGGACCACCGTCCCCCAGCCCAGGATCCCGAGCTGCGAGGTGAAGGAGGAGCCGGCGGCGGAGCTCCCCTGCCCGGCCGGCGGCGCGAGCTGATCGAGCGCCACCTCGACCCGCTCCGCGCCGCGCGGCACCTGCACGTGGAACGCGTACGGATCGACCGGATCGCGCGCCCACGCGAGCGGCCGCCCGCCCGCGGTCACGGCCAGCGAGGCCAGCTCCGCGACCGCGTTGCTGGGCCGGTGATCGCCGGGCAGCCACTTCGGCGCGACCAGGGTGAGCGGGCCGGGCCGCGCCGGGATCACCAGCCGCGCGTGGATCACGCCCGACGGTGCGTCGCGGAGGTCCACCTCGAGGTCGATCGGCGCGGCCGCGGCGCCCAGCACGGCGAGGCCCACGGCGACTGCGGCTCCCAGCATGCACGCTCCCGGAGAGAGCGTTCACGCATAGCGGAGGCCGGGCGCCGTGTCGAGGGCTTCCGCGACCGGGCACCGCGCGGGGCGCCGCCCGCTCCCCGACGCGCGCTCACAGGGTTGATCAGAATTCCTCGACGAGCACGTAGACACAGCGAACCCGCTTCGCCGTGACGAGGCGACCGACGTTGTGGGCGAGGATCTTGAGCAGGATCTCCGCCCGGACCGTCTCGGGGAGCCGCGAGCTGACGCGACGGAACCCCATCGTGTCTTCGATGGCGGAGAACACCGGCTCAACGGTCGCGATGCGCCGGTTGTAGCGCTCGCGTGCCCCCTTGCCCTGTAGCCGGTCCCGCATCGCCTCCGCAGCCGGACTCACGGTGAGGGCGCGCTCACGTCCGGGCGTGCACTGCGGCTTCTGCGGGCACTCCGCGCAGCCGACGCCGATCCACTTCAGCCGGCCGACCGCCGAGTCCTGATAGGGGCCGCGCATACGCGTGCCTGCCGGGCAGACGGCGGTTTCGCCGTCGATCTCGAAGGCGCGCCGCCCAAAGTACGGAGCCGTCCTGTCGTCATGCCCGTTCTCCTTGCCGGGTTCGGCGACGAGGATGTCGGCCCACTCGCGGGAACGCAGTGCGAACGAAAGATCCGGCTCGCTCCAGTAACCTGCGTCCGCGGCGAACTGGAGCTTCGATTCCTCCGGCACACCCGCCCGCAGGAGGGCCTCTCGCGCTTGGTTCACCGCTCCCTCGAGCTTGCCGTAGTCGTTCGTCGCCGCGTCCACCAGCACGGAGATCACGAAGCGGGTCCTCTGCCCGCTCGCGGTGACGGTGACGCGATGACCCGGCAGACCCGCGCCCGACGGGAACTTCATCAGTGCGGCCGCGGGGCTCGTCAGCACCACGTTCGTGACGTCGCGCTCGTCGCACAGCGCCAGCGCCTCGCGATGCTTCTTGAGCTTTGCCGCGTGCTCCATCCGGCTGCCCTTCGGCAGGTCTCGCGGATCGATCCCCTCGAGTTCGCGGAGCCGCCGCGTGGAGCGCTCGCGCGTCCTCACCGCCTTCGTCGAGGCGTGCGCCCGGATTCGGACGCTGTCGATGGCGAGGTCCTTCGCGTCGAGCAGCCCGCGCTCGTGCGCGAGGCGCACCGTGGCGTCGATGGCGGCGGCGAACAGCACGGCATTGCGCTGCCGGAACCGGCGCAGCGTCGCGCCCGAGTGCTTCCCGCCACGTGCGACGAGCCGCATCGCCGCGTCCGTCCCCAGCGCGCGGGCCACCTTGGTCGAGTGATGAAGTCCGATGAGGCTCGCGTACACCCAGACGGCGAGCGTGCTCTTCGGGTGATAACCGTGACGGCCGAGCGACGAGTAGCCGGCCTCGACCGCCGATGTGTCGAGCTGCTCGACGATCTCGAGCACCGCCCAGGCGAGATGATCCTTCGGGACGCTCTCCGCCGGGCAGCCCAGGATCGCGTCGAGCTGGTGGCTCGTGTCCGGCTTGAAGTGCGGATCGGGATCTCGGCGCTGCCTGCGGCGAACTTGGGCGGGCTCGGTCGGCGGGGGCGTGAGCGTCATCGCGCGCAGAAGATCATCCCGCGCCTCTGACCTCAACTCCTGTTTTGGGCAACCGTGTCAGAGCGCGTGAATCAATCCCCGGACCGAGCCAGGCGGTCGAGACGCGAGCAGCGCGAGGCGCGACGACCGAGCATGCCCGTCGGCATGTGAGGGAGGAGCAACGACGCGATGCGACGCGGATCGGCCGCCGCGGCGACGGGAGGGGATTGTTTCACGTGCTCTCAGCGCGCCGCCGCCACCCGCGCGTCACCCCGG
The DNA here is from genome assembly GCF_000020805.1 of Anaeromyxobacter sp. K. Lineage (NCBI taxonomy): Bacteria > Pseudomonadati > Myxococcota > Myxococcia > Myxococcales > Anaeromyxobacteraceae > Anaeromyxobacter > Anaeromyxobacter sp. K. Next base: position 2,431,076 of record NC_011145.1, on the reverse strand, counting down.
GCGAACTGCGCGACCGCGCGGGTGATCCCGGACGCCACCTCGTCCTGGTAGCGCGCCGAGCCGAGGCGCTGCTCCTCGGCGCGGTTGGAGATGAACCCGGTCTCGACCAGCACCGCCGGCATGCGCGCGCCCAGCAGCACGTAGAACAGCGCGCTCTTCACGCCGAGGTCCTTCACGTCCCCCACCCGCGAGCGCACGCCCGCGCACACCTCGCGCTGGACGAGCTGCGCGAGCCGGCGCGAGCTGTCCGCGCTGGCCTTCGCGTCGAGGTCGCTCAGGATGCGCGCCACCTCCGACGGCGCGTCCTCGGCGTCGAGCCCGTTCTCGCGGGCGGCGAGCCGGGCCGCGTAGCGGTCGTCGGCCACGTTCAGGAAGTAGGTCTCCACGCCGGCGCGGACGCGGCGCGGGTGGGCGTTCGCGTGCACCGAGACGAACAGGTCGCCGCGGGCGGTGTTCGCGAGCGCGGTGCGCTCCTCGAGCGCCAGGAACCGGTCGTCGCGCCGCGTCAGCACCACCTGGAAGCCCTCGGCCTCCAGCTTGCGCGCCAGCCGCCGCGCGATCGCGAGCGTCACGTCCTTCTCGCGCACGCGGGTCGGGCCGATGGCGCCGGGATCGTGGCCGCCGTGCCCGGCGTCCACCACGATGCGACGGATGGGCCCGAGCTCGCCCTCGCCGGCGGACGGGCCGGCCTTGCCCGCGGGCGCGGCCGGGCCGGGCGCCGGCGGCGGCTCCGGCGCGCGGGTCGCGCCGGCGATCGCCTGGTGGATGGCGGCGTGCGTCCCGACGTCCACGATCAGGCGCGGCGGATCGTCGAGCGTGAAGAGCTGCACCTTGTCGTCGCCGGGCAGGTCCAGCACCACGCGCACGGTGTCCGGGCCGTTCTGCGCCGCGCGCACCCGGTCCACCTGGTCGCCGGCCACGGCGCGCTCGACCGCCTTGCCGTCGAGGTGCGCCGGGCGCAGGTCGAGCGCGAGCCGGCGAGGGCGGTCGCCCTCGGGGGCGAGCTCCAGCTTGTGCCAGCCCACCCAGTGCGACAGGTAGATGGCGACGCGGGTGTAGTCGCCGCTCGACCAGGCCCGGACCTCGGACACCGTGGCCGTGCCCTCCCCGCCGGACTCGCCGAGCGGCATGGGCCGGGCGGGCTCGCCGCGCAGGTCGGCCAGGGCCGCGTCGAGCGCGGGCTCCGGGGCGGGCTCCTCGTCGGCGTCGGCGGGCTCCGGCTCGGGCGCCGCAGGGGCCGCGGGCGCGGGCGCCGGCGCCCGCTTCGGCGCGGCCCGGGGCGGCGCGGCGGCGCGCGCCGGACGATCGTCGCCGGCCTCGCGGCGGATCGCGGCGGCGAGCGCGGGCGCGTCGCGCGAGCCGAGGCGCGTCGCGCGCGCCGCGAGCCGGAGCGCCTCGTCGCGATCCGCCTCCACCGCGGACCAGCGGTACAGCGCGTACCGCGCGCGCGCCGCCTCGAGCAGCGCGGCCGGCGCGTCCCTCCCGCGCGCCGCCTGCTCGAGGCCGCGGATCGCCTTCTCCCAGTTGTGGCGGTAGCGGCGCCGGTTCCGGTCGCGCATCAGCGCGGACATCGCGGCCTTGGCGTCCTCCAGCCGGCTCGCCTTCGCCCGGGCCGCGGGCTTCTTCGGCGCCGGGGCCGGGCGCGCGCGGGCCGCCGTGCGCCGCGGTGCGTCGTGCTTCGCGGCCGCGGGCGTCCTGCCGCGGTTGCGCGCCGCCGGCGCTGCCTCCACCGGGGCAGCGAGCATCAGCACGGTGAGCAGGACGGCGGCGCGGCGCATGGGAGGGCGAATGTCCCCCCGCTCGATATCTCCGTCCAATTTCCGGCCGCCGGCGCGCATCCCATGCCCGGGGGCCATCCCGACCGGCCCGGGACGCTGCCCGGGCGCGCGCGGCGGCGGTATCCTGGCCCGTCCACACTCCGGGGAGGCCTCCGATGGCGAGCCAGAAGCGCGTGGGCGTCGTCCTGTCCGGCTGCGGGTTCCTGGACGGCGCCGAGATCCACGAGGCGGTGTGCACGCTGCTGTCCCTCGACCGCCGCGGCGCGAAGCTCGTCGCGACCGCGCCGGACGTCGAGCAGCTGCACGTCGTCGATCACGTGAAGGGGGCGCCGGCCGACGGCGAGCGGCGCCGCGTGCTGGTGGAGGCGGCCCGCATCGTGCGCGGGCGGATCACGCCGCTCTCCGCGGTGTCGGGGCGGGACCTCGACGCGCTGGTGTTCCCGGGCGGCTTCGGCGCGGCCAAGAACCTCTGCAGCTTCGCCGTGGAGGGCCGGGCCATGCGCGTGCTCCCGGAGGTGGAGCGGATCGTGCGCGAGGTGCGCGGCGCCGGCCGGCCCATGGGCTTCATCTGCATCGCCCCGGTGATCGCGGCGCGCCTGCTCGGGCCCGAGGGGGTCAAGGTCACGATCGGGAACGACCGCGACACCGCCGCCGCGATCGAGTCCTGGGGCGCGCGCCACGTGGACTGCAAGGTGGAGGACGCGGTCGTGGACGAGCGGCTGAAGGTCGCGAGCACGCCCGCCTACATGCTCGGGCCCTGGATCGCCCCGGTGGCGACCGGGATCGACAAGCTGGTCTCGGCGGTGCTGGAGATGGCCTGACGGTCCCCTCCCGGCGGGAGGAAAGGCCCTGAATTGATGCACGTCAACCGGGGATGCCGGTCAGGGCCCCCGTGCGACAATTCTTCCGGACCCCCCTGAATATCGAGTAATGTCGCGCGTCCGATAGCCGGGCGGGCTGGTCCGCCCCGATTCCGAGGAGCCTCTCGTGACCAAGTACCTCGCTGCGCTGTTCGCCGCACTGACCATCTCCGTCGTCGCCGTCGCCGCCGAGCCGCCCGCCACCCTCACCCTCCAGGCCAAGCCGGGCAACGTGACGTTCCCGCACAAGGCGCACGCCGACAAGCTCGGCAAGTGCGAGACCTGCCACGCCACCGCGGCGGGCGGGAAGATCGAGGGCTTCGGCAAGGACAAGGCCCACGGCCTCTGCATCGAGTGCCACAAGAAGGAGGCCAAGGGCCCGACGAAGTGCGCGGAGTGCCACAAGAAGGCGTAGCCCGCACCGCTTCGCCGCCGCACCGAGGGGGCCGCCGCGCGCGGCCCCTTTTCATTTGCTCCGCTTTGACCCTGCGTGCGGGCGCGTGTGCTCAATCCACGCCTGCGCGCGCGCGCGCATGCGCGCACTTGCCGCAGGCTCCCCGGAGAATGCGCGGGCTAGAGTGCCCGTCCAATTCGCGACGGGAATGGACCCGTCCGCTCTCACCAGGGGTACATCCCAATGAAGCTCCTCGCTTCGATCGTGGCCGCCTTCGTGCTCACCGGCTCCGCCATGGCGGCCGCGCCCGCCGCGCCGACCGTGCTGAAGGCAAAGAACGGCGACGTGACCTTCAACCACAAGACCCACGCGGCGGTGAAGTGCGAGACCTGCCACGCGACCGCCGCCGGCGGCAAGATCGAGGGGTTCGGCAAGGAGAAGGCGCACGCGACGTGCATCGAGTGCCACAAGAAGGAAGCGAAGGGCCCGGCGAAGTGCGCCGAGTGCCACAAGAAGGCGTAGCGATCCCGTCGGCCGGGCTTCCCGGTCACGACCGCAGCGCGAGGGGGCCGGGCGACCGGCCCCCTTCCTTTTTCCCTACTCCAGCGACTTCTTCCAGCCGGCCAGCAGGTTGAGCGCGTCGAGCGGGCGGAGCGCGTCGAGGTCGATCGCGCGGATGGCCTTCGCGACCTCCTCCGCGGCCGGGTCCGCCGCCGCCCCGCCGCCGAACAGGCCGAGCTGCGCGGCGGACGGGCCGGCGCGGCGCCGCCGGCCGCGCGCCAGCGCGGGGTGGCCGCCCTCGTCCACCTCCATCGCCTCCAGGTTCTTCAGGATCTCGCGGGCCCGCGCCAGCACCTCGGCCGGCAGGCCCGCCAGCTTCGCGACCTCGATGCCGTAGCTGCGCGACGCGCCGCCCTGGACGAGCTTGCGGAGGAAGACGACGCGGTCGCCCACCTCGCGCACCGCCACGGTGAGGTTCCGAACGGCCGGCCGCTCGCGCGCGAGGTCCTGCAGCTCGTGGTAGTGCGTCGCGAACAGCGTGCGGCAGCCGGTCACGTCGTGGAGGTGCTCCGCGACCGCCCAGGCGATGGACACGCCGTCGAACGTGGAGGTGCCGCGGCCGATCTCGTCGAGGACCACCAGCGACCGGCGGGTGGCGTTGTGGAGGATGGCGGCGGTCTCGGTCATCTCCACCATGAACGTGGAGCGGCCCCGCGCCAGGTCGTCGGAGGCGCCCACCCGCGTGAAGATCCGGTCCACCAGCCCGATGCGCGCGCGCCGGGCCGGCACGAACGCGCCCATCTGCGCGAGCAGCACCACCAGCGCCGCCTCGCGCATCACCGTGCTCTTGCCGGCCATGTTCGGCCCGGTGATGACCAGCAGCGCGCCGTGCTCGGCGCACTCCGGCGCGTCGCGCGAGGCCACCAGGACGTCGTTCGGCACGTACGCGGCCGGCCCGTCCGGCAGCACCGCCTCCACCACCGGGTGGCGCCCGTCCACGATCTCGAGCGCCTCGGACGCGTCCACCTCGGGGCGCACGTAGCCGCGCTCCGCCGCGACCCGCGAGAGCGACAGGAGCGCGTCCGCGGTGGCGACCGCGTCCGCCGCGGTGCGCACCCGCGGCGCCTCGGCGGCGACCGCCTGGCGCAGCGCCTCGAACAGCCGCTCCTCCAGCGCCGCCCGCCGCTCCTCCGCGGTGAGGACCTTCTCCTCGAGCGTCTTCAGCTCGGGGGTGACGAAGCGCTCGCCGCCGACGGTGGTCTGCCGCCGCTCCCAGTCCTTCGGGACGAGGTGAAGGTTCGGCCTGGTGACCTCGAGGTAGTACCCGAAGACCTTGTTGAAGCGGACCTTGAGCGAGCCGATCCCGGTACGCTCGCGCTCCTTCGCCTCCAGGGCGGCGATCCACCCCTTGCCGTCCTCGGCGATGGCGACGATCTCGTCCAGCTCGGCGGAGTGGCCGCGGCGGATGATGCCGCCCTCGCGCAGGGTGGCCGGCGGCTCCTCCGCGACCGCCGCGTCGAGGTGCGCCGCCAGCGCCTCCAGCCCGCGCAGCCGCGCGCCCGCCTCGCGCAGCCGCGCCGCGCCGCGCGCCTCGAGCACGGCCGCCAGCGCCGGCAGCGCCAGGAGCGCACCCGCCAGCGCCCGCAGGTCCCGCGCGTTCCCCTGCCCCAGCACCAGGCGCGAGAGCAGCCGCTCCAGGTCGGCGACCGGCCGGAGCGCCAGGGCCAGCTCCTCGCGGGCCACCGCGGCGCCGGTGAGCTCTTCCACGGCGTCGAGCCGCGCCCCGATGCGTGCGAGGTCGGTGAGCGGGTAGCGCAGCCACTCCGCCAGGCGCCGCCCGCCGGGCGCCGTCACGGTGCGATCCAGGAGCGCGAGCAGCGTCCCCTTCTTGCGGCCGCCGGACAGCGTCCGCTCCAGCTCGAGGTTCGTGCGGGTGGCCTCGTCGAGCAGCAGGACGTCGTCGGTGGAGAGCCGCGAGATCCGGTCCACGTGGCGCGGCGCCGCGCGCTGCGTGTCGGCGAGGTAGGCGAGCGCGGCCGCGGCCGCGGCGAGCCCGAGCGGCAGCCCGGAGACCCCGAAGCCGTCCAGGCTCGGCACGCCCAGGTGCTTGCGCAGCCGGTCCTCGGCGCGCTCGAACTCGGCCGCGTCGCGGCGGGCCGCCGGCGCCCCCACCGCGCGCGCGATCGCCTCGGCCCGCGCGCCGTCCGCCGCGCTCGAGAACACCAGCTCGCGCACGCCGGCCCGGCGCAGCTCGTCCACCAGCCGCTCGTCGCCGTCCACCTCGCCGCACTGGAGCTGCCCGGTCGAGGCGTCGAGCAGCGCCAGCCCGGCGCGCCCGTCGTCCAGCGCCACCGCGCCCAGCCAGCTCGCCTCGCGCGGATCGAGCACCTGGTCGTCGAGGACCATGCCCGGCGTCACCACCCGGGTGACCTCGCGCTTCACGAGCTGCGACTTGCCCGGCTCCTCGACCTGGTCGCAGATCGCGACCTTGAAGCCCTTCTCCAGCAGGCGCGCCACGTAGCCCCGCGCCGCGTGGTAGGGCACGCCGCACATCGGGACCTTGTCGTCGCCCTTGGAGCGCGCCGTCAGCGTGATCTGCAGCGCCTCGGACGCGGTGAGCGCGTCCTCGAAGAACATCTCGTAGAAGTCGCCGAGGCGGAAGAACAGGATGGCGTCGGGGTACCTCGCCTTGGTCTCGAGGTACTGCCGCATCATCGGCGTGTGGGCCTGGGCGATCTCCGGCATGGGCGACCGCGTTTCTACCGCAGGCGGCCGTCATTGCCGAGCCCCTCGAGGCTCGCGCGCGGCGGCCCGGACCGGCTCGGGCGAGCCGGCCGCGAGCGAGGCGGCGCTGACGAACGTGAACCCGGCCTGGCGGACTCCGCGGACGATCTCGACCAGGACGGCCGGGTCGTAGTAGCCGTGGAAGAAGAAGCTCGCGAACCCGTCGCGCACCACGCGGTTCGCGCGGGCGTTCGCGACGAGCTCGGCCGGGAGCCGCGGTGGATGCCCGTTGAACGCCTTGGGGGAGTAGTTCCCCAGGTTCTCCGGCAGCACGTGCCAGCCGTACGCGTCGTTCACCTCGTACGGGAAGAACTGGCCCATGGAGCGCGCGGGCGGGCCCTTCTCGCCCCCGAGCACGCCCGCGAAGTAGAGCCCGCGGTGGTACGCGTTCGGGAACACACCGGCGAGCGCGCGCGAGTCGGCCGCCGACCCGGCGTAGTGCGGGTACTCGAAGATCGCCGGCCGGCCCAGCCCCGCCCGCTCCAGCTCGCGGAGGCCGCGGCGGGCGCGGTCGAGCGCCCACGCCTCGGAGTCGCCCGGGGCCGGCCCGTCGAGGACCACCCGGTCGTTCGCGTCCACGTGCGCGGTCCAGAACTCGAAGTCGTCGCCGGAGACGCCGGTGTAGGGCGCCGGCCGCGTCCCGAGCTGGTGGGTGTAGCCGTGCATGACCAGCGTGCCGCCCTTCGCCACCATGTAGCGGAGCGCGGCCGCCGCCTCGGGCACGTCGCTCCAGGTCACGCGCTGCGGCCGGCCGTCGTCGCTGTACGCCGCGCGCGGGTCCACGTAGACGGGGATCACGGCCACGGCGAACGGGACGCCCTCGGCGGCGAGCGCGTCCGCCAGCGCGCGCAGACGCGCCGGGTCGTCGGTGGGGAGCACGTCCTCGATCCGGACCAGCGCGCGGTGGCGCTCGGGCGTGCCCGGCGCGAGCAGGTCGAACAGCAGGTCGCAGAGCGCGAGGTAGCGATCGCGCTCGGTCGCGTAGGTGAGCGGGTTCTCGGCCACGAACGTGAGGTGGCCGCCCCGCACCGCCCACGGGAGCGTGCCCCCGCCCCGGGCGACGCCGGTGGCGAGCACGCGCGCGCCGCCGGCGGGCGGCAGGGTCACGCCCACCAGCTTCGCGTCGTTGTGGACCGCGTCGCGGGTGAGCTCGACCCCCTTGTACCTGACCGCCTCGACGCGCCGCGGATCGTACTCGCCGGGGAGGAACCCGAAGCGCTGCTGGAAGCGCTCGCTCCCGGCGTGCCGGGCGAGCGCCCACAGGTTGTCACCGATCCACAGCACCGGCGTCCGCTGCTCGAGGACGTCGGTCAGGAACGCCGCCGGGAGCGGCTCGTCGTAGGTGGAGCCCACGTACACGGCGGCGTCGTGGCGGGCCAGGTCGCCGGCCCGGTAGCGCCCGACCGGCATGGCGCGCCAGCGGCCGAAGTGGGAGACGAGGTTGCCGACCGACGCCGCGTAGAGCTCGCCCATCCACCCCCACGGACCGCCCTCGTCGTAGAGCACCAGCGTCGAGGCTGCCCCGTCGTGGCGGACGTCGGCGCGGGGCGCGCTCGAGCCCTCGGCGCGCGGCGCGCCCGCCGCGTCCTGCGCCCCGGCCGCCGCGCCCCAGCCGGCCAACGACGCCAGCGCCAGCGCAGCCACCCACCCTCCCCACCGCTCCCGCCGTCGCGTCGTCATGTGACCCTTCCCGTGTGGTCCTACCTGCCGTGCGGGCGCGGGACGAGCGCGCGCGGGCTCACGAACGCGTAGCCCGCCGCCTGGATGCCGCGGACGATCTCGGCGAGCGCCCGCGGGTCGTCCCTCGCGTCGAAGAAGAAGCTCGCGAAGCCGTCGCGCACCACCCGGCTCGCCCGCGCGGTGCGCACGAGGTCCTCCACCCGCCGCGCGCGCACCCCGCTCCCGCCGTACGGCGCGTAGCGCCCGAGGTTCTCCGGCAGCAACCGCCACCCGTAGACGTCGGTCACCTCGAACGGGAAGAGCTGCGCCACCGGCTCACCGCCCCCGTCCGCAGCGGGGCCGCCGAGCCGTCCCGAGAAGTAGAGGCCGCGGTGGTACGCCGCCGGGAACAGCCGCGCGAGCGCGGCGGACGCCTCGGCCGATCCGGCGTAGTGCGGGTACTCGAAGATCTCGGGCCGATCGATCTCGGCGCGCTCCAGCTCCCGCAGCCCGCGCAGCGCCCGGCGCCGGGCGCGCTCGGCGCCGTCCCCGGGCACCGGCCCCTCGAGCCGGACGGTGCCGGCGGCGTCCACCCGGCCGGTCCAGAACTCGAAGTCCAGGCCGGAGACGCCGCCGAACGCCGAGGGCGTGGCGTCGCGCTGGTGCGTGTACCCGTGCATCACCGGGACCCCGCCCCTGGCCAGCATGTAGCGGAGCGCGGCGAGCGCGGCGGGCGCGTCCGTCCACCGCACCACCCGCCGCCGATCGGGACGCCGGTCGTCCACGTACAGCGGGACGATCGCGACGCCGAAGGGCACGCCGGCCGCCGCGAGCGTGTCGGCCAGCTTCCGCAGCCGGGCCGGGTCGTCGGTGGGCAGGACGTCCTCGATCCGGACCAGCGCGCGGTGGCGCTCGGGCGTGGCGGGCGCGAGGAGATCGAACAGCAGGTCGCAGAACGCCAGGTAGCGATCGCCCTCGGAGGTCGCCACCAGCGGGTTCTCGGCGACGTAGGTGAGGCTCCCCGACCTGACCGCCCACGGCACCTCCGCGCCGTCCGCGGTCACCGCGGCCGCGATCACCCGCGCCGCGCCGCCGCGGACCGCGACGGTGTGGAGCGGCCCCGCCGCGTCGGCGTCCCGGGACAGCTCGACGCCCTTGTACCGCACGCGATCGACCCGCTGCGCCTCCGCGGCGCCCGGCGCGAAGCCGTATCGATCGAGCAGGCGCGCCCGCGACCCGGGACGCTCGAGCCCCTCGTCCAGCCACAGGACCGGCGGTGTCCCCCGGAGCACCTCGTCCACGAGCGCGGGCGGGGGCGGCGCGGCACCGGCCGTCCCGATGTAGATGACGGCGCGCGCGCGGGAGGCGTCGCCGGGCTGGTATTCGCGGACCGCGAGCGTCCGCCACGGACCGAAGTGCGAGGCCAGGTTCGCCGCCGAGATCGCCGACGCCCGGGCCAGCGCGGGATCGCCGTCGTCGTACAGGACCAGCGTGGCGAGGCCCGCGCCGGCCGCGGCGCTCACCGTCGACGCCGGGTCCGGGGCGCGGGCAGCGCCCGCCAGCAGCCACGCCAGGCATGCGAGCGCCACCAGCGAGATCGGGCGGCGCGTCGTCACGCGGGAGGGCACCGACCACGCTAGGAACGCCGCCGGGGCGCTTTCAACCCGCGGCGGGTGCGGCGACCGCCCGGCGGCGCCGGGTGCACATTTCCGTGCGTCCGTTCGCTGCACCGGCCGGACCGGGAGGCTGCCACGTCCACGCTCCGCACCTGGTCGGCCCGCGCCTGCCTCGCCGCCGCCCTGGCGACGTGCGGCGTCGCGAGCGCCGCGTCGCACGCTCCGCCGGCCCCGAGCCGGCGCGTGTGGGGCGTCACCGTCGACGATCCCTGGAACACCGCGCCGACGGTCCAGGCGCTGGCCCGCCTCCCGCGCCGCCCGACCGCGCGGATCGTGTTCGACCTGCGGCCGCGGGCCACCGATTACGCCGCGCCGGTCGCCGCCATCCGCCGCGCCGCCGACGTCATGGGCCTGCTGGTGGACTCCTCGGACCTGGCGAGCCTCCCCCCGGACGCCTACGCCGCCCGTCTCCACGAGTACCTGGACGCGCTCTGGCCGCTGGTGGACGTCTGGGAGGTCGGGAACGAGGTCAACGGTGAGTGGACGGGCGACAGCCGGACCGTCGCGGCGAAGGTGGCGCTCGCGCACGCCGCGGTGAAGGCGCGCGGGGGCCGCACCGCGATCACGCTCCACTACGACGGCGGGTGCTCCGCCACCACCCCGGACCGCGGGGCGTTCCGCTGGGCGGCCCGCCACCTCTCGCCCGGGCTCCGCCGCGAGGTCGACTACGTCTGGCTGAGCTACTACGAGGACGAGTGCCCGGGGACCAGGCCGGACTGGCGCGCGGTGTTCGGCCGCCTGGGCAGGCTGTTCCCGCGCGCCGCCCTCGGCATCGGCGAGTGCGGCGCGGAGGACGCCCGCCGCCGGCCGGGCGCGCTCGCGCGGTGCTACGGGATCCAGGCGCCGCACCCACGGTTCGTGGGCGGGTACTTCTGGTGGCACTTCAGCGAGGACATGGTCCCGGCGTCGAGGCCGATGTGGCGGTCGCTGGCCAGCCTCGTGCCCGGCGACGCGGAGGCCCACGCCCTGCCCGGCGCGCGGCCCGCCCGCTGAGTCGCCCGCCACGCGTCGCGCGGGCGGGGGCCCGCAGGGCTCGACGAGCGGTCGAGCGGGTGGATCCGAGGCCGGGGCGGCCCGCCCTCCCCAAGCCACCGCCGCGTCCCCACGTTTCACCCGTCGCACGGACCGAATTCCACGGATCGTCAAATGGGCGCGCCGCCCCGCACCGCTCCAGCCGGCCCGACCTCGCCTGACGGTGAAGGTCCGCGGGAGGCCGAGCCACCCCCGGCGCGCCGGCGACGACGCTGGGGGACGCTGACGGCGGCGGTCGCGACCACGCTGCTGGTGGTGGGCTCCCAGGTGATGCTCTGCACCGGCGCCACGCCGTGGCGGGACCTCCGCCAGCGCGGGCCGGCAGGAGCGGTCCCCGCGCCCGTCCCCCCGGGCGCCGCGCGCGAGCGTCGGGCGCCGCCGCCGCCGCCCTCGCTCTCGCCGCGACGGGCGCCGCGGCGGGTCGGGCCGGCGATCGTGCTGGCCGCCTGGCGGCCCGGGGACGTGGACCCGGCCCCAGGTGGCGGTCCCGCGGTCGGCGCCGGCGGCGGTCCCGGCGCGGGGCGCGCGGACGCGCCGGGCGGCGCAGCCGGCGGTGACCGGGTACCGGATGCCGAGGCCGCGGACGCCGGGATCGATCCGCTCGAGGCGGCGCAGCGGGCGCGCCTCGACGCGGGCTACGCGGCCGCGGAGCGGGGCGACGACGGCGCCGCGCGGCGAGCGTTCGCCGAGGCGGCGCGCGGTCCGCGGCGCGAGCTCGCGCGCCAGGCGCTGCGGGAGCTGAACGAGTCCTGGCTCGACGAGGCCTACCGGCGGAAGGCGCGCGGAGACCTGCACGGCGCCTGGGAGGCGTTCGCGGCCGCGGCCGCGGCCGGCGCGGACCCGCAGACCGTGGAGTCGGAGCTCGGCTACCTGGCGGTGCAGCGGGGTCGGCCCACGGAGGCGGCGCGCCACCTGCGAACGGCCGCCACGGGACCGGACCGGACGCTCGCCGGCGACGCCGACGAGGCGCTGGCCGCGCTCCCCCGCCACCTGACGAGCGAGGTGTACCTCGAGGCGTTCGGCTGGCGTCGCGCCCAGGGCGCCGCCAGGGGACGCTACCTCGTCCCGTTCGCGCAGCTGACGCTCCGGTGGCGGCCCGACCTCGCCCGCGACGTGAGCCTGTACGCCCGGCTCGACCTGGCGCGCGACTTCGGCGGCGGCGCGCCCGTGGGCGGGGTGCCGCCCAGCTACGCGGACGGCATGGTCGCGGCGGTGGGCGTGCTCTACCGCGCCTGGCAGGAGCGGCTGGACCTGTTCGCGCAGGCCGGGTCGGCGACGCGCCTGTCGCCCACCGCCGGCGACCTGCAGCAGGGCGCGACCCGGCTCGACCTGCGCGCCGGCGCGACGCTCGGCCTCGAGACCGACGGGTGCTGGCCCCGTCCCGCGCACGGCGTCGAGCTGGGGTGGCGCCCGTGCGCCGACGCGTGGTGGGAGGCGAGCGTGCTCCACCGCGACCACGACGACGGCGGGACGTTCCTGCGCGGCCGGCTCGGGGCCTCGCTCCTGTTCACCGGCCCGGTGGCGTGGGGCGTGGTGGCGGAGGGGCGCTCCGGCCTCGACGTCCACGGCGAGATCTACGGCCAGTTCGTGGACGCCGGCGCGGGCCTCCGGGCCCGCCTGCTCGCCCCCATCCACGTGGACGTGGTCGCGACGGTGAACCGCGGGCGCATTCTGGGCGTGGCGAAGCCCACCCCCGACCCGGCGACCTACACCGACCTGCGCCTGCTCCTCGTCACCTCGTACGAGCGCTCGCCGTGATCGATCCCGACACGATCGCCCGCGTCATGGCCGGACCGCTCGGCGGCGCCATCCTGCTGAACCAGCTGGACGAGCTCTTCATCGACGTGAACTACCTGGCGCGGCGCCTCCACCGGCGCTCGGCGACGGCGGTGTCCGCCGCGCTCCTCCGGCGGGTCGAGCCGAAGCGGACCGCCATCCTCCTCCCGGCGTGGCGCGAGGAGGACGTCATCGAGCGCATGCTCGAGCTGAACGTCTCCCGCATCGACTTCCCGCGGGATCGCTACGTCTTCTTCTGCGGGACCTACCAGAACGACCCGGCCACGCAGGCGCGCGTGGACCGGGCGGCCGCGCGGGGCTGGCCGGTGCGCAAGGTGGTGGTGCCCCACGCCGGCCCCACGTCCAAGGCCGACTGCCTGAACTGGATCTACCAGGGCGTGGTGCTGCACGAGCGGGAGCGCGGGACGCGCTTCGACATCCTGCTCATGCACGACGCCGAGGACGTGATCCACCCGCTCGCGCTGCGGCTCTACAGCCTGCTCGTCCCGAAGCACGAGTTCGTGCAGACGCCGGTGTTCTCGCTCCCGCTCGACGCCTCGCAGGTCGTGGCGGGGACCTACATCGACGAGTTCGCCGAGCACCACCTGAAGGAGCTCCCGGTGCGCCAGGCCATCGGCGGGCTCATCCCGTCCGCGGGCGTGGGGAGCGCGTTCGAGCGGCGCGCGTTCGAGCAGATCGCGCTCGCCCACGCGCAGCAGCCGTTCGACCCGGCCAGCCTCACCGAGGACTACGAGATCGGGCTCCGCTTCCGGCTCGCCCGGAGGCGCACGCACTTTGCGTGCTACCGGATCGCCGCCGACCCGGACGACCCCGAGGCGCCGGCGCGCGACGACCCCATCGCCACCCGGGAGTACTTCCCCGATCGCTTCCAGGCGTCCGTCCGGCAGCGCTCCCGCTGGATCCTGGGCATCTCCCTCCAGACCTGGGAGAGCGCCGGCTGGCAGGGCCCGGCGGCGGTCCGCTACTGCCTCTGGCGCGACCGGAAGGCGGTCCTCACGAACGCCCTGCTCGCCCTGTCCTACGCGCTGCTCGCGTACGTGGTGGTGCGCGTCTGGACCGCGGGGATGACCGGCGCGTCCTGGTCGCCGGCCCGCATCGTCCCCGCCGGCGGGGCGATCCAGGCGCTGCTGCTCGTCAACCTCGCCGGCTTCCTGCTGCGCGTGGGCGTGAAGATGGGCTTCGTGGGGCGCCTCTACGGCGCGCGGCTGGCGACGCTCTGCCTGCCGCGCCTGCTGGTCGCGAACGTCATCAGCCTGGCGGCCACGGCGCGCGCGGTGGTCACCTACCTGCGCCACCTGGTGACCGGCGAGCCGCTTCGCTGGGTGAAGACCTCGCACGCGTTCCCGAGCGCGGAGGCGCTCGCCGGCGGGGACGCCCAGGCCGCCGGTGCCGACGACCGCGGCCGTGCCGCCCGCAGCGACGGGCAGCGGGTGATCCCGCTCGTGCGCGAGGCGCGCCGGACCTGACCGGCCGCGCCGCTGCGTCGGCAGGCGCGGCGCTCAGCCGGCGAGGATCAGCTCGCGCAGGTCCCGCCACAGCGGCGACGAGCTCGGGACCATGTCCTGGCTGAAGTACCACCAGAAGTACCCGCCCACGAACCGCGGGTGATCGAGCTGCATGCCGTAGTACCGGCTCAGGTAGGACGGCTTCGAGGCCGCGTCGGCGGTGCCGCACTCGCCGATGCCGAGCCGCGCGTTCGGGAAGAGCTCCCCCAGCCGCGCGAACACCGCCGGCCAGTCGGGCTGCAGGCCGAGGCAGTCGTCCTCGTAGTAGCTCACCCACACGTAGTCGAGCCCCTCGCGCACCGACGCCGGCAGGTTCGCCTCCGCCCACGCCAGCATCTCGTGGTCGGCCGACGCCCAGCACCCCGCGTTCTGGTAGAGCGTCACGGCGGCCGGCCTCCCGCGCGCCTTCACGAGGTCGTACGCGCCCGCGACCTTCGCGACCACGTCGGCGGTCTCGCCGAGCCACTCGCCGTTGATCTCGTTCCCGACCTCCCAGACGTCCACCGAGCCGTCCAGGGCGTCGAGGTACTCGCGCTGCCGCGCCAGGTAGGCGTCCACCGGGAGGCTCCTCACCTCGTAGGAGTCCACCAGCTCGCCCATCACGTCGCTCACGGCGTGGATGGCGGGGAGGAGCGGCGCATAGTCGCCCGCAGCCTGGCCCAGGTCGAACACCACGCGCGCCATCGGCCGGACCGGCAGCCCCGCCAGCGCGTCCACGGTGGGCTGGAGGTTCCAGGGATTGTCCACCGTCACGCCCCAGATCCGGGGCGGCGACGCCGGGTCGGTGGGCGTCCCCGGGGTGCCCGGCGTGCCGGGATCGGTCGGCGTGCCCGGCGCTCCGGGGTCGCCGGGCGTGGCGGGATCGGTGGGGATTCCGGGCGCTCCGGGATCCGCCGGCGGCGGGACGGGCGGATCGGCCGGCCCTGCGCCGCTGCAGGCGCTCGCGAGCAGCGCGGCGACGCAGGGGGCGCAGGCGGTGCGGAGCAGGCTGGACATCGGGAGCGACCTCCGTGGACGGGGGGGCGCGAGGCGCGCGCGGTCGAGGGCGAGCCAGCGGCGCACGCGACGTCCATCCCACACCGCGGCGCGCCCGGGCTCGCGACGGGAACCCGCGGCGGCGCCGTTCGATTCCTCGCCCGCGCCCTCGCCCATCGCGCTCGTGGCCACCCCCGGATCCCGGTGTTACAGTCGCGGGCCATGCTCGGGCGGGCGTTCCAGGATCTCAACCGGCTGCGGCAGATCTCGGCCGCCATGGCCCGCCACGGCTTCGGCGCGTACCTCGAGCGGATGCGGCTGCGCGACCTGCTCGGGCGCGACGCGCCGCCGCCGGGAGAGCCCCTCCCGCCCCCGGATCGCAGCACCGCGGCGCGCTTCCGCACCATGCTCGGGGAGCTCGGGCCCACGTTCATCAAGCTGGGGCAGCTCCTCTCCTCCCGGCCCGACGTGCTGCCCTCGCACTGGGTCGACGAGCTCGAGAAGCTGCAGGACGCCTGCCCGCCGGTGGGCGTCGCCGAGATCCGCGAGGAGATCGAGCGCGGCCTGGGCCGCCCCGTGGAGACGCTGTTCGCCGCGCTCGATCCGGTCCCGCTGGCCAGCGCCTCGATCGCGCAGGTGCACCGCGCCACCACGCACGAGGGCGTGCAGGTGGTGGTGAAGGTCCAGCGCCCGCGCATCCGGGAGCAAATCGAGTCGGACCTGGCGCTGCTCCACGACCTGGCCGGCCTGCTCGAGGCGGTGATCGAGGAGACCGGCATCTACACGCCCACCGGCGTGATGGAGGAGTTCGACCGCACCATCCACGAGGAGCTGGACTTCTCGAACGAGGCCCGCAACGCCACGGCGATGTTCGAGGCGTCGGTGGGGCGCGAGTTCCTGGTGATCCCCCGCGTGCACCGGGCGCTCTCCTGCGGCACCGTGCTCACGCTCGACTACGTCGAGGGCGTGAAGGTCTCCGACGTCACCGCCGAGGCCGGGTTCGACCTCGAGCAGGTGGCCCGCAACGTCATCGAGGCGTCGTTCCGGCAGCTGTTCGAGGACGGGCTCTTCCACGGCGACCCGCACCCCGGGAACATCCTGGTGCTGCCCGGGAACCGCATCGCCCTGCTCGACTTCGGCCTGGTGGGCCGGCTGTCGCGCGTGCAGCAGGAGGCGCTCGTCACGCTGATCGTGGCGGTCGCGCTGCGCGACCCGGAGACCGTGGCGCGGGTGCTGAACCGGATCGGCGTCCCGGACGCGCGCGCGCCCATCACCGAGTTCCGCGAGGACATCCGCGCCATCCTCGACCGCTACCTCGGCCTGCGGCTCGAGGAGATCCGCAGCGCCACGCTGCTGCGCGACCTCCTCGACCTCGCCATCCGCCACCGCATCCGCATCCCCAAGGAGTACGCGGTGCTGGCCAAGGCCTCGGTCACCATCGAGGGCATCATCCGGCGGCTGTACCCGAAGCTCGACATCCTCGAGGTCGGGCTGCCCTACGCGAAGGAGCTGCTGCTCTCGCGCTTCAACCCGTCCGACGCGTCCGGCCTGGTGATGCGCTCGCTGCTCAAGCTCCAGGGCCTCGCCGAGGACGTGCCCACCCAGCTCTCGCAGATCCTGGTGGACCTCGAGGGCGGCAAGTTCCGCGTGAACGTCGCCTCCGACGCCATCGACCGGATCGGCGGCCACGTGCGCGCGCTCGCGGTGCTGGTGTTCCTCGGGCTGCTCGCGGCCGGCCTCACCGTGGGCGGGCTGGTGGTGCTGGCGAGCGGCGAGGGCCTGCTGGGCGGGCTCGCGCTGGGCGCGGCGGCGGTGCTGTGCGCGTTCGCGGCGGCGTACCACCTCGCCACGCTGCGGATGCGCAAGATCTCGCTGCGACGCTGGCTGAAGCGCTGAGCCGGACCTGCGCTCAGCCGCGCTCCTCCGCGCAGGCGAGCGCGGCGACCGTCCCCAGCCAGGCGAGGTCCACCGCCGCCGAGACGCCGGCGGCCGCCACGGCCAGCATCACCGTCGCGCCGGCCACCGCCAGGCCCGGGCCCGCGGCGACGGCGCCGGGCAGCGCGCCCCCGAGCCCCTCGACCAGCGCGGGCGCGAGCGCGCCGGCGAGGCCGAACGCGAGCGCGGCGAGCACGAACGTGCCCGGGCGCGCGAGCAGCCGCCGCGCCGCGCCCGCGAACGCCGCGCCGGCCGGCTCGTCGAGGAGCGCGGCGCGGGCGACCGCCGCGTCCACCGCCACCGAGAGCGCGACGGGCACCGCCACCGCGAGCGTCAGGGCGAGCGCGGCCGCGGCCGCGAGCGGCGCCGCGCGGGGACCGCCGCCCTCGCCGGCACCGGCCAGCCGGGCCGTGCCGAGCGCCAGCGCCGCGGCGAACAGGCCGCCCGAGAGCTCCGCCACCAGGCCCAGGAGCGCGGTCGCGAGCACCCTCGGCAGCCGGTACGCCACCCCGGCCGCGAACCGGTCCGGGCCCCCTCGCTCCCCGCCCATCGCGGCCCCCAGCGCCGGCAGCGCGCCGGCGAGCCAGGCCACCCGCAGCAGCGCGCCCGCCACCCGCCCGGCCAGCCACAGCCCGCCCGCGATCGCGAGCGCGCGCGGCGCCCCGGCGACCGCCGCCATGCCGCGCACCGGCGCGAACGGATCGAGCGGCGCGGCGCGCGCGGTCTGGAACGCGGCCTCGGCGAGGATCGCCCAGGCGAAGGCGAGCGCGGGCCAGCCGAGCGCGCGGCGCAGCCCGGCGACGGCGAGGCCCGGCGCGACGAGCCACGCCTCGCGGAAGAGCGCGCGCACGCCGAGCGAGAGGGCGGATCCGAGGGTGGGCGGCACGGCCGGACCGTATCCCCGCCCCGCGTCCCGGGCAACCGGACCGGCGGCCGGGCGTTTGCTTGTCTTCTGAACGCCGAGCCAGTATACCGATGTTCAGGAGGTGGCCCCATGGAAGGCCTCACCGACCGCCAGCTCGAGGTGCTCCGCTTCATCGCCTCGCAGATCGAGGACCACGGCTACCCGCCCACCATCCGCGAGATCGGCGAGGCGCTGGACATCCGCTCCACGAACGGCGTCAACGACCACCTCAAGGCGCTCGAGCGCAAGGGCTACCTCTCGCGCGATCCGGTGAAGTCGCGCGCGCTCATCCCCACGTCTGCGGCGCGCGAGGCGCTCGGCGGCGGCGGCGGTGATGCCGGCTCCAACGTGGTCCCGCTGGTGCGCGGGCCGGCCCGGCCCGGCAGCCGGATGATCGAGATCCCCATCGTCGGCCGCGTGGCCGCGGGCATGCCGATCCTCGCGCAGGAGCGCGTCGAGGACACGGTGCAGGTGGACGCGTTCCTGCTCGGCACGAACAAGAAGGTCTACGGGCTGCGCGTCCAGGGCGACTCGATGATCGGCGACGGGATCCTGCCCGGCGACTACGTGTTCGTGAAGAAGCAGCTCAACGCCGACGACGGCGAGATCGTGGTCGCGATGATCGACGACGAGGCCACGGTGAAGCGCGTCTACTTCGAGGGCGACCGCGTGCGCTTCCAGCCGTCCAACCCGCGCATGGCGCCCATCTACGTCCGCCACTCCGACTTCCGCAGCACCATGATCCTGGGCGTGGTGGTGGGCGTGTACCGCAAGCTCACCTGACCGCGCGGCGGCCGAGCCGCCGGGCGACGCTCGTACGTCCGCCACCTGCGACGGGTCCTGCCCACCAGGGCGAGCCCGCCCTCGGCTTACCTTGCCCTTCCTCCACGCCTATCTTGCGCACAGGTCCTACGGACCCTGCGGAGGGGAGGCGGCATGGCGAGGTCGAGTGGCAGGCTGGACGCCGCGCGCAAGGCGTACCGGGAGGCGCTGGAGGCGGCACGCGCGCAGCCCACGCCGGAGGCGTGGGCCCGGCTGCTCGCGGCCGGGAAGGAGCTCTCGGCGGCGGAGGACCCGCGGTCCCGCAGCAGGCGCGGGCGCAGGCCCGAGCCGCGAGCGGCACCGGAGGGCGGGGCCGAGGTGGCGGATCACATCGAGGGGATCGAGTAGCGGCGGCGCCGCTGGCCGGACGTGCGGTCGAGGGGGTCGCACGTCCGGTCACCGGCGCGCCGTGCCGGGCCAGCGTCACTGCCGCGTCTTGGCCTGGCGCACGTAGCGGTCGAGGTCCTCCCGGTCGATGAGCGAGAGGATCTCGATCTCGTTCTGTCGCTCGCCGCGCCGGTACAGCAGCCGCACGTCGGTCGCGACCCGCACGCGGTAGTAGCCGGGCAGCCCCTCCAGCGGGAGCGCGCGGAGGCTCGGGTGGCGGTGGTCCTGCGCGAGCAGCGCCGCCTGCTTGAACGCGGCGCGCTGGATCCGGCGGTCCCACCCCGCGAGCGAGTCGTAGAACTCGCGGGTGTAGACCGGCATCAGCCACGAGGCCGGCGCGTCCTCCGGCTCGTCCGCCTCGACGCCCGCCGCCGCCGGCGCGCCGGCCGGCGCCGCTTGCGCCGCCGCGCGCGCGTCGCGCAGCGCCGTCTCCAGCTCCGCCTCGCGCGCCGCCTGTCGCGCCACCTTCGCGTCGAGCGCGGCCACCCTGCCCTCCAGCTCGCGCGCCGCGGCGCGCTGCCGGGCCGCCTCGGCGGCCGCGTCGGTGGCCTGCGCCGCCGAGAGCGCCGCCTCGGCCCGCTCGCGCGCCCGGGCGGCCGCGTCGGCCGCCTCGCGCGCGCGCGCCGCCTCGTCCACCGCCTGCGCCGCGCGGGCGCGCGCCTCCTTCAGCCACTCCTGGAGCTTCTCGCGCTGCTCCTCGCCCTTGCGCCGGACCGACTCGACCTGCTGCTCGGCGCGCTCGAGCGCCTTCTCCAGGGCCTGCACGCGCGCGGCCGCGGCGGCGGCCTCCTGCTCCGGCGAGGGCGCCTTCGGCCCCGGCCCGCGCGGCGCGGCGCCCTCCGGCGCGGGCCCGTAGTACTCCTTCGCGAGCTGCTCCAGCACGGGCAGGGCGCGCGCGCGCACCGCCGGGACCGGGTCGGCCAGCACGCGCCAGAGCGCGAGCGGCAGGCCGTGGTCCGAGCTGCCCACCGCGAGCAGGTCGTCCGCGTCGCGCGGCTCGAGGTGCGTCTCCGGCAGCGGCATCCCGCCGAACTCCTTGCGGAGCACGTCGAGCGCGCGCGCGCGGGTGGCGGGCGCGGCGCGGATCTCGTCCGCGAGCACGTCGCAGCGCTCCACGTCGGAGAGCGCGTCGGTGCGGAACCCGGGCACGGTCAGGCCGAGGTCCTTCACGAGCGCCCGCGTCTCGTCCGGGAGGAGCGCCACGTAGAGCAGCACCGACAGGCCGTCGCGCGACAGCTCGTGCAGCGGCGCGTCCCCGGACGGATCCGGGAGCGGCAGAGGAGGCGGCGCCGCCGCGGGCGGACGCGGGGCGCGCCGGGGCGCCTTCGCCTTCGCCTTCGCGGCCCCCGCGGCGGGCGCGGCGGCCTTCGCCGACGGCCTCGCCTTCCCGGGCTTCCTCGGCTTCCCGGCCTTCGCCGCGGTGGCCTTCGCCGGCTTCGCCGTGGGGGCGGCCACGGGTTACTGCGCCGCCTCGCGGACCTCGGCCTGGTACACCGCGCCGGGCGGAATCTTCCAGGCCTCCGCGACCGGCATCGAGACGTGGAACGAGGCCGGGACCGACGATCCGCCCGCGCCCCGCACGTTCACGCCGAGATCGAGCTCGACGGTGGCGGCCTCGCGCGGCAGCAGGTCCACCCACCAGGTGCCGAACATCACGCCCGGCGGGAAGTCCTCCACGAAGCGCTCCGCGTCCACCAGCTTCTGGTACGGCTCGCCGGGGCCGCTCATCTCGCCGTACGGCTTCCCGGCGGCGTCGAGGAAGCGGAAGCCGATCTTGTCGAACGACACCGGGGAGACGACCCGGGTGACGGTGCGGTCGCCGGTCTTCTCCCGGTCCACCAGGCGCGGCGCGCCCCACAGCGCGAAGTCGATGCGCAGCCCGGGGCCGCCGCCGGGCGACGCGCCCGGCTCGACGGCGACGAGGTCGAGGCGCAGGCCGTTCGCCTGCACCGACTGCACCGGCGCCCAGCGGGCCTTCAGGAGCGCGGCGCGCCCGTCGGCGTACTTCTGGAAGTCCTCGATCGCGGCGCGGTCCTTGTCGGCGACCTTGCCCTTGCGCTCCGCCTCGGCCGAGGCGAGCGCCGTCGGCGCGGGCTCCACGCCCGGGAAGCGGGCCCGGATCTCCTTCAGGCCCTCGTGGTACCAGCCCAGCAGCGAGGTGGCCTCGTCGGACCACTGCCCGGCGCGCTCCGGCGGCAGCGCGCGCGCCAGCGCGGCCCGCTCGGCGAACTCGCGCTTCAGGCGGGCGCGCTCCAGGCGCGACTCGGCGGCGGACTGCGCGGCGCGCTGGCCGGACAGGACCGAGGCGCCCCCGAGGATCGCGAGCCCGAGCGCCAGCGCGACGATGAGCAGCTTCTTCATGGGTTCACTCCGTGCCGGCGACCAGGGCCTCGACGCTGCGGACCCCGGTGCGATCGACCTCGTACAGGTAGGCGCGGGCCCTGCGGACCGGCTCGTCGGCGGTCCGCGACGCCGACCCCGCGCACAGGACGGGCGTCGGCCCGGCCGCGCCGGGGAGGTCCACCCGGAACGCGGTGTGGCGGTGCCCGTGCAGGACCGCCGCCACCGGGACCTCGGCCACCAGCCGGACCACCTGGTCCGCGTCGGCGAGCGGCATGCGGCACACGTGCGCGTCGGACGGCACGCGCTCGGGCGGGAGCACCACGTGGTGGTGGAACGCGAGCAGCACCGCCCGCCCCAGCCGCGCGTGCTCGCGGGCCAGCTCGCGCGCGGCGCGGAGCTGCTCGCCGCCCAGGCGGCCGGGGGTGGTCCAGGGATCGTCGCCGTAGCGTGCGCTGTCGAGCGCGACGAGCACCGCCTCGTCGCCGAGCGGGACCACGTGCGGATACGACGGCGCCGCCTTCTTCATGCCCTTGCCGTCGGGGCCGAGCGCGCGCAGGAACCGGCCGGTCTCCACCGACTCCTCCGTCCACACGTCGTGGTTGCCGGGCACCACCGTGAGCTTGCCCGCCTCGGCGAACGGCCGGAGCAGCTCGGCCGCGCGCTCGAACTCGCGCGGCTCGCCGGAGAACGTGAGGTCCCCGGTGACCACCAGGTGGTCCACCCCGATCTCCCGCAGGGCGTCGAGCAGGCCCTTCGCCAGCCGCGTCGAGTGGCGCTCGCAGTCGCGCGCGGTGAAGCCGTTCCGCGGGTAGCGGCTGCGGTCGGCCACGTGCAGGTCGCTGATGTGACCGAGGCGGAGGATGCGGGCTCCTGGGAGGGGTGCGCGGAACCGGACGGAACGCGCGGTGGATGCTATCGACCCCTCCCCCGTGCGTCAAACGAAGCGCGGGCCGGTCGCACCCGCGGTGGGAGCGTGCGCGGGGGCCGCCGGCGGCGCAGCGAGCGGAAGGACGAGGCGAAGCACGCGTCCACGCCCGGGTGCGGTCTCCTCCTCCACCCTCGCACCCTCGGGGCCGAGCGCCGCACGTGCCAGCGCCGCCGCGCCCGCCTCGCCCGCACCCCGCCCGCCGGCGCGCCCGAGCTCCAGCACCGCCGCGCCCCGCCGCACCGACACGGTGGCGGTGAGCTCGCCGCCGGACGGCAGCGCCTCGCACACGGCGCGCAGCAGCTCGCGCAGCATCGCCCGGAGCCGCGCCTCGTCGGCCAGCACCGGCGCGGGCTCGAGCGCCGCGCGCACCCGCACGCCGGGCGGGAGCTGGGCGGCGATCTCGCCGAAGGCGGCCGCGAGGTCGACCGGCCGGACCGCGCCCGCGCCGGACGTCGCCGCCAGCGCGCCGAGGCGCCGCTCCAGATCGCCGAGCGCGCCCTCCAGCCGCGCCAGCTCCCCGGCGCCGAGCGCCAGCCTGGGCGCGAGGAGCCGCAGCATGGAGGCCGCGGTGCAGGCCCGCGCCAGCGGCTCCCGGAGCGCCGCGGCGATCGCGCCCAGGTCCGCCGGGCACGGCCCCGCGCCCGGGCGCACCGGCGGCAGCGGGAGCGGCGGCGGCGTGGGGCGCGCGACCATCGGCTCGGGGCGCAGCACCGCGAGGTCGCGCGGCGGCCGCGAGGACACCCGCACCACCACCGCGCGCGCCGGCGCCGCGCCGCCGGGCGTGCGCAGGTGGACGCGCGCCGCGCTCGGGCCGCGCGCCGCGCCCCGCTGCAGCACCGCCAGGTCCTCCCCCAGGATCACGGAGGCCCGGGCGCCGCGCAGCCGGTCCGGGGCGAGCCCGGCCAGCGCCGCCGCCTCCGCGTTCCCGGCCACCACGAAGCCCTCCGGGTCGAGCAGCAGCGCCGCGTCGCCGAGCGCCCCCGGGACCTGGGCGAGGAGCGCCCGCGCCTCGGCGGGCACCCCCGGCCGGCGCGCGCGGAGCAGCAGGACGAGCAGCGCCACCGCCAGGGCGGCGAGCGTTCCCGCGCCGATCGCGAGCGCGGTCTGACCCGGCTGCACGGGTGCGAAATTGCCCACGCGCTTGCCCTTCGGGAAGTCGGTCTTATCCAGAGGGCATGACTGCCAAGCGCGCGTGGTCGCCCGCCGATGGACCCGGGGTGGCACCCGAGCAGCTGCCCGCCCGGAGCCGGTACGTGTCGGGCTCGGGCGACGACGAGCGCCGCACCGGCCTGTGGGCGCCCAGCGAGGGCCCGGTCCGACGGGATCCCGGGGGCCCCGGCGGCGAGCCCGACGGGAAGACCCTGTCTCGCCCCGGACGGACGGCCCTGAACGAGCGCTGAGGGGCGCGCGGCCCCTGCGGCTGGACGGGTCGCCGCGCGCGGCGGATCGCGCGCGCGGAAAACGGGCGCAAGCGCTCGGAAGACCACTTGCTTCTTGTTGATAACGGCGCAGTCGACGGGTATCCCTGATCGGTGCGCGAGCGGCGGAAGGAGACGGCGATGTCCGACAAGGAAAAGAAGGGCGCGGGGGCAGGGGCGCAGGTCGCCCCGGCCATGGGACCTCCGGTCCTCATCAACAAGGAGGACATCCCGGCGGTGCTGCCGATCCTCCCGCTGCGGAACTCGGTGTTCTTCCCCGGGGGCGTGCTGCCCCTGGCGGTGGGCCGCCAGAAGACCATCGCGCTCATCAAGGACGCGGTCCGCGACGAGCAGGTGATCGGCGTGGTCACCCAGCGCCGGGCCGAGGAGGAGGACCCGGGCGCGGCCGACCTGTACACGGTCGGGACCGTGGCGCGGGTGGTGAAGCTCCTGAAGATGGGCGAGGACAACTACTCGCTCGTCGTGCAGGGGCTCGCCCGGTTCAAGGTGCTCGAGCTGGTGCAGGAGAGCCCGTACCTCAAGGCGCGCATCGAGCCGGTCGAGGATCGCTCGGTGGTGGACGACGTCGAGGTGGAGGCGCTCGCCATCAACCTGAAGAAGCTGGCGCGCGAGGTCATCGAGCTCATGCCCGAGCTCCCGGCCGCCGCGACCGAGCTGGTCGAGTCCATCACGCACCCGGGCCACCTCGCCGACCTCATCGCGGCGAACGTGGACGTGCCCATCGAGGAGAAGCAGCAGGTCCTCGAGACCGTCGAGCTCAAGGCGCGCATGAAGCTCGTGCTCGAGCTGCTCAACCGCAAGCGCGAGATCCTGAAGCTCTCGAACAAGATCGACTCCGCCGTGAAGGGCGAGATGTCGAAGACGCAGCGCGAGTACTACCTGCGCCAGCAGCTCAAGGCCATCAAGGAGGAGCTGGGCGAGCTGGGCGAGGAGGAGGAGGAGCTCGACGAGCTGCAGGAGCGCCTGAAGAAGGCCGGGCTCCCGCCCGAGGTCGAGAAGGTCGCGCAGAAGGAGCTGAACCGGCTGAAGTCGATCCCGACCGCCAGCTCCGAGTACACGGTCGCGCGGACATACCTCGACTGGATCGCCGACCTGCCCTGGGCCAAGCGCACCGACGACAACCTCGACATCGAGAACGCGCGGCAGATCCTCGACTCCGACCACTACGCGCTGGAGAAGATCAAGAAGCGCATCCTCGAGTACCTGGCGGTCCGCAAGCTGAAGAACGACATGCGCGGGCCGATCCTGTGCTTCGTGGGCCCGCCGGGCGTCGGCAAGACCTCGCTCGGGCAGTCCATCGCGCGCGCCACCGGCCGCAAGTTCGTGCGGCTCTCGCTGGGCGGCGTCCGCGACGAGGCCGAGATCCGCGGGCACCGGCGCACCTACGTGGGCGCCCTCCCCGGCCGCATCATCCAGTCGATGAAGAAGGCCGGGACCGTGAACCCGGTGATGATGCTCGACGAGATCGACAAGCTCGGGGCGGACTTCCGGGGCGATCCCTCGGCGGCCCTGCTCGAGGTGCTCGACCCCGAGCAGAACCACGCGTTCTCCGACCACTACCTCGACCTGTCCTACGACCTGTCGAAGGTGATGTTCATCGGCACCGCGAACCTGCTCGATCCCATCCCCGGCCCGCTCAAGGACCGCATGGAGATCCTGGAGCTGCCGGGCTACACGTTCGAGGAGAAGGTGCACATCGCGCAGAACCACCTGATCCCGAAGCAGCTCAAGGAGCACGGGCTCAGCGCCGACGCCATCGCCATCACCGAGAAGGCGCTCATCAAGATCATCATGGCGTACACGCGCGAGGCCGGCGTCCGCAACCTCGAGCGGCGCATCGCCGACGTGTGCCGCGCCATCGCGGTGGAGGTGGCGAGCGGCAAGATCGGCGCCGCCGCCAAGCGCGCCATCGAGGAGGCCGACGTCCTCGAGATCCTCGGGCCGGAGAAGTTCTACAACGAGACCGCCGAGCGGACCGAGATCGCGGGCGTCGCGACCGGCCTCGCCTGGACCGCCGCGGGCGGCGACATCCTGTTCATCGAGGCCACCAAGATGCCGGGCAAGGGGGCGCTGACCCTCACCGGCCAGCTCGGCGACGTGATGAAGGAGTCGGCGCAGGCCGCGCTCTCGTACCTGCGCTCGAAGTCCGACTCGCTCGGCATCCCGGTCAACTTCCTCGAGAAGACCGACCTGCACATCCACTTCCCGGCGGGCGCGATCCCGAAGGACGGCCCCAGCGCCGGCGTCACCATCCTCACCGCGCTCGTGTCGCTGCTCACCGGCATCCGGGTGCGCTCCGACGTCGCCATGACCGGCGAGGTCACGCTGCGCGGCCTGGTGCTCCCGGTGGGCGGCATCAAGGAGAAGGTGCTCGCCGCGCACCGGGCCGGCATCAAGCGGATCATCATCCCGGCCCGCAACGAGAAGGACCTGCTGGACGTGCCCGAGCAGGCGCGCAAGGAGGTCGAGTTCGTCTTCGCGGCGCACATGGACGAGGTGCTGGCGGCGGCGCTGGAGGAGAACCCGGTCGGCCGCAAGCCGCCGGCGGCGCCCGAGCCCGAGGGCGAGAAGAAGCCCGGGGCGACGCCCACGCCTCCCGCCAAGAAGCCGGACGAGATCCGGGTCTAGGTCCAGGTCCCGCCGGCAGGCCCCCGGGCATGCTTCGACGGGGCCACGGCGCTCGGGGCGGCGCGGTCCGCCCCGGGCGCCTGCTACACTCGCGGCATGGCGGGGGTGGCGCTCATCACGGGCTCCGGCGGCGCCGTGGCCGACGCGGTCGCGGCCGAGCTCGCGCGCGCCGGCTGGACCCCGCGCCCGGTGGCGCTCTCGGCCGAGGGCTTCCGCGGCGCGGGCGAGACGTCCGCCGGCGCGGTGGTCCACCTCGGCGTGCGGACCCCCCGCGACCTGCCCGAGCCCGCGCGCATCGCGGTGGAGGCCGGCGCCGCGCGCGCCGCCGCCGAGCTGGCGCGCCGCGCCGGCGCCTTGCGGCTGGTCCACGTCTCCACCGCCGGCGTGTACGGGCGCCCGCGCAACCTGCCCTGCCGCGAGGGCGAGCTGAAGGCGCCGCGCACCGCGCACGAGCGGGTCCGCTGGGCGGCGGAGCAGGCCAGCTGGGCCGCCTTCCGCAAGGGGGCGCCGCTCACGGTGCTCCGCCCCACCGTCCTCTACGGCCCATCGCTGCGCGGCGGCCCGCTGCGCGTGCTCGCGCTGGTGGCGCTCTTCAACCAGCGGCGGCGGCGCGTGCCCATCATCCGCCGCGGGCCGGTGGCGCACCTGCTCCACCTCGACGACCTCGCCCGGGCGGTGGTCCACGTGCTCGACCACCCGGACGCGGAGGCGGTGCGGGGTCGCGCCTTCAACGTGGCCGACGAGGCGCCGCTCCCGCTCGCCGAGCACCTCGCCGCCGCGCTCACCGCCCTCGGCTACGAGCCGGGCCGCATCCTCCCGACCGCCCCGCGGCTCACCTCGGCGCTGCTCTGGCTGGTGCGCCACGTGCCGGATCGCGCGCTGCTCGCCCGCATCAACGGGCGGCTGGCGCGCGGATGGGGGCGGCTCTCGTCCCGCACCGGCGTGGCGCCGGCGCTCGTCCCGCGCATCGAGCGCGAGGCGCTCCACTGGATGAGCGCGGACCACTACTACGACACCTCGCGCCTCGAGGCCCTCGGCTGGCGCCCGCGCCATCCGATCTCGACCGCCGCCATGCCGGAGACGGTGCGCGCCCTGGTGTCGGATCACCTGCTCCCCGGCTCAGGAGCGGGTGCCCTGCCCGCCTGGTAGGGGGCACGTCCCACCCGCCCCTGACCGCGGTGGACGACTTGTGGCCGGGCCCGGGCGGCCGTGTCATAGTGGCGCCCCTCACCCCGCCACGGATGTCGTGATCCGGCCCTCGAGGCGGGCGCCCAGGAACCCTCTCAGATGCACGTGGTCGCAGGCAACGCGCTCCCGCTCCGCCCGGACCGGCGCTCCCCCACCGTCGGGGGGACGCCGCGGTGATCCGGATGCTGGGCCGGTACGAGCTCCTCGAGCAGGTGGGGAGCGGCGGCATGGCCGTGGTGTACCGCGGCCGCGACACCGCGCTCGACCGCGAGGTGGCGGTGAAGCTGCTCCACCCGCACCTCGCGTCGGCGCCGGACTCGCGCGCCCGCTTCTCGCGCGAGGCGCGCGCGGTCGCGCGCCTGTCGCACCCTGCCATCGTCGAGATCTACGACTACGCCGGCGACGCGGCGGTCGAGAGCTACCTCGTCACCGAGTTCGTGCGCGGCCGCACGCTGCGCGCCTGGGCGGCCGGCGTCGGCTTCGGCTTCCCCGAGCTCGGCATGCTGGTGGGGCGCACGCTCGCCGACGCGCTCGCGCACGCGCACGCGGCCGGGGTCATCCACCGCGACCTGAAGCCCGAGAACGTGCTGGTCCACGAGGACGAGCCGCCCTCGGTGAAGCTCGCCGACTTCGGCATCGCCCGGATCCTCGCCTCCGACGAGCGCATGACCATGACCGGCGCGCTGGTGGGCTCGCCGCACCACATGGCGCCGGAGATCGTGGAGGGGCACGACGCCGACGCGCGCAGCGACGTCTTCTCGCTCGGCACCATCCTGTACTGGCTCGCCACCGGCAAGCTGCCGTTCGCCGCCTCGAACCCGACCGCCATCCTGCGCCGCGTCCTGGAGGGCGACTTCGAGGACCCGCGCCAGGCCGACCCGCGCGTGCCCGGCGCGCTCGCCGCGCTGATCCGGCGCTGCCTGCAGGTCGACCCGGCGAAGCGCCCGGCCACCATGGTCGAGGTGCGCGACGCGCTGGACCGGCTCCTCGCCGAGGTCGGGATCGACCGGCCCGACGAGGCGCTCCTCGCGTTCCTGCGCGACCCCGCCGCGGCGAAGGCCGCCTTCCCGGCCCGCGCCGCCGCCGCGCTCGTCGCGCTCGGCGACGCCGCCGCCGCGGACGGCGCGGCCGCGCGCGCGCTGGCCTACTACGACCGCGTGCTCGCCATCGACCCGGGCAACGCCGAGGTCCCGGCCAAGCTGGCGCGCCTGGCGCGGCGCCGCCGCCTCCGCCGGGCCGCCGCCGTGGCCGGCGCGGCGCTGGCGGTGCTGGCCGCGGTGGGCGCGCTCGCGCTCACCGTCGGGCCGCGGCTGCGGGCCGCCCTCGCCCCCGCGCCCCGGCGCCCGCCCCCGGCGGTGGTCCGCGCCGCGCCGGATCCCGCGCCCGCCCCGGCGCCCGAGGCCCCCGCCGCCCCGGCGCGCGCGCCCGCCGGCGCCCAGGGCACCCCCGCGACCGGCGCCGCCACCCCGGCCGTCGCCGCGCCGCACCCGGCGGCCGCCGCCGTCCCGTTCACCGTCCACGTCCGCCCCTACGCGCAGCGCGCGCTCCTCGACGGCGTCGAGGTCGCGCACGACCAGCAGCTCGTCCGCTTCGAGCTCCCGCCCGGCCCGCACGTCATCCAGGTCGAGCACGCCTGCTGCTCGCCGTTCGTGCGGCGCATCTCCGCCGAGGAGGCCGCGCGCCAGGGCGAGCTGCGCGTGCCGCTCGAGCCGCGCCCGGCCCGGCTGCGCGTCGAGGGCGATCCCGCCACCCGGGTCTACCTGGACGGCCGGCTGGTGGGCACCGCCGGCGAGTCGCAGCGGGCCCCGTTCCTGGTCGCGGTCCCGGCCGGCGGCGAGAGCCCCTACGAGGCGCCCGCCCGCATCCTGCTCGACCTGGCGGGCGCGCCCGCCCGCACGCTCGACGTGAAGCTGCGCGCCGGCGGCGAGGTGACCGTGGCGGCGACCCAGGCCCAGGAGTCCCCGTGAACGCGATCCCCCTGCTGCTGGCGCTCTCGCTGCTCGCGCCCCCGGAGCTGAAGCGGGCCAAGGACCGCTTCGAGTTCGGCGCGTACGGCGACGCCGCCGGCGCGCTCCGCCAGATGCTGGCGGGCGACCCGGCGCTCACCGACGACGAGGCGGTGGAGGCGTACCGGATGCTCGGCATCTCCGAGTTCAACCTGGGCGACCTCCCCGCGGCGCGGGCCGCGTTCGTGAACCTGCTCTCGCACGACCCGGACTACGCGCTCGACCCGTTCCTGGTGCCGCCCGCCATCGTGGAGTTCTTCGACCGGGTGAAGAAGGAGCACGAGCCCGCGCTGGCGCCGCTCCGCGAGCGGCGCCGGGCGCTCCGCGAGCAGCAGCGGCTGGCCGACGAGGCGAAGCGGCGGCTGCTCACCGAGGAGCAGGCGCGCACCGGGCCGCCGACGAAGGTGGTGCGCGTGCAGGAGCGGCTCTACCTGTTCAACTGGATGCCGTTCGGCGCCGGGCAGTTCCAGAACGGCGACCGGGCCAAGGGCACCGCCATCGCGGCCGGCCAGATCGCGCTCGGCGCGGTGAACATCGCGGCCATCGTCATCCACAACCAGCTCGCCGACGACCGGACCCGCACCTGCACCTCCGGCCAGCCCGGCTGCTCCAACCCGCCCTACAGCGACTCCGACCGCCGGGTGCTCCGGAACGTGGAGGTGGTGAAGTACGTCTCGGCCGCCATGTTCTGGGCGCTCTACGGCTACGGCGTGTGGGACGCCCATCGCCACTTCGTCCCCATCGTCGAGACGGAGATGGGGCCGGGCGGCGAGCCGGCCGGCGCGTCGCTGAAGCTCGAGTGGAGGTACTAGGGGACCCGTGGCCACGCTCATCGTGAGAGGACCGGACGGCTCCGAGCGCGAGGTCGCGCTGGTGAAGCGCATCACCAGCGTGGGCCGCGATCCGGAGAACGACGTGCCGGTGGAGGACCCGGCGCTGCCCGCCACCGCGCTGCACATCCACTTCGACGGGAAGGACTACAACGCCGCCGCCCACGACCGCTCCGACATGACGGTGAACGGGAAGCGGCGGGGCGCCTGGCGCCTGGGGCCGGGCGACCGGATCCGGGTGGCGGGCACCGAGCTCACCTTCGAGGCCGTGGCGCGCACGCCGCTGCCCTCGGCGCGGCCCATCGCCGGCCAGCGGCTGCAGGCGCTCGAGACGCTGGTGCGCTTCTCCGAGCGGCTCCTCGGGGCGACCGACCTGAACCGGCTGCTCGACGAGCTGATGGACGCGCTGCTCGAGGTCACCCACGCCGACAAGGGGTTCCTGATCCTGCTCGAGGACGGGGAGATGAGCGTCCGCGCCGCGCGCAACGTGGCGCGCGAGACCATCGAGGGCGCGGTGGAGCGGGTCTCCGACTCGATCATCCGGCGCGTGGTGGAGACCCGCCGCGCGCTGGTGGTGGCCGACGCGCTGCACGACTCGGAGTGGTCGGGCTCGACGTCGGTGGTGAACCTGAAGCTCTGCTCGGTGATGTGCGCCCCGCTCATGCAGAAGGGCGAGGTCTTCGGCGTCATCTACCTCGGCAACGACAACGTGGTCTCGCTGTTCGACGAGCGCGCCCTCGAGCTGCTCGCGCCGTTCGCCGCGCAGGCGTCGCTGCTGGTGCAGAACGCCATGCTGCTCGACTCGCTGCGCCGCGAGAACCTCTCCCTCAAGGAGGCGGTGGCGTCCCGGCAGTACGGCGACCTCATCGGCGCCGGCGCCTCGATGCGCGAGGTCTACCGGCGCATCGACAAGGTGGCCGGGACCGACATCTCGGTGCTGGTGTCCGGCGAGACCGGCACCGGCAAGGAGGTGGTGGCCCGCGAGATCCACCGGCGCTCCACGCGCGCCACCGGGCCGTTCGTGGCGGTGAACTGCGGCGCCATCCCGGAGGCGCTGCTCGAGTCCGAGCTGTTCGGCCACGTGAAGGGCGCGTTCACCGGGGCGGTGGCCACCCGCATCGGCAAGTTCCAGGCGGCCCACGGCGGCACGCTGTTCCTCGACGAGATCGGCGACATGCCGCTCGCGCTCCAGGTGAAGATCCTGCGGGCGCTGCAGGATCGCGCCGTCACCAAGGTGGGCGACAACCGCCCGGAGGCGGTGGACCTGCGGGTGGTGGCCGCCACGAACCGCGTGCTCGAGGACGAGATCCGCAAGGGCACGTTCCGCGAGGACCTGTACTACCGGCTGAACGTGGTCGCCATCCACCTGCCCCCGCTCCGCGATCGCGGCGAGGACGTGGTGGTGATCGGCAAGTACTTCCTGCAGAAGTACGCGAAGGAGTTCGGCGCGCGGGTGCGCGGGTTCACCCCCGGCGCGCTCGTCGCGATGCGCAAGTACGCCTGGCCGGGCAACATCCGCGAGCTCGAGAACCGGGTGAAGAAGGCGGTGGTGCTGGCCGACCGCGCGCTGGTCTCGGCGGAGGACCTCGACCTGCGCCCGGAGATCCTCGAGCCCATCCTCCCGCTGGCCCAGGCCAAGGAGGAGTTCCAGAAGCGGTACATCAACGAGGTGCTGGAGCGGAACGCCGGGAACCGCACCAAGACCGCGAAGGACCTGGGCGTGGACCCGCGCACCGTGTTCCGCCACCTCGAGAAGCTCGAGGCCGAGCGGCGCGGCCAGGTCCTGCCGCCCGACGACGAGGAGACCGAGGCGTGAACCGTCCCCTCCTGCCCGCGGCCCTGGGCGCGCTCGCGCTCGCGCTGGCCGGCTGCCCGCTCCCGCAGCCGCTCCCCGACTATCCCAAGGGCGGCACCATCACGCCGCCGCGCATCCTGGCCGACGGCATCACCGTGAACGGCGTGGCCGCGGCGGGCGTGCCGCTCGTGACCGTGCCCGCGGACTGCGCCGGCGCCGAGCCGCGCTACGAGCTCGCCGCGCAGCTCCTCGACACGAACACGCTCGAGCAGGTCGAGGTCCGCTGGTTCGTGGACTACCAGCCGACGCAGGGCGGCGCCTCGTGGGTGCGGCAGGAGTCGGTGCCGGCGAGCGCCGACCAGACCGTCCTCACCCGCGATCCGTCGCCGTTCACGTTCCTGCCCTACCAGCACGCGCCGCGGACCGCCGGCGCGGTCCACGTGGTGGAGCTGGTGGTGTCGAACAACTTCTTCGCGCCGGCCGACGAGGCCGCGCTGCCGAACCGGAGCGCCGCGTCGGGCTTCGAGACGCAGGTGTACCGCTGGACGTTCCTGCTGGTGCCGGGGACGGACGGCTGCCCCGCGACCTAGCCGCGCTCCGGCGGCCTCGAGACCGCCTCCTGCGCCCGGCGCAGCGCCTGCGCCGCGCGCCGGGCCAGGTCCGCCTCCTCCTGCGCGAAGCGGTTCACCTGGGCCCGGTAGGCCCGGTGCACCTGCAGCACCGCCTCGCGGGCCTGCGCCAGCTCCTCGCGCCCGCCGAAGCCCTGCGGGTCGGGGTCGCGGGCGTCCAGCCGGCAGCGATCCGCGAGGTCGTCCACCCGCTGCTCCCACTCGCGCGCCCAGATCTCCCAGCGCGCGATCGCGTCGCCCTCGCCCACCTCGTCGGCGAGGCGCCAGGCCCGGTGGTTCTGCTCGGCGTGCAGCGCCTCGAGCTCGGTCACGCACACGCGCAGCGCCGCGCGGGTGGGGAGCGCGCCGGTGGCGGAGGGGCGGTGCGGCCCGCGCAGGTTCCGCACGATGCTGGTGAGGACCACCGCCAGCGCGACCGCGATGACGGTGAAGTAGAGCGCCCAGAGGGCCAGCCGGAACGGGCGGTAGCGCGGATCACGCGGGGGCGGCACGCGCCGGACTCTGCCAAAGGGACGGGGGGGCGTCCACCCGGTTCTTCCGCGCGAGCGCGGGACGCCGCGCAGCCCGAGGGTCCGCCGCGCCGGCGCGCGCCCCGCGCAGCGCGAGGGCGCGAGGGTCCGCTAGGCGGCCGGCGGCGCGTGCGGCGGCTCACCGGCGACGACGCCGAGGAACGTGCACTGGCGCCCGCTCACCATGGCGCGGAGGCACCGCAGGTACACCGTCGGCCCCCAGAGCCGGAGGATGGTGAAGGAGTGACGGATCACGTCCTTGCCTGTGATGGTGCCCTGCACGCCGCCGACGTTTGCATCCGCAGTGCCGAGACCGCGCGCGTGGATTTTCCCGCCGTTACGGGCGATCGCGCGTGCGCGCCGGCGCACACCTCGCGCGAGACGGAGCTTTCTTCAGCCCTCCAGCGCAAGGGATGCTGCCGCACCCGATCCGGCCCCCGATCATTTCATTCATGCAATCCGCACTGCACATTTGAAAGGTCCAACCGCCCGCAGGGACGGCGCCCGCCCGGTAAAGTCGCCTGAATTCCTCGACTTCTAGGCACCCGTTCCGGGGCACGGCGATTGCGTAAGGAGCGCGCGGTAACGCTGCGGCGGTGCCTGGATACCCCCCCCTTTCCAGGTTCCGATCGCGCGGTTCACCGCTGGGACGCTCTCGGCGCGGTTCGCTCGTTCATCTCGGATCCGACTTCAGCCGCGCCGAGAGCAGCCCTCTTCCTCGACCCTCCGGACCCTGCGGCGCCCTAGCGGCGGCCGACTCGACGCTCGAGATCGGCGAGCGAGAGCTCGAAGACCACCGGCCGGCCGTGCGGGCAGCGCGCCTTGAAGTCGATGGCGTCGAGCCCGTCGAGGAGCGCGCGCGCCTCCTCCGGCGAGACGTCCTGGTTGGCGCGCACCGCCGCGTGGCAAGCCATGGTGGCGAGCAGGTCGTGGAACGCGTCGTCCACCGCGCTGCCGCGCTCCACCTCCGCGAGCTGGCTGCCGAGGTCGGTGAGCAGCGCGGTGAGGTCCACCCCGGCCAGCGCTGCCGGCGCGCCCTTCACGGCGAACGCCTCGCCGCCGAACGGCTCCGCGTCGAACCCGAGCCGGCCCAGCTCCGCGAGCCCGGCCTCCAGCGCGCGCGCCGCGGCGGGCGGGAGCGTCACCACCTGCGGCAGCAGGAACGGCTGCACCGGGATGCGGCGCGCCCGGAACGCCTCCCGGAGCCGGTGGAACAGCATCCGCTCGTGGCTGGCGTGCTGGTCGATCACCACCAGCGTCCCGCCGGGCGCCTCGCAGAGCAGGTACGTCCGCGCGTGCTGCCCGACGTAGCGCAGCCCGGCGAAGTATCCCTCCGGCCGCGGGCCCGCCTCCGGCCCCGCGCCGGGCGCGGGCACGACCGGGAACGCGAGCCGGCCGGTGGCCCAGGCGCCCGGGGCGGGCTGGACGAGCGTCGCCCCGCTCCCCTCCGGCGGCCGCGCCGCGCGCGCCCAGGCCAGCACCTCGGCGGCCTCCTCGCCGGCCACCGGCACCGGGGCCGGCCCGCCGCCGTCCCCCACCGGAACGCCGTCGCCCGGCTGCGGGCGCGCGCGCAGCCAGGGGGCGGTGCGGAGGGCGCCGGCCACGGTGTGGAACAGCGCGTCGAACACCTCGCGCCCCTCCGCGAACCGGACCTCCAGCTTCTGCGGGTGCACGTTCACGTCCACGCGGTGGAGCGGCAGCTCCACGAACAGGACGCCGGCGGGATGCCGCCCGGGCGGCAGCGTCCCCGCGAACGCGCGCAGCACCGCGTGGGCGGCGGCGCGATCGCGCACGTAGCGCCCGTTCACGAACAGGTAGAGCGCCCGCCCGGTGGCCTCCGAGTGATCGGGCGAGCAGATGAGCCCGTGGACGCGCACCTCGCCGCGGCGGGCGTCCACCGGGAGCAGGTGCCGGTGCGCCTCCCGCCCCAGCGCCTGCCCGGCCCGGTCGGCCAGGCCGCCGCCCGCGCGCGCGCCCAGCACCAGCCGTCCGCCGGAGCGGAGCGTGAACCCCACGTCCGGCCGCGCCAGCGCCAGCCGGATCACCGCCTCGGACACGTGCCCCGCCTCGGTGGAGGCGGCGCGCATGAACTTGCGGCGCGCGGGCGTGTTGAAGAACAGGTCCCGGACCTCGACGGTGGTGCCGCGGGGCCGGGCCACCGGAGCCACCTCGCCCAGCACGCCCCCCTCGATCTCCACCCGCGTGCCCGCGCCGTCCTCGCCGGCCGAGGTGTCGAGGCGGAAGCGCGAGACCGACGCGATGGCCGGCACCGCCTCGCCCCGGAACCCCATGGTCCCGATGGCGGCGAGCCCCTCGGCGTCGCGCAGCTTGCTGGTGGCGTGGCGCTCGAGCGCGAGCAGCGCGTCGTCGCGGTCCATGCCCGAGCCGTCGTCCGCCACCCGGACCAGCGCGAGCCCGCCCTCCTCCACGTCCACGCCGACGGAGGTGGCGCCGGCGTCGAGCGCGTTCTCGACCAGCTCCTTGACGATCGAGGCCGGCCGCTCGACCACCTCGCCCGCGGCGATCTGGTTGACGAGCCCGGGCGGGAGGACGTGGATGCGCGGCATGGCGCCCGTTCGTACCACGGCGATCCGACGCGGCGGCTCCCCCAGCGAACGTTTGACGCCCGCCGCCGCGTGCGTCTATGTGGACGCGATGGCGGGAGGGACCGGCAAGAGGAAGGCCGCGGGTCGGCGCGGGGCCGCGCGCCCGCCCGGCGCCGCGCGGCCGGCCCCGCGCCCGGTGCTCGGCAACGACCCGTTCACCCGCGGTGCGGCGCCGCGCCCGCCCGCTTCGCCGCCCTCCCCGGCGCCTTCGTCCGGACCGCCGCCCGCGCCCGCCGTCGCCACGGTCGCTGCCGTCGCGCCGGCGCCCCCGGCGC
This sequence comes from Anaeromyxobacter sp. K, assembly GCF_000020805.1. Lineage (NCBI taxonomy): Bacteria > Pseudomonadati > Myxococcota > Myxococcia > Myxococcales > Anaeromyxobacteraceae > Anaeromyxobacter > Anaeromyxobacter sp. K. Next base: position 2,394,891 of record NC_011145.1, on the reverse strand, counting down.
CCTCCCCGGCCCCCGCGCCGGCTGCGGCCGCCGGCGCCTCGCCCCCGGCGGCCGAGGCGCCGGCCCGCGCGCCGGAGCGCACCCGGACGCTCCCGGCCGACCGCACCGGCGCGCAGGCGCGGCTCGCCGACGTGGAGCGGCGGCTGGACTCGGCGCTCGACGGCCTGGAGGCGCGCGTGGGCGATCTCGCCGCGCGCGCCGGGCTGGCCGGGGCGCGCCGCGAGGTGACCGAGGCGGTGGCGCGGCTCGCCCCGGCGGTGGCGGCGAAGCTGGGCGCGGCGCTGGACCTGGCGCGGCTGCTCGAGCCGCCCGAGCGGCTGGACCGCCACGGGATGGACCCGCGGCTGGTGGAGCGGGCCGAGCCGCTGGTCGAGCTGCTGTACGCCACCTGGTGGCGCACCACCGTGCGCGACGCGGAGCACGTCCCGGCGACCGGGCCGGTGATGGTGGTCGCGAACCACGCCGGCGTCGTCCCGTGGGACGCGCTGGTCCTGCGGCACGCGCTCCGCCGCGATCACCCCGCGCGGCGGGAGCTCCGCCCGCTGCTCGACGACCGCGAGTGCGACCTGCCGGTGGTGGGCGGCCTGGCGGTGCGGCTGGGCGCCGTGCGCGCCACGCCCGAGGCGGCGGGGCGCATCCTGGCGGAGGGCGGCGCGCTGGGCGTGTTCCCGGAGGGCAGCGCCGGCGCCCGCAAGCCCTGGGGCGAGCGCTACCGCCTGCAGCGGTTCGGCCGCGGCGGCTTCGTCAAGGTGGCGCTGCGCGCCGGCGCGACGCTCGTCCCCTGCGCCATCGTCGGCAGCGAGGAGGCGGCGCCCGGCATCTCGCGCACCGGCTGGCTGGCGGACCGGCTCGGGCTGCCGCTGCTCACGGCGAGCCCGCTGCTCCGGCTCGCGCCCGCGGCGCTGCTGCCCCTGCCCTCGCGCTGGTCGCTCCGCTTCGGCCCGCCCATCCCGCTGGCCGGCCGCTCGCCGGCCGAGGCGGAGGACCCGGCGCGCGTGGGCGAGCTGGCGGAGACGGTCCGCGCCACGCTGCAGGGCATGCTGGACGAGGACGTGTCCGCGCGCGGCTCGGTGTTCCTCTAGCGCGGCGCGGCCGGCGCCGTCAGAGCGCCTCGGCGCGCGCCGCGGCGGGCGGGATGGCCGTCCGGAGGTGCGCCAGGCGGACCTGCGGCGGCGGGACCTTCAGGTCGCGGACCAGGCGCACCGCCGCGAGCGCGCGCAGCGCGTACCAGGACAGGTCGATCTCCCACCAGAAGAAGCCCTGCCGCGCGCTGGCCGCGTAGAAGTGGTGGTTGTTGTGCCACCCCTCGCCCAGCGTCACGAGCGCGAGGACCAGGCTGTTGCGCGAGCCGTCGTCGGTGGCGTAGCGGCGGCGGCCGAACACGTGCGCGAGCGAGTTGATGACGAACGTGCCGTGCCAGAGCGCGACGGTGGAGACGAAGAACCCCCACAGCAGCGCCGGCAGCCCGCCCGCCAGGAACAGCCCGGTGGCGAGCGCCGCCGGCGGCACCAGGTGGTGGCGGTCGATCCACCGCAGCTCCGGGAAGCGCGCGAGGTCGCGCACGCGGTCGAGCTTCGTCTCGTGGTGGCGGCGGGAGAGGATCCAGCCCACGTGGCTCCACCAGAACCCCCGCTCCAGCGGCGAGTGGACGTCCTCCGGTCCGTCGGAGTGGCGGTGGTGGTCGCGGTGGTGGGCGGCCCACCAGAGCGGGCCCTTCTGCGCCGCGCTCGCGCCGAGCACCGCGAGCAGGAGCTGGAACGCGCGCGAGGTCCGGTAGCTGCGGTGCGAGAAGTACCGGTGGTACCCGGCCGTCACCGCGAACATGCGCAGCGCGTACAGCCCGGCCGCGAGCGCGCCCCAGCGCCACTCGAGCGGCGCCAGCCACGGGGTGGCCAGCGCCACGAGGTGCGCGGCGAAGAACGGGAGCGAGGGCAGCCAGTCGATGCGGTCGGGGTCGCGCGGCATGAGCCCGGGAGCTTGGCGGGCCGCTGTCACCGGTGCGTCACCGCGGTTCGTGCGCTCGCCCGGCGGCGGGGGATGCCCCCCGCGACGCGCGGCCCCAGAGTGTGATCCGGGCGGTGGGCGCGCGTCTCCGGCGGCCGGCCGTCCGGACGGGGGATCCGCCATGCTGGAGCAGACCGTCGAGCCGGTGGTCGATGTGCAGAAGGAGGCGTTCATCCGGCTGATGGCGGAGACGCTCCCGCTCGCGGGCTACGCCGGCGTCCGCGCCGATCTGCCGGGCTGGGACACGCCCGACGTGATCCACGGCGCCATGCGCGATCACCGCCCCAGCCTGTTCTGCGAGGCGCCGAAGCCGGTGTTCCTCGACGTCCTCTCGCCCGGCCCGGTGGCGCTCGAGGAGGTGGCGAGCCGCTGGCAGCTCTTCTCCTCCGCCGCCGAGCTGGCCGGCGGCGAGTTCCACGTGGTGCTGCCGCGGTGGGTCGCGGGGCGCGACGGGCGCCAGGTCGCGAAGCAGATCGCCGAGCTCGTCGGCGTCCGCATCGGCTACATCTGGGCGGTCTAGGGCCGGGACGATCGGTCTCGCCGGCGCTCCTCCTCCACCGGGTCCTTCTCGGCCGCCGCGGGCTCGTCGCCGGCGCCCTCGAACGCGGCCACCGCCCGCAGGAAGCTCCACACCTGCCGCGCCGCCGACGGGCCGGGATCCTCGGGCCCGTCCGACCAGCCCGGGTGGCCGGTCCGCATCCGCGCATAGAGCGCGTCCGCGGTCATCCGGTCGGTGAGGCGCGAGAGGTTCGGCCCCGCCTCGCCGCCCGCCTTGCGCACGCGGTGGCAGCCGATGCAGCGCGCGCCGAAGCGATCCGCGCCGAGGCGCGCGCCGTCCGGGGCGCCGTCCGGGACCGCCAGGGCGCGGCCGTAGGTGGTGAACGAGTTCGCGAGCTCGAGCGCCACCACGCCGCGCGCCCACCACAGCCGGGCGCGCGGGTCGGTCTCGAGGCCGCGCTGGTCGAACGTGGGCCAGGCGATGACGCGCTCCGGGAGCGGCTGGCCGTCGGCGCGATCCGCCAGCACCGGCTGGAGCTGCCGGATCAGCGTGAGCGGGATGGGGATGGCGCGGCGGTCCCGGGTCCGGACGATCACCACGTCCGCGCCCCGGGTCCGCTCCACGCGGTCGCTCACCAGCGCCGCGAGCGCGGTGCCCTCCCAGGTCGCCGCCCGGCCCGACTCCGGGTCGAGGCCGTGCACCGTCCGCTGCGGCAGCGCCGCCAGCTCGGCGCGGCCGAGCGGGTACGGCCCGCCCTTCACGGCGCCGCGCACCTCGACCTCGGTCTCACTCGGCGTGACGTGCGGGAGGCGGGGTCCGGACGAGCATGCGGCGAGGACGAGGAGCAGAACGGTCGGCTTTCTCATGGGGCTCGTTTGGGCTATGTTCCCGGCTCCCGACGACCTCTCGGAGCGACTCAGCATGGCACGCGCGTTCATCGGAAGCACGGAATGCCGGGTACACGTGGACAAGGATCTCGGCGACACCTGGGCGGTGACGGTCTACCCGCCCCCGACGCAGGCCGGTCCGGCCGCCCCACTGGTGGTGAAGCTCCAGGGGACGGACAAGGAGAAGGCCACCAAGGGCGCGCTGGAGATCCTCCAGGGCGCCGGCAAGATCGACAAGTACGAACTGTAGGCCGGGGCCTTCACGGGCCCTCGGTCCGCAGGACGGAGCCCGCCGGCAGCGCCGCCAGCAGCGCGCGCAGGGCCGCCTCCACCCGGGCCGCGTCCTTCGCCTCCAGCGTGACCTTCACCCGGTGGTCGGCCCCGGCGTCGAAGCGCGGGTAGCTGCCGATCTCGACCGCCGGGTGCGCCGCCGCCACCGCATCGAGCGCGGGCGCGATCTCGCCCTCGCCCGCCGACAGGTACACGCAGGCGAGGCGGAACGGCGGCGCCTGGAGCAGGTGCGCGATGCGCTCGAACTGGTGCCGGTAGAACTGCGGCACGCCCGGCAGCATCACCACGTTCTCGAGCGCGAGCGTCGGGTAGCCCTCGTCCCCGAGCAGCCGCGTCCCCTCGGGCACGTCGGCCATGCGCAGCGCCGCCTCGGGCGGCTCGGCGCCCGGGTGGCCGCGCCGGTGCAGCGCGCGGAGGGTCTCGACCAGCGCCGGCGAGCGGTGCATGGGCCTGCCGAGCGCCTCCGCCACGGCGCGGACGGTGATGTCGTCGTGCGTGGGGCCCACCCCACCCGAGGTGAACACCCAGTCCACCTCCCGGCACAGGGCCAGGACCGCGGCGGAGACCTCGTCCACCCGGTCGCGCACGGTCCGGATGGTGACCAGCTCCACGCCCAGCTCCCGGAGCCGGCGCGCGGTGAACGGCCCGTTCTCGTCCTGGACCTTGGCGGAGAGGACCTCGTTGCCGACGACGACGAGGGCGGCGGTGGGCGTGCGGGGCATCGCCCCCTCCCGTAACCCGTCCCGCGCGCGGACGCCAGCCGGCTACAGGGTCGAGACGGCCGCCCACACCGCGGCGGCCACGGCCTCGACCGGGCGCTCACCGTCGATCTCGATCACGCTCTCGCCCGCCTGGCGCAGCAGCGCGATGGCGCGATCGTACTCGGCGGCCACCTTCCGCTGGAACGCGCCCACCTCGTAGATCTCGCGGTCGAGCGACGCGGCGCGCCGGCGCCGCAGCGCGACCTCGGGCCGCACCCGGAGGAACAGCGTCGCGTCCGGCGGGCCCGCCGCCCCGTTCACCTGGCGGACCCACTCCATCTCCCCGAGCGCCGCGCCCTGGTAGGCGAGCGACGACAGCGTGTAGCGGTCGGAGACGACGTCGATCCCCGCGGCCAGCTTCGGGTCGATCTCGACGGCCCGGTGATCGCGGCGATCCGCCGCGAACAGCAGCGCGAGCGCGTGCGGGTCGAAGTCCGCGCCCGCGGCGCCGGTCACGCGGCGCGTCAGCACCTGGCGGACGAGCGCGCCCACCGGGCCGCCGGACGGCTCGGCGGTGACGTGGGCGGTGCGGCCGTCCGCGCGGAGCCGCTCGCCGAGCAGCCGCGCCTGCGTGGTGGTCCCGGCGCCGTCGAGCCCCTCGAGGACGACGAAGCGGCCGCGAGCGGCCGGACGTCCGCGTCCGCCGCCCCCCGCCGCGCTCACGGATCCAGCCTCAGCGTCTCGCGCAGCGCGCGGAACCGCGCGTACAGCGCGTCCTCCTCGCGCATGAGCCGGCGGGCGCGCAGGAAGGAACGGACGGCGAGCCCGAGCAGCACCACCGCCGCCGCGACCGCGAGGTACAGGAACACCGGCGGGCCCTTCGCCACCTTGCGGACCATGCCGGGCTTGAGCGTGCCCCAGCGATCCCAGGCGAGCGCGACGGACGCGCCCACGCCGATGAGCCCGGCGAAGATCTCGTAGGCCCCGCGCCGGGCCACGTCGATGGAGCGGCGCACCTCGAGCCGCTTCGCGAGCGCGTCGTGCTCGGCGCGGAGCGCGCCGGTCTCGGCGCCGGGATGGGTGGGCGTGGGGGTGCTCATGGGCCGCGTTCTACCCTCGCCCGAAGCGGCCGGCAATCGCGTCCTGGACCGCGCCGAGCGTGGCGGGGAGCTGGACGGCCGGGTTGGGCAGCCCGGCGCGGATCCCGGGCAAGGTCTGGTCGTGGTAGCCGACCTTGAAGTCGGAGAACTTGAGGCCGTGCGCGGTGGAGATCACCACCACCCGCTCACCCCGCTTCACCACCCCGCGGGCGGCGAGCTTCTCGAGCGCGGCGAGCGCCACGCCGGTGTGCGGACAGGTGAACATGCCGGCCCGGTCCGCGCGCGCGGCCGCGTCGGCGAGCTCCTGCTCGCTGGCCTGCTCGACCACGCCGTCGAGCGCCTCCAGCGCGCGCAGCGCGCGGCGCGCCGACACCGGGGCGCCGATCTGGATGGCGGAGGCGAGCGTCTTCCGGGCGGCGAGCGGCGCGACCTCGACCGCGGCGGTGGGCCTCACCCCGGCGCCGGTGGTGGCCCGCCAGAGCGGGTTCGCGTGCTCCGCCTGCGCGACCACCAGGCGCGGGAGCCGGTCCACCAGGCCGAGCTCCTTCATGAGCAGGAAGCCCTTCCCGACCGCGCTCGCGTTCCCCAGGTTGCCGCCCGGGATCACGATCCAGTCCGGCGAGGTCCAGCCGAGCTGCTGCGCGATCTCGATGGAGGCGGTCTTCTGCCCCTCGATGCGCAGCGAGTTCATCGAGTTCGCGAGGTAGATGTCCTTCGTGCGGCTGAGCTGCTTCACCACCTGCATGCAGCCGTCGAAGTCGGTGTCGAGCTCGAGCACCAGCGCGCCGTTCGAGATGGGCTGGACGAGCTGCGCCGTGGAGATCTTGCCGCGCGGCAGCAGCACCACGCTGGGGATGCCGGCGGCGGCGCAGTAGGCCGAGAGCGCGGCCGAGGTGTCGCCGGTGGAGGCGCAGGCGACCGCGCGCACGGCGGCGCCGCGGGCCCGCATCTCCTTCACCGCGGAGACGAGCACGGTCATGCCCAGGTCCTTGAACGACCCGGTGTGCGTGACCCCGCACTCCTTCAGCCACACGTCGTCGAGGCCGAGCTCGCGGGCGTAGCGATCGATGCGGAGCAGCGGGCTGCCGCCCTCGAACATCGAGACCACGCTGGCGTCGGCGATGCCGGGGTAGACCCACTCCTTCTTGCCCCACACCCCCGAGCCGTACGGCCAGGCGCCGAGCTTGAAGCGCCCGTCGAACAGCGCCTTCCACTCGGCGGCGCTCCGGGTGGCGAGCGCGGCGCGGTCGTGCTCGACCTCGAGGAGCCCGCCGCAGCGCGGGCACTCGTAGACCACCTCGGTGAGCTCGGCGCGGAAGTCGCAACCGTCCGCGCAGCGGAACCAGGACGAGAACGTGGGCGCGGCCATCGCTACCGCCCGCCCGGGCCCTTCTTGAGGAACTTCTCGATCCGCTCCGCGGCGAGCTGGACGCGCGGCTCGTCCACGATGAGCGCGATGCGGACGCTGCCCTCGCCGGCCGGCCCGAAGCCGATGCCCGGGGCGACCGCGACGCCGGCCTCGTCGATGAGCCGCTTGCAGAACTCCAGCGAGCCGAGCGGGCGGAACGGCTCGGGGATGGGCGCCCACGCGAACATCGAGGCGGCCGGCGCCGGCACCTGCCACCCGGCCGCGCCGAAGTGGCGGACGAGCGCGTCGCGGCGGACCCGGTACTTCTCGCGGATCTTCACCACCTCGTCGTCGCACTCGTCGAGCGCGGTGATCGCGGCCGCCTGCACGGCGCCGAACAGGCCGTAGTCGAGGTAGCTCTTCACCCGCGCCGCCGCGGCGACCAGCGCCGGGTTGCCCGCGCAGAAGCCCACGCGCCAGCCCGGCATGTTGTAGCTCTTCGACAGCGACATGAACTCGAGGGTGCGGTCGCGCGCGCCCGGCACGGCCAGCATCGACGGCGCCTTCGGGCCGTCGAACACGATGTCGCAGTAGGCCAGGTCGGACACGATGAACATGTCCCGCGCCTCGGCGAACCGGACGATCTTCTCGAACAGCTCCTGCGTGGCCACCGCCGCGGTCGGGTTGGCGGGGAAGTTCACCACCAGGCCCTTCGGCCGCTTCTCGGCGCGCTCCGCGGCGGCCACCAGCGACTCGAAGAAGTCCACGCCCGGGCCGACCGCCACCGGCAGGGACTCCGCGCCCGCCAGCACCGCGCCGAACGCGTGGATGGGATAGGTCGGCGCGGGCGCGAGGACCGTGTCGCCCTCGGCGAGCATGGCGATGAGGGCGTGCCCGATGCCCTCCTTCGAGCCGATGGTGACGAGCACCTCGCGCTCGGGATCGACCTCGACGCCCTGGCGCCGCTTCCACCAGCGCGACACCGCCGCGCGCAGCTCCGGCTGGCCGCGCGGGTTCAGGTACCGGTGCAGCTTCGGGTCTCCCACGGCGCTGCGCAGCCGCTCCACGATCCGCTCCGGCGTGGCGCCGTCCGGATTGCCCATGGAGAAGTCCACCACGTCCACCCCGCGCGCGATGGCCTCGTCGCGCAGGCGGTCGGTGACGGTGAAGACGTACGGCGGCAGGCGCTTGACGCGCGCAAAGGCCTCGGGGTCGTTGAAGGTCTTCATGGCGGGACCCGCCAATTTGCCGGGACGCGCGCCGAATGGCAAGCGCCGAGCTACCCCGCCGTGACGGGCGCGCGTGCCCCGCAAGCGGGGCATGGCCCGGAGACCACCCACGCGCCGCAGCCGCAGCGCCAGCCCGCGGGACCGGCCTCGGCGGGCGTGGCGCCGGCGAGCGGCAGGCGCATCCCGCAGCGACCGCAGAGCCGCTCCCCGGGCATCGCCGGCGTCCGGCAGTAGCGGCAGGTCACGAACACCGGCAGCGGCGTGCGCTCCGAGGCGGGGAGCTCCGCCCCGGTCCGCTCCACGTCCGGCGTCGGGGCCACGTCCACCTCGACCGGCGCGGCGAGCGTCGGCTCCAGCGCCTCCGCCAGCCCGTCCGGCGGCGACGTCGGGCCGAGCTCGGCCTCGCCCACCCGCGTCGGCTCCAGGCCGGGCACGGTCTCGCCCGGCGCCTGGACGGCCGCGAACCGCGTGGGCTCGAGACCGTCGATCGGGGACACCTCGTCGCCCGGCACGCCGTGGACGGCGAGGCGCTTGCCGCAGACCTCGCACTCGGAGCCGAGGGCCTGGGGATGGTCGCACACGGGGCAGACGATCATGCGCGCGGGATCATACCGCAGGCGGGAGGTGCGTGAGCGGGACGAAGCGGACGGGGAGGACGTCCTCGATCTCCTCGATCCCGTCCGCGCCGCGCTCCAGCACGCGGAGCACCTGGTCCGACTCCGCCTCACCCACCGGCAGCACCATCCGTCCGCCCGGCGCGAGCTGCGCCCGGAGCGCCGGCGGGACCCGCGGCGCGGCGGCGGTGACGAGGATGCGCTCGAACGGCGCAGCCTCCGGCCACCCCAGCGCGCCGTCGCCCTCGCGCAGGTGGACGTTGCCGAGGCCGAGCTCCTCGAGCAGCAGCGCCCGCGCCCGCCGCGCCAGCCCCGGGACGATCTCCACCGACCACACCTCGCCGGCGAGCCGCGCCAGCAGCGCGGTCTGGTAGCCGGAGCCGGTGCCGACCTCCAGCACGCGCTCGCGGCCCTCGAGCGCGAGCGCCTCGGTCATGAACGCGACCACGTACGGCTGCGAGATGGTCTGGCCGAAGCCGATGGGCAGCGGCCGGTCGGCGTAGGCCTCGGCCGAGAGGTCGGGCGGCACGAAGCGCGCGCGATCGAGCGTCGCGATCGCGTCGAGGACGCGCCGGTCGCGGATGCCCATGTGGCCGAGCCAGGCGGCGAGCTCCGTGCTCACGCCCGATGCTAGGCACTCCCGCGCCACGGCCGCGAGGTGGCGCGCCGCCGCCGTCCGCCAGGGCGAGCCCGCCGGGGGCGGCCGCGGCGCTAGCCCACCTGCGCCAGCGAGAGCCGCCCGGCCCAGCGGCCGGCGAGCGCCTCGCGCGCCGCGGCGTGCTCGGGGCGGGCCAGGTCGCCGTCGCGCTCCACCAGGCCGAACGCCTCCTCGCGCGCCTCCTCCAGGATGGCCTCGTCGCGGTAGAGGTCGGCGACGTCGAGCAGCTTCTGCCCGGACTGCCGGGTCCCGAGCAGCTCGCCGGGGCCGCGGATGCGCAGGTCCACCCGCGCGATCTCGAACCCATCCTGCGTCTCCTCCATGGCCCGCAGCCGCTCGCGCGCGTCGTCGCCGGCGCGGCGGAAGTGGGCGAGCAGCAGGCAGTGGCTCTTCGCCGCGCCGCGCCCCACCCGCCCCCGGAGCTGGTGCAGCTGCGAGAGGCCGAAGCGCTCGGCGTGCTCGACGATCATGACGCTCGCGTTGGGCACGTCCACGCCCACCTCGATGACGGTGGTCGCGACCAGCACGTGGACCTCGCCGGCGCGGAAGCGGTCCATGACCCGCTGCTTCTCCTCCGGCTTCATCCGCCCGTGCAGCAGCCCGATCTCGTGGCCCGGGAACACCTTCGCCAGGTCCGCCGCGCCGGTGGTGGCGTCGGCGAGGTCGGTCTTCTCCGACTCCTCCACCAGCGGGTAGACCACGTACACCTGCCGGCCCGCGTCCAGCTCGCCGCGCGCGAGCGCGTAGGCCGCCTTGCGCTGCGAGTCGCCGAACAGCCGCGTGGTCACCGGGGTGCGGCCCGGCGGCAGCTCGGAGATCTTGGACTGGTCGAGGTCGCCGTAGAACGCGAGCGCCAGCGTGCGGGGGATGGGCGTCGCGGTCATCACCAGCACGTCGGGGCGGCGTCCCTTGGAGATGAGCCCGGCCCGCTGCATCACGCCGAACCGGTGCTGCTCGTCCACCACCACCAGCCCGAGCCGCTCGAACCCCACCGCCTGCTCCAGCAGCGCGTGGGTCCCGACCGCGATGCGCGCCCTGCCCTCCGCCACCGCCGCGCGCGCCTCGCGCTGCCCCTTGCCGCGCGCGCTCGCGCCCACCAGCGCCACCTCGACCCCGCGCCCCTCCAGCCAGCGCGACAGCGTGCGCGCGTGCTGCTCGGCCAGGATCTCGGTCGGCACCATCAGCGCCGCCTGCCAGCCGGACTGGACCGCCAGCATCATCGCGGCGAACGCGACCGCGGTCTTGCCGCTGCCGACGTCGCCCTGCAGCAGCCGGTTCATGGGCTCGGGGTCGGCCATGTCCCGGGCGATCTCGGCGAGCGCGCGCTCCTGGGCGCCGGTGAGCCGGAAGGGCAGCGGCTCGACCGCGCGCGCGAGCGCCGCCGGCGAGGCGTCGAACGCGATCCCGGCCTCGGCCCGGACCCCGCGCCGCCGCAGGGCGAGCGCGAGCTGCAGGAAGAACAGCTCCTCGAACACGAGCCGCCGGAAGGCCGGCGTCACCCGCTCGGCGGCGCGGAGCGGGTCGGTGCCGGCGGGCGGGAAGTGCGCCTCGCGCAGCGCCTCGGCGCGGCCGACCAGGTCGCGGCGGGCGCGGATCTCCGCCGGCAGGTCGTCCACCGCCGCGGGCACGAGCTCGTCCACCAGGCGCTTCATCAGCTTGCGCAGCGCCGGGTGCTGGTAGTCGGCCGGGCCCGGGTAGACGGGCACGATGCGCCCGAAGTTCGCGGAGTCGCCCGCCTGGACCTTCTCCACCTCCGGCTGGCTCATCTGGCGCCGCGCGCCGAAGCCCTCGGTGACCTTGCCAGAGCAGAGCAGCGACTCTCCCGCCGCGAACTGCTTCAGGCGCCAGGGCGGCGGGTTGAAGAAGACGAGCTCGAGCGCGGAGCCGCCCTCCTGCACGCCGACCTTGAGCAGGGGCTTCCCGCTGCGCATGCGCTGGATGCGCACGTGGCTCACGGTCCCGAGCACGGTCGCCTCGTCCCCCACCCGCAGCTCGGAGATGCGGCGCAGCGCGGTGCGGTCCTGGTACGCGCGCGGCCACAGCTCCAGCGCAGCCTCGACCGTCTCGCGCCCGCGCTCCTCCAGCAGCGCCCGCGGCGCCGGGTGGACCCGCGGCAGGTCGGCGAGGCGCGTGGCGAGGCGGCGGCGGCGGGCGGCGCGCTCCTCCGGCGTGCGCGCGTCGGGGAGCGCGTGCCAGGGCGGATCCGGCGCGAGCGGGACCCGCGGGGCGGGCGCGTCCACCGGCGGCGGGGCGCTCGCGGCGGGCGGCGGCGCGGCCTGGCGTCCCGGGCGCGCGGCGGATCCCTGCGCCGCGCGCGGCTGGGCCGGCGCCGCTCGCGGCCGGGGCGACGCCGGAGACGCCGCCTGCGCGGCGGGCGGGGGCGCGCCGCCGGGGCGCGCCTCGGCCTCGACGCGCGCGGCCCGCGCCAGCGCGCGCAGCTCCTCGGGGACCGGGATGAGCGCCGCGACATCGGCGGCGATGCGCGCCAGCGCCTTGCGGCGCGCGCCGAGCGGGAGCGCGTCGAAGCCCTCCGCCTCCAGCTCCAGCCGGCGCAGCGCGGGCGAGTCGCCGGCCCCGGCCGCGCGGGCGCGCGCGACCGCGCCGCGCACCGTCTCGCCGAAGCCGGTGAGCCGGGGCGCGCCGGCGAAGCCGTCCTTCACCGCGAAGCGGAGCGGCGGCAGCAGCGCCTCGAGCGCGCGCGCGGCGGCGGCGCCGGGGAGGTCTCCCTCCTGGCGCGGATCCGCCGGGCCGCCCTGCTTGCGCTCCACGGCGGCGAGGCTACCAGCCGGGTCCGACTACTCGGACTCCGTCGGCAGCTCCTCCTCCACGAACGCGACCGACTGGATCTCGTACTCCTTCTCGCCGCCGGGCGAGCGCACCACCACCGTGTCGCCCTCGCTGCGCCCGATGAGCGCGCGCGCGATCGGGCTCGTGACCGAGATCTTGCCCTGCTTCAGGTCGGCCTCCAGCTCGCCCACGATGCGGTACGTCACCTGGTCGCCGGACTCGGCGTCCTCGAGCGAGACGGTCGCGCCGAACACCACGCGGTCGCCGGCGTGCTTGGTCACGTCGATGACCTCGGCGCTGGCGATCCAGTGCTCCACCTGCGCGATCCGGCCCTCGATGTGGCTCTGCTTCTCCTTGGCCGCGTGGTACTCGGCGTTCTCGGAGAGATCCCCGTGCGCGCGCGCCTCCGCGATCTCCTTCACGATCTTGGGACGCTCGACGCTCTTGAGCCGCCTCAGCTCATCCTTCAGCCGGACGAGGCCGCCCTTGGTCATGGGGACGCGTTGCATCGTTTCACCTTCCCGAAAAACGAGGACGGCCGACCCCGGGGATGCCCGGAGCGGCCGCGTTCCTCTTCCTTCACTAGAGCGCCTCGGAGGCGCTGTCAACGTCCCATCGGCCGGGCCCGGCCTCGCCGTCAGCCCCCGTGGTACTCCTGGATGGTGCGCACCGAGGGCGCGCCGCCCCGCGCGACCTCCATGGCGCCGACCGCCGCGCGCGCGCCGGTGAGCGTGGTGAAGTACGGCAGCCCCTTCATCAGCGTCTCGCGGCGGATCGAGTAGCTGTCCGCGATCTCCTGCTTGCCGGCGGTGGTGTTCACCACGAAGTGCACGTCGCCGTCGATGATGCGGTCCACGATCGACGGCCGGCCCTCGTTCACCTTGCGCACGCGGGTGGTCTCGATGCCGTGCCCGGCCAGGAACGCCGCCGTGCCGGTGGTCGCGAGCACCTCGAACCCGAGCTTCGCGAGCCGCCGCACGATGTCCACCACCGCGGGCTTGTCCGCGTCGCGCACCGACACGAACGCGCGCCGCCCCTCCCCGGCCACCGGCAGCGCGTTGCCCGCGGCCGCCTGCGCCTTGAAGAACGCGCGGTAGAAGTCGTCGGAGACGCCCATCACCTCGCCGGTGGACTTCATCTCCGGGCCGAGGACGGTGTCCACCCCGCGGAAGCGCGCGAACGGGAACACCGCCTCCTTCACCGAGGTGTGCCGCGGCCGCCGCGGGCCCGCCACGCCCGCCTCGGCGAGCGTCTTGCCCACCATGCAGAGCGCGCCCGCCTTCGCGAGCGGCAGGCCGGTGGCCTTGCCCACGAACGGCACGGTGCGGCTCGCGCGCGGGTTCACCTCGAGGACGTAGATGTCGTCGCCCTGGATGGCGAACTGCACGTTCATGAGGCCGATCACGCCCAGCTCGCGCGCCATCGCCACCGACTGGCGCTCGATCTCGGCGACGTGCGCGGGCGAGAGGCTGTAGGGCGGGAGCGCGCAGGCCGAGTCGCCGGAGTGGATGCCGGCCTCCTCGATGTGCTCCATCACCCCGCCCACGGTGACGTCGCGGCCGTCCGAGACCACGTCCACGTCCACCTCGGCCGCGTCCTTGAGGAAGCGGTCGATGAGCACCGGGCGCTCGTTGGAGGCCTGCACCGCCTCGCGCAGGTAGGTCTCGAGGTCGCGGTCGTCGTAGACGACCTCCATGGCGCGGCCGCCCAGCACGTAGGACGGGCGGACCATGGCCGGGTAGCCGATGCGGTGCGCCACCGCGAACGCCTCGTCGGCGCTGCGGGCCACCCCGTTGCGCGGCTGGCGCAGCCCGAGCTTCTCGATGAGCGCGGCGAAGCGCTCGCGGTCCTCGGCGCGGTCGATGGCGTCGGGGGCGGTGCCGAAGATGGGCACGCCGAGCGCGTGCAGCGGCACCGCCAGCTTGAGCGGCGTCTGGCCGCCGTACTGGACGATGAGCCCCTTCGGCTTCTCCACGTGCACGATCTCGAGCACGTCCTCGAGCGTGAGCGGCTCGAAGTAGAGGCGGTCGGAGGTGTCGTAGTCGGTGGAGACCGTCTCCGGGTTGCAGTTGACCATGATGGTCTCGAACCCGGCCTTCGACAGCGCGAACGACGCGTGCACGCAGCAGTAGTCGAACTCGATGCCCTGCCCGATGCGGTTCGGGCCGCCGCCCAGGATCATCACCTTGGGCCGGTCGGTCGGCGCCGCCTCGCACTCCTCCTCGTACGTGGAGTAGAGGTAGGGCGTGTAGGCCTCGAACTCGGCCGCGCAGGTGTCCACCCGCTTGAACACCGGGCGGACGCCGAGCGCGTGGCGCGCGTCGCGGACCTCCGCCTCCTTGCGGCCGGCGAGCTGCGCGATGCGCTTGTCCGAGAACCCCATCCGCTTCACCGCGCGGAACGCGTCGGCGCTGGCGGGGACGCCCCGGGCCAGCGTCCGCTCGGTGGCGACGAGCTCCTCCACCTCGCGCAGGAACCACGGGTCCACGTGCGTGATCGCGTGCACCTCGTCCACGCCCAGGCCGGCGCGGAAGCACTCCGCCAGCCAGAACAGCCGGTGCGCGCGCGGCACGCGCGCCTCGGCGCGGACGCGCTCCAGCTCGTCGGGCGCGTAGGCGTCGCCCGGCGCCTTGCCGAGCGGCGACTCCAGGCCGCAGCGGTCGATCTCCAGGCCGCGGATGGCCTTCTGCAGCGACTCCTGGAACGTCCGGCCGATGGCCATGACCTCGCCCACCGACTTCATCTGCGTGGTGAGGGTGTCGTCGGCGCCGCGGAACTTCTCGAACGCGAAGCGCGGCACCTTCGTGACCACGTAGTCGATGGTCGGCTCGAAGGAGGCCGGCGTGTAGCGGGTGATGTCGTTCTTGATCTCGTCGAGCGTGTAGCCCACCGCGAGCTTCGCCGCGATCTTGGCGATGGGGAAGCCGGTGGCCTTGGACGCGAGCGCGGACGAGCGCGACACGCGCGGGTTCATCTCGATGACCACCATGCGGCCGGTCTTCGGGTGGACGCCGAACTGGATGTTCGACCCGCCGGTCTCGACCCCGATCTCGCGGATGATGCGCAGGCCCGCCTCGCGCATCCGCTGGTACTCCTTGTCGGTGAGCGTCTGGGCCGGCGCGACCGTGATCGAGTCGCCGGTGTGCACGCCCATCGGGTCGAAGTTCTCGATCGAGCAGATGATGACGACGTTGTCCTTCCGGTCGCGCATCACCTCGAGCTCGTACTCCTTCCACCCGATGATCGACTCCTCGCAGAGGATCGTGTGCGTCGGGGAGAGCGTGAGCGCGCGCCGCGCCAGCGGCTCGAACTCCTCGAGGTTGTAGGCGACGCCGCCGCCCTCCCCGCCCATGGTGAAGCTCGGGCGGATGATGATGGGGAAGCCGATGTCGCGGGCGATGGCCCGCGCCTCCTCCCAGCTCGTGGCGTAGCCGCTCTTGGGCAGCTCCACGCCGACGCGCTCCATCGCCTCCTTGAACAGGAGCCGGTCCTCGGCCTTCTCGATGGCCTCGAGCGAGGCGCCGATGAGCTCGACCCCGTGCCGCGCCAGCGCGCCGTTGCGGGCGAGCGCCACCGCCAGGTTGAGCGCCGTCTGGCCGCCCAGCGTGGGGAGCAGCACGTCCGGCTTCTCGCGCGCCAGGATCAGCTCGGCGGTCTCCGGGGTGATGGGCTCGACGTAGGTGCGGTCGGCGAACCCCGGGTCGGTCATGATGGTGGCCGGGTTGGAGTTGAGGAGCACGACCTCGTACCCCTCCTCCTTCAAGGCCTTGCACGCCTGGGTGCCCGAGTAGTCGAACTCGCAGGCCTGGCCGATGACGATCGGCCCGGAGCCCACGATCATGATCTTCTTGATGTCCGTACGGCGCGCCATGGGACGCGGAACCTAGCACACACCGCCCCGCCGATGGGACCCCGCCGCGCGCCCGCGCCGCACCCGCCCGCCCGCCCGCCAGGACGGCCGGCTAGGCCCCGTGGGCCGCCTTCTCGCGGGCGGCCCGGGCCGCCTCCAGCAGCTTGCGCAGGCGCGGGAAGCGCTCGGCCATCGCCGCCACCATGGGCGCCGGGAACGCGACCGCCGTCACCGCGGTGCGCGCCACCAGGGCGGCGGGGCGGGCGCCCCCGAGCACCCGCCCCTCGCCGAAGCAGGCGCCCCGCTCGAGCTGGCCCAGGGCCTCGCCGCCGGCGAGCACCTCCGCCCGGCCGTCCATCATCAGATAGAAGCCGTCGTCGCCCTCGGCGGAGACCGTCTCGCCCGCCGCGGCGTCCACCGCGCGGGCGAGCTGGACGAGATCCCGGAGCGCGTCCGGGTCGAGCGACCGGAACAGCAGGCTCGACTCCACGAAGGCGGTGGTCGCGAGGTCTCCCCACACCTCCCGAGGCGCGTCCATGGCCGGCAGGCTAGCACACGCCCCCTCGTTCGGCGGGTCCGGATTCCGGCCGTACCCCCCCCCGAAAGCACGACGCCCCGCCCGGCCCGAGGCCGGCGGGGCGCCCGGTGCGTGTCCGCGCGGCTACTTCAGGCTCTTCGCCATCTCCGCGATGCGGTCGCAGCCCTTGTCGATCTGCTCCATGGAGGTGGCGAACGACAGGCGCATGTAGCCGGGCGCGCCGAACGCGGAGCCCGGGACCGCGGCCACCAGGTGCTTCTCGAGGAGCAGGTCGATGAGCTTGTCGTCGGTGCCGAGCGGCGCGCTCGCGCCGGGGGCGGTCCGCTTCAGCAGCTCGCCGACGTAGGGGAACGCGTAGAACGCGCCGCCCGGGTCGAAGCAGCGGACGCCGTCGATGGCGTTCAGGCGGCCGACGATGTGCTTGCGCCGCTCGTCGAACGTCCTGCGCATCTTCTCGACCTCGTCGCCCACCCCGGGGGCCGTCAGCGCGCCGAGCGCCGCCTTCTGCGAGATCGAGGCGGGGTTGGAGGTCGAGTTGTCCTGGAGCTTCTGCATGGCCGAGATGAGCGCCTGCGGGCCGGCGGTCCAGCCGATGCGCCACCCGGTCATGGAGAACGTCTTCGAGGCGCCGTTCACCAGCGCGACCTGTCCCTGCAGCGACGGGTCGAGGTCGAGGACGTTCTCGAACTTCCCGCGGTAGACGAGCTTGTCGTAGATGTCGTCGGAGACGACGAGGATCTCGGTGCCCTTCACGCAGGAGATCACCGTCTCGAGCGTGCGCCGGGAGAGCATCGCGCCGGTCGGGTTGGACGGGCTGTTCACGATGACGGCCCGGGTCCTCGGCCCGATCGCCTTGCGGATCTGCTCCGGGGAGGGATCGAAGCCGGTGTCCATGCTGGTCTCGACCAGCACCGGGACGCCGCCCGCCACCCGCACCATGTCCGCGTAGGAGACCCAGTACGGCGTGAAGATGACGACCTCGTCACCGTCGTTCAGCAGCGCCTGGAACAGGTTGTAGAGCGCGTGCTTGCCGCCGCAGGAGACCAGCACCTCGCTCGCCTTGTACGAGACGCGGTGCTCCTGCTGGATGCGGGCCGCGATCGCCTCGCGCAGCTCGACGATGCCGTTCGTGGGCGTGTACTTCGTGAAGCCGGCGTCGATCGCCTTCTTCGCAGCGTCCTTGATCATCGACGGCGTGTCGAAGTCCGGCTCGCCGGCGCCGAACCCCACCACGTCGATGCCCTTCGACTTCATCTCCCGCGCCTTCGCGGTGATGGCCAGGGTGGGCGACGGCTTGACCACGTCCAGCCGCTTCGCGAGCTTCATGGTTCCGTTCCCTCGGAGAGAAGGTGACCGCCGCCGTGCCTCCGCGGCGTGAAAAAAAGGGAATCGAGAATACCAGAACGGGTGCTCGCCGCCAGGGGCGTGCTGCGCGGCCGGCGGGCTTCCCCCGTGGGCGGCGGGCGCCGCGGATCAGCTGCGCGGCGGGCGGCCCAGCTTGCGCTGGAGCGCCTCGAGCACGTTCGCCGGCACCAGGCCCTCGACGTTGCCGCCGAACTGCGCCACCTCGCGAACCAGCCGCGCCGAGACGAAGAAGTAGTCCTCGCCGGTCATCACGAACACCGACTCGAACTCCGGCAGCAGCTTCTTGTTCATGTTCGCGAGCTGGAACTCGTACTCGAAGTCCGAGACCGCCCGCAGCCCGCGCAGCACCTTGGGGATGCCGCGCGTGCGGGCGTAGTCCACCATCAGGCCGTCGAAGGAGTCCACCTCGACCCGCGGATCGTTGCCCACGGCCTCGCGGATGAGCGCCTTGCGCTCGTCGACCGTGAACATGGGCGACTTCTGCGGGTTGTTCGCGACCGCGACGACGAGCCGGTCGAACAGGTTCAGCCCGCGCTGGATGATCGCGAGGTGCCCGTTGGTGAGCGGATCGAACGAGCCAGGGTAGATGGCGGCGCGGTTCATGAGGGGTGCGCAGTATCGCTCAGTCGCGCTGGTAGATCGAGATTCCCGTGCCGCCGTACGTGCGCCGATCCACCAGCGAGAGTGGACCGATCCGGTCCACGGGCGGCCGGCGGGCGTCGTGCTCGGCGACCGCCCGTCCCCCCGGCGCGAGCAGCGGGCCCAGCGCCGCCAGCGCCGCGTCCGGACCCTCCGCGTAGGGCGGGTCGACGAACGCCAGCGCGAAGCGGCCCGGCGCGAGCCGCGCCAGCGCCTCCGGCACCCGGCCGCGGACGACCTCGACGCGATCGGCCCAGCCGCAGGTCTCCGCGTTCCGGCGCAGCAGCTCCGCCGTGGGGCGATCCGCCTCGACGCACACGGCGCGCGCGCAGCCGCGCGAGAGCGCCTCGAGCGCCAGCGCGCCGGTGCCGGCGTAGAGGTCGAGCACGTCGCCGCCCTCGAAGAACTGGCCGAGC
Organism: Anaeromyxobacter sp. K; assembly: GCF_000020805.1. Classification (NCBI taxonomy): domain Bacteria; kingdom Pseudomonadati; phylum Myxococcota; class Myxococcia; order Myxococcales; family Anaeromyxobacteraceae; genus Anaeromyxobacter; species Anaeromyxobacter sp. K. Next base: position 2,375,965 of record NC_011145.1, on the reverse strand, counting down.
AGGTTGAACACCGCGCCGCGGACCTTGTCGCTGGTGGGCCGCGTCCCCTGCCCCTTCGGCACGGCCAGCCGCCGGCCGCGCGCGGTCCCGGCGATGATGCGCGTCACGCGCCGCCCTCGGTGAGCCGCGCCTCCAGCGCCCGCGCCAGCCCGCGCGCGCTGCCCGCCGCGCCGAGCCGCTCCAGGAAGTCCATCACCTCGACGTAGACCCGGGCCTCGCGCCGGTCCGCCTCGTCGGCGCCGCCGCCGAGCGGCGCCCGCGCGCGCGCCGCGGCCGCGCCCCCGTCCTCGCAGGCCTTCACCGGCGAGCCCGCGAGCAGCCCGAGCAGCGGGCGGGACACCGGCCCGCGGCGCACGACGGGCACGCCGGCGAGCGCCGCCGAGAGCCGCGCCAGCGCGCCCACCTGGGCGCGCGCGTCCTCCGGGCCCGAGGGCGCCGGGCAGCGCACGCTCGCCACGTCGGGCGGGGCGCCGCACGCCGCGAGCGCCTCGAACAGCACCGCGGCCTGCCGCGCCGCCGGGACGCCCGGGTCGATCGGCACCACGCAGTCCACGCACACCCCGCGCTCCAGCGCCCCCGCCGCGACCTCGGCGAGCACGCGCGCGCGCTCCTCCGCGGCCACCTCCGCCGCGTCGATCGCGAGGTGCGTGAGCCCCGCGTCCACCAGGCGCCACGCCTCCTCGCAGGCGCGGTCCACCTGCATGGCCGCCTCGCCCTCCACCCGCACCTCGGCGGACAGGAAGATGGGCAGCCCCGCCGCGACCTCGTCGGCCGCGGCGGTGACGGTCGCGAACCAGGGCTCCGGCGCCGTGCCGGCCGGCAGCGCCAGGCCGAGCGCGCTGCCCAGCTCCTTCGCGGCGACCAGCGCGGCCCGGGCCACCGCGGCGGAGGGCGCGGCCACGAGCGGGAGCGCCGTCCCGAGCTCCACCGCCGGGCCCATCAGCTCGCGCAGCGAGAGCGGGCAGGCGCCGCTGCGCGGCGGCAGGCGTCCGAGCACGCCGGGCGGACGGAACGCGAGGATCCGCGAGAGCACGCCCGGTTCATAGCACGCGAGCGCCCGGCCGGCGGGTCGCGGACGGCGCGTCCGCTTGACGGGATGCTCATCCGTTAACTAGGATGCGCATTCCGTTATGACGGACATCCATCCAGCAGAGCTCCGGCGCCCCCTGGCGCACCTCGACTGGCTCGAGGCCGAGGCGATCCACGTGCTGCGCGAGGTGGCCGGGCAGTGCGCGAACCCCGCGCTGCTGTTCTCCGGCGGCAAGGACTCGGTCTGCCTGCTGCGCCTCGCCGAGAAGGCGTTCCGACCCGCGCGCTTCCCCTTCCCGCTGCTCCACATCGACACCGGCCACAACTACGCCGAGGTGATCGCGTTCCGCGACCGCCGCGCCGCGGAGCTCGGCGAGCGGCTGGTGGTGCGGTCGGTGGAGGACTCGATCCGCGAGGGCAAGGTGGTGCTGGCCCGGCCGGACGAGCCGCGCAACCGGCACCAGTCGGTCACGCTGCTCGACGCGATCGCCGAGCACGGGTTCGACGCCTGCATCGGCGGGGCGCGCCGCGACGAGGAGAAGGCCCGCGCGAAGGAGCGGGTCTTCTCGTTCCGCGACGACCTCGGCCAGTGGGATCCCAAGCACCAGCGGCCCGAGCTGTGGAGCCTCTACAACGCGCGGATCCGCAAGGGCGAGCACATCCGGGCGTTCCCCATCTCCAACTGGACCGAGCTCGACGTCTGGCAGTACATCGCGCGCGAGCGGCTGGAGCTGCCTTCGATCTACTTCGCGCACCGCCGCCCGGCGGTGCGGCGGGGCGGCGCGCTGGTCCCGGTGACCGACGTCACGCCGCCGCGCCCGGGCGAGCGGGTCGAGGTCGTCTCGGTCCGGTTCCGCACCGTCGGCGACATCACCTGCACCGCGCCGGTCGAGTCCACCGCCGCGACGCTGGAGGAGATCGTCGCCGAGACCGCCACCACCACCGTCACCGAGCGCGGCGCGACGCGCCTCGACGACCAGACCTCGGACGCCTCGATGGAGCAGCGCAAGAAGGAGGGCTACTTCTAGTGTCCACCGCCACCGCCGCCGCGGCCGGCCCCGCGAACGTCCCCTCCCCCGCCCCGGCGGCCGCCCTCCGCGAGGAGGGGCTGCTGCGCTTCCTCACCTGCGGGAGCGTGGACGACGGGAAGAGCACGCTCATCGGCCGCCTGCTGCACGACACCCGCTCGATCCTGGCCGACGCGCTGAGCGCCATCGAGCGCACCTCGCGCCGCCGCGGCCTGGAGGCGGTGGACCTGTCGCTGCTCACCGACGGCCTGCAGGCCGAGCGCGAGCAGGGCATCACCATCGACGTCGCATACCGCTACTTCTCCACCGGCGCGCGCAAGTACATCATCGCCGACGCGCCCGGTCACGAGCAGTACACGCGCAACATGGTGACCGCCGCGTCCACCGCCCACCTCGCGCTGGTGCTGGTGGACGCGCGCAAGGGCGTGGTCACGCAGACGCGCCGCCACGCGGTCATCGCGCACCTGGTGGGCATCCGCCACCTCGTGTTCGTGGTGAACAAGCTCGACCTGGTGGGCTGGTCCGAGGAGGTGTTCGCGCGCATCGAGGCGGACGCCCGCGCCTTCGCCGCCCGCCTCGGCATCCCCGACGTCCGCTTCGTCCCCATCTCCGCGCTGCACGGCGACATGGTGGTGGAGCGCGGCGCGAACCTCGGCTGGTACCGCGGCCCGACGCTGCTCGAGGTGCTGGAGCGGGCGCCCGCGGCGCACGACGCGCCCGGCGAGCGCTTCCGCTTCCCGGTGCAGTGGGTCTGCCGCCCGCACACGCGCGAGCACCACGACTTCCGCGGCTTCGCCGGCCGGGTGGAGTCCGGCGCGGTCGCCGTCGGCGACGCGGTGCAGGTGCTCCCGTCCGGCCGCACCACCCGCGTGAAGGGGATCCGGGTGGGCGACGAGCGGCTCGCCTCGGCGCGGGCCGAGCAGTCGGTGATGCTCACGCTGGAGGACGAGGTGGACGTCTCGCGCGGCGACCTGCTGGTCCACGCTGGCGAGGGGCCGGAGCCCACCCGCACCGTGGACGCCCTGGTGTGCTGGCTCTCCGAGCGGCCGCTCTCGCCGGCGCGGCGCTACCTGGTCCGGCACACCACCCGCGAGACGCGGGCGCAGGTGAGCGAGATCGCCTGGCGCCTCGACCTCTCCGCGCTGGAGCGGGTGCCCGCCGACGGGCTCGCCATGAACGACATCGGCCGGGTGACGCTGCGGCTCGCGCACCCGGTCGCGCCCGACCGCTACGCCGACGCCCGCGCCACCGGCGCGTTCGTGGTGATCGACGAGGCGACCAACGACACAGTGGGCGCGGGGATGATCCAGTGAGCGAGCCGATCGCGCAGGAGCTGGCGGCGCTGGCGGCGCGCCACGAGGGCGGCCAGCCGGAGGCGATCCTGGCCGCCGCGGCGGAGCGGTTCCCCGGGCGCGTCGCGCTCGCGTGCAGCTTCGGCGTCGAGGACTGCGTGCTGGTGGACGCGGTCGGCCGCGCGCGGCTGCCCATCGAGATCTTCACCATCGACACCGGCTTCCTGTTCGCCGAGACCTATGCGCTGTGGAGCCGGCTGGAGGAGCGCCACGGGGTCCGGATCCGCGCGGTGAAGGGCGACGCGCCGGCGGTGGTTCCGGCCGGCGAGCCGCCGCCGTGGGAGCGCGACCCGGACGCCTGCTGCGACGTCCGCAAGGTGCGGCCGCTGCGGGCGACGCTCGCCGCGCTCGCCCCCACCGGCGCGTGGGTCACCGGCATCCGCCGCGACCAGACGCCGGATCGCGCCGGCGCGCGGGTGTTCGAGTGGGACGCGCGGTTCGGCCTCGCGAAGGTGAACCCGCTCGTCGCCTGGACGTCCGAAGACGTGTGGCGCCACGCGCGCGCGCACCAGGTCCCCACCAACCCGCTGCACGACCAGGGCTACCCGTCCATCGGCTGCGCCCCCTGCACCAGCCCGGTCCGCCCCGGCGAGGATCCGCGGGCCGGCCGCTGGCGCGGGCGCGAGAAGACCGAGTGCGGGCTGCACGTCCGCCCCGCCGGCGGGGAGCCGCGGCGGTGACTCCCGTCGCGGCGGCGGTCCCGGCGCGCCGGCGGCGGCACGTGCTGCCCGGCTTCGGCCTCTCCACCGGGTTCACCGTCGCCTACCTCTCGGCGGTGGTGCTGATCCCGCTCTCCACCCTGGCGCTCCGCGCGTCCACGCTCAGCTGGGCGCAGGCGTGGGCGGTGGCCGCCTCCCCGCGCGCGCTCGCGTCCTATCGCCTGAGCTTCGGCGCCTCGCTCGCCGGCGCCGCGGTGAACGTGGTGTTCGGCGTGCTGGTGGCGTGGGTGCTGGCGCGGTACCGCTTCCCCGGCCGCTCGCTGGTGGACGCGGTGGTGGACCTGCCGTTCGCGCTGCCCACCGCGGTGAGCGGCATCGCGCTCACCGCCGTGTACGCGCGGAACGGCTGGCTGGGCGGGATCCTCGAGCCGCTCGGCGTGAAGGCGACGTTCTCGCCGCTCGGCGTCGCCATCGCGCTGACGTTCATCGGGCTCCCGTTCGTGATCCGGACCGTCCAGCCGGTGCTGGAGGATCTCGACGCCGACGTGGAGGAGGCGGCGGCCACGCTCGGCGCGGGCCGCTGGGCCACGTTCCGTCACGTGATCCTCCCGGCGCTCCTCCCCGCCGCGCTGACCGGCTTCGCGCTCTCGTTCGCGCGCGGGCTCGGCGAGTACGGGTCGGTGGCGTTCATCTCCGGGAACATGCCGCTGCGCACCGAGATCGCGCCCCTGCTCATCATGACGCGCCTCGAGCAGTACGACTACGCCGGGGCCTCGGCGATCGCGTGCGTGCTGCTGGCCGCCTCCTTCGCGCTGCTCCTCGCCATCAACCGGCTGCAGGCCTGGACCCGCGCGCGCACGGGAGAGGCATGAGCCCGGCGCTCGCCCGCGCGGCGGATCCGGCCCGGACCCCCGCGCCCGCCCCCCCGGCCCCCCGGCTCGCCGCGCCGCGCCCCGCCCGGCCGCGGCGCGCGACCGAGGACCCGCCGCTCGTCAAGTGGACGCTGATCGTCGCCGCGCTCGCGTTCCTGGCCGCGTTCGTGCTCGTGCCGGCCGCGGCGGTGCTGTGGGAGGCGCTGCGCGGCGGCGCCGAGGTGTGGTGGAGCGCGGTGTCGGATCCGGACGCGCTCGCCGCCATCCGCCTCACGCTGCTGGTGGCCGCCATCGCGGTCCCGCTGAACGCGATCTTCGGCATCGCCGCCGCCTGGTCGGTGACCCGCTTCCGGTTCCGCGGCAAGAGCGTGCTGGTGTCGCTGGTGGACCTGCCGTTCGGCGTCTCGCCGGTGATCTCCGGGATGGTGACGGTGCTGCTGTTCGGGGCGCAGGGCTGGCTCGGCCCGTGGCTCGACGCGCACGGCCTGAAGGTGGTGTTCGCGGTCCCCGGCATCGCGCTCGCGACGGTGTTCGTGACGTTCCCGTTCGTGGCCCGCGAGCTCATCCCGTTCATGGAGGCGCAGGGCGTCGAGGAGGAGGAGGCGGCGCTCGTGCTCGGCGCGAGGGGCTGGCAGATCCTCCGGCACGTCACGCTGCCGAACGTGAAGTGGAGCCTGCTCTACGGCCTGATCCTCTGCAACGCCCGGGCGATGGGCGAGTTCGGGGCCGTGTCGGTGGTCTCCGGGCACATCCGCGGGGTGACCAACACCCTCCCGCTCCACGTCGAGATCCTCTACAACGAGTACGCCTTCCGCGCCTCGTTCGCGGTCGCGTCGCTCCTGTTCCTCCTCGCGCTGATCACGCTCGTCGCCAAGAAGGCGCTCGAGTGGAAGCAGCGGTCTGCGCGGGCCACGGCCCGCCGGAGCCACGCATGAGCATCCAGATCACCGGCCTCTCGAAGTCGTTCGACGCGAACCCCGTCCTCCGCGACGTCGACCTGGAGATCCCCGAGGGCGAGCTGGTCGCGCTGCTCGGCCCGTCCGGCTGCGGCAAGACCACGCTGCTGCGCATCCTGGCCGGCCTCGAGTCGCCGGACGCCGGCGAGGTGCGCCACGCCGGCGAGGACGTCGGCGCGCGCTCGGCCCGCGAGCGCAACGTGGGGCTCGTGTTCCAGCACTACGCCCTGTTCCGCCACATGACCGTCGCCGAGAACGTCGGCTTCGCGCTGCGCGTCCGCAAGCGGCCGCGGGCCGAGGTGACGGCGCGGGTGGACGAGCTGCTCTCGCTGGTGCAGCTCGACGGGCTCCGCGGGCGCTACCCGCACCAGCTCTCCGGCGGGCAGCGGCAGCGCGTCGCGCTGGCCCGCGCGCTCGCCACCGCGCCGCGCATCCTGCTCCTCGACGAGCCGTTCGGCGCGCTCGACGCGCGCGTGCGGCAGGAGCTGCGCCGCTGGCTGCGCCGCCTCCACGACGAGCTGCACGTGACGAGCGTGTTCGTCACGCACGACCAGGAGGAGGCGTTCGAGGTCTCGGACCGGGTGGTGCTGATGAACGCCGGCCGCATCGAGCAGGTGGGCACCCCGGCGCAGGTCTTCGAGGAGCCGGCCAGCCCGTTCGTCATGCGGTTCCTCGGGGCGGTGAACGTGTTCCAGGGCCGGGTGGACGGCAACCGGACCTGGGTGAACGACCTCGAGTTCGCGGCGCCCGGCACCTCCGGCGGCGCCGGCGCCGTCCGCACGAGCGCGCACGTCTACGTCCGGCCCCACGAGCTGGAGATCCACCGGGCCCGGATCCCGGGCAGTTTCGAGGCGCGGGTGGTCCGCCTGGTGCCGCTCGGCGCCGCGGTCCGCGTGGAGCTGAGCGCACCCGGCTTCGGCAAGGCGGTCGAGGCCGAGCTGGACGTCCGCAAGAGCGAGGCGCTCGGGCTCGCGCCCGGCGACCCGGTCCACCTCTCGCCGCGGCGCGTGCGGGTGTTCCCGGCCGCGGACGGCGAGGCGGACAGCCTCACCGCCAGCGGCCTGTAGGAGGGGCCTAGAAGATGAGCTGCGCGAAGGCGATGGCCCGGTTGCCGGTGCGCACCGGCCGGTCCGACCGGTCGATCTCGTAGTTGAGGATGAGCCGCGCGTTCACCGGGACGATGTCGGCGTAGGCGCCGACGGTATACCGCTCGTTCAGGTTGTCGCCGGTGCCGCGATCGCGGTCGTAGCGCTCGGCGCGGAAGATGGGCCCGACGTTCCAGGGGCTCTTGCCGTACAGCCCGGCGTACCAGCCGCGGGCCGTCACGTCGCGGCGGGTGAAGGCCTGGGTGCCGGCGTGGACCTGCAGGTCGCGCTCGGACTGGATGAGCTCCGCCGCCACGAACAGCCAGGGCGAGTCGAGCGTGACGTCGGCGCCGTAGGTCTGGAACCAGAAGTAGGTGTCGTCGTTGGTGGCGGACACCGCCCCGCCGTTCGTCGCCCCCGCGCCGTCGAACCGCGCGTTCGTCCCGGTGGAGGAGACCTGGTGCCCGTAGCCGTAAGAGCCGCCCACCCGCAGCGCCGCCGGCCCGAGCTTCGCGCTCGCGCCGCCGCGCGCCCAGACGTTCTTCTCGTCGAGGTCGTCCTTCTTGTTCGGGCCGGCGCCGTTCACGAGCGACGCCGCCACCTCGACCCCCACGCCGCCCCCGACCGCCCACTTGCCGTTGATGCCGACGCCGAGGTCGCGCGAGTCCGGCCCGCGCGCCAGGCTCGCCACGGCGTAGGAGCTGTTCACCCAGAGGAGCTTCGTGTCGCTCTCCGGCTGCTCGTAGCCGAACGGGGTCTTCCACTGGCCGAAGCGGAGCTCGAGGCCGGGCAGCCAGGCGAGCTTCTTCAGCGCGCCGTACGCGTCCTTGAGCGAGCTGTCGGCGCCGTCCCACAGCACGGCGTAGCCGACCTGCGGGAGCAGGTCACCGCGGGCGCCGATGCGGGCGCGGCGCAGCTCGAAGCTGGACGTGTCCTTCGCCGGGGACGGCGCGTCGGTGCGGGAGTACTGGATGTTGAGGAAGCCCCAGAACGTGGGGCCGGACGCCGGCTTCGCGGCCGGCTTCGGGGCCTCGGCGGACGGCCTCGGGGCCTCCGCCGCGGGCGCGGACGAGGCCGCGGGCTGCTCGGGAGCCTGCTGCTGGGCCGCCGCGGGCACCGCGACGGCGACGGCGGCGGCGAGGGCGGGGATCAGGATGCGTGCGTTCATGGCGTTCCTTCTGCGGTGTACGTGCGGGGTCGGGGGCGGACGCTCAGGTCCCGGGGACGTAGATCTGGTCGAAGGTGCCGCCGTCGGCGAAGTGCGTCGCCTGGGCCTTCTGCCAGCCGCCGAACACCTCGTCGACGGTCACGAGCTTCACCTTGGGGAAACGGGCAGCGTGGCGCGCGGCCACCTTCGGATCGCGCGGCCGGTAGAAGTTGCTCGCCGCGATCTCCTGCCCCTCCGGCCCGTACAGGAACCGGAGGTACGCCTCGGCGAGCGCGCGGGTGCCGTGGCGGTCCACGTTGCGATCCACCACCGCCACCGGCGGCTCGGCGAGGATGCTGGTGCGCGGGACCACGATCTCGAACTGGCCCTTGCCGAGCCGCTCCACCGCCAGGAACGCCTCGTTCTCCCAGGCGAGCAGCACGTCCCCGATGCCGCGCTCGACGAACGTGGTGGTCGCGCCGCGCGCGCCGGAGTCCAGCACCGGCACGTTGCGGAACAGCGCCTTCACGAACGCCTTCGCGCTCGCCTCGCTCCCGCCCGGCTTGCGGAGCGCGTGGGCCCACGCCGCGAGGTAGTTCCAGCGCGCGCCGCCCGAGGTCTTCGGGTTCGGCGTGATGACCTGCACCCCCGGCTTCACCAGGTCGTCCCAGTCGGCGAGGTGCTTCGGGTTGCCCTTGCGCACCAGGAACACGATGGTGGACGTGTACGGCGAGGCGTTCTGCGGCAGCCGCTGCTGCCAGCCCGGCGCGACCAGCCCGGCCTTCGCGATCGCGTCCACGTCGTAGGCGAGCGCCAGCGTCACCACGTCCGCCTCGAGCCCGTCGATGACGGCGCGCGCCTGCTTGCCGGAGCCGCCGTGGGACTGCTTCACCACCAGCTCCTGCCCGGCCTGCGCCCTCCACTGCGCCGCGAACGCCCGGTTCACCGCCTCGTACAGCTCGCGGGTCGGGTCGTACGAGACGTTGAGGAGCTTCACCTCGGCGGCGCGCGCGGGCGCCGCGGCCGCGACGAGCGCGGCGACGGCGAGCGCGGCGGCACGCCGGACCCACTGCTTCACACGATGAGACATGGCCTTCCTCCCTGGCGGCGAGTGGCGCCGCATCCGTTTTAACGGATGACCATCCTAGGGAGCGTCGCCCGTCCGGTCAAGCGAACGCATGTCCGTTATGACGGCGGTCCGGGGGGAGTTGCGCGTTGCAGCGGGATCGACGCGCGACGCCGCGGCCCGAGGCGGGATCAGTGCCGGTGCACGTCGTCCACGTGCGCGTACTCGGCCGACTCGATCTGCAGCGTGGTGTGGTCGATCCCGTAGCGCCGCCGCAGGTCGCGCTTCACCGCGGTGAGGATCTCGTCGTTGCGGCCCACGCTCCCCGGCTCGACCACCAGGTGCGCCGAGAGCGAGAGCATGCCGCTCGAGATGGTCCAGATGTGCAGGTCGTGCACCGCGACCACGCCCGGGCAGCACTCCATCTGCGAGCCGATCGCCCCGGCGTCGAGGTGCGCGGGCACGCTCTCCATCAGGATGTCGGTGATCTCGAGGATGAGCCGCACCGCGCCCCAGAGGATGAGGAGCGCGATCGCGAGCGAGAGCACCGGGTCGATCCAGCGGAGGTCGGGCCGGATGCCCATCACCACCGCGCCCGCCAGGATGGCCACCGACGAGATGGTGTCGGAGAGGACGTGCAGGAACGCCGAGCGCGCGTTCAGCGAGTGCTCGCCGTGCAGGAACCAGAGGATGGCGAGGTTCGCGGCGAGGCCGATGCCCGCCACGAACGCCATGAGCTCGAGCCGGATGGGCGGGCCCGGGTCGCGCAGCCGCTGGACCGCCTCCCAGGCGATCCAGACCGAGAGCACCACCAGCGCGCCCACGTTGAGCTGCGCCCCGAGCACCTCGGCGCGGCGGTAGCCGAAGGTGCGCTTGTCGTCGGCGGGCCGGGTGGACAGCCAGGCCGCGACGAGCGCGAGCCCCAGCGCGCCCGCGTCGGTGAGCATGTGGCCGGCGTCGGAGACGAGCGCCAGCGAGCCGGACAGCCAGCCGCCCACCGCCTCGGCGACCATGAACGCGGCGGTGAGCACGAGCGAGATGCCGAGGCGCCGCAGGCTCGCCCCCGCGCCGTGCGCGCCGTGCTGGTGCGCCCGCTCGTGCTCCGCGTGATGCAGGCCGCACGCGCCCTGCTGCTCGCCGGACCAGTGCCCCGCCCCTCCCGTCCCGGCCGTGGCCGAGGGCTCGTGCGCTCCGTGGACGTGCGGGTGGCCGTGCGACATTCCGCTTGAACCTCCGGGCCGTGCAGTCTACGCCATGCTCCATGGACGCGCACGCGCGGGCGGCGCGGCAAGGCCCCGCCGCATCGCGCGCGGGCGCGCCCGCCGCCGGCGCCACGCACGGGGACCCGATGGAACGCATCGAGCCGCAGGAGGCCATCGCCCGGGACGGCACCCGCCTCCACTGGACCAACCACGGCTCCGGCGAGCCCGCGGTGGTGCTGACCGACGGCATCGGCTGCGCCGGCTACGTCTGGCGGGCGATCGAGCCCGCGCTCGCCGGCCGGCACCGGACCATCCACTGGAACTACCGCGGCCACGGCCGGAGCGCCCCGCCCGCGGACCCGGCCCGGGTCGGCCTGGAGGACTGCGTGGACGACCTGCTGGCGGTGCTCGACGCCGCCGGCGAGCGGTCGGCCGTGATCGCCGGGCACTCCATGGGCGTGCAGGTGGCGCTCGAGCTGCACCGGCGCGCGCCCGAGCGCGTGCGGGGGCTGGTGCTGGTGTGCGGCGCGCCCGGCCGGCCCATCGACACGTTCCACGACTCGCCCGTGCTCCGGCTGGCGTTCCCGTTCGCGCGGGCGCTGGTGGAGCGGTTCCCCGAGGCGGTGCGGACCGGGTTCCGGGTGCTGCTCCCGAGCGAGCTCGCCATGCAGTACGCGCTGCAGTTCGAGGTGGACCGCGACCGCGTGCAGCGCGCCGACCTCACCCGCTACTTCGACGACCTCTCGCGCGTGGAGCCGACGCTGTTCGTGCGCATGCTCGCCTCCGCCGCCGAGCACGACTGCCTCCCCCACCTCCACGAGGTCGAGGTGCCGACGCTGGTCGTGGCCGGCGAGCGCGACTCGTTCACGCCGCTCCGCCTCTCCGAGCGCATGCACGCGGAGATCCCCGGGAGCGAGATCCTGGTCGTGCCCGGCGGCACGCACGTCGCGCCGCTCGAGGCGCCCGACCTGGTGGCGGAGCGCGTGCTCGGGTTCCTCGAGGCGCGCGTGCCGTCGGCCCCACCCCGCAAGCCGCGCAAGCCCCGCGCAGCCGCGACGAAGCGCGGCCGCCCCGCCGGCAAGCGCCGCCGCCCCGCCGCCACCCGGCGCCCCGAGTGACCGCCCCCGCTCGACGCGACGCCCGCCCCGCGGGCCGCGCCCCGCGACGCCGAGCGCCCTGCACCGCGCTCGCGCTCGCGTTCACGCTCTCCTGCGCCTGCGCCTCCGGCACCGGCGTGGCCGCCCTGCTCGCGCTCGCGCTCGCCCCCGCCCCGGCGCGCGCCCAGCTCTACGACCCCGGCTTCAGCTGGCGGACGATCGAGACCCCGCACTTCCGCGTCCACCACCACCAGGGCGAGGAGGCGCTCGCGCAGGAGGTGGCCCGCGCCGCCGAGCGCGCGCACGCGATCCTGTCGCCCGTGCTCGGCTTCGCGCCGCGCGAGCGCACCGAGATCGTCCTCTCCGACGACACCGACGACGCGAACGGCCTCGCCACGCCGCTGCCGTACGACACCATCCGGCTCTACGCCGTCCCGCCGCCCGGGCTCTCCGAGCTGAACGACTACCGGGACTGGGTCTCCAGCCTGGTGTTCCACGAGTACGTCCACATCCTGCACCTCGACCACGTGGGCGGGCTCCCCGCGCTCGCCAACGCCGTGTTCGGGAAGCTCTTCGTGCCGAACGGCCTCACGCCGAGCTGGATGGCCGAGGGGCTCGCGGTGCTGCACGAGGCCGACGGCGAGGCCGTGCCCGGCGCCGGCCGCAACGCCAGCGCCATCCACGACATGTACGCGCGGGCGCTCGCGCTCGACGGCCCGTTCCCGCGGCTCGACCAGATCTCGAACCCGCTGCTGGAGTGGCCGCTCGGCACCGCGCCCTACCTGCTCGGCGGTCGCTTCATGGCGTTCCTGCGCGCCCGGTACGGCGACGCCGCCATCGCCGCGTTCGTCGCCGACCAGGGCTCGCAGGTGTGGCCCTACGCGCCGAGCTGGGCCGGCGCGCGCGCGTTCGGCGGGCGGGACTTCCCGTCGCTGTGGGCCGAGTACGCGGAGGAGGAGCGCCGCCACGCCGAGGCCGTCCGGGCCCGGGTCCGCGAGCGCCCCGTCACCGCGCCCACCCGCCTCACCCGCGCCGGCGGGCGGGTGGAGACGCCGCGCTGGTCACCCGACGGGAGCTTCCTCGCGTACCAGAAGCGCGACCTCGACCGCCGGCCCGGCACCTACCGCGTGACGCCCGGCGGCGCCGACCTCGGCCTCGCCCTCACCGTGGACGCGAACGGCGCGCTCTCGATGGCCTCGCCGCGGGAGGCCGTGGTCGCCATCGGCGAGGTCTGGCGGCTGCACCGGACCTACGACGACCTGTGGGCCGTGGACCTCGCGCGCGGCGCGCGGCGCCGCCTCACCGACGGCGAGCGGGCCGGCGACCCCGCCGTCGTGCCCGGCGGCGGCGCGGTGGTGTACGTGCGCCACGAGCCCGGCGGGCGGATGGCGCTGGTGCGCCGGACGCTGCCCCCCGCGCCCATGGTCCCCGCCGACGTGACGATCCGTGAACGCCGCGCCGAGCTGGCCGTCCCGCCGCCCGCGCAGGTCGAGGTGCTGTTCGCCCGCCCCGGCGCGCAGGTCTACGGCCCCGCGCCGTCGCCCGACGGCCGGCGGATCGCATTCGAGCTGCAGGAGGGCGGGCGGCGCGACGTCGCGCTGTGGGAGGACGGCGCCGTCCGGCGCGTCACCGACGACGACGCCCTCGACACCGGGCCCGCCTGGACGCCCGACGGCCGGTACCTCCTGTTCGCCTCCGACCGCGGCGGCGTCTACGACCTGTACGCGTGGGAGGCCGCCACCGGCGCGCTGCGCCAGGTGACCAACGTGGAGTCCGGCGCGTTCCAGCCCGCCGTGTCGCCCGACGGGCGGACCATCGCGTTCGTCACGTTCGGCCGCGAAGGCTACGACGTCGCCACCCTCCCGTTCGATCCCGCCGCCTGGCTCGAGCCCACGCCGGCGCCGCCCGCGCCTGCCGTCGCGGGCACCGCGCCCGCCACGCCCCCCGGCATCCCCGTCACGACGCCCGGCGCGACCGCGGCCCAGCCTGCAACCGCCGCTCCGTCTCCGGCCGCGGGCGCCCCCGCGGCTCCCACCGAGCCCCTCACCGAGCCCCCCGCCGCCATTGCTTCCACGACGACGTCCCCGCCCTCGCCGTCGCCCACGCCCCTGCCCTCGCGTCCGTACCGCGCGCTCGACACCGTCGGCCCGCGCTGGTGGCTGCCGCTGTGGGGCAGCGACGGTGCCGGCAGCATCTACGGCGCCATGACCGGCGGCGTGGACGTGCTGGCCCGGCACGCGTGGGCGCTGCAGGCGTGGTGGAGCGAGGGCGGGCGCGAGCCCGGGTACGCGTTCTCGTACCAGGGCGGCTGGTCGTGGCCCACGCTCGATCTCGCGTCGGTGCGCTACTTCGACTCCGCCCCCGGCGGCCGCGGCGTCGAGTCGGTGTGGACCCCCGTCGCCGCCGGGCTCGGCTTCTCGTTCCCCGGGCTCGCCGAGACGCTCAGCTTCCGGATCGGCTGGGCCGGCACCTCGTACGACGTGCTCGGCGAGACGCGCCGCGCGCCCACGTCGGACTGGCTCGAGTGGCGCGACGGGGTCCTCTCCGAGGCGTCGTTCCGGGCCGTGTACACGGACGCGCGCCGGTACGTGCGCTCCATCTCGCCCGAGGAGGGCCGGACGGTGGCGCTGTCGCTGCGCGCCGCCGACCCCACCATCGGCAGCGACTTCGGCCTCGCGCGCGCGCGGCTCAGCGTCGCCCAGTACCTGCGCGTCCCCGGGACCCGCCACACCGTGCTCGCGCTGCGGCTCAGCGGCGGCGTGGCGGAAGGCTCCATCGGCGGGCGGGCGCCGTACGAGCTCGGCGGGGCCGCCACCGTGGACCCCGTCGCCGTGGTGATGCAGACCGCCGGCGTCGCGCCCGACCAGCTCCGTGGCTATCCGTACGGCTGGCTCGCCGGCACCGCGTTCGCGCTCGGCAACCTCGAGCTGCGCTTCCCGCTGCTCGCGCCCGTGCGCGGGTACTCCACCTGGCCCGTGTTCCTGCGGCGCGTGCACGGCAGCGTGTTCGTGGACGCCGGCGACGCGTTCGACCTCCCCGGCGAGCTGCCGTTCGCCGGCCACCCGTTCTCGTGGAACGAGGTGCGGTTCGCCGCCGGCGCCGAGCTCCGCGCCGAGCTGGTGCTCGGGTACTGGCTGCGCACCGACCTGCGCCTCGGCCTCGCCCACGGGTTCGGCCGGCTGCTGGCCGGAGAGTGGCGCGAGCCCGGCGTGGACCCCGTCACCGCGTACGTGACCGTGGGTCAGTCGTTCTAGCCGGACCCGACGCCTCCGCCGCGCCCGCTCCCCACCGGCGCCGACCCCGCGAACTTCCACTCCAGCGCGTGCGGCGCCCTCCCGCGCACGCGCAGGAAGCCCCCGTGGATCGCGACGAGGTGGTGCGGCGCGCACAGCGAGGCGAGGTTCCACGGAACGTCCGGTCCACCGTGCGCGCGCTGCCACAGGTGATGCGCGTGGTCCGCCGCGCGGGTGCACCCCGGCGCAAGGCAGAGCCCGCCGTCGCGTTCCAGGACCCGGTGGGCCAGCGTGCGCCGGCCGCGCAACGACGGTTTCCAGGTGTCGATGAAGTGCCGCGCGATGATCCCCAGGCACTCGCCGTCCCGGACCGGCCTCCCCGCGGCCAGGCGGGCCGCGCCCAGGGCGGCGTCGAGCAGGTTCACCACCCGCGCGGGCAGCCGGGCCTTCCACGCGCGCCGCGCACACATCTGCGCGTCCTCCGCCGACTCCGCCTCGCGCCGGAGCGCCGCGCACGGCGTGGTCTCCGCGCGCGCGATCCAGGCCTCGACCGTGTCCTCGTCCGCAGCCGCCGCCACCACGACCGCCTTGCCGTAGGAGACCCGCCCCGACGCCAGCGCCGCGCGGAGCGGCGGCAGCTCGTGAAGGCGTCGCTCCAGCGCGATGCGCTGCTCGACCGCCCGGAGCGAGAGGCCCAGGCGCTCGGCGCAGTAGTGGCCGAAGGAGGCGAAGCCCGCCTCCCGCCAGAGGCCAAGGGAGCGCATGAGCAGGCCCAGGTGGCCCACCAGCTCGTCCCAGCGCGCGCGCATCGCGGCGAGCTCGCACAGACGCGCATCGAGGGCCTGCAGGTCGCCTGGCGCGAGCCCGCCCGCCGGATCCGGCGCCGGGAGCGGCTCGAGCCGCTCGAGGTAGCTCCAGCGCTCCGTCTCCTCCTCCAGCGCGAGCCGCGCCGCGTCCCACCACTCGCTGCCCCGCCCCCGCGGCGCGCCCTCCAGCGCGCCCGCGGCCGTCGCCGCGTCCGCGTCGAGGTCCTCGAGCCGGAGCCGCTCCGGCTCCGGGTGCGAGGCGAGGTACTCCTGGCAGAGCGCCTCGAGCCGCTGCCAGGGCGGCGCCGTCGCGCCCAGCGTCGTGCCCGCCAGCGACAGCGCCTCGCGCAGCGCCACCCGATCGTCCTCGGAGATCTCCAGCTCGAGCGGCACCAGCGGCTCGGCGCCCTCGCCCGCGTCCGCCGTCCCGCCATCGCCGCCCCGCTCCGCGCGCACCGCGGCGGCGAGCGCCCGGACCGTCGCGTCCCGCGCCTGCGCCACCCAGCGCGCCTCGTCCGCCCCCCGGGCCACGCCGAGGATGACCTGCGCCTTCCGCAGGCTCACCTCGCCCGCCCGGACCGCCGCATCGAGCAGCGGCCGCTCGTCCAGACCCGCCGAGAGCCGCGCCAGCCGCCGGGAGGTCGATTCCGGGAGCCCCAGCCGCTCGCGCGCGTAGTCGCCCAGGCTCGAGTACCCCAGGCGAAGCGGACCGCCGGCCTTCTCGACCGCGCGCAGGCCACGGCCCAGCGCCACGTCCAGTGCCCCCGCGCCGCGGGCCACCCGGGCCAGCAGCCCGTCCACCAGCTCCGCCGCCTCCGGCCGCAGGATGAACCGCCGCTCGGTCGGCCGGGGCACCTCCAGCACCCAGGCCTGCGCCGCGAGCGCCTCCAGCCCTGACGGGGCGTCAAGCGGCTGGATTTGCTGGCGAACGAGCGCGTCCACGTTCCGAGGCGTAGCACACGCCTCTGACACTCGGAGCGAAGGCGAAGAGGTCGCGGATGGGTCAGGCCGGCCGCGGCGCGCGGATCGCCCGGACGATGCGGAACGGGGCCGAGACGAGCGTGCGGGCGAGCTGCCAGGTGTCGCGGACCAGGTCGGAGAGGATGTCGGAGAGCGCCTCCTCGTGGATCTCCTCCAGGCGCTCCTGCTCCACGGCCTCCGCCCGCTCCATCGCGTTCTCGGCGGCCATCTGCCCGACCCGCTCCCGCTCCGCCTCCCTGGCCTCCCGCGACTGGGCCGCCGCGTCGCCCACGAAGCGCTTGCCCGGCGCGGAACGCCGCACCTCCGCGCGCTGCTGCGCCAGCACCTGCTTCGCCGCCCCCGGCCGATTCTTCACCGTCATGGACGGAAGCTAGGCGCGCCGCCGCCCCCGCGCGACGGCCCCCGGTCCAGGCCTGCGAGCCCTTGCGGCCCGGCGTGGGCGATGCTAGAAAACGCGCGCTTCAGCAGGGCCGCCGACATAGCTCAGCTGGTAGAGCAGCTGATTCGTAATCAGCAGGTCCCCAGTTCAAGTCTGGGTGTCGGCTCTTAAATTTCGGCGCACTTTCGAGCAGTTACCGACGGCCCGCGGGCACCTGCTCGTGGGCCGTCTGCTTTCACCACGACGTAGCCACGCCACAACGAGCGCCTGCACGGGAGCCGGACCCGTCAGTTAGCCAGTCGTGCATCGCTAGTGACTGGTAATTCGTTGGTCCTCGCCAGCGGGAAGGCCGCCGAGGAGGCGAGGCGATCCCGTTCCAGGAGTGCGCCCGGATGGCTGAACAACTCGACGAACTTCTAGAGCAGGTCTGCGATGAGGCTTCGTTCCTGCGCTTTGTCCGAGCACTCGGAGATGACTTCGCCGCAGGGCGCGTGGAAGACGGTCGCAACCCGCAGTTGTACTGGGGCTCCGTCGGACCTCGTGGCTGGAAACACTTAACTGTCGATGCGTTCCTCCACAGCGCCGCGACGTCGGGCGAGACGTCGGCCAGGCAGCAGCCCGCCGCAGCGAATCCGTGGCGGCGCTGCGCCGAGATGCTGCACGCGGGCAAGCACTAGGTGTTGACGCCGAGGTGCGGAGCGATCGCACGCGAGCCGTACACCCTGCTACTCCAGGCCGGGAGGACTGTCTCTGTGCGCGTTGCGTGGGCGCAACGGGCGGCACTGGCTACGTCCGGATCTGGATATTCACCTGCGGGCGGAGAGGTACGAGAATCTTCGCGTATGTCCGCACGACGCGGTTGTAGAAGTCTCGAATGCTCGGGGCCTTGAGCCCCACGACGAGGGCGTATCGGATCGGCTTCGGCTTCCACTGGACCGCGGCCGCGCCGTCGCGGTGGTGGTAGTAGATGTCGAAACACGGGTCCTTCAGCCCGGACGCTTTGAATTTGGCGGAGTGGCGGCGGCAGGGCTCCCACTTCCCTCCGTCGTCGCGAAGGACGTACTCAGCGGCGCTGTAGAGATTCGTGGCGGAGAAGAAGGGCTTCGTCTCCGCGTGCGCCGACGCCTTCCCGTTCCTCACCTTGATCTTCGCGCTGTTCGGCCGGAAGGCGACCTCGAACCCAGCACGCGTGTACGCGCCAACATTCTTCGCGTCAACTTGGGGTGAAATCAGCAACGTCGCCGAAACCGTGACGGACCCTGCGATCTCGCCCGATGGCATCGGCAGGCGCGCGCGCAGGTGCTGTCCCACTGGAAGATCGCCCTGGTAGAGCACCAGCGCCTCGTCGTCCTCGCACGTCAGGAGGGACACTGCGTCGTCGTGAAATCGACCCCAGCCGACGTGAGGCAACGGATGGTCGCCGTCGTCGGCGCGGTGGATGAGCAGAGCACGCGTGGCGAGCGGGCTGATCGTGTTGCCGAGTTGAACGCCGACGCCAGCGCCGGTTCGAAGCGTAAACGGCGCAGCGAAGCTCGTACCGGCTTCGGGCCGCGCATGCGTGCGCGACGCGAGAACCATGAACGGGTCGGCTTCAGAACCCCCGAACGCGACCCCGTCAGGCTTCACAATCCCTGGGCTGCGACCGGGGCCAATGCAGCTGTAAGCGGCACGCTGCCAGGGGCCATGCAGCGTGTCGCACGCCCCGACGGCCAGCACGTTCACGCCATCAGCCGGAGGCTGAATCCGGTTGAGCCCCGCCGCCGCGTCAAGTTCGCCGTCGTTTCCCGCTGCGACGGTCGCGAGCAGATCGGCTCGGGAGAAGCACTCATCCAGCCGCGCCGTCCACGCGGTGATGTCGTCATCCTCCATCGCGAGCCTCGGCCCGAGGCTGATGTTCACGTACTGGTAGAAGTCGCCGTGTGCGTCGAGGTGATCCACGATGCGATCGAGCACGTCGAGGTACAGCATCTGCTCATCGTCGCGTCCGGTCCGCTCATCGAGGACACGGACGTGGTCTGCGGAGCAGTAGGGGATCGACGGTGGAACGCCTCTCAACAGAGGCCCGAACAGGAAGGCGGTGGTTACGGCAAGCCCGTGCTCCTGAAAGGCCGGCACGGGGTTCCCGATGCCCTTCGGCTCGATCACCTTCACCCACGGCGCCAAGTCCACTGCGGCCGGGATTCCCCCGTCGAAAATCGCCGCGCGAGTGCCAAGCGCGATCGGTCCGCCCCGCGGGAGAGCGACAGGAAAACCAGCTGCGCGACGAATGATCCCGGGACGAAACGGTCGCAGGGTGGGCATGCCGCGCAGCACGCGCACGAACGAGAACGCCGCCAGCTTCTTGAGCGATGACGCAGACGAACGAACGGGGACGAAGGCGAGACCGCGCACCTTCCGGACTCGATCGAGCAGCGGCTGGGCGTTCAGCTTGCCCGCGTATGCGGCGAACGCCTCGACCAAGTCGGGGTCGCCATCCGTGTGCAGAACCACCTCGAGCAGAAGCTCTTTGGCATCGGCCGGGATACCCCTAATCTTTCGGTCAACGGAGTACGGAGCGAGGTCCTCCACCTGCGCAAGCTGGGCCGCGCCGGTCGTCGTCGCCGTCCAACGAGGCAGGAACTGCTCGAACGCAGCGAACGCGCGCCGCTCACCCGCAACGAAGATGTCGTCTGTGAGTGCGGCGGCGGGCGGCTTCTCGATTCCCCACTGCTCGGGAGAAACCGTCCGCGGGCGGCTGCCGACGGGCCGGAGGCCAGCGACGCTGAGCAACTCGGCCGGAAAGTCACTCTTCGACAGGTATCTCGGATGCATCGTGAGAACCGCCACTGCCTCGTCGTGGGGACAGGCGTCCTTCGGAAGAGCGCGCAACTCGCGATTTACCGCTCCGAGCTTGGCCACGATCCTGCGCTGAGCTTCCGGGAACGAGTACGGCGGATTCTTCGGACCACTCGCCTTCTTCACGGTGACCTTCTCGGAGAGAAGTTCGCCGCGACCTAGCAGGAAGTTCTTCTCACGAGCCATCGCGTGCTACCCCTTTCTCTTCGCGTTGGATCTGACGCCGAGGTGTTTACGGATGGTATCCCGGGACAGCCCCGTGGCCGAAGCGATTTCACGCTGCGAGAGCCCTCTCTCCGCGAGCGCTCGCGCAAGTGCGAGCCGCTCGTTCGTGGGCTTCTCACGCGAGAGCTGAGCGGCCAGCCTCCCGAGGAGGTCACTGAGTTGTTCGCCGCGCACGATCGAAGCGCGGCGCTCCTGGTTCAATCGCGTGACGACGTCCGCGAATGACAGCCCCGTCATCGCCGCCGCAAGCACGCGGAGAATCGCTTCATCGATATGCTGGTGAGCGACGAGCTGGCGACGAAGCGTGGTCCGGATCTCCTCGGCCGAAGGCGGAGGAAACGGCACGACCCGTTCGAAACGGCGCCACACTGCTGGATCGAGCAGCTCGGGGTGATTCGTCGCGGCGATCAAGATGCCATCGGGCGGCCATCCATCCACTTCCTGCAACAGGACGGTGACGAGCCTCTTCAGTTCCCCGACTTCCGCCGCGTCGTCCCGCCGTTTCGCGATCGCATCGAACTCATCGAGCAGAAGCACGGCGCGACTACGCTTCGCGTATTCGAGGACGACGCGAATGTTGGTGCCTGTCCGTCCAAGAAAGCTGCTCATGACTGCCGAGAGATCGAGCGTGAGCAGCGGACGCCGGAGATGATGCGCCACCCACCGAGCGGCGAGGGTCTTGCCGACCCCGGGTGGCCCCACAAACAGCAGCGAGCGACTCGGGGCGAGCCCTGCAGCAGCAAGCTCCGGTTCCCGACGACGCTCTTCTATAACCGCGTTCAACTCCGTGGCGACCGAAGTCGGCCATACCGGCTCGATCTCCATTGCGAGATCGTGCTCACGACGCAGGAGTTCGAACCGCGTGTCGGAGTCAACCGGCAGCGGGTCCGGATACTCCGAGCGAGTCGCGGAAACGCTGTTCGCTAGCGAGAGAACCGCCGTAGCTGCATCGGCCAAGTCTGGACGGCGCTCTGCTATACCCCGCAGCGCTCTGCGGGCCAGCGCCGCCACGTCGTCCTGCTTCCCGCCCAGCGCGAGCCGGGCCATGTGGACGAAATCGGACTCTATGTCAGCCATTTAGTCCACCACCACCACGCCGCCGCTCATGTGTTGATTCTCCATCACTGGACTACTTTACGCAACAGGTCCGACATCTAGTCCACCCGCCTCCCGCGCGCAACGGAGCGGCGCCCGGCGGGATTCCGCCACGCCACAGCACCACCAGCCCTCGTCAAAAGGCCCCTGATCAGCTACCTCGCGTAGATGAACGCTGTGACATTTCAGGATTTTCAACGCACCCGCTGATTGTAATCAGCACGTCCACAGTTCAACTCTGGGTGTCGGCCCTCCCAAACCAAAAGAATTGCGGGCGCTTGGGAACGAATCCCGAGCGCCCGCTCTCGTTCGGACGGACCGCCGCCTTTCCTGTCACGGGCCACAGTGCCTCACCCAGGGTCACGAAGCATCGCGGCCGGCCGGTCCATCTGCAGCCACCTACCTCCTCCGCAACGTCTCCCTCGCCTCCGCGATGACCGCCGGCGTGAGCCGCTCCAGGGCCGGCGGCGTGAGGCGAGCGTGCTGCCAGTGCAGCGGGACCTTCAGCGCGGTCCCCGGGACTAGCTCGACCAGGCGCCGCGCTGCGAGGTGCGGTCTCGCGAGTTGCTCCGGGTTCATGCCCCAGGCCATGCCGGCGACGTGGCGTCGAGGAAGGCCTGGCTGGCTGGGAGCACGTGCGCGGGCGGATCGATCTCGCGGCCGCACACCTTCCGGATCCAGCGGCGCTGGAGCGCGTCCTTGGGCCGGAAGCGGAGCGTGGGCGCGCGCGCGAGGGTCGCGGCGTCGACGCCGGTGCGAAGGTGGCGGGCCGCGTAGGCAGGGCTGGCGGTGGCGACGTAGCGCAGCCGCCCGAGCGCGACGCTCCGGCACCCCGGCACGGGCTCGGCGCGCGCGGCGACGGCCGCGAGCACCTGGCCGGTGCGGAGCCACTCGGCCGTGTGCGCCTCGTCGTCGAGCGACACGTCGAGGAGCGTCGCGTCCTCGGCCGCAAAGCGGGCCATGGCGCCGGGGAACCAGGTGGCGAGGCTGTCGGCGTTGACCGCGACGCGCAGCGCCGCGGTGGCGCCGCGCTCCTTCCCGGCGGCGACGCCGGGCGGCCTGGCGGCCCACGCGCTCGCGCCGGTCCTCGCCCGCCCCGCGGCATGGCGGGTCCTCGACCTCGCCACGGGCCTCACGATGTGCGCGTTCGCGGTGCGGCTCGCGCTCGGGGCGCGCTGACGGCCGTGCTCGACCCGCGCGCCGACCTACGCCCTTCGACGGGCGCCGCCCTCACCGCGCGAACGCCTCCCGGTGCGCACGGCAGTGTCGCTCCATGAGCTCGGCGAGAGGATCGGGGTACGCGTAGAACTCCTGATCGAGCGCCTCCAGCGTCGCCTCGACCTCGGGGTTCCAGCTGTCCATCTGCTTCTGGCGGGCCTCTTGCGAGGGCGCCGGCCCCCGAGGCCCGAAGACCGCCAGCGCCCGCCGCGTGATCGCGGCCGCCTTCTCGGCGCCGATGAGCTCCAGGCCCGCCAGCGCACCGCGGGCCCGGTCGCCCGACGCGTTCAGGAAGTACTGATCGAAGCCGCCGTTGTTCACCTCGGCCTCGAGCGCCCAGACGTCGAGGAGCGCAGCCTCGCTCGGGCTCAGCTCGTCGAAGCCGACGCGGTCCGCGCGCAGGGACGTTCGCTCCTCCAGCGCGGCGACGAAGTCCTCGCCCCGGAGCTTGAAGATGTCGTCCAGCGACCTCGGCTTCTGGATGGCCATGTGGGGGGACCTCGCGGCGACGGGGTGGCGGTACGGGAGCGGGAGCAGCAGCAAGCCGAGCCCGAGCGCCACCGCGAGCACGACTTCTGGTGTCCGGCGCACGCAGCCTCCCGCACCGACAGTGTCGGGTCGGGACGCCCGCGTCAAGCTCGCCCCCGGTGCGTGGACGCGCGCGCGCCGACCATCGGGGCGCGCGGCGTCATCCCGTCGCCGGCCTTCGGGCCACCCCGTACGACCGCGTCCCTGCCCGCTCGCGGCCCCACCGTGCCGGTCCCCCGGCGCGACACTGGCGCGGGAGGTGACCACCATGGATCGCCCGAAGGTGCTCGTCGCCTACTACTCGCGGTCGGGGCACACCCGGCGGATCGCCCGCGCCGTCGCGGCCGCGCTGGACGCGGATCTCGAGGCGCTGCGCGATCCGACCGACCGGGCCGGCGTGCTCGGGTTCCTCCGCAGCGGCGCGGAGGCGCTCTCGGGCGTGCTCGTCCCGCTGGAGCGCCCGCGCCGCGATCCCGCCACCTACGACGCCGTGGTGATCGCGACGCCGGTCTGGGCCCTGTCGGTGAGCTCGCCGGTCCGGACGTACCTGTGGCTCGAGCGCGAGCGGCTCCCACCGGTCGCGTTCGTGGCCACGATGAGCGGCCGCGGCGGGGAGCGCGCCTTCGCGCAGATGGCCGCGGTCGCGGGTCGGACGCCGGTCGCCACGCTCGCGGTGATCGACCGGCGCACCGGGGGCGCCGAGGCGCGACAGGGGATCGCCCGCCTCACCACCGCGGTCCTGGTCCGGGCGCGCAGACCCTTCCGCCGCCGCAGGGCGCGCGCCGCCTGAAGGCGCCCGGGCCTCTCCCGGTCCGGTGCCAGGTGCCCCTCCAGCCGGACCGCCATCCCGCCTCGGCACGCATCATCGGAGCCGTTGCGGCCCACTCCCCCGCCGCCTACGAGCGGGAGATGCAGATGCCCAGCCTCTCGGTGAACCCGCCGAGGTCCGCCGCCCACGGGTGGCCCCGCGCGGTCACCCTCCTCGCCCACGCCGCCCTCCTCGCCTCCGCGATGTCGTGCGCCAGCGCCCATCCCCCCGCCGCCAGACCGACCGCGGCGGCCGCTGCTTCGGACCCCGGCCCCGCCGCCCGCGATGCCCGGTCCCTCGCCGCTGCCGGCCACGCCAGCGTCATCTGCACCGGGGTCTTCCTGCAGGGGCGCGAGCCCGACGAGGTGAGGCGCGACTCCACCTACTTCGTCGTGAACGACGGCGATCGCGACGGCGTGGACCGCCTGGACGTGGACCGGACGCGCCGCGAGGTGCGGGTCTCGGTCCGCGGCGGGCCCGCGCGGACGGCGCGCCTGGTGGAGGGGCTCGGGTGCGTCACGCTCCCGGAGGACGGCAGGCTGCACCTCGACCCGGCGCGCCTCGGCGCCGCGCGCATCGCGCGGACCACGGCGCCCTGGCCGGACGACCTCGGCCCGGCGGGCTGGGCGGTCTCGCGCGAGGAGCAGGACGCGACCGCCCGCGCCATCGCGCCCTGGTTCGACGATGCCGCCGCGCTGACGGCCGCGGTCGTGGTGGTCCACCGGGGCAGGATCGTCGCCGAGCGGTACGCGAACGGCGCCACGGCCGATACGCTCCTCGACACCTCCGCCATCGGCAAGAGCGTCCTCGCCACGCTGGCCGGTCGGCTCGCGCAGGAGCACGCGCTCGCGCTCGACGCGCCGACGGGGCTGCCGGAATGGTCCCGCGACGAGCGGCGCGCACTCCGTCCGATCGACCTCATGCGGATGAGCAGCGGCCTCGCCTGCACCTCGCCGTTCGACGACGACTGGGAGGAGTCGAAGGGCTACACCGAGAGTCAGTACGTCTACACCGGCGGGGTGGACGCCGTCGGCTACGCGCTCTCCCGTCCGCTCGCGAAGCCGCCCGGGACCGAGGGTCGGTACGCCAACTGCGATCCGCTCGCGCTCGTCGGCCTTCTCGAGCGCGTCTCGGCGACCCGCGGCGAGCCGCTCCTCGCGTACGCTCGGCGGGGCCTGTACGCGCCGCTCGGCGCGACGCGCTCGCTGACGGAGCCGGACGCGTACGGCCACCCGCTGTTCATCGGCTACCACTTCGCCGCGGCGCGCGACCTGGCCCGGCTCGGCGTCCTCTACGCCCGCGACGGCGTCTGGAAGGGCGAGCGGCTCCTGCCCGAGGCCTTCGTGAGGCTGGTGAGCGGACCGGCCCCGGCGTGGAAGGCGCCCGTGTACGGCGCCGGGTTCTGGCGCTTCCCACCGGGGAGCCCGATGCCGGACGACGCCTTCTCGATGGTCGGGTTCGGCGGCCAGACGGTGCTGGTGGTGCCGTCGCTCGACCTCGTGGTGGTCCGGATCGGCCACCCGCGCGGCGGCGACGCGGCGGCGCGGATCCGCAAGGCGGCCTACCCGGCCATCCTGGCGGCGGTGCGCGCGGCGCGCTGAGGTCGAGGCGGCCGCGAACGTGCCGGCCGGGCGCCGGGGCCGCTGCGCCGGAGTCCACCTGGCGCCGCGCCATCTGGCGCGATATACCTGCCACATGGCAGAGGGCGAGGCGAAGGCGATCGAGATCCTGGGCGGCCGGGCGCTCCTGCGAGGGCGCGCGCCCACGGCGCGGAAGGCGGGCGCGGCGCGCTCCGCCTCGCCCGCGAAGGGCTCCCGCCCGGCCGCCAAGGGCGCGGCGAAGGCGCGGCTCGCGCCCGGCGACCTCCGCTGGACCGGCCTCATCCGCGCCGGGCTCCCGGCCCGCTCCACGCAGACGCTCGCGTCGTCGCTCGACATGTCGGTGAAGGACCTCGCGGTGAGCCTGCGCCTCCCGGTGCGCACGGTGCACCGCCGGCTGGAGAAGGGCGAGCCGCTCACGCCCGAGGAGAGCGAGCGCGCGGTCCGCGCGGCGCGGGTCCTCGCGAAGGCGGAGGACCTGCTCGGCGAGGCGCACGGCCGCGGCTGGGTGCGCGCCCCCTGCCGCGCGCTGGGCGGCGAGATCCCCATCACCCTGCTCGACACCGCCGACGGCTTCACCGCGGTGATGGACGAGCTGGGCCGCCTCGAGCACGGCGTCCTCTCCTGACGTGGACGCCTGGCGCATCACCTTCGCGCGCCACGCGCCGGACGGCCGCCGCGCCTTCTCCGGCGAGGGCGCGCGCCTGTACGGCGGCCGCTGGAACTCGAAGGGCGTGGCCGTGTCGTACGCGAGCGCGACGCTCTCCCTCGCCGCGCTCGAGCTGCTCACCCACGCCGACCAGCGCCTCCTCGCCGACGCGCCGCTCGCCGCCTGCCGGGCGACCTGGCCGGACGACCTCGCGGTCGAGACCGCCCCGCCCTCGGTCTACGTCCGCGGCTGGCGCCACAGCCCGGCGCCGGCGACGCTCGCGACGTTCGGCGACCGCTGGATCGCGGAGCGGCGCACGGCGATCCTGCTGGTGCGCTCGGCGGTGATCCCCTCCGAGCGGAACGTGCTGCTCAACCCCGCCCACCCCGACGCGGCGCGGGTCGCCTACGACGCGCCCGAGCCGTTCTCGTTCGATCCCAGGCTCGTCCGGTAGGCGCCGGCAGCCGCTCCACCTTCGCGTCGCACCCACACCGGCTCGACGCCGGCGCGGCGCGCGGCCGTCGCCGCGGTTACGTCCTGCCTCCGCCCTGCGTCGCCGGGCAGGCACGGACCGCTGCGTCCGCGCCGACGGCGAGCGCCTCACGGCGATGGAGGAGCGTTCATGCACAAGCCCGACGGCCGGTCACGCGACCCGCAGCCGCGACGCCCGGCCGTGGCGGAGCGCGCCTCGCGCGTCGTCCACGAGCTCTCGACGCCGGGCGGCCGGCCGCTCTGCGGCGCGGACGCCGTCGTGGCGCCGCCCGACCGGCCGCTGCGCGTCACGTGCACCTCCTGCCTGCGGCTGCTCGCGGACGACACGCGGCGTGCCGCGCACGCGGGCAGCCCGCGCGCGGACGAGTCCGAGGACTGACGTCCCGCGCCGCGTCCCAATGCTCCGCGACGGCTAGCGCGCCGACCCGGCGTCGTTCGCCGGAGCGGAGGGCTGCAGGTACGGGAGCCCGTCCATCCGCTCGATGGCGAAGAGCCCGTGCCGGGCGCCCCAGGTCGCCCATGCCAGCTCCGGCCCCCGGACCCAGACGACCTTTCCGCCCGAGCCGACCAGGGCGCGCTGCTGGCGGATGCACCAGACGAGCCTCCCCCACCCGCGCCACTCCGGCACGATCAGGGACAGCCGCCCCCGGAGCACGTCCACCCAGCGTCGCTTGCCCATCGTTTCCGCTCCTGTGCGTGCGAGTTCGTCACCCCGCGCGGAGGCGGGATGACCGCGAGCCCCACCCACGGGTGGACGCGTGCGTTCGTTCGTGGCGGACGGGGGACCGAGCAGCCGCTGCGCCACTGCTGCGGGGCGGAGCGCCGGAGACTCGTACCGTCCTGACATCTATCACGCCCGCGACCCGCGCGCCGCGGGACGAGCCCCGAGAGCCCCGTCCAGCCGCCATCACTGCTTCGTGATCGTCCCGTGGTACTGGCCGGAGCACCCGACCACGCGCTCGCCCATGGGGTCGCGCCGGAAGTCGATCGCGAAGGTGATGCGCGTGGCCGACTCCTGGTGGAACTCCTCGACGAGGTGGAGCGTGACGTCGCCGCCGCCGGTGAGGCACTCCCGGCTGATGTTCTTCTGGCAGCGGTCGGACGAGACCACGTTCGAGAGCGTTCGACATTCCGTGTACGGCGAGGTGTCGATCGGACCCGACGGCCAGAACGAGGTGCCGGGCGCCATGTTGCTCGAGAAGTCGGTGCCGGGACCGCAGTCCCCCGAGAAGTCGGTGAAGTGATAGAGCCACTCGCCGTGCCCGCCCTCCTCGAGGAAGCACGCGGTCGGCTGCGGCTCCGGGGGCGGCGGGGGCGGCTCAGGCTGTGGCGCCGGCGGCTGCGGCTGCGGCTGCGGCTGCGGCTGCGGCGCTGGTGGTTGCGGCTGCGGCTGGGGCTGCGGCGTCGGTTGCGGCTGGGGTTGAGGCTGGGGCTGCGGCGGTTGCGGCTCCGGCTGCGGCGCCGGCTGGGGCTGCGGCCCGGGCGCCGGCGGCGAAGGGTCGCTTCCCCCGCACGCGAGCATCAGGATGACCGCCACCGCGATCGAACCCCTCATGGCTTCCCCCACGGCGCGGACCTCGGCCTCTGTATTCATGCGCGCTGCTTCACGGGACGCGTAGGAGGGACGATGGGGAAGCGAGCGCCCCGGATGGCGCTTGCCCGCGCCGCTGCCCAGCGTGACGAGAGCGATCGAGGAGGCGACGCCATGCTCCCATCGACGCAGGCGACGACCGGCGGGACCGAGCTGCGCCGCGGCGGCTACGAGATCAGCACGCGCCGTGACCGGCTCGACCTCGACCTCGTCCACCGGTTCCTCTCCACCGAGCTCTGGGACACGCTCGGCATGGCGCGCGAGGTGCTGGAGCGCGCCGTCGAGCGGTCGCTCTGCTTCGGCGTGTACGAGGGCGATCGCCAGGTCGGGTTCGCGCGCGTCGTCACCGACGGCGCCACGTTCGCGTTCATCACCGACGACTTCATCCTCCCGGCGCACCGCGGCCAGGGCCTCGGCGCGTGGATGATGCGCTCGGTCCTCGCGCACCCGACGCTCCAGGGGCTGCACCGGGTGCTGCTCGTGACGCACGATCCGCGGCTCTATCTCAGGTCCGGGTTCACTCCGCTGGTGGACCCCGAGAACTACATGGAGCTCGCCGCCTCCGGGGCGTGACCGCCCGCGGGCCGCGGCGGCGGCGTCCCGGGCAAACCTGGCGGACGCGCGCGCAAGGCTCCGGCTTGCACGCCCCTGCACAACTCCTCGGCCGGCGGTGCCCGGCGAAGGAGCATGTCATGGCGGCGTCCCTGTACGAGCGGCTCGGCGGCGAGGAGAAGATCGCCCAGATCGTGAACGACGTCCTCGAGCTCCACCTGAAGAACCCGATCATCGGCACGCGCTTCCGGCTCGCGCTCGCGCGCGGCGCCGAGGCCTTCGGCGGCGACGAGGCGGCGGCCGCGGCGCGGCTGAAGCGCGTCACGGTGGAGTTCTTCGCGTCCGGGAGCGGCGGCCCCCAGTCGTACACGGGCCGCGACCTGCGCGCGGTGCACACCGGGATGAACGTGAACGAGCAGGAGCTGGTCGCCGCGATCGACGACATCGTGCTCGCCCTGGAGCGGAACGGGATCGGCGCGCCCGAGCGCAACGAGGTGGTGGCGATCCTGTACTCGCTGAAGGGCGAGGTGCTGCGGATCTGAGCCGGCGAGACGAAAAGAGGGCGCCTGGACCATCCAGGCGCCCTCCCCCGCTGCGAGGCCCCACCTCTCGGCGGAAACAGGCGGTGCTCGCGGACCGGGGACGACCGTTCGCGCGGCTAGAACGCGTACCGCAGGCCGGCAGAGACGCCGTCCACCCCGCCCGCCTTCGCGATGGCGTCGGTGATGTCGAACGTCTTGGTGCCGTTCCGCTCGTTCTCGATGTGCGCGAAGACCAGGTACACGTCGGTCTTCTTCGCGAGGGGACGGATGTAGCCGACCGCGACCTTGGAGGCGCCCGCGTCGTCCGCGGCGTCCTCCCACATCTGCGAGTACGAGGCGCGCACGCTGCCGCCGAGCACCGGCACGGGCACCGTCAGGCCGGCGAGCGCGCTGCTCTGCTGGACCGTGTCGTCGCTCAGCCGGTAGAAGCCGCCCGACGCGTGCAGCTTCAGGAAGCCGAGGTCCCAGGTCGCGCCGGCGTTGCCGATGCGGGTGATGACGTCGGTCACCTTGCTCTTGTCCTGGTAGTACGCGACCGCGGCGAGCACCGGGCCGTACCGCCAGCGCAGGCCGCCGGAGAAGCCGGGCGTGTCGTCGCCGTTCCCCTCGGTCTCCGGTCCGGCGCGGTTCTGCGCCCAGAGCGCGGTCAGCTCGAGGCCCGCGAACGTGGGCGTGACGTACTGGACCGAGTTGTCGGTGCGCGACTGCCGCTTGAGCAGGTTCTCGATGTTGCCGACGGTGCCGATCTCGAACGGGTCGACGTCGCACTGGACCCAGTAGCCCGGGGTCTGGTGGCGGCCCACGGTGACCTTCCCCCAGGCGCCGGTCAGCCCGGCGTAGGCCTGGCGGCCCCAGAACTGCGCGCTGGTCGAGCTGCCGGTGTCGAGGCTGACGCCGGTCTCCACCAGGAACAGGGCGCTGACGCCGTTGCCGAGGTCCTCGGTGGCCTTGAAGCCGAGGCGGCTGCCGGAGAGCTGGCCGGACTCGACGAGGTCGGTGGGGGTCTGGTGCGGGACGGCGCCGTTCGCGCCCTGCACGTGGGCGTAGCCGACGTCCATCTTGCCGTAGATGGTGATGGCGGGCGGCTCCGCGGCGGCGGGGCGGGCGGCGACGAGGCAGGCGAAGAGCGCTGCCGAGACGAGCTGTCTCATGGCTTCCTCTCTCTCGGGTGTCGGTGCGAGCTGCGGTCAGAACAAGAAGCGGACGATGACGAACCCCGTCGCGACGGCGACCACCGTCGAGATCAGCCCGGGGACCATGAAGCTGTGGTTCAGCACCCAGCGGCCGATGCGCGTGGTCCCGGTGCGGTCGAAGTTGATGGCCGCGACGATGGTCGGGTAGTTGGGGATGAAGAAGTACCCGTTCACCGCGGGGAACATCGCCATCAGCGCCGGCGCCGGGATGCCGAGGCCGATGCCGAGCGGCATGAGCGCGCGCACCGTGGCGGCCTGGCTGTAGAGCAGCACCGAGAGCGCGAACAGCGCGGCGGCGAACAGCCACGGGGCCGCGGTGACCATGCCCTTGATGCTGCCGCCCAGCACCTCCATGTTGCCCGCGAAGAAGGTGTCACCCATCCACGCGATGCCGAAGATGGCGATGACCGCCTGGACGCCGGCGCCGAACACGCTGCCGGTCGCGACCTTCGAGACGTCCACGCGGCAGAGCATCAGCATGAGCGCGGCGGCCGAGAGCATCACCATCTCGATGGTGTGCGGCATGCCGAGCCGCGTGGCGCCCGCGGCGGTGGTCCACTGAGGGCGCATCGCCGCGAACGAGCCGAACAGCACCACCGCGAGCGCCGCCGCGAGGAAGATCCCCACCGCGATCTTCGCGGTCACCGGTGCCGCGACGCGGACGGGCGTGCCGCCGTCGGCGCCGGCGAGGGCCTGGTGGCCGCTGGGCGCGGCCACGCCGCGGGCCACCCGGTCCTGGTACTCGGGGTCCCGGTCCAGGTCCTTGCCCATCCGGTTCGCGACGAACGCGGCCACCAGCACGCCGAGCAGCGTGGACGGGATGCACACCTTCAGGATGTCGATGAGCTCGATGTGGAACGCCGCGCCGGCCGCGCCGGTGGACAGCATGCCCAGCAGCGCCACGGTGGCGGCGGAGATGGGGCTGGCGGTGATGGCCTGCTGCGAGGCGATCACCGAGATGGACATGGGGCGCTCCGGGCGGACCCCGGTCTCGCGCGCCACCTCGGAGATCACCGGCAGCACCGAGTAGGCGACGTGGCCGGTGCCTGCGAACAGCGTGAACACGTAGGTGACGAGCGGCCCGAGGAACGTGATCCGGTCCGGGTTGCTGCGGAGGATGCGCTCCGCCACCGAGACCAGGTAGTCGAGCCCGCCCGCCGCCTGCAGCACGCCGGCGGCGGTGACCACCGCGGCGATCATGAGCAGCACGTCGATCGGCGGCGAGGTGGGCTGCAGGTGGAAGACGAAGGTGAGGACGCCGAGGCCGAGGCCGCCCATCACGCCCAGGCCGATGCCTCCGAGCCGGGCGCCGATGAAGATGGCGGCGAGGACCACCACGAGCTGGAGCCAGATCATGGCGGGCGCCTACGCGACCTTCTGCAGGCGCGGGTTGATGTAGCGCGGGCGGAGCAGGTTCTCGGTGGAGAGCACCTCGTCGAGCAGCTCCTTCGAGACCAGCTGCTTCTCCAGCACCAGCTCGGCGACCGACCGGCCCGTGACCAGCGCCTCGCGGGCGACCGCGGCGGAGGCCTCGTAGCCGATGATGGGGTTGAGCGCGGTGACGATGCCGATGCTGTTCACCACCAGCTCGCGGCAGCGCTCGCGGTTCGCGGTGATCCCGTCCACGCACTTCTCGCGCAGGACGCGGAAGCCGTTCACCATGAAGGAGATGGAGGTGAACAGGCCGTACCCGATCACCGGCTCCATCACGTTCAGCTCGAGCTGCCCGTTCTCCGCCGCCAGCGTGACGGTCAGGTCGGCGCCGATCGCGTAGTAGCAGATCTGGTTCACCACCTCCGGCATGACCGGGTTCACCTTGCCCGGCATGATCGAGGAGCCGGGCTGGAGCGGCGGCAGGTTGATCTCGCCCAGGCCGGTGCGGGGGCCGGACGAGAGCAGGCGGAGGTCGCTGCAGATCTTGGAGGTCTTCACCGCGACGCGCTTCAGCACGCCCGCGATCTGCACGTAGGCGCCGGTGTCCCAGGTCGCCTCGATGAGGTTCTCCGAGGAGACGAGCGGCGTGCCCACGATCTCGCGCAGGCGGCGGGTGACGAGCTCGGTGTAGCGGGGCGGCGCGTTGATGCCGGTGCCGATGGCGGTGGCGCCCATGTTGACCTCGAGCACCAGGGCGCGCGCCTCCTCCAGCCGCTGCACGTCCTCGCCCAGCGTGGTCGCGTACGCCTCGAACTCCTGGCCGAGCGACATGGGGACCGCGTCCTGGAGCTGGGTGCGCCCCATCTTCAGCACGTCGGCGAACTCGCGGCCCTTCGCGGCGAACGCCTGCTGCAGCCGGCGCAGCTCGGCGATGAGCTGGCCGAGCTTGGCGTGCAGCGCGATGCGGAACGCGGTCGGGTAGGCGTCGTTGGTGGACTGGGAGCAGTTGACGTGGTTGTTCGGGTGCACGAACTGGTACTCGCCCTTGCGCTTGCCCAGGATCTCGAGCGCGCGGTTCGCGATGACCTCGTTCGCGTTCATGTTGGTGGAGGTGCCGGCGCCGCCCTGGATGACGTCCACCGGGAACTGGTCGTGCAGCGCGCCCGCGGCGATCTCGTCGCAGGCCGCGCAGATGGCGCGCGACACGTCGGCCGGGATGACGCCCAGCTCGCCGTTCGCGAGCGCGGCCGCCTTCTTCACCTGCGCCAGCGCGCGCACCAGCTCGGGGACGCTGGAGATGGCGACCCCGGTGATCGGGAAGTTCTCGAGCGCGCGCAGCGTCTGGACGCCGTAGTAGCGGTCGTCCGGGAGCTCGCGCTCGCCCAGGAAGTCGTGCTCCAGCCTCGTCTTCGTCGTCATGCGGTCTCCTCGCCGCCTCCGGGCGGCTCACGGAGGACGCCATTGGCAACCGCGGTGCCAGCCGGGCGCGCGCGCCGGAACGCGAGCGGCGTCGCCGGGTTCGACTCCGGGTGCGGCGCGCCCGCGCAGGCCGAAGGGGGTTGAGCGGAGGAAACGCGCGCGCCGCCCGGCGGGCGCACCCCGAGGAATCCGGCGGGGTTGGCCCGCCGTGACGGATCTCACAGGGTTGAGGGATCTCCCTACCCTTCGCGCTGGCCCTCGGCCTCGCGCCGCGCCTTCAGGCGCTTCGAGAGCGCCGAGGGCGTGATGCCGAGCAGGCGCGCGGCGAGCGACTGGTTCCCGTCGGCGCGCCGCAGCGCCTCCTGCACCAGCAGCTCGTCGGCCTCGTCCAGCGTCGGGATGCGCTCCAGCGCCGCGAACGGGCTGGCGGGCGCCTCGCCCCGCCGGTCGGCCTCGTGCGCCACCTCGGCCTCGCCGATGGCGCGCCGGAACGCCTCCATCGACAGCACGCGCCCCTGGTGCGCGCCCACCGCGTCGAGCACCATGGCGCGCAGCTCGCGCACGTTGCCCGGGAACGCGTAGCTCGCGAGCAGGCCGGCGAGCTGCTTCGGCGGGGTGGGCTTCTTCTTGCCGAGCTCGCGGGCCGCCTCGTCGAGGAAGTGCTCGAGCAGTAGCGGGATGTCGCCCCGGCGCTCCCGGAGCGGCGGCAGGTGCACGTGGTGGGCGCGCAGGCGGTAGTACAGGTCGGGGCGGAACGTGCCCGCCGCCTGGCGGGCGGCGAGGTCGTGGTGGGTGGCGACCACCACCCGCGCGCGCATCCACCGCGGCCGATCGGCGCCGAGCGGGTAGTACTCGCCCTCCTGCAGCAGCCGCAGCAGCTTCACCTGCGACGCCGGGCTGAGATCGCCGATCTCGTCGAGGAACAGCGTGCCCTCGGCCGCGCGCTCCACCATCCCGCTGCGCGCCTCGTTCGCGCCGGTGAAGGCGCCGCGCACGTGCCCGAACAGCGTGTCGGCGAACACCGTGTCGTCGAGGCCGGCCACGTTCACCGGCACCAGCTCGCCGGCGCGGCCCGACACCTGGTGCACCGCGCGCGCGATGAGCTCCTTGCCGGTGCCGCTCTCGCCGGTGACCAGCACCGGCTGGCGGCTGCGGCTCACCGCCTCGACGTAGCGGAAGACCGCGTGCATGCGCGGGTCGGCCGTGACGATCCGGTCGAACGCCTCCGGGTGCTCGAGCTGGTCGTCGAGGAAGCGCCGGCGGATCTCGCGGTTCTCGCGCTGCAGCTCCTGCATGCGGACGGCGCGCCCGACGCCCTTGACGATCCGGTCCTCCTCGCTGGTCTTCACGAAGTAGTCGAACGCGCCCGCCTGCATGCAGCGCACCGCGGTCTCGAGCTGGTTGAGCCCGCTCACCACGATGACCGAGACCTCGGGGTGGGCCTCGACGATCCGCCGGAGCAGCTCCTCGCCCGGCAGGTGCGGCATGGTGAGGTCGAGCAGCACCAGCCCCACCTCGTGCCGCTCCAGCAGGCCCATGACCTCCCGCGGATCCTGGCAGGTGAGCAGGTTCGTGACGCCCAGCGAGCGCTCCAGGCTGAGCGACATGGTCCGGAGCCAGCCCGGCTCGTCGTCCACGAGCAGCACGGCGAACGGCGGGTACGCGATCTCGCTCACGCGGCCTCCTTGCGGGCGACGGGCAGGACCACGCGCGCCGCGGTGCCCTGCCCCGGCGCCGACTCGAACTCCAGCGTGCCGCCGTGCTCCTTCACGATGCCCGCGGAGACCGCCAGGCCGAGGCCGGTGCCGCCGTGGTCGCGCTTGGTGGTGAAGAACGGATCGGTGAGGCGGGGCAGGTGCTGCGGATCGATCCCCACGCCCTCGTCGCGGACCTCGACGCACACCGCGCCCCGGCCGGCGTCGAGGAACGTTCGCAGGCGGATGCCGTGGGAGCGGTCCGGGAGCGCCTGGCAGGCGTTGACGAGCAGGTTCACGAGGACCTGCTCCAGCCGCTGCGGGTTGCCGCGGACCGGCGGCAGCCCGCGCTCCAGCGCCACCTCGAACCGCTCGGTGCTCTTCTTGACGAGCGCCTCCACCAGCCGCGCGGCGGTCCGCGCCACCTCGTCGATGGAGACCCCGTCGCGCAGCTCGGGCGACTCCTGCCGGGCGAAGTCCTTCAGGTCCTCCACGATCCGCTTCACGCGGCGCGAGGCGTCGAGCGCGTCGGACACCATGCTCGGCATCGCCTCGCGGAGCCGCGACCAGCGCAGGCTGCCGAGCGTGTAGTCCCCGTTCGCGCGCGCGTGGGCGTCGAGGATGGGCGTCGCGTCGCGCAGCACGTCGTCGAGGACCTGCAGGTCGAGCAGGATCAGGCCGTTCGGGTTGTTGATCTCGTGCGCCACGCCGGACACCAGCACGCCGAGCGCCGCCATCTTGTCGGCCTGCAGGAGCTGCTGCTGGTTCGAGCGCAGCTCCTCCTCCTTCTGCCGGCGCTCGGCGATCTCGCGGGTGAGGTCCGCGGTCCGGAGCGTCACCTGCCGGTGCAGCGTGCGGGACCACGCGGCCATGGTGGCGAGCAGGAGCACGAGCGGGACGAGCACGAACGCGCCCCAGCGCAGGACCTGCTGCACCGTCGGGCCGCGCGGCTCGAGCACGCCCAGCCACGCCTCGGACATCGACTGGTACTCGCCGGTGTTGCGCACGATGGCGAGCCCCTCGGCGAGCCGCGCCGCGAGCGCCTCGTTGCCGCGGCGGACCGCATAACCGTAGCGCTCCACCGCCGCCGGCTGGTCCATCGCGGTCAGGTTGGACAGGCCCAGCTCGCGGACCAGGTACAGGCCCGGCAGCTTCGCCATCACCGCGTAGTCGTGCTTGCCCGCCGCGAGCTGCCGCAGCACGTCCGCGTGCGTGTCGGCGGGGACGACCTTCACGTCGGGGTGCTCGCGCCGGAGGGTGTCGTGCATGATGCCGCTGCGCAGCACGAGCACCTCCTTGCCGGCGAGGTCGGCGAGCGAGCGGACCGGCCGGTCGCCGCGCCGCGCGAAGATCGCGTGGTGGACGATCAGGCTCGGGGGCGTGAAGTCGACCTCCTTCGCGCGCTGCTCCGAGAAGGACATGCCCTGCAGGGCGTCGATCTCGCCGGTCTCGAGCGCGCGCCGCATGTCGGCCCAGCGGCCCAGGCGGAACTCGACCTCGAGCCCGACCGTGCGCGCGACGGCCCGGGTGAGATCCACGTTGAACCCCGCGGGCCTGCCCTGCTGATCCAGGAACTCGTAGGGCGGGTAGCTCTGGTCGCCGCCGACGATCACCCGCTGCCGCGCCGGCGCCCGCCCTCCCGGCGCGGCGCGGTCGTCGGCCACCGTGGGCAGGGCGAGCGCGAGCGCGCAGCCCAGCGCGACCGCGAGGCGGAGCAGGTGCTGGCCGGAGGCGGCGCGGCGCCCGGGGGAGTCGGCGTCGGCGTGGTGCATGCGTGCTGCCCGGCGGCCCTCGCTGCGGCCGCCGCGGCAGGCCCAGCATGGTACGGCCGGCCCCCCGCGGCCACAAGGATCGCCGCGGCGCAGCGCCGCGGGCAGATCAGCGCTCGCCCGGCCCGTCCCGCTCCGCATCCGCCGCGTCGAGCGACGCGTTCAGGTGCAGGATCGAGCCGACCACCCAGGTGAGCGTGCCGATCCCCACCACCGCGAGGCCGCCCCGCGCCGCGGGGATGGCGCCGTCGAGCAGGATCGCCGCGAGGTCCGCGTCCGCGCCGGCGGCGAAGCTCGCCACGCAGTAGATGCCGACGCCCACCAGCGCGACGATCCAGCCCGCCACCACGAGGACCTTGCCGATCCGCTGCCGCGCCTCGACGCGCGCGCGGGCGGACCCGGCGCCGGAGGGATCGCGCCGCCGCGGCCGGAGCGGGATGCTGCCAGGGGACGTGAGGACGCCGGGTCGGTTCATGATCTCCTCGCCATTCGCTCGAGACTGCCGGGTTGCGGCCCGGCGGCGCCCCGCTCCGCGTGGAGCGATCGCACCGCCAGGAGGATGAGGTGGAGGAGGCGGCCCGCCAGGCCGAGCGCCGTGAGCAGCCACGCGGCCAGCGCGACCGTCGCGAACGCGCGCGCCACCCAGGGCAGGACCGGCATCGCGAACAGCTCCCCCAGCCGGTAGGTGCACAGGGCGTACATGCCCAGCGGGAACACCAGCCCCCAGTACAGCGGGTCGTAGGCGATCCGTATGCGGGACCGGCCGCCGTGGCGCCAGATCCCGAGCAGGACCAGCATCGGGATCCACCAGGTCGCGGTGGCCCAGAACATGAGCGTCAACCCCTTCACGAACGGGAGGAGCGCGCCGAGAAACGCTGAGCCGGGCGCGAGCGCGGCGAGCGAGGTCCCCGCCACCACCGAGATCGCGACCGCGCCCATGTTGATCCAGTAGGGCGGCATGAGGTCGGACGGCGAGAAGCGGAAGAACATGTAGCGGTAGAAGATGAGCGAGATCATCCAGACGTAGAGCATCCCGCCGCACAGCCAGAGCGAGGTGAGGAAGAACAGCACCGCCTCGCTGCCGGGATGGCGCGGGACGAGCGCCCGGGTCCCGAGCACCACCACCGACTGCGTCGCCACCACCGCGACCAGCCACCCGCCGTTGATGCCCTCGCCCAGCGTCGGCTTGGGGTCGCGCACCGCGAGCACCACGAACACCGCGTAGGTGCAGGCGCACCAGAGCAGCATCCCCACCCACCACAGGACCAGGGCCGCGGCCGCGTCGCCGCGCAGCAGCACGAGCTGCAGCCCGAGCACGCAGGTGGCGGCCACGGAGGTGAAGAAGCCGGGCCCGCGCTGGTGGCTGGCGAGGTCCGCGGCGAGGGCGCGCGGGTACCGCAGCGCGCGCGCCGCGACCAGCGCCCAGAGCACCGCGTAGGCGGGGACGTTCAGCCAGAACAGGAACGCTGCCGCCTCGCGCAGGCCGAGGAGGTCGGAGACGATCGACACGATCCCCGTGGCCATCACCAGCGCGAAGTACGCTGGGTGAAGCCCCTTCAGCCCGGCGGCGAGGTGCTCGCGCAGCGGGTGGGTGGCGGGCGCGGCGAGGTCTGCCGTCTCCATGCCCGACAGCATGGCGAGCGCGCGGCGCCGCGTGCATCGGCCGGCGTCCGACGCGCGCGTAGGACGCGAGGCGGTCCGCGTGTCGGCGTCCGTCCGACGCCCGGGCGGGCCGCGCCGCCCTACCCGACCAGCCCGTGGCGGACGGCGTACTGCATCAGCTCGGCGTTCGACCGCAGGGCCATCTTCTCCAGGATGCGGCTGCGGTAGGTGCTGACCGTCTTGACGCTGAGCTGCAGCCGCCCGGCGATCTCCGACACCGACCGGGCCGCGGCGAGCTGGAGGAAGATCTCCAGCTCGCGCGGCGAGAGCTGCTCGTGCGGGCTCCCGGTGCCGCCGCCGGCCAGGTGGTCGGCGAGCTGCTCGGCCAGCTCGTCGCCGACGTAGCGCCGGCCGGCGAGCACGCTCCGGATGGCCCGGATCAGCTCCTCGGGCGCGCGCTCCTTGGTGAGGTACGCCGACGCGCCGGCGCGGAGCGCCTGGATGACGAACTGGCGATCGCCGTACATGCTGAGCACCACCACCGGCAGGCGCGGGTGCCGCTCCTTCAGCGGCGGGAGCGCGTTCAGGCTGTTCTGCCCGGCCATGGAGATGTCGAGCAGGAGCACGTCCCACGGCTGCGCCCCGAGCCGCTCCTGCACCTCGGCGATGGTGGCCGCCTCGCCCACCGACGCGCCCGGGAACTCGGCCTCGAGGATGCGCCGCAGCCCGGACCGGAACATCGCGTGATCGTCAGCCAGCAGGATGCGCAGCATCGGGCCCGCCCGTCCTCGTCCGAGGGATCGTTACCACGATGGTGGTCCCGCCGCCCGGCGTCCCGGAGATCTCGAAGGTGCCGTCCACCAGCAGGGCGCGCTCCTGCATGCCCTGGATCCCGAGCGCGCGCCGGTCGTCGGCCGCCCACGGGCCGATCCCCTTGCCGTCGTCGCGCACCGTGAGGACCCGCGCGGCCGGGGTGGCGCGCAGCTCGATCCAGACCTCGGTCGCCCCGGCGTGCCGCACCACGTTGGTGAGCGCCTCCCGCACGATCCGGAACAGCGTGATGGCCGGGAGCCACTCGACCGGCTCGACCGAGGGGTCCACGTCCAGGATCACCGCGAGCCGGGTGCGCTGCTCGAGGTCGCGGACCAGCCCCTCGAGCGCGGCGGCGAGACCGAGCCGGTCGAGCACCGGCGGGCGGAGGTCGGAGGAGACCCGCCGCACGAACCCCACCGCCTCGTCGAGCCGCTGGCCGAGCTCGGCGACCCGCGCGCGCCGTGCCTGCGGGTCCTCGCCCTCCGCGCCCGCCCGCTGGAGCGCCGCGAGGTCCACCTTCACGCTGGTGAGCACCTGCCCCAGCTCGTCGTGCAGGTCGCGCGCGATGGCGGCCGCCTCGGCCTCCCGCGCCGCCGCCAGCCGGTGCGACATGGCGCGGAGCCGCCCCTGGATGTCGGCCGCCTCGCGCTGGCGCGCCGCGAGCGCGTCCGCCATGGCGTTGAACGCCCGCGTCAGCTCGGCCAGCTCGCCGTGCGCCGCCGGCGTCTCGGCGCGCGCGGCGAGGTCGCCCTCGCCGAAGCGGCGGGCGGTGCGCGCGAGGTGCCGGAGCACGCGGAGCACCGACACCTCGGCCGCGAGCAGCACGCAGCCGATGGTGAACAGCGTGAGCAGCGCCAGCCCCGCGACGGTCCGGTAGAAGGCGCGGTTCGCCTGCGCGGCGACCCGGGTGTACGGCAAGCTCGCCACCACCGAGACGCCCGGCACCGCCGCCACCGGCGCCGCCACCAGGAAGCGCCGGTCCGCCCCGGGCACCTCGGCCACGGTGCCCTGACCGGCCGCGTCCACCGCCCGCGCCAGCGCGGGATCCCGCGCCGCCCGGGCCGGCCAGGCGTCGTCGCCGGAGCGGCCGAGCGCGGTGCCGTTCCGGTCCGCGAGCACGAGCGCGTAGCCGGCCGGCAGCTCGGCCTGGTGCGCGAGCTGCTCCAGCCACTGCAGGTCGAGGCCGACGAACAGCACCTCCACCGGCGCGCCGCCCGCGGCCCGCACCGCGTAGGCGAGGTGGAGCACCGGGCGGCCCACCACCGGGCCGACGGCGTACTCGCCCACCTCGACGTCGGAGGACCGGAGCGCGCGGTCGAGCGCCGCGTTGCCGGCGAAGCTCACCCCGGGCGGCGCGGCCCGGGCGCTGCAGCGGAGCCGGCCCTCCGGCGAGAGGATCCCGATGGTGGTGAACTGCGGGTAGCCGGCGAGCAGCGCCGGGAGCAGCTCCGGGCAGCGCGCCGCGTCCCCCGCCTCGGGCGCGGCCCGCAGCAGCCCGGCGAGCCGGCGCAGCAGCGTGCGCGCGCCCTCGAGCTGGTGGCCGTGCTCGCGCGAGGCGAGCTGCGCGAGCAGGAGCGCCTCCTGCTCGATGCGCCGCAGCACCGCGGTGCGCTCCGCGCTCGCCGCGTAGAACGTGAACAGCATCGCGGGCAGCGTCGCGAAGCAGACCAGCAGCACCAGCCTGCCGCGGAGCGTCCCGAGGACGGCGAGGAGCCTGCGCATGCAGCGATCACCCTAGCGCGCCGGCGGCGTCCGCGCGGACGCCGCCGGCAGCCAGGACGGGGCGCGACCGTCGCGCCTACGGGGCAGCCTGCACCCGCGACGCCTTCTCCTGCAGGTACCAGGCGTGCTCGGGGCGGGCGAGGATCCCCTCGAGCACCGCGGTGGCGGCGCGGGCCTGCGTCCTGCGGCCGGCCGCCTCGGCGTGCGCGATGGCCTCGCGCGCCTCGGGGACCACGCCCTCGTAGAAGCGCTTCGCGACCTCGTACATCCCGTGCCAGTGGGCGTAGTCGGGCGACATCATGGCGGCGCCGTGGCGCGCGCGGCGGCCCTCGTGGTGGTGCAGCTCGAACCACTCCCACTCGATCTTCTCGTCGAACGGCGTGCGCGTCAGGATCCCCTGCGCGTACAGCGCGTCCATGAGCGCCTGGCCGGGCTTCGCGAACTTCTCGTTGTAGAGCGCGACGAGGTCGTCGTACTGCCGGTACGCCGCGTCCACCGTGGAGGTCGCGTGGCACACGTTGCACGCCGTCTTCATGCGGTCGCGCTTCTGCGCGGCGGTGTCCACCACGGCGGCCTTCCGGCGGGCCGGGTCGGACGCGGTGACCACCCGGTGCTCCGCGTCGGTGTCCATCGGGAGCGAGACCGGCGGGCGGTTCGTCCAGGAGAGCCGCTCGCCCGGATCGTGCGTGACCTTGCCGCCGTTCACGTTCGCGGACATGTGGCAGGTGGCGCAGGTCGGCGCGGCCGCGTAGTCCTTGCCGAGCACCCAGCTCTTGCCGTCGAGGTTCATCCGCTCGCGCGCGTCGCGGTAGGCGACGCCGTGCTTGGAGGACTCGTAGATCTCCTTCTGCGGGTGGTCCGGGCCGAGGTGGCAGGTACCGCACGCCTCCGGCTGGCGCGCGCGCCGGGCGGAGAAGTCGTGGCGGCTGTGGCAGGCGGCGCAGGAGCCGAGCGAGCCGTCCAGGTTGACCCGGCCGATGCCGGTGTTGGGCCAGGTGCCCTCCACGAACTCCGGCTTGCCCTCGGCGTCCCGCAGGACGCGGGCCAGCACCTCGGGCCGGGTGGGCTTGCCGTCCGGGCCGGGCTTCAGGTCGTCCACCGTGATGGGCGCGCCGGTCCTCGCCTTCAGCGCCGTCTTGTTGCCGTGGCACTGCTGGCAGCCGGCCTGCGCGCTGGCGAGCCCGTTCACCGGGCCGGCCGCGGCTCCGGCCGCCGACGGGGCGAACGGCGCGAACGGCTCGCGGGCGCCCTCGATCGTCTCGGCGATCTGGTTGTCGAGCGAGGCGAGGATGTTGCCGGCCTTGGCGTGGTGGCTCTTGCCGAACTCGGCGCTCTCGGTGGCGTGGCAGCGGGCGCAGTCGCGCGGCGTGACGATGGTCGCGACCAGCTCGCCGTTGTGCTCGAACGCGTCGGCCTCGCCCTTCGCGGCCTGGTGGCACTCGAGGCACCCCACGCCCTTCTTCGCGTGGGCGCTCTCGTGCCACTGCTCGACGATGCCGGCGTTCGCGTCGGCGTGGCAGTCGAGGCAGGCCTGCGAGCGCGCGGAGAGCGCGGCGGGGCGGGCGGTGGAGGCGGGCTTCGCGGCCGGCTTCGCGGCCCGCGACGCGGCGAGCGCGGCGGGGGCGAGGCAGAGGGCGGCGAGCAGCACGAGGCGGCGTGGGTGCATGGATCCTCTCGGATGCGCGTTCGAGGTTGGCGCGCGGCGGTCGCCGCGCGGCGCGCGCCACGAGAGCAAGCCGCCTGCCAGCACCTGCACCTCGTGCTCTCGCGCCCTTGCGCGATCAGCCCCCCTCGGCGGCACCGCGATTTGGGTACCCCGAACCGATCCTTCGGTGCGCCAACGTTCCGCCTGCACCGTCACGCGCCGCGGCGGCCACGCGACGCCGCGCGGTGAGCCCGGCCGCGGTGTCGCCGCCGCCACTCGGCCGCGGTGAGCTCCCACACCTCGGCCGGCAGCCTGCCCGACACGAACGCGCGCTCCTCCACCCCGACGCACCGCATCCCGGAGCGCTCGGAGATGCGCCGCGAGGGCGCGTTCGCCGCCGCCTTCCCGACGCGGAGCACCGGGAACCCGAGCACCTCGAACCAGTACGCCGTCACCGCCGCACACGCCTCGGTCGCGTAGCCACGCCCCTGCCACGGCACCCCGATCCAGAAGCCGCGGTGCTCGTCCTTCCCGGCGTTCAGGTTGATCACGCCGATCAGCCGGCCGGGCGCTTCCTTCCGTCGGATGGTCCAGTGCCAGGCCTCTCCGCGCGCCACCGCCGGCAGCGCCACGTCGCGGAAGAACGTGAGCGCCCCGTCGGGCGGGTACGGCCACGGGACGACGGCGGCCATGTACCGCACGATCTCCCATCGCGGGAACAGCGCCTGGACCTGCACGGCGTCGGAGAGCTCCAGGGGGCGGAGCAGCAGGCGCGCGGTCTCCAGCGTGGGCACGGCCATGGCGCGATCCTAGGCGCCGCGGCGCCGCCCGCGCCGGCCACGTCGTCGCGCCTTCGCGATGCGTGCGGGTGGTCGCGCCGCGCTGCGGCATGGGCGCCCTTCACAAGGGGCGCAGGAACCGGCGCGGCGGGCTGCTAGATTCCGCGCGCCGAAAGTCCCTCCGCCGGGGGTGAGCAGGGCTGGCAGGCGAGCCGACGCTTGACGACATCACCGCGTAAGCACTGGCGTTTTCGGGCAAGACGGAACATTGATTAACGGGGAATCGAAGGCTACCATTCGCCCGCCTTCGGAACTCCCTCACGACGCGAGGCAATCACCGACATGGCCGGACGCAACGGGAAGACGAGCTTCTACGACGAGGCGATGGAGACGTTTCACCGGGCCGCGGACCTCATCAAGATGGACCCGCGCGTCCGCATGGAGCTGGAGGAGCCGGACTTCGAGCACATCTTCTACGTCACCGTCGAGACGAGGGACCGGCTGGTCCCGCTGTCGCCGGAGGAGCAGGCGAAGTTCCGCGATCTCCCCGCGTCCGACGTCAAGGCGGCGGACGCGTTCGAGCCGCTCGCGAACGGGAACTACGTCCTGCACCGCCGCGCGCTGCTCAAGGCGGACATCACCATGCGCTCGGGCGTGATGAACATCCCGGGCAAGGGCTTCTTCCGGATCGAGAAGGGCGGGCCGAAGAAGTTCAAGGCGTACCGGATCCAGCACAACCAGGTCCGCGGGCCGTACAAGGGCGGCATCCGCTACCACAAGGACGTCTCGCTCGACCTGTTCAAGACGCTCGCGGCCGACATGACG
Source organism: Anaeromyxobacter sp. K (assembly GCF_000020805.1). Classification (NCBI taxonomy): domain Bacteria; kingdom Pseudomonadati; phylum Myxococcota; class Myxococcia; order Myxococcales; family Anaeromyxobacteraceae; genus Anaeromyxobacter; species Anaeromyxobacter sp. K. The sequence goes on along the minus strand of NC_011145.1, from coordinate 2,332,105 downwards.
TGGAAGACGGCCATCGCCGAGATCCCGTTCGGCGGCGCCAAGGGCGGCATCAAGATCGACCCCTTCAACTACTCGAAGGAGGAGATCGAGCACCTCACGCTGCGCTTCATCTACAAGATGAAGGGGCTCATCGGGCCCTACATCGACATCCCGGCGCCGGACGTGAACACGAACGGCGAGATCATGGCGATGATGATGCGCCAGTTCACGGACGGTGAGCGCGAGCACCACCGCCTCCGCGGCGTGGTCACCGGCAAGGACGTGCGCATCGGCGGCTCGGAGGGGCGCGTCCGCGCCACCGGCCAGGGCGTCGTCTACTGCATCGAGGAGTGGGCGCGCGAGCACAAGTTCGACCTGAAGGGCGCGCGCGTCATCGTGCAGGGCTTCGGCAACGTGGGCTCGAACGCGGCCGAGATCCTCGCCGCCATGGGCGCGAAGATCGTCGCGGTGAACGACGCGTTCGGCACCATCCACGCCGACGCGGGCCTCGACGTCCATGCGCTGGCCCAGCACGTCCACCAGAACCCGAAGAACCTGAAGAAGACGGTGGCCGGGTTCACCGGCGGCACCGCCATCTCCAAGGACGACTTCTGGGGCGTGGACGCCGACATCTGCATCCCGGCCGCGCTCGGCGAGGAGATCGACGGCCCGGTCGCGGAGCGGCTCAAGGTGCGCCTCGTGGCCGAGGCCGCGAACGGCCCGACCACGCGCGAGGGCGACCGCGTGCTCGCCTCGCGCAAGATCGAGGTCATCCCCGACATCATCTGCAACGCGGGCGGCGTGACCGTCTCGTACTACGAGTGGCTGCAGAACCAGCGCCTCGAGCACTGGTCGGAGGCCGAGGTGAACGCCCGCCTCGAGCAGGCCATCAAGAAGAACTACGCCATCATCCGCGACATCTCGCTGAACCGCCCGCAGCGCACGCCGCTCTACGACTCGCGGCCGTACTGCGTCGGCCAGCAGGTGGACGTGCGCACCGCCGCCATGGTGCTCGCGCTGAAGCGCATCGAGGCGCACTACCTGCTGGAGGGCTTCTCGCAGTAGCGCCCTGCCCCGCCCTGCCCGCTCCCCCGGCGCGTCCGCGGGAGCGGGCGGGTCACTCCTCGTCCCCCGCCACCGCCGCGAGCAGCGCCTCGCGCCGCGCCGACAGCAGGCGCGCGGTCCGCGGCAGCGCCCAGCGGTACAGCCAGAAGCCGAGCGCGCCCAGCACGGCCCAGGACGCCGCCACCAGCCAGGGCGACTCGAGGCGCAGCGCCGCCAGGACCGGCAGCGCGAACACGGCGCTCACGGCCGAGACGAGCGCCATCCCTGCGAGCGCGGTGAGCGGCGAGAGCCGGCCGCCGCGCTGGATCGAGGTCGAGGCCGCCCGCGGCACCAGCACCGAGACCACGTTGCCGGCCGCCAGGAACCACGGCGCGCTGCCCGCGTGCAGCGTCACCGCGGCCGCGATAGCCCACGCCGGCGGCAGACCGGCGGTGCCGATCAGGGCGGCCGCGCTCGCGGCGAACAGCGTCAGGGCGAGCGCGTAGACCGCCGCGTTCTTGGCGGCGAACGCGTCCTCGAGGCGGACCGGGGCGAGGAACCACGCCCGCGCGCCGCCGCGGTCGCCGCCGAACGCGTTCAGCCAGAACACCTCGGTGGCGAGGTGCGTGTAGACCGCCAGCCCCACCAGCGGCAGGAGGCGCACCACCTCCCCCGCGTCCGCCGGCAGGTGCGGCGCCACCTTCCAGCCGAAGAACGCCGAGAGCGCCGGGACGATGAGCGCGAGCACGGTGGCGAGCGGGTGGCGCGCCAGGTACTTCAGCTCCTTCTCGACGAGCGGCGCGAGCCGGCCGGGGAGCCGCCACCCGCGCCCGGCCGCGCGCGCCGCCCCGCCGGCACCCTCCCCGCCCGAGCGCGCGTCGGCGAGCGCGAGCCGGTAGGCCGCCCAGCCGGAGAGCGCACCCGCGGCGAGCAGCGCCGCGATCCAGGGGAGCGCCGCGCCGCTGCGCGCGGTGAACAGCGCCGCGCCCGCCTCGCTCGCCAGCGCCGCGGGGTAGGCCAGCCAGCGGAACCGGGCCAGCGCCCGGATGGCCTGGAACACCCCGGGCCGCGGGCCGCCGCTCGAGGACAGCAGCAGGAACGCCAGGCCGAGGTAGATCGCCGCGATGCCGAGCTCGCGCACCCGTCGCCCGCGCAGCAGCCGGCCCAGGAGCTCCTGCACCAGCGCGGCCATGGCCGCGGTGGCCGCCACGAAGCCGAGGCTCACCAGCGCGAGCAGCAGCAGCCACGCTCCCGGCCGCGCCAGCGCGGCGCCCGCGAACGCGCCGGCCAGCAGCAGGCACCAGCACCAGGTGAACGGGTCGCCCAGGACCGACGCGGCCAGCCCGTAGCCGTAGGCCCGGGCCGGCGGCAGCGGGTAGACGAGGAAGCGGCGCAGGTCGAGCTGCGAGCGGTCCGAGACCGAGAGCGACACCGCCATCCAGGTCTGCCACACGCCGAAGTAGAGCGCCGCCACCGGGATCGACGAGCGCAGGCCCGGCCCGGCCCGCGCCGCCTGGTACGCGCCGGCGCCGGTGAGGCCTGCGAAGACCAGGCCGGCCGGGATCGCGAACGCGAAGGTCGCGATGCGCGCCACCAGCTCCGGCACGCCCGAGCCGCCGCGCAGCCGCCGCCAGAGGATCCGCAGCCGGAGCTCGGCCAGCGCGCGCAGCGGTCCGCCCGCGCTCACGCGGCGCCGCCCTCGCCCAGCCAGGACAGCCCGGGCCGCGGCCGCTCCTCGCCGACGGTGCGGATGAAGACCTCCTCGAGCGTCTCCGCCGCGCCGCGCACCTCCTCCAGCGTCCCCTGCGCCACGAGCCGTCCCTCGCGCACGATGCCGACGTGCGTGACCAGCCGCTCCACCACCTCGAGCACGTGGCTGGTGAGGAAGATCGTCATGGCCCCGCGCGCCACCAGGTCCTGCAGCAGGCCGCGGATCCCCGAGACCGCCACCGCGTCGATGCCCTCGAACGGCTCGTCGAGGAACAGCAGGCGCGGGCCGTGGATGAGCGCGCAGCCCAGCGCGAGCTTCTTCTTCATGCCGTGGCTGTACTCGCCCACCAGCTTCCCGGCCTGGTCCGCGAGCTCGAGCGCCCCGAGCAGCTCGTCGGCGCGCCGGGCCGCCTCGGCGCGCGGCAGGCCGTAGAGCTGGCCGTGGATGCGGAGCTGCTCCGCGCCGGTGAGGCGCTCGAACAGCCCGAGCCCGTCCGGCACCACCCCCACCTGCCGCTTCACGGTGAGCGGATCCCGCGCGAGGTCCGTCCCCAGCACGGCGGCCCGCCCGGAGGTGGGCGCGAGCAGGCCGGTCAGCATCTTGATGGTGGTGCTCTTCCCCGCGCCGTTGGGCCCGAGGAAGCCGTAGAAGGCGCCGGCCGGGACGGCGAGCGAGAGATCCTGGACCGCCGGCCGCCCGTCGAACAGCCGGGTGAGCCCGTGCGTCTCGATGGCGAGCATCCCGGTCCGGGTAACACGGCGACCGGGGGGCGGCAAGGCGCCGCCGGCCACGGACGGTGAACCGGAGGGGCGCGCGGGCGCGCACCCCGCGCCTCACTGCAGGAGGGAGGGGACGGCTGCGTCCAGCTCGAAGTACAGGAACCGCATGCCCATGCCGCGCATGGTGAGCGGACCCCGCGCGCCCGTGCCGCGCCCGAGCAGGTGGCAGACGTACCGCACCTCCGCCACCGCGATCATGTCGCCGTTCTCGGAGGGGAACGTGATCCGCACCTGCGAGCCGATCGGCTGCGGGGAGCGGGTCTCCACGAACAGGCCGCCCTCGGAGATGTTCCGGGCGATCCCCAGGCCGCAGCCGGTCTCGCCCTCGAGGTACACGCGGAACACCTTGTCGAGCCGCGGCGCCGCGCGCCGATCCGGTCCCGCCGCCGCCACCACCTTCTGCGCCTCTCGCCGGCTCCAGAGCATCCCGTCCTCCTCGGAACGGAGCAGAGCCTACGGTGGTGGGGCGATGTAGTCAAGAAGAGCACCTGCGCTCACCTGCCCCGCTACGGGTCCCACCTGCGCGGGATCACTGGGTTCCTTCGGGGTACCCGCGACACGGTACACTCGCGGCCCCTCGGCGGGCCCGCAGCACCCCCGTCCCCCTCCCCGCCACCGAGGTCATCGACATGCGTGCACTCCTGGGCTCCGTCCTCCTGGCCGCCGCGCTCGCGCAGGCCCCCGCCCGCGCCGCGGACTTCGACGCCGTCGCGCGCGCCGCCGAGCGGCTCGACGCGCTCGAGCCGTTCCTGGTCCGCTACGTGGGCCACTGCGTGGACGTCTACGAGCGGCGCACCTGCGAGGCGAACGTCGCCGCGACCCGCCGCAGCGCCGACGGGAAGACGTTCGCGGTCCGGGTGCAGGACGCGGCGCCGCTGGTGAAGCCCGAGGTGCGCGGCGACGGCCGGTTCCTGCTGCTGCTCACGCCGTTCGTGGACGGCGGCGGCGTGGCGCTGACGCACGGCGCGCCGCTGCGCCAGGACGCGCAGGGCCACCCGCTGGTCGGGCTCCTGCCGATCCAGGGCACGCTGCCCGACGGCACGATGGAGATGGAGTTCGAGAGCCCGTTCCGCACCGGCGCGATCGAGCTCGAGATCGTCTTCCGGCCCGAGAAGCCGTGGAAGCTGAAGCGCAAGGGCGAGGCGGGCAGCTACGAGGGCGTCGCCGCGCGCTTCCTCGCGGTGCGCGTGCTGGACGCCCGCACCGGCGCGCCCATCGCCTCGAAGGTGTTCTGAGCCCCGCACGACCGCGCCGCCCCCCGGATCCGGAGGGCGGCGCGGGAGCGATCGCGGGGGTGCCGGCTACTTGCCGCCGCCCACCGGCACCGCGATGAACACGGCGGCGTCGCCGCGGCGAACGCGCAGAAGCGCCATGTCGCCCTCCTTCAGCTTCGCCACCGCCGACCGCATGTCCTCCGGCCGCGCCACCTTCTGGCGGTTCGCCTCGAGGATGACGTCGCCGCGGCGGATGCCGGCGCGATCGGCCGGGCCACCTTCGGTGACGTCCACCACCACCACGCCCTCGCCCGGCTCGACGCCGAACTGGCGCGCGACGTCCGGGGTGATGGGCGCGATCGAGACGCCGAGCTTCGGCGACTGATCGCGGGCGCCCTGCCCGCCGCCTTCGTCGCCGCCGCCCTGCTCGTTGCGGCCGACGGCCTCCCCGTCCTCGGGCCGCTGCACGACCTTCACCGCGAACTGCTTCTTCTGGCCGCCGCGCAGCACGGTCAGGTTCGCGGTCTGGCCCGGCGCGACCAGCGCGACGCCGCGGGTGAGCGCGCCGGCGGTCTCGACCGTCTTGTCGTTCAGCGCGACGACCACGTCGCCGGGCTGCAGCCCCGCCTTGTCGGCCGGCGAGCGCGGGACCACGTTCTGGACCAGCGCGCCCTTGGTGCCGGACTGCAGGCCGAAGCCCTGGATGAGATCCGGCGAGAGGTCGGACACCGACACGCCCAGGAAGCCGCGCGTGACCTTGCCCTTCTCCTTGAGCTGCGGCAGCAGCGCCTTCGCCATGTTGATGGGCACCGCGAAGCCGATGCCCTGGCCGATCTGCGGCGACACGATGGCGGTGTTGATGCCGACCACCTCGCCGCGGAGGTTGAACAGCGGGCCGCCCGAGTTGCCGGGGTTGATGGCGGCGTCGGTCTGGATGAAGTCGTCGTAGGTGCCGCCGGGGTTGATGCCGGGGCGGTGCTTCGCCGACACGATGCCGAGCGTGGCCGTGTCGCGCAGGCCGAACGGGCTGCCCAGCGCGAGCACGAAGTCGCCCTGGCGGAGCGCGTCGGAGTCGCCGAGCACCACCGTCGGCAGGTTCTTCGGAGGGTTCACGAGCTGGATGAGCGCCACGTCGGTGAGCGGATCGCGGCCGACGATCCTGGCGCCGAACTCGCGGTCGTCCGAGAGGCGCACGCGGATGTCGGTGGCGTCCTTCACCACGTGGTTGTTGGTGAGGATGTAGCCCTCGGTGTTGAGCAGGAACCCGGAGCCGAGCGACGAGCCCTTGAACTCCTCGGGCATCTCCGGCGCGGGGCGGCCGAAGTAGCGCTCGAAGAAGTCCTCGAAGCCCTCGTCCGGCGTGCCGCCGCCGTGCGGGTTCTGGCCGCGTGGGCCGCGCTGGACGCGCGGGTGCTTGGTGACGGTGGTGGTGGAGATGTTCACCACCGCCGGGCGGAGCTTGTCGATGAGCGGCGCGAGCGAGGTCTGCACCGGGATGGCGGCCTCGGGGCCGGGCGCGGCCGCCGCGGCGTCGCGGAACAGCTGGGCCGGCGCCGCCGCGGGCGCGGCGGATGCGGTCGCCGCGCTGCCGTCCCGCGTGCACGCGAAGATCGCTGCGGCTGCGAGAGAGACGGTGACGATTCGGGTGATGAGGCGCATGGCCCCTCTCCTGGGGTTGGTCATGTAGAGACGGTCAGTCACGTTCCAAGGACGCTCGGGCCCGGATTCTATTCCCCGCGCCGGCGCCCGGCGGGCACGGCGTGGGGCGCGGCATCACGCGCGCGCCACCTTCCCCACGCGGACCCTGGCGGGGCGGAGCACGCGCTCGCCGACGCGATATCCGGCGCGGATCTCCTGCACCACCACGCCGTCCTGCGACGCATCGCCGACCGGCACCGTGTCCACCGCCTCGGCCACGTGCGGGTCGAACGGCTGCCCCAGCGTCGGGATCCGCTCCGCCCCGAGCGCGGCGATGCGTCGATGCAGCACGCTCAGTGAAAGGCGCACGCCCTCCAGCAGGTGCCCCAGGCGCTCGTCGGTGGGCTCACCGGGCGCGGACGCGGCCGCGAGGGCGCGCTCCAGGTCGTCGGTGGCCTCGAGCAGCGTCTGCGCCACCGCGGCCCGCTCGGCGTCCACGACGCGGGTCCGCTCGCGCTCGAGGCGCTGCCGGAAGGCCTTGTTGTCCTCGACCAGGGCGGCGTACGCGCGCGTCAGCTCGTCGATGCGGGCCGCCTGCTCGGCGAGGCGCGCCTCCACGGCCGCGGCCGGGGGCGGCCCACCCTCCTCCTCCGGCGGCGCGCCGGCGCCGGGCGGGTCGAGGGGCTCCCCGTCCTGCCGGAACCGGCGTCGATCCACCACCTTCACCTGACCCTCCGCGCCCGGCGCAGAGGTGTCGCGGCGTTCGTCTGCCATGTCACGACCTCCGGCAGGCAAGCTAACCAGCGGAAAGGTCGTGTCAAACGAGCAAGGGCCCGGGGGCGCCCGAGCCTGCGGCACCCGCCCTCAGGGCGGTGGGGGCTCGCCGGGCAGCGCGTCCACCTGCTCGCCACGCTCGTCGCGGATGTCCACCCCGGCCGCGCGCAGGCTGTAGAACAGCAGCCAGCGCTCCGCCGGCGAGAGGCTGCCGGGCGGCAGCGCCCGGTCGATCTCGGCGATGGTCAGGCTGCCCCGCCGGATCCCGATCTGGAAGAGCGCCTTGCGCGCCTCGTGGCTCTCGCTCCCGTGCCTCACCGCCGCGACGCCTCCTCACGATTCGGGATCCGGGTCGCCGCCGGCGTGGCGCGCGAGCGCCTGCGGCGGCTGCGGCCCCGACCTCCCGAAGCCCGCGCTCGCGTCCGCCGAGGCCGCGACCGGACGGTTCGGCGTCTCGGGCGGCGACTCCTCGTGGCCGCGCCCCTCGATCGTCCCGGGCCGCACCACCTTCGGCCCCCACAGGCGCGTGATCTCGTCCTCCTCGACCACCTCGATCGTGAGCAGGCGCGCCGCGAGCGCGTCGAGCCGCTCGCGGTGCTCGCGCACCACCGTCCGCGCGCGATCCTGCGCCTCCTCCACCAGCGCCTGGACCTCGCGATCGACCGCCAGCGCGGTGTGGTCGGAGTACGACCGGGCCTCGAACCCCTTCACCCCCAGGAAGCTCGGGCCGTTCTGGTCGCCCAGCGACACCGGCCCGAGCGCCGGGCTCATGCCGTAGTCGCGCACCATCATCCGGGCCACCGCGGTGGCGTGCTGCAGGTCGTTCGAGGCGCCGGTGGACGGCTCGCCGAACACCTCCTCCTCGGCGACGCGCCCGCCCATCAGGCCCGCCATCCGGTCGCGCAGCTCGCTGCGGGTAAGCAGGTACCGGTCCTCGAGCGGGAGCTGGAGCGTGTAGCCCAGCGCCCCCAGGCCGCGCGGGATGATCGAGACCTTCGAGACGCGGTCCGCGAACGGCAGCATCCAGGACACCAGCGCGTGCCCGGCCTCGTGGAACGCGACGATCTCCTTCTCGCGCTCGTTGATGCGCCGGCTCTTCTTCTCGAGGCCCGCCACCACCCGCTCGATGGCCTCCTCGAACTCGGCGCGGGTCACGTGGTTCTTGTTGCGGCGCGCGGCCAGCAGCGCGGCCTCGTTCACCACGTTGGCGAGGTCGGCGCCGGCGAACCCGGGGGTGCGCGCGGCCACCGAGCGGAGGTCCACGTCCGGCCCGAGCTTCACGTTGCGCGCGTGGATCCGGAGGATCTGCTCGCGGCCGCGCTTGTCGGGCCGGTCCACCAGCACCTGGCGATCGAAGCGGCCCGGGCGCAGCAGCGCCGGATCGAGGATCTCCGGCCGGTTGGTGGCGCCCATGATGATGAGGCCGGCGCGCGCGTCGAAGCCGTCCATCTCGGCGAGGAGCTGGTTCAGCGTCTGCTCGCGCTCGTCGTGCCCGCCCATGATGCCGGCGTTGCGCGACTTGCCGAGCGCGTCCAGCTCGTCGATGAACACGATGCAGGGCGCCTTCTGCGTGGCCTGCGCGAACAGGTCGCGCACGCGCGCCGCGCCCACGCCCACGAACATCTCCACGAACTCCGAGCCGGAGAGCGAGAAGAACGGCACGCCGGCCTCGCCCGCGGTGGCGCGCGCGAGCAGCGTCTTGCCGGTGCCGGGAGGCCCGACCAGCAGCACGCCCTTCGGGATCCGGCCGCCGAGCCGCCGGTACTTCTCCGGCGTCTTCAGGAACTCGACGATCTCCTGCAGCTCCTCCACCGCCTCGTCGATGCCGGCCGCGTCCTGGAACGTGACGCCGGTGTCCGGCTCCATGTGGATGCGGGCCCGCGACTTCCCGAACGCCATCACCCCCGGCGGCCCCTGCCCGAGCTGCCCGGACATGCGCCGCATCACCCAGGCCCAGAACAGCAGCCCGATCGCGATCGGCGCGATCCAGACCCAGAACAGGTCGCCCATGCCGCCTCCGGCCACCGCGTCGTAGGGCACGCCCGCCTTCTCCACCGCCTGCACCAGGTCGTCGCCGCCGCCCGGGATGCGGGTCGCGACGTACGGCAGCGCCTGGCCGTTGCGCTCACCGTCGCCCTGCGCCTGCTGCGGCTGCGCGCCCCCGCCCTGCGCCGCGCCGGCCTCCACCGGCTTCGGCACGCCACGGACCCAGTCCGGCCCGATCACGACGCGCTCGAACGCGCTCTGGCGCACCATCTCCTTGAACTGCGAGTATGGGATGCGCCGCACGCCCACGTCCTGGAACGCGCGGAACAGGAAGATGGCGAGCGCGATGAGGACCAGCCACGCCGCCGGCGAGGCCAGCGGGATCCGGGGCTGGGTGCCAGGACCGCCCGGCCCGCGCCCCCGCTCGCTGCGCTGCCCGTGGCCCTTCTTCTCGTCTGCGGACACCGAGGCCTCCTGCCCCCTTCGCAGGCAATCTGCGCACGTCCGGGGATCGGGCAATCCGGGTAAGCGCGGAAGGCCCCGGCAGGCTGCTCGCCGGTGGGGGCCTGCGGTCGGGTCAGGCGGAGCGGGAGCCTGCGCGCCCATGCGGGCGGCGCGGCGCGGGCGGCCGGGGCGGGCCGGCCTACAGGCCGAGCAGCTTCGCGATGCTCTTCTCGTCGGCCGGCGGGAACTCGTACTGATCGAGCTCGTCGGGCCGGACCCAGCGGTGGTCGTGCACCCGGATGTGCTGGATGGGCCCGCGGACCAGGCGGCAGCGGTAGACGCAGAAGTCGATGTCGTAGGCCTCGTACGCGTGCTCCACGTGGATCACGCGGCCGCCGACCTCGACGCCGATGCCCATCTCCTCCGCGAGCTCGCGCGCCAGCGCGGCGGGATCGGTCTCGCCCGCCTCGACGCGCCCGCCGGGGAACTCCCACAGCAGCGGCAGCGAGGCGGTGGGCGGGCGCTGGGTGATGAGGTAGCGCGCGTCCTGCTCGATCATCGCTCCCACCACGCGGATCTTCCGGCGCATGTCGTGAACGCTCCGTCTGCGGTCCCGTGGTGCCCACCGCGCGCGGGAGGGCCGCGCCGCGCGCGTCCAGGGATTGTAGAATTCGCTCACGATGACGTCCATCCGCTTCCTCGGCGCGGCCGGCACGGTGACGGGCTCTCGGTTCCTGGTGGAGACCGGCTCGGTCCGGGTCCTGGTCGACGCGGGCCTGTTCCAGGGCCACAAGGAGCTGCGCCTCCGCAACCGCGCCCCCTGGCCGGTCTCGCCCCGAGACCTGGCCGCGGTGGTCCTGACGCACGCGCACGTGGACCACAGCGGGGCGCTGCCGCTGCTGGCGCGCCAGGGCTTCCGCGGGCCGGTCCACTGCACCCCGGCCACCGGCGACCTGGCCGGCCTGCTCCTCCCCGACTCGGGGAGGCTCCAGGAAGAGGAGGCCCGCTACGCGAACCGGAAGGGCTACTCGAAGCATGCGCCCGCCCTCCCGCTCTACACCGAGCAGGACGCGCTCGCCGTGCTGCCCCGGCTGGCGCCGCTCCGGTACGCCGAGCCCCGCCAGATCGCGCCCGGCGTGACCATCCGCTTCCACCGGGCCGGCCACATCCTGGGCAGCGCGCTGGTGGAGCTGAGCGTCGGGGGCGCGCGCGGGGCGCGGATCCTGTTCAGCGGGGACCTGGGCCGCTACGGCGCCCCCATCCTCCCGGACCCCGAGCCCGGCCCCGCCGCCGACGCGCTGGTGCTGGAGAGCACCTACGCCGGCCGGCGCCACGAGGCGGCCTCGCCCGCCGCCGCGCTCGCGGCCGAGGTCCACGCCGTGGTCCGCTCCGGCGGCGCGCTGGTGGTGCCGGCGTTCGCGGTGGGGCGCACGCAGGAGATCCTGTTCACGCTCCGTGAGCTGGAGGACCGCGGAGAGATCCCGGCCATCCCGGTGTTCGTGGACTCGCCCATGGCGGTGGACGCGACCCCGATCTACCTCGCGCACCGCGAGGACCACGACGACGAGACCCTCCGGCGGATCGCCGCCGGCGAGGAGCCGCTCCGGCCCGCGAAGCTGACGTTCTGCCGCAGCCCGGACCAGTCGAAGGCCATCAACGACGTGCGCGGCCCGTGCGTCATCCTGTCGGCCTCGGGCATGGCCACCGGCGGGCGCGTCCTCCACCACCTCGCGCGCCGGCTCCCCGACCCGCGCAACACGGTGCTGCTGGTGGGCTTCCAGGCCGGCGGCACCCGCGGCTGGCGCCTGCAGAACGGCGCCGAGACGCTGCGCATCCATGGCGAGGACGTGCCGGTGAAGGCGCGCGTCGCGACGCTGGGCGGGTTCTCGGCGCACGCCGACGAGGCGGAGATCCGGCGCTGGCTCGCCACGCTCCCGGCGCAGCCGCGCCGGACGTTCCTGGTGCACGGCGAGCCCACCGCGCTCGCGGCGGCGAAGGCGCGCATGGACGAGCTGGGCTGGGCCGCGCTCGTCCCCTCGCACCTCGAGGAGGTCCGGCTGTGACGGCCGCGGGCGGGGGGCGCACCGCGCTGGTGCTGTCCGGCGGCGGGGCCCGCGGCGCCTACGAGGCCGGCGTGGTCCGCTACCTGCGCGAGGAGCTCGCGCCCGAGCTCGGCCGCCAGCCGCGCTTCGACGTCCTCTCCGGGACGAGCATCGGCGCGGTGAACGCCTGCGTGATGGCGTCGACCGCGGACGTCCCCGAGCGGCAGGGGGCCGCGCTGGCCGCCGCCTGGCGCAGCCTCAAGCTGGAGCAGGTGTTCCACTGGAGCGCCCTCAACCTCGCCGCCCTGCCCGGCTACGTGGTCCGCCAGCTCCGCGCCACGCGGATGCGCCACCTGAGCTGGCGCCTCTCCGACTTCGTGTTCCCCGAGGCGCTGGCGCGCCTGGTCCACGACCGGATCGACTGGGCGCGCCTCCACCGCAACGTGCGCGACGGCCACGTCGGCGCGCTCACCGTGAGCGCCACCGACCTCGGCACCGGCCGCGCGGTCGTGTTCGTGGAGAGCATGCGCGAGCTGCCGGCGTGGAGCCGCGACCCGCTCGTCGAGGCCCGCGGCTGCGCCATCGGGCCCGCCCACGCGCTCGCCTCGGGCGCGATCCCGCTGCTGTTCCGCCCGGTGCGCATCGAGGACTCCTGGTTCGTGGACGGCAGCGTCCGCCAGAACACCCCGCTCGCGCCCGCGCTCCGCCTCGGCGCCGACCGCGTGCTCGTGATCGCGCTCCGCGCCGAGGGGCGCGAGGCGGACCGCGCGCCGCGGCTCCACCCCGAGGAGGCGCCCACCACCGCGGCGCAGCTCGGGCGCCTGCTCAACGCCCTGCTGCTCGATCACGCCGACTACGACATCGACCGCCTCCGCCACGTGAACGCGATGATGGACCGCGCCGAGCAGGTGTTCGGCCCGGGGTTCGCCGAGCAGCTCGCCGCGCTCTCCGCGCGCGAGCTGGCGGCGCCGTTCCGCCGCGTGCGCGAGCTGGTGATCCGGCCGTCCCGCGACATCGGCCGGCTCGCGCACGAGCACGCCATCCGCCGGGTCCGGCACCTGCGCCCCGGCACGCTGGCGGCGCGCCTGCTGCGTCGGGCCGCCGCCGACGTGGAGGCCGCCGCGGACGGCGCCGCCGACCTCGCCAGCTTCCTCCTGTTCGACGGCGAGTTCGCCGACGAGCTCATCGCGCTCGGCCACGCCGACGCGCGGCAGAGCCGCGACGCCCTGCTCGCCTTCTTCGCCGAGCCCGTCGCCGCCGGCGCGCGCACCGCATGACGCCCGCCTCGCCGCGCCCCTTCGACGGCCCCACCCTGCTCGACGGGGCCATGGGCACCGCGCTCCTCGCCGGCGGCCTCCCCGCCGGCGCCCTGCCCGAGGCCTGGGTGCTGGAGCGGCCCGAGGCGATCGCCGCGGTCCACGCCGCGCACGCGGCGGCGGGCGCGCAGGTGGTGCTCACCTGCACGTTCAACGCGGCCGGTCCGCGCCTCGACCCGCTCGTCCCGCCGGACCGGGTCGGCGCGCTCTGCGCCGCCGCGGTGCGCCTCGCGCGCCGGGCCGCCCCCGGCGCGCGCGTCGCCGGCGACCTCGGGCCCACCGCGCTGTACGGCCCCGGACGGCCGCCCCCCGACGGCGCGGCGGTGCGCGCCCGGTACGCCCGCGCCGCGGGCGCGCTCGCGGCGGCCGGCGCGGACCTGCTGTGGGCCGAGTCGCAGTGGGACCTCGCCGAGGCGCGGCTCGCGCTCGACGCCGCGCGCGCCGCCGGCCTCCCGGTGGTGGTGACGTTCGCGCTGCGCGCGGAGGCCGGCCGGCTCGCGGCGCCGGACGGCACGCCGGCCGAGGCGCTCCTCGAGGCGGTGGCGGACGCCGGCGCCGCGGCGGCGGGGGTGAACTGCGTGCCGCCGGGACCGGCGCTCGCCGCGCTCGCGGCCTGGGCCGCGCGGCGGCTGGCGGTGCGGTTCGTGGCGAAGCCCAGCCCCGGGCTGCCCGGCGAGGTGCTCGGGCCGGACGCGTTCGCGGAGGCGCTCCGCCCCGCCGTCCAGGCGGGCCTGGGGGTCGCCGGCGGCTGCTGCGGCGCCGGGCCCGGGCACCTCGCGGCGCTGCGGCGGCTGCTCGCGGCCGCCCGGGCCGGCTAGACCGGCGCGCCGGTGCGCGGGTACGAGCCCAGGAGGTGCAGCTCGTGCACCTGCTCGCGCACGCCCTCGAGCGCGCTCGCGCCGGCGGGGTCCGCGCGGTGCCCCTCGAAGTCCAGGTAGAACACGTAGTGGCCCATGGCCTGCTTGGTGGGCCGGCTCTCAATCTTGGACAGGTTGATCCCGCGGCGGGCGAACTCGCCCATCACCTCGTACAGCCCGCCCGGCCGGTCGCGATCGAGCGTGAAGGCGATGCTGGTCCGGTCGGCGCCGCTCGGCGGGGCGTCCTCGCGCGCCAGCAGCACGAACCGCGTCACGTTCTCGTCCGAGTCCTGGACGTTCTCCGCCAGCACCTCGAGGCCGTAGCGCTCGGCGGCGCGGCGCGGGCCGAGCGCCGCCGCGTCCGGCTCGCCGGCGGCCACCTTGCGCGCGGCCTCCGCGGTCGAGAGCGCCGGCTCGAGCGCCGCCGCGGGCAGCCGTGCCCGCAGGAAGCGGGCGCACTGCCCGAGCGGCTGCGGGTGCGAGAGCACGCGCCGCACCTGCTCCAGCCGCGTGCCGGGCCGGGCCAGCAGGTGCTGGCGGACCTGCAGCAGCAGCTCGGCCCGGATGCGGGCGCCGGGCCGGTGCACGAGCAGATCGAGCACCGCGCTCACCGCGCCCTCGATGGAGTTCTCGATGGGCAGCAGCGCCGCGTCGAGCTCCCCGCGCAGCAGCGCCTCGTGCGCGTCGGCGAAGGTGGGGAACGGCACCGCCTCCGCGCCGCGGACCGCCTCGCAGCGCGCGACCGCCTCCTCGCTGAAGGTGCCCGGGGGACCGAGGTATCCGACGCGCATGCTCGCGACTCCTATCACGGAACGGCGCGGGGGCGCCGCCTCATTCACCTCGGGTGATGGCCTCGAGCAGCGCGGGGAGCGCCGCGATGTCCTCGAGGAGGTGATCGGGGGAGGCGGCGCGGAGCACCGCCGGCGTGCAGGCGCCCCACAGCGCGGCCACCGTCCGCACGCCCGCCGCGCGGCCGGCCGCCAGGTCGTGCGGCGAGTCGCCCACCATCACCGCCCGGTCCGCCTCGGCCCCGAGCCGCGACAGCGCCAGCCGCACCGGCTCGGGGTCGGGCTTCGAGCGCGCGCAGCTGTCCGCGCCGATGACCGCCCCCATCCGCTCGAGCAGCCCCACGTGCCGGAGCGTCCGGAAGGCGCCCTCCTCGTTCTTGGCCGTCACCACGCCGAGGGGATGGCCGCGGGCGGCGAGCGTCAGCACCGTCTCGCGCGCCGAGGGGAAGCAGCGCGTCCAGCGATCGTGCTCCGCGATCCAGAAGGAGCGGTAGCGCGCGAGCAAGGGCTCGACGTCCTCGGCGCAGCGGGCGAACGAGGCGAGCTGGGTGCGGAGCGGCGTCCCGATCCCGGCGATCCACTCGGCGTCGGTCGGGCAGCTCCCATACCCGTCGAAGGCGTGGCGCACGGAGGCGAGGATGAACGGAACGGTGTCGACCAGCGTCCCGTCCAGATCGAACAGGATCGCCATCCGGCGGTGTTCTGGCACGTCCGCCATCATAGTGAAAATTCCCCATCCCCTCCCGACGATCGTGCCTAATTTCGGTGCGCGATGACGGGCGCGGCGATCGTTCGGCGGTCGGATGGGGCGGCGGAGGTGCTCACGGTGTACGGCGCGTTCGACGGCGCCTCCGCCTGGGCGCTCCGGGTCCAGATGGACGAATCCGCAGCGGACGCGTTCGTGATCGACCTCGCGCACGCCGAGGAGGCGTGCGAGTTCGCGGCGTGCGTCCTCGCCGGATGGGTGCGCGAGCACCGGCGCGAGAAGCGCGTGCGCTTCCGGGCGGGCACGCGCGAGCAGGCGCGGCTGCTCTCGGCGTTCGGCCTCGACCTCGAGGAGAGCGAGCCCACGGTCGTGGAGCCGGATGAAGCTGGCGCGCCCGGCCTCGATGGCTTCCCGCTCGGGCTCCGCTCTCCGGAGGGGACCGGGGTGCCCGCATGAGGCGGCGGCGCTGCCGCGCGTCTTCGGCTGCCGCATCCTCCAGCGGACCGTGTCGCGCGCGCCCTCACCCATTGCCGATCTGATCCAGTCCCACCGCGATGAGGTCGCGCGGCGCTTCGTGGAGCGCGCCCGCCGGGAGCTGCGCGAGTCGCGGATGCCCGATCCGCAGCTGCTCGACTCGTTCCCGGCCCTCCTGGACGCCCTGGTCGACGCGCTGCGCCACGGGCCCGCGCCGAGCGCGCCGGCCGAGCCGCCGCGGGTGGCGGCGGTCGCGACCGAGCACGGAGAGCAGCGCGCGGCCATGCCGGTGGACGTGGTGCAGCTCGTCTGGGAGTACGGCGTCGTCAGCGACGTGATCCTGGAGCTCGCCGAGGAGCAGGGGCTCCGGCCGGAGATCGCCGACCTGCGCGTGCTCGAGGCCGCGCTCAAGGCCGCCATCGCCGAGTCGGTGCGCCGGTTCGTCCAGGCGCGCGAGGGCGCCTCCCGGCGCGCGGACGCGCGGCTGCGGGCGGTCGCCGATCACGCGCCCGCGGCCCTGGTGCTGCGCGACCGGGAGGGACGGTTCCGGTTCGTGAACCGCTTCGCGGCCCAGGCGCTCGGGCGACCGCAGGCGGAGCTGCTGGGCCGCAGGTTCGAGGACGTCCTCCCCCCGGCGGTGGCCCGCCGCCTGGCCGGGGCGGACGCGCGCGCCGGGCGCGGCACCACCGTGGAGCAGCGCGAGACGCTCGACACCCCGCGCGGCCTGCGGACGTTCCACACCGTGACGTTTGCGCTCGCGGGGGCGAGCGCGCCCGAGGATCCCGCCGTCGTGTCGATCGGCCTCGACGTCACCGACGCCCAGACCGCGCTGGAGCGCCTGCGGCACGCCGACGAGCTGCTC
This sequence comes from Anaeromyxobacter sp. K, assembly GCF_000020805.1. NCBI lineage: Bacteria > Pseudomonadati > Myxococcota > Myxococcia > Myxococcales > Anaeromyxobacteraceae > Anaeromyxobacter > Anaeromyxobacter sp. K. The sequence goes on along the minus strand of NC_011145.1, from coordinate 2,315,491 downwards.
GAGCTCGGCGACGCGTTCCTGGAGCTGGATCGCGCCTGGCGGATCGTCCGGGTGAACCGGAACCAGGAGCGGCTCTCGCAGCGCAGCCGGGACACCACGCTGGGCCGGGTGTTCTGGGAGGTCTGGCCGGAGCTGGCGCGGCCGGAGTCGGCGTACTGGGTCGAGTACCACCGGGTCATGAACGAGCGCGAGCCGCGCGAGTTCGAGGCGTACTTCGAGCCGCTCGACATGTGGACCGCGGTGGCGGCCTACCCGGTGACCGACGGCGGCGTGGCGGTGTTCTTCCGCGACGCCACCCGGCGCATGCGCGACGAGCAGCGGCTCCGCCAGGCCCAGGCGTTCGAGCAGCAGCTCATCGGGATCGTCTCGCACGACCTGCGCAACCCGCTGAACGCGATCCTGCTGGGCGCGTCGTCGCTGCTCGCGCGCGAGGACCTCTCCGACCGGAACGTCGCGTCGATCGCGCGCATCCGCTCCGCCGCGGAGCGCGCCGCCCGGCTCATCCGCGACCTGCTCGACCTCACCCGCGCGCGCCTCGGCGGCGGCATCCCCGTCCAGCCCCGCCCGGCCGATCTGCGCCAGGTCGCCCAGCAGGTGGTGGACGAGCTGGAGCCGTCGTACCCCGACCGCCCGATCTCGGTGGAGGCCGCGGGCGACACGCACGGGCAGTGGGACCCGGACCGCATCGCGCAGGTGATCGGGAACCTGGTGACGAACGCGCTCAAGTACGGGGCGCGCGGCACGCCGGTCGCGGTCCGGATCGCCGCGGAGGACGGGGAGGTCCGGCTCTCGGTGCACAACCAGGGCACTCCCATCCCCGCCGAGACCGTCCGGACGATCTTCGAGGCGGGCGGCCGGGCCGCGCCGGATCCGACCGGGAGGAGCGTGGGCCTGGGCCTCTTCATCGTGGAGCGCATCGCCGACGCGCACGGCGGCCGCGTGGAGGTCCACTCCTCCGAGGAGGACGGGACCACGTTCACGGTCTGGCTTCCGCGGAAGCCGCGCGGGGGCGGCGAGCAGGCCTAGACGTCAGGCGGCCAGCGACGACGCGCGCTCCGCGGCCCGGCGCGAGACGTCGCGCAGCGCGATCCGCTGCGCGAACCCGGCCGAGCCGACCACCACGCAGGCCACGCAGAGCACCGCCTCCGCGACCAGCGTCCCGCCGTCCACGTGGCCGGTGATGCGCGCGGTGGTGGTGATCAGATCGTAGAACAGCCACCCGAGGTTGTAGACCGCGAGCAGCGTCCAGGTGCGCTGCAGCGCCCCGCCGACGAGGCCGCGCGCCACCAGCGCCAGCGGGCCCACCGCGGAGAAGCAGATCATGTCGCCGGTCACCGACACCGCGGCGGCCAGCGCGTCCGAGGACAGGCCACCGCCGAGCGCGTCGCGCAGGTCGAGCGCGAGCACCGGGATGCCGATCACCAGGGCGCCGATCACCGTCGCCGCGCTGGTGCGGACGCTGCGCCGGTCGGTGAGCCCGAGCCCGGTCGCGGTGCGGCGGAAGGCGGCCAGGAAGAGGACCGCGCCCGCCACCGAGAACGCGTTGATGGCGACCAGGGTGCCGAGGCGGACCCACGGATCCGACAGCGCCGGCACGAGATTCCAGCTCCGCGCCGGGCCGTTCATGAACCGCACCAGCGTGGGCAGCGCCAGGGAACCGCCCGTGCATGCCCAGGCCTTCCAGAGCAGGTCGCCGGGGCGGAACGCGAGCGCCGCCGCCATGCATCCGGCCGCGCCGATCACCTGCCACCCCACCTGCAGGGACCACCAGACCTGGTCGGTCGGCCCGAGCGCCGCCACCACCGCCACGTGGATCGCGAGCGCCAGCAGCGGGAGCGCACCGAGCCAGCCCAGCCTCACCGGAGCGCCTCCTGCTGGCGCGCCGGGGCCGGTGTCGCCGGTGGGACGGTCGCGGGTGAGCCGGTCATGAGCGCGCATCTTCGCACGAGTCCGGGGACGCGCGCGAGCAGCCGTCGCCGATCGGGGCGGCCTGCCCCGCGCGAGACGCGGTCAGGGTCAGTTCAGCAGCCCGCTCACGTTGACGTCCACCCGGATGGTCGCCGTGACCTTCACCGTGGTGTTCACGTCCGGCGCGCTGCCGGTCGCCTCCACGGTGAGCGGCGCCGAGGCCGCGGTCAGGTACGGCTTCAGGTCCACGCCCGGGTTCACGTCGAGGTCCACCAGGGTGGTGCCCGCAGGCAGCGCCGAGATCCCCGACTTCGAGGCGAGCAGGATCCGCGGCTGGCCGGCCGTCTCGACGTAGATCGAGACCGAGTCCACCCAGGCCTCCAGGCTGTCGCCGGCGGTCACCTCCAGGGTGAGGCGGCGGAGCTTGGCCGAGTCCACGTCGCCCGGGTCGATGCCCTCGGCGCGGAGCTGGTCGCCCCCGCCGATGTCGAGCGCCTGGATCGCCGGGATCGAGCCGGCCGGCGCGCCGGGGACGCCGGGCACGTTCACCGACGCGGAGCGGGTGATGTCCACCTGGTCGAGGCGACCGCAGGCAGCGAGGGCGAGGGCGGCGGCGGCGGCGAGGGTTCGGGTCATCCCGACAGTGTAGCGTGCTTCCCCGCGCGGCCGAGCCCGCGCGCGGGGCGGCGCCGGGGTCGGCGAAGCTGCGCGCGTGTGCGCCAGCGGTGCTCCGGCCTCACCGGCAGCCGCGAAGGACGGGCATGCCGCGCGAGCCACGGTCCTACCGCGCGGCGGGCGCGCCGGAGGGCCGCGGCTCGCAGCGCGTGGCCTGCATCGTCAGATAGCCGAGGGCGAACAGCATCGCGGCGAGCAGGATCTTGCGGACGGAGGGCACGGCGCGAGGTTAGCACGCGCCCCCCTCGTCCGCGCCGCCGGCGCGCGTCACCCGCCTGCCGCGGCCCCTTCACTTTCTGTTGAACGACAGCCGCGGAGGAGCGGCGACGTCGCGGCGCGCCAAAGGAAACGGGCCGGACCTCGGGGATCTCTCCCGGAGCTTCCGGCCCGTCTCGGAGTGGGCGCTGCAGGGTTCGAACCTGCGACCCCTGCCGTGTGAAGGCAGTGCTCTACCGCTGAGCCAAGCGCCCTGGTGTTGCGAGGCGGCGAAGTATGCCGTCGGTCCCCGGGAGTGTCAACGGGATCAGCGCGAGCCGTCGCCGGGGCTGCCGGGCGGCGCGCCGCCGTCGCCGCGCCCGGATTCCTGGAGCTTCTCCGAGAGCTCGCGCGCCTTGCGCTTGATGCGGGCGAGCTGCTTCGCGAGATCCTGGTAGTCCTGCCGGCCGGGGATCCCGGCGGCGGCCATGACCCGCTCCTGGATCGCCTCGACCTGCTTCCGCCCGCGCTGCGCCAGGCCCACCGCGCGCGCCACGGCGTCCTGGCCGCGCGGGTCCTTGATGACCGTCTCGGCGGCCCGCGCCACCAGCCTGGTCCCGGCGTCGAGGAGCGAGCCGGCGATGCCCTTCCCTTCCCGTGCCATGCGCCCTCCCTACGGAAGCTCCGTCTGCACCGCCGCCAGCGCCGCGTCCACCACCCCGCGGTGCTGCGCGCGGCGGATGAGCGCCTCGAGGTCGCCCTCGACCTTCACCCGCCCGGACAGCGCCGCCTGCACCGCGTCCGCGCCGCGCAGGATGGCCTTCACCGTCCCGTACGGCGCCCGGATGACGTAATCCGGCTCGAGCTCGAGGAGCTCGTCCTCGTCGGCGAGCAGCCGCCACCGCGCGATGCGCCCGCCCCGCTGCTCGGCCCAGGCGGCGACCGTGCGCGGCCAGGCGGGCGGATCCGCCTCGACCACCACCGCCGCGGTGATGCCCAGGCCGCGCAGCGCGGTGCCGAGGCCCGGCTGCGCGTTCAGCGCGGCCACCAGCGCCTCGATCCACTCGCGCGAGCCGAACCGCATCCGTCAGCCTCGCTTCAGCCAGCCGAACAGCCCGCCGCGCCGCTCCTCGCCCGCCGCGGCGGCCGCGGCCTGCTCGCCGGCCGCCTGGCGGCGCCGCGCCTCCTCGGCCAGCGCGCGCTTCATGGCCTCGGGGGTGTCGCGGGTGGCGAGGCCGATCTCGGTCATGCCCTTGACCGGATCGTCGAAGCTCACCTTCAGCAGGCACTCCTCGTCGAGCTTGAAGTCGATGCGGCGGCCGGTGGCCGCGGCCGGGAGGCGGATCGAGCCGAGGAACTCGTGGTCCACCAGGAAGTCGGAGTCGCCCTGGTAGATGTCGATCTCGATGGGCTGCCCGGGCTCGCGCGGCGGCGGCAGGCGGAAGCTCTTGCTCGCCGGGATGGGCGTGTTCTTCTCGAGCACCTTGCGGAAGTGGCCGGTCGGGGTGGCGATGCCGATGGGCATGGAGAGCACGTCCACCAGCGTCACCGAGTCGATCTGGTCGAGCGAGTCGCCGAGCAGCGCCGCGCCGAGCGCCACGCACTCGTCGGGGTGGACGCCCTTGCGCGGCGGCTTGCCGAAGTGCTCCTGGATCTTCTGCTGCACGAGCGGCATGCGGCTCTGCCCGCCGACCAGGATGATCTCGTCGATGTCCTGCGGGCGCAGCCCCTTCTCCTCCATCACCTGGTCGCAGATCTCGAACGTGCGCTCGACCAGGTCGAGCGTCAGCTCGTTGAGCTGCTGGCGCGAGAGCGGCATCCGCACGTCGAGCGGCCGCCCCTTGCGCTCCTCGATGAACGGCAGGTCGATGACGACGTTGGGGATGAGGGACAGGTCGATCTTGGCGGACTCCGCGCCCTTCTTCACCCGCTGCATCGCGATGGGCGACTGCGCCAGGTCGATCTTGTGCTGGCGCCAGAAGTCCTCGAGCACGTAGTCGATGATCCGGTTGTCGAAGTCCACGCCGCCCAGGAACGTGTCGCCGCCGGTGGCGAGCACCTCGAACACGTTGCCGGAGAGCTGCAGCACCGACACGTCGAACGTGCCGCCGCCGAGGTCGTAGACCAGCACCTTCTGGTCGAGCCCGCGCGAGAAGCCGTACGCGAGCGCCGCCGCCGTCGGCTCGTTGACGATGCGCTTCACCTCGAACCCCGCGATGCGCCCCGCCTCGCGCACCGCCTGGCGCTGCGCGTCGGAGTAGTAGGCCGGCACCGAGATGATCGCCCCGGCCAGCTCCTTCTGCAGGAACGCCTCGGCGATGGTGCGGATGTGCGCGAGCACGAGCGCGCTGATCTGCGGGAGCGTGTGGACCTGCCCGCCGAGCAGCACCGCCGCCTCGCCGCTCGGCCCCTCCACGATGTCGTAGGAGTAGTAGTTGCGCAGCTCCTGCACGACCTTGGAGTTCCACTTGCGGCCGATGAGCCGCTTCGCGCCGTAGATGGTGTTCTTGGGGTTGGTGACGAGCTGGTCCTTGGCCACCCCGCCCACCAGCACGTCGCCCTTCTCGCTCAGCGCCACCACGGTGGGCAGGATCAGGTTGCCGCGGTCGGTCGGGACGACCTTGGGGATCCGGTTCCGCACGTACGCGACGCACGCGTTGGTCGTGCCGAGGTCGATGCCGATGATGGGCTTTTCCCGCGCGCCTGCCATGGCCCCGAAACCTAGCACGGAACCGGCGACACCCGAACCCGGAGCGCGAGCCGGCCCGGACTCGCCGCCGCCCTAGAACGGCACGTCGTCGCCGCCGCCCGGGTCCCCGCCGTCCGCCTCCACCGGCGCGGCGGCGTCGGCGGGCCCGCGCCTCGGCGCAGGCTCGCCGAACAGCGCGGGGACGACGCTCGGATCGCGCGGCGGGAGCCCGGTCGCCGGCGGCGGCGCCGCGCCCAGCGCCGCCGGGAGGCCGGGATCGTCGAGCTGCCAGCGCTCGAACAGCTCCGGCTCGGCGGGCAGCTCCTCGAGGAAGCGCGAGGCCTTCATGACCACCCGCTCGCGGTCCCGCGGCGCGGCGACCACCGGGTAGGTGAGGTACAGCTCGTCCTTCGCGCGCGTCGAGGCGACGTAGAACAGCCGCCGCTCCTCCTCCTCGCCGTCGGTGTCCTTCAGCGCCTGCGCCGACGGGAAGCGGCCGTCGGCGAGCCACACCACGAACACCGCCCGCCACTCGAGCCCCTTCGCCTGGTGCACCGACGAGAGGATCATCTTCTCGTCCGGCTCGCCGCCCTCCGACACCGTCTCGGCCGAGATCTCGGTGAGCAGCGCGATCTCGGAGAGGAACGCCTCGGTGTCCTCGTAGCCGCGCGCGTACTGCGCGAGCTGCTGGACGTCCTCGACGCGCTGGTCGGCGTTCAGGAACTCGGCCCGCAGGTACTCCTCGTAGCCGCCGTCCAGCACCTTCTCGATGGCCTCGCCCGGCAGGTCGGAGGTGGGCGGGCGGCCCAGCGCGCGCAGGAGCTGGGCCAGCCGGGTGTAGCCGGCGCGGCCCTTGGCCGGCACGTGCGAGGCGACGTCGGGCGCGAGCAGCTCGTCCAGCGTGCCGCGCCCGCGGCTGCGCCGCAGCGAGAACGCGCTCCACACCGCGTCGGCGGTGGCGGTGCCGACGCCGGGGGTGATCTTGAGGCAGCGCTTCAGCGCCAGCTCGTCGCCGGGGTTCCGCGCGAAGCGCAGGTGCGCGAGCACGTCCTTCACGTGCGCGGCCTCGAAGAAGCGGACCCCGCTGCGGACCACGAACGGGATCCCGCGCCGCGCCAGCTCGAACTGGATCTCCATCGAGTGGTGGTGCGCGCGGTACAGCACCGCGATCTCCGGCAGCGGGATGCCCTCGTCGCGCAGCTCCAGCACCCGCTGCGCCACGAACGCGGCCTGCTGCTGCACGTCGCGGCAGGGCACCACCGCGGGCAGCGTCCCGTCGCGCCGGACGCTCGACAGCTCCTTCTCGAACTGGCGGACGTTCGCGGCAATGGACGCGTTCGCGAGCGAGAGGATCTGCGGGGTGGAGCGGTAGTTGACGGTGAGGTCGAAGCGCCGGGCGTCCGGGTAGCGCTTCTCGAACTCGAGGATGTTCGCGAAGTGCGCCCCGCGGAACGAGTAGATGCTCTGCGCGTCGTCGCCCACCACGCACAGGTTGCGGTGCTCGGCGGCGATGAGGTCCACCACGTCGCCCTGCAGCCGGTTCGTGTCCTGGTACTCGTCCACCAGCACGTGGCGGTAGCGCCCGGCCAGCGCGCGGCGCACGTGCTCGCGCTCGGCGAGCAGGATCTTCCAGTTGAGCAGCAGGTCGTCGAAGTCCATCGCGTTGAGCGCGTGCTTGCGCTCCGCGTAGCGGCGGGCCACCCGCAGCACGTCGTCGGTGAGCGGCACGAACTGCGGGCGCCGGTCGGCGACGACGTCGGCGAGCGGGGTCTGGGTGTTCACCGCCATCGAGACGAGATCGATGAGCACGTCCGCCTTCGGGAAGCGCCGCGCGCCCACCGCCAGCCCGCACTCCGCGATGGCGGCGGTCATCACGTCGCGCGAGTCCTCGCGGTCGAGGATGGAGTAGCCGCGCTGGTACCCCAGCTCCGCCGCGTGCTCGCGCAGCACCTCGTGCGCCACGTGGTGGAACGTGCCGCCGGAGATCCGGCGCGTGTCCACCCGGCAGACCTCCTCCACGCGGCGGAGCATCTCGCGCGCCGCCTTGTTGGTGAAGGTGAGGAGGAGGATGCCCTCCGGCGCGACGCCGTCGGCGACGAGCCGCGCCACGCGCCAGGTGAGCGTGCGCGTCTTGCCCGAGCCCGCGCCGGCGATCACCAGGATCGGGCCGTCGCCCGCCTCGACCACGGCGATCTGCTGGTCGTTGAGCAGCCCCTGGTAGTTGAGCGCGCGGGCGGGCGGGGAGGCCGCCTTGAGCTGGTAATGCCGGGACATGCGTTCAGGGCAGCCAAGCTAGCAGGCGATATCGGCCGGGTCAAACCGGCGGCCCGTCCGCCGGCGGCGACTTCACGTTCCGTCAATTGCGGCCGAAAAGTTGGAGGCGCTCACCCCGCCGCATAGCATCCCACCCCGATGTCGCCGCTGCGCACGCTGCCCGTCGCGCTGGCCGGCCTGCTGGCCGCCTGCGCGGGCCCGATGCGCGCCGCCCGCGACAACCCCCTGCCCCCGCCCGCCCAGGGCCGGGCCGGCATCCGTGAACCGGATGCCGGCCCGGCTCGAGGTGTCGCGCCGGTCCGTGCCCGGGCCGTCCCCCGCACGCTGCCGCGCACCCTGGCGGTGGAGCGCGCGGTCGCCACCGCGGCGCGGCTGGTGGGCGCCCGCGAGATCGCGGTGGACGGCGTCCGCTACGGCGACGGCTGCGCCGCGCTGGTCCGCGCCGCCTACGCCCAGGCCGGCGCCCCGCTCCCGGCGGACGCCGACCCGCGGGGCCTCCACGCCCTGGCCCGCGACCGCGGCGCCGCCCGGCGCTGGGCCCCGGCGGCCGGCGACCTCGCGTTCCTGGCGGATCGGCCGGGCGGGCCGGTCGAGCACGTGGGCTTGGTCGAGTCGGCCGCCGGCGACGGCACCGCCGTCGTGCTTCACCTCACCGACCACGGCGTGGCCCGGATCCGCGTGAACCTCGGCAAGGCCTGGAAGCTCAAGGGCGACGATGGCCGCACCGTGAACGACCTGCTGGTGGTCGGCGGCGGCCGGCTCCCCGCCGGGCGGCTCCTGGTGGGCTACGCCAGGCTGCTCTGAGAGCGCCGCCCATTCGCGTGGAGCCCTGCTGCGGCGCACGCTGGCTGCCTGCGCCGGGCAGACTCGTCCCTGCGCTGCTCGACGTGCCGACGGGCACGCCTGCGCTGCTCGGTCCTCGTGTGCCCGGCTCGGCGACGCCATCGTGTGCCTCGCGACGGGCCCCACGCGAACGGGAGGCGCTGTGAGAGCACGTGAAACAGTCCCCTCCCGTCGCCGCGGCGGCCGATCCGCGTCGCATCGCGTCGTTGCTCCTCCCTCACATGCCGACGGGCATGCTCGGTCGTCGCGCCTCGCGCTGCTCGCGTCTCGACCGCCTGGCTCGGTCCGGGGATTGATTCACGCGCTCGGAGCGCCGGCGACGGCTCCGGCCACCACCTGCCCGCCCACCAGCGTGGCGACGACGCCCAGCCCCGGCAGCGCCTCCGCCGGGACCGCGAGCACGTCGGCGTCGAACGCGGTGAGGTCGGCGTCCATGCCCTCGCGGATCATGCCGCGGCGCCCCTCGGCGAACGCGGCCCAGGACGCACCTAAGGTGAATGCCCGCAGCGCCGCCTCGCGCGAGACCGCCTCCTGCGGCTGGAACGGCGCGCCCTCCGGACCGCGGCGTGCCTCGGCGGCGAACAGGCCGGCGCGCGGGTCGGGCGACTCGATGGGGAAGTCCGAGCCGAACGCCAGGACCGCCCCGGCCTCCGCGACGCTGCGCCAGGCGTAGGCGCCGCGGAGCCGCTCCGTCCCCTCCCCCAGCCGCGCCGGCACCCAGCCCGCGTCGCTGGTGGCGTGGACGGGCTGCATCGAGGCCACCGCGCCGGTCTCGGCGAGGAGCGGCAGGTCCGACGGCTGGACGATCTGGAGGTGCTCGATGCGCGGGCGCAGGGCCCGGAGCGCGGTCCCCGCGTCCCGGAACGCGTGGAGGACCTCGCGCACGGCCCGGTCGCCGATGGCGTGCACCGCGGGCTGCAGGCCGGCCCGCACCACCGCCGCGAGCCGCGCCCGGAGCTCGTCCGGCGCGGTGAGCAGCAGCCCGCGGTTCCCCGGGTCGTCGGCGTAGTCCTCGAGCAGCGCCGCGCCGCGGCTGCCCAGGGCGCCGTCGGCGAACAGCTTCACCGCCCGCACCTCGAGCCGGCCGCCCAGCTCCGGCGTCCCGCGCCACCGGGCCAGCTCCGCGTCCAGCACCGGGCGCGGCGCCAGCCCGTCGATCATGGCGTACACGCGCAGCGGCAGCCGGCCCGCCGCGGCGAGGCGCCGGTACGCGTCGAGGACCTCCGGCTCGACGCCTGCGTCGTGCACGCCGGTGAGCCCGAGCCGCGCCAGCTCCTCCAGCCCGGCGAGCAGCAGCTCCTCCAGCTCCGCCGGCCCGGGACGCGGCAGCCGCGCGATGACGAGGTCCATGGCGGCGTCCACCAGCACGCCGGCCGGACGGCCGGCGCCGTCGCGGAGGATGCGTCCGCCCGGTGGATCCGCCGTCCCGGGGCCGATGCCCGCGGCCGCGAGCGCGGCGGCGTTGACCCAGCAGGCGTGCCCGTCCACGCGAAACAGCACCACCGGGTGATCCGGCGCCGCGCGCGTGAGGGGCGCCGCGTCCGGAAATCCGCCCCCGGGCCAGCGGTTCTGGTCCCAGCCGCGGCCCCGGATCCAGCGCCCGGCCGGCGTGGCGCGGGCGCGCTCCGCCACCCGCGCCGCGCAGGCCTCGGCGCTCGCGGTCCCCTCGCAGCGGACCTCCCGCCGCGCGCGGGCGAGGCCGAGCACGTGCCCGTGCGCGTCCACCAAGCCCGGCACCGCGCTGCCGCCGCCCAGCTCGATGCGCCGCGCCCCCGGGGCCGCGCGCGCGGCGCACTCCGCCGCCTCGCCCACGCACGCGAAACGACCGTCGCGCACGAGCGCGGCCCGGGCGCGCGGGCGCGCCGGGTCGAGCGTGTGCAGCGTCCCGATCACCAGCAGATCGTCCATGCGGCCCCCGGCGCCCGCCGCGGGGCGCAGCGCGCTGTGTAGCGCCGCCGGGACCGCCTGTCACCCCGCCGCGCGTCGAGGCGGGACGGGCTCGGGGCGAGCCGGACTGCCGGCGACTCGCGGAGCGCCCATCGAGCCCCGAGCAGAGGACGACCCGACCGCGCCCGGCCGTCAGGCGGCCGGGATGCTCGGGCCGGCGCGCTCGGTGCGCTGCCAGGCGGCGCGCTGGCTGCGGCGCAGGAACCGCCACAGCCCCACCGCCAGCGCCGCGTTCATGGCGACGAAGTAGTGCGCCAGCGAGGCGAGCCGGCGCACCGGCCCCCGCAGGCCGGCCGCGCCGTGCCGGCCCGCCAGCGCGAGCCCGTAGAACGCCGCCTGGGCGAGCAGCAGCGCCCGGTAGCCCCACGCGCCGGGGGCCGCCGCGAGCAGCCCGTTCGCCACCGCCGCCGCGGCGAGCAGGAACGGCGCGGACCACCGCAGCAGCTTGTGCGAGACGAACGCGAAGCACAGGAAGCCGGTGCGCGGGTCGAGCAGCTCCGGCACGCGCGCCAGCGCCTGCCAGTTCCCCGCGCCGATGCGCGCGCGCCGCCCGAACTCGTGCCCCGCGTCCTCGGTGGTCTCCTCGAACGCGACCGCCTCCGGCTCGAACGGCACCTCCCACCCGCGGGCCGCGATCCGCACCGGGATGACGAAGTCGTCCACGATGGTGTCGGGCGCGAGCGGCGAGAACAGGATGCGGCGGATGGCGTAGATGCCGCCGTTCGCGCCCAGCACGCAGCCGTGCTTGCCCTCGTAGAACTTGATGGCGGTCTCGTACTTCCAGTACAGGCTCTCCTCGAACTCGCGGCGGGTCGGGTTGAAGAGCCGCAGCCGCCCCACCACCGCGCCCACGCCGGGCTCGCGGAAGCGCCGCGCCAGCGCGCGCAGCGCGCCCCGCTCCAGCATCACGTTCGCGTCGGTGAGCACCACCAGGTCGCCGCGCGCCTGCGGCACCAGCCGCGAGAGGACGCTCGCCTTCCCGGCGCGGGGCGTGAGCGCGTGCACCTTCACCCGCCCGCCGCCCACCTCGCGCGCGATCTGGGCCGTGCGGTCGGTGCAGCCGTCGCAGCCGACCACGATCTCGAGGCGGTCCGGCGGGTAGTCGAGGGCGAGGCAGTTCTCGATCTTGCGCCGGATCCAGGCCTCCTCGTCGAAGGCCGAGAACAGCAGCGTCACCGAGGGCCAGCCCTCGGCGGCGCGCCCCCGGCGGTCGTCGCCGCCGGACACGAAGCGGACGGCGGCGAGGGCCTCGCGCGCCCCGTCCCAGACGGCGAGCACGAGCGGGTACCCGACGTAGCTGAACGCGACGAGGGCGAGCGCGAGCCAGAAGATCGCTTCCATGGCGGCAGCGGGCGAGCAACCCGCGCGCCAGCCATCGGCCGCCTCTCGGGGCTAGTGGCCCCCGCCGAACTCCACCGGCTCCGGGGACGGTGCCGGGCGGGGGCGCGGGCGGGGCGGAGCGCCCGCCGGCGGCGCGGACGGGGCGGTGGCAGGGCTCGCGGAGGGCGCCGCGCCCGTGGGAGCCGGCGCGCCCGGTGCCGGCGCGGGGGCCGTCGCGGGCCTGGGCGGGCCGGTGACGGGGGGCGCGGTGGCCGGCGGCGCCGCCGGGCCGGCCGGGCGCTGGGCAACGCCGTTCCGCGGCGCGGGCACGCCGTTCCCAGCCGCGGGCGCCCCCTGCCCGCCCGCCGCGCCGGCGCGCCCGGGCGCAGGCGCCGGGAGGAAGCCGGACGGGGTGGCCGGCTCCGGCACCGCCGCGGCCGCGAGCTTCGCGCGCAGCGTGAGCGCGCCCTCGTGCCGCGGGTTCGCGGCCAGCAAGCCGTCGAGCGTGCCGATCGCCTCCTGGCGTCGCCCGAGCGCGCCCTGGGTGCGCGCGAGCAGGAGCCGTGCCCGGAGGACCTCGGGGTCGTGCGCGAGCAGCGCCGAGAGCGCGACCGCCGCCCGCTCCTGCGTGGCCCGGTCCTGCGCGCGCGCGTCCAGCGCCGCCTCGGCCAGGGCGAGCCAGGGATCGCCGGGGAGCCGCTTCCGCGCCTCGGCCACGGCGCGCTCGAGCCCGGCGCGATCCCCGGACCACGCCGCCAGCAGCGCCTGGGCCCGCGCCACCTCGGCCGGCGCCGCGTGCGCCGCCTGCAACCGCCCGAGCGCCTCCGCCGCGCCGGCGGCGAGCGTGCGGGCCTGCTCGGCCTGCGCGCGGGCGTCGGCGGCGAGGCCGTCCGCCTCCGCGCGGGCGGCCTGCTCGGCGGCCTCCCAGCCGGGCTGCTGCTCGGCCCGCAGGCGATCCCGCTCGGCGGCGCGCGCGGCCGCGCGCAGCTGCATCGCGGAAGCGCCCTCGCTCAGCTCGGCGGCGCGCAGGATCTCCGCCGCGGCGCGGTCCGCCTCCGGCGCCCGGTCCCGCGGCGCCAGGCGCAGCGCCTCGTCGAAGCGCGCGCGCGCCTGATCCAGGCTGGTGGCGTCGTCGAGCGCCATGAGCGCGAGCCCCTCGGCGCGCAGCCGGCCGGCCTCGGGCGCGTGGCGGCGCGAGAGCAGCAGCCACCCCGCCGCGGCCACGGCGGCCACGGCCGCGACGACCAGCGGGATGAGCCACTTGCGCCGGGCGCTCCAGCGGAGCCGGGCCTCGAACGTGCCGACGGTGTCCTTGTGGAGCACGGGCGCCCGCGTCACCGCCGCCTGCGTCGGCTGGGGCTTGTACACCGTCGGCCCGGACCGGGCCGCGCGGGAGGGCTCGGGCGCGTACGCGCGCGTGGCGGGGCGCGGCGGCTCGACCTCGCGCTCCGGCTCGTCCTCGGGCTCCGGCGCGGGCGGCGGCGGCGGTGGCGGCGCGGCGGCCGGCGGCTCGGGGGTGGACGCGGGGGGCGCGGCCTGACGGGCGGCCTCCGGCGGACGCGCCGTGAACACGTGCTGGCACCGCGTGCACTGGACCGCGGAGCCCTCGGGCGCGAGCAGCGCCTCGTCGAGCTCGTAGAGCGTCGAGCAGCGTTCGCATCGGATCAGCAAAACGACGTTCCTCCGCCCCCGGGTGGAGGAGCCTACCCCAGGGCCGGGCGGGTCGCTACGGCGCAGCCGCCTCGAACTGGAGCGCGGCGCGCGCCTGCTCCAGGCGCCGCGGGCCGATACCGCGCACGCGGCGGAGGTCGTCCGCGCTGCGGAACGGCCCGTCCTGCTCCCGGCTGCGCACCACCGCCTCGGCCAGCCGCCGGGTGAGCCCGGGGACGTGGGCCAGCTCGCGCGCACCGGCGGTGTTCGGGTCGATGGGCAGGGCCAGGACCAGGCGCTCGTCCGCCGCGAGCGCGCGGCGGCCCCCGGGGTCCGCGGCGCAGCCGAGCCAGTGGCGCGGCGGCACGCCGCGGCCCTCGGGCGCGCAGGCCGGCGGGGACGGCGGGGACTCCACCTGGACGCGAAAGCGCGCCGGCAGCAGGGTGGCGGCGAGCACGAGGGCGAGCGCGACGCGGCGTGGCATGCGGCGCGCCCGCTGCAACCCGGGAGCCGGCCCGGGCCGGATCGCACACCACGGCGGGTGCCCCAGCCGGAAGCGACGGCGGCCGGCGCCCGGACGGTGTAGGAAGGCGGCCGCCGGTCCATCCCAGCACGGAGCGCCCATGGAAACCCTCCTCCTCGACGGCGAGACCCTCACGCTGGAGCAGGTCCGCGCGGTCGCGACCGGGGCCGCCCGCGCCGCGCTCGCCCCCGCGGCCCGCGAGCGCGTGCGGCGTTCCCGCGCGCTGGTGGACGCCCGGCTCGAGGACGGCGAGGCGCACTACGGCATCAACACCGGCTTCGGGACGCTCGCCGAGGTCCGCATCCCGCGGGCCGACCTCGAGCGGCTGCAGCGCAACCTGGTGCTCTCGCACGCCGCCGGCGTGGGCGCGCCGCTGCCCCTCCCGGAGGCGCGCGCGCTGGTGCTGCTGCGCGCCAACGTGCTCGCGAAGGGCGTCTCCGGGATCCGCGAGCGCACGCTGGACCTGCTGCTCGCGATGCTCGAGCGCGGGGTGGTGCCGGTGGTGCCGGAGCGCGGGTCGGTGGGCGCGTCGGGCGACCTCGCCCCGCTCGCGCACCTCGCGCTGGTGCTGATCGGCGACGGCGAGGCGTTCCTCGCGCCGCCCGGCGCGGCGGGCCGGCCCGAGCGGCTCCCCGGCGGCGAGGCGCTGCGGCGGGCCGGGCTCGAGCCGGTGGTGCTGCAGCCGAAGGAGGGGCTGGCGCTCGTGAACGGCACCCAGGCCATGGCCGCGGTCGGCACGCTCGCGCTGCTCCGCGCCGAGCGGCTGGCGGCGCTCGCCGATCTCGCGGGCGCCATGACGCTGGAGGGGCTGCTCGGCTCGCACCGGCCGTTCGCGCCGGAGATCCAGGCCGCCCGCGGGCAGCCCGGCCAGATCGCCGCGGCGGCGCACCTGCGCGCGCTGCTGGCCGGCTCCGAGCTGAACGCCTCGCACCAGGGCCCGGGCTGCCACAAGGTGCAGGACCCCTACTCGCTCCGCTGCATGCCGCAGGTGCACGGCGCCGCGCGCGACGGCATCGGCTTCTGCCGCGGGGTGCTGGCGCGCGAGGTGAACGCCGCCACCGACAACCCGCTGGTCTTCCCGGACACCGGGGAGATCGTCTCGGGCGGCAACTTCCACGGCCAGCCGGTGGCGCTCGCGCTCGACGTGCTCGCGGTGGCCGCCTCGCACCTCGCCGCCATCTCGGAGCGCCGCGTGGAGCAGCTCGTGAACCCGTCGCTCTCCGGGCTGCCGCCGTTCCTGGCGCCCCAGCACGGGCTCAACTCGGGGTTCATGATCGCGCAGGTGACCAGCGCGGCGCTCGTCTCGGAGAACAAGGTGCTCTGCCACCCGGCCTCGGTGGACTCGATCCCGTCCTCCGCCGGCCGCGAGGACCACGTGTCGATGGGCATGACCGCCGCGCTGAAGGCGCGCCAGGTGGTGGAGAACGTCCGCACCTGCCTCGCCATCGAGCTGCTGGTCGCGGCGCAGGCGCTCGATCTCCGGGCCCCGCTCCGCCCCGCCCAGCGCGTGGCCGAGGCGCACGCCCGCCTGCGCGAGCGCGTCCCGCACCTGTCGGAGGATCGGGCGCTGCACCGCGACATCGAGGCGGTGTCGAGCCTGGTGGACGAGGGCGGGCTGGAGCTGTGAGCCTGGCCCGGGCCGCTGCCCGCACGGGCGGCGACCCCGGGCAGCCTCCCTACGCCACCGCCTGCGTCGGCGGGTTCAGGCAGAGCGCCCGGTTGAGCGCGATCACCGCCTGCTTGTAGTCCTTGCGGTCGATCACGAACTGCATGTTGGTCTGCCGGAGCGACTGCGAGAACGCGTTCACGTTGATGCCGTTCTCGGCGAGCGCCTGGGTGGCGCGGGCCAGCACCCCCGGGAAGGCGATGTTGCTCCCGATGACGCAGACGATGGCTGACGGGACCACCGTCACCTTCTGGTACTGGTTCTCGAGCTCCTCCAGGAACGCCGAGGAGATCGACTTCTCCCAGACCACGTGCGTGATCGAGTTCGCGTTGGTGGCCTTCAGGATGTACGAGATCCCGTGGCGCTGGAAGATCTCCATCACCCCGAGATCGAAGCCCACCGTCCCGACCATCGACGGATCGTGGATCTCCACCGCGCTCACCTTCGGTGAGCCGGCGATCACCTCGATGCGGGCCTGGCTGCCCACGTAGTCCTTGGTGATGAGCGTGCCGGGGTGCTCCGGCTCGAACGTGTTCTTCAGGCGGATGGCGATGCCGGCGAGCTCCATCGGCTTCGCGGCCTTCGGGTGGATCGCCTCCATCCCGACGTCGGCGAGCTGGTCGGCCACGTCGTAGTTGGTCATCCCGACCACCACCGTGTTCTGCGCCCCGACCAGCTCCGGGTCGGCCGAGGACAGGTGGTACTCCTTGTGGATGACCGCCTCGTCGGCCTTCAGCTCGACGGCGACCTTGCTGAAGGTGACCTCGGAGTACCCGCGGTCGAACTCCCGCATGATCCCCTCGACGCCCTTCGTGTACCCGGTGACCACCACCACCTGGCGGGTCACGTCCACGCCGGTGAAGCACTTGTGGATGCGCTCGTCGATGGTGAGCGGGTCGTCATCGTCGAAGCCGGAGAGGTCCATCAGGGAGGCCTCGACGCCCTTCGCCCGGAGGAGCTCCACGCTGTTGAACGCGCTGTGCGCCTCGCCCACCGCCGCGAGCATCTCGCGCGCGGCGAGCAGCACGCTGTCGCGGCGCACGTAGCCGCTCGCGAGCACGTGGCGCATGGAGTCGAGCAGCGCGCGCAGCTCCTTCATGCGCTTCTCGATGAACCCGTCGGCGCGGGCCAGGTCGAGCCCGAGCGGCGCGAGGCCGGCGTTGATGGCCTTCAGCTTGCCGGTGAGCGCCTCGATGGCGCTGGTGTAGTCGCCGCCGTTCGCGAAGCGCGCGTAGACGCCGGGCTCGCCGGTCTTCTTGTGCTCGAGGAGCTGGTTGGTGACGCCCGCGTACGCGGAGACGACGTAGACCCGGCCGTACACGCGGCTCGGGTCGCGCAGCATGATGTTGCGCAGCACCTCGTCGAAGCGGGACATCGAGGTGCCGCCGATCTTCTCGACGCTGATCATGCGAAGGGTTCCGGGGGACTGGGTGGCGGTGCGGGACTCGTGGCCTGGGATGGTCGGTCCGCGATGATACCCAAACGTGCGCCACATGCCACCCGCCCGGGATCCGGACGGGCGCACCCTGGGCCGGAGGACGCCTCGGCGGGCCCGAGACGACGGCGCCCGGACCCTCGGGCGTCGAGGATCCGGGCGTCGGGCGCCGGGGTGGCGCGTGGCAGCCTAGGCGGCGAGCACGGTCCGGCGGAGGTCGCCGCGCGCCGAGAACCGGAACGCGGTCACCGCGCCGACGCGGATCTCGTCGCCGTCCCGGAGGACGGCGGACCGGACCCGCACGCCGTTCACGAACGTGCCGTTGGTCGACCCGAGATCGGTGACCATCCAGGCGCCGTCCGGCCGGCGGGCGATGCGCGCGTGCAGCCGCGACGCGCCGCGGTCGTCCACGGGCAGGTCGGCCTGCTCGGCGCGGCCGATGGTCAGGCCGTCCGTCAGCCGCAGCACGCGCCCGAACGCGTCGAGGTGGCTGGCGAAGCTGCAGACCAGCGACGGCGCGGGGGTGGTTCCTGCGGGTTCGAAGGTGGCGAGCATGGGGACCTCCTCGGCTACTCCGAGATGGACACGTCGGCCGCGTTCAGGAAGACCTGCACGGGCCGGAACGCGCGCCCGTTCACCGAGCAGGAGGCGTGCGTGACGCCGTCCGCGCCCGCCGTGCAGCGGTCCGCGGCCAGCCCGGCCTGGACCATCGGGCCGCAGGAGCCCGGGACGCCGTGCTCGGCGGCGCAGCCGCGGGGCGTGGACACCCGCGGATCGAGCGACTCGGCCGAGAGCGCCACGTACACGCCGGAGCCGTCGAAGAGGTTGCCGAAGTACGTCGCCTCGCTGAACCGCCAGCCGGCGGTCTCCTCGGCGGTGACGGGGATGGCGGCGCCGCTGGGGTCGTAGCCGCGGACGGAGATCTGGACGTGCTTGCCGAACGCGTTGGTGTGCGCCGCGACGCAGGCGCTCACGAGCTCCTGCTCGGCGGCGGGGATGGCGGCGCCCGCGGACCACCGCGGCGCCAGGCCGAACACGCCCGACCACGCGTAGGACTTGCCGGCGTGCGCGTAGGACAGCGCGGCGCCGGCCGGCAGCGCGCACTGCGCCACGTACTTCATGACCATGTCCGAGTACGCGGCGTCGCGGTCGAACCAGGCGGCGAACGCCGGGGCGGCCATCGCGGAGCCGGTCAGGCCCGCGGCCGCGATCCCCGACGTGCCCGCGCCGAAGGCGAGGCCGTTGTCGAGCGGACGGAAGCCGTTGGTGTTGATGCCGTTGGTGTTGATGCCGTTGGTGTTGATGCCGTTCGTGTTGATGCCGTTCGTGTTGATGCCGTTCGTGTTGATGCCGTTCGTGTTGATGCCGTTCGTGTTGATGCCGTTCGTGTTGATGCCGTTCGTGTTGATGCCGTTCGTGTTGATGCCGTTCGTGTTGATGCCGTTCGTGTTGATGCCGTTCGTGTTGATGCCGTTCGTGTTGATCCCGTTCGTGTTGATGCCGTTCGTGTTGATGCCGTTCGTGTTGATGCCGTTCGTGTTGATGCCGTTCGTGTTGATGCCGTTCGTGTTGATGCCGTTCGTGTTGATGCCGTTCGTGTTGATGCCGTTCGTGTTGATGCCGTTCGTGTTGATGCCGTTCGTGTTGATGCCGTTGCCGACGAGACCGTTCGTGTTGATCCCGTTCGTGTTGATCCCGTTGGTGTTGATCCCGTTGGTGTTGATGCCGTTCGTATTGATGCCGTTGCCGACGAGACCGTTCGTGTTGATCCCGTTGGTGTTGATGCCGTTCCCGACCAGGCCGTTCTCGCTGGTGGTTGCGCGGGCGTGCGCGGCGACGGTGAGAAGAGCTGCGATCAGGAGCGAGCGGATGTAGACGTGCATGAGCTTTCCTCCTCCGTCGCCTGTCCACGCAGGGGTCCCCACCGCCACTCCCCCTCGCGCACCTTTGGGCACGGATCCGCACCACTTTTTGTCCCTTCAAACGGGTACGATATCCCTTGATCATGTGACACTCGTAGGGGGTATACTGTACGTGAAAGGGGCAGATCTGCGTCCCTAAGGATCACGTGGCTTTACTCCAAGCGGATATCGCGCACCCGTTCACGGGTTTCGCGCGACCCACCCGTGAGCGCGTCGTATGATGCGCTCCGTGAATGCGTCCGGACCGCCTCCACCGGCCCTTCCCCCGATCCCGGGGTTCGACATCGAGGGCGTGATCGGGCGTGGCGGGTTCGGCGAGACGCTGTCCGCCCGGCGGGCGCGCGACGGGGTCGCCGCCGCGGTCAAGATCGCGCAGGGCTCGACGCCGCGCGCGCGCGACCAGCTCTTCCGGGAGGCCGACGCGGTCCGCGCGGTCGGGCCGGCGCTGGCCCCTGCGCTCCTCGGCAGCGGGGTGCTGGACGACGGCCGCGCCTGGCTCGCGCTGGAGCTGCTGCCGGGCCCCTCGCTCGGAGACCGGCTGGACGCGCTCCGCGGCCCGCTGCCGGCGGACGAGCTGCGCCGGGTCGCGCTCGCGCTCGCCGAGGCGCTCGCGCTGCTGCACGGCCGCGGGTGGCGCCACCTCGACCTCAAGCCCCGCCACGTGTTCGTCCGGTCGGGCGCGGCCCGCTTCGTGGACTTCGGGCTCGCAGAGGGCCCCGCGGCGCAGGCTCCGGCGGACGCGCCGCCGGGCGCCTCCGCCGGGACGGCGGCCTACATGTCGCCGGAGCAGGTCCGCGGCGACGCGCTCGACGTGCGCGCCGACGTCTACGCCGCCGGCGCCATCCTGTTCGAGCTGGCCACGGGCTCGCCGCCGTTCGAGGGCGCTCCCGGCGAGCTGCGCCAGGCGCACCTCGCCCAGCGACCGCCGCGGCCATCGGAGCGTGCCGCGGTGCCTGCCGGGCTCGAGGAGGTGATCCTCCGCTGCCTGGCGAAGCTCCCGGAGCGACGCTACGCCGACGGAGCGGCGCTCCGGGCCGCCCTGCAGGCGGCGTTCGCGATCACGGCCGAGGTGCGCCCGCCGGCGGACGCGCCGCAGCCGACCGGGGTGCGGCGCCGCAACGTCGGCCTGCTCCGGGTCGGCTTCGACTCCGACGTGCTCCGGCTGCAGCGCGTGGCCCAGGCCGCCGGAGGCCGGCTGGCGCAGTTCGACACGCGCTCCGCCGCGGTGGTGTTCGAGCCCGGCGCGCGGGAGAACGCGGTGCGCCTGGCGCTCGACGGCGCGACGGCGCTGGTGCGCGACGCCGTGGCGACGCGCGCCGTCGTGGACCTCGCCAGCGTGTCGCTGGTCGATCTCGCCACCGGGCCCCGCTACTACCTGCCTCCGGAGCCCTGGCCCCCGCTGCACGGCGGTGCGGCGGAGGGCGCCCAGATCTTCCTGACCGCGCGCGCCGCGGCCGCGGTCCCGTCCGCGCGCGTGGCGCCGCGGCCGGACGGGCTGCTCCGACTGCTGGACGACGACGACGTGGACGCCCCGCTGCCCATGCTGGTGGGCCGCGCCGCGGTGCTGGAACGGCTGGTCGCTGCCGCCGCGGCCGCGCTCACCGGGCACGCTCCGGGGGTGGTCTCGGTCACCGGCGAGGCCGGCATGGGCAAGACCGCCCTCGGCGCCGAGCTGGCGGCACGGCTGCGCGCGCTCCCCGGCACGCCGGAGGTCTTCGAGGTCCGCGCGCGAGACGGCATGGTCGGCCAGGACGAGACGCTGCGCGCGCTGCTCGCCTGGGCCCTGCGCCTGCCCCCCGGGGCGCCGCCGCCGGCCGATCGCGGGCGCGCCGCGCTCGCGAACCTGCTGCCGGATGCCGGCCGGGAGTCCTGGGCGCCGGTCGCGCTCGCGCTCGGCTGGATCGACGCGGACGAGCCGGTGCTCCGGCAGTGGCGCGCGGCCCCCGGCGCGCTGCGGACCGCGGCCATGCGCGCCGCGGGAGAGGCGCTCCGGGCCAGGGCGCGCGCCCGTCCGGTCTGCGTGCTCGTCGACGACGCGCACTTCGCCGACGCCGCGGCGCTCGACGCGCTGGAGTTCGCCGCGCTGGCCGAGGCGGAGGTGCCGCTGTTCGTGTGCGCGCTGGCACGCCCGGCGCTCGGCATCGCGCGGCCGGGCCTGGGCGAGCGCGCCGCGCAGCAGCACCGGATCGTGCTCGGGCCGCTCGGGCCGGACGAGTCCGGCGAGCTGTGCCGGCGGCTGCTGCTCCCGGCCGAGAACGTCCCGGCGCGCGCCGTGGCCCGGCTGGTGGAGCGATCGCGCGGGATCCCGGTGCTGCTCGTCGAGCTGGTGCGCGGGCTCCGCGCGCAGGGGCTGGTGCGTCAGCAGGGACCGCAAGGCAACTGGTACGTGGCGACCGACGAGCTGGAGCGCGTGCCCGACCTGCCGCTGGTGGACTGGCTGGCGCGGCAGGAGATGGCGCTCCTGCCCGAGGCGCTGGCGGCGCACGCGCGGCTGGTGGCGCTGCTCGCGGACGAGGTCTCGCGCAGCGAGGTCGCGGGCGTCGTGACCGAGCTGGACCGCGACGGCCTGGGGCGCTCCATGAGCCTCGACCCCGAGGTCGCGACCCGCCGCCTGCTCGAGCTGCGGGTGCTCGTCGAGCGCGGAGACCGGGTCGCGTTCCGGCACCCGCTGCTCCGCGACGCGGTGGCCGCGTCCGCCTCCGACGACGAGCGCCGGGCGGTGCACCGCGCCGCGTTCCGCTACTACCTGCTCGTCACCACCATGCCCGACGGCGAGCGGCTGCCGCGCCTCGCGGTGCACGCCGAGGCGTGCGGGCTGCGCCCGGAGGCGGCCTCGCTCTGGCTCCGGATCGCCGAGGGCCTGCGCGGGCGCCACGCGTACCTGGAGGCGGAGACCCACTACACCCGCGTGCTGACCCAGCTCACGGCGGAGGACGATCGCGGGCGCTTCGTGGCCCTGCGCGGGCGTGGGCTGGTGCGCTACCGGCTCGGCCGGTACCGGGACGCCATCGTCGATCTGGGCGCCGCCGCCGCGGTGGCGCGCACCGTGGGGGATCCGGTCGGCGAGGTGGAGTGCCTGCTCGACGAGGCGACCGCGCTGGACTGGATGAACGACTGGGCGGCCTCGGCCGAGCGGCTCGCCCAGGCCGAGCGGATCGCCGGGCAGAGCCCGGGCCCGCTCGTGGCGGTGCGCCTCACGCTGGCGCGGGGCCGCGCGCTCCTGCGGCGCGCGCGGGTCCGGGAGGGCGCCGCGGCCGTGGAGGCCTCCGCCACGCTCGCCGAGCCGCTCGGCGACGAGGGCTACGAGACGCTGATGGTCGCGCTGGTGATGGGCGGCGCAGTGTTGCCCAGCCTCGGCCGGACCGCCGACGCCGAGCGGACGTTCGGGCGCGCGCTGGCGCTCGCGAGCGATCGCGGGGACGCGCTCCACCTCGCGTCCGCGCTGAACAACCGGCGCAACGTCTGGATCGCCCGCGGCGACCTGGAGCGTGCGCTCGAGGACGAGGCCGCGTTCCTGCGCATCGGCCGCGATCTCGGGATGATCGGGATCGAGTACGTCGGGCAGTTCAACATGGGCGAGCTGCTGTACCAGGCCGGCGCGCCCGACCGGGCGCTGCCTCACGTGCACCGCGCGGTGGAGCTGGAGCGGCGTCACCCGGAGATCGCGGGCAAGCCGCTCGCCCGGCTGCTGATGGCCCGCCTGCTGGCCTGGGGAGGCGACGCCGAGGGCGCGCGCGGCTGGCTGGCGGAGGTGCGGGAGGTGGAGGCGCGCTCCAGCGCCGGCGCGGTCCTCGCGCCCTCCGACGAGGTGCTCGCGGCCATGGTGGATCTCACCGCCCGCCGGGCCGGCGCGGCGGAGTGGGACGCGCTGAGCGCCAGATCGCGCGGCACCTCCATCGACCAGGAGGCGCTCGAGGTGCTGGAGCTGCGCGGCCTCGCCGCGCTGCGCGACGGGCGGGGAGCGGAGGCGCTCGCCGTGCTCGAGGAGGCGCTCCGGCTGGCGGACGGGATCCCCAACGTGATGCGGCGCCGCCTGGAGGCGTCGCTCGCCCGCGCCCGTGCGCCGGCGGCGCCGCCCGGCGACCGCCCCGCCTGACCGCCGCGAGCACGGCGCGTCAGCGCGGCCCGGCACCGCTCGCGACCGCGGCGGCGATCAGCGCCACGAGCGACTCGCCCACGATCGCGCCGGCCGCGACCGGCTCCACCACCGTGCCCCGGCCGCGCCGGGCCTGCCATGCGCCGAGCAGCGCGCCCAGCAGCATCGTCCCGACGTAGTGCGCCGGCACCAGGAACCCGAGCCCGAGCGCGCCCGGGGTCGGGACCTTCCCGCGCAGGCGGCCGCGACTCGCCAGCTCGAGCAGCGCCCCCACGAGCGTCCCCGCGACCAGCAGCAGCAGCGCGCCGTGCGGCAGGTGCCCGCCCCCGCCCACCGCCTCCGCGAGCGCGCGCCAGCGCAGGGCCGTCGGCGCCGGGAGCTCCACCGAGCCGAGCGCGTGCGCGTGCACGAACGCGCGGTACAGCGGGACGGCCGCCGCGATGCCGAGCACGATGCCGAGGAACTGTGCGCGGAGCTGGAGCGCGGGGGGCACGCCCAGGCGGGCCCCCGCTCGCAAGGACCAGAGCGAGATCGCCGCCTGGCCCCCCACTGAGGAGGGCAGCGCCCCGGCAGCGGTGGCGGCCAGGGCCCCGGTGCCGAGCGCGCCCGCGCCGCCCTGCAGCACCTGCCCCACCTCGCCGATGGGCGCGACGTCGGTCCGCCCCGCCACCCGGGCGCAGGCGACCGCGCCGAGCAGCGAGGGCACCGCGACGAGCGCCGCCACCCCGAGGTGCAGGCCGAAGCCGACGTGGGCGGCGCCGACCATCAGGATCGCCGCCCCGACCGTGAAGGCGAGCGCGACCCTGGAGCGGCTCGCGCCGCGGAGCAGCGCGCCGAGGTCGGCGACCCCGGCGCCGAACGCCCGGAGGTCCGCGGCCAGCGACGCGACCGAGCCGCCGAGCACCAGCCCCACCCCGGGCCAGAGCAGCCACGCAGCCGACGAGACGAAGGTCACGTCGGCGATGGCGCCGGTCCGGACGAGGATGGGCGTGATGACGAAGAAGGCGAGCGCCGAGCCGGCCGCGAGCGCGCTCGCGTTCGCGACCCCCACCAGCGCCCCCGCCCCGGCCAGCATGGGCGAGAGCGCCACGCCGAGCCCCAGGGCGCCCGCCCGCCCGCCCGTCAGGAGCATCGCGGGGACCAGCCCCGGCCCGTCGCGCAGCGCCGTGAGCGCGGCGGCGAGCACGCCGCTCACGGTGAGCGCGCGCGCGCCGGAGCCGGCGTGCGTGCGGAGCACCTCGGCGGCCGCGATCCCGCTCGGGAACGGGAGCGCCTCCTCCTCGAGCAGCCGCCGGCGCAGGCCGTGCGCCAGCAGGAGCCCGAGCACGCCGGCCCCGATGCCGAACGCGACGACCGTCCAGGCGGGCGGGGCGGCGCCCATGAGCTCCAGCGCGGGGACCGCGCCGAGGAGCCCGGCGACGGCGGGCGCGGCGCCGGTGCCGGTCGCGATCGACTGCGTGATCGTCGCGTCCGTCGCGTCGAGGCGCCGGCCCAGCAGCGGGTACACGGCCGCGGCGAGCACCGTCGCGGTGACGATGCCGATCTCCCAGAACCCCGTCCGGAGCCCCATGTAGACGTTGCCCGCCGCGAGGAGCAGGCCGAAGACGGAGCCGGCCAGCACGGCGCGGGGAGTGAGGCTCACGCGCCCATGCTAAACCGGGGATCGAGGATGCCCGAGGAAAAGGCCACCCTTCCCCTCCCCGGTGCCACCCCCCCGGTCGGAGGCCGCGCCCCGGCGCCGGAGACGCTCGCCGCCGGCGCGTTCGCCGGCGACTGGCAGCTGGTCCGCTCGCTCGCGGCCGGCGGTCACGGCGTCGTCTACCTCGCGGCGCACCGCGCCACCGGGCGCCGCGCGGCGGTGAAGGTCCTGTCGCACGTCTACGCCGCCTCCCCGGAGATGGCGAGCCGCTTCGTGCGCGAGGCGCGCATCCTCTCCCGGCTCCGCCACCCGAACGTCGTGGAGATCCTCGAGCTGGGGTCGCTCGCCGACGGCCGGCCGTTCGTGGCCATGGAGCTGCTGGAGGGGCGGAGCCTCCTCGAGCTGGTGTTCGCCCGCGGGCGCCTGTCGCTGCCGGAGGCGGTGGAGCTGCTCGCGCCGGTGTGCACCGCGCTCGACGCCGCGCACCAGGCGGGCGTGGTCCACCGCGACGTCAAGGCGTCGAACGTGTTCGTGGAGAGCGGCGATCCGCCCCGGGTGAAGCTGCTCGACTTCGGGGTGGCCCACGCCGCCGGTCCGGACGATCCGAGCATCACCGTCACGGGCGAGCGGCTCGGCTCGGCGCACGCCATGGCGCCGGAGCTGATCCGCGGCGAGGCGATCGACGCGCGCGCCGACGTCTACGCGCTCGGCGTCCTGCTGTACCAGCTCCTCACCGGCGAGCTGCCGTTCTGGTCGGAGGACCAGTTCGAGCTCGAGCGGCTGCACCTCAGCGCGCCGCCCCCGCGGCCCGGACGGCTCGCGCCGGTGCCGACCGCGGTGGACGCGGTGGTGGAGCGCGCGCTGGCGAAGCGCCCCGACGAGCGCTTCGGCTCGGCGCCGGCGTTCCTCGAGGCGCTGCGGGCGGCGGCGGGCCTCGCCGGGCAGGCGGAGGAGCACGCGGCGCGGGCCGCCGTCCTGCACGTGTCGCTCGCGCCGGCGGGCGGGCTCGAGCCCGCGGAGGTGCTGGCGCTGCTCGAGCTGGAGGACGCCGCCGCGGGCCGGCTGTCCGCGGCCGGGTGGGAGATCGACGTGCGCGCGAGCGGGACGCTGCTCGCCACGCGCGTGCTGCCGCCGGTGCCCGAGTCGGCGCGCGCCGCGCGCGCCGAGGCCGCCGAGCTCGGGGCCGGGCTGAGCGAGTCGCTGGCCCGCGCGGCCGGGGCGCTGTGCCGGGTCGAGGTGTGCCTGCACGCGGGCGAGATCCGCCTCGGCCCGGGCGAGCGGCGCGCCGGCGGGGCGGTGTTCCGCATCGCGGAGTGGGTGCGCGACGCGCCCGGGGGCTTCGTCGCGACGGCGCAGGCGCTCGAGGGGCTCAGCGCCGGGCGCTGAGCGCGAGGCGCACCGCCCGCCGCAGCCCGGGGAAGCGCAGCTGCGCGGCCGCCTCCTCCCCCGTGGCCCAGGCGTGCTCGGTGTGCTCGCCGGAGAGGCGCGGCTCGAACCCGTCGGGCACGCGGGCCGCGAACGCCACCTCCTCGACCACCACGAGCGCGCCCGGCCGGACGCGGTTGACGCTGGGGTCGAGCCCGAACGCGTGCCGGTAGCCGAGGGACACCACCGGGAGATCGGCGCCGGTCTCCTCGCGCAGCTCCCGCCGCGCGGCCTGCTCCGGCGCCTCGCCCGGCTCGATCCGCCCGGTCACCTGCTGCCAGAAGCCGCCGCGCTCCACGCTCCGCCGGAGCAGCAGCACGCGCCCGTCCGGCCGCACCGGGACCACCGAGATGGTGCGCAGGTCGGGCCCGGCGTCGGCGCGGGCCAGCTCCAGGACGTCCGCGAGGTGCGCGGCCAGCCGGTTCTCGATCTCGGCCTGCTCCGGCGTGGCCCGGCCCCGCGCCGCCAGCTCGGCCTCGAGGCTGGTCACGCCGAGGCGCGGATCCGCGATGCCGCACGGGACGATCACCTGGAAGTGCGCGAGGTCGGTGCGGGCGTTGAACGCGAAGCCGTGCGAGGTGATCCAGCGCGAGAGGTGCACGCCGATCGCGCCGATCTTCCGGCGCCCCACCCAGCAGCCCCGGTGCTCGGGGTGGCGGCCCGCCTCCACGCCGAAGTCGGCGCAGGTGCGGATCATCGCCTCCTCCAGCGCCCCCACGTACCGCCGCACGTCCTTGCGGCCGTTCAGGTCGAGCACCGGGTAGCCGACGATCTGGCCGGGCCCGTGGTAGGTGACGTCCCCGCCGCGGTCGGTCTCGTGGATCTCGAAGCCCTGCTTCTCGAGCCAGGCCGGCGCGGCCACGATGTGCTCGCGCCCGGCGCTGCGGCCGAGCGTCAGCACCGGCGGGTGCTCGAGCAGGAACAGGAAGTCGGTCGCGGCGGGCGTGCCGGCGCGGACCGCGTCGGCGGCGAGCCGCATGAGCGCGAGCCCGTCCTCGTACTCGACGCGGCCGAGGCGGTAGGTGCGCAGGACGCGCGGCATCGATCCCTCCCCGCCGGACCGCGCGCCGCCGGGCAGCGGCGCCGGTGCCCGGCGGAGCGCGCGTCAGGCCCGAGCGCCCGCGGCGGCCTCGCCCTTCTTCGGGCGCTCCGGGCGGTTCAGCATGTGGATGGCCTCGCCGAGCGCGGCGCGGCAGGCCTCGTTGAGCGCCTCGGGGAGCGTCGGGTGGGCGTGGATGGTGAGCGCCACGTCCTCCAGGTACGCGCCCATCTCCAGCGCCAGCGCGGCCTCGGCGATGAGGTCGCCGGCCTCGGGCCCGCAGATGCTCGCGCCGAGCAGGAGCTTCGTCTTGCGATCGCCCACCACCTTCACGAAGCCCTCGGTGTGGTGGATCGCGATGGCGCGGCCCAGCGCGCCGAACGCGAACTTGCCGACGATCGGATCGTACCCCTGCTTGCGCGCCTCCTCCTCCGACAGGCCCACCGCGGCGACCTCGGGGTCGGTGAAGATGGCGGTGGGCATCCCCACCCAGTCGCGCACGGTCTTGTGGCCCGCGATGACCTCGGCGGCGATCTCGCCCTCCTTCGACGCCTTGTGCGCGAGCAGCGGCGGGCCGGTCACGTCGCCGGCGGCGAAGATGGTCGGCACGCTGGTGCGGTACTGCTGATCGACCTCGATGAAGCCCTTCGGCCCGATCTTCACGCCGACCTGCTCGAGGCCGAAGCCGGCCGAGCTCGGCTTGAAGCCGACCGCGACCAGGATCTTGTCGCAGGGGAGCTCCTGCTCCTTGCCCTCGATCTCGATCTTGACGACCAGCTCCTTGCCGCGGCGCTCGTACCCCTTCGCCTTCGCGTTCACGTGCACGGCCACGCCGCGCTGGCGGAGCCCCTTCTGCACCAGGCGCACCGCGTCGGGATCGACGCCGGTGAGCACCTGCGGCAGCGCCTCGACGAAGGTCACCTGCGCGCCGAGCTTCGCGTAGACGGTCCCGAGCTCCATGCCGATGATGCCGCCGCCGATGCAGACCAGGCGCTTCGGCACCTCCGGGAGATCCACCGCCTCCCGCGCGCTCCAGACGTCCTTCCCGTCGAACGCGAACCCCGGGATCTCGATGGGCCGCGCGCCGGTGGCGACCAGGATCGCGCCGGCCTCGAGCCGCGTCTTCTGCCCGTCCTTGCCGGCCACCTCGACCGCGTTCGGCGCGACCACGGTGGCGGTCCCGCGCACCACCTCGACGCCGTTGCCCTTCTCGAGCAGCGCCACGCCGCCGGTGAGCTTCTTCACCACGCCGTCCTTGAACTCGCGCAGCTTCGCCACGTCGACGCGCGGCGGCTCGGCGATGATCCCGCGATCGGCGGCGCCGCGCATCTCGTCCACCAGGTTCGCGGCCGCGATGAGCGCCTTCGACGGGATGCACCCCCAGTTCAGGCAGACGCCGCCCAGGGTGGCGTCCTTCTCGACGAGCGCGACCGTCTTGCCGAGCTGGGCGAGGCGGATGGCGGCCGGGTAGCCGCCGGTGCCGGCGCCGATCACGATGGCGTCGTAGGTCTGGGTGGGCATGGCGTTCCCTCGATGAAGGACCTGGAAGAGCGAAGCGCGGGTGTCCCCGCGCACGCGCGGACTCTAACGGCGGGATGGGGCCGGGTAAACGCAAAACGCGTTCCCGGACAGGGCACCGCGCCGCGGCGCGCGTGGGCGGCCGCGACCCGCGTCCTCGCCGGCCGGCCGTCCGGGCACCGGCCGCCCGGTGCGCGCGGCCGCGCGGCCCGCGTCCGAGCGTCGCGTCACCGGGCGCGCGGCTTGCGCCGGCGCTTCGCCTCCGCCTCGGACAGCGTGCGCGGCGCGACCGGCGCCACGCCGCCGAGCGCGTGCACCACCGCCGCGGCCGCGGCGAGGCCGAACGCGCCGGTGACGAACATGGCGCTCCCGTAGCACTTCGGCTCGCGGCGCCGCTCGCCGGGCAGCCGCGGGCGCGTGCCGGGGATGCCGTCCTCGTCGCCGGGCAGCGCCAGCGTCGGCCGCGGCGCCTCCACCGACCAGACCGCGGTGACGCCGGTGGGCGCGGTGGCGGAGATCCCGAAGCGGCGGCGCAGGTACTTGCGCACGTCCTTGGCGAGCTGGTCGGTGTGCGTCTCGCAGAGGTCCGTCACCTGGATCGCGGTGGGGTCGAGCCGCCGCGCCGCGCCGAGCGAGGTGACGATGGGGATGCGGTGCTCCAGGCAGCGCGCGATGACGTGCAGCTTCGCGACGACCGTGTCCATCGCGTCCACCACGAACGACACGCCCTCCGGCACGAGGCGCTCCGCGCTCCCCTCGTCGTAGCGCCCGACCACCGCGTCCACCCGCACCCCCGACATCACGCGCCGGAGCCGCTCCGCCAGCGCCTCCGCCTTGGGCGCGCCGAACGCGCCGTCGAGCGCGTGGAGCTGGCGGTTCGCGTTCGTCTCCTCGACGCGCTCGCCGTCCACCAGCGTGAGGTGCCCCACCCCGGCGCGGCAGAGCGCCTCGGCCGCGACCGTCCCGACCCCCCCGATCCCCAGCACCACCACGTGTGCGCGCGCCAGCCGGTCCATGGCCTCGAGCCCGAGCAGCCGGGCGGTGCGATCGAGGCGGGGGGAGACGGGGCGGTCGCCGGCCATGCGGGCCCGGTGTAGCGCGGCCGCGCGCGCCGCTCAAGCCAGCCGGAACAGCGCGCGGGCGTTCGCGGTGGTGAGCGCGTCCGCCTCCGCCGCGCCGGTGCCGAGCGCGCCCGCCAGCGCGGCCAGGATGCCGGGGAGGTAGGCGGGCTCGTTGCGGCCGCGGTGGGGGCGCGGGGTCTGGTCGGGCGCGTCGGTCTCGACGAGCAGCCGGTCCCGCGGGACCGCCCGCGCGGCGTCGAGCGGCTTCCGGGCGCGCTCGTAGGTGAGCGGGCCGGCGAAGGAGAAGTGCAGGCCCGAGGGCAGGTAGGCGCGGACCTGGTCGGCGCTGCCGGAGAAGCTGTGCAGCACGCCGCCCGCGGGGAGCGGCGCCTCGGCGAGCAGCGCCAGGAGCGGCTCGTGCGCGCGCAGGCAGTGCAGGATCACCGGCAGCCGGAAGCGGCGCGCCAGCGCCAGGTGGCCGCGCAGCACCGCCACCTGGCGGTCCATGGGCGCGCCCGCCTCGACGCTCGGCGCGTCGAGCCCGCACTCCCCGACCGCCACCGCGCCACCGCGCGAGAGCGCGGCCTCGAGGTCGGCGAGCCGGCGGTCGTCGCCGCCGGGATCGAGCTCCGGCAGGAGCTGCGGGTGGACGCCGAGGCCGTGGTGGACGCCCGGCGTCGCGGCGGCCCACGCCGCCAGCGGCGCCCAGGCCTCCGGCCCCACCGCCGGCACGATCACGTCGGTGACCCCCGCGGCGCGCGCCCGGGCCAGCGCCTCGGCCCGGTCCGCGTCGAACGCGCGCGCGTCGAGGTGGCAGTGCGAGTCGATCACACCATCTGCATGAACAGCAGGTTGGGATCCTCGAGGTACTTGATCACCTGGTAGGTGAACGCGGCCGCCTCGTGCCCGTCCACCACGCGGTGGTCGCTCGTGAGCGAGACGTGCATCACGTCGCGGGCGACGATCTGCCCGTCGCGCACCACCGGCGTGGGCCGGATGCGGTGGATGCCCAGGATGCCGACCTCGGGGTGGTTCAGCACCGGGGTGGCGAACAGCCCGCCCAGCGCGCCCAGGCTGGTGATGGTGAACGTGGAGCTGCCCAGGTCCTCGGGGCGGATGCGCCCGGCCTTGGTGTCCTGCGAGAGCCGCTCGATCTCCCGGGCGAGATCGAGGAGCGAGCGGCGATCGGCCGCGCGGATCACCGGGACCACCAGGCCCGCGTCGGTGGCCGAGGCGACGCCCAGGTCGTACCGGTGCTTCACCACGATCTCGCCGCGCTCGTCGTCGAGCGACGCGTTCAGCTTCGGGAACTTGCGCAGCGCCGCGACGACCGCCTTCACCACGAACGGCAGGAACGTCACGCGGACGCCCTCCTCCTTCGCGGCGGCGGCGATCCGGTCCTTCACCCGGACCAGCTCGGTGACGTCCGCCTGCTCCACGAACGTGAAGTGGGCGGCGGTCCGCTTCGAGCGCGCCATGTTCTCGGCGATCTTCCGCCGCATGCCGCGCAGCGGGATGCGCTCGTCCGCCTCCGGCGGGCCGGCCGGCGACGGCGCCGGCACCGGGGCGCGGGCCGCGGCGGGCGCCGGGGCCGGCACCTCCGTCTCGCCGCCGTGCCCGTTCACCTTGCCGCGGGCGCGCGACAGGTCGTCCTTGGTGACGCGGCCGCCCGGGCCGGTGCCCGGCACCGTGTTCACGTCGATCCCCAGCTCCCGCGCCATGGCGCGCACGGCGGGGGTGGCGAGCGCCTTCGCGCCCGCGGGCGCGGGGGCGGCGGGTGCGGCCGCCGGCGTGGCCTCCTCCGGGTGGGCGGGGCGGCCGACCGCCACCGACGCCGCCGCGGCCGCCTGCGCCGTCGCCGCCGCGGTGGCGGCGCGCACCGGCGCCTCGGGCGCCGGGCGCGGCGGCGCGTCGTCGAGCTCGATCTCGACCAGCGGCGAGTGCACCTTGGCCACGTCTCCCACGTTCCAGAACAGCTTCACGACCGTGCCGCGCTTCGGCGACGGGATCACCACCGTCGCCTTGTCGGTCATCACCTCGACGAGCGGCTGGTCCTCGGTGATCGCGTCGCCCGGGGCGACGAACCACTGCTGGACCTCCGCCTCGACGACCCCCTCGCCGATGTCGGGGAGCTCGAGCTTGTAGGCCATGGACGACTCCCCCTCAGTACGCGACCACCTCGCGGATGGCCTTCAGGATGCGCGGCGCGCGCGGCAGGTACTCGTTCTCGAGCGTGTACGGGAACGGCGTGTCGAAGCCGGTGACGCGCGCCACCGGCGCCTCGAGGTGCAGGAAGCAGCGCTCCTGGACCAGCGCGGCGATCTCCGCGCCGAACCCGCAGGTGCGCGGCGCCTCGTGCACCACGATGGCGCGCCCGGTCTTCGACACCGACGCCACGATGGTCTCGAGGTCGAGCGGCTGGAGCGAGCGGAGGTCGATGACCTCGCAGTCGAACCCCTCGGCCGCCGCCTCGCGCGCGGCCTGGTCCACCTCGTGCCACATCGAGCCCCAGGCCATCACCGTCACCTGGTTGCCGGCGCGCGTGATCCTGGCCTTGCCGAGCGGCTCGGCGTACTCGCCCTCGGGCACGTCGCCCTTGGCGGCGCGGTAGACGCGCTTCGGCTCGAAGAACAGCACCGGGTCCGGGTCGCGGATGGCGCTGATGAGGAGCCCCTTGGCGTCGTAGGGGTTGGACGGGACGACCACCTTCAGGCCGGCGGTGTGGATGAACATCGCCTCGGGCGACTGCGAGTGGTAGTGGCCGCCCTTGATGCCGCCGCCGTACGGCGTGCGGATCACCATGGGGCAGGCGTACTGGCCGCCGGAGCGGTAGCGGTACTTCGCCACCTCGTTCACGATCTGGTCGAACGCCGGGAAGATGAAGTCGGCGAACTGGATCTCCGGCACCGGCTTCAGGCCATAGAGCGCCATGCCCACCGCGGTGCCGATGATGCCGCCCTCGGCGAGCGGGGTGTCGATGACGCGGTCGGCGCCGAACTCGTCGTAGAGCCCCTGCGTGGCGCGGAACACGCCGCCGAACTTGCCGACGTCCTCGCCCAGCACCACCACGTCCGGATCCTTGCGCATCTCGATCCGGAGCGCGTCGTTGACCGCCTGGATGATGTTCATGGTGGGCATGCGGCCCCCTGTATCACGCGTCGGAGTGGCGCGGGTTCGCCGCGCGCGGGTCCGCGGCGACCGCCGCCTCGATCTCGGCGAGCTGCTCGCGCTGCTGCCAGAGCGGCTCCTCGTACACGTCGGCGAACAGCGTCTCGATGGCCGGCTTGGCCGGGAACGCCTCGGCCTCCTTCAGCGCCGCCTGGATCTGCTCGCGCAGCTCGTCGCGGAGCGCGGCGTCCTGCGCCTCGTCGAGCGCGCCGCGCCGCGAGAGGTAGCGGCGCATGCGCAGGATCGGATCCTTGCGCTTCCAGGGCTCGACCAGCTCGGCCGGCCGGTACGCGCGCGGGTCGTCGGAGGTCGAGTGCCCCTCGATGCGGTAGGTCACGCACTCGAGCAGCGTCGGGCCCTCGCCGGCGGCGGCGCGCGCCCGGGCCCGGCGGGTGGCGGCGTACACCGCGAGCAGGTCGTTCCCGTCGACGCGCTCGCCGCGCATGCCGTACGCGATCGCCTTCTGCGCGATGGTCTCGGAGGCGGTCTGCCGCTCGCGCGGCACGCTGATGGCCCAGCCGTTGTTGCGGCACACGAACACCACCGGGATCTTCCGCACCGCCGCGAAGTTCAGGCCGGTGTGGAAGTCGTGCGCGCTGGTGGCGCCCTCGCCGAAGTAGGTGATGGCGACCATCTCCTCGCCCTTCAGCTTCGCCGCCCAGGCGCCGCCCATGGCCTGCGAGACCTGGGTGGCGATGGGCGAGCTGATCGAGGTGAAGCGACCCGGCCGCCACGCCTCGTGGCAGGGCATCTGCCGGCCCTTCATGGCGTCGCCGCCGTTGCCGAACAGGTCGCAGACGAACGTGACGAGCGGCATCCCGCGCAGCAGCGCGGCCCCGTGCTCGCGGTAGCACGGGTAGATCCAGTCGCGCTCGTCCATCGCCGCCGCCGTGCCGAGCACGGTGGCCTCCTCGCCGATCGACCCGATGTAGAAGCCGATCCTCCCCTGGCGCTGGAGCGTGATCATCCGCTCGTCGAGCGCGCGGTTCAGCACCATCCACCGGTACAGCCGCAGCGCCTCCGCGTCCGGCAGGACCACCTCGTCCGGATCTGCGGAGCCGTCCTCACGGATGACCGTGTGGAGCGGGAACTCCTTCAGGAACCGGCCGGGCTCGTAGTCCCGTGCCTCGCGCGGGTGATGCCTCGTCGGCGGACCCACCACGTGCTCTCGGCGCATGCTCGCTCCTGTTGTCAGCGGGGCTTCGTCCTCGACTCGATCTCGCCGCGCAGGAACAGCTCCGCGGCGCGGTACGACGACCGGACCAGCGGGCCGCTCGCCACGTACCGGAACCCGAGGGCGAGCCCCTGGTCCCGGTACGCCGCGAAGCGCTCGGGTGACACGTACTCCACCACCGGCAGGTGCCACGCGCTCGGCCGCAGGTACTGGCCGAGCGTGAGGATCTCGACGCCGTGCGCGCGGAGGTCCCGCATCGCCTCGACCACCTCGGCCTCCTGCTCGCCCAGGCCGACCATGATCGACGACTTGGTGACCACCTGCGGGAACTCGCGCTTCATCTGCGCGAGGACGCCGAGCGTCTGGTCGTAGGTGGCCTTCGCGTCGCGGACCGCGGGCGTGAGCCGGCGCACGGTCTCGAGGTTGTTCGCGAAGACGTCCGGCGCGGCGCGGCCGACCGTGCGCACGGCCTCCGGGTCGCCGCGGAAGTCCGGCGTGAGCACCTCGACCAGCAGCCCGGGGATCTCCTTCAACCGCCGGATCGCGTCGGCGAAGTGCGCGGCGCCGCCGTCGGGCAGGTCGTCGCGGTCCACGCTGGTCACCACGATGTAGTCGAGCGCCAGCTCGGCGATGGCCTCGGCCAGGTGGCGCGGCTCGTCGGGATCGAGCGCGGGCGGGTGGGCGGCCGTCTTCACGTTGCAGAAGCGGCAGCCGCGGGTGCACACGTCGCCCATCAGCATGACGGTCGCGGTGCCGCCGCCCCAGCACTCCGCCACGTTCGGGCAGTGCGCCTCGGCGCAGACGGTGTGGAGCTGGAGGCCCTTCAGCGTCTCCCGGACCTTCTGGTACCGCTCGCCCCCCGGCACGTTCACCCGGAGCCAGCTCGGCTTCTTGGCGTCCATGGGGATGCCGCGCTCGCGCATCGCGGTCGCGATGTCGCGCCGCGAGGTGGGCGCCTCGGTGCCGAGGACCGGCAGGCTGCTGCGGGGTACGCTCATTGCGCCGCCGATGTAGCGATGGGTTCGAGCCGGGTCAAGACGCGCCGCTCCTTTGCCCGCCCGCCCTCTGCTACCCTACACATTGGGGAGCGTACCTGCATGCTATACTCCGCGCGCTTCTCCCCTCTTGGGTTCGCCCAGTCCGCCCCGGTTACCAATGACGGAGATCGCCCCCGAAGCCACCCGGATCCTCATCGTGGACGACGACGCCGCGGTCCGGGACGTCATCACGGTGCTCCTGCGGGAAGAAGGCTACGTCTGCACCACCGTGGCGAGCGCCGAGGCGGCGCTCGACGAGGCGCGCAAGACCGACTACCCGCTCGTCATCAGCGACGTGCGGATGCCGGCGCGCGACGGGTTCTGGCTGCTCGAGCAGATGCGCGAGGCCTCGCCCGACACCGCGGTCATCATGCTGACCGCCTACGGCGACACCGAGGCGGCGGTCGAGTGCCTGCGCAACGGCGCGGCGGACTACCTGCTGAAGCCGCCCAAGGTCACCGAGCTCATCCGGGCGATCGAGCGGGCGCTCGGCCGTCGGCGCCTGGAGCTGGCGCGCGGACGGTACCGCCGGAGCCTCGAGAACCGGGTCAAGGAGAAGACCGCCGAGCTCTCCCGCACCCTCCACGACCTCGAGAGCACCTACTCGCAGACGCTGTGGACGCTGGTGGCGGCGCTCGACGCGCGCGAGCACGAGACCAGCGACCACTCGCAGCGGGTGGTGCGCTACACGCTCGCCATCGCGCGCCGGGTGGGGCTCGCCGAGACCGCGCTCCCGGACGTGGGCCGCGGCGCGCTGCTGCACGACATCGGCAAGATCGGCGTGCCCGACGCGATCCTGCTGAAGCCGGGGAAGCTGACGCCGGAGGAGTGGACCGAGATGCGGAAGCACCCGCAGATCGGCTTCAACATCCTGAAGAGCGTCGACTTCCTGCAGGTGCCCGCCGAGATGGTGCTCTGCCACCAGGAGCGCTTCGACGGCGGCGGCTACCCGCGCGGCCTCTCCGGCGACGCCATCCCGCTCTCGGCGCGCATCTTCGCGATCGCCGACTGCTTCGACGCGATGACCAGCGACCGGCCCTACCGCAAGCGCACCTCCACCGAGAACGCGCGCAAGGAGATCCTGCGCTGCGCGGGGACGCAGTTCGACCCGCGCGCCGCCGACGCGTTCCTGTCGCTCGGCGAGGACGAGCTGCTGGAGCTGTCGCGGCCCTCGGACGAGCGGCCCATCTGATCCCGGGCCGGGCCGCTCGGGGCTCGACGGGCTCGCCCCGGGCGGATCTCCGGGCTCCGCTCGCCCCGAGCCTGTCGAGCGGCGACCCTTCGACTGCCTGAGGGCGCGGCTGTGCGCGGCCGCGCAGGCGTCCCGGTCGCTTTCTCCTCCCCCCGCGGTGGTGGTATGAGGCGCCGTGCTCCAGGAACACCCCTCCCCCGCCGACCCGCCGCTCGTGGACGGCCAGGGCCGCCGGATCGTCTACCTCCGGCTCTCCCTCACCGATCGCTGCAACTTCCGGTGCAGCTACTGCTCGCCGGCCGCGCCGGAGACGCACGAGGATCCGCTCGCCCGCGACGAGGTCGCGCGGCTGGTCCGCATCTTCGGCGGCCTGGGCATCCGGCGCGTGCGCCTGACCGGCGGTGAGCCCACGCTCCGCCGCGACGTGCTGGACGTCATCCGCGAGGTGGCGCGCGCCCCCGGCATCGAGGAGGTGGCGCTCACCACGAACGGCCACCTGCTCCAGGCGCTCGCCGGCCCGCTCCGCGATGCGGGCGTCACGCGGCTCAACGTCTCGCTCGACACGCTCGACGCGGAGAAGCTGCACCGCATCGCCGGCCGCGCCGCGACGCTGGAGCGGATCGTGGCCGGGATCGAGGCCGCCTACCGCGCCGGCTTCGCGTCGGTGAAGCTGAACGTGGTGGTGGTGCGCGGGCAGAACGACGACGAGCTGGGCGCGCTGGCCCGCTTCGCCTGGGGGTTCGGGGCCACCGCTCGGTTCATCGAGCTGATGCCGTTCGGCCCCGGGAAGCCGGTGCCCACCGCCGAGGTGAAGCGGCTGCTCGAGGCGCAGGGCATCCGGCTCGAGCCCGACGCGACGCGCGGCTGGGGGCCCGCCTACCACATGCGCGGCACCTCCGAGCACGAGGGCCGGACCGTCACCGGCCTGGTCGGCTTCATCGGCGCGATGACCGAGAACTTCTGCGACGGCTGCAACCGCGTGCGGGTGGGCGCCGACGGCTCGCTGCGCGCCTGCCTCGGCGGCCGCGAGCGGCTCGGGCTGAAGGAGCTGCTGCGCGGCGCCGCCAGCGACGCGGACATCGCCGCGGCCATCCGCGCGGCGCTGCTCGGCAAGGGCGAGCGCCACGACATGGAGCGCGGCGGCGACGGGCTGCTGCCCATGATCGGCACCGGCGGGTAGCGCGGTCGTCAGTCCCGCAGCTCGAAGCGGAGCGGCGGGGTGCGCACCGAGCGGAGCCCGCCCCGGCGGAGCGGATCCGGCTCGTCGCGCTCGAAGAACGTCACCTCGAGCGCGCGCTCCCGCAGGTCGTAGACCCCGTGCCAGAGCGTCCGCTCGTCGGTGAGCTCGCCGGGGCCGCCCGGCGGCTCCACGAACGCGCGCGCCGCCGCGGCGGCGAGCGCCGGCGGCGTCCACGGCTCGGAGGCCTCCGCCAGCGCGCCGCGCAGCGCGCGCCACCGCGCGTAGGTGCCCGCCGGGCCGGGTCCCGCCGGCAGCGGCTCGCGCTCGGGGTGGCGGTGCAGCGCGTGGTTGGTGAGGACGAGCGGGAGGCCGGCCGCGTCCAGCAGGTGCGCGCGGTTGCGGCCCAGGCCCACCTCGAACGCGAACGCGTCGCCGTGGCGGTCCGCCACCAGCCAGTGCACCGGGTACGCGGCGTAGTGGTGCTTCGCCGCGAGCAGCGCCTCGCGCGCCTGGATCGCGTTCGCGCAGGTCTCGAGCAGGTGCCGCCCGAGCTGCAGCTCGTCGAGGCCCACCGTCTCCGCCTCCGGCTCGAGCGGGCGCGCCTCGGCCGCCTCCACGTCGGAGGCGGCCACCACCACCAGCCCCTCCGCGTTGATCCCGTCGAGCGCGCCGCCCAGCAGGTCGAACGCCACCACCGCCAGCGTGGCGTGCCCGTCGGTCGGGTGCAGCTCGAGCAGGTAGGGCCGGTCGGCGCCCGGCCCGCTGCCCCGCGGTCCGCGCCCGCACGGCAGCGCGAAGTCGAAGGCGCGCGAGACGAGCGGGTGGCCGGCGGCGGCGTCGCGCGGCGGGACGAACGCGGCGGAGCAGCCCGCCACCGGCGGCGGCGCCCCGAGGCGCGAGACGTCGTAGGCGTCGTCGTCCGCGTCCACCCCGAGCGCGTCCGCGGCGCCGCGCACGCGCTCGTGGAGCACGGGCGCGTTCCGGCGGAGCCACTCCTGCTGCACGCGGACGCGCAGCGGATCGCGCGCCGCGGTCGCCTCCAGGCCGTAGCGGGTCCGGGCGATCTCCCCGAGGTGGTGGCCGATGGCGCGGTTCGAGCCGCGCAGCACCAGGTGGTGGACGACGAGCGCGCCGCCCTCGCCGCCCGCGACGAGCCGCTCCTCCACGCGTGCAGGCATGAGCGCCTCCCGCAGGAGACACTAGGCCGGCGGAGTGCGCTCCGTGGGCACCGATGGGGTCACTGCCGAACGCGTGCGACGCCGCGCGCGGGCGGGCGGCCGGGCGGGCGCCCGGCGGCACGGAGCGGGCCTCGCCGGGCGGGGCGGGTCGGCTCGCGCCTAGGCGGCCGCGGCGCGCGGACGGATGTTCGCGCGGATCCACTCGATGATCGCCTGGGTGGAGGAGCCGGGCAGGAACACCTCGGCCGTCCCCTTCTCCTTCAGGCGCGGCACGTCGTCCTGCGGGATGATCCCGCCGCCGAACACCACGATGTCCGCGGCGCCCTTCTCCCTCAGCAGCTCGATCACCGCCGGGAACAACGTCATGTGGGCGCCCGACATGATCGACAGGCCGATCGCGTCCACGTCCTCCTGGACGGCGGCGGCCACGATCATCTCCGGCGTCTGGTGCAGGCCGGTGTAGATGACCTCGAAGCCGCCGTCGCGCAGGGCGCGGGCGATGATCTTGGCGCCGCGATCGTGGCCGTCCAGGCCGGGCTTGGCGACGAGGATGCGGAGGGGGCGCTCGGTGGCGGGGCTCATGTGGTCGGCTTCTCCAAGAGGGCGATGAGATCCGGCGCTTCGGGATCCAGCTCACGGCCCGGGTGCTCCCCCGCGCCGGTCGTGCTCGTCAGCTCCAGGACGCGGAGGCCGGCGCCAGCGGCCAGGGACCTCCACTCGGAAGGCCTGTAGTACCGCAACTCCGCCGTGCCCGCCAACACCGCGCCGGAGGGGCGGACCAGGCGGCGGTGGCAGCGGTCCACGCCGGTGGCGGGATCGAACTCGGAGGTCTCCTCCACCACGGAGCCGTCCGGCAGGGTGCGACGCGACGCGTCGCGCGGCTGGAGCGCGAGCCGGAGCGGGTTCGCGTGGTGGACGAGGAGCCGCCCGCCCGGCCGGATCGCGGTCGCCAGCGCCGCCAGGCAGGCGGCGTTCCGCGCGTCGTCGAACATGAACAGCGAGGCGTACCAGGAGAACGCGGCGTCGAACGCGCCCGGCCGCAGCGGCAGCGCGCGGAGGTCGGCGCGGAGCCAGGCCGGGCCCGGCGCCCCGCCCGGCGCCGGTGACGAGGCCCGGGCGCGCGCCAGGTACGCGGCGCTGCGCTCGAGCCCGACCACCGCCCGGACGCGGCCCGCCAGCGCCCGGGCGTGGCGCCCGTGCCCGCAGGCGAGGTCGAGCACGCGGTCGCGCGGGCCGAGCCGGAGCAGGCCGGCGATGACGTCCGCCTCGAGCGCGGTCAGGCCCGGGGTGAGCAGGTCCGCGACCGGCTCCAGGTAGAGCGGGCCGTAGTAGCCGTCGGACCAGTGCGGCGCCGGGGAGCCGTCCACCCGGCCAGTGTACCGGAAGCGCCGGCCTAGAACCGGCCGTCCTCGCGGTAGGTGCCGTGGACCTTGCGGAAGGTGTCGGCGATCTCGCCCAGCGTCGCGTACGCCTTCACCGCCTCGATGACCGGCGGGACCACGTTCGTCCCCTCGCGCGCCGCACGCTCCACGCCCGCGAGCGTCTCGGCCACCCGCGCGGCGCTGCGCCGGCCCTTCAGCGCCTTCAGGCGCTCCACCTGCTCGCGCGCCACCGTCTCGTCGATGCGGAGCAGCGGGATCTGCTGCTCCTCGCGCGCCTGGAACGCGTTCACGCCGACCACCAGCCGCTCGTTGCTCTCCACGTCGCGCTGCCAGCGGTAGGCGCTCTCGGCGATCTCGCGCTGCGGGTAGCCCTCCTCCACCGCGCGGAGCATGCCGCCCATGTCGTCGATGCGGCGGAGGTACTCGACGGCGCGCCGCTCCATCTCGTCGGTGAGGTACTCGACGTAGTAGCTGCCGGCGAGCGGATCGATCACCCGGTCGGCGCCGGACTCGTGCGCGATGATCTGCTGGGTGCGGAGCGCGACGGTGACCGCCTCCTCGGTGGGGAGCGCGTAGGTCTCGTCGAGCGAGTTGGTGTGCAGCGACTGCGTGCCGCCCAGCACCGCCGCGAACGCCTGCAGCGCCACGCGGACCACGTTGTTGTAGGGCTGCTGCGCGGTGAGCGAGACGCCGGCCGTCTGCGCGTGGGTGCGGAGCAGCAGCGACTCGCGCTTCCTCGCGCCGAAGCGCTCCTTCATGGTCCGCGCCCAGATCCGGCGCGCCGCGCGGAACTTCGCGACCTCCTCGAACAGGTCGTTGTGCACGTCCCAGAAGAACGAGAGGCGCGGAGCGAACGCGTCCACGTCCATGCCGCGGTCCACGCACTCCTGCACGTACTCGA
Organism: Anaeromyxobacter sp. K; assembly: GCF_000020805.1. NCBI lineage: Bacteria > Pseudomonadati > Myxococcota > Myxococcia > Myxococcales > Anaeromyxobacteraceae > Anaeromyxobacter > Anaeromyxobacter sp. K. Next base: position 2,274,454 of record NC_011145.1, on the reverse strand, counting down.
TGCCGTCGGCGAGCGTGAACGCCAGCTCCTGCAGCGCCGTCGCCCCCGCCTCGCGGATGTGGTAGCCGCTGATCGAGACCGGGTTCCAGCGCGGCATCTCCTTCGCGCAGAACTCGATCATGTCGCAGACGATGCGGACCGCCGGCGTGGGCGGGATCATCCACTCCTTCTGCGCGATGTACTCCTTCAGCATGTCCGCCTGGAGCGTGCCGCCCAGCCTCGCGCGCGGCACGCCCTGCTTCTCCGCCACCGCCACGTACATCGCGAGCGCGATCACCGCGGTCGCGTTGATGGTCATGGAGGTGGTGACGTCGCCGAGCGGGATCCCGTCGAACAGGATCTCGAAGTCCTCCAGCGTGGAGATCGCGACGCCCTCCTTGCCCACCTCGCCGCGGCTCATCGGGTGGTCGGCGTCGTAGCCCATGAGCGCCGGCATGTCGAAGGCGGTGGAGAGCCCGTTCACGCCGTGCTCGAGCAGGTACTTGAAGCGCCGGTTCGTGTCGGCGGGCGTGCCGAAGCCCGCGAACTGGCGCATGGTCCAGAGCCGGCCCCGGTACATGGTCGGCTGCGGACCGCGCGTGAACGGGTACGCGCCCGGGTAGCCCACGTCGCGCAGGAAGTCGTGCTCGCGCAGGTGGGCCGGGTCGATCACGTCGGGGATGGGAATGCCGGAGTCCGTCTGGAAGGCCGCCTTGCGGCGCGGCAGGCGCGCGAGCGCCTCCGCCAGCTCCTCCTGCGTCCAGCGGTCCCGGGCCTCCAGCACCCGCGCGATCTCGTCGCGGGCGAACAGCGGCCGCTCGGCGCGATCCGGCGCCTTCGGCGTGTCGCCCCGCTTCTCCACCCGCCGCGTCTGGTCCTTCGCCGGTTTCGAGCCCATGGATTCCCCTCGCTGTGAGCGCTGGCTGCCTCGCTGATCTAACCCGAGGGAGGACGGCAGGTCAGGTCGCCTCGCGGGGCCGCCGGGACCCGCGGTGCGGACGCCCCCGCGCCGCGCCGCGGCGTCGGCGGCCGGCGCCCTCCCCGCCACCAGGCGGCCGGGCGCGCGCCGCGCTTGACGCGTTCCCGGCGAGAGGGATATGAACCCGCGTTCCGCAGGACCGGTGAGGTAGCTCAGTCGGCTAGAGCGAGGGTCTCATAATCCCTAGGTCGGGAGTTCGATTCTCCCCCTCACCACTCCACAGCACCACGAATACGATAGAAACGGCGGGCACTTCCGGAGCACCCGGGGTGCCCGTTTTCGTTGGTGTCGGAGCGGTGGTGTACGCCATTCCCCAGCCATTCCCCAGGCGCGGAGGCGTGCGATGACAGCCACGGGCGGCCACTGGGAGCCATGCGAGGTGCGGGGACTGCGCATCTGGCGCGACGCCTCCGGCCGGCGAACCTTCCACATCCGGCAGAGCATCCGGGGACAGCGGTACGAGATCGCGACCGGCGCCACGAACATCGCCTCGGCGCTCGAACAGCTCCGCCGCTTCCAGGCCGACCCGGAGGGCTATGACCCGCGGGGCGAGGCGCCGCGCGAGGGCCTGTTCCTCACCGACGAGCTCGTGCAGGAGTACCTCGCCTTCTCGAAGAGCGAGGGCAACTCGGTCGGCTGGCGGCGGAAGCAGAAGAACATCCTGGCCTGGTGGGCCGATCGGCTCGAGGGGATCGACCTGCGCAAGGTGAGCCTGCTCGACCACGTGCTGCCGCCGCTGAAGGGCGCCACCTCGCGCCACCACCGGACGGCGATCCTGAAAGGCCTCTACACCTGGCTCCGGACCGAGGTGCACCGGGTGACCACCGCCGAGGACCCCGTCTTCGGACAGCTCAAGGTCCCGCAGGCGCGCGCCGCCCAGCTCACGAAGTCCAAGGTGGTCCCGCGCGACCACGTGCTGCTCGTGATCGAGAACCTCACGGCGCCCTGGCGTGACGCACTCACGCTGCAGGCCGGCACCGGCTGGCACACGACGGAGATCGTCCGCTTCGCGGCGGAGGGCACCATCGAGCCCCTCCCCCGCCACGTACAGCAGGAGGGCGTGGCCGGCGTGGTCGTCTGCCCGATGCGGAAGAGCGGCGAGCCGCAGCGGACGCGCGTGAGCGCGGAAGCGCTCGAGGCGGCGAAGCGGCTGCGCGCGCACGCCGAGCGGATGGCGAAGGTGCGCGCCGAGAACAAGGCGAAGATCTACGAGGCCCGCGTGCGGGCGGCCGGCGGGAAACCCGCGCCCGGGCGGCGCCCGCCCGACGGGTTCTCGCGCGAGTGGTACGACCGAGCGGTGCGCGCCGCATGCGCGGTGGTGAAGCGGCCGGACGGCGGGACCGGCATCCCGCCCTTCACCCCCGGCCGGCTGCGGCACTCCGTGGCCACCTGGGCGATCGACGCCGGCGCCGACCCGGCCCAGGTCGCGGCGTTCCTCGGGCACCGCTCGCCAAGGACCACGCGGAAGTTCTACGCGACGCACAGCGCGCCGACGAAGGTGCCGACGCTGGCGTGAGCGTCGGACCCGCCGCGTAGGCTGCAGGCACGGCAGGGGGCAGGGTCGACGGACCCCGGCGCTTCCCGAGGCGCCAGCCCCCGCCGCCTTCAACTTCGCTCGGGACCGCTTCTCGGGAGGCGGATGACGCGGAACACCACAGCGGGTCTCGGCTCGATCGCCGACGCACTGGGCGACTTCGCGCTGCGGCGGTGGCTCGAGCGGGCGTGCGTCGCCAGGTGGGCGAACGATCTCCAGCGGGCGAGCGACGCTGTCGCGGCGCTCGGCGACGAGCTCCGTCGGCGCGCGCGCCTCGGCGCCCTCGTCGGCCTCGCAGGCGAGACCCTCGACGCGCGGAGCATCGCCGAAGCCGACGGATGGGTGCGCCGCGCGATGGGCGAGGAAGGCGACTCGGGCGCCGCTCGCCGCGAGCTGCTATCCGCCTTCCCTCGGCGCTGGCGCAGCCTGCTCTCCCTGGCTTTCGCGGAGGGCGGTACGGTCGGCGCGCTCACCACGGACCAGCTCGACGAGGTAGCGATCAGGCTGGCGGAGGTCGCTCGCTTCGTGCCCTCCGCCGAGCAGATGATGCCCAGCCACGTCCGCGCGCCCGGCCCAGGACGTCCGCGTGACGTGGCGGCCCGAAGCCTGAACGCGGTGCTGGGCGCGCGCGGCTTCCCTCACAAGACGGCGATGCAGGCACTCCACGAGCTCGGGATCGAACGAGCGAGCGTCGACGACACAGGCGCCGATCCGGTGAAGCGCATCGACGACCGCATGCGTCGGAAGAAATAGGGGTCCGCGACCCGTCGATTTCGGGGTTTCGTCGGATTCCAGGCGCGCAGGGTTTCGGCACCCTTCGCGTATGACTTCGATACCAAACACGAAGAACCCGGTTCGCGCCGCCCGCGAGCGCGCCGGCTTGACCCGTGAGCAGCTCGCCGTCAAGGCCGGCCTCTCGAGCAGCACGCTGTACCTCGCCGAGCGCGCCGGCTTGGTCAGCGCCGCGACTGCCGCGAAGCTCGCGGCGGTGCTCGGGGTGGCTGCCGCGGAGCTGCAGCCGTGAAGCGGGCGCGCACCGACGCGCTGGGCGAACGCATCGCCCTCGCGCTCACCTTCCGCGAGGCGGCGAGGCTGCTCCGCGTCGACCGCGGGGCGACGCTGCACGAGCTCATCCGGCGCGGGCTGCTCCGACCGGTGCCCTGGGGGAACGGCCAGCGCATCCCGCTCGAGCAGGTCCTGGAGCTCGCGCGCGACGGCTTCACCGTCGGCGGGAAGCCGTCGCGCGCCCGGTCGAACCCGCGCCGCGCCGCGCCGGCGCCGGGCGTGGGCGCCCGCATCCGCGCGCTCGGAGTCGAGCCGTGAGTGGGGCCGTGATCGTGGCAGCGGCGGCCCGACGCGCGGTGGGGCTCCGCGAGGCTGCCCTGCCCGTCCATGCGGTTTTCGTCGGCGACGCCGGCGATCGTTGGTTGGTGCGCGCCGACGGCGGGCTCGACGCCATCATCAGCGGCGGCCTGCCGCACGGCCGAAGCGCGGCCGCGGACCCTGCCCCGGGGCGACGGTCCGACGTGGCGGGCGCGGGGCGCGTGGAGCGATAGACGATGGCAGAGCGCCCGCCCTTCCTCGCCCTGCCCGCCCCGCTGGTCGACTACGTGCTCGCGCTCCCGGGCGACTACGGGAAGACGCTCCTCCGCGTTGCGCAGCTCGCGCGCGCGGCGCCGGGCGTGGTGGACGGCATCGCGCTCGACACCGGCGAGGCGCTGATCTCGTACCGCTCGCCGCGCGTGTGGGGGCGGGTTGCCCTCGATGCGGAGCTCGCCAAGGACGGCGAGGTGGCCCTGCGCCGTCGCGCCCTGGCGAGGGCGGAACGGGATGGCTGGGTGCAGATCCGGCCGGCACACCGATCCGGCACGGCAAGCGACACGCGAACCGGCACAGGTACCAGCACACCCGCGACCATCGTTAGGTTCCTGCGTTTCCGGGAGATTCTCTGGCCCGCATCGGTCCAGACAGCACAGCCCGCGGCACAGCCAACGGCACAGGAACCGGCACCGGGCAGCGGCACCATTACACCTGTTGTAACTCTACCTGATCCACCCGCTCCACCTGAGCAGCAGCAGCTACGCGCACGAGCGCGCGAAGAAGCCAAGCTCAGCCCGCTCGGCGCCCTTGGGACGCAGTTCCGTGAGTACCTTCTCGGATGGCTGGGGCACGGCCTCGTGGTGGCGAAGCGCGGGAGCTCGGCAAAGGTCGGAGGCGAGCTCGAGCAGATTCTGGAGGCTCACGGCCTGGAGGCCGCGCTCGCGTGGACGCGGGAGACGCTGCTGCCGCGCCTGATGGCGGGAGATCCGGGCCCGTCCTCCATGGCCTACGTCGTCGAACTGCTGCGCGACATGCCGCCGCCACCGCGGCGTGAGGGCGCCACCGCATGACGCCCGAGGCGCGTGATGGGCGGCCGCGCGGCGTCGGGGATCCGCCCGCCCCCCCTGGTCGGGGTGCCGTAGGTTCTTCCTGAGGGGGTTACACCGCGGGTGCGAATGACCGCGTTGTTGCGGTAGTTACAGCGGAATTTCGAAGTTGACGGTTGACGGGTTGACGGGTCCTCCATTGACCGCCAGTGCGGCCAGAAAGGAAAACGCGTGAAATTGGCTGAATTCGCAGCCCTCGTGAAAGCATCAAAGCAGGCCGTCAGCAAGGCGGCGGGCCCCGGGGGTCGCCTGCGCCGGTCCGTGCGCCGCGACGAGCGCGGGCGCGTGGTCGACATCGACCGAACCGTCGGACTCGAGGAGTGGCGGAACGCGGAGCTGCCACGGCACCCCGCGGCGGTCGAGGCCCGCCTCCAGCTCGAGAAGGCGCCTCCAGCCGACGACGAGAGGCCGCTCCCGGAGCTCCCCGCGGCCGACGTGCAGCGCCTCGTCGCGCGCCTCCTCGAGGTCGTCGCGACGCTCCAGGCGGACGAGCGCGAGATCGTCGCGGAGGCCCTCCCCGATGCCGTCGCGGCCGCGGCCGGCGCGCTGCAGCGCGCCGGCTATCCGCCCACGATCGCGCAGATCGCCGAAGCGCTCGACCTCGAGTCGGGCGCCGACGGGGACGGGGGCTCGTGGATCGCCGGCTCGCTGATGCGTGCCATCGGGGACGAGGACGCTGGCCACGACACGAACCGCCAGAAGGCGCGTAGAGCAGCGCGGGAGTCGATCGAAAGATGGGTCACCTGGCAGGCCGAGCATGGCGCGCTCGAAGAACTCGCGTCCGGCGGCGGGGCCAAGCCGTGAGCGCGCCGATCGAGGTCCCGGCGACCAACGGCGAGCGCGGCACGAGCCAGAGCGGGGCCCGGCGTCGCCTCGCGGCGCTGCTCAGGCTCGAGGCCCACTTGCGCCGACGCATCGAGGTCGGCAGGGCGTCGGGTCCGGTGGCGTCCTCCATCGAGCGTCAGATCAACGCCCTGCGCTGGGCAGTCGCCGAGCTCGGGGCGAAGTACCCGTCCGCCGTGGCGAAGGCGCAAGCGGACTCGGAGCGCGCCGAGGCCCGTCTCGCGGAGCGGGCGGTGAGGTACGGCGCGTGATCTCGAGCGCGGCGCTGGCGGAGCGGTTCGAGCGGGAGGCCCGGGGCCTCGACCAGGAGCTCGCCGTCCAGGTGGCGGCGGCGCTGTGGACGCGCGTCCCGCTCCCCGATCGACGCCAGGTCCGCGACACCCGGCTGCGGGCAGCAGCGGACCAGATCGGAGGCTCCGTCGAGTGGAAGGCGGCGCGGCTCGCCGACCTCGTCGGCCGCGCGCTGTCCGGGCGGCCGCTGCCTCGCGTTCCAGAGGCGCCCGCGGTCGCCAGCGCCGTGGCCGTTCTCCCTCGCCCGCTGGCACCGCGGCAGGTCCGAAGGATTCTGACAGCGCGGCCGCGCGGTGTCAGACGGCACGGTGCTCCCTTGGAAGCCAGGAGACTCACACCATGACCTCGATCTACCAGTTCGAAGCGGGCGAGACCGACCGCGAGAAGTTCATCCGGGCCGGCGCCGCCGCGATCATCACGCGCGCGGGGCACATGCAGCTCGTTCGCCAGGCGGCGAAGGACGGTCCCTTCGCCGATCAGCTGCGGGACGTCGGCGAGGGCCCCGGCGACCTCGCCGGCTGGACGCTGTCCGACCTGGCGCGCGGGTGCCTGGAGCGCGCCGGCAAGGCGTCCGGCGGCCCGGCCATCGACGTGGTGAAGCGCGCCCTCGAGGTGCGCGGCGAGGGCTCGAACACGACCAGCGACTTCGCGATCCTGCTCGAGAGCGCAGCCCGCAACATCAGCCTCGGCTTCTACGCCGCGACGCCCGCGACGTTCAGGCGCTGGTGCGGGATCAAGAGCCTCCAGGACTTTCGCAAGGCGAAGTTCTACCGGGCGGGCTCGTTCGGCACCCTCGACGACGCGCCCGAGGGCGGCGAGATCAAGTTCAAGAACATCCCGGACGGCGAGGCGGCCGATCTGACGCTCGGGACCAAGGGCAACATCGTGGGGCTCACCCGCAAGGCGATCGTGAATGACGATCTGAGCATCTTTCGGGAGCTCATGAGCGCGATCGGGGAAGCGGCGGCGCGCACGATCGAGAAGGCGGCCTTCGACCTGGTGCGCGCGAACGCCGGCATGGGGCCGACGCTCGCCGACACGAAGGCCCTCTTCCACGCGGACCACAAGAACGTCGGCGGCGCCGGCGCCCTGTCCGTCGACGTGTTCGGCGAAGCGATGGCGCTCCTCGCGGGGCAGACCGATCCGCAGGGGTCGGCCCTGAACTTCGCGCCGCGTGTCTGGCTCGGCCCGGTGAAGCTCGCGCCCACGGTGAGGCAGTTCAACACGAGCACCGCCGACCCGACCACCGGGAAGAACAGCGGCGTCGGGAACCCGCTGCTCGGCATCTTCGGAGACGTCGTGGGCGCCAGCCACCTCACGGGGACGCGGAGCTACGTCTTCGCCGACCCGACGCTCAACCCGACCTTCGCCGTGGGCTTCCTGAACGGGCAGGAGGGGCCGCTCATCAGCACGCTGCCGCAGGGCTCGTACGACGGCACGCGGTGGCGCTGCCTCCTCGACTTCGCCGTGGGCGCGTTCGACTTCCGGACCGCCGTCACGCTCCCCGGCGCGTAGCCCTCCGCCCGACCGGCGCGCATCTCGGCACGCCAGTCGAGCTCGCGGTGAGGTCGCGCGGCCGGCCTCGAACCCGCCCCGGCTCCCTCTCCTTCTGAGCCTGTGCGGGAGCCGCCTTTCCCCTTCTCCACCAGGAGCGCCACCGATGCACCGTCTCGAGCCCGAGCAGCAGACCCAGCAGCAGGACCCGGCGCCGGCCATGGACCACCTGTTCCGCACAGGCACGGGGCGCGCCGGCACGCACGTGGTCCGCACCACCAGCCAGGAGCCCGCGGCGCCCGGCGGGGCGGACGAGGCCACCAGCAAGGCGGAGGAGTAGGCCATGCACAGGATCGACGGGGCGGACAACGTCGCGGGGAGGTTCAGCGCCGGCGACCCGACGCAGGGTGTCCCCGGCACCATCGTGACGGCCGACTGGATGAACGCGGTGCAGGAGGAGATCGCGGCCGTCGTCGAGGGCGCGGGCATCGCGCTCGACAAGCCCACGAACACCCAGCTCCGGGACGTGATCACGGCGGGCATCCGCAGCGACCCCGCGCGCCTGCGGCTCTGGGCCCGGGTCGGCCTCGACGGATCGATCGGACTGCGCGGCGGCGCGCCGGGCGGGTCGACCATCACGCCGACGCGGATCGCGGCAGGCCGGTACTCGCTCGCCATCGCGCCGGCGGCTCCGACGGGCGCCTACGCCGTGCTCCTGACGCGCGTGAGCGAGGGTGCCGGCTTCGTCTACCTCGACGGCCCCAGCGCGGCGGGCGGCTTCACCGTGGTCACGAAGAACGCCGCCGGCGCCGACGAGGACTGCGAGTTCTCGGTAGCGGTGATCTGGTAGCGGAGGCCGGCCATGGCGAAAGAGTACCCGCTCTCGCTGGTGATCAAGGCGGTGGACCGCGCGACGGCTCCGCTGCGCGCCATCAACGCGCGGATGCAAAAGATCACCGCGCCGGTCCGACGCCTGAACAACGGCCTCCGCGCGCTCTCCGACGAGGCCGGGCTCCCCCGCCTCGTGAAGGGGTTCGGTGGGGTGGGGCGGGCCGTCGGCAGCGTGGGCCGCGAGGCGGCCGCGCTCGCCGCGAAGCTCGGCGCGCTCACAGGGGGAGCGGCGTTCGCGCTCTACCGGATCACGAAGGGCGCCGCAGACGCGGGCGACGAGCTCGCCACGATGGCCCAGCGCGTGGGCTTATCCGTGGACGCCTACGCGCAGCTGCAGTTCGCGGCGGCTCAGGCGGACGTCGAGCAGGAGGCGTTCGCAGGGGCGATGGACCGATTCAACAAGGGCCTCGGCGAGGCGAAGGCGGGCGGCGGCAGCATGCTCGCGTTCCTGCAGAAGGTCTCGCCACGGCTCGCCGAGCAGGTGAAGGGCGCGAAGAGCACCGAGGCCGCGCTCGCGCTGATGACCGACGCCTTCGAGCGGGTGAAGGACCCGGCGCGCCGCGCCGCGCTCGCGAGCGCGGCGTTCGGGAAGTCGGGGCTGCAGATGGGCCAGTTCCTGGGGCAGGGCTCGGCGGCGATCGACGAGCAGCGCCGCCGCTTCGCCGAGCTCGCGGGGAGCCAGGAGGCGTTCGCGCGCGGCGCAGGCGACCTGGACAACGCCATGCGCGAGACGGAGACGTCCTTCCTCGGCCTCAGGTCCGCCGCCGCCGGCGCCCTGTTCCCGGCGCTCACCGAGCTGGCGCGGGCGCTCACGAACCTGCTCGCGGGGAACCGCGGCCGCATCGCCGCCTGGGCGCGGGAGGCGGGCGCCGCGCTGTCGAGCTGGCTCGCGGGCGGAGGGCTCGAGCGGCTCGTCGAGACCATGCGCCGGTGGGCGGACACGCTCGGCCGGCTCGTCGACATGATGGGCGGGCTCAAGGGCGTACTCGTCGCGGTCGGCGTGTACATGGGCGCGGACTTCCTCTCGACGATCGCGAGCACCGTGGCGTGGTTCGCGAAGCTCGGCGGGGCGGTGCTTCCGATCGTCATCCGCGCAGGCGGGCTGCTCATCCCGGTGCTCGGGAAGATGCTGGCCTTCCTGCTCGGCATCAACCTCGCGAACCCCCTCGTCTGGATCGCCGCGCTGGGAGCCGCGCTCGCGGCCGCGGCCTACGTGATCTGGAAGAACTGGGAGCCCATCTCGGCCTTCTTCGTCGACCTGTGGGAGCGCGTGAAGACGATCGCGGGCGCGGTCGGGCGCTTCTTCGGGATCGGCGTTGGGGCCGCTGGGCCGACGCTCGGCGCGGCCGCCGCGGCGCCGGCGCCCGCGGGCAGCCAGATGGGGTCGGCGCACGTGCAGGTCGACTTCGCGAACCTCCCCCAGGGCGCGCGCGTGAACGCCGATCCGCGCGGCACCGCCGACCTCGATTTGTCCATGGGCTACGCGATGGGGGCCGCGCACTAGCACAGCGTCAGGCCGCGGTGCCACCGCGGAGTGGTGACGTGCGCGCAGGTGGCGACGCTTCATCCGGCGGCGGGCGGCGAGCTCGAGCCGGGCTCCCGCTTCCGCTGCCTCGCGCTGAGCGCCACGCTCTCCGTCCGCGTGTGCGTGCTTCGCCAGGCGGTCGTGCGGCGTCAGCGGACGCTGCAGACGAGCCGCGGCCAGGGAACCTCCTTCCCCACGTGCGACGGTTGCCTGCAGGGCGCCGCGCTGCGGGCGGCCCTGCCGGGCGGCGCGGAACTGCGCTGGCGCGGCTCGGGCCCCGGCGGTCGGTTCGCGCGCGGCCGGCAGTCGGGCGGCCGCGAGCAGCAGGCGGCGCGCCGGCGACTCGCGCGCGTGGGCCTGCTCGAGCTCGCCCCGACCATCGACGATCCGCCGCCCGAGCTCGACGAGTGACGGCCGCCGGGGGCGGCCGCCGGGTGCTACTTCGCAGCCTTCTTCGCCAGCCAGAGGTCGACGGCCTCGCGCACCAGCTCGCTGGCATCCGGCTTTCCGACCTCGCGCGCGGCGGCGCGCTTCAACGCCTCGCGCCGTAGCGCGGCGATCTGCTCCGGGCGCATCCGGTAGGCGGCCAGCTTCAGGCCCTTCTTCACGTGCGGCACGCGCGCGAGTGTACCCAACACCTCGGGTAGACGCTGCTTTCCGGTTTTCATGCGAGCATGCTAGCAAGATCACAAGAACTGCGATAGAGGTTGAACCCGCAGTTCAACCTCATGCCCAGGGGCACGAATGACGACCACGAAGAGGCGCCTCACGCTGCACGCGCTCCACCGCGAAGCGGAGCTCACGTCCGGGAACGGCGGTGCGCTGCCGCACTGGCTCTTCAGCCCGCCGACGCCCACGAACCCGGAGCGCATCGCGCCCGGCTCGAACGGGAAGCCGCCTGCGGACGCCACCGCGGTGGTGGAGTGCGACGGCCGCCTGTACGACCGGATCATCCTGCACCGGCCCCACGCACACACGCTGCGGCTGCCGGACCGCACGAGCCCCATGCTCCGGGTGTTCTTCGCGCGCCTGTGGCAGGACGTCGAGGACGACAGCCGGCCCGAGAACCGCGACCGCCGCGCCGCGATCCTCGCGCTGGCGGCGGAAGCGGGCGCCGGCGGCGAGGCGGACTTCCGCCGCGCGTGGGCGGTGATCGACTGGATGGTGCACGTCCAGGCCCCGGCGATGTTCGAGCTGGCCGGATTCCCCGGGCACGCCCGGGCCTACCGTGGACTCCCGGCCATCACCGGCTCCGAACTGCCGCGGGGCGCCGCCAAGGTCTTCCGGGCGGCGCACCTGGAGCTGAACAGGGCAGCGACCATCGCGGTGAAGCAGTGCAAGGTGCGCCGCGACGATCCCTGCCCCGAGACGGCCTTCGCACTGAAGTTCGCGGCGTGCACCACGTTCCCAGACCTCGGGGAGGCTCTCCGCGAGGACCTCTACACGAAGATGGCGCCCCTCGGGCTGGGGCTGCTCGCGGCCGTCCACGCCAGCGACTGCGTGCGGTACGCGCGCAGGGTGGCGCCGAGCGCCCTCAAGCGCGCTGCGGCGGCGCTCAAGGCGGCTGAGCGCGAGCTGGTGGCCGAGGTGGTCGGGATGCGCGACGGGAGCCGGGCGGCCGCGTAGGGCCCGCGGGCCAGGGCATCAGGCGCTCAAGGGGCCCGCTCCGGCGACGGCGCGGGCCCTTCCATTCCCCAGCCATTCCCCACCCTCCCCGCCAGGGACGGCCACGGACGGCACGAAATCCGTTGAAATCACGCAGATGCCGAGAGAATCGGAGGGCCAAAATGCGACTCATAATCCCTAGGTCGGGAGTTCGATTCTCCCCCTCACCACTCCACAAGCAACCGTGATCGCAGCAGAAAAGAGCCTCGGCGCGCCGAGGCTCTTCTTCGTTCCGGGCATCGTCTCCGCGCGCCGGGCGCGGTCTCGGGGCGCGACGGCGGCCTCCCGGGTCCGGCGCGGAAGGATCACGGCTCGTGACGCCCGCGCCGTCCGGCGCGAGCTCGGGCGCGGGCACGCGGTCGCCGGCTCCCGATCGGCCGGGACGACCCCGCCCTCCACCCGACCGCGCGCGGCTCGCCGCTCGCCGGCGGCACGCGGCGGGTGACGCGCGCCGCATGCGATGGTCGCCCGCCCGCCCGCGCCCTGACGCGGGGTGTCGTACCGGTAGGGGCCGCGTCGTCCGAGCGGCATGAAGCGCCCACCGGCCCTGTTCGCGCGTCGATGGAGCTCTTGCGCGCACGAACCGAGCTGACGGCCGCCTGGCAGGCGTTCCTCGTGGACGGACGGCTGCCGCCGCGGATCCGTCCCGAGATCCGCCGCTCGTGGCTCCGGGTCCGCGAGGAGGCGCGCGTGGACCCGCGGCTGCGCGCCTCCCCGCTCGCGGTCCGGCCCGAGGACGTGGTCGCGCGCGGCGAGGGCGACGACGCCGCCCGGATCGCCGCCGGAGTGGTGGCGCACTACGCCGAGCGGCTGCGCGACGGCGGGCACGTCGTCGCCTACTTCGACGCGGACGGGGTGATGCTGGCGTGCGACGGCGACCCGCGGACGCGGCGCGCGCTCGACCGGGTGAACTTCGCGCCCGGCGCGTGCTGGGCGGAGGGCGTCACGGGCACGAACGCGCCCGGCACCGCGCTCGTGGAGGGGCGGCCGCTGGAGGTGTTCGCCGCGGAGCACTTCGTGGAGGTGCTGCAACCCTGGACCTGCGCGAGCGCGCCGGTCCGGCTGGGCGGGCGCGTCGTGGGCGCGGTCGACATCACCTCGCCCTGGACCGCCCACCACGCGTCGCTGCTGCCGACCGCCGAGGCGGTGGCCCAGGTCATCGAGGGCCGGCTCGAGGCCGAGGCGGCGCGGGCGCACGCCGACCTCATGATGCACGTGGCCGGCAGCGCGCTCCACGCGCGCGACGACTTCCTGACCGTGGCCTCCCACGAGCTGAAGACGCCGCTCACGCCGCTCCGCACGAAGCTGCAGGCGGTGCAGCGGCTGCTCGACCGCACCGAGGGCGAGCTGGATCCCGCCCGCCTCCGCGAGGGCCTGCGCGGCGCCGATGCGCAGGTGGGCCGCGTGGTGGCGGTCGTGAACCGGCTGCTCGACGCCGCCCGCCTGCTGCGGGATCCGGTCCGTCCGGCGCCGGAGCCCGTCGATCTCGGCGAGCTGGTGCGCGGCGCGGTGGAGCGGCGGCTCGACGACCTGCAGCGCCAGGGCTGCCATCCCACCGTGACGGTCGTGGGCGAGGTGACCGGCTGCTGGGATCCGGCGCTCCTCGACCAGGCGCTCGAGCGGCTCCTCTCGAACGCCGCCCGCTACGCGCCCGGGCCGGTCGAGATCGAGGTTGCCCGGGACGGTCCGTCCGCGCGCGTGCGGGTCCGCGATCACGGCCCCGGGATCCTCCCGGACGACCGGGAGCGGATCTTCCTCCCCTACGAGCGCGCGGTGTCGTGCCGGAACTCGGCCGGCCTCGGCCTGGGCCTGCACGCGGTCCGTGCCATCGCGGCCGCGCACGGCGGGACCGTCCACGTGGAGCGCGCGCCAGGCCACGGCAGCACCTTCGTGCTCGCGCTGCCCGGCGTGGCCTCGCCGCGGTGAGCGCGCGGCTGCGCGCCCCGATCGATCGCCGCAACCTGGCGGAACCAAGGACGAATGCGGCGCCCGTCCCCGGCGCCGTCGGGCGCTCCGCGCCGCGCGGCCCAACCGGTGGGGCGCGCCCGGTGCGCCGGTCGTGAAAAGCTCGGGGGCGCGTCACGCCGCCTCCACCCGCTCCACCGCCCAGGGGATCCCATGAACGACGCGCTCGTCAGGACCAGGAAGGAAGGCCGGATCGGCTGGATCACGCTCCACCGGCCGGAGGCGATGAACACCTTCACCGTCGCGTTCGCCGACCAGCTCGACCAGGCGCTGCGGCGGATGGAGGACGATCCGGAGGTGACGGTCGTCGTCGTGGACGCCGCGGGGAAGCACTACTGCACCGGGATCGCGCTCGAGCAGTTCACGCCGCGGACGCAGCGCGAGTACCGCGAGCTCCTCCACCGCATCGACGCGTTCTACCGGACGCTCGCGCGCATGCGGACCGTCACCATCGCGGCGGTGCAGGGCTACGCGGTGGCGAACGGCGCCGGGCTCGCGTTCGCCTGCGACCTCACGATCGCGGCGGAGACGGCGCGGTTCGGCACCACCGCCATCAACGTCGGCCTCATCTGCCTGGGCCCGGCGGCGGCGATGGCGCGGCTCATCGGGCGGAAGAAGGCGGCGGAGCTCTTGCTGACGGGCGAGCTGGTGAGCGCGGCGGACGCGCTGGCGCTCGGGCTGGTGAACCGGGTGGTGCCGGAGGCGTCGCTCGCGGACGAGGCGCTGAAGCTCGCGCAGAAGCTCTCGGCGAAGAGCCCGCTCGCGCTGCGCATCGGCAAGGAGGGCCTGAACCGGCTGCCGGACCTGCCCGCGCTCGAGCGCATCGACCTCGCCGACGACCTGTTCGCCACGCTCGCCGCCACCGAGGACGCGGTGGAGGGCGTGAGCGCGTTCCTGGGGAAGCGCGCGCCCACCTGGAAGGAGCGCTGAGGCCGGGCGCCGGCGCCCGGGATCGGCCCGCCGCCAGCGCGGACGCGGCCGCGCGTCACCGCGGGTAGTACGACACGGTGAACGCCGCGCCGTTGCGCGTCACGTCGAGCGCGTGCACGCCGCTCCCCGGCGTGGCGACCGCGGTCGCGATCCGATCGAGGTCGGCCGGGCCCACCGGCTGCCCGTCGAAGCGCCAGAGGAGATCGCCCTGCCGGAGGCCGAGGCGCGCGAGCACCCCCTGCGGATCGACGGCGGTGAGCTTCACCGCGGGCTGGTCGATGACCACGACCTCGCCGGTGGCGCCGGTCCCGTGGGCGCCGCGCAGGCGCGCCAGGACGGCCGGATCCACGTCGAGGTCGTGCGCGCCGCGCGGGGTCGCCGCGGCGTCGAACGCGTGCTCGACCACGCGCACCGCCACGTCCCGCCCGACCTCGAGCCGGACCTGGCGCGCGCCGTCCGCGGCCACCACGCCGTCCGCCGCGATGGCGCGGACGACCAGGTTGCGCCCGATGGCGTCGCCCACGCGGACGTCGCGGGTCTCCCAGGTGGCGACGTCGGCGACGGTGGCGAACGCCCCGGGCGTGCCGGGCTGCTGGACGCCGAGGACGTGCAGCGTCACCGTGCGCGCGCGGTAGTCGGCGGGCGTCGAGGCGGGCTCGGGCGCGGCGAGCGCGGCCACCTCCGCGGGCGACACCGGGGTGACGGGCGCGGCGGCGGCGCGCGCCTGGGCGGACGCGGCGGCGCGATCGCCGGGCGCAGCCGGTGACGCGGAGGTCGAGGCGGTCAGCGCCGCGAGGGCGACGGCGAGGCGGAGGGGACGAAGGGCGCGGGCGGTCATGGCGGGCCTCGGTTCACTGCAGGAAGCAGCCGGCCTCGTTGCCCGAGCCGCCGAGGGCGACCGACTCCCACGACTCCCAGGTGGCGCAGGCGAGCGTGCGCTGGCCGGTGTTCCACTTCGGGTGGAAGCAGTCGATGTCGGACAGGTCGCGGCCGCGGAACCGGTGCGTGCCCACGCAGGCCTCGGGCGCCGGGTTCCAGTCGGTCGTGAACCGGACCGCCGGCGCGTAGAGCGCCTGCGCGGCCGCGACGGCGGCGGCGATGGCGGAGTTGTACTGCGCGATGCGCTGCGCGACGATCCAGCGATCGGTGCCCGAGCCGCGCGTCACCGTGGGGCAGATGCCGGCCGTGTACCAGATCGCCTGGCAGGGCGTGCCGGTGGACCACTGCTTCTCCAGGCCCGCCGAGTAGAGGTAGTTCACCGGCGGCACCGACATCACGTGGACCCAGGTGCCGGCGGGCAGCCCGCAGGTCGGGCTGCCGAGGATGGCGAGCGCCTGATCCAGCGCCGCGCGGAACGTGTCGGCGCCGTACAGCGCCGAGACCGACGAGCGGTTGCAGACGTCGTTCGCGCCGAGCAGCAGCACGATCCGGTCCGGCTTCGCGAGCTGCGCGCACACCCGCTGCGCCTGCGCGGGTGCGTTGTTGCGGCCCCCGACCATCTCCGCGCCGTCCACCGACACGAACTGCTCGCCCGCGGGGAGCTTGCCCAGCGCCCGGTAGCGCCGGTACACCGGGTTCACCGTCGAGTCCCAGCCCTGCGCGAAGCTGTACTGGATCTGGTCGCCGGGCGGCGGCCACCACGACAGCCGCGCGTTCGCCCCCTGCATCATGCTGTCGCCGATCCCGGAGAGCTTCTGCTGGGCCCGGTCCACGGACGGTGCGAGCAGGAGGAGCAGCAGGACCAGCGGGGCGGCGTGGAGACGGCGACCTCGGGCGCGCATGGCGACGCTCCTGCCCGGGCGAGCGGAGGGGTGCGGAGCCCGCCGGCAGCAGGAACATGGGTGAGCCGTCCGGCGACAGCAACAGACGGACCTGCGCGCGGCCGCCGGCACGGGCGCCGCGCCGAGCGCCCGGGTCCGGCGTCGCCGGCCTCGCCGGCCGACGTCAGGGGACGGCGAGGGGCGCGAACTCCACGGTCCGCAGCCACGCCGGCAGGTCGGCCACCCGCGCGGATCGCACGCCGGCGTCGCTCACCGCGTACACGAACGTGCCGGCCGCCGCGTCGTCGGCGAGCACGCCGCGCCGCACGTAGGGCGACCAGGCGAAGCTCCAGTCCGGGCCCGAGACGCCAGCGTAGACGTCGCCCATGGCGAGCGTGCCGGCCGGCGTGATCCCGGACGCAGGATCCACGCGGAACAGCCGCAGGTCGGAGACCGTCGCGCCCGTGCCCCAGTCCACGAACGGGATCGCGAGCAGGCCGCCGCCCGAGGCGCCCGGGAACCAGGTGAACGCGTGCGGATCCCAGAGCGCGTCCGACCCGCTCCCGCCCTCCCCCACCCGCGCGGTCGCGACGGCGACCGGGGCGGCGGGATCGGTGACGTCGAGGAGCTGCACCTTCACCTGCATCATCCCGCTCGTCCCCGGCTCGCGCCCGACGCCGAGCAGGTGGGTCGCGTCGAGCGGGTGCAGGTAGCCGATGAAGCCCGGCAGCTCGAGCTCGCCCACGAGCCGCGGCGCCGCGGGATCCGAGAGATCGAACGTGAAGAACGGGTCGATCTGCCGGGCCGTCACCGCGAAGCCGCGCGGGCCGAGGAAGCGGGTCGCGAAGAGCGTCTCGTCGCGCCCGAACGGCGCGGTCTTCCCGAGCGTGCGCAGCGCGCCGTTGGCGAGGCCGAGCACCGTCACCTGGCTGGCGCGCTCGACGCTGCCCCAGGGATCGCTCCCCGCTACCCGCGTCGCGAGCGTGCTCGCCACCCGCAGCGCGCCCTCGTGCTCGTCGAGCTGGTACGGGTCGTCGACCGTCCCGTCCACCACGCCGGAGCCGAGCCAGGTCGCGCGGTCGGGATCGCGGAGATCGAACGCGTGCAGGTAGGTCGCGTCCGCCTGGCCGGGCATGGGCCACCACCACCAGTGGCTCGCGGCGGCGTAGAGCGTGTCGCGCGAGGCGTACACCACGCCCGCCTGCGCCAGGACCGAGGTGCTGGAGGCGAGCGCCTGCCGGTCGAGATCGAGCGTGGCGAGGGTCAGGATGCCGGGGCGGACCGGCGCCGCTCCCAGGGCGAAGTCGGTGCAGGCGTAGGCGACCGGCGCGCTCGACCCGTCGGCCCGCTCGACCGCGCCGCGCCGCAGCCAGTCCTCGAGCGGCCGGGCGCGGATGAGCGCCTCGTTCGCGGCCTCCAGCTCCGCGAAGGCCCGGTCGCGCTCGGCCTGGCTCGCGCCGGGCGGGAGCGGCGGCCAGTACGCGACGCCCTCCGGGTACGGGAGCTCGTCGGTGGTCACGAGCCGCACGCGCGCGCCGATGCGCCGGGCGGCGAGGTAGCTGCCCGGCAGGTAGATCTCGGCGGTCACGCGCGGCGCGGCGAGGTCGGCGACGTCGAGCGTGGTCACCTTGGTCACGTTGCTCGCGTGGTAGCCGCACCAGATCGCGTCCGGCGCCGCGCCCGGCGCGGGCGCGCCCACCGCCGGTCCGACGCAGACCGGCGCGTCGCCCTCCAGCGCGCGGGGCACGTAGAGCGTGCTGAACACCACCACGCGGTCGCCGGCCAGGAACAGCTCGCGCGGCCAGCCCTCGATCTCGACCGAGGACCGCTCCGCCAGCGCGTCCGCCGGCCAGCTCGCGAGCAGGTGCAGGCGGCCGTCGGCGAGCGCCGCGATGCGGGTGCCGTCGTTCTGGACGAAGTCGGCCTCGTCCACGCCCGCCACCTGCGCGTTGGTGGTGGTGTAGCCGGACGGCGCGGGCGACCCGGCGTCCCCCGGGGCCCCGCCGACCGGCAGGCCACCCCAGCCGCCCCAGGTCAGCCGGATCTGCTCGAGCTCGCTCCGCATCTGGAGCACCAGCGCGTCCTCGATGGCCGCCTCCAGCGCCTCGCAGCTCGGGGCGGCGGCGAGGCTGGGCGAGCGGTCCACCGCGGCGGGCGGCGGCAGCGCGGGCACGCGCCGGGGAGAGTCGCCGCCGCGGCAGGCGGCGGTTGCGGCGAGGGCGGCGGCGAGCGCGACGGCGAGGGGGCGTGGAACGGGCATGGGCGGCTCCTCCCGGCCAGTCTGGTCATTCTCGCACCCCGCGCCGGAACCCGGGCGGACGGTTCCTTGACGTGTCACCGGAGCGTGGTACGAAAGATCCGATATCGGAGGATACCGGATGCGGAAGACCGCGCAGCGGCTGGCCACGCGCACCGAGCAGGCTCCCCCGCCCGAGCTGCCGCTCCGCGCCCCCGAGGCGCCGCCGCCGGCGCCGCTCCCCCGCAACCGCGCCGCCGACCGGATCAAGGACGCGCTGCTCCGCTGGCTCGAGGAGGAGCTGTGATGGCCCCCCGCCCGCGCACCCTGTTCCTTCCGTTCGAGGACGCCGCCGCCTCGGAGCTGGATCCGTTCCTGGCCGAGATCGATCGCGCGGTGGACGCCGGGTTCCTGGCCGAGCTCGAGGACGTGCTCGATCGCGCCGCGCGGGCCGTCCTGCCGGATCCCGCCCCGGCGCTGCGCTGATCGCGCTTCCCGGCCCTCAGCGACCCTGGCCGGCGCGGTACTCCGTCTCCTCGTCCTCGAGGCCCGCCTCCACCTCGCGCGGCGCCGAGAACAGCCGCCCCAGCTCGATGTGGCGGGAGAACAGGAACGGCAGGCCGACCGCGACCTGCGCGCCGATCTGCGCCGCCCACAGCACGTTCGCGTAGGCGACGCCGTGGGTGGCGACCCCCGGGCCCGGCGCGACCAGGCCCAGGCCGAGCACCACCGCGCCCTGGAACGTGCCCACCATGCCCGGGCCGGCCGGGATCATCACCCCGACCACCAGGACGCCGAGCACGGTGCAGGCGGCCGCGGGGCCCAGGTCGAAGCCGAAGCCGCGCGCCAGCACCTGCATGCCCCAGACGTTCACGAACCAGTAGATCGCGGTGAGCGCGAAGAAGAGCGCCACCTTCCGCCCCGAGGGCACCAGCCGCAGGCCGTGGATGAACGCGTCCAGCATCCCCGCGCCGCGCGCCGCCAGCCGCGGCGAGATGGGGGTGGCGATCCGCGTGGCGAGCGACACCGCCAGCGCCCGGTTGCGGTACGCGCCCACCAGGAACGCGAGCAGCGCCACGAACGCGAGCGACACCACCACGCCGGCGGTGCGGATGACGCGCAGCCCGGGCGTGCCCTCCGGCACGGACAGCAGCGACACCATGAGCAGCAGCCCGGTGAAGATCCCGTCGGCCACGCGCTCCACCACCACCGACGACAGCGCGCTCGAGACGCGCAGCCTCGGCCGATCGGCGACCAGGTAGGGCCGCGCGAACTCGCCCAGGCGGAACGGCAGCAGCGAGAGCGCCATGATGCCGACTGCGGAGACGGCGTTGAGGCGCCCGAACGGCACCTTCGCGACCGGCTCGAGCAGCAGGCCCCAGCGCACGGTGCGCACCAGGTGGATGGCCGCCAGGAACGGCAGGTACAGCCAGAGGTAGCGGTAGTCGGCGTCGCGCAGCGCCTGGCCGATGCCGCCGAGGTCCTTGCCGCGCAGCGTGAGCCAGAGCGCGACCGCCGAGATCGCCAGCCCGGCGACGACCTGCGCCGCGCGGTGGCTCCTGGCGCGCGGTGGGCTGGCTGCGGCGTCCGGCATGGCTGCCCCTCATACCATGCCGGCGACCCGCGGGCGCGCGGCTCGCGCGCTACGGCACGGGGTGGCGGGGCGCGTCGCCCGCGGCCACGCGCAGGACCTCGTCGAGCACCATCCGCGTCATCGCGGCGCGCGTCTCGCGCGTGCCCGAGCCGAGGTGCGGCGTCAGCACCACGCTCGGGAGGCGCAGGAACGCCTCGGGGATCCTCGGCTCGTCGCGGAAGACGTCGAGGCCGGCGGCGGCGAGCCGGCCCGAGGCCAGCGCCTCGGCCAGCGCCGCGTCGTCCACCACCTGTCCGCGCGCGGTGTTCACCAGGATGGCGCCGGGCTTCATCCGCGCCAGGCGCGCCCGGTCCATCAGGCCGTCGGTCGCGGGCGTGAGCGGCACGTGCAGGCTGACGAAGTCGGACGCGGCGAGCAGCGCGTCGAGGTCGACCCGTCGCGCGCCCGGGACCGCGGCGTCGCGCGGCGCGGCGTAGAGGACGCGCATGCCAAAGCCGGCGGCCCGGTGCGCCACCGCCCGTCCGATGCGCCCGAACCCCACCAGGCCGAGCGTCTTGCCGCTGACCTCGGTGCCGAGCATCCAGGCGGGATCGACGCCGGTCCACCCGCCGGCGCGGATCACCCGGTCGCCCTCGGCGACGCGGCGCGCGGCCGCGAGCAGGAGCGCCCAGGCGTGGTCGGCGGTGGCGGCGGTCACCACGTCCGGCGTGTTCGTCACGCACAGTCCGCGGGCGCGGCAGGCGCCGAGGTCGAGGTGGTTCACGCCGATGCCGTACGACGCGACGTGGCGCAGCCGCGGTGCGCCCTCGAGGAGCGCGGCGTCCACGCGGTCGAGGTAGGTGACCACCAGCACCTCGGCCTCGCGCACCGCCGCGGCGAGCTCGGCCCGGGACAGCGCGACGTCGCCGCCGCGGAGCTCGAACCGGCCGGCGAGCGGGCCGAGGTCGGCGAGCGGCAGCGGCCGGGCCAGCACGAGCGCGGGCTTCACGGCTCGTCGTCCTCGCGATCCTCGGGCCGCGCCGGCGCGTCGGCGCCGTCACCGGCGCGCGGGCCGGGGATCCGGTACTCCTCGCCCAGCCACTTGCCGAGGTCGATGAGCTTGCAGCGATCCGAGCAGAACGGGAACGCGCGGTTGCCGGGGCGCGGCGCGGCGGGACGGCCGCAGATGGGGCACTTCGGGGTGGACACGCCGCCGATCTACCGCGCCCGCGCGGGTCGCGCCAACCCGTTCGTCAGCCCTTCGGGCAGGACGCCGGGAGCAGCGGCTGGAGCGCGGCGGTGAGCGTCTCCCGGTCCAGCGCCCCGGCGAACACGTGCTGGACGGTGCCCTGCGCGTCCACCAGGTAGGTGCGCGGGTAGGCGGGCACGCCCCACGGCTCGAGCGCGGTGGCCCGCGCGTCGATGAGGATCGGGTACGGGATGTCGCGGGCCATCGCGAGCACGTCCTCGCGCCCGGACTCCTCCGCCACCCCCAGCAGCTCGAAGCACTTGCCCTGGTGCGCCTTCCACACCTCGGCGAGGTCCGGGATCTCGGCGCGGCACGGGCCGCACCAGCTCGCCCAGAAGTTCACCGCCACCACCTTGCCGCGGAGCGATTCCAGATCGACGGTGCGGCCGGCCAGGTCGGGCAGCGCGAGCGGGGGCGCGGGGTGGCCACCGCCCTGCGAGCGGGGCGCGCCGCGGCCGCGGAAGAACACCTGGAACGCCACCACGGCGAGGAGCGCGACGAGGACGAGCTTGAGGCGACCGTTCATGTGCGGAGGACTCCTAACGCGGGCGGGGGCCCGCTTCATGGGAGCCACGGGCCGGCGGGTGGGTTCGCGCCCGCCCGCCCACGGGTCGCCTCCGCCGGGCCTACTTGCCGGCGCCGCTCGCGGCGCTGCCGGCGCCCGAGACGAGCAGCGTCTTCAGGTCGTCGTCGGTGAAGTAGAGGCCCGCGCCGAAGAACACGTCGGTGCCGATGTTGAAGCTGCGGCCGTCGGGCGAGGCGGCGCTGCGCCACCGGTTCAGGAAGTCGTCGACGCCGGTGGTGACGTAGAAGTGCTGCAGGAAGTTGTAGTTCGCCCAGACCTTGGCGCGCGGGAACACGTCCTGGTACGGCCGCGAGAACTGGTAGAGCGACGTGGAGATCTGGAGCCGGTCCTTCATGAGGTGCAGGTCGGCGCCGAGGCCGCCGGAGCTCTCGATGACGCCGCCGCGGAACGTGACCGGGCCGTAGCGCTTCGCCATCTGCAGCGAGAACGTGACCTTGTCCTCGTGCCGGGTCCGGGTGGTGACCGTGGTCGAGTCGCCGACCGAGCCCGGCGTGCGGGTGGTGATGGTGTCGGTCGTGACCGTGTCCACGCCGCGCGGATCGCTCACCACCTCGAGCAGGTAGTACTTGTCCGGGCGCGGCAGCAGCTTCGCGCCGAAGTAGACCTTCGCGCCGGGGCGGCCGTCCTCCACGCTCTGGTTGAGCAGCCACTCGGAGCGGAGCTGGACCTCGATCTGCATCTTCTGCAGCCGGTCCACGTAGTCCGAGACGCCCTCCACCGCGGTCCCGAGCTGGCGGCCCATCTTCTCGTCGGTGAGGAGCCGGCCGGCGACGCTCTTCCCCTCCTGGACCTTGGCGAGGAGCTGGTCGAGCCGGGAGAGGCTGTCGTTGAGGCGCGCCACCGCCTGCTGCACGCCCTTCGCCTGCGCCTGCTGGCTGGCGACCGCCGGCGTCGCGCCCGCGGTGCCGGGCGCGCCGGGTGCGCCAGGTGCTCCCGGGGCGCCGGGAGCGCCGGGAGCGCCGGGCGGACCGCCGCCCGGAGCGCCGGAGCCGCCGCCGTCGAGGATGCCCTGCAGGCTGCCCGCGGCGACCTTCAGGCGCGCGGTGAGCTCGTCCACGTTCGCGAGGATGCTGTGGATGCGGTCCTTGTCGCGCGCCGAGATCTCGCGCAGGTCGGCGGTGAAGTCGCGGGTGTTCGCGATGAGCTCGGAGAGGTTGGCGCTGTTCTGCGCCACCACCTGATCGACCTGGCGCGTGATGCGGGCCAGGTTCTCCACGATCTCGCGCAGGCTGCCCTGGTCGCCCTGGACGGTCTTGGCGAGGTCGCCGGTGACGAGCTGCACGTCGCTGGCGATCTTCGCCATCGAGTCGAGCAGCTGCTGCACGCTGGTGGCCTCGCGCACGCACTTGATCTCGCGCTCGGCCTCCGGCAGCGACGAGAGGAGCGGCGCGGCGTCGGAGCCGGCGATGACCTCGAGCAGCGCGTCGGGGAGCAGCGCGGACGGGAAGCTCTTGTAGAGGCAGGCGTCGGTGTGGAGCGGCACCGAGCGGTCGATGCGGATCTGGAGCAGCGCCTTGTTCTTGTCGAGCGAGATCTTCGCGACCTCGCCCACCTGGATGCCGGCGATCTGCACCTTGCTCTTCCAGGTGAGGCCGGTGGCGTCGCTGAACCGCGCGTACACGAGGTAGCTGTCCGCCTCGGAGTACCCGCCCTTCTTGAAGAAGGTGAACGCGAACAGGAACGCCGCCAGGCCGACGGCGACGAGCACGCCCACGGCGAGGGCCTTGTTGACGGCGGGCTTCACGGGCGGTCCCCGGGGCTCACTGCTTCTCGAACCAGGTGGAGAGGAAGCGCTGCACGAAGGGATCCTTGCTCTGGCGGACCTCCGCGGGCGTCCCCTCCGCGGCGAGGTGTCCATCGTAGAGCACCGCCAGCCGGTCGGCCACCCGGAATGCGCTGGCGATGTCGTGCGAGATCACCATGCTGGTGATGCCGAGGCGCTCCTTGGCGTGCACGATCATCTCGTCCACGTAGTTCGTGGTGATGGGATCGAGGCCGGTGGTGGGCTCGTCGTACAGCACCACCTGCGGGTCGGAGACCAGCGCCCGGGCCAGCGCGACCCGCTTGCGCATGCCGCCGGACAGCTCGGCCGGCCAGCGCCCGAGGACCTCCTCGCCCAGGTCCACCACCGCGAGCTTCTCGATGACCCGCTTGCGCACCTCGCTCGCCGCCAGCCGCGTCCCGCGGCGCTTCTCGCGCAGCGGGAACGCCACGTTGTCGAAGACGTTCATCGAGTCGAACAGGGCGGCGCCCTGGAACACCATCCCGAACATGCGGCGGGCCTCGTTCAGCTCGCGACCGGTCAGGCTCGAGATCTCGTGCTCGCCCACGCGCACCGTGCCGCGGTCCGGCTTCAGCAGGCCGATGACGTGCTTCATGAGCACGGTCTTGCCCGAGCCCGAGCCGCCCAGCACCACGTACGTGTTGCCCTTCGGCACGTCGAGCGTGATGCCCTTCAGCACCTGGTTCGTCCCGAAGGACTTCCAGAGATCGCGGACCTCGATCACGCTCAGGTCCCCACGCTCAGGACGGTCCCGGCGTAGTCGGCGACGAGGATCGCGACCGAGCTGGCCACCACCGCGCGCGTGGTCCCCTCTCCCACCCCGCGCGCCCCGCCGCTCGCGGCGTAGCCGCGCCAGGTGGTGATCACCGCCACGATGTAGCCGAACAGCACCGCCTTGCCGAGCCCGTGGAAGATGTCGTCGGGCCCCAGGAACTCGCGGGTGTGCTGGATGAACGGGCCCTCCGGGATCCCGGAGACGAACACGCCCATCACGTACGCGCCGCCGTACCCGAGCGCGTTGAACAGCATGGTGAGCACCGGGAACATCAGGATGGACGCGACCACCCGCGGGACCACCAGGTACTGGATGGGCGAGACCGCCATGGTCTCCATCGCGTCGATCTGCTCGGTGACGCGCATGGTGCCGAGCTCGGTGGTGATGGCGCTGCCGGCGCGGCCCGTCACCATGAGCGCGGTGAACACCGGCGAGAGCTCCCGCGCCAGCGCGAACGCGGTCGAGCCGCCGGTGTAGCCCTCGGCGGCGAACTGGCGGAGCGCGTAGTTCATCTGGAGGCCGAACACCATCCCGGCGAACGTGCCGGTCACCCCCACGATGAAGGCGGAGCCGGCCCCGATGAAGGCCATCTGCGCCAGGATCTGGTCGGGCCGGAACGGGGGCCGGAACGCCCAGGCGACGATCTCGCCGGCGAACAGGATCATCCGGCCGAAGTCCTCGAAGGCGTCCCTGAGGCGGGAGAGCATGCGGGCGCATTCTCGCACGGCAGCGACCGCCGTGCCCGCTTTCGCGCAGCCCGGTCGCGTGCGGCGCCGATTCGTGAGGCGCCGCGCGGGGTCGCGGCTATACTCCGCGCCCCCATGGTCAAGGTCGGCGGCGAAGTCGATTCGTTCTGCACGAAGTGCCAGCTCATGCTGGCGCACACGGTTCACGCGGTGGTCGCCGGCAAGCCGGTGAAGGTGGAGTGCAACACCTGCCACGGCGTACACCGGTACAAGGGCCCGGCCGGCGCCCCGGCGCCGCGCGCCGCCTCCGGCGCGGCCGGCGCCCGGCCGGCGCGCGCCCCGCGCGAGAAGGCCGCGGCGGTGCCGTTCGAGGACCTGCTCGGCGCGAAGGACCAGTCGAGCGCCCGCCCCTACTCGCCCAAGGCCACGTTCCGCCTGGACGAGGTGGTGGATCACCCGCTGTTCGGGCGCGGGTTCGTCTCGGCGCTCCGCGACGGCGGGAAGATCGAGATCACGTTCCGCTCCGACGTGAAGATCCTGGTCCACGCCCGCGGCTAGGCGCCGCCCGGCGCCCCGCGCAGCAGCGCCAGCGTCCCGGCCAGGTCGGGGGGCAGCGGCGCCTCCAGCACCAGCTCCCGCCCGTCCGCGGGGTGGCGCAGCGCCAGCCGCGCCGCGTGGAGCGGCGTGCGCGCGAGCACCGCCTCGCCGCCGGGGCCGAGCAGCGGGGCCGCGTCGCCGTAGGCGGGATCGACGGCGAGCGGCGTGCCCGCCGCGGCGAGGTGCACGCGGATCTGGTGGGTGCGCCCGGTCTCCGGGAGCGCCTCGACCAGCGCCAGCGGTCCGCCGCCGAGCGCGTGGCCCGGGAACGCCTCGAGCCGACGCACCACCGTCACGGAGGCCTTGCCGCGCGGATCGTCCGGGGGGGCCGGGCGCATGCGCCCCTTGCGCCCGGGCGCGATGGCGACCTCGATGCGCTGCTCCGCCGGCGGGACGCCGCGCACCAGCGCCAGGTAGCGCTTGCGCGGCTCGCCCCGGTCGAACGCCAGGTTGAGCGTGCGGTGCGCCGCGGCGGTGCGCGCGAGCACCAGCACGCCGCTCGTGTTCCGGTCGAGCCGGTGCACCACCCAGAGCCGGCCGAAGCGCGCCTCCAGCTCCGCGCGCAGGCTCGGCTCGCCGCCGTCGCGGCCCGGGATGACCAGCCGCCCCGCCGGCTTGTCCACCGCGAGGAGGTGCGCGTCCTCGTGGAGCACCGTCACCGGCGCGGCGACGCCCGCGGTCACACCATCTTCCTGGCGGGGATCACCTTCACCGGGCCGAACCGCTCCAGGGACCGCGCGATGGCCCGCGCCGGGCCGACCGCCACCACCACCCGGCGCTCCAGCGGGAAGTAGCGCCGCCCCACCTCGCGGCACTGCTCGGGCGTCACCGCCCGCACCCGCTCGCGGAACTCGCCCACCTCGCTGTCGTCGAGGCCGTACAGCTCCAGGTCGGCGAGCTTCTCGGCGAGCTGGTCGTGCGTCTCGAGCGAGAGCGGGAACAGGCCGCAGAGGTAGCTCTGGGTCCGCTCCAGCTCCTCCGCCGACGGGCCCTCGGCGCAGAAGCGCGCGGTCTCGTCGAGCGTGACCTGCACGATCTCGGCGGTGGTCTCGACCTTGGTGAAGGTGGACACGAAGAACAGGCCGCCCACGGCGCTGGTGGCGAAGCGGCTGCGCACCCCGTAGGAGAGGCCGCGGTTCACGCGGATCGCCTCCATGAGCCGCGAGGTGAACCCGCCGCCGAGCACCGCGCTCGCCACCATGCCCGGGTAGTAGTCCGGGCTCCGGCGCGCGAACCCCTCCGAGGCGATCCGGACCTGGCTCTGCGTCACGTCCGGCTTGTCCACCACCACCACCGCGGTCCGCGGCGCGCTGGTCGGGGGGAGCGGCGGCAGCGGGCGCTCCGCGGCGCGCCACCCGGCGAAGCGGCGCCGCACCAGCGCCAGCACCTCGTCGGCGCGGACCGCTCCCACCACCACCAGGAACGCGGCCGAGGGCCGGTAGTAGCGCTGGTGGAAGCCGGCCACGTCGGGCCGCCGGACCGCGCCGAGGGAGCGCACCGTGCCCTCCGCCGAGCGCGCGTACGGGTGCGAGCCGTAGCCGGCGGCGAGCATGGCCCGGTCGGCGACCACGCCCGGCTCGTCGAGGTCGTGGGCGAGCGCGGCCACCTCGCGGCGGCGCAGGCGGTCCACCTCGCGGGCGGGGAACGTCGGGCTCCCGGCCATCTCGGCGAGCACGTCGAGGCAGCGCGGCAGGACCTCCACCGGGGCCGACAGGCCGAAGTAGGACGCGTCCTCGTCCACGCCGGCGCCGAGCTCCGCGCCGATGGACTCGATGGCGAGGTCGATCTCCTCGCCGGTGTGGCGGCGCGTGCCGCGCCGGGCGGCCAGCGCGACGAGGTGCGACAGCCCGGAGCGCCCGGACGGATCGAGCGAGGCGCCGCCGCGCAGCACCAGGCGCACCGCGGCGAGCGGGATGCCCTTGCGCTCGGCGACGATCACCCGCAGGCCGCCGGGCAGCGTCTCGCGGCGGATGGGCGGCAGCGCGATCGAGGGGCTCACCGCCGCACCTCCGGGTCGAGCACCACCACCGAGCGGCGGGTCGGGTCGAGGTACTCGGCCGCGACGCGTCGCACGTCCCGCACGCCCACGGCCGCATAGTGCTCGAGCGCCCGGCCGGCCTCCCGCCAGTCGCCCAGCAGCGCCTCCGCCTGGCCGAGCGCGTGCGCCACGCCGTGGTGGGTGGCGAGCTCGTGCAGCACCGAGCTGCGCAGGAGCGCCTTGGCCCGGCGAACCTCGGCGGCGGTCACGCCGCGCGCGGCGACCTTGGCGAGCTCCGCCCACAGCTCCTTCTCCGCGCGCGCCACCGACACCCCCGGCGCGAGCTCGGCGAACGCCAGGAACACCCCCGGGTCGATGCGCCAGCCCCAGCTGATCGAGACGGACACCGCCAGCTCCAGCTCCTGCACCAGCCGGCGGCGGAGGCGCGACGACTCGCCCACCGCCAGGCAGACCTGCAGCACGTCGAGGGCGGCGGAGTCCGGGCTGCGCGCCGCCGGGCCGCGCCACCCCGCCAGCAGCGCCGGCGCCTGCGCGGGATAGCGGACGGTGGCGCGACGCTCGCCGCGCTGGGGCGGCTCGCCCTGGGGCACCGGCGCGGGCCGCGGGCCGGCCGGGATGTCCGCGTAGTACCGCTCCACCCGCCGCAGCGTGTCGTCCGGGTCCACGTCGCCGACCACGTACACCGCCGCGTTGCTGGGCGCGTAGTAGGTCCGGAAGAACGCCTCGCAGTCCCCGCGGGCGATGCGCTGGATGTCCTCCATCCAGCCGATCACCGGCCAGCGGTACGGGTGCGACAGGAACACGAGCGACTCGAGCTGCTCCTCCATCAGGCCGAAGATCGAGTTCTCGGTGCGGAGCCGGCGCTCCTCCTTCACCACCTCGCGTTCCTGCTCCAGCGAGTCCTCGGTGAGGCGGAGCGAGCGCATCCGATCCGACTCGAGGTCCACCACCGTCTCCAGCGCCTCGGCGGCGAAGTCCTCGTAGTAGGCGGTGACGTCGTTCGACGTGTAGGCGTTCGAGTGCCCGCCGCGCGCCTCCAGGACCCGGTCGAACTCCTTCGGGCCGTAACGCGCCGCGCCGTTGAACATCATGTGCTCGAACAGGTGGCTGATGCCGGTCAGGCCCAGCTGCTCGTTGCGCGAGCCGACCTGGAAGAACGTGTAGTAGCTGACGGTCGGGGTGCTGCGCTCGGGAAGGACGCGGACCCGCAGTCCGTTCGACAGGGTGTGCGCGCGGACCTGCGCGAGGTCGAGCAGGGCGGGCGACTCGGGTTGGCTGGGCATCCGGCGCGGAACATAGCCGTGGCCGGACGCCCCGTCCATCGCGCGGACGGCCCGGCGCCCGCCCGCCCCCTCGCCGCGGCGCGCCACCGCCCTCCACCGGAATAGTCGCGTGGTCCGGGGACGTTCACTTGCCTCGGGCGATCGACAGTAGGTCGGTGGACCCGACAATCCGTTCGGTTTTACAAAATCCGGCCACTGCCACGTTCCGTTCGGGCGACTGGCCGTCAACCCAACGACCCGGGTTCAAGCGTGAGGATCCCAGAAGCGATGGCGACCAAGACGAAGACGCAGCGGGACCCCCGCCGCGAGGAGCTGCGCCGCCTCGGTGAGCGGGTGCGCGAGCACCGCCGCGGCCGCGGCATGACGCAGGAGGCGCTCGCCGAGGCGCTCGACCTCTCCGTCGCGTACGTGAGCCTGATCGAGCGCGGCGGGCGCAACCCGCCGTACACCACCGTGGTCGCGATCGCGCGCGCGCTGGGCATCCCCGCGACGCGCATCGTCGCGGAGGACTAGCGGCGGCCAGGGGGAGGCCGGGCCGCGCGCGTCCGGCCCGGCGAGATCGGATCCAGCGGCCGGCCGCAGGCGGCGCAGCGCCCCTTGCTGCGCCGGAGCGGCAGGCCGCAGCCGGGACACCGCTTCACCTTGGGTGATCGCTCCACGGCCGCGGCGCGGCCGTCGCCCGGCGGCGCCTTGCCGGCCTCCAGGCGGGCGACGCGCTCCTCCAGCGCGGCGAGGCGCGCGAGCAGGTCCGGCGAGGGCTGGCGCTTCCGGGCGGCCACGGAAGGCCGAGCCTGCCACGCCGCCCCGCCCGGTCAAGGATCCGGCCCCCGCCGGCCCGGCCCTGCGCCGGGCCGCGCGGCCCGGCCGCGCGTTGAGGCCCCTCCCCCGGCGTGTTATCTCGGCGCGGGATGGATCTTCCTCGCACCGACGCACCCGCCGCCGGCCCGCAGGGCCGTGCCTACGAGAGCCCCGACGTCCGCGCCCTGCTGGCGGAGCCGCACGGCACCCACCGCGAGGTCCCCCGCGCGCGGCAGGTGTTCGTCAACCGCAACCTGCGGATGGACCGCATCGACGCGGTCGGCTTCGACATGGACTACACGCTGGCGATCTACCACCTGCGCCAGCTCGAGACGCTCGCGTTCCAGATGACGCTGGCGCGGATGATCTCGGTGATGGGCTACCCGCCCGCGCTCGGGGCGCTCCACTACGATCCCGAGTTCGTGATCCGCGGCCTGGTGGTGGACAAGCTCCACGGCAACATCTTCAAGATGGACCGGCACAACCACGTGGGCCGCTGCTACCACGGGCGCCGGGAGCTGCCGTTCGACGAGCTGAAGCGGCTGTACCGCGACGAGAAGATCCACCTCTCGCTGCCGCGCTTCGCCTGGATCGACACGCTGTTCGCGCTCCCCGAGGCCTGCCTGTTCGCGCTCGTGATCGAGCTGCTCGAGGGGCTCGGCCAGACGGTGGACTACGCCCGCCTCTACGACGACATCCGCGAGGCGATCGATACCGTCCACCGCGACGGCACGCTCAAGGCCGAGGTGAAGAAGGAGCTGCCGCGGTACCTGGTGAAGGACGCGGAGCTCGGGCCCGCGCTCCACAAGCTGCGGTCCGGCGGCAAGAAGCTGTTCGTGCTCACGAACTCGCTCTGGGACTACACCGACGCGGTGATGTCCTACGTGCTCGACGGCGTGCTCCCCGAGTACCCGAGCTGGCGGAACTACTTCGACGCGGTGATCACCGGCGCGGCGAAGCCGGCGTTCTTCGCGGAGCGGCGGCCGCTGTACGAGGTCGGCCCCGCCGGCGAGCTGGCCGAGGGTCCCGCCGCGCTGGAGCGCGGGCGCTTCTACCAGGGCGGCGACCTCCCCACGCTGGAGCGGCTGCTCGGCATCGGCGGCGACCGGATCCTGTACGTGGGCGACCACATCTACGGGGACATCCTGCGGTCGAAGAAGAGCTCGCTCTGGCGCACCTGCATGATCGTGCAGGAGCTGGAGGACGAGCTGGCCTGGCTGGAGCGGAACCAGGCGTCGCTCGCGGAGCTGTCGCGCCTCGAGGACCTGCGCGTGCGGGTGGAGGACGAGCTCGCGGTGCACCGCGCCGCGCTGAACCAGCTCGACCGGCGCATCGATCGCGAGGCGCCCACCCCGGACGAGCGCGAGCGGCTGGAGCAGGAGCGCCGCCGCGACAAGGCGGAGCTCGAGGCGCTCCGGCGCGCGCAGCGCGACGCGAACACGCGGATCGAGGAGCTGCAGCTCGGCGTCGAGGGCGGCTTCAACCGCTACTGGGGGCTCACGTTCAAGGAGGGGAACGAGAACTCCCGCTTCGGCGAGCAGATCGAGGACTACGCCTGCCTGTACACGAGCCGCGTGTCGAACTTCGTCTTCTACTCGCCCATGCAGTACTTCCGCTCGCCGCGCGCCGCGATGCCGCACGAGCGCGCCGCGCCCGCCCGCATCTCGCCGTGGGGCGACGAGCACGGCGCCCCGGTGGCGGGCGACCGCCCGTCCAAGGCGTCGAAGGCCTCGCGCTGAGGGGCGCCTCGCGGCGCCTTGCGGGGCCGCGTCCCGCGGTCCACGTACGCGAGCGGTGACGCACATCAAGCCGGCTCCGCCGAAGGAGGCGCAATCCCGGTTGCGCAGCGATCCCTCGTGGGGTGACGGCAACATGCCTGCGATTGAGCACGATTGCCGGTGATAGGTGTCCTCGCGTTCCACCCATGGTCAGGAACGGGGGATCCCATGCTCGGTCTTGCGAAGGGGATGGCGGCAGCCGCCGTGCTGCTCGCGTCGGTCGGCGCGTTCGCGCTCGACGTCGGGCCGGAGCTCGTGGTCCCGGGCAGCGCGCTGTCGCCCTACAGCGACGCGCTCACGGCGGGCTACGCGACGAACGGCTATCGCGGCCGGATCGCGGTGGCGGCCACGCCGGCCGGCTACGCCGTCGCGTGGAGCGGCGCCGACCATGCGATCCACGCGCTGGCGCTCGGCCGGTACGGCGAGCCGCTCGGGGTCGCCGCGGTTCGCGTCGGCGAGAACGGACATTCCCCTTCCATCTCCTGCGCGAGCGAGAACTGCCTGGTGGTCTGGAGGGCGCGGGACGGCTCGACGGATTCCTTCGGGAACGTCCGCGCGGCCATCTTCGGCGCGCGCCTCTCGCACGGCATGCAGCTGCTCGACGCGTCGCCCATCCGGATCGCGGTCTATCCGGAGCCCGCGCGCGACCGGATCTGGCAGGTCATCGGCGCGCAGTCGGATACCGACGGCGCGAGCTACTACGTGACCTACATCTCGCTCTTCGATGCGCCCGGCTGTTACACGCTATGGGGCACCGCGATCTCGAGCGCCGGGGCGCTGGCCCCGCCGACCATGCTCGCCCAGGAATGCGACTGGGGCTACCCGCTCGAGTGGGCGGGCCTCTACGACGGGGACTGCTTCGTCGCGCTCCAGTGGTGGGACGAGATGCCCGGAAGGCGGTGGCCGACCACCGTGCTCGCCTATTCCACGGCCAATCGCTTCGTCAACTGGGATCAGCCGAGCCCATGGTGGCCGATCGAGGTGGCGGCGGGCGGACCATCGTCCCTCGTCCTCTTCAACTCGTACGACTACGAGCTCCACGACGGCGCGGCCTCGCTGACGCAGTACACGTTGCGGGCCGGCTGGCTGGGTGACCAGCCGGTCCAGTTCACCGCCGACAACACCGCCCTGCTCCAGGCCGAGCCGCCGGCGGCCTCTGCCGGCGGGTACCCGGTCGTCGGGGCCTTCGACGGCCAGCAGTACCTCGCCGTCTGGTGGACGCGACGCGCGTACCAGCCCGCGGACGTCCTCGGCGCCCTGCTCCCCGTCGAGCTCGGCCCAGCGGTCGGTGCACAGCCCCTGTTCTCATCGGTGAGCGTCGAGCCCGCGCTCGCGTCCGCGGAGAACGGGACCGCCCTGCTGCTGTACGCGGCGCCGTCCGCGGCGGATCCGACCGTGGACGAGGTCAGGGGCCGCGTGATCTTCACCGACTCGACGCCGCCCATCGTCACCGTGCCGGCGTCGATCGCGGCCATCGCGAGCGCCGCGGGCGGCGCCACGATCTCCTTCGACGCGACGGCCCACGACGACCACGCAGGGATCCTGCAGCCGACGTGCTCCCGCCCGTCCGGCTCGATGTTCCCACCGGGCACCACGCACGTGACGTGCACCGCGGTGGACCCAGCCGGCAACGCGGGGTTCGCGTCGTTCGACGTGGTCGTGACGTTCCAGTGGACCGGCGTGCTGCCGCCGGTCCGCCCCGACGGCTCGTCGGTGTTCAAGGCGGGCCGGACCGTCCCCGTGAAGTTCCAGCTCGCCGGCGCGAGCGCCGGGATCCGCGATCTGCAGGCTCGGCTGTTCCTGTCGCGGATGGCGGACGCCGAGCTCGGGAGCGTCGAGGCGGCGGCTCCCTCCACGCGCGCGGCGACCACCGGAAACCTCTTCCGCTTCGACGGCGAGCAGTACGTCTTCAACCTGAAGGTCGCGAGCGGGACCTGGCGGGTGACCATCGACCTCGGGGACGGGGTCGACCGCAGCGTCCTGGTGTCGGCCACCGAGTGACGCGCCCGGCCCGCTGCCCGGGGCCTGGCGAGGCGTGGTACGCCCAACGCCGCGCTTGACCGCGCCCGCGCTCGCACGTACACCCGATCCCGGCAGAGCGTCCTAGGCTGGTGCCGGGCCCGGTCTTCAAAACCGGTGGATGGTGCTGAGAGGCGCTGTCGGAGGGTTCGATTCCCTTGCTCTGCCGCCACTCGCCCGCGGTGCGTCCTCCCCGCTGGCGGCGCGCAGCTGCCGGCTACCGCGCGAACTGCTCCAGGCGATAGCCGGAGGTCACGCTGAAGGCGAACATCGCCCCGCCCTCGCGCTCGCCGAGGTCGTTGCGGCGGCGCACCAGATCCGACACGCCGGAGAACGAGAACGTGAGCGTGTCCATCCAGGGGACGGCGCGCCGCCACGCCAGGCCGACCCGCGCGCCCAGGGCGGGCATGAGCACGACGGTGCTGCCGGCGGCGTCCACGCCGCCGATGCCGAGGAGCTGGAGCGAGACGCGCTCGTGCACCGGGAGCTCGGCGCCGCCGCCCACCATGAAGAGCACGTGGCCCCGGTCGCGCCCGCCCACCCAGTCCAGGCTGTGCGCGAGGAGCGCGCGGTCGTAGTGCGAGGTGAGCCGGACGGACGGGCCGGCCACGAGGTCCTGGCCCGTGCCGCCGAGGACGGAGAGGCCGGCCTCCAGCGTGCGAACGAACGGCGCCAGCGCCGGGGCCGCGTCGCCCTCGCCCGCGGGAACCTGGACCAGCGGCGCCGCCGTCCCGGCGCGCGTGACCGCGACGGCGGCCGGTGCGCCGGCGGAGGGGGGCAGCGTCATGACCGGGCGCCCCTCGCCGGCCCGGCTCACCGCGCCGGCCTTGGGCTCGGGGGCCGCCTCGGCCACCACCGGCGGCTCCTTGGCGGGCACCACGTGGCACCCGCGGCAGTCGGTCGGCCCCTTCGCGATCTGCACGTGGCAGCTGCGGCAGGTCTCGTGCGCTTGCCTGGGGGTGAACACGATCTTCGTGACCGCGCCGTTCCCGTGGCAGGACTTGCAGGAGATCTTCCGGGCGAGGTGCGCGGCGTGGTCGAGCGTGACCGTGCCGTAGGTCTTGGTGGTGCGGACCACCTTCGAGGGCGGCGGCGGGAGCGCGGTGATCACGACGCCACCGGCCGCCTCCGGCACCGACGCCACCCGCGCGCCCTCGGCGGGAGGCTGGGGCGTCGCGGCGAGCGCCAACGCCAGGAACGCTGCGAGCGGCGCCACGGGCATGGCGCGCACCATACCCGAGGTGCGGCGCCCTCCGACAGCCCCGCCACCACGGCACGCGGCCGCGCGGCGCAAAGCTTTCGCGCCGCCTGCCCTGGATCAACTTCGCGCCGCCGGACCGGACCGGCCGCGCGTCAGCGCGCGGCGAAGCCGGGGCAGGTCACCCCGGTGCCGCCGATCCCGCAGTAGCCCTCCGGGTTCTTGGCCAGGTACTGCTGGTGATACTCCTCGGCGTAGTAGAAGGGCGGCGCGGCGCGGATCTCGGTCGTGATCGCCCCGCGCCCGCGCGGCGCGAGCGCGGCCTGGTACGCCTCGCGCGACGCGTCCGCCAGCCGGCGCTGCGCCTCCCCGTGCGCGTGGATGGCCGACCGGTACTGCGTCCCCACGTCGTTCCCCTGCCGCATGCCCTGGGTCGGGTCGTGCGATTCCCAGAACACCTTCAGCAGGTCGGCGTAGGTGATCCTGGCCGGGTCGAACACCACGCGGACCACCTCGGCGTGGCCGGTGCGGCCGGTGCAGACCTCGCGGTAGGTCGGGTTGGGCGTCTCGCCGCCCGCGTAGCCGACCGCGGTCGCGTACACGCCCGGCAGCTTCCAGAAGACGCGCTCGGCGCCCCAGAAGCAGCCGAGGCCGAAGTCGGCGAGCTCCATTCCGGCGGGGAACGGAGGGACGATCCGGTTCCCGTTCACGAAGTGGTGCTCGGGAACGGGCATCGGCTCGGCGCGCCCGGGGAGCGCCTCGCCGGCCGCCGGCAGCGTGGTCTTGGTCGCGAACATGCGCGGGATCTAACGGGCACGCCGCGCCTGGCGCCACCCGCGCGAGGGCACCCCACGTGACGCTTCCGCGCCGCCGGGACACAGCGTCAAGTACGCCCGCAGCCCCCCTGATCCAGGAGACGGACCATGAAGCGCCTCGCACTCGCCGCCCTGCTCGCCGGCCTCGCCGCGCCGGCGCTCGGCGCCACGAAGACGTACCAGGTCACCGGCCCGGTGGTGGAGGTCGGCGACGAGAGCATCACCGTGCAGAAGGGCAAGGAGAAGTGGGAGATCGCCCGGAGCGCGGACACCAAGCTCGCCGGCGAGGTGAAGAAGGGCGACAAGGTGACGGTCGAGTACCGCATGACCGCCACGAACATCGAGGTGAAGCCCGCCGGCAAGGCGGCGGCGAAGGCGAAGTAGCCCGTGAAGCAGCCTGCGCGCGCTCCCGGGCCGCGCGGCCCGGGAGCGCCGCGAGGCGTGCGCCTACTCCAGCTTGAAGCCGATGCGCAGCGTCACCTGGAACTCGGCCACCTTGCCGTCCTTGATGGCGCCGCGCTGCTCGGCCACCTCGAACCAGCTCATGTGCCGCACCGTCCGGCCCGCCTCCTCGATCGCCGCCCGGGTCGCCTCCGCGAAGCTCACCGGGGACGTCCCGACCACGTCGATCTTCTTGTAGACGCCGCTCATCTCGGCTCCTCTCCCCGGCCGCGCGCCGGGATGGTTGACGGTCGGTCACCATGATGCGCCGCGGCCGCGAGGTCCGCAGACGCCCTGGTGGGTCCGTTCACCGCCCGCGCAGGGCCGGGCCGGCCCCGGCGCGCCGCGCACGCCAGCGCGCCAGCACCGCCTCCACGTCGAGGGGCGCGAGCGTGGTGGGCGGGCCGGTCACCGCGGTCCGGTTGATGCGGCGGATCCGCGCATTCAGCGCCTCGAGCCGCTCGCGGACGACCCGCTCGTCGTCGAGCCGCTCGATCCCGGCCAGCACCGCCTCGGCCTCGTGGCGGATCGCGATCGCGTCGGGCAGCGAGGAGAGCCCCTCGCGCTTCAGCTTCTCCTTGATCCACCAGGCCTCGGGCAGCTCGCCGCCGGTGAGCGGCAGCGGCTTGCCCGCGCCGGAGAGGCGCTCGAACGCGCCCTCCTCCTGCGCCTCGCGGATGAGGCGCTCCACGAACCCTTCGTGGCTCTCGCCCTGCCTGCGCCGCGCCACGCCGGATCCATGGCGCCGCGGGCGCGCGGGCGCAAGCGCTAGACGCCGCCCAGGTACGTGTAGCCCTTCATCACCGCCTCGTAGAAGTCCTGGAGGCTCACGCCCTCCTTCGGCCGGATGGCGCCCTCCTTCACCTTCTGGTCGAGCGCGGCCTTGACGCGGCGGAACAGGTCGGCGGGCTCGTACTGCACGCGCGAGAGCACCTTCTCGATGGTGTCCCCCGGGATGACCTCCTCGATGTAGAAGTCCTCCGGGTCCTCGTCGTCCACGAACACGTGGATCTCGTTCACCCGGCCGAACAGGTTGTGCATGTCGCCCATGATGTCCTGGTAGGCGCCGGTCATGAACATGCCGAGGTAGTACGGCTCGCCGGGGCGGAGCGCGTGCAGCGAGAGCGTCTCGTCCACCCCCTCCCCCTCGATGAAGCGGTCGATCTTCCCGTCCGAGTCGCAGGTGATGTCGACGATGGTCGTGTCGCGGGTGGGCGCCTCGCCCATGCGGTGCAGCGGGACGATGGGGAAGAGCTGGTCGAACGCCCAGTGATCCGGCGCGCTCTGGAACAGCGAGAAGTTCGCCATGTACTGGTCGGCGATCTTGTCGCCCAGGTCCTTGGTCTCGCGCGGCGGGCGCTTCTTGCCGCGGTTCATGTCGGCGATGCCGCGCACCAGCTTCCAGAACAGGCTCTCCACCACCGCGCGCTCCTCCAGCCCGAGGATGCCGAGCTTGAACATCTGGAGCGCCTCCTCCTTCTTGGCGGCGGCGTCGTGGTAGGTCTCGGCGCGGTTGCGCGGGGTGAGCGAGGAGACGATCTCGCGCATCTCGCGCACCACCTTGGCCTCGTTCGGCTCCGGCTCGGAGGCCTTGGCGATCTCCTCGACCGAGCCGATCTCGATGTGCCCGAACACCGGGATGATGATGCAGGAGTGGTGCGCGGTCACCGCCCGCCCCGACTCCGAGACGATGTGCGGCTCGGGCACGCCCTCGTTCATGCAGACGCGCTGGACGTTGTAGACGACGTCGCCGACGTACTCGTCCATCGAGTAGTTCACCGAGGAGGTGAAGTCGTTGGTGCGGGTGCCCACGTAGTCCACGCCCAGGCCGCCGCCCACGTCGAAGTATTCGATGGGCAGCCCCATCTTGCGCAGCTTGGCGTAGACGCGGGCGCCCTCGTTCACCGCGTCCTTCACCACCCGGATCTCGGTGAGCTGCGAGCCGACGTGGAAGTGGAGGAGCTTCGCGCAGTGCTCCTTGCCGGCCTCCTTCAGGATCCGGACCGCCTGGATCAGCTCCGGCACGGTGAGGCCGAACTTGGCGAAGTCGCCGGAGGAGCCCTCCCACTTCCCGGTGCCGCGGGTGGTGAGCTTCGAGCGGAGCCCGATCATCGGGTCCACGCCCATCTCCTCGCCGAGGCGCAGGAGCTGCGGCAGCTCGGAGAGCTTCTCGATCACCACGATGACCTTGCGGCCGAGCTTGCGCCCGAGCAGCGCGAGCCGCAGGTACTCCTCGTCCTTGTAGCCGTTGCAGATGGTGAGCGCGTCGGGGTCGGCGTTCATCCCGAGCACCACCAGCAGCTCGCCCTTCGACCCCGCCTCGAGCCCGTAGTGATACGGCGCGCCGGCGTCGACGATCTCGTCGACGACCTCGCGCATCTGGTTCACCTTGATCGGGTAGACGCCGAAATAGCTCGCGCCGTAGCCCATCTCGGCGACGGCCTTCCCGAACGCCTCGTTGATCTGCTTCACCCGGGCGCGCAGCACGTCCTGGAACCGGACCACGCACGGGAAGCCGATGTTGCGCTCGCGGATGTCCTCGACCACGTCCATCAGGTCGATGGTCGGGCCCGGCTGGCCCATGGGGTGGACGGCGACGTGCCCCTTCTCGTTGATCGAGAAGAAGCCGGCGCCCCAGCCGCTCACGTTGTAGTACTGCGCCGCGCGCTCGATGGACCAGTCCGCGGCCGCCATCGCCGTCGTCGCGTCGCTCCGCTGCTCGGGGATGCTCATGTCGCCGCTGATCTACGACACCGCGGCCGAGAAATGAAGCGCCGCGCCCGTCGACTTCGCGGGCGCCGTCCGCTAAGGAACGATCCCCGGTGACCCCGCGCCACGCCCGCCCTCCCCGCCCCACCGCCGACGCGTCGTTCCGCGGCCGGATCGCGGGCGCCCGGACCGTCTTCCGGCAGGTCCCGGGCACGCTGCGCCTGGTGTGGGACACCGACCGCCGCAGCGCGATCGCGGTGGCGGCGCTCACGCTCGTGTCGGCGCTGCTCCCGGCCGCCATGGCCTGGATCGGCAAGCTCATCGTGGACGGCGTGGTGGCGTCGGCCCGCAGCGGCCTCGCCGCCGACCGGGTGCGCGTACTGTGGCTGGTCGCCGCGGAGGCCGGGCTGATGGGCCTCCAGCTGGCGCTCGCCCGGCTCCTCGGGATGCTGCGCGAGCTGATGCGCGCCGGCGTCGGCAACGTCATCAACGAGCGCATCCTGGAGAAGGCGGTCGAGCTGGAGCTCCGGCACTTCGAGGACGCCGAGGTCTACGACAAGATGCAGAACGCCCGGCGGGAGGCCTCCGCCCGGCCGCTCTCGCTCGCCATGCAGGCGTTCGCCATCGGGCAGAACGCCGTCACCCTGGCCGCGCTCTCCGGGCTCCTGCTCCGCCTCTCGCCGGTGAGCGTGCTCGTCATCGTGGCGGCGTCCATCCCGGCGTTCGTGGCCGAGGCGCGGCTCTCGGCCGAGTCGTTCCGGGTGAACACCTGGCGCGCACCCGAGGGGCGCAAGCTCAACTACCTCGAGTGGATCCTGACCCGCGACAGCCACGTGAAGGAGGTCAAGCTGTTCGGGCTGGGCCCGCTCGTGCTGGGGCGCTACCGCGCGCTGTTCCGCAAGTTCTTCGAGGAGGACCGGCGCATCGCGATCCGGCGCATGCGCGCGGGCGTGGCGTTCGGGCTGGTGTCGCTGGCCGCGTTCTACGGGATGTACGCGCTCATGGCCGGCCGCGCCGCCCAGGGCGCCATCACGCTCGGCGACCTGACGCTCTACATCGCGGTGTTCCGGCAGGGCCAGGGGGCGGTGCAGGCCATCCTCTCCGCCATGGGCGGCATGTACGAGGACGCGCTGTTCATGTCCAACCTGTTCGCCTTCCTGGGCATCCCCACCGGCGGCGAGGCGGCGCGGGTCCGGCCGGCGCTGTCGCCGCCGCGCGGCCGCCCCGGCGCGCTCGAGCTGCGCGACGTGTCCTTCCGCTACCCGGGCAAGCAGGAGTGGGCGCTCCGCCACGTCACCCTCACGCTCGCGCCGGGCGAGAAGCTGGGGCTGGTGGGCGAGAACGGCGCGGGCAAGAGCACGCTGGTGAAGCTGCTGCTGCGGCTCTACGAGCCCACCGAGGGCGCCATCCTGTACGGCGGGGTGGACCTGCGCGACATGGACCCGGCCGACCTGCGCAGCCGGATCGGCGCGGTGTTCCAGGACTTCGTGCGCTACCAGTTCACCGCCGCCGAGAACATCGGCCTCGGCAACCCGCTCCACGTGGACGACCGGCCCCGCATCGAGGAGGCGGCGCGCCGCGGCGGCGCCGAGCCGGTCATCGACGCGCTGCCGCAGCGCTACGACACCGTGCTGGGCGGCTGGTTCGAGCGCGGCCACGAGATCTCCGCCGGCCAGTGGCAGAAGCTCGCCATCGCGCGGGCGTTCATGCGGGAGGCCGAGGTGCTCATCCTCGACGAGCCGACCGCGTCCATCGACGCGGAGGCCGAGCACGAGCTGTTCCACCGCTTCCAGGCGCTCGCCGCCCACCGGTCGGCCATCGTCATCTCCCACCGGTTCTCGACGGTCCGCATCGCCGACCGCATCGGCGTGCTCCACGGCGGGCACCTCGAGGAGCTGGGCACGCACCAGGAGCTGATCGCGCGCGACGGCCGCTACGCCCACCTCTTCCACCTGCAGGCGCAGGGCTACCTGGACTGACGCGTGCGCGGCCTCGAGCAGATCCCCTGGCTGTACGACCTCGGCCTCTCGCTCGCCGAGCGCGGGCTGGTGGGGCGCTGGCGGCGGTGGCTCGCCGGCGGGGCCCGCGGCCGGACGCTCGACCTCGGCACCGGGACCGGCCGCAACCTGCCGCTCGCGCCGGGCGGCGTGCGCATCCTGGCGCTCGATCCCCACCCGCAGAACCTGGCCCGCGCGCGGCGGCGGGGCCCGGGCGTGCCCATGGTCCGGGCGCGGGCGGAGGCGCTGCCGTTCCGGGACGGAGCGTTCGACACGGTGCTCTGTGCGCTCGTGCTGTGCAGCGTGGAGGACCCGCCGCGCGCGCTCGCCGAGCTGCGGCGCGTGCTCCGGCCCGGCGGCGACCTGCGCGCCATGGAGCACGTCCGCCCGGCCGGCCTGGCGGGCCGGA
This sequence comes from Anaeromyxobacter sp. K, assembly GCF_000020805.1. Taxonomy (NCBI): domain Bacteria; kingdom Pseudomonadati; phylum Myxococcota; class Myxococcia; order Myxococcales; family Anaeromyxobacteraceae; genus Anaeromyxobacter; species Anaeromyxobacter sp. K. The sequence continues at coordinate 2,233,241 of NC_011145.1, read as the reverse complement.
TCCACGACCTCCTCCAGCCGGCCTGGACGCGGCTGACCGGCGGCTGCCACCCGAACCGCGACACCGAGCGGACCATCGCCGAGGCCGGCTTCGAGCTCGTCCCGGCCAGCCGCGAGGCCCGCGGCAACCTGCGCCGGCTCGAGGCGCGCGCGCCCCTGTCGCGCGGGCCCGACTCCCGGTAACGTCGTCGCGTGCGCCCCGTCCGACGCCTCCGCGCGCTGCGCGCCCTCGCCGCGGCGTTGCTCGCCGCGGGCGCGGCGCCGGCCACCGCCGACGAGGCGCCGGCGCCCGGGGCGCCGCCGGCCGCGGCACCGACCGAGGCCGCCCCCGACGCAGCTCCGTCCGACGCGCCATCCTCGGCCACCGCGGGGCCGTCGTCGTCCGCGACCGTCCCGGCGGCGCCGCCGGCCCCGTCACCGGCCGAGGCCGCGCCCCAGCCGGCGGAGCCCCCGCCCTCGCCGCCGCCGGATCCGTCGGTGCCGCCCGAGGACACCTCCCCGCCGCCCTACGCCGAGGACACCTGGCTCGACGTCGGCCACGCCTTCCTGGAGGAGCGGCTGTTCGCGCCGGTGCTGGTGCTGGACCGGTTCTTCTCCGACGAGCGCGACCTCGAGGCGGAGCGCGCCCGCTCCTTCCTGCGCGTGCGCAACGCGCTGCGGGTCCACCAGCGCGGCACGCCTGCGTACGCGCTCGACGTCCGGGCGAGCCTGCGCCTGCCCGGGCTGAACCGGAGGCTGGAGCGGCTCCGGCTGGTGATCGTCGGCCAGGCCGAGGACGTGGTGAACGGGTTCTACCCGGAGCTCACCGGCGCGACGCCGCTCGGCCCGAACCAGCAGGGCGCCGCGAACGCGGAGCTGCGCTACGGCGCCTGGGACGGCCTCTACTCGCACGTGGACCTCGGCGCGGGCCTCCTGCTCGAGCTGCCGGTCGGCGCGTTCGGCCGGGTGCGCTACCGGGCCTCGGTCCCGCTCGGCCGGTGGTTCCTGGGCCGCATGGCGCTGGCGGGGTTCTGGCGGACGGACACGCGGCTCGGCACCTCGCTCGACGCGTCCGTGGAGCGCCCGCTCGGCTCCATCGCGCTCCTCCGCCTCGCCGGGACGTCGCGGCTGACCCAGCGCAGCCGCGGCGTCGAGTGGGGCTCGGAGCTGGCCGGCCTCCGCGCGCTCGGCCCGCGGACGGCGGTGTCGCTGGCGGCCTCGGTCGAGGGCGCCACCGACGCGCCGGCGGACGTGGACCGCTACCGCGTCTACGCCCGCCTCCGGCGCGACCTGTACCGCCGCTGGATCTTCTACGAGCTGGAGCCGGAGGTGGCCTGGCCGTGGGAGGCCGAGCGCGGGGGGCGCTTCCGCGAGTACGCCATCACGTTCCGGCTCGAGGTGCAGCTCCAGGGCAGCGAGCCGCCGGTCGAGCCGCCGGCGGAGCTGCCCGAGCCGCGCGACCCTCCCCACCTCCGGCCGTCCGGCGCGCAGCCCTAGCGGCCTCCCGCGTCGGGAGGGGGACTTGCGGAGGTGCCCGCCGCCGCGGGTACGATCCCCGGATGCGGTCACCCCCGGCCGCCGCGTCCGTCGCGCTCGTGCTCGCCGCGCTGCTCGCGCAGGCGTGCGCGGCGCCCGCGCGCACCTTCCGCTGCCCCGAGCACGGCGGCGCCCCGTGGCGCGAGCTCACCAGCGACCACTTCGTCCTGCGCACCGACCTGCGCGCGCCGGAGGCGGCCGCGCTGGTGGCGCGCCTGGAGCGGCTGCGCGCCGGCGTCGCGGCCACGCTCCTCGCGCCGGCGCTGGGCGCGCCGGCGGCCGAGGACGAGGCGCGCGTCGAGGTGATCGCGTTCCGCACCGACCAGGAGTACCGCCCGTTCGCGCCCGACGGCGCGGAGGGCTACTACCTCCGCTACGCCGGCGGGCCGCCGCGGATCGTGCTGTCGGGCGCGATCGACCGGCGCCAGCGCGCGCTGCTCGCGCACGAGCTGACGCACCACTACCTGGCGGGCGCGCTCCGGCGCCAGCCGCGCTGGTTCGCCGAGGGGCTGGCGGTCTACATGGAGTCGCTCGGCGACGATCCGGGCGTGCGCGCGCTCCACGTGGGCGCGCCCCCCGCCGACCGGCTGGCGCGGGCCCGCGCCTCCCCGGTGCCGGCCCGCGAGCTGCTGGCGTGGGACGGCGCCCCGGGCGCGCGGTCTGCGCTCGACGACTACGCCGCGAGCTGGCTGCTGGTGCACTGGCTGGCGCACCGCCGTCCCGAGGCGTTCGCCGACCTGGAGCGGCGCCTGGCCGACGGGGAGGCGCCGGCGCGGGCCTGGACCGCGGCGCTGCCCGACCTCGACCCCGCCCTCCCCGGCGCGCTGGAGCGGCTCGACCGGACGCTCGCGGAGTACGCCCGCGGGCCGCTCGAGGCGCGGCGCCGCGAGGCGGACGTGCCGGTGGCGGTCGGCTACTTCGAGCGGGCCGTCGCGCCGGTGGAGGTCCACGCGATCCGCCTGGCGCTGTGGCAGCTCGGGCCGCGCAAGGGCCGGGCCGCGCTGGAGGACGAGGTGCGCGAGGCGCTGGTGGAGGATCCGGCGCACCCCATCGCGCTCCAGTTCCTCTCGGCCATGGACAAGCTCGACCCCGCCGCGCTGGCGCGCCGGTCGGTGGCCGCGCACCCGGACGACCCGCGGGCCTGGACGTTCCTCGCCTCGGCGCTCGAGGGCGAGGCGCAGGCCGGGGCGCGCGAGGCGGCGCTCCGGCGCGCCGCGGAGCTGGCGCCGTCGAACCCGGCCGCGCTGCACAACCTCGCGCAGGAGCTGCTGGCCCGCGGCCGCTCCGGCGAGGGGCTGCCGTTCGCGCGCCGCGCCGCGCAGATCGCGCCCTGGAGCGCGCCGGTGCTGGCCGGGTACGCGGCGGTGCTCTCCGACCTGGGGCGCTGCGGCGAGGCCATCCCGCTCCAGCAGCGCGCGCTCGACGCGCTGCCGGAGCGCGAGCCGGCGGCTGCGCGCCGCGAGCTGGCGCGCGGCCTCGACCGCTACGCGCTGCAGTGCCAGCTCGCCCGGCGCCTCGACGACGCCGGCCCGGCCCCGCGCCCCTGAGCCCTACCGCCGCCGGCGGGAGCCGGGGCCCGCGGGCGCGGGCTGCGCGGCGCGCAGGACCTCGATCGCGGCGCGCAGGTCGGCCGGGAGCGGCGCCTCCACCACCAGCCGCCTCCCGGTGCGCGGGTGGTCGAAGCCGAGCCGCAGCGCGTGCAGCGCCTGGCGTCCCACCGCCTCTGCCGCCCGCCGCGCCGGATCGGCGGGCGCGAGCCGGGCCTCGCGGCGGGTCCCGCCGTAGACCGCGTCGGCGAGCAGCGGGTGGCCCGCCTCCGAGAGGTGGACGCGGATCTGGTGGGTGCGGCCGGTGTGCAGCGTCACCTCGGCGAGCGACGCGGCCGCGCCGAACGCCTCGCGCACCCGCCACTCGGTCACCGCCCGGCGCGACGAGGTCACCCGGCCGGTGAAGCGCAGGCGGTCGCGCGGATGGCGGCCATAGGGCGTGTCGAGCCGGCCCTCCGGCGCGAGCGCGCCGTGGCACAGCGCCAGGTACACCTTCTCGACCGAGCGGCCCTTCCACTGCGCCTGGAGGGCGGCGAGCGCGGCCTCGGTCTTCGCGACCACCAGGCAGCCCGAGGTGTCCTTGTCCAGCCGGTGGACCAGGCCGAGCCGCGGGAGCGCGCCGTCCGGCCCGGCCGCGCCCGGCAGCCCGAGGCGGTGGAGGAGCGCGTTCACCACCGTCGAGTGCGGCGTGCCGCGCGCCGGGTGCACCACCATCCCGGGCGCCTTGTCGAGGACGATGAGGTCGGCGTCCTCGTGCAGCACGGCGAGCGGCAGGTCCTGCGCGACGAGGCCGCTCGGCTCGGGCGGCGGGAGCTCGAGCGCGATCGCCTCCCCGCCGCGGAGCCGGGCCGAGGCCTTGGCGCCGCGCCCGTCCACCTGGACCAGGCCGGCCTCCACCAGGCGCTGGACGCGGGCGCGGGAGAGCTCGGGCGCGAGCCGCACCAGCGCCGCGTCGAGGCGCGTGCCGGCGAGCTCCGGGGGGACGTGCAGGGTGCGCCGGTCCGGCGTCGCGCCGCCTTCGGCGGGGGCGGTGCCGGGCGCCGCGCGCGGCGGGGGTCGCGTCACCAGATGCGGGACTTCACGTGCCCCTTGGACCTCAGGATCACGTCCACGATGGCGCGGTCGTAGAAGTTGGTGCGGCCGTAGAGGTCCGGCGAGACGCGCGACCGGTACAGCTCGCGCCCCTCCTCCAGCTCCTCGCGCAGCGCGTCGAAGAAGTTGTCCTGCTCGATGCCGCGGACGATCTTCTCCTCGTTGTAGAGGGAGACGTCGGAGCAGATCGCCCGCGCCAGGCGCGTGGCGGCCTCGGGTGAGTCGATGAGCGGCATACGGGCGCGGATCGTACGCCGCCTTCCCGGGGTGGTCAACGATGCGGCCCGCACGCACCGTGGAACCGCCGGTCCCGGGCCGCTCCGCGCGGCGCCTCGATGCGGCCGCGCCTCGCGACCTGGCCGCCCATCCCGAGCGCGAGCGCGGCCCGCGGGCGGCGCGCGAGGTCGAGGGACGCTCAGCGCGGCCGGGGCGCGCCCGGGGCGGTCGCCGCCGAGACGCGCTCGAGGTAGGAGCGCGCCACCTTCTGGCCGTCGAGGCGCAGCTCGCGCGCCATGCTGAGGAGGATGCCGCGCAGGTAGACGGGCGCCGGCAGGAGCGCGAAGCGGTCGCCCTCGATGTTCTCGATGTGGTGGCGGGTGACCTTGATGCGCTCGGAGAGCTGCTGGAGCGTGATCCCGCGGGCCTCGCGGAGCCGCCGCAGCACCTCGCCCGTCCAGGCGGTGGCCTCCGGCGCCGGCGCGCCGCCCGGCGCGGCCGCGCTCACCAGGGGGATGGGCTCGGGACCCGCCTGCGCGGCGGAGGGCAGCGGCACCGGCGTCATGGCCGGGCCGCTGACCTCGCGGCGGAGCGGGATGGGCGGCGGCCGCGGGGGGACCGGCGGGGGCCCGTCCGTGGGCGGTGGCGGCGTGGGCGCGGACGCGCCGGCGGCGTGGCCCGGGCGCAGCGGCCAGGACTCCTCGGCGCTCGCCTCCGCCTCGCGCAGCGCCTCCTCGCGATCCGGCTGCGGCACGAGCGGGAGCACGCGCGCGGGCGCCGGCCAGCGGTCGCCGGCGTCGGCCTCGGACGTCTCCGCGTTCGCAGCGCCGGACCGGTCGCCGAGCAGGTCGTCGTAGCGCCGCCGCGCGTCCGGGTCGAGGAGCGTGGACTGCGCCTCCTCGATCCGCCGCGTGAGCAGCGACGCCTCCTCGCTCGACATGAGCGTGTAGGTCGCGATCGAGCCGGGGCCGTAGAGCGCGCGGGCGCGCTCCACCGCCTCGGCGATGTCGCGCGACGACGCGTCGGGTGGGACCTCCAGGATCTCGTACAGGGTCTGATCTGCGAGCCGCTTCAGCACCTCATGCCTCGTGCCGCGCCGCGATGTCGAGCGCCAGCAGCGCGTCGGCGATCCCGGCGAAGGCCTTGGCGGCCCGGACGTCGGGCCGCTCGACGAGCAGCGGGCGGCGCGCACGGAGCGTCCGCCACATCTCGTCGTCGTAGGGGATGAACCCGAGATAGTCCATCTCGAGCCCGAAGTACTTGCGCCACGCCGCCACCACGGCCTTGCCGACGTCGGCGTCCTGCGGCGTGCGCGCCTCGTTCACCACCAGCCGCGGCCGGAACGCGGCGAGCTGCCGGGCCAGGTTCGCGCCCGCCTCGGGATCGCGCTGGCTCACGGTGGTGACCAGCTCCACCGGGCTGCGGAAGTTGCCGCCGGCCATCACCGTCCGGAGCAGCGGCTCGTACCCGTACACCTGCGCGACGTTCCGCATGCGCCGCCAGAACGCCGCCTTCACGAAGCGGTACGCGTTCTCGACCGCGGTCGGCTCCGGCACCAGCACCAGCACGCCGTGGTCGGCCACCAGGAAGAAGTCGAGGACGTTGGTGTGCGTGCCCGCCCCGAGGTCGAGGATGGCGTAGTCCACGTCGAGCTGCTGGACGTGGCGCAGCAGCCGCATCTTCTGGGCGTAGGGCGGGTTCGCGGCGTCGAGGTGGTCGAGCGCGCCGGAGACGAGCCCCAGGTTCTCGATGCCGGTCGGCGTGACCACGTCGTCGATGCGCGGCACGCGCCGCTCGATGAAGTCGGACAGCGTCCGCTTCGGGACGTCGAGGCCGAGCGTGGTGTGCAGGTTCGCGCCGCCCAGGTCCGCGTCCACCAGCACCACCCGCCGCCGGCGCCGCGCCAGCTCGATGCCCAGGTTCGCGGAGATGAGGCTCTTGCCGATGCCGCCCTTGCCGCCGCCGACCGCGACGATGCGCCGGGCGCGGGCCGGGTCCGGGCGCGGGCCGGCCTGCCGGGTCTCCGGCTCCGGGACGGTCCTCACCAGCTTGAGCGTCGGCACGTCGCCCATCGCCTCATCCTAATCCGAAAGGACGACTACTCCAACAGCTCGGCGTTCCAGTATGCGGCGTCGGCCAGGGACAGGAAAGGCCGCCACTCGCGGTACAGCGCGCGCCGCGCCCGGCTCCGGAACGTGGGCGTCCAGCGCGGCCGGGTGGGCTGGCGCAGCAGCCGCATCCCGGCCTCCTCCGGCGTCCGCCCGCCCTTCCTCAGGTTGCACCGCACGCACGAGCAGACGACGTTCTCCCAGTTCGTGGACCCGCCGCGCGAGCGCGGGACCACGTGATCCAGGTTCAGCTCCGCGCGGCGGAAGCGCCGGCCGCAGTACTGGCACGTGTTCTCGTCGCGCGCGTAGATGTTGAACCGCGAGAAGCGCACCCGCGCCCTCGGCAGGTGCTCGTACGCGAGCAGGACGATCACCCGTGGCACCCGGATGCGCCGGCCCACCGTGCCGATGGAGTCGTGGTCCGCGGCCGCGGCCAGCGCGCTCCAGCTCTCGAAGTCGAACAGCTGGAACTGCTCGTCGAGCGCCTTCGCCACCCCCTGGTACAGCAGCGTGAACGCGCGCCGCACCGAGGTGATGTGTACCGGCTGGTAAACCCGGTTGAGGACGAGGACGCCGGTTTCGAGCATCGCTGTTCGGAAGATCATACGCGGGCGGCCCGCTGGCCGCACGCGGGCCCGGGGGCGCGGATCGCCGCGGTCGGGTGGGTCGCGGTGCGCCCCTCCTCCGGGTCAGCCCTTGCCCCCGGCGCGGCGGAGCAGCCCGAGGGACGCCTCCTCGGGCGCGCCGTAGAGCAGCCGGTACGCGGCGTAGGACCGGAGCACGCGCTTCACGTAGCCGCGCGTCTCCTCCACCGGGATCTCCTCCACGAACTCGTCCACGTCGAGCGCGTCGCGCCCGCCCAGCCAGCGTCGGACCGCCCCGCCGCCAGCGTTGTACGCGGCGAGCGCGAGCGGGAGCGAGCCGTCGAACCGCCGGACCAGCTCGCCCAGGTAGTGCGAGCCGAGGCGGATGTTGAGCGACGCGCGCATGAGGTCGGTGCGCGTCGGGCGGGAGAGCTTCAGGCTCTTCGCCACCGACTGCGCGGTGGGGAGCATGAGCTGGGTGAGGCCGACCGCGCCGGCGCCGGACATGGCGCGCGGGTCGAGCGCGCTCTCCTCGCGCATGAGCGCCTGCACCAGCTCCACCGGCACGCCCGCGGGCGGCGCCCAGCGGCGCACGTCGTCGCGGTAGGCCGGCGGATACGCGATGCGCCAGGCGCGCAGGTTCTCGCCCTCGGGCGGCTTGCGGAGCGCGCCGCGAGCGCGGGTGCGCAGCAGGTTGTGCGCGGCGCGGTGGTCGCCGGCGCGGTCGAGCAGGTCGGCCACCAGCAGCACCGGCTCGGGCGCGTCGCCGGCCGCGCGCAGCCGCGCGGCCGGGATCGCCGACAGCTCCTCCGAGGCGGCGCGCGGCAGGCCCATGCGCAGGAGCAGCAGGCCGGCGCGGAAGTGCGGCTCCTCGCGCAGCGGGCCGGGGTCGTAGGCGGCCTCGGGGGTGCCGCCGGCCGGCGCGGCGCGCCGCGCGGGGAGGCTCTGGCCGCCGTGGCCGTCGAGCCGGGCCCGGGCGAGCAGGCCGTAGTAGTCGGTGGGGTAGCGCGTGGCGAGCTCGGTGAACACCGCCTCGGCGGCCCGGCGCCCGTCCTCGCCGCGCCCGGCCAGCAGCCGCGCGCGCCAGTAGGCCGCCCGGGCGTGCTCGTAGCCGTCGCGGCCCGCCTGCTCCTCCTCGACCGCGAGGAGCTGCGCGATCGCGCCGTCCAGGTCGCCCGCCTGCTTCAGCAGCCACGCGAGCCGGAAGCGCGCCTCCTCGCGGTAGTCGCCGCCCGGGTGGTCCCGCACCAGCGCCGCGAGCGCCTCGCGCGCCTCCTGCGACTTGCCGGCGCGCGCCAGGAGGTCCGCGGCGAAGAACAGGGCGTCGTCGGCGAACGCGTGGCCGGCGAAGTCGCGCGCGAGCTGCCGGTACAGCGCCACCGCCTCGTCGCGATCCCCGGAGATCGACGACGCGCCGGCGAGCAGGTACAGCGAGCGGACCCGCAGCCCCTCGTCCTCGCAGCCCGCCACCACGGGTCGCAGCGTGTCGATCGCCAGCCGGTAGTTGCGCTCCTTGCGGTAGCCGCGGCCCAGCGCCGCCCGGGCGCGGCAGGCGGCGGCGCCGAGGTCGTCCGGGCGGAGCGCGGCCACCGCGGGCTCGAGCAGCGCCAGCGCCTGCCCGTTGCGGTTCGCGTCGAGCAGCCCCTCCGCGCGCCGCAGCGTCTCCTCGGCCGAGGGCGGGCCGCCGTGCGGCGCCGGCAGCGCGGCCGCCGCGGAGAGGCACTCCGAGGACTCCGGCGCGAGCGGGTGCGCCGTCCAGCACGCCATCAGGTCGCGCCGCGCGCCGGCGGGATCGGGAGGACGCGCCGCGGCGCGGATCCGGCCGGCGAGGAGCAGCGCGGACGCGGCGAGGTCGGGCCGCGAGAGATCGTCCGGCGCGCCGTCGCGCAGCAGCGGCGCGAGCGCCTCGAGCGCGGCCGCGCCCTCGCCGAGCGCCGACGCGGCGCGCGCCCGCGAGAGCCGCGCCTCGGCGGCGAGCAGCGACCGGTCCGGCACCTGCGCCCAGGCCGCCAGCGCCTCGCGCGGGCGCCCCGCCGCGAACAGCGCCGCCCCGCGCAGGAACGCCACGCGGTCGGCGAGGTCGGGCACCTTCTCCTCGAGGCCGGCGAGGACCTTCAGCGCCTCCTCGGGCCGCGGGACCTCCAGGAGCGCCAGCGCGCGGACGTAGGCCGCCTCCGGCTCGGGCGCCCTCGCGAGCCGCGCGGCGGCGTCGGCGTGGCGCCCGGCGTCGTAGGCGGCCTTTCCCTCCGCGGCGGGGCCCTTGCGGAACAGCGGCGCGAGGTCGGCCTCGCGGAGCGGCGGGGGCGTGGGGGTCGGGGCGGCGGCGAGGAGACAGGCGGTGAGCGCGGCGGTGAGCATCGGTCCGGGGGACAGAGTGGGACCCGGGGGAGACGCGGTCAAGGGACCGTTCGCCCGCAGGGGCGAGCGGGGGCGTGCCGCCCGGGCGCACCGGGGGGAACGGCCGGGGCCGCCGGCGGATTCCCTCCCCGGCCGGCGTGCGCCCGTGCGGTGCGCAGCGCCGAAAAGGGTTAGGATCCCGGGGCGTGGACATCCGCACCCAGGCCACCCTGCTCGCCGCGATCGTGACGCTCGCCCTCGCGGCGGCGGCGCTGCTCCGCGACAACCGCTCCCGCGTCTTCACGCTGTTCGCGCTGTTCTCGGCCGACCTGTTCCTGTTCTCGCTCGCGCTCTTCTTCCTGCGCTGGAAGCAGTCGTTCGGGACGGTCTGGTGGGAGCGGCTGGCGGTCGGGACCGGGGCGCTCATCCCGGCGGCGGCGCTCGCCTTCTTCCTCGAGTTCCTCGGGGTGGCGCGCCGGCCCGCCCGGCGCGCGCGGAACGCGATGCTGGCCGGCTCGCTCACCGGCCTGGTGGTGGCGATCACGCCGCTCGTCCACGTGAAGCCCGCCAAGCTCCTGGTCGGCGCCTACGTGCTGGGCGGCCTCGCGGCGGTGCTCTCCACCCTGTGGGGCAAGCGGCACGGCTCGCAGACCCGGGTCGAGCGCGCGCGCCTCCAGTACCTGTTCGTCGGCGCGCTGGTGGCGGTGGTGCTCTCGACGCTCGACATGCTGCCGATCTTCGGCGTGCCCTATCCGCCGGAGGGGCTCGGGTCGATCGTCCTCACCGTCTTCATGTTCTTCCTGTCGCAGACGCTGCAGCGCCACCGGCTGCTCGACCTGCACGAGTTCCTCGGGAAGATCGTGGTGGTCACCGCCCTCGGCCTGGTGCTGGTGGCGATCTACGGCGGCCTGGTGTCGTGGGTGGGCGACCGGCCGGAGCTCTTCTACTTCAACACGGTGGTGGCCTCGTTCGTGATCCTGTCGCTGTTCGACCCGATGCGCGACAAGGTCGAGGAGTGGGTGGTCGCGACGCTGTTCCACGAGCGCTACGAGCTGGTGCGGCGCCTCGAGGACCTGCGCGACCGGACCGGCAAGGTGATCGAGCCGGCCGGGCTCGCGGCGGTGGTGCTGGACGGGCTGGTGGAGACGCGCCGGGTCACCCACTGCTCGCTGTGGCTGCTCGCCGACGACCGCCCCGGCTACCGGCTGCTCGACTACCGCGGCCCGCCGCCGGCGCCGTTCCTGGAGCCGGCCACCGCGCGGGCGCTGCTCGGCGCCTCGTCCTCGGGCCAGAAGGCGATCCTGGCGGAGAACATCGACCGCCGCGTGGCGGAGCTGCGGGCCCTGCTCCCCACCGGCCCCGGCGACCACGTCAGCCGCCGCGGCGCGCCGGCCGCCATCGCCGAGGAGCTGAAGCGGCTCGGCGACGCGCGCGCGGTCATGGGCACCATGCGCGCCGGCATCGCCATGCCGCTGCTCGCCGGCGACCGGGTGGTCGGGTTCCTGGCCTGCTGGGACGAGCGGGTGCAGGAGGCGTTCGCCTCCGACGAGATCGCCGCGCTCATCGAGGTGGCGGATCGCTGCGCGCTGGTGATCGAGAACTCGAAGCTGTACCAGCAGATGAAGGAGCGCGACCGCCTCGCCGCGCTGGGCGAGATGTCCGCCGGCCTGGCGCACGAGATCCGCAACCCGCTCGCCGCCATCAAGGCCGCCATCCAGTACCTCGACCCGCGCAAGGTCCCGGAGGACGACCGCGAGTTCTTCGAGATCGTGGTCGAGGAGGTGAACCGCCTGAACGGCGTGGTCACGCAGTTCCTCGACTACTCGCGGCCGCTGAAGCCCTCGCTCGCGCCCACGCAGGTGAACGAGGTGCTGGAGAAGACGTTCAAGCTCCTGCAGGCCGAGGTGCCGGAGTCGGTCCGGCTGGAGCTGGAGCTGGCCGAGTGGCTGCCGCGCGTCCAGGCCGACGCGGAGCAGCTGAAGCAGGTGTTCCTGAACCTGGCGCTGAACGCGTTCCAGGCCATGCCGCACGGCGGACGCCTCACCGTCTCGACGAAGCTCGCCCGCGACGAGCTGGCGTTCTGGCGCGAGGGGGCGCGGCGCGCCGACGTGGTGGAGATCCGCTTCCGCGACACCGGCCCGGGCATCCCGGACGACGCGCGGGAGTCGATCTTCGTGCCGTTCTACACCACCAAGGAGAAGGGCACCGGCCTCGGCCTCGCCATCTGCCAGCGCATCGTGAAGGCGCAGCAGGGGACGATCGTGGTGCGCTCGGCCCCGGGCGAGGGCGCCGAGTTCCTGATCGCGCTGCCCGGCCTCCACGAGGAGCGCCCGGCCGAGGCGCCGCGCCCGCCGCTCGACGAGGAGGAGAAGGCCCGCGCCCGGGAGCGGCGCCGGGCCCGGGCCGAGGCGCGCCTCCGCGGCCGGAGGCGGCGGAAGAAGCACGCCTGATGCATACCCCTGCCCTTCCGTGGTAACGAGGCGCCGTGGCCCACGTCCTCATCGTAGACGACGAGGTGAACATCCGCCGGGTCCTCGCGGCCATGCTGAAGCGCGAGGGCTACGAGGTCACCACCGCGGCCGACGGCGAGCAGGCGCTCGGCGTGCTGCACCGCACGCCGGTGCACGTGGTGGTCACCGACCTCGTCATGCCGCGGGTGGGCGGGATGGAGCTCCTGCGCCGCGTCTCGCAGGACTTCCCCGACGTGCCGGTCATCCTCATCACCGCGCACGGCTCGGTGGACAGCGCGGTGGCCGCGCTCAAGGCGGGCGCGTTCGACTACATCACCAAGCCCTTCGAGCAGGAGGAGCTGAAGAAGGTCATCGCCAAGGCGGCGCGCGCGCACGACCTCGAGCGCCAGAACCTGCACGCGATGCTGAACGACGGCGACGGCCCGCCGCTCATCGGCCAGTCGCCGCCCATGCGCGCCATCTACGACATGGTGGCCCGGGTGGCGGACTCGCCCTCCACCGTGCTCATCACCGGCGAGAGCGGCACCGGCAAGGAGCTCATCGCCAAGGCGCTCCACCGCGGCTCGTCGCGGCGCGACAAGCCGCTCATCAAGGTGAACTGCGCCGCCATCCCCAAGGACCTCGTCGAGAGCGAGCTGTTCGGCTACGAGCGCGGCGCGTTCACCGGCGCGGTGGGCTCGAAGCCCGGGCGCTTCGAGCTGGCCGACGGGGGCACGCTGTTCCTGGACGAGATCGGCGAGGTGCCGGTCGAGATGCAGGTGAAGCTGCTGCGCGCCATCCAGGAGTCCGAGTTCGAGCGCGTCGGCGGCATCAAGACGCTCCAGGTGGACGTGCGCCTCATCGCCGCCACCAACCGCGACCTGAAGCAGCTCATCGCCGACGGGCGCTTCCGCGAGGACCTCTACTACCGGCTGGCGGTGGTCCCCATCGCCCTGCCCCCGCTGCGCGACCGGCGCGAGGACGTGCCGCTGCTGGTCCGGTACTTCATCGAGAAGTACGACCAGCGGCTGGGCAAGAAGGTCGAGGGCATCGAGGACGAGGCGCTGGAGCTGCTCGCGAACTACTCCTGGCCCGGGAACATCCGCGAGCTGGAGAACCTGATGGAGCGCTCGGTGCTGTTCGCCGACGGCCCGCTCATCCAGGCGAGCGCGCTCCCCGACGCGCTCCGCGAGAAGGGCGCGCAGGCGTCGGTGCCGATCGCCGCGGTGGGCCCGCTGGGCGCCATCGCCGCGCCGAGCGGCGCGTCCATGAAGGAGATCGTCCGCCAGGCCCAGGCCGAGCTGGAGCGCGAGCTGATCACGCGGGCGCTGGAGGAGACCGGCGGCAACGTCACGCGCGCGGCCAAGCGGCTCCAGATCAGCCGCAAGTCGCTCCAGGTGAAGATGAAGGAGCTGGGCCTGCGCGGCGCCGTGGACGTCGAGGACGATCGGAGCTGAGCCGCGCCTAGCCCTGGCCGCCGTGCTTCAGCCGCTCCAGGGCGGCGTACACGTCGGAGCGGACCAGCCCGCGGGCCCGGGCCACCTCGCGCGCGACCGCGGAGGGCGGCTCGCCCGCCGCGAGGCGCCGCCTCAGCTCGTCCTCGAGCGGCTCGGCCTCCGCCGCCGCGGCCGGCCCGGCCCCGGGCGCGGGCGGCGCGACCACCAGCGTCACCTCGCCCTTCACCTCGCCCGCGAAGCGGTCCGCGAGCGCGCCGAGCGGCCCGCGCGCCAGCTCCTCGTGCAGCTTGGTCAGCTCGCGCGCCACGAGCGCGGGGCGGTCGCCCAGCGCGGCGGCGAGGTCGCGGAGCGTCTCGGCGGTCCGGTTCCCGGCCTCGTACAGCACCAGCGTGGCCGGCGACGCCGCCAGCCAGCCGAGCGCCGCGGCGCGGGCGCCGCCCTTGCGCGGCAGGAACCCGGCGAACACGAACCGGTCGGCCGGGAAGCCGGAGGCCGCCAGCGCCGTGACCGCCGCGCTCGGGCCGGGCACCGGCACCACCGGGACGCCCGCCTCCCAGGCGGCCGCCACCAGCGCGGCCCCGGGGTCCGAGACGCCGGGGGTGCCCGCGTCGGTGCAGAGTGCCACCGACTGGCCGGCCCGCAGCCGCGCCAGCACCGGCTCCAGCCGCCCGCGCTCGTCGAACGCGGGGAGCGACAGGAGCAGCGGCGCCGCCGCCCCGAGGTGCGCGAACAGCTTGTGCGTGCGGCGCGTGTCCTCGGCCGCCACCGCCGAGACGGTGCGCAGCAGCTCCGCCGCCCGCGGCGACAGGTCGCCCAGGTTGCCGATGGGCGTCGCGAGCACGTACAGCGTGCCCGGCGCCGCGGCCTGCGGCGGCCGCGCGCTCACCCCACCCTCCCCGTCGCCGCCGTGCGCGCCATCACCAGTGCCCCGGGCGGCCGTCGCCGTCGAACGCGGCCGGGAAGTGCTCGATCCGCGGCGCGCCCTCGCCGAACGTGATCGCCACCACGTCGAAGCGGATCGCCTGCTCCAGCCCGCCGTGCCCGAGCGCCCAGTCGGTGGCGGCGGCCACGACCCGCCGCCCCTTGCGCGGGCCCACCGTCTCCTCGGGACCGCCCTGCGCGTCGGAGGTGCGGCTGCGCACCTCGACGAACACGAGCACCTCGCCGTCGCGGCAGACCAGGTCCACCTCGCCGCGCCGGGTGCGGTGGTTGCGGTCGAGGATGCGGAAGCCGCGCTCGGCGAGCCAGGCCGCGGCGAGCGCCTCGCCCTCGCGCCCGCGGGCGTGCCGCCCGTCCCCGTCGCCGCCGGCGTCCGCCATCGCGCTAGGCCCCGTGGTCCGCGGCCTCGCGGAACGCGAGGTCCGCCGTGGCGTGGACCACCTGGCCCGCGCGCGCCGCCTGCTTCAGCAGGCGCGCAGCGAAGCGCCGCGCGCCGTCGGAGAGCCCCTGGAACGCGTCGTCCACCAGCCCCACGCGCCGGCCCCCGGCGAGCCCCTGCTCCAGGAACGCGAGCTTCATCGCGAGGAACACCAGGTCGCGGTCCGCCGGCGGGAGCGAGATCGCCGCCGCCGGCCGCCCCGCGACCAGCACGTGCAGCCCGCCGCGGTCGTCCACCTGCACCCCGCCCAGCCGCTGGGAGGTGAGCCCCGCCAGCACCTGCCCCGCCTTCTCCGCCACCCCGCGGCCCGCGGCGGCCGCGCTCCCCCCCAGCTCGGCCGCGGCGCGCTGGAGGAGCTCGCGCAGCGGCTCCGCCGCCGCCGGCGCCGCCACCACCGGGGCCGGCGCCGGCGGGGCGGGCGCGGTCGCCTCCGCCTCGAGCCGCTGGAGCTCCGCCTCGATGGAGCGCACGTCGCGGACGAACCCGCCCGCCTCGGAGGCGAGCCGCGCCTCGAGCGCGGCCTGCTGCTCGTCGAGCCGCGCCTTCTCCGCGGCCGCGCCCCGCGCCTCCGGTTTCGCCTCCCACGCCTCCAGCCGGGCGCGCGCGCCGGTGACCGCCGCCTCGGCCTCGGCCAGCTTCCCGAGCACCTCGCGCAGCTCCGTCGGCCTGGCCAGGCCCAGCGCGGCCAGCGCGCCGCGCACCGCGGCGCCGTCGCGCTCGAACTGCGCCTCGACCTTCGCCTGCCAGTCGTCCACCACCCGCCGCCGCCGCGCGATCCGCTCCCAGCCCTCCTGCGCGGAGACCCAGCGCAGCGCGACCCACGCCGCCCAGCCGAACGCGGGGATGTCGAGCAGCGCCAGGTAGCGCATCCCGGTGGCGGCCGCCGCGCCCGCCACCCCGGCCGCGGCGAGGAGCGCGCCCGCGCCGGCCCCGGCCCAGAACGGCGGCGCCCGCCAGAACGGCAGCGGCGCCCCGCTGGCCTCGGCCTCCTCGATCCCGGCGCGCTCGGCCTGCACCCGCGCCACCGCGTCCGCGCGCCGCGCGGCCGCCTTCTCGTACGCGGCCAGCGCCGCGTCGGCGTCGCCCAGCGCGTCGCGCGCGGCCGCCGCCGGCGCGAGCTCGTCGCGCGCGCGCCCGGCGGCCGCCAGCGCCTCGCGCAGCCGGGCGCCGTCACGCAGCGCGACCTCCAGCTCGGTGGCGCGGGCCTGCAGCCCGTCCAGCTCCTGCTGCAGCTTCTCCGAGGCGCGCGCGCGGACCCGCTCGCCCTCGAGCTGCTCGCGGCGACGCCGCGCCTGCTCCGGCGAGAGCGGCGCGCGCTGCGGGACCGCGGCCGCGGCGCCCGCCACCGAGGGGCGCCGCGAGGGCAGGTCCGCCGCGGCGATGGTGAGGAGCGCGCCCTGCCGCGCGCGCGGCGGGACGCCGATGGGCGCGCGCAGTGCGGCGGCGATCTCGGCGAGGTCCTGGGAGACGAGCGAGAACGCGCGGCGCTCGGCGTCGAAGCGGTGGAGCTGCGCGCCCGCGGTGAAGTCGCGCACCAGGCGGTAGGTGACCCGGTCGTCGCCGACCAGGGTGAGCCCGGCGCGCACGGCGGCGCCGGCCGGGCCGCCGGGGGCGCGGGGCAGCGCCTCCCCGTCGCGCGGATCGGGGTGCAGGAGCGCCTCGAGCAGGCGCCGCAGGGCGGCGCCGTCGGCGGAGACCACGTTGTATCCGGGGCGCAGCGTCGCCCGGCCACCAGCGGGCGCGACGCCGCGCACGCCCTGGGCTGCGAACTCGAGGAGGATCACGCTCGGGCCGGCATGTTAGCTCCCGGGCGCCGACGCGGGAAGCGCGGTGTCCCGCGCCCAAGGCACGGCACGGCCGCACACCGGCACACGCCGGGGTGCGGCCGCGAGGTGCGGAGGTGCGAGGCCGGCGCCGGACGGCGCGCCGGCTGGACGCTACGCCGGGGTCGGCGCGGCGTGGGCGGCGTCGGCCGCGCCCGGACCTTCCTCCTGGTGGAGGCGGGCCGCCTTGCCCTGCAGGCCGCGCAGGAAGTACAGGCGCGAGCGGCGCACGCCGCCGTGACCCACGACCTCGATCTTGTCGATGCGCGGGCTGTGCACGGGGAACATGCGCTCCACGCCCACGCCGTAGCTCACCTTGCGGACCGTGAACATGGAGGAGCCGGGCGCGCCCTTGCGGTACGCGATCACCACGCCCTCGAAGACCTGGATGCGCTCCTTGTCGCCTTCCTTGATCTTCGTGTGCACGCGAACGCTGTCGCCCGCACGCATCTCGGGGAGGTCGGTCCGCAGGTACTTCGCCTCGATGTCGGCAATCGCCTTGCGCAGCATGACGTACGTCTCCTTTACCGCTCGCCTACAGTTCGTCGTCCCCGGCCTCGATGAGCCGGAGGTCGCTCTCCGGAAGCGAGAGCCTCGCGAAGAGGTCCGGCCTCCGCTCCCGGGTGGCCCTGAGCGCCTCGCGCCGGCGCCACCGCTCGATCCGCCGGTGGTCCCCGGACAGGAGGACCTCCGGAACCTTCATCCCCCGGAACTCCGGGGGCCTCGTGTACTGCGGGTGCTCGAGGAGCCCCTCGACGCCCGCGAAGCTCTCGGCGTCCGCGGACGCCGCGTTGCCCAGCACGCCGGGGACGAGGCGCGCGGCGGCGTCGACGACGCAGAGCGCCGCCAGCTCGCCGCCCGTGAGGACGAAGTCTCCGATCGAGACCTGCATGTCCACCGCCGTCATCACCCGCTCGTCCACTCCCTCGTACCGCCCGCACACCAGGATCAGCCGCCCGTGCTCCGCGAACCGCCGCGCCAGCGCCTGGTCCAGCCGCGCGCCGCGCGGGCTGGTCAGGACCACCCAGGCCCCCGGGAGCCGCGCGCGCGCGGCCTCGATGGCCTCGACGAGCGGCTCCGGCTTCATCACCATGCCCGCCCCGCCGCCGTACGGCGCGTCGTCGCAGACCCGGTGCTTGCCCGTCGCGTGGTCGCGGATGTCCGTGATCGTCGCCGCGAGCAGGCCGGCCTCCTGCGCCTTCCCGAGGATGCTCTCCCCCAGGTACCCCGCGCACATGCGCGGGAACAGCGTCAGGATGTCGACCTCGAGCCTCGCCACGTCCGATCCTCTTCCTCGGCGGCCTCCTCTCGCCCCCGGCCTACGGCTCCAGGAGCCCTTCCGGCGGGTCCACCACCACGCGACCCGCCGCGCGATCCACCTCGACGTACGGCGCGAGCGGCACCAGCAGCTCGCCCCGCGCGCCCTGCACCACCAGCACGTCCACCGCGCCGGTCTCCATCAGCCCGGTCACCGTCCCGAGCGCCTCGCCCTGGACGGTCACCACCGGCAGGCCCTCCAGGTCGCCCCAGTAGTGCCTGCCCTCTCCCGCCTCGCCCAGGGCCTCGCGGGGCGCCAGCACCTCGGCCCCGACCAGCGCCTCGGCGCCGGTGCGATCGGCGACGCCGTCGATCCGCACCGCCCAGAGGCGCCCCTGCGGCCGCGCCTCCAGCACCTTCCGCTCCACCTGCCCGGCCGCGCCGTGCCGGAGCACGACGCGCTCGAGCGTCCCGAGCGCGCCCTCCGACCCGGCCACGCCCAGGTGGCCCTTCAGCCCGAGCGCCCGGACCACCTTCCCGATCCGGACGAGCGCCACGGTCAGTCGAGGATGTCGAGCACCGCGCGCCGGCCCTGGCGCCGGGCCGCGCAGTCGAGCACGGTCCGGAACGCCTTGGCGGTCTTGCCGCCCCGCCCGATGACGCGCCCGAGGTCGTCGGGGGCCACCGTGAGCTCGAAGACGGTCGCGCGGTCGCGCTCGATCGCCTCCACCCTCACGGCGTCCTTCTGCTCGACGAGCTCGCGGGCGAGCCAGTGGACGAGGTCGCGCATCGACCCTTACGCCTTCGGCGCGACGGGCGCGGCCGCCTTGGCGGCCCGCTTCAGGATCATCGCGACCGTCTGGCTCGGCTTGGCGCCGGCCTTCAGCCAGTGCTCGATCCGCTCGACCTTGAGCTCGATCCGCTCCGGGCGCTTGGTCGGATCGTAGATGCCGACGTCCTCGAGGTACTTGCCGTCCCGCGCGTTGCGCGAGTCGGTCGCCACCACGTGATAGAAGGGCGCCTTGTGCGTGCCCGCGCGCGACAGACGAAGAACGACCGCCATGAGCTCTGCCTCCGTGAAGCCTAAGATCCTGGAACGTGGAAGCTTCTCCAGCGGTGCGTCCGCGGAGCCTCCACGAAAAGTGGGTTCCTTTACGCTAACTTAGCGCGGGTGTCAAGGCGCAGGGTGACCTTCCTGCGCGGCACCGTCCGCCGTCGCGCGGCGCGAGGCCCGCAGCCGCGCCAGGTGGCCGCGCGGCGACACGCGCAGCACCGCCGCCCAGACCGCCCAGGCGATCGCGGCGCCGCCCAGGCCGCCGACCAGCAGATCCGGGCCCCAGTGCGGCCCGGACCACGCCCGCGCCGCCGCCCCGGCCGCGGCGACCACCAGCGCCACCCTCCCCCGCCGGCCGTAGGCGAGCAGCGTGTAGCCGACGAACACGCCCAGCGGGAGCCCCGGCGCCGAGGTGAGGTGCCGGAAGGTGGTGACCAGCAGGTCTCCCGCGTCGGCCGGGCGCGGCGCGGAGAGGACGCCCTGCGCCCCCACCGCCACGGCCCCTGCGACCGCCAGGGCGGCCCACAGCGGCGCGACCGCCTTCAGCACCCCGGGGACCTCGCGCTCCAGCCACGAGTACAGCGCGAGCCCCAGCAGCGCGAGGGCCCAGGGCTCGCTCGCGACGCCGGCCATGGCCCAGGCCACCTCGGCCCACCCCGGCGGCCCGGCGTGCCGGAGGGCGTCGAGCGGGTCCTGGGCGAGGAACGGCGGCATGGGAGGGATGGTTGTACCAGCGGGCCGCGGCAGCGGAAAGCGAGAGGGGGCCCCGAACGCGCGAGAGGCCGCGTGCGGCGCACGCGGCCTCCCTGGCGAGCATCGGCCGTGCGGCCGGCGCTACTCGGCCTTGGCGGCCTTCTTGGCGGGCTTCTTCTCCGCCTTGGGGGC
Source organism: Anaeromyxobacter sp. K (assembly GCF_000020805.1). Classification (NCBI taxonomy): domain Bacteria; kingdom Pseudomonadati; phylum Myxococcota; class Myxococcia; order Myxococcales; family Anaeromyxobacteraceae; genus Anaeromyxobacter; species Anaeromyxobacter sp. K. The sequence goes on along the minus strand of NC_011145.1, from coordinate 2,213,539 downwards.
CTTCTCGGCCTTCGGGGCCTTGGCGGCCTTCTTCTCGCCCTTCTCCTCCGCCTCGGGGGCGGCGGCCGGGGCGCGGTCCACCAGCTCGATGACCGACATCTCGGCGTTGTCGCCGGCGCGGCGGCCGACGCGGACGATGCGGGTGTAGCCGCCCGGCCGCGCCTTGAAGCGCTCGGCGAGCGTGTCGAAGAGCTTGTTCAGCACCTCGACGTCCCGGACGTCCCGGTGGGCGAGGCGGCGCGCGTGCGGCGTCCCGCGCTTCGCCTGCGTGATCACCTTGTCGGCGAAGCGCTTCAGCTCCTTCGCCTTCGGGGTGGTGGTGACGATCCGCTCGTGGCGGAGGAGGCTCGTCACCATGTTCTTGAACATTGCGGTCCGGTGCTCGGTGGTGCGATCGAGCCGGCGGCCGACGACGCGGTGCTTCATCTGGTGATCTCCTGTCCCTGTGCGGGCGCGCTAGACCTTGGGCGCGCCGCCCTGCGGCGCCGCCTTCGGCGGCCAGTTCTCGAGCTTCATGCCGAGGGAGAGGCCCATCTCGGCCAGGATCTCCTTGATCTCCTTCAGCGACTTCCGGCCGAAATTCTTCGTCTTGAGCATCTCGGCCTCGGTCTTCTGAACGAGGTCGCCGATGGTCTTGATGTTCGCGTTCTGCAGGCAGTTCGCGCTGCGGACCGAGAGCTCCAGCTCGTCCACCGAGCGGAAGAGGTTCTCGTTCAGCTTCTGCTCCTCGACCGGCTTGATCTCCTCGGCCGGCTCCTCCGCCTCGTCGAAGTTGATGAAGATCGAGAGCTGCTCCTTCACGATCTTCGCGGCGAAGGCGACCGCGTCGGCCGGGGCGACCGAGCCGTCGGTCCAGACCTCGAGCGTCAGCTTGTCGTAGTCGGTCTGCTGCCCGACGCGCGCGTTGGTGACCTGGTAGTTCACCTTGCGGATGGGGCTGAAGAGCGCGTCGATGGGGATGGTGCCGATCGGCGAGCCGGGGATCTTGTTCCGCTCGGCCGGGACGTAGCCGCGGCCGCGGCGCGCGGTCATCTCGGCGCGGACCCGCCCGCCCTCGCTGATGGTGAGGATGTGGTGGCCCGGGTTCAGCACCTCGACCTGCGCGTCCGTGATGAGGTCGCCGGCCTTGATCTCCTTCGGGCCGTCCGCCTCGATCCGGATCGTCTTCACGTCGTTGGTGTGGATCTGGAGCAGCACTTCCTTGAGGTTGAGGATGATGTCGGTGACGTCCTCGGCCACCTCGGGGATGGTCATGAACTCGTGCTCGACGCCCTCGACCTTCACCGAGGTGATCGCGGCGCCCTGCAGGCTCGAGAGCAGCACGCGCCGGAGCGAGTTGCCGAGGGTGATGCCGAAGCCCCGCTCGAGCGGCTCCGCGACGAACTTCCCGTAGGTGTTCGAGAGGCTGTCCTGGTCGACGACCAGGCCGCGGGGCTTGATGAGGTCCCGCCAGTTCTTCGTGACGATCGGATCGACCATGGGCTGTCTCCTCGGCCGCCGCCCCCTCTCCCGGCCCGCTCAGCCATGCGGCGGGAGCACCGTGGGACGCGCGACTGCTTGGGATGGTGCGGTGCGGGCCCGCGGCGCTCGCGCGCCCGGCCCGCCCGCCCGGGCCCGTACCGCGGCCGCCGTGACGACGGCCGCCGCCCCGGGCCCGCGGGGGGGGCGACTACTTCGAGTACAGCTCGACGATCAGCTGCTCCTGGATCGGCATGGTGATGTCCTCGCGCGCCGGCGAGGTCTTCACGGTGCCCTTGAAGCCGCCCTTGTCCAGGTCGAGCCACGCCGGCACGCCGCGGCGGTCCACCGCCTCGAGCGCCTCGGTGATCCGGACCACCTTCTTCGAGCGGTCCTTCAGCTCCACCTTGTCGCCGGGCCGGCACAGGTAGCTGGGGATGTTGACCTTGCGGCCGTTCACCTTGAAGTGGCCGTGGCGGACCAGCTGCCGGGCCTCGTTGCGGGTGTCCGCGAAGCCGAGCCGGAAGACCACGTTGTCGAGCCGGAGCTCGAGGGTCTGCAGCAGGTTCTCGCCGGTCTTGCCCTTGGCGGCCGCCGCGTTCTGGTAGGCGTGGCGGAACCCGGCCTCGAGCAGGCCGTACATCCGCTTCACCTTCTGCTTCTCGCGGAGCTGGACGCCGTACTCGGAGAACTTGGTCCGGCCCTGGCCGTGCTGGCCGGGAGGATACGGGCGGCGCTCGATGGCGCACTTGTCGGTGTAGCACCGATCGCCCTTGAGATACATCTTGAGGTTTTCCCGGCGGCAGAGCCGGCAGACGCTTTCGCTGTAACGGGCCACGTGTGTCTCCTGGAGGTGATCAGACCCGGCGGCGCTTGGGCGGCCGGCACCCGTTGTGCGGGATCGGCGTCACGTCGCGGATCAGGGTGATCTTGAGGCCGGCGGCGGAGAGCGCACGGAGGGCGGACTCGCGGCCGGCGCCCGGGCCCTTCACCACCACCGAGACGGTCTTGAGGCCGTGCTCCATCGCCTTGGCGGCGGCGTCGCCCGCCGCGACCTGCGCGGCGAACGGCGTCGACTTGCGCGAGCCCTTGAAGCCGCGCGCGCCGGCGCTGGACCAGGCGATCACGTTGCCGGTCACGTCGGTGATGGTGATCTGCGTGTTGTTGAAGGTCGAGGCGATGTGGACGATGCCCGCCGCGATGTTCTTCTTCACCCGCTTCTTCCCCTTCTTCGGGGTCACGGGCGACGCGGTCACCGGCTCGATGCCGCCGAGGTTGGGCGCCGCCGGGGCGGTCGCCTCCTCCTTCTTCGCAGGCTGCTCTGCCTTCGTCTGCTTCTCGTCAGCCACTGAGGATTCTCCGGTTCTCTAGGAGTGCGTTAGGCCTTGGGGGCCGGCGCCGCCGCCTTGCGGACGAGGCCCTTCTTCGGGCCCTTCCGCGTGCGGGCGTTGGTGTGCGTGCGCTGGCCGCGGACCGGCAGGCCCTTGCGGTGCCGGAGGCCGCGGTAGCAGCCGAGGTCCATGAGCCGCTTGACGTTGAGCGAGATCTCGCGGCGGAGGTCGCCCTCCACCTTCACGTTCTGCTCGATGGTCTCGCGGATGCGGCGGACCTCGTCGTCCGTGAGGTCCTTGGTCCGGGTCACCGGGCTGACGTTCGCGCGCTCGAGGATGAGCTTCGCGGAGGTCTTCCCGATTCCGTAGATGTACTGGAGGCTGACCTCGATCCGCTTCTCACGGGGAAGGTCGACGCCGGCGATTCGAGCCATTCGTCTCTCCGAAAACGCGCGGGGGCCTAGCCCTGGCGCTGCTTGTGGCGGGGGTTCGCCGGGCAGATGATCCGCACGGTGCCCTTGCGCTTGATGACCTTGCACTTGTCGCAAATCTTCTTGACCGACGCGCGGACCTTCATGACCGACGCCTCCGATGCTGCTTCAAAAGACAAAAACGCCCGCCGCGACGACCGGCGGGGCTGGCGGCGGGACCCTTGCTCCTGGCCCCTACTCTGAGCCGCCCGGATTTTCCGGGGTTTCCCGGTGCCGCCCCTGAACGAGCGGCTTTGCGAAGCGGGCCCTATAACACAGAGGATTTTGGGGTGCAAGCACGAGCGACGGCCCGTCGTCGCCCGCTCCCCCGCTCGCCTGCGGTCAGGCGTCCTCCAGCGGCACTCCTTCCGGCAACGTGAGGACTTCCGGTCCGTTTTCCGTGATGGCCACGGTGTGCTCGAAGTGCGCGGATCGAGACCCGTCCCGCGTCACCGCGGTCCACCCGTCGTCGAGCGTCTCGACCTCGCGACCGCCCGCGTTCACCATCGGCTCGATGGCGATGACCATCCCTGCCCGGAGGAGCGCCCCCGTCCCGGGGGTCCCGAAGTTCGGGACCTGGGGCGGCTCGTGCAGGCGGCGGCCGATGCCGTGGCCCACGAAGTCGCGCACCACCGAGAAGCCCGCCGCCTCGACGTGGCGCTGCACGGCCGCGCCGACGTCGCCGGTGTGGCGCCCGGGGAGCGCCGCGGCGATGCCCCGCGCCAGCGCGGCCCGGGTCACGGCCAGCAGCCGCTCGCCCTCGGGCGAGGTCCGGCCCACCGCGACCGTCCGGGCCGAGTCGCCGTACCAGCCGTCGAGCACCGCCCCGAAGTCGAGGCCGACCAGGTCGCCCTCCTCGAGCACGCGGTCCGGCGACGGGATCCCGTGGATCACCTCGTCGTTCACCGAGATGCAGAGCGTGGCGGGGTAGCCGTGGTAGCCGAGGAACGCCGGGGCCGCGCCGAGCTCGCGCGTGCGCGCGGCCGCCAGGCGATCCAGCTCGGCGGTGGTGACGCCCGGGGCGGCGGCGGCCGCGAGCGCCTCCAGCACCTCCCAGACGACGCGGCCGGCGGCGCGGATCCCTGCCACGTCGGCGGAGGTCCGCGTGGCGGCGCGTTCGCGGGTCGTCCCGTACATGCGCTGGCGGTGCGGGCCGGGCCTAGCGGCCCAGGACCTTCTTCGTCACGGCGAGGATGCCCTCGGGCGTGCCGACGCCCTCGACGTCCGACAGCTCGCCGCGATCGCGGTAGTAGCGCTTCAGCGGCTCGGTCTTGGTGCCGTACTCCTGCATGCGCTTGCGGACGTTCTCCGGCTTGTCGTCCTCGCGCTGCACCAGGGCGGTGTCGTCGCGGTCGCAGAAGCCGGCACGGTGCGGCGGGTTCTGCGACACGTGGTAGACCGCCCCGCACCTCGGGCAGCTCCGGCGGCCGCTGATCCGCTCGACCACGAGCTCCTCGGGGACCTCGTACGAGAGCGCGCGGTCGATGGACCGGCCCAGCGAGCGCAGCAGGCCGTCGAGGTACCCCGCCTGCACCACCGTGCGCGGGTAGCCGTCGAGGATGAAGCCCGGCGCCACGTCGGGGCGGGAGAGCCGCTCCTTCACCATGGCGTTGGTGATGTCGTCGGTGACGAGCCCGCCGGCGTCCATGATGGCCTGGACCTGCTTGCCGATCTCGGTCCCCCGCGCCTTGTGGTCGCGGAACATGTCGCCGGTCGAGATGTGCGGGATGCCGAGCTCCGAGGAGAGGAGCTTGGCCTGCGTGCCCTTGCCCGCGCCGGGCGGGCCGAGGAGGATGAGGATCATCGCGTCGCCTCCGGATGCGCGAGGGGCGCCGCCGCGGCGAGGCCCCCGCGGCGTGTCACGCGCCGACCGCCTGCCCCGTCGTCATGCGCCGCCCGCGGATGCGCGGGCCCCGCGGGCCGGTGAAGCCTTCGTAGTGCCGCGTGATGAGGTGCCCCTCGATCTGCTGCACGGTGTCGAGCGCCACGCCCACCACGATGAGCAGCGAGGTGCCGCCGAAGTAGAAGTTCACCCCGAACTCGTTCGTGATGATCGTCGGCAGCACGCAGATGGCGGCCAGGTAGATGGCGCCGCCGAAGGTGATGCGGGACAGCACGAAGTCGATGTAGTCGGCGGTCTTCTTGCCCGGGCGGATGCCGGGGATGTAGCCGCCGTACTTCTTGAGGTTGTCGGCCACGTCGACCGGGTTGAACGTCACCGCGGTGTAGAAGTACGCGAAGAAGATGATCAGCGCGACGTAGATGGTGTTGTAGATCCAGCTCCCCGCCTGGATGGCGTTCGACATCCGCTGCAGGAACGGGAACCAGCCCGCCATGGTCGCCGGCAGCAGCAGCAGCGACGACGCGAAGATGGGCGGGATGACGCCGGAGGTGTTCACCTTCAGCGGCAGGTGCGTGGACTGGCCGCCGTAGAGCTTCCGGCCCACCATGCGCTTCGCGTACTGGATCGGGATGCGGCGCTGGCCGCGCTCCACGTAGACGATCGCCCCGATCACCACCACCATCAGCGCGGTGAGCACGAGCAGGCCCAGGGCGCTGAGCTGCGAGCCGGAGGCGCCGAGCTGCCGGACCGTGGTGTAGATGGCGGCCGGGATGCGGGCCACGATGCCCGCGAAGATGATGAGCGAGATGCCGTTGCCGACGCCGCGCTCGGTGATCTGCTCGCCCATCCACATGATGAAGGCGGTGCCGGCGGCGAGCGACACCATGGTGAGCAGGCGGAAGCCCCAGCCCGGATCACCCACCACCGCCACGCCGTTCCCGGCGCGCAGCGACTCGAGGTAGGTGGCGATGCCGTAGCCCTGGATCGCGGAGAGGATCACCGTGCCGTAGCGCGTGTACTGCGTGATCTTGCGCCGCCCCAGCTCGCCTTCCTTCTGCATCTTCTCGAGCGACGGGACCACCACCGTCAGGAGCTGCAGGATGATGGACGCCGACACGTACGGCATGATGCCGAGCGCGAAGATCGAGAGCTGCTCGAAGGCGCCGCCGGAGAAGAAGTTGAGCAGGCCGAGCAGGCTGCCCTGCTGGGCGACCACGTCCTGCATCGCCCGCCGGTCCACGCCGGGGGTGGTGACGAAGATGCCGAGCCGGTAGACGGCCAGCATCCCGAGGGTGAAGACCAGCCGCTTCCGGAGCTCGGCGATCCGGAAGATGTTGAACAGCCCGCTCGCTGCCGCCATGCGGTTCCCTTTCCCCTTCGCCCTGCCGGACGGCCGACCGCCCGCCCACCGTCCGGGCGGCCCGCCGTGGACGGCGGGCGCGCCGGGACCCCTACTTCGCCTGCGCGGCCGCCTTCTTCGCGGCCTTCGCCTTCTGGTGCATGGTCTGCGGCGCGGGGATCAGCTCGACCTTCCCGCCCGCCTTCTCGATGGTGGCGCGCGCGCCGGCGGTGACGCGGTGGACCTTGACCGTCAGCGCGCTCGAGAGCTCGCCGCCCGCCAGGACCACCACCCCGTCGCGGTTGCCGCGCACCAGGCCGGCGGACTTCAGGGCGGCCGGGTCCACGACGCCGGAGAGGCCCTGGAGGTCACCCACCTTCACCTCCTCGAGCTCGCGCCGGAAGATGTTGTGGAAGCCGAACTTCGGGAGGCGCCGCTGGAGCGGCATCTGGCCGCCCTCGAAGCCCTCGAAGTGCATGTTGCCGGAACGGGCCTTCTGGCCCTTTCCGCCGCGGCCGGCGGTCTTGCCGAGGCCGGAGCCCTGGCCACGGCCGACGCGCTTCTTGGCGCGGTTGGCGCCCCGGGGCGCCTTGAGCTGGTTCAGCGACATGAAGGTTCTCCTTTTAGCACGCGGCGCGTGACTGTCACGAACGGGCCGCGGCCTTCCTGGCCTTCCGGCCAGGCGGCGGCGCAGCGTCCACCCGCTCCCACTCCACGAGGTAGGAGACCTTCGCGATCATCCCCAGCGTCTGGGGCGTGTCGGGGAGGAGCTTCGTCGACTCACGCTTCTTGAGACCCAGGCCCTCGACGATGACCCGGTGCGGCCAGGGGCAGCCCGCGAGCCCGCGGACGAGCTTGACCTTGATGGCAGCCATGGTGGTTCCTTCCTACGCCCCGGTGATCTCGGCGGCCTGCTTGCCGCGGAGCCGGGCGCTGTCCTCGATCGAACGCAGCCGCTTCAGGCCGGCGACGGTCGCCTTGAGGACGTTGTGGGGGTTGCGGGAGCCCTGGCTCTTGGTGAGCACGTTGCGGACGCCGGCCGCCTCGAGGACGGCGCGGACGGCGCCGCCGGCGATGACGCCGGTGCCCTCGCCCGCGGGCTTCAGCAGCACGCGCCCGGAGCCGAAGTGGCCGAGCACCTCGTGCGGGATGGTGGTCCCGACGAGCGGCACCTTGAACAGGTTCTTCTTGGCCTGGTCGCCGCCCTTGCGGATGGCCTCCGGGACCTCGTTCGCCTTGCCGAGGCCGACCCCGACGTGGCCCGCGCCGTCGCCGACGACGACGAGCGCCGAGAAGCTGAACCGGCGGCCGCCCTTCACGACCTTGGCGACGCGGTTGATGTGGACGACGCGATCCTGGAGCTCGAGCTCGTTCGCGTTGATGGGGGTGGTAGCCATTCGAGACCTTTCCGTCGCCTAGAACTTGAGCCCGGCTTCGCGCGCGGCGGCGGCCACCGCCTCGACGCGGCCGTGATAGTCGAAGCCGTTGCGGTCGAACACGACCTGCTCGATCCCCTTCGCCTTGGCCGCCTTGGCGAGGGCCTCGCCCACCTTCTTGGCGGCGGCGGTCTTGTCCTCGTCGCCGAGCTCGCCCTTGAGCGACTTCGAGGTGGTCGCGACCGAGACGAGCGTCTTGCCCGCCACGTCGTCGACCAGCTGGGCGTACATGTGCTTGAGGCTCTTGTAGATCGTGAGCCGCGGCCGCAGCTCGGTGCCGGAGATCTTCCGGCGGATGCGGGCCCTGCGCTTCTCGCGCGTGGTGACGTGCTTCGCCATGACGTTCCTCCTTGCGGCGGCGCCGACCCGGCCGCCGCATGAGTGGGTGTGGAGACGGGCGCGCTACGCCGCGCCGGTCTTGCCTTCCTTGCGGCGGATGGTCTCGTCCGCGTACTTGATGCCCTTGCCCTTGTACGGCTCCGGCGGGCGGAGGGCGCGCACCTTCGCGGCGGTGAGGCCGAGCAGGTGCTTGTCCACCGAGCGGATGGTGAGCTTGGTCTGCTTCGCGTCCACCTCGGCGGTGACGCCGTCGGGGAGCTTGAAGACGACCGGGTGCGAGAAGCCCAGCGTGAAGTGGATGTCCTTCCCCTTCACCTCGGCCTTGAAGCCGACCCCGTTGATCTCGAGGCCCTTCTCGTACCCCTTCACCACGCCCTCGAGGGCGTTCTTCACCAGCGTGCGCGTCAGGCCGTGCAGGCCCTTCGCGACGTGGGACTCGTCCTGGCGGGCGACCTTCACCTCGCCCTTGTCCACCTGGACGCTGACGAGGGGGTTCGTCGGGAAGTGCATCTTCCCCTTCGGCCCCTCGACCTTCACGACGTTGCCGTCCACGGAGACCTTGACCTTCTCCGGGATCTTGACGGGCAGCTTGCCGACACGAGACATGGCGGTCTTCCTTACCAGACGGTGCAGATCAGCTCGCCGCCGACCTTCTGCTTGCGGGCCTCGCGATCCACCATCACGCCCTTGGACGTGGAGAGGATCGCGACCCCCATCCCGTTGAGGACACGGGGGATGGAGTCGGTCGCGACGTAGCGGCGGAGCCCGGGCTTCGAGACGCGCTTGATGTCGCTGATGGCCGGCTCGCGGTCGGCGCTGTACTTGAGGACGATGGTGATGGCGCCTTGGACGCCGTCCTCGTGGAGGACGAAGTCCTTGATGAAGCCCTCCTCGCGGAGGACCTCGGCGATGCGGACCTTGAGCCGCGAGGCCGGCACCAGCACCTTCTCATGACGCGCGGAGGAAGCGTTCCGGATGCGCGTCAGCATGTCGCCAATGGGATCGGTGAAGCTCATCGATCGATCTCTCCTACCAGCTCGACTTGATGACGCCGGTGATCTCGCCCTGCAGCGCGCGCTTGCGGAAGCAGATGCGGCACATCTGGAACTTGCGCAGGAAGGCCCTCGGGCGGCCGCAGAGCGGGCAGCGGTTGTACTGCCGCACCGGGAACTTCAGCTTGCGCGTGGCCTGCGCCATCTTGGAAAGCTTCGCCATGGAATCTCCCTCTACTGACGGAACGGCATGCCGAGGTGGCGCAGCAGCGCTCGGCCCTCTTCGTCGTTCCGGGCGGTGGTCACCACCGTGATGTTGAGGCCTTTGATCTTCTCGACCTTGTCGTAGTTGATCTCCGGGAAGATGATCTGCTCGCGGACGCCGAGCGTGTAGTTGCCCTTCCCGTCGAAGGCCTTCGGCGACACGCCCTTGAAGTCGCGGACGCGCGGCAGCGCGATCGAGACCAGGCGGTCGAAGAACTCGTACATCCGGTCGCCGCGCAGCGTGACCATGGCGCCGATGGACTGGCCCTGGCGCAGCTTGAAGTTGGCGATCGACTTGCGGGCGCGGGTCACGACCGGCTTCTGGCCGGTGATCGCGGCGAGCTGCTCGACGGACGCGTCGATGATCTTGCCGTTGTTGATCGCCTCGCCCAGGCCCATGTTCACCACGATCTTCTCGAGGCGGGGGGCCTGCATCGGGTTCGCGAACCCGAGCTCCTTCATCAGCTCGGCACGAAGCTGCTTGTCGTACCGCTCCTTCAAACGCGCTGCCATCGTGTGTCTCCTTGCCTTCGGCCGGCCTCTTCGCGTGCCGGGCGATGCGTCGTGTCTCGATCCCGCCGCGACCTACTTCGCGGCGGCCTTGCGCTTCTGCAGCCGGGCCTTCTCCTTGGCGCCCAGCTCGCGGCCGATCTTCTCGCGCCGCACCGGCTTCTCGTCCTTGCCCACCACCATCACGCTCGAGATGGCGATCGTGCCGGCCATCTCCAGGATCCCGCCCTCCGGGTTCGCCTGGCTGCGGCCCTTCTTCTGGTGCCGCTTGACGGTCATGAGCTTCTCGACGCGCACGCGCCCATCCTCGCGCAGCACCTCGAGCACCCGGCCCGACTTGCCCTTCTCCTTGCCGGCGATGACCTTGACGGTGTCGCCCTTGCGAATCTCGGCCATGACCTAGAGGACCTCCGGCGCGAGGCTGATGATCTTCATGAACTTGCGGGCGCGGAGCTCGCGGGCGACCGGGCCGAAGATGCGGGTACCGATGGGCTCGAGGTCCTTGTTGATGAGGACCGCCGAGTTCCCGTCGAACCGGATGTAGCTGCCGTCGGGGCGCTTCACCTCGCGGGCGGTGCGGACGATGACGGCGCGGGCGACCTCGCCCTTCTTCACCTTGGCCTGCGGGATCGCCTCCTTGATCGAGACGACGATCACGTCGCCGATGGAGGCGTACTTCCGCCGGGTGCCGCCGAGCACCTTGATGCACATCACCCGCTTCGCGCCGGAGTTGTCGGCGACGTCGAGCATGGTCTGCTGCTGGATCATGGCCTAGGCCTCCGCCTTCTCGATCGTCTCGGCCACGCGCCAGCGCTTGTCCTTCGAGATCGGGCGCGTCTCGACGATCCGCACGCGGTCGCCGATCTGGCACGCCTGGTCCTCGTCGTGCGCCTTGTACTTCTCGGCCTTGGTCACGATCTTGCCGTACTTCGGGTCCGCCACCCGGCGCTCGACCTTCACGACGACGGTCTTCGTCATCTTGTTCGAGACCACCACGCCGATGCGGGACTTCCGGTTGCCGCGCTCCATGTCGGTCACTCCTTCGCCTTCCCGGCCACGGCCGAGGCGAGGGCCTTCTCGCGGGCCACGGTGAGGCAGCGCGCGATGTCGCGCTTCGTCTTGCTGAGGTCGGCGGTCGAGTCGAGCACGCCGGTGTTCGCCTTGCTCTTCAGGTCGAAGAGCGTCTGCTTGAGCTCCGCGGCGCGGGCCTCGAGCTCCTGAACCGAGAGCTCTCGCAGCTCCTTGACGGTCGCCATGGTCGTCGCTCCTTACAGCGTCTCGCCGCGCTTCACCATCTTCGTGGCGACGGGCAGCTTGTGGGCGGCGAGGTGGAACGCCTTCTTCGCGGAGGCGTCGTCCACGCCGGCCAGCTCGTACAGCACGCGGCCCGGCTTGATGACGGCGACGTAGAACTCCACGTTGCCCTTGCCGGTGCCCATGCGCGTCTCGGCGGGCTTCTTGGTGATGGGCTTGTCCGGGAAGACGCGGATCCAGAGCTTGCCGCCGCGCTTCACGTAGCGGGTGATGGCCACGCGGGCCGCCTCGATCTGGCGGGACGTGAGCCGGCCGCACTCGGTGGCCTGGAGGCCGTACTCGCCCTGGGCGAGGTCCGAGCCGCGGTACGCCTTGCCGCGCATGCGGCCCTTCTGCATCTTCCGGTACTTCGTTCGCGCCGGCTGAAGCATGTCCTTCTCCTAGGTGTGCCTGAGGCGCGGCCTTACGGCCGGGCGCCGCCGGTGGTGCGCGGAGCGCGCGCGGCCGCGGACTGCGGGAGGACCTCGCCGCGCATGATCCAGACCTTGCACCCGATCTTGCCGTAGGTCGTCTTCGCCTCGGCGAACCCGTAGTCGATGTCCGCGCGCAGGGTGTGCAGCGGCACGCGGCCCTCGCGGTACCACTCGTACCGGGCCATCTCGGAGCCGCCCAGGCGGCCCGAGCACGCCACGCGGATGCCCTTCGCGCCGAACTTCAGCGCGGTCTGCACCGACTTCTTCATGGCGCGGCGGAACGCGATGCGGCGCTCGAGCTGCGTCGCGATGTTCTCGGCGACGAGCTGCGCGTCGGTCTCGGCCTTCCGGACCTCGACGACGTTCAGGTAGACCTCGTTGTCGGTCAGGCCCTGGAGGTCCTTCTTGATGGTCTCGATCCCGGCGCCGCGCTTGCCGATGACGATGCCCGGGCGCGCGGTGTGGACGTTGATCTTGACCTTGTTGGCCGCCCGCTCGATCTCGATCCGGGAGATGCCGGCCTGGCCGAGCTTCTCCTTCACGAACTCACGGAGCTTGATGTCCTCGTGCAGCCACTTCGCGTAGTTCTTCTCTTCGTACCACTTCGAGTCCCAGGAGCGGATCACTCCGAGGCGGAACCCGATAGGATGAACTTTCTGTCCCATTGATCTCTCCTCTCGGGTTCCTAGCCGCGCGCGGCGGTACCGAGCTCCACGTACACGTGGCTGGTCTTCTTCTCGACCCGGAACGCCCGGCCCATCGCGCGCGCCATGAAGCGGCGCATCTTCGGGCCCTGGTCCACGGTCAGCGTCTTCACGAACAGCGCGTCCACGTCCACGCGGCCGCCGCCCTGCTCGGCGTTCGCGACCGCCGACCGCAGCAGCTTCGCGAGCGGCTTGGCGGCGGACTGCGGCGTGTACTTCAGCATCGCGAGCGCGTCGCCGACCTTCATCCCGCGGACCTCGTCCGCGACGATGCGCACCTTGCGCGGCGCGACGCGCAGGTAGCTGAGGGAGGCGTGCGGCCCCGGCGCCGGGGCGGCGGGGCGGTTCTTGCGGGCGCGCGCCGGCGGCGGAGCGCGGCGTTCGGCCTTCTTCTTCGGCGTCGTGGTCTGGGTCTCGGCCATGTCCAGTTCCTCGCTACTTCTTCGCCGGGGCAGGTGCCGCCGCGGCCTTCTTCTCGGCCGAGTGGCCGTGGAAGGTGCGGGTGGGCGCGAACTCGCCCAGCTTGTGCCCGACCATGTTCTCGGTCACGAACACCGGCACGAACTTCCGCCCGTTGTGGACGGCGAACGTGTGCCCGACGAAGTCCGGCAGGATGGTGCTCCGCCGCGACCAGGTCTTGATGACCGACTTCTTGTTGCCCTTGTTCGCGTCCTCGACCTTCTTGGTGAGGTGCTTGTCGGCGAACGGGCCCTTCTTGATCGAACGCGCCATGAGTGGCTATCCCTTCCCGCCTAGCGCTGCGTGTTGCGCACGCCGGGGCGGCGCCGCGTGACGATGAACTTGTCGGTGCGGCGGTTGTTGCGGGTCTTGAGGCCCTTGGTCTTCTGTCCCCACGGGCTGACCGGGTGCGGGTTGCCCTGCCCCGACTTGCCCTCGCCGCCGCCGTGCGGGTGGTCGACCGGGTTCATGGCGAGGCCGCGGACGGTCGGGCGGATGCCCAGCCAGCGGCTCTTGCCGGCCTTGCCGACGCGCACCGACGAGCTCTCCACGTTGCCGAGCTGGCCGATGGTCGCCTTGCAGTCCTGCAGGACCTTGCGGACCTCGCCGGACGGCAGGCGGATCTGGGCGTAGCCGCCCTCCTTCGCCATGAGCTGGCCGAAGGAGCCCGCGGTGCGGATCATCTTCGCGCCCGAGCCCGGCGCCGTCTCCACGTTGTGGATCACGGTGCCGAGGGGGATGGTGCGGACCGGCAGCGCGTTGCCCGGGCGGATGTCCACGTCCGCGCCGGACAGCAGCGTGTCGCCGACCGCCACGCCCACCGGGGCGAGGATGTACCGCTTCTCGCCGTCCAGGTAGTGGAGCAGCGCGATGCGCGCGGTGCGGTTCGGGTCGTACTCGATCGCCGCGACCTTGGCCGGCACGCCGTCCTTGTCGCGCCGCCAGTCGATGAGGCGGTAGCGGCGCTTGTGGCCGCCGCCGATGTGGCGGGTGGTGACCTTGCCGTGGGCGTTGCGGCCGCCGCTCTTGCGGACCGGCTTGGTGAGCCGCTTCTCGGGCTTCGCCTTGGTGATCTCGGCGAAGTCCGCCACGGTCATGTGGCGCCGGGCCGGGCTGGTGGGCTTGTATTCCTTGAGGGCCATGTGCGTCTCCCGTCCGGCTTATGTCCCCTCGAAGAGGGCGATGGTGTCGCCTTCCTTGAGGGTCACGTAGGCCTTCTTCCAGTTGGGCCGGCGGCCGACGTTGCGGCCGACGCGCTTGTTCTTCCCGCGCGCGATGGCGGTCCGCACGTCGAGCACGTGCACGTTGAAGAGCTTCTCCACCGCCTGCTTCACCTGGATCTTGGTGGCGTCGCGGTGGACCTCGAAGGCGTACTGACGGTTCGCCTCGCGGGCCCGCTCCGCCTTCTCGGTGATGAGCGGGCGCTTCACCACGTCCTGGACAGCGAGGTTCATGACAGGCTGGCCTCCAGCTTCTTGGCGGTGTCCGCGGTCAGCACCAGGGCGTCGTGCCGCAGGATGTCGTACACGTTGAGCCCCTCCACCGCGAGGAAGTCGGAGCCGTCCAGGTTCCGGACGCTCTTCGCGAGGGCGAGGTTCGCGGCGTCGTCCACCACCAGGGCCTTCTTCGCGCCGAGCGCGGCGAGGACCTTGGCGGCGGCGGCGGTCTTCGGCGCCCCGGGCTTCCACTCCTGCACGATGACCAGCTTCTGGTCCTTGGAGCGGAGCGCGAGGGCCGAGCGCAGCGCGGCCTTCCGCACCTTCTTCGGCACGTCGTAGGAGTAGTCGCGCGGCTTCGGCCCCATGGCCTTGCCGCCGCCCACCCACTGGGACGCGCGCGTCGAGCCCTGGCGGGCGCGACCGGTGTGCTTCTGCTTCCAGGGCTTCTTGCCGCCGCCGGAGACGAGGGACCGGTTCTTCACCGCGTGGGTGCCCGAGCGATCGGAGGCGAGCTTCGCCTTCACCACCTCGTAGAAGAGGTGCTCGTTCACCTCGCCGGCGAAGACGGCGTCGGCGAGGTCGAGCTCGCCCACCTTCTTCTTCGACAGGTCGTAGACGTCGAACTTGGCCATGATGTCCTCGACTACTTGATCTCCACGTCCACGCCGGCCGAGAGGTCGAGCTTCATGAGCGCGTCGAGCGTCTGCGGCGTCGGCTCGAGGATGTCGAGCAGCCGCTTGTGCGTGCGGATCTCGAACTGCTCACGCGACTTCTTGTCGACGTGCGGGCTGCGGAGGACGGTGAACTTGTTGATCCGGGTGGGGAGCGGGATCGGGCCGGCGACCTTGGCGCCGGTCCGCTTCGCGGTCTCCACGATCTCGCCGGCCGACTGATCGAGCAGCTTGTAGTCGTAGGCCTTGAGCCGGATCCGAATCTTCTGAGTCGCCATTGAAAAGCCTTTTGTCTGCGTGTCCGGCGCAGCGCGACGAGGGGCCCGTCCATCCGGGCGGGCCACCCGCCGCCGTTCGCTCGGCGTGCTTCGCTACTGGATGACCTCGGCCACCACGCCCGCGCCGACCGTGCGGCCGCCCTCGCGGATGGCGAAGCGGAGCTCCTTCTCCATCGCGATGGGGGTGATCAGCTCCACCTCCATCCCGATGTTGTCGCCCGGCATCACCATCTCGACTCCCTGCGGCAGCTGCACCGACCCCGTCACGTCCGTCGTCCGGAAGTAGAACTGCGGCCGGTAGCCGTTGAAGAACGGGGTGTGACGGCCACCCTCCTCCTTCGTCAGCACGTACACCTCGGCCTTGAACTTCGTGTGCGGCGTGATCGACCCCGGCTTCGCCAGCACCTGACCGCGCTCCACCTCCTCGCGCTTCAGGCCGCGCAGCAGCGCCCCGATGTTGTCGCCCGCGCGCCCCTCGTCCAGCAGCTTGCGGAACATCTCGACGCCGGTCACCACCGTCTTCGCCGTCGCCTTCAGCCCGACGACCTCGATCTCCTCGCCCACCTTCACGATCCCGCGCTCCACGCGGCCCGTCGCCACCGTCCCGCGCCCCGAGATCGAGAACACGTCCTCGACCGGCATCAGGAACGGCTTGTCCGTCGCGCGCTGCGGCGTCGGGATGTACGCGTCCACCGCGTCCATCAGCTTGAAGATCGCCTGCTCGCCCAGCTCGCCCTTGTCGCCCTCGAGCGCCTTCAGCGCCGACCCCTTCACGATCGGGATCTCGTTCCCAGGGAAGTCGTACTCGCTCAGCAGCTCCCGGACCTCCAGCTCCACCAGGTCCAGCAGCTCCTTGTCGTCCACCATGTCCACCTTGTTCAGGAAGACCACGATGTACGGCACGCCCACCTGCCGGGCCAGCAGGATGTGCTCCCGCGTCTGCGGCATCGGACCGTCCGCCGCCGACACCACCAGGATCGCGCCGTCCATCTGCGCCGCCCCGGTGATCATGTTCTTCACGTAGTCCGCGTGCCCCGGGCAGTCGACGTGCGCGTAGTGCCGCTTCTCCGTCTGGTACTCCACGTGCGCCGTCGCGATCGTGATGCCGCGCTCCCGCTCCTCCGGCGCCTTGTCGATCTGATCGTACGCCAGGAACTGCGCCCCGCCCTTCTGCGCCAGCACCTTCGTGATCGCCGCCGTCAGCGTCGTCTTGCCGTGGTCCACGTGCCCGATCGTCCCGACGTTCACGTGCGGCTTGCTGCGCTCGAACTTCTCCTTGGCCATGGCTTCCTCTCTTCCGTTGACGTACGCGGCGCTACTTCGCGCCGGCGGCGACGCCCTTCGCCTTGGTGACGATGGTCTCCGCGATGCTCGTGGGGACCTGCGCGTAGTGCGCGAACTGCATGCTGTAGGTGGCGCGGCCCTGGGTCTTCGACCGAAGGTCCGTCGCGTAGCCGAACATCTCCGCCAGCGGGACGTGCGCCTCGATGACCTGGACGCCCGCGCGGGGGTTCATCGCATGAATCTTGCCGCGACGCGAGTTCAGGTCGCCGATGACGTCGCCCATGTAGTCGTCGGGCGTGGTGACCTCGACCGCCATGATCGGCTCGAGCAGGACGGGCGAGGCCTTGGCGGCGCCCTCCTTGAAGCCCATCGAGCCGGCGATCTTGAACGCCATCTCGGACGAGTCGACGTCGTGGTAGCTGCCGTCGAACACCTCGACCTTGAGGTCGACCATGGGGTAGCCGGCGAGCACGCCGGAGGTCATGGCCTCCTCGATGCCCTTCTGGATCGGCGAGATGAACTCCTTCGGGATCACGCCGCCCACGATCGCGTTGTCGAACTCGAAGCCCTTGCCCGGCTCCTGCGGGTGGAGGCGCAGCCAGCAGTGACCGTACTGGCCGCGGCCGCCGGTCTGCCGGATGTAGCGGCCCTCGGCCTCGACCGTCTTCGTGATGGTCTCGCGGTAGGCCACCTGCGGCTTGCCGACGTTCGCCTCGACCTTGAACTCGCGGAACATGCGGTCCACCAGGATCTCGAGGTGGAGCTCGCCCATGCCGCCGATGATGGTCTGGCCGGTCTCCTCGTCGGTGTGGACGCGGAAGGACGGGTCCTCCATCTGGAGCCGCTGCAGGGCGACGCCCATCTTGTCCTGGTCGCCCTTGGTCTTCGGCTCGATGGCGATGTGGATCACCGGCTCCGGGAACTCCATCCGCTCCAGGATGACCGGGGAGTCCTCGGCGCAGAGCGTGTCGCCGGTGGTGCTGGCGCGCAGGCCCACGGCGGCGGCGATGTCGCCGGCGTAGACCTCCTTGATCTCCTCGCGCTTGTTCGCGTGCATCTGCAGGAGCCGGCCGATGCGCTCCTTCTTGTCCTTCGTCGAGTTGTAGACGTAGGACCCGGCCTCGAGCTTCCCCGAGTACACGCGGAAGAACGTGAGGTTCCCGACGAACGGGTCGTTCATGATCTTGAACGCCAGCGCCGAGAACGGCTCCGCGTCGGAGGTCTTGCGGACGACGTCGTTGCCCTTCGCGTCCACGCCCTTCATGGCGGGGATGTCGACCGGGCTCGGGAGGAAGTCCACCACCGCGTCGAGGATCTGCTGGACGCCCTTGTTCTTGAACGCCGTCCCGCAGAGCACCGGGAAGAACTTCATCTCCAGGGTGCCGCGGCGGATGCCGCGCATCAGCTCGTCGTTGCCGAGCGGCTTGCCGTCCAGGTACTTCGCCATCAGCTCGTCGTCGATCTCGGCGACGGTCTCCTCGAGCTTGGCGCGGTACTCCTTCGCCTGCTCGGCCAGGTCGGCCGGGATCTCGACCTCCTGGTACTTCGCGCCCATGGTCTCGTCGTCGAAGGTGATCCCCTTCATCTTCAGGAGATCGACCATGCCGCGGAACTTGTCCTCGGCGCCGATGGGCACGTGCAGCGGGAGCGGGCGGGCGCCCAGCTTCTCGCGGATGGTGTCGACGGCGTGGAAGTAGTCCGCGCCGACGCGGTCCATCTTGTTGATGAAGCAGATGCGGGGGACCTCGTACTTGTCCGCCTGCCGCCAGACCGTCTCGGACTGCGGCTGCACGCCCTGCACCGCGTCGAACACCGCGCACGCGCCGTCGAGCACGCGCAGCGACCGCTCCACCTCGATGGTGAAGTCGACGTGGCCGGGGGTGTCGATGATGTTCAGGCGGTGGTCGCGCCAGAACGCGGTCGTCGCGGCGGACGTGATGGTGATGCCGCGCTCGCGCTCCTGCTCCATCCAGTCCATGACGGTGGTGCCCTCATGGACCTCGCCGATCTTGTGCGTGACGCCGGTGTAGAAGAGGATCCGCTCGGTCGTGGTCGTCTTGCCGGCATCGATGTGGGCCATGATGCCGAAGTTGCGATAGCGCTCGAGTGGGGTGGTGCGGGGCATCTGGACCTTCCTGAACCGTCGTGCGTACGCAGAACCGGGCCGCCCTGGGCGGCGCCGTGACCAACGACCGAGCTGTCAAAGAGCGAAGCGGGTTCCCTGAACCCTGCCGGCCGAGCCGGCCCCCTGCTCTCCTCGATCCCTTCTCGCCTCTCCCTTACCAGCGGTAGTGGGCGAAGGCCTTGTTGGCCTCGGCCATCTTGTGCGTGTCCTCGCGCTTCTTCACCGCGTTCCCGCGGTTCGAGGCCGCATCCATGATCTCGCCCGCGAGCTTCTCCACCATGGTCTTCTCGCCACGGCCGCGGGAGTACTCGATGAGCCAGCGCATCGCGAGCGCGGTGCGGCGGTCCTGGCGGACCTCGACCGGCACCTGGTACGTCGCGCCGCCGACGCGGCGGCTCTTCACCTCGACGACCGGCTTCACGTTGTCGAGCGCCTTCTTGAACACCTTGAGCGGATCGTCCTTCAGCTTCGCCTCGACCTGATCGAAGGCGCCGTAGATGATGCGCTCGCCGGTGGACTTCTTGCCCTTGCGCATCAGGTTGTTGACGAACTTCGCCACGATCCGGTCCTGGAACTTGGGATCGGGGAGGATCTTCCGCTTCTCGACTTCACGACGACGAGGCATCGAACCGTTTCCTTGTCCGCGAGGCTAGCTCGCGCGCTTGGCGCCGTACTTCGAGCGGCCCTGCTTGCGGCCCTGCACGCCCACGGCGTCGAGGGTCCCGCGGATGATGTGGTAGCGAACGCCCGGGAGGTCCTTCACGCGGCCGCCGCGGATGAGCACCACCGAGTGCTCCTGCAGGTTGTGGCCGACGCCGGGGATGTAGCTCGTCACCTCGAAGCCGTTGGTGAGGCGCACACGGGCGACCTTGCGGAGCGCCGAGTTCGGCTTCTTGGGCGTCGTCGTGTAGACGCGCGTGCAGACGCCGCGCTTCTGCGGCGACTCCTTGAGGGCCGGGGCCTTCTTCTTCACCTGGAGCCTCTCGCGGCCCCTGCGCACCAGCTGGCTGATCGTCGGCATCGTGTGCGAGCTCTTTTTCTCAACAGAAACGCCCCGGCGTTCGGCACGGGGGCGTCGGAGGACAAATCCCGTCGTAAGGGCGGCGGATTATACGGAAGAGCCCACACGTGTCAAGCGGTTCCCGAACTCGGGTCTTGACGCGCGCTGCAACCTCCCGGATGCCGCCCGGAAGGCCGCGCTTCTACACGAAATCGCGAGGAGGTGCGAGCGAATTCGCGCGGACCCGCGCGCGCTCCCGGTCGCGGGCTCCCCCGGACGGCCGCGGCGCCTGCCCGAGCACGTCGCCGACCACCCCGGCCAGCGCCCGCATGGCCGCGGGGAGGCCGGCGCCGTCCAGCTCGTCCGCCGGGATCCAGCGGATCCCCTCCTCCGGCGGCGGCCGGGCGAGGGAGCAGCGGAGCGCGCGGAGCTCGAGCCGGCGATGCGTGAGCACCCGCTCGACCCGGCCCAGCTCCTCGCCGGCGCGCAGCCGCAGGCCGTGGCGCGCCCGTGCGTCGCGCTCGAGCGCGCGCCCCGCCTCGTCCCCCGGCCCCACCTCCGCCGCGGGGAACGCCGCCAGGCCGGCGAAGAGCCCGCCCGCGGGCCGGCGCACCAGCGCCACCCTCCCCTCGCGCACCACCACGGCGCAGGCGAGGACCAGGCGCACCTTGTCCGGGCGCCGCCGCGGCGGCGGGAGCTCCGCCGCGCGGCCGGCGGCCCGCGCCGCGCACCGCGCCGCCACCGGGCAGCGCGCGCAGTCCGGGCTCGGCCGGCACACCGTCGCGCCCAGCTCCATGAGCGCCTGGTTCAGGTCGCCGGGCCGCTCGCGGTCCACCAGCGCCGCGGCGAGCGCGGCCACGCGCGCGCGGGCGGCGCGCGCGGCGGGATCGCCCTCGACCAGGAACAGCCGCGACAGCACGCGCGTGACGTTGCCGTCCACCGCCGGCACGGGCGCGGCGAACGCGATCGAGGCGACCGCACCCGCGGTGTACGGCCCGAACCCGGGCAGCGCGCGCAGCGCGTCGTAGCCGGACGGCAGGCCGCCGTGGCGGCGCAGCGCCTCGCGCGCGGCGGCGAGCAGGTTGCGGCAGCGCGCGTAGTAGCCGAGGCCGCTCCAGGCGGCGAGCACGTCCTCGTCGCGCGCGGCCGCGAGCGCCTCGAGCGTGGGCCAGCGCTCCACGAAGCGCAGCCAGTACGGCGTGGCCGTCACCACCTGCGTCTGCTGCAGCATCACCTCCGCGAGCCAGACGCGGTACGGGTCCGCGCCGCGCTGCGGCTGGCGCCACGGCAGCGGCCGGTGGCCGGCGTCCCACCACGCCAGCAGGCGGCGGCGGAGCGCGGCGAGGCGGGCGGGCACGGCGGGAGCGGGCACGGCCGGAAGGTAGGCGGGAGCGCGGCGCACCGTCAAACTCCCGGGGCTGCGCGCCGGCCCACCGCACCGCGCGGCCTCGCGCGCCCCGGTTCGCGGGCTGACGCGAGGTCCGCGCGGGCCCGGACGCACGACGGCCCGGACCGCTCGCGCGATCCGGGCCGCGGGGACGCCGGGGGATCGCGCTACGCGATCCGCTTCTCGACGGCCTCCCAGTTCACGTTCTTGAAGAACGCGTCCACGTACTTCGCGCGCTCGGTGGCGAGGTAGTCGCGCATGAACGCGTGCTCCCAGCCGTCCAGCGCCAGCACCGGCCGGAAGCCCACCGGCACGTTGTTCTCGTGCAGCGTGAGCCAGTGGTTCGACAGCCAGCCGGTGTTCGGATCCTGGAACGTCATGGCCCAGCCGATGCCCGGCATGGTGGCGATGGCGCGGAAGTCGGCGAGCCAGGTCTCGTACTTGCCGAAGGACGCCTCGATGGCCTTGCGGAGCTTGCCGCCGGCCGGCGGCTCGGCCTGCGCGCCCGGGGCGAGGTTCGCGAAGTAGTACTCGTGGTTCACCATGCCGGAGTACTCGAAGCCGAGGCGGCGGGTGAGCTCGGCGAACACCGGATCGGCGCCCGCGGCCTTGCCCTCGTTGCACAGCCCCTGGAGCTTCTCGGTGAGCGCGTTGGTGCGCTTCACGTAGCCCTCGTACAGCTTGAGGTGCTCCTCGATCTGCTTGTCCGAGATGCCGGTGAGGCCGCGGACCTTGGAGAAGTCGTGCGGGGTGTAGCGCTTCACGTCTGCCATGATTGCCTCCGTCGGCCCCCTGGGCCGGGCAGTGAATTCCGTTCGAGATGCGGTGGCCGGGACTTATGAATCCGCCCCGTATGTGTCAAGGCGCCGAACGGGTCCCGAGCGGGACGATGTTCACCATTGGATAATCTCGGCGCGGGCCGCGCGCGGGCGCGCGGGGGCGACCGCCGGTCCGGCGGGACGGCTCGGCACCGCGCGCGCGCCGGGCGCCCCCTCTCGCGCCTCCCGTCCAGGTGCTAAGGTGCGCCGCATGCCAGCCCCCCGGAGCCGCCGGCGCGTCCCGCGCGCCCTCCTCTTCGCCGCCGCCGCGGTCGCGATCGCGGTCGCGGGGCTCACGCTCCTCTGGGCCGCCCTCCCCGACCCCGCCCCGCTCGCCCGCGACAACCCGCGCACCACCGCGCTCATCGAGCAGCGGCGCGCCGAGGCGAAGGAGAAGCGGCGCGCGTTCCGGCCGCGCCAGGCCTGGGTGCCGCTCGACCGCGTCTCGCGCTCCATGGTCCAGGCGGTGCTGCTCTCCGAGGACGCCAACTTCTACGGCCACGAGGGCATCGACTGGGAGGCCACCCGCGACGCCGCCGCGCACGACCTCGAGCAGCGCAGCTTCGCCCGCGGCGCGTCCACCATCACGCAGCAGCTCGCCAAGAACCTGTGGCTGGGCACCGAGAAGAGCCTGTGGCGCAAGCTCAAGGAGGCGCTGCTGGCCGTGAAGCTGGAGCGCGAGCTCCCCAAGCGCCGCATCCTCGGGCTCTACCTGAACGTGGTCGAGCTGGGCGACGGCGTCTTCGGCGTGGAGGCGGGCGCGCGGGCGCGCTTCGGCACCAGCGCCGCGGCGCTCACCCCGGCGCAGGCGGCCGTGCTCGCCAGCATGCTGCCGGCGCCGCGCCGGGTGGACCTCTCCAGCCCGTCCACCTGGCTGAAGCGTCGCTCGCGGCGGCTGCTCGACCGGATGCGCGCGGCCGGCCGGCTCACGGCCGAGCAGCACCAATCGGCGAGCGCCGAGCTGGAGCGGATCCTGGCCGGCCCGGCGCCGCGCGACGACCGCGAGGAGCCGCCGGACGTCGTGGACGACGTGCCGGTCGCGGCGGTGCCGCGGGCGGAGCCGGTGCCCGCGGCCGCGGCGGCGGCCCCGGAGCCCGCGGCCGCCGAGCCGGCCGGCCCCGGCGAGCCGCGCTAGCCGCTCATCCGCGCCGCGCCCGGAACCACTCCAGCGTGCGGGCCAGCCCGTCCGCCAGCGGCACCTCGGGCCGCCAGCCGATCGCCCGCGCGGCGAGCGACGGGTCGATGCACGACCGGCGCTGCTCGCCCGGCCGCGCCGGCGCGTGCTCCGCGGGGCGATCCACGCCGGCGGCGCGCGCCAGGTGCGCGTAGAGCGCGTTCACGTCGGTCTCCACGCCGGTGCCGACGTTGAGCGGCCCGTCGTGGCGCCGCTCCGCCGCGAGCAGGTTCGCGCGCGCCACGTCGCCCACGAACACGTAGTCGCGGGTCTGGCCGCCGTCGCCGTACACGGTGCAGGGACGTCCCTCGAGCAGCCGCCCGCAGAAGATCGCCACCACGCCCGCCTCGCCGTGCGGGTCCTGGCGCGGCCCGTACACGTTCGCGTAGCGCAGCGCCGCCACCGGGATGCCCAGGGCCGCCCGGTAGACGCCCAGGTACAGCTCGCTCGCGGCCTTCGCCGCCCCGTAGTGCGAGACCGGCGCCTGCGGGTGCGTCTCGGGCGTGGGGATGACCTCGGTGTCGCCGTAGGTGGCGCCGCCGGAGGAGGCGAACAGGACGTGCTCCACCGAGCCCGCCGCGGCCGCCGCCTGCATGAGGTTGAGCAGGCCGCCCACGTTGACGTCTGCGTCGAAGCGCGGGTCCGCCATGGAGCGCCGCACGTCGATCTGCGCGGCGTGGTGGCAGATCACCTGCGGCCGCTCCTTGCGGATCGCCTCGGCCGCGGCGGCGCTGCGCACGTCCACCGGGTAGAAGCGCGCGCCCTGCGGCACGTTCTCGCGCTTGCCGCTGGAGAGATCGTCGAGGACCGCGACGTCCCAGCCCGCCTGCACGAACAGGTCTGCGATGGTGGAGCCGATGAACCCTGCCCCGCCGGTGATGAGGATGCGCTTGCCCATGGTGTGTCCCCCGCCCTCGCCGGTCAGACGTGCGCGCGGAACCAGTCGATGGTCCGGCGCATCCCTTCCTCGAACCCGATCCGCGGCGCCCAGCCGAGCCGCTCCCTTGCGCGCGTGAGATCGGGTCGCCGAACCCGCGGGTCGTCCTGCGGGAGCGGCCGGTGCTCGATGGGCACGGTGCGGCCCACCAGCCGCTGCACGGCCTGCGCGAACTCCAGCACGGTCATCTCGTGGTCGTCGCCCACGTTCACCGGGTCCTGGCAGTCGCCGTGGAGCAGCCGCCAGATCGCCTCCACGTTGTCGTCCACGTAGCAGAAGCTGCGCGTCTGCGAGCCGTCGCCGAACACGGTGATGGGCTCGCCGCGGAGCGCCTGCGCCACGAACGTCGGCACCACCCGGCCGTCGTCGAGCCGCATGCGCGGCCCGTAGGTGTTGAAGATGCGCGCGATGCGGACCTGCACCTCGCGGTAGCGGCGGTACGCGACGGTGATGGCCTCGGCGAAGCGCTTGGCCTCGTCGTACACCGCGCGCGGGCCGACCGGGTTCACGTTCCCCCAGTAGCTCTCGCGCTGCGGGTGCTCGAGCGGGTCACCGTACACCTCGGAGGTGGACGAGAGCACGAACGGGGCGCCGCTGCGGCGCGCCAACTCGAGCGCGTTCTCGACCCCGACCGAGCCGACGTGGAGCGTCTCGAACGGATGCCGGAGGTAGTCCACCGGCGACGCCGGGGAGGCGAAGTCCAGCACCGCGTCCACCCGGCCCGAGATGGCGAGCGGCGCGCAGACGTCGGCCTGGAGGAAGTCGAAGCGCGGCTCCCGGCCGAGGTGCTCGAGGTTGCGCAGCGTACCCGTGATGAGGTTGTCGACGCCGGTGACGCGCCACCCCTCCGCGAGGAAACGATCCGTGAGGTGGCTGCCGATGAACCCGGCCGCGCCGAGGATGACCGCTCGCTGTTCGCTCATGCCGCTCGCAATCTATTTCTTCGCCTCGCCCACGTCCTCGAGCGACAGCTGGCCGGGCAGGGCCCCGCGGTACTTCTCCAGCACGAGGTCGATGCCCTGCCGGATGTACTCGGCGACCGGCACCTTGGTGCGGGCGTGGAGCAGCTTCAGCCGCTCGTCCTGCTCCGGGGTGATGTAGACCGTCGTGGAGATCTTCTTTCGCGCCATGGGAGCGAACCCTCGGGGACGGCTGCCTACGCGGCGCGAACGTATGTGACCGTCGATATAGTGTCAATTGGCGCAACCCGGGGCGCGCCGCGGACGCCCCGGCCGCCCCGCGGACCCGTCCCGCGCGGGCGGGACGCGCACGGCGGCCGTTCACGCAGGGTGCTGCGCCGGCACGGGGCGCGCAGGGGACGCGGGCATGCCCACCCCTCCCCTGCGCCGCAGCGATCGCCCCGCCCTGGCCGCCGCCCTCGCCGCGGCGCTGCTCGCCCCGGCCTGCGCGGCCGTGCCGCGCCTCCACCCCCGCGCCGCCGAGGAGGTCGAGCGCGGGTACCGCCACCTCGCGGACGGCGATCCCGAGCGCGCCGAGGTGGCGTTCGAGCACGCGCTCGCGTTCGACCCGGATTTCCCGGAGGCCGAGAACGGGCTGGCGGTGGTGGCGCGCGTTCGCGGCGACCTGCCCGAGGCGCGGCGGCGCCTGGAGCGGGCCCTGCGGCTGCGCTCCGACTTCCCGGAGGCCCACGCCAACCTGGGCGAGGCGCTGCTCGCCGGGGGCGACGCGCGGGCGGCCGAGGGCGCGCTGCGCGAGGCGCTGCGGCTCGACCCGGATCTCGCCGACGCGCGCCAGAACCTGGCGCGCGCGCTGCTCCGGCGGGCGCTCGCGCCGGGCGCGGACCGCGCCGCCGGGCTGGCCGCCGCGCGGCGGGAGCTCCTGCACCTGCTCGAGACCGACCCCGGACGCGCGTCCGCGCACCACGATCTCGCCCTCGTGGACTCCCTGGAGGCGCGGTGGGCGGCGGCGGAGCGCGGCTACCGG
This sequence comes from Anaeromyxobacter sp. K, assembly GCF_000020805.1. Taxonomy (NCBI): domain Bacteria; kingdom Pseudomonadati; phylum Myxococcota; class Myxococcia; order Myxococcales; family Anaeromyxobacteraceae; genus Anaeromyxobacter; species Anaeromyxobacter sp. K. Next base: position 2,187,610 of record NC_011145.1, on the reverse strand, counting down.
CGCGCCGTCGAGCTCGCCCCGGCGTTCCCCGAGGCGCTGCACGGGCTGTGCAACGCGCTGGTGCGGCTGGACCGCTGCGGCGAGGCGGTGGTCGCCTGCGCCCGGTGCCTCGAGGCCGCGCCCGGGCTGGAGGCGTGCCGGACGAGCCTGCGCGGCGCGAGCGCGTGCGCCGCGGGCGCGACCGCGGGCCGCTGAAAGGGAACGCGCCGGGCCCGCGAAGGCCCGGCGCGCCGGTGCGGCGGAGGCGTCCCCTAGTTCCTGGGGCCGGCGAGCAGCTGCTTGCCGTAGGCGAAGCCGCGCTCGAACGCCTTCATGTTGAGGTCGATGGTGGCGGGCGGGACCGAGTCCTTCACCGCCTCGCGGGCGGCCTGCTCGGAGACGAGCCCGGTGATGGCGGTGAAGAAGCCCACCATCACGATGTTCAGCACCATCTTCTTGCCCAGCTCCTCCGCGATGCGCGTGGCCGGGACCGCGTACACCTTCACCGTCGGGGGCAGCCCGGTGGGCTTCACCAGGTCCTCCTCGATGATGAGCGTCCCGTCCTTGCGCAGCTCGGGCGAGAACTTGGCGAATGCGTCCTGGGACATCGCCACCATGAGGTGCGGGTTGTGGACGTACGGGTAGAGGATCGGCTCCGCGTCCACCACCACCTGCGCGCTGCAGGCCGACCCGCGCGCCTCGGGGCCGAACGCCTGCGTCAGGCAGGAGTGCTTGTCGTCGAACAACGCGGCGGCCTTGCCGATGATGATGCCGCCCAGGATGACGCCCTGGCCGCCCAGCCCGCCGATCTTGATCTCCGTGGGACCCATGTCGTCTCTCCCGCTCACGCCCAGGCCGGCTTCTTGCCGGGGGACTCGTAGGGAACGTACTTGGCGCCGAGGACCTCGCTCATGCGGGCCTCCATCGCCTCGACGTTGGTGGGGCGCTCGCGGTTCACGAAGGTCCCGACGACGATCTCCTTGCGGTAGTCGAGGTCGGTCTCGGTGGTGGGCGCGCCGTTCTTGATGACGCTCTTCTCCTTGTAGAACTTCATCTCGTCGAGCCCCTCGCCGAGCTTGTTGCGGCGCAGGTAGAGCGTCGGGCAGGGCGAGAGGATCTCGATGAAGCGGAAGCCCTTCTTGTTGAGGGCCTCGCCCATCGACTTGGCGAGCTGCTTCACGTGGTAGGAGGTCCAGCGCGCCACGTAGACGCCGCCGCAGGAGTCCACCAGGCGCGGCAGGTTGAACGTCTCCTCGTAGGCGCCGTACGGCGTGGTGGAGGCCACCGCGGTCTGGAACGTGGTGGGCGTGACCTGGCCGCCGGTCATGCCGTACGTGAAGTTGTTCACGCACACGACCAGCATGTCCACGTTGCGGCGGGCCGCGTGGATGAGGTGGTTGCCGCCGATGGCGGACAGGTCGCCGTCGCCGGAGTAGACCACCACCTTCAGGTCCGGGTTCGCCATCTGCAGGCCGGTCGCGAACGGGATGGCGCGGCCGTGCGTGGTGTGGAACGAGTCGAGGTTCAGGTAGCCCGCCACGCGGCCGGTGCAGCCGATGCCGGAGACGATGGCGACCTTGTCGAGGTCGAAGCCGGAGCCGTCGAGCGCGCGGGTGAAGCAGTTCACCGTGGTGCCGATGCCGCAGCCGGGGCACCAGATGGACGGCAGCCGCTCGGTCCGGAGGTACTTCGAGGTCGGGTTGGGCTTGACGGGCTCGCTCATCGCACGGACTCCAGGATCTTGTTCAGGATGGTCTCGGGGTTGTGGACCGTGCCGCCGACGTGCGGCACCGGCACGACCTTGGTGCGGCCCGCCACCACCCGCTCCACCTCGAGGGCCATCTGGCCGAGGTTGAGCTCGGGCACGACGAACGCCTTCACCTTCTTCGCCAGCTCCGCGATCTGCTTCTCGGGGAACGGCCAGGCGGTGATGAGCCGGAACGAGCCGACCTTGACGCCCTGCTCGCGCGCCGCCTTGACGGCGCGCTCGGCCACGCGGGAGGTGATGCCGAAGCTCACCACCACCACGTCGGCGCCGTCGAGGTCCTTCTCCTCCCAGCGCACGATGCGGTCGGCGTTCTCGACGATCTTGTCCTGCAGCCGGAGCTGCATCTTCTCGTGCGTCGGCACGTTCATGGCCGGGTAGCCGCGCTCGTCGTGGGTGAGGCCGGTCACGTGGATCCGGTAGCCGTCGCCCGCCTTGACCATCTCCGGGACCATGCTGCCGTTCGGAGCCTCGAACAGCTTGAAGCCCTCACCCGGCTTCTTCTTGGTGTAGCGGCGCTCGCTCACCTTGATCTGCTCGGCGGGCGGGATGACCACCTTCTCGGTCATGTGCCCGACCACCTCGTCGAGCATCACCAGCACCGGGACGCGGAACTCCTCGGCCAGGTTGAACGCCTCGACGGTGAGGTCGAAGCACTCCTGCGGGGAGTTCGGGCAGAGCGCGATGAGGCGGTAGTCGCCGTGCGAGCCGAAGCGGGCCTGCATCATGTCGCCCTGGGCCGGCTGCGTGGGCAGGCCGGTGGACGGGCCGGCGCGCTGCACGTTGATGTAGACGCAGGGCGTCTCGGTGATGGCGGCGTAGCCGATGTGCTCCATCATCAGCGAGAAGCCGGGGCCGGAGGTGACGGTGCAGGCCTTGGCGCCGCCCCAGACCGCGCCGAGCAGCGCGATGGAGGCGCCCAGCTCGTCCTCGAGCTGGATGAAGCGGCCGCCCACGCGGGGGAAGCGCGCGGAGAGGCGCTCGACCACCTCGGTCGAGGGCGTGATGGGGTAGCCGGAGGCGAAGCGGCAGCCGGCGGCGATGGCGCCCTCGCTGCAGGCGTGGTCGCCGTCCAGGTAGTGGCTGCCGGTGAGGGTGCCGGACGAGTTCGCGTTGGACATGTCTCTTCGGGCCTCCTAGGCCGCAACCTGCTCGAGCTTCTCGCGGTAGCCGTAGATCGAGAAATCGGGGCAGAAGTGACCGCACATGTCGCAGCCGTTGCACAGCTCCGGCTTCGCCAGGAACGGCGGGTGGTAGCCCTTGGCGTTGTAGTCGCTCTCCAGCTCGAGCGCGCCCAGCGGGCAGAACTCCACGCAGAACGCGCACCCCTTGCAAGTCTCGCGGTTGATCACCACGACGCCGCGAAACTTCTTGTCCTTCTTCGCGGCAGGCGAAGTCGCACTCATGCTCCGGTCCTCGGTGCCCGGTCGGCCGGGCGTTTGAGAGAGAGCGCTCTCGTACCAGACCGGGGCGTGCCGTCATTGGACCGCGATCAATCTTTGGCAAATTCCCGACGATTTCCGCGAATCTCGGACAAAATGCACCCATTCAATCGATTTTCCGGCGCGCTCACCCACCGTGAACGACGGCGGCCCGCGCCGCCCGCTCGCCGCCGCGGATACAGCGCTTTTCGCCGCGCGGCTTCGTGCACCGGATCGGTCCACGTCCGCCGCGGCGCGCCGCGGGCGCCGGACGCACGAAGGCCGGCGCCCAGGCGGGCGCCGGCCTCCTCGTTTCACCGATCGTGTCGGAACCGGCCTACTTGATGGTCCAGGTGTCGTTGCCGGCGAGCAGCTTGCCGAGCTGCCCCGCGCCCGGCTTCGCCTTGGCGGCGTCGATCATCTCCCAGGTCATCTCCTCGCAGGTGGCCTTCTGCACGTTGCGGAAGATGCCGATGGGCGTCGGGAACCCGGCCTTGTCCGCCAGGCCCGCCAGCATGAACGCGATGGTCGGGTCCTCGCGCGTCGAGTCGTGGACCAGGATGTCCTGCTCGGTGATCCCGTCCACGCCGAGGGTGACGACCTCGAGCTCGCCCCGCTGGTGGTTGATGCGGATGCCCTTCTTGTTGTCCTTGCCGAACAGGAGCGGCTTGCCCTGCTCCATGCGGAGCTGCGCCTCGGCCTTGTTCGCCTTCTCGGTGAGGAACGTGTAGGCGCCGTCGTTGAACACCGGGCAGTTCTGGAAGACCTCGACGAACGTGCTGCCCTTGTGCTCGGCCGCGGCCTTCAGCACGCCGCCCATGTGCACGCCCTCGACGTCGATGGCGCGCGCCACGAACGTCGCCCCGGCGCCGAGCGCGAGCAGCGGCGGGTTGAACGGGTAGTCCGGCGAGCCGTCCGGCGTGGACTTGGTCTTCTTGTGCAGCTCGGACGTCGGCGAGACCTGGCCCTTGGTCAGGCCGTAGATGCGGTTGTTGAACATGACCAGCTTCATGTCCAGGTTGCGCCGCATCGCGTGGATGAAGTGGTTGCCGCCGATGGCGAGCGCGTCGCCGTCGCCGGTCATGATCCACACCTGCAGCTCGGGCCGGGAGACCTTCAGCCCCGAGGCGAAGGAGGGCGCGCGGCCGTGCAGCGTGTGCATCCCGTAGTTGTTCATGTAGTACGGGAAGCGCGAGCTGCAGCCGATGCCGGACACGAAGACGATGTTCTCGCGCTTCACGCCGACCGAGGGCAGCGTCTTCTGGATCTGGTTGATGATGGAGTAGTCGCCGCAGCCCGGGCACCAGCGCGGATCGACGCCGGACTCGAAGTCCTTCTTGGTGTAGACCGGCAGCGCCGCGGTGACCGTCTGACCGTTCGTGCTCATGTGTTCCTCGTTCCTTTCCGGGCGGCCTACAGGGCCTCGGTGACCTTGGCGACCAGGTCGTGGATCTTGATCGGCTTGCCGTTGATCCGGTTGTACTGGAGCGGATCGACGCCCGGGAACATGCCGCGCAGGTAGAAGGCCAGCTGCCCGCCGTTCACCTCGGGCACGAGCACCTTCTCGAAGCTCCGCAGCACGTCGCCGAGGTTCTTCGGCAGCGGGTTCAGCCAGCGCAGGTGGACGTGGGAGACCTTCTTCCCGGCGGCCTGCAGCGCCTCGGCGGCGCCGCGGACCGAGCCGAAGGTGCCGCCCCAGGACACGAGCAGCAGCTCCCCGCGCTTGTCGCCGTACACCTCGACGTCCGGCACGTCCTCGACCACGTTCCGGACCTTCTGGGCGCGGGTGAGGACCATCTTCTCGTGGTTGTTGCCGTCGTACGACACCATGCCCGAGAGCGCGTCCTTCTCCAGGCCGCCGACGCGGTGCTCGAGGCCGGCCGTGCCCGGGATGGCCCAGGGGCGGATGAGCTTGGCGTCGCGCAGGTACGGCATGTACTGCGTGCCGTTCGCGTAGTTCTTCTCGGTCTGGTACTTCACCTTCAGCTCGGGCAGCTCGTCCGGCGACGGGACGCGGAACGGCTCGGAGCCGTTCGCGAGGTAGCCGTCGGTGAGCAGCAGCACCGGCGTCATCCACTTCGTCGCGATCTTCATCGCCTCGATGGCCGACCAGAAGCAGTCGGCCGCGCTCTGCGCCGCGATGACCGGCATGGGCGACTCGCCGTGGCGCCCGAACAGCGCCTGGAGCAGGTCGGCCTGCTCGGTCTTGGTGGGCATGCCGGTGGAGGGGCCGCCGCGCTGCACGTCCACGATCACGAGCGGGAGCTCGGTGATCACCGCGAGGCCCATCATCTCGGACTTGAGCGCGAGGCCCGGGCCGGAGGTGCTGGTGCAGGCGAGCGCGCCGCCGAAGGCCGCGCCGATGGCCGAGCCGATGCCGGCGATCTCGTCCTCGGCCTGGTAGGTGACGACGCCGTACTCCTTGAACTTCGCCATCTCCTGCAGGATCTCGGTGGCGGGCGTGATGGGGTAGCTGCCCAGGAACACCGTGCGCCCGGTCAGCTGCGCCACCGTGGCGAAGCCGAGGGCGGTGGCGAAGTTGCCGGTCACGTTGCGGTAGGTGCCCGGCGCGAGCTTCGAGGCCGGCACCTGGTACCGCTCGTGGAAGAGCTCGGAGGTCTCGCCGAACACGTGGCCCGCCATGAAGACCTTCGCGTTCGCGTCCGCGAACTCGGGCTTCTTGGCGAACTTCCGCTTGATCGACGCGAGCTGCGGATCGATCGGGCGGCTGTACAGCCAGTACATCAGGCCGAGCGCGAAGAAGTTCTTGCAGCGCGCGACCTCCTTCGAGGACAGGCCCGTCCCCTCCAGCGCCGCCTCGGTGAGCTTGTTCATGTCCACGAGGACGACCCGGTAGTTCGACTGCAGCGCGGGGTCCTCGAGCGGGTTCGACTTGTAGTTCGCCTTCTCGAGGTTCGACTCGGTGAAGGCGCCCGCGTTCACGATCAGCATGCCGCCGTGGCGGAGGTCGGCCAGGTTCGTCTTGAGCGCGGCCGGGTTCATCGCGACGAGCACGTCCGGCTGGTCGCCCGGGGTGAGGACCTCGTTCGCGCCGAACGAGAGCTGGAAGCCGGAGACGCCGAACAGCGAGCCCGCGGGCGCGCGGATCTCGGCGGGGTAATCGGGGAAGGTCGCGAGGTCGTTGCCGGCCAGCGCGTTGGCCTTGGTGAACTCGGTGCCGGTGAGCTGCATGCCGTCGCCCGAGTCGCCGACGAAGCGGATCGTGACGGTTTCGACCTGCTCGACCTTGTGCTTGGCCGTCTGTGTGGACATGTCGCCCTTCGTCTCCCTGTGAGGTGCCTGGCTGCTGTGACCGTGCGTGCGGCTGCCGGATCCCGCCGCGCCGCTGGATGTACCCTCGGCGCGCCCCGCCAATTCCTGACGGGGATCTAAAATGGGGCCACAGCTATGCCGGACCGCGGCATGGCTTGTCAAGCCGACCTGATGAGCCAACGCCGCGAAACGACTCAGTTTATTGTGGACCGGACCCGTCCCCAATACCTGCGGTGCGGCGATCTGGCGCAAAGAACCGAGCCACCTCAGCGACTTGCGCGGGGTCAACCCCGGCGGGCCTCGCTCCCGGCGACTCCAGGGGGCACGCGGCGGGGCCCGATCGCCGGCGCACGGCCCGCACCGACCGTGCCTCGATGGCGTCAGCGCTCCGGGAAGATCTTCCCCGGGTTCAGGATGCCGAGCGGATCGAACGCGGCCTTGAGCCGGCGCTCCAGCGCCACCACCTCGGCGCCCTGCTCGTACTCGAGGAAGTCTCGCTTCGCGACGCCGACGCCGTGCTCGCCGGTGATGGTGCCGCCCAGGTCCACCGCGTCGCGCAGGATGGCCGCCACCGCCTCGTCCACCTTCGGGCGCTCCTCGGGCCGGTCGAACAGGACGTTGCAGTGCAGGTTCCCGTCGCCGGCGTGGCCGTAGGTCGCGACGGTGAGGCCGAGCCGCTCGCCCACCGCCTTGGCGCGCGCGATCATCTCCGGGATCCTCGAGCGCGGGACCGCGACGTCCTCGGAGAGCTTGAGCGGGTGCAGCGCCTTCAGGTTCACCGACAGGTAACGCCGCGTCTCCCACACGTCGCGCCGCTGGGCCTCGTTCTGCGCCACGATCACGTCGCCCTGCGCGTGCGCCTGGACCTTCTCGGCCAGCCGCACGATCTCGGCGAACACCTGCTCCTCGTCGTTGCCGTCGGTCTCCACCAGCAGCGCCGCGCCGGCGCCGGGCGGGAAGCGGTAGGGCGAGGTCTTCGCGGCGGCGGCCAGCGAGACGTCGTCGAGCAGCTCCAGGCAGCGGGGCAGGATGCCGCCCTGCAGCACCTCGTTCACCGCGCGCGCCGCCTCCGCCACCGAGGCGAACACCACCAGCGCGGTGGCCACGTGGCGCGGGCGGGGCAGCAGCTTCAGCGTCGCCTCGGTCACGATCCCGAGCGTCCCCTCGCTGCCCACCAGCAGCGCGGTAAGGTCGTAGCCGGCCACGCCCTTGATGCTGCGCTTGCCGACCCGCAGGATCTCGCCGGTGGGGAGCACGGCGGTGAGGCCCAGCACGTACTCGCGGGTGACGCCGTACTTCAGCGCGCGCGGGCCGCCGGCGTTCTCCGCCACGTTCCCGCCGATGGTGCACATGTCCAGCGAGTTCGGGTCGGGCGGGTAGAACAGCCCGTGCCGCTCCACCTCGGCCTGGAGCACCCCGGTCACCACCGCCGGCTGCACCCGCGCCACCAGGTCCTCCGGCGAGATCTCCAGGATCCGGTTCATGCGCTCGAGCGAGACGGCGATCCCGCCGTGCAGCGCCAGCACGCCGCCGGACTTGCCGCTGCGCGCCGCGACCGGGATCACCGGCACGCGGTGCCGGCTCGCGACGGCGAAGATCGCGCGGATCTCCTCGGCGGACTCCACCAGCACCGCCGCGTCCGGCGGGCGCGCGCCCAGGTCGGACTCGTCCCGCCCGTAGGCCTCCAGCCGCCCGGGATCCCGCACCAGCCGCTCGCGCGGGAACGCGGCCTCGAGCTCGCGCAGCGCGGCGTCGCGGGCGGCGGTCATCCGTACACCTCCAGGTTGGCGCCGGTGATGGCGTCGGGCGCGTCCAGCGCCGCGAACACGACCACGCGCGCGACCTCGTCCGCGCTCATCCGCGGCGGGAACGGCGTGCGGGCCAGCATCTCGGTGTCGGTGGAGCCCGGCGACACCGCCACGCACTGCACGCCGTGGTCGCGCAGCTCCTCCGCCAGGCAGCGGGTGAGCCCGATGAGCCCCCACTTCGACGCGTTGTAGGCGGCCGCCTCGGCGGTGCCGATGGTGCCGGAGATGGAGGCGACGTTCACGATCCGTCCCCTCCCCCGCGCCTTCATGCCCGGGATGGCCGCGCGCGCGCACAGGAACGGCCCGACCAGGTTGACGTCCAGCACCTCGCGGAACGTCTCGGGCGCGGTGTGCTCGGCGAGCCCGCGCGCCAGGATCCCGGCGCCGTTCACCAGCACGTCGACCGGCCCGAGCGCCGCCTCGTGCCCGGCCACCAGCCGCTCCACCGCGGCCGCGCTGCGCACGTCCCCGGCCACCGCCCGCGCCGCCCCACCCTCCGCCACCACCGCGCGCAGCTGCGCCTCGGTCCGGGCGAACACCGTGACGCGCAGGCCGCGCGCGGTGAGCGCCCGCGCCACCGCCGCGCCGATGCCGCGGCCGCCGCCGGTGACGATGGCGGTCCGCCCGGCGGTCATCGCGCCCTCGGGCCCGCCCCGCGCGCCCGCCCGCCCCGCGCGCCGCGGCGGGCCGGCCGCGGGCCGTCCGCGCGCGCGATGGCCTGGGCGAAGCTGCGCCGGGCCACGCCGCTCCGCGCCAGCGCCCCGGCGAACCCCTCGGCGTGCGCGCGGGCGCGGGCGCGCCGCTCGCCGCGCACCGTCAGGCACAGGTGCTCGGCGTCGAGCACGCACCCCGCGCCGCGCGCGCCGAGGTGCGTCACCAGCGCGTCGGCCACCGACTGCGCCAGGTCCTCCGCGAGCACCAGCCGGTGCGCGAGGCAGTCCACCAGGCGCACCAGCTGGCCGAAGCCCACCACCCTGCCGCCGGGCAGGTATGCGACGTGCGCGACGCCGCGCGAGGGCAGCAGGTGGTGCGGGCAGACGGAGTGGAAGTCGATGCCGGTGAGCGTCACCAGCGCACGGCCGGCGCTCGGCATCGCGTCGGCCAGCACCTCGGCCGGCTCGATCCGGTAGCCGTCCACCAGGTCCTCGAGCCAGGCCTCCGCCACGCGGCGCGGGGTGCCGGCCAGCTCGGGCGAGGCCCGCACCTCCGGCGGCAGCCCCAGCGCGTCGAGGAAGCGGGCGGTCGCCTCGGCGGCGGCCGGGGCCGAGGCGCGCGGGCGCGCCGGCCGCAGGGCGCGGAGCCTAGCGGCCACCCGGCCCCCGGTACGTCACGCACGAGTCCGGGATCTCGTAGAGCCGGATCTCGCACAGGCCGGGCAGGTGCGGCTCGAGCACCTCCCACACCCAGCGGGCGATGTTCTCGGCGGTGGGGTTGTCGAGGACGTCGTTCAGCGTGCGGTGGTCCACCCGCGCGAGCACGTGCTCCTGCACGATCCGCTTCACGTCCCCGAAGTCGGCGATCATCCCGGTGGCGGGATCGATCTCGCCCTCCAGCGCGACGAAGAACCGGTAGTTGTGGCCGTGCATGCGGAAGCACGGGCCCTCGTAGCGCGGCAGGCGGTGCGCGGCGGCGAAGTAGAACTCGACGTCGAGCCGCATGCGCCGGCGGTCGGTGTAGTCGATGGGCGCCATCGGTGTCCTCGTTATAGCTCCACTTCGAGGTCCCCGCCCTCGCCGACGTGCACCGGGAACGTGCGCACCGACGCCTCGGGGAACTCCGGGCAGGCGCCGGTGGCCAGCTGGAAGGGCCAGGCGTGGAGCGGGCAGTACACCACCTCGCCGCGCACGTCGCCGAACGCGAGCGCCGCGCCGCGGTGGGGGCAGACGTTGTCGAGCGCGTGCACGCGCTCGCCGCGGCGGAACAGGGCGATCTCCTGGCCCTCGATCTCGACCAGCCAGCCGTGCCCGTCGGGCAGGTCCTGGAGGCGTCCGACGCGGTGTCTCACGGGCCGGGATCTACGGCGGGCGCCCCCGTCCCGCCGGGGAATCGCCCGTCCGTTCGCCCCCTTCCGCGGAGCGCCCGGCGCCCCGGGCCCACCTGCACGCACCGCCCGGGGCTGCGCGTCCCCTCGCAGCAGGACAGGCGTGGGCGTAACGGTCCTCCGCGGTGGCCGTCTTGTCAGCGGGGAGGGAAGCCACGTGGAACGCAACCGCACGATCGTCATCGAGGCCGATCCGGAGCGCCGCCAGCAGCTCTCGCAGCTGCTCGTCGCGTCCGGGTTCGACGTCACCGTCTCTGCGGACCTCGCCGCCGCGCTCCTCGAGGCCGCCCGCGCCGCGCCGCCCTCCGACGGCCAGCCGGCGCGCCGGCCCACGCTGTCGGAGATCGAGCGCCGCTACGCGCGCGAGGTCCTGCGCGCCACCGGCGGGAACAAGACGCGCGCGGCCGAGATCCTGGGCATCGACCGCAAGACGCTCTACCGGCTCATCGGCGCGGTCCCGGTGCGGCAGCCCGACGCGGTCGCGCCGGTGAACGGCGTGGACGCGCCCGCGCCGGCGGCGGCCGCCGGCCGCGTCAACGGCATTTGAGAGCGCCGCCCATTCGCGTAGAGCCCTGCTGCGGCGCACGCTGGCTGCCTGCGCCGGGCAGACTCGTCCCTGTGCTGCTCGACGTGCCTACGGGCACGCCTGCGCTGCTCGGTCCTCATGTGCCCGGCTCGGCGACGCCATCGTGTGCCTCGCGACGGGCCCCACGCGAACGGGAGGCGCTATGAGCGGCTGGCGACCGGGGGCGGGGGCGCTACTCGTCGCCCTCGCCCTCCTCGTCGTCGTCGTCGTCCGCGCCCTCGGTGGTCTCGTCGGAGACCTCGCCGTTGAGCGCGTTCTTCAGCACCTGGCTCGGGCGGAACGTCAGCACGCGGCGCGCGCTGATCTCGATCTCCTCGCCGGTCTGCGGGTTGCGGCCGACGCGGGACTTCTTGTCCCGCACGATGAAGTTGCCGAAGCCGCTGATCTTGATCTTCTCGCCGCGTTCGAGCGTCTCCTTGATGGTGTCGAAGACCATCTCGACGATCTCGGCGGCCTCCTTCTTGGAGAAGCCCACCTTCTCGTAGACGCTCTCGATGATGTCGGCCTTGGTCACGGTGTCGCTCCCATCCCCGCGGGCGGCGTCGGCTAAGTCCCGAATTCGTTAGCCTATTTGCCCCAACGTGTCAAACCTTCGCTAGCGCCCCGCGGGCGATCCGCCGCGCTCGGCCGGCGGCTTCGCGCCGCCGCTCGCCGCCTCGAGCTCGTCGCGAGCGCGCTCGCGCGCGGGCCGGGTGGGCTCGCCGGCCGCGTCCAGCGTGCGGCGCACCTCGTCCGCGCCCGGGCCAGGGACCACCGGCTCGCCGGCCGGGTCGCGCCCGACGCCGGCGGTGAGCGCGAGCACCACCCCGCTCGCCGCCACGGCGATCGTCGCCAGCACCAGCCCTGCGGCGGCGACCCGGCGGGCGCCGCCCTGGACCAGCGCGCGGATGCAGAGGACGAGGGAGACGAGCCCGACCACCAGCCCGAACGGCGCGGCGAGCGGGTTCCACGACGCGAACGCCGCCGCGAGCGCGAACGCCGCCGCTGCCCAGGCGCGCCGGCCCGCGGGCGTCACGCTATCCCCGGAGCTCCGCCCCGACGCGCTCGCGCAGCCGCGCCACGATGCGCGCGTGCGCGGCGTCCGCCTCGGCGTCGGTGAGCGTGCGATCCGGCGCGCGGTAGGTGATGGCGAGCGCGAGGTTCTTGCGCCCCGCCGGCAGCGGCGCGCCCTTGTACACGTCGAACAGGATCACCGCCTCGACGAGCGGCTCCTCGCGCACCAGCGCCTCCACGGCGGCGGCGGTCACCGCGTCCTCCACCACCACCGCCACGTCGCGGAGCACCGCCGGGAGCCTCGGGATGGGCCGGTACTGCGGGATCAGCCGCGCGGCCGCGAGCAGCGCGTCCAGCGAGAGCCGGAACGCGAGCACGCCGCGCGGGAGCTCGAACGCCTCGGCGACCCGGGGGTGCAGCTCGCCGAGCTCGCCCAGCGCCGCGCCGCCCGGCGCGCGGAGCGCCGCCGAGGTGCGCGGGTGCAGCCAGCCGGGCCCCGGGGCGGACCAGGACGCCTCCACCCCGAGCGCCTCCAGCAGCCCCTGCACCGCCGCCTTGGCGTCGTGGAAGTCGGCGACGTCGCCGCCCACCGCCCAGCCCACCGGGCTGCGCCGCCCCAGCAGGACGCCGGCGACCTCGGTGGCCTCGTGGCCGGGCGCGTCCCCGGCGGCCCCGGCCGCGCGCGGGCCGTAGGCGCGGGCGATCTCGTACAGGCGCACGTCCTCGACCCGCTGCCGCCGGTTGTGCGCGGCGTTGCGGAGCAGCGACGGCACCAGGCTGGTGCGCATCACCGCCAGGTCGGCGCTGATGGGGTTCCGGAGCGCGATGCCGCCGGCGGCGAGCCCGCCGGCGAGCGGCTCGAGGTCGCGCGCCGCCACGAAGCTGAAGTTCACCGCCTCGCTGAACCCGGCCGCCTCCAGCGCGGCGCGGGCGCGGCCCACCGCCTGCGCCTCGGCGGACTCGGCCGGCGTGCGCACCGCGGGGCCGGGGAGCGTCTCGGGGATGGCGTCGTAGCCCAGCGTCCGGACGATCTCCTCGACCAGGTCCTCCTCGATCAGGACGTCCACGCGCCAGCTCGGCACGCCGAAGCTCACCGCGTCGCCGTCGCTGGCGCGCTCCTCGAAGCCCAGCGAGAGCAGGATGCGGCGGGCGTCCTCGCGGCTCACCGGCATGCCCAGCACCTGCGCCGGGCGATCCCAGCGCATGCGCACCTCGGGCGAGGCGACCTCGCGCGCCTTCGCGTCCACCACCCCGGCGCGCACCGTCCCGCCGGACAGCCCGGCGATGAGCGCGGCGCAGCGATCCAGCGCCGGGATCACCATCCCGGGGTCGGCGCCGCGCTCGAAGCGGTAGGACGCCTCGCTCTTCAGGCCGTGGCGGCGCGAGGTCCGGCGCACGCCGCTCGGCGCGAACCAGGCCGACTCCAGCAGCACGCGGGTGGTGCCGCCGGAGATCTCCGAGTCGCCGCCGCCCATCACCCCGGCGAGCGCGCTGCCGCGGTCGCGATCGGCGATGAGCAGGTCGTCCGGCTCGAGCGCCCGGTCCTTGCCGTCGAGGGTGGTGATCCGCTCGCCCGGCCGCGCGGTGCGGACCACGATCTCGTGGCCGGCCACCCTGTCGAGGTCGAACGCGTGCAGCGGGTGCCCGAGCTCGAGCAGCACGTAGTTCGTCGCGTCCACCACGTTGGAGATGGAGCGGATGCCGCAGCGCTCCAGCCGCTGCGCGAGCCAGGTCGGGGACGGGCCGATCTTCACGCCCTCCACCACGCGCGCGGCGTAGCGGGCACACTTCTCCGGCGCCTCGATCCGCACCTTCACCGCGTCGCCCGCGGCGCCGCCGCCCTCCACCAGCCCGGGCCTCGGCAGCCGGACCTTCTGGCCCAGCAGCGCCGCCACCTCGCGGGCGATGCCCACGTGCGAGAGCGCGTCCGGCCGGTTCGGGGTGACGTTCACCTCGAACAGCACGTCGTCGAGGCCGAGCGCCTCGCCGACGGGCGTGCCCGGGACCGTGCCGGGCGGGAGGATGAGCAGGCCGGTCGCGTCGGCGGAGAGCCCGAGCTCGCGCGCCGAGCAGAGCATCCCGAAGGACTCCACCCCGCGCAGCTTCGCCTTGGAGATCTTCGTGCCGCCGGGCAGCTCGGCGCCCACCGTGGCGAGCGGGACCACGTCGCCCACCTGGTAGTTCTTCGCGCCGCACACCACCTGCAGCGGCTCGCCGCCGCCCGCGTCGACGCGGGTCACCGAGAGCTTCTCGGCGTTGGGGTGCGGATCGGAGGCGGCGATGCGCGCCGCCACCACGCCCTTCAGGCCCGCGCCGGTGCGCTCCACCGCCTCGATCTCGAAGCCCACGGCGGTGAGGCGCCGCGCCAGCTCCTCGGGCGCGGGCAGGTCCACGTACTCCGACAGCCACTTGAGCGAGATGCGCACGGCGTTCTCAGAACTGTTCGAGGAAGCGGAGGTCGTTCTCGAAGTACAGGCGCAGGTCGTCGATGCCGTAGCGGAGCATCGCCATGCGCTCGACCCCCATGCCGAAGGCGAAGCCGGTGAAGCGGCGCGGATCCACGCCGCCGTTCTCGAGCACGCGCGGGTGCACCATGCCGGCGCCGAGCACCTCCAGCCAGCCGGTCTCCTTGCACGTGCCGCAGCGCTTGCCGTCCTTGCGCCCGGTGCCGCCGCAGATCGAGCAGGACACGTCCACCTCGGCGCTCGGCTCGGTGAACGGGAAGTAGCTGGGCCGGAAGCGCGTGCGGGTGCCCGGGCCGAAGTAGGCGCGGGCGAACGCGGCCAGCGTGCCCTTCAGGTCGGCGAAGGTGATGCCCTCGTCGACGCACAGCCCCTCGATCTGGTGGAACATGGGCGAGTGGGTCTGGTCGTAGTCCGACCGGTAGACGCGCCCCGGGCAGATGATGCGGATGGGCGGCCCGCCGATCCGCTTCATGGCGCGGATCTGCACCGGCGAGGTGTGCGTGCGGAGCAGCACCGCCCCCGGCCTCGCGGGCCCGCCCGGCGCCGCGCCGGTGCGCCCGCCCGGCGACAGGGTGGACTCGTCCACGTAGAACGTGTCCTGCATGTCGCGCGCGGGGTGGTCCGGCGGGATGTTGAGCGCCTCGAAGTTGTACCAGTCGAGCTCGATCTCCGGCCCGCTCGCGACCTCGTAGCCGAGGCGCGCGAAGATGGCGGAGATGTCCTCGGTGGCGCGCGTGACGGGGTGCCGGTGCCCGCGCGGCAGGAGCCGGCGGCCGGGCAGCGTCACGTCCATGGGCGGGCCGGCCAGCTCGGCCTCGAGCGCGCGCGCGGCGACGCCGCGCGCGGCGCCCGCGAGCAGCGCCTCGACCTC
Source organism: Anaeromyxobacter sp. K (assembly GCF_000020805.1). Taxonomy (NCBI): domain Bacteria; kingdom Pseudomonadati; phylum Myxococcota; class Myxococcia; order Myxococcales; family Anaeromyxobacteraceae; genus Anaeromyxobacter; species Anaeromyxobacter sp. K. The sequence continues at coordinate 2,172,408 of NC_011145.1, read as the reverse complement.
GTCGCGGACGCGGTTCGCGACCTCGCCGACGCGCGGGCGCTCCTCGGCGGGGAGCTGCCCCATGCCCCGGAGGACCTGGGACAGCTCGCCCTTCTTGCCGAGGAAGCGGACGCGGAGCTCCTCGAGCCCCTTCTCGTCCGCGGCGGAGGCGATGGCTTCACGGGCGCTCCGTGCGAGCGCCTCGAGCTGCGAGAGCAGGTCGGCCATCGGACCCCTCCCCTACGCCTGGGCGGTCTTGACGATGGCGGCGAAGTCGCCCGGGAGGGCGAGCGCGAGATCGGCGAGGATCTTGCGGTCGATCTCGATGCCGGCCTTGCGGAGCGCGGCGACCAGCTTCGAGTAGGTGGTGCCGTTCTGGCGGGCGGCCGCGTTGATGCGGACGATCCAGAGCGCCCGGAACTCGCGCCGCTTCAGCCGGCGATCGCGGGTCGAGTAGTTGAGGGCGCGCTCCACCGCCTGGTTCGCGCGGCGGTAGCAGTTCTTGCGGCGGCCACGGAAGCCCTTCGCGAGCTTGAGGACGCGATTGCGACGGCGACGGGCCTTGAATCCCTTCTTGACGCGCATCTTCCTTCTCCTTGCCGGCGGGAGGCACGTCGGCCCGTCACGCTGCGTGACGGGCCGGGTACGCTTCGGAACCCCGCTTGGGCGTTACGGCTTCTCCGGCCCTAGCGGGCGTACGGGAAGCACTCCTTGATCTTCTTCTCGTCCATCGGCGTGAGGTGATCGGTCCCGCGCAGGTGGCGCTTCTGCTTCTTGGTCTTGCCGAACGTGGCGAGGTGGCGGACGCCGGCGCGGCGGAACTTCACCTTGCCGCTCTTCTTCGGCACGAAGCGCTTCTTGGCGCCGCTCTTGGTCTTCAGCTTGGGCATGGGTCCTGTCGCTTCCTGTTCGCTGCTGCGTCGTGCGCCGCGCCTGCGCGCGGCGGTGCTGTCTATCTCTGTGCGGCCGGGTCCGCGGCGGCCGGCGCGGGCGCCGGGGCGGCGGGCGCCGGGGCCGGCGTGGGCGCGGGCGCGCCGGCGGCGGGGGCAGCGGCGGGCGCCGCGGCGGCCGCGGCCTTGGCCTTGTCGCGCTGGGACTGGAGCATCTTCGGGTTCGGCGCGAGGATCATGAACATCTGGCGCCCTTCCATGCGGGGCGCCGACTCGATGACCGCCACGTCGCGCAGATCCTCGATGACCCGCTGCAGGACCTTCTGGCCCAGCTCGCGGTGGGACATCTCGCGGCCGCGGAACATCACGGTGATGCGCGCCTTGTTCGCCTCGCCGAGGAACGCGCGCACCTTCTTGATCTTGGTGTCGTAGTCGTGCTCCTCCGTGCGCGGGCGGAGCTTCACTTCCTTGAGCTGCACCACGACCTGCTTCTTCTTGGCCTCGTTCTGCTTCTTCTTCTCGAGGTACTTGAAGCGGCCGTAGTCCATGATCTTGCAGACGGGCGGCTTCGCCATCGGGCTGACCTCGACGAGGTCCATGCCCAGCTCCTGCGCGCGCGCCAGCGCCTGGTCGATCGGGAGCACGCCGAGCTGCTCGCCCTCGGCCCCGATGACACGTACCTCGCGGGCCTTGATGCGGCGGTTGGTGCGCGCATCGCGGCTGCCGCCGCCGCCCCGCGGATCTCTGTGCTGGATCGCCATGCTCCTCCGGCCCTCGGAAAAAGACGCTGTAGAATAAGGATTTCGGCCGCAATGTCAACGCGGCCGTGCGCCCGGGCGCGCGCGTCCCCTTCCCCTCGTGCGGGGACGGGGACGGCGCGGCGGGTCCTAGCGGCTGCCCGGGTCCGACGAGTCCTTCTTCGCCTCGCGGATCCAGCTCATCATGTCGCGGAGGCGCTTGCCCACCTCCTCGATGGGATGAGCGGCCTCGGCGGCGCGGTAGCGGGCCATGGTGGGACCGCCCGCCTGGTTCTCGAGGATGAACTCCTTGGCGAAGTGGCCGCCCTGGATCTCCTTGAGGATCTTCCGCATCTCGTCCTTGGACCGGCCGTCCACCACCCGCGGGCCGCGGGTGTAGTCGCCGTACTCCGCGGTGTCGGAGATGGAGTGGCGCATCCAGGCCAGGCCGCCCTCGTACATGAGGTCCACGATGAGCTTCAGCTCGTGGAGGCACTCGAAGTAGGCGCTCTCCGGCTGGTAGCCGGCCTCGACCAGCACCTCGAACCCGTTCTTCACCAGCGCCGCCGCGCCGCCGCACAGCACGGCCTGCTCGCCGAACAGGTCGGTCTCGGTCTCCTCCTTGAACGTGGTCTCGAGCACGCCGGCGCGGGTGCAGCCGATGCCGCGGGCGTAGGCGAGGCCGACGGCCTTGGCCTGGCCGGTCGCGTCCTGGTGGACCGCGACGAGGCCGGGGATGCCGCGGCCGTCCTGGTACTGGCGGCGGACCATGTGGCCCGGGCCCTTCGGCGCGACCAGGAGCACGTCCACGTCGGCGGGCGGGCGGACCTGCACGAAGTGGATGTTGAAGCCGTGCGCGAAGAGCAGCGCCTTGCCCTTGGACAGGTGCGGCGCGATCTCCTCGTCGTAGACCTTCTTCTGCGTCTGGTCCGGGATGAGGACCATGATCACGTCGGCCTCCTTCGAGGCCTCCGCGACCGAGAGGACGCGCAGCCCGGCGCCCTCGGCCTTGGCCTTGGACTTCGAGCCGGCCGCCAGGCCCACCCGCACGTCCACGCCGGAGTCGCGCAGGTTGAGCGCGTGGGCGTGGCCCTGCGAGCCGTAGCCGATGATCGCGACCTTCCGCTTCTTCAGGAGGTCGAGGTTCGCGTCCTTGTCGTAATAGATGGTCGCCATGTTCGTTCCTCTACGTCAGTGAGGGGGGAGCCAGCGTCTTGAAGCCCCGCTCGAGGGCGATGCGCCCGGAGCGGCAGAGTTCCTGGATGCCGAAGGGGCGGAGCCGCTCCTCCAGCGCGTCGAGCTTGCCGGCGGTGCCGCTCGCCTCCACCACCAGCGCGTCGGGAGAGACGTCCACGATCACCGCCTCGTAGGTCTCGGCCAGCGCCCGGAGCTCGGCGTGGTTCCGCTCCGGCGTGCGGATCTTCGCGAGCAGCAGCTCGCGCTCGATCAGGTCCTGGGGCGAGAGCTCGCGCACCTCCACCACCGGGACCAGCTTCTGGACCTGCCGGACCACCTGGTCCACCGGGCTCGAGGAGAGCCGGACCACGATGGTCATGCGCGAGTACTCGGCCCGCTCGGTGGGGCCGACGGTGAGGCTCGCGATGTTGTAGCCGCGCCGCGAGAACAGCCCGGCGATCCGGTGCAGCACGCCCGGCTTGTTCTCGACGAGGAGGCTGATGGTGTGGGTGGAGCCGTTCGGCTGCGGGGTCTCGGTCCGTTCCATGTCACTCACCGTCGATCATGTCGTTGAGGGGGGCACCGGCCGGCACCATCGGGTACACCTTCTCCTCGCGCCGGATCCGGACGTCCACGATGGTGGGGCCGTCCTGGTTCGCGAGCGCGCGGTCGATGACCTGGTCCAGCTCCTCCGGGGTCCGGGCGCGCAGGCCGAGGCACCCGTAGGCGTCCGCGAGCTTCACCAGGTCCGGGAGGTCGGCGAGCGGCGTCTCCGCGTACTTCTCCTCGTAGAACAGCTCCTGCCACTGGCGGACCATCCCCAGGAACAGGTTGTTCAGGACGAAGATCTTGATGGGCAGCCGGAGCTCCGACGCGGTGGCGAGGTCCTGCAGCGTCATCTGGAACGAGCCGTCGCCGTCGATGCCGATCACCAGCGCGTCCGGGCGGCCGAGCTGGATGCCGATCGCGGACGGGAGGCAGAAGCCCATGGTCCCGAGGCCGCCGGAGGTGACGAACGTCCGGGGCTCGGCGGTCTTCCACCACTGCGCCGCGAACATCTGGTGCTCGCCCACGCCGGTGGTGACGATGGCCTTGCCGCCGGTCCTCTTCCAGAGCGTGTCGATGACGTACTGCGGGAGCAGCGGCTGCTTGGGATCCTGGCGGTAGCGGAGCGGGTGCTTCTCGCGCCAGTCGTTCACCCGCTTCCACCAGGCCGCGAGGTCCGGGCGCCCGTGGTCGGCGAACGCGCGCCGCGCCTCCTCGTGGAGCTGCGGCAGCAGGCGCTTCAGGTCGCCCACCAGCGGCACGGTGGCGGTCACCAGCTTCGAGATCTCCGCCGGGTCCACGTCGAGGTGGATCACCTTCGCCTCGGGGGCGAACGTGGAGAGCTTGCCGGTGACGCGGTCGTCGAAGCGGGCGCCGAGCGCGATGATCAGGTCGGACGCCTGCACCGTGTAGTTCGCGAACCGCGAGCCGTGCATGCCGAACATGCCCAGGCACAGCGGGCTGGTCTCCGGGAACGCGCCCTTGCCGTGGAGCGTCGTCACCACCGGCGCGCCGAGGAACTCGGCGAAGGCGAAGACCTCCTTGTGCGCGTCGGCGGTGCGGACGCCGCCGCCCAGGTACACCACCGGCCGGCTGGACGCGCGCATGAGCTGCGCGGCGTCCTTGAGCCGCGGCTCCTCGCGGACCGGCGGGTGGTAGCCGGGGATCTCCACCGTCTCCGGCCACTCGAACTCGAGCTCGGCGTTGAGGACGTCCTTGGGGATGTCCACCAGCACCGGGCCGGGCCGGCCGGTGCGGGCCACGTAGAACGCCTCCTTGAGGATGCGGGGCAGCTCGCGCACGTCGGTCACCAGCCAGTTGTGCTTGGTGATCGGCATGGTGATGCCGGTGATGTCCGCCTCCTGGAACGCGTCGGTGCCGATGAGGCTCGAGGACACGTTCGCGGTGATCGCGACCATGGGCACCGAGTCCATGTACGCGTCGGCGATCGCGGTCACGAGGTTGGTCGCGCCGGGGCCGGACGTGCCCATGCACACCCCCACCTTGCCGGTGGCGTGGGCGTAGCCCTCCGCGGCGTGCCCGCCCACCTGCTCGTGGCGGACCAGCACGTGCTTGGGCCGCTCGACCCCGTACAGCGCGTCGTAGAGCGGGAGGATCGCGCCGCCCGGGATGCCGAAGAGGACCTCCACCCCCTCCGCGTCCAGGGCGCGCAGGACCGCCTTCGCGCCCGTCATCTTCTCCTTGGCCATGCCGTCACCTTCGATTCACGAGTGTTCGAGGGAGCTGCGCTGTCGTCGAAGCGGAACGCCGACGCACGGCCCGGCGTCGCCGCCCCGGGGGGCGGCGCCGGCGCGGACCGTGCGCGTCATACGGCCACGGCGCGGATGCCGCGGCCCGCGGAGCCGCGCGAGGGCGCGGACGCGGCGGCGCCGCCGGGAACGGCGAGGCGCTTGGCGCCCTCGCTCACCGGCGGCCCCCTTCGAACGCGGCGATGTCCGCCTCCTGCGCGAGCAGGAAGCCGAGCTCGTCCACGCCGTTCAGCAGGCAGTAGCGCGCGAACCCGTCCAGCGGGAACCGCGCGGTGGACCCGTCGGGCAGCGTGACGGTCTGCGCCTCGACGTCCACGCGGACGCTGGCGCCGGGGGCGGCGAGCAGCTTCGCGTGGCTGGCCGCGTCGAGCACCACCGGGACGAGGCCGTTCTTGAGCGCGTTGTTGCGGAAGATGTCGGCGATGCGGGTGGAGATCACCGCGCGGACGCCCGCGTCCACCAGCGCCCAGGGCGCGTGCTCGCGCGACGAGCCGCAGCCGAAGTTGTCGCCCGCCACCAGGATCGAGCAGCCCTGGGCCTCCGGCCGGTTCATGACGAAGTCGGGCCTGGGCGCGCCGTCGGCGGCGTAGCGCCAGTCGGAGAACAGCGCCTTGCCGAGCCCCTTCTTGTCGGTGACCTTGAGGAAGCGGGCCGGGATGATCTGGTCGGTGTCGACGTTCTCGCGGGGGAGGACGACGGTGCGGCTCTCGATGACGCGGATCGGTTCCATCACCGGCCCTCCAGCACGCGGCGGGGATCGGCGACGGCGCCCGTCACCGCGGCGGCCGCGGCGGTGAGCGGGCTGGCAAGGAGCGTCCGCCCGCCGGGGCCCTGGCGCCCCTCGAAGTTGCGGTTCGACGTCGAGACGCAGTACTGGCCGGCCTGGATGTTGTCGCCGTTCATGGCGATGCACATCGAGCAGCCGGGCTCGCGCCACTCGGCGCCGGCCTCGCGCACGATGCGGTCGATGCCCTCGGCCTCGGCGTCCTTCTTCACCCGGTGCGAGCCGGGCACCACCAGCGTGCGGGTCCGCACCTTGCGCCCCTTCAGCACCCGGGCCGCCTCGCGCATGTCCTCGATGCGGCCGTTGGTGCAGGAGCCGATGAACACCACGTCCACCTTCTGGCCGGCGATGGGCTTGCCGGGGACGAGCCCCATGTAGCGGAGCGCGGCCTCGAGCGTGGCGCGGGCGGAGGCGTCCCGCTCGGCTACCGGGTCCGGCACCAGGCCGGTGACGGCGATGCCCTGCCCCGGGTTCGTGCCGAACGTGATCATCGGCTCGAGCGCGGCGGCGTCCAGGCGGAGCTCGCGATCGTAGGTGGCGCCCTCGTCCGACGGCAGCGCGCGCCAGCGGGCCACCGCCTCGTCCCACGCGGCGCCCTTCGGCGCGCGGGGCCGGCCGGCCAGCCACTCGAAGGTGGTGTCGTCCGGCGCGACCAGGCCGGCGCGGGCGCCCGCCTCGATCGACATGTTGCAGAGGGTCATGCGGCCCTCCATCGAGAGCGCGCGGACCGCGGGGCCGAGGTACTCGATGACGTGGCCGGTGCCGCCGCCCACCCCGAGCTTCGCGATGATCGCGAGGATCAGGTCCTTGGCGGAGAGGCCGGGGCCGAGCTGCCCGTCCACCCGCACCGCCAGCGTGCGGGGGCGGCGCTGCAGCAGGCACTGCGAGGCGAGCACGTGGCCGACCTCGGAGGTGCCGATGCCGAACGCGAGCGCGCCGAACGCGCCGTGCGTGGCGGTGTGGCTGTCGCCGCACACCACCGTCATGCCGGGCTGGGTGGCGCCCATCTCCGGGCCGAACACGTGGACCACGCCCTGCGCGTCGTCGCCGAGCCCGTGCAGCTCGACGCCGAAGTCGGCGCAGTTGCGCTCCATCTGCGAGACCTGCGCCGCCGCCTGCGCGTCCACGAACGGCCACCGCCCATCCGCGCCGCGGGGCAGCGTCGGGATGGAGTGGTCCATGGTGGCGAGCGTGCGCTCGGGGCGGCGGAGCTTCAGGCCGCGCTCCCGCAGCACCGTGAACGCCTGCGGGCTCGTCACCTCGTGCACGAGGTGCAGGTCGATGTAGAGGATCGCGGGCGCGTCCGGGGTCTCCGCGCGGACCACGTGCGCGTCCCAGACCTTGTCGACGATGGTCCTCGGCTGGCTGCCGTCGCTGCGCTTCGACATCAGGGCGTCCCCATCTCCGCGCGGGCCTCGCTCTCGGTGGGCGGTGGCATCTTCAGGGCGATCCGGTTGACCACGTCGAGGAACGCCCGCGCGCTGCCCTCGATGATGTCGGTGGAGAGCGCGCGGCCGCGGTACACGCCGGTCGGGTGCTCGACCTCGATGGAGACCTCGCCTTGCGCGTCCTCGCCGTGGGACACGCTCGCGATCTGGTAGTCGCGGAGCTTGAGGCTGATGCCGGTGACCTTCTCGATGGCGCGGTACACCGCGTCCACCGGGCCGTCGCCGGCCGCGACCTCCTGGATCCGCTCGCCGGCGGCGGAGCGGAGCGCCACGGAGGCGCAGGGCAGCGTGCCGGTGCCGGAGGTGGTGGAGAGCGCCTCCAGCTCCCAGGCCACGCTCCCCTTCCCCAGGATCTGCCCGTGGACCACGAGCGCCTCGATGTCGGCGTCGTAGATGTCCTTCTTCTTGTCGGCCAGCACCTTGAAGTCGGCGAAGACCTTGTCGATCTGCGCCTCGTCGAGCTGGTAGCCGAGCGCGAGCAGCCGGTCCTTCAGCGCGTGGCGCCCGGAGTGCTTGCCGAGCACGAGCTGGCTGCGGGCGAAGCCGACCTCCTCGGGCCGCATGATCTCGTAGGTCTCGCGGTTGGTGAGCATCCCGTGCTGGTGGATGCCGGCCTCGTGCGCGAACGCGTTCTGGCCCACGATGGCCTTGTTCCGCTGCACGTGGAGCCCGGTCACCTGCGACACCAGGCGGCTGGTGGGGAAGAGCCGCTCGGTCTGGACGCCGGTGGTCACCCCGAGGACGTCGTGGCGCGTCTTGAACGCCATGACGATCTCCTCGAGGGACGCGTTCCCGGCGCGCTCGCCGATGCCGTTGATGGTGCACTCGACCTGGCGCGCGCCCTCGAGCACGCCGGCCAGGCTGTTCGCGACCGCCATTCCCAGGTCGTTGTGGCAGTGCACCGAGATGACCGCCTTCTCGATGCCGCGGACGTGCTTGCGCAGGTAGCGGATGGTCTCGGCGTAGGTCGAGGGGAGCGCGTAGCCGACCGTGTCCGGGATGTTCACGGTGCCGGCGCCGGCCTCGATGACGCGCTCGACCACCTCGGCCAGGAACTCGAGCTCGGTGCGGGCGGAGTCCTCGGCGGAGAACTCGACGTCGTCGAACTTCTCGCGGGCGAGCTTCACGCCGTCCACGGAGCGCTTGATGATCTCGTCCTTCGCGAGCTTCAGCTTGAAGTCGCGGTGGATGGGCGAGGTGGCGAGGAACACGTGGCAGCGGCGCCGCGGTGCGTCGGCGAGCGCCTTCCACGACGCCTCGATGTCGCCCTTGTTGCAGCGCGACAGGCTCGCGACGATCGGCCCCTCGACCTGCCGGCTGACCGCCTGGATCGCCTCCAGATCACCGGGGGAGGCGGCCGCGAAGCCGGCCTCGATCACGTCCACGCCCAGATCCCGAAGGGCCCGCGCCACCTGGAGCTTCTGCCCCAGGTTCATCGACGCCCCCGGCGACTGCTCCCCGTCGCGGAGAGTGGTGTCGAAGATGGTGACCCTTTGGCCTGCGTCGCTCACGGTTTCGTCTCTCCTTCCGGGACCTTGACTCGGTCTGACCGGCTCGGCTGAAACGGGAACCGCGAAGGGTACCAGAAACGTCCGGCGATGTGTACCCATCGAACACCCGTAAATGGGCGTTCTACCGCACCCTGGTGGGCGTGGAGTCAGTCCCGGCGACCTTAAAAGGGCGCCGTCGCCTCGCGGGTCATCAACTCGGCGAAGGCCTCGAGCGGCATGGTCTTCAGGTCCTCGCCGCCGTGCCGGCGCGGCGAGACGCCCTTCGCCTCGACCTCCTTCTCGCCGACCACCAGCGTGAACGGGATCTTGGCGAGCTGCGCGTTGCGGATCTTCGCGCCGAGCTTGTCCGACGACGCGTCCACCTCGACGCGCCAGCCGCGCGCCTGCAGCGCCTCCCCCGCCTCGCGCGCCCACGCCTCGAAGCGATCCGAGACGGTCACCACCCGCGCCTGCACCGGCGCGAGCCAGGCCGGGAACGCGCCGGCGTAGTGCTCGACCAGGATCGCGACGAAGCGCTCGAAGGAGCCGTAGATGGCGCGGTGGATCACCACCGGCCGGTGCTCCTTGTTGTCCTCGCCCACGAAGGTGAGGTCGAAGCGCTCGGGCGCGGCGTAGTCGAGCTGGATGGTGCAGGTCTGCCACTTCCGGCCCAGCGAGTCGGTCACCAGCATGTCGATCTTCGGGCCGTAGAACGCGCCGTCGCCCGCGTTGAGCGTCCACTTCAGCCCGGTCGCGTCGAGCGACTTCCGCAGGAGCGCCTCGGCGCGGTCCCAGAGCGCGTCGTCGCCGATGCGCTGCTCGGGCCGGGTGGAGAAGGTGGCCTCGAAGCCCAGGCCGAACGCGCCGTAGACCACCTTCATCAGCTCGAAGATCCGCAGCACCTCGTCGGTGACCTGCTCCTCGCGCAGGTAGATGTGCGCGTCGTCCTGCTCGAACTGGCGCACGCGGGTGAGGCCGCCCAGCGAGCCGGACGCCTCGTTGCGGTGGAGCGCGTCGGTGGTGAAGTAGCGGACCGGCAGCTCGCGGTACGAGCGCTTGTCCATCCTGTAGATGAGGTGGTGCGACGGGCAGTTCATGGGCTTCAGCGAGAAGCTGCACCGGTCCTCCAGCGGGAGCGCCGGATCCGACTCGCTGTCCACCACCAGGAACATGTTCTCCCGGTACTTGCCCCAGTGCCCGGAGGTCTCCCACAGCCGCTTGTTGAACAGCAGCGGCGTCTTCACCTCCTGGTAGCCGTTCTTCAGCACCAGGCGGCGCATCGCGTCCTCGAGCACGTTGTAGAGGACGGTGCCGGCGGGCAGCCAGAACGGCGCGCCGGGCGCGAACTCGTGGAACGTGAACAGCCCGAGCTGCGGGCCGAGGCGGCGGTGGTCGCGCTTCTTCACCTCCTCGAGCTTCGCGAGGTGCGCGTCCAGCTCCTTCTTGTCGAAGAAGGCGGTGCCGTAGATGCGCTGGAGCATCGCGTTCTTCGCGTCGCCGCGCCAGTACGCGCCGGCCACGTTCAGCAGCTTCACGACGCCGATGCGCCCGGTGGACGGCCCGTGCGGCCCGAGGCAGAAGTCCACCCAGTCGCCGTGCTTGTAGAGCGTGAGCGTCTTCGCGCCTTTCGCGGCGATGTCCTTCACGATCTCGACCTTGTAGCGCTCGCCCATGCCCTCGAAGAGCGCCAGCGCGGCCTCCATCGAGATCTCGGAGCGGACGAACGGCAGGTCGGCCTTGATCGCCTCGTTCGTCGCCTTCTCGATCCGCTCGAGGTCCTCGGGCGTGAACGGGGTCTCGCGCGCGAAGTCGTAGTAGAAGCCGTCCTCGATGGCCGGGCCGATGGTGACCTGGGTGCCGGGGTAGAGCTTCTGCACCACGCTCGCCATGACGTGCGCGGCGTCGTGGCGCGCGACCTCGAGCGCCTCCGGGCTCCTCGTGGTGACGATCTCCAGCCGCGCGTCGCGCTCGATGGCGCGGGAGAGGTCCACCGGCTCCCCGTCCAGCCTGGCGAAGTAGGCCGCCTTCGCGAGGCCCGGGCCGATCTGCCCCTTCACGAAGTCGATCACCGGGGTGCCCCGCGGCGCCTCCTTCTGGCTGCCATCCGGGAGCGTCACCTTCACGAGGTCGGACATGTCGGTATGCCTATCTGCGGTCGAAAAAAAAGGCCAGCCTGGCGGCTGGCCCTCGGTGGCGGGGGACGCCCGCGATGTGGGCACGGCTGGGATCGAACCAGCGACCCCCTGCGTGTCAAGCAGGTGCTCTACCACTGAGCCACGCGCCCTTCGATGAGGCGCGGTTATAGCCGAACGGGAATCGGTGTCAACGGCCGGGCGCGCGCGCGGCGCGCAGGAAGAACAGGAAGTACTGCGCGAACGAGACCGTCACGCACAGCGCCGCCAGCAGCCCCAGGGCGGCCACGTACGGCTCGACGGCGCGCCGCGGGTAGCCGCCGTAGTCGCCGGCGAGCGCGGTGAGCACGGTCGCGGCGAGCGCGAACGTGGCGTACTTGCCGATGCGGGTCGGGGCGACCGGGATGACCCGGTGGACGGTGCGCAGGAGCGCCGCGCCGGCCAGCTGCGCCAGGTCGCGGGCCACCACCAGCGCCGGGAGCCACGCCGGCAGCCGGCCGGTGGCGGCCAGCGCCACCAGCGCGCACGCGGCCAGGAACTTGTCGGCGATGGGATCGAGGAACGCGCCGAGCCGGGTGCGCTGCCGGAGCGCGCGCGCCACCAGCCCGTCGAGCACGTCGGTCGCGGCCGCCGCCGCGAACGCGGCCAGCGCGCGGGGCCGGTCGCCGCCCACGTAGAGGACCAGGAACGCCGGCGCGAGCGCGATGCGCAGCGCGGTGAGCGCGTTCGCGAGGTTCACCGGCGAGCCCTCGTCCTCGGCCGGGCGGGGCTCGTCGTCGAGCGGGCGCGGGGGCGGGACGCTCACGACGCCTCACGCGCGGTCGCGCAGCGCGCGCAGCGCCACGAAGCGCCGCACCGGGCCGGCGGCCGCGGCCGCGGGGTCGGCGCGCGCCACCGCGGCGGCCACGCCGGGCGCGTCGAGCCGCAGGAACGGGTTGACCGCGCGCTCGCCGGCGAGCGTGCTCGGCGCGGGCTCGCGCCCGGCGGCGTGCGCCGCCTCCACCTCCGCCAGCCGCGCGCGCGCCGCCGCGCCGTCCGGCTCCAGCGCGAGCGCGAACGCGAGGTTGGGCGCGGCGTAGTCGTGGCCGGGGTGGACCTCCAGCGCGCCGTCGAGCCGCGCGATGGGGCCGAGGAAGCTCTCCGCCAGCCGGGCGGGATCGCCCCCGTGCCGGCAGTTGCCGCACCCTGCCCAGAACAGCGTGTCGCCGGTCAGCAGCCGCCCCGCCCACTCCAGCAGCACCGAGCCCGGCGTGTGGCCCGGGACCGGGTGCACGCGCAGCGCGAGCGCCCCGAGCGCCACCTCGGCGCGGCCGGCCAGGTCCACGTCGGGCCGGAAGCGCTCCGCGTCGCCGCCGTGCCCGAGCACCTGCGCCCCGAGCGCGCGCGCCACCGCGGCGGTGCCGCCGGTGTGGTCGGCGTGGCCGTGCGTGTGGAGGATCCAGCGCGGGCGGACGCCGTGCGCGGCGGCGAGCGCGAGCGCGGCGTCCGGATCGCCGGGATCCACCAGCGCCGCGTCCCCGCCCGCGGCGAGCAGGTAGGTGTAGTTGTCCTTCCCGTACCGGCGGCGGTCGAAGATCACGGCCGCTCCCCGCCCCCGGCGTCGTGCGGGTGGTGGCTGAGCCCGATGCGGTTCCCCTCGGGGTCGAGCACGTAGATGGTCCAGCGGGTCCGGTGGACCACCTGCACGCCCGCCTCCTCCAGCCGGTCCTCCCAGGCCCGCCGCTCGTCCGGCCCGATGCGCAGCGCCACCAGGTGCAGCCCCGGCTTGCCGTCGCGCCAGGGGCGCGGGGCCGGCGCCTCCTCGGCGCGCTCCAGCGCCAGGAACTGCCCCTCCCCGAGCGCGAGCCACACGCTCCGGTCGCCCCCGCCCTCCTCGCGCGGCCAGCGCCGCAGCACCTCCAGGCCCAGCACCTCCCGGTAGAACCGCTCGCAGCGGGACAGGTCGGCGCACTGGATGGCGAGGTGGTGGAGCGCGGGCGGCACGCGCGGAGGGTAACCCCTCGCCCTGGCCGGACGCCACCACACCCGTGATAGCCTCGGCGGGCCGTGAACCCCTCCCCCTTCCCCAGGCGACTGCTGGTGCTCTCCGAGGACGCCGCGCTGGCGGGCCTCGTCGCGGGCGCGGCGGTGCGGCTGGGCGCGGCCGCCGAGGCGGTCGGCAGCGGCCGGGCCGCGCTGCAGGCGCTGGCCCGCGGCGGCGCGCGCGCGGCGGTGCTGGACCTGCCGGTGGCCGACGTGGGCGCGGGCGAGCTGCTCGCGGCGTTCGGGCGCGCGGGTGTACCGGCGCTGGTGGTGTCCGGCGTGTACCGCGGGCGGCAGGGCGAGGCGGCGCTGCGCCGGCTCGGCGCGCGCGAGGTGTTCGAGAAGCCGTTCGACGTGGACGCGCTGGCGGCCGCGGTGGCGCGGCGGCTCGGGACGCACGCCCCGTCGCCCGCGCCGGAGGAGGCGCCCGACGAGGTCACCGGGGCGCTGCCGCTCCCGCCCGGCGAGGGCGATCCCGCGCCGCTCGCGGCGCCGCCGCTGCCCGCGCTCGACCTGCCGCCGGCCGCCGCGCGCCCGGCCCCGCCGGCGGCGCACGACGCGTTCCTCACCCCGCTGCCCGAGACGCGGCACGCCCGCGCCACCGCGCCGGAGCCGGCGCCGGCGTCGGCCGGCGAGCTCTCCGCCACGCGGGTGCCGCGCCTCCTGGTGGCCCTGCACGTCGGCCAGGCCAGCGGCGCGCTCACGCTCACGCGCGGGCCGGTGCGCCGCATCGTGGTGGTCGAGCGCGGCGCGCCGGTGTACGCGGCCTCGAACGTGGCGGCGGAGCGCTTCGGCGCGGTGGCGGTGCGCCGGGGCGCCGTGACCGCCGAGCGGCTGGAGGCGCTCCGGCGCGCGGCGCCACCCGGCGCGCGCACCTCGGACCTGCTGGTCGAGGCGGGCGTCATCACCCCCGACCAGCGGGTGGAGCTGCTCACCGGCCTGGTGCGCGCCGTGGCCTGGTCCACCTTCGAGTGGCGCGACGGCACCTACGCGTTCCAGCACGGCCGCCCGCCGGCCGGGCGGGTGCCGCTCCGGCTGGATCCGGCCGAGGTGATCCTCGACGGCATCCGCCGCACCGCCTCCCCCGAGCGGCTGCGCGAGGACCTGCCCGGCGCGGCGCACCTCGCCCCGGTCCCGGATCCCGCCTTCGAGCTGTACGCGCTGCGGCTGCGGCCGGAGGAGGCGCGGCTCCTCGCGCTCGCCGACGGCACCAAGAGCGTGGACGATCTGCTGCGGCTCACCGAGCTGCCGGCGCGCGACGCGCGCGCGTTCCTGGCCGCCTGCCGCACGCTCCGCGTGCTCGACGAGGTGGAGCGCGTGCTCGCCTCGACCCGCCGGATCGGCTTCATGTAGCGCCCGCGCCGGCCTCGTCCGCGGCCCGCCGCGCTTCCCCTTGCCCGCGCGGCGTCAAAGGACTATAAGTTCCGGCCCTTTGCAGGCCGGCGTCCGTACCGGCCCTTTCCAGGCCGGAGCCCAATGACCCCCCGCGAGCAGATCCGCAACGTGGCGATCGTCGCCCACGTCGACCACGGCAAGACCACCCTCGTCGATTTCATGCTGCGCCAGGCCGGCGTGTTCCGGGCCAACGAGCAGGTGGTCGAGCGGGTCATGGACTCGAACGACCTCGAGCGCGAGAAGGGCATCACCATCCTCGCGAAGAACACCGCCGTCACGTACCAGGGCGTGAAGATCAACATCGTGGACACGCCCGGCCACGCCGACTTCGGCGGCGAGGTGGAGCGCGCGCTGCGCCTGGTGGACGGGGTGCTGCTGCTGGTGGACGCGGCCGAGGGGCCGCTCCCGCAGACCCGCTTCGTGCTCTCCAAGGCGCTCTCGATGGGCCTGCCCTCGGTGCTGGTCGTCAACAAGGTGGACCGGCAGGACGCGCGCGCGAAGGAGGTCCTCGACCTCGTCTACTCGCTGTACATCGACCTCGGCGCGAACGAGCGGCAGATCGACTTCCCGGTCATCTACGCGATCGCGCGCGAGGGCAAGGCCGCCCACACCGTGCAGGGCGCGTTCGCGGCGGAGTCGCTGAAGCCGCTGTTCGACGCGATCCTCACCCACGTCCCGCCCCCGCCCGCCGGCGAGCGCGAGACGCTGCAGATGCTGGTCGACAACCTCGACTACGACGACTACGTGGGCCGCCTCGCCATCGGCCGGGTCGCCTCCGGCCTGGCGCGCGAGGGCATGGCCATCTCGGTGCTGCGCGAGGAGGGCAAGGTCGTCCCCGCGAAGATCGTGCGGCTGTACGCCTACGACGGCCTGAAGCGCGTCGAGGTGAAGGACGCCGGCCCGGGCGAGATCGTCTGCATCGCCGGCGCCGAGGAGATCGGCATCGGCGACACCATCGCCGACCCGGCCGCACCGGAGGCGCTCCCGCGCATCAGCGTGGAGGAGCCCACCATGTCGATGGTCTTCAAGGTCAACGACGGGCCCTTCGCCGGACGCGAGGGCAAGTACGTGACCAGCCGCAACATCCGCGAGCGGCTCTACCGCGAGGCGTACCGCAACGTGTCCATCCGCGTGGAGGACACCGACACCCCGGACGCGTTCAAGGTGGTGGGCCGCGGCGAGCTGCAGCTCGCGGTGATCGTCGAGAACATGCGGCGCGAGGGCTACGAGGTCACCGTCTCGAACCCGGAGCCGATCCTGAAGACGGTCGAGGGCGAGGTGCACGAGCCGATGGAGCTGCTCGTCTGCGACCTGCCCGACGACGGCGTGGGCGGCGTCACCCAGAGCATGGGCTCGCGCAAGGGCCGCATGGTGGACATGCAGCCGCTCGGCTCGGGCCGCACCCGCCTCCAGTTCCGCGTGCCCGCCCGCGGCCTGATCGGCTTCCGTGGCGACTTCCTCACGCTCACCCGCGGCGAGGGCATCATGTCCTCGCAGTTCGACGGCTACGAGCCGTGGCAGGGCAAGATCGAGAAGCGGAAGAGCGGCGCCATCGTGGCCGACCGGATCGGCGACGTGGTCGCCTACGCCTGCTTCTACGCGCAGGAGCGCGGGGCGCTGTTCGTGAAGCCGGGCGACAAGGTGTACCCGGGCATGATCGTGGGCGAGCACAGCCACGACAACGACCTCGACTTCAACATCTGCAAGGAGAAGAAGCTCACCAACATCCGCGCCGCCGGCCGCGACGAGAACGTGATCCTGACGCCGCCGCGCGAGCTGAGCCTGGAGGCGGCGCTGGAGTGGATCGCCGAGGACGAGCTGGTCGAGGTGACGCCGCAGTCCATCCGGCTGCGCAAGAAGTTCCTCGACCCGACCGCGCGCTACAAGATCGAGCGCGACCGCAAGCGCGGCCAGGCCGAGGCGTCGTAGCCGGGCCGCCCCTCCCCGCAGCACCGACGCCGCCCGGCCCCCGGGCGGCGTTCGTCGTTCCGGGCCCGCGCTCGCCCCGGCGGATCGCCGCCCGGGCGGCGCCGGCCCCGCGATCCCTCCCGACGCGGCGCGCCGGACGGCGGCCCGGAAAGCGAAACGCGCCGCCCGGTCTCCCGGACGGCGCGTCGTGTCCTGCGGCGCTGCCGCGAAGCCGGCTACACCTTCGGCTTGGCGCGCTCGCGGACCTCCTGCTTCTGCTTGATCCGCGGCTGGCCCTTCGCCGCGGTGTTCACGAACAGCAGGCCGTCGGCGTGGCCGGGGACCGCGCCGGACACGAGCAGCACGTTCTGCTCGGCCTCGATGCCGACCACGGTCAGGTTCTGGATGGTGACGTTGTCCACGCCGTAGTGGCCGGGGAGGTGCTTGCCCTTCCACACCTTGCCCGGCGTCTTGCGCTGGCCGATCGCGCCGACGTGGCGGTGGTGCTCGTGCGCGGTGGAGCTGTCGCGCGCGGCGCCCTTCATGTTCCAGCGCTTCATGACGCCGGTGAAGCCGCGGCCCTTCGTGACGCCGGCGACGTCGATCCGCTGGTTCGCCTTGAAGACCTTGTCCACGGTGAGGACGTCGCCCGCCTTGAGGTCGCCGAGCTGCTTGGCGTCCTTCACGCGGATCTCCTTCACGTGGCGGAAGATGGGCGTGCCGGCCTTCTTGAAGACGCCGACCTCGGGCTTGGAGAGGCGGTGGGCGTGCTTCTCGTCCACCACGCCGAAGCCGATCACGACGGCGTCGTAGCCGTCCTTCTCCGCCGTCTTGCGGCGCACCACCGTGCACGGGCCCGCCTCGAGCACCGTCACCGGGACGCAGTCACCCTCGGGGGTGAAGATCTGCGTCATCCCAACCTTCTTCGCCAGCAGTCCCGTCGACATGAGCACCTCGCATTGGTCCGCCGCGCGTCGGATGGCCGCGGAGGACGTGCCTTGGAAAGGGTGGGCTTTCTACCCGCCGGCGCGCGTGCTGTCAAGCGAAGCCCGCGTGGCGCGGGGGGTTTTGGCGGCGGGCGCGGCTACCCGGGCATCGCCTGGCCGGCCATGTCGGTGACCTGCGCCAGCAGCGCGTCGATGTCGAAGGGCTTCGCCAGGTAGCCCTGGGCGCCCACCGACGCCGCCTTCTGCGGGTTCCCGTCGGCCGAGATGACCACGATCGGGATGCGCGCGGCCCCGTTCCGCCGCTGGCGGAGCGCCTGCGCGAACGCGAGCCCGTCCATCACCGGCATCATCAGGTCGAGGAGGATGATCGACGGCTCCTCCTCGGCCACGCGGTCCAGCGCCTCGAGGCCGTGCCGCGCGCGCGCCACGCGATACCCCTCGCCCTCGAGGATGTCGCAGATGGCGTCGAGGATGTCGGGATCGTCGTCGACGACGAGGACCAGCGGATGTTCGTTCATGGCAACGGCGGCGATGCGGGGCGCGCAGTATACGCTCCGGCTCCGGGAAGGGTGAGCACGAATGCTCCCTCCTCCACCGAGAGCGTCCCGCCCAGCGCCGCCGCCGCCCTGCGCGCCGCGGGCAGCGCGAGCGCCCTGCCCTTGGGATCCCCGGCAGCGCCCTTTTTCGGGTCTTCGAGCGCGCCCGGAACGGCCTCGGAACCGCTCACCCGCAGCGTCGCCCGGCCCCCGTCCAGGCGGGCGCTCACCCGCACCGGCTCGCCGTCGCGACCGGCCGCCGCCACCAGCGCGTCGAGCACCCGCTCGAGGAGCGCGCGATCGGCGCTCACCGCCAGCGCCGCCTCCACGCCGTCCAGCGACACCTCGCCGACGTCCGCCGGCCGGTGGCCCGCGGCGTGCTCCAGCGCGTCGCGAAGCGCGATGGCCTCGGGCCGCACCGGGAGGCCGCCCACCTCGAGCCGCTCGCACAGGAAGTGATCCTCGACGAGCTGGCGCACCCGCCCCAGCGAGCGCAGGCACATCGCGGTCAGCTTCTCGCCCCGCGCCCCGCCGCGCTCGGCGGCGCTCATGCGCGCCAGCAGCTCGGCCGACCAGAGCGCGGTCGAGAGCGGGTTGCGGACCTCGTGCGCGACGAAGCCGAGGTAGCCCGAGCGCTCCTCGGCATCCGCCGGCGCACCCTCGCTCGCCGTCCGTTCCGTTCCGTTCTTCGCCGACATTCGCGCGTCCGCCTGGCCGCCTGGCCGCCTCCTGGGGATAGCCATCACAGGTTGCGGAGGGTACCGCCCATCCGCAAGGGGGTCGCAGGCGCCCTGAATCGGGTGTTTGCAATTCTTACAGCCGAAAAACCCAACAGGGCAGGCTTCTCGTGGAGACCCTGTAAGGATTACGGGCTCCGGCCGGGCTGGCGAGCCGCGGCCCTCCAGGCAACCACTCGGGATCACGGCTGAAAGGCGCTTGACCCCAGACGGCACATGGGTTGCTTAGGGGCCTACTTGCTGCCACCGCCATGCACCACGGAGGTCCGATGAAGCGCCAGAGCGTCCCGGGTACCGCGAGCTCCCTCGAGGTCTACCTCTCGGAGATCAATCGGTTTCCGCTGCTGACGGTCGAGGACGAGCAGCGGCTGGCGCGCCAGTACTGCGCAGATCGCGACACCCGCGCCGCCCACCGGCTGGTCACCGCGAACCTCCGCTTCGTGGTCAAGGTCGCCTACGAATACCGCTCCTACGGGTTCCGCATGGCCGACCTCATCCAGGAGGGCAACATCGGCCTGATGAAGGCGGTCCAGAAGTTCGATCCGGACAAGGGCATCCGCCTCATCTCGTACGCGGTCTGGTGGATCCGCGCGTACATCCAGAACTACATCCTCAAGTCCTGGTCGCTGGTGAAGCTCGGGACGACGCAGGCGCAGCGCAAGCTGTTCTTCTCGCTGGCCCGCACGAAGCGCGAGCTCGACAAGCGGTCCCAGGAGCACGGCGCCGACTCCGACGGGCACGACGCGAACAAGGTGGCGAAGAAGCTCCGCGTGAAGCCCGGCGAGGTCCGCGAGATGGAGCAGCGGATGGAGGGGCGCGACCTGTCGCTCGACGCGCCCATGGGCGACGACGGCGGCTACTCCCACGTGGACTTCCTCCCCTCCGGCACCGCCTCGCAGGACGACGAGCTGTCCGGCGTGCAGGAGCAGAAGGTCGTCTCCGGCCGGGTCGGCGAGGCGCTGGGTCGCCTCGACCAGCGCGAGCGCTACATCATCGAGATGCGCGTCATGAGCGACCGCCCGCTCACGCTCAAGGAGCTGGGCGAGCACTTCGGCTTCTCGCGCGAGCGCGCCCGGCAGCTCGAGATCCGCGCCAAGGAGAAGCTGAAGGAGGAGCTGCGCGCGCTCGCGACGGAGATCGACTGGCCCACCGACGGCGCGCCGGTGGACATCGACGACCGCGCGCTGGCCTGACCGCGGGCTCGCCCGGCCCTGGGCCGCCCGGGGCCGGCGCTACGCCATGCCGTGCTTCTTGAGGCGGTAGCGGAGCGTGTCGCGCGACACGCCCAGCAGGCGCGCCGCCTTGGACTGGTTGCCGCTGGCGCGCTCCATCGCCTCGGCGATGAGCTTGCGCTCCACGTCGTCGAGCACCAGCCCCTCCCCCGTGACCTGCGGCACCAGCTTCTCCGGGCGCTTCCCGCCGGGGGCGGCCGCCTTGCGCAGCTCGGGCGGCAGGTGCTCGGGCCGGATCTCGTCGGCGCCGGCGTGCAGGATGAAGGCGCGCTCGATCACGTTGCGCAGCTCGCGGACGTTGCCGGGCCAGTGGTACGCCCTGAGCAGCTCCATCGCCGCCGGCGCCACGCCCTTCACCTGCCGCTTCATCTCCTGGTCGAAGCGCGCGACGAAGTGGGCGGTGAGGATGGGCACGTCGTCGAGGTGCTCGCGGAGCGGCGGCACCACGATGCGCACCACGTTGAGGCGGAAGAACAGGTCGGCGCGGAAGCGCCCCTCCGCCACCCGCTCCTCCAGGTTCACGTTGGTGGCCGCGATCACGCGCACGTCGGCGCGGAGCTCCTGCACCCCGCCCACCCGGCGGAACGTCTTGTTCTCGAGGAGCCGGAGGAGCTTGGCCTGGCCGCCGGGCGGCAGGTCGCCGATCTCGTCCAGCATCACCGAGCCGCCCTCGGCGGTCTCGAACAGGCCGCGCTTCTGGGCGTGCGCGTCGGTGAACGCGCCGCGCTCGTGGCCGAACAGCTCCGACTCGAGCAGGTGCTCGGGGAGCGCCGCGCAGTTCACCTGGAGGATGGGCTTGTCGGCGCGCGCGCTGCGGAAGTGGATGGCGCGCGCCACCACCTCCTTGCCGGAGCCGCTCTCGCCCTCGATCAGCACGGTGGTGGTGTCGCTGCCGGCCAGGCGCGAGATCATCGAGCGCACCTGCTCCATGGCCGCCGACGAGCCCACCACCGCCTCGACCGCGCTCGCGCCGCGCTTGTCGCTGGTGAGCGTGGCGATCTGCCGGCGGGTGCGCACGTTCGCGAGCGCGCGCTCCACCGCCTCGTCGAGCTGCTGGAACGGGAACGGCTTCACCAGGAAGTCGATGGCGCCGTGCTTCATGGCCTCCACCGCGATGTCCACGGTGGAGTGCGCCGACATCATCAGCACCGCCACCTCGGGGTGGAGCGACAGCGCGCGCTGCAGCGTCTGGACGCCGTCGATCCCCGGGAGGCGCACGTCGAGCAGCATCACGTCCGGCGGGGTGGCGGCGACCATCTCCAGCGCCTGCTCGCCCGACTCGGCCGAGAGGACCTCGTAGCCGCCGCGCTGCAGCCGCTCCGCCACCGACCAGCGGATGAGCTTCTCGTCGTCCACGACGAGGATGCGGGCCGGGGTGCTGTTCATGCGGCGTGCTCCGGGGCGCGCTGGGGCCGCGCCTGTTGCAGCGTCACGGTGAAGGTGGTGCCGCCTTCGGGCGGGCAGCGGTAGCCGATGTGGCCCCCGTGCTCCGCCACGATGCGCGCGGAGATGGCGAGGCCGAGCCCGTTCCCCTCGCGCTTGGTCGTGAAGAACGGCTTGAAGATCTGGGCGCGGAGGTCGGCCGGGATGCCCGGGCCGGTGTCCTCCACCTCGACGCTCACGGTGCCGTCGCCGGCGCGGGAGCGGACGGTGAGGCGCCCGCCGCGGCGGGTCGCGATCATCGCCTGGCAGGCGTTCAGGCAGATGTTGAGGAACACCTGCTCGAGCTGCGACGGGTCGGCCAGCACCGCCGGGAGCCCGGGCGAGAGCTCGGGGACCAGCTCGAGGGTGCCGTCGCGCGACTGCTGGCGGATGAGGAACAGCACCTTCTCGAGCGTGGCGTTCACGTCGGTGGAGCGGAGCTTCGCCTTGGCCGGGCGGGCGAAGCTGAGCAGGCTCTCCATGGTGTGCGTGAGCCGCCGCACCTGGTGCTGCATCTCGGTGACGATGTCGGAGTGGCGCGCGTCGTCGGAGAAGTCCTCGGCGAGCAGCTCCAGCGCGCCGGACAGCCCCGCCAGCGGGTTCTTGATCTCGTGCGCCAGGCCGGTGGCGATCTCGCCCACCGCCGCGAACCGGTCGGCCCGCACCATGCGCTCGCGGTAGAACGCCTCCAGCTCGGCCTGGCTGCGCCGCAGCGCCGCCAGCGTGGCGTCGAAGCCGCGCGCCGCCACGCCCAGCTCGTCCGGGCGCCCCTCGTCGGCCCGCACCGAGAGCTCGCCCGCCTCGGCCCGGCGCATCACCGTCACCAGCCGCTGCAGCGGGGTCACCGCCTCGCGGCCCAGCAGCCAGAGCAGGATCCCGAGCAGGCACACGAGCGCGGCCCCGGCGGACAGCGACAGCGTCTTCGCGAGCTGCGCCTGCGCCTCCAGCACCGGCTCGCGGGTGAAGCGCAGGTCGAGCCAGCCGTTCACGTGGCTCTGGGTGCCGTGGCAGCGCGCGCAGGACTCGGCGTTCACGATGGGCTGGAGCACCGCGTACTCGGCGTCGTTGCCGCCCGGCCCCACCACCACGGTGGTGCCCTCGACCCGGTTCACCTCGGACCACGGCACCCGCCCCAGCAGCGCCGGGCTGGTGGAGATGGAGATGTAGCCGTTCGGCGCGATCAGGCTGGCGGAGAGCAGGTCGCTGCGGTGGGCCACCAGGGCCTCCAGCAGCGTGCTCACCTCGCGCGGCTTCCCCGAGAGCATCACGTTCGACACGCCCGAGGAGACCATGGTCGCGAACAGCTCGGCCCGGTCCTGCCGGCCGCTCTCGATGTCGGCGCCGTAGAAGTGCACGGCGGCGGCCACCATCGCGGAGAGCGTCACGGCGAACAGCAGCGCCGTCGGCACCAGCACGCGCGCGCGCATGCTGGAGTCCAGGCTCCGGTAGCTGCGCTCGAGCAGGTTCATGCGGTCGGCCCGTGAGACAACGCGCGCCAATATCTCAGGAATTCCGGGCCCGGGGAAGGCCCGGCCTCCCCGCTAGGCGGCGTCGCCCCGGGCGGCCGGCGCCGCGGACAGGTCGAAGATCTGGACGGCGGCCGCGACCAGCGGGTCGTTGGCCCCGCCGTCGCACACCGCCTGGCGCAGGCGCGTGCTGGGGGCGTGCAGGATCTTGGAGACGATCGAGCCCGCCATGGCGTCGAGCCGCTTCGCGAGCTCCGGGTCCTCGCCGAGGCGGCGGAGCGTGCGCTCCACCTCCTCGCGCGCGATGGCGCTGGCGCGGCTGCGCATCTCCTGGATGAGCGGCGCGGCGCGGCGCTCGGCCTCGGCGCGCGCGAACTTCTGCACCTCCTCGTCGGCGATCCGCTCGGCGTGCTGGGCCGCCTGGGCGCGCTCGGCCATGGCGGCCTTCATCACGCGATCGAGGTCGTCGACGTCGCACAGGTAGACGTCCGGCAGCGCCCCGGTCTCGGCGGGGATGGCGCGCGGGACGGCCAGGTCGACCATGACGATCCGCTTGCGGCGGGCGTGCAGGATGCGCTGCATGACGGCCGGGGCCAGCGCCGGCGGCGCGGCCGGCGCGGCGGACACCACCACGTCGGCGCGCAGCAGCTCCTGCTCCAGCGCCTCCAGCGGCCGGGCCTCGCCGCCCACCTCGGCGGCCAGCGCCTCCGCGTTCGCGAGCGTGCGGTTCAGCACCACCACCGAGGCGCGCTCGTCGCGCATGTGCTGGGCGGTGAGGCGGGCCATCTCGCCCGCGCCGATCACCGCCACGCGCCGCCCGGCGAGCGGGCCGAGCACCTTGCTGGCGAGCGCGGCCGCGGCGTTGCCCCAGGACACGCCGGCGCGGCCCACCGCGGTCTCGGTGCGGACGCGCTTCGCGGCCGCGAGCGCGCGGGAGAGCACCGAGGCGAGCTCCTTGCCGGCGGCGCCCGCCTCGGCGGCGCGGTGGAACGCGTCCTTCACCTGGCCCAGGATCTGCGGCTCGCCCAGGATGGCGGACTCGAGGCTGGAGGCGACGCGGACGAGGTGCCGGAACGCCTCCTCGCCCTGGAGCTCGAACAGCGGGAGCGGGCGGCCGGCGCGCGCCTCCATCGCGTGGCGCAGCGACAGCTCCGCGGCGGCGGGGCAGCGGGCGGCCGCGAAGATCTCCACGCGGTAGCAGGTCGAGACGATCGCGACCTCGTCCACGCCGTCGAGCGCCTGGAAGGCGGTGAGCGCGTCCAGCAGCTCCTCCGACGGCAGCGCGAGGACCTCGCGGTCTGCGACCGTGGCGCCCTTCTGGTTCAGCCCGACTGCGACGAGCACGAGGCGCTCCTTTCGGGAACGGGCGGCATGCGAGCAAGCGGCGTGCCCCACGAGATCGTGCAGGATTTCAGCATCGGCGCGCCCCGGATCGCGCAAGGGTTGCGCCGGACCAGGGCATGGGTCCCCGCCGGCGAAACCGCTGCGGGCCCGCCGGGAGCCCGGGGGATCCCTCGATCCTGCGCGCAACGTCGCAGGGTTAGCTCCTCGAGTGGACCTCCTCGCGCCACCGCGCCGCACCGCCTCCCCAGGTCCGCATTGGTTCACGCCCGGACGTGCGCCGCCGCCCGGCGCGGCGCCGCCTCCGGCGCGCCGGCCCGCGCGCCGGCGCACATCGGGAATCCGCCCGACCCCGTCTCCGGTGTCCGCGCCCGCGGCGCTCGGGCCCGCGCGGCCCGCCGGCCCCGGTGCCCGCGCCGGCCCGTCCCCGGCCTCGCGCCCCGGCCCGCTCCGGCGCCGCGCCGGTCCGCGCCCCGGAATCTTTCCCGCGCGGCTCGGGCATCGTCCCAATTTCTTCGCCGCTCGATTGGCGAGACATTGCCAATCGAAAGGAGCCAATCAATGGCCAACACGTTCAAGAGCGGCAGCGCGGTGCAGAGCGGTTACTACCTCAACCTCTCCCGGTGGGCGATCGAGCCGGTCGCGAAGGACGGCGAGCGCCTCCCGCAGGGCAAGGGCGAGTGGCGGCGGATCCCGGTGGCCCTGGCGCTGGTGCTCACCCCGGTGCTCGGCGCGACGTTCCTGATGTTCATGCCGGTCATCGGCTTCGTGCTGCTGGCGCAGGCGGTGGCGACGCGCGCGGTCCGCACCTTCCGCGGCCCCGCCGAGGAGCTGGCCGCCACCATGAGCCCCGGCTGGCAGCCCGGCGAGGCGCACTTCACCGGCAAGTCCCCGGAGAACGGCGGCGTCGAGGAGAAGGGGCCCTCGGCGCGCGACGAGAAGCTCGAGGCGCTCGAGAAGGAGATCGAGGAGAAGCGGCGCCAGGGCTGAGCGGCGCGGTCCACCGCGGTCCCACGGTCGACGGAGCAGCACGGAAGGAGACGGTCATGGCCAAGTACACGGGCGGAGCGAACGTGAAGGGCGGCTACTACTGGAACCCGAGGGCGTGGGCGGTCGAGGTGGTCCCGTCGGAGGGCGGGCGCCTCCCGGGCAGCGGCGCACGGTTCGTGAAGGTGCCGTTCCCGCTGCTGCTGGTCGTGGTCCCGGTGCTCGGGGCGCTGTTCCTGATGTTCATGCCGGTGATCGGGTTCGCGCTCCTGGTCCACGCGGTGGTGAAGAAGGTGACCGGCGGGGTGAAGGAGGGCGCGGCCGACCTCGCCGCCACCGTCCACCCCGGGTGGCGCCCTGGTGAGGCGCACTTCACCGGCAAGCCCGGCGAGGAGGAGGAGAAGGCGCCGGGCGCCGCGCCGACGAAGGAGCTGAAGGCGCTCGAGGACGAGATCGCGCGCAAGCGCGGCGACGAGTAGCTGCAGGGGGCGGGGACCGGGGCCGGCGGCGATTGCCGCCGGCCTCTTTCTTTGGGAGTGTGGGTCGGGTGGGGCCATTCCCCCACGCGCCCGAAGGGATGGGTGAACCCACCCAGGACCGCCGGTGCGCCGCCCGCGTAACCGCCGGATCTCGCTGGGCTGACCCGCGCAGCACGGAGCTCCGGCGCGGGCACGGCACGTGCTACCTGCCGGGGCTGGAGAACGGCGGCACTCTGGGAGGGGGGCTGCGGTTCTTCACCCGATGCGGGCAGCTTCCGGTGGGGGCCGGCGGCTGCGCCGCATCTCTTCTTTCCGGCCCCGGACGCCCTACTCGTCCACGCGGATCACGCCCTTGCGGATCGCGAAGCGGACGAGCTCGGTGCGGTTGTGGACCCCGAGCTTCTCCATGACGTGCTCGCGGTGGCTCATGGCGGTCTTCACGCTGATGCCGAGCACGTCCGCCACCTCCTTGTTGCTCCGCCCCTCCGCCACCAGCTTCAGCACCTGCTTCTCGCGGTCGGTGAGCGACTCGTACGGATCCGCCTCCCCGGGCGCCGCCGGGCCGGCCTCCTCCATGGCGGTGCGCGCGACCTCCGGGTCGAGCACCAGGCCGCCCCGGTGCACCGCGCGGACCGCGTTCGCGAGCTCGGCGCCGGCGGACTTCTTGAGCACGTAGCCCGACACGCCGGCCTTGAGCAGGCGGCGGACGTACTCGCGATCCTCGTACTGCGAGAGGATCAGGATGCGCGCGCGCCGCCCCAGCTTCTTGAGCTGGAGGCTGGCCTCGATGCCGCCCAGCCCGGGCATGGCGATGTCCATCAGCACCACGTCCGGATCGAGCCGCTCCACCTGCTCCAGCGCCTGCATCCCGTCGGCGCCCTCGCCGACCACCTCGATGTCGGGCTGGAGCTGGAGCAGCGCGCGCACGCCCTCGCGCAGGATGGCGTGGTCGTCCACGATGACCACCCGGATCTTGTCGCTCACGTTCCCCTCCCCTCGGCGTCCGCCTCCGCTCCGGTGGCGGCCGGGCCCGGCTCGGTCGTGGCGCGCGGCACCGGGATGCGCACCTCGACGCGGGTGCCCTTCCCCGGCGCCGACTCCACCGTGGCGCTGCCGCCCAGGATCTCGGCGCGCTCGCGGATGCCCATGAGGCCCCAGGAGCGCCGCCCCTCGCGGCGCGCGACGGCCTCCGCGTCGAAGCCTCGCCCGTCGTCCTCGATGTCGATGCGGAACACGTCGTCCTCCAGCGCGACCTCCACCAGCACCGCGGTCGCCTGGGCGTGGCGGGCGATGTTGCTCATCGCCTCCTGGCAGATGCGGAACAGCGCCGTCTCCATCTCGGGCGGCAGCCGCCGGTCCAGCTCCCCGAACTCGCAGCGCACCGACATGCCGCGCGTGCCGAGCTGGCGCTCCGCGTACCAGCGGATCGCGGACAGCAGCCCGAGGTCGTCGAGCACCGACGGGCGGAGGTCCAGGATGATGCGGTGCACGTCCTCCAGCGTGCGCACCGCCACCGCCTTCACCTCCTCCAGGCGCGGCGCCTTGCCGCCGCGCATCGCGTCCTGGGCCGCCTCGAGCCCCATGGCCAGCACCGCCAGGCTCTGGCTGGTCTCGTCGTGCAGCTCGCGGGCGATGCGCTTGCGCTCGTCCTCCTGCGCCGAGATGAGCTTGCGGAGGAGCTGCGCGCGGGCCTCCTCGCGCGCGGCGAGCTGGGCGTACGCCTCGTTGAGCGCGTGCGTGCGCTCCTCCACGCGCTGCTCCAGCTCGGCGTTCACCCGCGCCACGTCGTCGAGCAGGCGCCGGAGCGCCAGGCGCATGCGGTCGAGCGAGCGCCCCAGGCGCCCGACCTCGTCGGTGCCGAGGTCGGGGATGGACCAGTCCAGCTCGCCGCCCGCGATGCGCTCCGCCTCGCCGGTCAGCACGCCGATGGGCCGGGTCACGCTGCGCGCCGCGCCCCAGGCGAACGCCGCCGCGATGCCGAGGTGCGCCGCCAGGCCGGCCGCCACCAGCCACCAGGGCACGTCGCCCTCGGTCGGCAGCGCCTCGGCGGTGCGCTGCCGCACCACCACGCCCCACGGCGCCGCGGCCAGCGGCGCGAACACCATCAGCTCGGCCGGCGCCGCCGCCTTCACGCCCCACTCGCCATGGCAGCCGTCGCAGCGGGCCGCCTGGGCCCGCTTGTCCTTCACCAGCTCGCCCAGGTGCGCCCGGCACTCGGTGCGGCGCCCGACCCGGGCCGGCACGGTGCTCGCGATGATGGTGCCGCCCGCGTCGATCAGCTCGGCGAAGCCGCTCTCCCCGCGGCGCAGGTGCTGCAGCACGCGATCGAAGCCGCGCCGCGACGGGTCGAACGTGCCGCCGGCGATCCCGATGATCTGGTTCTGCCAGCTCCGCACCGGGACGAGCTCGTGCACCACCCGCCCGCGCGCGCCCTGCTCCGCGCCGGAGAGGCGCGGCAGCCCGGTGCGCAGCACCTCGTCCACCACCGTGAGGTCGTCGGCCGGCGCCGCCGAGCGCGGGCCGCCCGGCGCCTCCGCGAGCACGTTGCGCTCGGCGTCCAGCAGGTAGACGCCCTCGCGGTGGCGGAACTGGTGGTACGCGTCGGCCACCACGCGCCGCTCCTCCTCGAGGTCCGCGTTGCCCATGGTCTGGGCCACGCCGGAGGCGAGCCGCTGCAGCACCTCGAGGTCCTCGGTCAGGACGCCGTCGAAGTGCGTCGCCGCCATGGCCGCGGCGGACATGCGGCCCGCCACCACCCGATCGTCGAGGTTGCGCGCCCAGTGGATCCCGGTCGCGCCCATGATGACGAGCGGGACGGCGATGCCGGTGGCCATCAGCAGGTAGACGCGCCGGCGGATGCCGCCCGGCATGGCCGGGTGCGGCGCGGTCCGGTACGCCGCCGGGGCGGGCGGGGGCGCGGGCGGCACCGGCGGCGCGGGCGGCGCGCCGGCCTCGGGCCCGGGCCTCATCGGCCGCCCCCGGGGTGCGTGCTGTGGGCCATGTGGTACAGCTCGTCGAGGTCGCCGCGCGTGCGGAGCAGCACCGTCCGGCCGCGCTGCTCCCAGGCCAGCTCCTGCCAGGGCTGCCCCGCCACCAGCACCGCGGAGAGCGTGGCCGGGTACGAGCCCACCGTGGTGCGCTGGACGCGGAGCACGTTGCGATCGGCGAGCAGCGGCGCCGCGATCTCGGCGCCCTCCGCGGTGGACTGCAGGATCTGGACGGCGGGCGCGCCGCTGCGATCGACGACCGTGATGGCCGCGGAGCCGCGGCGCCCACCGGCGAGCCGGATCTCCGAGGGCGGCCAGGCGAGCCGCTGCGGGAAGTAGCCGGGCAGCATCAGCATCGCGCCGAGCCGGCGCTCGGCCTCCTGCACGGTCGCGGCGTGGCGGACCGCGCTGCCCTCCCCGGCGATCCACCCGGGCAGCGCGCCGAGGGCGGCGATCACCAGCGCGGAGGTCGCGGCCACCCACACCAGCGCCGCGAGCATCCGCGCGAGCTCGAGCCCCGCCTCGCGCGCGCGCGTCACGCTCCCGGTCATACCACGAAGAACAGCAGGGCCGTCAGGGTGAGGGCCGCCAGCGCGACGCGCGCCGCCCCGAACGGCAGGCGCGGCGCCGGCGGCTGGAGCAGGCGGCGGCAGCGCAGCTCGATGTCGCGCGAGCGCACGCGCGCGAGCGGCTCGGACAGCGCGGCGGCGAGCGGCAGCGTCCGGCGCACCGGCGGCGGCCCGGCGGTGGCGCGGTGGAGCTTGAGCAGGCCGCTGGCGAGCGCGAGGCGATCGCCGCACGCCTCCGCGGCGTGCTCGTCCGCGAGCCACTCGGCGTCGCGGGCCAGCGCGCGCGAGACCACCTGGAACGCCGGGTTGAACCCCATCACCACGCGCGCCAGCAGCACCACCCAGCTCGCGGCGGGATCGCGGCGGGCCAGGTGGGCGAGCTCGTGGGCCAGCGCCGCGCGCAGCTCGGCCGCGTCGAGCAGGCGGAGCGCGCCGCGCGAGAGCACCACCGCCGGCCTGCGGATGCCGGTGCAGAACAGGATCGGCGCGCCGCGCTCGACCCACAGCAGCGAGGGCACGCGCGTGCCGAGGCGGGCGGCCAGCTCGGCCAGCGTGGCGCCGAGGCGCGCGGCGGTCTCCGGGTCCGGCACCGCGCGCGCCGGCGGCCGCGCGCGCCGCCTGCGGCACAGGAACGGCACCAGGTCCATGAGCAGCAGCGCCAGCCCGATGGTCGCCAGCCCGCCCACGAACCACTGGTACATCCCGGTCCCGAGCAGCCGCACGTCGGCCCAGCGGCGGCCGACGAGCAGCGCGCCGCCCTCGCGGAACGCGTCGCCGGCCCGCACCGGGAACAGCAGCACCAGGGCCGGAAACAGGACCAGCGGATAGCCCAGGGCGGTGAGCCGCAGGGCGATCCGCTGGCCGGGGTCGCGCACTCGCCAGGTCCGCACCAGCGCCTCCACGAACAGCGAGGCGACCAGGGTGTGGAAGATGGCCTGCGCGAGGACGTCAGCCCACGTGGCGCTCGTCATGCGACGAGGCGTGGCCGCCGTGCTCCGCGGGCGGCGCCCGCCCCTCGATGCGCGCGAGCTCGAGCGGGTGCTCGTGCTCGTAGCGCTCGCGGCTGACCTTGCCGGTGAACATCGACGTGTCGAACGGGAACACGTCGGGGCTCAGGTGCGCGTTGAACACGTGCCAGATGGTGATCACCAGGAACGCCATCAGGCCCTCGTTCGAGTGGGCCACCTTGGCGGCGGGGATCACCTCGCCCGGGAGCAGCGACGCGACGGTCACCGGGAAGAACAGGATGAAGCCGGTGAGCACCATGATGACGTTGCCGAACACCAGGCCCCAGTACTCGAACTTCTCCTTGTACGTGTACCGATCGTACATCGGGTGCTTGTCGGTCACGCCCAGGTAGTACTTGAGCTGGAGGATGGCGTCCTCGAAGTCCTTCTTCGACGGCACCATGGTGAAGCCGATCTTCTTCGAGAGCATCGCGGCGATCGCGTTCGCGAAGTGGATCACCGTGGACGCGGCCAGGATCAGGCCGCACACGCGGTGGACCCAGCGCGCCACGTCGATGCCGCCGAACACGCCGACCACCGCCTGCGACCAGCCGGCCGTGTAGAACTTCTGCGGCAGGCCGGTGAGGCAGAGCAGCACGAACACGAGCATCGTGATGAAGTGCTCGATCCGCTGCTGCAGGTTGAAGCGGACGATGTAAGCGCTCATCGGTTCACCACCACGCGCCAGAGGTGCAGCGCGATCTGGAGCACGAGCCCGCCCACCATGAACGGGATCAGCATCTTGTAGAAGACCTGCACGCCCCACACGAGCGGCGCCTTCTGCGGCGTGGGCTCGTAGTGCGACAGCCAGGCCTTCGGGAAGCTCGCGCTGGCGCCCTCGTGGCACTTCGCGCAGGTCTTCTGCAGGTTGGCCGCCATCACGGTGGACGACGGGTCCTTGGACGACTGGATGTCGTGGACGCCGTGGCAGTCGGTGCAGACCGCGGCGAGGCGCGCGTCCGGCGCGTTCTTCTGCTTGCGCTGGAGCGTGGCGGCCATGCCGTGGAAGTCGGAGAGGTAGGTCGACACGACGTTGCTGGAGAGGCCGTACTTCGACATCAGCTTCTCGTCGGTGTGGCAGCGCCCGCAGATCTCCGGGGTGCGCATGGCGAGCTGGCCGTCGCGCGGGTCGGTGGTGTCGTGGGCGCGGTGGCAGTCGGTGCACACCGGTACGTCGGGGCTGCTCTCCGCCGCGCGGCCGTGCACGCTCTTCGCGTAGACGTCCGCCTCCTCCGCGTGGCAGCCCGAGCACATCTTCGAGATGCGCGTGCGCGGCTGGCCCGGCCGGGAGATGTCGTGGGCGCCGTGGCAGTCCACGCAGAGCGCGGCCTTGTCGTTGCCCTTGGCCATCACCGCGTAGTGAACGCCGTCCAGCGTCTTGGTGTAATTCGCGAAGTGGCAGCCCTTGCACTGCTCGTAGTAGGCGCGGGTCACGTCGCGGCGGGTCTTGAACTTCAGCTCGCCGGTGGCGTGGTCGCTGGTCTTGTCGGTGTGGCACTCCGTGCAGCGGAGCGCCTCGCCGTGGACCGACTTCGCGAACGCGTCCTGGTCGACGTACAGCGAGAGCTTCTCGCCGCTCGGGAGGTCGAAGGTCTGGCTCGGGTCGCTGTGACAGCCGAGGCAGTCCTCCTGCTCGGCCGGGATACCCGCCCAGGCTGGGTTCGCGGCGAACGCGAGGAGGAGGGGCAACAGGCGTCGGATCATTTGCACACCCTGGAGGAGTCGGTGCGTCAATCCGTGACAGCCACGGATTGCGCCACTTCCTACCAGGGGGCGAACGGATTGTCCAACGCCTCCGGCCGGATAAGCACGCGTGAATTCAGCACGAATTGATCTGGATTCATCCGGTCGAGATGCGGCGCAAGAATCGCGGCGTCCGCACACCTCCCCCGCGCCTCGCGCAACCGCCGACGATTCTGCGCCGGGGCCGGGGAGGATTGACGTCCATCAACCGGGTCTGCAATGCCTCCCCCGGATCGCCTGCGCGCAATCGCGCACCGCCCGCCGGCGCGCCTGCGCCCTCGCGCGCACCCCGGACGCAATCCCGCAGATTGCGACGGGATCGGATCGCCGCGCGCCGCCGCCCCGGCCCGCGGCGCGCCCGCCGCCGACGCCGGCGCGCGCGCCGCGCGGGCGGTCGTGACCCGTGCGGCCGCGCGCCGCACCTGGTCTCACGCCCGCTCGCGCCCGCGCGCGCCCGCGAAAGTCGTGCGTGGGGCGGCCGATCGCCGCACCCGCCGCGAACGCGGCCCTCACGGCCGCAGGAACGCCTGCGTCAGGGCGGCCCATCCCTCCTCGCCGACCAGCCACGGCGCGGGCGCGACCAGCGTCCCGCCGTCGGCCGCGGCGAAGCCGAGCTGGTGCTCGACGAAGTGGTTCCAGCGCTGCGCCTCGCGCCGCATCCACGACTCCGCGGCGCCGGCGCGCGGCATCGACGCGTAGGCCTCGTCCACCGGCGCGAGCGCGACCAGCCAGCCGCGCCCGTAGCCGTCGCGCTTCACCAGCGCCGGGTCGCGCACCACCGAGACGTTCACGCCCACCACCGTGCCGTCCACCGGCGCGGGGATCTCCAGGGCGCGGCCGCCGCCGTGCAGCGTGGCGATGGTCTCGCCGCGGGCCACGCGCGTGCCCGGCCGCGCCAGGTCCACCGCCGTGACCGCCGGCATCAGGCGCTGCGCGATGCCGTCGAGCCCGAGCTCCACCGCGCGGCCGCCCGGGCGCCGGTGCAGCCAGAGGTGGCCGGGCGCGTAGAACAGGTCCGGGCGGAACGGCACGCCGTCCACGTCGCGGATCCCGAGCGCCCGCTCGCGCCGCTCGGCGCGCCCGCGCACCACCAGCGCGATGATCAGCGCCGGGACCACGATGACCGCCACCATCGCCAGGAAGAGGCCGAACCGGGCCAGGATGCCGAGGGTGAAGACGCCGATCGACTGGAGGACCTCGAGAACGCTCTGCATGGCTTCCTCCCGACTGCGAGCCCGCGCCCGTCACCGGGCGCCTGCATCGACCCGCGCCTGCGGTCCCCGGCCCGGAGCGAGTGGGCCGGGGACCGCCGACGCGCCCCCCTCACTGCGCGTGGCACATGGTGCAGTCGTCGAACCCGAACGCCTGCTTGCCGTGGCACGCCCCGCACGACTCGCCCTTCTCCATCGCGGCGTGCGTCACCGCCGGCTTCTTCTCCTTGGCCGAGCGGCCGAGGATCCCGAACCGGCGCGGGTGGCAGGACACGCAGTCCGGCTTGGCCGAGTCCACGTGGCTGTCGTGCCGGAACGTCACCTGGCCCGGGCTGTCGCCGCCCTGCGGGAGCGGGAGCTCCGGAGGCAGGTTCGGGAGGTCGCCCGCGAGCGCGCTGCCGCCCAGCAGCAGCCCGGCCAGCGCACCGCACCACGAGAGCTTGAGCGTCATGGCTGTGATCTCCGTTCTCAGGTCAGGAAGAAGGTGCGCGCCATCTCGTCCCAGTCGTCGCCGGCCAGCGCGCGGCCGATGCCGTGGATGGGCACGCCGCCGTCCTGCAGCACGCGGCCGAGCTCGGGGCTCATCCGCATGGCGAGGCGCTCGGACGCGTCCTCCAGGAACCGGTTGGCGGCGCTGTCGGTGAAGAGCTGGCGGAGGTTCGCGGCGAGGCGGGGCGCCTTCACCTTGAACAGCCAGCCGGCGCCGTACGGATCCTCGACGCCGTCCGTCCGCTCGCGCGCCGCCGCGTTCACCGCCACCACGGTCCCGTCGATGGGCGAGAGCATCGGGACGCTGCGCTCGCCGTCGCCGAGCTCGAGCGCCGGCTCGCCCTGCGCGACCTTGGCGCCGACGCTGGGCAGCTCGACGCGGGCCGGCCCCACCAGCTTGTGGGCGAAGTCGTCCACGCCCACCGCCACCAGGCCGTCGGACTCCAGGCGCGCCCAGGTGTGGCCGGGGTGCAGGTGCACGCCGGCGGGCACCTGGAACCAGCCGGCCACCGCGGGCCGGGCCGCGACCGGGTGGGCCGCGGGCGCCACCGCGGGGACGCGGGCGGGGGCGCGGACCTCGGCCGCCGCCGGCTTGCCGCCCTGGACGTAGCGCCAGAACGGGATGAACATCAGCAGGTAGGCGATCCCGAGTCCGTACTCGAGGAGCTTGGCCGGATACACGGAGAGCAGGTCGTAGGCCATGGCTTCCTCCTTTCAGTGCTCAGCGGGGAACGCCGGGTCCCCACGCAGGATGGGCATGCGGTTGACGATCCAGCGGTAGGCCAGCACGCCGATGGTGACGAGGGTGATGGACACCCAGATCTCCATCCAGCTCGGCACGTACCGGTCGACCCGGTTCCAGTTGAACGCGATGACCGAGATGTTGAGGCGGTTCAGCACCACCCCGAGGACGCCGACCACCGAGGCCGCCCGGATGAGCTTCACCTTGCGGTTGCGCGCGCCGTAGGCGAACACCAGCGAGGGCAGCAGCACGAAGCCGACGACCTCGACCAGCCACCAGGCGCCGTAGCCGGTGGCCAGGTAGCCCCAGCTGTGCCCGTCCACCACGCTCTGCAGCTTCAGGAAGAAGTAGGCGAACATCACCACCGCCGCCGCCTTCCCGAGGCCGATGGTCAGCTTGTCGACGTCGACGTGGTGGTCGGCCCGGCTCTGGAAGATCCGGTGCGAGAGCGCGCTCTCGAAGATCACCATGTTGAGGCCGGCGATGATCGCGCTGACGAAGAAGAACACGAAGATGTAGGGCGTGTACCAGAGCGGGTGGAGCTTGGTCGGCGCGAGCAGGAAGAGCGAGCCGAGCGCCGACTGGTGCATGGTCGAGAAGATGACCGAGAGCACCGTGAGGGCGATGAGCGTCTTCTTCATCACCGAGTGGATGCGCTTCCAGCCGAGCCACTCGAACATCGGCACGGTGAACTCGAGCAGCAGGACGGTCGTGTAGCACATGACGCACCACGCGACCTCGAACAGCACCGAGGCGGTCCCGAAGTTGAAGAGCGCCATGATGATGTTCCAGGGGCGGCCCAGGTCGGCGAGCAGGCCGATGACCGCCATCACGTAGCCGAGGAAGGCGGTGAGGATCGCGGGCCGCTCGATGCCGTGGTAGTCCTTCAGCCCGAACAGCTGCACCGCCGAGCCGATGGTGAAGCCGCCGGCGGCGAGCACGATGCCGGTCATCATGTCGAAGCCGATCCAGAGGCCCCACGGCGCCGACTGCGACAGGTTCGTGGTGGCGCCCAGGCCCGCCGCGAAGCGGTAGACGAGCAGCGGCACGCCGATGATGAGGATGAACGTCGCGACGGCGTTCGTCGGCGTGAGCTGGGCGCGGAGGTACTCCTTCAAGCTCATCCCGAGCAGGATCTTCTCGCGGACGAACGAGTGCTGGGCGACCGCGGTGGCGTTAGCCATGGTGCTCCTCCTTCCCGTTCGACGACTCCGACTCGGCGTTCTTGATCTCCTCGCGCCGGTTGGAGAACGCGTAGATGCCCATCAGCAGCGGCGGCCAGAGCGTCATCACGAACGGCGGCACCGACAGCGCGCCGGAGGCGAGGTCCGGGATGGGCCGCTCGGGGACGTCGGTCCGGAACGCGAGCTGCTCCATGTCCACGTCGGTGATGTACAGCCAGCTCGTCCCGCCGGCCTCGTGCTCGCCGTACACGTGGTGCACGTAGCGGCCGGGGTTGGTGTAGATGCGGGTCTTGGCGGCCTCGAGGAGCTCGCTGCGCTTCCCGAAGGTCAGCGCGCCCGAGGGGCACACCTCGGTGCACGCCGGCTTGAGGCCCTTCGCCTGCCGCTCCGCGCAGAAGGTGCACTTGCGCACGCGCGGCGCGTTCGAGCCGTACTCGTACTTCGGCACGTCGAACGGGCACGCGATCATGCAGTACCGGCAGCCCATGCAGCGGTTCGGGTTGTAGACCACCGGCCCCTCGGGCGACTTGGACATCGCCTTGACCGGGCACGCCGAGGCGCAGCCCGGCGCCAGGCAGTGCATGCACTGCTTCTTCGCGAAGCGCTCGATGCCGGGGGCCTTCTCGGTGCGGTTCACCACCGTGAAGGCCTGCTCGTGCATGTCGCGCTTCTGGTCGAAGACGTTCGCGTCCTCGGGCGGCGGCGCGAGGTGGTTGGCCTCGGCGCACGCCGCCTCGCACGCGCGGCAGCCGACGCAGAGGGTCGTGTCGACGAGCACGCCTGGCCCGTCCTCCGCCGCCCCGTGCGCCGCTGCGGCGGCCGTCGCCGCCGACGCGCCAGCGGCCCCCGCCGTCACTGCCGCGATCTTGAAGAACCCTCTGCGTCCGATCTTCATGGTTGTCTCCGCGCGGGTGCGGCTAGCTGTGTGCCGCGACGAGGTTCATGGTCCCGAGCACCGCAACTCCGACCACCATCACGACGAATGCGAACATCATGGCGTCGCTCCTTTGGGCCCTGCGGGTGAGGGATGGGAGTCCGCGTCGGCCGACCGTTCCGCACGCTCGAGCGCCTCGCGGAAGAGCGGGCAGGTCTTGAATGCCTCGCCTTCGCAGGTGCTCGCCGTGGTGACCCGGTCGATCGGCACGAGCTTCTTCACCGGGTAGGCCCGGCAGAACACCATCGAGACCTCTTTCAAGTACGGGCAGGTCATCTGTCGCCGTCCTCCCGCGGATCCCTATGGCAAGGCGCGCGCCAGCCGGGGCGCGGCGGCGCGCGCGCGCGAAGAGCGGCGTGTTCACGGTGGGTTACGCTCGCGGTGCGGCGTGCACCGGCGCGCGGCGCGGACCCCCGGGCTGTCGAGTTCCTCAGCGCCCCTCGACCGGGACGGGGTGCGACCGCTCGTGATCACGCGGGCTTGCGGCGCCGGCGGCCCCGGTGGAGAGAACCTCGACGGTGCGGAGGAACTCGACGTGGCAGCCGGTCGCAGCCGGTGCGCGGCGGGCGCGGGGGCGCGGCAGGAGCGCGCGGGCGCTTCACTCACCGTGACTTCACCGTGCGCGGATGCGGCGCCGCGCCGCCGTGCGCGGCGGCGCGGGCGGTCCGGCGAGCCGGCGGCGGGGGTGGCGCGTGCGCGCGGGGGCGCGGGGGCGGCGCGCCGGTCAGCGCGCGCCGGTCTCGCCGTCGCGGGACGGCTCGTCCTCGCCGTCCCGGCGCAGCCCCCACTTGCGCATCTTGTTGTAGAGGGTGACCCGGTCGATGCCGAGGATGCGCGCCGACTGGCTCACGTTGCCGCCGGTGTGCGCCAGGACCGCCGAGACGTGGCGCCGCTCCACCTCCTCCAGCGAGGCGAGCGTGCCGGGCCGCGGCGCGGCCTCCGGCTTCCCGGGGAGGCCCAGGTCGGCGATCTGGATCACCGGCCCGGTGCAGACCACCGCGCCCCGCTCCAGGATGTTCCGGAGCTCGCGCACGTTGCCGGGCCAGTCGTGCGCCATGAGCGCGCTCATCGCCTCGGAGGAGACGCCGTCGATGCGCTTCTTCATCTCCACCGACAGCCGCTCCACGAAGCTCTCCACCAGGAGCGGGACGTCCTCCCGCCGGTCCCGCAGCGGGGGGATGAGGATGGGGATGACGTTGAGCCGGTAGAACAGGTCCTCGCGGAACTTCCCCTCCGCCACCGCGCGCTTCAGGTCGCGGTTCGTGGCGGCGATGATCCGGACGTCCACGTCGACGCTCTCGTTTCCGCCGATGCGGTGGAAGCGCCGCTCCTCCAGCACCCGCAGCAGGTCGAGCTGCAGCTTGGGCCCGATGTCGCCCACCTCGTCGAGGAACAGCGTGCCGCCGTGGGCGGCCTCGAACTTGCCCTTGCGGCGGGCGATCGCGCCGGTGAACGCGCCCTTCTCGTGCCCGAACAGCTCGGACTCGAGCAGGCTCTCGGTGAGCGCCGCGCAGGAGACCGCCACGAACGGCCCCTCCGCCCGCGGGCTCTCCTGGTGGATGGCGCGCGCCAGGACCTCCTTGCCGCTGCCGGACTCGCCCAGCACCAGGATGGTGGAGTTGGAGCGGGCCGCGGTGCGCGCCAGCTCGAACACCGACTGCATGGCCGGGCTCTTCGAGAGCAGGTCGCGGAACTTGTACTCGCGCTTCAGCGCCTGGCGCAGGACCGCGTTCTCCCGCACCAGCGTCTGCTGGGAGACGATCTTCTGCATCATCAGCGACAGCTCCTCGGGATCGAACGGCTTCACGAGGTAGTCGTAGGCGCCCAGCTTCATGGCCGCGACCGCGGTGTCCACCGTGGCGTAGGCGGTCATGATCACGACGGCCAGCTCGGGCTGGAGCTTCTTCGCCTCCTCCAGCACCTGCAGGCCGTCCATCCCCGGCATCTTCAGGTCGACGATGAGGATCGACCAGCGCTCCGCCTTGAGCTTCTCGACCGCGGCGAACCCGTCCGCCGCCACGTGGACGGAGTAGCCGTCCTTCTCGAGCCAGCCGCCCAGCGACTCGCGGACGATCTCCTCGTCGTCCACCACCAGGATGCGCGTTCTCTCGTTGGACATCACCTGGGACCTCCGGCCTGCAGCTCCTCGAGCCTGCGTCGGCACTCGGAGCAGAGCTCCGGCATCTTCTCGTCCACGTTGCGGACGCCCGACGAGCGCGCCATCACGCACACCGGCGTCGCGCAGTGCAGCAGGCCGAACGCGTGCCCGACCTCGTGCACCGCCTCCTTGGCGAGCCGCTCCAGCAGCAGCTGCGGCCCGATCAGCTCGACGTCCTCCAGCAGCCGCGCGGTGGAGACGACCGCCGCGCCGCCCCCGAGCTGCCCCTCCCCGAACACGTAGGTGAGGATGGGGATGAACAGGTCGCGGTCGGTCACCCCGAGCACCTTCCCGGCGCCCGGCCCCGCCTCCAGCAGCCACTTCAGGATCGCGCCGGAGAGGTGCTGCTTGCGCTTCGGGTCGTAGGCGTGGCGCGGGCGCTCCGGCGAGGTCCACTCCTGCACCGGCCGCCCGAAGGCGCGGGCCAGGTGCAGCGCGGCGTGGTCCAGCAGCGCCCGGTCGGGCGCCGCCTCGCCGATCCACCAGATGAAGATCGGGTCCATTCATTCGATGCCCTGGGCGCGCCGCCGACGCGCACCCCCGGAACCCGCCCTGGCCCGCCCGCCGCCGCGCATCACGCCGCCGCCCCCCGGGGCGGCAGCCGGATGGCGATGCGCGTCCCCTTCCCCACCTCGCTCTGGATCTCGATCTTCCCGTGGTGCCGCTCGACGATGCCGTACACCACCGACAGCCCGAGCCCGGTGCCGCGCTCCTTGGTGGTGAAGAACGGGTCGAAGATCTTGGACAGGTGGTCGGGCGGGATGCCCGGGCCGGTGTCGGTGAACGCGATCTCCACCCAGCCGCCGCCCGCCGACGCCGACGCCGACGACTCGACCGTCAGCTTCCCGCCGCGCGCCATCGCCTCGCAGGCGTTCATGATCACGTTCACGCACGCCTGCCGGAGCTGCCCGAAGTCGCCCTCCACCGGCGGCAGCGGCACGAGCCGCTTCTCCAGCGTCACGTTCTGGATGTTGATCTGGTTGGAGAGGAGCTGGAGGCCCTCCTCGACCACCGCGTCCAGGTCCACGTCCTTGAGCGTGAGCGGCCGCTCGCGCGCGAAGTCGAGCAGGTTGCGCACGATGGCGCTGCACCGCTCGGTCTCGCGCTGGACGAGGAGCAGGTGCTTCACGAGCGTCTTGCGCGTCGCGTCGTCGGGCACGCCCTGGTCCAGCGTGCGGACGATGAGCTTCGCGAAGGTGAGGATCCCCGCGAGCGGGTTGTTGATCTCGTGCGCGATGGACGCGGACAGCTT
Source organism: Anaeromyxobacter sp. K (assembly GCF_000020805.1). Taxonomy (NCBI): domain Bacteria; kingdom Pseudomonadati; phylum Myxococcota; class Myxococcia; order Myxococcales; family Anaeromyxobacteraceae; genus Anaeromyxobacter; species Anaeromyxobacter sp. K. Next base: position 2,132,709 of record NC_011145.1, on the reverse strand, counting down.
GCCCAGCGAGGAGAGCTTCTCCGAGCGGACCAGCTGGTCCTGCGCGGCCCGGAGCGCGGCGGTCCGCTCCTGCACCTGCTGCTCGAGGCTCGACATGAGCGCGTCGAGGTCGCGGCGCGCCGAGCGCAGCGAGCGCGTCATGTCGTTGAAGGAGGCGGCCAGCAGGCCCAGCTCGCCGCTCCAGGTGACCGGCACCTCGAGCTCCAGCTGCTCGCGCGCCACCCGCCGGGTGGCCTGCACCAGCGCGGCCACCGGCCGCATCAGGTGGTGGCGCGTGAACAGCCAGGCGAACAGCCCGAGCAGGCCCGAGGCGAGCGCGGCGGCCGCCAGCGTCCGCCAGCGGAACGTGTAGGTCTGCGCGTCGAGGCGCGCCAGCGAGACGTCCAGGTCGATGACGCCCAGGACCTCCTTCGTGGCCGGGTGCGCGTGGCAGGCGCCGGTCGAGCAGGACGCCTCGTTGTAGACCGGGGTCATGATCCCCAGCACGCGGTGGTCGCCCGCGCGGAAGACCCGGCTCCGGTCCTCCAGCTCGAGCTTGCGCAGCGGCTGGCCGGCCGCGTGGCAGCCGGAGCAGGCCTCCGCGTCGCGGTCCACCATCCGGCCCACCTCCTCCGGCACGGTGGAGAAGGTGACGCGCCCGTTCGCGTCCATCATGCGGACGCGCTCGATGCCGCCCTGCCGCGCCACGTCCTGCATGATGAGGTAGGCGTCGCCGCGGCGGTCCTGGAGCATGGCGCGGTGGAGCGCGTTGCGGACGGTCTGGCTGAGGAGGTCGGACTCCTGCACCACCTGGCCGAGCAGGTGGCGCTGCACCGCGATCTCCGCCAGGAAGAACAGGCCCACGGTGGCGAGCGCCACCGCGCCGATCATGGCGAACAGCTTGGTGGAGAGCCGCTGCTGCCAGGGGATCTCCAGGCCGAGCGCGCCGAGCGACGCGGGCGCGATGGCCCTGGCGAGGCGCTGGAGCGCGCGGTCCTCCTCCGGCGTGCGGTCCGGCTCCGGGGTGCGCGCCGCGGGCTCCGCCGGCGGGGGCGGCTCGGGGGCCGGGGAGATCCCGGGCGAGGTTCCTGGCGATGCGCTCACGGCGTGCTCGGCCGCTCACCCGTACCGCCGCAGGAAGGCCGGGTGCCTTGCGGTCCGTCAACGATTGTTCAATTTTTCGTCGCCCCGACGCAATCGTCGGCGGCCCGAAATTGCGCGCGAATTGACGCATCCTGCGCGCTCCTGCCGCACCCCGGCGCCCGCGCCCTCGCCGGCGGCCGCGGCGCGCCGCCCCCGGCCGCGGGTGCGCCGGGGCGCGCAGGGGATTTGATCCCGGGCACGCCTCCGTCTACCCTGTCGGGTCCCGTGACCCAGCCCCGCGCCATCCTCCTCGTCCAGTGCCCCGACCGCCCCGGCATCGTGGCGGCCATCTCCAGCTTCCTCTACCGCCACGGCGCGAACATCCTCGACTTCGACCAGCACACCTCGGTGGACAACGGCGGCGCCTACTTCACCCGCCTCGAGTTCCAGACCGACCGGCTGGACCTCCCGGTGGAGGACCTGGAGCGCGCGTTCGCCCTCGACGTCGCCAGGCCGTTCGGCATGGAGTGGCGGCTCACCCTCTCCTCGCAGCGCAAGAAGGTCGCGATCCTGGTCTCGAAGCACGACCACGCGCTCCTGGAGCTGCTCTGGAACTGGGATCGCGGCGACCTGCACGCGGACGTCTCCACGGTGATCTCCAACCACCCCGACCTGCGCGAGTCGGTGGAGTCGTTCGGCGTCCCGTTCGTCCACGTGCCCAACAGCCGCGACACCCGCGCGCAGGCCGAGGCGCGCATGCTGGAGCTGCTCGAGGGCAAGGCCGACCTCGTGGTGCTCGCGCGCTACATGCAGATCGTCTCGCCGGAGCTGGTGGCGCGCTGGCCGAACCGCATCATCAACATCCACCACTCCTTCCTCCCCGCGTTCGTGGGCGCCGACCCGTACCGGCAGGCGTACGACCGCGGGGTGAAGATCGTCGGCGCCACCGCCCACTACGTCACCGCCGAGCTCGACGCCGGGCCCATCATCGACCAGGACGTGGGCCGGGTCTCGCACCGCGACGCGGTGGACGACCTGAAGCGGCTCGGGCGCGACCTGGAGCGGCGGGTGCTGGCCCGCGCGGTGCGCTGGCACTGCGAGGACCGCGTCATCGTGAACGGCAACAAGACCGTCGTGTTCAGCTGACGCGCGGCGGGGCGCCCGCCCGGCCGCAGCGCGCGGCGCGTGCCCCGGGCCGCGGCCGGCCACACCTTCCGGCGAGGGAGGTGCGCCATGGCGGCCCGGACGCTCACGCTGATGCTCGGCCTGTGGCTGTTCTTCTCCGCGTTCCTGTGGAGGCGGGCGCCCGCCTCGTTCGCGAACGCGTCGGCGGTGGGCCTGCTCGCGTGCGCCGGGGCCCTCTGGGCCATGTGGCGGCCGCGCGTGCGCCTGGCCGGCGTCGCCCTCTCCGCCTGGCTGCTCGCGGGGGCGCTGCTCCTCGGGGAGCCGTCCTCCACGGCCCGGTGGAACGACGTGGCGGTGGCGCTCGCGATGTTCCTCACCGCGCTCGTGCCCGGCACCATGCACTCCTCGCGGCGCGCGACCGCCGCGAGCGCCTGAGCCGCGGCCCCGCGCGGGAGGTGCGGAGGCGCCGCGCCGGCGGCAAGGGTTCCGCCGTGCCCACGCCCGCGTCCCCCGAGCTGCTCGCCCGCCTGCGCGCGGGCATGGCCGAGACCGTCCGCGCGCTGCAGGAGGAGATCTGCGCCGCGCTGGAGCGCGCCGACGGCGCCGCCCGCTTCGCCGCGGATCCCTGGGAGCGCCCCGGGGGCGGCGGCGGCGAGAGCCGCGTGCTCCAGGACGGCGCGGTGCTGGAGAAGGCGGGCGTGAACGTGTCGGAGGTGCACGGGGAGCTGCCCGACGCGCTCGCGCGCAAGGTGCAGGGCGAGGGCGGGGCGTTCACCGCGGTGGGCCTGTCGGTGGTGGTCCACCCGGCCAGCCCCATGGCGCCCACCGCGCACATGAACGTGCGGCTGCTGAGCCGCGGCGGGGGCGCCTGGTTCGGCGGCGGCGCCGACCTCACCCCGTACTACCTCTTCGAGGAGGACTGCAGGCACTTCCACGCCGTGCTGCGCGACGCGTGCGAGCGCCACGCGCCCGGCAGCTACGCCCGCCACAAGCGCGCCGCCGACGCGTACTTCTACCTGCGGCACCGGGGCGAGCACCGCGGCGTGGGCGGGATCTTCTACGAGGACGCCGGGGACGACCTGGAGCGCGAGCTGGCGTTCGCGGGCGAGATGGGCCGGGCGTTCCTGCGGGCGTACCTGCCCATCCTGGAGCGCCGCCGGGCGGCCCCGTTCGGCGAGGCGGAGCGGCGGTGGCAGGAGATCCGGCGCGGGCGCTACGTGGAGTTCAACCTGGTCTGGGACCGCGGCACCGTGTTCGGGCTGGAGACCTCCGGCCGGACCGAGTCGATCCTGATGTCGCTGCCGCCGCGGGTGCGCTGGGTCTACGACCACCGGCCGGCGCCCGGCAGCCGCGAGGCGGCGCTCCTCGACGTGCTGCGCGCGCCGCGCGACTGGGCGTGAGCGGCGCGGCCGGGCGCGTTAACCCACCGGCATGCAGCTCGAGCTGGTCCCCTCGCCCGTCCCCGCGCTGCCGCCGGGCATGCGGCTGTGGCGCGCGCTGCTCCCCGCGCAGGAGCAGCAGGCGCTCCTGGGCGCGCTCGCCGGCCTGGAGCTCGGCGAGGTCCGGATGCACGGGGTGACGGCGCGGCGGCGGGTGGCCCACTTCGGCCGCGCCTACGCGTATGACGCCCGCGCGGTGGAGCCCGGGCCGCCGTTTCCGGCGGCGCTCGAGCCGCTGCGCCGGCGCGCGGCGGCGCTGGCCGGCGTGGAGCCCGCTGCGCTCGCCGAGGCGCTGGTGACCCGCTACCCGCCCGGCGCCGGGATCGGCTGGCACCGCGACGCGCCGGCGTTCGGGAAGGTGGTGGGCGTGTCGCTCGGCGGCCCCGCGCGCTTCCGGATGCGCGAGGGCGGGCCGGGCGGCCGCGCGCTCGAGGTGCTGCTCGAGCCCGGCTCGGCCTACCTGCTGGCCGGCGCGGCGCGCTGGAGCTGGCAGCACGCCATCCCGCCGGTGCCGGCCGAGCGCTGGTCGGTGACGTTCCGGACGCTGCGCGACGCGCCCCCGGCGCGGTGACGGCGCGCCGCCGCGGGAGGTCGCTACGCCTCCGGCGACCCGGTCGCCTCGCGGCGCGTGCGCCACAGCGAGTACGCCATCGCGCCGCCGAGCAGCGTCACCACCACCCCGAGCGACGCGAACGCGTTCACGTGCACCCAGCTCGACGCGACCATCTTCAGCCCGATGAACACGAGCACCAGCGCGAGGCCCGCCTTCAGGTACTCGAAGCGCCGCAGCAGCTGCGCCACCGCGAAGTAGAGCGAGCGCAGGCCCATGATGGCGAAGATGTTCGAGGTGAAGACGATGAACGGGTCGAGCGTGATGCCGAAGATCGCCGGGACCGAGTCGAGCGCGAACACGACGTCGGAGATCTCGATCATGCAGAGCGCCAGGAACAGCGGCGTCGCCACCCGCCGGCCGTCCTCCACCAGGAAGAAGTGGTGCCCCTCCATGCGGCTGGTGGACGGGACCAGCCGGCGCAGCACGCGGAACGCGACGCTCTTCTCCGGGTGGTGCTCCTGCTCCTCGTGGAAGAAGATGCGGATCCCGGTCACCACCAGGAAGCCGCCGAACACGTAGATGAGCCAGTGGAAGCGCGAGAGCAGCGCGGTGCCGCCCACGATCATCACCAGGCGCAGGAAGAACGCGGTGGTGATGCCCCAGAACAGCACGCGGTGCTGCAGCTTCGGCGGGATCGCGAACGACGCGAACACGAGCACGAAGACGAACAGGTTGTCCACCGAGAGCGACTGCTCGATGAGGTAGCCGGTGACGAACTCGATGGCCTTGTTCGCCCCGAAGCGCCACCACACGAACCCGGCGAACGCCGCCGCCAGCGACGCCCACACCGCGGTCCAGCCCAGCGCCTCGCGCGCGCGGATCACCTCGTCGCGCCGGTGGAACACGCCCAGGTCGAGCGCCAGCAGGACCAGCACCAGGACCAGGAAGCCGAGCCAGAGCCAGGGGTTTCCGACGGTCTCGAGCGCGAGGGCGGGAGGGTGCATGAGGCGGCCTTTTTAGACCTTCCGGCGGGTTCGCGCCGGGGAATTCTGGATCCGGGTTAGATTTTCTCCATGGAATGGCTCAACTACCATCACCTCTTCTACTTCTGGACGGTGGCCCGCGCCGGCAGCATCGCGCGCGCCAGCGAGGAGCTGCGGCTCGCGCAGCCCACCATCTCGAACCAGCTCAAGACGCTGGAGGCGAACCTCGGGGTGAAGCTCCTGGAGCGGCAGGGGCGGCGGCTCGTCCTCACCGACGTGGGACGGACCGTGCTCCGCTACGCGGACGACATCTTCCGGACCGGGCGCGAGCTGCAGCGGGCGGTGAAGGGCCTCCCCACCGGCCAGCGGCTTCGCCTGGTGGTCGGCGTGGCCGACGTGATCCCGAAGCGCATGGCCGCGCTGCTGCTGCAGCCGGCGGTGGACGCGCACCCGGACCTGACGCTGGTCTGCCGCGAGGGCCCGCTGCCGCAGCTGCTCGCGGCGCTGGCGCTGCACGAGCTCGACGTCGTCATCGCCGACGTCCCCGCGCCGGAGGACGTGAAGGTGAAGGCGTTCAGCCACCGGCTCGGCGACTGCGGGACCTCGTTCCTGGCGGCGCGGCCGCTCGCGCACCTCAGGAAGGGCTTCCCGCGGTCGCTCCAGGCCGCGCCCATGCTCCTGCCGTCGGAGGGCACCGCGCTCCGGCGCGGGCTCGACACCTGGCTCGAGCGCACCGGCGTGCGCCCGGTGGTCGCGGGCGAGTTCGACGACAGCGCGCTCATGCAGGCGTTCGGCGCGCGCGGGCTGGGCGTGTTCGCCGCCCCGCGCGTGCTGGAGGACGACATCCGCTCGCAGCTCGAGGTGGGCGTGATCGGGCGGGCCGAGGACGTGCGCGAGGCCTACCACGCCATCACCGTGGAGCGCCGCCTGCGCCACCCGGCGGTGGTCACCCTGGCCGAGGCGGCGCGCGACGCGATCTTCGGCGCGCCGCAGGCCTGAGGGCACGTGAGCGCCGTCCCCTCCCGCGCCAGGGCGGCCGGCGGCCGGACCCCGGTTTTCTCGCAGGCTCGCGCCAACATTTTCTATTTGTCTGCGTCAGGCCAGGGACTAGGTTCTCCCTGCGCGCGCACCGTCGCGCGGCGGAGGCCACACCTTGAAGAACCAGCTGAAGACCATCCTGCTCCTCGGCACGCTCTCGGCGCTGCTGGTCGCGTTCGGCGCCAGCCTGGGACCGGGGCCGTTCTGGCTGTTCACCGCGCTCGCGGTGCTCATGAACCTCGGCGCCTACTTCTTCTCGGACAAGCTCGTGCTGCGCATGCACCGCGCCCGCGAGCTGGCGCCCGGGGAGGCGCCGCGGCTGCACGAGATCGTCCGCGAGCTGTCGGGCCGGGCCGGCATCCCCCCGCCGCGGCTGTTCCTCATCGACGAGCCGCACGCGAACGCGTTCGCGACCGGGCGCAACCCGCAGCACGCGGTGGTGGCGGTGACGCGGGGCATCGTCGACCTGCTCGACGAGCGCGAGCTGCGCGGCGTGATCGCGCACGAGCTCGCGCACGTGGCGAACCGGGACATCCTGGTGGCGAGCGTGGCGGCCGGCATGGCGGCGGCCATCTCGAACCTCGCCAACATGCTCATGTTCTCGAGCCTGCTCGGCGGCGGCCGCGACGACGAGGAGGGCGGGGGCGGCGGGCTGCTCATGATGCTCGTCGCGCCCATCGCCGGCACGCTGGTCCAGCTCGGCATCTCGCGCTCGCGCGAGTACCTCGCCGACGAGACCGGGGCGCGCATCAGCGGCGACCCGCTCGCGCTGGCGAGCGCGCTCGAGAAGCTGCAGCGCGGCGCCGAGGTGGTCCCGGCCGCGGCGGGCGCGCCCGCCACCGCCAGCCTGTTCATCGTCAACCCGTTCGGCGCCGGCGCCGTGATGGGCGGCTTGGCCCGGCTGTTCTCGACGCACCCGCCCGCCGAGGAGCGCATCCGGCGGCTCCGCGAGCTGGCGCGCGTGGCCGGCGGCGCCGACGGGTACGGCCCGCGCTCGCGGATGGTGCGCGGCTGATCGAAGGATTCCTCCATCGGAAGCCGGCGCGGAACACGGACCGCGCCGGCCGCCGCGGGGGCGGCGCCCGGTCCTGCTGGGCGGGGACCGGGCGCCGCGTTATCTAGGAGAGGTCATGAGCGCACCCACCATCACCGTCTACACCAAGCAGAACTGCCCGTACTGCGTCCGCGCCAAGCGGCTCCTCGAGAAGAAGGGCGTCGCGTTCGAGGAGATCTCCGTCGAGGGCAAGGACGAGCTGCGCACCTGGCTGGCCGAGAAGAGCGGGCAGCTCACCGTCCCGCAGATCTTCGCCGGGGAGCGCTCGCTGGGCGGGTTCTCCGACCTCGACGCGCTCGAGCAGCGCGGCGAGCTCGATCCGATCCTCCGCGGCGAGTGACGCGTCGCGCAGGGTGGGATGCGGGCGGATGGGTCGCGCGCGCGCGACTTCCTTCCGGAAATCCCGCGCGCGCCGGGCCACTCCGCCGTTGACGCGCGGGCCGGCGTCCTTCAAATAGGGCAGAGCATGGCCGCCGCCCGCGCCCGCACCGCCGCCGTCCTCGCGCTGCTCCTGCCCGCGAGCGGCTGCGCCACGCTGGCGCCGTCGGGCTTCGTGGACGGACGCACCGCGCCGCCGCCGGACGTGGCGCGCCGGGCCGCGGCCGAGCCCGCGCCGGCGCGCGCGCCCGCCGCGCCGGCCCCGTCGCCGCCCTCCCCCGCGCCCGCCGCGCCGCGCTCGATCCCGGAGCTGGTCGCCCGCGCGCTGGAGGTGGACCCCGCCACCCGCGCCGCCTGGCACGACGCGCGCGCCGCCGCGGCGGCCGCCGGCGGCGAGCGCACCGCCTACCTGCCCTCGGTGTCGGTCGGCGCCGGCCTCCAGCGCGCCGAGACCGCGCGGACGCTGACGCGCGCCGGCACCACCGCCACCACCGCCGGGCCGTCCGGCGAGCTCACCTGGATCCTGCTCGACCTGGGCGCGCGCGCGGCGCGGGTGGACCAGGCCGACCAGCTCCTCCTCGCGTCGCGGCTCGCCGAGCACGCGGCGGTCGCCGACCTGGTGCTGCGCGTCCAGGAGACCGCCTACCAGTACCTGGGCAGCCGCGCGCTGGTCGAGGCGGAGGCCGCGGCGGTGAAGCAGGCCGAGGAGAGCCTCGCCGCCGCCGAGGGACGGCGCGGCGCCGGGGTGGCCACCGTCGCGGACGTCCTGCAGGCCCGCACCGCGCGCTCGCAGGCGCGCCTGCGGCTGCAGCAGCTCGAGGGCCAGGCGCTCACCGTCGGCGGCGCGCTCGCCACGCTCGCGGGGCTCCCGCCCACCGCCACGCTCGACCTCGGCGCGCTGCCCGCCGACGTCCGCGTCCCGGAGACCGCCCCGGCGGTCGAGGCGCTGCTGGACGAGGCGGCGCAGCGGAGCCCCGACCTGGCCCGCGCGCGCGCCCAGGCCGGTGCGGCCGCCGCCGGCGCGCGGGCCGCCGAGCGCGCCTGGCTCCCGGTGCTCTCGCTCGGCGCGACCGCCAACCGCTCCTGGTACCTCGATCCGTCCGGCGTGCCGCCCTCCACCGCCTGGACGGTGGGGCTCTCGCTGCGCATCCCGCTGCTCGAGGGGCTCCTCCGGCCGGCGTACGACGCGCTCGCCGCCCGCGCCGCCGCCGACGCCGCCGAGGCGCGCGCCGCCGCGACCGCGCAGGCGGTGGCCCTCCAGGTCTGGACCGGCTACCAGGCGTTCCGCACCGCCGGCCTCCGCGTCGAGACCGCGCGCGACCTGCTCACCTCGGCCCAGGCCTCGAGCGACGTCGCCGCCGGGCGGTACCGCGAGGGCGTCGGCTCCATCCTCGATCTCCTCACCGCGCAGGCCGCGCTGGAGGGCGCCCGGGCCGAGGAGGTGCGCGCCCGCGCCGACTACCTGGTGGCGCTGGCCCAGCTCGCCCGCGCCACCGGCCGCCTCGCGCCGCCCGCCCAGGCCGCCGCCGCGCCGCCGCCCGCGCCAGAAGGGAACCCATGACCGCCCCCCGCGCCACGCCGCTCGCGCTCACCCTCGTCGCGCTCGCCGCCGCCTGCGGGCGGGGCGACGCCGGGCCGAAGGGCCCGCGCCCGGTGGCGGTTCGCACCGCCGTGGCGGAGCGGCGCGACGTGCCGGTGGAGGTCCGCGCCGTCGGGCGCATCGTGGCGAACCAGTCGGTGGCGGTGCGCGCGCAGGTGTCGGGCCCCATCGTCGCGGTGCGCTTCACCGAGGGCCAGGCGGTGCGCCGGGGCGACGTGCTGCTCGAGCTCGACCCGCGCCCGTACCGCGCCGCGCTGGACGAGGCGCGCGCCCGCCTCGCGCAGGACGAGGCGCGCGCCGCGAGCGCCCGCGACGACGCGCGCCGGTTCGCCGAGCTGGTGAAGAAGGAGTACGTCACGCAGCAGCAGGCCGAGCAGGCGGCGGCGGCGGCGACGGCCGCCGCGGCGGCGGTGGCGGGCGACCGCGCGCAGGTGGAGCGGGCCGCGCTCGACCTCTCCTACTGCACCGTCCGCGCGCCGGCGGCGGGCCGCACCGGCCGCCTGCTCGTGCACGCCGGCAACCTCGTCGCCGCGTCGGCGCAGACCCCGCTGCTCACCATCGAGCAGGTGAAGCCGGTGTACGCCGCCTTCTCCATCCCGGAGCGCCACCTCCCGGCGCTGCAGGGCTGGCGCGCCCACCCGCCGGCGGTGCGCGTGCGCGCGGGCGACGGGCCCGAGCTCGCGGGCGTGCTCGACTTCGTGGACAACGCGGTGGACGCCGGCACCGGCACCATCCTGCTCAAGGCGCGCCTCGCCAACGAGGACGAGGCGCTCTGGCCCGGGCAGGTGGTGGACGTCGCGCTCCGGATCGGCGAGCGGCGCGGCGCGGTGGTGGTGCCGGCCGCCGCGGTCGCGCAGGGGCAGCAGGGCGATTACGCCTACGTGGTCGGCGCGGACGGGAAGGCCGAGCTGCGCGGGGTGACGGTGGAGCAGGCGGGCGACGCCGAGGCGGTGCTCTCGAAGGGGATCGCTCCCGGCGAGCGGGTGGTGATCGAGGGCCAGCTGAAGCTGCGGCCGGGCGCGCCGGTGGAGGTGCAGGGGCCGCGCGAGGACGGGCGGAAGGCGCCGGGCACATGAACCTCTCCGAGCCGTTCATCCGCCGGCCGGTCATGACGACGCTCGTCATGGCGAGCTTCATCGCGTTCGGCCTGGTCGCCTACCAGAAGCTGCCGGTCTCCGACCTCCCCAACGTCGACTTCCCCACCATCTCCGTCTCGGCGTCGCTGCCCGGCGCCAGCCCGGAGACCATGGCCTCCTCGGTGGCGACGCCGCTGGAGCGGCAGTTCTCCACCATCGCCGGCCTGGCCGCGATGAACTCCTCCTCGGGCCTGGGGACGACGCAGATCACGCTGGAGTTCGACCTCGACCGCAACATCGACGCGGCCGCGCAGGACGTGCAGTCCGCCATCTCGGCGGCGGGCAGGCAGCTCCCGCAGAACATGCCCAGCCCGCCCACCCTGCGGAAGGTGAACCCGGCCGACGCGCCCATCGTCTACTTCTCGCTCACCTCCCCCACCCTGCCGCTCTCCGACCTGAACCGCTTCGCGCAGGACGTCGTCGCGCAGCGGGTCGCCACCATCGCCGGGGTCGCGCAGGTGCTGGTGTACGGGCCGCAGAAGTACGCGGTCCGCATCGAGCTGGACCCGCAGGCGCTGGCGGCGCGCGGCATCGGGCTCGACGAGGCCACCGCCGCCATCGCGGCCGCGAACCCCAACCTGCCGGCCGGCCTGGTGCAGGGCGGCGCGCGCGCGTTCACGGTGGAGGCGACCGGCGGGCTGATGCGCGCCAGGGACTTCGCCGACGTGGTGCTCGCGTTCCGGAACGGCGCGCCGGTGCGCGTGGCCGACGTGGGCCGGGCGCGCGCCGGCGTGGAGAACGAGCTCGCCGCCGCGTGGCTGTGGAAGGACGGGCGCGAGCAGCGCGCCATCGTGCTCGCGGTGCAGCGCCAGCCCGGCACGAACACCGTGGCGGTGGCGCAGGCGGTCCGGCAGCTCCTCCCCACCCTGCGCGCCCAGCTCCCCGGCGCCGCCCAGCTCGAGCTGCTCTACGACCGCTCCGAGACCATCGAGGAGTCGGTCACCGACGTGAAGTTCACGCTGCTGCTCACGCTCGCGCTGGTGGTCCTCGTCATCTTCGTCTTCCTGCGCAACCTGCCCGCGACGGTGATCCCGAGCCTGGCGCTGCCGGTGTCGCTCATCGGCACGTTCGCGCTCATGTTCCAGCTCGGGTACTCGCTCGACAACCTGTCGCTCATGGCGCTCACGCTCGCGGTCGGCTTCGTGGTGGACGACGCCATCGTGATGCTCGAGAACGTGGTCCGGCACATGGAGATGGGCGAGCGGCCGTTCGAGGCCGCCCTGAACGGCTCGAAGGAGATCGCGTTCACCATCGTGTCGATGACGATCTCGCTCGCGGCGGTGTTCCTGCCGGTGCTGTTCATGGGCGGGATCGTGGGCCGGCTGTTCCACGAGTTCGCGGTCACCATCGGCGCGGCCATCCTGGTCTCCGGGTTCGTGTCGCTGACGCTCACGCCCATGCTGTGCAGCCGCTTCCTGCGGCCCGGCAAGGAGGCCCACCACGGCCGGCTGTACGCCGCGACCGAGCGCGCCTTCGAGGCGAGCCTGCGGATCTACGACCGCGGCCTGGTCTGGTCGCTGGCGCACCCGCGCGCCGTGCTGGCCGGCTCGGTGGTGGTGCTCGTGGCGATGGTCCCGCTGTTCGCGGCGGTGCAGAAGGGCTTCCTGCCGAGCGAGGACACCGGCCGGCTGCAGGTGATCACCGAGGGGCCGGAGGGCGCGAGCTGGGACTACATGGTCCGGGCGCAGCGCGGCGCGGCGCAGGTGGTCGCGACGCACCCGGAGGTGGAGATGTTCATGTCCAGCGTCGGCGGGCGCGGCACCGCCGGCGTCACGCAGGGCAACATGTTCCTGCGGCTGCGCAACCGGCACGACCGCGAGGCGAGCGCGGACGAGCTGCTCGCCCGGCTCCGCGCAGAGCTGGCCCGGTACCCGGCGCTGCGCGTCTTCCTGGTGAACCCGCCGCCCATCAACATCGGCGGCCAGCAGAGCCGCGCCCAGTACCAGTTCACGCTGCAGGACGCCGACACCGAGGGGCTGTACCGGCACGCGCAGGCGCTGGAGGAGCGGCTGCGCGCCATGCCGCTGCTCCAGGACGTCACCAGCGACCTGCGGCTCGCGTCGCCGCGCGTCACGGTCCAGATCGACCGCGATCGCGCCGCGGCGCTCGGGGTGACGCCGGACGCGATCGAGGACGCGCTCTACACCGCCTACGGCGACCGGCAGGTCTCGACCATCTTCGCGCCGGAGGACCAGTACCAGGTGATCCTCACGCTCGGGCCCTCGTTCCGGCTCGAGCCCGCGGCGCTGGCGCTCCTGCGGGTGCGCTCCGCCAGCGGCGCCGCGGTCCCGCTCGACACGGTGGCACGGCTGGAGCGCGGCGTCGGGCCGCTCACCGTGAACCACTCCGGGCAGCTCCCCTCGGTGACGCTGGCGTTCAACCTCCGCGAGGGCGCGTCGCTGGGCCAGGCGGTGAGCGCGGTGCAGGCCGAGGCGGACCGCATGCTGCCGGCCACCGTCGCCACGCGCTTCCAGGGCACGGCGCAGGCGTTCCAGTCCTCCCTGTCCGGCCTGGGCCTGCTGCTCGTCATGGCGGTGCTGGTCATCTACGTGGTGCTCGGCATCCTGTACGAGAGCTTCGCCCACCCGTTCACCATCCTCACCGCCCTCCCGTTCGCCGGCCTGGGCGCGCTCGTGACGCTGCTCCTGTTCCGGGTGGAGCTGTCGCTCTACGCGTTCGTCGGCATCGTCATGCTGGTCGGCCTGGTGAAGAAGAACGGCATCATGATGGTGGACTTCGCGGTGGAGGCGCAGCGCGGCGGGCGCACGCCGGCGGAGGCCATCCGCGAGGCGTGCCTGGTCCGCTTCCGCCCCATCATGATGACCACCATGGCCGCGCTCATGGGCACGCTGCCCATCGCGCTCGGCTTCGGGGCCGGGGCCGAGTCGCGCCGGCCGCTCGGCCTCGCGGTGGTGGGCGGCCTCGTGTTCTCGCAGCTGCTCACGCTGTTCGTGACGCCGGTCTTCTACGTGGCGATGGAGCGGCTCCGGAACCTGCGCCGCCGCGGCGGCTCGTCGGGTGCGGGCGCGCCGGAGCGCTCGGCGGCCGCGCCGCAGGGCTGACCCCCCGCCTGGCCGCGGCGCGCGGCGGTGCCCAGGCTTCCCGCGGAGGGAGGCACACGTGAACCGCGACCAGATCAAGGGCAAGCTCGACGAGCTGAAGGGCAACGCGAAGAAGCGGATCGGCGGGGCGACCGAGAACCCGTCCAAGCAGGCCGAGGGCTGGGTGGAGGAGCAGGGGGGGAAGATCCGCAAGGGCGTGGGCGATCTGAAGGAAGACGCCGAGCGCTCGCGGCGGAGCGACCCGGACCGCGACCTGGACCGCTGAGCAGGCGACGGTCGATGACGACGCGCCCCGGCGACCGCTCGGTCGCCGGGGCGCGCTTTCCTTCGCAAGCCGCCCGGCCGCAGCGCGGCCGCGGCCCGCCTACCAGCCGCAGGACTGGCCGGCGATCTGCTTCCGGAGCCAGGCGCGCAGCGGCGCGAAGTACTCGAGCATGGCGGACGCGTCCGCCTGGCGCGAGCCGGTCAGCGCGGCGTAGGCCTCGGGCCACGGCTTCGACGCGCCCATGGCCAGCATCGCGTCCAGCTTCTTGCCGGCCGCCTTCGAGCCGTAGATCGAGCACTCGTGCAGCGGGCCCTTCCAGCCGGCCGCCTCGCACAGCGCCTTGTGGAACTGGAACTGGTACACGTGCGCGAGGAAGTAGCGCGTGTACGGCACGTTCGCGGGCACGTGGTACTTCGCGCCCGGATCGAAGTCCGCCTCGGTGCGCGAGACCGGCGCGTCCACGCCCTGGTACTTGCGGCGCAGCTCCCACCAGGCCGCGTTGTAGCGCGACGCCGGCGTCTTGCCGGAGAACACGTCCCAGCGCCACTGGTCGATGAGCTTGCCGAACGGCAGGAACGCGACCTTCTCGAGCGCGCGCTTCATCTGCACGTTCACCACGCCCTTCTCGTCCTTCGGCACGGTCTGGATCAGGCCGACCTGCTTCAGGTACCCGGGGGTGATGGACAGCGCGATCGCGTCGCCGATGGCCTCGTGGAAGCCGTCGTTCGCGCCGTTCTGGAACAGCACCGGCAGGTGCACGTAGGCGCGCTGGTAGAAGTTGTGGCCCAGTTCGTGGTGGATGGTGACGAGGTCCTCCTCGGTCGGCCGGATGCACATCTTGATGCGCAGGTCGGCGGAGTAGGTCACGTCCCAGGCGCTGGCGTGGCACACCACGTCGCGGTCGCGCGGCTTCGTGAACTGCGAGCGCTCCCAGAACGTCTTCGGGAGCGGCTCGAAGCCCAGCGAGGTGAAGAACGCTTCGCCCAGCTTCACCATCTTGATGGGATCGGTCTTCTGCCGGCGCAGCGCCGCGTCCACGTCGAGCGAGGGCTGCCCGTGGTACGGCTCGACCAGCGGGTAGAGGTTGGCCCAGTCCTGCGCCCACATGTTGCCGAGCAGGTGCGCCGGGATGGGCTTGCCGTCCGGCACGCGCGCCTTGCCGTAGGCCTTCTGCAGCTTGCTGCGGACGTAGCAGTGCAGCTCCTCGTAGAACGGCTTCACCTGCGCCCAGAGCCGGTCGGTGTCGGCCTCGAACGCGTCGGGCGGCATGTCGTAGCCGCTGCGCCACAGGTCGCCGAGGTCGCGGAAGCCGATCTCGCGCGCGCCCGCGTTGGAGATGGTCACCATCCGCTCGTAGAGCGGGCGCATGTCGCGCGAGATGGTGTGCCAGCCGGTCCAGGCGTCGAGCAGCGCGTCGTAGTCGCGGCTCTTGGCCATCACCTGCTCGAGGTCCTGCAGGTCGCGGCACTTCTCGGCGCCGCGCGCCGCGCTGCCGGGCGCGCCGCACCACTTGCCCTTGCCGTACATGCCCTCGAGCTTCGCGGCGAGCTGCGCCAGCTCGGCGCGCTGCGCGGCGTCGCTCGGCGCCGGGAGCGGCGAGGCGATGCGCAGCAGCATCAGCATGCGCTCGGTGTCGGGGTCGGCGCCGACGCCCTGGAACCGGACCGCGCCGCGGATCGCGTCGGTGAGGTACGCCATCTGGTCCTCGTTGAGGGCCGCGGCGTTCCGCTCGGTGTCGTCGGTGATGTAGGTGGACTTGATCCACTCCGCGGTGGACCAGCGGATCCAGAGCTTCTTCAGCTCCGCGTTCGCCTCGCCCACGAACGCCTTCGCGTCGGCGGCGGTGGGCTTCGCGGCGGCTGCGGGCTGCGGGGGCGCCGCCGGCGCCGAGGGCGTCGCGGCGAGGAGGACGGCTGCGAGCTGCAAGACCGGGAGTGTCGTCATGCGCGCGGATCCTAGGACGGGGTCGACGGGCCCGCCAGCATGGCGGGACCGGACCGTTCCTGAGACGCGAGCGCGCCGGACGTGACCGCGCGGGACGCGCCGCGGGGGACGCGGCCCGCCCCCGCGACGGGCTAGTGAGCCTGGCCGCCGCCGCGGCGGTCGTTCGCGAAGCTCCCCGCGAACGCGCGCGGCTCCTCCTGCACCCGGAACAGCGGGCACTTCTCGCAGGACCAGCTGTCCCAGTCGAGCTTCACCGCGACGTCCAGGCACGCGTCGTAGTGGAAGCAGTAGAGGTTCCGATGGCCGGAGACCGTGGTCTCGGAGCGGATGAGCGTCGCGAGCGGGGTCGGATTGGGCTGGGTGTGCACGCTGGAGGTCTCCCGGGTGGCTGCTCGGGTCGGAAACAGGCAAGCGCCGCCGCCATTCCCACTTTCGGCGCGTTGTGTGAGCCCGAACGTGAGCCTTGACCACACGCGGGGGAAGCCCCCTCCGGGTCGCACCCCGGGCGCCTCGCCCATCGAGGTCTGCTATGACGGACGCTTGCAACCGCCGCCCGGTCCGCCGCGCTCCGTCAGGGATTCGCTCCGGGCGCGACCAGCGGCCTCGCGCCGCACCGGAGCCCCCATGTCCATCGCCGACCCCTGCACCGCCTGTGAGCTCCTCCTCGGCCGGGGCCGCGTGCCCGGCGGGCTGCTGCGCCGCGAGGGCGGCTTCGCGCTGCACGCGCTCGCCGACGCGTCGCCCATTCCCGGCTGGCTGGTGCTCACCAGCGAGCGCCACGCGCGCGCCTGGTACGACCTCGCGCCCGCCGAGCTCGCCGCGCTCGGGCCGCTCGCCGCGCGCGTGATGAACGCGCAGCGCGCCGTGCTCGGCGCCGAGCACGTCTACGCGTTCGCGATCGGCGACGCGCTCCGCCACTTCCACCTGCACCTCGTCCCGCGCACCGCCGCCACCCCGGAGCGCCTGCGCGGCCGCCGCTGCTTCGAGGGCCGGCCGGAGGACATGCTGGGCGAGGACGCGCTCGCCGCCGCGGCGCGCGCCGTGGCCGCCGCGCTGTGAGCCGGCCCCGCTCAGGCCCGCCGCACCTCGGGCACGAGCGGGATGAGCCCCTCCCGGAAGCTCGGGCAGGCGAGCGTCACGCCGAGCGCGGCGCGCGTCCGCTCGGAGAGGACGCGGCGGTCCGGGCCCGGCGGCGCCACCGTGGCGCGGGCGGGCTCGACGCCGATCCGGTCCGCGATCCAGCGCACCACCTCGCGCCGGCGCGCCGGCGCCGCGTCGCTCCCGTGGTAGACCGCGCCCGGCGCGCCGCGCGCGATCGCGGCGAGCACGAACGACACCGCGTCGTCGAGGTGGCAGAAGTTCATCCAGGCCTGCTCGCCCGCCCCGAGCGCGAGCCGGCCGCTCCGCACCCGCTCCACGATGCCGGCCCGGCCGGGCCCGTACAGGCCGGACAGGCGCACCACGCACGCCCCCAGCCCCGCCGCGCCTGCCGCCTGGATCGCCCGCTCCGCCTCCGCCAGCACCTCGGCCGTCGGGCCGAGCGGCATGGGCGGGCTCGACTCGTCCACGTCGAGGCCGTCGCTCTGCCCGAGGACGCCGGTGGACCCGGTGTAGACGAGCCGCGCGCCGCAGCGGCGGGCGTGCGCGAGCAGCGCGCGGTTCGCGTCCAGGTACGCGGCGCGGTAGGCCTCCGTCGTGTCGGAGGTCGCCGACTGGCAGGCGACCACCGCGTCCACCGCCGGTAGCCGCGCCTCGGCGCCCGGCGCGGCGAGGTCCAGCGCGAGCGGCGCGATGCCGGTCGAGGCCAGCGCCGCCGCCCGCGCCGGGTCGCGACGGATCCCGGTGACGCGCTGCCCCTCGAACAGCAACCGCCTCGCGATCGCCGAGCCCAGCCAGCCGCACCCCGCCACCAGCACGTGCATGCGTCACCTCTCCGGGGGATCATCCCACCGCCCGCGGCGCCCGCGAAACGCGGGCGGTGCGCGGCGGCCCGGCCTGCGTCATTATGTCGTCTCGACCCTCGGTTCGCCGTTCCGCCGCGAGGGTGAGGAGACGTCATGGCCGGCGCCTGGACGATCCGATCGACCGTCGAGCTTCGCGGCGGCGTGCGCATGCCGATCCTCGGCCTGGGCGTGTGGCAGTCGCCGCCCGGGGACGAGACGCGCAACGCCGTGCTCGCGGCGCTGCGGCTGGGGTACCGGCTGGTGGACACCGCCCGCGCCTACCGCAACGAGGAGGACGTGGGCGCGGCCATCCGCGAGAGCGGCGTGCCGCGCGACGAGGTCTTCGTCACCACCAAGCTCTGGAACTCCGATCACGGCTACGACTCGACGCTGCGCGCCTGCGACGAGAGCCTGCGGCGGCTCGGGCTCGACCGGCTCGACCTGTACCTCGTCCACTGGCCGGTGCCGAAGCTGCGCGGCGAGACCTGGCGCGCCATGGAGCGGATCCTCGCCGACGGGAAGGCCCGGGCCATCGGCGTGTCGAACTACACCGTGCGTCACCTGGACGAGCTGCTCGCGTCGGCGAACGAGCCGCCCTCGGTGAACCAGGTCGAGCTGCACCCGTTCCTGGTCCAGCGCGGGCTGGTGGACCACTGCAAGGCGAAGGGCATCCAGGTCGAGGCGTACGGCCCGCTGGTGCGCGGGCACAAGATGGAGAACCCGGTGCTGCAGCGGGTCGCGCACCGGGTCGGGCGCACGCCCGCGCAGGTACTCATCCGCTGGGGCATCGAGCACGGCCTGGTGACCATCCCGAAGTCGGTGCACGAGCACCGCATCCGCGAGAACGCCGACGTGTTCGGGTTCTCGCTCTCGCCCGCCGACCTGGCCGCGCTCGACGCGCTCGACGAGGGCTACCGGACGAGCTGGGATCCCACCGACGCGCCCTGATCGCGTTCCGCGGCGCCGGGCCGGCTCACGCGCGCAGCGCCGCGGCCACGATCGCCCTCGCCTCCTCCAGGATGCGATCCAGGTGGGCCGCGTCGCGGAAGCTCTCCGCGTAGATCTTGTACACGTCCTCGGTGCCGGACGGCCGCGCCGCGAACCAGCCCTGCTCCGTCGTCACCTTGAGCCCGCCGATGGCGGCGCCGTTCCCCGGGGCGCGCGTCAATCGCGCGGTGATGGGATCGCCGGCGAGCGTGGTGGCCGCGACCGCCTCCGGCGAGAGCTTGCCCAGGATGGCCTTCTCGGCGGGCGTGGCCGGCGCGTCCACGCGCGCGTAGACCGGCGCGCCGAGGTCGGCGGCGAGCGCGCGGTACCGCTCGGCGGGATCGCGGCCGCTCCGGGCGCGGATCTCCACCGCCAGCAGGTCCATCACGATCCCGTCCTTGTCGGTGGTCCAGGGGCTCCCGTCGCGCCGCAGGAACGTCGCCCCGGCGCTCTCCTCGCCGCCGAAGCCGAGGCTGCCGTCGAGCAGGCCCGGCACGAACCACTTGAAGCCGACCGGCACCTCCACCAGGCGGCGCCCGAGCCGGCGCGCCACCCGGTCGATGAGCGCCGACGAGACCAGCGTCTTGCCCACGGCCGCCGCGGCCGGCCAGCCGTCGCGGTGCGAGAACAGCCAGTCGATCGCGACCGCCAGGTAGTGGTTCGGGTTCATCAGGCCGGCGGACGGCGTGACGATGCCGTGGCGGTCGGAGTCGGCGTCGTTGCCGAAGGCGAGGTCGAACCGGTCCTTCAGCGCCACCAGGTTCGCCATCGCGTACGGCGACGAGCAGTCCATGCGGATCTTCCCGTCGTGGTCTAGCGGCATGAAGCCGAACGTCGGGTCCACCACCGGGTTCGTCACCTCGAGGTCGAGCCCGAACGCGTCGGCGATGGCACCCCAGTAGTGCGCGTTCGAGCCGCCCAGCGGGTCCACGCCCACCCGGAGCGGCGCGCCCCGCGCGGCGTCGAGGTCCACCGCCGCGGCGAGGTCCTGCACGTACGGCCGCACGTAGTCGCGCTCGCGCACCGTGGCGGCCCGCCGCGCCCGCTCCCACGGGACGCGCCGCACCTCGCGGTTGCCGCCGGCGAGCAGCGCGTTCGCGCGCGCCTCGATGGCCGCGGTCACGGCGGTGTCGGCCGGACCGCCGTCGGGTGGGTTGTACTTGATGCCGCCGTCCTCGGGCGGATTGTGCGACGGCGTGATGACGATCCCGTCCGCCAGGCCCGCGGTCCGCCCCCGGTTCGCGGTGAGGATGGCGTGCGAGACGACCGGGGTGGGGACGGGCGCCCCGCCCTGCGAGATCACCACCTCGACGCCGTTCGCGGCGAGCACCTCGAGCGCGGTCCGCTCCGCCGGCTCGGACAGCGCGTGCGTGTCGCGCCCCAGGAACAGGGGACCGGTCACCCCGGCGCGGGCGCGGTGCTCGCAGACGGCCTGCGCCACCGCGAGGATGTGCGCCTCGTTGAAGCTCCGGCGCAGCGAGGAGCCGCGGTGGCCGGAGGTGCCGAACGCGACCCGCTGGGCGGGGACGGACGGGTCGGGCGCGTCCGCGGCGTAGCGGCGGAGCAGGTCGGGGACGTCCACCAGCACGTCCCGCGGCGCGGGCTTTCCGGCGAGGGGATGGGCCATGGAAGGATCCTGGCACGCCCCCGGCCCTTGTCACGACCTCGTGCGGGCCCGACAATGCGCGGGATGCCCGCGCTCGCCCTCGCCGCCCTCCTCGCGCTCGCCGGGGCCGCCCCGTCCGCCGCCCCGGCCGGCTTCCAGGCGCTCGAGCCCGGCCTGGAGCTGGGCCACTTCGACGGTCCGCCCGGCGTCGCCGGCGACGGCAAGATCGTGGTGGTGCGGATCGACCCGGCCCGCTTCGAGCTGCGGCTCCTGAACGCCTCGGCGCCCGCCCACGGCGGGCTGCTCACCGCGCGCGCCTGGGCGGAGCGGGCCGGCGCGTCCGCCGCCATCAACGCGAGCATGTACCAGGAGGACTTCCGCACCAGCGTCTCGCTGATGCGGACGCGCGAGCACGTGAACCAGCGGCGCGTCTCGCGCGACCGCACCGTGCTCGCCTTCGACCCGCTGGAGCGCGGCCTGCCCGCGGTGCGGATGATCGACCGCGACTGCGAGGACCTGGACGGCGCGCTGCGCGGCTACGGCGCGGCGGTGCAGTCGATCCGGATGATCTCCTGCCAGCGCAAGAACGTCTGGGCCCCGTCGGCGCGCCGGACCTCGGCCGCGGCGGTGGGCGTGGACGGCAAGGGGCGCGTGCTGTTCATCCACGCGCGCAGCCCCTGGCCGGTGCACGAGCTGGTGAACGCGCTGCTGGCCCTGCCGCTCGACCTGCGGCAGGCGATGTACGTCGAGGGCGGCCCCGAGGCGCAGCTGTTCGTGCGCGGCGGCGGGCGCGAGCTGGAGCGGGTGGGCGCGTTCGAGGCGGCGCCGGCGGCCGACAACCGCGACGCGTGGCCGGTCCCGAACGTGATCGCGGCGGTGCGCCGCCGGTAGCGCACGGGGCCTGCGGCCCGCCCCGCGGCGTCCGCCCCCGACGTGTGCCCGCCCCCGGCGCGGCGCTTCCCCCGCGCGGCACCGGCCCCCACCGTGCGGCGCGATGCGGCCGACCGCCCGGAACCTCGCCCCCCTGCTCGCCGTCCTGTGCGCCCCGCCGGCGCTGCTCGGGGGGTGCGGCCACGCCGAGGCGCGCCCCCGCGCGGCCGCGCAGGACCGCGACGGGCTCTCGGCGCTGTGGAGCTACTATCGGTACACCCACGTGCAGGGCGGGCGGGTGGCCGCGCTCGACGAGGGCGGCGTCACCACGTCCGAGGGCCAGGGCTACGCCATGCTCCGCGCGGTGTGGATGGACGACCGCGCCACGCTCGACGCGGTCTGGCGCTGGACGCGCGAGAACCTGGCCGTGCGCGAGGACCGGCTGCTGGCGTGGCGCTGGCTGGGCGGCAAGGTCCAGGACCGGAACGCCGCCACCGACGCGGACCAGGACGTGGCGCTCGCGCTGGTGCTCGCGTCGCGCCGCTTCGGCGACCCGCGCTACCTCGAGGCGGCGCGCCCGCTGCTCGCCGACATCTGGGCGCGCGAGGTGATCCGCGCCGGCGGGCGCTGGCTCCCCACCGGCGGGAACTGGGCGCCCGCCGAGCGCTACCCGACCATCCACGTCGCCTACCTCGCGCCGTACGCGTACCAGGTGTTCGCCGACGTGGATCCGGAGCGCCCCTGGGCCGAGCTGGTCGAGTCGAGCTACCAGGTGCTGCGGTTCCTGATGATCGAGAAGGGCCTGGCGCTCCCGCCCGAGCGGATCTGGGTGGACCCGCGCACCGGCGAGCTGCTGCTGGCGCGCCCCGGCGGCGCGCCCGACGCGTTCGGCTACGACGCGGTGCCGATCTACTGGCGGGTGGCGCTCGACGCGCGCTGGTTCGGGCGGCGCGGCGAGGCGGAGCTGCGCGCGCGGCTGCTCCGCTTCCCCGCCGAGGCGTTCCGCGACGAGGGGCGGCTGCGCGAGCGGTACACGACCTCGGGGCGTCCGCTCTCCGGGCTGGACGGGCTCCCGCACCTCGCCGCGGTGCAGGCGCTCGCGCAGGTGGAGGATCCGGAGCTGGCGCGCGCCATGCGGGCGGCGAGCCTCGACGCGCTGTTCGACCGCGCGCTCTCCGGCGAGGCCACGCCCTACTACCTCCACAACTGGCTCTGGTTCGGGCGCGCGCTGGAGGCAGGGCTCCTGCGCCGCTTCGACGAGCCGCTCGCGTTCCTCTCCTCGCTGGACTGGGGCGCGTTCCGCGATCGCTTCCCGCTGCTGGCGGTCGGGCTGGCGCTGCTGCTCGCGCCGCTGGCGCGCCGCCTCTGGCCGGCGCGCGCCGCCCTGGTGGCGCTCGCGCTCGGGCTCTCGGTCCGGTACCTGGCCTGGCGCGCCGGCGCGACGCTCAACTTCGTCGAGCCGCTCGGCCCGCTCCTCTCGCTGTCGCTCCTCGCCGCCGAGGCCTACGCGCTCTCCACCGTCGCCCTCCTCGCGGTGCAGGTCGGCCTGCGCCACCGCGCCCGCCCGCCGGAGCCGCCGCTCGGGCCCGAGGAGCCGCACCCGTCGGTGGACGTGATGGTGCCCATCTACTCCGAGCCGCTCGACATCCTCGACAAGACGCTCGCCGCCTGCGCGGCCATGCGCTACCCGCGCAAGACGGTGGTGGTCTGCGACGACTCGCACCGCGACGAGGTGGCCCGGCTCGCGGCCGAGCACGGCGCCCGCTACCTGGCCGGCCCGCGGCGTCACGCCAAGGCCGGCAACCTGAACGCCGCGCTGGCCCGGACCGACGGCGAACTGGTGGTCGTGTTCGACACCGACCACGTGCCCACCGCCGCGTTCCTGGAGCGGACGGTGCCCTGCTTCCGCGACCCGCGCCTCGGCGTGGTCCAGACGCCGCACCACTTCTACAACCCCGACGTCTTCCAGCGCGCGCTCGGCGCGCCGGCCGCGGTGCCGAACGAGGCCGACCTGTTCAACCACGCCATCCAGGGCGGGCGCGACCGCTGGGGGGGCGCGTTCTTCGTGGGGAGCGGGGCGGTGTTCCGCCGCGAGGCGCTCGCCTCGGTGGGCGGCTTCCACCTGCTCTCCATCACCGAGGACATCCACACCAGCCAGAAGCTGCACGCGAGGGGCTGGCGCACGCGCTTCGTGGACGAGGACCTCGCCGCCGGGCTCTCCGCCGAGGACCTGGCGAGCTACGTGGTGCAGCGGCGGCGCTGGATGCTCGGGTGCCTCCAGATCTTCTTCCGCGACAACCCGCTCCTCCAGCGCGGGCTGCCGCTGCGCCACCGCGTCGGCTACCTCGCCTCGCTCTGGTACTTCTTCTTCCCGCTCGCGCGCCTCGTGTTCTTCGCGACGCCGCTCGCGTACCTGCTGTTCCACCTGCACCCGCTCTTCGCCGAGCTCCCGGTGCTGCTCGCCTACCTCGTCCCGCACCTGGTGGCCGCCCCGCTGGCCGCGTCCGCGCTGGTGCCGGGCTGGCCGCGGGCGCTGTGGGGCAGCCTGTACGAGGGCGCGGTGGCGTTCCCGCTGGCGCGCGCCACGCTCGACCTGCTCCTGCCTCGGCGCCTCGGCTTCAAGGTGACGCCCAAGGGCGTGCGCTCCGAGCGGCGCCGCTTCGACCTGCGCACCTCGGCGTTCACGCTGGCGGCCGCCGGCGTCGGGCTCCTCGCGATCGCGAAGGGCGCGGCGGAGCTGTGGGCGTTCGGCATCGAGGTCGAGGCGTACGCGTTCAACCTGGCCTGGGCGGCCGCGAACCTGGTCTCGGTGCTGCTCGCGCTGGTGGTCGCCTGGGAGCGCCCGCAGCGCCGCGAGGACGAGCGGATCCGGCGGCGGGTGCCGGTGCGGCTGGAGGCGCCGGGCCTCTCGCTCGACGCGACCACGCTCGACCTCGCCCGCGGCGGCGCCGCGGTGGCGCTGCCGCCCGGCGCCGCGCTGCCGGCCGAGGTGGAGGTGGCGTTCGGCGCGCCCGAGCCGCTCCGCCTGCGGGCCCGGGTCGCCTACCTCGAGGCGGTGGGCGGGACGCCGCGCGCCGGGCTCGCGTTCCAGGGCGTCTCCGCGGCCGACGCGCGCGCGCTCGTCCGCATCGCGTTCTCGGCCGACGGGGCGCACGCGGGCGCGCACGCCGGCCGCAGCCGGTGGCAGGTGGCGATGGCCTGGCACCTCCTCGCCGGGCTGTGGCGGGCGGTGCGGCCGCTCCGCGCGCGGCGCCGCCTCGGATCGCGGCGGCGGACGCTCCGGCCGCTCCGGCTCTGCGGCGCGGGGCGCGCCTGCCGGGCCGTGGCGGTGGACGCGTCGCCGGGCGGGCTGGGCCTCGTCGCCGCCGGCCCGGGCGACGCCATGCCCGCCCCGGGGACGTCGCTGGCCCTGCTCGCCCCCGAGGGGATCGCCTGGGCGCGCGTGGCCCACGCGCACCGCATCCTCCCGGGCCTCTGGCGCCTGGGGCTGACGCTCCAGGCGGAGCCCGTCCCGGGCGCCGAGCCGCATGCCTACCTTGCCGCCTGACGACCTGACGCTCGAGGGGAGCCCCGCCCGATGATCCGAACCCTTCGCGTCGCCGCCCTCGCGGCCGTGCTCGCGCTCCCCGCCGCCGCCCTGCCCTCCGGGATCTCGGAGGCCTGGTACCTCGCGCGCGGGCGCGCCAACCTGCGCATCGGCAACTTCGCCGCGGCGGTGGAGGCCTACCGCAAGGCGCTCGCCGGGAACCCGGGCAGCCGCGAGGCCTCGCGCGGCGTGGCGCTGGCGCTGCTCCAGAACGGCGACACCGATCTCGCCGTCGCGGAGCTGGACCGGCACCTGGCGCGGTTCCCGGACGACGCGGAGCTGGCGTTCCGCCAGGCCGGGCTGCTGCAGTGGTCGCGCTACGCCTACCGCTCGAAGGACGCGGTGCGCTACCTGCGCATGGGCCTGGCGGTGCGGGACGACCCCGCCCGCCGGCGCGAGCTGGCGCGGCTGCTGGCGCGCGATCGCGGCACGCTGGGCGAGGCGCTCGCCGAGTACGACCGGCTGCTCGCGGCGGCCCCGGAGGACCGGACGCTGCGCGACGAGCGGCTGCGGCTGCTGCTCTGGGATCCGGGCCGGCGCGAGGCGGCGATCGACGAGCTGCGCCGCCGCCGGCGCGAGGCGCCCGGCGACGAGGCCGCGGCGCGCACGCTCGCGGGCCTGCTCGCCGCCGACGCGCGCAGCGCCGGCGAGGCGGTGGGGCTGTACGACGCGCTGCTGGCGCGGCGGCCCGACGACGCGGAGCTGGCGCTCGGGCGGGCCCGGGCGCTCGCCAGGGCCGGGCGGCGCGCCGAGGCACGCGACGCGTACGCGCGGGCCATCGCGTTGCGCCCCTCGGCGGAGGCGCGGCTGGAGCGGGCCGAGCTGCTCGCGGCCGACCCGGCCACCCGCGACGAGGCCCGCGCCGAGTACCAGGCGGTGCTGCGGGCCGAGCCGCGCTCGCGGCGCGCGCGCCTCGGGCTGGCGCGCGTGCTCGGCGCCCGCAAGGAGACGAGCGGCGAGGCCATCGCCGCCTACGAGACGGTCCTCGCGTCGGCGCCCCGGGACGCCGAGGCGCACCGCGGGCTCGCGCAGGCGTACGCCTGGAACGGCGACCCCGACCGCGCGCTCGCGCACGGTGACCTCGCCGGCCGCTACGGCCCGGCCCGGCCCGAGCTGGCGGCGCTGGAGCGCGACCTGCGCCGCGGGCGCGAGCCGGCCGCCGGCGCGCTGGGGCGGGCGCTGGCGCAGGCGGGCGGCGACTTCGCGTTCACGTCGGCGGGCGCGTTCGCCACCGGCCGCACCGACCCGACGCCGTTCACCACCGGCTCGGTGGAGGCCGGCGCCGCGGCGCACCGCGGGCCGGACGGCGCGCGGGCCGAGGGCGGGCAGGTGCGGGTCACCGGCCGCTGGCGTCCCGACCCGGCCTGGCGGCTCGACGCGGCGGGCGGGTGGGACGGCGCGCGGCGCGCCGGACAGGGGTTCCAGGGCGCGCTCGGCGTGGAGGGATCGCTGGGGGCCGCCACCCTGGTCGCGACCGTCTCGCGCGCGCCGCGCCTCGACTCGTTCCGCGCCTACGCCGGCGAGCTCGTGGACGGGCGCGTCGTCGGCGCCGCCTCCGAGACCGCCGCCGCGCTGCGGGTGGCGCTCGCCGGCCAGGACCTCCGGGGCGAGCTGTCGGCCCGGGCCGGCAGCGTGTCCGGCGCGGGCTTCCGCTCCGCCTTCACCGCCGGGGTCGCCGCCCGCGCCGACCGCGTGCTGGCCCGGCCCGGCGGCTTCGAGCTGGCCGCGGGCGGCGCGGTCGAGGCGGTGCACCACGCCCGGGATCTCTCCGGCGACGGTCCGGTCGCCGATCCGGCCGCGCCGCGCCTGTTCTCGCCCCCGCTGCACGCCACCGCCTCGCCGCGCCTCTCGCTGGCGCGCGACGACGGCCTGGCCGGGCGCCTCGTCCTCGACGCCGGCCCGGCCGTGCAGCTCACCACCGGCCCGCGCGGCGCGGTGCGCGCCGGCGGCGACGCCCGCGCCGCGGTGCTCCGCCGGATCGGGCGGCTCCAGCTCTCCGCCGAGGCCCGCTACGGCCGGCTCGCCTCGGTGCACTCGGCCTTCAGCGGCGCGCTCGGGGCGGAGCTTCTCTTTCCGTGAACACCGCGCCGCCCCTCCCCGCGCCGGGCTCGGCGCCGCCCGTCCCGAGGCCGGCCCACGCGCCCGGCACGCCGGGGCGCGTGCAGCCACCGCGCCCGCTCGCGGCGCCCGACGGCACGCCGGGACCGGCGCGCGACGCGGCCGAACCCTCGCGGACGCTGGCGGAGGTGCTGGCGGCGCGCCCGGATGCGGGGGCCGCGCTGGCGATCGCGCGCGGGGTGGTGGGCGCGGTGGCGGCGCTGCACGCGGAGGGGCGGGTCCACGGGGCGCTGCACCCGTGCACGGTCCGGATCGGCCCGGGCGGTGCGGTGGCGCTCGGAGCTCGCGGCGCGGCGCGCCCCGCGCTCGGCCCGGGCGCGCCGGTGGAGCGCGCCGCCTTTGCCGCGCCGGAGGTGCTCCGCGGCGCGCGGCCCGGGCGGCGCGCAGACGTGTTCTCCACCGCGGCGCTGGTGCAGGCGATCGTGTCCGGCGCGTCCCCCTTCGACGCGGCCACCGCGCTCGAGGCCGCCCACCGCGTGCTGTACCGACCGCCGGCGGCGCCGGGGCCGGCGGTGCCGCCAGCGCTGGAGGACGCGATCGCGGCCGCGCTCGCGAAGCCGCGCTGGCGCCGCCCGGGCAGCGTCGACCCGCTGCGCGCCGCGCTCGGCGCGCCGGCGCCCGGGACGGTGGAGGCCGCGCCGCCGGCGCCACCCGCCCGATCCCTCGATGCGCCGGCCGTCCTCGAGCCGGCCCTGGCCGCCACGCCGGCGCCGAGGCCGACCCTGGCCGTGACGCCGGCGCCGGCGCCGTCCACTGCTTCCGCCCCTATCGCCGGGTCGGAGCTGGCCGCCCGGGCGCGCGCCCGCCTCGCGCCGTTCGCCGCGCAGGCCCGCGCCCTGGCGGTGGGCGCGGTCACGTCCGCAGCCCGGCGCGCGCCCGCGCTCGGCGCCGCCGCGCTGCGCGGCCTCGGTCGCCTCCGGCCGCTCGCCCGGACCGCCCGCGCCCGCCTCCCCGCGACGCGCCGCGGCCGCGCCCTGCTGGCCGTCGCGCTCCTCGCCCTCGCCGGCCTCCTCGCCGTCCCGCGCGGCGAGGCCGACCTCGCCGCGAGCGTGGCCGCGCGCCTATCTGCCGGTGACGCCGCCGGCGCCCGCGCCCTCCTCGACGAGGCCGATCGCGCCGGCCGGCGCGGGCCGCTCCTCGACAAGCTCCGCGGCGACGTGGCCTGCGCCCGCCGCGCCTCCGGCGAGTGCCTGCGGCGCTACCGGCTCGCGCTCGCGGCCGAGCCCGCGCTCCGGACCGACCCGGTGCTCCGGCAGAACGCCCGGCGGCTGCTCGGCGCCGACGGCTGCGGGACCCGCCGCGCCGCCGCCGAGCTGATCGGCGAGCTGCGCGATCCCGAGGCGCTGCCGGCGCTCCGCGCAGCCCAGCGCGGCGGCGGCTTGCTGGCCTACTTCTGCACCGGCGACTCCATCGACCGCGCCATCCGCGAGGTCCGCGCCGACGCGCGGCCGTGATCGTTCACGGGGAGGCGGTCCGCCGCGCCAGCCAGCCGTGGATGAGGATGCTCTGGAAGCAGCGGACGGGCTCGTCGAAGCCGCCCGACGCGACGATGGCGGCGACCTCGTCCGGCGGGAGCACCGCCACCTCCTTGCGGAAGGTCTCGGACATCCGCGCGACCTGCTCCGCCGGCACGCCCGCGTGCAGCCAGGCCTGGCCCCACAGCGCGATCAGGCCGCCCTCCAGCGACGGCGCGGCCAGATCCGCCACCATGAGCGGCGCCCCGGGGCGCAGGCGGCCGGCGATCCCGCGGAAGAACGCCTGCCGCGCCGCGGGATCCACCAGGAACTGCGAGACGAGCAGCGCCGTCGCCCCGTCGTGGTCGCCGGGCTCGCCGGGGAGATCGTCGATGGTTCCCTCGTGGAAGCGGCACCGGTCGGCGACCCCCGCGGCCTGGGCGCGCGCGCGCGACAGCGCCGGAGCATGGGCTCGGAGGGATCGACCGCGGTGAAGCGCCAGCCCGGGAACGCCGCCGCGAGCGACAGGAGCTCCGCCCCGGTGCCCGCGCCGACGCAGAGGATCCGGGCCTGGGCGGGCAGCTCGCCGAGCGCGAGGCGGGTCACGAGGTGCAGCGCGTCGCGCATCGGGGCGAGCGCGGCGAAGCGCTCGTCGTACGTGGCCGCGTGCGCTTCGTCGAAAGGTCTCGGCATGACGGGGAGGCTAGCGATGCGCGCCGCCCGGCGGTAGGGCGCGGCGTGCGCCCGCATCGGCCGATCTTCCGGCGGGCGACCCGTCCGGTAGCCGTCCCACCGCGGCGGCCGGGAAGTACGCGCGCAGGATCCCACGGTACCCCTCCCCGGCCCGCGCGCGGCGCGCGGCGCCGGCCTGGCAGAGCCCTACCCCGTGGCCATGCCCGGCACCCTCCAGCACCGGAGGCCCGGCGCCGCCGGCGAGCCGGAAGCGCGAGCTCCGCACCACCCCGCGCCCCGCGGACGCGTCGGCGGCCCGCGCGAACGCATCGCCCCCGAGCGCCCAGCCGCCGCCGGCGCCCCCCACCTGCGTCACCCACCCGCCTGCGCCGGCGCGCACCGCGAGGTCCGCCGCGCCGAGCCGCGCCGGCACCGCCGCGGCGCCGGCCGGATCCGAGACCGCGAGCGCGGCGCGCACCGCCGCCGCCAGCGCGGCCGGGTCGAGCGCCGCGCGCCAGCGCGCCGGCGGGCAGCCCGGGTCGGCCACCGCCGCGGCGCCCGTCCCCGCACCGCCGAACGCCTGGCGCGGATCGGCGGTGTGGCCGCCGCAGGCGGCGTGGAACGGCGCCGCCGCCACGGCGCCGCCCGGCAGCCGGAGCACCTCGCCCGCGGTGGCGCGCGCCGCCGCCCGCGCGGCCGCCTCGTGCGCGCGGTCCGCCCCGCCGCCGCGGAGGAGCTGGCAATGCGCGAGATCGCAGCGGGCGCCCTCCGGGTGGCGCGGCGGCGCGGCGAGCGCGTACGACCGGGCCACCACCGCCAGCGCGCGCAGCGCCTCGCGCGGCGTGCCCGGCAGCGCCTCCGACGCGACCACGCCGGCCACGTAGTCCTCGAGCGCCAGCGTGGCGCGCACCCGCAGCACCCCGCGCTCGGCGCGGATCCGGAGCGCGGCGCGGTAGGTGCGGGGCCGGGCCGCGGGGCCGCCGCCGGGGACGATGCGCCAGGTGCGGGCCGGGAGCGAGAGCACCGCGCCCGCCGGCGCCCCGTCCAGCCGGAGCCCGTCGCCGGCGGCCGCGACCGAGCGCCGCCGCCCGCCGCCCTCCAGCTCGATGCGCCGCGGCGCGAGGCGGGCGAGCAGCTCGACCTCGATGGACGGCGCCGCCGCGGCGGAGGACGCGCCCGCCGGAGCCGCGGCCGACGGCGCGGCGGGCGAGGCGGAGCCGGGGCCCACCAGCAGGAGCACGCCCGCGACGGCCACCCTCCCCGCCGTCACTGCGCGCCCCGCACCGTGAAGGTGCTGACCGCGGCCGGCGCGGCGCCGCCGGGGAGCCACACCTCCAGCCGGTGGCGCCCGGGCCGGGCCTCGAGCCGCCCCGCGAACGGCGGCCCGAGCGCGAGGCGCTCGTCCCCGACCCGCACCTCCGCCCGCGCCGTGCCCGGCGGCAGCGCCAGCCGCAGCGGGATGCCCTGCGCGCCCGC
This sequence comes from Anaeromyxobacter sp. K, assembly GCF_000020805.1. NCBI lineage: Bacteria > Pseudomonadati > Myxococcota > Myxococcia > Myxococcales > Anaeromyxobacteraceae > Anaeromyxobacter > Anaeromyxobacter sp. K. The sequence continues at coordinate 2,102,358 of NC_011145.1, read as the reverse complement.
CGGATAGCCCGCCTCGACCAGGTACTCGTCGCCGTCGGCGGGGAGGAGCACCCGCGCCGCGCCGGCGCCGGCGGCTCCCGGAGCGGGCCCGTCGGCCACGGCCGCGATCCCCTCGGCTCGCGCCCAGCCCAGCAGCTCCGGCCCGAGCGCCACCGGCGCGCCCGGGCCGCGCGCGTGCGCGCCGCAGGTCGCCGAGGGCGCCGTGCCGGGCAGGAAGACCTCGTCGAGCGCGCCCGGGCAACCAGGGCCTGCGCGCAGGCCGGTGAGCGGGCACACGCGGGCGCGGGCGAAGCGGCCGCGGTCCACCAGCGGCGCGGGCTCGATGCCGCGCATGGCGCGCACCATCACGCGGGCGAAGATGGGCCCGGCCCCGGTGATCCCGGAGACGCCCTGCATCGGGCGCCCGTCGAAGCTCCCCACCCACACCGCCACGGTCCGCTCGGCGGTGTAACCGGCGGTCCAGTTGTCCACGTACGCGCGCGAGGTCCCCGTCTTCGCCGCCACCGGGAACGGGAGCCGGAGCGCGTTGTGCACGCCGAACGCGGGCGCCCGCGCCGCCTCGTCGGAGAGGATCTCGCCGAGCAGCGCCACCGCGCCCGCCGGCAGGAACCGCCGCGGCGCGAGCTCTCCCGCCACCGCCAGCGGTCGCCCGGCCGCGTCGCGCGCGGCCCGCACCTCGCGGAGCGGCTCCAGCACGCCGCCGCGGGCGAGGCCGCGGTACGCGCGCGCCAGCTCGCGCAGGGTCACGTCGCCGTTCCCCAGCACCACCCCGGCGCCGTAGCGCTCGGCGCCGCCGTCCAGCGACTCGAAGCCGGCCGCCCGCAGCGTGCGCAGCACCCGCTCCGGCCCGAGCGCCTCGGCGAGCCGCACCGCGGGCACGTTGTAGCTGTTCTGCAGCGCCGCGCGGAGCAGCACCGGGCCGTGCGCCCGCCGGTCGTAGTTGCGCGGCACCCAGTCGCCGGTCGGGGTCGCGAGCCGCACCTCGACGTCGGACAGGACCGACGCCGCGGTCCAGCCGCGCGCGAGCGCCAGGCCGTAGGCGAACGGCTTCAGCGCCGAGCCCGGCTGGCGGCGCGCCCGCACGCCGTCGTTCTGGCCGAGCGCGGCCGCGTCGAGGAAGTCCGCCGAGCCGACGTACGCGAGCACCTCGCCGCTCGCGTTGTCCACCACGACGACGGCGGCGTTGCCGAGGCGCGGATCGCCGGCCAGCTCGGCGCGGACGAGGTCCTCCACGTCGCGCTGCAGGCCGCGGTCGAGCGTGGTCTCCACCTCGGCGGCGGCGTCGAGCCCGAGCGCGCCCAGCCGGGCCGAGAGCGCGTCCACCAGGTGCGGCGCCTCGAAGCTCCGGTCGGCCGGGGCGAGGTCGAGCGGCGCGTCCCGGGCCAGCCGCGCCTCCTCGGCGCCGACCAGGCCGAGCGCCTCCATCCGGCCGAGCACCGCCAGGGCGCGGTCGCGCGAGGCCTCGGGCCGCCGGAGCGGGTCGAGCGCGGTGGGCGCGCGCGCCAGCCCGGCGAGCAGCGCCGCCTGCGCCGCGGAGATCGTCCGCGCCGGACGGCCGAAGTACAGCCCGGCCGCCGCCTCCACGCCGTACAGGTCGCCGCCGAGCGGGACGCGGTCCAGGTACGCGCGGAGGAGCTCGTCCTTGCCGAGGTGCGCCTCGAGCCGCAGCGCCCACAGCGCCTCGAGCGCCTTGCCGCCCGCGGTGCGCGGGTGCGGGACGAGCGCGCGGGCGAGCTGCATGGTGAGGGTGGACGCGCCCGACACCACCCGCCGGTACCGGGCGAGCTGCCAGCCGGCGCGGGCCACCGCCAGCGGGTCCACGCCGGGGTGGCGGTCGAAGCGCGCGTCCTCCGCGGCGAGGAACGCGGCGCGGACCCGCGGCGGCACCGGCTCGCCCGGTGGCAGCGGCACGCTGCGCCCGTCCGCCCGCGAGGCCACCTCGCGCAGGAGCCCGCCGTCACGGTCCGTGAAACGCACCGCCGCCACCGGCCGGCGCTCGAGCAGCCCGTCCGGCAGCGGCCAGCCGACGAACACCGCCGCCGCGAGCGCGGCCACCGCGCCCAGGCCGGCGAGCGCGGCCGCGAGCCGCCCGAGGGCGGGGCGGAGGGCCCTCGCGGCCCGCTGGAACGCCTCCGGCACCGAGCCCCCTAGCGGCCGCCGCCGGCCCGCACCTCGAACGTGCCCGCGTCGGAGCGGCCGAACACCTCCGGCGCGTACATCTCCTCGGCCCGGGCCGGCGCGAGCAGGAACGTCCCGGGCGTGGTGGCGCGGGCAACGAACGTCGCCAGGTGGAGCCCCGGCGGCAGCGCGTCGGCGAACAGCACCAGCCGGTCGTCCCGCCGCTCCTGGTGGTTGAACGGGCTCCAGAAGCGGAACGCCCAGCCCTCCGGCGATCCCGCCTCCTCCTCCGACAGGTCCTCCGCCGACTCCCAGGCGTAGCCCTCGCCCGCCTCGGCGTCCTCGCCCTCGTCCCGGCCTGGCGCCGGCGCGGCCGCCACGGCGGCGGTGGTGGCGAGCGAGGTGTCCACGATCTCCAGCCCGGCGGGCACCGGCACCGAGACCGCCACGTGGTGCCGCTCCTGCGAGGTGCCGAGCCGCACCCGGATCCGCACCAGCTCGCCGGCCGCGACCGCGCGCACCTGGCCGCCCCCGGCATACGGCTCGATCCAGCGCTGCACGTGGATGCCGCGCTCGAGCGGCTCCCGCGGCAGCTCGGCGGGCGCCCAGCGCAGCACCGCGCCGTAGTAGAGGACGCCGCCGGTGCCGTCGCGCGCGAAGTCGAGCGCGCCGCCGCCGCGCGGCAGGCGCGACATGGGCAGCTCCCGGCGCACCGCCTCGACGCTCCGCCCGGCGAAGCGCGCCGAGGCCACCTCGGCGCCGGCGAGCGAGACCCGGGCGGTGAAGTCGGGCACGTCCTTCTCGCGGGCGCGCATCACCTCGGACAGCGCGAGCAGCGCGAACGCCGCCTCCTGCGTGTTGCGGAAGCGCCCGTCGGCGCGGCGGACCCCGGCGAGCCAGGCCGCCATCTTCGGCACGTACGGGTGATCGGGCAGGGTCGACGCGAGCGTCCCGAGCACGATGCCGGTGGTGCGGGTGTCGGACGACCAGAGCGGCGCGTACGTGCGCGGGTCGGCCTCCTCGAGGTGCGCCCCCGTGGGCGACTCCTTCACGTGGTTCAGCACCTCCTGCAGCACCCGCCGGCCCTCGTCGCGGCTGCCGGTGACGAGCAGCGCGTCCGCCAGCATCGCCTGCGAGAACAGCGGCAGCGCCGCCCGGCGCGCCACCAGCTCGGCGTGGAAGGAGGCCTTCGGGGCGCGGGTGCGCGCGAGCGCGTACAGCGCGAACACGCGGGTGGGATCGTCCGGGGTGGCGCAGGAGCTGCCGCAGCGCGTGCAGCGCCCGGCCGCCACGGTGCCGGCGAGGTACTTCTGCCCGCGCGAGAGCGCGGCGCGCTCCACCGGGTAGCCCAGCTCGGCGGCCCGGCCCAGCGCCAGCACCGCGTACGACGACGCCCACGGCGCCGAGCACTCCGAGGACGCCCAGTAGCGGTAGCCGCCGTCCGGCCCCTGCAGCCGCTCGATGGCCTTCACCGTCCGCCGGACCACCTCGTCCGGATCGTCGGTCTCCTGGATGCGGAACACCTCGTCGCCCAGCCACGCGCGCGCCCAGTCCGGCGGCGCCGGCGCGCGCTCGCCGGGCAGGTGACGCAGCCCGAGCCGACCCTGCAGCTCGCGCAGCGCGATGAACGGGACCAGCCGCGAGGAGAGCTGCTCCAGGCAGCCGTAGGGGTACTCCACGAGCTGCCGCATGCCCTCGGAGAAGCCGGCCAGCGCGGTGGAGGCGAGCCGCACCTCCAGGCCGCCCACGTCCGGCCGCGCCCCGGCCGGCGGCGCCAGCGCCTCGCGCCGGCGATCGCGCGTGTCGCCGGACACGGCGACCGCCTCCTGCTCCACCGCGAGCCGCACCGGGAGCCGCTGCTCCACGCCGTCCTGCCCGGCCGCGCCGCGCGCGGCGAAACGCAGCACCGCCAGGCCCGGCGCCTCGGCGCGGAACGCGAAGCGGACCTCCCGCGGCGCGCCGTCGAGCCGGACCTTCTTCACCGCCTGGCCGTCGAGGACGAGGCCGCTCGCCTCGGCGCGGACCTCCACCTCCTGCGCCGGCGCGCCCGGCGCGTGCACCACCACGCCGGCCTCGAACCGGTCGCCCACCCGCGCCAGCCGCGGCAGCGCCGGGAGCGCCAGGAGCGGCTTCGAGACGGTCACCTTGGACCGGCCCGCGCCCATCCGATCGCCGCGCGACACCGCCACCGCCATGATGCGCCAGGTGGTGAGGTTGTCCGGCGCCGTGAACCGCACCGTGGCCCGGCCGTCCGCGTCGGTGTGGACCTCCGGCGCGAACAGGACCGTGGTCTCGAAGCGCGTCCGGAAGCCGGCGCCCGCGCCCTCCCCGCCGCCGCCGCCGCCCGGCGACCTGCCCTTCTCGCCGTAGCGGGCCCGCTCCACCAGGTGGATGAGCGACTCGCCCAGGCGCACCGACAGGCCGCGCTCCGGGTGGACCAGCGCCACCGGGTCCGGCGGCTCGTAGCCGGTGAGCCGGAGGATGCCCTCGTCCACCGCCCACACGGTGACCTCGGCCGGCGTGCCCTTCCCGGCGTGGTCGGTGACGCGGATCTGCACCTCCACCGGCTCGCGCGGCCGCTTCTCGGCCCGGTCCGGCTCGAGCGCCACCTGGAGCCGCTTCGCGCGCCGCTCCACCGCGAGCTTCGCGTACCCCACGCGCACCTCGGGCCGGCCCGGATCGGCGCCCGCGCCGCCCGGCGCCTCGCCGCGCGCCTCCGCCGCGGCGACCCGGCCGCGCACCAGCAGCACCGACACGAAGACGTTCGGGATGTCCTCCTCGGTGATGGGCACCTCCAGCGTGGTGGCGCTGCCCTCCAGCGTCACCCGCCGCGCGGACCGCACGCCCTCGCGCTCGAGGGTGAGGATGGCCTCGGCGCGGGGGAACGGGCTCTTCACCAGCACCTTCGCCACCTCGCCCGGCTGGTAGCCCTGCTTGTCCGGCACGAGGTCGATGCGGCCGGTGTCCTCGCGCTGCCAGGACACCCAGCCCGGCCCGGTGGCGTAGAACGGGAACCGGGTGACCTGCGCGCGCCCCTGCGCGTCCTTCAGCGTGGCCTCGGCCACGTACAGCGCCGGCGCCGGCGGCGTGAACGCGCACGCCACCGGCTCCTCCCGCGTGCGCAGCGCGCAGCCGCCGGCCCGCTCCTCCACCACCTCGCTCTCGGTCACCCAGCGGCCGCCCACGCCCTTCTTGCGGATCCAGCGCCACTCCCGCTTCTTCACCACGAGCTCCACCGCGACCCCGGCCCGCACCGCGCCGTCCGGCGCCGCCGCGATCACCTCCAGCTCGCCCGGCCTCCCCGCCTCGGCGAACCCGGCGCCCTTGCGCCGCACGCCGGCGTACACCGCCGCCGGGTGGACGGTGACCGCGGCGCGGGAGGCGAGCCGCTGCCGGTTCACGTCGGTGACCTCGGCCTCGAGCGTCACCGCGAACGTCCGGCCGCCGGTGGCCTCGGCCTTGCCGGCGTCGATGGCGAGGTGGCCGGTGTCGCCGGTCTCGCCCGAGCCGGAGGCGACCACGTCCGCCGTCCGCCGGGGCGCCTCGTCGTCCCACCACCAGGTCTGCGGACCGAACGCGAAGCCCGGGTGCCCGGGCGGCTGGAACTCGATCGACTCGCGGCTGGCGGTCCAGCGCACCGCCGCCTTCGGCATGGCCCCGCCGAACAGGTAGCGGGCCAGCACCTCCGCGCGGAGCGGCTCGCCCGCGGTCACCTCGCGCGCCGGCGCGGTGACGTCCACCTGGAACTGCGGCGCGCGGTACTCCTCCACGCGGAAGCCGGCGTGGTAGGGCAGCACCGCCCCGCCCGCCTCCACCCGCGCACGCACCTCGAACGCGCCGAGCGGCGCGTCGCCCGGGATGGGCACCTCGACCGACCAGGTCGCGAACGGCGTCAGCGCCGCCTCGCCGGACCAGATCTCCTTGCCCCGCGCGCTCAGCACCGTCACCGTCGCCTTCCCGCGCGGCGGCGTCCCGATCCGGCCCAGCGCGCGGGTGCGGACGAGGCCCTTCAGGTGCACCTTCTCGCCGGGCCGGTAGATCCCGCGGTCCGCGAACACGCCGCCGAGCGGCCGCGGCTCGGTCCCGTCCCAGTCGGTGGGGACGTCCTGCGCCGCCGGATCGAGGCCGCCCGACCAGCTCGAGAGCGTGACGCCGAGGTCGCCGCCGGCCCGCGCCGAGACCAGCGCGAACGGCGTGGCCCACGGGTACTGCCGCTCCTTCCCGGCCGGCGGGATGACCTCCGCCAGCCCGGGCACCTCGGCGAGCCCGTCGGCGCCGGCCCGTCCGCGCCAGCGCTCGATGCCGTCGCGATCGTGCAGCGCGACGTCCGCGCCGGGCACCGGCTTCCCGTCGGAGAGCCGCGTCACCCACACCACGCCGCCGGTCGCGCCGAGCTTCGCGTGGACCGCGAGATCGGTGAGCTGGCCGACGATCCGCCGCTCGCGCCGCCACCGCTGCCAGGGCTGCTCGACGTGGATCTCCGGGGCCACCACCCGCACCGCGAACAGCGTGGTGCCGCGGCCCGCCAGCAGCTCGCGCACCGGGAGCGGCACGGTGCGGCCGGTGTTTCGCGGCCCCGCCACGTCCAGCGTGCGGGACACCGCCGGCCCGCCGCCCAGGTCGGCGCGATCCGGCCTCGCGAGCAGCCGCGCCAGCGCGGGCACGTCGAGCGGCGCGAGCGTCGCCTCCACCGTCGCGAGGTTGGTGGCGCCGACCGGCAGCGCCCCGTCCCCGCCCGCCTCGAGCAGCGCCAGCTCCTCGCCGGCGTCGAGCTCGGGCTCGAGGTCGGAGGTGTCGAAGGTCCGCTCGGACCGCTCCGCCAGGGCCTGGCCGAAGACGTCGCGGAGCGCCGGCCCGATCGCGATCCGGTAGCGGGTCCCGGGCGCGAACGCGGCCGGCAGGATCACCTCCGCGGCGCTCGCGTCCGGGCCGGTGACGTCCACCTCGTCCCAGTCGATCTTCACCGGCGGCGTGATGGTGATCGCGGCCGCGAGCGTGGCGCGGTCCACCGGGTTGGTGGTGCGGATCCGGACCGGGCCCCGCGGGCAGCGCTCCCCGCCCCACCAGCAGGGCTCCACCGCGGCGATGCGCAGCGGCCCGTAGGTCCGGAGCGCGAAGCGCGGCGCGCCCTCCAGCGTCAGCGGGCCCTCGGCGCCGGCGAGCGCGCCCTCGATGCGCAGCTCCACCGGCGTGTCGAGCGGGTACGGGCGCCGGGGCGTGACCTCGTACCGGACGCGGCGATCGCGGCCGGTGCGCGCGGCCGGCTCCGGTGTCGGCAGGCGGCGCCCGGGGGCGGCGGGCTTCTCGGCGGCGACCGGGATCTCCTTCAGCGCGTAGGGCCAGCCGTCCTCTCCGCCGACCTTCAGCCTGAGGTGGGCGGCGAGGTCCCGCACCGGCTGGTCGAGCACGAGCGACACCGGCTCGCCCGGCGCCAGCCAGCCGTAGCCCTCGCGCGGCAGGAGCCGCTGCACCGCCGGGCGCGGCGTCTCGAACGTGAACACGTAGGGCGCGGCGAGCGCGGCGCCGTCCACCGCGCGCAGGCCGGCCGGGACGGTGACGGTGAACCGCGTCGCGAGCGGGAGGAGCGCGCGCGGCACGAGCTCCACCGTGGCCGAGCCCAGCCAGCGCCACTCGCCCTCGACCGGCGGCGAGATCGTGATCGCGGCCGCGGGATCGCGGGCCGGGTCGCTCGCGCCGAGCGCCACCACCGGCCGCGAGAACGTGATGGCGGGCCGGACCTCGCCCTCCACCGGCCCCACCGGGCGCGCCGCCACCACCGCCAGCTCGCCGGCCGCGGCCAGCGCGCCCTCGGGGATGGCGAGCGGGGGCGGCTCGGGCAGCGGCGAGAGCGCCACGCCGTCCGGCGTCGGCGCGGGGCCGCAGCCGCGGCCGCAGGCGGTGAGGGCGAGGGCCGCCAGCAGGGCGGCGAGCGGGGTGCGGAGCATGGGTCCTCCCGGTCCGGGCGACGGCATTGCAGGCGGGAGGCCAGCGCTCGCCCCCGCGCCGTCCGGGAGGTTTCGGGCGCCGACCGCGGGGCCGTGTCCGCCGTGCCGCAGGTGCGCGCCGAGTAGGACACACCGCGGGCTGTGGGTGCAACGCTCGCGTGCGGCGCCGGGCCGCGCCCCGCGCCGGGATCAGCCGCGCGACCGGGCGCGGGCCACCGCCGCGCCGTCGCCCGCGCCCAGCAGCGCGTCGCGCAGCCCGCCGTCCACCGGCCGGCTCCCCAGCCAGATCGAGAAGAAGGCGCGCGCGAAGTCCGCCCCCTCCACCCGCGCCAGCGTGCGGCCGTTCAGCGACAGCTCGGTGCCGCGGCCGGGCGTGTAGGTGAGCGCGTAGCGATCGCCGGGCTTCAGCCCGACGTACGCCGCGCGGAGCCGCGCCAGGCGCGCGCCGAGCGCCCGCAGCACCTCCGGCCCGTGGGCGCGCTCCATCAGCCGGTCGGTGGCGCGCGCCAGCTCCGCCGCGCTCACGTTCACCAGGCACGCGATCTCGAGCCGGCGCGCCACGTCCGCCTCGGGCGGCGCACCCGGCGCCGCGGCGTCGAGGTAGTGCGCCGCCGCGTACACCTTCACGAACCAGCCCCACCGGAACAGCCCCGCCCCCTGCAGCTTGAGGTGCGCGCCGCCCGCGTCCTGCCACGGCGCGAACGCCGCGCCCGCCACCCGCACCGGCGCGTCGCCGGACGCGGCGGCGCGGCCCGGGAGCGCGAGCAGGAGGGCGGCCAGCGCCGCGGTGGAGGCCAGGGAGGGCACGCGAGGGCGGCGCATCCTGGCACGCCGGGCCGCGGAGGCCAGGTCCCTGGAAGGTCGAGTGGTCTCGGATCGGCTCATGGACGGGCGTGGCGGAGCCGCTGCTCCTCGCGGTACGGGAAGATGTCCACGATCTCCCCCGCCCGCAGCCGCGCCTGGATCTCGCGCCACCAGCGCCCGGTGAGCAGCTCCCCGTGGGCCCGCAGGAACACCTCGCGGAGCCGCCCCGTCAGCCCGAGGAACGGCAGCAGCTCCTCCGGGAACACGTCCGCTGGCCCGACGTAGAACGGCGGATCGCCGCCGTCGTAGCCGGCGTCGGGGCCGCCGCCCCACCCGTCCTCGCCGCCGTCGCCGGGCCCAGCGCCGGGGAGGTCGCGGAAGTTGCAGTCGGTCACCCGGGTGAGCTCGTCGTAGTCGTAGAAGATGACGCGGCCGTGGCGCGTCACGCCGAAGTTCTTGAGGAGCAGGTCGCCGGGGAAGGTGTCGGTGGCGGCGAGGTCGCGCAGCGCGCAGCCGAAGTCGAGCACCGCCTGGCGTGCCGTCCACTCGTCCGCCTCGCGGACGAACAGGTTGAGCGGGGTGACGCGGCGCTCGGCGTAGAGGTGCCGGATGGCCACCTCCCCGTCGGCCACGCGCACGCCGTCGCCGCACTCGGTGCGCAGCTCCTCGAGCAGCGCCGGCGCGAAGCGGCCGGCCGGGAACGCGAGGTGCTCGTACTCCTGCGCGTCCACCAGCCGCCCGGCGCGGTCGTGGCGGAACACGTGGCGGTACCGGTCCATCACCTCGCGCCGGGTGGTCTGCTTGGGCGGGGCGAAGCGATCGCGGATGACCTTGAAGATCACGTCGAGCCCGGGGAGCGTGAACACGCACATCACCAGCCCGCGGTCGCCGCGCGCCGGCACGAAGCGGTCCTCGCCCTCGGCCAGGTGGAGCGTCACCTCGCGGTACAGCTCTGCCTTGCCGTGCTTGTGGTAGCCGAGGCCGGTGTAGAGCTCCGAGCGCCGCTTCAGCGGCAGCAGCGTGGACAGGAACGCCACCATGGCGCGGGGGCGCTCCAGCGCCACGTGGAAGTAGGAGCGGGTGAAGCCGAAGACGATCGACACGTCCTCCTCGGTGAACAGGACCGCGTCGAGCGCGACGCCGCGCTCGCCGTGCGCGAGCGCCAGCACGAGCGGCGTCAGGTGCCGGCCGCGCCGGATCCGTCCGACCAGGTACGCGCCCTTCCCGCGGTAGAAGACCGGCCGCGCCAGCTCCACCGCCTCGATCGGCTGGCGATCCGGGAGGCCGCGAACGTGCGCGTCCAGCTCCAGGGCGGCGAGGCGCGCGTCGCGGGCGAGATCCTCGAACGGCGCGGAGATCGGGGTCGCGCGCAGGACGCGCGCGAGCAGCGCCTCGGTGGTCGCCTCGCGCGGGAAGGTGCGGTGCTGCGGCGGATCCTCGCGCGGCGGCGGCGCGTCCGCCGCCAGGAACTCGATGGCCGGGTCCACGCCGACCGTGGTGAACACGCGCCGCGTGACCGAGTTGAAGAACGACCCGGCGACCTCGAAGTCCGGCCTCGACCCGGCCGCCGCCTCGAACGCCTCCTTCGCGCGGCGCCACACCTCGCGGTCCTGGACCGCCCCGCCCAGCTCCGCCCGGACCTCGCCCACCGTCCGGTGCACCACGCCGTCGCGCAGGTCGAGCCGCTCCCGCGCGTCGCGCTGCGCGCCGGCCCAGTCGCGCGCCTCGAACCGCGCGCGGGCGCGCGCGGTGATGCGCGCGCGCTCGGCCTGGTACGCCTCGTACCCCGCCCGGATGGCCTCCGCCGCGCCCCGCGCGAGCGCGCCCCGCTCGTCGAGCATGCCAGGGGTTGTAAGGCCCGGGCGCCGCCACCGCCGGGAGCGCCGCGCGGGGCGGGCGTCGCCGGCGGGGCGGCCGCGCTCAGGCGGCCGCGGCGGCCGCCCCCTCGAACAGCGCCTTCCAGCGGGCGAGCGCCTCGGCGGGGAGGCCGTACGGCTGCACCAGCATGAGCGACCGGCCGTGCTCGGCCCAGGCCAGCTTCACGGTCGCGAACCCGCGCAGCGCCGGGTCGCACGCGATCTTCATCTCCAGCAGCACGTTCTCGGGCAGCGCGCGCGGCCCGGAGACCACGCACTGGGCCCCGCCCATCGCGCGGATGTCGAACACGTGCTCGGTGCCGCCGAGCCGCAGCGTCATGAGGTACGGCAGCGGGTGCCCCGCCGACGGGGCCGGACCCGGTGGCGGGGCGATCAGGCTCGCGCCCACGTCGGCCTTCCACGCCTCGGGACGCTCGAACGCCGCCACGAAGCCGGGCAGCACCTCGATGGCGCGGACCACCAGCGGCCGCTCCGCCGCGTCGAGCAGCGCCGCCTCGGCGAGGTCGTCGGCGGCGACCGAGGTCCGGTCCGCGAGCAGGCGCACCACCTCGTCCACCGCCGCGACCGTCTCCACGTACCGCGGGTCCGCCGCCGCGCCGATGCGCTCGGCGTGGTGCTGCGCGACGACGTCGGCCAGCACCGGCGGCAGCTCCCAGCGCGCCGCCATCACCACGCCCATCTCCACGTGGAACCGCTCGGCGATCGCGGCCCACTCCGAGGCCTGCCGCGGCACCGCGCCCTCGCGGCGCGCCAGCAGGTCCTCCAGGCAGGCGATGGCCACCACCTTGCCGAAGTCGTGCAGGAGGCCGGCCGAGAACGCGATCTCGGGGGAGAGGCCGCGCCCTCGCGCCAGCGCCTGGCAGAGGAGCGCCGAGGCGAGCGCGTCCATCCAGACGCGCCGGCGCAGCGGCGCGAGCCTCCCGGCCGCGAGCACGTGCGCGCCCAGCCCCGAGGCGAGCGCCAGCCGGGCGACGTCCGTCGCGCCGATGCGCTGCACCGCCTGCTTCACCGAGGCCACCGGCGCGCCGCGGGCGTAGAGCGCGGCGTTCGCGCACCGGAGCACGTCGGCCGCGAGCACCTGGTCCGACGCCACCAGCCTCGCGAGATCGTCGAGGCCGTAGTCCTGCGTGCGCAGCAGCGCGTCGATCTGGAACGCGACCGCGGGATAGGGCGGGACCTTCACCTGCTGGCGCGCCACGAGGTCCACCATGGCGCTGTCGAGATCGGTCATGCGCCGGCAGTGTATCGCAGCGACGCGATCAGATGGGTGGCCGCGCGCGCGCGCCGTAGCCCGTCAGCTCGACGTATCCCTCGCCCGCGGCGCGGCCGTCCGGACCCGTGAGTCGCACCGGCCCCTCCCAGTAGGCGAGCCCCGGCACGCGCGCGGAGACGTTCTCCGCCGCCTCCAGCTCGGGTCGCACCGTGAGGCGGATCCCCGCCGACGGGATCGTGACGGTCCAGCCGAGCGGGTACTCGGCGCCGGTGGCCGGGCTGCGCCAGCGCCCGAGCGGCTCGGCGCGCCAGGCGTCCGCGTCGAGCCACCGCACCGCGCCGTCCGGCGTCACCAGCGTGGCGCGGCGGAAGTCCACGGTGCCGTCGGCGCGCCGGAGCGCGTACAGCATCAGGTCGCGCCCGTCGGCGAGCCGGAGCGCGAACCAGTCCCAGCCGACCTGCGCGGGCGCGAGCTGGGACGAGCCCATCTCCCGGTCCATCCAGCTCGTCCCGCGCACCGCGCGCGCCCGGCCGCCCAGCGAAACGGTGCCGGAGGTCGCCATCCGGGTGAACGAGTAGTAGAGGCTGGCGTGGCCGGGCGCGACGGCCTTGCGGCTGTAGCCGTTCGGCCCCTGCAGCACGACCGGGCGCTCCGGCCGCGCCACCAGGTCGAGCGCGATCCCCTGCGCGTCGTCGCGGGCCGAGAGGGTGAACGTCCCGTCGTCGCCGAGCGCGAGCGCCCAGCGGCCCGCGGTGCCGGGCGGCGCGACGGCCCAGGCCAGCACCGGCTCGCCCGTCGCCCCGAAGCCGCCCAGCATCGGGACCTCGCGCCAGAGCACCTCCGAGAAGCGGTGCGTCCCCGCGCGCGGGTCGGTGATCGCGAGGTGCGCCATGACCGCGCCGCCGGTCGCCCAGGCGGACGCGAGCGCCGGCGGATCGCGCACCAGGCCCACGCGGAAGAACGTCACCTGGTAGCCGAGCCGGTGGCCGGGCGCGGCCGCGTCCTCCAGCGTGCCCGTGAGGTACCACCACTCGTTCCGGTACTCCGGATGCGCGTGGTGGTCGCGCGGGAAGCTCCAGCGGTGCGAGGGATCGGCCGGCGCCCAGGCCCCGCCGCCCCGGCCCTCCGACGCGCTCGCAGCGTCGGGCGCGGGCGCAGACTCCGTCGCGCGCGCCGCGGTGGCGCCGCCCGCGTCGGTGCCCAGCGAGGCCGCGAGCGCGAGGGCGAGCAGGCTAGAGCGCATCGCGGGAGAGCTCCTGCGCCGGGGTGCGGCTCGCCGCGAGCGCCGGGTACAGGCTGGCCGCCGCGGCGGCGGCGAGGATGGCGAGCGCCTCGAGGGCGAGCGCGCGCAGCGGGACGGAGATCCCGAGCGTCCAGCCGAAGAACGCCGGGTTGACCGCGCGCACCAGCACGATCGCGAGCGCGCCGCCGCCGGCCAGCCCGAGCAGCAACCCCGCCCCGCCCACCGCCAGCCCGCGCCCCAGGAACACCCGGAACAGCTGCCCGCGGCTCGCGCCCAGCGCCCGGTACAGCGCCAGCTCGGCGCGCCGGTCGCGCGCCAGCACCAGCAGCGAGAGCGTCACCCCCGCGGCGGCGATCACGAGCCCCATGGCCTCGAGCAGCCGCGTCACCGCGAACGTCTGCTCGAAGATGGCGAGCACCTCGGCGCGGAGCGTGCGGTTGGAGCGGATCTGCAGCGCGGCGCCGGGGAGCGCGGCCCGCAGCGCCGCCACCGCGCGCTCCGGGTCGGCGCCGGGGGCGAGCGTGAGCGCGGCGTTGGAGGGGGCGCCCGGGCCGAACGCGCGCGCGTACGCCTGGAGGTCCATCAGCACCGCCCCGCCCTCGGCGCCGTAGTCGCGGTAGACGCCGGCCACCGGGAAGCGCACCGGGCCGGCGCGGCCGCGCAGCGCGAGCGTGGCCCCGCGCGCGAGGCCAGCCTTGCGCGCGAGCGGCTCCGACACCAGCACCGCGCCGTCCACGTGGAGCGCCCGCATCGCGGCCGCCGCGTCGCCGCCCACCAGCACCACGCGCTGCCCGGCGCCGGCGAGCGCGGCCTCCACGCCGGACACCTGCACGCGGCGGCCGTCGGCGGTGTAGCCGGTGTGCTGCCGCAGCACGTCCACCGACCGGACCCCCGGATGCGCGCGCAACGTCGCGAGCACGTCGGGCGCGAGCGTCGCCTCGCTGCGCGCCCGGCGCCAGGAGGGCGTGGTCACGTACACGTCGGCGCGCAGCGTGGCGTCGAGCCAGCGCTCCACCGTGTCGCGGAAGCTCCCCACCATCACGGTCACGCCGGCGAGCATGGCGACCGCCACCGCCAGCGCGCCCGCCGCGGGCGCCGAGGCCGAGAGCCGCCCGCCCAGGCTGCGGAGCCCGTACGCGATCCCGAGCCGGTGCGGGAGGCCGGCGCGGCCCAGCGCGCGGAGCAGCGCCGGCGTGGCGAGCGGCACCGCCACCAGGATGCCCACCGCCGGCGCGAAGCCGGCCGCGGCGACCCGCTGACCCGCGATCACGTACACGGCCAGCCCGCCCGCGAGGGCGGCGAGCCCCGCCGCCAGCAGGCGCCCGGCGCGCGCCCCGGCGCCCTCCTCCAGCGTGATCGAGGCGAGGAGCGCGCGCGGGTCGGCGCGGGCCGCGTCGAGCGCCGGCCAGAGGGCGCCCGCCAGCGCGCCGGCCAGCCCGGTGGCGGCGGCCAGCGCGACCAGGCCCGGCGTCAGCGCCACGCGGTCGATCCCCTCCAGCAGGTAGAGGTTGCGGACGGTGCCGGAGACCGCGCCCACGTTGGCCCGCGCCGCGAGCCAGCCCAGCGGGACGCCCGCGGCCGTGCCGAGGACCCCGAGCAGCGCCGCCTCGCCGAGCACGAGCCCCAGCACCTGCGCGCGGGTGGCGCCGACCGCCCGCAGCAGCCCCAGCTCCTCGCGCCGGCGCGCCAGCGAGGCGCGCACCGAGGCGTAGACCAGGAACCCGCCCACCAGCACCGAGACCAGCGACAGCGCGGTGAGGTTCAGGCGGAAGGCCGAGAGCAGCCCCCCGGCCTCCACGGTGCGCTGCTCGGGCGTGGCCACGCGCGCGCGCTCGCCCAGCACCGCCGAGAGCCGCTCCGCCAGCGTCGCCGGCGCCACGCCCGGCGCGGCCCGGACGTCGATCTGGTGGATGCGACCGCGCGTGCCGAGCAGCCCCTGCGCCTGCCCGATGTCCATCAGCGCCAGCCGGCGGCTCGCCAGCGGCGCCGCCGCCTGGAAGTCCACCCGCGCCCCCAGCACCAGCCGCGCACGGCGCGAGCCGAGGGACACGTCGATCCGGTCGCCCACGCGCCAGCCCATCTCGTCCGCCCAGGCCGGCGTCACCGCCACCCAGCCCGGCGTGCCCAGGGCGCCCTGGAGCGCGCCCGGCGGCAGCGCCGTCGGGCCGCGCGCCGCGCCGAGCAGGTCGGCGCCGACGAGCTCCAGCGACGCGCCGGGCCGCCCCTCCACCACCGCGTCGGCCCGCCAGAGCGGGCGCGCGGCCGCCACCCCCGGCACCGCCAGCACCTCCGGGAACAGCGCCTCGTCGAGCGCGCCGGTCCAGCCCAGCACCGACAGGTCGGCGTCGCCGGAGACCGCCCGCACCGTGCCGGCGAACGCGCCCAGCGCGCTGCCGTTCAGGATCTGGATCGAGAGGACCGCGCCGACGCCGAGCGCCACGCCCGCCACCGAGAGCAGGAACAGCGCCTTGCCGGCCCGGAGCTCCCGCCCCACGGCGCGCGCCAGGTAGCCTCTCACGGCGCGGTCACCCGCCCTGCTCCAGGCGGCCGGCGTGCAGGATCCAGGTGGCGTCGGCGAGCGCCGCGAGCTCGCGGCTGTGCGTCACGTACAGCACCGCGCTCCCCTCCTCGCGCGCGAGCCCGAGCAGCAGGTCCATCACCGTCTGCCCGTTCGCCTCGTCCAGGTTCCCGGTCGGCTCGTCGGCGAGGAGCAGCTTCGGGCGGCGCAGCAGCGCCCGGCAGAGCGCCACGCGCTGCATCTCGCCGCCCGAGAGCTTCTGCACCGCCTCGCGCGCGCGCCCCTCCAGCCCCACCCGCTCGAGCAGCTCCCGGGCGCGCGCCGCGGCCCCGCCGGGCGGGTCGCCGGCGACCAGCGCCGGCACGAGCACGTTGTCCTCCACCGAGAGGTGCGGCAGCAGGTGGAAGAACTGGAAGACGAGGCCCACGTGGTCGCGCCGGGCCCGGGTGCGCTCCGCGTCGGGGAGCGCGCCCAGCGAGCGTCCGAGGAGCAGCACCTCGCCGGAGGTGGGCGCGTCGATGCCGGCGGCCAGGTGGAGCAGCGTGGACTTCCCCGACCCGCTCCGCCCGGTGATCGCCACCGCGCGGCCGGCGGGCAGCTCGGCCGAGACGCCGCGCAGCACCGGCAGCGGGACGCCGCCGGCCCCCGCGAAGGTGCGGGTCACTTCACGGAACGTGAGCACGGGCGCCATGCGCGCCCCGATCCATGCCGCGGCGGGGCGGCGGGTTCAAGCGGCGCGTCGGGCCTCGGGCGCGGAGCCCTCTCGCGGCCTCACAGCTTCCCGTTCGCGTGGGGCCCGTCGCGAGGCACGCGATGGCGTCGCCGAGCCGGGCACACGAGGACCGAGCAGCGCAGGCGTGCCCGTAGGCACGTCGAGCAGCGCAGGGACGAGTCTGCCCGGCGCAGGCAGCCAGCGTGCGCCGCAGCAGGGCTCCACGCGAATGGGCGGCGCGCTCAGGCCCGGCGCACGCGGGCCGGCGGCTCGGCCAGCCGCGCGCGGATCTCGGCCAGCACGAGGTCGGCCGGGTCCTGGCCGAGGAGGGTGCGAAGCATGGGGCGGAGCGCGTCCAGCAGCGCCGGCACGTCGGCGCGCGTGAGGTCCTCGGGCCGGCGCGCGAGGGCGCGGTCCGCGAACGTGCGCACCGCGGTGCGCGCGGTGTTCGGGCCGAGGCAGGTCGCAAGCGACGCGGCGATGATCTCGGCTGGTGAGCGCTCCTCCCCCACGATCCGATCAGGGTAGCGTGCGGCCCTGACGGCGGGCAAGGCGCGAGGGGCGCGCCTGGGCGGCGGGCGTGTACGCCTTGCCGCGGGGCCTGCGTCCGTGGACACCCGCCCCGGCCGGCGCTAGAACGCGCAGTCGTGTCCCACCCCGCTCCCCGGCCGCCGGGCCGCCCGGCGTTCCTGCCGGTCGCGCTCGCGATCTCGACGGTGCTGGCGGCGGCCGGTGCGGTGGCGTGGGAGCGCACCCCGGCGCGTCGCGCCCGCGCCGCGGCGGCCCGGGCGGAGCGCGCCGGACCCAGCCCGCACGGCCGTCCCCTGCGCCCGGCACGCCTGCTCTCCCGCGGCGCCCAGGTCGCGGCCAGCCGCCCCGGCGCCGCGGTGCTGGTGGACGGCGTCTATCGCGGCGAGGCCTGGTCGGGCGGCTTCCCCACGCCCGCGGCGCCGGCCTGGGTCGCGATCCGCATCGGCCGCGGCCCGAGCCGCGTGCTCCTCTCCTGGACCTCGTCCCACAACCACGACTACCGCGAGCAGCAGTACGGCGCGCCGGTGGACTACCGCATCGAGACCTCGGCCGACTCGCGGGACGGCCGGGACGGCACCTGGCGCACCGCCGTGGAGGCCCGCGGCAACCCGGTGCGCAGCCGCGCCCACGCGCTCGACTTCACCGGCCAGCGCTGGGTGCGGCTGGTGGTCACGGCGCTGTCACCGACCGTGAACCCGTGGGGCCTGTTCCTCGACGAGATCGACGTCCACGACCTCTCCGTCGGCGGCGACGACGTCTGGGTGTTCCTCGGGGACAGCATCGGCGCCGGCGTGTTCGACCGCGCCGCGGCGCACCGGCCCAGCTTCGCCGACGCGATCGCCCGGGCGCACCCCGGCTACCAGCCCGCCATGATCGACGCGGGCTTCTGCCGCGCGCGGACCTGGGAGGTGGCCGAGCGGATCGACGAGGTGCTGGCGCTCAACCCGGACGCGAGGGTGTTCGCGATCGTGCTCGGCGCGAACGACGGGGATCTCCCGCGGCTCCGCGCCGGCCTCGAGCGCATCGTCGAGCGCGTCCGGGCGGCCGGGCGCATCCCCCTGGTGGCCCGGATCCCGTTCCAGACGCGGTACGGGTACGACTGGGTCGCGCAGAAGAACGCGGTGGTGGACGCGGTGGTGGCAGCGCAGGGGCTGCTGCCCGGGCCGGACCTGTACGCGTGGTTCCGCGACCGTCCGGACCGGCTCGCCGACGGGCTCCACCCCGACGCCGAGGGGGCGGTGGCGATGAGCCGGCTGTGGGCCGAGGCGGCGGCGCCGCTGTACCCGCCGCCGTGACGAGGCCGGGCCGGGACGCGCGGTGGCGGCCGGGGCCGGGGCGTGCTTCACTCGCGCGCGCATGAAGCCCCTGCTCGACTTCGGCCTGCTCGTCTTCGTGTCGATGTTCACCATGATGGGCCCGGTGGGCGTGCTCCCGCCGTTCGTGTCGATGACGTCCGGGCTGTCCGGGCCCGAGGCGCGGCGGGTCGCCCGGCGCGCCACCATCACCGCGCTCTGCGTGCTGCTCGTGTTCGCCCTGGGCGGGCAGCTCGTCTTCCGGTTCTTCAACATCTCGGTGAACAGCCTGCGGGTGGTGGGCGGAATCATCCTGCTGCTGGTCGGCTACGAGATGCTCCAGGCGCGCCCGTCGCGGACCAAGCACGACGAGCCCGACCCGGAGGGCTACGCCGAGGACATCGCCATCACGCCGCTCGGGATCCCGGTGATCGCCGGGCCCGGCGCCATCACCACGGTGATCATCCTGATGAGCGAGGCGCACGACCTCGCGCGCAAGGCGGTGCTGCTCACGGTGCTGCTCGGGCTGCACGTGCTCACCTACGCCATGCTCGTCTCCGCGAAGCCCCTGCTCGCGTTCCTCGGCCCCAGCGGGAACAAGGTGCTGGTCCGGATCATGGGCCTCATCGTGATGGTGATCGCCGTCGAGTTCTTCTTCGCCGGCCTGAAGCCCATCGTCCGCGACATGCTCGGCCGCTGAGACCCGACCCAGAGTCATCCTGACGCAGGCGATGACGCGGTCGGCCGCCACCTGACCGGAAAACCGCCGGTGCTGCGAGCACTTGCGCCGGGCAGTCTTGACGCGCCCGGACACCGGAGCGCGGTTCCGCGAACGACTCTGGGTCGGGGGACGCGAGGGTCGGGAGACGACGGAGGACGACGCGCCTGCGAACGACTCTGGGTCGGGGGGGGAGATGCCTCACGGGGTCAGGCGGGCATCGCGAAGCCGGCGCGGGCCAGCAGCGTCGCCTCGTCGAACCAGAGCCTCCGGGCCAGCTCCGCGGTCGCCTCCCGGTCCAGGGTGACCATGGCCGAGCCGGCCCATGCCCAGACCCGGTTCTGCGCGTTCCACAGGTCGAGCCGCAGGCCCAGCCGCTCGGCCAGGCTCAGGATCCCGGCGAGCTCCGCCGCCCGCGCCGCCGGCGCCTGCCCCGCCACCAGCGCCGACACCCGGTCGTCCACGAGCTGCTCCACGTCGCGCCGGACGGCGTCGATGTGCAGGTGCGCCCCCAGCCGGCGGGCGAGCTCCACGGTGGCCCCCAGCTCCGCCTCGGCGGCGGCGAGGTCCACCTCCCCCCTCCGCGCCGCGCCGGTGACGCGGAGCACGCGGGCGGTCAGCGTCACGTCGGCGGTGACCCGCAGCGGCCCCGGGACCGGCGAGTCGATCTCCCGCAGGAACTCCATCAGGCGCCGGTTGTCCTCGAAGATCTCGCGGTAGCCCTCCTCGTACCGGCGCAGCGTCCCTTCCAGCAGCGTGCCCGCCACGCGGCGGCGCTCGTCCAGGAACAGGTCGCGCAGGCCGTAGTCGCGCCCGGGGAAGAAGCGGTCCACCGCCCGCAGCAGCTGCGCCAGCGACTGCGCCGGCGACCGGGCCAGCAGCGCCTCCTCCAGCTCGGCGAGCTGCTCCGGCCCGCGGTACGGCGCCAGCCCGCAGCGGAAGTCGGCCGCGCCGAAGTGGAGCACGCAGGCGACCGCGTCGAGGGTCTCGCGGGTGAGCGCGCTCTCGAGCTGCAGCCGGCACAGCGCCACCGCGACCGGGCCGGCCGCCGCGGCCCGCCGCCCCTCGACCCGGTACGCGTAGCAGAACACCCAGCCCGCGTCCGGCACCGGCCGCACCGACGCGGCGATGGCGAGGTGGGCGCCCACGCCCTCCAGCGACACCACGCTCGGCTCGACCAGCCGCCGGAACACCTCGCGCCCGTTCGCCAGCGCCGGGTCGTTGGAGGGCGCGGCGGCGAGCGCGCGCTCCAGCCCGGGCTGCAGGTCCACGCCGGCGACCTCGCGGGCGAGCTGCACCGCGCGCGCCGCGTACCGGAGCACCTGCACCGTCTCGATCCCGGACAGCTCGGAGAAGAACCAGCCGCAGCTCGTGAACATGAGCTGCCCCTGCCGCTGCATCTCCAGCAGCCGGAGCGCGCGGACCGCCTCCTCCGCCGAGAGCGCCCTCCCCGCCTCGCGCCGCACGAAGTCCGGCGCGTCCCGGCGCTCCGGGTCCACCAGCACCTCGGCGTAGCGGTCGCGCGTCCGCCACGGGTCCGGCAGCAGCCCCGCCGCCTCGCGCTCGTAGACGCCGTCGAGCTGCCCGCGCAGCCCCTCCAGCGCGGTCCGCAGCGGCGCGCGCCAGGCCTGCGTCCAGCCCTCCGCGCCGCCCGCGCTGCACCCGCAGTCCGAGCGCCAGCGCTCCACCCCGTGCGCGCAGCTCCAGGACGACCCCTCGGCGATCTCCGCCTCCCACTCCACCGGGATCCGGTCCAGCGCCTGGCCCAGGTTCACCAGCTCCACGCCCGGCCGCCGCGCCAGCTCGCGCAGCGCCCCGGCCAGCACCTCGTCGCCGCCCTTCTTGTGGTGGCCGAGCGTCTCGCCGTCCACCGCCACCGTGAGCAGCTCGTCGTGGTCGCGGCCCGCGTCGAACCCGCCCTCCAGCCGATCGAGGAGCGCGGCGGCGGAGCCGAGCGCGTCGCCGAACGCCAGGTCGCGCGCGATGTGGCCGTCGTAGAAGAACACGGTGAGCTCGCGGGCGCCGGCGCGCACGCGGTACGGCCGCGTCGGGTCGAAGCGCGCGCCGGTGGCGTCGGCCCACTCGCCGCCGGGCGGCCGCACCCGGACCGCCTGGTACGGCGAGAGGATGGTGAACCGGAGGCCCTCGCCCGCCAGCGCCTCCAGCGTGGCCGCGTCGGCGGCGGTCTCCGGCAGCCAGAACCCCTCCGGCTCGCGGTGGAAGCGGCGCCGGAAGTCGACGAGGCCCCAGCGGATCTGCGTGAGCCGGTCGCGGGGCGAGGCGAGCGGCAGGATGGCGTGGTTGTAGCCCTGCGCGAGCGCGTTGCCGTGGCCGCGCAGCTCCAGGCTGCGCGCGTCGGCCTCGAGGACGCGCGCGTAGGCGTCGGGCCGGTGGCGCTCCAGCCACGCGAGCAGCGTGGGACCGAAGTTGAACGACAGGTGGAGGTAGCTGTCCACGATGTCGAGGATCCGGCCGCGCCCGTCCTTCAGGCGCGCCGCGCCGTTCGGCGCGTAGCACTCCACCGCGATCCGCTCGTTCCAGTCGTGGAACGGGTCGGCCGAGTCCTGCACCTCGATGGCCTCGATCCAGGGGTTCTCGCGCGGCGGCTGGTAGAAGTGCCCGTGCAGGCAGAGCAGGCGGCGGGACATGGGTCCGACATGGTAGGCGCGCCCCGGCGCGGCGCGACTGCTCGTCGGGGCCGTTCCGCTCCTGCGCCGGCCCCTCGTTCGGCGGCCCCCCGTGCGCGGGCGCGCCGACCGCGCGCGGGGGCGATCCTGGGCTATGGTGCGCGCACCATGAAGGTCGCCCTCACCATCGCGGGCTCGGACTCCGGCGGCGGCGCCGGCATCCAGGCCGACCTCCGCACCTTCGCCGCCCACCGGCTCCACGGCACCTCCGCCATCACCGCCGTCACCGCCCAGAACTCGGTGGCGGTGACCGCCTGGGTGGCGCTCGAGCCGGCCATGGTGGTCGCGCAGCTCGAGGCGGTCGCGACCGACATGCCGGTCGCGGCCACCAAGACCGGAATGCTCGCGAACGCGGCCATCATCGGCGCGGTGGCCGACGCGGCGGCGCGGCTGCCGCTCGGGCCGCTGGTGGTGGACCCGGTGATGGTCGCGAAGAGCGGCGACCGGCTGCTCGACGCGGCCGCGGAGCGCGCCTACGTGGAGCGGCTGTTCCCGCTCGCCACCGTGGTCACGCCCAACCTGCACGAGGCCGAGGCGCTCCTGGGCAGGCCGGTGCGCGGGCTCGCGGCGATGCGCGAGGCGGCGCGCGACCTCCACCGGCTGGGCGCGCGCGCGGTGCTGGTGAAGGGCGGCGAGAGCGTGCCGGGCGCCGAGGACGTGTTCTTCGACGGGTCCCGGCTCGAGGAGATCCCCGGCCCGCGCATCGACACCGCCAACGTGCACGGCACCGGCTGCACGCTCTCCGCCGCCCTGTGCGCCCGGCTCGCGCTCGGCGACGCGCTGCTCGACGCGGTCCGCGGCGCGAAGGCCTACCTCGTGGAGGCGCTGCGCCGCTCGTACACGGTGGGCAAGGGGCGCGGGCCGGTGGACCACCTGCACCCGCTCACCGGGTAGCGTCGCCCGGCCGCGCCGCTCAGAGCGTGATCACCTGGTCGAGCTTCGCGCCCGAGAGCGCCTTGTACAGATCCGGGAAGCAGCCGATGGGGATCCCCTCGATCAGCCGGTCGGCGATGGCGCGCTGGTAGCAGCACTGGTCGCAGCCCATGAGCAGCATGCCGCTCTTGCGCGCGACCGCGGCGAGCCGCTCGCCGGTGGGGTTGCCCTTCACCAGCAGGTAGGTGTTGTCCACGAAGAAGAACATCCCGACCACGGTCGCGCCGTGGCGGCCCTCCTCGAGCTGCGGGACGATCATCTTCTCGAGGATGTACGACGCGTTCGGCGTCGAGAACACGTAGGCGACGTTCAAGCGCTGCTCCCTTCCGGCTGGGCCGCGGCGGCCCGCACCGCGGCCGCGACCAGGTCTGCGCGATCGAGGTGGACGGGGTGCACCCCGCTCACCTGGGCCCGAAGGAGCGCCGGCGTGAGGTCGCGCGGCGGCGTGCCGGCCTCGAGCAGCGCGCAGGCGGCCTCGGCGTAGGCGAGCAGCGAGGCGCAGGTGGTGGCGCGGAAGCGCGCCCGGACCACCCGCTCGCGCTCGAGCCACAGCCCGACCCGCACCCGCAGGCGCTCGCCGCCCTCGGCCTCGCCCGCCCGGTCTGCCCGGTCGATCGCGGCGCCGTGGCGCAGGCTCGAGACCAGGTCGGCGACGGAGCGGGACACGGCCCCTCCCCATGCCACGCCTCCGCTCGGCGTGCGTGTACCGGAAGGGTCGCAGCGCGTAGACTGCGCCGCCATGCGAAAGAAGATCCTGCTCCTCGGCTCCGGCGAGCTCGGCAAGGAGTTCACCATCGCGGCGCAGCGCCTCGGCCAGGAGGTGATCGCCGTCGACTCCTACGACGGCGCGCCCGCTCAGCAGGTGGCCCACGCGCGCGAGGTCGTGAGCATGCTCGACGGCGCGGCGCTCGACGCGCTGGTCGCGAAGCACCGGCCCGACGTGATCGTCCCGGAGATCGAGGCCATCCGCACCGAGCGCCTCCAGGCGTACGAGGCGCAGGGCGTCCAGGTCGTCCCGAGCGCCCGCGCCGCCGCGGTCACCATGAACCGCCGCGCCATCCGCGACCTCGCCGCCCGCGAGCTCGGGGTCGCCACCGCGCGCTACGCCTACGCCTCGACGCCCGAGGCGTTCCGCACGGCGGTCCGCGAGATCGGCCTCCCCTGCGTGGTGAAGCCGCTCATGTCCTCGTCGGGCAAGGGGCAGAGCGTGGTGCGCGCCGAGGGCGACCTCGAGGCCGCCTGGTCCTACGCGATGTCCGGCACCCGCGGCGACCTGCGCGAGGTGATCGTCGAGGAGTTCATCCCGTTCGAGTCGGAGATCACGCTCCTCACCGTCACCCAGCGGCGCGGCGAGACGCTGTTCTGCCCGCCCATCGGCCACCGCCAGGAGCGCGGCGACTACCAGGAGAGCTGGCAGCCGCACCCGGTGCCGGCGCCGCTCCTCGAGGAGGCGCGGCGGATGGCGGCGGCGGTGACCCGCGCGCTCGGCGGCGCGGGCATCTTCGGCGTGGAGTTCTTCCTGGGGAAGGACCGGGTCTGGTTCTCGGAGCTGTCGCCGCGACCGCACGACACCGGGATGGTGACGCTGGCCGGCACGCAGCCGCTCAACGAGTTCGAGCTGCACCTGCGCGCGGTGCTCGGCCTGCCCATCCCGCCGGTCACGCTGGTCCGGCCGGGCGCGAGCGCGGTGATCCTGGCGCACGGCACCGGCGCGCCGGCGGTGCGCGGGCTGGAGGCGGCGCTCTCCGAGCCGGGGGCCGACGTGCGCATCTTCGGGAAGCCGGCGCTGCGCCCGCACCGGCGCATGGGCGTGGCGCTCGTCGCGGGCACGCCCGGCGACGATCCGCGCGCGCTGGTGGAGCGGGCCAGGGCGGTCGCCGCCCGCGTCACCGTCGATCCGTAGCGGACGCCTGTCGCCGCGGCGACGGCCGATCGTCGTCGTCCGGCGCGTCGCCGCGCCCACGCGAAGCGTGTCCCGCGCGACACGTCGCGGGGAAAGCGCGCGCCGCAGCAGGGCGCGAGGGCGGGCACGCGAGGTGCAGTACCGGGGATCGTCTCGCAACCTCCTTCCCCGGAATCGCACCATGTTCGAACGCGCCGCCTTCCTCGCCATCCCCGTTGCGCTCGCGCTGCTCGCGGGCGCCTGCTCCAGCCGGTCCGACGCGGCGGTCCCGCCGTCGCCCTCCGCGCACGCGGCGACCGCCCTCCCCGACCCCGCCGCCGTCCCCGCGCCGGCGCCGGTCCCGGAGCAGGCCGGCTTCCGCCCCGCCGAGCCCGAGCCGCAGCCCAGCGCCGAGGAGATCGCCGCCTTCCAGGCGCCGGTCCCGAAGTAGCCACCCCCCGGCCTCCCCCGCCCGCCGCGGGGGAGGCGCGCCGGGCCGCGCCGCGTTGCGCCCTCTCCGGCTGGGGGTTAGCCTCGCGCCCGTCCATGCCCTCCGATCCCGCGCGCCTCGAGGCGCTCCGCCAGGCGCTCCTCGCCGAGGCCACCCGCCTCGCCCCCGCCAGCCTGGAGGAGCTCGCCCGGCCGGCCCCGGTGCCCTCCGAGGGCCTGCGTGCGTTCGCCGCGACGCTGCTCGCGGACCGGGAGGCGCTGCGGGCCTGGCTGGAGGCCGCGCTGGCGGCGCCGCGCGCCGGCGCCGGGTTCGCGCAGGACCCGGCCGGCGATCTCGCCGCCCGGCTGGTGACGGCGCTGCTCGCCCGCAACCAGTTCCTGCCGGTCGGCGCGCGCGAGGAGGGCCGGCTGGCGGGGCTCGTGGCCGGCGCGCTCCGCTCGGGCGCCGGCGCGCTCGCGGCGGCGCGCACCGAGGCGGCGCTCGCCGAGGCGCTGGCGGCCGTGGCCGAGGCGTTCCGGTCGGACCTGGCCGGCTTCGTGGCCGGGCTCGGCGGCGGCGCCGCGCCCGCGCTGCGCGAGGTGGTCTCCGCCGAGTACGGGCCCGAGCTGCAGCTCCGCGTGCTCGGGCTCGATCCCGGCGCGCTCCTCGCGCCGGTGCTCGACCTCGGCTGCGGGACCGAGGCGCGGCTGGTGCGCTGGCTCGCGGCCCGGGGCGTGGACGCGCGCGGGGTGGACCGCGCCGCGGCGCCCGCCGGGCGCGTGCAGCGCGGCGACTGGCTCACCGTCCCGGTCGCGCCCGCCAGCCTCGGCACGATCGTGTCGCACCTGGGCTTCTCGCTGCACTTCCTCCACCACCACCTGCGCCCGGGCGACGAGGCGCTCCGCTACGCGCGCCGGTACATGGAGCTGCTGCGCGCGCTGCGCCCCGGCGGCACGTTCGCGTACGCGCCGGGCCTGCCGTTCGTGGAGGCGCACCTCCCCCCGGATCGCTGGCGCGTGGAGACGACGCCGGTGCCGGCGCCGCCGCCTGCCGCGCCGGGCGGTGCGGCGCTGCCCTGGTACGCGTGCCGCGTCACGCGCCGTGCGTAGCCGCTAGCGCCCGAACAGCCCCTTCAGCTTCTTCCGCGCCTCCTCCTCGAGCTGCTGCTTCCGCTTCTGGGCCTCGTCGCGCGCCTTCTGCTCCGCCGCGGCCTTCTGCTTCTCGAGGTCCGCGCCGGCCGCGCCCGCCTTGTCGCCGAGGAGCTTCCCGGCGACCGAGGTCGCCGCCTGCTTCGCGATGGCCTGCACCGCCGCGTCGAGCGCGAGCCCGTCGAGGCGCGGGCTCCAGGCCGGGCCGGAGAGGTTGAACGTCACCGGGATGGGCGCGCTCGTCTTCGCCCGGCCGCCGGTGATCTTCGCGATCACCTCCGGGCCGAGCTCCAGCGTGGTCGGCATCTGCAGCGTGCCGTCCAGCCGCACGCCGCCGTCGAACGAGAGCGCGTTGTCCCCGGTCTTGATCGTGATCGGCTTGGTGAGCTTCGCCACGCCGTTCGCGATCTGGAACGCGAAGCCGAGCTGCTTGCCCAGGCTGGTCGAGCCGCCCTCGGTGACGCGCCCGCCCGCGAACGGGAGCTTCGAGGCGATGGGCGCGGCGACCGCGGCCACCAGGTCCTTCCCGAAGAACGCGCCGTCGCGCAGGTCGCCGGTGAGCGAGCCGGTGGCGCTCTGCTTGATGGGGTCGAGCGAGGTGCCCTTGCCGGTGAGCTGCAGCGCCGCGTCGAGCTTACCGCCGAGCACCTTGCGCTTCGAGAAGAGCGCCAGCATCTGCTCGCCCTCCACGCCCTTCATGGTCACGTCGATCTTGAACGGCTCCTCCGGGTGGGCGAGCTTCACCGCGGTGCCGCCCGCGGACACGTTGCCGCCGAACGCGACCAGCCGCGCCTCCTCCAGCGTCACCGCGTCCTCCACCACCTTCACCTTCAGCACCACGTCGCGCAGGTCCTGCTGCTTCATGCGCAGCAGGCCGAGCCGCACGCTCGCCGTTCCGGAGATCCCCGCGAACGTCTTCGGGTCGAGCGGCTTCGAGGCCTCCGCCTGCTTCGGCGGCTCCGGAGCCCCCTCCGGCGCCGGGATGAGCAGCCGGTCGAGATCGAGCCGCTGGCCGGACAGCTCCGCGTCGAAGCGCGTGGTGGGCCTCTCCTTCGTGCCGCCCATGGCCACCCGGGCCTTCCCGGCCAGCGCGTCGCCGAGCAGGTCCAGGTCGAGCCGCGTCAGCTCCACCTGCTGCTCCGCGCCGGCCTTGCGGTACGTGCCGGCCGCGCGCGCCGACATGGGATCGCCCGGCTTCTTCGCGACGGAGCCGCCCGGCCGCAGGTCCACGCCGGCGAGGTCGGCGCTCGCGTCGAAGCGGACCACGCCGCCCTGCTGCGCCAGGTCGGCGCGGGCCACGAGCGACATGGGCGCGCCGGCCGCCTTCGAGAGCTGCCGCGGGATGGACAGGTGGACCGGGCCGAGGTCCACCCGCAGCTCGAGCGACTGCGCCGCCTGCCCGCCCGAGCCCTTCAGCGATAGCCCGATGGGCCCGGCCACCACGTTCCCGCCCAGCTGCTTCCGGAGCGGCGGGTAGTAGGCGGTGAGCGCGGCGAGGTCGAGCCCCCGGGAGACGATCTCCAGCCCCTGCACGCGCGGCGCGTCGCCGCGCAGCCCGGTGGCGGCGCCGTGGCCGGTGAGGCCCACCGGCCCGGCGGTGAGCTCGAGCTTGCCGATGCGCAGGTCGCCCTTCTCCGCGTCGGCGTCCAGGTCGGCGTCGAGCGCCGCGTCCAGCTTCTTGCCGCCCTCCTGCCCGGCGAAGGCGAGCTGGTCGGCGCGGAAGCCGCCCTTCACCGTGGTGCGCCCGCTGCCGCCCGGCACCGCCGCCCCCAGCGCCACCGCCAGGTCGGCCTGGAAGCGGCCGCCGCGGAACCCGGCCTCGCCGGGCACGAACGGCGCGAGCGGCCCGAGGTCGATGGGCTGGACCTTCAGCGTCAGCTGCTCGGGCGTGGGCACCAGCGTGGGCGGCAGCGGCGCCGCCTTCACCCGCAGCTCCAGGTTCTGCGCCTTCGCCAGCACCGCCGCCTTCAGGACCACCTCGAGCGGCCGGCCGGCGCGCAGGTCGCGCACCTCGACGTCGAGGTCGTCCACGTACAGCTCCTCGGCGCCCTTCACGCTCCGGTCCAGGAACGCGATGCGCGCGTTCTCCACCGCGGCGCGGTCCACCCGCACCGCCGAGAGGTCCGCCGGCTTCTGCTCGCCCGCCGGCGCCTCCGCCGCGGGCTCCTTCGCGGACGTCTCCTGCAGCCGCTTCGCCACGCGCTCCAGGTTCGTGGTCCCGTCGGGGAAGCGGATCACGTTCACCCGCAGTCCGTCCACGACCGCCTCGCGGACGGTCACGCGCTTCCCGCCCGAGAGCAGCGCCCCGACCAGGTTCACCTCGACCTCGGCGCGCTCCAGCGTGGCGAGCGGGCGGTCCTCGCCCTCCCCGGCGCCGACCGACACGCCGGCGACGCGCACGCCCACGCCGCCGAGGAGCCGGGTCTTCACGCGCTCCACGGCCACCGGGCGCCCGAGCTGCTGCGAGAGCCGGTCCGTCTGCTTGCGGACCTGCGAGAGGAGGATGCGATCGAGCAGCAGCACGGCGGCAATCCCGAGGACCACGACGACCGCGACGACGACCCCGAGGACCTTCGGCCAGCGGCGGGAGCGAGCGGGAGACATGGCGGGAGGCTACGTCGGAGCGGGCGGGTTGTCAGCACGGAGCGTCCTGCGCCGGGGCGACGGCGGCGCGCGCCCCGGCGCGGCCCCGGGCGACCGGGCGGCGGGGCGCCGGGCGACGGGGCCGGGAGGCACCCTGCAAATCCTCCCCGGCCGGGCCGGCCCGTGGCAGGCTGGATGGTTCGTTCGCCGACACCTCGCCCGGAGCGCCGCCGTGCCCACCCCGATCGCCCTGCTCGCCGCCCTCACCCTCGCCGCGGCCCCCGCGAAGCCCCCGGCGCAGCCCGCCACGAGCCGCGCCCAGGTGCCGGACCGCTACAAGTGGAAGCTCGCCGACCTGTTCCCGGACGACGCGGCCTGGGCCAGGGCGCGGGCGGACCTGGCCAGCCGGCTCCCCGGCTTCGACCGGCACCGCGGGCACCTCGGCGACTCGGCCAGGGCGCTCGCCGACGCGCTCTCGGAGATGGGCGCGCTGCAGAACGCGCTCGAGCGCGTCTACGTGTACGCCTCCGCGCGCGCCGACGAGGACACGCGCGAGCCCGGGCCGCGCGCCATGCGCGCGGAGGCGGAGCGGCTCGCGGTCGAGGCCCAGGCGGCGCTGTCCTGGGTGCGGCCGGCGGTGCTGGATCTGCCGCCGGAGACGGTGAAGCGCTTCCTGGGCGAGGACCCGCGCCTGCGCGAGTGGGCGTTCTTCCTCGACGACACGCTCCGCTGGAAGCCGCACACGCTGCCCGCCGGCGAGGAGCGGATCGTGGCGAAGACCGGCGACCTCGACGGCGCCGGGCGCGACGTGCACTCGGTCCTGCTCAACGCGGACCTGCCCTTCCCCACCGTGAAGCTCTCCACCGGCGCGGTCCGGCTGGACCAGGCGGGCTACGAGCGCTCGCGCACCAGCCCGGTGGCCGCCGACCGCGAGAAGGTCTTCCACGCGTACTTCGGCGCGCTGAAGCAGTACGAGCGCACCATCGGCACGGCCCTGTACGCGCAGGTGAAGGCGCACCTGTTCGAGCGGGACGTGCGCCGGTTCGACTCGTCGCTCGCGGCGGCGCTGTTCCGCGACAACGTGCCCACCGCCGTGTACGAGCGGCTGGTGGCGGACGTGAACGCGAACCTCCCCACCCTGCACCGCTACCTGAAGCTCAGGCAGCGCATGCTCGGCCTGCAGCGGCTCCGCTACGAGGACCTGTACGTCCCGCTGGTGAAGGCGGTGGACCGCCGCTACGACGTGGACCAGGCGGTGGCGCTCACGCTCGACGCGGTGAAGCCGCTCGGCGACGCCTACGTCGCGAAGCTGCGCGGCGGGTTCCAGTCCGGGTGGACCGACTTCCTCCCGGTCACCGGCAAGCGGGCCGGCGCGTACTCCACCGGCGTGTACGGCGTGCACCCGTACCAGCTCCTCAACTTCAACGGTCAGTGGACCGACGTCTCCACGCTCGCGCACGAGGCCGGGCACTCGATGCACACGGTGCTCGCGTTCGAGAAGCAGCCCTACGCCACCTCGAACTACGCCACGTTCGTCGCCGAGGTGGCCTCCACGCTCAACGAGAACCTGCTGTTCCGCCGCGCCATCGGACAGGCGAAGGACGACGGCGAGCGGCTGGCGCTGCTCGGGAACCGCCTGGAGTCGCTGCGCACCACCCTGTTCCGCCAGACCATGTTCGCGGAGTTCGAGCTCGCCATCCACCAGCTCGCCGAGAAGGGCGAGGCGCTCACCGGCGAGAAGATGAGCGCGCTCTACCTGGGGCTGGTGCGCAGGTACTACGGGCACGACGCCGGCGTCTGCCAGGTGGCCGACCTCTACGGCGCCGAGTGGACCTACATCCAGCACTTCTTCCACTACGACTTCTACGTGTACCAGTACGCGACCAGCCTGGTCGCCTCCACCGCCATCGCCCGCGCCATCCGCGAGGACGAGGCGCAGGGGCGCACCGGGGCACGCGATCGCTACCTGGCCATGCTCGCCGCGGGCGGCTCGCGCTACCCGGTCGACCTGCTGCGCGAGGCGGGGGTGGACATGACCACGCCCGCGCCGTTCGCGGCCGCCATGGAGGAGATGAACGCCACCATGGACGAGATGGAGCGCATCCTGAAGCGGACCCCGGGCGCGGCCGGCCGGCCGGCGGCGCCCGCGCAGCCCGCGCAGCCCGCGCAGCCCACGCAGCCCACGAAGGGCCGCTAGCGGCCCGGCACCACCGGCGACACCGCGGGGGGCGGCGCCTCCGGCGCGTGCGGCGCGAACGGCCACACGTGCGCGCGGCGCGCCAGCAGCAGGCCGGCGAGCACCGCCAGCACCACGAGCCAGGCCAGCCGGCGGCGCGTCCGCGCCCTGCGATCCTCGTAGGGATCGTCGAGCGTGCGGCGCGCGCCGGGCGGCAGCGCCGCCGCGTGGGTCAGCGCCGCGCCCAGCGGCACGTTCACCTTCACCCGCCCGTTCACGGCCCAGCCGTTCGCGTCCAGCACCGGGCCGATGTTCCGCTGCCGCAGCTTCAGCCACGCGATGAGCATGGACGGCCCGGAGACGACGAGCAGCACGCCCAGCACCGCCACCGCCTTCGCCCACCACGGCTCCAGCCCGACGAAGCCCGACACCAGCCCGCCGAGCAGCGTGCCGATGGCGCCGGCGCCGACGCCCAGGGCGGCGACGATCCCGACCATCTTGCCGACGTCCACCGCGGCCGGGACCGGCGGCTTCCCGCCGGTGGCCGCGCCCACCCCCGCCTCCGCGCCCGCGGCGAGGCGCGCCTCCGACGCCTTCTCCTTCGCGGCGGCGAACCGCGCCACCTGGTCCTCGATCATCCGCAGGAACTTCTTGTACGGCGAGAAGAACGCCTGGCGGATGGAGATCGGGTTGTCCACGATCTTCACGATGGTGGCGTCCCAGTCCCGCCCCTGCCGGTCGTAGAACAGGCCGTTCCGCCCCACCATCAGGTAGTCCGAGTCACCCTGCGTGAAGCAGGCCGCGATCTTCATGGCCTCGCCGCCGGGGCGGCGGCAGTCGCAGTAGGCGATGTACATGCGCGAGTGGGCGGCCAGCACCGCGTGCGCGCCCGGGTCGTCCACCCGCACGCACAGGTCGCAGCTCCGGCCGTCGAGGTACAGCGTGCCCGCCTGGAACACGGCCGGGCGGCGCGGGTCGTAGAAGTCGGCGAACGAGACGAAGTTGCGGAGCAGCAGCGCCAGGTCGCGGTGGTAGTGCACCATCCGCACCACGTCGCCGATGGCCGCCTCCTCCGCCTCGAGGGCGAGGTCGCGCGCCACGAGCGCCTCGATGGGCGCCTTCCCCATGGCGAGCAGCGCCCGCACGCGCGGCACGCCGAGCGGCTCCACCGCCTGCGCGGGCCTGGCCCCGAGCCACGCCTGGTACGGCAGGAAGCGCGCCGAGAGCAGCTCCCACTCGTCGGCCGTGAGCGCGGCCTTGTCCGCCCCGAGGACCGGCGCGACCACCTTCTCGCGCAGCGCGGCCAGCGCCGCGGCCCAGGCCGGGTTCAGCGGGCCGCCGAGCGGCAGCGGGCGCCCGGGCTCCACCCGCGCGAGCGGGAACGCGGCCACCTCGTCGCGCGACCGGGCCAGGTCGCGGGCCGCGAGCGCCACCAGCTCCGGCTCGGACCGGTTCATGGCCACCGCGGCGCGCGGGTCGAGCGCGGCCAGCCGGCAGCGGACGAAGTGGTCGTCGACCTTCTCCTTCACCGTCCGGAACGCCTCCCAGGCCGCCGCGGTCGCCTCGCCCAGGAACGCCACGTCCGGCGCCTCGCCGGCCCGGGCCCAGGCGTCGAGCTTCGCCAGGTCCTCGAAGAAGGCGTCGAGCCGCTTGCGGTCGATGCCGGGGTTGCCGCTCCGGTCGCGCTCGCTGCCGGCGCAGGCGATCGCGTCGGCGATGGCCTGGCGCACCTCGGGATCGTCGGCGGTCTCGGGCGGCACCACGCCGTCGCCGTTGAAGCGCGTGCGCTCGTACAGCCTGGTCAGGTCGGCCACGTCGGCCGGCAGCACCGCGGACGCCTCCGGCTTCCCGAGGTGGAACAGCACCTGGCGCGCGGCGCCGAGCAGCACGTGCCCCGCCGGCTTCGCGGCGTCGATGTCGGCGAGCGGCAGCGCGTCCCCGCCGCGCAGCAGCGACTCCAGGTCCACCAGCCGCTCCTCGCACCAGCGCAGCGCGGCCAGCACCTCCGGCGCGCGGACGCGGCCGTCGCGATCCAGGTCGAGCAGCTCCAGGGTGCGCGCGTCGAGCTCCAGGCCCCGCGTCGGGCAGGAGAGCGCCACCCAGAGCTTCTGGTCCAGCTCGGCGAGGCGCGCGAGGTCCTCGCCGGTCTCGAGGTAGGGCTGCTCCAGGCCGCCGACGCGATAGAAGCGCCAGCGGTGCGGGCCGGCGCGCTTCTGCGGCGCGCGCGGGACGGGCGCGGACGGTGGCGGCGGCGTGGCGGGAACCGCGGCGGCGGGCTCGGACATGGACTCCCCCGGTGCAGGCAGCCGCCCGGCGAGCGCACGGGCGGTGGACCGGTCCGTTGTATCCCATGCCGCGGGCGGGTGGGTACCGCGCGGTCGGCCGCACGGCCCGGCGGGCGCCGGCACGCCCGCCCGCTGCGTGTGTAGAATCGCGAAGATGTGGACCCCGGACCTCGCGCTCCTCGACGCGCTGCCCTCGCCGGGCGTGCTCGGCGTGCTCGAGGCGGCCTGGGTGGTCGCGGCGAGCTGCTGGATCCTGCTGGAGCGCCGCTCCCCCACCGCCACGCTGGCCTGGATCCTGGCGCTCGCCGCCATGCCGGTGGTGGGCGTGGCGGTGTACCTGGTGGTCGGGCCCCGGCGGCTCGACCGCAAGAAGCTGCGCCTGAACGTGCTGAAGCGCGCCCGCGGCGCCTACCTGGAGGCGTGGGATCGGGCCACCGCGCGCGATCTCTCCAGCATGGGCCAGCTCGCGCGGCTCGCGATCCGGCTCCAGGCGCCGCCGCCCGAGACCGCGCGAACGGTCGTCCTCTTCTCGGAGGGCGACGACCACTTCGAGGCGCTGGAGCGAGACCTCGCGGCCGCGCGGCACCACGTCCACGTCGAGATGTACATCTTCGAGCGCGACCGGACCGGCGCGCGCGTGCTCGCCGCCCTGGCCGCCGCCGCCCGCCGCGGCGTGCAGGTGCGGCTGCTGGTGGACGACGCGGGGTCGCCGCGGCTCGGCGCCGCGCTGCTCGCGCCGCTCCGCGAGGCGGGCGGCGAGGTGGAGCGCTTCAATCCGATGCTCGTGTCGCGGCTGCGCGGCGGCTCGGCGAACTTCCGCACCCACCGGAAGATCGTGGTGTGCGACGGGCGGGTGGGCTTCACCGGCGGGATGAACGTGTCGGACGACCAGAGCGCCGCGGCGGTGGGCCGGTCCGCCTGGCGGGACACCACGGTGCGCATCGAGGGGGCCGCGGTCCACGGCCTGCAGCTCACCTTCCTCGAGAACTGGGCCTTCGCCACCGGCAAGACCGGCTCGCCGCTGCCGGCGGGCGGGCTCCGGCCGTACTTCCCCGACGAGCCGCCCGGGTCGCACGAGGTGCAGATCGTTCCGTCCGGCCCGGACCAGGACACGTCCACGGTCGGCCAGCTCCACGTGGCCGCGATCGGCGGCGCGCGCGAGCGCGTGTGGATCACCACCCCGTACTTCGTGCCCGACGAGGCCATGCTCGCGGCGCTGACCAGCGCCGCGCTCCGCGGCGTGGACGTGCGCCTGCTGCTGCCGCGCCGCACCGACTCGCGGGTGGTGGACGCCGCCTCGCGCACGTACCACGACGCGCTGCTCGCGGCCGGCGCGCGGATCTGGCTCTACGGGCCGCGCATGCTCCACGCCAAGACCTGCCTCGTGGACCAGGACGTCGGGATGATCGGCACCGCCAACCTCGACAACCGAAGCCTGCGCCTCAACTTCGAGGTCACGGCCGTGCTGTACGGCGCCCCCGCGGTGCAGGCGCTCGCGGAGCTGTTCGAGCGCGATCTCGAGGTGGCCCGGCCCAAGACCACGCGCGAGGCCGACGCGCCGTTCCTTTCGCGCCTCGGCGCCAGCGCGGCGCGGCTGCTGGCACCGCAGCTGTAGCGAGGGCTGCGGCCGCCGCGTCCCGCGGCTGCGGCCCCTCCCCGCAAGCCGGCTGCGTTCCGGCGTCAGGCGCCGGCGCCGCCGCGGTGCCGCGGGTTGCGCCGCGCCCCGCGCGCGCACTCCAGCTGCTGCGCCACCATCTTCCGGAACGCCTCGCGCATGGGCTCGAAGCGGGCCGGGTCCTGCTCCAGCGCGCCGAGCGCGAGCGCCACCGCCTCGAGCGTGGAGAGGTACTCCGGCTCCGGCTCGCGCCGCAGCCCGGCGTAGCCGCCCGGCCCGTCGGGCACGACCGAGATCCGCGGCAACGCCGCCAGCGACGGGCTCGCCTCCACCATCTTCCGCGCCTGGTGCCAGGTGCCGTCCACCGCCATCAGCACCCGGGGCGGGTCGGCGGCGCGCGCCGCGGCGGGCACCGAGCCCTCCCCCGGGAACAGCAGCGCCGTCCCCGGGTCGGCCACCACCGCGCGCACGCGCGGGTGATCCTCGAAGCGGACGCCCCGGTGCAGCTCGCAGCGCTCCAGCGCCAGGCGCGTCAGCCAGGCGGTGCAGATGGCGAGCCTGGCCTCGCGGGGATGCTGGAGGATCACCACGCGCGTCCGCGCGCGCACCGCCGGGAGCGAAGCGCACAGGCAGAGGGCGGTGGGGCGCAGGCAGCGGCGGCAGAGCTCTCGCACGGGACGCGGAGCCTAGTCGAAGCGCCGCGGATCCGGAACCGGTCGCGCCGTGGGGATGGACGTATACTTCCCGGAGCGCGCGGCCGGAGGCGGGGCGGCGGGCGGAGGGTCGGTGCATGGGGGAGCCACGCGGCGAGGGGACGGCGTCGGAGCGGCGCATGCGCGCCATCCGCAACCTCGGGATCATGGCGCACATCGACGCCGGCAAGACGACGCTCACCGAGCGCCTCCTGTTCGTCGCCGGCCGCACCCACAAGATGGGCGAGGTGCACGAGGGCGCCGCGGTGATGGACTGGATGGACCTCGAGCGCGAGCGCGGGATCACCATCACCTCCGCCGTGACCCGGCTGGAGTGGCGCGCGCACGAGCTGCACCTCATCGACACGCCCGGCCACGTGGACTTCACCATCGAGGTCGAGCGCTCGCTGCGCGTGCTCGACGGGGCGGTGGCGGTGTTCGACGCGGCGCACGGGGTGGAGCCGCAGAGCGAGACCGTCTGGCGGCAGGCCGACCGCTACCGCGTGCCGCGCATCGCGTTCGCGAACAAGATGGACCGCGTCGGCGCCGACCTCGGGCACACGCTCGCCTCGATGCGCAAGCACTTCCCCGACCACGTGGTCGCGGCGGTGCAGCGGCCGCTCGGCGCGGAGGCGGCCTTCTCCGGGTTCGAGGACCTGGTGGCCCGGCGCACCGTCCGGTTCGGCGATCCCGACGACCCGCGCGCGTTCACCGCCGAGCCGGGCATCTCGGCCGAGGGCGAGGCCGAGCGCGCCGCGCTGGTGGCCGCGCTCGCCGACCTCGACGACGCGGCGGCCGAGGCGGTGCTGTCGGACCGCGACCTCGACGAGGAGGGGCTGCGGTCCGCCATCCGGCGCGCCACGCTCTCGGGCCGGTTCGTGCCGCTGCTGTGCGGCTCGGCGCTGCGCAACAAGGGCATCCCGCAGGTGCTCGACGCCGTCTGCGACTGGCTCCCCTCCCCGCTCGACGTGCCCCCGCCGGCGGGCGTCCACCCCGACACCGGCGAGGAGGAGCGGCGCCCGCCGACCGACGGCGCCCCGCTGCTGGCGCTCGCGTTCAAGGTCTCGCTGCTCGACGAGCGGCGCCGGTACGTGTTCCTGCGCGTGTACTCCGGGCGGATCGCCGAGGGCGACGCGGTGTGGAACGCGAGCCAGCGGAAGTTCGAGAAGGTCGGGCGCGTGCTGCTCATGCACGCCGCGCAGAAGGAGCGCGTGCCGTCGCTCGGCGCCGGCCAGCTCTTCGCCGTGGCGGGCCTGAAGGAGACCCGCACCGGCGACACGCTCACCGACAAGGCCCACCCGCTGCTGCTCGAGCGGCTCTCGTCCTACGATCCGGTCATCTCCGAGGCCATCGAGGCCGCCTCGCAGAAGGATCGCGAGCTCCTGCTGGAGGCGCTCGCGCGGGTCGCCGACGAGGATCCGACGTTCCGGTGGGGCGAGGACCCCGACACCGGCCAGCTGCTCGTGTCGGGCATGGGCGAGCTGCACCTCGACGTCGTGGCCGAGCGGCTCCGGCGGGAGTTCGGGCTCGCGGTCCGCACCGGCCAGCCGCAGGTGCTGCTGCGCGAGACGCTCTCGGCGGAGGCCGCCGCCGAGGCCACCTTCGAGCGCAGGCTCGAGGACGAGGAGATCTACGGGCAGGTGTCGGTCGCGGTCGGGCCGCTGCCGCGCGGCGGCGGCTTCCGCTTCGAGGTCTCGCCCGAGGCGGCCGCGCTCCCGTTCCTCCGACCGGAGGTGCGCCGCATGGCGGAGGACGGCGCGCGCGAGGCGGCCGAGGCGGGGGCGCTGGAGGGTCACCCGCTGCAGGACGTCCGGGTGACGCTCACCGGCGCGACCTGGCGCGAGGGCGCGTCGAAGCCGTTCGCATACAAGGTCGCCGCCGCCGACGCGGTGCGGACGGCCGCCGCAAAGGCCCGCCCGGTGATCCTCGAGCCGCTCATGCGCGTCGAGATCGTGCTCCCGTCGGAGCACCTGGGCGAGGTCATCGGGAGCCTCGACCGGCGCAAGGGCACCGTGCTGGACGTGGCCGACCGGGGCGAGGCGGTCAAGGTGATCACCTGCGAGGCCCCGCTCCGGCGCATGTTCGGCTACGCCACCGAGCTGCGATCGGCGACGCAGGGGCGCGCGCTGTTCACCATGCGCTTCGACCGCTTCGACGTGGCCGGCTGACGCCGCGCTGGGCCGCGGCGCCGGCGACGGCGGACGCCGCTGACTCCGGCGAGCCAACCCCCTGCCCGGCGCCGGGCAGGGCGTACCGCCGGGCGGCGTTGTTCCGGCGCGCGCCAGCGCGCAGGTTGATCGGAGATGCTCCGATCCCTGCTCGCGCTCGCGCTGCTCGCCTCCTCGCTCCCCGCCCTCGCGGGCGACGACGGCCGCCGGGCCGCGCTCCCGAGGCTCGGCCTGGCCTCCTCCCGGAGCGCCCTGGTCGCGCAGGCGCCCGCGCCCGCTGCCTCGCGGCAGGCCTCCCCCCTGGAGGAGCCGGAGGGCGAGCTGCGGCGTCAGGGGCCCGTCTGCCCCCCGGAGGTCTGCCAGCTCCAGGCCTCCGCCATGCCCGACTCCGGCCCCCTCTACCGGGCCAGCCGCACCGACCTCGTGCTGGGCATCCTCTCGCGCGCGCCCATCCCCGCGCTCTCCACCGTGGCCGGGTACATCGCCAACGCGAACCTCCGCGTGGACTTCCGTCCCGGCGAGCCCGGCGGCACGCCCGGGGCGCGCGGGTGGGGCAAGGTGATGGTCACGCTGCGCTGGAAGCTCGACGCCGAGAACAAGCCGCACGACTAGCGCCGGTCGGCGCCGCTCACTCGCCGCGCATCGGGCAGCCGTGCTCGACCACCTCGACGGCCTCGCCCGGGTGGCGCTCGCGGAGCATCGCCGCGTACTCCTCGGCGCGCTGTCGGTTGCGCGCGCCGCACACCGGCGGCTCGAGCCGCTCCTCCTCCGTGATCACCGGCGAGGTGCAGGCCGGGACGCCGTTCACCTGGACGTGCCACACGCTCATGGGGGCGCGGAGGATACCGCGAACCCGGCCGCGCCGCAGCGGCCGCCGCCACGCCCGGGCTAGGCGCCGCCGCCGCGGAACGACTCCAGCTCCTGCCAGCGCGCGTACAGCCGCTCCACCTCGGCCGCGAGCCGCTCCAGCTCCTCGCGCATCCCGGCCACGGCCGCGCCGTCCCGGCGGTACGTCTCCGGATCTGCGAGCGTCGCCTCGAGCGCGGCCTTGCGCTCCTCGGCCGCGAGGATCGCGACCTCCATCCCCTCCAGCTCGCGCTGCTCCTTGAAGGAGAGCTTGCCGGGCCTGCGCGCCCTCGGCTCCGCCGCGCCCGCGCCCGCCGCGGTGGGCGCCTCCCGCGTGCGTCCGCCGGGCGGCGCGACCTCGGGCGCCGCCGCGGCCGCCGCCTGCTCCTTCAGCGTCCGGTACGTCTCGTAGTTGCCCGGGTACCGGATCGCGCGCCCGTCGCCCTCCAGCGCCAGGATCGACGTCGCCACCTTGTCGAGGAAGTAGCGGTCGTGCGTGACGAGCAGCACCGTCCCGTCGAACCCGAGGAGCAGGCCCTCGAGCACGTTCAGCGTGACGAGGTCGAGGTCGTTGGTCGGCTCGTCGAGCACGAGCACGTTCGCGCCCTCCAGGAACAGGCGCGCCAGCAGCAGCCGGTTGCGCTCGCCGCCGGAGAGCGCCTTCACCTGCATGCGCTGCATGGTGGGCGGGAACAGCAGGTCGTCGAGGTAGTCGCGGAGCGCCACGCGCTTGCCGGACAGCTCGACGAAGTCCTCGCCGGTGCGCCCGGGCGGCGAGCCCCCGGCGGCCTCGTAGACCGTCTGCTCGGGATCGAGCCCGGCGCGCTGCTGATCGTAGTAGGCGACGCGGGTGCGCTTGCCCACCACCACCTCGCCCGCGTCCGGCGCGAGCTCCCCGAGGAGCACGCGCAGGAACGTGGTCTTGCCGGCGCCGTTCGGGCCGACGATGCCGAGCCGCTCGCCGCGCTGCAGCACCACCTCGACGTCGCGCAGGACGGTCCGCTCGCCGAAGCGCTTCTCCACCCCGTGCGCCTCCAGCACCACCTGCGACAGCCGCGGCGCCTCCGCCAGCCGCAGCTCGGCCGCGCGCGGCCGCTGGTACCCGCGCTCGGCCATCAGCCGCCGCGCCCGCTCGATGCGCGCCTTGCTCTTGGTGCGCCGCGCCTCCACGCCGCGCCGGAGCCACGCCACCTCCTGCGCGATCCAGCGCTCCTGCTTGTGCTGCGCGGTCGCGGCGAGCGCCTCCGCCTCCAGCTTCTGCTCGAGGTACGCCTCGTAGTTGCCCGGGTAGCTGGTGACGCCGGCGCCGGGCGTGATCTCGACGACGCGGTCCACCAGGTCGTCGAGGAAGTAGCGGTCGTGCGTGACGAGCAGGAGCGCGCCGTCGAGCCGATCCAGCTCCTCCTCCAGCCAGTCCACCGTGTCCGCGTCGAGGTGGTTGGTGGGCTCGTCGAGCAGCAGCAGGTCCGGCCGCGTGAGCAGGGCCCGGGCGATGGCGACGCGCTTGCGGGCGCCGCCCGACAGCTCGGCCACCGCGCGATCCCAGTCCGGCACGCCGAGCCGGTCGAGCAGCCGCCGCGCCTCGTGCGCCGTGTCCCAGCCGCCCAGGTGCTCGATCCGATCCGACAGCGCCGCCATCTCGCCGAGGAGCCGCGCGTGCGCCGCGCCGTCCTGCTCCGTCTCCAGCCGCGCCGCGAGCGCGGCGTGCGCCTCCAGCGCGGCGCGCAGCGGCGCGCGCGCGACCTCGAGCTCGGACGCGACGGTGGCGTCCGCCGGGAACGCCGGCTCCTGCGGCAGGTACGTCACCAGCGCGCCGCGGCGGAGCTGCACCTCGCCGCGGTCCGGCTCGGCGGCGCGCGCCAGGATGCGCATGAGCGACGACTTGCCGGCGCCGTTCACGCCGACCAGGCCGACGCGCTCTCCCTCCTCGATGGTGAACGTCAGGCCGTCGAACAGGGTGCGGCTGCCGAAGGAGAGGCCGAGGCCGGCCGCGTGCAGGAGCGTCACCGCGCCTTCATAGCACCGGCGCGGCCCCGGCGGGCCGGCTCGAGGTCACAAGCCGGCCGCCTGCCCCTCCCATCCCGAGCGGCCCCCGCGCCCGAGATCGACCCGATGTTCCCGCCCCCCCCAGCGCTCGCCCTCGCCCTCCTCCACCTCGCCGCCGCCACCCCGCTGCCCGGGAAGGTCGGGCCGGATCCCCAGCTCTCCGCGCGCGTCGAGCAGGACCTGCTCGAGGGGCGCTGGGACGCGGCCCGCGCCGCGGTGGAGCGCGAGCTCGCCTGCGGCGAGGTCCCGGCGAAGGTGCGCGCGGACCTGGCCGTGCTGCTGGCGCGCATCGCGGTGGACCGGAGCGAGTTCCACCGGCACGCGCCGCGGGAGGCCGCCAGCGCCGCCGACCGGGCGCTCGCCGCCGCGCGCGATTCCGGCGATCCGCGCGTGCTGGCCACCGCGCTGCTCGTCCACGCGCGGCGCGTCTTCTTCGAGGCGCTCGACGACCCGTCGCGGATGCGCGCGGCCGCCGCCGCGATCCGGGAGGCGCGCGCCGCCGCGGGGCACGCCGGCGACCCGCGCCTGGAGGCCGAGGCGATCTTCCACCAGGCGCTCGCCGAGGATCGGCTGGGGCGGCCGGAGGCGGCGCGCGCGCTCCTCGAGGACGGCGCCGCGCGCGCCCGGCGGCTCGGCGACGACTTCATGCTGTCCAACATGGAGCGCCACCTGGCCGGGCTGGACCAGGACCGCGGCGAGCTCGCGCGCGCCGAGCTCGGCTTCCGGCAGTCGCTCGCGCTGCGCGAGCAGGCCGGCGCGGCCGCGTTCGTGCCCTGGGCCCAGATCGCGCTCGCGGAAGTGCTCGCGGAGCGCGGCACCGCCGAGGAGGAGCAGCGCGTGCTGCT
The DNA here is from genome assembly GCF_000020805.1 of Anaeromyxobacter sp. K. Taxonomy (NCBI): domain Bacteria; kingdom Pseudomonadati; phylum Myxococcota; class Myxococcia; order Myxococcales; family Anaeromyxobacteraceae; genus Anaeromyxobacter; species Anaeromyxobacter sp. K. Next base: position 2,061,051 of record NC_011145.1, on the reverse strand, counting down.
GCGGAAGGCGGCGCAGCTCGGCGAGCGGAGCGGCAGCCTGCGCGCGGCGAGCACCGCCTCCGCCACGCTGGCCCGGCGGCTGCTCGCGGCCGGGCACCGCGGCGCCGCCCGGGTGGCGGCCCAGCGCGCGGTGGCGCTGGCGCGGCGGTTCGGGGCGCCGGGGGACGTCCGCGCCGCCGAGGAGGTCGCCTCCCGCGCCTCGACCCCGGGCGAACCCTGAGGCAGGCACGGGCGGTTCTCCCCGAACTCCGCGCTCCTCGCGTGACGGGCTGGCAACGCTGCGTCCCCGCGTGTAACGTCACGGGGTCGAAGGGGGCCGCATGCGGGCAGCGGAGGGAACGGAGCAGGCGCGCACCTCCGGGCGCGAGGTGGAGTTCCCCCGCCTCGTCTTCCTGGTGAACCCCGAGGCGCAGGACGGCCACGCCGCCGCGCGCCTCCGCGGCCTCCTCTCCCGCGCGCCCGCCTGGACCCGCCGATCGCGCCTTTCGGTCGTGACCACGCTGTCCGGGGCCGAGCGCGCCATGCGCGGGCTCGCGCCCGACGAGATCCCGGTGGCCGCCGGCGGCGACGCGACCGTGAACTTCGTGGCGCGCGCGGTGCGGGCCGCGGACCGCGCCGACCGGCCCATGGCCATCCTCCCGCTCGGCGTCGGCAACGTCATCGCCCACGCGCTCGGGGTGGCGGACCTTCGCCGCGCGCTCGCCGCCATCGCGGACGGCCGCTCGCTCCAGATCGACGCGCTGGTGACCACCCACCCCGAGGCGCCGCTGGCGCTCGCGTCGGTGAGCTGCGGGTTCGAGGGGCAGATCATCTCCGGCGCCTCGCGCGGGCGCGGCCTGGCGCGGGTGGGGGGCGTGCTGGCGGCGCTCCCGGGCGCGCTCCGCAAGCACACCGGCGTCCGCCTGGAGGCGGACGGGGTGGTGCTCGCCGATCCCTCCGAGCCGGTGTTCAACGTGGGCGTGTACAACCTGCCCTGCGTGGCCTGGGGCACGGTGGTCCACCCGGACGCCGACCCCGCCGACGGCCTCGCCGACGTGGTGGTGCACCGGCGGCGCCGCACGTTCACCTCCGCGCTCCGCCACGGCGTCGCCACGGCCGCCCCGCCCCGGAGCAGCGTCCGCACCGCGCGGGCGGCGCGGATCCGCCTCGCCTCGCGCTGGCCCATCCAGATCGACCTGGAGGGCTCGGCCTCCCCCGGCGAGATCGAGATCCGGGTCGAGCCGGCCGCCCTGCGGATCATCACCGGCCGCCGCCGGCGCGTCGCCGCGAGCGGCGCCTGACGGCGCTGCCGCCCGTTCGCCGTCGCGTGGAGCCTTGCCCCGCCCCCCGGAGGCGGCGCGCGCCGCGTCCGGGGGGACGTCAGCGGGCGGGCGGCCGGACGCAGCGGCGCGCGACGACGCCGCACACGCACGCATGGGTCCTTGCGCCGCGGTCCCGCGAGGGGGATACGCGAGGACGACGGCACTCGACTGCGCGAGAGGGGGCTCGCCATGGCTCGACCGCTCCGTTCCGTAGCAGCGTTCCTGCTGGCCGCGCTGCCCGCGCTGGCCCTGGCGCAGCCGGCGGCGCCGCCCGGGAGGACCGACGGCCCGGAGGGCACCGAGATCGGCCAGGGCGGCTACCGCCGCGCGCCCGGTCCCGGCGCGTTCCAGATCACGTTCGACGCGGGGGGCGCGATCTCCAGCGAGGGGCCGGGGTACCCGCTCAAGGACCGGCCCTACTTCCTCGGCGCCGACCTCGCCTGGTCGCCCGACGACTGGCTGCTGCTCGAGCTCACCGGCGCCTACGACTTCGACCTGGAGCGGACGCTGGTGCTGGTGGGGCCACGCCTGCGCACCCCGGCGTCGCCGTTCTCGCTGAGCGCCGGGGTGAAGGGCGGCGTCATGCACTGGAACGGCCGGAGCCGCTTCGGCCTGAGCCCGCAGATCGGCGCCGAGCTGGAGGCGAGCGACCGGTTCGTCCTCGGCCTCCACTACGCGCTCGACATCCCGGTGGAGCAGGACACCACCGTCACCCACCGCATCTTCCTCGGCCTCGGCCTGCGCCTGTAGCGCCCGGAGGACCGCCATGACCCGCGCCAGCCCCCGCGCCCCGTCCCGCACGCTCCCGCTGCTCGCCGCCGCCGCGCTCGTCGCCGCCTGCGGCCCGCGAGCCTTCACCCGCGGTGCCTACGAGGACCCGAACACCATCGAGCTGCTCTCCGACCAGTTCAACGAGAACGACCTGCAGCTCATCGCCAGGAAGATGACCGGCTCGCTGCTCGGCGCGCCCGCGGTGCAGGGGCTGCCGGGCCGGCCGGTGCTGGTGGTGGGCCGCGTCCGGAACAAGACCTCCGAGCACATCGACACCGAGTCGCTCGCGGACAAGGTCCGGGTCGAGCTGCAGCGGTCCGGCCGGTTCGCGTTCGCCGACGCGGCGGCCCGCGAGCAGATCGCCGCCGAGTACGACTACCAGCAGTCCGGCATGGTCGCGAAGGAGACCGCCAAGGGCCCGGGCGCGCAGGTCGGCGCCGACTACGTCCTGACCGGGCAGATCGCGTCGATCGTGCAGGAGGTCGGCGCGGACAAGGTCGTCTACTACAAGATGACCATGCAGCTCACCGACCTCCGGACCGGCCTCATCACCTGGACCGACGAGAAGGAGCTGCGGAAGAAGTTCCGGAAGCAGTCGGTGGGCTGGTAAGGGGGGGGGGGCCGTGCGCCGCGCCCGCGCGGCCGCGATGGCGCTCGGGGCCGTGCTGCTCTCCGGCTGCGCCGGCGACTACGTCTCGCGCACGCGCGCGATGCGCGAGGCATACCAGGCCGGCGACCACGACCGCGCCGCGGCGCTCGCCGAGGCGGAGGTGCGCCGCGGGCCCGAGCGCGACCGCCTGCTCGCGCTGCTCGACCAAGGCATGATCCTGCACGCCGCGCGGCGCTGGGAGGAGAGCCTCCCGGTGCTCGCCCGCGCCGAGCGGCTGGCCGCGTCGCTCGAGGCGATCTCGGTCAGCGAGGAGGGGCGCGCGCTGCTCGAGAACGAGCGCGCCCGCGCCTACCGCGGCGAGGACTTCGAGAAGCTGATGATCAACGTCGTCCAGGCGCTCAACTACGCCGCCCTGGGGAAGGACGAGGACGCGCTGGTGGAGGTGCGGCGCGTGGACGAGCGGCTGCGGAAGATGGTGCAGGAGGAGAAAAAGCCGTACCAGCAGCTCGCGGTGGCGCGCTACCTGGGCGGCGTGCTGTGGGAGGACTCCGGCAACCCGGACTCGGCGTACATCGACTACGCCGACGCGCTGCGCCTCGCGCCCGACCTCGGCCCGCTCGCCGAGCCCGCGCTGCGGCTGGCGCGGGCGACCGGCCGCGCCGAGGAGGCCGACGCGCTCGCCGCGGCGCGCCCCGCGCTCGGCGCGGATCCGCTCGGCGCCGAGGAGGGGCAGGTGGTGCTCGTGCTCGAGGCGGGCCTGTCGCCGGAGAAGCGGTCCAGCCGGCAGGGCGCCGGGCCGGAGCTGCTGGTGGTCCCGGTGTACGTCACGCGCCCGTGGGTGCGCGACGCCGCCACCCTGGAGGCCGGCGCCCGGCGCGCCGACGCGGTCACCGTCACCTCCCTCGAGGAGGTGGCGCAGGTGCACCTGTCGGAGCGGATCGGCCGCATCGCCGCCAAGGCGGTGGCGAGCACGGTGCTGAAGGGGGGCGTCGCCGCCGCGGTCGGGGAGGCGACGGACAGCGAGGTGCTCGGGTGGCTGACGTTCCTGGCCCTGACGTCCACCAGCGAGGCGGACCGGCGGAGCTGGCTGTCGCTGCCCGCGGAGCTCCAGGTCGCGCGCCTGCGCCTGCCCGCCGGCACGCACGAGGTGGTGCTCCGCAGCGGGGGCAAGGTGCTCCGCCGGACGGTGGTGGTCCGTCCGCGCCGCGTCACCCTGCTGGTGGAGCGGCGGTACTGACTGACCGGCCGGCCGGCCGCCCTCCCCTGCGTCACGTCGCCCGGGCTCCCTCCCGGTCCCTCCCTCCGCGCGCCGATCCGCGCAGGATCCGGCCCAGGAGCCGACATGACCCGCGAGCCGATGAGCCGGGTGGACGCCGCCTGGCTGCGCATGGACCGCCCCGAGAACACGGCCGACATCGTGGTGCTGCTGCGCCTCGCCGGCCGCCTCACCCCGCCGCGGCTGCGCGCGCTGCTGGAGCAACGGCTGCTGCCGCACGAGCGGTTCCGCGCGCGGGTGGCGGACGCCGGCGCGCTGGGCGGCCCGGCCTGGGAGCCGGATCCGCGCTTCTCCATCGCGCGGCACCTCAGCGCGCGACCGCTGCGCGAGGCGCACCCGGAGGCGCTCGAGGCGGCCGTGTCCGAGGCGGCCACGCAGCCGCTCCCGGCCGGCCGCCCGCCCTGGCGCGCGCTGCTGCTCGAGGGCGCCGAGGAGAGCGCGCTGGTGGTGAAGCTCCACCACTGCATGGCGGACGGGGTCGCGCTCGTGTCGGTGCTGCTCGGCCTCTCCGACGAGCACGCCGGCCGCGTCGAGGCGCCGGCGCCGGACGTGCCCGGGGGCGACCCGCTCCGCCGCGGCGCCCGCGCGCTGCTCCGGGATCCGCTCGCCGCCGCGGCCGCGCTCTGGAAGATGGCCACGCTCCCCACCGCGACCGGACCGCTCGCACCGCCGGCACTCTCCGGCCGGCGGACCGTCGCGTGGTCGCGGCCGTGGCCGCTCGACGACGTGCGCGCCGCCGCCCGGGCCGGCGGGGGCACCGTGAACGACGCGCTGCTCGCGGCGCTCTCCGGGGCGCTCTCGCGCGCCCTCCGCGCCGGGCCCGTCCCGCCGGGACCGCTGCCCGACGACGTGCGCGCGCTCGTGCCGGTGAACCTGCGCGCGGCGCCCGCGGCCGGGGTGGCCGGGGCGGGCAACCAGTTCGGCCTCGTGTTCCTCGACCTGCCGGTCGATGCGCTCGCGCCGGACGAGCGGCTGGAGATCGTGCGCGGCCGCACCGCCGCGCTGAAGCGCAGCCCGGACGCGTGGGTGGCGCTCGGGGTGCTGGGCGCCCTCGGCTTCGCGCCGCCCGCGCTGGAGCGGCTCGGCACCGCGTTCTTCTCGCGGAAGGCGTCGCTGGTGGTGACCAACGTCCCCGGCCCGAGCCGGCGGCTCCACCTCGCCGGCCGGCGGGTGGACGAGCTGCTGTTCTGGGTCCCGCACCCGGCCGCGCTCGGGCTGGGCGTGAGCGTCTTCAGCTACGCCGGCAAGGTGACGATGGGCGTGCGCGCCGACGCGGCGTTCCCGATCGACCCGCGCGCGCTGGCGGGCGCGCTGGACGAGGAGCTGGCGGCGTTCGCGCCGCGGCCCCCCGCGCGCCGCGCCCGGCACCCGGCCGCCGCGGCGGCCCCGGAACACGACGGCCGGCAGGCGGCCTTCGCGGGCGCGCCTGCCAGCCGGAGGGTGCGGGTGATCGAGGCGGGGCCGGCTACATCCCCAGCTTCTTGAAGAAGTCGTTGCCCTTGTCGTCCACCAGGATGAACGCGGGGAAGTTCTCGACCTCGATCTTCCAGACGGCTTCCATGCCGAGCTCGGCGAAGTCGATGCACTCCACCTTCTTGATGTTCTCCTCGGCCAGCACCGCGGCCGGGCCGCCGATCGAGCCCAGGTAGAAGCCGCCGTGCTTCTTGCACGCGTCGGTCACCTGCTGGCTGCGGTTGCCCTTCGCGATCATCACCATCGACGCGCCGTGCGACTGCAGCAGGTCCACGTACGAGTCCATGCGGCCGGCGGTGGTGGGGCCGAACGAGCCGGACGGCTTGCCCTTCGGCGTCTTGGCCGGGCCGGCGTAGTACACCGGGTGGTGCTTCAGGTACTCGGGCACGCCCTTGCCCTGGTCGATCAGCTCCTTGAACTTCGCGTGCGCGATGTCGCGGGCCACCACCAGCGTGCCGGTGAGGAGCAGCGGGGTCGAGACCGGGTACTTCGTCAGCTCGGCCAGGATCTCCTTCATGGGCTTGTTGAGGTCCACCTTCACGCCGTGCTCGTGCTTGCCCTTCTTCAGCTCGAGCGGGATGAGGCGGCCCGGCGCGTGGTCGAGCTCCTCGATCCAGAGCCCTTCGCGGTTGATCTTCGCCTTCACGTTGCGGTCGGCCGAGCAGGACACCGCCATGCCGACCGGGCAGGAGGCGCCGTGGCGCGGCAGCCGCACCACGCGGATGTCGTGCGCGAAGTACTTGCCGCCGAACTGCGCGCCGATGCCGAGCTTGTTGGCCGCCTCGAGCAGCCGCTGCTCCAGCTGGACGTCGCGGAACGCCTGGCCGTGCTCGTTCCCCTCGGTGGGGAGGCCGTCGTAGTACTTCGTCGAGGCGAGCTTCACCGTCTTCAGGCAGGTCTCGGCGCTCGTGCCGCCCACCACCACCGCGATGTGGTACGGCGGGCAGGCGGCGGTGCCGAGGTACTTCATCTTGTCGACCAGGAACTTCTCGAGCTTCTCCGGCGTGAGGAGCGCCTTGGTCTCCTGGAACAGCATGGTCTTGTTGGCCGACCCGCCGCCCTTCGCCACGAACAGGAACTTGTACTCGGCGCCCTCCGTCGCGAGGACGTCGATCTGCGCCGGCAGGTTCGTGCCGGTGTTGACCTCGCGGTACATGTCGAGCGCGGAGGTCTGCGAGTAGCGGAGGTTCTCGCCGGTGTAGGTGAGGTACACGCCCTCCGACAGGTACTGCTCGTCCTTCACGCCGGTCCAGACCTGCTGGCCCTTCTTCGCCACGATGGTGGCGGTGCCGGTGTCCTGGCAGATGGGCAGCTCGCCGCGGGCCGCGATCTCGGCGTTCTTGAGGAACGCGACGGCGACGCCCTTGTCGTTCTGCGAGGCCTCGGGGTCGGAGAGGATCTTCGCGACCTGCTCGTTGTGCTCGGGACGGAGGAAGAACGACACCTCGCGCATCGCCTCGCGCGCGAGGCGGGTGAGCGCCGCCGGCTCGACCTTCAGGATCTCCTTGCCCTCGAACGTCCCGACCGACACGCCCTCGCTGGTGAGGAGCCGGTACTTGGTCGCGTCCTTCGAGACGGGGAACGGGTCCTGGTAGTGGAACGCGGGAGTCGCCATGTGTGCCTCTCCTTCGCGGGCGAACGGGGTGGGAAGTCGAAACGCGGGCCGGTGCGCTCTCGGTGCCCGGGGCCCGCAGGAAAGCACAGGACGGCGGCCGGTGTCGATGCGCCGCTGAGCCCCGTTCGCACGCGGATTCTCGCCCGGACCGGTCCGCTTTCGGCCCCTCCGCAGGCGCGCGCGGGGGGCCGCTACGCCGCGGCGCGGCGCGGCGCGAGGCGGTCCTTGAGCGCGAGGAAGCGCTGCTCCACCAGGTGGAAGCTCGCCCAGGCGAGCAGGAGCGAGGCCGCCAGCGCGGTCACCGCGTAGGCGGCGTAGCCCGCGCGCGAGGCGAGCAGCGCCGCGCCCCAGGGCCGCGCCCGCAGCGCGCCGAGCGCGCCGACGTGGACGAGGTAGTGGACGACGTACAGGCCGTAGCTGTACCGGCCCAGCGCGCGGAGCGGCGCGGCGGACAGCGCGCGCCGGAGCGGGTGGAGGGTCCCCTCCGTCGCGACCGCGCCCGCCACCAGGCCGCCGAACGCCAGCGCCAGCCAGAGGTGGCTCCAGATCTCGAGCGGCCGCGCGTGCATGTCGAACCCGTGCGGCAGCCCGAGCGCGGCGAACCCGGCCGCCCCGACCGCCGCCGCCGGCCACCAGGCGCGCCGCAGCAGCCCGGCGCCGCCCGGCGCGCGCGCCACCACCGCGACGAGCGCGCCCATGGCGAGCGCGTCCACCCGGCCCGGCGTGAGCCGGTAGGCGCTCCCCACCGGCAGCCCCGAGTCCACGATGAGCCAGCGCAGCGCCGGCCCGGCGCAGACCAGCGCGGCCGACGCCGCCGCGAGCGCGCGCCCGCGCGCGAGCAGCACCACCAGCGGCCAGGCCAGGTAGAACTGCTCCTCCACCGCGAGCGACCAGAAGTGCGAGAGCGCCGGGATGACCTGCCGCGCCGCGTAGGCCCAGTTGCCGAGGTAGCCCCAGTACCACCAGCCCCACCGGCCGAACGTCCACGGGTCCACCAGCCCGAGCGCCGGCCCCACCACCGCGAACACCGCGAGCGCGAGGTAGTAGAGCGGGAAGATCCGGAGCGCCCGCCGGACCAGGAAGCCGCGCCACCAGCCGCGCTGGCCGAGCGTGTCCACCAGGCCGCCGGTGATGAGGAAGCCGGAGAGGACGAAGAACAGGTCCACGCCGGTCCAGCCCAGCCCGAGCGCCGCCACCGCGCGGCGCTCCCAGGCGCCGGCGCCGGGCCAGGCGTTGAGCAGGTGGCAGGCGAGGACGCCGCCGATGGCCAGCCCGCGCAGCCCGTCCAGCGCGGGGAGCGGGCCGCGTGGGCCGGCCGGCATGGCGGCGTCCCGGGGCGTGGCTAGGCGAGCCGCTTCAGGATCTCGTCGGCCATGGCGCGGGTGGAGAGCTTCCCGCCCAGGTCGGCGGTGCGGCAGCCGTCGGTGATGGTCCGGTCCACCGCGCGCTCGATGGCGGCCGCCTCCGGCTCGAGGCCGAGCGAGTGGCGGAGCAGCAGCGCGGCGGAGAGCACGGTGCCCACCGGGTTCGCGATGCCCTTGCCGGCGATGTCCGGGGCGGAGCCGTGGATGGGCTCGTAGAGGCCGGGCCCCTTCTCGCCGATGGAGGCGGACGGGAGCATGCCCATCGAGCCGGCCAGCACCGACGCCTCGTCGGTGAGGATGTCGCCGAACATGTTCTCGGTGACGACCACGTCGAGCGTGGCCGGGCTGGTGACGAGCCGCATGGCGGCGGTGTCCACCAGCATGTGATCGAGCGCGACGTCGGGGTTGGCCTGGCCGATGCCCGTGGCGATCTCGCGCCACAGCCGCGAGGACTCGAGCACGTTCGCCTTGTCCACGCTGGTGACCTTCTTCTTCCGCCCCTTGGCGATGCGGAACGCGAGCTCCACCACCCGGCGCACCTCGAAGTCCTGGTACTCGAGCGTGTCCACCGCGCGCGCGTGCCCGTCCTTCACGTCGCGCCCCTTGGGCTGGCCGAAGTAGAGGCCGCCGGTCAGCTCGCGGATCACCATGATGTCCACGCCGCGGAGCTTCTCCGGGCGCAGCGGGGAGGAGTCGAGCAGGCTCGGGTGCACGCGCACCGGGCGCAGGTTCGCGAACACGCCCAGGCCCTTGCGCAGGCCGAGCAGCCCCTGCTCCGGGCGCACCTTGGCGCGCGGGTCGTCCCACTTCGGCCCGCCCACGGCGCCGAGCAGCACCGCGTCGGCCGCCTGGCAGTCGGCGAGCACCTCGGGCGTGAGCGCGGTCCCGTGCGCGTCGATGGAGCACCCGCCCATCAGCCGCTCGGTGAACGATAGCGTGTGCCCTCCCCGGCGCGCCACGGCCTCCAGCACCCGCACCGCCTCGGCCGTCACCTCCGGCCCGATCCCGTCGCCCGGCAGCACCACGATCTTCGCGTTCACGCTCGGTGTCTCCTTGGGTTCCTGGTGTGAGGTCTAGGCGAGGGCGAGCCCGTACTCGACCGCGTCCACCAGCGCGATCCAGCTCGCCTCGATGATGTTCTGGCTCGCGCCCACCGTGCTCCAGCGCCGCGGCCCCTTCTGCATGTCGATGAGCACCCGCGTGACCGCCGCGGTGCCGTGCTGCCCGTCGAGGATGCGGACCTTGTAGTCCGACAGGTGCAGCGCCTTCACCTGCGGGTAGTGCCCCGCCAGCGCCTTCTGCAGCGCCGCGGTGAGCGCGTCCACCGGGCCGTCGCCCTCGGCGGCGGTGTGCAGCACCTCCTCGCCGACCCGCACCTTCACCATGGCCTCCGAGAAGATGCCGCGGCCGGTGCGGTGCTCCACGTTGACGAGGAAGTCCACCAGCTCGAACGGCGCGCGGTGGCCCGGCTGCTGGCGGCGCATCAGCATCGCCACCGAGGCCTCGGCCGCCTCGAACGCGAAGCCCCTCGCCTCGAGCGCCTTGATCTCGTTCAGCACCGCGCCCACGTCGGCGATGGAGTCCGGCGCGATGCCGTACTCCTCCGCCTTGGAGAGCAGGTTCCCCCGGCCGGACAGCTCGCTCACCACCACGCGCATGGTGTTGCCGACCCGCTCCGGGTCCACGTGCTGGTAGCTGGTGGCGCTGCGCCGCATCGCCGCGACGTGGATGCCGCCCTTGTGCGCGAACGCGGACCGGCCCACGTAGGCGAGGTGCTCGTCCGGCGCGAGGTTCGCCACCTCGGCCACGAAGTGCGCGACCTCGTACAGCTCGGAGAGCTTGCCCTCGGGGAGGCAGCGCACGTCCAGCTTCAGCTCCAGCGCGGGGATGATCGAGCAGAGGTTCGCGTTGCCGCAGCGCTCGCCGTAGCCGTTGACGGTGCCCTGCACCTGCACCGCGCCGGCGTGCACCGCCGCGAGCGAGTTCGCCACCGCGCACTCGGAGTCGTTGTGGCAGTGGACGCCGAGCGGGTGGCCGAGCGCGGCCTGCACCTTCGCGACCGTCTCGCCGATCTGCCAGGGCAGCGAGCCGCCGTTCGTGTCGCAGAGCACCAGCGTCTCGGCGCCGCCGCGCACCGCGGCCCGGAGCGTCTCGAGCGCGTAGCCCGGGTCGGCGCGCCAGCCGTCGAAGAAGTGCTCGGCGTCGTAGATCACCCGCCGCCCCTGCGCGCGCAGGTACGCGAGGCTCTTCTCGATGATGCGGAGGTTCTCGTCGAAGGTGGTGCGCAGCACCTCGGTGACGTGCAGCGTCCAGGTCTTGCCCACCACCGTGCAGGCGGGCGTGCCGGCGTCGAGGAGCGCGCGGATGTTCGCGTCGTCCTCGGGCCCGCCGCCCACCCGGCAGGTCGAGCCGAACGCGGCGATGCGGGCGTGCTTCCAGGGCAGGTCGCGGGCGCGCTCGAAGAACTCGGCGTCCTTCGGGTTCGATCCGGGCCACCCGCCCTCGATGAACGTCACCCCGAGCTCGTCGAGCCGGCGCGCGATCCGGAGCTTGTCCTCGCACGAGAGCGAGATGCCCTCGCGCTGGGTGCCGTCCCGCAGCGTGGTGTCGTAGATCTGGATCATCCGCGTTCCTTCCGCGCGCTGCGGACGACGCGTCCCCGACCGCCGGCGCCCGTCGCGCCGCGGCCGTCCCGCCGTCCGCTGTGATCGAGCCCCCAACGGGGCTGGACCGTGCACGATACACGACCCGGATGGTTGCGTCGATCCGCCACGTTGCGTGCGGGCGGCGACTCACCGCCGGAGCGCGAACAGGAGCGCCCCCACCACGCCGGCGAGGCCGGTCGCCACGTACAGCACGCCGGCGGCGAGCGCCTTCCCGCCGGTGAGCAGGCCGCCGCTGGTCGGCATGCGTCGGCGCACGAACCCGTCGCGCACGCCGATCCAGGCGCAGACCAGGCCGGAGACGAGCAGCACCGCGGCGACGATCCAGTGCAGCGGCTTCGAGGGGTCGAGGAGGGCTTCCAAGGGGCGGGGATTCTACGGTCCTCGCCGGCGGGCGTCACCCGCGGATGCGCGGCCGGCCCGGACCCCGTCGGGGTCTAGATCGGATCCGGCCCCCGGGCGTTCCTACCGCCGAACCCGCACCGGAGGTCGCACCATGTTCCGCACCCTGGCCCTCGCCACCGCCCTCGCCCTCGCCCCCACCGCCCCGGGCGCCCAGCCCGTCCCGGCCGGCCCGGCGCCCGCGACGGCCCCGTCGCCGCGCGTCATCGCCGTCTCGGGCGAGGGGCACGTCTCGGTGCGCCCGGACGTCGCGGTGCTGTTCGCCGGCGTCACCGCCACCGGCAAGGACCTCCGGCGCGTCACCGCCGACACCGACGCCCAGCTCCGCCGCATCCTCGACGCCCTGGCCCGCGCCGGCGTCGCCGAGAAGGACGTGCAGACCGCGCGCCACGACGTCTCGGTGGACCGGGACTGGAACGTGAAGGGCGGCGGCCCCGGGCCCATCACCGGCTACACGGTGACCGACGAGCTGCGCGTGAAGGTCCGCGACCTCGCCGCCCTCGGCACGGTGATCGAGCGCGTGCTCGCGGCCGGCACGAACACGCTGCGGTCGCTCGCGTTCGAGAAGGAGGATCCCACGCCGGAGCAGGCCCGCGCGCTCGCCGCCGCCTACGCCACAGCGCGCTTCAAGGCCGAGGCCATCGCCCGCGCCGCCGGCGTGACGCTGGGCGAGGTGCTGACCGTCTCCGAGGGCGGCGAGGTCCGCCCGTTTCCGGTGATGCGCGACGCGCGCGTGATGTCGATGAAGGCGGAGGCCGCGCCGGTGGCCGCGGGCGAGGTCGAGGTGGCCGCCACGGTGAGCGTCACCTTCGCCATCCGCTGACTCGCGACGGCCGCCCGCCGCCCGGCGTCCCCGCGTGGCGCGCCGGGCCGCGCGCGGCTACCCTACGCGCCACACCCGTCGAGGAGCGCACGCGCATGGCCAAGCCGAAGATCGAGGAGCTGGTGAAGGGGAAGGGCCCGGAGGCGGTCCGGGGCAAGACGGTCGAGGTCCACTACACGGGCTGGCTCCTCGACGGGAAGCAGTTCGACTCGTCGGTGGGCGGCAGCCCGTTCTCCTTCCGGCTCGGCGCCGGCGAGGTGATCGAGGGCTGGGACCGCGGCGTCGCCGGGATGAAGGTCGGCGGCAAGCGGAAGCTGACGCTGCCGCCGGAGCTGGCCTACGGCGCGCGCGGAGCGCCCCCGGAGATCCCGCCCGGCGCCACGCTGGTGTTCGAGGTGGAGCTGCTCTCGGTTTACTGACGGTCCGCGTCCGGCCGCCGCCCTCCTGCGCTGGCCCCCGAGAGGAGGCCGCGGCGGCCGTCGCAACCCGCCCGGCGCGCCGTTAGGTGCTCCCCGTCCGCGATCCACCGGAGACAGGAGGGGGCACGTGACCACGACCATCGACTATTCCAGCCTGAGCCTGCAGGACGCGCTCGACCTCGCCATCGGCATCGAGCAGGAGGCGCAGGGCCGGTACGAGGAGTTCACGAAGCTGGTGGGCGGCCGGTACGCCGGCGACGCGTCCGACATGTTCCGCATGATGGCGAGCTACGAGGCCCGGCACCGCACCGAGCTGGCCGAGCGACGCGCGAAGCTGTTCGGCGCCGCGCCGGCGCACGTCTCCCCGGACGCCGTCGAGGACGTCGAGGCGCCCGACGTCACCGCGCCGCGCGTGTTCATGTCGGCGCGCCAGGCCATGGAGGTGGCGCTCGCCTCCGAGGAGAAGGCCTACGACTTCTTCACCGCCGCGCTCGAGCAGGTGCGCGATCCCGAGGTGCGAAAGCTGTTCACCGAGCTCCAGGGCGAGGAGCTGAAGCACCAGCGGCTGGTGCGCGAGAAGATGGAGAGGCTGCCGCCGGGGCCGGACCTCGAGGAGGAGGACGCGGACGAGCCCGGCTCCGACGCCGGGTAGCCCGGCCCCGCCTCACCCGAGCCAGCTCGGGTTGTGGGTGGTGGCGTCGTACCCGTCGGTCGTCTTGTACCGCTCGTCCGCGCCGCTCGCGGCCGCCGGCGCGGTGCGGGCGAGGAGCGCGCTCACCTCCGCCTCGGCGAGCGGCCGGAACCCCCGCGCCACCCGCAGCGCCTGCTCCACGCGCTCGAGCGCGTCGCAGCCGGTGATCACGGTCGCGACCGGCAGGCTCATGGCGTAGCGCAGGCACTCCTCGGCCGAGGCGATGTTCCGCTGGACGATGCGCGCGTCCGCCATCGGCTTCATGCCGAGCGGCGCGATGCCCTGCTCGAGGAGCGCCGGCAGCACGCGGTGCTCGAAGCTGCGGAAGTGCGCGTCGAGCACGTTCAGCGGCATCTGCACCGTGTCGAAGCGGAAGCCGTGCGCCCCGGCGGCCGCGAGCATGGCGAGGTGGATGTCGGGCGACTTGTGGCCGGTGAAGCCGAGGAAGCGCGCCTTCCCGGCCTGGCGCGCCTCCAGCAGCGCCTCGGCGGCGCCGCCGGGCGCGAACGTCCGGCCCGGGTCGTCGTCGCGGATCACCTCGTGGAGCTGCAGCAGGTCCACGTGATCGGTCTCGAGCCGGCGGAGCGACTCCTCGAGCTGCTGCGCCGCCGAGGCCTTCGTCCGCCCGTCCACCTTGGTCATCAGGAACACGCGGTCGCGGTAGCCGTCGCGGAGCGCCTTGCCCATCCGGCGCTCGCTCTCGCCGTCGTGGTAGTCCCAGCAGTTGTCGAGGAACGTGATGCCGCCGTCCACCGCGGCGCGGAGGATGCGGAGGCTCTCCTGCTCGGAGGCCGGCACCGCCAGGTGGAAGCCGCCCAGCCCGACGATCGACACCGCCTCGCCGGTGCGGCCCAGCGCCCGGCGCGGGACCTCGTCCGCGCCGCCTCCCCGCCCGTCACCCATGCCCGCGCCCCCGCCGCAGCCGGCGGCCGGGAGCACGGTCGCGGCGAGCGCGGCGCGGAGGAAGTCCCGGCGGGTCAGCGGCGGCATCTCCGCCACAGGATGCGGCCGCCCGCGCCGCGGCGGGAGGGCGCAGCCCGCGTCCGGAGACGGTCAGGCGCGCGAGGAGCGGGGTGCCGCCGGGCCGCCGGCCAGGAACGCCTCCGCCCGCAGCGCCGCCACGACCTCGGCCTCGCCCGGACCGGCCACGCCGCGGGCGGCCGCCTGGGCGAGCTGGTCCACCACCTCGTTCACCGCGTGCCCGTCGTGCCCGCGCACCCAGGTGTAGCGGACGCTGAGCGCGCTGGCGCGCGCGTCGAGCGCCTCGATGAGATCCCGGTTCAGCACCGGCTCGCCGCTCGCGGTGCGCCAGCCCTTCTTGCGCCAGCCGTGGATCCACCGGGAGAGCGCGTCCACCACGTAGCGCGAGTCGGAGATCACCTCGACCTGCTCGCCGCCCGGGAGCCCCTCCAGCGCCTCCAGCACCGCCCGCAGCTCCATGCGGTTGTTGGTGACGGCGTTGGGCCCGTCCTCCACCCAGCGCGTGCCGCCGAACCGGTAGGCCGGGCGGGCGCGGTCGAGCACCACGAAGCCGGTGCCGCCCGGGCCGCCGGGGTTCACGAGCGCCGAGCCGTCGGAGAAGGCGATGAAGCGGGCCTGGGACATGGGGCGCGCACCCTACCCCGCCGCCCTGACAGCACCTCGGGGCGCGGCGTGGCCGGCGGGCGCCCGGCCCGCTACCCTGTTTCCGTGCGCCGGCTGCTCGCCACCGCCCTCACCTACGCGCTCGCCGGGGCGGTGGTGGCCGTGTCCTTCCCGCTCGCGCTCGTCCTGTTCCTGCTCACCGCGCCGTTCGACCGGCGGCGGATGGCGGTGAGCGAGCTGCTCCGCTGGCTGGGCGAGGTGCTGCTGCGCCACGCGCCGCTCTGGCCGGCGCGCATCGAGGGGTCGCTCCCGCCGCCCCCCGCCACGTTCGTGGTCGTGCCGAACCACCAGTCCATCGTGGACGCGATCGCGGTCGCGTGCCTGCCCCGCAACATGAAGTGGCTCGGCAAGGTGGAGGCGTTCCGGCTGCCCTGGCTCGGCTGGGCGTTCCACCTCGCCGGCTACGTGCCGGTGAAGCGCGGCGACCGCGCCAGCGGCGCGGCGGCGCTCGGCGCGATGCGGCGCTGGCTGGAGGCGGGCGTGCCGGTGGGCCTGTTCGCCGAGGGGCACCGCACCCGCGACGGCCTGCTCCAGCCGTTCCACGCCGGGCCGTTCCGCCTGGCCGTGGACCTGGGCGTGCCCATCGTGCCGGTGGCGATCTCCGGCGCCTGGCGCGCCATGCCGCCGGATCGCGCGGCCATCCGGCCCTCCACCATCCAGGTGCGGATCCTGCCGCCGGTGCCGACGGTGGGCCGGACGCCGGCCGACGTGGACGCGCTCCGCGAGGAGGTGCGCGGCCGGATCGCGGCGGCGCTGGCGGAGCTGGAGGCCCCCGCCGCGCCGCCGCGGGCCGCGCCGGCTACGCCTGCGCCAGGATCGCGGTGAGCAGGCGCCAGAACGCCGCCACCGACGCGATCGAGACCCGCTCGTCCGGCGTGTGCGCGTCCCACATGCTCGGGCCGATGGAGGCCATCTCCATGCCCGGGTACTTCTCGCCGATGAGGCCGCACTCCAGGCCGGCGTGGATGGCCTTCACCACCATGGGCTTGCCGAACAGCGCCTGGTGGACGCCGTTCACCAGCTTCACCATCCCGGACCCCGGCTCCGGCTTCCAGCCCGGGTAGCCGCCGGAGTGCCGGGCCTCGAACCCGGCCAGCGCCGCGATGGCGGCGATCCGGGCCGCCAGCGCCCGCTTGGAGGCGTCGATGGCGCTGCGCGTGAGGAAGCAGACCTCGGCCCGCCCCGCCGCCGCGTCCGCGTCCACGATGGCGAGGTTCGTGGAGGTCTGCACCAGCCCCGGGATGTCCGGGCTCATCGCCTCCACGCCGTGCGGCCCCGCCACGAGCAGCCCGGTCACCGCGCGCGCGTCGCCGGCCGCGATCACCTTCGTCGCCGCGCCGGGCTCGAGGGCGATGGCCAGGCCGGGGTCGAACGCGCCCAGCGCCGCCTTCCAGTCCCGCTCCAGCGCCCCCAGGTCCGCGCGGAGCGCGGCCTCGCGGGCCGGCTCGACGAGCACCACCGCCGAGGCCTCGCGCGGGATGGCGTTCCGCTTGTTGCCGCCCTTCAGCGCGGCGATCCGCAGGTCGTGCTTCGCGACCACCGCCTCGAGCACCTGCCCCAGGAGGCGGACCGCGTTCCCGCGGCCGGCCGCGATGTCCACGCCGGAGTGGCCGCCCTTCAGGCCCATCACCCGCAGCCGCAGCGCGGTCCGGCCGGCCGGCGCCGCCTCGACGGCGAGCGCGCGCGAGGCGACGGTGTCCACGCCGCCGGCGCAGCCGATGGTCAGCTCGCCCTCCTCCTCGCTGTCGAGGTTGAGCAGGCGCGGCGCGCGGAGCCAGCCGGGCTTCAGGTTGTTCGCGCCGGTGAGGCCGGTCTCCTCGTCCACCGTGAACAGCGCCTCGATGGCGGGGTGGGCGAGGTCGCGCGAGGCCAGCACCGCGAGCGCCGCGGCCACGCCCACGCCGTTGTCGGCGCCGAGCGTGGTGCCGCGCGCGCGCAGGACCTCGCCGTCGCGCCACACCTGGATCGGATCCTTCTCGAAGTCGTGCGGCGTGCCCTCGTTCTTCTCGCACACCATGTCGAGGTGGCCCTGCAGCGCCAGGGCCGGCCGGCCCTCGCGGCCCGGCGAGGCGCGCTTGCGGACGAGCACGTTCCCGATGGCGTCGCGCTCCACCTCGCAGCCGAGCCGGGTCGCCTCCCCGGCGACCCAGGCGGCGGCCGCCGCCTCGTTCTTCGAGCTGCGCGGGATCCGCGAGAGGTCGAGGAAGTAGCTCCAGAGGGCCCTGGGCTCGAGGGTTCCGAGATCGGCGGACATGCGTGCTCCCGTTGCGAAGGTTCGCGGATGCGGTCCCCGCACCGTGCGGGCGGGCTCCGTGCGCGCGCAGCCTAGCAGGAAGCCGGCGCGGCGGAGCGCCCTCGCGCCGCGGCCGGGGCCGCGTCACGGACGGCCGGCTCGCGTCTCCCTGCGGCGGGCGTCCGCCCGATGCGCTATACCGACGCCCTCCACACTCCCGGAGCGCTCCCCTCCATGCGGATCTGCATCTTCTGCGGCTCTTCCAGCGGTGTCCGGCCCGAGTA
The DNA here is from genome assembly GCF_000020805.1 of Anaeromyxobacter sp. K. NCBI lineage: Bacteria > Pseudomonadati > Myxococcota > Myxococcia > Myxococcales > Anaeromyxobacteraceae > Anaeromyxobacter > Anaeromyxobacter sp. K. The sequence continues at coordinate 2,043,482 of NC_011145.1, read as the reverse complement.
CGCGGCCGCCGCCCGCGACACCGGCGCCCTGCTCGGCCGGCGCGGCATCGGGATGGTGTTCGGCGGCGGACGGGTGGGCCTGATGGGCCTCGCCGCCGACGCCGCGCTCGCCGCCGGCGGAGAGGTGGTGGGCGTCATCCCGCGCACGCTGGTGGAGCGCGAGGTGGCGCACCAGCGCCTCACCGCGCAGCACGTGGTCGAGACCATGCACGAGCGCAAGGCGCTCATGGCGAAGCTGACCGACGCGTTCGTGGCGCTGCCGGGCGGGGCCGGCACCTACGAGGAGCTGTTCGAGATCTGGACCTGGGCGCAGCTCGGCATCCACCGCAAGCCGCTCGGCGTCCTGGACGTGTCCGGCTACTTCGCGCCGCTGCTGGCGATGGCGGACCACGCGGTGAAGGAGGGCTTCATGCGGCCCGAGTACCGCGCCATGCTCCAGGTGGCGCGCGATCCCGCGGAGCTCCTCGACAAGCTCGCCGCGTACCGCCCGCCCGAGCACAAGTGGGCGGCGCCGCGCGACGTGGAGCCCTGAGCGCACGTCACGCCCGGCGCCGCAGCCGCCACGGCGCCGGGGCGCCCGCCCGCGCCCAGGCCGCGCGCGAGTCGGGCAGCATCTCGTCGCCGGCGGCCGCGCCCGCGGTGGCGCGCATCACCCAGCCCTCGCGCACGTCGACGCGCAGCCGCGCCGCCATGGCGCGCGCGCTCGCCACCCGCCACCAGCCCAGCCCCGCCGCGAGCACCCACAGCGCGGCCGTGGCGGGCGCGGCCGCGTGCGCGCCGGCCCGGCCGGCCGCCGCCGCGAGCAGCGCCAGCGTGAGGATCGCGAGCGCCCAGGGGAAGCGGGCCACCCGGGCCGCGAACGCGGCGATCTCGTCCTTCTCCTCCGGCGTGAGGGCGCGCTTCACCCAGCCGCCGCCCTGCAGCGCCTCGGGCACGTCCGACACCGGCAGCGCCCAGGTGACCGGGTCCGCCGGGACCGCCGCGGCCTCGCCCACCGCCACGCGCCGCGCCCGGCCGCGCGCGCCGCCGGGCAGCACCCGGCCGCTCCGCGGCAGCAGCTCGAGCGCGCCGGCGCCGTCGCCGAAGCGCACCGCGAGCCCCTCGTCGAGATCGCGGGCCAGCGTCCGCCAGGCGCGGAGACCGTCGCGCACCAGCAGAACGGCCGCGGGCACGCCGAGCAGCAGCACCAGCCCCATCCACCCGGTGCCGGCGGCGTAGGCCATGCGCTCGCCGAGGCGCATCACGTGCCGCGCGAACCACGGCGCGAGCGGCACGGTCGCGAGCGCGAGCGGACCCGCCAGCGCGGCCAGCCCCGCGCGGAGCGCCAGCCGTCGGCGCAGCGCCGCCGCCCAGGCCCGCTCGCCGGGCGTCAGCGGGCGCGCGCCCGACTCCGGCCGTCCCTCGCAGTACCGCACCCGCCGACTGTACCAGCCGCGCCGCGCGGCGGGGGCGCCGTCACGAGCCGCCGCCGGGGCCCTCGTCGCGCCCGTACGCCCGTGCGGGATCGACGTGGAGCCGCCGCAGCGTCTCGCGATCCGGCGCGCCGGTGGCGGCCAGCCCCTGCGCCTCCTGGAAGCGGCGCAGCGCGGCGCTGGTGGCGCGGTCGAGCTCGCCGCGGCGGTGCGCACCGAGGTAGCCGCGGTCGCGCAGCGCGTCCTGGATCTCGCCCACCGCGCCCGGCGCGAGCAGCGCCTCCGGCGACGACGGCACGCGCGGGCGCTCGCCGCGCGGGGGGACGCCGAGCTCCTCGGGCCGGTCCGGCGCCTCGGCCGCGCCCCCGGTCGGCGGCGGGCGCACCGGCTCCCTCCTGCCGCCGGTCGCGCAGCCCAGGGCCGCCGCCAGCGCGAGCGCGCGCCAGGCCCTCATCGCTTCTCGCCCTTCCGCGGCTGCGCCCGCGGCGGCCCGTGCCCCGGCGACAGCGCCCGCCGCGCCTGCTCCAGCGTGCCCTGCTTCTCCTTCGCCTTCGGCGGCGGCAGGCCGGAGAGGCCGCCGGCCAGCCCGCGGACGAACGCGTTCCGCAGCACGCCGAGGATGGTCGGCACCGCCTGCACCTGCGGCCCTCGCACGCTCCCCTCGATCGGGATGGTGGTCGCGACGACCTCCTTGCCGCCGCGCTCGTCCGAGAACAGGTGCAGCGACGCGTCGGCGAGCATGGCCTTCAGCCGCGTACCGAGGTCCGGCGCGCCGGCCTTCAGCTCGGCGTCCTTCACCAGCGGGCGAACGCCGCCGGAGAGCCGCCCGTCCTCGGCGCGGAACCGCACGTACAGGTCGAGCGTCCCTTTCTCCGGCACGAGGTCGGTCTTCGCGTCGAGCAGCTCGCCCAGCTCCGCGAGCCGCAGCCCGGTGACCGTGCCCTGCCCTGCGAACGTGAGCTGCTTCGCGAGCGGGTCCGCGGTCGCGAACACCGACACCGTGCCGGAGCGCTGCAGCGTGGCGCGCGCGGCGAGCACGGTGGGCTCCCGGCGCGCCAGCGCGGCGCGGGTGGCGAAGTTCTCGAGCGTGGCCTCGATGCCGTGGAACCACAGCCGCGGCTTCTCCTTCTCGCGGCCGTCCACCCAGAGCAGCTCGCCGTCCTTCACCTCGGCCCGATCGATCCGGAACGGCGCCAGCCGCTCCAGGCCGCGCCCCGCCTCCGGCGCCTCCTTCGCCGCCTGCGTGCGCTCGCGCGCCTTCCCGACCAGCAGGTTCAGCTTGGGGCGGCGCAGCTCGACGCCTGCCACCACGTTCCCGTGCAGCAGCTCCTTGCCGTACAGGCCCAGCTCCACGCGCTCGGCCTCCAGGTACGGCAGCGCCGCGCCGCCGGCGCCCACCTTCACGATGCGCAGGTGGTGGATGACGTAGGACAGCGACAGCAGCCGGATCTCCACGTCGGAGAACGTCCCGCGCATGCCCTCCAGGCCGGCCAGGACCTTGCGCGTCCGCCAGGTGGCGATCGGATCGAGCGCGAGCCGGACCGCGATCCCGAGGACGAGCAGGATCCCGAGCGCGACGGCGAGGCGTCTGGCGGTGCGGCGCCGCATGGCCTCGCTGAAGCATGGCCCCGGGCGCGCGCCCCGGCACCCGCGGGGATCGCCGGCCGGGCGCCCTACCCGGCGGCCACGGCGCGGAGCCCCTGCTCGAGGTCCGCGACGAGGTCGTCGGGATCCTCCAGGCCGGCCGAGACGCGCAGGAGCGCCGGCGGCGCCTCGGGGTCCACCTTGCGCCGCCACTCGACGAGCGACTCGACGCCGCCGAGCGAGGTCGCGTCCCGGAACAGCCGGAGCTTGCCGGGGAGCGCCCGCGCCTCGGCCTCGCTGCCGAGCTCGAACGCGAGCATGGGCCCGGGCCCGCGCATCTGGCGGGCGGCCAGCTCCCGGCCCGGGAAGTCCGGGCGCGAGGGGTGCCACACGCGCGCCACCCGCGGCGCGAGGAACTCGGCCAGGCGCGTGGCGGTCGCGGACTGCGCCCGGACCCGGACGCCCAGCGTGCGCACGCCGCGCAGGACGAGCCAGGTCTCGAGCGCGCCCAGCACCGCGCCGCCGACCGTGCGCCCGCGGCGCAGCGCGGCGCCCAGCGCCGGGTCGCGGGCCACCAGCACGCCGCCCAGCGCGTCGGAGTGGCCGGAGAGGAACTTGGTGAGCGAGTGCATCACCAGGTCGGCGCCGAGCGCGAGCGGCTGCTGCAGCGCCGGCGTCGCGAACGTCCCGTCCACCACCAGCAGCGCCCCGGCCGCGCGGGCGCGCGCCGCGTGCGCCGCGACGTCCTGCACCTCGCAGGTCGGATTGCGCGGGGTCTCCAGCCAGACGAGGTCGCCCTTGCCCACCGGCGCGTCGAGCGCGACCTTCTCCACCCCGAGCCGCGCCAGCGCGTCGATGGCGGCGTGCGTGCCGTGGTACCCGCCGCGCGCGATGGCGACGCGCCGGGGCTGCAGGTGGAGCAGGGCCGCGGTGACCGCCGCGAGGCCGGAGGCGTACACCACCGCGGTGCCGCCCCCCTCCAGCGCGCCGAGCACCGCCTCCAGGCGGCGCCGCGTCGGCTGCTCGTCGCGCGAGTAGACGAGGCCTTCCGGGTTGTCGGCGTCGAAGGTGGTGGAGAGGTGGATGGGCGGGGCGACGTCGGGGGACGGCTCGAGGCCGGCGTCGGCGTGGAGGGCGAGGGTCTCGGGGCGGAGCGGATCGGCCATGCGGCGCATCCTCGTCCCGCCCGGCCCCGGCGGCAAGCTGCCGCACGCGTCACCCCGGCCCCGCCCGGTCACCCGGCGTCACGCTCCGGTTTCGGGCGCGGGCGCGCGGGCGCGGCTAGGATGCTGGCCATGACCAAGAAGCGCGTCGGCATCCTCACCGGCGGCGGCGACGTCCCCGGCCTGAACAGCGTCATCAAGAGCGTCGTGTACCGCGGCGCCGAGCACGACATCGAGGTCGTGGGCATCCGGCGCGGGTGGGAGGGGCTCACCCACCTCGACCTCACCGACTCCGCCAGCAAGGCGCGCTACGTCTGGCCGCTCGACCGCGAGAACACCCGCACCATCGACCGGACCGGCGGCACCATCCTCCACTCCTCGCGGACGAATCCCGCGAAGATGAAGAAGCTGCCGCCGCACCTGCAGGGGACGTCGTTCCCGACCTCGACCAGCACCAAGGGCGGGACGGCCACCACCACCTTCGACGTCTCGAAGCAGGTGCTCGCGAACCTGGAGGCGCTCGGGCTCGACTACCTGCTCGCCATCGGCGGCGACGACACGCTGTCCTACGCGGCCAGGCTCCACGACCTCGGGTTCAAGGTCATCGCGATCCCGAAGACCATGGACAACGACGTCCGGAACACCGAGTACTGCATCGGGTTCTCGACCGCGATCACCCGCGCCATGGACGCGATCGAGCGCCAGCGCACCACGGTCGGCTCGCACGAGCGCATCGGCGTCTTCCGGGTGTTCGGCCGCGACGCGGGGTTCACCTCGCTCTACACCGCCTACGTCACCTCGATCCGCTGCCTCATCCCCGAGCACAAGCCGAAGATCGAGCACGTGGTGGACCTGCTGGTCACCGACAAGCGCGACAACCCCTCGGGCTACGCGCTCATCGTGCTCTCCGAGGGCGCGCAGTGGGAGGGCTACGCGGTGCAGGAGTACGGCGACCCCGACGCGTTCGGCCACCGCAAGAAGGCCAGCGTGGGCGAGTCGCTCTCCGACGAGATCAAGCGGCGCACCGGCGAGGAGACGATCGTCTCCGACCTGACCTACGACCTGCGCTCGGGCGATCCCGACTTCATCGACAAGCTCATCGCGTACACCTTCGGCACCATGGCGTTCGACGCGGTGCTGGAGGGCAAGAGCGGCCTCATGTCGGCGCTGGTGGACGGGCGCTACGACCTCGTCCCCATCCCCGACCCGAAGCTCGGGCCCCGCAAGGTGGACGTGGCGAGCATGTACAACACCGACCGCCTGCGCCCGATCTACGCGAACAAGCGCGGGCTGCCGGTGTTCCTCAACAAGATCTGACGCGACCCCCGGCCCTGCGCGCGGCCCCCGGCCCTGCGCGCGGCCCACGGCCCGCGCCGCCCCCGCGGCCCGTCCTCCGGGCGCGGGGCCGCGGCGCGGTCCCGCCGGCCTACAGCTCGTACAGCGACGTGCCGAGGCGCTTGTAGCCGCGCTCGCGGGCGAGCGCGTCGAGCTGGAGCGTGGTCCAGTCGGCGAGCAGCAGGTCCGGCGCGCCCTCCCGGGCCACCGTCTTCAGGTAGCCGTTGCAGCCCTGGCAGACGTCGAGGCGCAGGCCGTCCTCGCCCTCCACCTCGAAGACGTCGATCTTCTCGGCGGTGGCGTTGCCGCAGTACGGGCAGCCGATGCGGCGGAACTTCCAGCGGGTCCCGCAGCAGCCGCAGGCGAGGCGGCGCTCGCGGCCGGCCGCGGCGGGGACGAGCTGCGCCACCACCGGGCGCGCCGCGCAGGTGGGGCAGTGCGCGTGCATCCACCCGTCCTCGTCGCGCCAGGCCTGGAACGCGGCCACGGTGGGCGCGAGCACGCGGCGCAGCGCGCTCCAGCCCAGGTAGCGGAGGAGGCCGGGCTGCGCCGGCGCCTCGGCGTGCTCGCCGTCGAGCACCCAGGCGACGGCGCCGCGCAGCTCCGCGGGCCGGCCGGCGAAGCGCTCCTTCAGCTCGCGCACGCCGGCCGCGACGGCGTCGGGCAGCGGCGCGGCGTCCAGCGCGGCGATCACCTGCTCGAGCGCGGCGGCGCCGTGCGCCGCGACGTCGGGCCGGCCCTGCTCGGCGCGCAGGAGCGCGATGCCGCGCCCGTACTCGGCGCGGTAGGCCTCCCACTGCTCCGGCGCGGGCGGGGGGGCCGCCTCGGCGCGCGCCGCGGCGTCCTCGACCCTCCCCTGGACGTCGGCGATCCGCGAGAGGTAGGGGTGGGTGCGCAGCCAGTCCTGGAGTTCCGTGTCCATGGGCCTTCCCTTGTAGCGAAAAGAGAAGCTCCCGGCACCGGGAACCGGCACCGGGAGCTTCGGGTCGCGTACGCGCGGGCGCGTTACGCGCTGGCCTGCTCTGCGTTGGGCTCGTTCGCCGCCTGGGCGGGCTCCTCCTTCGGCAGCACCGGCATGTGACGGACGGCGAGGCCGAACAGGAAGATGGTCGCCGCGATGAGGCCGAGCGAGACGCCCCACTCGACCGCGCTCGGCAGGTACGGCTGCGCCGAGTCCTGGGGCATGGCGCCCTTCAGGTTCATCGCGAACACCACCACGCTCATGCGGTTCAGCACGATGCCGCCGGTCGCGAGGGCCGACGCCAGGCCGAGGACCGCCGGGCGCTCACGGAGCTTCGCCGCGCCGAGGAGCACGAGCGGCAGCAGGCCGCCCAGCACCACCTCGGCCAGGAACAGGCCGGCCTTCGGGCCGGTGAGCGCGTGCCCGAGCTGGCCGCGGACGGCCAGGTCGCCGAGGCGGAACGCCTCGTACACCGCGAGGGCCCAGAAGGCCACCTTGCCCAGCGCGGCGAGCTGCGCCACGCGGACCTGCCGCTTGAACGCCTTCGCGATCCACAGCTCCACCAGCACCATCAGGCCCAGGCCGGCCGCGATGGACGAGAGGAAGAAGTAGACCGGCATGACCGGCGACCACCAGGCGTGGTCGAGCTTGTCGGGCATGAGCAGGAACAGCGAGCCCAGCGAGCTCTGGTGCATGGTGGACAGCGTCACCGCGGCGATGGCGAGCAGGATGGGCACCGGCTTCTCGCCCGGGCGCGTGCGGAACGCGTACGCCAGGACCGAGAACACCGCCGCCGCGCCGGCGGCGATGAGCACGTTGCGGGACATCAGGTAGACGAACAGCGTCACCGCGCCCACCACGTACCAGGGCGACCAGCGCTTCCAGGCGTCCATCGCCTTCTTCATGCCCCAGCGCTCGAACGGCACCGGCATGAACTCGAACGCGAGGACCGTCACGTACAGGCCGACGCACCAGGAGACCTCGAACATGGCCGAGTGGTGCGGGGCCTCGGTGCCGAGGCGCCAGAAGTGCCACGGCAGGCCGAGGTCGGCGAGCAGCGTCACCGTGACGAAGGAGTAGGACAGCAGGCCCATCAGCACGGCGGACCGTCCGATGGAGTACAGGTCCTTCCGCTGGAGCACGTAGATGAGGCCCGCGGTGGCGAACGCGCCGGCCGCGACCGCGATCCACACCAGGTCGAAGACGATCCAGAGGCCCCAGGCGTAGGTGTCGCTCAGGTTGGTGGAGCCGCCCAGGCCGAGGGCGAACCGGGCCACGAAGGAGATCGCGCCCCAGGCCATCACCGCCGCGAGCAGCTTGTTCGCGGTGGTCCAGAACGGCTGCTTCACCGGGGCGAACTCGGGGTGGTGCTCGTGCGCCTTCCCCTCCTTCGCCTTCACCTCCTGCTTGCGCTTCGACAGCGCGTACACGCCGCCGAGCGCCGCGCCCACCCCGATGACCGCGGGCGGGACCGCGCCGAGCGCCACCGCGCTGCGGCGGGGCAGCGGGTCGGTGCCGAGGTCCATGGGGAACCCGAGCTTCTCGAACGGGACCGGCGACAGGTACAGCATGTTGGTCCCGCCCACCTCGTGCTCGCCGTAGACGTGGTCCACGTACTTGGACGGGCTGGCGGCGATGCGCGCGTGCGCCTCCTTCAGCAGCTCGTCCCGGTCGCCGTACTTCAGCGCGCCGGCCGGGCACTGCTTCACGCACGCCGGGGTGGCGTACGCCGCGGCGAGGCGGGTGCGCTCCTCGGCGCTGAGCGCGACGCCGTTGCGCTCCACGGGCGCGACCGCCGCCTGGCGGCCCACGCACATGTCGCACTTCTGGATCTTGGGCGCGAGCGAGTCCCACTCCGCGGTGGGCACGCCGAACGGGCAGGCCCACATGCAGTAGCGGCAGCCGATGCACTTCGAGGCGTCGTAGGCGACCGCGCCCGACTCGGTCTTGTGCAGCGCCGTCACCGGGCAGGCGGCCGCGCAGGCCGGCTCCTCGCAGTGCATGCACTGGCGCTTGGTGGAGACGTACCGGAGCCCGCCCGGCGCGCTCGCGTCCTCCACCTCGTCGAACGTGACCACCGCGAACGTGCTGGAGGTCAGCGTGTTGGGGTTCTGGAGCCCCTTGTCACCGCCGAGCAGGACGGTCTGCTCGGCGGGGAGGTCGTTCCATTGCTTGCAGGTGCTCTGGCAGGAGCGGCACCCGATGCAGTACGTCGTGTCGATCAACGTGGCCTTGCTCATCGTCGTGTCCTTTCAGCGCGCCGCCCCTACCGCGAGGCGACGGCCTCCTCCACGCGAGCGACGTCGACGAGGCACGCCTTCGTCTCCTGGGTGCCGGCTCCCGGGTCCACCGCGTCGATGGTCAGGTAGTTGGTGCTCGGACCGGTGCTGAGGCCCTTGAACCCCCAGTTGTAGGGCATCCACACCACCGGCACCTCCTGGCCGGCGATCGTCATGACCTGCATGCGCTTGGTGACGACGGCCTTCACCGTCACGTTGCCGCGCGCCGAGGTCACCTTCACCTTGTCGCCCGACCGGATCGCGAGCTTCGCGGCCAGCTTCTCCGGCAGCTCGATCACCGGCTCCGGGAACAGCTCGTTCAGCCAGGGCACGTTGCGCGTGGTGGACCCGGCGCACCAGTGCTCCGCGATGGACGAGGTCATGAGCACGTACGGGAAGTCCTTCGACGCGCCGATGGGCTGCTTGGCCTTGACCCGCGGGTACTTGAGGCACGGGTTCGTCTGCACCTTCGGGTGCATGACGTTCGCGACCGGGCTCTCGACCGGCTCGTAGTGCTCGGGGAACGGACCGTCCTTCGGCACGTAGGAGCTGTCGATGGGCAGCTCGTCCTTCGCCTCCTTGAAGGACTTGTACGGCGCGGCCATGAGCCGCCCCAGGCCCTCGGCGTTCATGCGGAACGCGCGCTGGCCCTCCGGCGTGTCCGGGCCCTTGGTGGCGTCCGGCACGTCCGGCGTGTCCTTGCCCTTCCACTTCTTCTCGGTCTCGTCCCAGGCGATGATCGGGATGGTCCCGGGCCAGGGCTTGCCGTTCGCGTCGCAGGAGGCGCGGTTGTAGAGGATCTTCATGTTGCCCGGCCACGACCAGGCGAAGTCCTTGTAGAAGCCGATGCCGGACTTGTCCGAGCTGTCGCGACGCTTCGACAGGTTCTTCCCGCCGGCGAAGACGCCCGCGTACAGCCAGACGCCCGACGAGGTGGAGCCGTCGGCCTGCAGCTGGCCGATGCCGCCCACGAAGTCACCCGCCTTCAGCACCTTGCCGTCGGGGAGCGTCACGTCGCGGTGCACGCGGCCGTTGATCTCCTTCAGCACGTCCTCGGCGCGGCTCTCGGCGCGGTAGTCCCAGGCCGCCTTCGCGAGCGGCGCGTCCTTGGGATCCGCCGACCCGGCGTACAGGTCGCGGACCTTGCGGTAGACCGCGTCGATGATCTCGAGGTCGGTCTTGGCCTGCCCCGGCGGCTTCACCGCCTCGTGGCGCCACTGCACCATGCGGCCCGAGCCGGTGATGGTGCCCTCCTTCTCCATGAAGTACGCGGCCGGGAGCAGCAGCACCTCGGTCTGGATCGCCTTCGGGTCGGTGCCCGGGCGCTGCCAGAACGCGGCGGTCTCGGTCTCCCACAGCTCCTGCACCACCAGCATGTCGAGCTTCGACAGCGCGTCGTGCACGTACGAGAGGTTCGGGTTCGTGACCATCGGGTTCTGCCCGAGGGCCCACAGCACCTTCACCTGCCCGGCGTAGGCGGCGTCGAGGATGCCGTACAGCGAGTAGTCCTTCTTGGCGCTCTTCTTCGGCAGCCAGGCCCAGCCGAACTCGTTCTCGGGGGTGGCGTTCTCGCCGAACCACGCCTTCAGGCCGTTCGCGGTCATCTTCGCGCGGAAGCTGCCGTTGGCCTTCGTCCAGTCCTTGAACGTCCGGTGGACGTGCTCGGGGTAGTTCAGGTAGCCGAACATGTAGCCGTGCAGCACGGACATGTCGCAGGCGCCCTGCACGTTCGGCTCGCCGCGCAGCGCGTTCACGCCGCCGCCCGCCACGCCGATGTTGCCGAGCAGCATCTGCAGGATGCCGTAGCAGCGGATGTTCTGGATGCCCACCGTGTGCTGGGTCATCCCGAGCGCGTACAGGATCGTGCCGGGGCGGTTGTTCGCGTACAGCTCCGCGATCTCGACCACCTGCTTCGCCGGCACGCCCGAGATCTGCTCCGCCACCTCCGGCGTGTAGCGCGCGAAGTGCTGCTTCAGCTTCGAGAACACGCAGCGCGGGTCGTCGAGGTCCTTCGCCTTGACCGGCTTGCGCGCGGCGTCGAGCTCGTAGCCCCACGAGGCGTTGTCGTACTTGTGCTTCTCGTGGTCGTAGCCCGAGAACACGCCCTCGTCGAAGCCGAACTCGTCCTTCGAGACGAGCAGCGCGTTCGTGTGCAGCTTCACGTACGCCTCGTCGTAGAGGCGCTTCTGCAGCACGTGGTTGATGACGGCCGACAGGAACGCGATGTCCGAGCCCGGACGGATGCGCGCGAACACGTCGGCGACCGAGGAGGTGCGGTTGAAGCGCGGATCGACGTGGATGATCTTGGCGCCCTTCTCCTGCGCCTTGCGGATCCACTTCATCGCCATCACGTGGTTCTCGGCGGCGTTGGATCCCTCGATCAGGAAGACCTTCGCGTTCTGCAGGTCAGCCCAACCATTCGTCATCGCGCCACGGCCGAACGATGCCCCCAGACTGGGGACGGTGGGGCTGTGTCAAAGCCTGGCCTGGTGCTCGACGTAGCTCGTCCCGAGGAGACGGCCCATCTTGTTGAAGAGGTAGCACTCCTCGTTCGTGTTCTGGGCGCCGCCCATGAGCGCGATCGCGTCGGTCCGGTTGACCGGGTACTCGGTGTCGCCGTCCTGCTCGGTGGCGGTCCAGCTCGCGTCGCGGACCTCCTTGAGCTTCCGGGCGAGCTTCTCGTACGCCTGCTCCCAGGAGAGCTCCTCCCAGCGGTCGGAGCCCGGCGCGCGGTACATCGGGACCTTCACCCGCCGCGGCGAGTCGTGCGTGGCCTTCATGGCCGCGCCCTTGGTGCAGAGCGCGCCGAAGTTGATGGCGTGGTCCGGATCGCCCTCGAGGTTGACCAGCTGCCCGTCCTTGACGTGGGCGACCATGCCGCAGCCGCACGAGCAGAAGTTGCAGGCGGTGGTGAACTCCTTGGTGCCCTTCAGCTTCAGGGCGCCGGTGGCGGCCCGCGCCTCACCCGGGCCGAAGCCCAGGTCGGCGAGCGCCAGCCCGGCCGTGCCCCCGGCTGCAATCTTCAACCAATTTCTTCTGCTCAGGGTCATTGTGGTGCTTCCCTTTCGTTGCCAATCCGGATGGCGGCTGCTCCGCGGGTCGCGGCGTGTGCACCGGCCGGGCCACCCGATCGACTGCCTCCTCGAGCGTAGGCCGGGCCTCGACGCGGGCGCACTGTACCGATCGGTCCACATTGATGCAAGTACGCGTCACGGCGAGCGAATTCCGACCCAAGTCGAGTTCAAAGGTCCATGAAATCGGGAATACCTGTTCCGGGGGAGCGGGAGAACCCCTGGACTTCCCGGGTCCGGTACCGGGTTGATCGGGATCAATTGCACACGTGCATTTGGTCGCGCGCTCGCGGCGCAGACGAAAATTACGCGCCGGGATTCCCCTGCGGCCGTCCCGGCGCAATCGGTGCGCGCGGGCCGCCGCGCGCCCGGGGGCGCCCGCGCGACGACTCCCTGCCCGGCCCGCACAACGGGCATACTTTGACGAGGCGGGGCCGCGGGCCCGGCCAGACGCCCATGCCCAACCGCCGCCGCCCGCCCGCCGTCGTCCTCCGCACGCACGCGGTGCCCGCGGCCGTGGCCGCCATCAGCCTCGCCGCCGCGCTCGCGTCGTGGCAGTACGTCCGCGCCGCGGTCCAGGCCCAGGAGGCGGCGCGCTTCCGCGAGCGCGCCACCGCCGGCACCGACGCGATCCGCGACCGGATGAACGCGTACGTGGCGATGCTGCGCGCCACGCGCGGCTTCGTCGAGGCGACCGGCGGCGAGCCGGACCGGATCGGCTTCCGCGCCTACGTCCAGAGCACGGAGCTCACCCGCTACTACCGCGGCATCCAGGGCCTCGGCTGGAGCCGGGCGCTCCTGCCCGGCGACCTGGAGGCGCACGTGGCCGCGGTGCGGGCGCAGTGGGATCCCGGCTACCGCGTCTGGCCGGAGGGCGAGCGCGCGCTCTACTCCAGCATCGTCTTCCTCGAGCCGCTGGACTGGCGCAACCGCCGGGCGATCGGCTTCGACATGTTCTCCGAGCCGGTCCGGCGCGCGGCGATGGAGCGGGCGCGCGACAGCGGCGACGTGGCCGCGTCCGGCCCGGTGGAGCTGGTGCAGGAGGCCGGCAGCGAGCGCCAGCCCGGGTTCCTCGTCTACCTGCCGGTGTACGCGCGGGCGCCGCGCTCGCTGCAGGAGCGGCGCGAGTTGCTGCGCGGCTGGGTGTACGCGCCGTTCCGCGCCACCGACCTGCTGCGCTCCACGCTCGACGACGCGCCGGCGCGCACCATCGGGCTGGCGGTGTACGACGGCGAGTCGGAGACGCCCGACGCCCTGCTGTACGACGACGGGACCGCCGCCCGGGGCGGCGCGCTCACCACCGCGCACCGCCTGGAGGTGGCCGGCCGCACCTGGACCGTGCGCCACACCGCCACCGCCGCGTTCGTCTCGCTCACCGATCGCGCGCTCCCGGGCCTGGTGCTGGGCGTGGGCGCGGCGCTCACGGTGCTGCTGTTCTGGATCACCCGCTCCGAGGTGATGGCGCGCGGCCGCGCCGAGCAGGACGCGCGCCGCACCGCGTTCCTGGCCGCCGCCAGCCAGCGGCTGGCCTCGGACCTCGACTACCGGCGCACGCTGCCGGACGTGGCCCGGCTCGCCGCCGAGCGGGTGGCGGACGCGTGCGTGGGCTGCGTGGTCGAGCCCACCGGACCGCTGTGGTTCGCCGGCCACCGCGATCCGGCGCGGGCCGAGGGCTGGCTGGCCGCGGCCGCCGCCGCCGGGCTGGATCCGGAGGGGCGCACCGGGATCGCGGCCGCCCTGTCCACCGGCCAGCCGCACGAGGTGGACCACGCGCCGGACCGCCTGCCCCACTTCGCGCGCTCGCCGGCGGTCGCGGCGCGGCTGCGCGAGGAGCGGGTGGAGGCGCTGCTCAGCGTGCCGCTGGTGGTCCGGGGCGAGCCGGTCGGCGCCGTGACCCTGCTCTCCGCGCACGGCCCGTTCGACGCCCACGACCGCGCGCTCGCCGAGGACCTGGCCCGGCTGCTCGCCGCCGCGGTGGACACCGCGCGGCTCACCTGGCGCGCCCAGGACGCGGTGCGCGTCCGCGACGAGTTCCTCTCCATCGCCTCGCACGAGCTGAAGACCCCGCTCACCTCGCTCGCGCTCCAGTCCGACAGCCTGCGCGCCAGCGCCGGGCGCGGCGACGCGGAGGCGCTCGTGCGCAAGTCCGAGGTGATCCGGCGCAGCGTGGACCGGCTCACCCGGCTGGTGGCGAGCCTGCTCGACCTCTCGCGCATCAACGCGGGCCGGCTGGAGCTGGAGCTCGAGCCGGTGGACCTCGCCGAGGTGGCGCGCGACGTGGTGGCGAGGTTCGAGGAGGAGGCCTCGCGGGCGGCGTGCCCGCTCTCGCTGGAGGCGCCCGAGCCGGTGGTGGGACGCTGGGACCGGGTGCGGCTCGACCAGGTGCTCACCAACCTGCTCGGGAACGCGGTGAAGTACGGGCCGGGCCGGCCGGTCGAGGTGCGCGTGCGGACCGACGGAGACCGGGCGCTGCTCTCCGTCCGCGACCACGGCATCGGCATCTCCGCCGCCGACCAGCGGCGCATCTTCGAGCGCTTCGAGCGCGCGGTGTCGCGCCGCCACTACGGCGGCTTCGGGCTGGGGCTGTGGATCGTGCGGGAGATCGTCGAGGTGCTGGGCGGGACCGTCCGCGTCGAGAGCACGCCCGGCGCCGGCTCGACGTTCACCGTGACGCTGTCGCGCGCGCCCGAGGCCGCCGCGACGCACCGGGCCGGCGCCGCCACCACCAGCCCGCCCCCCACCGCCTGACCGCGCTACGCCGGCCCCGGCTGGCACCGCGGACACCACCAGGTGCCGTGGGCGTGCGGGCCCTGGCGCGCGAACGCGATGGGCGCGCCGCACCGGCGGCACGGGCGCCCGCCGCGGCCGTACACCCAGGTCCGCTCCCGCGGGTTCATGCGGCGGGTGGTGCGCCGTCCGCCGCGCCAGGTCTCCACCCCACCCGGCCCGGGCGGCGGCACGTTCTCGCCGATCAGCCGCCGCGCCGTCGCGATCACCGCCCGGAGCGCTGCCTCGTCGAGCTCCTCGACCCGCCGGAACGGACTCACCCCGGCCACGAACAGGATCTCCGACTTGAGCTCGTTGCCGGCGCCGGCGAGCGCCGACTGATCCACCAGCGCGTCCGCCACCGCGAGCCCCCCGCGCGCCCGCAGCCGCCGCTCCGCCTCGGCCGCGTCGAACGCGGGGGAGAGCAGGTCGGGCCCGAGGCGCGCCAGCGCCCGGTGGCGCCCCAGGTCCGCTGCGCGGATCCACTCCGCGACCGGGAGATCGAACGCCACCGCCACCGCGTCCGGCACCTCCAGCAGCACGCGCATCGCCGAGGCCGGGCGCCGCCAGGGGGCGCCGGGCCGGTACAGGTGCCAGCTCCCGTTCATGCGCAGGTGCGTGCGGAGCACCAGGCCGCCGGAGAGGTGGAGGAGCAGGTGCTTGCCCACGGCCTCGGCCCGCTCCACGGTCCGGCCGACCACCGGCGCGTCGGCGTCCACGCGCGCCAGCCGCGGCAGCACGGTCTCGAAGCGGACCACCGGCTTGCCGGCGAGCGCGCGGTGCAGGGCGCGCGCGGCCCGGGCCAGCGTGTCGCCCTCCGGCATCAGGCCAGCCCGGCGCCGGAGGGGAGCGTGAGCGCGCCGGCGGCGCGGCGCGGGAGCTGCAGCGCGGTCCCGGCCGGCGAGAACCCGGCCTGCACCAGGAAGCCGGCCAGCGGGTGCTCCGCCGCGGCGGCCCCGTTCACCTCCTCGAGCAAGGCGCCCTCCCCGCGCGCGAGCGCGTCGCGCGCCAGCCCCGCGAGCGCGGCCGCCACCGCCTCGCCCACCCGCGAGCGGTCCGGCTCGTCCTCGGGCAGCCACGCCAGCACCTGCCGCAGCCCGCGGGCGACCCAGGCGCCGGGCGCGCCGTCCACCAGCACCACCTGGGCGCCCACCGCGCGCGCCGGGCGCTTGCCGTCCGGCGCGCCCGGCACCGGCGGCCACTCCACCAGCGCGCCCCAGGCGTTGGCCGGATCGGCCGCCGCCAGCGTCACCACCTCCGGCGCCTCGCCCGGCTCGCGCGACGCGCGCAGGAGGTCCAGCGCGCCCGGCTGCGCGAACTGCATCGCGCCCACCCCGGCCACGAAGTACCCGCGGCGGATGCGCCCGGACTCCTCCAGGTGGCGGAGCACGTCGTAGACCGCGCCGAAGCCGCCCGGCAGCGCCTCGGCGGCGGCCACGCCGCGGGTGACCACGCCGTAGCGGGCGAGGAGCTGCTGCGCCACCGCCGCGCTCCACTGCGTCGGGGTGGGCCGGGGCCGGCCGCCGGCGTCGCGGCGCGCCTCCACCAGCGTCCAGCGCCCGCCCGCGCCGGGCGGCGCGGACAGCCGCGAGCGGTACCCGGCCGCCGACGCCCGCCGGGCGGTGCGGCGCGCCCGCTCGCGATCGCGCCGCGGCGCGGAGCGCGCGGCGCGGGCCCGGAGCACCTGGAACGTGTCGTTCGTCACCAGGCCGCGCCACACCAGCGCCCAGATCGCGTCCACCGTCTGCTGCGCGAACCCGCCGCCCGCCGCCTCGTGCAGCTCCGGGAAGAAGCAGGCCCCGCGGCGCGCCAGGTGCTCGAGGATGCGCCGCTCGCGCGCGTCCTCCGGCGGCTCGGCGGGGCGCGCCGGCGGGAGCAGCGCGGGCAGCGCGTCGGCGAGGAACAGCGCCACCCGCCCATCGCGCTCGCCGAGCGGCTCGAGGCCGACCCAGGTGACCTCGCCGCCCGCCGCGAGCGCGTCGAGGTCGCCGGGCAGGTAGCCCTCCACCCGCGCCGGCAGGATCTCGCTCTCCAGCAGCGACGCGGGGAGCGGCGCGCCCTGGAGCTTTTCGACCGCGTCCAGCACCGCGTCGAGCCCCGCGGTCCGCCGGGTGATCCCGTGCCAGCCGAGCAGCGTGCGGCCGAGCACGCGCGGCTCGACCGGCTCGATCTCCTCGCGGAGCTTCGCCAGCGAGCGGCGCCGCAGCGTCCGGAGCACGTCCGGGTCGCACCACTCGCGCTCCGCCCCGTGCGGCCGGAACGCGCCCTCGAGCAGCCGGCCCGCGCGCCCGAGCCGCTCCAGCACCCGCTCCCCCGCGGCCCGCGCCAGGCCGAGCCGCGCCGCCAGCTCCCCCGCGGTGAACGGCGCGTGGCGCCGCGCGTACCGCGCCACCAGGCCGTCCAGCGCGTCCGGCACCGGGGCGAGCAGCGCCTCGGGCACGCCGGGCGGCAGCGGGACCCCGAGGCCGTCGCGGTAGCGGGCCGCGTCCTCCACCGCCACGAACCGCTCCTCTCCGCCGACGCGGAGCGCCACCGCCCGCCGCTCCGCCACCAGCCGGTCGAGGCTCGCCGCGACCTCCGGGCTCGCCGCGCGGCGCTCCACCTCGGCCCGGGTGAGATCGCCGAGCCGGAGCAGCATGTCCGCGAGGCCGTCGGCGCTGCGCACCCGCAGCTCCGGCGGCAGCAGCTGCAGCCGCGCCTCCAGGTCGGCGAGCGCGTCCGCGTCGAGCAGCTCGCGCAGCTCCGCCTCGCCCAGCAGCTCGCGGAGCTGCGCCTGGTCGATGGCGAGCGCCTGGGCGCGGCGCTCCGCCAGCGGCGCGTCGCCGTCGTAGATGAAGCTCGCCACGAAGCCGAACAGGAGCGATCCGGCGAACGGCGAGGGCACCCGCGTGTCGGCCACCGCGCGGCGGACGCGCCCGGACTTCAGGTCGCGCATCAGCTCCACCAGCGCCGGCAGGTCGAACACGTCGCGCAGGCACTCGCGGTAGGCCTCGAGGAGCAGCGGGAACTGCGCGAAGCGGGAGGCGACCGCCAGCAGGTCGGCGGCGCGCTTGCGCTGCTGCCACAGCGGGGTCCGCTGGCCGGGGCGGCGGCGCGGCAGGAGCAGCGCGCGCGCCGACGCCTCGCGGAAGCGGGCGGCGAACAGCGCGGTGGCCCCGAGCTGCTCCACCACCAGCGCCTCGACCTCCTCCGGCTCGGGGAACAGGAAGTCCACCTCGGGGGGCTGGTCGGTCTCGGGGAGGCGCAGCGCGAAGCCGTCGTTGGTCCAGAGCGTCTCCGGGTCGGCGCCGAGCCGGTCGCGGGCGCGCCGGGCCGCCGCCATGCACCACGGCACGAGCAGCGCGCTGCCGAACGGCGCGAGCACGCACACGCGCCAGTCGCCCAGCTCGTCGCGGCAGCGCTCCACCAGCACGGTCCGGTCGTCCGGCACCGCCCCGGCCGCCTGCTGCTGGTCCTCCAGGTAGCGGACCAGGTTCTCCGCGGCGCGCGCGTCGAGGCCGTGGCGGGTCCGCAGCCGCTCCAGCGCCGCCGCGCGCGGCACGCCGCGCAGCTCCCGCACCAGCCGCCCGATGCGCCGCCCCAGCTCCACCGGCCGGGCGGCCGCGTCGCCGTGCCAGAACGGCATCTTGCCGGGCTCGCCCGGCGCCGGCGACACCAGCACGCGGTCGTGCGTGATCTCCTCGACGCGCCAGGTGGAGGCTCCCAGGGTGAACGTCTCTCCCACGGCGGTCTCGAAGACCATCTCCTCGTCCAGCTCGCCCACCCGCGCCTGGCCCTTGGCGCCGCCCAGCAGGTACACGCCGTAGAGCCCGCGGTCGGGGATGGTCCCGCCGCTCACCACCGCCACCCGCCGCGCGCCCTCGCGCGCGCGGAGCACGCCGCGCACCCGGTCCCAGGTGACGCGCGGGCGCAGCTCGGCCAGCTCCTCCGACGGGTAGCGGCCGGAGAGCAGGTCGAGCACGCCCTCCAGGATCCCGCGCGGCAGCTCGGCGAACGGCGCGGCGCCGCGCAGCGCGGCGTGGAGGTCGTCCACCCGCCAGTCGTCGAGCGAGACCATGGCCACGATCTGCTGCGCCAGGACGTCGAGCGGGTTTCGCAGGTAGCGGGTCGCCTCGACGTCGCCCTCCTGCATGGCCTCGGTCAGCGCGGCGCACGCCACCAGGTCGCCGCGGTACTTCGGGAACAGCACCCCGGCGCTGGGCGCGCCCACCTGGTGGCCGGCGCGCCCGATGCGCTGCATGCCGCTCGCGACCGAGGGCGGCGCCTCGATCTGGACCACCAGGTCCACCGAGCCCATGTCGATGCCCAGCTCGAGCGAGGAGGTGGCCACCAGGCCGCGCACCCGGCCGGCCTTGAGGTTGTCCTCGATGGCGATGCGCTGCGGGCGGGCGATGGAACCGTGGTGCGCCTGCACCAGCGTCTCGCCGGCCAGCTCGTTCAGCGCGCCCGCGAGCCGCTCGGCCACCCGGCGGCTGTTCACGAACAGCAAGGTGGTGCGGTGCGCCTGCACCAGCTCCAGCAGGCGCGGGTGGATGGCGGTCCAGATCGAGGCGCGCGGCGGCGCCTGCGAGGCGTCGCCGCCGGGCAGGTCGAGCGGCTCGCCCAGCCGCGCCATGTCCTCGACCGGCACCTCCACCGTGAGCTCGAGGGGCTTGCGCGATCCGGCGTCCACCACCGTCACCGGCCGCCAGGCCGGGCGGGCGGCCCGGTCGCGCAGCTCGCCCAGCGCGCCCTCGGCCTCGCCGGCCGCCGCGGGCGCGGCGGGGACGGCGCCGCCCAGGAAGCGCGCCACCTCGTCGAGCGGGCGCTGCGTGGCCGAGAGCCCGATGCGCTGCAGCGGCCGCCCGGCGAGCTGCTCGAGGCGCTCCAGCGACAGCGCCAGGTGCGCGCCGCGCTTGCTGGGCACGAGCGCGTGGATCTCGTCCACGATCACCGTCTCGACGGTGCGCAGCCCCTCGCGCGCCGCCTGCGTCAGCAGGAGGTAGAGCGACTCCGGGGTGGTGATGAGGATGTCGGCCGGATCCCGCGCGAAGCGGGCCCGCTCCGCCGCGGGCGTGTCGCCGGTGCGCACCGCCACGGTGGGGATCCGGTGCGCGTCGCCGCGCGCGGCGGCCACCTGCGCGATGCCGGCGAGCGGCGCGCGCAGGTTGCGCTCCACGTCCACCGCGAGCGCCTTCAGCGGCGACACGTACACGACGCGCAGCCGCTCCCGGCGCGCCGGCTCGGGCGAGAACATGAGCCGGTCGATGCAGGAGAGGAACGCGGCCAGGGTCTTGCCGCTGCCGGTCGGCGCGAGCAGGAGCGTGCGCTCCCCCCGGTGGATGGGCGGCCAGCCGAGCGCCTGCGCGCGGGTCGGCGCAGCGAAAGCGCGCTCGAACCAGGCCCGCACCGCGGGGTGGAACGGCACCGCCGCCGGGCCGGGGGATCGCGCCATCTCCCGAGTCTAACGGAGGGGCCGGACGGCCGCCCCCGGCGAGCCGGCCGCGAGCGCCAGCGCGCCGGCGCGCACGCGCACGGTCACCTCCACCGAGGCGACCCGCGCCCCGGCGCGCAGCCCGCCGGGCTCCGCCTCCACCCGCGCCCCGGGCTCGCCGCCGCGCCCGCCGGCGCCGGCGGCGAGGCCGCGGATGACGCTCCCCGCGATCCATGCCGCGCCGGCGGTGCGGGGCGCGGCCTCGAGCTCGGCCTCCGGCCCGACCGCGGCCACCGTCACGAGGTCCACCGCCGCCGCGCCGCCGACCTGCTGCGCGCGCGCCACCTGGTCGCGCGCCGACACCACCTGCAACCGGCGCGGCGCGCGCCGCGGGGGCGCCCTGCGCGGCAGCAGGCCCTTCCCGGCCCGGGCCAGGTTCGCCTCGCGCAGCGTGGGCGCCGCGGGCGCCGGCGCGGCGGGCTGGGCCGCGGGAGGACCGCCGGGCGCGACGGCCGCGGCGGAGGACGGCGGTTCGGCCGGCGGCGGCGCGACGGCCGCCAGCGAGAGGAGGAGCGCGGCGAGCGACGGGGACATCGGACCTGCCCATCCACGGCGCGAGGGGGCGCCGTCGATACCGGCGGCGCGAGGGGGCGCCGTCCGCTCGACGTTGCGTCGCCGGGCGGCGGGGCGCCACGCCCCGCGCCCGGCCAGCGGCGTGCGCACGGCCTGCGACGCGGCGCGGCGTCCCCCTCCGGACGGGCGGCGCACCCGCGCACGGCGGGTTAGAAAGGGGGCGCCCCGCACCCGAGGACGCGCCCCATGAACCCAGCCTTCACCGACCACCTGCGCACCCAGCTCGACCGCCTCCAGGCGGAGGGGCTGTTCAAGCGCGAGCGCGTCATCACCAGCCGCCAGGGCCCCTGGGTCGAGGCCGACGGCCGGCGGGTGGTGAACCTGTGCGCGAACAACTACCTCGGCCTGGCCGGACGGCAGGAGCTGGTGGACGCCGCGGTGGCGGCGCTGCCTCGCTGGGGCTTCGGGATGTCCTCGGTGCGGTTCATCTGCGGCACCCAGGACATCCACAAGGAGCTGGAGCAGCGGCTGGCGCGGTTCCTCGGCTTCGAGGACGCCATCCTATTCTCGTCCTGCTTCGACGCGAACGGCGGGGTGTTCGAGGCGCTGCTCGGCGAGGAGGACGCGGTCGTCTCCGACGCGCTCAACCACGCCTCCATCATCGACGGCATCCGGCTCTGCAAGGCGCGCCGCTACCGGTACGCGAACGGCGACATGGCCGACCTCGCCGCGCAGCTCGCCGCCACCGACGCGGCCGGCGCGCGCTTCAAGCTGGTGGTCACCGACGGCGTCTTCTCCATGGACGGGTACCTCGCCAACCTGCCCGCCATCTGCGACCTGGCCGGGCGGCACGGCGCGATGGTGATGGTGGACGACAGCCACGCGGTGGGCTTCATCGGCGAGCACGGCCGCGGCACGCACGAGCACCATCGGGTGATGGGCCGGGTGGACCTCGTCACCGGCACGCTGGGGAAGGCGCTCGGCGGCGCGTCGGGCGGCTACGTGGCCGGCTCGCGCGAGGTGGTGGAGTGGCTGCGCCAGAAGGCGCGCCCCTACCTGTTCTCGAACACGCTCGCGCCGGTCATCGCCGCCACCAGCATCGCGGTGCTCGACCTGCTGGAGTCCGGCGACGCGCTGCGGCGGCAGCTCCGCGAGAACGCCCGCCACTTCCGCGCCGAGCTGACGCGGCTCGGCTTCGAGCTGCTGCCGGGCGAGCACCCCATCATCCCGGTGATGCTCCACGAGGCGCCGCTGGCGCAGGAGATGGCCCGCCGGCTGCTCGACGAGGGCGTCTACGTCACCGGCTTCTTCTTCCCGGTGGTGCCGAAGGGGCAGGCCCGCATCCGCACGCAGATGAGCGCGGCGCACTCGCGCGAGGACCTCGACCACGCCGTGGCGGCGTTCGAGAAGGTCGGCCGCGCGCTGGGCGTCATCTGAGCACGTTCACCCCGAGGGAACCGACGCGATGAAGGCACTCGTCAAGGCGAAGCGCGAGGAAGGCATCTGGATGCAGCACGACGTCCCGGTCCCCGAGGTCGGGGTCCACGACGTGATGATCAAGGTGACGAAGAGCGCGATCTGCGGCACCGACGTGCACATCTACAACTGGGACGAGTGGAGCCAGAAGACCGTCCCGGTGCCCATGGTGGTGGGGCACGAGTACGTGGGCCGGGTGGAGAAGGTCGGGGCCGAGGTGGAGGCGTTCCGGCCCGGCGAGCGGGTGAGCGGCGAGGGCCACGTCACCTGCGGCTTCTGCCGCAACTGCCGCGCCGGCCGCCGGCACCTCTGCCGGCACACGGTGGGCGTGGGCGTGAACCGGCCCGGCTCCTTCGCCGAGTACGTGGTGATCCCGGCCGACAACGTCTACCGCATCCCGGACGACATCCCCGACGACATCGCCGCCATCTTCGACCCGTTCGGCAACGCCACGCACACCGCGCTCTCGTTCGACCTGGTGGGCGAGGACGTGCTCGTCACCGGCGCCGGTCCCATCGGCGTCATGGCCGCCGCCATCGCGCGGCACGTGGGCGCGCGGCACGTGGTGGTGACGGACGTGAACGACTACCGGCTCGACCTGGCCCGCCGGATGGGCGCGTCGCGGGCGGTGAACGTGGCGAAGGAGGACCTGCGCGCGGTCATGTCCGAGCTGGGCATGCGCGAGGGCTTCGACGTGGGGCTGGAGATGAGCGGGAACGGCCGCGCCTTCCGCCAGCTCCTCGAGGTCATGAACCACGGCGGCAAGGTCGCCCTGCTCGGCATCATGGCCGGGCCGGAGCCGGTCGACTGGAGCCAGGTGGTGTTCAAGGGGCTCCAGCTCAAGGGCGTGTACGGCCGGGAGATGTACGAGACCTGGTACAAGATGGTCGCGATGCTGCAGAGCGGGCTCGACCTCTCCGCGGTCGTCACCCACCGCTTCTCGATCGACGACTTCCAGCAGGGCTTCGACGTCATGCGCAGCGGGCGCTCCGGCAAGGTGGTCCTGGACTGGGGCGCCGCGCGCTGACCGCTTCACCCTCCGTGATCTGAGACCGCACGTGCGGCGCGCCCGCGCCGCGCGACAACAAGCCGCGCGCCGGTCGCACCCGCACGCGGGGTGCGACGCCGCGAGGACTGCGCCCGGATCCCCACCGGACCGGTCCACTTTCGTCCCCGCCGTGCGCTGCGCGAACGTCGCACGCGCAGCGCGTGCGGGCTGCCCGGACCCGGACCGATCGGGCGCGACCGGGCATGCGGACCGGTGGAATCCACATCCCGCGGACCGGCGCGGCCAGCGCGCTCACGTCGCGCGCCCCGCGGGCCGGCGGCGGCCCCGCGCACCCCGCGCCCCGGCGCACGGTGCGGCCCGTCCGCGCGCGCGAACGAACGGCGCTCCGTCGCGCACCGCGTGCGCGGCGCGGGGGTGGGCTCCGACCCATTGCCGCCACCCCGCCCCGGTCGAACGCTGGCTCCCGCAACGCCGCGCCCAGACCGGAGCGCGGCTCATCCGCCCCCCGGCGGAGAGGAGAAGCCAGATGAGCGACCAGCAGCAGAAGAGCGGAATCGGACGGCGCGCGATGCTCAAGGCCACCGCGGTGGCCGCGGGCACGGGCCTCGCGCTCGACCTCTTCGGCGGGAAGGCCGAGGCAGCCGAGCCGCGCGCGAAGCGGCCGCTGCCGAAGAAGTGGGACGAGACCTGGGACGTGGTGGTGGTGGGCTCCGGCTTCGCCGGCCTGGCCGCCGCGGCCGAGGCCGCCAAGGCCGGCGCCAAGGTGACGGTGCTCGAGAAGATGCCGGTGTACGGCGGCAACTCGATCATCAACGGCGGCGAGTACAACGCCTGGACCGACGAGCTGCACCTGCGCGAGAAGCTGAAGCTCCCCGACGACTCGAAGGACCTCCACGGCAGCGACACGCTGAAGGGCGGCGACTACTACGGCGACCCGAAGCTGGTCGAGATCCTCTGCCGCGAGTCGCCGAAGGCGCTCGACTGGATGATCGACGAGGGCGGCCTTCAGCTCCGCGAGATCCTGAACCGCACCGGCGGCCACACCGCCTACCGGACCCACACCTGCAAGGAGGGCGTCGGGCGCGGCTACACCGAGGCCGAGCGCAAGATCGCCGAGAAGGCCGGCGTGAAGGTCCGCCTCAACCACGAGATCACCTGGATCTGGCGCGCCGACGTGGACGGGCCGGTGCTGGGCGTGGAGGTGAAGGCCCGCGGGAAGAAGCTCCAGGTCAAGGTCAACCGCGGGCTGGTGCTCGCGTCCGGCGGCTTCAGCCGCGACGTGAAGATGCGCATGGCGTTCAACCCGAGCCTGGTGGCGAGCTACAACTGCACCAACCACCCGGGCGCCACCGGCGAGACCATCCGCTTCGCGCAGGCGGTCGGCGCGGACACGCTGCACCTCGGGTTCATCCAGCTCTACCCGTACGCCGAGCCGGAGACCGGCATCCTCGACGCGCCGGCCGTCTACCCGTTCCGCGGCCCGGGCTACGGCATCCTGTACGTGGACAAGAAGGGCAAGCGCTTCGTGAACGAGCTGGAGCGCCGTGACGTGGTCTCGCGCGCCGAGATCAACACCGGCATGAAGCCGACCTACTCCATCTTCAACGCGAAGATGGCGCCGCTCATGGGCGGCACCAAGGAGGAGATCGACGCCGGCATCTCCAAGGGCCGCTTCGTGAAGGCCGACACCATCGACGAGCTGGCCGGGAAGCTCGGCCTGCCCGCGGACACGCTCCGCGAGACGGTCGCCACGCACAACCGGTACATCCGGGAGAAGAAGGACCCGGACTTCGCCAAGCCCATCACCGACCGCATGCTGCCGCTCGAGGAGGGGCCGTTCTACGGCATCGCCCAGTGGCCCGCGGTGCACCACACCATGGGCGGCCTGCGCATCGACGAGCAGGCGCGCGTGATCGACATCTGGGGCAACCCCATCCCGAAGTTCTTCGCCGCCGGCGAGGTCACCGGCGGCATCCACGGCGCGAACCGCCTCGGCGGCAACGCCGGCCCGGACGCGGTCGTGTTCGGGCGCATCGCCGGCCGCAGCGCGGCGGGCGCCGGCCCGGCCGCCTAGGCCGGCCCGCGGACGCCCGGCGCCGGTCCCGCTCGCCGGCCCGGGCGCCCGCCCTTCCCTCACGGAGCCATCCATGAACGCCCTCGTCGCGCTCGCCGCGCTGGCGCTCGTCGCCGCCGCGCCCCCTCGCCCCTCCGCCCCCGCGGGCAGCTGCAAGCAGTGTCACCCTTCGTGGACCGTCCTGCCGAAGGACCACCCGCCGGTGAAGGGCACCACGCTCGCCGCCTGCCTCGGCTGCCACAAGCCCGCCGCCGACGCGAAGCCGGACGCGTTCTCGGCCCGCCTGCACCGCGCCCACCGCGCGCCCGACGCCGACTGCACCGTCTGCCACACGCTCTCCCGCGGGCGCTTCGGCCTGGCCGGCGGGAAGCAGCCGATCGGCAAGCTCACCGAGGGCGACGCGCCGCTGCGCCGGGCCGCGGCCTCCTGGGCCGGATCGACGCTGCTCGACGGCGCCCACGCGAAGGCCGACGTCTCCTGCGCCGGCTGCCACGCCGGCGAGCTCCCGGAGACGGGCGCGACGGTCGCGAACGACCGCTGCCTCGCGTGCCACGGCCCGGCCGACGCGCTCGCGAAGGCGACCGAGCCGGCCGTGCACCCCGACCGCAACCCGCACCACTCGCACCTCGGGGAGATCGACTGCACCGTCTGCCACCATGCTCACGCCGCCTCGGAGAACTACTGCCTCAACTGCCACCCCAAGTTCGAGATGAAGAAGCTGCCGGGCGCGGAGCGTTGACGCCCGGTCACGCAGCACCGGAGGAGACACCATGATCGACACCGTCATACGGCTCGCGTGCGCCGCCGCGCTCGCGGCCTCCGCGCCGGCCCTCGCGGCCGAGCCGGCCCCCGCGCCCGAGAAGCCCTCGGTCGCGCTCCACGGGTTCGTGTCCGCCACCGTGTTCGTGCAGGACGCGACCACCGGCCCCTGGAACGGCCAGGGCTCGCTGTTCACCGTGACCGAGCCGCGCACCGACGAGACGTTCCTCGGCGGCGACCTGCGCCAGACCCGGCTCCAGCTCGCCGCCACCGGGCCCGCCATCCTCTCCGGCCGCGCCACGCCGCGCGCGCTGGTCGAGGCCGACTTCTTCGGCGGCAACACCGGCGGCGCGTTCGGCGACGAGTCGGTGGGGCCGCGGCTGCGCCTCGCCTACGCCGAGCTGGTGCTGGGCAACACCACCTTCCAGGTGGGCCAGAACCACGGGCTCATCTTCGCCATGGCGCCGGTGAGCCTCGCGCACGTCGCGTTCCCCGCCAGCTACGCGGCGGGCGGCATCGGCTGGCGCTTCCCCGGCGTGATGGTGTTCCACCGCATCCCGCTCGCCGGCGCCCACGTCCTCGAGCTCGCGGTGAGCGCCACCCGCGGCTCCTGGAGCGACGCGGACGCCGACCTGCCGCTGGGCGTCTCCTACGGCGAGGCGTCCTCGATCCCGCAGGTCGAGGCGCGCGCCATGCTGAGCGGCAAGCCCGCCGACGGCGTCGCCTACTCCGCCTTCCTGGTCGGCCACTACGATCGCAAGGACCTGACCGGCGTGGGCGCCACCGCCCCGGAGGACGGCGTGGACGGCTGGGCCGCCGAGCTGGGCGGCAAGGTGACCGCGGGCCGGCTCCAGCTCGCCGCGAACGGCTGGACGGGCCAGGCGGTCGGCCAGCTCTTCGGCGCCATCGTGCAGTTCGGGGACATCCAGGGCTGGGGCGCCTGGGCGCAGGCGGGCTGGTCGTTCACCGACACCGTCTCCGCGCACCTGTTCGCCGGCATGGACGATCCGGACGACGCCGACGTCCGCGAGGCCGGCGCCACGCGCCTCCGCAACGTGTCGGTCGGCGCGCTGACCAAGTACTGCGAGGGGCCCTACACCCTCGGCCTGGAGTACTACCGGTACGAGACCCGGACCATCACCGGAACCCGCACCGCCGACCAGGGGTCCCTCACCGCGATGTACTCCTTCTGACCGCGGGTGAACCCCTCGCAGCCCCGGGCCCCGGCCGCGTCCCGCTCGCGGCCGGGGCCCACTCGTCCGGGCGCGTCCGCCCCGCCCGGAGCGCACTTTTCGTGAATGTAGGCCTCGACGCGGGGGCACGCGGTGCACAGCGTCGGAGGTGTCCGCCCCCGCGGCGGGCCCCCGATGCTCCCCGCCATCCTCGCGCTCGCCCTCGCCGCCCAGCCCGTCCCGGCCGTCCAGACGGTGCCCGCGGCCCTGCCCTCCCCCGCAGCCATCTCGCCGCCGGTCGCGCCGGACCTGCCGCTCGACGCGCCCGAGGCGCGGCCGCCGGGCGACAGCGTCTACCGCCTGGTCCCCTGGCTGGACGTGCCGCTCACCGCGCTCGCGGCGGGCGTCGCCATCCTGCCGGCGCGCTACCCGTTCAGCTTCATCACCCCGCGGTGTCCGTGCGACCGGGCCGAGGTGAACGGCTTCGACCGCTTCGCCATCGACCTGCACAGCCGCGCCGCCGGCGTGATCAGCGACGTCACCGTGCTCGCCTCGGTGGGCGTGCCGGTGGTGGCGGACGCGTTCTGGGTGGGGAACACGCGGGCGCTCCGCGAGGACCTCATGATCCTCACCGAGACGCTGGCGCTCAACTCGGCCGCGGTGATGACGGTGAAGTTCGCGGTGCAGCGGCCGCTGCCGGTCACCTACGCCGGGCGAGACGGCCTGGTGAAGCAGGCGCAGGGCTACCGCTCGTTCTACTCCGGGCACACCTCGACCGCGGTCGCCGCGCTCACCGCCGCGTCGTGGACGTACACGCTGCGCCGGGGCCCGGCCGCCTGGCCGTGGCTGGTGACCGCGGCGGTGGGCGCGAGCGTGGGTGCGGAGCGGGTGCTGGCCGGGCGCCACTTCCCCACCGACGTGCTGGTGGGCGCGGCGGCGGGGTTCGGGTTCGGGACGCTGGTCCCGCTGCTCCACGCGCGCGGCGGGCGGCTGCCGGTGGCGCTCGCGCCCATGGGGCGCGGCGTCCAGCTCACCGGCACCTGGTAGCGCCTCCCGGCGCGGCGCGGGCTACTTGCGCACGTGCGCGGGCGCGGGGCGGAGCGCGGTGCGGGCGTCGAGCTCGCAGAGCGCGTTCCAGAGGCGGGCCAGCGTGCGGATGAGGCGGATCATGCTCGGTTCCTCCGTGGGGTCCGGCGGGGGGCGACCGGCGGCTCAGCCGTGCAGCCCGGCACCGGCCGGGATCGCGGGCGGCTCGGGCTCGTTGGCCGGCTCCACCTCCTCCGGCACGGTGCCGGCGAGGACGGCGCGGGCGCGGGCCTGGTCCAGCTCACCCTCCCAGCGCGAAACCGCCACCGACGCGACGCCATTCCCGATGAGGTTGGTGATGGCGCGGGCCTCGGACATGAAGCGGTCCACGCCCAGCAGCAGCGCCAGCCCCGCCACCGGGATGTTGCCCACCGCGGAGAGCGTCGCCGCCAGCGTGATGAAGCCGCCGCCGGTCACCGCCGCGGCCCCCTTCGAGGTGAGCAGCAGCACCGCCAGGATCTCCAGCTCCTGCACCAGGGTGACGTGCGTGTTGGTCGCCTGCGCGATGAACAGGGTGGCGAGCGTCAGGTAGATGGACGTGCCGTCCAGGTTGAAGGAGTAGCCCATCGGCACCACCAGCCCGACCACCGGCTTCGAGCAGCCGAGCTTCTCCATCTTCCGCATCATGAGCGGCAGGGCCGACTCGGAGGACGAGGTGCCGAGCACCACGAAGATCTCCTCCTTGATGTACCGGAGGAAGCGGAACAGGCTCAGCCCGCACCAGCGGAGCACCAGCCCCAGCATCAGCACCACGAACAGCGCGCTGGTCGCGTAGAAGCAGGCGATGAGCTTGCCCAGGCTGAGCAGCGTGGCGATGCCGTACTTCCCCACCGTGAAGGCCATGGCGCCGAACGCGCCGACCGGGGCGAGGCGCATCACGAACCCGACGATGCGGAACAGCACCAGCGACAGGCCGTCCACGAACTCGAGCACCGGGCGACCCTTGTCCTTCAGGGCGGCGAGCGCGGCGCCGAACAGCACCGAGAACAGCAGCACCTGGAGGATGTCGCCGCGCGCGAACGCGTCCGCCACGTCGCGCGGGATCACGTTCATGAGGAAGTCCACCGTGCCGTGGGCCTGCGCGCCGTTCGTGTAGGAGGCGATGGCCTTGGTGTCGAGCGTGGCCGGGTCCACGTTCATCCCGGCGCCGGGGCGCGCCAGGCGCGCCACCACCAGGCCGATGGCGAGCGCGACCGTGGTGAGCACCTCGAAGTAGAGCAGCCCCTTCAGCCCCACCCGCCCGACCTTGCGCAGGTCGCCCATCTTCGCGATGCCGGTCACCACCGTGGCGAACACGATGGGCGCGATCAGCATCTTCACCAGCTTGATGAACCCGTCGCCGAGCGGCTTCAGCGACGCGCCGGTGGCCGGGAACAGGT
This sequence comes from Anaeromyxobacter sp. K, assembly GCF_000020805.1. NCBI lineage: Bacteria > Pseudomonadati > Myxococcota > Myxococcia > Myxococcales > Anaeromyxobacteraceae > Anaeromyxobacter > Anaeromyxobacter sp. K. The sequence goes on along the minus strand of NC_011145.1, from coordinate 2,013,970 downwards.
GCCCGACCAGCGCACCGAGGACGACCGCCAGGAGCACCTGCAGGTACAGGCTGCGCGCGAGACGCTTCACGTGTCTCTCCTGCCGGGAGCCGCCGCCGCCCGGCGCGGGGTCGAGGCCGGCGGTCGCGCCGCGGGCCGGTCATGTATGCCGAGGCCCCGCCCCAGAGCACCTTCGGTGCCGGATCGCCCGCGCGCGGAAAGCGGCGTGATCACCCGCCGCTCGCGCACCGCGTCGCGATCCGAACCGGCATGCCCCGGGTTATCGCGACGGCGCGCCGCAGGGCCCGTGCGGGTGCGGACCGCAGTGATCCCGCGCGTCTGCGGGCTGCCATGCCGGGGGGCATGGACATTCCCGCGGGAATGCCCGTTCGGCGGCGCGCCGGGGCCGCTGCGCGATCCGCGGGATCAGAGCGCGTGAATCCATCCCCGGACCGAGCCAGGCGGTCGAGACGCGAGCAGCGCGAGGCGCGACGACCGAGCATGCCCGTCGGCATGTGAGGGAGGAGCAACGACGCGATGCGACGCGGATCGGCCGCCGCGGCGACGGGAGGGGATGGGTTCACGTGCTCTCAGGGACCGTGAAGTAATCCGTTCGCGTCGAGCGTGGCGGCGCCGGAGGCGCCGCGGAGTCGAGACGCGCCCGAGTCCGGGGGGGCAGCGGCGGCGGTTCGGCCGGCCGAAGTCCGATGCTGCCCGGTCAGGACCCTGGTTCGGGCGCCCGAAGTGGGCGCCCGGAGACGCCGGTCAGGCCGAGAGCCCGCTCGCGATGAGCCGCATCACGTTGAAGCTGATGGCGGCCAGCAGCACCACGGTTTTCACCTTCACGAGCCCACGGACGTTCAGCCGGTCGAGACCTCGGTGCGCCCGGAGATCCGCGTTCGTCCGCTCAGCGAGCACGCCGCGCTGGATGTAGACGCGCTTCGCATCCTCGGTGCCCATCCGTATGCGCCACGCACCGACCGCGGGCGGGTCGTTCCGCTTCGGAGCGTGAGGGTCGACGTCCTTGCTCTTCGACTTCGGCAGCGGCGCGTAGGCGGTCGCGCCGCGCTCCGCGATCGCCTCGATGTTGTCGAGGGTCACGAAGCCGCCGTCGACCAGGTACTCGCGTGGCGCCTCGCCGGTGCGGCGCTGGATCTCGTCGAGCATCGGCACGACGTGTGGCTGGTCGGTGCCGTTGTTCGTCACGTCCGCGCCGACGATGAAGCCGCTCTCGTCCGTCGCGAGCTGCACGTTGTACGCGGGGCGAAAGCCGCCGTCGGCCATCTTCATCACGCGGCTCTCGGCGTCCGTCGTGCTCACGCGGATCTCACCGCGGCGTCTCGCGTCTGACGGCTTCTTCTCGTCGCGCTCGGCACGCTCCTCCTCGACCTCACCAATCTCCGCAAGCGCAGCGTCGATGGCGTCGAGCCGCGCCTTCGCCGCGCGCTCCTTCGCGGCTGTCACTCGCTTCGTCGATGCGGACGGATCTTCGCTGATCTCGCGGCGGAGCTTGCGGACCTGCTCCTCGGCCTCGTTGCGGCACCGCTCGAGCGATTGCCGACGCCGGAAGCTCGCCGCCCCGGCGCTCGCGCGGACCTTCATTCCGTCCTGCGCCACGCGCTTCAGCTGCACTACGCCTTCCTTCATCAGCGCGGCGAGCACCTGCGTCATGAGCCGGTCGAGCTTCTTGCCGTGAATCACGCGGAAGTCGGCGAGCGTGTGGTGGTTCACCGGCACTCCGCCGCAGATCCAGCGGTACGGCGCATCCCGCTCGCAAAGCCGCTCCAGCAGCCGGGCGCTCCCCACGCCCTCGGAGTTCGCGAACAGCCACAGCGCCAGCAGCACCGCCGGGTCGGTCGCCGGTCGCCCCGCGTTGCTGCCCCTCGACGCGATCTCGTCGTAGAACGCCGAGAGATCTAGCCGCTCAACGAGCCCCCAGATGGCGCGAACCGGATGCTCGTCCGCGACCAATGCCTCAAGGTCGGTCGGCTGCAACGACAGCTGGTTCCGGACCGGCCTCACCACCCGCGGCGCGTCGTGCTCGCTCACGCCCCGAGAAGATCACGGCCGGCCGTCCTAGGTCCATGGGCGCCGGCCGATTTCTTCACGCTCTCTCAGCGCCGGTACGACTTCAGGCGCTTCGAGAGCGCGGGCTGCGAGATGCCCACCAGCCGCGCGGCGAGCGTCTGGTTCCCGCCGGAGCGCCGCATCGCCTCCTGCACCAGCAGCTCCAGCGCCTCGTCGAACGTGGGCAGCCGCTCCACCACGCCGAAGGGGTTCTGCCCCTCCTCCGCCGCGGGGTGGGCGCCGTTGCCGTGCCGGCCGATCGCCTCCAGGAACGCGTCCATGGAGAGCACGCGGTCGCGGTGGCGGCTGACCGCGTCGAAGCACATCGCGCGCAGCTCGCGCACGTTGCCGGGGAAGTCGTGCGTCATGAGCAGCTGCGCGAGCTGCTTCGGCGGGGTGGGCTTCTTCTTGCCGAGCTGCCGCGCGGCCTCGCCGAGGAAGTGATCGAGCAGGAGCGGCACGTCCTCGCGGCGCTCCCGGAGCGGCGGCACCCGCACGCGGTGCGTGCGCAGCCGGTAGTACAGGTCCCGCCGGAACATCCCGGCGCGCTCCTTGGCGGCGAGGTCCTGGTGCGTGGCGGCGACCACGCGGACCTTCACGCGCTTCGGCCGGTCGCTCCCGAGCGGGAAGAACTCGCCCTCCTGCAGGAAGCGCAGCAGCTTCACCTGCGACGGCACCGACAGGTCCCCGATCTCGTCGAGGAACAGCGTGCCGTCGGCGGCCTCCTCCACCATGCCGCGCCGCGGCTGCTCGGCGCCGGTGAACGCGCCGCGCACGTGGCCGAACAGCGTGTCGGCGAACACCGCGTCGTCGAGCCCGGCCACGTTCACCGCCACGAGCTTCCCGGGCAGCCCGGAGAGCCGGTGCGCCGCCCCGGCCACCAGCTCCTTGCCGACCCCGCTCTCGCCGGTGACGAGCAGCGGCTGCGGGCTGCGCGCCACCGCCTCCACGTACGAGAACAGCGTCAGCATGGTGCGGTCCTGCGTGACGATGCCGGAGAACGCCTCGGGGTTGCGCAGCTCCCCGGACATGAAGCGCGCGGTCATCTCGCCGTTCTCGCGCTGCAGCTCCTGCATGCGCACGGCGCGCAGGACGCCGGCGACCAGCCGGTCCTCCTCCTCGGTCTTCACGTGGTAGTCGAACGCGCCCAGCTTCATGCAACGGACGGCGGTCTCGACCTGATTCATCCCGGAGACCACGATGACCTTCACGTCGGGATGCTCCACCGAGATGCGGCCGAGCAGGTCCTCGCCGGAGAGGTGCGGCATCGTGAGATCCAGCAGCACCACGCCCACGTCGTTGCCGTCGAGCACCTCCATCACCCGGCGCGCGTCCTGGCAGGTGAGCAGGTGGGTGATGCCGGCCGCGCGCTCGAGGGTGAGCGAGACCGAGCGCAGCCAGGCGGCCTCGTCGTCCACCGCCAGGATCGCGAACGCGGGATAGAACGACTCGCTCACGCCGCGGCCTCCTCGCTGAGCGCCGGCAGCACCAGCGCCGCGGTGGTGCCGACGCCGGGCTGCGAGCCGAACTCGAGCCGGCCGCCGTGCTCCTTCACGATCCCGGCGGACACCGACAGGCCGAGGCCGGTGCCGCCGCTCTCGCGCTTCGTGGTGAAGAACGGGTCGGTGAGGCGCGCCAGGTGCTCGGGCGGGATGCCCACCCCCTCGTCGCGCACCTCGAGCACCACCTCGCCGGCGACGGGATCGTGGCGGGTCGAGAGGCGCAGCGCGCGATCGCGGTCGGGGAGCGCCTGGCAGGCGTTCAGGAGCAGGTTCACGATCACCTGCTCGAGCCGGTGCGGGTTGCCGCGCACGCGCGGCAGGCCGGGGGCGAGGTCCAGCTCGAACCGCGAGGTCGCGGCGCGGATGGGCGCCTCGAGCAGGCGGACCGCGGCCCGGGCCGAGGTGCCGAGGTCCATGGGCTCGAGCCGGGGCGCGTCGTCGCGCCGGGCGAAGTCCTTCAGGTCGTCCACGATGCGCTTGATGCGCCGGCCTCCCTCGGCGATCTCGTCGAGCATCTGCGGGATCTCGTCGCGCATGCGCGCGTACGGGACGCCGGCCAGCTTCAGGTCGCGCTCGCGGGCGCGCGCATCGAGCGCCTCCTGCGCGTCGGCGAACGCCGCCTTCAGCGTGGGCACGTTGAGCAGGATGTAGCCGGCCGGGTTGTTGATCTCGTGGGCCACCCCGGACACCAGCACGCCCATGGCCGCCGCCTTCTGCGCCTGCACGAGCTGGTGCTGGTGCTCGCGGAGCGCGGCCACCGCCCGCTCGCGCTCCGCCACCTCGCGCTGCAGCGAGGCGGTGCGCTGCGCGACGAGCCGCCGCAGCGAGCGGCTCCAGGCGACGGTGGCGCCGAGCAGCACGAGGATGGGCAGGGCGCCGAGCGCCGCGTAGCGCGCCACCGCCTGCCAGCCGATGGGCCGCGGCTCGAGCGGCCCGAGCCAGCGCGCGTGGATCGCGTCGTAGCGCCCGGTCTGCTTCAGGATGGCGAGCCCCTCGTCGAAGCGGGCCAGCAGCTCGCGATCGCCCTTGCGGACCGCGTACCCGTAGCGCTCCGCGCGCACCGGGTTCCCCACCGGCTCGATGTTCGTGAGCCCGAGCTGGCGCTGCAGGTAGATGCCCGGCAGGAGCGCCAGCACCACGCAGTCGTGCTGGCCCGAGGCGAGCAGGCGCAGCGCGTCGGCCGGCGTCTGCGTCCGGATCACCCGCGCGGCCGTGCCGGCTCGCGTGATCTCCTCGTCCATGATCCCGCCGCCGAACACCACCACCTCGCGCCCGGCCAGCTCCTCGATCGAGCGCGGCTGGGGCCCGTCCTTCCGGACGAAGATGGCGTGGTGGACGATCGCGTGCGGCGCCGCGAAGTCCAGCCTGCGGGCGCGCTCCTCCGACCACGAGATGCCCTGCAGCGCGTCGATGCTGCCGTCCGCCAGCCCGGCCCGGATCCCGGCCCAGTCGCCGAACCGGAACTCGACCGTGAACCCCATCACCTCGCCGATGGCGCGGGTGAGGTCCACGTTGAACCCCGCCGGCTGACCCTTCTCGTCGAGGAACTCGTAGGGCGGGTAATCGCGGTCTGCCCCGACCACCACCGTCCGCCCCCCCTGCGGCTGCGGCGCGGGCGGGACGGCCCGTGCAACGGGGGCCGCCGCGAGCAGCGCCGCGACGAGCAGGCAAGCCTGGATTCGGCCCATCGGGCGCCACGCTACGACGGGGGCGCGGCGGCGACAAGCGGGCGGCATGACGCGTCCGCTCGCCCTGAGCCTGTCGAAGGGCGGGCGGTTCCCCTGAGCCTGTCGACGGGAAGCGCGGGGGGGGGCGTGACTGCTCGTCGCCGCGTGACTCGAAGCCGGGGGGCCGTGGGGGCGGGTCCTCGTGTGCGCTCCCGCCCTCGCCCGCTCTCGCGACGTGGAGGCGGAATGCTCGGCGCGGGACTTCGGTCGTAGGACGCGCGCGGATGTCGTCCGATGCACCTGGGCGCGGCTCGCAAACTCGGCCGCACGTATCGCTGACGCGACGTGCGGCCTCAGACATGCTCGCCGCGCACGCCGGCTGGATACGCGCGCGAGAGGTGGTCCTGGCGTGCTGCGCCTGCGCTGACAGTCGCGGTCGCGGGCGAGGGCGTCCGCGCTGCGGACGCGGGTCCGTGCGGGCGGCTTCGAGGCGCCACGGCGAGCACTTCTCCCGAGAACTTCTCCCGAGAACTTCTCCCGGCGACAGCGTCCCCACCACCGCCGCCCATCCACGTCAGGCCGCCCCCGAGGCGATCCGGGCGTTCGCGCCGGAGCGCAGCGCAGCAAGCGTTCGGCACGTCCCCAGGATCTTAGACCTGCACCGCCGTGGACAGCCGCTGCGAAGGGACCGGCGCAGCCGGCGCTGGAACCGATCCCGCGGCTGGCCCGTCCGGTGCGTCGGCTTCATCGATCCCACGGCCCCGGTTCCGGCCATCCATCCACGTCCCAGGCCTTGCGGAGCGAGCACCGCCGCGAACGCCCGGAGCGCCGACCCAGCGGCCCCCTCCAGGACAGGGCCCGCTGGACGCGGTCCCCCCCCGACCGCCCCCACCCCCGACCGCACCCACCGCCCGTCCGAATGAGAACGGCCCCGCCCCCCGTAGACGGGAGCAGGGCCGCAAGGTGGCGACGCGTCCGGAGGGACCTAGTGCCCCGGCTCCGGCGAAGGCTCCTGCTGCTTGCCGCCCGCGTGCGCGGTCTTCCAGAACTGCGCGGGCAGGAGCGTGAACGCCATGATGGCGAGCTGCGAGGCGATGAAGCCGGTGAGCGCCCAGAACGCGCTGTCCATGAAGCCGTAGGAGTGGAGGCCCACGCCCAGCATGTTCACGCCGAACCAGGACAGGCTGGTGATGACGTTGCCGAAGATCGCCATCGCCATGATGCCGCGCTCGCGGACGAAGCCGCCCCAGCGCGCGTGCAGGATGATCGCGTTCCACAGCACGATGAGCAGCGCGCCGTTCTCCTTCGGATCCCACCCCCAGAACCGGCCCCAGGACTGGTCCGCCCAGATGCCGCCCAGCACGGTGCCCAGGAAGCTGAAGAACAGCGCGAAGCAGATGACGCCGTAGGTCATCCCCATGAGCGCCTTGGTCGTGCCCGGGTCCGGCTTGCGGACGAGGTGCTTGCGGAGCGTGTAGCCGATCGCCATCGCGCCCGCGAGGAACGTGCCGCTGTAGCCGATGGTGATGGTGACGACGTGGGTGGCGAGCCAGAAGTTCGAGTCCAGCACCGCCCGCATCATCTCCATCGTGTCGCCGTCGCCCGAGAGGTGGTGCGCCACGATGAGCGAGGCGAACCCCGAGGCGGCGGCCACGGCCGTCGCGAACCCCTTCCTGTAGATGCGCTCCAGGATGACGCCCAGCACCACCGCGCCCCACCCCACGAACACCGCCGACGAGTAGAGGTTCGTGACCGGCGGGCGGCCCTGCAGGAGGACGCGCGAGACCAGGCCCAGCGTGTGGATGAGGGCGCCCGCCACCAGCAGCCCGTACGCGGCCGGCTGCAGGATCTTCGGCTTCCACAGCCAGGACGCGAACAGCGCCAGCATGGCGAGCACGTACACCACCATGCCCGCGTAGAACGGCTGCGCGCGGTTGAAGACGATCTCGTGGCCCGCCAGGTCGATCGAGCCGGGGCGCGCCGCCGCGTCCGCCGCGGCCACGTCGGCCACGGCGCGGCCGAAGCTGGAGGGATCCTGCGCCATGTACGCGACCGAGAGGCGCGCCCAGCCCGAGAGCGCGTCGCCCGGCTGGCCCGACGCGGCGCCGCGCAGCGCCTGGCCCATGTTGAGCCAGTCGTCGCCGGTGGTGCCCGCGGCCGGCGGGATGGGGCGGAAGTACGCGAGCTCCTCGATGGCCTGGTGGCGCTGCTGCGCGCCCGGCGTGCCCGCCGAGGCGACCTCGGCGGCGAGGCCCGGAGAGCCGGCGAGCTGCACGGTGTTCTTCAGCCGGTAGTAGAGGTAGACGCGCTCGAACAGGTTCGCGATGGCCGACTGGAAGCGCGTGCGCTGCTTCGCGTCCACCTGGTGCGCCGCCATGGCCTGCTTCTGGATCTCCTCCAGGTGCGGCACGAGCGCGGTGAACGAGAAGTAGCGGTTCGAGCTCTGGCGCATGCCCATGAGCCCGAGGACCTCCGGGTCGTTGATCACGAACACCGGGTACTTGTCCGCCAGCTCCGGCCGGAACAGGACGTCCAGGATCCACTCGTCGGAGGCGATGGTCCGGCCCTTCTCCGGCCCGTCGCCGTCCGCGTCGTACTTGAAGCTCTGCTGGCCGCGGATCATGAGCAGCGCGTTCCGCGACACCGAGTCCACCGGCTTCACGCGCCCGCCCTCCAGCACCGGCAGGCGGCCGAACGCGTCGGTGTCGAACCCGCGGACCGGGCTCGGCGGGATGACGGCGATGGCCGCGCCGACCACGGCGAGGCCGCCGGCGAGCCAGGGGATCAGCTTCTCGAGCTTCATGAGTGCGCCTCCGCCGCGGCCGCACGGCGCCGCATCGACCTTCTCATCGTGATGGCGAAGTGGACGAGCAGCCCCACCGTGACCAGCACGCAGGAGATGTAAGGCAGGAGCCAGCCCGGGTTCGACACCACCTGCAGGATCGAGAGGGTGTCGCCCTTTCCGAAGCTGGCCTGGTAGAACGCCTTCCCGTCGTAGCGCAGCGGCTGGTTCATGTAGATGAGCACGTCGCGCGACTCGCCCCTGGCCGGGTTGTTGAGGTGCACCAGGCTGGAGAAGTTCTTCGGGATCTCGGTGCCCGGGTACACGTCGTGGGTGAAGTCCTTCAGCGTCAGCGAGTACGGCAGGTAGACCCGCCGCGAGCGCATCGCGAGCTGGTAGGTGCGGCCCTCGTGGACGAACTGCTGCGGGGCCGCGAGCAGCGCCGACACCAGCCAGGTGCCGTAGCTCCGCCCGCCCGCCACCGGCTCCACGAACGCCGCGGTGGCGTTGGGCCGGTCGTCGGTGGTGACCGGCGGCAGCTCGGCCACGCGGATGCTGGCGCCCACCCCGGCGGTGGCGATGGCCGGCGCGTCGTTCGGCGTGCGCATGGCCAGGTCGGCGTTCTTGAGGAAGCGCTTCACCTTGAGCGTGATGGGCGTCCCGGGCACCTGCACCTCGTCGGCGCGGGCGAGCAGCGTCTCGGGGATGCCGTACACCTCGTCCCAGGCCGGGTCGGTGACGTCGATGACCGCCAGCTCGTTCTCGCGGGGGTACTCCACGTAGTTCGCGGTGTGCCCCTCCTCGAACGCGAGCTGCATGTCCTGCTGGAACATGCCGGTCACGAACTCGCCGATGACGAGCAGGATGAGGCCGGCGTGGACGATCCAGAGGCCCGCCTTCTTCCAGGACAACTCCAGGCGCTTCAGCTGCGCGGCGATGAGGTTCACCGCCAGCACCGCGCCGGCGAGGGCGCCGCCGGGGAACACCGGCACCGAGAGCACGGTGCCCGGCACGTCCCACCAGACGAGCCAGCTGCGCATGTACACGTTGACCGCGCCCCAGGTGCCGAGGTGGACCTGCGCCAGCGTGCAGGCAACCACCAGCACCATCAGCGCCGCCATGCAGACGATGGTGAGCTTCAGGGACGTGAGCACGTCGAGCAGCGGGCGCAGGGGCCGGATGTCAGTTCGCGTCAAGGCGGAGGCTCTCCAGCAGGGAAACGAACTCCGGCTTGCGCGCGCCGACCGCGGCCGCGTCGCCGGACATCTTCAGGAACCAGGTGTTGCCCTCGGTGAACGTGAAGCCGGCCACCACGCGGGTCTTCTGCTGGCCCTCGCCGAGGAAGTCGTAGACCGACACGTCGCCGGCGCGCGTCTTCACGTGCTTGCGCGCGGAGGCGAGCGCGGCGTCGTCGAGCGGCGGCAGGCCGATCTGCCCGCGCCAGCGGTTCACGTTCGCGAGCTCGCCGCCGGCCGGACCGGGGAGCACGATCACCGTGACCTCCACCTTGCCGCCCGAGGCCGGGGGCGTGATCGTCGCGTACCGCATCGCGCCGCCGCCTCGAACCTCGTTCCAGCCCTTCGGCAGCGTCCACGCCAGCGCGGACGAGCCGGTCGGCTGCGCCGGCGGCGGCACGTCGCCCGCCGTGCCGGGCGCGCCCATCCCGCCGGGCGTCGCCGGCATCCCCGCGGGCATCGCCGCCATGCCGGCCGGCTCCTGCGCCGGCGCAGACTTCGGCACGCGGAAGTGGCTCACCGACTCGCGCTGGCAGCCGCTCGCGGCCAGGGCCAGCGCGCCCAGGACCACCCATGCGGGTGCGACAGACGACCACGGACGTACGCCGTCCCGCCTCGCGCCCGGATCAGGTGCTTCGACTCGCATCCATCCCTCGTGTACGGGCGGCCAGCCGCCCTCGAAACCGCAGCGAAGTTGCGCATGCCGCAGCGCTGTGACCGTCCGGCGCGGGCTGCCATTCAACAGCAAGCCCCCGGAACCCTTCCGTACCAGACGGGGCAGGAACCTATCCCTTGAGATGATCGGGATCAAACGGTTCGTCACGCGCTTTCCGGGCCTCCGGTGCGGCCCTTTGTCGCAGGCGGCCGCTCGCCCGCGGGCGCCGCGGACCGCCCGCCCCTTCCCGCTTGCCGCCGGCCTTGGCCGGGCGGACAACTGGCACCGTCCGTCATGACCACCCCCGCCCCCGCCCGCGCCTCCCTGACCCGCTTCGCCTGGCTCTCCATCGCCGCGGCGGTCACCACCATCGGCCTGAAGACCGGCGCGTATCTGTTGACCGGCTCGGTGGGCCTGCTGTCCGACGCGCTCGAGTCGCTGGTGAACCTCGTCGCCGCGATGCTCACGCTGGCGATGCTGGGCGTGGCGGCCCGCCCGCCCGACGAGGAGCACGCGTACGGGTACGGCAAGGCGGAGTACTTCGCGAGCGGCGCGGAGGGGGCGCTCATCCTGCTCGCGGCGGCCGGGATCGCCTGGACGGCGACCGAGCGCCTGCTCTCGCCGCGCCCCATCGAGCAGGTGGGGCTGGGCCTCGTCGTCTCCGTCGCGGCCTCGCTGGTGAACCTCGGGGTCGCGCGGGTGCTGCTGCGGGCGGGGCGGCGGCACCACTCGATCGCGCTCGAGGCCGACGCCCACCACCTCATGACCGACGTGTGGACGTCGGCCGGGGTGCTGGTGGCGGTCGGGCTGGTGGCGCTGACCGGCTGGCAGCGGCTCGACCCGCTCATCGCGATCGCGGTGGCCGCCAACATCGTCTGGACCGGCGTGAAGATCATCCGCCGCTCGGCGCTGGGGCTGCTGGATCGCGCGCTCGCGCCCGAGGAGCAGGCCGCGCTCCGCGCCGTGCTCGACCGCCACGCCTGCTCCGAGGTGCAGTTCCACGCGCTCCGGACGCGGCAGGCGGGCTCGCGCCGCTTCGTGACGGTGCACGTGCTCGTCCCCGGCGCGTGGACCGTGGCGCGCGGCCACGCGCTGGTGGACGCCATCGAGCAGGAGGCGCGGGCGGTGCTGCCCAACGCCACCATGGAGACGCACCTCGAGGCCCTCGAGGATCCGGCCGCCTGGCAGGACCAGGAGCTCGACCGGCCGCTGCCGCCGGCCACGCCGCGCCAGGCACCTTGACGCGGCGCGAACGCCTCGCCATCAGTTGCAGGCCGCCGGGTGGCCGGCGCGGAGGCGCTGCATGACCCAGGAGACGCTGAACCCGCAGGCCCGCCAGATGGCGGACGAGTCGATGTTCCGCAACCTGGCCGCGCAGGCCTCGGCCATCTGGCCACAGGAGGCGCCGCTGTTCCGGCGCTACGAGCTGCCGCCGCGGGCGCGCATCCTCGACGCGGGCTGCGGCACGGGCGAGATCACCGCCCGCCTGGCCGGGCTGTTCCCGCAGGCGACGCTGCTCGGGGTGGACGTGCTCGAGGCGCCGCTCCGGGTGGCCCGCGCCCGGCACGGCGCGCTGGCGCCGCGCGTCTCGTTCACGCAGGGCAGCGTGTTCCACCTGGCGCTGCCGGACGGCGAGCTCGACCTCACCGTCTGCCGCCACGTCATCCAGGCCATCCCCCACCCCGAGCGCGCGCTGGCCGAGCTGGCCCGCGTGACGCGCCGCGGCGGGCGCATCCACCTGCTCGCCGAGGACTACGGGATGATCCACATCCCGCCGCGCACGCTCGACCCGGCCGACTTCTGGCCGGCCGCGCCGCGCGAGTTCGGGGCCCGCACCGGCTCGGACATGCTGGTCGGGCGGCGCGCCTACGCGATGATGCGCGCGCTCGGGCTCGCCGACATCACGCTCGACTACGTCGCCGTGGACACGCTGCGCGTGCCGCGCGAGACGTTCGCGGCGATCTGGGAGGCCTGGCGCGACGGCTACGTGGACGCGATCGGGCAGCACACGCGCTTCAGCGCGGAGCAGGCCCGGCGCCACTTCGACGACCAGATCGCGACCATCCGCGATCCGGACCAGTACGCGGCCTGGGTGATCCCGATCCTCTCCGCGCGCGTGCCGTAGCCGGCCGCACGACCGGCGGGCCGGCGACTTTCCGACCGGGAATCGCCCCTGCGCGGGGTGGAACGGACGCGCCGATCGGGTGTATTTTCGCTCCCCTTCCCCCGCGCCGGAGCGAGCCCGTGCAGAAGACCGAGGACCTGAACATCGCCGCGTTCGACCTCATGCCGTCGCCGGACGAGGTCAAGGCGCGCATCCCCATCACCGAGGCGGCCGTCCGCACCGTGGTGGAGGGCCGCCGGGCCATCGAGGCCATCCTCGACGGCCGCGACCCGCGCATGTTCGGCGTCATCGGCCCCTGCTCCATCCACGACGCCGCCGCCGGGCTCGACTACGCGCGCCGCCTGCGCCTGCTCGCCGAGGAGGTGAAGGACACGCTGGTGCTGGTGATGCGCGTGTACTTCGAGAAGCCGCGCACCTCCGTGGGCTGGAAGGGCTTCATCAACGATCCGTACATGGACGACTCGTTCCGGGTGGACGAGGGCATGGAGCGGGCGCGCCGCTTCCTGCTCCAGGTGAACGAGCTCGGCCTGCCCGCCGGCACCGAGGCGCTCGACCCGCACGCGCCGCAGTACTACGGCGACCTCGTCTCCTGGACCGCCATCGGCGCCCGGACCTCCGAGTCGCAGACGCACCGCGAGATGTCGTCGGGCCTCTCCACGCCGGTCGGCTTCAAGAACGGCACCGACGGCGACGTGGACGCGGCGGTGAACGCCATCCTCTCGGCGGGGCGGCCGCACAGCTTCCTGGGCGTGAACGGCCAGGGCCGGTCGGCCATCATCCGCACCCGCGGCAACCGCTACGGCCACCTGGTGCTGCGCGGCGGCGGCGGCCGGCCCAACTTCGACACCGTCTCCATCTCGCTGGCCGAGCAGGCGCTCACCCGCGCGAAGCTCCCGCTCAACCTGGTGGTGGACTGCTCCCACGCGAACTCGTGGAAGAAGCCCGACCTGCAGCCGCTCGTGCTCCGCGACGTGGTGCACCAGGTGCGCGAGGGCAACCGCTCGGTGGTCGGCTTCATGGTCGAGAGCTTCATCGAGGCGGGCAGCCAGCCCATCCCCGAGGACCTCTCCAAGCTCCGCTACGGCTGCTCGGTCACCGACGCCTGCGTGGGCTGGGACACCACCGTGGAGATGGTGCGCCAGGCGCGCGAGGTGCTGAAGGACGTGCTGCCGCGCCGCGACCGCGGGTAGCGGCCGGACCGCTCGCCCCTCGACAGGCTCGAGGTGAGCGGGGCATGGGCGGCGGCCTACAGCAGCGTCCGCGGATCCGTGTACGGGATCCCGAGGCTCTCCGCCGCGGGCGCGCAGGTGAGCTTGCCGCGGTAGGTGTTGAGCCCGGCCAGGAAGCCCGGATCCGGGAGGAGCGCGTCCTTCACGCCGCGGCCGGCGAGCAGCATCGCGTAGGGCAAGGTCGCGTTGGTGAGCGCGAGCGTCGAGGTCCGCGGCAGCGCGCCGGGCATGTTCGCGACCGCGTAGTGCAGCACGCCGTCCACGAAGTAGACCGGGTCGGCGTGGGTGGTCGGCCGGGTGGTCTCGACGCAGCCGCCCTGGTCCACCGCCACGTCCACGATGACGCAGCCCGGCTTCATGTCCTTCAGCATGCGCCGCTGCACCAGCCGCGGCGCCGCCGCCCCGGGGATGAGCACCGCGCCGATGACGAGGTCGGCCTGGACCAGCGCCTGCTCCACGTGCGCCTCGTTGGACCAGAGCGTCTCGATGCGGTTCCCGAAGATGTCGTCGAGGTAGCGGAGCGTGGGCAGGCTCTTGTCGAGCACCGTGACCCGCGCGCCCATGCCGGCCGCGACCTTGATGGCGTTGAGCCCCACCACCCCGCCGCCCAGCACCACCACGTGCGCGGGCGGCACGCCGGGCACCCCGCCGAGCAGCATGCCCCGCCCGCCGTTCGGCTGCTGCAGGTAGAACGCGCCCACGTGCGCGGCCATGCGGCCGGCCACCTCGGACATGGGCGTGAGCAGCGGCAGCCGGCCGGAGGCGTCGCGGATGGTCTCGTAGGCGATGGCGGTGACCTCGTGCTCGAGGAGCGCCTTCGTCTGGAGCGGATCCGGCGCGAGGTGCAGGTAGGTGAACAGGATCTGCCCGGGCCGGAGCGCGGCCAGCTCGGGCGGCTGCGGCTCCTTCACCTTCACGATCAGCTCGGCCTGCTCGAACACCTGCCGGGCCACCGGCGCGATGCGCGCGCCCACCGCCGCGTACTCGGCGTCGGGGAACCCGCTCCGCTCGCCGGCGCCGGCCTCGACCAGGACCTCGTGCCCGGCCGCGACCAGCGACCGCGCCCCGCCCGGCGTGAGGCCGACGCGGTTCTCGTTGTTCTTGATCTCCTTGGGGCAGCCGACGCGCATGCGAAGCTCCGGGGTGAGGGTCGAGCGGCCCCCACCGAGTAAGACGAACGCGGGCCGCCGTCGACCCCCGCACCGGGTGTTCGCGATGGCGCGTCCCACGGTTCTGGGCTAAGGAGCGGCCATGAACGCGAAGGAGCGCGCCGCCCACCGGCTCGCCCTGGAGCGGCTGCGCGCGCAGCTCGTCCAGGCGGGCCCCGCCCGCATCGAGCCGAACCGCCGGGATCCGGCCAGCACCGGCGTGTCCGACGAGGACGCGCAGGCGCTCTCGGAGATGCTCCAGGTGCTCGCCTCGCAGCGCAACAAGGGGCAGGCCGAGCTGGTCGGCCGGATCGACCGCGCGCTGGCGAAGCTGGCCAACCGCCCGGACGACTTCGGGCTGTGCGAGTCGTGCGAGGAGGAGATCGCGCCCCGCCGGCTCGCGCTCATGCCCTACGCGGCGCTCTGCCCGGAGTGCCAGGCGCGCTCCGAGCCGCGCCGCAACGCGACGCGCAAGAACCTGACCGACTTCAGCTGACCCGCCCCCGAGGAGATCCCCGTGCGCATCCTCCACACCATGCTCCGCGTCGGCGACCTGGAGCGCTCGCTCGCCTTCTACACCGGCGTCCTCGGCATGACGCTGCTCCGCCGCCAGGAGTACCCCGACGGCCGGTTCACGCTCGCGTTCGTGGGCTACGGCCCGGAGTCCGAGCAGACCGCCATCGAGCTGACGCACAACTGGGACACGCCGAAGTACGACCTCGGCACCGGCTTCGGCCACGTGGCGCTGGAGGTGCCGGAGGCCTACGCCGTCTGCGCCCAGATAAAGGCGCGCGGCGGGCGCGTGGTGCGCGAGGCCGGCCCGATGAAGCACGGGACCACGGTGATCGCGTTCGTCGAGGATCCCGACGGCTACAAGATCGAGCTGATCCAGCGCGGCAGCTGAGGCGGGTTCGCCCGCTCACCCTGAGCGGAGGCGGGCCGCAGGCCGCCGAGGTCGAAGGGCGAGCGGGCGCGGCTCAGGCGGCGCGGACGACCACGCCCGTCGCGGTCTCGGCGAACCGGTACTCGGGGTGGAGCCGCTCCGCGGTGCGGAGCGCCCACTCGCGGTCGAACAGCACCACCGGCCGGTCGCGCACGTCGAGCACCACCATGCCCTCGACCGCGTCGTGGAGCGCGTCGAGGTCGAGCGGCTTGCCGTCGGTGCGCGAGACCCAGCGCGCGAGCTGGTAGGGCACCGGCTCGACCCGCACCTGCACCGAGTACTCGGACTCGAGCCGGTAGCGCACCACCTCGAACTGGAGCTGGCCGAGCGCGCCCAGCACGAGGTCGCCGGCGCGGCCGGCGGGCGGGCGGTAGAGCTGCACCGTGCCCTCCTGCGCGAGCTGCTCGAGGCCGGTCGCGAACTGCTTGCGGCGCATGGGATCGACCAGCGCGAGCCGCCGGAAGTGCTCCGGCGCGAAGCTGGGGATGCCCTCGTAGACGAAGCGCGAGCCGCCGGTGAGCGTGTCGCCGATCTCCAGGTTCCCGGGGTCGTGGATGCCCACCACGTCGCCGGCCCAGGACTCGTCCACCACGTTGCGGTCGCGGGCCAGGAACTGGGTGGGGTTCGCGAGCCGGACGTCCTTGCCGGTGCGGACGTGGTGCGCCTTCATCCCGCGGACCATCCGGCCCGAGCAGATCCGCACGAACGCGACGCGGTCGCGGTGCGCCTTGTCCATGTTCGCCTGGATCTTGAACACGAACCCGCTGAACTCGTCGCGGGTGGGCTCCACCGGGCCCTGGTCGGTCTCGCGGGGGCGCGGCGGGGGCATCAGCTCGCTGAACGTCTCGAGGAACGCCTCCAGGCCGAAGTTGTTCACCGCGCTGCCGAAGAACATGGGCGACAGCTCGCCCGCCTCGAAGCGCTCGCGGTCGAACCCGTCGCCGGCGGCGTCGAGCAGGTCGGCCTCGGAGCGGAGGCGATCGTAGCCGGCGTCGTCGAGCTCCTCGCGCAGCATCGGGTCGTCGATGCCGGTCACCTCCACCGGCGGCCGCTCGGCGCCGGTGGTGGAGCTGGAGTTCGCGTGGTCGGCGTCGAACAGGTACACGCGCCGGGCCATGCGGTGGTAGACGCCGCGGAACACGCCGCTGCGGAACACCGGCCAGGTGATGGGGTAGACGCCGATGCCGAGGACGCTCTCCACCTCGCCGATGAGCTCGAACGCGTCGCGGCCCGGGCGGTCCATCTTGTTCACGAACGTGAAGATGGGGATGGAGCGCTGGCGGCAGACGCGGAACAGCTTGCGGGTCTGCGACTCGACGCCCTTGGCGCAGTCGAGCAGCATCACCGCCCCGTCCACCGCGTGCAGCGTGCGGTAGGTGTCCTCGCTGAAGTCGGCGTGGCCGGGGGTGTCGAGCAGGTTCATCTGCAGCCCGCGGTAGGGGAACTGCAGCACGCTGGTGGTGATGGAGATGCCGCGCTCGCGCTCCATCTCCATCCAGTCCGACACCGCGTTGGCCCGGCCGCGCTTCGCCTTCACCGCGCCGGCGAGCTGGATGACGCCGCCGTAGAGCAGCAGCTTCTCGGTGAGCGTGGTCTTGCCCGCGTCCGGGTGGGCGATGATGGCGAAGGTGCGCCGGCGCGAGATCTCGTGGTGGCTCATGGACTGCGGGGGTCCTTCCAGAATGCGAATCGCCCCGGGCCGCGGGACCCGGGGCGAGCGAGCGTCTGTGTTCGGGGGCGCACTCTAACCCAGCGGCGCGTCCGTTGCATCCTCCCCCCGTCGCCGCCCTCCGTCCGGCCGTACCGGGGCCCCTCCGCTCCCGGTCGGCGGACGTCCGGCGGCGACTAGCTCACCAGCAGGAGCTTGCGCATGTGGACGTGCGGGACGCCCTGATCCTCGAACACGTCCCCGTCGCGCCGGTAGCCGCGCGCGTGGAAGAACGGCTCCGAGCCGAGCTGCGAGGCCACCACCACCTCGCGGATCCCGCGCAGGCGCGCCATGCGCTCGAGCGACTCGAGCATGGCGGCGCCGACGCCGGTCCGGCGGGCCTCCTGCGCCACCGCCATGCGGCCGATGTGGCAGGTGCGGTGGTCGGTCCGGACCACCCGGCCCGTGCCGACGCAGCGGCCGCCACGGTCGAACGCGACCACGTGGTCGGCGGAGAAGTCGAAGGCGTCGCGGTCGAGCGGCCGGGGGATGTGCTGCTCGAGCTCGAACACGTCGCGGCGCAGCGCGTAGGCGGCGTCGCGGTCTTCGGTGGAGGAGGCGAAGCGGACGAGGAAGGGCATGTGGGAAAGGTACCCGAAACGATCGTTCAGGCTCATGCCGCGGTGCGGCGAAACGGCACGGTTTCCCTCGACCGGGCGAGCCCTTCGGCGGCCGTGCCACCGGCGGCGCCGCCGATGGAGCATCGGCCATGCCCGCGAACGTTCCGCCCCGGTACAAGGACGCGGAGCTGCGCCTCCATCGCGCCACCACGCGCGAGGAGAAGGAGGACGCGCTCCGCGAGATGATCGCGCTCCTGCCGCATCACAAGGGGACCGACAAGCTGCTGGGGGACCTGCGCGCCCGGCTCTCGAAGCTGGAGGAGGAGGCGACCCACGCGCACCGCCCCGGGCGCCGCGCCGAGGTCGGCCAGGTGGTGCGCGAGGGCGCCGGGCAGTGGGTGATGATCGGGCCGGCGAACTCGGGGAAGTCGTCGCTGCTCGCGGCGCTCACGCACGCGCGGCCGGAGATCGCGGAGTACCCGTTCACCACGCGTGATCCCTTGCCGGGGATGATGGAGTTCGAGGACGTGCAGGTGCAGCTCGTGGACACGCCGGCGGTGGGGGAGGCGCAGGTGCCGGCCTGGCTGCCGCAGCTCGTCCATGGGGCGGACGGGGTCCTGATCGTGCTCGACGTGGCCGCGGACGACCTGGAGGCGGGGCTGACTGCGACGCTGGAGTTGCTGGAGAGGGCGCGGGTCCGGCCGGCGGGGCGGGCGGCGGCGCCGGGGGCGTCGCCGCTGGAGCGGACGGTGCCGGTGGTGGTGCTCGCGAACCGGTGTGACCTGGACGACGACGGGACGTTCGCGGCGCTGGCGCGGGAGGCGGTGCCGCCGGACCTGTTCATGTTCTCGGTGTCGGCCACCCGGGGCGACGGGCTGGATGGGCTGCGGGCGGTGCTGTTCCGGTCGCTGCACCGGATCCGCGTGCACACGAAGGAGCCGGGGCACGCGGCGGACGCGGGGAAGCCGTTCGTGCTGCCGGAGGGGGCGACGGTGCACGACCTGGCGGATCGGGTGCATCACGATCTCGCCGAGCGGCTGAAGTTCGCGAGGCTGTGGGGGCCGCACGCGCGGTTCGAGGGGCAGCAGGTGGATCGGGGGCACGTGCTCGGGGATGGGGATGTGGTGGAGTTGCATTCTTGAGCGCGGCGGTCCGTTGAAGGGGAGCTGGAGGTCGGAGAGCGGGGCCGGTGCGGGTTAGAGGAGCTTGAGGTCGGGGGAACCAGTCAAGACATCGCTGACGGCCCAGGTGTGAGTCGACGAGACCTCAGGCGCTTACAGGAATGCGTTCTCGCGCACGCTCCGAGGGACGAACGGTGGTGACGGTCTCCATGACAGTTCCACCGAGGTACGCGTGATCGATCGGCAGGATCTCGATCATGCCTAGGTCGACGTCGAAGAACCGAGCGGACCACCGCAACTCGGACTCCTGGCGTAGTCCGATGAGCTGGCGGGCGAGAGCCGTCGCAACAAACACCTGGTCGCCGTTGATTCGGACGTAGCCGGCCTTGTTCGCGCGACGTGTCAGCCACTCGGGCGGATAGGTTGGCAGCAGCGGTGACAGCGAGCGACGCGTCGAGTTCCGGTAGAGCTCCGCCGGCGTCTTTCCGCCGAGCGCGTCGTGCGGCCGCACGTGGTTGAAGTCGAGCATCCAGCGATCGCACTGGCGCTGCTGGGCGCGGCGGCTGCGAGCAGGCGAAAGCTGGAGCTCGCTGAGGTCGCGGTGCATGCGCTCGTGGCCACCGTTGTCCTGCGGGTGACCGGGGCGCGACCGGACGATGCGGATGCCGAGCGAGACGAGCCACGCGGAGAGCACTGTCAACCCGCCGCGTGATCGAGAGCAGATGAAAGGGCTACCGTTGTCGCTCTGGATGGCGCTGGGGAGGCCGTGTTTGCGGAATAGCAGCTCGAGGACGCGCCTCACGTGAGCGGCCGTCGTCGCGGGGACGAGGGCTACGGCGAGTACTCTTCGGCTGAACGCGTCACGCACCGTCAGCGGCTCGCACTTGTCGCCGTTGAGCGCGCGCCACCAGCCCTTGAAGTCGATCGTCCACAGGTCGTTAGAGGCCTTCACCTCGATCCGGGGCCGGCCATCGACTGACCAGATTCGTGCCGCTGGGCGCCGGCGCTTCACCTTGCCGAGGCGGCGAAGGACTCGCGCGACAGTGGTGGGACTTGGGGCCTCCGGCCCCAGGCGACGCGCAAGCACGCCCGCAATCTTCTGCGGCCCCCAGCTCGCGTGTTTGCTGCGGAGCTCGATGATGCTGACGACCACGTCCTCGGCCGTCGCGAGTGGCGACGAGGCAGGTCGTCGGCTCTTCTCGACGAGCCCGAGGTAGCCCTGGTCGCGGTACCGTCGGAGCCACTTGTGCGCCGTCTGCCGCGAGATGCCGAAGTCGCGGCAGAGGGCTGACACGTTGGCACCGGGGACGATCGCCTTCTCGACGAACTCGAGCTTCTGGCTCATTGGGCGGAGCTCTTTCCAGGGCACCCACCGACTCAACCTGTCAGCGATGCCCTGACGCAAAAGGTGTCAGCGATGTCCTGGTACAGCACCGGGCGGCGGGCTGGCGGGGCGGGGTGCTCCTCGAAGAGGAGCTGGACGTCGGGCAGCGGGCCTGCGGGACGGGGGCTCCTCGAAGAGGAGCTAAAGGTCGGGCAGCGGACATCGGCGACGGGCCTGGCTGACCGGGACCGGCGGCGCGGGATCGGCTCGAGAGAGGCCTGTGGTGGACGCGGGGCTGGCTCTCGATTCGCGCGCGCGGCTCTGCTCGCCGCTCATGGTGAGCCCCGTCGAACCATGAGCGTAGCGTAGTCACCGTGAGTGACCGCTTGCGACCCAACGGGCACTCACTGCGCGCTTGACGTGGTTTCACTGTTCGGCGATTCGCGCGACGCGGGAAGTGCGGGAACGGGGCCTTGGATGCGCTGGGGATTGCCTGGCGATCGTGTTGGGGCTTCGAGCGCGTTCGCGGCGTCGACTGCCCCTTCTCGCGTCCGAGGGCGAATGCGTGCGTCCGGTGAGGGCTCGGAAACGCATGAGACAGTGTCGGCATGGACACTGCTCGTGAACTCTCTGCCCGCCTTGCCACCCTCCTCGGCCGCGAGCGTAGCGCGCTTGCGGACTTCCTGGTCGCGCTCGCGGACTTCGACGGGCGGCGCGCGTGGGCGGACCTGGGGTACGCCTCGCTCTTCCACTACCTGCACCGGGAGCTCGGGCTGTCCAAGGGCTCTGCCCAGTACCGCAAGGTCGCGGCGGAGCTCATCCAGGCGGTCCCCGCGGTCGTCGAGCCGCTCCGGGATGGGCGGCTCTGCCTCACGACCATCATCGAGGTGGCGCGGGTGGTCAGGGGCGAGAACTGGGAGAGGGTCCTGCCGCGGTTCTACGGGCTGTCGCGGCACGAGGCGGCAAAGGTCGTGGCGGCGCTGGCGCCGCACCCGGCGCCGCCGGTTCGGACGGTCCTCACGGCGGTGCGCCGGCGGAGCGGTTCAACTGTTGAGCTGGATGGCCCTACGAGGACGGCCGGTTCAACCGTTGAACCGACGGAGCTGCTCGGCGCGGCTGGTTCAACGGTTGAACCGGCTCACCGTGCCATGACCCTTGGTTCAACTGTTGAACTGGGCGGCCCTGCCGGGACGGTCGGTTCAACTGTTGAACCGCCGCGGCTCGGCGCCGCTGGTTCGCCCGTTGAGCGGCCGGCTGCGGCACCTCCGTCTCGCTCTGCGGCGCTGACGCCGCTCACGGCCACGCGTCAGCGGCTCCACGTCACCGTAAGTGAACGTTTCGCGCGCAAGCTGGAGCGGCTGCGGGATCTCCGGCCGGACCTCTCCGACGACGCGCTGCTGGAGGCGGCGGTCGATCTGCTCCTGGCGAAGGCGGAGAAGCGGAAGGGCGCGCTCACGGAGCGGCCGCGGGCCCCCGCCACCCGGCCTTCCCGCCCTGGCCGCGATCCTGGCCGCGTCCCTGCCCACGTTCGCCGCGAGGTCTGGCGGCGGGACGGCGGCTGCTGCCAGTGGCGGCTCGCCAACGGCGGGGCCTGCGGCTCCACGCATGCGCTGCAGCTCGACCACATCGTGCCGCTTGCGCTGGGGGGAGCGTCCACCGTCGCCAACCTTCGCCTGCTCTGCGCGGCGCACAACCTCCTCGCGGCGCGGGCCGTGCTTGGGGATGCGGTGATGGATCGCTACGCGGGGACGCCACGGGGACGTGTGACGTGACGGCGATCGCTGTGCGTACGCGGAGCCGCTTGACCTTCTTCCCTCCCTCCCCCATCTTGCGCCCCCCTATGCCCATTCGACGAGGTTCGGTCACCTTCGCTCGCTTCCGCGCGGAGATTCCCGCGAAGCGCTCCTCCGACACGCGACGCTGGCTGGCCCGCGGGCTGGCCAAGGGGGCCTTCGAGCCGCTCGACATCGAGCGCGGGGAGGACGATCGCGCGGCCGGGTTCGTGTCGGCGGAGGATCCGGGGGTCACGGACTTCACCTCGGGGGTCCTGGAGGGCGAGTGGGCGCTGTTCGCGTTCCGGGTGGACACGCTGCGCATCCCTTCCTCGGCGGTCCGGGCGGAGCTGGATCGGTGGATCGCGGCGCACGAGAAGGAGCGCGGGCGGCCGCCGACGAAGGGCGAGAAGGCGACTCAAAAGGACCTCATCCGCCACGCGCACCGGCAGCGGGCGGTTCCCTCCAGCAAGGTCCACGACGTCTCGCTGCACCTCGC
The DNA here is from genome assembly GCF_000020805.1 of Anaeromyxobacter sp. K. NCBI lineage: Bacteria > Pseudomonadati > Myxococcota > Myxococcia > Myxococcales > Anaeromyxobacteraceae > Anaeromyxobacter > Anaeromyxobacter sp. K. Next base: position 1,991,654 of record NC_011145.1, on the reverse strand, counting down.
CTCGGGCGAGCTGCTGGTCTGGGCGGCCTCGCGCAAGCTGGTGGACGAGATCGCGGCGGGGGTCGAGGGCGCGCTGGAGATCAAGCTGACGCCCTCCTCGGTGAGCGCGCTGGCGGTCCGGTCGGAGATCTCCGACGCGGCGCTGGCGCCGACGGCGGCGCTGACGGGCATCTCGGGCAAGGAGGCGCTCCATGTCGAGGCGTGATCAGGCGAGGGCGGAGGCGGCGTTCCTGCGGGGCGACACGGGCGTCGATGGCGTCGCGACCGACGCGGACGGGCGGGACGAGGCGGAGGTCGAGCGCGACAAGGCGCGGGAGGCGCTGGTTCGCGGCCGGACGTGGCTGGGGCGGGAGCTGCTGACGTGGCTCTTGTGGCGCTCGGAGTCGGGCGAGCCGGTCACCGAGCTGGACGGGACGCCGGTCGTCGTCCTCTTCGTGGGGCGGGTCACGCTGCGCGGCGTGGTGGGCGACGTGACGGAGCTGGCGGCGCGGGGCACGCAGGCGCCGTACGCGCGCGAGGTCCGGCGGGCGCTCGACGCGGGGCTGCTGGTGCACCAGGCGCGCGTGCGCCTGCAGCACGGCGAGCAGGCCTACGAGGTGACGCTCGACGCGGAGTTCCTGGACGTGAAGGGCGCGAAGCTGCCGGCGCCGCTGGCGGAGGCGGACGACGACAAGCTCGTCGAGCGCCTCGAGCAGGCGCAGCGGCTCTCGGCGCTGGTGGACGCGCTCGCGGCGGCGTTCCTGGAGGTCCGCGCCTCGCGGGCCTGGGCCTCGCGCACGGTGCCGGCGCTGAAGCGCTGGATGCAGGACGAGGAAGGCGGCGCGGAGCGGGAGGACGCTCCGGCGCCCGTATCGAGGCCGGCGCGCAAGACGCGGTAGCTGGGGCACCGCTCGCCCTTCGACGGGCTCAGGGCGAGCGGAAGGATCGGGCGGCGCTTCGACCCCGTCGCTCGTCCCGACCCTTCGACTCCGGCGGGCCTGCGGCCCGCCTAAGCTCAGGGCGAGCGGACCGTCCAGAAGCCCGCTCATGGTGAGCCCCGTCGAACCATGGGCGGGACGGCGCCTCAGCTCCGGCCGGACCGCACTTTTCGCGTGCCGGCGCGGCCGCGCGGCGGAATACTGCGCGGCCATGCTGCGCATCGCGGCGCTGTCGGACATCCACGGGAACGTCTGGGCCCTCGAGGCGGTGCTGGAGGACGCGCACCGGCAGGGCGTGGACCTCGTCGTCAACACCGGCGACCTCCTCTCCGGGCCGCTCGAGCCGGCGGCCACCGCGGACCTGCTCATCCCGCTGGGCCTGCCGACCATCGCGGGCAACCACGAGCGGCAGCTCCTCGCGTGCGAGCACCACGCCGGCGGCGCGGCCGACCAGCACGCGTTCGAGCACACCACGCCGCGCCACCGCGAGTGGCTGCGCCACCTGCCGCCCACGCTCGACCTGGCGCGCGGCGGCGTGTTCCTGTGCCACGGCACGCCCACCAGCGACACCCAGCACCTGCTCGAGGACGTCGAGCACGGCGGCCTGCGCCTCGCCGCGCCGGCGACGCTCGAGACCCGCGCATTCGGCGTGGACCGGAGCCTCATCCTCTGCGGCCACTCGCACGTGCCGCACGCGATCGGGCTCAGCGGCGGCCGGCTGGTGGTGAACCCGGGCAGCGTCGGGCTCCAGGCCTACGAGGACGACCACCCTTCCCACCACAGGGTCGAGAACGGCTCGCCGCACGCCCGCTACGCCATCTGCCACCGCACGCCCCGCGGCTGGAGCGTCGCGTTCCGCTGCGTCGCCTACGACCACCTCCGCGCCGCGGAGACGGCGCGCGCGAACGGCCGCGAGGACTGGGCGCGCTGGCTGGAGACGGGGCGGGCCTGAGTCCCTCGACCCCGCGCGGCCTCCGGGGAGAAGCCCGCTCGCCCTGAGCGTAGGCGGGCCGCAGGCCCGCCGGAGTCGAAGGGCGAGCGTCGCCTCACGGCGGCGCGGTGCGCCGCACCGCCACCACCGTCAGCTCCGCCTCGCCGCCGGGCCGGTTCACCTCCACCACGTCGCCGGCGCGTCGGCCCAGCAGCGCGCGCGCCACCGGCGAGCCGGCGCTGATGAGCCCGCGGCGCGCGTCGGCCTCGTCCGGTCCGACCAGGCGCCAGGTGACGCGCCGGCCGTCCTCCTCCTCGACCGTCACCCAGGTCCCGAACCCGACCTGCCCCTCCGGCGTGGCCTCGGGCCCGAGGACCGTGAGCGCGCCCAGCGTCGCGTCGAGCGCGGCGATGCGCGCGTCCAGCTCCCCGAGCCGCGCCGGGCGCTCGGCGTCGGGGAGCCGGGCCGCGTCGCCGCGGTCGGCCCGGAGCCGCGCCAGCGCCTCGCGCAGCGCGGCCTGCCCCTCGGGCGTCACGTAGCGCACCTCGCCGGGCGCGAGCCGCGGCGGCGGTCGCACCACCGGGCCGAGGTCGGGCGTCTCCTCGCTGGTGAAGGCCTTGGACACGCCCCGAGGATAGCGGCCGGCCGCCGGCCGCGCCCGCGCCGACCTCCGCCCCGGGCCGGGCCCTGCGACACCTGGGCGCAGCTTGCGCCCGCGCGCCGGAGGCGCCATCACCTCCACCCATGGACACCACGCGACTGGGAAGGACCGGGCTCGAGGTGAGCCGGCTGTGCCTCGGCACCATGAACTTCGGGCCGGAGACGCCGGAGGACGAGGCGTTCCGGATCATGGACCGCGCGCTCGACGCCGGCGTGTTCTTCTTCGACACCGCCAACGTCTACGGCCAGAAGGCGAGCGAGTGGGGCCGGCTCCCGCGCGAGGGGCGCACCGAGCAGATCGTCGGCCGCTGGCTGGCGCAGGGCGGTGGGCGGCGCGAGCGGATCGTGCTCGCGACCAAGGTGTACGGGCCGATGTGGGAGGGGCCGAACGGCCGCGGGCTCTCCGCGTTCCACATCCGCCGCGCCTGCGAGGACAGCCTGCGCCGGCTCGGGACCGACCACGTGGACCTGTACCAGATGCACCACGTGGACCGCGCCACGCCCTGGGACGAGCTGTGGGAGGCGATGGACCGGCTGGTGCGCGACGGCAAGGTGATCTACGTCGGCAGCAGCAACTTCGCCGGCTGGCACGTGGCGCAGGCCTGCGAGGCCGCGGCGCGGCGGAACCTCCTCGGCCTCGTCTCCGAGCAGAGCCTCTACAACCTCGCCTCGCGCACCATCGAGCTGGAGGTCATCCCGGCCTGCCGCGCCTACGGCGTCGGCATCCTGCCCTGGAGCCCGCTCGCGGGCGGCCTCCTGGGCGGCGCGCTCGCGAAGGCCGCCACCGGCCGGCGCGCCGGCGAGCGGGTGCAGAAGAAGATCGAGCAGCACCGGCCGCAGCTCGAGCGCTGGGAGAAGCTCTGCGCCGAGATGGGCCAGCGGCCCGCGGACGTGGCGCTGGCGTGGGTGCTGGGCCGGCCGGGCGTCACCGCGCCCATCGTCGGGCCGCGGACGGTGGCCCAGCTCGACGAGGCCATCGCCGCGACCGAGCTGACGCTCGACCCCGCAGCGCTGCAGGCCATCGACGCGATCTGGCCGGGCCCCGGGGGCGAGGCGCCCGAGGCGTACGCCTGGTAGCCCTTCGACTCCGGCGAGCCTGACGGCTCGCCTACGCTCAGGGTGAGCGGGCGATCTGCTCACCTGGCGCGAAGTCGAGGGCCGAAAAGTCGGAGGCTCCGCCGGTTTTCCGGCGGAGCCCCCGTGGCCCCCCGGCCACTTCGAGTGGAGCGCTCACCCTTGGACGCTCCGCAGACTTGGAACGGCCGGCCCGCGGCGTGTGACGCGTCGGGCGCGGGTTCCGCGCCGCCCCGGGAAATCCCTCACGCTTCCCGCGTAATAAAACGTTTGCCCAGAATGGGGCATCCCTCAGGATTCTTCGCGGCTGCCCTCGACCGCGCGGCGCCGGATGATCTCGGCCAGCCGGTCCTTGATGCGCTCGTAGCGCTTGCGGAGCGTGGCCGGGTCCACGCGCTGCCCGTCGTGCGAGAGCACCTCCGCGACCTCGTCCCAGGAGAGCTCCTGGTCGAGCCGGAGGACGAGCAGCGTCTGCTCCTCGTCGTCCAGCATCGCCCGCAGCTCCTCCAGCTCCTGCCGCTGCCGCTCGAGCCGGACGGCGGTGCGGGTGCGGACGTCGGCGGCGAGCCGGGTGGCCTCGGTGGTGTCGAGCCGCTGCCCCAGCCGCCGCCAGGCGTCGTCGCGGACCTTCATGGCGGCGCTCCAGGCCGCCTTGAACGCCCAGGTGCGGGCGCTGGAGCGGCGCTGGAAGCCGGGCATGCCGCGCCACACCTGTTCGGCGAACAGCGCGAACGCGTCGGCGGCGGCGGTCTCGTCGCGGAGCAGGACGTTCAGGTAGCCCAGGATCCGCGGGCCGTAGCCGCGGATGATCTCGGTCGCGGCGAGGCGGTGATCGCCCGCCTCCAGCGCCGCCGATATCCGGGCCTCGACGTCCATCCCGGGCAATGTAGACGACCCTGCACGGCGGGTCGAGGCGGCCGCGAGGTGGGTCACCGGCCCGCCAGCAGCCGGGCGAGGGCCGAGGTGATCGGCTGTCCGGTCCGCTCCTCCACGAACCCCCACTGTCCGCTCGGGTTCAGCTCGAGGAACGCCCAGGAACCGTCGTCGCGCCGCCGGAAGTCGGCAGCGCCATAGACCAGCCCCAGGTCCGCCGTGAGCCGCCGCAGCCCGGCCGCGACCGCGTCCGGCAGCTCGCAGGCCGCCACGCGGCAGAGGTGGGTCACCGGCCGGAAGTCGTCCGGTGAGACCGTGTCGCGCGCGTCGAGGTCGGCCGCGAAGAGCTGGTCGCCCACCACGGTCACCCGCACGTCCACGCCCGGCACGCGCTCCTGGAAGATGACCGGCGCGAGCGGCAGCGAGGCGAGCCGCGCCAGGTCGTCGCGACCCACGCGGCGGGTCGGCCGCCACAGCGCCGCGCTCCCCGCGGCGAGGACCTTGTGGACGGCGCCGTCCGGGCCGCAGGCGTCGAGGAAGGCACGCGCGGCGTCCGGGTCGCTGGTGACGAGCGTGCGCGGCACCGGCAGCCCGGCGCGCTCGGCGGCGGCGAGCTGGTGCGGCTTGTGCGCGGCGGCCGCGTCGCGCCAGGGATCGTTGATGAAGCGCGCGCCGCGCAGCGAGGCCACGAGGCCCATCACCGCCTCGCCGGTCTGCCGGGTGGCGAACGCGGCGTCCTCGGGGCGGAGGCCGGGCGCGGCGGCGTGTGGCTGTGGCCGCCGCCACCAGACCGCGGTGATCTCGGTCGCGTCGATGGGCGGGCGTCCTTCGAGCCGGAGCTCCCGCGCGCCACCGCCCGCGCCGTAACCGAGCACCACCCTTCCCCGGCGCGGCAGGTCCGAGAGGTCGAGCACGGTCGCGTCCGCGCCGAGCGCCTCGAGCGCGCGGAGCACGAGCGGCGCGTGCTCGTCGCCGGCGTGGGTGATGGCGAGGATCACGGGAAGGAGCCGGCGCGCCGGGCCCGCGCGCGCCGGCGATGCGCCACTAGATGGCGGTCTTCTCGGGCGCGGCCGCGGCCGTGGCCTGCGCCGCCTCGGCCTGGAGCGTCGTGTACCAGCGCTCCACCGCCTGCATGTGCTGGATGCTGCTCTCGCTCAGGAAGCTCTCGCGGTGCGCGCGCTGCAGCAGGTCGAGCAGCTTCGCGAGCGTCGCCACCAGCTCGGCGGCGGTCGCCTGGCGCTTCGCGGCGAGCTCGGGGCTGATGCTCTCGAGGCCGAACGGGCGGGAGGCCGCGAAACCGACGGCGGTGATGCCCGGCGTGTCCTTGTCCTGGTTGGTGGCCATCAGGTCCGGATTCTTGGGCATGGCATTCCTCTGTTTGGGATGGAAGTGGAACGGGCCGATGCTACGTCGCCGACGGACACGCTCGGCGCGACGCACACTTACAGCGAAGCACGTAGCACCCGCGCGTCCCGCGCCAGCGGGACATCGGGATCCGCGTGGGCCAAGATCCCCAGCAGGCGGTCGAGCGTCTCGCGCGCCGCAGCGCTATCGCCCAGGTTTCGCTGGGCACGCGCGGCGATGAAGAGGCCGCGCGGGAAGGCGAACGCTCGCCAAGCGCCTCGCGGTGGCAGGCGGAGGAACCGCTTCACCGCGGCGAGCGCCTCGCGGTCGTCGCTGATCGCCGCGCTCACCTCGGCGGCGAGATAGGCAGGGGGTAGCCCCTCAACCGGCCAGGCATCCCGCGCCTCTGCGCCGGCCAGTCGTGCGAGCGCAGCGGGAGCGTCGCCCGCCTGCCACAGCTCGAGCGCGGCCAACTCCTCCGCCGCCACCGAGCCGGGGGGGAGCGCTCGCCCCAGTTCGCGAGCATGCGGAAGATCGCCGAGTAGCGCCAGCGGCACCGCGAGGTCTGCGGCATACTCAGGATTGACTGCCGCCGCTTTGGCGGCATACGGCCACACGCGAGCAGGGTCCCATGCCACCGCTGCCAGAAGCGCGGCGCCCCAGTCGCGCGTTTGGTTCCGGGCATCCGGCAGCTGAGAATACGACCTCGCGTTCTCCAAGAGCGCCTCGCGGACCCTCCCCTGCATCGCGAGCACATGGCCACGCTTGCGGCTCGCGTCCCCGGCAGGAAAGCGTCCGGCGACCGCCTCCATCTCGCGAACGTCGCCGGCCGCGCTCGCGGCGAACCAGAGGAACTCCGCCTGGGAATTGCCGTGGAGCGCGAGCGAGCGCCGCGCCTCCGCGAGGGCTCGCTGCGGCTCCCCCAGCCACAGATGGATTTCCACCAGCGACGCGCTGCGTCCCGGCGAGTCCGCCCGGGCGACGATCCTGTTGCGTAGAGAGCGAAGATCGTCCCAGCGTCCGAGGCGCCCGAACGCCTCGGTGAGCATGGCGAGCGGGTCGGGCCGGTCCGGCGCGAGCGCGAGCACCTTCTCGTAGTACGGCACGCAGTCCGCCCACTTGCCCTGCCGCCACAGGATGTCCCCCGCTCCCTCCAGAGCCTCCAGATCATCTCCTGCCTGCGCGAGGTTCGCGTCATACAGCTCGCGTGCCTCGTCGAGCCGCCCATCGATGCGCGCGGCCAGCGCCTGGACCAGCAACTGCTCGCGATTCCCGAGGCGACTCACTCCGCGGCGCGCCGCATCGATATGTCGCCTGGCGGCGTCGTCCCTCGTTCCCAGGAGCGACCGCGCTGCCGCCAATCGGTAGTGCGCCAGGGGGAACGCGGGATCGAGCGCGAGCGCACGCTCGAACGAGGCGGCGCACCCCTCCACGGATCGCTCTCGAGGCTCGACCTTCGCCAGACAATCCACCCCCGCGTAGTACCAGCGCGCCGCCTCCGGGCTCGCGGTCACGGCCTCGGCGACCGGGCGCCGCACGCGGCGGTCGGCGCGGCGCTCCTTGGCCTCGCGACGGATACGCTCGGCGAGCTCGTCCACGCCGTCCGACATGCCCGAGGCGCTCCACAGGTCCACGCTCGCCTCGAACAGCTCCTTGCCGGTCTCGGACTCGACCGCCCGCACCGACAGGACCGCGCCGCGCTCACCCCGCTCCGCGGACGGCAGGAGCACCAGCCCCGCGCCGGCGATGCGCGCCAGGTCGCGGGCCCGCTCCGCGTCGAGCCGCCCCGGCTCGCCCAGGCCGGCCTCGCGCGACACCGCCGCGAGGCGCGCCGGCGCGACCAGCCGCACGCGCTTCGAGGGCTCGAGCGCCGCGGCGAGCAGGCCGGGCACCGCGTCGAGCGTGGGATCCTCGGCGCGGTTCTCCATGGCGGCGAGCACCGCCTTCACCTGCTCACCGGGTGGCGGCTCGCGGTCGAGCGCGAGCCACGCCGAGAGCACCACCGCGGTGACCGCCACCGTGCCGGTGGCGTAGAGGAGGCCGCGGCGGGCGCGGCCGGCGTGCGCCTGCTGGATGGCGAGCAGCGCGTCGCGGGCCTCGCGGGCGCTGGCCGGGCGCCTCGCGGGATCGCGATCGAGCAGCCGCCGCACCAGGGCCCGGAGCGCCCGCGGCGCGGCCCGGCGCGGCAGGGCGGGCGTCGGGCCGGGCTCCTGCGCCTCGCTCCAGTCCTTGTCCACCCGGTACGGCAGCGCGCCCGAGAGGCACTGGTGCAGGATGACGCCGAGCGCGAACAGGTCCACCCGCGCGTCGCCGCCCTCCCCCTCCCACTGCTCCGGCGCCATGTACGCGGGCGTGCCGCCGTCGCCGATGCCGCCGCGGCCGAACAGGTGCGCGAACCCGAAGTCGAGCACCTTCACCTCGCCGTCGTCGGCGAGGTGCACGTTGCCGGGCTTGAGGTCGCGGTGGACCACGCCGGCCGCGTGCGCGTGGACGAGCGCCCGGGTGACGGCGACGCCGAGGCCCACCACCTGCTCGAACGTCAGCGTCTTCTCGCGCTCCAGCCGCCGCGCCAGCGAGTCGCCGCGGAGCAGCTCGAACACCAGGTACGGGCCCTCCGGCGCCTGCCCGAAGTCGTGCAGCGTGACGATGTTCGGGTGGTTGAGCCGGGCCACCGCCTCGGCCTCGCGCTGCATCCACTCGCGGCCGCGGGTCGCGATGCGCGTGCCGGGGCGCACCACCTTCACCGCCACCGTCCGTCCCAGGTCGCCGTCCTCGGCCTCGTACACCACCCCGAAGCCGCCGCGGCCCAGCTCGCGCACCAGTCGGAAGCGCCCGATGGTCGCGCCGGGCCGGAGCACCGGGGACCAGGCGTCGCCGAGCGACACCTCGTTCACGTGCACCATCTCCGCGAGCAGCCGCGTGAGCTGGACGGAGCGGTGCGCGTCGGCCGGCTCGGCGCGTGGCGAGTCCTGGCTGGGCGGCTCTGCGGACGCGGCGGGTCTGGAGGGCGGCGACACGGGAGGCCTCGGGCTCAGCCCCGGGTTCTACCAGATGCCCGGACAGGACGTCGCGTGGGGGCCCGGCCGGGAGCGGGCCCGGGAGGCGGCGGTATCGCCCGGCCGCCTACTCGTAGACCTCGGCCTGCCGGAGCGCGGCGTGGCCGTCCTCGCCCCCGACCACGAGCACGCGCCCGTCGGGGAGCGCGGTGGCGGTGTGGAGGGCGCGCGCGGCGCCGAGTCGGGCCGGCCCCGGGGTGAACGCCCGGGTCGCCGGGTCCCACAGCTCCACCGTGTCGAGCCGCGTGCCGTCGGCGTCGGTGCCGCCCGCCACCAGCACCCGCCCGTCGGCGAGCAGCGTGGCGGTGTGGTCCGCCCGCGGGGTCGCGAGCGCGCCGGCCGGCGTGAACGCGCCGGTGTCCGGGTCCCACAGCTCGGCCTCGGCCACGTAGGTCCACGCCGCGTCGAGCCCGCCCACCACCAGCACGCGCCCGTCGCCGAGCCGCACCGCCGCGTGGCCGCCGCGGGGGTGCGCGAGCGACCCGGTGTACGTGAACGTCTCGGTGGCCGGGTCGAACAGCTCGGCCTCGACCGCGTCGCCGCCGGAGAAGCTGTTGAGGCCCCCGGCCACCAGCACCCGCCCGCCGCCCAGCACGGTGGCGGTGTGGAAGGCGCGCGGCTGGACCATGGGCGAGCCGGCCGTCGGGTGGGTCGCGCCGGCGTCCGGGTCGAGCAGCTCCTCGGTCGCGACCGAGCCCGGCGCGCGCCCCAGCCACTCGCCGCCGGTCACCAGCACCCGGCCGTCGTACAGGAGCGCGAGCGCGTGGCCGGCGCGCGCCTGCGCCAGGGCGCCCGGCTCGGTCCAGCGCCCGTCCGCCGGGTCCCAGACCGCGACGAGATCCTCCCGGTCGCGGAAGTTGCTCTGGCCGCCGGCCAGCAGCACCCGCCCGTCGGCGAGGCGCAGCGCGGTCGAGCCCGCCATGCCCAGGCGCAGCTCCCCGGTCTCGGTCGAGGTGCCGGTGGCCGCGTCGTACACCTCCGCGGTCCAGCTGAAGGTGGAGATGTTCGCCGAGCCGGTGGCGAGGAGCACCCGCCCGTCTCCGAGCCCCACCGCGACGTGCTGCGCGCGGGCGCTCCGCGGCGGGTCCAGCGGCCGGATCGCGTCGCGGTAGGCGAACGGGACCTGCACCGCGGCCTCGGCGCGCTCGGCGCCGTCCTCGACGATCAGCCGGTAGGTGCGCCCCGCCACCGCGGGGCCGACCGCGTACCGGCCGCCGCTCGTCACCGGCCCGACGTCCGGCTCGATGCGCGCGGTGCCGCGCGCGAACGCCGGCACCAGCGCCACCGTCGCGCCCGGCGCGAACGCGGGCGGGTCGGCGGCGAGCGCCGCGGCGAGCGGGCGCGGATCGGAGCCGGAGGAGCCGCCGGAGCAGCCGGCGAGCGGGGCCGCCGCGGCCGAGAGGGCGGCGAACATCACCATCAGTGCGTGGCTGGAGCGCATGCGGGCGGCACGTGTACACCGGCGCGCGCCCCGAACGCACGCGCGCGGGTGGGTGCTCTCGGGGCCGCGCTTCCGGGCCACCCCGCGCGTCGTCCCTCGCGGCCCGGTCCCCCGCGCCATTCCCCCGTTCCCCCCGGACAACGAACCGCAACGCCGGCCCCGCCGCGTGGGCTTAGGAGTGAAGAGGGGACGCCGATGTTCGACACGATCCTGAACCGGCGAGGCGCGGGACGGAGGGGGCAACGAGGCGCTCAGGACGCGGTCCAGGCCCGTCCGGCGGAGGGCGCGGTGCCGGTCGATCCCGGACCTCCGGTGAACGCCGGGATGGCGGACGCCCGGCCCACGCCGGTCGAGGTGCACGATCCGGAGCGCGCGCGCCGGCTGTTCGGCGATCTCGTGCCGCTGCCGCGCGGCGCGGCGGAGCCCCCGCCCCCGGACCTGAGCGCGCTGCTCTCCATCCTGTCCTTCCCGCCGCCGGATCCCGACCACCCGCTGTTCGAGCGGCTGGCGGGCCCGGGGACCTCCCCCGCCCCGCGCCGCGAGCGGCCGCCGGAGGGCAAGGCGCGGCCCGCGCTCGCGCCGGTCCCGGGCCTGGCGCCGCCGTCCTTCGCGTCGCTGCTCCGCCACGACAGCGCGGCGCGCGCCGGCCGCCGGGCGGCCTGGACCGGGCTCGGCGCGGGCGTGCAGGCGTGCCTCGTCGGCGCCGCGCTGATCCTGGCCTCGACGGTGGCCGCGCCGGAGCGCGAGGAGATCGAGATGATCGTGCCGGTGCACCTGCCGGCGCCGGCGACGCGCAAGGCGCCGGGGCCGCCCGGGCTGCCCGGGATGCCGGCCGCGCCCGCGCCGCGGCGGAAGGCGCCCGGGGCCCGCCCGCGCGCGGCCCTCCCGCCGCCGCCGCCCACCGCGCTCCTGCAGCCGCGCGAGCTGCGGGCGGCGATGCGGGTGCCGGATCCGGACGAGCCCATCGAGGCGCTGCCCGAGGGCGCGGACGAGGGCGAGGTCTCCGCGGGCGAGGTGGAGGGCGGCGTCATCGGCGGCGTGGTGGGCGGCGGCGGGGGCGGCGCCTGGGGCGGGGGCGCGGCCGTGGCCGGGACCGTCGCCGGCGCGCACGCGCAGGAGATCGAGGACGCGCCGCAGTACATGACGGTGGGCTTCCGCAAGCCGGTCGAGCTGGACCCGGGCTGCGTGCGGCGCGCCATCCGGCTGCCGCGCGAGCTGACCGGGTTCACCTCGGGGCCCATCACCGTGCGCGTGGCCGTCGGCGGCGACGGGCGCGTCGGGCGCATCGAGCTCCTGTCGAGCGTGCCCGACCTGCGCATCGCGCACGCCATCGAGGCCGCGGTGCGGGGCTGCGCCTGGCGCGGCGGCGCGGACGCCGCGGGTCGCCCGGTGGCGATCTGGGTGGTGATGCCGATCCGCTTCGAGGGCGTGTAGCACCCCGGCGCCGCGGGCGACCCGCTCAGCCCGCCAGCCGGGCCTCGGCGCCGCCGATGCGCACCACCATCCAGCGCTGCTCGCCGAACGCGGCGGCGCTGCGCACGATGACGTCCTCGCCGGCGCCGCGCGACCCGAGGCGCGCCTCGCTCATCACGTAGCCGGCCAGCCCGCCGTCGTCGGCGTAGGTCACGCAGGCGAGGTCCTCGAAACCGCGCTCCACCGCCTCGATGCGCAGCGCGCGCCCGCGGAGCGGCGCCGGCAGCGGGACGCACCAGGCGTCCGGCGGGAGCCGGAGGACACGACCGTCGTCGAGGCTGCACACCGCGATGCCGTGGAGCGCCATTCGACACCTCCCGTGCGTGCGGGACCGACGCTACGCTGCGTCCGTGCCCGCCACCACTCCACGGACCGCGGGACGCGTGCGCCGGCCACATTCACCCACCGGAAAACGGGCGCGGATCGTGGCGCCGCTCCACGCCCGGACCGCCCCGCTGCGCGCGGGCGTCGCACGTGCTACACCAGGAGTGATGCAGACCCACCCACCTCCGCGCCTCTACGCGCAGGTCGCCACCGCCGCCCCGGTGGCGCTCGTCTTCCGCCGCGGGCCCGGCGGCTGGTGGCACCTGCTGCGCTGGCACCTGGAGCAGGACGCGCTCGAGCCCGGCGCGTGGTTCCGCGGGACGCTCTACCCGCGCCGCTGCGATCTCTCGCTGGACGGCGCGCTGCTCGCGGCGTTCGCGGCCTCGGCCTCGTCGGCGGAGTTCCTCGGCGAGCACCCGTGGACCGCCTACCTGCTCGTCTCGAAGGCGCCCTGGCTGTTCGCGCTGGCCGCGTGGCGCGAGGGCGGGACCTGGAGCCGCGGGCACCACTTCGCGGCCGCGGGCGAGGCGGGCGCGGTCGCGCCGGCGGACGCGGGCGACGCGTCGCCGCTCCGCGCGCGCGGCGGGCTCGCGCCGACGCCCGTCGTGCAGTACGCGGCCGAGCGCCGGCGCGGCTGGGAGGACGACCCGCGCGGCGAGCCGCGGGATCCGCGCGGCGATCCCTGGGACGAGCGGCGGCGCGCGAGGCTGGTGAAGCCGCGTCCCGGCGGCGGCGCGCGGCTGGTGCTCGAGGACCAGGGGCTCGACCTGCGCGCGCCGCGCATCGAGGGGCGCAGCCCCGCGTACTCGGTCGAGCTGGGCCGGCGCACCGTCCCCTTGCCGGAGGCGGCCTGGGCCGACTGGGACGGCCGCGGGCGGCTGCTCGTCGCCACGCACGAGGCGCGGCTCGAGCTGCGCGACGGGCGCGCCGCGGGGCTCGCCCTCCGCGGCGCGCACGATCTCTCCGCGCTCCGCCCCGCCCCGCAGCCGGCGCCCGCGTGGGCGCGGCGCTGGTGATCGCTCAGCGGATCCAGTGCACCGCGTCCAGCTCGGCGTAGGCCGGGATCCACTCGTACGCCACCCACGCGTCGGTGGCCGTCGCCGAGAGGAGCGCCGCGTTCCCGAGCGCGTCGTAGAAGTCCCAGTGGTAGAGGACCGGGATTCCCTCGGGCGGCGAGACGCTCAGGTCGGCCCCGGCCCACGCCACCCGGACCGCCGGCCCCTCCTGTCCCCACGGCACCGGGTAGCGCTGCGCGTCGCCCCAGTCGATGACGAAGCCGTCCCCGACCGGCACGGCGAGCGTCTCGGTCTCGGAGTCGATCGGGCCGGCGAGCCGCACTGCGGTGTGCTCCGCCAGCGCGCCGGGCGCGAGGCGGATCGCCGCGAGCTCGTCGGAGCCGTACGGCATCGCCGGCCGCCGCCAGGTGAGCAGGCAGGAGGTTTCGCCGCAGGCGAGATCGCTCGGGAACTTGTAGTCCTGATCGGCGACCAGCCGCACCGGCGCGGCGTCCACTGGAGCGCCCGCGGCGCTCACCCGCACGCCCACCACCTCGGTGGCGGCCGACGACCCGCGGCCCCAGACCACCACGTGCTCGGTCCCGCGACCCGACGCCTGGACGTACTGCACCGGTCCGTCGCCGAGGAACACCGGCGCGCCCACCGCGCCGTCCCGGCCGACGGTGGCCGCGTACACGCCGCTCACCGGCGCGCTGCAGCCCCAGGCCACCAGGTCGCCGTCGCCGGCGCGCGACGCCGCCACCGCGTGGCCGGTCCAGGCCGCGCACTGCGCCACCAGGATCCCGGAGGGCCCGTCGAGCGCGACGCCGTCCCCGGTCACCCGCGCCACCCGGATCTCCGCGGTGCCCGGCGCCTGCGCCGGCTCCGCCGCGAACGCGACCAGGTGCCGGTCCGGCCCCGGCGCGACCTGCGTGGCCATGTGCCAGGGCAGGATCGTGGAGGTGGACGTCCACTGCGGCACCACCTCGAACGGCGCGCCGGCCGCGCCGTCCTCGACGAAGCGACCCAAGAGCCGCACCGGACCGTCGCGCCAGGCGATCTCCAGCACCATCGCGCGGGTGGAGCCGCCGCGGGCCGGGATCACGCGCCACGGGGTCACGTACGGATCCGAGCTGGGCGGCGGGACCACGAGCCGGGTCAGCTCGGCGAGCCCGCCGCTGCCGGCCGGGCCCGACCAGCCCACCAGCTCGTACGCGGTGGTGGGCGAGAGCTCGCCCCCGTCGCTCCGGCGCACGATGCCGACGCCGCGCGCGTACCAGGTCTCCTGCCACGCCGTGGCGGTGACCGGGGCGTAGCCGGGGGCGGTCGGGTGGAGCGTGAGCGTCAGCGTGAGCCGGACGTGCGCGGCGCCCGCGAACGTCCCCGCCGGCACGGTCACGTCCTCGAGCCCGAGGACCTGCCCGTCGAGCGCGAGATCGAGCGTCTCGTGCTTCCCGTCGCCGTCCAGGTCCTCGCCGTAGTCGAGCCCGGTGCAGCGCTCCGACCACCCTCCACCCGCCGTGACGGGGAAGCGGAGGTCGTAGGTGGACGGCGTGGGATTCGACGCGCTCCCGTCGCCCAGCTCCACCAGGCCGGCCGGCGCGGAGGCGACGAGCGCGGTCCCACCCGCGAGCTCGCCGCCGGTGGTCGGATCCAGCTCGCGCAGCTCCGTGGCCGCGAACCCGCGGTAGCTCCGCGCGGGCCCGACCTCGATGCGCAGGTCCGCGGGGCGGGTGACGGGCTGCCCGGCGATCCGGTAGCTCCAGGCCCAGCCCGGCGCGAGCGGGAACCAGCCCTCCACGTCCCCTGGCCCGGCCGTCCCCGGATCCGGCGCTCCCTCGCACACTGCCGGCGCGGGTCCGTCCCCGCCGCTGCTGCACCCGTGCCCGGCCAGGAAGGCGAGCACCACCCCAGCCGCAAGTCCGATCGGACGCGTCCGCATGGCCCCCTCCTCGCGACGCGCTCCCCTGCGCGCGCCCCCGCGTTCCAGTGTCCGACGTTCGAGCGGGGGTCACAACGACGTTCGGTGTCGCCTGCGTGGCGCGGTGCGGCACGGTTGCGCGCCGGTGCGCACCGTCCTCTCGGGGTCCAAGGGTTCGTTTGAATCCGGGACCCCTCCCCAGTAGGAGTAGCGCGCAACCAACGCCCAGGGACCGACATGGACAAGCTCCCCGACCTCGATCCGCAGGAGACGCGCGAGTGGCTGGACGCCCTCGAGGGCGTGCTCCAGCGCGAGGGCACGGACCGCGCCCACTTCCTCATCGAGCAGCTCATCGACCGCGCCCGCCGCTCCGGCGCGTACCTGCCGTTCTCGGCCAACACCGCCTACGTGAACACCATCCCGGTGGAGAAGCAGCCGCGCTACCCGGGCGACTTCGCCATCGAGCAGACCATCCGCCACTACCTCCGCTGGAACGCGATGGCGATGGTGGTGCGGGCGAACAAGCACACGAACGTCGGCGGCCACATCGCCAGCTTCGCCTCGGCCGCGACGCTCTACGACGTCGGCTACAACCACTTCTGGCGGGCCTGGACGCCCGAGCGCGGCGGCGACCTGGTGTACATCCAGGGCCACTCCGCGCCCGGCATCTACGCGCGCGCGTTCCTGCTCGGCCTGCTGAGCGAGGAGCAGCTCCAGAACTTCCGCCAGGAGGTGGACGGCAAGGGCCTGTCCTCGTACCCGCACCCCTGGCTCATGCCGGACTTCTGGCAGTTCCCCACCGTGTCGATGGGCCTCGGGCCGCACATGGCCATCTACCAGGCCCGCTTCATGCGGTACCTGCACGACCGCGGCATCGCCGACACGTCCGACCGCAAGGTCTGGGCGTTCTGCGGCGACGGCGAGATGGACGAGCCGGAGGCCATGGGCGCCATCGACCGCGCCGGCCGCGAGAAGCTCGACAACCTCATCTTCGTGGTGAACTGCAACCTGCAGCGGCTCGACGGGCCGGTGCGCGGCAACGGCAAGATCATCCAGGAGCTGGAGGGCACGTTCCGCGGCGCCGGCTGGAACGTCATCAAGGTGATCTGGGGCCGCCACTGGGATCCGCTGTTCGCGAAGGACTCGGAGGGGATCCTGCGCCGCCGGATGATGGAGGTGGTGGACGGCGAGTACCAGCTCTACAAGTCGCGCAACGGCGCGTTCGTCCGCGAGCACTTCTTCAACTCGCCCGAGCTGAAGGCCATGGTCTCGGAGCTGTCCGACGAGGACGTCTGGCGGCTGAACCGCGGCGGGCACGATCCGTTCAAGGTCTACGCGGCCTACGGCGCGGCGGTGAAGCACACCGGCCAGCCCACCGTGATCCTCGCGAAGACCATCAAGGGCTACGGCATGGGCGAGGCCGGCGAGGCCATGAACATCGCCCACCAGCAGAAGAAGATCGCGGTGGACGCCATCCGGCGCTTCCGCGACCGCTTCGACCTGCCGGTGCCGGACGATCAGCTCGAGAAGGTGCCGTTCCTGAAGCTGCCGGAGGGCTCGAAGGAGCTCGAGTACCTGAAGGCGCGCCGGCAGGACCTCGGCGGCGACCGCCCGCGGCGCCGCGCCAAGGCGAAGCCGCTCGAGGTGCCGCCGCTCTCCACGTTCGACCGGCTGCTGAAGAGCAGCGAGGACCGCGAGCTGTCCACCACCATGGCGCTCGTGCAGATCATGACGCTCCTCGCGCGCGACAAGGCCATCGGGAAGCGGGTGGTGCCCATCGTGCCGGACGAGGGGCGCACCTTCGGCATGGAGGGCATGTACCGCCAGCTCGGGATCTGGAGCCACGTCGGCCAGCTGTACACGCCGGAGGACGCGGACAAGCTCGCCTACTACCGCGAGGACAAGCAGGGGCAGGTGCTGCAGGAGGGCATCACCGAGGCCGGCGCGATGTGCGACTGGATCGCCGGGGCGTCGGCGTACGCCACGCACGGCGAGCCGATGATCCCCTTCTACCTGTTCTATTCGATGTTCGGCTTCCAGCGCGTCGGCGACTTCGCCTGGGCGGCGGGCGACATGCGCTGCCGCGGCTTCCTCGTCGGCGGCACCTCCGGGCGCACCACGCTGAACGGCGAGGGACTCCAGCACGAGGACGGGCACTCGCACGTGCTCTCGTCGGTGATCCCGAACTGCCGCTCCTACGACCCGACCTTCTCGTACGAGGTGGCGGTGATCGTGCACGACGGCCTGCGCCGCATGCTGGCGGAGCAGGAGGACGCGTACTGGTACGTCACCGTCCTCAACGAGAACTACGCGCACCCGGGCATGCCGGAGGGCGCGGAGCAGGACATCGTCAAGGGCATGTACCTGTTCAAGCAGGGCGCGAAGGCGAAGGGCAAGGCGCCGCGCGTCCAGCTCCTCGGCTCGGGCGCCATCCTCCGCGAGGTGATCGCCGCGGCCGACCTGCTGAAGAGCCAGTGGGGCGTGGACGCCGACGTGTGGAGCTGCCCGAGCTTCACCGAGCTGGCGCGCGACGGCATGGCCGTGTCGCGCCACAACCGGCTCCACCCCGAGGACGCGCCGCGCCGCTCGCACGTGGAGACCTGCCTCGGCGGCACGCAGGGGCCGGTCGTCGCCGCGACCGACTACGTCCGCACCTTCGCCGAGCAGATCCGCCCCTGGGTGCCGCGCGCGTACCACGTGCTCGGCACCGACGGCTTCGGCCGCTCCGACACGCGCGAGAAGCTGCGCGGCTTCTTCGAGGTGGACCGGCACCACGTCGCGATCGCCGCGCTGAAGGCGCTCGCCGACGAGGGCACCGTGCCCGCCGCGAAGGTGGCCGAGGCACTGAAGAAGTACGGCATCGACCCCGCGAAGCCCGCCCCCTGGACCGTCTAGACCGCGAGAACGAGGACATGCGCACCATCGAGGTCAAGGTCCCGAACATCGGCGACTACAAGGACGTCCCGGTCATCGACGTGCTGGTGAAGCCCGGCGAGCAGGTGGACGCCGACGCGCCGCTGGTCACGCTCGAGTCGGACAAGGCCACCCTGGACGTGCCCGCCCCCGCGGCCGGCACCATCCGCGAGGTGAAGGTGAAGGTCGGCGACCGCGTCAGCGAGGGATCGCTGGTGGTCACCCTGGAGGCGGCGGACGGGCAGGCCAAGGCGGAGGCGCCCGCCGCGCCCGCCCAGGCCGCGCCCGCGAAGCCCGCCGCCGCGGCGCCCGCGCCGGCGCCCTCCCCTGCCCCTGCTGCGCCCTCCGCGCCTCCGGCCGCGGCCGCGCCGGCGGGCGCGCCGCGCACGGTGGAGGTGAAGGTCCCGAACATCGGCGACTTCAAGGACGTCCCGGTCATCGAGGTGCTGGTGAAGCCGGGCGATCGGGTCGAGGCCGACGCGCCGCTCGCCACGCTCGAGTCGGAGAAGGCCACGCTCGACGTGCCCGCGCCCGCGGCCGGCACGATCCGCGAGGTGGCGCTGAAGGCCGGGGACAAGGTGAGCGAGGGATCGCTGGTGGCGATCCTGGACGCGGTCGCGCCCGCCGCCGGGACGACCGGCGCCGCGCCACCGCCCGCCGCGCCGGCCCCGTCCCAGCCCGCCGCGGCTCCCGCAGCGAAGGCCGCCGCGCCGGCCCCGGCGACGGCCCCCGCCGCGCCACCGGTCGCGCCGGAGGCCGGTGCCCAGGGCCAGGTGCCGCACGCCTCGCCCTCGGTCCGCAAGCTCGCCCGCGAGCTGGGCGCCAACCTGGCCCGCGTCGAGGGGACCGGCCCGCGCGGCCGCATCCTGCAGGACGACGTGCAGAAGTTCGTGAAGGCCTCGCTCGCCCGGCTCGAGGCGGGCGGCGGCGGGGGCGGCGCGCTCGACCTCGCGCCCTGGCCCAAGGTGGACTTCACCCGCTTCGGGCCGGTGGAGCGGCAGCCGCTCTCGCGCATCCGCAAGCTGTCGCGGACCAACCTGGCGCGGAACTGGGTGATGATCCCGCACGTCACGCAGTTCGACGAGGCGGACATCACCGAGCTGGAGCGCTTCCGCGTCGAGCTGAACCGCGAGCACGAGAAGCAGGGCGTGAAGGTGACGCTGCTCGCGTTCCTGGTGAAGGCCTGCGTCGCCGCCATGAAGCGCTTCCCCGAGCTGAACGCCTCGCTCGACGGGGACGAGCTGGTGCTGAAGCGCTACTTCCACGTCGGCTTCGCCGCCGACACGCCGCAGGGGCTGGTGGTGCCGGTGCTGCGGGACGCCGATCAGAAGGGCGTCCTGCAGCTCGCGAAGGAGCTGGGCGAGCTCGCCGCGAAGGCGCGCGACGGGAAGCTCTCCCCCGCCGACGTGCAGGGCGGCTGCTTCTCCATCTCCAGCCTGGGCGGCATCGGCGGCACCGCGTTCACGCCCATCATCAACGCACCGGAGGTGGCCATCCTGGGCGTCTCGCGGAGCGCCATGCGCCCGGTGTGGGACGGCGCGCAGTTCCAGCCCCGGCTGATGCTGCCGCTGTCCCTCTCCTACGACCACCGCGTCATCGACGGCGCGCTGGCGGCGCGGATCACGACGTACCTGGGCCAGCTCCTCGGCGACCTGCGGCGGATCGTGCTCTAGGGCCCGTTCCCGTAGGCCTTCAGCTTGCGCCAGAGCGTGTTCCGGCCGATGCCGAGCGCGCGCGCGGCCTCGGCCTGCGAGCCGCCGCAGCGCTCCAGCACCGCGAGCACGTGCGCCCGCTCCACCTCGGCGAGCGTCGCCACCGGGCCCGGGGCGCCGCCCCGCGGCGCGGCACCGGCGGGCGCGGCCGGCGCGGTCAGCTCCTCCGGCAGGTGCTCGGGGCGGATCTCGGCGCCGCGCGCCACCGCCGCCGCGTAGCGCACCACGTTGCCGAGCTCGCGCACGTTCCCCGGCCAGCGGTAGGCGAGGAGCCGCCGCTCGGCCTCGGCGGAGAACCCCGGCCCCGGCCGCTTCTCCTCGGCGAGGAAGCGGCGCGCCAGCGGCAGCACGTCCTCGGGGCGATCCCGGAGCGGCGGGAGCCGCAGCACCAGCACCTTCAGCCGGTAGTAGAGGTCCTCCCGGAAGCGCCCCTCCGTCACCAGGCGCGCCAGGTCCTGGTGCGTGGCGCAGACGAAGCGGACGTCCACGCCGAACGCGCGCGTGTCGCCCACCCGGCGCACCTCGCCGTCCTCGAGCGCCCGCAGCAGCTTCGCCTGGAGCGGCAGCGGCATCTCGCCGATCTCGTCGAGGAAGAGCGTGCCCCCGTGCGCCGCCTCCAGCAGCCCCTGCTTCTCGGCGGTCGCGCCGGTGAACGCGCCCTTCACGTGGCCGAACAGCTCGGACTCGAGCAGGTCCGCCGGCAAGGCCGCCACGTTCACCGCCACGAACGGGCGGGCGCCCCGCGGGCCGCTCGCGTGGAGCGCGCGGGCGACCACCTCCTTGCCCGTCCCGCTCTCGCCCAGGATGACGACCGGGGCGTCGGCGTCGGCGAAGTCGCGCGCCCGAACCAGCACCGCCTGCATGGCCGGGCTCTCGGCGACCACGTGCGTGGTGCGCCGCACCCGGGAGACCACCGTCCCCAGCCCGCAGACCGCGCAGGCGTCGCTCATGACCGGAAGGCGTTCCATGGTGTTCCAGGGTGGAGCTTAACCGGGGCCGCCGCCGCGCGCACCGGCGCATTCCGGCCGGAAAACCGGGGGATCGGTATACGGCACGGCCCGTGCTCTGGGCTCCCTCCGAGGAGACCGAACGAACATGCCTGCCATCGACCGCAACGCCACCGTCGCCGAGATCGTCACCGCCCACGCCGTCACCGCCCGCATCTTCCAGAAGCACCGCATCGACTTCTGCTGCCACGGGGACGTCAGCGTCGCCGAGGCCTGCCGCCCGCGCGCGCTCGACCCGGACACGGTGTTCGCCGAGCTCGAGGCCTCGCTCCCGCAGGCGGACGGCGACGACGATCCCCGCGCGCTCTCCACCTTCGCGCTCGTCGCCCGCATCGTGGACCGCCACCACGCCTACCTGCGCCGCACCCTGCCGTTCCTCGAGCCGCTCGCGCACAAGGTCGCGAGCGTGCACGGGGACCACAACCCGCGCCTGCTCGGCGTGCGCGACGCGTTCCTCGAGCTGGCGGCCGCGCTCGAGCCGCACCTCGACCACGAGGAGGCGGTGCTGTTCCCCGCGCTCCTCTCGCCGGCGCCCGACCGCGAGATCCTCCGCAAGGAGCTCGAGGGCATGATGAGCGACCACCTCCAGGTCGGCGCGCTGCTGGAGCGGATCCGCGCGCTCTCGGAGGCGTTCACGGTGCCGGAGTGGGGCTGCCGCAGCTACCGCGTGCTCATGAGCGAGCTGGAGACGCTGGAGACCGACGTGCTCCGCCACGTCCACCTCGAGAACCACGTGCTCATGCCGCGCTTCGCGGGGCGCGCCGCGGCCGAGGCCCGGAGCTGATGGCCCGCGCCACCGACGCCCTGCGGGCCACGCGCGCGGGGATCCGGGCGCGGCTGCAGGAGGTGGCGGAGAAGGCCGGCGCGGTCACCGCCGGCCCGCCCGCGGCGCGCGCCGCCACCATGCGCGAGGTGGTCGCCGGGCTCGATCGCTGCCTGCGCGGCCACCTGGAGTGGGAGGAGCGGACGCTCCACCCGGTGGTGGACAAGTTCGCCTGCGAGGGGCCGCGCGCGTTCAGCGCCTCCATGCGCTACGAGCACGACATCATCCACCGCGGGATGGCCGAGCTGGCCCGGCGCGCCGGCGACCCCGAGGACGCGGCCGGCTTCGTCCGCCACGCCGATCGGCTCCTGGGCGTGGTGCTCGCGCACTTCGAGCTGGAGGAGGCGGTGTTCTTCCCCATCCTCGACGAGACCGCGGCCGGGCGCGCCATCGGCGGCCCGCTCTCGCCCGCGCTCCCCTGAAGAGGAACGGCCCCGCCGCCCGTGAAGGGCAGCGGGGCCGTCGCCCCTCCCGTACGGCGAGCGGGGCCGCGCCCCGCCCGGCCCCCCCCGCTACGGCGCCGTGAGCGCCACGTTCGCGGTGGCGCCGTTCGTCACGGTCGCGGCCACCGGCGCGGCCACGGCGTGACCGGTCTGGTCGCCGTTCGCGTCGAACGTGTCGCGCGTGAGCACCAGCGAGTAGGCGCCGGCGGGCAGGTCCGGCGCCGCGAACGTCTCGGTCGCGGCCACCACCGGGGTGACCTCGCGGACGATCAGGTTCACCGGCGTCGCCCCGAACGGCTGGATGACCTGCAGCAGGTCGCGCTGCGTGTCGGTCGCGATGGGCGTCACCGCCCCGTTGATGCCGCCGTGCTCGGCCGCCACGGTGAGCGCGATGTCCTGCACCGGCAGCGGCGCCGCCGCGGTGAGCTCGATCGGCCCGCTCGCGAAGCTCTGGTAGACCGTGCCGCCGACCACCGGCTGCGTGACCACGTAGTAGGTCGTGGCGACCGGCAGCAGGCCGACGGCGTACTTGCCGTCGGCGCCCGTCACGGTGGCGCGGACCACGCTCGGCGCGCCGCCCTCGACCGTCTCGATCAGCACCTTGGCGCCGGCGACCGCCGTGCCGCCCGCGGTGACCGTGCCGGAGATGGTGCCGGTGACCACCTGGTCGAACGCGCGCACCACCGGGCGGAGGATGTACTGGTCGGAGTTGCCGGCGCGGTGGACGAAGACCGACTTGTGGGCGTCGAAGTCGATGAAGACGTCCTTGGTGGTGCCGGGCTCGACGTCGAAGTTGACGGTGAGCTTCACGCCCGACTGCATGCCCGAGGGCACCTTGAGCGGCTGCGGCTCGGCGATGCCGTCCACCACCACGGTGTTGTCCGGCCCGAGCAGCAGGCGCATCTGCCCGTAGTGACCCGCCGCGATGGGCGCGTTCTCGGCCAGCGTCTTGCTCAAGCCGTTGGTGAGCGTGAGCAGGTCGATCGGGCCGCCGGTCCAGGTGCCCAGCGTCTGCCAGCCGTCCGGACCGTCGATCTGCACCTCGCGGACGTCGAGGAACAGCTGCGTGTAGTCGCCGGGCGCGTCCACCAGGCGGACGTTGATCCGGGCGGGCGCGTCGTTGCTGGACGAGCCGCACGCGGCGAGACCGAGCGCGAGCGCGCCGGCGAGCGCGATGCGAAGACCCTGAAGCTTCATGTACGAACCTCCTTCGATGACCAGGGGAGCGACGCCAGCAACCGGGCTGGCGGTCGCAACCTTGAACACTCGGGGCCGGGAAACGCTCGTCTCAGGCCCTGAATTTCCGGAAGACGACCTCCACCCACCTCCGACGACCACGCCGCCCCAGGGTTGCGCGACACCACGCCAGGGCACAGCGAGGCCGCGCGTCCGCGACGCTGCGACGCAGCGGGGAGAAGCTCCAGTCCGAGTCGGGTGCGGCGCGCCCGACCAGCGCGCGCGTCGAGTCCGGTGGCCGGACGCGCTCAGGCGAGGTCTTCGAAGGTCCCGGTCTGCCGGTTCTTGCGGACCTTGTCGCCCGGGAACACGCGGCCGTTCATGGCCACGTAGACGCCGGGCGGCAGCACCTGCACGAACGAGAGCGCGCTGCCGAGGTTGAAGAGGCCATCGGAGCTGCCGAACGCGTACGGGATCATCGCGCCGGTGAGCACCACGGTCTTGCCGAGGCCTGCGGCGAGGAGCGCCCGCGCCGTCTCGGCCATCGTGTCGGTGCCGTGGGTCACCAGGATGCGGTCCTCGGCGGCGGAGCGGCAGCTCTCCACGATGATCCGGCGGTCGCCGTCGGTCATGTCGAGGCTGTCCACCATCATGAGGTTCCGGACGCTCACGTCGAGGCGGCAGCGCGCCAGCCGCAGCATCTCCGGCAGGTGCGTGTCCTTGAAGTAGAGCCGACCGGACAGCTCGTCGTACTCCTTGTCGAAGGTACCACCGGTGACGAACACGCGGATGGGCTGGCTCACGGGGAGCATTCTAATCCCCTCGGGCCGGGTTGCCGCGGGAACCGTCGCGCGCGGGGGCCGGCGCGCGCCGCAGCCCGAGCGCCCAGAGGGCCAGCGCGGCCGCGAGGAACGCCGCGCCCGCCGCGCACACGCCCCCCCAGCCGCGGGCGGTCCAGGCCCAGGTCCCGACCGCGGTCCCGAGCGCGCCGCCGGCGAAGTAGGTCACCATGTAGATGGTGTTCATGCGGCTGCGCGCCTCCGGCCGGCGCCCGTGCACCCGCGCCAGGTTCGAGACGTGGTTCCCCTGCACCCCCACGTCGAGGAGCAGCACCCCCGCCACCAGCGCCGGGACGCTCCCGCTCGCGGCGAACACCGCGAACCCGGCCAGCGCCACCACGATGGAGATCCCGGCGTTCGCGCGGGGGCGGGTGCGGTCGGCGAGCCGGCCCAGCACCGGCGCCGCCAGCGCGCCCGCGGCGCCGAGCACCCCGAACAGCCCGGCCACGTCCGGCCCGAGCCCGTGCCGCGCCTCGAGCTGGAACGCGAGCGTGCTCCAGAACACGCTGAACGCCGCGAACCCGAGCGCGCCGAGCGCCGCCGCCTCGCGGAGCACCGGCTCCTCGCGCGCGATGTCGAGCATCGACCGGAGCAGCGCCGGGTACGGCATGGAGGCGTCCGGCTCGCTCCGCGGGAGCAGCGCCCGGAGCGCCGCCGCCAGCGCCACCATGAGCGCCGCGGCCACCACGTACACCGCGCGCCAGCCCAGGTGCGCGCCCAGGAAGCCGCTCGCGGTGCGCGCGAGCAGGATGCCCACCAGCAGCCCGCCCATCACCGCGCCCACCGCGCGGCCGCGCTCCTCCGGCGGCGCCACGTGCGCGGCGAGCGGGAGCGCCAGCTGCGGCACCACCGTGGTCGTCCCCACCGCCAGCGACGCGCCCGCCAGCACCGGCAGCGTCGGCGACGCCGCCACCGCGAGCAGCGCCACCGCCACCGCGCCGAGCAGCGCCAGCATGAGCCGGCGCCGCTCCAGCACGTCGCCGAGCGGCACGAACAGGAACATGCCGGCGCCGTACCCGACCTGCGTCAGCATCGAGACCACCCCCACCGCCCGCGGCGAGGTGGAGAACGCGCGCGCCACCTCGGGGAGGAGCGGCTGCAGCAGGTACAGGTTGCCCACGCTGGCGCCCGCCGCGACGGCGAGCACGAGCACGATGAACCGGACGGAGGGCGCGGCGGGCACGGCCGGACGTTTTAGATCCGATCCGGCCGCCGCGCTCGCGGAACCGTCGGCCCGGGCCGTCAGCCGCGCGGCGCGCCATCGCGCGATCCGCTCGCGCCGAGCCCCGTCGCGCGACCGGGCGCTTCAGCCGCGCGGCGCGTCGAACAGCGCCAGGAGCGCGGGCGGATCCAGCTCGGACACCGCCAGCGCCGGGCGCGCCAGGGGCAATGCGCAGACCCGCTCGCCGAGCGGCCCCGCGGTGCAGCTCGCGCCGCCTCGCGCCACCCGCTCCACCGCCGCCGACGCCGGCGAGCCCGCGCCCGGCACGAGCACGGTCAGCGCGCGCTCGCCCACCCGGTACAGGAGGTGCGCGGCCGGCTGCCCGCCCAGCGCGCACCGGCGCGCGCCGAGGAGCGTCGCGCCCGGGAGCTCGGGCACGGGGACCGTGAAGCCCAGCGCGCCCTCGAGCCAGGAGGCCACCGCGCCCGCGTCGCGCGACTCGAACTCGCAGGGCGAGGCGCGCGAGAAGGAGCGCAGGTGCGTGCGCTCCGCGTCGGAGGCGAGGCCGCGATCCAGCCCCGCCCTGCCCCGCCCCGCCAGCCAGGCCCCGCCGGCGATCCCGCCCGCCGCGAGCGCCAGGCCCGCTGCGAGCGCCGCCGCGCGGACGGCCGGGCGGGGTGCGCGCCGCGCCGGCAGGACCTGCCGCGCCGCCCGGGCCGGGCCCGCACCGCGCCGGAGCGCCGCGCGCAGCCGCCCGAACGCCGCCGCCGCCGCCGCACAGCCGGGGCAGCCTGCGAGGTGGGCCTCCACCCGCACCCGCTCCATCCGCTCCACCTCGCCGTCGAGCCAGGCCGAGACCCGCTCGTTCCACTCCGGGCTACAGGCCGACATGGCGGTCCTCCTCGCGCAGGCGGCCGGCGAGCTCCCGCCGCGCCCGCGCCAGCCGCGAGCGCACCGTGCCCACCGGGCACCCCTGCACGCGCGCGATCTCCTGGTACGACAGCTCCTCCACCTCGCGCAGCCACAGCGCCTCGCGCCACTCCGGCGGCAGCGCGGCGAGCGCCGCCGAGAGCCCGTCCCCGAGCGCGCGGGCCAGCAGCGCCTCCTCGGCGGTGGGGGCGGCGTCCGGCGTCGCCTCCGCGGCGCGCCCGCCCTCCAGCACCTCCAGGCGCGGCCGCAGCCCGCGCACCGCGTTCAGGTGGATGGAGCGCTGCAGGGCGCCGAGCCAGCCGCGCAGGCGGGTCGGGTCGCGCAGCTCCTCCTGCCGCTCCAGCGCGCGCACCAGCGTCTCCTGCACGAGGTCCTCCGCGTCGGCGGCGCTGCGCGCGAGGCGGCGCCCGTTCCGGCGGAGGAACGGGACCTGCGCGAGCGCACGCTGGAGGAAGCCGCCGGCCACCGGAGGGTGAGACACGCGGAGCCGCGAAAAGGTTCCCGGCGCCGGCGCCATCCCGCCCGGGCACCGGTCGATCCGGGAACTTTCCGGGCGCCCGGGCGTGTCGGGGAGGTCGCCGGCCCGCGTCCGCGGCCGGCCGGGCTCCCACATCGGCCCCGTGACGCCGGGCCCGCGCCCGGGGAGAATCCAGAGATGGGCTTCGATCTGCCCGGCCTGTTCGCCGCCGGGATCCTCACCTTCGCGTCCCCCTGCGTCCTGCCGCTCGTGCCGGTCTACCTGTCGCTGCTCGGCGGCGCCTCGGTGGACGCGCTCCGCCGGGGCGAGCGGCCGCGCGGGCTGGTCCCGTCCGCGATCGCGTTCTCGCTCGGCCTCGCGGCGGTGTTCGTCGCGCTCGGCGCCGGGGCGAGCGCGGCGGGCGAGGCGCTCTCGGCGCACCGCGACGCGCTGCTGGCGGTGTCCGGCGCGCTGGTCGTCGCGCTCGGCCTGAAGGTGCTCGGCGTGCTCCGGCTGCCCGCGCTCGACGTGGAGCGGCGGCCGTGGCTGGCGCGCGTGCGGCCCGGCGGCTCGCTCGCGGCGTCCCTCGCGTTCGGCGGGGCGTTCGCGCTGGGCTGGACCCCGTGCGTCGGCCCGGTGCTCGGCTCGGTGCTCACCTGGACCGCCTCGGCTGGCGCGAGCCCGGCCCGCGGCGCGCTCTACCTCGGCACGTACGCGGCCGGCCTGGTGACGCCGCTCGTCCTCGCGGCCGCCTTCGCGGGGCGCGCGCTCGCCTGGCTCGACCGGCTGAAGCGGCAGCTGCCCCGGCTCGAGAAGGCCACCGGGCTCCTGCTGGTGGGCGCCGGCATCCTGCTCGCCACCGATCGGCTCATGGTGCTGATGCCGCGCGCGGGTGGCGCCGCGGCGGAGGAGGTCGCGGCGGGCGCTCCGGCGGCGCCGGCGGTCCCCTCGACCCCGTCCGTCGCGGCGGCCCGGCCCGCCGAGTCCGGCGAGCCCGCGGTCTGCACCGACGCGTCCTCCGCCGCCTGCGCGGTGGCGGTGCCCGACCTGCCCGGCGCGGCGCCCGCCGCCGTGGCGCCGCGGCACGGCCCGGCGCTGGTCGAGATCGTGAGCCGGAGCTGCCCGGTCTGCCGGAGGATGGAGCCGGTGGTGGCCGCGGCGGAGCGCGGCTGCCCGGGCGCGCGGGTGGAGCGCCACCAGGTGGAGGCGCCGGAGGGCGCGGCGCTGGCGCGCGCGCACCGGGTGGTGGCCGTGCCCACGTTCCTCGCGCTCGACGGCGCCGGCCGCGAGGTGCAGCGGCTGGTGGGCGAGCAGTCTCTCGACGCGCTGGTGGACGCGCTGCAGCGCCTCTCCGGCCGGCTGTGCCAGGCCGCGCCGGCGGCGCCGCGACCCGCCGCGGGCTGAGGGATCTCGAGAGCGCGGAGCGCCGCGCCGCGCGCCGCGGGGGCACGCCCGCCCGCGGCAACCCCGAAGACCCACCCCTGCCCCCGGCCGCGAGCGCGCCGCGCCGCGGCGGCGGGGGCACGATCGTCGCGTAGCCCATCTCTCGAGACGGGAGCGAACGGTCATGATCCCGATGATGATCGAGGCGCACCTGAAGGAGCATCACCAGGGGTACGAGCTGCACACGCACCCCTTCGCCATGTCGGCGCAGGACCTCGCCGCCACCGAGCACGTCTCCGGCCACCGCGTCGCGAAGGCGGTGGTGGTGCGGCTCGACGGCAAGTACGCGATCGCGGTGGTGTCGGCCGCCGAGAAGGTCCGGCTCGGCGTGCTCGAGGAGGCGACCGGCGCCGCCGCCGAGCTGGTCCCCGAGCACGAGCTCGCGGAGCACTTCCGGCCCTGCGACCCGGGCGCGGAGCCGCCGCTCGGCCTCTTCGGCGCGCCGATCTTCGTGGACGCCACGCTGGCCCACGCGCCGCGGCTGCTGATGCCCGCCGGGACGTACATGGACTCGGTCCTGCTCGACACCGCCGAGTGGATGCGCTGCGAGCAGGTGCAGCCGATCGCCAACCTGGGCGCGCCGGTGCATTGACGTCCTGAGGTCCCACCCGGGTGAGTCACGCCACGGCGTGCCGTGGATTCACGCCCTCCGGGGGCGACGCATTACTCTGGGTCGGGGAAAGCAGGCGGTAAGCGCCCGATTTCATTGATCGGCCGGACGGCCCGGGGCTGGTGCGGCGCATGCAAATCCGGGAGCGTGGATGCCCGGCGCCCGCACGCCGGCCCAGCCCGGAGACGCTCCATGAAGAAGCCCGCCCTGCTCGCCCTCGCGCTGGTCCCGACCCTGCTCCTCCCGGCCTGCGTGACGACCACCACCAGCACGCGCACCTGGGGAGATCCGTACGGCGGCGGGGGCGGCGACTGGGTCCGCTACGGCCGCGTCGAGTCGATCCGCGAGGTGGTCCAGAAGCAGCAGGGCAACCCCGGCGCCGGCGCGGTGGCCGGCGCGGTGATCGGCGGCCTGCTCGGCAGCGCGCTCGGTGGCCACACGCACTACGACCGCTACGGCTACGCGCACACCCACGCCAGCGCGGGCGGCGCGGTGGTGGGCGCGGTCGGCGGCGCCATGATCGGCGCGGCGGCCAGCCAGGGCTCGAACGCGGAGTACCGCAGCTACGAGGTGTTCGTGCGCTACGAGGACGGCGGCGTCGAGCGCTACGTGTACCAGGGCTACGCCCCGTTCCGAGTCGGCGACGCGGTGGCGCTCACCGCGAACGGCCTCGCCCGCGAGTAGCCGTTCGCCGCCATCGCGGCGGGCGGAGGCACGCGCGGCCCGCGCGCGCTCCCGCGGCCGGCCGCTGCGCACTCGGGGTGCACCCGGCGTTCCGGGGGCGCGGCGCCCGGCCGCGCGGCCCGCGGGTGTAGGATCACGCCATGGTCACCGTCCGCGTCCGGCTCGCCGCCGCCGGCCGCGCCGCCGCCGGCGCGACCCTGCTCCTCGCCCTCGCACTCGCCTGCGCCGGCCCGCCGGCCGCCACCGGCCCGCTGCCGGAGCGCCGCACCGCGTTCGCCCGCCCGGACCAGGATCCCGCCCTGCGATCGCTGCCGCTCGACGAGCGCTCGCTGACCGGCGTGGAGCGCGTGGTGGTGCGGCTCTCGCCCGGTCCGCGCGGCGGGGTGCGGCTGGTGGAGGTCGTCTCGCCGGACCTCACGCCGGCCGAGCGCGCCGACCTGGCGCGCGCCATCGAGGCCGGCGAGGTGAGGCCGGAGACCGGGCCGGAGCGTCAGGGCGCGAGCTGGACCAGCACCGTGCTGCGCCGGCGCTGATCCACGGACCGTGAACCTCCGCTCAGCGCCGGTCCTGGGTGGGATCGGGGTTCGAGCTCCCCGACCAGCCGCCGGTGGCGGTGTCGCCGCTCGACGAGGTGCCCCCGCCGGCGTGCGAGTCCTCCTCGCCGCCGGTGCGCGGCCCGGGTGGCTCGACCGGGCTCTCGGCGCTCGCGCCGGACGCGGCGCCTACCTGCTCGCCCGCAGTGGTCCGCCGCTCCGCGCCCGTGCCGCCCCGCCGCCCGTGCACCGGGCGCCGGACGTCCTGCGCGCTCCGCTGCTGCGGCACCGCCTTGCGGGCGTGGGGCGTACCGGCCGCCTCGCCGCCCTTCGCGCGCGGCGCCTGGCTCCCGGCGGCCGCTTGCCCCCCTGTCGCGTGCGGCGCCGCCGTCGTCGGCTCGCCCTTCGCCTTGCGGGGCGCCTCGGGTTGCGCCCGCTCCCCGCCCGCGGGCCCGCGCCCGTCCTCCTGCGCGCGCTCCCCCTGCGCCCGCGCGCCGGCCGCGAGCAGCAGGCCCGCCGAGATGGCCGCCCCGATCGCCCATCGCCGCGCCGTCATGATCCGCCTCCCCGCGGCGAGCCCGCCGCGCTCCCTCACGGTGGGGAGCGGCGGCCGGCTTCGCAGCGGCGGCGGGCGCCGGGGCGGCGCGCAGCGGGGCGAGCGCCTTCGCGGCCGCGGTGACGGAGCGCACCGCGGGCGCCTCCGCGCCCGCTCGTGGCGTCAGCGCTCGCTCAGCCCAGCTCGAGCCAGGAGAACCAGACCGGGTGGTTCGCCTTGTACCACTCGAGCACGCGGCGGACCGCCTCCTGCTTCTCGCGCGGCACCACCCGCTCGTCCACCCGGTCGAAGTGGACGCGGATCTTCTCGCGGTCGTGCTCGAGCGCCTGGGAGAACATGGTCTGCAGCTCGTTCCGGATCCGGCCCGAGTCGGAGATCTTCACCGGGCGCTGCGTGTGGTCCACCCCGGACATGAACCGGACCAGCAGCGGGCTGAAGACGTGCCGCGCCTGCTCGAGCGGCTCCATCAGCCGGAACGTGAACGCGATCTGCGCGGAGGCGCTGTGCGTGGCGAGCCGGGTGGTGACCCGGTAGACGCCGTCGCGCACCTTCGTGACGCCCGGGCTGCCGGTGTACGGGTCGTCGCACATGTACCCGGTGCTCGCGAGGACGCGCCAGCTCTTCTCCGGCAGGAAGTCGGCGGCGCGCAGCACCCGCCGCCCGAGCGGCATGTTGGACGCGTCCGCCTCGCGGATGGCCTCGGCGTAGCTCTCGACCTTGCCCACCTCGAGCTCGCGCCCTCCGAACACCTCGGTGAGCCGGCGCGCGAAGTCCGGCGCGGCCGGATCGAGCTGCATGATCCGCCCCTCGGCGTCGCAGGGCAGCTCGAACGACGGCGAGAACGGTGCCATGGTGGTCTCGACGTCGAGCACCTCCGAGAGGCTGGCCGCCTGCACCGCCTCCGCGGTCGCGGCGTACCCGTCGGTGAGGAACACGTGCGTCGCGCCCTCGGCGTCCTTCCAGCTCCCCACCAGGAACGTGGGCGCGTAGGTGCCCGAGTCGGTGAACACCGCCACGCCGGACGGCGCCTTCCAGCCGTCCTCGACGAGGTCCACGCCGAGCGACTTCCACTCCTCCCACAGCTTGCCCAGGCGGGCCACGCGGCTCTTCCCGCGCAGCGTCCACACGTGGACGTTCTCGCGGCGGATGCCCGGGTACGTCGCCTCGATCGCCTCGACCACCTGGCGGCGCGGCGTGCGGTAGTCGAGCAGCACCGAGGCGCGCTCGGCCGACTGCGCCACCGCCCGCGGCACGGTGAGGCTGCCCATGTACGACTCGTACGGCCGCGACATGGTCAGCGGCGAGTCGAACAGGTGGAACACCGCCATCGGCCCGGTGGGCTTCCCCTCGGCGAAGCGCGAGGTGTTCTCGAGCGTGTCCACCGCGGCGCCCCACACGGTGATGCCGCGCTTCTGCAGCCATCCGTAGAAGTCGTCGAAGGAGTGCGAGGGGTCGTTGAGCAGGCGGCGCACCGCGCGGTCCACCAGCCGCGCCACCTCGGGCCGGGCGTACACGCGCCCGAAGCCGAGCAGCGGGTTGGCGCCCATCTCCGGCGTCTCGCCCGCCTTGGGCATGAGCCCCTCGCCGAGCGACACCATGATGGCGTGGTTCTCGGGGAGCGTGCGGGTGAGGTGCCAGAGCCCCTCGCTCATCACGTAGGCGCTGATCGCGTCGGCGCCCTTCTTCACCTGGTTGTAGGCGGCCTTGTCCTTGCCCGCGCCGCCGCCATAGTCGCCGAACAGCCGCGTGCCGAGCGCGGTCGCGGCCGAGGTCATGGCCAGGCAGCGGGCGATGCCGCGGGGCGTGAAGGAGAACGCGGAGACCGGCTCGGTCTGCGCGCGCTCGACCTCGACGTCCTCCAGCCAGAGGTGGAAGCGGAGGAGCACGGGCCGGGTGTCGAATGCCCACTGCGCGACCAGGTTTCGCTTTTCCGTGTCGGTCACAGGATCTCCGGAAGGTGCGGCCGCGACGGTGCGGCGCGGCGGCATTGTAGAGGAAGGTCGGGCACTTTTGGGTCAGGATCGAAAAGCCGTCAATCCGGACTTCGAGTGACGGTGGGATCCCTCGATCCGGTGGCCAACGCCCCCTGCGGCCCGCGCGGACCCGCGCGGCCCGGGCCAGCGAGACGCCGGCGCAGCACGGTCCGGCCCCGCGCGAAGGCCGCACGCGCCCGGAGCGTCCGGGCGGCGGGGCATCGCCCGGACCGAGTGTCCACCGTCATGAGACGAGGGCTCGATCATGACTGCGCCGCTCATCTCGCCCACCATCCACGGCATCCTCGACTACCTGCTCGGAGCGGTGCTCGTCCTGGCGCCGTCCGTGCTCGGCCTGCCCGCCGGGCCCGCGGTGATCGCGTACGCGGTCGGCGGCGCGCACCTCGCGATGTCCTTGCTCACCGGCTACGCCCCCGGCGCGCTGCGCGTGATCCCGTTCTGGGCGCACGGCGCCGTCGAGGCGGCCGGCTGGGCCGGGCTGCTCGTGTTCCTGGGCCTGCTCACCGCGCCGGCCGACGGGCTGTTCCTCGCGTCCGGCGTGGGGATCCTGATCGTCTCGGCGCTCACCGACTACGGCGTCGAGGCCGACGGCGTCCGCCTGCGCGCGCGGCGCCACGCGCACGCGCGGCCCTGACCCGGGCGGGCGGCGCGGCAGCCGCTCCCGGTGCGAGGCGGCGCGTCGCTTGAGCGCCCGGGCGCGACGGCCTACGGTACGGGGAGGAGGACGCCATCCCCGGGACCCGGCTCGCCGCCCCGCGCACCCTCGCCGCGCTCGGCCGCGCGGCGCTCGCGGCGATCGTCGTCGCCGCGGTGAACGCCGGGGTGGTCCGCGCCGAGCCGCCCCGCGCCGCGCCGCCGGTGCGCACGGTGGTGGTCGGCGGCGACCGCGACTACCCGCCCTACGAGTTCCTCGACCGCGACGGGAAGCCCGCCGGCTTCAACGTCGAGCTGACCCGCGCCATCGCCGAGGTGATGGGGATGCGGGTGGAGATCCGCCTCGGCGCGTGGTCGGAGATGCGCGCCGCGCTCGTCGCCGGGCGCCTCGACGCGCTGCAGGGCATGTCCTGGTCGGAGCAGCGGGCCGCGGAGGTGGACTTCTCGCCGCCGCACCTAGTGGTGAACCACGCCATCTTCGCGCGCAAGGGCACGCCCGCGGTGGCGTCGCTGGAGGCGCTCCGGGGCCACGCGGTGGCGGTCCACCGCGACGGGATCATGGACGACCAGCTCACCAGCCTGGGCATGGGCGACCGCCTGCTGCGCACCGACACGCCGGCGGACGCGCTGCGGCTGCTCGCGTCCGGCCAGGGCGAGTACGCGGTGGTGGCGGCGCTGCCCGGCACGTTCATCATCCGCGAGCTGAAGCTCACCAACCTCGACCAGGTGGCGCACAGCGTGGCCTCGCAGCGCTACGGCTACGCGGTCCGCAAGGGCGACGCGGCGCTCCGGTCCCGCTTCGACGAGGGGCTCGCCATCCTGAAGCAGACCCGGCGCTACGAGGCGCTGCGGCAGCGCTGGCTGGGCGTGCTCGAGCCGCAGCCCGTCTCCTGGGGGAAGTTCTTCCAGTACGGCGCGGTGGTGTTCGTGCCGCTGCTGCTCGTGCTGGGCGGCACGGTGCTCTGGTCGCGCCAGCTCCAGCGGGAGGTGGCCGAGCGCACCGCCTCGCTCGCGGCGGCGGTGGAGGAGCTGCGGCTCAACCAGGCCCAGCTCGTCCAGGCCGACAAGATGGCGGCGCTGGGCGTGCTGGTCTCCGGCGTGGCCCACGAGATCAACAACCCGAACGGCTTCATCCTGCTCAACATGCCGGCGCTGAAGGACGTGTACCTCGACGCGCTGGAGGCGCTCGACCGCGACCGGCCGGACGGCGCGCCCCCGCGGCTCGGCGGGCTGCCCTTCGCGACCGCGCGCGAGGAGGTGCCGCGCATGCTCGACGAGATGCTGGACGGGGCGCGGCGCATCCGGCGCATCGTCGAGGACCTGAAGGACTTCGCGCGGCGGGAGGACGCCCCCGCGCGCGCGCCGCTCGACCTCGACGAGGTGGTGCGGGCGGCGGTGCGGCTGGTGGAGAACCCCATTCGCAAGGCGACCACGCGGTTCGAGCTGGCCCTCGACGGCGCGCTGCCGCCGGTGGTGGGGAGCGCGCAGCGCATCGAGCAGGTGATCGTGAACCTGGTGCTGAACGCCTGCCAGGCGCTGCCCTCGCCCGACCGCGCCGTGCGCGTCTCGACCCGCGCCGACGGCGCCCGAGGCGTGGTGATCTGCGAGGTCCGGGACGAGGGCGTGGGGATCCCGCCCGAGCACCTGCCGCGCCTCACCGACCCGTTCTTCACCACCAAGCGCGACAGCGGCGGGACGGGTCTCGGCCTCTCGGTGTCGTCCGGGATCGTGAAGGAGCACGGAGGGACGCTCGAGTTCCGCTCCGCGCCCGGCGCGGGCACCACCGCCACCGTCACGCTCCCGGCCGCACCCGACGCCGGCCCCCAGGGGATCCCATGAGCGAGCCCGCGTCCACCTACCCCTCCTTCGCCGTGCTGCTGGTGGACGACGAGGCGGCCTGGCTGCGCTCCATGCGCGTGGCGCTGCAGCGCGCCGGGGTGGACCACGTGCTCGCCACGCAGGACCCGCGCGAGGTCCCGGAGCTCCTGGCGCGCGAGCCGGTGGGCCTGGTGCTGCTCGACCTCAACATGCCCCACCTCTCCGGCGAGGCGCTGCTCGAGCGGCTCGCCGCGGAGCGGCCCGAGGTCGCGGTGATCGTCATCAGCGGCATGAACCAGGTCGAGACGGCGGTGCGCTGCGTGAAGGCCGGCGCGCTCGACTACTACGTGAAGACCGCCGAGGAGGACCGGCTGGTCGGCGGCGTGCTGCGCGCCATCCGGCTGCTCGAGCTGCAGCGCGAGAACCGCGAGATGGCGAGCCGGTTCCTCTCCGGCGACCTCCGGCACCCGGAGGCCTTCGCCGGGCTCGTCACCCAGGACCGCGCCATGCTGGCGATCTTCTCCTACGTGGAGGCGGTGGCGCGCAGCCCGCAGCCGTTGCACGTGCAGGGCGAGAGCGGGTCGGGCAAGGAGCTCGTGGCGCGCGCCGCGCACCAGGTGTCGGGCCGGCGCGGGCCGCTCGTGGCGGTGAACGTGGCCGGGCTCGACGACACGGTGTTCGCCGACACGCTGTTCGGGCACGCCCGCGGCGCGTTCACCGGCGCCGAGCAGGCGCGCCGGGGCATGGTGGAGGAGGCGGCCGAGGGGACGCTGTTCCTCGACGAGATCGGCGACCTCTCGCAGGCGTCGCAGGTGAAGCTGCTCCGGCTGCTGCAGGAGGGCGAGTACTTCCCGCTCGGCAGCGACCGGCCGAAGCGGCTGCTGGCGCGGGTGATCGTCGCGACGCACCACGACCTCGCGGCGCGGCAGGCGGCGGGCACGTTCCGCCGGGACCTCTACTACCGGCTCGCCACCCACCAGGTGCGCATCCCGCCGCTGCGCGAGCGCCGCGGCGACCTCCCGCTCCTGCTCGACCACTTCCTCGCCGAGGCGGCGCGCGAGCTCGGGAAGAAGCGGCCCACCCCGCCCCGGGAGCTCGTGCCGCTGCTCGGCAGCTACGCGTTCCCCGGCAACGTGCGCGAGCTGCGCTCGATGGTGCTCGACGCGGTGAGCCTGCACCGTGAGCGCGTGCTCTCCATGGACGCGTTCGTGAAGGCCATGGCCCGCGGCGGCGCGGCGGCGCCAACGCCCGGGGCCCTCCCCGACCGCAACCCGTTCGCCGGCGTGGAGCACCTGCCCACCATCCACGACGCGGTCGAGCTGCTGGTCGAGGAGGCGCTCTCGCGCGCCGGCGGCAGCCAGACCATCGCGGCGCGCACGCTCGGCATCACCCAGTCGGCGCTCTCGAAGCGGCTCAAGGCCGCGCGCGAGTGACCGCGCGCACCGCCGCGGCATCCGGTTGCGCCCGGGAACGGGCATGAGCGGGCTCATGCGCATGAGCCGGCGCATGCCGCGACGAATCCGGCGGCCGGACGCGGGGTTCGGGCGCGGCCGCCCGGGACCGCAGGAGCCCGCTCATACCCCTTCCCCGCGCCGGCAGCGCACGCGGCCCAGCGATCCCGCGACGTTGCCGCGCCCGGCGGCGTGGCACCGCCCGTGCTCAAGGACGCGGGCGGAGGCCACACATGCTCATGTTCTGGATCCAGTTCGCCCTCGTGCTCGGCGCCATCCTGCTCGGCATCCGCCGCGGCGGCGTGGCGCTCGGGATGATCGGCGGCCTGGGCGTCGCCGTGCTGGTGTTCCTGTTCCGCGCGGCGCCGTCGGAGCCGCCCATCGCCGTCATGCTCATCATCCTGGCGGTGGTCACCACCTCCGCCACGCTGCAGGTGGCAGGCGGGCTCGACTACCTGGTGCAGCTCGCCGAGAAGCTGCTGCGGGCGCACCCGAAGTACGTGACGATCCTGGCGCCGTTCTGCACGTTCTTCCTGACCATGGCGGTGGGCACCGGGCACGCGGTGTACGCGCTGCTGCCGGTGATCGCCGACGTCGCGCTGAAGACGAAGACGCGGCCGGAGCGGCCCATGGCGATCTCGAGCGTCGCCTCGCAGATGGGCATCACCGCGAGCCCGGTGGCCGCGGCGGTCACCACCTTCCTCGCGTTCTCCGCCAAGGCGGGCCAGCCGCTCTCGCTCTACGACATCCTCAAGATCACCATCCCCGCGGGCGTGGTGGGCGTCCTCGCCGCCGCGCTGTGGAGCATGAACCGCGGCAGGGACCTGTACTCCGACCCGGAGTTCCTGAAGAAGCTCGAGGACCCCGAGTTCCGCAAGTCGCTCGACGTCTCGGTCACCACCCTCGACAAGCAGCTCCCCCGCGCCGCCAGGCTCTCGGTGCTGCTGTTCTTCACCGGCGTCGCCACCATCGTGGTGCTCGCGCTCGACCAGGACTTCCTGCACCTCGGGCTCATCCCGCTCGTGAACGGCGGGAAGCCCGTGGCCATGACCACGGTGGTGCAGATCGTGATGCTGGCGTTCGGCGCGTTCATCCTGTTCACCGCGAAGGTGAAGGCCGCCGAGGTGGCCCGCTCGAGCGTGTTCACCGCCGGCATGATCGCGGTGGTGTCCATCTTCGGCATCGCCTGGATGAGCGACACCTTCGTCACCGCGAACAAGCCGTTCCTGATCGAGAAGATCCAGGCGATGGTGCAGGTGGCGCCGTGGACGTTCGCCGTCGCCATGTTCTGCGTGTCGGCGTTCGTGAAGAGCCAGGCCGCCACGCTCACCATCATGCTGCCGTTCGGCCTCGCGCTCGGGCTGCCCGCGACGCTGCTGCTCGGCCTGATGCCGGCGAGCTACGCGTACTTCTTCTTCTGCTTCTACCCGTCGGATCTCGCCGCCATCAACATGGACCGGACCGGCACCACGCACATCGGCAAGTACCTGCTCAACCACAGCTTCATGATCCCCGGCTTCATCGGCGTGGGGACCTCCACGGTCGTCGCGTACGCGCTCTCGCGGCTCGCGTTCTGAAGGGCTGCGCCGCGGGCGCGCAACGGGGCCGGCGGTGCGCGCACGGGCGCGCCGCCGGCCTCGGCGTTCCGGGCGCCGCGCCGGCTCAATCCCGGGGCCGCTCCGCGTCGCTCTCGTTCGGCGGCCAGGCGTCCACGTCCGGTGGGGCCACGCCGGCCACGGCGCGGAAGCGGATCTCCTCCGGCGTCTCCAGGATGAGCCGCGCGCCGCGCTTGAACGTGAGGTAGTGCCAGAACCACTGGAACAGCACCGAGGCGCGGTTCCGGAAGTCGATGAGGAACCAGATGTGGATGAACAGCCACGCGAGCCAGGCCAGGTAGCCGCTGATGCGGATGCGCCAGAAGCCGGCCACCGCGCGCCCGCGCCCCACCGTGGCCATCACGCCCTTGTCG
This sequence comes from Anaeromyxobacter sp. K, assembly GCF_000020805.1. Taxonomy (NCBI): domain Bacteria; kingdom Pseudomonadati; phylum Myxococcota; class Myxococcia; order Myxococcales; family Anaeromyxobacteraceae; genus Anaeromyxobacter; species Anaeromyxobacter sp. K. The sequence goes on along the minus strand of NC_011145.1, from coordinate 1,953,471 downwards.
AAGTAGACGAACGGCGTGCGCGGCCGGCCGCGCAGCGTCGCGAGCAGGTTGCGCCCGGCGTGGCGGCCCTGCTGGATCGCCGCCGGGGCGACGCCCGGGATGGCGGCGCCGTGCTTGTCGCGCGCGAGCGCCAGGTCGCCCACGACGTAGATCTCCTCGTGGCCGGGCACCGTCAGGTCCGGGCTCACCGGCACGCGGCCGGCCGGGTCGAGCGGCACGCCCAGCGTCCGCGCCAGCGGCGCGCCGGCCACGCCCGCCGCCCAGAGCACCGTGCGCGCCGCCACCCGCTCCTCGCCCACCTGCACGCCGCGCGGGTCGATCCCGGTCACCCGCTTGCCGGTCCACACCTGCACGCCGAGCCGCTCCAGATCGCGCTGCGCCGCCGCCGAGAGGCTCGGGGGCAACGCCGGCAGGACCCGCTCGCTGCCCTCGATGAGGATCACGCGCGCGCGCTCGGTGGACACGGTGCGGAAGTCGCGCGGGACGGTGAAGCGCGCGATCTCGGCGAGCGCCCCGGCCAGCTCCACGCCGGTCGGTCCGCCGCCCACCACCACGAACGTGAGGAGCGCCTCCCGGCGCTGGCGATCCGGATCCGCCTCGGCGCGCTCGAAGGCGGTGAGCACCCGGCGGCGGATCTCGAGCGCGTCCTCCAGCGTCTTCAGGCCCGGCGCGAAGCGGGCCCACTCGTCGTGGCCGAAGTAGGAGTGCGTCGCGCCCGCCGCGACCACCAGGAAGTCGTAGTCGAGCGCGTAGCCGTCGGCGAGCCGCAGGCGGCGCTGCGCCGGCTCCACCGCCGCCGCCTCGGCGAGCAGCGTCCGGACGTTCCGCTGGCGCGAGAGGACGTGGCGGATGGGCTCGGCGATGTCGGCGGGGCTCAGCGCGGCCGTGGCCACCTGGTACAGGAGCGGCTGGAAGAGGTGGTGGTTGCGGCGGTCCACCAGCGTGATGCGGACCGGCGCGCCCGCCAGCTCGCGCGCCGCGTACAGCCCGGCGAACCCCCCGCCCACGATCACCACGTGCGGCGTCTGCTGCGCCTTCTCCTGCTGCGGATCCACGCCGCCTCCTTGCCCGCGGCCTGTATACACCGGCCCGCCCCGCCCCGGGGGGCGCGCCGCGCCCCGCCCGTGCGACACGCGGCCGCCGCCCGGCCCGCCGCTCCCCGACCCAGAGTCATTTGCCGCGTCGCCGGCCGTCCCCGGCCGTCCCTCCTCCCCGACCCAGAGTCGTTTCCTTCCTCCCCCGACCCAGAGTCGTTTCCCGCCCCCCGCCCGGCTCCCCGTTTCCGACCCAGAGTCATTTTCCCCGCGCTCCCCGGCCCCGGAGCCACCATCGGGTCCCTGCCCGGCGCCTTGACGCCGCCCCCGCCGGCCGGCAGGTTCCGCGCACACGGCGCCGGACCACCGGCGCGGGAGGACCCCGATGCCCCAGCACGCCCACGCGCTCGACGACGGCCTCGGCACGGGCCCCGACGGCCGGGCCCGCTGCGCCTGGGGACTCTCGGCCGCGGACTACGTCCGCTACCACGACGAGGAGTGGGGCCTCCCCGTCGCGGACGATCGCCGGCTGTTCGAGAAGCTGTGCCTGGAGGGCTTCCAGTCCGGCCTGTCCTGGCTCACCATCCTGCGCAAGCGCGAGGCGTTCCGGGCCGCGTTCGCCGGCTTCGAGTTCGAGAAGGTGGCCCGCTTCGGCGCCCGCGACGTCGCGCGCCTGCTCGGGGACGCCGGCATCGTGCGCCACCGCGGCAAGATCGAGGCGACGCTCAACAACGCGCGGCGCGCCTGCGAGCTCGCCGCCGAGGCCGGATCCCTCGCGGCCTACTTCTGGCAATTCGAGCCGCCGAAGGCCTCGCGGCCGGAGCGGATCACCTGGGCGGCGCTCCGGGCGCAGCCGGTCACCACGGAGTCGAAGGCGCTGTCGCGCGACCTGAAGCGGCGCGGCTGGGCGTTCGTCGGGCCGACCACCTGCTACGCGTTCATGCAGGCCATGGGGCTCGTGAACGACCACGTGGAGGGCTGCGCCGTGCGCGGCCGCGTCGAGCGGGCGCGGCGCGGGTTCGAGCGGCCGGTCGTCGTCGACGGGGCGTCAGCGGAGCCCGAGCCAGCGCCGCGCGCACGAGCCCGGGCCGCCGCGCGGGGGCGCCGCTAGCCCGGGTCGCCCGCGGGGCGCTGCCGCTATCGAGGATCCTGGGCGGGCGCGGGCGGACGCACCAGCCGCTGGAAGAGCCGCTCGAGCGCGCGGTCCGGGTCGTCGCACAGGCCGGAGTGGACCGGCGAGAGCTGCACCATGGTGCTGCGAGGTGCGGTCAGCCAGTGGAAGCGCTCCCGCACCGAGAGCGCGCCGATGGGTCCGGCACCCGAGCCTCCCGCGCAGATGCGCGGGATGGCCTCGAGATGGGCGGCGATCGCGTCCAGGTCGGCGTGCGGGCAGAGCGCCGTCACGCGCGCGCGGTCCAGCTCCACCCGCGCGCCCAGGAACCCGCGCTCCAGGCAGAACAGGACCACGCCCGCGTTCACGAACTCCTCCCGCTCGACGCGCGGGACGACGCGGACCACCGCGTAGTCAAACGAGCTTCGCGCGGGCACGCTCGGCCTCCTCGACGAACGCGGGCGCCGCGGCCAGCCGACGCGACAGGTGATCGACGTACGCGGCGCGGTGCGCGGCCGGGGTCGCGAAGCGCGGGTCGCCCTCGAGCCACGCGTCCGGCACCTCCTCCAGCGCGCCGGCGATGGCGCCGCCCGCGAGGCGCGGCGCGAGGCGCTCGCCCGCTGCGGCCAGCTCGCCCGCGAACGGCAGGAGCACGTGCTGGCCGACCATCGGGAACGGCGCGCGCGCCGGATCGGCGGCGCGGTCCCAGTCGTGGTGGAAGTAGAGCGCCGCGCCGTGGTCGATGAGCCACATCCGGCGGTGCCAGCGGAGCAGGTTCGGATTGCGCACGGTGCGATCCACGTTCGTCACCAGCGCGTCGAACCACACCACCTCAGACGCCTCCGCAGGCGACGGCGGCGGATCGGCCACCGGGTCGAACGTCAGGCTACCGGGCAGGTAGTCGAGGCCCAGGTTCTCGCCCGCGCTCGCCTTGAGCAGGTCGCGGATCTCGCCGTCCGGCTCGTTGCGGCCGAGCGCCGGATCGATCAGCACGCGGACGCGCTCCGGCACGCGCAGCCCGGCCGCCTGGGCCAGCCCGCCCGCGACCACCTCGGCCACCAGCGCCTTCGGCCCCTGCCCTGCCCCGCGGAACTTCACGACGTACATGCCGTCGTCGTCGCCCTCGACGATGGCCGGCAGGGAGCCGCCCTCGCGCAAGGGGGTGACGTAGCGGGTCGCGACCACCGTCCTCATGGCCGGCACCGTAGCGCAGGGCCCGGGCGCCGTCGACGTGCCGGCTTGAACCGAGGCGTTGGGCGTGCGAGAACGCGCCCCTCGTGATCCGCCTCGACGCCATCTCCAAGCAGCACGGCAACCAGCTCCTGTTCGTGGAGGCCTCCGCCGTGGTCCACCGCGGCGAGAAGGTCGGCCTCGTCGGCCCGAACGGCGCCGGCAAGTCCACCCTGTTCCGCCTGATCACGCGCGAGGAGGCGCCCGACGAGGGCCAGGTCTCCATCGACCGCGGCGTGACCGTGGGTCACTTCTCGCAGGACGTCGGCGAGATGTCCGGCCGGACCGCGCTCGCCGAGACCATGGACGGCGCCGGCCCCGTGTCCGAGGTGGCCGCAGAGCTGCACGGGCTCGAGCAGGCGCTCGCGGATCCGGAGCGGGCGGACGAGCTGGAGGCGCTGGTCGAGCGCTTCGGCCACGTGCAGGCGCGCTTCGACGAGCTGGGCGGGTACGCGCTCGAGGCCCGGGCGCGGGAGATCCTGGCCGGCCTCGGCTTCACGCAGGAGATGATGGACGGCGACGTCGGCGCGCTCTCCGGCGGGTGGAAGATGCGCGTGGCGCTGGCGCGCATCCTGCTCATGCGGCCCGACGCCATGCTCCTCGACGAGCCCTCCAACCACCTCGACCTCGAGTCGATCATCTGGCTGGAGGAGTTCCTGCGCGGCTACGAGGGAGCCATCCTCATGACCTCGCACGACCGCGAGTTCATGAACCGCGTGGTCGGGAAGATCATCGAGATCGACGCCGGCACGCTCACCACCTACTCCGGCGACTACGACCTGTACGAGCGCGAGCGGGCCGTCGCCGACCAGCACCAGCAGGCCGCGTTCGACCGGCAGCAGGCGATGCTGAAGAAGGAGCTCGCGTTCATCGAGCGGTTCAAGGCGCGCGCCTCGCACGCCGCGCAGGTGCAGTCGCGGGTGAAGAAGCTCGACAAGATCGAGAAGGTCGAGCCGCCCAAGGTGCGGCGCACCGTCGACTTCGAGTTCCGGGCGCCGCCGCGATCCGGGGAGGACGTGGCGAAGCTGGCGGGCGTGGTGAAGCGGTACGGCGAGCGCACCGTGTACGGCGGGCTCGACTTCCTGGTGCGGCGCGGCGAGCGCTGGTGCGTGCTGGGTGCGAACGGCGCCGGCAAGTCCACGCTGCTGCGGATGGTGGCCGGGGAGTCCACGCCCGACGCCGGGTCGGTGACCGTCGGCGGCAGCGTGAAGATGGGGTACTTCGCGCAGCACGCCATGGAGCTGCTGCGCGCGGAGGAGACGGTGTGGGACGCGCTGCAGCGGGCGTTCCCGCGCGCGTCGGTCGGATCGCTCCGGACGCTGGCCGGCTGCTTCGGGTTCTCCGGCGACGAGATCGAGAAGCGCTGCAAGGTGCTCTCCGGCGGCGAGAAGGCGCGCCTCGTGCTCGCGACGCTGCTCTACGACCCGCCCAACTTCCTCGTGCTCGACGAGCCCACGAACCACCTCGACGCCGCCACCCGCGAGATGCTCGTGCGGGCGCTCGCCGGCTACGAGGGAACGCTCCTGTTCGTCTCGCACGACCGCCGGTTCCTGGCGTCCCTCTCGAACCGCGTCCTGGAGCTCGGGCCCGATGGCCCCGTCCCGTACGGGGGCGGGTACACCGAGTACGTCGCCCGGACCGGCCGGGAGGCCCCCGGGCTGCGGGCCGCCCCCGGCCGCGCCGCGCGAGCCTAGCCCGCCCTACCCCGAACCCAGAGTCATTTGCCGACTCCGGCGCTCGCGCTGGAAGCGCGCGAAGCCACTCGGGATTGGTTCACGACCCGCGACACGTTCGCCGCCCGATCGGGGCGAAGAAATGACTCTCGGTCAGGAGCCTCCGATCGGGGCGAAGAAATGACTCTGGGTCAGGAGGAACGATAGGAACGATGACTCTGGGTCGGGGCCGGCAGGGTCGGGCCGCCACCGATGACTAGCCCGGATCGGCCCCCCGCAAGGCGACGTAGACGCCCTCGTGGCGGCCGCCGGCGCGGCCGCCGCTGGCCACCTCGCCCTCGACGGTGATGCGGGCGCGGGAGTGGCGGGCGAGCGTGGCGAGGAACCGCTCCCACTGCGCCGGGGGCGGGAGCCGGGCCGAGGCGGTGAAGTCGCCCTCGATCGGCTCCAGGAAGTCGAGCGCGCTCCGCTGGATCACGAGCCGCACCTCTAGGCCGCGCTCGCGCAACGCGAGGTGCAGGATGGCCCATCCGGCGAGGATGGCGAGCGCCGACAGGCTGCCGCCGAACGCGGTGCCGCGGTGGTTCAGGTTGGGCGCGAGCGGGGCCGAGAGCCGGATCGCGCTTCCGTCCCACGCCTCCACCCGCGCGCCCAGCGCCTGCGTGAGGGGAATGTGCGCGTGGAGGTAGGCGGTGATCTCGTCGTGGCGCATGCCGGGTTGGATACCGCGCGAGGCCGCGCGGTGCCGTGCTTCCGTGCGGGTTGCGCCGCGCGGGCCGCGCTCCGCGGTTACGATGCACGCATGCGGAGCATCGAGAGCGTGGTGGTGTGTGGCGTGGGGGCGGTGGGCGCGGCCGCGGTCGAGCGGCTGGACGCCATGGATCCAGCGTGCGTGACGGTGGTGGCGGACGGTGCGCGCCGCGAGCGACTGGAGCGTGAGGGGCTCACCGTCAACGGGCGACGGTTCTCGCCGCGCGTGGCCGCGCCGTCGGCGCTGACCCCGGCGGATCTCCTCCTCGTCGGCGTGAAGCACGGCGACCTCACGGCCGCAGTCGAGGACGCCCGCCGTGCCGTCGGTCCGCGCACGATCGTCATGTCGCTGCTGAACGGGATCTCCAGCGAGGCGACGCTCGCCGACGCGTACGGCGCCGACAAGGTGCTCCCGGCGTTCCTCGTCGGCAACGACGTGGTGCGCGAGGGGACGCACGTCCGCTACCAGAACATCGGCCGGCTGGTGTTCGGCGCGCCCTCGAACGACCCGGCCGACCCGCGCGTCCTCACGGTGAAGCACCTCCTCGACCGGGCCGGCATCCCGTGCCAGGTCGCCGCGGACATCCGGCGCGAGCAGTGGTGGAAGTTCATGCTGAACGTGGGCGTGAACCAGGTCTCGGCGCTGCTGCGCGCGCCCTACGGCGCGTTCCGGCTCGAGGAGGTCCGCGCGCTCGCCCGCCGGGCGGCGCTCGAGGTGGTCGCGGTCTCGCGGCACGAAGGCGTGGGGTTGGTGGCCGAGGACGTGGAGCGGATCTTCCCGGTCATCGCCGGGCTCGCGCCCACGGGGAAGACGTCGATGCTGCAGGACGTGGAGGCGGGCCGGAAGACGGAGGTGGAGATCTTCGCGGGTGCGGTGGTCGAGCTCGGCCGCCGGCACGCGGTCGCGACCCCCACGAACGCGTTCCTGGGCCAGGCCATCGCGGCGCTCGACGCGATGGCGGCCGCACGCGCGGCCGGGGGCGTCGCATGACCGCGGGCCCCGGGCTCGTCGGCCTGCAGGTCCGGCCCGGCCACCCGGACTTCCTCGACCTGCCATGGGATCTCCCGCTGGCGCGCTGGGGCGAGCGCTGCGCGCGCATCGTCGAGGTCACGCGCGGCGTCTCGCGGCACGACGTGCTGTTCCTCCAGTACGATCGGGCGCTGTACGTCGTGAAGGAGCTGCCGCCGGCGCTGGGCGAGCGGGAGTACGGCGCGCTGCGCTGGCTCGAGGACCGCGAGCTCCCGGCGGTCGTCGCCGCGGGACACGCCCACGTTCGCACCGGCGAGGGCGACGCGAGCGTGCTCATCACGCGGTTTCTCGACCGATCCTTGCCCTTTCGCACCCTGTTCGAGAACGCCGGCCTGGAGACGTACCGGGCGCGCCTGCTCGACGCGATCGCGGGGCTGCTGGTGCGGCTCCACCTCGGCGGCTTCTACTGGGGCGACTGCTCGCTCTCGAACACGCTGTTCCGCAGGGACGCGGGCGAGCTGCGCGCGTACCTCGTCGACGCCGAGACCGCCGAGATGCACGACCCCCTCTCCGACGGCCAGCGGCGGCACGACATCGAGATCCTGGAGGAGAACGTCACCGGCGACCTCCTCGACGTCGCCGCCATGCTGGGCGTCGCTCCGCCGCCCTGGCTGTACGAGACCGGCGCCGCGCTGCGCGGCCGGTACGAGCGGCTGTGGGGCGAGATCACGCGCGAGGAGCTCATCTCCGCCGGCGAGAGCTGGCGCATCCACGAGCGCATCCGTTCGCTCAACGCGCTGGGGTTCACCGTGGGAGAGGTGAAGCTGGAGCCGACCGGCGACGGCAGCCGCCTCCGCATGCGGGCGGTGGTGACCGACCGCGATTACCACCGCGACCTCCTGCACGCGCTCACCGGGCTCGTGGCGGAGGACCGGCAGGCCGCGCTCATGGTGAACGAGATCCAGGAGCTGCGCGCCACGCTGGTGCGGCGCGAGAACCGGAGCGTCGCGCTCGCGGTCGCCGCGTACCGCTGGCTCAACGAGCGCTGGCTGCCGGCGATCCGCAAGCTCGCCCCGCGCCCAGGCAGCGATCCCGCGGAGCTGTACTGCCAGCTGCTGGAGCACAAGTGGTACCTGTCCGAGCGCGCCCGCCGCGACGTCGGCTTCGACGCCGCCCTGGAGGATTGGCTGCGGCGCTTCCCGCCTGGCGCCGCTCGTCCTCCTTCTCCTCCTCATCCCGACCCAGAGTAGTTTTTCTCGCACGCAGGTCCGTCGCGCGGACCGTTCGCCGCGCCGAAAGGCGCGTCAGGACGTGCTTTGGACGTGGCACGCCCGGTGCCATGGGCAACCCACCATGACCGCGCCCCGCCAGATCTGCCCCGGGAAGACGTACTTCGTGACGCGCCGCTGCACGCAACGCCAGTTCCTGCTCCGCCCGTCACCCGAAACCAACACCCTGTTCGGCTACGTCCTCGCAGTCGCCGCGAAACGAACCGGCATCCTCGTCCACACGTGCGTCGTGATGTCGAGCCACGTGCACCTCGTGCTCACCGATCCCGAGGCGCGCCTCCCCGAGTTCTCGCAGTACCTCTGGTCACTGGTCGCTCGCGCGCTCAACGCGTCGCTCGGGCGGTGGGAGTCGTTGTGGGCCCCCTCCAGCTACAGCGCCGTCCAGCTCGAGACCGCCGAGAGCATCGTGGGGGAAACGGCGTACGCGCTCGCCAACCCGGTGAAGGCCGGGCTCGTGCGTTCGGGGCGCGAGTGGCCGGGCCTGTGGCTGGCGCCTGAGCACGTGGGAACGCCGGTGGTCTTCGAGCGACCCGCATTCTTCCGCACCGAGGGCCCCATGCCGGAGGCGGCCCAGCTCACGCTCACCCCGCCGCCAGGCTTCACCGCGGACGAGTACCGCACACGCGTCGAGGCGGAGCTCGCGGCGTCGGAAGAGAAGGCGCGCGCGTCCATCGCGTCCAGCGGGCGCGGTTTCCTGGGGATCCGGCGCGTACTCGCGCAGGACCCGACCACCTCGCCCAGGACCCACGAGCCGCGCCGCAACCTGAGCCCGCGGGTCGCCGCGCGCGATCGGTGGAGGCGGATGGAGGCGCTCGCCCGCCTGCGGTCGTTCCAGAGCGCCTACCGCGAGGCGCGAGCGCGCTTCAGCGCGGGGATACGCGACGCGCTGTTCCCAGCCGGCACGTACCTGCTCCGCGTCATGCACGGCGTGCGCTGCGAGGCCCCTTCCTAGCGCACGGATCAGCACACGCCGTCATCGTACCCGTCAAGCGGCGCTCGCCGACGAGGGCCGGTACACCTGCACCTGAACGGCGGCGGTCACGCGCACCGGCTCGTCGAGCACGGCGACGCGCGCGGCGAGGACGTCCGGCGAGGTGTGGTGGGCCGATGGTCCCATGCCGGCGACGGCGAGGACGTCGGCCCGCGCGAGGGAGAGCGTCCAGGCGAGCGACTCCGAGAACGCGAGCGCGAAGTGGCCCTCGAGCGCCTCGGATACCCGGCGTGCCTTGTCTGGATCGACCTCGAGCAGCCCGAGCGGTTCGCGCAGCTCGGCGAGGTGCGCGGGTGCGGGGGTGACGAGCAGCAGCGATCCTCCCGGCACGAGCACGCGCCGAAACTCGGCGGCGTTCCGCGGCGCGAAGACGTCGAGCACCAGCGCGGCGCAGGCATCCGCGACCGGCAGCGGCTCCCAGGCGTCGGCGACGACGGCGGCGAGGCGCGGGTGTGCCCGCGCGGCGCGCCTCGCGGCGTGGCGGGAGAGATCCAGCGCGAGGCCGTAGCGATCCGGGAGCGCCTCGAGCACGGCGCGCAGGTGGTGCCCCGTTCCCGCGCCGACCTCCACGACGAGGCCTTCGGGCCCGGCGTGCGCCTCGGCTGCCCGAGCGAGCGCGGCGCTCAGCGGGGCGAAGTGCCCGGCGCCGAGGAAGGTCTCGCGGGCCGCCACCATGCCAGCGTCGTCGCCGGTTCCCGGTGAGCGTCCGCGAAGCAGGTTCACGTAGCCCTGGCGTGCGAGATCGAACGCGTGCCCGGCCGGACAGCGCAGGGCGCCGGGAAGGGCGGCGAGCGGCGCCCTGCAGACCGGGCAGCGTAGGTGTCGAAGGACCTCGGGAAGCACCGGCCGGGGATGATACGCGAATCCCACCTCTGCGCCGCGACGCGCTACGCTTCTCGCATGCGTCTCGCGTCGCGCCTCGCCATCGGCCTCGTCGCGCTCCTCACCGCCGCCGCGAGCATCGCGGCCTGCACCTCGTCCGCGCCGTACACGCTCGGGGCCGCCGCCGTGAACACGACGCTCGCGCTCGGGGTCGCTGCAGGTCAGCGCGCCGGAGGCGGCTGCTATGCGACGTGCACCGGCGGCACGGTGTGCAACCCCGTGAACGGCATGTGCGAGGCCGCAGCCGCGGAGCAGGTGTGCCAGGAGGCACCGGGCGGCGGGATGCGGTGCGTGCCGGTGTCGGTCCGAGGCATGACGCGCGAGAAGGAGGGTGCGGGCCAGGTGCCGCCGGTGCGCGCCGGCGTGTCGCCCGCCACGGGAACGGTGGCGCCGCCGCCGAACGAAGCGTCGCCGCGCACTGCGCCGTGAGGGCGCGCGGTTCTCGTGCGACGACTCAGGGATCGGCGTCCTCGGGAGCGCTCGCGTCCCCCGGCTCCCTCGGCGCGACCTCATCCGGGGCCCGTCCGGGTTTCGCTCCAGGTGGCCAGACGGGAGCCGGCACCTGGCCATCCTGGAACTTCACCTTCCCGACGAGGATGCATCCCTTCATGCCGGGGCGGCAGTACGCGCCCGCGACCTTCTTGCAGATGCCCTTCAGCTCGTAGCGGCAACTCCAGGAGCTCAAGCCCCCTCCATCGGATGATCCATCCGGCACGACCGCCGCCGGCGCAGGACCGCTGTCGGACGAAACGACTCTGGGTCAGGTCCGGGGGTCCTGTGTCCGGCGAAATGACTCTGGGTCGGGACGTATCGGGAGTGTAGCCGAACGGGACGGCGGCGCACTCCCGCGCTTGCGCCAGGCGCCGGGCGGGGCCTCGCCTGCTTCGGGGTTCGCGGCTGGCCGCGCCGGCGGCGGGTGGCTAACTCACAGCGCGGCCGGGTGACCCGGCCGACCGCCCGCGTCAGGAGAGCACCACCCATGGCCATGATCCAGAAGCGCGACGACCCCATGCAGGCGCCGGCCGGAGACCTGCTGCTCGGAAAGGGAGTCGAGTTCGACGGCAAGCTCACCTTCGCCGGCACGGTCCGCATCGACGCGAAGTTCACCGGCTCCATCACCACCGAGGACGTCCTGGTCGTCGGCGAGCAGGCGCGCATCGACGCGCAGATCACCTGCGGCACGGTCATCGTCCACGGCGAGGTGAACGGCGACATCAAGGCGAAGACCTCGGTCGAGCTGCACCACACGGCACGGGTCCGCGGCGACATCGAGACCCCGTCGCTCTCCATCGAGAAAGGCGTCGTGTTCCAGGGCTCCACCCGCATGCCGGGCGCCGGCGGCGATCGCGGCGGAGCGGTGAAGCCGGTGACGCCCGCGGGCACGCCGTAGCCGCGCGGCCGGGCCCCCGGTGTAGCATCCGGGCGAATGTCCGGCTCCCCTTCCTCCGCTCCGCGTCCGCCCGCCCACCCGTCGCTCGCCCAGCGCTGCGCCCGGGCCGTCCTCCGCGCCGCCGGATGGCGCGTGGATCTGCCCTGGCCCTCCAGCCCGCGCTGCGTGATCGTCGTCTACCCGCACACCTCGAACTGGGATTTCGTGCTCGGGTACCTCGCGAAGGTCTCGGCGGCGCTGCCGGTGCGCTGGGTCGGGAAGCACTCCTTGTTCCGTCCGCCGTTCGGCGCCCTGCTGCGGCGCATGGGCGGCATCCCGGTGGATCGTCGTGCGCCCACGGGCTTCCTCGCCGAACTCGGCCGGGAGCTGGCCGAGGCGCCCTGGATGTGGCTGGCGCTCGCGCCGGAGGGCACGCGCGCGCGCACGGATCACTGGAAATCCGGCTTCTACCGGCTGGCGCTCGCCGCGCGCGTGCCGGTCGGGCTCGCGTTCATCGACTACCGGAGCCGCACCATCGGCATGTCGCGGTACCTCGACCTGAGCGGCGACGAGGCCGCCGATCTGGCGCAGATCCGGGCCGCGTATGCCGGCAAGATCGGACGCCATCCCGCCCAGGCGAGCGACATCCGGTTCCGTCCGGGCGCCGCGCCGTGAGGTCAGGGCGGCGTCTGCCCGGAGGCCTCCGCCACCCCGCGGCGCGCCCGGATCTCGCGCACGATCTCCGCGTCGAGCGCGCCCGCCAGCAGCCGCCGCATGGCCGGGAAGATGATCTCCTCCTCGCGCCGGAGGTGGATCTCGAAGTGACGCTCGAGCTCGCCCACCGCGGCGGCCATCGCGCCGGCGAGCGCGGCGTGGCGGGACGGCTCGCGAGCGACGGCCTCGCAGGCCGCGACCAGCCGGCCAAGGGGCTCCTCGTGCTCCGCGTGCTCGTGGGCCATCGACGCGAGCGCCGCGTCCACCTCGGCCTCACGCCCGCGCAGCCGCGGCAGGATCGACTGCTCCTCGTCGTGAGCGTGCAGCGGCAGCGCCTGCGTGAAGTAGCGGCGCACCCGCGACGCCGCCTCCGGCACCTCCGCGAGCTGGTCCGGCCGTGCCTCGGCCACCCGGCGCCCCAGCGCCAGGAACTGCCGGATGCGGTCGTGGCACTCGAGCAGGAGGTCCACCGCGTCCGCGGGCGCCGCCCGCTTTCCGATCACGTTCAGCATGGTCACGCCCCTGCCTTGGCCTCCAGCTCCTTCACGCGCCGCGCGAGCTCCCGCTCGCGCTGAAAGCGCTTCGTCACGTCGCGAATGATGGCGAGCGGTCCGAGCAGCTCGCCGCCCGCGGTCCGCAGCATCTGGATCGTGAACTCGATCGAGATGTTCCGGCCATCCTTCGTGATGGCCGGCACCGCGAGCACGTCGCCCGCGCCGTAGCGGCTCTTGCCGGTCTGCATGGTCTTCATGTAGCCGTCCCAGTGACGGCCGCGGAGCCGCTCCGGGATGATGATGTCCATGGACTGGCCCAGCGCCTCGGCGGCGGTGAAGCCGAAGATCGCCTCCGCGCCCGCGTTCCAGATGCGGATGCGCCCCTCGCGATCGCCGAGGATGAACGCGTCCGGGCTGCCGTCGACGATCTGCTGGTAGATGGCGGTGTCGGTCATTCGGCTCCTCTGCGGGCGGGCGGGCGCTCGGGCACCCGTCCGGAAGGGGCTGCATGGCGGCCCGCCGAAACGACTCTGGGTCAGGGTGGAGACGACCGAGAGTCGTTGGGAGCGCGGGCAGTGGTCCGGCAGTGCCAGCGCCCTGCCATCGACCGGACCAGTCCAATTTCGCGGACTTAACGCACCATCCCCGATTGAGCCACCCATTGTTCGGTGAATTGCGACCCATCATTCGGTGTTCAAACGGCCGGCGGGTGCGCCGATGCGCTCCATCCGGGCCGTGGCGCCTCGGAGGCGGGAGGCGCTTCCCTTGCGGAACCGAGCAGCGTCACGGCGGATTTCGAGCCGGACGCGGCCCGCAGCGGGGCGCGCTGCCGTCGTTGGCACACGGCGCGTAAATGGTTCGAACGTCCGCTTACGGCGAGGCCGACGCCCCGCCGAACGCTGCCGCGCACCCGCTGCCCAGAGACGTCGAAAGGACTGCCTCATGGCCTCCGAGCACCTGCTCCGCGCCGGGGCGCTCGCGTTCCTGCTCGCCATGCCGTCCCCGTGGCTCGCGGCGCAGCAGCCCGCCGCGGAGCCCGCCGCCCCCGCGCCGGCCGAGCCCGCCGCCGCAGCCGCCCCGGACGCCGCCGCGCCGGAACCCACCGCGCCGCCCGGCGACCCGGCCATCGGCCGCGACCTCTTCATCGGCGCGCGCGCGCTCCGGAACGGCGGCGCGCCCTGCGGCGCCTGCCACGCCATCGGCGGCGAGGGCTCCGCGTTCGCCGCGTCGTTCGGCCCCGGCCTGCGCGCCAGCTTCGACGGGCTCGACGCCGCCGCGCTGGACGGCCTGCTGTCCGACCCGCCCTTCCCTTCGATGGTCCCGGTCTACGCCGGCCACCCGCTCGATCCGGACGAGCGCGCCCACCTCTCCGCCTTCCTGCTCGGCGCGGCGGGGAAGCCGGAGCCGGGCGCCGGACGCGCCGGGTGGATCGCCGCGCTGATCGCGCTCGCCTGCCTCGCCGGCATCGGCCTCGGCGCGCGCCGCATCCCGGGCTCCGCCCGCGCCGAGCTGGTCGCCCGCGCCCGCCTCGCCCCGCCGCCGCGGCGGACGCGGCCTTCACAGCCCACCCGGCCCGCGGCGTCTGCCGCGGGGGCCGCACCGACCGCGCCGGCGAAGGCCACGCGCGCGCAGGGAGGAGTCCGATGAGCTGGATCGAGGACGTCATCGCCCCGTCGCAGCGCACCTGGGAGGACCTGTACCGGAGCCGCCACCAGGTGGACAAGGTCGTCCGCAGCACGCACGGCGTGAACTGCACCGGCGGCTGCTCCTGGAACATCCACGTGAAGAACGGGATCGTCGCGCTCGAGACGCAGGCGCTCGACTACCCGCGCTTCTCCTGCGAGGTGCCGGGCTACGAGCCGCGCGGCTGCCAGCGCGGGATCTCCGCGTCCTGGTACCTCTACAGCCCGCTGCGCGTGAAGCACCCGTACCTGCGCGGCACGCTCATGGACCTGTGGCGCGCCGCGCGCAAGGCGCACGCGGACCCGGTGGACGCCTGGGCGTCGATCGTGGACGACCCTGCCTCGCGCGCCGCCTACCAGCAGGCGCGCGGCCAGGGCGGCCTGCGGCGGGCGAGCTGGGACGAGGCGCTCGAGCTGGTGGCGGCCTCCACCATCCACACGCTGAAGCGCCACGGCGCCGACCGCATCGTCGGGTTCTCGCCCATCCCGGCCATGTCGATGCTGTCCTTCGCCGGCGGCTCGCGCTTCCTGCAGCTCCTCGGCGCGGTGAACCTGTCCTTCTACGACTGGTACTGCGACCTGCCGAACGCGTCGCCCGAGGTGTGGGGCGAGCAGACGGACGTGGCCGAGAGCGCCGACTGGTATCACTCCAAGTACATCGTCTCGATGGGCTCGAACGTCGGGATGACCCGCACGCCGGACGTTCACTTCCTGGCCGAGGCGCGCCACGACGGCGCCAAGGTGGTGGTGCTCTCGCCCGACTACAGCATGACCTCGAAGTACGCGGACGAGTGGCTGCCGGTCCACGCCGGCCAGGACGGCGCGTTCTGGCTGGCGGTGAACCACGTCCTGCTGAAGGAGTTCCACGCCGACCGCGAGGTCCCGTTCTTCGCCGACTACCTGCGCCGCTACAGCGACGCGCCGTTCCTCGTCGAGCTCGAGGTGCAGGACGGCCAGGTCACCCCGGGCCGCATGCTCCCGGCGAGCCGCCTCGAGCGCTACGCCGGCGAGGAGCACGGCGACTTCAAGTTCCTGGTGTGGGACGAGGCCGCGGACGCGCCGCGCATGCCGCAGGGCACGCTCGGCTTCCGCTGGCAGCAGAAGAAGGGCCAGTGGAACCTGGAGATGAAGGACGGCCACGACGGCGCGGCGCTCTCCCCGCGCCTCGGCCTCCTCGACGCGCACGACGAGGTGGTGCAGGTGTCGTTCGTGGACCACGCCACCGGCCGGGTCTCCCGCCGCGGCGTGCCGGTGCGGCGCGTCCCGACCGCGCGGGGGACGGTCACCGTCACCACCGTGCACGACCTGCTGTTCGCGCGGCACGGCGTCTCTCGCGGCCTCCCCGGCGACTACCCGGCGAGCTACGACGACGCGGACGCCGCCTACACGCCCGCCTGGCAGGAGCGCCACACCGGCCTGGATCGCCGCGACGTGATCCGCTTCGCGCGCGAGTGGGCCGGCACCGCGGAGCGCACCCAGGGCAAGTGCTCGATCATCATCGGCGCCGGCGTGAACCAGTGGTTCCACGCCGACCTCGCCTACCGCGCCGCCATCACCGGCCTGGTGCTCTGCGGCTGCGTGGGCCGGAACGGCGGCGGCCTCAACCACTACGTCGGCCAGGAGAAGCTCGCGCCGGTGGCGCCGTGGCAGGCGCTCGCGTTCGGCCTGGACTGGTCGCGCCCGCCGCGCCTGCAGAACGCCCCCAGCTTCCACTACGTCCACTCCGACCAGTGGCGCTACGAGGGCGCGGCGGACCTGGGCCAGCTCGACCCGGCGCGGAACGGCCACCCGCTCACCCAGGGTCACACGCTCGACCACCAGGTCCGCGCGGTGCGGCGCGGCTGGCTCCCGTTCTTCCCGCAGTTCGACCGGAGCCCTGCGCAGGTGGTGCGCGAGGCCGAGGCCGCGGGGGCGCGCACCGACGCCGAGGTGGTGGAGCACGCCGTGCGCGAGCTCCGCGACCGGAAGCTCCGCTTCGCGGTGGAGGACCCGGACGCGCCGGCGAGCTGGCCGCGGCTCTGGTTCATCTGGCGCGGCAACGCGCTCATGTCGAGCGCGAAGGGGCACGAGTACTTCCTGCGCCACTACCTCGGCACGCGCCACGGCACGGTGGCGCCGGAGGCGGCGAAGGGCGCGGTGACCGAGGCGACGTTCCGCGAGCAGGCGCCGGAGGGGAAGCTCGACCTGGTGGTGGACCTGAACTTCCGGATGGACACGACGGCGCTCTACTCCGACGTGATCCTGCCGGCGGCGAGCTGGTACGAGAAGGACGACCTCAACACCACCGACATGCACTCCTTCATCCACCCGCTGCAGGCGGCCGTGCCGCCCTGCTGGGAGTCGAGGAGCGACTGGGACATCTTCAAGGCGCTCGCGGAGAAGGTGAGCGCGCTCGCCCGCACCCACCTCCCGGAGAAGGTGCGCGACCTGGTGGCGACGCCGCTCATGCACGACACGCCGGCGGAGCTGGCGCAGCGCGAGGTGCTCGACTGGAGCCGCGGCGAGTGCGAGCCGGTGCCCGGCAAGACGATGCCTGGCCTGGCGGTGGTGGAGCGCGACTACGTGCACCTCCACGATCGCTTCGTGTCGCTCGGCCCCACGATCCGCACCGCCGGCCTCTCGGCGCACGGGATCAGCTGGCCGGTGGACGACCTGTACGACGAGCTGGTGCGCACGCGCCGCACGGTCGAGTGGGGCGGCGCGCGCTACCCGTCCATCGCCGAGGCGCGCGACGCCGCCAACGCCATCCTGCACCTCGCCCCCGAGACCAACGGCGAGTCGGCCTGGCGCGCGTACCACGCGGAGGAGAAGAAGGTCGGGCTCCCGCTCGCGGACCTCGCCGAGAAGACCCGCGGCGTGCGCATCACGTTCGAGGAGCTGGCGCGGCAGCCGCGGCGGCTGCTCGACAGCCCGTGCTGGACCGGGATCACCGGCGGCGGGCGGACCTACTCCGCCTACTGCCTGAACGTGGAGCGGCTCGTGCCGTGGCGCACGCTCACCGGCCGCCAGCACTTCTACCTCGACCACCCGGGCTTCATCGCGTTCGGGGAGGCGCTGCCCACCTACAAGCCGAAGCCGGAGCGCGACGCGGTGCGAGACCTCACCGCCCCGGCCGGCGATGCGGGCCAGGCGCTGACGCTGAACTTCCTGACCCCGCACGGCAAGTGGGGCATCCACTCCACGTACGGCGACAACCTCCGGATGCTCACGCTCTCCCGCGGCATCCACCCGCTGTGGGTGAACGACGAGGACGCCGCCGAGATCGGGCTCGCCGACAACGACTGGGTGGAGGTGGTGAACGACAACGGCGCGGTGGTGACCCGCGCGGTGGTGAGCGCGCGCATGCCGCGGGGCGTCTGCTACCTGTACCACGCGCCGGAGCGCACCATCGGCGTGCCCCGCTCGCCCTCGCGCGGCGGCCTGCGCGGCGGGAGCCACAACAGCCTCACCCGCGTCCGGCTGAAGCCCACGCTGATGATGGGCGGCTACGGCCAGTTCACGTTCGCCCTCAACTACTGGGGGCCCACCGGCAACAACCGCGACACCTACGTCCGCGTCACCAAGCTCGAGGGCGAGCCGCAGTGGTAGCCGCCCGGCCGAGGAACCCATGAACGTCCGCGCGCAGATCTCGTCGGTGTTCCACCTCGACAAGTGCATCGGGTGCCACACCTGCAGCGTCGCCTGCAAGAACCAGTGGACCGACCGGAAGGGCGTCGAGTACGCGTGGTGGAACAACGTGGAGACCCGGCCCGGCACCGGGTACCCGGTGCTCTGGGAGGACCAGGAGCGCCACCAGGGCGGCTGGAAGGTCGAGGGCGGTGAGCTCTCGCTCCGCCAGGCCAGCCCCGGCGCCTCGCTGGGCCGGCTGTTCCACAACCCGAACCTGCCGGTGCTCCAGGACTACTACGAGCCCTGGACGTACAAGTACGACGACCTGTTCACCGCGCCGGCCGGCGACGTGCAGCCCACCGCGCGCCCGGTGTCGCTGGTGGACGGCAAGCCCATCGACATCGCCTCCGGGCCGGCCTGGGACGACGACCTGGGCGGCTCCGGCACCTACGCCGCGAACGACCCCGGCCTGGCCGCGCTCACCGAGGCGGAGCGGACGCAGCTGTTCGACCTCGAGCGGATGGTGTTCTTCTACCTGCCGCGCATCTGCAACCACTGCCTGAACGCGGCCTGCGTGGCGGCCTGTCCCTCCGGCGCGATCTACAAGCGCGGCGAGGACGGCGTGGTGCTGATCTCGCAGGACGTCTGCAAGGGCTGGCGCATGTGCGTCTCGGCCTGCCCGTACAAGAAGGTCTACTTCAACTGGGAGACGGGCAAGTCCGAGAAGTGCATCCTGTGCTACCCGCGGCTCGAGGCGGGCGAGGCGCCGGCCTGCTTCCACACCTGCGTCGGCCGGATCCGCTACCTGGGCGTGCTGCTCTACGACGCCGACCGGATCGCGCAGGCCGCGTCGCGCCCGGACCAGGACCTGGTCGCGGCGCAGCGCTCGCTCATCCTCGATCCCTCCGACCCGGCGGTGATCGCGGCGGCGCGCGCCAGCGGCGTGCCCGACGCCATGGTGGAGTCCGCCCGCCGGTCGCCGGTGTACCGCTTCGTGAAGGAGTGGGAGATCGCGCTGCCGCTCCACCCCGAGTACCGCACCTTGCCCATGCTGTTCTACGTCCCGCCGCTCCTCCCGGCGCTGGCGCGCTCGGCGTCGGACCCGGACGGCCGGTTCTTCACCTCGCTCGAGTCGGCGCGCCTCCCGCTCCGCTACCTCGCCGGCCTGTTCGGCGGCGGCAACGAGGCGGTGGTGGAGGCGGCCTACCGCCGGCTCATCGCGGTGCGCGTGCACCGCCGCGCCGGCCAGGTCGGCGACGTGACCCCGGCGCAGGCGAACGCGGCGCTCGAGGCGGCCGGGCTGCACGCGGCGCAGGCGGACGAGATCCACCGCATGACCACGCTCGCGCCCATGGAGGAGCGGATCGTCATCCCGCCCATGGCCCGCGAGGCGGACACCGAGCCGGCCGTCGAGCCGCAGCCGCGCTCCTCGAGCGGCCTCGGGTTCCTGCGCCCGCTGGGGAGGTGAGCCGATGGAACGCACGCACGCCGAGCTCTGCCGCACCCTCTCCGCGCTGCTCTCCTACCCCACCGGCGACGCCGCCGCGCTGGCGCACGAGGCGCGGGGACTGGCCGGTCCGGGCGCCGCCGCGGCGGCGCTGGGCCGCTTCGAGGACGCCGCCCGCGAGGCCGGCCGCGAGGGGCTGGAGGAGCTGTACACCGCCGCGTTCGACCTGCGCCCGGCCTGCGCGCCGTACCTGGGCGCGCAGCTGCTCGCGGAGGACAGCCCGGTGCGCGGGCCGCTGCTCGCGAAGCTCGCGGAGGTCTACGCCGCCGAGGGCTACCGGCCGCGCGAGGAGCTGGCCGATCACGTGGCCGAGGTGCTCGGGTTCCTGGCGGTGGCGCAGCCGGGCCCGGTGCGCGACGACCTGGTGCAGGACGGCCTCGCGCCGGCGCTCGACAAGATGATCCACGCGTTCGCGGATCGCGCGAACCCCTACCGCGAGCTGCTGGTGGCGGTGCGCGCGGTGTTCGCCGCGCCGGCCGCCGCCCGGCCGCGCGGCGCGGAGGCGAGGCCATGAGCGACACGTTCCTGTTCGCGGTGTTCCCCTACCTCGCGGTCGCGTTCGCGGTGGGCGGCGCCGTCTACCGCCGGCGGGCGCTGGGCGGCTCGGTGAGCGCGCGCTCCACGCAGCTCATCGAGGGGCGCGCGCTGCGCTGGGGCTCGATCGCGTGGCACCACGGCATCCTCGCCATCCTGGCCGCCCACCTGCTCGCGGCGGTCGCGCCCGGCCTCTGGGGCCGGCTGCTCGGCGCGCCGGCCCGGCTGTACGCGCTCGAGATCACCGGGATGGCGCTGGCGATGCTGGCGGTGTTCGGGATCGCGCTCCTGCTCGTGCGGCGCACCGCGCTGGCCCGGCTGACGACGCCGATGGACTGGGTGGTGCTCTCGCTGCTGCTCCTGCAGGCCGCGACCGGGCTGTGGATCGCCTACGCGCTCCGCTGGGGCGGCCTCTGGTACCTGCACACCGCCGCGCCGTGGCTCGCCTCGCTCGCGACGCTCTCGCCGCGGGTGGACGCGATGGCGGTGCTGCCGCCGCTGGTGAAGGTGCACGTGGTGAACGCGTTCCTGCTGCTCGCGCTCGTGCCGGTGTCGCGCCTGGTCCACGCCACCAGCCTGCCGCTCGCGTACCTGTGGCGCGCGCCGCAGCGCGTGGTGTGGCGCCGCGCGCCCTCCCAGGAAGCGAGGTGACCGATGAGCCCCGTCCCCGCCCCGGCGCCCGTTCCCGAGCCCGTCGCGCCCCCGCGCCGCCGCGCGCGCCTCATCACGCAGTGGGACCCGGAGGACCGCGCCTTCTGGGGCGCGGCGGGCCGCCGGGTGGCCCGCCGCAACCTCTGGCTCTCCATCTTCGCCCTGTTCCTCGCGTTCGCGGTCTGGATGGTGTGGAGCGTGGTGGCGGTGAAGCTGCCCGCCATCGGCTTCCGCTTCACCACCAACCAGCTCTTCTGGCTGGCCGCCCTCCCCGGCCTCTCCGGCGCGACCCTGCGCATCTTCTACGCGTTCGCGGTGCCGGTCTTCGGCGGCCGCCGCTTCACCGCGCTCTCCACCGCCTCGCTGCTGCTGCCGGCGATCGGCATCGGCGTCGCGGTGCAGGACCCGGACACCTCCTACTCGACGTTCCTGGTGCTCGCGCTCCTCACCGGCCTCGGCGGCGCGAACTTCGCCTCGAGCATGTCCAACATCAGCTTCTTCTTCCCGCGCGCGGAGAAGGGCACCGCGCTCGGCCTGAACGCCGGCCTCGGCAACCTGGGCGTCTCCGGCGTCCAGCTCGCGGTCCCGCTGGTGGTGGCGGCCGCGCTGCTCGGCCCGCTCGCGGGCGGGCCGCAGGTGCTGCACGGCGGCAAGCAGGTGTGGCTGCAGAACGCCGCGTTCGTGTGGGTGCCGCTCATCGTGGTCGCATCCGTGCTCGCCTGGTTCGGCATGGACGACCTCGCCAGCGCGAAGGCCTCCTTCCGCGAGCAGTCGGTGATCTTCCGGCGCAAGCACAACTGGCTCGTGTCGCTGCTGTACCTCGGCACCTTCGGCTCGTTCATCGGCTACTCCGCCGGCCTCGCGCTGCTCACGCAGGCGTCCTTCCCCGCGGTGGACCCGACCCGCTACGCGTTCGTCGGGCCGCTGGTGGGCGGCCTGGCGCGGCCGGTGGGCGGGTGGCTCGCGGACCGGCTGGGCGGCGCCCGGGTGACGCTGGTCACGTTCCTGGTGATGGGGCTCGCGGCGGTGGGCGTGCTCGTGGCGCTGCCCCGCGGCGGCGGGCCCGGCAGCTTCGGCGGCTTCCTGGCGGCGTTCGTGGTGCTCTTCACCGCGACCGGGATCGGGAACGGCTCGGTGTACCGGATGATCCCGGTGATCTTCTCCACCTTCCACCAGCGGCGCGCCGGCTCCGATCCGGTCGCGCTGGCCCAGGCGCAGAAGGACGCGCTCCGCGAGGGCGGCGCGGTGGTCGGCTTCGTCTCCGCCATCGCCGCCTACGGCGCGTTCTTCGTGCCGCGCACCTTCGGCATGTCCGTGGAGCTGACCGGCGCGCCGCACGGCGCGGTGCTGGCGTTCGTGGCCTACTACGCGGGCTGCATCGCGCTGGTGTGGTGGTACTACGCCCGGCCGCGGGCCGAGATCCCGGCGTGACGGGGCCGTGCCGGGGCGACGCGCCGCCGCGCGCCCCGGCTCACCGCCGCCCGCCCTGCGCCCCCATCCGCGCGAACGCCGCCGCGAGCCCGTCCACGCGGGCGAGGTAGGCGCCGAGCTCGTGATCGCCGCAGCGCTCCCCGGGCGCCGCGGCGAACCCGCGCCGCGCGAACGCGGCGCCGCGCTCCCGTCCGCACAGGTGGATCACGGCGGCGAGCCGGCGCGCGTCGGCGGGCCCGGCGGTGCCCGATCCGGCGAGCGCGTCGGCGGCGCACACGTGCAGCCACGCGGCGGTCATCTCCACGGCGTGGCTCGGCACGGTGCGCAGGTAGAGCGCGTTGAACCAGCAGGCGTCGGGGTCCCACCAGGCGCCGTCGCGCGCCACCCGGTGATCGTGGATGCAGAGCCGGCGCGCCTGCGCGTAGGTGCCGTCGGTGATCTGGAGGATCCCGACCGCGCTGGAGGCGGGCGCCCACACGCGCAGCGGATCCGTGGTCCAGCGCCAGCGCCAGTAGGTCCGCGCCAGCGGGTCGCCCGCGCTCTCCAGCTGCACGAGCGCGGCGAGCACCTCGGGCCGCACCAGGTCGGTGGCGTGCGCCTCGAAGAGCGGGCCGTACTCGGCCCAGGTCTCGGCGGGCGCCTTCGGCGAGGTGGGCACGACCGCGCCGAGCAGCTCGGTCGGCTTGCGCACCACCTGGACGGCCAGGTTCACCGCGAGGAGCAGCGCGACGGCGAGGAGCGCCCAGGCGGCCACCGGCAGCTCCGCCCAGCGCCGCGCCGCGAGCCACCCGCGCACGCGCGCGCCCGGACCGCGCCGCGACGGCCGACGCCCGGTCCGCCCCTGCCCCGCCCGCCCCGTGCCCCGCGCCCGCCGCCGCGCCATGTCCGCATGCTACCGCGGACCGGCCGCCCGGCTTCCGCCCTCCGCGGGCGCGCTCAAACGAACAGGTCGCCCGGCAGCGCCGGCGCGCCCGGGTTCACCTGCCGGTACACGTCGAGCAGCGTCGCCACCGCGCGCCGCCCCGCCTCGCCCAGGTCCACTGAGAAGGCGTTCACGTACAGGTCGATGTGCTGGCGCATCACCGCCTCGTCCATCTCCTGCGCGTGGCACCGCACGTACCCGGTGACAAGCGGCCGCCCCGCGAGCGCGTGCTCGGCGCTGGCGCGCACGAGCCGCTCGAGCTTCCGCAGCACCTCCGGCCCGAGCGACCGCCGCGCCACGATCCCGCCGAGCGGGATGGGCGACCGGGTCCGCGACTCCCAGTGCTCGCCCAGGTCCATCAGGCGCTCGAGCCCCTTCGCCTGGTACGTGAAGCGGCCCTCGTGGATGATCACGCCGGCGTCCACCGCGCCGGAGAGCACCGCCCGCTCGATGTCCGAGAACACCATGAACTGCTTGTGCGCGGCGCCGGGGTACGCGAGCGAGAAGAGCAGGTGCGCGGTCGTGTTCCGGCCCGGGATGGCGACCGTCATCCGCGCCGGGTCGAACGCGCCGAGCCCGGGCCGCGCCACCAGCAGCGGCCCGACCCCGAGGCCGAGCGCGCCGCCGGACGCGAGCACGGCGTACTCGCGCGCGACGAGCGGCAGCACGCCGTAGCTGATCTTGCTCACGTCGAGCCGACCGGCGAGCGCCCACTCGTTCAGCGTCTGCACGTCCTCGAGCCGGACGTCGAGGTCGAGCCCCTCCGCGTCCACGGCGCCGTTCACCAGGGCGTCGAAGATGAACGTGTCGTTCGGGCAGGGCGAGAAGCCGAGCGTGAGCCTCATGCGGCGCGGTCCTCCAAGGCGACCGGCGCGGCCGCGGGCCGGGCATCATACGCCCGGGCGCGGCCACGTGCAGCCGTGGCCGCTCCGGTCCCTTCCTCCAGCGGGCCCTGTCCTGGAGCGGGCCGCTAGGTCGGCGCTCCGGAGCGCCCTGACGTGGATGCGCGGCGGTGGTGGGGACGCTCTCGCCGGAGGAAGCTCTCGTCCCGCTCCCTCGAAGCCGCGTTCCACGGCCCCACGTCCGCAGCGCGGACGCCCTCGCCCGCGACCGCGACTGTCAGCGCAGGCGCAGCGAGAGACGATCGCGCCTCGCGCGCGTATCCAGCCGGCGTGCGCGGCGAGCATGTCTGAGGCCGCGCGTCGCGCCAGCGATACGCGCGGCCGAGTTTGCGAGCGCGCCCAGGTGCGTCGAACGCGATCCGCGCGCGTCCTGCCACCGAAGTCCCGCGCCGAGCATTCCGCCTCCACGTCGCGAGAGCGGGCGAGGGCGGGAGCGCAAACGAGGACCCGCCCACACGGAGACCCGGCTTCGAGGAACGCGGTTCCGACCTGGGAACGCGACCGCTCGCCCTTCAACAGGCTCAGGGCGAGCGGATGCTCAGAAAGGCCTCGGTCGGTTCGAGCACGGGACCGCTCACGCCGTGTCGCGCAGGTACTCGCGGATGAGCTCGTCCACCACCTCGGCGCGACGGCCGGCGTCGAGGACGATCACGGGCGCGACGGGATGCGGCGTGCCCTCGCGCGCGAAGTCGGTGAGGACGGCGAACGCGCGGCGCCAGCCCTCCGGATCGGCGGTGGGCCGCGCCACGGTGACGGTGCCGGCGGCGAGCAGCGCCAGCACCGCGTCGGCGCCGGACTGCGAGCAGGCGATGAGGCCGAGCGGATCGCCGCGGCGCACGCGCCGCAGCACCGCGGTCTCCGCGTCGCCCAGCGCCACGCCCGGCGGCGCCCCGAGCTGCAGCTGGACGGCGCCGAGCGCGCCCAGGCGCCCGCCGCGCCGCAGCACCGTCCGGAGCCGCTCCGCCAGCAGGGCGTCGAGCCAGGCGCCGTGCCCCGCCTCGGGCGAGGGGCCCCCGCGCACGTCGCCCGCGAACGCCACGCCGATCTCGAGCGGCGCCGTCCGGCGGGCCCACACCACCTGGCCCAGCGCCAGCAGCGGCGAGCCCCCCGTCTCGATCGCGATCTGCACCAGCGCGCCCGGGCTCACCGGCCGCCGCGCCGTCAGGCGGCAGCCGCGGGCGGCGATGTCGAGCGTCTCGCCCGTCCACTCCGCCAGCTTCTCGGTGACGACCACCCGGCAGGCGAGCGGGATCCGCGCCAGCCGGCGACGCTCGTCGTTGCCCGATGCCATCCCGCCTCCTCGCACGCGGCGCCGGCCCTCCGGCCCCTCGCCCCACTTGCTCAGCTTCCGCGGCGCCGCGGCATATCGCGGTGCGGTGTCACCGGATCGCGGCGGTGGGACGGTGTCGGGCGCACGGTGAGTGCGCCCCACGTTCCGGGGCGAGTCGCCACGCCGGTGGGGCAAGACGCAACGGGATCAACCCCGCGCGAAGAACACTGCCGCCATGGCGAGGCCGGTGGCGACGATCCCGCGGCGGAGCCACGCCCCGGGGATGTGCCGCGCCGCGCGCGCCCCCAGGTAGCCACCCGCCGTCGCGCCCGCGGTCATCAGCGCCGCCTCCGGCCAGCGCACCAGCCCGCCCGCCGCGTAGAGCGCCACCGCGATCGCGGCGAGCGCCGCCGAGAGCAGGTTCTTCAGGCCGTTCATCGCGTTCAGGTCGGTCTGGCCCAGGAGCGCGAACAGCGCCAGCAGGAGCACGCCGAGCCCGCCGTTGAAGTAGCCGCCGTAGGCGCTCACCGCGAGCACGCCCGCCGCCGCCCAGCGGGCCGGCGATCCCGACGCGTCGTGCGATGCGTGCGCGGCGCCCTTCGCATCGCGGCGCGCGGCCCGGAGCAGGCGCGGCGCGAGCGCGAACAGCGCGGTCGCGGCGAGCAGCAGCCACGGGACGAGCCGCCGGAAGGCGGGCGCCGGCGTGAGGAGCAGCAGCGCCGCGCCGGCCGCGCCGCCCGCGAGGCCGAGCACCAGCAGCGCGCGGAGCGAGAGGCCCGGCGGCGGCCGGATGTCCTCGCGGAAGCCCCAGGTGCCGGACAGGTAGCCGGGCAGGAGCGCCACCGTGCCGGTCGCGTTCGCCACGATGGGCGAGGCGCCCACCACCACCAGCGCCGGCAGGGTGAGGAAGCTTCCCCCGCCCGCGACCGCGTTGAGGGCGCCCGCCCCGAAGGCCGCGGCCGAGAGCAGCGCCGCCTCGGCGAGGGTCATTCCCACACCTCCGCGCGAGCCCGCGCAGGCCGAGCGCGCACGGTTGGCGCGCCCGGATCGCCGATCGCTTCACCCGGCGTCCGAGGGCGCCGCAGGGCCCGCCCCTCCGAGTCCTGGGCACATCCCTCTGACGACACAGGCATTCTCTCGCTCCATCGAACCCCGAGTCCGGCGGGTTCGGATCGACCGGCCCCAGCAGGGTGACCGATTCGTCGTGCTAGCGTAGCGCGCCCGCGCTTATTTTGCGTGTCCCGCAAGGTATTTTTTGCGTTCACTCCGCGTCACCAGCCACGGAGCACCATCCATGACCAAGCTGTTGGGTACCCTGCTTCTCTGTGCACTTGCCCTGCCCGCCGGGGCAGCCGACTCCGTCAAGATCGCCGTCACCGGGCCGTTCAGCGGCGGGTCCGCGCCCATGGGCGCCTCGATGCGGGACGGCGCCAAGCTCGCCATCGCCGAGATCAACGCCGCCGGCGGCATCCAGGTCGGCGCGCGCAAGCTGAAGATCGAGGTGGTCGAGCGCGACGACGAGGCCAAGAACGAGCGCGGCGCGCTCATCGGCCAGGAGCTGGCCTCGATGGCCGACCTCGCCGGCGTGATCGGCTCGGTCAACACCGGCGTGGTGATGGCCGGCGACAAGCACCTGCAGGAGAAGGGCATCACCAAGATCATCACGCCCGCCGCCGGCTCGGCCTCGATGACCCAGTGGGCGAAGGGCGCCGAGGGGCCGAAGACGCTCTCCATCTTCCGCTTCGCCGCGCACGACGGCATCCAGGCCGCCATGGTGGTCGAGGAGGCGATCAACCGGAAGTTCACCAAGGTCGCGCTCCTGCACGACTCCACCAACTACGGCGTGTCCGGCCGCGACGACCTGCTCCGGCAGATCAAGCTCCAGGGCGACAAGCTGCAGGTGATCGCCACCGAGAAGTTCAACATCGGCGACAAGGACATGACCGCGCAGCTGCTCCGCGCCAAGGCCGGCGGCGCGCAGGCGATCCTGATCTGGGGCATCGGGCCCGAGCTCGCGGTGGCCGCGAACGGCATGGCCAAGCTGAACATCAAGGCGCCGCTCATCGGCGGCTGGACGCTGTCCATGTCCAACTACATCGACAACGCCGGGAAGAACGGCAACGGCACGCTCATGCCGCAGACGTTCATCGAGGAGCCGGTCACCCCGAAGGCGAAGGCGTTCATCGAGGCGTACCACAAGGCGTACGGCGTGAGCCGGATCCCGTCGCCCGTCTCCGCCGCGCAGGGCTACGACGCCGTGTACCTGTTCGCGGCCGCGGTGAAGCAGGCCGGCACCACCGACACCCGCAAGATCGCCGAGGCGCTCGAGGACCTGAAGGAGCCGGTGCCGGGGGTGATCGCGACCTGGATCCACCCGTACACGAAGTGGGACCCGTCGAAGGTCGAGACGCACGAGGCGTTCCGCCGCGAGCAGGTGGTGATGGGCATGGTCAAGGACGGGCGCGTGGTGTTCGCGAACGAGTCCGACCGCGCCCGCCTCGCGCAGGGCGCCCAGAAGAAGATGTAGCCGCGCGGCGCGCGGGGAGGAGTCCCCCTCCTCCCCGCGCCCGCAGGCCTCTCCCCCCGCCTCCCCGAGGACCAGACCCGCGTGCCAGCGTCGATCATCGCGCAGATGGCCATCAGCGGGGCGTTGATGGGGCTCGTCTACGCCCTCATCGCCTACGGCTTCCAGCTCACCTACGCCACCAGCAAGAGCCTCAACTTCGGCCAGGGCGAGCTGGTGATGGTGTCCGCCTTCTTCAGCCTGACGCTGCTCGACCTGGGCGTGCCGTACTGGCTCATGGTGCCGGGCGGCCTCGTCTTCGGGGCGCTGCTCGGCCTCGCGGTGGAGCGCGCCGGGGTCCGGCTCGCGCTCGAGCAGAAGAGCGAGGGCTGGATCCTCCTCACCATCATCCTCGGGCTGTTCCTGTTCTCCGCCGCCGAGAACGTGTGGGGCCGGGACGACCGGCCGTTCCCCACGCCCATCTCCTCCGACCCGATCCACGTGCTCGGCGTGGACGTGACGCCGCTCGAGCTGTCGGTCGCGGTGGGCGTGCTCGCGGTGATGGCGCTCATCGAGGTGTTCAAGCGCCGGACGCTGCTCGGCAAGGCGTTCGAGGCGGTGTCCGCCGATCGCGACGCGGGCGAGCTGATGGGCATCTCCGCCACCCGCACCGTCATGCTGTCCTACGCGCTCTCCGGCACCGTCGCGGCGCTCGCCGGCATCCTGGTCTCGCCCATCACCACCGTCGGGCCGACCATGGCGTCCGCGCTGGTGCTGAAGGCGTTCTCGGTCGCGGTGGTGGCCGGGCTCGACTCCGGCTTCGGGGTGGTGCTCGTCGGCGTGCTGCTCGGCGCCCTGGAGAGCCTGGCGAGCTTCTACGTGGGCAGCGGCTGGCGCGAGGCGCCGGGCCTCGCCCTCCTCATCCTGGCCCTGGCCGTCCGCCCCACCGGCGTGTTCGGCAAGGCCGCCATCCGCAAGGTCTGACCGGAGCCGCCCCATGCTGAGACGACTGCTCCTGGTCCGCGGCGCCGAGGTGGTGCTGTTCGCGCTGCTCGCCGCGGTGCCGCTCGCCGTCCACAACCCGTACGCGCTCGGCCTGCTCACGCTGCTCGCCATCTACGGCATCCTGCTCATCGGCCTCGACGTCACCGTCGGCTACCTGGGCCAGGTGAACCTGGCGCACGCCGCGTTCCTGGGCCTGGGCGCCTACACCGCCGGCATCGCGGTGACGAAGCTCGGCCTGGGGCTCGTGCCGGTCCTCCTCCTCGCGCCCACCATCGCGTTCGTGATCGGCGCGCTCCTGGCCCTGCCCTCGCTGCGCCTGGAGGGCCCGCAGTTCGCGCTCGCCACGCTCAGCTTCCTGGCGCTCACCACCACCGCGCTGAACGAGCTGGAGTGGCTGACCGCCGGCGCGCAGGGGCTGAGCCTCGACCGGCCGCCGCTGCTCGGGCACGACCTCAGCCCGCGCGACTTCTACTGGCTGTGCATGGTGCTGCTCGCCGCCGTCTGGTGGGCCATGCGCAACCTGCTCTCCTCCCAGTGGGGCCGCGCGTTCGAGGCCCTCCGCGACAGCCCCATCGCCACCGACGCCATGGGCGTCGGCACCTACCGCCACAAGGTGGCCGCGTTCGCGTTCGGCTCCGGCCTGGGCGGCCTGGCCGGCGCGCTCTACGCGTTCAACTTCGAGTACCTGCAGCCGCAGTCGTTCGTGTACGAGCTCACCATCACGCTGCTGCTCGGGGTGGTGCTGGGCGGGCGCAAGAGCCTGTGGGGCGCGTTCGTGGGCGCGACGCTGGTGGCGCTGCTCCCGAACCTGCTCTCCAACCGCGTCCTGTTCCAGGTGTTCTCGGGCCTGGGCCTGGCGGTGGCGCTCGCCGCCGGCGGCCGGGGCCTGGCCCGGCGCACCCTGCGGCCGTTCCAGGCCATCGCCCCGGCCGTCGCCACCGGCGCGCTGGTGGTGGGCGGCATGGTGGTCGAGAACACCGAGGACTGGCGCAAGGCGATCTTCGCGCTGATGCTGTTCGCGGTGGTGGTGGGCCTGCCCGAGGGGCTGATGGGCTTCGCGGGCAAGTTCCTGGCGCGGCTGTTCCGCGTCGCCCCGCCGCCGCTCCCCGCCCCCGCCCCGCTCGACCACGTCCTGCCCCCGCGCACCGCCGACGGCGCCGCCATCCTCGAGCTGCGCGACCTGAAGCGCCACTTCGGCGGCGTGAAGGCGGTGGACGGCGTGACCCTGACGGTGCGCGCCGGCGCGGTGCACGGCCTCATCGGCCCGAACGGCTCCGGGAAGAGCACGCTCGTCAACGTGGTCTCCGGCCTCTACACGCCCAGCTCCGGCGAGATGACGCTGCGCGGGAGGCCGCTCCCCGCGGGCAGCCTGTTCCAGACCGCCCGCACCGGCGTCGCGCGCACGTTCCAGAACCTGCAGCTGTTCGTCGGGCTCACCGCGCTCGAGAACGTGATGGTGGCGCTCCAGGGCGTCTACCGCGCGCCGCTCCCGCTCGTGCTGCTCGGCCTCGGCCGCGCCGAGGAGCGGCGGGCGCAGGCCGACGCGCTCGCGCTGCTCGAGTTCGTCGGGCTCGCCGACCAGGCGCGCACGCCGGCCAGGGACCTCACCTACGGCGCGCAGCGCTTCCTCGAGATCGCCCGCGCGCTGGCGCGGCGCCCGGAGGTGCTCATCCTCGACGAGCCGGCGGCCGGCCTGGCCCACCCCGACGTGGTGAAGCAGGTGGAGCTGATCCGGCGGATCCACCAGCGCGGCATCACGGTGGTGCTCATCGAGCACCACATGGACGTGGTGACCTCGCTCTGCAGCACCGTGACCGCGCTCGACGGCGGCCGGCTCATCGCCGAGGGCACGCCGGACGAGGTGAAGCGCAACCCCAGGGTGGTCGAGGCCTACCTCGGCAACGTGGCGCCCGAACCGGCGCCCCGGCCCGCCGCCGGCGCGCCGGCCTGACACGGAGCCCCAGATGCTGGTCGTCGAGGATCTCTACGCGGGATACGGGCTGAGCGAGGTGCTGGTGGGGACCTCGCTCCAGGTGAAGCCGGGCTCGGTGGTCGCGCTCATCGGCGCGAACGGCGCCGGGAAGACCACCACCATGCGGGCGGTGTCCGGGCTGCTCCGGCCCGCGCGCGGGCGGGTGCTGCTCGACGGCGCGCCGGTGCAGGGGCAGGCGGCCTCGCGGATCGCGCGGCTCGGCCTCGCCCACGCGCCGGAGGGGCGCAAGGTGTTCGGCCCGCTCTCGGTGGAGGACAACCTGCTGCTCGGCGCCTACCGCCGCCTGCCCCGCTTCTTCGGCTTCCACGGCCGCGCCGCGGCCGACCTCGAGCACGTCTACGAGCTGTTCCCCCGCCTCAAGGAGCGGCGCCGGCAGGCCGCCGGCACGCTGTCGGGCGGCGAGCAGCAGATGCTCGCCATCGGCCGCGCGCTCATGGCCCGGCCGAAGGTGATGCTGCTCGACGAGCCGTCGATGGGGCTCGCGCCGGTGATCGTCCAGGAGGTCTTCCGGACCATCCGCCGGCTCAAGGCCGAGGGCATGACCATGCTGCTCGTGGAGCAGTTCGCGAAGACCGCGCTCGAGGTCGCCGACTACGCCTACGTGATGGAGCGCGGCCGCATCGCCATCGAGGGGACGCCCGCCGAGCTCGCCCGCGACGAGCGCGTGCTCGCGGCCTACCTCGGGTGAGCGCGTCCCCGGCCGCGGCCGCCGTCGCCCCCCGCGCGCGCGGCGCGGCCGCCGCCTACCTGTTCCTCGCGCTCGCGGCCGCGTTCTGGTCCGGCAACTTCGTGGTGGGCCGGGCGGTGCACGGCCGCGTGCCGCCGGTCGGCCTCGCGTTCTGGCGCTGGGCGGTGGCGCTCGCCCTGCTCCTCCCGCTGGCGCGCCGCCCGCTGGCGGCGCAGTGGCGGACGATCCTCCGCGCGTGGCGGATCGTCATCCCGCTCGGCATCCTGGGCGTCGGCAACTTCAACCTGTTCGTCTACCTCGGCCTCACCCGCACCACCGCCACGAGCGCGCTCCTGCTCCAGTCGGCCTGCCCCGCGTTCATCGCGGCGCTCTCGCCGCTGCTGGGCGGCGGCCGCCCGGGGCGGCGCCAGGTGGCGGGCATCGCGGTCTCGCTCGCCGGCGTGCTCGTCATCCTGGGCCGCGGCACGCTGTCGGCGCTGGCCGGGCTCGCGTTCGGCCCGGGCGACCTGTGGGTGCTCGCCGCGGTGCTGAGCTGGGCCCTCTACACCCTGCTCCTCGCGCGCCGGCCCGCCGGCGTGGACCCGCTGGCGCTGCTCGCGGCGCTGGTGGCGGTGGGCGTCGCCTGGATCGCGCCGTTCTACGCCTGGGAGCTGGCCTCGGGCGCGCGGATGGCGCTCGACGGCGTGACGGTGGCGAGCGTGGCCTACGTGGCGGTGTTCGCCTCGGTGCTGGCCTACCGGCTCTGGAACGAAGGGGTCGCGCGCGTGGGCGCGAACCGGGCCGGCCCGTTCATCCACCTCATGCCGGCCTTCGGCTCCCTGCTCGCGGTGGCGCTGCTCGGCGAGGCGTTCCGGCCCTTCCACCTGGCCGGCCTGGCGCTGGTGCTCGGCGGCGTGACGCTCGCCGGGACCTCCGGGCGCCGGGGGCGCGCCACCGCCTGAGCGCGCCGCCCGTCCGGCCAGTCCGGACCGATCCCGGCCATCCCGGGCCAGCGCCGGCCCGCCCGGCCGCCGGGCGCCGCCCGCGGGCGGCTGCGGGAAGGTGTTGCGTCCGGGGCCGGGGGTGAGATATCCGCCGGGCGCGGGGACGACGGGCTGGACGCCGGTCCCCGGAGCGAGGACAGCCCATGGGTCGCATCTTCGAGACGCGCAAGGCCACCATGTTCGCCCGGTGGAACAAGATGGCGAAGGCCTTCACGCGCATCAGCAAGGACATCGCCATCGCGGTGAAGGGGGGCGGCCCGAACCCGGACAACAACCCCGCCCTGCGCCGCGTCCTGCAGAACGCCCGCCACCTCAACATGCCGAAGGACAAGGTCGAGGCCGCCATCAAGCGGGCCAGCGGCCAGGACCAGCAGGCGTACGAGGTGGTGGTCTACGAGGGCTACGCGCCCCACGGCGTGGCGGTGATGGTCGAGACCGCGACGGACAACGTGGTCCGCACCGTCGCGAACGTGCGCATGCACTTCAAGAACAACGGCGGCAACATGGGGAACACCGGCAGCGTGGCGTTCCAGTTCCGCCGCATGGGCGTGTTCCGCCTCGCGCCCGAGGGCATCGACCAGGACGCGCTCGAGCTCGACCTCATCGACCACGGCCTGGAGGAGATGGGCGAGAGCACCGGCGAGAAGGGCGAGAAGCTGCTCGTCATCCGCTGCGCGTTCGAGAGCTTCGGCCAGCTCCAGGCCGCCCTGGAGGAGCGGAAGCTCAACGTGCTCTCGGCCGAGTCCGAGTACGTGGCGCAGACGCCGGTGCAGCTCGGCGAGGAGCAGGCGCGCGAGGTGCTCGAGCTGGTGGACGCGCTCGAGCAGGACGAGGACGTCCAGCACGTCTTCCACAACCTGGCCTAGGCTCGCGGCAGGTCAGCGGGCCGCGCCGGCGCCCTCGACGGCCCGCGTCCCGACCTCGTACGCGAGCCGGAGCGCCTCGCGGAGCACCGTGAAGCGCTCCCGCTCGCGCAGCGCCGGGCAGAGCCGGATCAGCTCCCGGACCTCCGCGTCGAACCGGGTGGCGATGGCGAGCCGGCTCGCCTCGACCCGCTGCAGGTCGGCCTCCACCCCGAAGTACGCGAACAGCCGCGGCAGGTCCAGCGTCCGCACCGCCTCCAGCGCTCGTCCCATCGCCTGGCACCTCCGCGCACCGGAGATGCGCGGTGCGTGCCAGCGCGGCCCGGCCCGCGAAACCGCGCGATGCGGCCGCAGCCGACGCGGGCGGCGTCGCCTCGGCGACGCCGGATGCCGGATTTCCGGGCAGCGCGCGCCCGTCAGGCCGGCGCGGCGGCGCCCTCCGCCGCGATCGCCTCGGGCGGCTGCGCTGCCTCCTCGGAGGCGTCGCCCGGCACGTCCGCCCGGGCGTCGCCGGCGCGCTCCGGCTCGGGATCGCCCGCCGCCAGGACCCGGTCCAGGTCGAGGAGGAGCACGAAGCCGCGGCCCACCTTGCCCATGCCCACCAGGTACTCGACGCTCACGCCGGTCCCGAACGACGGCGAGGGCTCGACCTCGTCGGCGCGGAGCGCCACCACCTCGTTGACCGCGTCGGCCAGCACCCCGAGCGTGAGCCGGCCGCCCGGCACCTCCACCTCGACCACGAGAACGCAGGTGAAGCGCCCGGGCCGGGAGGCGGACCCGCCGAACTTCACGGCCAGGTCCACCACCGGCACCACCGCCCCGCGGACGTTGAGCACCCCGCGGACCGAGGGCGGCGTGCCCGGCACCCGGGTGATCTCCTCGTGCTGCAGGATCTCCCGGACCTTCAGGATGGGGACCGCGTAGTCGATCCCGTCGATCCGGAACGACAGGTACTGCGCCTGCTCGCCCGCCGCCTCGACCGCGTCGCGCATGGCCGCCCCTAGAACCGCTTGAACTCGCCCGCTGCGGCGGGCTTGCCGTTGCGCGGCTCGGGCTGCGGCCAGGGGCGGTCCAGCGCCGGAAGCGGCGCGGGGGCCGGCGCGCGCAGGGGGAGGTGGCGCGGCGCGCTTCGCCGCTCCTCGCGCACGGTGAAGAAGCCCATGAGCTGCTGCAGGCCCTCCGCCTGCGACGCCAGCTCCTCGGCGGTGGAGCTGAGCTCCTCGGCCGCGGTGGCGTTCCGCTGCGTGACCTGGTCCACCACCCCCATGGCCTTGCTGACCTGCGAGACGCGGTCGCTCTGCTCCTGCGACGCCGCCGCCACCTCCTGCACCAGGTCGGCCGTCTTCTGGATGGCCGGGACGAGGTCGGTGATGAGCCGCCCGCTCTCCTCGGCCACCGAGAGCGAGCTCTCGGCCAGCGTGCCGATCTCGCCGGCGGCCTTCTGCGCGCGCTCGGCCAGCTTGCGCACCTCGGTGGCGACGACCGCGAAGCCCCGGCCGTGGTCGCCGGCGCGGGCGGCCTCGATGGCCGCGTTCAGCGCCAGCAGGTTCGTCTGATACGCGATCTCCTCGATGATCGAGATCTTCTCCGCGATGGAGCGCATGGCCGCGACCGTCTCGGTGACGGCCGTGCCGCTGCGGCCCGCGCTGCCCGCCTGGGCCTTCGCGGCGGTCTCGGTCTGGCGCGCGCTCTCCGCGTTCTGCGTGATGGAGGCGTGCATCGCCTCGAGCGAGGAGGTCGTCTCCTCCACGCTGGCGGCCTGCTCGCCGGTGCCCTGCGACAGCGTCTGGGCGGTGGAGGAGACCTGCGACGAGGCGCCGGCCAGCGCGTCGGCGCCGGCGCGCACCTCCGAGATCACCTGCGCCAGCTTCTCGCCCATGGTCTTCATGGCGGCGAGCAGCTTGCCCAGCTCGTCGCGGCCGGAGACCTCCACGGCGTCGCGCAGGTCGCCCGCCGCGATCCGGTCGGCGGCCTTCACCGCGCTGCCGAGCGGCAGGACGATGGTGCGCGTCACCCAGAACGAGAGCACGATCGCGATCACCGCGGTGGAGAGCAGCACCGCCACCACCAGCACCCGGGCCGACTCGTACATGGCGTGCCCGGCCTCGGCCGCCTCCTGCATCTGCGCGCCCTGCGCCTTCGTGTAGTCCGACCAGCCGAACTCGACCGCGGTCAGCGCCGGCACGAGGTCGTCGCGCGTCACGCGCTTGGTCTCGGCCAGGTTCAGCGTGCGGGCGGTCTCGAGCGTCTTCTGGAACGTCTTGCCGAGGTGGGCGCGGCGCACCGCGAGCTCCGCGAGCACCTGCTTGGTGCGCTCGTTGTCCACCACCGTGATGCCGCCCTCCATCGCGGCGAGCTTGTCGCCCTCCTCGTTCGCCCGCTGCGCCTCCTTGCGCAGCTCGAGGATGGTCTCGATGCGCCGGAGCGCCTCGGCGGGATCGTCGGTCGAGAGCATCACGCCGACGTGGTTCGCCTGCTGCGCCGTCACGTGCAGCCCGCGGATCGCCATCTCGAGCGAGCGGAGGCGCTGGCGCGCCACCTCGTCCAGCCCCTGGTCGAGCTGGGCCAGGCGCGACAGCGCGAAGAAGCCGACCGCCACGAACGCGGCGGTGACGAGCATGAAGGCGAAGGTGAGGCGGACGCCGATCGAGAACTTCCGCATGGTGACCTCTGGTGAAGAAGAGCGGGCGTGACGGGGTGGACCGCCGCCCCGCCGGGAGCCCGGCGGAGCGGCGATCCGGCCGCGGGCTAGATCACGCCCATCGCGGCGCGGAGCTGCGGGTGGAAGATGCGCTTCGGGATGACGCCGTAGATGCCCTTCTGCCCGTTCACCACCTGCGTCACGCGGAAGCTGACCGCGAGGCTGCAGAGGGCGTAGGCGTCGAGGCGGGTCAGGCCGGCGCGGGCCTCGAGGAAGTCGATCGCGTTCAGCAGGGCGATGCGGAACGCGGTGTCGAGGTCCGGGTTCGTGCCGTGGACGATCCAGGCGTCCGGCGTCTCGTGCATCGGCCAGGCGAGCGCGACCTGCTTGTGGAGGATCACGCGGACGCGGATCTCCTTCATCGCGGTCTCCATCGCGGTGAGCGTCACCTCGCCGTCGCCCTGGAGCGCGTGCGAGTCACCGGTGAAGATCTTGCCGCCGCGCTGGAACACCGGGACGAACAGGCGCGAGCCCTCGCCCGCCTCGCGGCAGTCCACGTTGCCGGCGTGCTGCCCCGGCGGCACCGAGCTGATGACGCCGTAGGCGTGGCCCGGGGGCGTGGGGAACACGCCGTTCGCCGGCGCGACGCCCATGGTGCCCTGGAACGGCGCGAGCCGGAGCTGGATGCCCGGCGCGAACTCCGAGGTGTTGTTGGCGGTGTCGAGGTCGAAGTACTTGGCCTGCCCCTGCGGGAACGCGTCGGGCAGCGCGCCGGTGCCGAGGGCGCCGGGGTTGTTGAAGCAGACCGCCCAGTCGGTGGGGCGGACGCGCAGGTACTGGATCTCGAGCACGTCGCCCGGCTCGGCGTCGCGCACGCCGACGGGGCCGATGATCGAGTGCGGCCCGACGCCCGGGTGGGCGAGGCGCAGCCGCGCGATCTCCTCGATCGGCATGCCCGGCTGCAGGTCGTTGAGGAAGTGGCTCCAGGTGTTCGGGTACGAGACCACGTCCCCGGACTCGATCTGGACGACATCGGGCAGGTTGGAGTCGAAGATGCCCCACTTCGTGGTCTCGTAGGTGGACTCGACCACGTGCACCCGGCCGCCGCCCTGCTGGAACAGGCTGTAGCCGCCGTTGCCCTCCGCGCGAGCGCGGGAGAGGACCGGCGCCGCCGCCGCCAGCGCGCCGAACAGGCCGCCGGCCTTCAGGAACCCGCGCCGGCTGCGCGCCGAGAGCAGGTGGTCCACGTCGTCGCCGCGCACCTCGTCGAGCCGCGTGAGGCGCTCGCCGCGCTGCTCGACGGCGAGGTCCACCTCGGCGCCCGACATCCCGCGCGTCGCGCTCGGCCCGCAGCAGCCGCAGATGCCGCCGTGGAAGTCGTGCGTCGCCCCGGCCTCGTGACTCTTGTCGTGCTTCACGCTCATTGACGCGTCTCCTGGCTGGTCCGTCCTCACCACGTCCGCCCCGTCGAAACGACGAAGCCCACGCGTGCTCTGGGCAGACGTGGGCTGGGGCCGGAGAACCGGTCTCGCCACGGCGGCCACGGCCGTCCGGCGTCGCCGGACCCGCGGCTTTGCGCTTCACCCTACGTGCGGGTGAATTGCCCTGAAGCGTGGTGCCCTTCACCGTAAGAGACTCCCCCCTAGGAGGTCAAGACTCAGCGTCGCAGTACCGTCGGTGTACCCAACGGGAGTCATGCGGGGGCCTGCGCGCGGCGCGCCGCCCCACGCACATCCGCTCACCGTGAACCGGGTCGCTCAGGGGCGCGTCGTGAGCGCGCCGAGCACGTGGGGACGGCTCCCGCCCCGATCGCGCAGCGCGAACCCGAGCCCCTCCGCGATCGCCCAGCGCCTCAGCGTCACGGCGGCCGGCAGCAGCACCGGCGCCCTGAACGAGGCGTCCAGCCGGACGGGCCCCGCTGGCAGCCCGGGGCCGAGCTCCGCGGCGATCCGCGCGAGCGACCACATGCCGTGCGCGATGGCCCGCTCGAAGCCGAACGCGCGGGCGGTGAGCGCGGAGAGGTGGATGGGGTTGAAGTCACCCGACGCGCGCGCGTACCGGCGCCCGATCGCGGCCGGCACGTCCCAGCGGCGCTCGTCCGCGCCGGCGGGATCCGCGTCCGCGGGCGCAGGTGGACCGCGGCCGGCGCCGGGGCGGCGAGCGAGCAGCACCGCCTCCTCCCGCCACGCCAGCTCACCGGCGGCCCATGCCTCGGTCACCAGGTCCAGCTCTTGGCCGCGCCCTGCCTCGCGCAGGCCCGAGAGCCGCGCGCGCAGCTCGAGCGGCACGCCCTCGGGCAGCGGTCGGAGCGCGTCGATCCGGTTGCGGAGGTGGACCAGCCCGAGCGCCCGCACCGGGAGCTCCGGCGCGGTGAGGAGCGCGAGGTGCAGCGGCCAGGCGAGCACGTGCGGATAGGTGACCGGCAGGTCGGGGCCGGCGGCGAACCCGCACACCTCGCGGTAGGCCGCGACCCGCCGCGGGTCGGAGCGGATCCCTGCCGCGCGCTGCTCCAGCGCGAACCCGCCCTGCCCCGGCGCGGCGACGCGGGGCTTCCGCGAGAGGAGCGCGCGGGCGTAGGCCGTCCAGGGACCGGGGGGCGGGGTGACGTGCACGGCCCTTCTTACCCGATCCGCCGCGCCGCGGCCCGCGCGGCGCCCCCCGCCGCGGGAAGGCAGGGGCGGACACGACCACCCGGCCGGTAGGGCGGGCGCCTGGGCGGGCGCCAGCGCGCGGTTACGCCCTCTCCGGCCGCGCACGATCCGTACGAACGTCGGATGTCTCCGCCATCGCCTCCGGCGTAGCGTGCGCGCCCATGTGCGACGACCGCCGCGTGCGGGGGCACGGCGGCGGCGGCGCCGAACGGTGCGGGCGATCGCTCGCGGAGGGACGACGGATGGCCTCGAGGAGCATGCGGACGAGGTTCGGTTCCATGGCGGGCGCGGCGGCGCTGGCGGCGGCGGTCGCCGGGTGCGGCGGGCAGGCGCCGGAGGACGACGCGGCGGCGGCCTCGGCGGCGGCGCGCGCCGCGTCGGAGGGCCAGGCGCTGGCGGCCGCGCGCGCCGCGAGCGCGCGCTACCACGACGTCGCGGTCGCCGAGGCGGAGGGCTTCGTGCCGCTGAGCCCGTGCGTCGCGTCGCCCGCCGGCGCCATGGGGATCCACTACATCAACCTGGCGCGGCTGCTCGATCCGTCGATCGAGGCGGACGCGCCCGAGGCCCTGCTGTACCTGCCCACCGCCGACGGGCTCGCGCTGGTGGGCGTCGAGTACGTCCTGCCCATCTTCCACGACGGCGCCCCCTGGATCGGGAGCACCCCGCCCGACGCCGCCGACGTTCCGCCGCGCCCGAGCTTGTTCGGCCAGGCGTTCCAGGGGCCGATGGAGGGCCATGGGCCCGGCGAGCCCTGGCACTACGACCTGCACGTCTGGATCTGGCGCAACAACCCGGAGGGCACGTTCGCGCAGTGGAACCCGGCGCTGTCCTGCCCCTGAACGACCGCTCGCGATCCGCGATCCCCGGCGGGGGTTCGCGGATCGCGCTCGGCCCGGCCGGTCAGAGCGCGTGAATCCATCCCCGGACCGAGCCAGGCGGTCGAGACGCGAGCAGCGCGAGGCGCGACGACCGAGCATGCCCGTCGGCATGTGAGGGAGGAGCAACGACGCGATGCGACGCGGATCGGCCGCCGCGGCGACGGGAGGGGATGGGTTCACGTGCTCTCAGGCCTCCTCGCGCGCGCCACCGGCCAGGATCGCGCCGGGCCCGGCGGCGCGGGCGCGCTCGGGCGGGCGCGCCGCGGCGAGGCGCGCGAACAGCTGCGCGCGGCTGCGGGCGCCGGTCTTGTCGAAGACGTGGGTGAGGTGGTCGCGCGCGGTGTAGGGCGAGATGCCCAGCGCCGCCGCGATCTCCTTGGTGCAGAGCCCCTGCAGCGTGAGCTGCAGCACCCGGCGCTCCGCCGGCGTCAGCCCGAACGCGCAGACCTGCAGCTCGGCCAGCTCCACCGGCGCAGCCGGCTCGATCAGCGCGGCGAGCTCCACGCCCGCGCGGCCGGCGGGCCGGAAGCCGTGCACGGTCAGCCAGCGTCCGGAGCGCGCGCGGGCCCGCACCCGCGGCGGCCCGGCCGCCTCCCCCGCCTCCCCCGCCTCGTCGCGCCGGCGCGCGGCGGCGGCGACCGCCTGGAGCACCAGCGGCGGCGCCGCCCCGTCCGCGCCCAGCTCCTCCAGCCAGCGCTCCGCGGCCGCATCGGCCGCGACCCGCTCCAGCCCGGGCCCGAGCAGCACCAGCCCCGGCGCGTCCTCCGGCGCGCGCGCCGACGCGCCCTCCAGGAGCAGCGACGCGCGGAGCGCCTCCGCGAGGCTCCGGGCGATGCGCCCCAGCGCCTCGGCCTCGGGCCCCGTGAACTCCGGCCGCCCGCGCTCGCGGTACAGGTCGAGCCAGGCCCAGCAGCCGCCGCCCGCCACGCACGCGCTGCGCGCCTGGCGGCCGAGCCCGATGGGCGCGAGCACCTCGCGGAAGCGGGCGCTCCGCTCCGGACGGCCGGCGGTGCTCACGCCGAGGACGCCCACGTGCCGCCGCCCGCGGGCGAGCGCGGACAGCTTGTCGTAGTCGTCCTCGCGGATCTCGTTGTCGAGGATGGCGGCGCAGTAGCGGTCGGGCAGCTCGTGGAGCACGCCGGTGGTGGGCAGGAGCGTGGCCGGGTCGGTGGCCGCGAACGCCGCCGCCTCGAACGGGATCGCGTCCGCGACGCGGCCGCGGGCGGCCTCCCACAGCGTGGTCCAGGGCAGGCCCCGCCGGCAAAGCGCCGCCACGTCCCGCTCCACGCGCTCCGTCCCCGCCCGGCGATCCGGCATGCGGCCCCCTCGCCCGGGGCGCGCGGCGCCGCCGGTGCCGGTCCCCATAGCGGCCGCGCCCGCCGCGGCGCCAGCGCCCGCTCCAACTGGTTCGCGGCGGACGGCGCGGCCCATGCCCCGACGGCCGTCGGATGGTGGCCGGCCAACGCCGGCGCGAGATTCGGCGAGGCGCGGCGGCGGAGCCGGCCGGCAGAGGAGGCGACATGACCCAGGACGAGATGGATCGGCTGGTGAACCGGCACTTCGAGCAGGAGGCGCACGACGATCTCGACGGCGTCCTCTCCACGTTCACCGAGGACCTGCAGCACCGCTGCGTGGGATCGACCTGGGGGCCGCTCTCCGGGAAGGAGGCCGCCCGGGGCTTCTACCGCCAGCTCTTCGAGGACCTGCGCGGCGAGGGCGTGCGCCCCATCGCGCGCCGGTACGGCGAGGGGTTCCTGGTGGACGAGACCGAGTGGACCGGGACGATCGCCGACGCGAGCTTCTGCGGGCTGGCCGGTTGGTCCGGACGGGCCACGTTCCGAATGCTGCACGTGTTCGAGCTGCGCGGCGACCGGATCTCGCGCGAGGAGCTGTGGTTCGACGTGGCCGCGCTCCGGGCGCAGCTCGCGCCGCCGGTGCGCGGCCAGCGCGGCGACGCGGCGGCGGCGCGCGGCGCCGCGACCCCGGGGTGATCGGGCCGCGCGCCCGTCGACCTGGCGCGTCCGCGCGATCCCGGATCGCCGCCGGCGCGCCCGCGTCGCCGCAGGGGCCCGGGGGCTCAGGGAGGCGGCACCGGCTCCACCGCCGGCGCGCGGCGCGCCCGACGCGCGGCGGCCTCCGCGAGCAGTCGCTCGAGCTGGTCGAGGTCGGGCGGCTTCGCGAGGTGGGCGTCGAACCCGGCGTCGCGCGCGCGCTGCACGTCGTCGGGCTGCGCATACCCGGTGAGCGCCACCGCGTACGTGGCGGCGCCTCCGGGCACGGCGCGGACGCGCGCCACCACCTCGTAGCCGTTCAGGTCGGGCAGCCCCACGTCGCAGATGAGCGCGTCCGGCAGCCGCTCCCGGACGGCCTCGATCCCCTGGCGTCCGTCGGCGGCGAGGCGGACCTCGTGCCCCTGCATGCGCAGGATCTCGCCCAGCGTCTCACGCCCGTCGGCCTCGTCCTCCACGAGCACCAGGTCGAGGCGCGGGACGGCGGGCGTCGGGGCTCGCCCGGCGACGCCGGCGTGCTGCGGGGCCAGCGGGAGCGTCACCACCAGCTCCGCGCCGCGGCCGGCCCCCTCGCTCCGGGCGACGACCGTCCCGCCGTGCATGCCCACCAGGCTGCGCACCAGCGAGAGGCCGATCCCCATCCCCCCGCGCGCGGTCCAGCGGGTGCGCTCCGCCTGGGCGAACGGCTCGAAGATCGCCTCCAGGAGGCCCGGATCGATCCCGACGCCGGTGTCTCGGACCCGCAGCACGCAGCTCCCACCCTCCGCGCGCACGGTCACGGCCACCCGCCCGCCGGGCGGCGTGAACTTCGCCGCGTTCGTGAGCAGGTTGCCCGCGATCTGGGCGAGGCGCGTCGGATCGGCGTCCACCCACACCGGCTGATCGTCCAGGTCGAGGTGCAGCGCCGGCCCGCGCTCGTCGAACAGGGGCCGGAGGTCGTCGCAGGTGCGGCGCACCACCTCGCGGGCGTCGAGCACCGTGCGCTGCAGCGCGATCTTCCCGAAGTTCACGCGGCTGAGGTCGAGCAGGTCGTCCACCAGCTTGGCGAGGTGATCCGCCTGCCGCTCGATGACCGCGC
The DNA here is from genome assembly GCF_000020805.1 of Anaeromyxobacter sp. K. Taxonomy (NCBI): domain Bacteria; kingdom Pseudomonadati; phylum Myxococcota; class Myxococcia; order Myxococcales; family Anaeromyxobacteraceae; genus Anaeromyxobacter; species Anaeromyxobacter sp. K. The sequence goes on along the minus strand of NC_011145.1, from coordinate 1,911,164 downwards.
GCGCCCGCTCCGCCTGCGGTCCGCCGGGCGGCGCGTGGTGCAGCAGGTAGACCGCGTTGCGGATCGGCGCGAGCGGGTTGCGCAGCTCGTGCGAGAGCACCGCCAGGAAGTCCGTCTTCCGCCGATCCGCGTCGCGCAGCGCCTGCTCGCGCCGGCGGTGCTCGATCAGATCCGCGGCCTGCCTGGCCAGCAGGTCGAGCATCCGCAGCGTCACGTCGTCCGGCCGGTGCGGCTCGCGCCAGTGCGTGGAGATCATCCCGAGCGGCCGCCCGTCGCGGGCGATGAGCGGCGTGGACTGCAGCGCCCGCACGCCGGCGTCCTCGAGCAGCCGCTGCGCCTGCGTCCCGGCGAGGTGCGGGCACGCGCGCGCATCCTCCACCACGTGCCGCTCCTTCCCGCGCAGCCGCTCGGGGCAGGCGACGGGATCGTCGGGCACCTCCGCGAGCGACCGCACCACGTCGGGCGGGAAGCCGCGCTGCGCCACGAGGCGGAGCGCGGAGGAGCCCTCCTCCAGGATGTGGAGCGTCCCCATGCGCGCGCCCGCCACCGCCAGCGCCGCGTCCATCACGGCCTCGAGCAGCGTGGGGAGCGCGTCCTCGCTCACCAGCCGGGCGGACACCTCGTGCAGCCGCTCCAGCGCGGAGCGATCGGCCAGGAGCCGCGCCTCCGCGTCCATGCGCTCCGTGATGTCGAACACCAGCCCCGCGCTCCGGTCCGGGCGGTGCCCGCTCCGGGTGACCGCGGTGATCACCAGCCGCACCCAGCGCCAGCCCTCCCGGCCGCGCACCCGCAGCTCGCGCTCGAGCTCGGCGGCCTTGCCGGTGGCGTACTCGGCCATCGCGGACACGAAGCCGGGCGCGTCCTCGGGGTGCAGCCGCTCCATCAGCCAGGGCACGAGCGCCGGGCAGACCGGGAGCGCCTCCGGCGCGAAGCCCAGGATCTCCGCCATCCGCGGCGTGGCGAAGCCGCTGGAGAGATCGGCGGAGTGCTCGAAGTAGGCGGCCCCGGAGGCGCGGATGACCTCCCTCAGCTTGCGCTCGCTCTCCCGCAGGTGCTCCTGGAGCTGCTTGTGCGCGGTGACGTCGGTCACGTAGCCGTGCCAGATCACCCCCTCGCCGGATTCCGGCTGCGGCGACGACCAGCCCTCGATCCAGCGCAGCCCGCGCGTCGGGTGCTGGTACCGGAACACGTCGTGCCAGCGCGAGAGCGTCCGGGCGGACGCTGCGATCCGCCGGACCACGCCGGGCAGGTCGTCGGGGTGGACGTTGCGCGCCCAGGCGGACATGTCCCGCGCGAGCTCCTCGCGCGACACGCCGTACAGCTCCTCCGCGGCGGGCGTCGCGAAGGGCATCGAGGCGGTGCCGTCCGGCCGGAGCCGGAACGAGCAGATCACGCCCGGCACGCTCTCGGCCAGCTTCGCGAACTGCTCGCGCAGGGACACCTGCGGATCGGCCGAGGTCGGGCCCGTCGCCTCCTCGCGCGAGGGCTCGCTGCCGGCGGGCGGCTCTGCCTCGCGGCGGGGCATGCCTGCGATCTGGTCAGCGTGGCGCCGCGCCGCAGGACCCTGGGGGCCGAACCCTGGGTCCTGCCTCCGCCGGGCGGGCTCCGCGCATCGCGGCGCGAAGCTTCCGGGGGCGCCCGTCGGCACTAGGCGCTTCTGGAACCGCGCCGCCGTGCGCCCCCGGCGCGGCGCCGGGGCCGCGGCGCTCGGCGCCGCGACCCCGGGTGATCCCTCACGCGATCTTCTCGAACCGCGACGCGGGCGTGCCGCACACCGGGCACTTGTCGGTGGGGACGCCGAACTCGACGTCGCCGCAGACCGGGCACAGGTACACGTCCATCTTCGACAGGTCCTGCCCGGCCTCGAGCGCCGCAAGCGCCTGCTTGAACAGGGTGGCGTGCACCTTCTCCACCCGGTTCGCCCAGTCGAGCATGGTCTTCGCCTTGTGCTGCTCGGCGATGGCCTGCTCGACCATGGGCGGGTACATCTCGGTGTACTCGTAGGTCTCGCCCGCGACCGCCTCGCGCAGGTTCTCGAGCGTCGAGCCGACGCCGCCCATGTTCTGCAGGTGGGCCAGCGCGTGGATCGTCTCGGCGTCGGCCGCCGCGCGGAACAGGCGGGCGATCTGCGGGTAGCCCTCCTTCTCCGCCTTCCTCGCGAACGCGAGGTACTTCCGGTTGGCCTGGCTCTCGCCGGCGAACGCGACCTCCAGGTTCTCCGCGGTGGTGGGCATCGGCTGTCTCCTCCTGCGTGTGGGTGGACGATCGCGCGTCGGGATCGGGGACGCCGCCCGGCGGCCCGCGCTACCCGGCCGCCGGCGTGCGCGCCTGGCCGCGGCGCTGGGCGAACCCGCCCCAGGCCAGGAACGCGATCTCGGCCAGCGCGATGAGCACCATCCAGATCACGATGGGCGAGTCGCCGAAGCCGTACGCGTGGAGCCCGGTCCCGAGGACGTAGTTCACCCCGAGGTACGTCATGAGGATGGTCTGGAAGGCGATGATGCTCCAGGCCGCCACGCCGAAGCGGCCGAGGAGCCGGTCGGAGCGGCCGTGCAGGATGGCCATGTACGCGAGGAACGCGACCAGCGACCAGACCTCCTTCGGATCCCAGCCCCAGTACCGGCCCCAGGACGACGCCGCCCAGATCGAGCCGGTGAGGATGCCGGCGATGAGCAGGATCGAGCCGACCATCGTGTACCAGTAGTTCAGGTCGGCCATCTTCTCGATGAGGTCCTCGCGCCTGGGCGCCAGCGCGCCGAACGCGATCTGCATGTGCGCGATGATCACCCCGAGCGCCAGCACCGCGTAGCTCACCATGATGATGGGCACGTGGATGGCGAGCCAGGGCGTGCCGGTGAGCACCGGCGGCATCGGGTGGATGAAGCCGTCCATGGGCAGCAGGTCCACCAGGAGCATGGTGAGCGTGGCGCCGGCGCTCGCGTTCACGAGCACCAGGCGGTTGCGGATGAAGACGAGCGCGACGAGCGCGAACAGGCCCACGCCCCACGCCAGGAACAGCATCGACTCGTACATGTTGGACGCGGGCACGCGGCCGCCCACCGCCCAGCGCGTGCCGAGGCCCCAGGTCATCACCCCGAACCCGATCACCAGCAGCACCGCGGCCGCCGCGTCGAGCGTGCGGTTCCGCGTGCGCCAGCCGGCGATCGCGGCCACCAGCGCGCCCACCAGCACGATCCAGGCGATGCGGCTCGGGCGCGTGGCATTGTACGAGACCTCGCGATCCATCGCGGCGGCAGACGGCCAGCCCTCCAGGCGCGGCCCGCGGGCCACCTCGAGCAGGCCGGGCAGCCCGGGCTGCGGCGCCGGGTTCCAGCGCGCCTCGGCCGGCCCGCCCACCGGCACCGGCCGCACGCCGCCGGAGATGAGATCGCCCATCCGCTGGGCGCGCTCGTAGAGCTTCTCGACGTCGGCGAGGACGCCGCGGCGCGGCTCGTTGCGCGCCTCCTGCTCGGAGGCCTGCCGCATGAGCTGCCCGAACTGCGGGCTGCGCGCCACCTGCACCAGCGCCGCGTGCGTGGCGCCGGGCAGGCCGATCGCCGCGGCGAGTTCGGCGTCGTCGAGCGCGATCACCGGATCCTCGGCGGCGAGCTGCGGGTTGGCCAGCCAGCCCGCCGCCACGGCCACCGCGTCCCGGCCCTGCCACTGCCGCCGCCCGGTGATCTTCCAGACGTTCTCGCGCGCCCAGGTGTCGAGCGGCATGAGGCGGCCGTCGGCCTGCACCGGCAGGCGGCGCAGCGCCGCCATGTCGGCGTCCATCAGCAGCATGCGGGGCGTCTCTACCTCGCGTTTCGTCACCTCGTCCGCCGCGGCGGCGGGGCGCGCCAGCGCGAGCACGGCCAGGCTCGCGAGCAGCGCGGCGGCGCGGCGGCGCTGCACGATGCGGGTGCCGAACACCACGCACATGCCCAGCACCAGCAGCACGTAGCCGGCGAAGACGATGGGCTGGCCCGGGTCCTTCGACACCGAGAAGACCGACGCCTCGCGCCCGTTCTCCTGCTGGTAGCTCGACTGGAAGATGGTGTACCCCGCCACCTCCAGCGGGTGGTTCATCCAGAGCGCGCCGGGCGTGCCGGCCCCGGTCTGCGCGTCGAGGATGACCACGTAGCTGCGGAACTGCGCCGGGCGCATCGTCCCCGGGTAGTGGTCGATCTGGAAGTCCATCAGCCGGACCGAGAACGGCAGCGTGTGTCGCGCCACCAGCTGGCCGTTCTCCACCTGGTCGATCTCGTTGCCGGTCTGGCCCTCCCACAGGCCGAGCGTCCCCTCCACCTTGAAGAAGTAGGTGACGAGCGCGCCGACCAGGATCAGCACCAGCGAGCCGTGGGTGAGCAGGTAGCCGATCCGCATCTTCCCGTACGGGAACAGCGCGACGAGCGACGCGACCACGTTCACCGTGAACAGCGCCTGGAGCGCCAGGAACCAGGGCGCGTAGTAGACGAGCCGACCCGCCACCTCGACGCCGGACCGCGACTCGATGATCGTGCCCGCCGACAGCCCGAGCAGCAGCAGCACGAGCAGGATCACGGCGAGCTTGAGGGAGGACAGCAGGGCGAGGAGCTTCGGCATCGAACGACCTCTGCAGCGGAAGGGCTCCGGGCCGGGGTGTGTGCCGGCGCGGCGCTTTCGGGGGAAAGCGGCGGCATGGTACCACCAGGGGCGTCCCGGACGCGCACCGAACCGGCGGCCGACGGACGGCGCGGCGCAGGGGTAAGTGGCCGAGGCGAGGGCTCTTCTGGCGGGCGTGGGCGGGGCGCGACATCGCGCCGCAGGGGCCCGTCAGCGCCGCGGACCGCGTCGCGGGCCGCCGGGGCGGGGCCCGGGTCCGCGACCGTGCTGGGAGGGCGTCCCCGACCCGGGGCGCGGCGGCTGCGCGTGGCCGGGCCGGTCGCGTGGGCCGGCGAGCGGCAGGCGCTCGACGCGGATCACCTCGGGTCCGGGGGCGGCACCGGCGCGGCGCCGTTCGCCGCCGCGATCCCCGCCGTGCTCGCGGCGATCGGCTGGGCGGCCCCCGCGGTCTGCAGGGCGGGCGCCGCGGTCGCCGGGGCGGCCGCCGCGATCGCCGGGGCCCGGCCCGCGCTGCCGGTTCCCGGGGGCGCGCCGCTGCGGCGCGTCCCCATGCGCGGGTGCAGCGCGCGCGGGCGCCGCGTGCGTGGGCGCGGGCGCCGGCTGCGTGGGCGCGGCGTGCGGAGCCGCGGCGTGCGGCCGCTGGGGCTGTCCACGACCACCGGCGCGGGCGGACGGGTGCGCGGGAGCGCGCGGCGCGGGCTCCGGCGCGCGGCCGGACGGGACGAAGTCGGGGGTCAGCTCGCGCCGGACGTACGCACGCCAGATCTCCCGCGCGTCGCCCGCGGCGGCGTGGAGCGCGGGATCGAGGGCGGCGAAGAAGCGGCGCAGGTTCTCGAGGTCGCGCCGGAAGAACGCCTCCGCCTGGCCGTTGTGCGCGGCGCCGACCACCTGCGGGAAGTCGATCACCACCGGGCCGTCGTGCCCGAGCAGCACGTTGTACGGCGACAGGTCGCCGTGGATGAGGTCGCAGCAGAGCATGCGCACCGCCTGCGCGCGCAGGTCGGCGTAGAGCGCGGCGGCGCGCTCGCGCGGCACGCGCGCGTCCACCAGGCGCGGCGCGGGGTGGCCGTCCGGCCCGACGACCAGCTCCATGAGCAGCACGCCCTCGTAGAACAGCACCGGGCGCGGGACCCGCACGCCCGCGGCGTGGAGCGCGTGCAGCGCGTCGGCCTCGCGCGCCTTCCACGCCTCCTCCGCGGCCGCCTGGCCGAAGCGGCTCCCACGGTCCATGGCGCGCTGCGTGCGGCTGTCGCGGACGCGGCGGCCCTCGCGGTAGGCCGCGTCGTTGCGGAAGGTGCGGGTCTGGCGGGCCTTGTAGACCTTGGCCGCGACCACCTCGCCGCCGGCCTGGACGAGCCAGACCTCGGCCTCCTTGCCGGTCTTCAGGCGCGCGCCGACGGCTTCGACCACGCCGTCGGCGAGGAGCGGTGCGAGCGGGTCGTGCATGCGCGAGAGGGCGCTACTTCTTCGGCGCGCCGCCGCCGGGGCCGCCGGGACCGCGCCCGCCGCCCGGGCCACCCGGCCGCCGGCCGCCGCCGCCCGGCCGCCCGCGCCCGCCGCCGCGCTCGTTGCGGCGGTCCTCGCGCAGCGAGTCCATGGAGAAGCCGCCGGTCGCCGCGCCGGCTCCCTTGCCGCCACCGCCGCGGCCGCCGCCTCCCCCGCCCCGGCCGCCGCGACCACCCCGGCGCCCGCCGCGATCGTCGCGGTCGCCGCCGGCCGTCTGCTTCATGCTCGCGGGGAACAGGTCCACCAGGAACTGGTGGTCGCCGAGCGTCTTGGCGCCGGCGACCGGCTCCTCGACCCCGAAGACCCGGACCAGCCGGACGTCCTCGGCGCGGCGTCCCACCACCTCGACCGCGGCGCGGAGGAGCGCCAGGCGATCGCCGGACACCCCGGTCGCCCCGGACACCGCGGCGTCGAGCGCGGCCTTCACGGCCTCGCTCTCGCCCTGGGGCGCCGGCGCGGCGGGCGCCGCGGCCTCGGGCTGCGCGACCGCCTCGGGCTGCGCGTCGGTGGCCGGTGCCGCCTCGGCCGACGCGGCCGCCTCGGGAGCGGCGTCGGGCGCCGCCTCGGGCGTGGCCGCGGGGGCAGGCGCCGCCGCGACGGGCTCGGGCTCGGCCGGGAGGTTGCGCCGCGCGGCCGCGATCGCCGCCGCCGCCGTCCGGATGAGGGTGCCGCTCAGCTCGGTCAGGGTCTTCATGGGGCCGTAGCCATACACCATCGGCCGGCGCCGACAAAGCGCCGCGGGGACCCGGCTCCGCGCCGGCCTAGGGCCTGGGCGGCGGGTGCTGGCGGGCCCAGGCCTGGAACCGGCCGGCGGCCCCCTGGAGGCGGGGCGAGGCGGTCGCCCAGGAGAAGGACCGGGTGAGCCGCAGGTCGCGCAACGGGAGGATGCGCAGCGTGCCGGCGGCCACCTCGAGCTGGACGCTCCAGCGCGAGACGAACGCCACGCCCAGCCCCGCCACCGCGGCCATCTTGATGGACTGGTTGGAGCCGAACAGGAGCTCGGACCGCCGCACCGAGCGAGCCCCGAGGACGCCGGCCAGCGCCTCCTCCACCAGCGCGCGGGTGTTGGACCCGGGCTCGCGCAGCAGCAGCGGCGCCGAGGCGAGGTCGGCCGCGCGGGAGATGCGCAGCAGGTCGCGGGCGGATGCGGCGGCGACCGCCACCAGCTCGTCCTCCAGGTAGCGCTCCAGGTGGACGCGGGGCGAGCGCAGCCGGCCCTCCACGATCCCGAGCGGCACCTTGCCGTCGGCCACCCACTCCAGCACGCGCGCGGTGTTCGCGACCTGCATCCGGAACGGGGCGCGCCCGTGCACCGCCCGGTAGCCGGCGACGAGCGGCGGGACGACGTAGGAGGCGGTGGTCATGCTCGCGCCGAGCACCACCTCCTCGCCCACGCCCGGCTCCTCCAGGAACGCGCCCTCCACCTCGCCGAGCAAGGCGTGCACCTGCTTCGCGGTGTCGAGCAGCCGCAGCCCCCAGTCGTTGGGGGTGACGCCCTTCGACGAGCGGACCAGCAGCGCGCGGCCGCACTCCTCCTCGAGCGCGCGGATCTGCGCGGTCACCGCCGGCTGCGACAGGTGGAGCAGCTTGGCGGCGGTGGAGATCTTCCGGGCCTGCGCGACCACGCGGAAGGTCTCGAGCTTGCGGGGATCGAGGCGGCGCACCCGCGCAGGCTATCAGATCCCCTGCGCGGCCGGGAGCCGGCCATCAGCTCTGCCTATGGTCCATCCGATCTTGCGTGGAGGCGCGGCGCGCGCGGGGGCGCATCATCGCCTCCGGAACACGCCGGGCAGCGCCCGGCCGCTCAGCCCCGGAGGGCAACCGCACATGGCCTCGATCCAGACCCGCGTCACCCGCACCGTCGTCGCCCTCGACGACACCGCCAGCTGCGCCGAGGCCGCCCGCCTCATGACCGACCGCGGCATCGGCTCGGTCGGCGTGCGCCGCGGCGGGGCGCTCACGGGGCTGGTGACCGAGCGCGACCTGGTCGCCGCCATCGCGCGCGGGGTCGACCCCGCGAAGACGCCGCTCGCCGCGGTGCTGCGCCCCGACTTCCCCGCCGTCGCGCCGCAGGCCACCGACGCGGAGTGCGCGCAGCTCATGCGCACCCGCCGCACCCGCCACCTCGCGGTGCGCGAGGGCGGCGTGGTGGTCGGCGTCATCTCGATGCTCGACCTGGTGGACCTGGTGGTCGAGGAGAAGCAGTCGGACATCGAGCAGCTCGAGAGCTACATCCGCGGCGGCCGCGCCCACCAGCTGAGCGAGCCCATCACCACGATGTTCAGCCACGCGGCGAACTCGGTCTACTGATCCCACGGGGCTGCGCCCCGCCCCACGGAGCGGAGCTCCGCGGGGCCCCACCCTGCTGCGCGGGGCCCGTGACCTCGCGCGCCCGCCTGCGCGGGCTCGCACGAGGTCCCCGCGGGCGCGGCCTTGCCGCGCTCGGGGCTGCGCCCCGCCCCCGGCCTCACCACGGCACCGGCCGGGGGCCCGTGACCTCGCGCGCCCGCCTGCGCGGGCTCGCACGAGGTCCCCGCGGGCGCGGCCTTGCCGCGCTCGGGGCTGCGCCCCGCCCCCGAACTCACCACGGCACCGGCCGGTAGTCCTTGAAGAACTGCCCGGCCGGATGCCGGCCGGTGCGGAAGCCGTCGAAGATGGGCGCGACGATGCGCGCCGCGCCGTCCACCACGTCGAGCGGCGGCGAGAACGCGTGCTCCTCCACCTTGCGCGCGGCGAGGTGGGCCGGGTCCTCGTCGGTGACCCAGCCGGTGTCCACCGCGTTCAGGAAGATGCCGTCCTTCGCGTAGTCCGCCGCGCTGGTCCGCACCAGCATGTTGAGCGCCGCCTTGGCCATGTTCGTGTGCGGGTGCCGGTCGGTCTTGTGCTCGCGGTAGAACTGCCCCTCCATCGCCGACACCATCACCACGTGGCGGGCCGCGTCGCCGCTGGTGGCGGTCCCCTCGGGCGCCCCGGGCGCCCGCGTCATCAGCGGCTTCAGCCGCGACGCCATCACGAACGGCGCCGTCGCGTTCACCAGCAGCACCTCCAGCAGCTCCAGCGTGGGCACCTCGTGCAGCCGGAGGCGCCAGGAGTTGTGCGTGCGCAGGTCCACCTGCTGCAGGTCCTGGTCGAGCACGCCGCGCGGGAACAGCTCCAGCGCGCTCTTCCCGGGCAGGAGCAGGTCCGCGTCGCTGCGCGCCTGCGAGAGCAGCGCCGGCCCGGTCACGCCCGCGGCGCCCCCCTGGCCGCGGAGCGCGTCCCGGAACGCCTCCCAGTCCCGCAGCAGCGCGCGCTCGGCCGGCGGCAGCGCGGAGGGCGCCACCTGCTCGGCCTCGAGCAGGTGCGCGTAGAACCCGGGCGGCCGCCGCACCGTCTGGCAGGCGTTGTGGAGCTGGAAGTCGAGCCGCGGCAGCGTCGCGTCGAGGCGCTGGCAGAGCAGCTCCACGCTTGGCGTGTGGCGCAGGTCCACGCCGTGGATGGAGAGCCGGTCCCGCCAGCGCTCGAAGTCCGCCTCGCGCGCGTAGCGCGCCGCGGCGTCGCGCGGGAACCGGGTCAGCGCCACCACGGTGCAGCCGGCGCGGAGCAGCAGCAGCGCCGCCTGGTAGCCGATCTTCACGCGCGCGCCGGTGACGAGCGCCACCCGGCCGCGAAGGTCCACGCCGGCGGTGCGGCGCGCCTGGTTCTCGTCCCCGCAGGCGCGGCACAGCTGATCGTAGAACGGGTGCAGGCGGCGGAAGCTCGCCTTGCACACGTAGCACTTGCGCGGCTCCGACAGCTCCGGTCCGGTGTTCTCCGCGACCGCGTCCGCGCCCGGGCCGGCCGCGGCGGCCTCGCCCGCGCCCGGCAGCCGCGGCCACCAGCCGGACGCGTCGGCGCCGGGCGGCGGCAGCTCGGGGAGCGGCGCCACGAACACCGGCGCCTGCCGGAGCCGCTGGATGCCGGTGTCCCGGCGCAGGTCGGCGTCGCGGGAGCGGCGCGCGCGGTGCTCCTCCTTGAGCAGGGCCTTCTGCAGCTTCTTGCGCGCCTTGAGATCCGGCCGCGCCACCTCGCCGGCGAGCCGCTGCAGCGCCACGCGCGCGTCCGCGTCCACGCGCGCGAGCAGGGTGCGGTCCTCGGCCACCCGCGCCAGCACGCGGAGGGCCGCCGCGAGGTCGGCCGGATCGAGGTCGGGCCCGCCGCCGTCGCCAGGGGTCGCCATGGGGGCGCATCCATACCCCGGCTGCGGGCGCGTGCCCACCCCCGCCGCGTGGCGGCGTGCCCCAGCTGTCCCCCGTCCGCGCGTCCCGGCGGTGCGGGTCGGGCGCTCGCGCGACTTCCGCCGCGAGCGCCGGCGCGCGACGCTGGGCACGGTCGCAGGGTCTAGCCGACCAGGGGGGACGCGATGATCCACTTCTACGAGGAGGCGGCGGGCGGCGCGGCGTGCCGGGCGGAGAACGGCCGGTTCTGGACCATCGTGCCCGTCACCGTGTCCTGCCCCGCCTGCCAGGCCGTGCTGGCGGAGCGGGAGGCGGAGCGCCGGGACCAGCGAGCCCCGCCGCCCCCGTGCGCGCCGGTGCTGCTGGGGCGGCTGCGCCCGGCCTGAGCCTCAGCGGCCGGCCGTCCCGTCGCCCGGCGCCCCGCGGCCGCCCGCCTCGAGCACCCGCGCCAGCGTGGCCGGGTCGAGGGGCTTCTCGAGCCGGGCGTTCGGGACGCGCTCCAGGAACTCGCGCGCCCGGGTGGTGAACGCACCGCCGGTCATGAACACGATGCGCGCCGCCTGGCCGGGATCGATCTCCTGGATGGACGCGTGGACGTCCATCCCGGCGAGCTCGGGCATCATCAGGTCGCAGAGGATCACGTCCCAGCGCTCGCCCGAGTGGACGCGCCAGAGCGCCTGCACCGGGTCGGTGCTCACGTCCACCGCGCAGTCGCGCGAGAGCGTCCGGCCGATGGCGCGCGCCACCAGCGGATCGTCGTCGAGCACCAGCACCCGCCGGCGCGGCGGCGCGGCGGGCGCGGGGGGCGCCTCCGGCGGCGCGGCCACCGCGCCTTCCGGCGCCGGCGGGAGCAGCACTCGGAACCGGCTCCCCCGTCCCACCGCCGTCTCGACCTCGATCTCGCCGTCCAGCCCCTTCACGATCCCGTGGCAGATCGACAGGCCCAGCCCCGTCCCCTCCCCCACGCCCTTGGTGGTGAAGAACGGTTCGAAGATGCGGGGCAGCACCTCGGGCGCGATGCCCGTGCCGGTGTCGGTCACCACCACCTCGACGCGCCCGTCCGCGGCGAGCGCGGTGGAGACCTCGATGCGGTTCGCGTCGGGGTCGCCCTCGGGGATGGCGTGCGCGGCGTTCACGATCAGGTTCAGCATCACCTGCCCGATCCGCGCCTCGCTCGCCAGGACCCGCGGGACCTGCGCGAGCCGCACGCTCACCTGCGCCCGGTCGCCGGTGAGCGTCGCGGTCATCTTGAGGCAGCCCTCGATGACCTGCGCCACGTCCACCGGCTCGAGCCGGCCGTCCTCGGCGCGCGAGAACGCCTTCAGGTCGCGCACGATGTGGCGGACGCGGTCGGCGCCGGCCAGCGCCTCGCGCAGCGCCTGGAGCGCCTCGTCGACGGGCCCCTGCCGGCCGCGCGCGACGTCCACCGACCGCAGCCGCTCCAGCGCGAACGCCACGTTGCCGTACACGTAGGTGAGGGGGTTGTTCACCTCGTGGGCGACGCCGGCCGCCATCGTCCCGAGCGCCGCCATGCGCTCCGCGGCCTGCACCCGCGCCTGCATCTCGCGCCGTTCGGTGACGTCGCGGGTCACGCCGATGGCGCCGAGCACCTGCCCGTCGGCGCTCCACAGGAGGCTGAAGCGGGACTCCGCGTGGACCCGCCGGCCGTCCTTCGCCACCACCTCGTGGTCGATGAGCGCGTCGGCGAACGGCTGCGCGTGCGGCGCCACCGCGCCGAGCCGGGCGAGCGCCGAGCGGATCCGCTCGATGGAGGGCGGCGACAGGAGCCGCGGCCAGCGGACGCGGCAGGCCTCCTCCGGCGTCCACCCTGCCAGGCGCTGCACCGCCGGGCTCACGTAGGTGAGGCGGCGCGCCGCGTCCACCATCCAGATCACGTCGGTGGCGCTCTCGGCCAGCAGCCGAAAGCGGGTCTCCTGCTCGGCGAGGTCCTGCACCGCCGCCTGGTGCCGGCGCCAGGCGCGCAGCGTCAGCCAGGCCGCGGCGGCGGTGAGCAGGCCGAAGGCCGCGAGCACGGCTGTGGCGAGCACCGTGGAGCGGCGCCAGCCGGCGAGGTAGTCGTCGCACGCGAGCCCCACGATGACGAGGTGCCCGGTGCGCGCCATCCGCCGGAACGTGAAGGTGCGCTCGACGCCGTCCACCGCCACGCCGGAGTAGGTGGCGGAGCGGTGGCCGTCGCGGAGCAGCGCCAGCAGCTCGGGCGAGACGGTGCGGTCGCCGAGCGCGATGGGCGCGCCGGAGGTCTGGCGGCGCACCACCACGCCCAGGTCGGGATCGCGCAGCACGATGACGCCCCGCGCGCCCACGTCGTAGCCCTCCAGCGCGTGGGCCAGGTCCTCCAGCAGCACGCTCGCGACCGCGACGCCGGCGAAGCCGCCGTCCGCGCGCCGGAGCGCGCGGGCCATGACCAGCTGCGGGCGGGCGGTGAGCCGTCCCACGAGCGGGCTCGAGACGATCACGCCGAGGCCCGGGTCGTCCCGCAGCCGCCGGAAGTACTCGCGGTCGGAGATGTCGCTGACGACCCCGGGGGGCGCGTCGCGGCCGTGCGCCAGCACCCCGTTCGCGTCGAAGACCTCGAGCGCGTGGACCTGCGGGATCCGTCCGCGCTGGCGCGCCAGGAAGTCGTCGAACATCGGCGAGTCCAGCCGGCCCGCGGCCGACTCGCGCGCGTACTCGTCGGCCACCGTGAGCAGCGTCAGCTCGACCTTCTCGAAGATGCCGCCGAGGTACTGCTCCAGCGCGGCGGCCAGGTTCTGGGTGGCCGCGGTGGCGCGCTCGTGCTGGTGGAGCCGGCTCTGCTCGACCGAGGACCCGACCAGCAGGACGGCCAGCAGGTCGATGATCGCGACCGCCACCACCAGCGCCGGGGCTGCCCGCGAGGACGCCCAGGCCGGGACCGGGGTCCGCTGTTCTTCGCCGCTCACGCTCGCGCTCCGGGGCGCCGGGGGCCACGCGCCCCCGGTCGAGCAGCGAGAGTACCCTCCGGGCGCCGGCCTCGGAAGCGCCGACCTGCGCCCCCGCGCGCAGGCACGCGGCGGGCGCGGGAGGTGGTCCGGGCTCCCACCCGGCCGTGCGCCCGCCTATCGGGGCAGGAGCTCGCGCACCGCGTCCTCGAGGCGCGCGCGCGGCACCGCGCCGACGAGCTGCCGGGCCACCTTGCCGCCCTTGAAGAAGAGCAGCGTCGGCATCGCGCGGATCCCGTACCGCTCGGCGGTGGCCGGGTGCCGCTCCACGTCGAGCGCGGCGACCTTCACGCGGCCGCGGTAGCCGCTCGCGAGCGCCTCCAGCGTGGGCGCGAGCGCCCTGCAGGGCGCGCACCACGCCGCGGTGAACTCCACCAGCACCGGCTCGGCCGCGCTCAGCACCTCGCGCTCGAACTCCGCGTCCCCGATGTCCAGCACGCCGCCCGCCATGGCCGCCTCCGCCCGCGCCGCCGGGCGGAGTGCCCGGCCGCCGCGCGGACCGGATCTACCCGCGGCGGCGCGCCGGGGCGACCGGCCGCGCCGGAACGCTGCGTTCCGCGGCGTCCCCCGGCCCCAGGTCCGGCGCGCGCCCCGGCGGATCCCAGGGCAGCGCCGCGGCGCCGCCCGACACCAGCTCGAGGAACGCGCGCACCTTGGGCGCGAGGTGCCGGCCGCTCGGGTAGACCGCGTGGACCGGCATGCCCGGCGGCGTCTCCGCCTCGAGCACCGCCACGAGGCGCCCGGACCGCACGTCGTCCGCGACGAGCGCCGCCGGCAGCCGCACCACGCCCAGCCCGGCGCGGGCGGCGAGCTGCCCGGCGTGCACGCTGGGCACGCGCAGGCGGCCGGCGGGGCGCACCGTGCGCGCCGTGGCGCCCGCGCCGAAGAACCAGATCTCGTCGGTGCCGGCCTCGGCGAGCAGGATGCAATCGTGCGCCTCCGCCTCGTCGCGCAGCGCGTCCGGCGTGGCCGGCGTGCCGCGGCGGGCCAGGTAGGCGGGGCTGGCGTAGCAGCCGGTGCGCAGCGTCCCGAGGCGGCGCGCCACCAGGGAGGAGTCGGCGAGCGGGCCGGTGCGCAGCGCCAGGTCGTGCTCCTCCGCGAGCAGGTCCACGTGCGGCGGCGCGAGCGCGAGCTCGACCCCCAGGCGCGGGTGGCGGAGCAGCAGCTCGGCCACCGCGGGCGCGAGCAGCTCGCCGAGCAGGGCCGGCGTCGCGATCCGCAGCGTGCCCTGCGGCGCGCCGCGGGCCTCGGCGGTCTCCCGGTCGAGCGCGCGGGCCTCGGCCACCAGCCGCGCGGCCCGGGCGTGGTACGCGCGGCCCGCCTCGGTGAGCCGCAGCCGGCGCGCGTTCCGCTCCAGGAGCCGGACGCCGAGGCGCTCCTCGAGCGCGGCGAGCCGGCGGCTGACGGTGGACTTGCGCAGGCCGAGGCGCGCCGCCGCCGCCGTGAGGCCGCCGGTCGCCACCACCTCCACGAGCAGCCGGAGGTCGTCCAGGCTCGCGTCAGCCGCGATCATGGCCCGAGGGCGTCACCCCGCCCGCTCGGCGGCGGCCGGCGCGACCGCGCCCGGCGCGGAGCTCCGGGCCGGAATCGGGGACGCCGCTCGGCGCGCGGCGCCGGAGGTCGCGAGCCAGGAGCCGCCCAGGATCAGCGCGAACCCCACCGCGGTGCCGACCGTGAACGGCTCGCCGAGGAGCGTCACGCCGGCCGCCACCGCCACCGCCGGGTTCACGTACGCCACCACCGTGGCGCGGACCGGGCCCACCTCGGCGATGAGCTGGAAGAACAGCGTGAACGCGAGCGCGGTGCAGAGCACGCCGAGCCCCGCCACCGCGCCGAGCGCCTCGGCGGGCGGCCAGGCGCCGGGCAGCTGCGCGATCCCGAACGGCGCATACGCGAGCGCGCACATCGCGAGCGACACCGCCACCACGTCGAGCGCGGGGAGATCCGAGAGGCTGCGCGCCACGATCCGCGGCGCGAGCGCGTACCCGACCACGACCACCGCGAGCTCCGCCACCGCGCGCGCGTCGCCGCGGCCGAGGTCGAGCCCGAGCAGCGCCACCACGCCGGCGAGGCCGACGGCGAGGCCCGACAGGCGGCGGGCGCCGAGCGGCTCGTGGCCCGCGCTCAGGCGCGAGGCGAGCGCGCCGACCAGCGGCGTGGCCGCGATGACGAGCCCCGCGAGCGAGCTGGTCACGTGGCGCTCGGCGTCGGCGAGCAGCAGCCACGGGACCGCCATCTCGCCGAACGTGAACAGCGCGATGGGGCGCCAGCGCGCCAGCACCGGCCGCAGGTTCCCGCGGACGAGCACGAACGGGAGCAGCAGCACCGCCCCGGCGGCGGTCCGGAGGAACACGAGGCTGGCGGGCGAGAGGTCGCGCACCGCGACCTTGATGAGCAGGTACGGGATGCCCCACAGCACGCACAGCGCGACGAACAGGATCCAGCCTCGGCGGGTCACCCGGGTCTCCTTGGCGCCGCCCACGTCCGGCGCGAGCCGCACGAATAGTCGGCGACGCGCGCGAGGGCAAGCGTCCGGCGCGCGCATCCGCGCGCCGGGGGTGGGCGTTCTCGCGCCTCCCGCCGCCGCGGTCACAATCCGTCACCGGAGACGAACGCGCCCGGAACGTCCAGCACCTAGCTTCCGCCGGATGCGCTCGCCCCTCGGCCCGCTCCGCCCGTTCGCCGCGCCGGGCCTCGCGCTCGCCCTCGCGGTCGCGGTCGCCGCCTGCGCGCAGCCGGAGGCGCGGAACGCGGTCCCGCTCGACCGCCTCGTCTACCCGACCGCGCTCGCCGTCCGCGACGGCACCCTGCTCGTCCTCTCGTCCAACCAGGACCTCACCTACGACGCGGGCTCGGTGGCCGCCGTCGACCTCGCCACCGACCCGCCCGCCATCGCGGCCGCGGTCCCGATCGGCAGCCTCGGCGGCGAGCTCGCCGTCGCCGAGGCGGACGCGTGCGGGCTCGATCGCCCGGAGCTGCTCGCCACCTCTCGCAAGGCGCGCCGCCTGTACCGGCTCCAGCTCGACGAGGCCGGCCACCCCTCCTGCGGGGACGGGTGCGAGGTCCCGCTCGAGGACGGGCCGCTGGATCCCTACGCGGTGGCGGTCTCCTGCCCCGCGGGCGGCCCGGCGCGGGCCTGGGTCGGCTACCTCCGCGCCGACGGGAACGAGGGCTGGCTGACGGCGCTCGATCTCGCCACCGGCGCGCGCAGCACCGTGGAGGTGGCCTCGGCGGCCCCGCGCAGCCTCGCCTACGACGCCGAGGCGGATCGTCTGCTGTTCACGACAAGCGAGACCTGGACCACCGCCCCGCTCGGCTGGATCGAGCTCTCGGGCGGCTGCGTCCTGGGGGCCGACGCGTGGGAGGGCGGCTGCCCGGTGCGCTCGATCGATCTCGCGGACCAGGTCGCCGGCCTCGAGCTCGCCGGCCTGGCGCTCTCGAACCCGCAGGACGGGCTGACGCGGCGCGCCTACGTGGCGGCGCACGTGTTCGACACCGACGTCGCCGAGGCGAGCGGGGAGCGACCGTCCACCGACCTCGGCGGCCTGCTGCTGGTGCTGGAGCTCGCGACCGGCCCCGACGGCGCGCTCGCGCCGGCGCTCGTGCGGACGGTCCAGCTCGGCCTGGGCGCGTCGGAGGTGCGGGTGCTCCCGGCGCGCGCCGGCCGGCGGGACCTCGTGGCGGTGACCGCGTTCGACGACGAGCTGCTCGCGATCTACGACGACGACGCCGGGGCGGTGCGCCGCGTGTTCACGCGGGACGAGACCACCGGCGCGCCGCTCGTCGGCGGGCAGCCGTTCGGCCTCGCGGTGGAGCCGCGCGACGCGGCCACGGCCCGGGTGCACGTCGGCTCGTTCGAGGACGGGTTCGTGAGCGCCGTGGACGTGCCGCTCGACGCGCCCTGGGACGCGGCGCTGGTCACCACCGCCGGTGCGACGTCGGCGCTGCGCATCGGGCAGGTGTCCCGGTGACGGCGACCGCCCCGCGCGCCGCCGCGCTCGCCGCCGCGCTCGCCTTCACGGCCGGCTGCAGCTCCTCCAGCAGCGCCGAGCTGCACCTCGACGAGCCCTCCGCGGTGGCCATGATCCAGGGCGTCTTCGAGGCGGAGGGGCGGCATCCGTACCTCGCCATCGCGAGCACCGGCGACGACGCGCTGGTGCTGCTCGACGCCGTGGACGACGCGCCGGTGCTCTCGCCGGTGGCGGTCTGGCCGCTGCTCGTCTCGGTGGCGCCGCGACCGGTCCGGCTCGCGGCGGGCCCGCTCGGCGACGGGGGCGCCGACCTGCTGGTGGCCATCTCCTCGGGCGGCACCGACCTGCAGCTCGTGGACACCTGGAGCGGCGCGCCGGCGGTGGTCTCGGGACGATCGGTGGAGCTCGCGGTGCTCGCGCCCGGCGCCGTCATCGTGGACGCGGTCGCCGCGCCGGTCCCGGCCCTCGCCGGCGACACCTGGGCCGCCGAGGCCGGCAAGGTCCGGGTGGTGGCCGCGCTCTCGGGCAACCGCGTCGCGGTGGTGGAGTACGCGCGCGCCGCGGACGGCGGGATCTCCGCGGGGACGACCGCGGTCCAGGACGTGGGCTTCCAGCCGCTCTCGCTCGCGGTGAACCCGGCGGATCCCCGGCACGTGTACGCCGCCACGGCGGACCTGCTCACCGGCGACGCGGGCGCGGCCGTGCAGGGAGTGGCGGAGCTGGACGCGTCGCTCGAGCCGGGCACCTGGACGCTCCGGGGCCTCGACGCGCGCGCGCCCACGCGCCTCGTCGCGGCGTGGACGCTGCGCGAGCGGCGCGCCGACTCGGCGGCGGACGGCGCGGAGGCGTTCGAGGCGGCGGCGGTGGACCGGGTGTACGCGGTGCTCGGCCCGGGCGGCTGCGGCCGGGACGAGCGGATCGGCTGCGGCCTGGCCGTGCTCGACCCCGCGGCGGGCGGCCTGGTGGCGGATCCCGCGGGCGACATGCCCTACCTCGCCCCGCTGCCGCTGCCCGCGACCGCGGTCGCGATCGCCATCTCGGGCCCGCCGGCGCGGCCGCCCTCGTCCTCTGCGGACGACGCGCTCTACGTCGATCCGTTCATGAAGATCGTCCCCGGCAGCACCGGCGCGCGCGCCACCACCGCGGTCGCCGCCGTCCCCTGCGGCGACGGCGACGTCTACTGGGTGGACCTGGCGCGCTGGGAGATCCCCAACGAGAGCTCGCCGCTGCGCTCCAGCAGCGCGCGCACCGGCGTCACCGCCGCAGAGGCGACGCTGGTGGACGGGTCGGCGCAGCGGCTCGGGCTCTGGACCACGACCGCCGCCGGCGCTGCGACGCTGGCCGTCACCGAGGACGCGATGATCGAGGCGGTCCAGGTGACGCCCGGCTTCACCACCACCGAGGACTGGACCGTCGCGTGGCAGGGGGTCCTCCCCGGGCTGGAGGCCCGCGCCGCCGAGACCGGGGCCGCGGCGGACGGGGCGCCCTGGGTGGCGCTGCAGCGGACCGGCGCGGGCGGCGGGGTGTCGCCGGTCGCGCGCGTGCACGATCCCCGGCTCGGGGTGCAGCTCGACGACGTGGTGGTCGTGAACGCCGCCGCGCTCTCCGGCTGCGCGGCGGAGGTGGAGGGGCGGGTCACCGCCCTGCTGGCGCCGGACGCGGCGCGGCCGGGCGGCGCGCTGGCGCTCGGGCCGCCGCCGTGCACGCCGGAGCCGACCGGGTCGGGCGCGGAGGACTGCACGGTCCGCGACGCGTACCTGGCCTGCGCGCCCGCGCTCGCTTCCGGCGCGAGCGGCCTGGTCGCGACGGTCCGCGCGGGCGGGCTGCTCGTCACCGGCTCGGTCACCGGCTACGCGGGGCGCGCCGCGCTGGACGAGACCGGCGCCGGCACGGCGTTCGCGCTCGAGTACAAGGCGGGCTCGGACCCGGCGGCGGCCGACGAGGACGCGCTCGACGCGGCCTGCCCGCTGGTGCCCTGGCCGTGGCCGGATCCGCTCCCGGCGGGCGCCGCGGCGGTCGCGTGCGACGCCGCCTGCCGCGCCACCTGCGAGCGGCTGGTGCTCGCGCGGAAGGCGCGGCGGATCCACCACCTGTCCGAGACCTGCACCAGCGGCTCGGACGCGAGCGACACCGCCGATTGCCTGGAGGCGTTCCCGGCGGACCGCTACCCGTTCCCGCGGGCGAACGGCCCGGTGATCGCGTTCCGCGCCGGCGTGCGGCGTGCCACCTCGCGCCCGGCCGAGGCGACGCAGCGGGGGCTCGCGCTGACGCTCACCACCCGCAGCGGCCTCTCCCCCGCCTCGCGCGGCGATCCCTCGCCGAGCAGCTCCGACTCGGTGAGCGCCACCGCGCCCATGGGCGCGGCGACGTTCGACCGGAGCGGCTGGTCCGGGCACGAGGCCGACGGCTATCGCTTCTACGTGCCGTACCTCGACGGCCACCTCATCGACTTCAGCCCCAGCGAGGGCAGCTCGGAGACCGAGGAGCTGTGGTGACGGTCAGTAGACGACCACCGCGTCGGGCGCGAGCAGGCCCGAGGTCGCGTCCACCTGGACCAGCGCGATGCGGCGGGTCCCGTCGGCGGAGAAGAACGCGAAGCGCCCGTGCGAGACGTAGCCCTTGCCGCCCACGCCGATGCGGGTGAGCGGGATCGTCTCCTGGAGCGCCAGGAAGTCGTCGCCGAACAGCCGGAGCTCGGCGTCCGCGTCGGGATCCGCCGGCCAGTACGGCACGCCGGTCACCACCAGGATCTGGCCGGCCGCGGCCGAGTGGTCCGCCCACTTCACCTGTCCGGTGCCCTCCAGCGCGCCGGCGTAGGTCATGTCCGAGCCGGCGGTGGAGCCCTGGGTCGTGTTCGAGTGGAACGTGTTGCCGCACGCCGTCACGATGCGCAGCCCGTCCTCGGTGATCCAGAGATCGCCGCACATCGCGTAGTCGCCGTGGTACGGCGAGTCGTACAGGAACGAGGCCACCCCGCTCGCGATCGAGAACTTCCGGATGTCGGCGGGCGACACGAAGTTGTCGGCGCCGTAGAGCGCGGCACCGCCCGGGTGCAGCCTCGCCTTCGTGCCGTCGAACGGGCTCCAGCCGGTGCTCGGCGTGTCCACGCCGGTCGAGATCCGGATGCCGTGGATCTGGTCCCAGGTGGTCGGGAACACGTAGATCCAGCCGTTGCCCGCCAGCACCACGTCGGACGGGATCACGCTGGTGGTGAACGTGCCGAGCAGCGCCGGCGGCGCGTCGAGGCTCACGTACGAGACCAGGGCGTCGTGGCCGACCGCGGCGTAGCGGCCGTCCGGCGAGACGCTCACCGCGAGCGCCGCCTTCGGGAGCGCCACCGACGTCTCCGTCCCGCCGACGGGGTCGGCGACGTACAGCCTCGAGCCGCCCACCGCCACGATCCGGTCGAGCGCCCGCGAGTACTCCGCGTCCGCCACCGCGTGGCCGAGCATCCACACCTTCTCGTGGACGATGACCTGCACGGTGTCCGCCGCGGCGCTGGCGAGCTGGCCGTCGTGGACCGCGAGCGAGAACGCGTACACGCCCGCGAGGTCGTAGGTGACCGACGGGGCGCACGCGCCCGGGTCCGACAGGACCGCGCCGCTGCCCGCCGGCTTCGTCACCAGCGCCCAGGCGCAGGTGATCGGGTCCTGGTCCGGATCGCTCGAGGCGGCGGCGCTCAGGGCGAGCGTCGAGCCGGCGTTGGACTCGAGGTCCGGGCCGGCGTCCGCCACGGGCGCGTGGTTGCGCACGGTGACCGTCACGTCGTCCTGCGCCGCGAGCACGCCGTCGCTCACCGTGAGGCGGACCACGTAGCTGCCGTAGACGTCCGGCGTGAAGGAGGCCTGGGAGAGCCCGGCCCCGGTGAGCGCCGCGGTGCTGCCGGGCGGGCGCGCCGTCAGCGCCCACGCGTAGGTGATCGCGTCGCCGTCCGGATCCCAGCTGGCGCGCCCGTCGAGCGCGACCGCGATCCCCCGGCTCCCCTCCCGGTCGGCGCCCGCCGCCGCGGTCGGCGCCACGTTCTGGCTGGTGATGACCACGTCGTCCGAGACCGGCGCGTTCAGCCCGTCGGACACCTGGAGGCGCACCACGTAGCTGCCGGGCACGTCGGCGACGAACGACGCCCGCTGGGAGGTGGCGGACTGGAGCGTGGCGGCGCTGCCGACGGGCCGCGACACGAACGTCCACCCGTAGCTCAGCGGGAAGCCCTCCGGGTCGCGGCTGGCCGAGCCGTCGAGCTGGACGAGCGCGCCCTTCGCGACGGCGCGGTCGAAGCCGGCCTGCGCGATCGGGGGCGCGTTCCCCGGGATGACGGGCGGCGGGGGCCGATCGCTCCCGCCACCGCTGCAGGCGAGGAGGGTGCAGAGCGCGATGGCCGCGGGCACGTGGCGGCGGGCGGGGTGCATGGGTCCTCCGGGGAACGCGGAGCCGCGCGCGCCATCATGGCGCCGGCGGTCCACCTCCGACACGGACCGTGCATGCTAGGCGAACGCCGACCGTCCACCGTCCGCAAAACGCCAGCGGCCCGGGCCGCGGCTGCGCCCGCGCCGCACACGCACGCGGCGCCGCGCACACCCGACCACCGCGCCCGGGACCGGCGCTCAGGGCTTGATGAACGTCCCGCTGCGCAGCTCGTGGAGGGCCTGCTCGATCTCCTCCTCGGTGTTCATCACGAACGGCCCGTAGCGCGCGTACGGCTCGTTCAGCGGCTGCGCCGAGAGCAGCAGGAAGCGCGCCGGGGCCGCGCCGGCGTGCACGCGGACCACGTCGCCGTCCCGGAGGATGGCGAGCCGCGGGGCGCCCACCGCCTGCGCGGCGCGGCCGGCCTGCGCGCCGCCCACGGTTACCTCGCCCTCGAACACGTACAGGAGCGCGGTGTGGCCACGCGGCACCGGCTGCTCGAACGTCTTGCCCGCGGGCAGCGCGACGTCGAGGTAGGTCGGGCCGGCGAAGATGTCCTTCACGGCGCCGGCCACCCCGTCCACCTCCCCGGCGACCACCCGCACGCGCGCGCCGCCGGCCCGGGCCACCTCGGGGATGCGCGCCGCCGGCACGTCCTGGTAGCGCGGTCGGGTCATCTTCAGCTTCGCCGGCAGGTTCACCCAGATCTGGAAGCCGTCGAGCCGGCGCGGCCCGACCTTCGGCATCTCCTCGTGCAGGATGCCGCTGCCGGCGGTCATCCACTGCACGTCGCCGGCGCCGATCACGCCCGAGTTCCCGATGCTGTCGCGGTGCGCGACGCTGCCGTCGAGCATGTAGGTGATGGTCTCGATGCCGCGGTGCGGGTGCATGGGGAAGCCCGCGATGTAGTCGTTCGCGTTCTCCGAGCCGAAGTGGTCGAACAGGAAGAACGGATCCAGGTGGTCGAGCGTCCGGGTGGCGATGCTGCGCTTCAGGCGCACGCCGGCGCCGTCGCTGGCGGCGATGGGGGTGACGACGGTCTCGAGTCCGCGTTCGGTCATGGCGATCTCCTGCCCCGGGATGTGCCGTCCGGCCCGGTCCGGCGCAATGTCCGGGGGCGCACCGGATCGTTGCGCTGGGCGGAACGGCCGCGCCCGGGGGGCTCCGATCAGGGCCGGAGCGCGAAGCGCTCGAGCGTCATCACCGCGGACTGGAGCCCCTCGCAGAACGTCGGGTGCGCCATCTCCATGTCCACGAGCGCCCGCGCGCCCGCGCCTGCCTGCATCAGCGCGGCGACCACGTGCACGAGCTCCCCTCCCTCCGCGCCCACCACCGACGCACCCAGGATCCGGTCGTCGCGCGGGTCCACCAGCAGGCGCAGCACGCCGTCGGGCTCGTCCACCTCGACGGCGCGCGCCACGCTCGCGAACGGCAGCGTGGCGAGCTCGAACGCGACGCCGCGCGCCCGCGCCTCGCGCTCGGTGAGCCCGACGCCCCCGACCTGCGGATCGGTGAACACCACGTGCGGCACCAGCCGGTCGTCGCGGGTCCGGCGGCCGCGGCCGAGCAGGAGGTCGAACAGGATGCGGTGGTCGTCCCATGCGCTGTGGGTGAACTGGGCCCCGCCGGCCACGTCGCCCACCGCGTACACGCCCTCGGCGCTGGTGCGGTAGCGCGCGTCCACCTCCACGAACCCGCGGCGATCCAGGGCCACGCCGGCCGCGTCGCAGCCGAGGTCGTCGGTGTTCGGGCGGCGCCCGGTGGCGACGAGCAGGTGCGAGCCCTCCTCCACCGCGCCGCCCGCGAGCCGCACCCGCACCGCACCCGCGCCGCCCTCGACCGCCTCGGCCGCCGCGCCGAGCGCGAGCCGGATGCCCTCGCGCCGGAACACCTCCTCCAGCGCCGCGCTCACCGGCTCGTCCTCGCGGGCGAGCAGGTGCGGCGAGGGGCCGATCACCGTCACGCCGGCGCCGAGCCGCCGGAACAGCTGCGCGAGCTCGCAGCCGACGTAGCCGCCGCCGAGCACCACCAGGTGGGCCGGGAGCGCCCGCAGCGCGAGCGCGCCCGTGCTGGTGAGGAACGGGACCCGGTCCAGCCCCGGGATGGGCGGCACCGCCGGCCGGGCGCCCACGTTCACGATCACCACCGGCGCCGCGAGCCGCTCGCCCGCGACCTCCACCTCGCGCGGGGCCACGAAGCGCGCGGGACCGTGCACCAGCCGCAGCCGCGGCGCGGCGGCCTCCAGCCGCTGGCGCACGCCCTCGCGCCAGCGCGCCACCACCGCGTCCTTGCGGTCCATCACCGCCCCGAGGTCCACCTGCACCTCGCCGGCGCGGATCCCGAGCCGCCCGGCGGTCCTCGCCACGTGCGCGGCGCGCGCGCTCGCGATGAGCGTCTTCGTCGGCGTGCAGCCGGCGTTCACGCAGGTGCCGCCCAGGTCGCCGCGCTCGACCAGCGCCACCCGCCGCCCCGCGGCGGCGAGCCGCGCCGCGAGCGGCACGCCGGCCTGGCCGGAGCCGAGGACCAGCACGTCGAGATCCGTTGCCATGCGCCACCTCCGCGCCCGCGCGGGCGTCCCGCGGATCTGCCGCCGCCGGGGCGCCCGCGCCAGGCCGCTCCCAGGTGTCGCGCGCCCGAGAAGACGCCTCGCCCGGGCCGGGACGTTCCGCTACATAGAGGCGGATGGACCGGATCCTCTCGGCCTGGGTGCGGGACGCGCGGGCGCGCACGCTCGGGCTCGCGGCGTCGCTGCCGGCGGACGGCCTGCTCGGCCCGCGGCTCGCGATCGTCAACCCGCCGCTGTGGGAGCTCGGGCACGTGGCCTGGTTCCAGGAGCGCTGGGTGCTGCGCCACGCCGCGGGCCGGCCGCCGCTCCGGGCCGGCGCCGACGCGCTGTACGACTCCACCGCGATCCCGCACGACGTGCGCTGGGACCTGCCGCTCCCCTCGCTGGAGGAGACGATCGGGTACCTGGGCGAGGTCGAGGCGGGCGTGCTCGCGCTGCTCGAGCGCGGCGAGGCCGATCCCTACTTCGTGCGCCTCTCGGTCTTCCACGAGGACATGCACTGGGAGGCGATGGCGTTCTCGCGCCAGACGCTGGGCTGGCCGGCGCCGCCCGGGCTCCCGGCCGCCGCGGCCGGCGCCGGGCCCGAGGGCGACGCGGCGCTGCCGGGCGGGACGTTCCGGCTCGGCGCGGCGGCCGGCGACGGCTTCGTGTTCGACAACGAGAAGTGGGCGCACCCGGTGGAGCTCCGGCCGTTCCGGATCGCCCGCGCCCCGGTGACCGAGGCGCGCTTCGCCGAGTTCGTGGACGACGGCGGCTACCGCCGGCGCGCGCTGTGGAGCGCCGCCGGCTGGCGCTGGCGCGAGGCCGAAGGCGCCGAGCACCCGGCGTACTGGGAGCGCGCTGCGGACGGGTGGACGCGCCGCGAGTTCGACCGGCGCGTGCCGCTGGAGGCGGACCGGCCGGTCGCGAACGTGTGCGCCCACGAGGCGGACGCGTTCTGCCGCTGGGCCGGGCGGCGGCTGCCCACCGAGGCGGAGTGGGAGGCGGCCGCTGCCGCGGAGGGCGCCCCGCTCGGCGCCGCGCACCGGGTGTGGGAGTGGACCGCGAGCGACTTCCTCCCCTACCCCGGCTTCGTCGCCGATCCGTACCGGGAGTACTCGCAGCCCTGGTTCGGCACGCACCGGGTGCTCCGCGGCGGGAGCTTCGCCACGCCGGCGCGCCTGCTGCGCCCCACCTTCCGCAACTTCTACACGCCCGATCGCCGCGATCCCTGGGCCGGGTTCCGGACCTGCGCCGCGTGAGGATCGCGATCGCCACGCCGGCCGCCCGCGGCTCACACAAGGGCAACCGCGTCACCGCGCTCCGCTGGGCCGGCCACCTGCGCGCGCTCGGCCACCGCGTGGGCCTCGTGGACGCGTGGGCCGGCGAGCGGTGCGACCTGCTCGTGGCGCTGCACGCGACCAAGAGCCACGCCTCGGTGCTCCGCTGGCGCGAGGCCCGCCCCGGGGCGCCGCTGGTGGTGGGCATGGCCGGGACCGATCTGTACCAGGACCTGCCCGCGTCGCCCGAGGCGCGGCGCTCGCTCGCGCTCGCCACCCGCGTCACGGTGCTGCAGGCGCGCGGCGTCGAGGCGCTGCCGCCCGAGATCCGGCCCCGGGCCCGCGTGATCGAGCAGTCGGCGGTCGCGGCCCCGCCCACGCCGCCGCCGGACGGCGTGTTCCGCGCCTGCCTGCTCGCGCACGTGCGCGCGGTGAAGGACGCGTTCGTCGCCGCCGCGGCCGCGCGCCGCCTCCCCGCCCGCTCGCGCCTCCAGGTCGCGCACCTCGGCGCCGCGCTCGATCCGGACGCGGCCCCGGCCGCGCGGGCCGAGATGGCGGCGAACCCGAGGTACCTGTGGCTCGGCGAGCACCGGCGCCGCGAGGCGCTCTCGATCCTGGCCGGGAGCCAGGTGCTCGTCATCACCTCGCGCCTGGAGGGCGGCTCGAACGCGCTCTCCGAGGCGGTGGCCGCGGGCGTCCCGGTGCTCTCCACCCGCATCGACGGCACCGTCGGGCTCCTCGGCCCCGACCACCCCGGCTACTTCCCGGTGGGCGATCCTCAGGCCCTCGCCGGGCTCCTCCTCCGGGCGGAGGAGGACCCCGCGTTCCTGGTCGAGCTGCGTCGCTCGACGGCGCGCGCCCGCCCGCTCGTCGAGCCCGCGCGCGAGCGGGAGGCCTGGCGCCGCCTCCTCGCCGAGCTGTTCCCCGGCTGACGTCCCCTCGCGCGCCCGGCGCCCGGCCGCGGGGCCAGCGGCGCGATGCCACGGGCGGCGGATCACCGCTCCTCCGGACCCCCGGCGTGGTACACAGGCCGGGGCGGACCTGAGCGGAGGAGCGCGTGCGCTTCGCCTCGCTGATGGTGGCCGTGGCGCTGCTGGTGGCCTGCGGGGATCGCCGGCCGCCGCGGACGCGCCTGGTCCTCGCCTCCGTGCGGCAGCCCGCCACCGCCCTACCCCTCGTCGCCGCCGCCAGCGGCTGCTTCGCCGCCGAGGGGCTGGAGGTCGAGGAGCGGTCCTTCGACCTGGGGCGCGACGCGCTCGCGCTGCTCCGCGCCGGCGGCGCGGACGTGGCGGTCGCGTTCGAGACGCCGGTGCTCCAGGCCGCCCACGCCGACGGCCGGCTCCGCGCGCTCACCGCCCTGCACACCTCGACCCGCAACACGCGCCTGGTGGTGCGCGCCGCGAGCGGGATCCGCGGCTTCTCCGACCTGGGCGGGCGCCGGATCGGCCTCGCGCCCGGCACGAACGCCGACTTCTTCGCCGACCTGGCGCTCCGCCTGGGCGGCGTCCCGCGCGATCGGGTGGTGCTCGTGCCCGGCGCGCCGGCCGAGTCGGTCGAGGCGCTCGCCGCGGGCGCGCTCGACGCCGCGGTCCTCTCCGATCCGCCCGCGCAGGAGGCCGAGCGCCGCCTCGGACCCGGCGCGCAGGTGTTCCAGACCGACCTCTACGTCGAGGTCTCGCTCCTCGTCACCCGCGACGACGTGCTGGCCGCCCGGCCCGCGGCGCTGCGGGCGCTGCTGCGGGGCCTGGCGTGCGGCGAGCGGCGCGTCCGCGCCGACCGCGACGGGGCGCGGGCGCTGATCCGCGGCCGCTTCCCGGAGACCGGCGACGCCGCGCTCGCCGCCCAGCTGGAGCGGGTGCGCTGGGGGATCGGCCTCGACAACGTGCTCGTGGACGTCCTGCGCCGCGAGCGCGACGCGCTCACCGCCGCGGGCGCGCTGCGCGGCGACCCGCCCGACCTGCACCAGCTCGTCGCGCCCGCCCTGCTCGAGCAGGTGGCGCCCGAGGCGGTCATGCTGCTCCCCGGGGACGCGCGATGGTGACCGTCGGCCGGCGCCTGCTCGTGCCCACCACGCTGCTGGCCGCCGTGGCCTGCGCGGCGCTGGCCTACGCGGCGTGGTCGTCCGCGCAGCAGGCGCGCACGCTGGAGCGCGACGCCCGGGCGGTGCGGACCGCCATCTCGCTGGCGTTCGCGCTCGGCGACGCCACGCACGAGGAGGAGCGCTGGTTCCTGACGTTGCCGCGCTCGCCCGGCGGCGTGCAGGACACGCGCCTCGACGAGGCCGGCGCGCGCATCGCCGGGCTGATGCGCGAGATCGAGGCGCTCCCGCTGCCGGCGCGCGTCGCCGACGCGTGGCGCGAGTACGTGGAGGTCCGGGCCGCGCAGGACGCGCTCGGCGACGAGATCCGCCGGGCCGCGCCGGGCGGCGGGCCGGCGCTCGAGCGCGCCCTCGAGCGCTGGGGGCTGATGTCGTTCCGCAGCGAGGCCCTGCTGAAGGACGTGTCCGGCTACTACCTGCGCTTCCTCGACCGGATCGTGGTCGAGCTGCAGGCGCGCCGCGCCCGGGCCCTGTGGATCTCGGCGGCCGCGGTGGTGGTGGGCCTGCTCGCCGCCGCGGCGCTCTCGCTGCTGGCGGCGCGCGCGGTGGTGCGACCGCTCGAGGACATCGCCCGCACCGCCGAGCGGATCGCCGAGACCAGCCTCCCCGCCGAGGTGGCCGGGGCGGAGCGGCCCGACGAGATCGGGACCCTCTCCCGCGCCTTCAACCGGATGACCGGGCGGCTGGTCAGCGCCAACGCCCGCCTCACCGAGATCGACCGGCGCAAGGACGAGTTCCTGGGGATGCTCTCGCACGAGCTCCGCAACCCGCTCGCGCCCATCCGCAGCGCGCTGCACCTGCTCTCGCACCCCGCCGCCAGCCCGGCGCAGGGCCGGCGCGCCCTCCAGGTCATCGCCCGGCAGGTGGACCACCTCACCCGCATCGTGGACGACCTGCTCGACGTCACCCGCATCGCGCGAGGGAAGATCGAGCTGCGCCGGGAGCGCATCGACCTCTCCGAGGTGATCGCCCGCACTGCCGAGGACTACCGCGACCTGCTCGACGATCGCCGCATCGCGCTCGAGGTCGAGCTGTCCGCCGGCCCGCTCCGGGCGGACGCCGATCCCACCCGCGTGGCGCAGGTGGTCGGCAACCTGCTCAGCAACGCGGCCAAGTTCACGCCGCCCGGCGGCCGGGTCACCGTGCGCGCGGCGGCGCGCGAGGGGCGCGCGGTGATCCGGGTGATCGACACCGGCGTGGGCATGCCGCCGGAGCTGCTCGGGCGGATCTTCGAGCCGTTCGTCCAGGCGGATCGGTCGCTGGCGCGGAGCGCGGGTGGGCTCGGGCTGGGGCTGTCGCTGGTGAAGGGGATCGTGGAGCTGCACGGCGGGGCGGTGGAGGCCCGCAGCGCCGGGCCCGGCACCGGCAGCGAGCTGGTGGTCGAGCTGCCCCTGGCGGCCGGCGGCGCCGAGCCGCTGCTCGCGCCGCCGGCGGCGCCGGCCGGCGCGGCGGGGCCGCGGCGCGTGCTGGTGGTGGACGACAACGTGGACGCGGCCGAGACGCTCGCCGAGCTGCTCCGCCACGCCGGGCACGAGGTGGCCGTCGCGCACGACGGTCCGGGCGCGCTGGCGGCGGCGCGCGCCGGCGCGCCCGACGTGGTGCTCTGCGACATCGGCCTGCCGGGCATGAGCGGCTACGACGTGGCGCGGGCGCTCCGGCGGGAGCGCGGGCCGGGCCTGCTGCTGGTGGCGATCAGCGGCTACGCGCTGCCCGAGGACGTGCACGCGGCCCACGAGGCCGGCTTCGACCGGCACCTCGCGAAGCCGCCGAGGCCGGACGAGGTCGAGCGGGCCGTCGCGTCGCCGCCGGCCGGGATCCGCGCCGGCGCGGGCGGCTGACGGCGCACCGTCCGGGCGCCGGCGGGCCGCGCCCCGCGCGACCGGCGACGCGCCGGCGCGCGCCGTGCTAGACAGGCGGGCTCGGAGGATCTCGCATGCCGCTCGTCCGGATCGACACCACCCTTCGCCTCGGCCCCGAGCAGCGGCGCGCCGCCGGCGACGCCGTGCACCGCGCGCTGGTGGACACGTTCAAGGTCCCGCCCGACGATCGCTTCCAGGTGATCGCCGGCCACGGCGACGAGGGGCTGAGCATCGCCCCGAGCTACCTCGGCATCGACCACGGCGAGGACGTGGTGGTGGTGCAGATCACCGCCAACGCCGGGCGCACCGTGGACATGAAGCGCGCGCTCTTCCGGCGCATCGCCGACGACCTGCACGCGGCGGTCGGCGTGCGCCGCGAGGACGTCATCGTCAGCCTGGTCGAGGTGGCGAAGGAGAACTGGTCCTTCGGGAACGGCGAGGCGCAGTACGCGACCTGAGAGCACGTGAACCCATCCCCTCCCGTCGCCGCGGCGGCCGATCCGCGTCGCATCGCGTCGTTGCTCCTCCCTCACATGCCGACGGGCATGCTCGGTCGTCGCGCCTCGCGCTGCTCGCGTCTCGACCGCCTGGCTCGGTCCGGGGATGGATTCACGCGCCCTGAGGCGGCGCCGCGCGTCCGCTACGCTCCGCGGCGGAGCACCTCGCGCACCACCTCGACGAAGCGGACCACCAGCGGCGACGGCTCGCCCGGGCGGCGCAGCGCCACCAGGCGCGTGCGCGCCCGCGGCGCGGCGATGGGGCGGTAGTCCACCCCGCTCCGCCGCAGGTCCTTCACCGACGCCGGCACCAGGGTCACCCCGATCCCCGCCGCCACCAGCGCCATGGCGGTGGCGAGCTCGGGCGCGTCCTCGGCCACCCGGGGCTGGAAGCCGGCGTCGCGGCACAGCCCCAGCACGAAGTCGTACCAGCCCGGCCGGCGATCGCGCGGGAACAGGACGAACGGCTCTGGCGCCAGCGCCGCCAGGCGCAGCGCGCGGCGCGCCGAGAGCGGGTGCCCCGCCGGCAGCGCCACCACCACCGGCTCCTCCAGCACGGTCTCGGCCACCAGCGTCTCGTCCCCGAACGGCGTGCGCGCCAGCCCGAGGTCGAGCTGCCCGGCCCGGAGCGCGGCCACCTGCGCGCCGGTGCTCATCACCGCCACGCCGAGCGCCACGTCGGGGTGGCGGGCGCGGAACGTGCGGAACACGCGCGGCACGAGGCCGTAGGTGGCGGACGCCACCACGCCGACCGACAGGGCCCCGGTCTCGCCCCGCGCCGCCCGCCGGACGTCCTCCGCCGCCTGCGACGCGCGCTGCAGGACGGCGCGCGCGTGCCCGAGCAGCACCCGCCCCGGCTCGGTGAGCTCGACGCGGCGGCGGGCCCGCAGGAACAGCTCCACCCCGAGCTCGCGCTCGAGCTGGCGGATCTGCTGGCTGAGCGGCGGCTGCGCGATCCCGAGCCGCGCGGCGGCGCGGCCGAAGTGCAGCTCCTCCGCGACCGCCACGAAGTACCGCAGGTGCCGGAGCTCCATGCCATCGAGATCTAGGACGTCTCGACACGAGAGCAAAGATATATTGGACGTCTCGACGGTCCTTCCGCATGTTCCCGGGCCCATGCCCGAGGCCGCGCGCTCCGTCCCCATCCCCCGCCTCTCCCCCGCGGACCCGGCCCCGGCCGCGCCGGGGCCCGAGGCCGCGGCGGAGGTGGCCCGGCCGGCGGCGGGGCTGTTCGCGATCGGGCTGGCCGGGCTGTGCGCGTTCCTGGGCTTCTACGCGACCCAGCCGCTGCTCCCGCTGCTGGAGCGGGTGTTCGCCGTCTCCAAGGCCGGGGCGGCGCTCACCGTCAGCGCCCCGACCATCGCGGTGGCGCTGGCCTCGCCGTTCGCGGGGTGGGCCATCCGCCGCTGGGGCCACCGCGCGGTGATCGTCGGCTCGATGCTGTTCCTTCCCATCCCCACGCTGCTCGCCGCGGCGTCCCCGAGCGTCCCGGTGCTGGTGGGCTGGCGCTTCGTGCAGGGGCTGGCGCTCCCCGGCATCTACGCGGTGGGCGTGGCGTTCCTCGCCGAGGAGTGGCCGCCCGCCGCGCTCGGCAGCGCCATGTCCGCGCTCGTGACCGGCAGCGTGATCGGCGGCTACACCGGCCGCCTGCTCTCGGGGCTCGTCGCGGCGCGGTGGGGCTGGCGCGCCGCGTTCGTGGTGCTCGGGCTGGTCACCGCCGCCGCCGCCGTGGCCGCCGCGCGCCTGCTCCCGCGGGCCCGCCGGCCGCGCCCCGCGGGCCCGCCGCCGCGCGCCCGTCCCGGCGACCTGCTCCGCGCCCCGCGCCTGCTCGCGACGTTCGCGGTCGGCTTCAACGTGCTCTTCACGCAGGTGGCGGTGTTCACCTACGTCACCTTCCACCTGGCCTCGCCGCCCTACCGGCTCGGCACCGCCGCGCTCTCGTCGATCTTCACCGTGTACCTGATCGGCGCCGCGGTGACCCCGTTCGCGGGGCGCTGGATCGACCGGGTCGGCTCGCGGCGGGCGGTCACCCTGGCGCTCACGGTCGCGGCGGCGGGCGCGCTCGTCACGCTGGCGCCCTCGGTGACGCTGGTGGTGGCGGGCCTGACCGCGGTCTGCACCGCCGTGTTCGTGAGCCAGTCCGCCTCGACCGCGTTCCTGCGCACCGCCGCGCCGCCGCGCCTGCGGCCGTCCGCGTCCGGCCTGTACGTCTCGAGCTACTACCTGGGCGGCGCCGCCGGCGGCGTCGCGCCGGCGCTCGCCTGGCACGCCGGCGGCTGGGGCGCGTGCGTGGCCATGGTGGTGGCCGTCCAGCTCGGCACCGTCGCGCTCGCGCACCGCGCCTGGCGTCCCGCCGCCTGACGCGCTCAGCCGCGCGCCTCCGCCCCGGCGCCGGGCTCGCCCAGCGCGGCCACGATGGCGTCGCGGAAGCGCGCCACCGCCACCGGCTCGTACCGCCGGCTCGGCCAGACCACGCTCACCGGGCCGCCGCGCCGGACGTACTGCGGCAACACCCGCTCGATCGCGCCCTCGCGCAGGGGGGCGGCCACCATGCCGGTGGGCACCAGGGCGATCCCCGCGCCCGCGAGCAGCATGCCGCGCACGAACGCGAACTCGTCGGCGGCGGCGCGCCCGTGCACGGTCACCTGCTCCTCGCCGCGGCGGCCGGTGAGCCGCCACACGGCGGTCTCGGCGCCGGCGCGGTAGAGCAGGCAGTCGTGCCGGGCCAGGTCGGCGAGGCGCCGCGGCCGCCCGCGGGCGTCGAGGTAGGAGGGCGCGGCGAACAGCGCGAGGGCGCTGTCCGAGAGCTTCCGCGCGAGCAGCGAGGAGTCGGCGAGGACGCCGGCGCGGATGGCGAGGTCGAAGCCCTCCTTCACGAGGTCCACGTACCGCGCCGTGAGCGACACCTCCACCCGCACCTGCGGGTGCGCGCGCAGGAACGCGTCGGTCAGCCGCGCCAGGTCGGGCGCCAGGTCCACCGGCGCGGTCACCCGCACCGTACCCCGCGGCTCCGCGCCGAGCGCGGCCGCCTCCTCGCTCGCCTCGCGCAGCCCGGCCAGCGCGTCGCGGGTCCGCTCGTAGTAGGCGCGGCCCGCGTCGGTGAGGCTGAGGCGGCGGGTGGTCCGCTGCAGCAGGCGGATGCCCAGGTCGGCCTCGAGCGCCGCCACCGCGCGGCTCACCGACGACTTGCGGAGGCCCAGCGACGCCGCCGCGGCGGTGAAGCTGCCCGCCTCCACCACCTGCGCGAACACCGCGATCCGGTTCAGGTCCATCGTTGCTCCTCGCGCATCGGTCTTT
The DNA here is from genome assembly GCF_000020805.1 of Anaeromyxobacter sp. K. Classification (NCBI taxonomy): domain Bacteria; kingdom Pseudomonadati; phylum Myxococcota; class Myxococcia; order Myxococcales; family Anaeromyxobacteraceae; genus Anaeromyxobacter; species Anaeromyxobacter sp. K. Next base: position 1,877,946 of record NC_011145.1, on the reverse strand, counting down.
CCCCGCTTCACTATCTAGTCCACTCTCCCGCAACGGCCTAGGCTGCGCACCATGACCCCCGTGACCGCCACCCCGACCGCCACCCCGACCGCCACCCCGACCGCCACCCCGACCGCCACCCCGACCGCCACCCCGACCGCCACCCCGACCGCCGCCGCGAACCCCCGCCGGCCCGAGCACCCCATCGACGCGCCGTTCCTCGCCCGCTGGTCGCCGCGGGCATTCACCGACGAGGCGATCCCGCGCGACACGCTGCTCGGCCTGCTCGAGGCCGCGCGCTGGGCGCCCTCGGCAATGAACGCGCAGCCCTGGCGCTTCGCCTGGGCGCGCCGGGGCACGCCCGCGTTCGACCGCTTCCTGTCCGCGCTCGCGCCCGCGAACCAGGCCTGGGCGCGCAACGCCGCGGCGCTGGTGGCGGTGGCGTCCCGCGAGGCCATGGCGCTGCCCGGCCGCCCGGGTCCGGTGCCGAACGCCAGCCACGCCTTCGACGCCGGCGCGGCGTGGGCGCAGCTCGCGCTCCAGGCGCAGCGCTGGGGCTGGGCCACCCACGCCATGGGCGGCTTCGACGCCTCCCGCGCCCGCGAGGCGCTGGCGCTGCCGGACGGCCTCGCGCTGCACGCGTTCGTGGCGGTGGGCCGCCGCGGCGACGCGGCCGCGCTCCCGGAGGCGCTGCGCGCGCGCGAGCGCCCCAGCGACCGGCTCCCGCTCTCCGCGCTCGCGTTCGAGGGCGGGTTCGAGGGCGCCGGCGCGTAAGCGGCCTTTGACGCGCGGCGATCGGGCGGCGTCTCGCGCACGATTTGCCGCGCGACCGATTGCCATGGGTCGGATCTCCGCGACGCCGGCGGTCATCTCCGACCCACTGCGACACCGCGCCGCGAAAAGCGCGCGCGCGTTGACGTACATCAAGATCTCGCTGGCCCCGACGGGACTATCAAGGCGATAGTCAAACCTATGGGTGCGGTCGAATGCGCGCCTCAAGGAGCCAGACGCAATGATCCGACGGACACTGCTGCTCGCGGCGCTCGGCCTCGCGGTCGTCGCCTGCGAGGGCGCGAAGGGCCCTGCCGGCGCCCCCGGGCGCGACGGCACGAACGGGCAGGACGGTCAGGACGGCAGCAACGGCACGTCCTGCACGGTCACCGACAACCACGACGGCACCCACACCATCACCTGCACCGACGGCACGTCGGTGACCGTGTCGAACGGCGCGACCGGCGGGAACGTCGCGATCAGCGACTTCCACGGCGCCGCGTTCATGAAGTCGAGCGGCGAGTACGCCACCGGCAAGTTCGACGTGAAGGTCGCCATCACCGGCGCGACCGCGGCGGCCGACGGCACCCTGACCGTGAACTTCACCGCCGCGACCCCCGGCGCCGGCGGGCAGCCGGTCCCGGGCATCGCGGCGATCACGGCCGACGTGGCGAAGCTCGTCCCCGGCACCGCCACCGAGCGCGCCTCGCGCTTCGTGCCGTACATCACGCGCATCGAGACCGCCACCGCCGGCGACTGGCCGAACCCGGCCGGCACCACCGCGGTCCAGGGCAACACCGAGGGCAACGGCGCGCTCACCGATCACGGTGACGGCAGCTACACCTACGTGTTCGCCACGAACCTCGCGGCCGCGACCACCGAGGGCGCGCCGGTCGGCTACCAGCGCAACCTGCTGCACCGCGTCTCGGTGATGATCGGCGGCCACGACGGGCCCACCGGCGAGGCCACCTTCGACTTCGTGCCGGACGGCTCCGCCATCACCACCACCCGCAACATCGTCCAGACCGCCGCGTGCAAGGCCTGCCACGGCGAGGAGTTCCACGGCCACGGCGGCAACCGCCTCTCGGTCGAGAACTGCGCCACCTGCCACGTGCCCGGCACCGCCGACGCGAACGGCGGCCAGAGCCTCGACCTCGCGGTGATGATCCACAAGATCCACGCGGGCGGCGAGCTGGCCAGCCTGCCCGGCGCGGACGGCAAGATCTGGGACGACCCGAGCACGGCGGCGGACGAGTCCGCCGACAACGGCGAGTACGCGATCTGGGGCTACCGGAACACGAAGCACGAGTGGTGGAAGGCCGAGTTCCCGGCCGTGCTCGCGAACTGCCAGAAGTGCCACACCGGAACCGGCGCGCAGGTGGACAACTGGAAGACGAACCCCACCCGCCAGGCCTGCGGCTCCTGCCACGACACGGTGGACTTCGCCACCGGCGCGAACCACGCCGGCGGCGCGCAGGCGGACGACTCCGGCTGCGCCACCTGCCACGGCGCCACCACCGGCTGGGCGCCCATCGTGCCCGCGCACGACTGGACCACCAAGGACCCGCGCAACGTCCCCGAGTTCGACGCGGAGCTGTCGCTGTCCGCCCCCGCGAACGGCAAGTACTACGTGGCCGGCGAGGCGCCGGTCGTCACGCTGGTCCTGAAGGACAAGGCCACCGGGACGCCCATCGATCACAACCTCGTCACCGGCGCGGCGCTCGGGTGCCTCCCCACCGGCTGCCCGGCCCCGACCAGCGCCACCACCTTCGCGAACACGGCGTTCTTCGTGAGCGGCCCGCGCGCCACGCGCAACCCGGTGCTCACCAGCACCGCGCGCGCCAAGATCGAGGTCGCCGCGCCCGCCTCCTGGGACCTGTCCGGCGGCGCCGCGCTGGCGCTCAAGGTGGACAACGGCCGCGACGTCACGATGTACAACCAGACGGGCGGTGACTTCGTCGCGTCCGGGACGATCTCGGTGACCGTGCCCGCGTCGGCGTTCGCGAACCCCGCCGCGGCGACGCCCGCGGAGCTGGCGGCCGGCCTGAACGCCATCCCGGCCTTCAGCCGCCGCGCCATCGCCTACGTCGAGGCCGGCCGGTTCGGGATCCGCAGCCGCAACCTGGGCCGCCTCTACGCGATCCAGCTCGATCCCAGCGCGGTGACGGCGGCGGTGTTCGCGGGCGACACGGCCCTGAAGCTGCCGGGCGGCTACTACCCGTCCAACACGCTCGCGTTCAACGCCGCGCCCGGCGCGGCGAACGACCGCAAGGTGACCCGCGCCGCCGGGTCGATCACCTACCAGCTCGATCCGGTGGACGACCTCACCCCCGGTACCTACGTCGCGAGCGTCGAGATCTCGCGGCTCGGGCGGGTGAGCGAGACCAACTACCGCACGCCGACGGTGGCGAAGGTCGCGTTCCAGGTGAAGACCGCGGCGGTGGAGAAGCCGATCGCGAGCAACTGCAACTCCTGCCACCAGAGCGCCGACGGCCGGGGCTTCGTCCTCGACTTCTCGCGCCACAACAAGATCTTCTCCGACGACGCCGTGGACCAGTGCGGCGCCTGCCACGACTACCAGCCCGGCTCCGCCACCGGCGCCTGGCTCGGCGGTCACCCGATCTCGAAGCGCGTCCACGCCGTGCACTTCGGGTCGAGCCTGTTCACCCCGCTCGCCACCGTCGCCTACTCCAACGGCGACCCGGTCGCGGGCCGGAACTGGGACATCACGTTCCCGCAGGACGTCCGGAACTGCCAGGCGTGCCACCCCGACGGCACGTCGAGCGGCACCTGGGCCGCGCGCCCGAACCGGCTCGCCTGCGGCGGCTGCCACGACGGCGACGCGGCCAAGGCGCACATGGCGCTGCAGACGCTCGACCCGACCCCGGCGAACCCGTGGAGCGGTGACGAGCAGGAGTCCTGCCAGGCCTGCCACTAGGCCCGGCGACCGCTGAACCCCGGGCCCGGCGGGGCGGCTTCGGCCGCCCGCCGGGCCCTTCCCTTCTCCGCGCCGGCGGCGGGCCGGCTAGAGCGCGTCCTCGCCGCGATCGCCGGTGCGGATGCGGACCGCGTCGTCCACCGGCGTGACGAAGATCTTCCCGTCGCCGATCCGGCCGGTCCGCACCCAGGCCTCGAGCTCGGCGACCAGGCGCGGCACGAGCGGGTCCGGGACGACCAGCTCGATCCGCAGCTTCGGGACCAGCTCGACGGTGTACTCGGCGCCGCGGTAGAGCTCGACGTGCCCGCGCTGCCGCCCGAAGCCTCGCGCCTCGGAGACCGTCATCCCCGAGATCCAGGGGTGGGCCAGCGCGGCGCGCACCTGCTCGACGCGCGACGGCCGGATGATCGCCTCGATCCGCTTCATGGACACCTCCGCGCGAGCGCAGGTGCAATCACCGTGCGTGCACTGCGCGCGCTGCGGGCCGCGCCCGCGCGCCCGGACCGCCTCGCCGGGCCGCTTCCCCGTGCACCGGGCTGCTCGCCCTCGCGGCAGCAGCCCCGGCCGGAGGGCGCGATCGCGCCGGAAACCGCCCGGAACCGGCGTCGCCGGTGTTCCGGTACGCGCGCTGCAGAGGCGCCTCCCGTCCCATCCAACGCGACCGCGTGCGGCCGCCCACAGCACGGGAGAACTCCGCCGATGAAGCAGCTCCGAGCCTTGCTCCTCCTCGCAGCGCTGGCCGCCCCGGCCGCGCTGCTCCTCCACGCCCCGGCCGCGCGCGCCGACGACGCCGCCGTGGCGGCGCCGGTCGCGTTCACGCAGGGCATGGCCGACGCCATCGCCGCCCAGAAGGTCGGGCTCGACACGATCTGGGTGATGATCGCGGCGTTCCTGGTGTTCTTCATGAACCTCGGCTTCGCGCTGGTCGAGTCCGGCTTCTGCCGCGCGAAGAACACCGTGAACATCCTGTTCAAGAACTTCGTGGTGTTCGCGATCTCGTCGCTCGCGTTCCTGGTGATCGGGTACGGCCTGATGTTCGGGGACGGCAACCCGTTCTTCGGCACGAGCGGGCTCCTGTTCGCGTCCGGCGCGGACAACAGCCCCGCGATCGGCGACGCGTACCAGGGCGTCTACCACGCGCTCAACTGGACCGGCGTGCCGCTGTGGGCGAAGTTCTTCTTCCAGCTCGTGTTCGCCGGCACCGCCGCCACCATCGTGTCCGGCGCGGTCGCCGAGCGGATCAAGTTCAAGTCCTTCATCGTGTTCACGCTGTTCCTGGTCGGCGTGGTCTACCCGGTGGGCGGCCACATGATCTGGGGCGGCGGCTGGCTCGCCAGCAAGGGCTTCCTCGACTTCGCCGGCTCGACGGTGGTGCACTCCATCGGCGGCTGGGCCGCGCTCGCCGGCATCCTCGTGCTCGGGCCACGCCTCGGGAAGTACGGCCCGGGCAAGCAGATCAACGTCATCCCCGGCCACAACATGACCAGCGCGGCCATCGGCGTCTTCGTGCTGTGGTTCGGCTGGTTCGGCTTCAACCCCGGCTCGACCATGGCGGCGGACGGCGCGTCCATCGCGCACATCGCCACCACCACCAACGTGGCCGCCGCGGCCGGCACCGTGTCCTCCATGCTCGCGGCCTGGATCTTCCTGAAGAAGCCGGACTTCGGGATCACGCTGAACGGCTGCCTGGCGGGCCTGGTCGCCATCACGGCCGGCTGCGCGTTCGTGAGCGTGCTGAGCTCGCTCGTGATCGGCCTGGTCGCCGGCGTGCTGGTGGTCGCGGCGGTGGTGTTCTTCGACCGGATCCGCGTGGACGACCCCGTCGGCGCGACCGCGGTGCACCTCGCGAACGGCGTCTTCGGCACGATCGCGCTCGGCCTGTTCGCGGATCCCACCGTGGCGCCGTGCGCGGCGGTCGCGAAGCCCGGCCTGTTCCTGGGCGGCGGCATGGCGCAGCTCGGCCCGCAGCTCCTCGGCGTGGCCGTGGTGGCGGCGGCCGTGTTCACCCTGTCGCTGGCGGCCTGGTACGTGACGAAGCTCGTGTCCGGCGGGATCCGCGTGACGGCCGAGGAGGAGCTGGAGGGCCTGGACGTCGGCGAGCACGGCAACTCCGCCTACCCGGAGTTCCAGATCCGCTCGGGCGGCGCGTTCGGCGGCACGGCGCCTCACGACGGCGCGCCGGTCGCGGTCGCGGCGGTCGGCAAGACGAACCCGGCCTACTGACCCGAGGCGGGGGGGGGAGACGCGAGGCGGGGCCCGTCGCACGGCGGGTCCCGCCTCCGCGCGCCGGGCGTCGCCGCGCTACCGCGGCGGCAGCGCGGCGCGAAGCGTCCGGGCGCGCGGCGAGAGCGCCTCCTCCGGCTCCGCGTCCACCGCGGCGCGGGCCTCGGCGTCGAGCGGTGCGCCACGCCCCGCGGCCTCCAGCCACAGCTCCACCGCGCGCCGGCGCCACCCCGCCTCCAGCGGATCGGCCTGCTCCCGCGCGATCTCCGCGCGCTCCAGGCACAGCCGCGCGAGGACCAGCAGCCGCTCCGGCTCCGCCACCAGCGCGGCCGCGGTGGCCGACTCCACCGAGGCGACCATCCGCAGGTCGATGCCGACGAGGCCGGTGGCGGTGGACTCGAGCTGCTGCACCGCCTGCTCGTGCGCGCCGGCCCGGCGGAGCTTCAGCACCCCGGCGAGCGCCCAGCCGAGCTGCTCCAGCATGCGCTGGATGAAGTCGCGGCGGAGCGTCATGTCCCCTCCCGGCCCGCCACCTCGCGGGCCTCGCCCTGCCCCGCCGGCGGCGGCGGCGCGCCGCCGGGGCCCGCCCACCGCGCCGGCCGCGCCTCCAGCCCCTGCACCAGCCGCTCGGCCCCGAGCGACGCCGCCCAGGCGCCGAGCCGCTCGCGCGAGAGGCCGGGCCAGCGCAGCGCCTCGAGCCCCTCGGCCAGCGGCGCGTCGGTGACCAGCGTCGCGAGCCGCCGGTACAGCAGCGCCGCCTCGCGCCCCTCCTCCAGCGCCCGGGCCAGCTTCGCCGCGCCGCGCACGCCCGCCGGCCAGCGCGCCGGGTCGGCCGGGACGTCCTCCAGGTGCCCGTACACGGCGAGCAGCGCCGACGCGGTGCGCTCGCCGAAGCCGGGCAGCCCCGGGATCCCGTCCGCGGTGTCCCCCACCAGCGCCAGCCAGTCGGGGACGCTCTCCGGCTGGATGCCCCGGCGCGCGAGCAGCGCCGCCTCGTCGGTCTCGCGCCCGCGCATGCGATCCACCTGGACCACCCGCCGCCCGCGGAGGCACTGACCGAGGTCCTTGTCCGGCGTGAGGATCCGCACCTGCTCCACCTCGTCGCGGAAGCGGGCCGCCGCGGTGGCGAGCGCGTCGTCGGCCTCCAGCGCGTCCATCGACCACACCACCAGCCCGAGCGCCCGGGCGGCCTCCTCGGCGGCCTCGAGCTGCGCGAGCAGCTCGGGCTCGACGCCCTCCTCGCTCTTGTAGCCGGCCCACAGGTCGTTGCGGAACGAGCGGATGGGCCGGTCGAACGCCACCGCCACGTGCGTGACCGCCTCGCCCGCCTCGTGCAGCAGCGCCAGGAGCGAGGCGGCCATCCCGAGCGTCGCCTTCACCTCGCGGCCGTCGGGCGCCCGGTGGCCCGGCCGCCCCGAGAAGTGCGCGCGGAACAGCTCGTAGGTGCCGTCCACCAGGTGGAGCCTCATGCCGCGAAGTATACGCTCCGCGAACCCGCGCCCGGGGCGTGCGCGCGCCGCCGCGCCCCCGAGGGCACGCCGCACCCCGCGCGTGCGCCCCCGATGCGCGGTGGCCTCCCGGACCGTCTGGGTCCAGCCTGTCGGGACGCGCCGAGGACGGCGCCAGGAGACGACACATGGACTTCGAGCAGGAGGTCGCGGCCCTGCGCCGCTGGTTCGAGAGCCCACGGTTCGCGGGCATCCGGCGCATCCACACCGCGCGCGAGGTGGTGGAGCAGCGCGGCACGATCCGCCAGGACTACCCGGTGGCGCGGGAGGCCGCCGAGGCGTTCCACGCGCGCCTGCGCGAGCTGTTCCAGCAGCGGCGCTGCATCACCACCTTCGGCCCCTACTCGCCCGGCCAGGCCGTGGCGATGAAGAGGATGGGCATCGAGGCCATCTACCTGGGCGGCTGGGCCACCTCGGCGAAGGGCTCGGTGCAGGAGGACCCCGGCCCCGACCTCGCCAGCTACCCGCTCAGCCAGGTGCCCGACGAGGCGGCGCCCATCGTGCGCGCGCTGCTCACGGCGGACCGGAACCAGCACCACGCCCGCTCGCGCATGACCGAGGAGCAGCGGCGCGCCACCCCGGCGGTGGACTTCCGGCCGTTCATCATCGCCGACGCCGACACCGGCCACGGCGGCGACGCGCAGGTGCGCAACCTCGTCCGCCGCTTCGTCGAGGTCGGCGTGCCCGGCTACCACATCGAGGACCAGAAGCCGGGCGTGAAGAAGTGCGGGCACCAGGGCGGCAAGGTGCTCGTCGCCGAGGACGAGCAGCTGAAGCGCCTCTCCGCGGCGCGGTTCCAGCTCGACCTCATGGGCGTGCCCGGGATCGTGGTGGCGCGCACCGACGCGGAGTCGGCCACGCTGCTCGACGGCCGCGGCGACGAGCGCGACCAGCCGTTCATCCTGGGCGCGAGCAACCTCGCCGTCCCGGCGTTCCGCGCGGCGTTCCTGGCGATCCTGCGCCGGTTCCGTCGCGCCGGCGTGGAGGAGTTGTCCGGCCACGAGCTGTACGCCGTGTGCGACGAGGAGTACGCGGCCGCCGACGCGTGGTTGGAGCGGACCGGCTTCGACAAGGCCATCGCGGCCGCCGCCGCCGAGCACCAGCGCGGCGCGCTCGCGGTGGACGCCGCGCTCGACCGGGTGTTCGACCGGTTCGTGGACGCCTGGCAGCAGGAGGCCGGCGTCTGCACCTACGCCGAGGCGGTGGCGCAGGCGATCGCGTTCCGCGAGCACGAGGGCGAGCACCCGACCATGCGCCGGGACGAGTGGATGGCGTTCGCCGCCCGGGCGCCGTTCTACCGGGCGCGCGAGAAGGCGCGCGCCATGGGGATCGAGACGCCCTGGGACTGCGAGCACGCCAAGACGCCGGACGGCTACTACCAGGTGCGCGGCGGCATCGACTACGCCATCCAGAAGTCGCTCGCGGCGGCGCCGTTCGCCGACCTGCTCTGGATGGAGACCAAGACGGCCGACCTCGCCGACGCGCGGCGCTTCGCCGACGCCATCCACGCGGTCCACCCGGACAAGATGCTCGCCTACAACCTGTCCCCGTCGTTCAACTGGGACACGACCGGCATGGACGACGAGCAGATGCGCCGCTTCCCCGAGGAGCTCGGCAAGCTCGGGTACGTGTTCGACTTCATCACCTACGGCGGCCACCAGATCGACGGGCTGGCGGCGGAGGAGTTCGCGACGGCCCTGCGCGAGGACGGCATGCTGGCGCTGGCGCGGCTGCAGCGGAAGTTCCGCCTGCTCGAGTCCGGCTACCGGACGCCGCAGACGCTGGTGGGCGGGCCGCGCCTCGACGCGGCGCTCATGGCCGTCTCCGGCCGGACCGCCACCACCAAGGCCATGGGCCAGGGCTCCACCCAGCACCAGCACCTGGTGCAGACCGAGGTGCCGCCGCGGCTGCTGGAGGACTGGCTCGACCTGTGGCGCGAGCGGCACGGGGTCCAGGGCAAGCTGCGCGCGGCGCTCCGGCCGGTCACCGCCGGCTCCGACCTGCTCGAGCTGGTGGTCACGTCGGCCGACGGCGAGCGGAAGCTCGACGTCACCTTCGCGAGCATCACCGACCGGCGCGGGCGCAGCATCCTGTCGGTCCGCGACCAGAACACGCACGACCTGGCGCTGCGGCGCAAGCGGCTCATGACCCTCGCGCAGCTGTTCCTGTTCCACCGCTACCGCGTGGACTCGGCGCACTACGTCACGCCCACCGAGGACAACCAGCGGCAGGCGGAGGGCATGAAGGCGCTCGGCCTGTTCCGCTCGGTGGCGCAGGAGGTCGGCGAGATCATCGTCGCCGACGTGGACCGGGCCCGGGTGAAGGCGCTCGCCGCGCGGGATCACGTGGCGCTGAAGGCGCTCCTCGGCGCCTGACGCCCGCCCCTGCGCGGGGCGCCCCGACCGGCGCGTTGCGGCCGTGGGTCACGTCCACCATGCGTGAGCCTCGCTTCCCCGAGGCCCGCATGCCGCTCGTGACCTTCACCGCGACGCTCCGGCGCCACCTCGACGCGCCGCCGATCGAGGTGCCGGGCGGGACGGTGCGCGAGGCGCTCGAGGCGGCGTTCCGCGGCAACCCGCGCCTGCGCGGCTACGTGCTCGACGACCAGGGCCGCCTGCGCAAGCACGTGGCCGTGTTCGTGGACGGCGCGCTGGTGATCGACCGCGACGGCCTTGCCGACCCGGTGCGCCCCGGGAGCGGCATCCACGTCATGCAGGCGCTCTCGGGAGGGTGAGGCATGGGCACGAGCGATCGGCTGAGCGTCGCCACGCGCAAGGGGCTGTTCCTGCTGGAGCGGGGCGCGCGCGGCTGGCAGATCGAGCGCTGCGCGTTCCTCGGGGATCCCGTCAGCCTGGTGCTCGACGATCCGCGCGACGGGACGCTCTACGCCGCGCTGGCGCTCGGCCACTTCGGCGTGAAGCTGCACCGCTCCGACGACCGCGGCCGGACCTGGACCGAGCTCCCCGCCCCCGCGTTCCCGCCAGAGCCCGGGGCGGCGAGCGAGGCGCCCAGCGTGCAGCAGATCTGGGCGCTCGAGCCCGCCGGCCCGGACCGGCCCGGCGCCCTGTGGGCGGGGACCATCCCTGCGGCGCTGTTCCGCTCCGGCGACCGCGGCGCGTCCTGGAGCCTGGTCCGCGGCCTGTCCGACCGCCCCGAGCGCAAGGACTGGGGCGGCGGCGGCTACGACCAGCCCGGCCTGCACTCGATCGCGGTGGATCCGCGCGACCCGCGGCGGCTCCTGTGCGCGATCTCCACCGGCGGCGTGTGGGGCACCGCCGACGACGGCGAGACCTGGGCGCTGCGCGCCACCGGCATGTACGCGGAGTACATGCCGCCCGAGCGCCGCGAGGATCCCAACGCGCAGGACGTCCACCGCCTGGTCCAGGCGCCCACCGCGCCGGAGCGCCTGTACGCGCAGCACCACAACGGCGTGTTCCGCAGCGCCGACGGCGGCGAGCGGTGGACCGAGATCACCGCCATCCGGCCCTCCAAGTTCGGCTTCGCGGTGGCGGTGCACCCGCGCGATCCCCGCACCGCCTGGTTCGTGCCGGCGGTGAAGGACGAGCGGCGCGTGCCGGTGGACGGGAAGCTGGTGGTGGCGCGCACGCGCGACGGCGGCGACACGTTCGAGGTGCTGCGCGAGGGCCTCCCGCAGGAGCACGCGTACGACCTCGTGTACCGCCACGGGCTGGCGGTGGACGCGGGCGGCGACCGGCTGGCGATGGGCTCGACCACCGGCGGGCTGTGGATCTCCGAGGACGGCGGCGATCGCTGGGTGCAGCACCCCGCGAGGCTGCCGCCGGTGTATCAGGTCACCTTCGGGCAGGTCGCCTCCGGGCAGGCCTCCCGGTAGGGCGCGCCCCCCCGGCGGCGGGGCCGGCCGGACAGGCGCCGGGCAGCCGGGCGCCCGCGCTCCCGCCGCGCGCAGCGCGACGCTTTCGCCCCTCGCGGCCGTTTCGACGGCGCGCCCGCTCGCGCATGCACCGGCGCGACGCCGGCCGGGCGCACCGGTGCGCCGCGCGGCCGGGGGAGGCAGCCATGGCGTTCGACGTGATCGTGGTGGGCGGCGGGATCGGCGGCGCGGCGCTGGCGGGCGCGCTCGCCCGCGGCGGGCGTGAGGTGCTGGTGCTCGAGCGCGAGCCCCGGTTCCGCGACCGGGTCCGCGGGGAGAACCTCCTGCCCTGGGGGGTCGCGGCGGCGCGGCGCCTCGGGATCCACCACGACCTCGTCGGCGCGGGCGGGATCCCCATCCCGTGGTTCACGAACTACGCGGGCGGCCAGGTGGTCCGGCGGCGGCACCTGCCGTCCACCACGCCCGGCGCGGACCCGGCGCTGGACGCCTACCACCCGGCCATGCAGGAGGCGCTGCTGGCGCGCGCCGCGGCGCGCGGCGCCACGGTCCGGCGCGGCGCGACGGTGGTGGCGCTGGCGTGCGCGGACGATCGGCCGCCCGCGGTCACCTGGACCGAGGGCGGCGTGCGCCGGACGGAGGCGGCCCCGGTGCTGGTCGCGGCGGACGGGCGCGACTCGCGCGCGCGGACCTGGGCCGGCTTCGACGTCCGGCGCGAGCCCGAGCTGCTCGAGATCGCCGGCGTGCTGGTGGAGGAGTCGGCCGCGCCCGAGGACTCGATCCACCTCGCGTTCGGCGACGGGATCGCGATGCTGCTCGGCCCGCTCGGCGGCGGCCGTGCCCGCCTGTACTTCGTCTCCCCGGCCGCCGCGGGCCGGCCGGCCCTGACCGGCGACCGCCGCTTCGGCGCGTTCGTGGAGGCCTGCCGCGCCACCGGCGTGCCCGCGGCGTGGCTGGCGCGCGTCCGGCAGGCGGGGCCGCTGGCGCAGTTCTCCGGGGCCGAGCGCTGGGTGGACCACCCCTGCCGCGGCGGCGTGGCGCTGATCGGCGACGCGGCCGCGTCGTCGGATCCGAGCTGGGGCTGCGGCCTCGCGCTCACGCTGGTGGACGCGGAGCGGCTCGCGGCCGCGCTCGGCGCGGGCGGCTCCGACGCCGAGGCGCTCGAGCGCTGGGCCGGCGAGCACGACGCCTACGCGGGCGCGCTCCGGCGCATCCTCGACGCCATGGACCGGCTGGTCTGGACGCCCGGGCCCGAGGCGGAGGCGCGGCGGGCGCGGGTGCTGCCGCGCCTGCTCGCCGGCGATCCCGCCCTGCCGGATCCGGTGGGGCTGGGACCGTTCGGCCCGTCCGACGAGGCGGCGATCCGGGCCCTGCTCGACGAGCCGGAGCCGCAGGCGCAGCTCGGGCTGGCGTAGCGCCGTCCCGGGACGAAGAGGCCCCGACCGCCTGGCGGCGATCGGGGCCCCGGATCCTGCTCCGCGGCGAGCCGCGGCGGTCGCTACTTCAGCGTGGCGACCAGGTCCTTCACGGCCTTGACGGACTTGTCCATCATGGCCTGCTCCTCGGCGTTCAGCTTGAGCTGGAGGACGCGCTCCGCGCCGCCCGCGCCGATCACCACCGGCACGCCGACGTAGAGGCCGTCCACGCCGAACTCGCCCTTCAGGAAGGCGCAGGTCGGGAGCACGCGCTTCTGGTCCTTCAGGAACGACTCGGCCATCGCGATGGCGCTGGAGGCCGGCGAGTAGAACGCGCTGCCGGTCTTGAGGAGCGCGACCACCTCGCCGCCCGCGCCGCGGGTCCGCTTCACCATCGCGGCCATCACCTCGGCGGCCTTGGCGGCGCCGTACTTCTGCTCCAGCAGCTCCATCACCGGGACGCCGCAGACGCTGGTGTAGCGAACGAGCGGCACCATGTCGTCGCCGTGGCCGCCCAGGGTGACCGCGGTGACGTCCTTGACGGAGACGCCCAGCTCCCACGCGATGAACGCGGCGAAGCGGGCCGAGTCGAGCACGCCGGCCTGGCCGACCACGCGGTTGTGCGGGAACCCGGTGATGCGCTGGCAGAGCGTCACCATCGCGTCGAGCGGGTTCGAGATCACGATGACGAAGGCGTTCGGGGCGTACTGCTTGATGCCCTCGGCCACGGTCGTCATGATCTTCGAGTTCACCGCGATGAGGTCGTCACGGCTCATGCCCGGCTTGCGGGGCAGGCCGGCGGTGACGATCACCACGTCCGCGCCCTTGATGTCCTCGTAGGTGTTCGTGCCCTTGAGGCTGACGTCGAAGCCGTCGACCGGCGCGGCCTCGGCGATGTCCAGCGTCTTCCCCTGCGGCAGCCCCTCGACGATGTCGAAGAGGACCACGTCGCCCAGCTCGCGGAGCGCCGCGAGCTGCGCCAGCACGCCGCCGATCTGCCCACCGCCGATCAGTGCAATCTTGGACCTGGCCATGTTCGTCTCCCTCGCCTGACTGGTTGGATTCCTGCAGTTACGCCATCGCGTCGATGATTGCGTTCAGCGTCGCGCTGGGACGCATCGCCTTCCCGGTCTTCACCGGATCCGGCCGGTAGTAACCGCCCATGTCCACCGGCTTGCCCTGGGCCGCGAGCAGCTCCTGGTCGATCTTCGCGGCGTTGTCCGCCAGCTGCTTCGCGAGCTTCGCGAAGCGCGCCTGCAGCTCCTTGTCCTGCGACTGCGCGGCGAGCGCCTCGGCCCAGTACAGCGCCAGGTAGAAGTGGCTGCCGCGGTTGTCGATCTGGCCGACCTTGCGGGCCGGGGACTTGTTGTTGTCGAGGAACTTGCCGATGGCCTGGTCGAGCGTCTCGGCGAGCACCGCCGCCTTGGCGTTGCCGCTGGCGCGGCCGATGTGCTCGAGCGAGGCGCCCAGCGCGGAGAACTCACCCAGCGAGTCCCAGCGCAGGTACCCCTCCTTCACGAACTGCTGCACGTGCTTGGGGGCCGAGCCGCCCGCGCCCGTCTCGAACAGCCCGCCGCCGGCGAGCAGCGGGACCACCGACAGCATCTTCGCGCTGGTGCCGATCTCGAGGATGGGGAACAGGTCGGTGAGGTAGTCGCGGAGCGCGTTGCCGGTCACCGAGATGGTGTCCTGGCCCTTGCGGATCCGCTCCAGCGAGTAGCGCATCGCCTCGACCGGCGCGAGGATCTTGATCTCCAGGCCGCGGGTGTCGTGGTCGTTCAGGTACTTCTGGACCTTCGCGATCACCTGCGCGTCGTGGGCGCGGGCCTTGTCCAGCCAGAACACCGCCGGCGCGCCGGTGGCGCGGGCGCGGGTCACCGCCAGCTTCACCCAGTCGCGGACCGGGATGTCCTTCGTCTGGCACATGCGGAAGATGTCGCCCGCCTCGACCGCCTGCTCGAGCAGGGTCGCGCCGGCGCCGTCCACCACCCGGATCTTGCCCTTGCCGCTCGCGATGAACGTCTTGTCGTGCGAGCCGTACTCCTCGGCCTTCTGCGCCATCAGGCCGACGTTCGGCACGCTGCCCATCGTGGCCGGGTCGAAGGCGCCGTGCTTGCGGCAGTCCTCGATGATCTCCTTGTAGATCGTGGCGTAGCAGCGATCCGGGATCACCGCCTTGGCGTCCTGCAGCTTGCCCTCGGCGTTCCACATCTTGCCGGACTCGCGGACCACCACCGGCATGGACGCGTCGATGATGATGTCGTTCGGCGCGTGCAGGTTGGTGATGCCCTTGTCCGAGTCCACCATCGCGAGCGCCGGGCGCTTCGCGTAGGTCGCCTTGATGTCGGCCTCGATCTCGGCCTTCTTGTCGGCCGGCAGCGTCTCGAGCCGCTTGTACAGGTCGCCGAGGCCCAGGTTCGGGTTCACGCCGAGCTGCTTGAACGTCGCGGCGTGCTTCGCGAACACGTCCTCGAAGAACACGGTCACCGCGTGCCCGAACATGACCGGGTCGGAGACCTTCATCATGGTGGCCTTGAGGTGCAGCGAGAACAGCACCCCCTGGCGCTTCGCGTCCTCGATCTGCTCCGCCACGAACTTCCGCAGCGCGCGGACGTCCATGATGGTCGAGTCGATGATCTCGCCGTCGAGGAGCGGCGCGTCCTTCTTCAGCACCGTCACCGCGCCGTCCGGCGCCACGTGCTCGATGCGGAAGGTGGTGGCCTTCGCCACGGTGGTGGAGGTCTCGTGCCCGTAGAAGTCGTCCGCGGTCATGTGCGAGACGTGGGCCTTCGACTCGGGGTTCCACGCGCCCAGCTTGTGCGGGTGCTTCTTCGAGAACGCCTTCACCGAGAGCGGCGAGCGGCGGTCCGAGTTGCCCTCGCGGAGCACCGGGTTCACCGCGCTGCCCAGCACCTTGGCGTAGCGCGCCTGGACGGCCTTCTCGGCCTCGTCCTTGGGGGCCTCCGGGTAGTCCGGGACCGCGTAGCCCTTGCCCTGCAGCTCCTTGATCGCCTCCTTGAGCTGCGGGATGGAGGCGCTGATGTTCGGGAGCTTGATGATGTTCGCGTCGGGGCTCTGGGTCAGCTCGCCGAGCTGGGCGAGGTAGTCCGGGATCCGCTGCGCCTCGGTGAGCTTCTCCGGGAACGCCGCGATGATGCGGCCGGAGAGCGAGATGTCACGCGTCTGGACGTCGACGCCGGTGCCCTTGGTGAAGGCCTGGACGATGGGCAGCAGCGAGTAGGTGGCGAGCGCCGGCGCTTCGTCGATTTCGGTCCAGATGATCGTGGAGGTCTTCGTCGTCATTTTCCCTCGTCCTTGGCTTGCGTGATCCTCGTCGTCGGCGACCACCACGGCAGCGCCGGCCCCGTCCCGAGTGAGGTGCCCGACATGCCACGATTCCTCACGCGAGATCAATGATGGAAGTCACGGATCTTTGGCCGGAAAGTGGACTGCCAACGTCTACGAACAGCCCCGCCGCGCAAGGGATTCCGTGGGGCCTCCGGCGGCGCCCGGGCGCCCTCCGTCGCCACGCGTTCGGGCGCTCAGCCGCGCGCGCGCCCGGGACGCCCGGCGGCCCGCTCTGCATACCACCCGGACCGGCTGCGCGGCGTCCCGGCGGCCCGCCCCTCGGCGTCCGGCCGGGCGAGCAGGAGCTGGAACACGCTGATGCGCCCGAGCCGGAACCCGGCGGCGGAGGCGGCGAGGTAGAGCCGGTACAGGCGCGCCCGCCGCTCGCCCACCAGGCCGACCGCCTCCCCGTACCGCTCCTCCAGCCGCCCCAGCCAGGCGGCGAGCGTCTCCGCGTAGTGCTCCCGGAGGCACTCCAGGTCGCGCACCTCGAACCCGGCCCGCGCCGCCCGGGCGATCACCTCGGCGATCGGGACCAGCTCGCCGTCCGGGAACACGTAGCGCCAGATGAACCCGCCGCCGCGCTGCCCGGCCCAGGGCAGCGTCGGCCCCCGCCCGTCCACCGACGCGATGGCGTGGTTGAGGAACAGCCCCCCCGGCCGGAGCAGCCGGTGCACCGCCGCGAAGTACGCGTCGAGGCGGGCCCGCCCGACGTGCTCCATCATGCCGACGCTCGCCACCTTGTCGAAGGGCGCCTCGGGGCGGAGCGTCCGGTAGTCCTCCGGGCGCACCGCGAGGTCCGCCCGCCCGCGCAGGCGCTCCGCGCGCGCCTCGGCCGCGCGGAGCTGGTGGTGGCTGAGCGTGATCCCGGTGGCGCGCGCGCCGTGGCGGACGGCCGCGTGCTCGATCAGCGCCCCCCACCCGCAGCCCACGTCGAGGAACCGCTCGCCGGGCGCGAGCGCGAGCTTGCGGCACACCAGCTCCAGCTTGGCGCGCTGCGCCTCCTCCAGCCCCTCCCTGCCGGTCGGGAAGTACGCGCACGAGTAGACGAGGTCGTCGCCCAGGAACAGCCGGTAGAACGCGTCGGAGACGTCGTAGTGGTGCCGCACCGCGTCGCGGTCGCGGCGCACGCTGTGCCGGCCCCCGTGCAGCCGGGCCTCGAGCGGCGCCGGACCGAGCGCGTGGAGCGCGCGGCGGGCCAGGGCGCCCGCGATGGCCGCGGCGAGCGCCGGGTGCGGGCGGGGGCCGGTCCACCGCGCCGCCGCCTCCACCAGCGCGATGGCGTCGCCCTCCAGCTCGATGCGGCCGTCGAGGATCGCCTCCGCGAGGCGCCGCTCCGCGGCCGGGGGCACGAGCGCGTCGAGCGCGGCGGGATCGCGCAGGAGCACCACACCCCGGACGCCCGCGTCGCGCGCCGGCGGGAGCAGCGTGCCGTCCCAGAGCCGGACCGCGAACGTGCGGGACTCGGAGTCGAACATCGCCGCGGCGACCCGGGCCGGGTCCATGCGGGCAGCATATTCGAGCGAGTGGCCGGTGCGAGGGGCGCCGGCGGGGGCGCCGCGGCGGAGGGGCGCCCCCGCGGATGCCAGGCGCACCCGCGGGTTCGCCCCCGACCCGATCAGGCGTGTGGGCGAGCCTCCGGCCCGCGCGCCTCCGCGCCCGGCTGCGCGGTGGGCGCCACGCCCAGCTGGCGCATCAGCCCGAGCGCGTCCCACTGCGTCCACTCCTCCGCCACCTTGCCCGAGCGGAACCGGGCGATGGTGATCCCCTCGACCGTGCAGCGCGCCCCGGTGGGCGCGATGCCGAGCAGCGCCGCCCGGTGGGTGCCGGTCATGCGCCAGTGCGTCGTGACCGAGTCACCTTCCGTGAACGACGCGAGGAGCGTGGGCTTCAGGTCCGGGAACGCGTCGCGGTAGGCGCGGCACGTCTCCTTGGACTTCGCCAGGTCGGCGTCGCCGTTCACCGGATCGTGGCTCCGGTACCCGGCGTCGCAGAGCTCGTCGAACACCTCGAGGTTCCCCTTCCCCCACGCCTCCTCGAACAGCCGCCGGTGAGACTGCTTGATGTCCACGGCCATGGTTCGTCCTTTCACCTCCCCGGAGATCGTCGACGGGGGAGGCGGTCCTGAGGTAGGGCGTCGCCGCGGGGCGCGCGCCGTGAACGGCCGCTGACCCCCGCGATGAAGGACAGGTGGGATCCGCCGTCGGAGGGCTCACTGCGGATCGCGCAGCATCACCAGCAGCATCCGCGTGCGCGAGACGGCGTCCACCGCGTGCGGCACGTTCGCCGGCATGCGCGTGAGGCTGCCCGCCGGCGCCTCGACCGGCTCCCCGCCGATCGTGAGCGTCAGGGCGCCCTCCAGGACGACCACCAGGGCGTCGAACGGCGAGGTGTGCTCGGTGAGCCCCTGCCCCGCGTCGAACGCGAACAGCGTGACGTTGCTCGTCCCCTTCCTGGCGAGCACGCGGCTGGCGATGCCGTGCTCGGCGTAGCCGAGCAGCTCGACGAAGCGGTGCGACACGGCGGGCGGCAGCAGGTCGTCCTTGGCCATCGGAGCTCCTCGTCGTCCCCGTCGCGGCGCCGCCTCGCGGCAGGCGGCCGGGGCGTCATCGATCGTTTGCGTAGCAACGCTTCGCGTCACGCCGCACCTCGGGCGCTCCGTGCATGGTACGCCCCCGCCGGCCCGTTGCCACCTCCGCCGCAGGACGAACAGGAGAGCCCCTTCCCGCCGTCCCGTTCCCCCCGGAGGCTGCATGCCGCTCACCCGCCGTTCCCGAATCGCCGCAGTCACACTCGCCACCGTCGCCGCCGCCTCGCTCGGCGCCGCCTCGCTCCAGGGCGGCAGCCGGGCCGCGGTGCGCGACGTCACCGTCCACGAAGGGACCAACGTCGCGGTGACCGCCTCCCCCGACGGGCGCGACCTGGTCCTGGATCTCCAGGGCGTGCTCTGGTCGCTGCCGCGCGGCGGCGGGGAGGCGCGGCGCCTCACCGACGGGCTGCTCGAGCCCGCCCGCCCCGACTACTCGCCGCGCGGCGACCTGGTGGCGTTCCAGGCGTACGCGGGCGGGACGTTCCACATCTGGACCATGCGGCCCGACGGCACCGAGGTGCGCCAGCTCACCTCGGGCCACGGCGACGACCGCGAGCCGCGCTTCTCGCCGGACGGGACGCGCATCGCGTTCTCCTCCGACCGCGCCTTCCAGGGCAGCTACGACGTGTGGGTGGCCGACGTGGCGACCGGCGCGCTGACGCGCTGGACCGAGGCGTCCGCCGACGAGTTCGAGCCCGCCTGGACGCCGGACGGCGGCGAGATCGCGTTCGTGAGCGGCGCCGGCTCGACCGGCACCGCGATCGAGGCGGTGGACGCGGCCGGCACCCGCCGCACGCTCGCGACCGCGCCCGCCGGCGCGCGCCTGAACTCTCCGTCGATCTCCCCCGACGGCGCGCACCTCGCCTGGATCCAGTTCGCCGCGAACCGCAGCCGGCTCGTGGTGGACGGCGCGCCCGCCTCGCCGTTCGAGGACGTGTTCCCCTTCCCGGCCCACTGGCTGTCCGCGCGGACGCTCCTCTACACCGCCGACGGCGGCATCCGCGTGACCGATCTCGACGCCGGCACCAGCGAGCAGGTCGCGTTCCAGGCGACGTTCCGGCTGGTGCGCCCGGCCTGGGAGCGCAAGCGCTTCGACTTCGACCGCACCGCGCCGCGCCGGGCGCTCGGCATCGTCGCGCCGGCGCTGTCGCCCGACGGCACGCGGGTGGTGTTCCAGGCGCTGAACCGCCTGTGGCTGATGGACGTGGGCGGGGCGCCGCGCCCGCTCACCGAGGGCCCGTACTACGCGCAGGATCCGGCCTGGTCGCGCGACGGGACGCGCCTCGCGTACGCCTCGGACAAGGGCGGCACCGCCGACCTGTACGTGCTCGACGTGGTCACCGGCGCGGAGCAGCGCGTGACCTCGCTGCCCGGCGCGGAGGTGGCGCCGGCGTGGTCGCCGGACGGCGGGCGGCTCGCGTTCCAGGACCAGGCGGGCGCCACGCACGTGCTCGACCTCGCCACCGGCGCGGTGCGCCAGGTGGTGGCGCCGCTGTTCGCGCCGGGGCGCCCGAGCTGGTCCGCGGACGGGCGCACGCTGGCGCTCGCCGCGCTGAAGCCGTACACGCGCCGCTTCCGCGAGGGCACCAGCCAGATCCTCACCGTGGACGTGGAGTCCGGCGCGACGCGCTACCAGGAGGCGGCGCCGTTCGAGTCGCTGAGCACCCGCGGCGACGACGGCCCGGTGTGGTCGCCGGACGGGACCGCGCTCGCGTTCGTGATGCAGAGCACGCTGTGGGTCATGCCGGTGGACGCGTCCGGCCGCGCCGCCGGGCCGGCGGTGCGCATCACCTCCGAGCCCACCGACGCGCCCACCTGGAGCGGCGACTCCCGCCGCCTGCTCTACCTGTCGAGCGGCACGCTGCGGATGGTGGCCCGCGAGGGCGGCGCGCCGGCGACCGTGCCGGTCGAGCTGCGCTGGCGCCCGGAGCGTCCGGAGGGCACCGTGCTGGTGCACGCCGGGCGGCTGTGGGACGGCCGCGGGCCCGAGGTGCAGCACGACGTGGACCTGCTCGTCGCCGGCAACCGGATCCGCGCCATCCTCCCGCACCGCGCCGACGCCCACGCGCGCGCCGCCGCCCAGGGGCAGCGCGTGGTGGACGCGTCGGGGCTCACCGCCATCCCGGGCCTGTGGGAGTCGCACACGCACGAGTGGATCAGCGGCAAGTTCTACGGCGCACGGCTCGGCCGGCTGTGGCTGTCCTACGGCGTGACCTCGGCCCACTCGCTCGGCGATCCGGACTACCGCGCGGTGGAGACGCGCGAGGCCTACGCCTCGGGGGCCCGCGTCGGCCCGCGGTTCTTCGCGAGCGGCGAGGCGATCGACGGCGAGCGCGTCTACTACAACTTCATGCGCCCGACCACGACCGACGCGCAGCTCGACCTCGAGCTCGCGCGCGCCAAGGCGCTCGACTACGACATGGTGAAGACCTACGTGCGCATGAAGCACGAGTGGCAGGCGAAGGCCGTGCGCTTCGCGCACGAGGAGATGGGCGTGTGGGTCGGCTCGCACTACATGCTGCCCGGCATGTCGTACGGGATGGACGGCCAGACGCACGTGAGCGCCACCACCCGCCTCGGCTTCGCCTACACCCGCTCGTCGGGCGGGGTGAGCTACGGCGACGTGCGCGCGCTGTTCGCGCGCTCCGGCATGTTCGACATCTCCACCACCTTCAACTCCTCGCTCTACGCCGAGGACCCGGCCATGGTGGACGACCCGCGCCTGCTCGCGCTGAACACGCCCTGGGACCAGGTGCTGCTGCGCGGGAAGCGCGATCGCGCGCTCACCACCGACCAGACCGTCAGCCTCGAGAGCCTGCGCCGGGAGGAGGAGACGCTCGCGGCGGTGCTGCGCGCCGGCGGCACCATGCTCGCCGGGACCGACTCGCCCATCGACAACGTCGCGACCGCGCTGCACCTCAACCTGCGCGCGCAGGTGAAGCTGGGCGGCCTGGCGCCCTGGGAGGCGCTGCGCACCGCCACCGCCCTGCCCGCCCGCGCGTTCGGCGTGGACGCGGACCTCGGGACGCTCGAGGCGGGCAAGCTCGCCGACGTGGTGTTCGTGCGCGGCGATCCGCTCGCCGACGTGGCCGACGCGGCCAACGTGGAGCTGGTGATGAAGAACGGCCGCCTGCACACGGTCGCGGAGCTGATGGCGCCGTTCAACGGCGGCGCCGCGGCGTCCGCGTCCGCCGTCGGGCACCGGCGGCTGCCGGCGGCGCCCGGGGTGGCGGTGACGCCGGCGCGGTGGTGGCACGATCCGGAGGCGATGGTCGAGGAGGACCACCGGTAGCGGCCCGGCGGGCGGAGCCCGCCCCGGCCTCACCGGCCGGCGGCGGGCTCCACCCCGGGGGTCCCGGCTCGCCGCGCCTCGCCGCGGGCCGGGGCCGGGGCCGGCGCGGCCAGCGCCAGCAGCAGCGCGGCGGCGGACGCGGAGAACACGGAGTAGTCGAGCGGCGACTTCGGGCCGAACGAGATCCCCATGGCGGCGCCGAACACCGCCAGCAGTCCGGCGCTGGCGAGCGCCACCCAGCGCAGCCGCACGCCGGCGAGGAGCGCGAGGCCGAGCGTGGTCTCGGCCACGGTCGCCGCGCGCGCCAGGAACGGCGCGAGCGCCGCGGGCAGGAACGCGTTCACCTCGGCGGTGTAGCGCACGAACGCGTCGAAGTCGTTGTGCCCCCAGAGCCCGAGCCGGCTGCCGACCGCGGACAGGAACGCCGCCGCCAGGGCCAGGCGCGCGTACACGATGGCCCAGCGGGCCGCGCGGCCGGTCATCGGTCGGCTCCGCGCCCGGCGAGCACGCCGCGGTAGAAGGCCGCGATGCCGGAGGTGGTGCTCCGCTCGGCCACCCCGCCCTGCGGGTCGAGCGTCTCCATGGCGCCGCGCACGGTCACGAAGATCACCACCGGCTCGTCGCCCACCGCCATCCAGCTGTCCACGTTCCCGGGCGGCTCGTACACGTAGCCGCCGGGGCCGACCACCTCGCCGGTGTCGAGCAGCTTGCGGTGGCCGGCCAGGTTGAGCGCGTGGACCTCGTCCTCGTGCCGGTGCCGCGGGACCAGGGTGCCGGGCTCCAGGCGGAGCAGCAGCGCGCGCGTGTCGCCGTCCGCCGAGCCGCGCAGGAGCTTCAGGGAGAAGCCGGGCGACACCTCGGCCCAGGGCAGGTGATCGGTTCCGTCCGGGTGGTTCGGTTCGTGGGTCATGCCCTCCAGGTAGCGGCCGGAGTGGCTCCCTCACAGGTCCACACTGGCGAAATCCGATGGATCCATTACCGTCCGGGACCGTGGACCTGCACGTCTCCCTGCACCGCCGCGGCCGGCTCGCCGCCGACGCCTACCGCCAGCTCCGGGAGGCCATCCTGGACGGGCGCCTGCGCGCCGGCGAGCGGCTCCCCGCCACGCGCGACCTGGCCCGGCGCCTGGACGTCTCGCGCAACACCGTGCTGCACGCGTACCAGCGGCTCGCGGCGGAGGGCTACCTGGTCGGCCGCGCGGGCGCGGGGACCTACGTGGCGGAAGGGGTCCGCGCCGACGCCGGCGGCCGGCGCGCGCCCGCCGGCGCGGCGCTGCGGCCGCGAGCGGGCTGGGCGTCGATGCCCGCGCCGGCGGCCCCGCCCCCGCGGCCCGCGCCCTACGACTTCCAGGTCGGCGCGCCGGACCCGGCGCTGTTCCCGTGGGACGCCTGGCGCTGGCGGGTGTCGCGCCAGCTCCGCGGCCGGCGGGCGAAGGCGGGCTACCCGCCGCCCGAGGGCGATCCCGGCGCGCGCGCGGCGGTGGCGCGCCACCTGGGCGTGGCCCGCTCGGTGCGCGCCGGCGCGGAGGACGTGATCCTCACGTCCGGCGCGCAGCAGGCGCTCGATCTGGTGGGCCGGGTGCTGCTCGCGCCCGGCGACCGCGTCGCGCTCGAGGATCCGGGATATCCGCCCGCCCGCGCCGCGTTCGAGGCGCTCGGCGCGCGCGCGGTGCCGGTGCGGGTGGACGCGGAGGGCCTGGTGGTGGAGGCGCTGCCCGCGGACGTGCGGCTCGTCTACGTCACGCCGTCGCACCAGTTCCCGCTGGGCATGCCCATGTCGCTGCGCCGGCGGCAGGCGCTGCTCGCCTGGAGCGAGCGGACCGGCGCCGCGATCGTCGAGGACGACTACGACAGCGAGTTCCGGTTCGACGGCCGGCCGCTCGAGCCGCTGCAGGCGCTGGATCGCCAGGGGCGCGTCGTCTACGTGGGCTCGCTGTCGAAGGTGCTGCTGCCGACGCTGCGGCTCGGGTTCCTGGTCGCCCCCGCCTCGCTCGTCCCGGCGCTGCGCGCCGCGAAGGCCCTGGCGGACTCCCACGGGCCGCTCGAGCTGCAGCGCGCCCTCGCCGAGCTGGTGGACGACGGGCTCCTCGCGCGCCACGTGCGCCGCGTGCTCCGGGTGTACCGGGAGCGCCGCGACCGGCTCGCCGCCGCCGTCGAGCGCCACCTCGCCGGCCGCGTCATCGCGCTCCCGGCCTCGGCCGGCCTGCACTGGAGCTTCCTCCTCGCCGACGCAGGCGCGGACGAGGCGGGGGTGGTCCGGCGCGCGCAGGCGCTGGGCGTGGCCGTCCAGCCGCTCGCGCCGTACCACGCGCGGCCGGGGCGGCCCGGCTTCGCGCTCGGCTACGGGATCATCCCCGCGGCCCGGATCGACGAGGGCGTCCGCCGGCTGGCGGCGGCGCTGGAGCCGCCGCCCGCCCCGCGCCCGCGCCGGTGAGCCGCCCTATCCGCGCTCCGGCCCGCCGCGGTCGTGCCCGCGCCCGCCGCGATCGCCGCCGCGGTCGCCGCCCCGATCGCCGCGGTCGGGTCCGCGATCGCCGCCGCGCTGCGGCGCGGGGCCGGCGTCGCGCCCCGGCCCGCCGCGGTCGTAGCGCGGGGCCGCGGCGCCGCCGCGCTCCTGCGGGCGACCGCCCGGGCCGGCGCGATCCGGCCCGCCGCCGCGATCGTACCGCTGCTCCGGCTGCTGCCGCTGCCACCCGTCGGCGCGGCCGCCGGGACCGCCGGGGCCGCGCGCCGGCTGCGGCTCGCCCCGGCTCCAGCCCTGCGCGTCGTGCGGGCGCGCGGCGGGGCCGCCGCGGTAGCCGGGGCCCGGGCCCGGGTCGTGGCGCCGCGAGAAGTCCTCGCGCGGGCGGTACCCGTAGCTCGTGCTCCGGATCGAGCGCTGCTGCTCGACGGCGCGCGGGTAGCGATCGCCCGAGTAGCCGCGCTGGTACCTCGGCAGCGGGGCGGGGCGCGGCACGGCGCGACGGTCCCAGCGATCCCAGCCGGCGCGGCGGTGCTCCCAGTCGTGGCCGTAGTGGTGGCCCCAGCGCGGCGGCGCGGCGGCGTGCCAGCCGCGGAAGTACGGCGGGGGGGCGCGGTAGTAGCGCACCGGCACGCGGAGCACGTAGGCGGGCACGTAGTACGGGTCCACGGCGTCCCACGGGCCGTCGTACCAGCTGCTCGCGTACCAGGTGTCGTCCGCGTACACCCAGTACAGCCCGTCGTAGAAGAAGTAGTTCGCCGGGAGGCGCGGGGCGTAATAGACCGGGTAGCCCGGCACCGCGACGAGCTCCGGGTACGCGGGCACGTTGATGCCGATGGAGACGCCGGGCGCCGTGATCCCGATGCCCACGCTGACCTGGGCGCGGGCGGGGGCCAGCGGGGCGAGCAGCAGCGCGAACGCGACGGGCAACCAGCGCATCTCGACCTCCTGTCGGAGCCGCGGCCCTCCAGCGGGCCGGACGAGCACCGATGGAGGGACGAACCGGCGAACCCGGGGATTCATGCCCCGCCGCGCGATCCCCGAGTTTCCGCGTGCGCCGGCCCCACACCGGCGCCGCGCGGCGCCGATGTGGTCCGGCGCATCCGTCAGACGCCGCCCGCCTGTGCGCCCTTGCCCCGCGCGGCGGCGAGCGGCCCCGCCGCCCACGCGAGCCCGAGCGCCGCCGAGGCCGCCAGGATGAGCGTCGCGGCCGGGCCGCCGGTCGGCTTCATCGCCATGAGCGCGAGCACGCCCACGCCGAGCGCGGCGCGGAGCCGGAGCGAGGCGTCGAGCGCGGGGCTCGCGAGCCGCGCGCGCAGCGCCGGCGACAGCTCCGGCCCGCGCTCCTGCCGCACCGCCGGGCCGATCCGCTTCAGCCACCGCCCCGTCACCGCGCCGCCGAGCGCGCCCATGAGCACCATGCCGGCGAAGCCGCTCGCGATCCAGGGCGCGTGGCCCCAGACCGACACCGTCATCCAGATGCCCGAGGCGAGGATGGCGAGCATGGCGAGCTGGCCGAGGCGCCCCGGCAGCGCGAGCTGCCCGAGCCAGGTCCGCGCCTCGTCCAGCGTGGCGGCGCGCCGGAGCCGCGCGATCGCCACCGCCTCGATGCCGCCGGCCACGCCGAGCAGCACCGCCCCGGCGACGTGGGCGAACACCGTGATGGGATAGATCCAGTCCATGATGGTCTCTCTTTCGCCTCAGGGCGCGTGAATCGATCGTGCCCTCACGGCTCGGTGCCCGAGGGGAGCTGCGGGTGGAGCGGCACGTTCACCGGCGCCTCCAGCCCCACCGGCCGCGCCGCGAGCGCCTCCTTCCGGTGGTCGCGCGCGATCAGCACGTAGATCGACGGGAGGAAGAGCAGCGTGAACGCGGTGCCCACCGTCATGCCCGCGACCAGCACCAGGCCGATGCTGTTGCGGGCGTGGGCGCCGGGGCCGGTCACGTAGGTGAGCGGCAGGTGCCCGAACACGGTGGCGAAGGTGGTCATGAGGATGGGCCGCAGGCGCGTGACCGCCGCCTGCCGCACCGCCTCCACCTTCGACAGCCCCTGCTCCTGGAGCTTGTTCGCGAACTCGACGATGAGGATGCCGTTCTTCGCGACCAGGCCGACCAGCGTCACCAGGCCCACCTGCGAGTAGACGTTGAGCGTGGTGGTCCAGCCGTCGGTGAAGAACGGCATCTGCGGGTTCGGCATCTTCAGGAACACCAGCGCGAGCGCGCCGAACATGCCGAGCGGCACCGAGCCGGCCAGGATCACGAGCGGGTCCCGGAAGCTGTTGAACTGGGCGGCCAGCACCAGGAAGATGAGCACGATGGCCAGCAGGAACGCGGGGAGGAACTTGTTCCCCTCGGTGCGGAGCTGGCGCGACTCGCCGGTGTAGTCGATCACGTACCCGGCGGGCAGGATCTTCCCGGCCTCGTCCTCCAGGTACGTCAGCGCCTCGTCGAGCGGGCGGATGGCGACGCCGCTCAGCTTCACCGCGTTCAGCTGCTGGAAGCGGTTCAGCGAGCGCGGCGTCACCTGGTCGCGGATCCGGGCGATGGACGCGAGCGGGATGAGCCGCCCGTCCGGCCCGGTGACGTGGATGTCCTCGAGCTGCTCGGGGTTGAGCCGCTCCGAGCGCAGCAGCTGCGGGATCACCTTGTAGCTGCGGCCGCCCACGTTGAAGCGGTTCACGTAGTTCCCGCCCACCGCGGAGCCCAGGTCCTGGCCGACGGTCCGCAGGTCGAGGCCGAGCTCCGCCACCTTCTCGCGGTCCAGCTCGATCTCCGAGGACGGCTGGTCGATCTTGACGTCGATGAGCGGCGGGAACGCGAAGATGCCGCTCTTGGCCGCCTTCTCCTGGAGCTGCTGCGCGAACCCGAGGATCTCCTGGGTGTCGGCGGTGGAGGCGAGGACGATCTCCACCGGGAAGTTGCCGCCGCCGGGCAGCGCCGGGGGGAGGATCGCGAACGTCTGGATGCCGGGGATGACCGCGAGGCGCCCCTGCACCTCGTGCAGCACCTCGGCCGCGGTCCGGCTGCGCTCGGTCCAGGGCTTCAGGCCGACGCCCCAGAAGCCGCCGGTGGGCTGCGTGATCTGGAACGTGAACCCGGCCTCCGGCATCTCCATCAGCGAGCGGTTCACGGCCTTGGTGTTCGGCACGAGCTGCTCGAGGGTGGAGTTCGACGGGGTGTTCACGATCCCCATCACCACGCCCTGGTCCTCGGTGGGCGCGAGCTCTCGGGGCGCCATGGTGAACATGGCCCCGACCAGCAGGATGATGGCGACCCAGGCGGCGTAGATGGCGCCGCGCGCCTGGAGCGACTTCTCCAGGTGGCGCGCGTAGACGTCCCGCACCCGCTCGAAGCCGCGCTCCAGCAGGCGGGCCAGGCCCTTCGCCTCCCCGCCCTCGCGCAGCAGGTGCGCGGACATCATGGGCGAGAGCGTGAGCGCGACCACGCCGGAGATGGTCACCGCGCCGGCGAGCGTGAGCGCGAACTCGCGGAACAGCGAGCCGGTCAGGCCGCCCTGGAACGCGATGGGCGTGTACACCGCCGCGAGCGTGATGGTCATGGCGATCACCGGGCCGACCAGCTCCCGGACGCCGGCCAGCGCCGCCTCCATCCGCGTCTTCCCCTCGCGCAGGTGGCGCTCCACGTTCTCGACCACCACGATGGCGTCGTCCACCACCAGGCCGACCGAGAGCACGATCGCGAGCAGCGTGAGCAGGTTCAGGGTGAACCCGAACGCCTGCATCAGGAACACCGCGCCGACCAGCGACACCGGGATGGCCACCACCGGCACCAGCACCGAGCGGAGCGAGCCGAGGAACAGGAAGATGACGATCACCACGATGACCAGCGTCTCGGCCAGCGTGTGCTCGACGTCCTTGATGGCGTCCTGGATGTAGGCGGTCGCGTCGTACGCCACCACCGCCTTGATCTGCTCGGGGATCTGCGTCTGCATCGCGCCCATCTCGGCGCGCACGCGCTTGATCACGTCGAGCGAGTTCGCGTCGGGCAGCGCCCAGATGCCGACGAACACCGCGGTCTCGCCGGTGAAGTTCACCTCGGCGTCGTAGTCCTCCGCCCCCAGCGCCACGTCGGCCACGTCGCCGAGGCGGACGATGGCGCCGTCGCGCTCGCGCACCACCAGCTGCTGGAACTCGCGCACCGAGCGGAGGTCGGTGTTGGCGGTGAGGTTCACCTGGACCAGCGAGCCCTTCGTCTGCCCGACCGCCGCCTGGTAGTTGTTGCGGGCGAGCGCCTCGCGCACCTGCGCCGGGCTGACGTTGAGCGCGGCCATCCGGTCCGGCCGCAGCCAGACGCGCATCGCGAAGGTGCGGGCGCCCAGGATGTCGGCCCGCTGCACGCCCTCGATCGAGGAGAGGCGCGGCTGCACCACGCGGACCAGGTAGTCGGTGATCTCGTTCTGCTTCAGGAACTTGGACGAGAAGCTCAGGTACGCGGAGGCGAACTGGCTGTCGGCGGTCTCGATGCCGACCACCGGCACCTCCGCCTCGGGCGGCAGGTCGCCGCGCACCTGGTCGATCTTGGAGCCGATCTCCGCCAGGGCGCGGTTCGAGTCGTAGTTCAGCCGCAGGCGCGCCCGGATGATGGAGACGTTCTGCTTGCTCTCCGACTCCAGGTAGTCGATGCCGTCCGCGGAGGCGATGACGCGCTCGAGCGGCGTGGTGATGAAGCCGCGCACCAGCTCGGCGTTCGCGCCCACGTAGGTGGTGGTGACGGTGATCTGCGCGTTCTCGCTGCGCGGGTACTGCCGCACGTTCAGCGTGCG
This sequence comes from Anaeromyxobacter sp. K, assembly GCF_000020805.1. Classification (NCBI taxonomy): domain Bacteria; kingdom Pseudomonadati; phylum Myxococcota; class Myxococcia; order Myxococcales; family Anaeromyxobacteraceae; genus Anaeromyxobacter; species Anaeromyxobacter sp. K. The sequence continues at coordinate 1,848,789 of NC_011145.1, read as the reverse complement.
GATGGCCTGCAGGCCCGCGATGACGATGACGAGGTTGACGACGACCGCGATGACCGGGCGCCGGACGAACAGGTCGGTGAGCTTCATCTCAGTTCTCCGTCGGCTTCGGCGCGAGCTGCGCGCGCGGCGCCAGCGAGTCGTTCACCGCCACCGCGGCGCCGTTGCGCAGCTTGAAGACGCCGCTGCTGACCACGGTCTCCCCGCCCTTCAGGCCGTCGAGCACCGCCACCAGGTCGCCGCGCCGCTCGCCGGTACGGACGAACTGCTGGCGGGCCACCAGCGTCGGCTTGCCGTTCGCGTCCTTCTTCTGCTCGATCACGTAGACCGAGTCGCCGTAGGGGGCGAACATCACCGCGGTGGCGGGGATGGTGAGGACCTTGTGCTTGTCCGCCGACAGCACTGCCACGTTCACGAACATGCCGGGGCGGAGCCGCCCGTCCTTGTTCGGGAAGGTGGCGCGCACCCGCACGTTGCGGGTGACCGGGTCCACCTCGGGGTTCACGGTGGTGATCTCGCCGGTCCAGTCGGCGCGCGGGAACGTGTCCGTCCGCAGGCGCACCTTCTGCCCCGCCGCGAGGTCCACCAGCGCCTGCTGCGGCAGCCAGAAGTCCGCGTGGATGGGCGTCACCGACTGCAGCGACGCGATGGGGCTGCCCGGCGACACCACCTGGCCGAGCTCCACCTGGCGGATGGAGATGCGGCCGTCGAACGGCGCGCGGATGGTCTTCTTGGCGATGATCGCCTGGAGGTTGCGGACGGTCGCGTCGGCCTGCTTCGCCTTGGCGTCGGCCGCGTCCAGGTCCGCCTGCGCGTTCGCCTCGCCCTGCCGCAGCCGCTGGGCGCGCTCCAGGTTGACCTTCGCGAGCGCCGCGTCGGCGGTGGCCGCGGCGAGCTGCGCCTCCTCGGCCGAGGTGTCGAACCGGACCAGCACCTGGCCGCGGCGCACGTTGCTCCCCGACTCGAACGCGATCTGCCGCACGGTGCCGGGCAGCTCGGCCGCGAGCGTCACGCCCTGCACCGCCACCAGCGAGCCGACCGCGGCCCGGGTGGCCTCCCACTCGGTCGCCTCGACCTTCGCCGACGTGACCGACTCCGGGGGCGGCACGAACGCCTCGCCGGCGCGCACCATGGTGACGATCTGCCCGGCCTTGACCCCGACCAGGATGGCGAGCACCACCACCAGGCCCACCGCGAACACTGCCCACTGCTTCTTGCTCTTCATGTGCGCTCCTGCTGGAAGACGAGTGTGAAGGTCTGGGCGTGACGCCCGGTCATGGGGAGGCCCGCGGGGAGTCCCGCGGGGGCTCCCGCGCGTCGAGGAGGTTCCGGCCGGCCGCGAGCCGGAGCTGCGCCCGCGCGTCGGACACCTCGGCGTCCGCCTGGATGCGGGCGGCGGCGGCGTTGAACGCGTCGCGCTGCGCCTGGAGCAGGTCGAGCTGGTCGGCCGCGCCCGCCTGGTAGCGCTCCAGCGCCAGGCCGGCGGCGCGCTGGCTCACCTCCGCCTGCACGCGCGCCGACCGGCTGCGCGCGATGTCGGTGCGGACGGTCATCCACGCGCTGTGGACGTCGTCGTGCGCCGCGAGCCGCGCCCGCTCCTCGCGCGCCCGGGCGCCGTCCGCGACGGCGTCCTGGGCGCGCATGTTCGCGAGCGTGGTGAGGTCGAACGACCAGCTCAGCGACACGACGGCCTGCCAGGTCCGCTCGTGCCCGGCCAGGCCGGTGTAGTCCGTCGCGTGCTCGGTGGCGCTCGCGGAGAGGCTCGGCACCAGCACCAGCCGCCGCGCCCAGGCCTCCCGCTCCTCGGCCACGCGCGCGCGCACCGCCGCCGCGATGGCCGGGACGTCCTCGTCGCGCGCCTGGAACGACTCGATGGGCGCCTCCTCGTGCAGGTCGTCGCCGAGCGCGACCTCCCCCTCCAGCTCGGGCTCCATCCCGCTCAGCGACCGGAGCGCGCGCGCGGCGAGCGACACCTGCAGCTCGGCGGTCGCGACCTGCTGGACGTTGCGCTCCACCTCGGCGCGGGCCCGGTCCACGTCGAGCAGCGCCGTGGAGCCCGCCCCGTGCCGCGCCTCCGCGATCCGCAGGCCGGCCCGGGAGACGTCCAGCGCGCGCCGCGAGGCCTCGACCAGCGCCCGGCTGGCCACGAGCTGGTGGTACTCGCGCGACACGAGCGACTGCACGCGCAGCTCGGTGGCGTCCTGCTGCTCGGCGGCGGCGCCGGAGGCGGCGCGCGCCGCGCCGATGCGCGCGAAGGTGGCGAGGTCGACCAGCGGCACGTGGACGGTCGCGTAGCCGTCGAGCTGGTCGCGCGGCGTGAGGACCACCGGCCCGGTCGCGCTCTGGATGCGGGTCTCGTACTGGTTGCGGGTGTACGTCCCGAGCAGCGACACGCCGGGCAGCGCCCGGCCCAGGGCCGCCTGCGTGCCGGCCGACGCCTGCGCGCGGGCCGCGCGCGCCTCGGCGTTGTCGGGGCTGGCGTCGCGCGCGCCGCGCAGGAAGGACTCGAGCGGCTGCAGCGCGCTCGCCCGCCCGGCGAGCGTGAGGACCGCCGCCGCGAGACCGAACTTGAGGATTCGAAGATGGAGGCTCGACATGGTTCGCCGGCGACCTTGCACCGGTCGCGCCAGCGCTCACGCCACGCGCGAAACGCAAGGACTCCGCGGGATCCGCGCGTGCCCGGGCGCAGCGCCCCCGCGCCGCCGTACCGAGGTCCGACGGGGCCGCTCAACCGTTGAGCACCGCGTTCGGGTACGCGGGCGCGATCCGGCGCTCAGCGGACGGCGCCGGCGGTCGCCGCAGCGCCCTCGCCGGCGTCGGCGACGAGCTCGTAGCGCCGCAGCCGCTCGGTGAGCGTGTTCCGGCTGATGCCCAGCCGCCGCGCCGCCTCGGACTGGTTCCCGCGGACGGCGGCCATGGTGCGCGCGATGACGGCGCGCTCCAGCTCGTCGAGCTGCTCGCGGAGCGTGCGCGTCTCCTCGCCGCCCCGGGCGATGGCGGCCGGCCGGTCCGCCGGGACGCTGGTCGCCTCGAACGCGTCGGGGCCGATCTCGCCCCCGCCGCTCAGGGCCACCATCCGCGCCACCACGTTCTCGAGCTGCCGCACGTTGCCGGGCCAGTCCGCCTCGACCAGCCGCTCGATCAGGGCCGGCGCGAGCCGCACGTCCTCCGACCCGAAGCGCTCGGCGTAGCGCAGCGCGAACTCGTGGGCCAGCGCCGGGATGTCCTCGCGGCGATCCCGGAGCGGCGGGACGGTCAGCTCCACCACCGCCAGCCGGTAGTACAGGTCCTCGCGGAACCGCCCCGCCTGCACGTCGGCGCGCAGGTCGCGGTGCGTGCACGCGACGATCCGCACGTCCACCCGCTCCACCCGGCCCGAGCCGACCGGCTGGATCTCGCCCTCCTGCAGCGCCCGGAGCAGCTTCGCCTGGATCCCGAGCGGCAGCTCGCCGATCTCGTCCAGCACCAGCGTCCCGCCGTCGGCCTGCGCGAAGAACCCGGGGCGCGCCTGCACCGCGCCGGTGAACGCGCCGCGCACGTGGCCGAACAGCTCCGCCTCCGCCAGGTCGGCCGGGATGGCGCTGCAGTTGAACCGGACGAGCGGCCCGGCGGCGCGCTTGCTGAGCGCGTGCAGCAGCGTCCCGACGAGCTCCTTGCCGGTGCCGGTCTCGCCGCGCACCAGCACGGTGATCTCGCGCGCCGCCACCCGCGCGGTGGCGGCCAGCACCTGGCGCATGTTGGCGGACTCGAACACCAGCCGCCGCCCGATGGCGTGCTCCACCGTGAGCTGGCGGTTGCGCTGGCGCAGGATCCGCGCCTCCAGCGCGCGGCCGATGGCCAGCGCCAGCTCGTCCACGTCGAACGGCTTCGGCACGTACTCGTACGCGCCCGCCTTCATGGCGCGCACCGCCAGGCGCTCCGAGCCGTGCGCGGTGAGCAGGATGACCGGCAGCCACTCGTCGCGCTCGCGCACCGCCTGGAGCAGCGCGAGGCCGTCCATCTCCGGCATGGAGAAGTCGGTCACCAGCACGTCGGCGCGCTCGAGCTGCTCCAGCGCCTCCGAGGCCGAGCACGCGAGCACCGGCTCCCAGCCGCGGCCCTGCACCAGCTCCTTGAGCGCGGCGCGGACCGACGGCTCGTCATCCACCAGCAGCACGCGCGACATCCCCGCTCCTCTTCGCGGCGCGCGGCAACGTGACGAGCACCTTCGTCCCGCTCCCCGGCTCGCTCTCGTAGCGCAGGGTACCACCGTGCTGCACGATCACCGCCCGCGCCAGCACCACGCCCAGCCCGGTGCCGTCGTCGCGGGTGGTGAAGAACGGGGTGCCGATGCGCCGGAGCGTCTCCGGCGGCATCCCGCGCCCGGTGTCCCGCACCACCAGCTCGATGTCCTCCCCGGACAGCTCGCGCGCCTCCACCACCACCTCGCCGCCGGCCGGCGTGGCCTCGATCGCGTTCGCCACCAGGTTCAGCAGCGCCTCCTTCAGGCGGCGCGGGTCCGCCTCGAGCGACGCGTCGCCGCGCGCGTAGAGCCGCACCCGGGCCTCGTCGGCGCGGGCGGAGAGGACCAGCAGCGTGTCGGAGACGAGCGGCCCGAGCGCCACCTGGCGCGGGTTGACCGACTGGAGCGGCCGGTTGAACGAGAGGTAGTTCTGGATGATCTCCTGCATCCGCGTGACCTCGCGGTCCACCACCTCGAGCCGCTCGTGCGAGGCCGCCTCCGCCGGGCTGCGCAGCCCGAGCTGGACGAGCGCCTTCACGCCGGTGAGCGGGTTCTTCAGCTCGTGCGCCACCTTGGCCCCGACCTGCTCCAGCCCCTGCGCCCGGCTGAGCGCGTCGGAGACCATCTCGGCGCGGGCGCGGGCCACCTGGTCGCGCTTGCGCCGCGTCTCCGCGTGCGCCGGCGCGAGCAGCGCGCCGACGCCGAGCACGCTCACCACCGTGAGCACGCCGCGCTGGAGCGCGGGCAGTTCCGGACCGGCGACCGCGTCCGGCAGGAGCGCCAGCACGGCGCCGCCGAGCGCCGTCGCGGCGAGCAGCCCGCGCGTGGCCACGCGGTCGCCCACCACCGAGACCGCCACGAAGTAGGACCCGAGGAACGGCAGGATGAGCGGGCTCTGCTCGCCGCCGGTCACCGCCGCCGCGAGCGCGGTCGTCAGGAAGAACGACGCCTGTCCCAGGACGACGTAGAGGGCGATCCGGTCGAAGGTCGCGTTGACGCACCGGCTGGCGTCGCCCCGCCGGCAGCCGCGCACGCCGACCTGCTGCAGGGCGCCGCCCGCCAGCACCACGCCGATCCTCCAGGGCGCGTAGCCCGCCCACGCGAGCACCCCCGCCGCCGCGAGGTAGTAGGCGATCGCGAACAGATCCTCCCGGCGCGGCCACCGGTCGGCGCGCTCCCGCGACGGCGCCGCCGCCGTCATCGGACAGGGCGGCGCGGAGGCGACCAGCGGGTGTGTGCGCGGAGGGGCGACCACGTCTCCGGAGCGAAAGGCAAGTTCCGGGCCGGCGGAGAGGACTCTGACCATGGCCCGGCTCGATTAACCCGGCCCTGAACGCACGCGCTCGCCCCGGAACGTGACCAACGGCCGTTTCCGCCGCGCCGCGCAGAACTCCAACAACCTGCTCAAACCTTGAGCAGGTCCCGTCGCCCCGGCGACGCCCGGCGGGCCGCCCGCACGATCGGTCGCCGCCTCCCGACCCGCGTGCTCCGGCGGGCTCACGGCGGAGCCGGCGCGAGCGCGCGCAGCCCCTCCGCGAGCGCGCGGGACAGGTTCTCGATGAGGTCCTCCTTCGCGCTGGCGACGTACAGATGCGGTCCGAGGGCCCAGGTGTCGCGCACCACCCGCCGCGGCTCGGGCGCCGCGCCGCCGGGGCCGACCAGCGCGCGGCCGAGCAGCGGCAGGACCTTGTCGCCGAGGCGGAGCGCGGTGTCGATCGCGAACAGGGCGACGTCGGGCCGGAGCGCGCGCAGCCGCCGCACGAACGCGTCGGCCTCGGCGGCCATGAGGTGCTTGGGCGGCCCGGACTTCAGCTCGAGGTAGACGAGCCTGCCCTCCGCGGCGGCGACGACGTCGAGGTCCCCGCCGACGCCGGGCGCGCCGCTCCGCACGCCGGTCGCCACCTGGAGGCCCAGCCGCGAGGACAGCTCGCGCGCCACCCACCACTCCAGCGTCCCGCCGAACGACCGCGCCCGCCGCAGCAGGCGGTAGCGTCCGCGCGGGCGCCGCTCGGCCAGGCCGAGCGCCACGCAGTCCTCGGCCATGGCGCGGGCGCGGGCCGCGTCCACGTAGCGGGTGGCCTCCGACGGCAGGAAGCCGGCCGGCGCGAGGATGGCGCCGCGCAGGAACAGCCGGAACGCGTAGTGCCCGAGCCGCGCGGCGATGGCGTCGAGCGCGGGCGCCGGCAGGGCGGGGTCGAACGGCAGGTCGGGGCGGGACAGCCGCGGGTCGAGGCCGCGGCGGACCAGCATCGCGAGCGGCTCCGAGGCGGGGGCGCGCGCGCGGCCCGCCGGCGGGGGCCGGGCCGCGGCGGCCGCCTCCAGCTCCCGGGCGCCGGGGCGCTCGCGCATGCGGGGATTGTAGCCGCCCGGCGCGCGGACGCGCTCCGCCGGCGCGGGTGACGACCGGCGGGCCGGCCCGGCGCCCGGGATCCTCCGGGCGCCGCCTCACCGGGTGGCGTCACCGGCGAACAGCGCCCGCGCCCCGGTGAACAGGCGCGTGAGCGCCGCCGCCACCGCCCCGATGGCCGGATCGCCGCGCGACGTGGCGCGGCGCAGCAGCCACACCGGCCGCGGCGGCGGGACCGGCCCCTCGACCCGTCGCAGCGCGGGGTCGGGGTCCCCCATGTAGCAGGGCAGCAGCGCGAGCCCCAGGCCCGCGCGCGCGGCCAGCTGCTGCGAGCCGAAGCCGTTGGTGCGAAAGGACGGCCGCTCCTCCGGGTGCGCCTCGGCGAGCCACACCGCCTCCGGCAGGTGCGCGCTCCCCTCGTCGAAGCCGATCCAGCGCGGCCGCGCGCCGCCGGCGAGGGCGCGGGCCACGGCCGGCGCGGCGTAGAGGCCGTACGCGAACGTCGCGATGCGGCGGCCCACCAGGTCCTCGCCGCGCGGCGAGCCGAGCCGGACGGCGAGGTCGGCCTCGTGGCGCGCGAGGCTGAGCGCGCGCGACTCGCCGATGAGCTCCAGCTCGCAGCCGCGCAGGCGCTCCTCGACGCGGGCGAGCCGGGGCAGGAGGAACGCGTCGATCACGGGTCGGGTGGCGGTGACGCGGACCACCGCGGCCGCCTCCGCCGCCCCGGGGGCCGCCGCGAGCGAGGCGGCCGCCCGCTCCATGTCCCGGGCGCGCTCCAGCGCGGCCGCGCCGGCGGCGGTCAGGCGGACGCCGTCGGGGCGCCGCTCCAGCAGCCGCCGCCCGAGGGCCCGCTCCAGCGCGGCCACCCGCCGCGCCACCGTGGCGTGGTTCACGCCGAGCGCGCGGCCCGCGCCGGAGAGGCTGCCCGCCCGGGCCAGCGCCGCGAAGCAGCGGACGTCCTCCCAGTCGAGCGTGGCTGTGCGATGTCGATCGGCGATGGTGCGCATCTGCGCATTGTCGCACAGGCGCCGGCGGGGCAGGTTCCGGCGTGCGGCGCGGCCCCTCCGATCCCCGGAGCCCGCCCCGGAGGTCCTCATGTCCCGGACGGCTCGCATCACGCTGGTGGGCGGCCCCACCGTGCTCCTCGAGGTGGGCGGCCTGCGCCTCGTCACGGATCCCACGTTCGACGCGCCCGGCAGCTATCCGTCGTCGGGCGGCGCCGTCACGCTCACCAAGCGCACCGGCCCCGCGCTCGCCGCCGACGCGGTGGGCGCGGTGGACGCGGTGCTGCTCAGCCACGACCAGCACGCCGACAACCTCGATCCGGCCGGGCGGGCGTTCCTGCGCGGCGCCCGCCGGGTCCTCACCACCCGCGAGGCCGCGGGCCGGCTGCCGGGCGCCGAGGGCCTGGCGCCGTGGGAGCGGCGCCTGCTCGCCGCCGGCCCCGCCGCGCTGCTCGTGACCGCCACGCCGGCGCGCCACGGCCCGCCCGGCATCGAGCCGCTCTCGGGCGAGGTGACCGGCTTCGTGGTGAGCGAGCCGGAGGGGCGCGACCTCGTCTACGTGACCGGCGACACGGTGTTCTACGAGGGCGTGGCGGAGGTGGCGCGCCGCTTCCGGCCGGCGGTGGTGCTCATGTTCACCGGCGCGGCCCGCACCCGGGGCCCCTTCCACCTCACCATGAGCGTCAACGACGCGCTCGAGACCGCGCGCGCGTTCCCCGGCGCGGCGCTGGTGGCGGTGCACAACGAGGGCTGGGCGCACTTCACCGAGTCCGCCTCCGACCTGGAGCGCTCGTTCGCGGCGCTGGGGCAGCAGGCGCGCCTCGTGCCGCTGGCGCGGGGGGGCACGGCCGAGCTCCCGCTGCCGCCACGGGAGGCCTGACCGGCGCGACGCCGGGGGCGCGCACCCGGCGGTCGATTTCACGGAACGGCGCGCGCCCGGCGGCTAGTTCTCGCCTCGAGGAGGCAGCCATGGACTACCCGGATCTCGCGCCGCGCGCGCGCTCGTGGGCGCCGCACCTGCTCGGCGTCCTCAGGATCGTCGCCGCGTTCCTGTTCATGCAGTTCGGCACCGCGAAGCTGTTCGCGTTCCCCGGCGCCGTCATGCCGGGTGGCGGCACCGCGCCGCTGGCGTCGCTGCCCGGGATCGCGGGCGCCCTCGAGGCGGTCGGCGGGGCGCTCCTGCTCGTCGGCCTGTTCTCGCGGCCGGTCGCGTTCCTGCTCTCCGGCGAGATGGCGGTCGCGTACTTCATCGGGCACGCGCCCCAGGGCTTCTGGCCGGTCCTGAACCAGGGCACGCCGGCGGCGCTGTTCGCCTTCGTCTTCCTGTACCTCGCCGCCGCCGGACCCGGCCGGTTCAGCCTGGACGGCCTGCGCGGGAAGGGCGCACCCTGAGGCGCGCGCGCCGCCGCGACGCGGTCACGCGTGCGCCGGCATGGCGAAGTGCCCGCGCGCCTCGCCGGCGCCGGCGGGCCAGCGGCTCGTGACGACCTTGCTCCGCGTGTAGAACGCGATCCCCTCCGGCCCGTGCACGTGGAGGTCGCCGAACAGCGAGGCCTTCCAGCCGCCGAACGAGAAGAACGCCATGGGGACGGGGATGGGCACGTTCACGCCCACCATCCCCACCTCGACCTCGCGCGCGTAGCGCTGCGCGGCCGCCCCGGAGCGGGTGAAGATCGCCGTGCCGTTGCCGTACGGGTTGCGGTTCACGAGCGCGAGCGCCTCGTCCAGGCTCGCGGCGCGCAGCACCACCAGCACCGGCCCGAAGATCTCCTCGCGGTGGATCGACATCTCCGGGGTCACCCGGTCGAACAGCGTCGGGCCCACGAAGAACCCGCGCCCGCCGCCCGGCACCTCCCGCGCGCGCCCGTCCACCACCAGCCGCGCGCCCTCGCGCACGCCGGCGTCGATGAACCCGCGGATCCGGTCGCGGTGCGCCGCGGTGATCACCGGCCCCATCTCGACGCCGGGCGCCGTCCCGGGCCCGACCGGCAGCCGCCGCGCGCGCTCCGCCAGCGCCTCCACCAGCGGGTCGGCCGCCTCGCCCACGGCGACCACCGCCGAGATGGCCATGCACCGCTCGCCCGCCGAGCCGTACGCCGCGCCCGCGAGCGCGTCGGCGGCGAAGCCCAGGTCGGCGTCGGGCAGCACCACCGCGTGGTTCTTCGCGCCGCCGAGCGCCTGCACGCGCTTGCCGTGGCGCGCGGCGGTCTCGTAGACGTGGCGCGCCACCGGCGTCGAGCCCACGAACGAGACCGCCGCCACGTCCGGGTGGGCGAGGAGCGCGTCCACCGCCTCGGCGTCCCCGGGCACCACGTTCAGCACGCCGTCCGGCAGGCCCGCCTCGTGGAACAGCTCCGCCATCCGCAGGCTGGTGGAGGGGACCTTCTCCGAGGGCTTCAGCACGAACGCGTTCCCGCACGCGATCGCGACCGGGAACATCCAGAGCGGGACCATCGCCGGGAAGTTGAACGGGGTGATGCCGGCGCAGACGCCGAGCGGCTGGAGCGTGGAGTGCACGTCGATGCCGCGCCCGACGTCCTCGGCGCGCTCGCCCTTCAGCAGGTGGGGCGCGCCGCACACGAACTCCACCACCTCGATGCCGCGCTGCACCGAGCCGCCCGCGTCCGCCAGCGTCTTGCCGTGCTCCTCCGACACCAGCGCCGCGAGCGCGTCGCGGTTCGCCTCGAGCAGCTCGCGGAAGCGCGCCAGCACCCGGGCGCGCCGGAGCGGGGGCGTGTCGCGCCACGCCGGGAACGCCGCCTTCGCCGCCGCGACCGCCGCGGCGACGTCCTCGGCGCCGGCGAGCGGTACGCGCCGGACCACCTCGCCCGTGGCAGGGTCGAACACCTCGCCGGTGCGGGCGCTGCGCGGGGCGGTGCGCCGGCCGGCGATCCAGAGGTCGAGCAGGGGAGCGGTCACGGGAGGTCCCTCCGAGGGCGGCGAGTCGGGCCGCATGCCACCCGGGTAATGATGCTCGCTCGCGCGCTCAACGTCGCCCCGCCCGCCGGATGGGGCGCCGGGTCCCGCGGCCGTGCCCGCGCGACGTCGTCGGCCCACGTTTGGCGCAGGCGCCGTGGCGCCGGCCGTGGCCTCCCGACGCATCAGATCCCGACCGAGCGACGCCGCCGCGGGCCCCGACCCGCGCGTCCGCGCCCTGTTCGCCGCGCCGCCCGCCGACTTCGTGGCCCGCCGCGACGCGCTGGCGCGCACGCTCGACGGCGAGCGCAGCCCGGAGGCCGCCCGGGTGCGCCGGCTTCGGCGCCCACCGCTCGCGGCCTGGCTCCTGAACGCCCTCGCCCGCGAGCGGCCCGAGGCGCTCGCGGCGGTGCTCGAGGCGGGCGACCGGCTCCGGCAGGCGCAGGCGCGCGCGGTGCGCGGCGACGGCGGCGCGCTGCGGGAGGCGGCCGCGGCGCTGCACGACGCGATCGCCGAGGCGCTCGGGGCGGTCCGGGCCATCGCGGGCGCCGCGGGACACGGGGCCGCGGCGGCGCAGCCCGGGCCGGTGGAGCGCGGGCTGCGGGCGGCAGCGACCGCCGCGCCGGCCGAGCGGGCCGCGCTGCGGGCCGGCGTGCTGGAGCGGCTGCCCGAGGCGGGCGGCCTGGAGCTGCTGGGCGGGCTCGCGCCGCAGGCGGGCGCCGCGCCGGAGCCGCCGCCTCGCGGGCGGTCCCGGGGTGCGCGCGAGCAGGACCGCGCCGGGCAGCACGCGCGGGCCGAGGCGGCGCGCCGCGAGCGCGAGCGGCGGCGCGCCCGGGCCGAGGCGGACCGCCTGGAGCGCGCGCGCCAGCGGGCGGCCGACCGCCTGCGCCGCGCGGCGCAGGCGGTGGAGCGCGCGCAGCGCGCCATGCAGGCGGCCCGGGCCGAGGCCGAGGCGGCGAGCGCCGCCGCGGAGGCCGCCCGGGCCAGGGCGCAGGCCGCGGCCCCTGCCCTCCCCGCGCGCCCGCGCAGGGGTGGCCGCGCCGGCGGCCGCGCCCTATGACCGCGGCATGTGCCGCAACATCCGCGTCCTCCACAACTTCGACCCGCCCACCACCGACGGCGAGATCCGCGACGCCGCGCTGCAGTACGTGCGCAAGGTGAGCGGGGTGCGGGAGCCCGCGGCCGCGGACGCGGCGGCGTTCGGACGGGCGGTGGACGAGGTGGCGGCGTCCACCCGCCGCCTCCTCGGCGCCCTGCACGCCCGCACCGCCGTCCGCACGCGCGAGGGCGAGCGCGAGAAGGCGCGCGCCCGCGCCGCGCGCCGCTTCCACGCTCCGTGATCCGCGCCCCCGGATCGGGGCGGAGTGGGCCGGGCTCGCCCGCGGGCGCGGCCCGGCGAGCCCGGCGGCCGCCGGTGCCGAAGCGGGTGGGCGGCGTCCTGCGGGTCGCCTTCCGGGTGGCCCTGCTCGCCGCCCCCGGCCTGCGGATCCGACCGGCGCGGCCGCGCCATGACCCGCTGCGTCGCTGGCCGTGGCGCGTTCGCGGGACCCACGCGGGACGGCGCGCCCGGCCGCGCCGTTCAGCATCATCGAACCATCCGTTTACCCCCTGCTCGCCGTCCGGCCCTTCGCTCGCCTCGGGCCGCGGCACCGGAGGCCGCTTGGAAGAGGACACGGGGCACCCCGCTCCCGCCCGCCGAGGCCCGCACGTGCGCGCGCCGCGCGATCTCGCGGCCGGCGTGCTGGTCGCCGGCATCGCGGCGGTGGCCCTGCTCGCGACCGGCGACCTGGACCCGGGCCGGCTCCGCGCCATGGGCCCCGGCATGCTCCCCCGCGCCGTCGCGGCCATCCTGGGCCTCGCCGGCCTGGCGCTGATCGCCGCCGCGTTCCTGAAGGACGGCGAGCCGATCGGCCGCTGGTCGCTGCGCGGCCCGGTGTTCATCTCGCTCGCGGTGATCGCGTTCGCGCTCACCATCCGCACGGTCGGGCTCGCGCTGGCGGGGCCGCTGGTGATGCTGCTCGGCGGCGCGGCCTCGCCGGAGGTGCGCTGGAAGGAGCTGGCCATCTTCGCGGTGGTGACCACCGTCGCGTGCGCCGGGCTGTTCCGCTTCGCGCTCGGGCTGCCCATCCCGGTGCTCATCCTCCCCGGGTTCCGCCTCTAGGCCGGCATGGGCGACCTGCTCTCGCACCTCGCGCTCGGCTTCTCGGTCGCGTTCACGCTCCAGAACCTCGGGCTGGCGCTGGTGGGCTGCCTCATCGGCACGCTGGTGGGCGTGCTCCCCGGCGTCGGCCCCATCGCCACCATCACCATGCTCCTGCCCATCACCTACGGCGTGGAGCCCACCGGCGCGATCATCCTGCTCGCCGGCATCTACTACGGCGCGCAGTACGGCGGCTCGACCACCGCCATCCTGGTGAACATCCCGGGCGAGGTCACCGCGGTGGTCACCACGCTCGACGGGCACGAGATGGCGAAGCAGGGGCGCGCCGGGGCCGCGCTCGGCATCGCCGCCATCGGCTCGTTCTTCGCCGGGTGCGTCGCCACGCTGGTGGTGGCCGCGCTCGCCGCGCCGCTCACGCGCGTGGCGCTCCTGTTCGGGCCGGCCGAGTACTTCTCGCTCATGCTGGCGGGCCTGGCGTTCGCCGTGGTGCTCGCGCGCGGCTCGGTGCCGCGCGCGCTGGTGATGATCCTGCTCGGCCTGCTGCTCTCCACGGTGGGCACCGATCTCGAGACCGGCGCCGAGCGCATGACGTTCGGCTGGTCGCCGCTCGCCGACGGGATCGACTTCGCGGTGCTGGCCATGGGCGTGTTCGGGTTCGCCGAGGTGCTGCGCAACCTCGACCTGACCGAGCAGCGCGACGTGGTGCGGCGGCCCATCGGGCGGCTGCTGCCGAGCGGCGAGGACCTCCGGCGCTCGGCGCTGCCCATCGTCCGCGGCAGCCTCCTCGGCGCGATCCTCGGGATCCTGCCCGGCAACGGCGCGGTGCTCGGGCCGTTCGCGTCCTACACGGTGGAGAAGCGGCTCGCCCGCGACCCGCGCCGCTTCGGCCGCGGCGCCATCGAGGGGGTCGCCGGCCCGGAGTCGGCCAACAACGCCGGCGCGCAGACGTCCTTCATCCCGCTGCTCTCGCTGGGCATCCCGCCCAACGCGGTGATGGCGCTCATGGTCGGCGCCATGACCATCCACGGCATCGTGCCCGGCCCGCTGGTGATGACGCGCAGCCCGCAGCTGTTCTGGGGCGTCATCGCCAGCATGTGGATCGGGAACCTGATGCTGCTCGTCATCAACCTGCCGCTGGTGGGCGTGTGGGTCCGGTTCCTGAAGGTGCCCTACCGGCTCATGTTCCCCGCGATCCTGGTCTTCTCCTGCATCGGGATCTACTCGGTGAACAACTCCGCCGCCGACGTGCTCCTCACGGCCGCGTTCGCGCTCGCCGGCTACGCGTTCGTGCGGCTCGACCTCGAGACCGCGCCGCTGCTGCTCGGGTTCGTGCTCGGCCGCCTCATGGAGGAGAACCTGCGGCGCGCGCTCGCCATCTCGCGCGGCAGCGCCGCGGCGTTCGTGCAGCGTCCCATCAGCGCGGCCTTCCTCGCGCTCGCCCTCGTCGTGCTGGTCCTCGCAGTGCTGCCCGCGGTGCGCACGCGCCGCAAGGAGGTGTTCGTCGAATGAGCCCGAATCGCATGCACCGAGCCGCCGCCCGGCTCGCCGTCCCGCTCCTCGCGGCCGCCGCGCTCGCGGCGGCCCCGGCCCGCGCCGCCTACCCGGAGCGCCCCATCACCATGATCGTCCCGTTCGCCGCGGGCGGCCCCACCGACGTGGTGGCGCGGATCGTGGCCGAGCACATGTCGCGCACGCTCGGCCAGCAGGTGGTCATCGAGAACGTGGCCGGCGCCGGCGGCACCACCGGCATCCTGCGCGCCTCGCAGGCCGCGCCGGACGGCTACACCATCATGATGGGCCACATGGGCACGCACGGCGCCGCGCCGGCCGTGTACCCGGACCTGAAGTACGATCCGCGCAAGGACTTCGCGCCCATCGGCCTCGCCGCCGGCACGCCCATCGTGGTGGTCGCGCGCAAGGACTTCCCGGCCAAGGACTTCAAGGAGTTCGTCGCCAAGGTGAAGGCGGACTCGGAGAAGCTGAACGAGGCGCACGCCGGCGTCGGCTCGGTCTCGTTCACCACCTGCTCGCTGTTCAACTCGCTGCTCGGCGCGAAGCCGACGCGCGTGGTCTACCGCGGCACCGGGCCGGCGCTGAACGACCTGGTGGCCGGCCAGGTGGATTACATGTGCGACCAGATCGTGAACCTGGTCCCGCAGATCCAGGCGGGCACCATCAAGGCGTACGCGGTGGCGCTCCCCGAGCGCTCGCCCGCGCTCCCCGACGTGCCCACCACGAAGGAAGGCGGGCTGCCGGAGTTCCAGGTGACGGCGTGGAACGCGGTGTTCGCGCCGAAGGGGACGCCGCCGGCGGTGGTGAAGCGGCTCTCCCAGGCGCTGCTCGCGTCGCTCGACGACGCGGCCACCCGCAAGCGGCTGCTCGAGCTGGGCGGCGACCTCTCCAACACCGCCGCGCGCACGCCGGAGGGGCTGCAGAAGCTGGTCGAGAGCGAGGTGGCGCGCTGGAACCAGGTGCTGAAGGCCACCGGCGCCGCGAAGTGAGCCGCACCGCGGCACCGCCCGCCCGCCCTGCCGGCGCGGGCGGTGCCCGGAGCGCCCCGCCACCCGACCGCCCGGGCGCGCCTCGGCACCCGGTTGGAGCGCTCGTGACGCACGCGCGTGCCGCCCGTATCCCGCGGCGGCATCCATCCGTCTCCACCGCATGACCACGCCTCCAGAGCCGACCCCTTCCCTCGCCGGCGCCGTCCAGGCGTCCTGGCACCGCTTCCTCGACACCTACGAGCCGCTGCGCCCGGAGCTGTACCGGTACTGCCGCAGCCTGGCGCGAAGCCCCTGGGATGCGGACGACCTGGTGCAGGACGCGATGGCGCGGGCGTTCGTGACGCTCGGCTGCATGGACGGCCCGCCGGAGAACCCGCGCGCCTGGCTGTTCCGGGTGGCGTCGAACCTCTGGATCGACCGGCTCCGGCGCACGCGCGAGCAGTCCGGGGACGTGCCGGAGGGCGCGACCACGCCCGAGCCGAGGGCGCCGCGCGAGGCCGCCGGCACGCTCATCGGGCGGCTGTCGCCGCAGGAGCGCGCCGCGGTGGTGCTGAAGGAGGCGTTCGACCTGTCGCTGGAGGAGATCGCCGAGGCGCTCTCCACCAGCGTCGGCGCGGTGAAGGCGGCGCTCCACCGCGGCCGCGGGAAGCTGGCGGAGCCGGACGAGGCGGTCACGGCGTCCCCGAGCGCGCCGGTGCTCGACGCGTTCTGCGAGGCGTTCAACGCCGGCGACCTCGACCGGCTGGTGGCGCTCCTGCTCGACACCGCCAGCGTGGAGGTGGTGCGCGTGCACGCGGAGTACGGGCGCGACGCGGCGCGCCGGGGCGTCTTCCAGGGCATGATGTTCGGCAGCCGGCGGCTCGCCGGCGTGGACGGTCAGACCACCGGCATCGACCCGCGCTACCGCCTCGGTGCCCTCCCCGATCGCCCGCGCTGCGAGGTGCGGCTGCACCGCGGCGAGCCGGTCATCGTGCACTGGTACGCGCACGCCGACGGCGAGGCGGTCCGCGCGCTCACCCGGCTCGAGACCTCGGGCGACCGGCTCTCGCGCGTGCGCAACTACTTCTACACGCCGGACGTCATCGCCGAGGTGTGCGGCGAGCTCGGCCTCCCCTGCCGCATCAACGGCTACCGCTACTGGTGAGAGGGATCCCGCCCATGACCGCGCTCCTCCCCGCCGCCCTCGCCGCCGCGCTGCTCGCGGCCAGCCCCGCCGCGCCGAACGCTCCCGCGCGCGCGCCCGCCGGCCCGGTGCAGCGCGGCCACGCGCCGGTGAACGGCCTTCGCATCTACTACGAGATCCACGGCCCCGCCGGCGCGAAGGGCCCGCCGCTCGTGCTGCTCCACGGCGGCGGCTCGAGCATCGACACCTCGTTCGCGAGCCTGCTCCCCGCGCTCGCGCGCCACCGCCGCGTGATCGCGTTCGACCAGCAGGGCCACGGGCGCACCGCCGACCTCCCGGACCGCCCGTTCACGTTCGAGCAGTCGGCCGACGACGCCGCGGCCCTGCTCCGCCACCTGGGCGTCGCGCGGGCCGACCTCCTCGGCTTCAGCAACGGCGGGACCATCGCCCTCCGGGTCGCCGTCCGCCATCCCGCGCTGGTGCGGCGGCTGGTGGTGGCGTCGACCCTGGTGCGCCGCGACGGCCTGGCGCCGCAGGCGTGGGAGGCGATCCGGCGCGGGCGCCTGGAGGACATGCCGGTCGAGCTGCGGCAGGCGTACCTCGCGGTCGCGCCGCACCCCGACCAGCTCGCGTCGTTCCACGCGAAGTCCGCGCGCCGCATGCTCGAGTTCCGCGACTGGCCGGACGCCGAGGTGCGGTCGATCACGGTCCCGGTGCTCGTGGTGGCCGGCGACCGCGACGCGGTGCTGCCCGAGCACGCGGTGGCGCTGACCCGCATGCTCCCGGACGCCCGGCTGGCGGTGCTCCCCGCCACCGACCACGACGGCGTGGTGCGGCGCCGCGTGGAGTGGCTCGGCCCGATGATCGAGGCGTTCCTGGACGAGCCGTGACCGGGGCCGGGCGCCGGCCGTGCCGGGATGGTGGACCGGACCGGTCCACGCACGATTCGCCGGCGTCCGCCCGCGGCACGTTGTCGCGAAGCACATTCCGACGAACCCGCCAGGGGCTGGACGCGCTCATATGCCTCAGGGTCCCGTCGGTCCGCGCGGCGCGCCGGACTTGCGGGTGGCGGCCAGCATCGGGCGGCCGACCGATGGGGAGGTGGCGCGCCGCACGCAGGGAGAACGCATGTCCGCCACGCTCTGCATCCCCATCGAAGAGAACCGCGGCCTCCTCAGCCCGGTGTCGCGCCACTTCGGGCGCGCGCCGGCGTTCATGCTCGTGAACGCCGCCACGCTGGCGTACCGGATCCTCCCGAACGCGCCCAGCGAGCGCCCCTGCGATGCCTGCCGCGCGCTGGCGAACGAGGACATCGACGTGTTCCTGGTCGGTGGGATCGGCACGCACGCGCTGGAGCGGATCCGCGCCCGCCGCCGCATCGCGGTGCTCCGGACGCCGTCGGGCCGGGTGGCGGACGCGCTGGCGCTCCACATCGCCGGCCGGCTCCCGGTGGTGCAGGAGGAGTGCTGCCCGCCCGAAGGAGCGCCGGGGACGTCGCTGCACGTCCTGGGCGCGCCGGGCGCCGGTTGCGACGCGACCTGCTCCGGGAGCTGAGACCGGGCGCCGCCGCGCCGGACCTGCGCCGGGCCGAGGTCGACGTTGCGTGAACCTCCGGCCCCGGCGCCGCGCCGCACGCCCCGTCGCGGAAGTGGACCGCGGCCCGGGTTCGGGACTCTCATTCGAGGGTGACATGGCTCCGCCGCGCCGCGCTGGTGCTCCTCCCCGTCGCCCTGCTCGCCGCGGCCGCCTGGACGCTCCACGTGGAGCTGCGCGGCCTCCACCTGCACCAGGTGGAGCGCGAGCTGTCGGCGCTGCCGGCGGCCCTGCTCGCGCTCGCCGCCGGGCTCACCGCGCTCGACTACCTGCTGCTCTCCGCCTACGACGTGCTGGCGCTCCGCTACGCCGGGCGCCGCCTCCCGTACTCGCGGGTGGTCTTCACCTCGTTCGTCTCCTACGCGTTCGGGAACAACGTCGGGTTCGCGCTGCTGTCCTCCGGCTCGGTGCGGTTCCGCCTCTACTCACAGTGGGGCCTCTCCGCGCTCGAGATCACGCGGGTGGTCGCGTTCACCGCCGCGCAGCTCTGGGCCGGTCTCCTGCCCATCGCCGGGGTGGCGCTGCTGTCCGGGCTGCCGGTGCCGCTCCCGGGGTGGGCGGCCCGGGCGCTGGGCGCCGCCGCGCTGGCGGTGACCGCGTCGTACGTGGTCGCCGCCGCCCGCGGCACGACGCTCTCGGTGAAGGGCGTCCGCTTCTCGCTTCCCTCGCTGCCGCTGACGCTCGCGCAGATCGTCGTGTCCGCCGCGGACTGGGCGCTGGCGGCGCTGGTGCTCCACGTGCTGCTCCCGGCCGCCTCGCCCCTCGGCTTCGTGCAGCTGCTCGGGCTGTTCGTGGCCGCGCAGGTGGTGGGCCTGGCCTCGCAGGTGCCGGGCGGCCTGGGCGTGTTCGAGTCGATCGTGCTCGCGGCGCTGACGCCCGCGGTGCCGGCGCCGGCGGTGGTGTCGAGCCTGGTGGCGTTCCGGCTCGTCTACTACGTGGCCCCGTTCCTGGTCGCGTTCGCGCTGCTCGCGACCCACGAGCTGCTGCTCAGGCGCGCCTGGCTGGGGCGGGTCCTGCGCGGCGCCCACGCCTCCTTCGCCCCGGTGGTGCCCTGGCTGGCCGGCGGCGCCGCGCTGCTCGCCGGCGCGGTGCTGCTCGTCTCGGGCGCCACGCCGGCGGAGGCCGAGCGGCTCCACCTGCTGCGCCGCGCCGTGCCGCTGCCGGTGCTGGAGGCGTCGCACCTGGTCGGGAGCCTGGTCGGGACGGCGCTGCTCCTCCTCGCCCGCGCGCTGGTCCGCCGCATCGACGCGGCCTGGGCGGTCGCCATCGGGCTGCTCGCGGCGGGCGCGGTGGCCTCGCTCGCGAAGGGGCTCGACTGGGAGGAGGCGACGCTGCTCGTCGCGCTGCTCGCGGCCATCGCGCCGTTCCACCGCCAGTTCTACCGGCGCAGCTCGATGCTCGAGGGCGTCCCCTCCGCCGGCTGGGCGCTCGGGGTGGCGCTGCTGGTGGCCGGCTCGATCGTGATCGGCGTGCTCTCGTACCGGCACGTGGAGTGGTCGCGGGACCTGTGGTTCACGTTCGCGTTCCACGGCGACGCGCCGCGGTTCCTGCGCGCCTCGGTGGCCGGCGTGTCGCTCCTGGTGCTGTTCGGGGTGGCGACGCTGCTCCGCCCCGCGCCGCCCGAGCCCCCGCGCACGGGCCAGGCGGAGCTGGACCGGGTGCGCCCGCTGGTGGACCGCGCGCCGGAGTCCTACGCGCACCTCGCGCTCACCGGCGACAAGTGCCTGCTGTTCGCGGAGGCCGACGCCGCGTTCCTGATGTACGCGGTCGAGGGCCGGAGCTGGATCGCCATGGGCGATCCGGTCGGCCCGGACCCGGCCGCGACCGAGCTGGCCTGGCGCTTCCGGGAGCTGTCCGACCGGCACGGCGGCTGGGCCTGCTTCTACCAGGTCGGGCCGGCCGCGCTGCCGCGCTACCTCGACCTGGGCCTCTCCCTGCTGAAGCTGGGCGAGGAGGCGGTGGTGCCGCTGGACGGGTTCTCGCTCGACGGGAGCGGCCGCCGGGCGCTGCGCCAGGCGCACGCCCGTGCGGAGCGCGACGGCCTCTCCTTCGAGGTCGCGCCCGCCCCGGCCGTGCCCGGGCTCCTCCCGGAGCTCGCCGCCGTCTCGGACGCGTGGCTCGTCGAGAAGGGCGTGCGCGAGAAGGGCTTCTCCCTGGGATCGTTCGACCCGCGGTACCTGGCGGAGGGGCCGGTCGCGCTGGTGCGCCTGGATGGCAAGATCGTGGGCTTCGCGAACGTGTGGGCCAGCGCCGCCCGCGTGGAGCTGTCGGTGGACCTCATGCGCTACCACCCCACCGCGCCGCGCTCGACCATGGACTACCTGTTCACGTCGCTCATGCTGTGGGGAAGGGCCGAGGGCTACCGCGCGTTCAACCTCGGCATGGCCCCGTTCTCCGGGTTCGAGCCGCGCCAGCTCGCGCCGCTGTGGACGCGGATGGGCGCCCGGCTCTACCGCCACGGCGAGAACTTCTACAACTTCCAGGGGCTCCGCGCGTACAAGGAGAAGTTCGCGCCGGAGTGGCGGCCGCGCTGGCTGGCCGCGCCCGGCGGGCTCCGCCTTCCCGCCATCCTCGCGAACCTGGCCGCGCTCGTCTCGCGTGGCCTGAAGGGCGTGGTGACGAAATGATCCCTGCCGCGCTGGCGCTGGCCCTCGCCGCCGTCCCCGCCACCCTCGACGTCCCCGGCCTCGGGGCCGTGCCCGTCTCGGCGCCGCCCGGGGCGCCGCAGCGGGCGATCCTGCTGGTCTCGGACGCGGGCGGGCGCGACGCCGCGCTCGACGACCTGGCGCGCGCGCTCGCCGCGCGTGGCGCGCTGGTGGCGACGGTGGACCTCCGCGCGTACCTGCGCTCGGTCCGGGAGGCGCGCTGCGCCTACCCCGCGGCGGATCTCGAGGCGCTGGCCCAGCGGCTCCAGAAGCGCGCCGGCCTCGGCGCGTACCTGCGGCCCAAGCCGGTCGGCGTCGGCCTGGGCGCGTCGCTCGCCTGGGCCGCGCTCGCCGAGGCGCCCGCGGGGACGTTCTCCGGCGCGGCGCTCGTCGGGTTCTGCCCGTCCCGCCCGCTGCCGCTGCACCTGTGCCACGGCTCCGGCCCGCTGCCCGAGGCGACGCGCGGCGGCGAGGTGGTCCCGCCCGCGCCGCACCTCGAGCAGCCGCCCGCGATCCTGGAGGAGGCCGCGCGTCCCGGCTGCCCGGCGGCGGAGGTGCAGGGGTTCGCGCGCCAGATCCCGGGTGCGACGCTCGAGACCGTTCCCGCGGACGCGACCTCGGAGGCGCGGGCCGAGGCGGTGACCGCCCGGGCGCGCGCGCACGAGCTCACCGCCGCGGCCGCCGCCCCGCCCCCGCCCACCCCTCCGCCGGCGAACGCGCCGCCGGTCTCGGACCTGCCGGTGGTGGAGAACCCGGTCGCCGGATCGGGCCGCCGGATGGCCGTCATTCTCACCGGCGACGGCGGCTGGGTGGGGCTCGACAAGGGGCTGGCCAAGGCGCTGGTCGCGGCCGGGGTGCCGGTGGCCGGCCTCGACTCGCTCAAGTACTTCTGGAGCGCCAAGACGCCGGAGCAGACCGCCGCGGACGTGGCCCGGATCGTCGCGCACTACCGCGCGAAGTGGGGCCGCGACGAGGTGCTGCTCATCGGCTACTCGCGCGGCGCGGACATCGTCCCGTTCCTGCCGCCGCGCATGCCGCCCGGCGAGCGCGCCGCGGTCAAGCTGGTGGCGATGCTCGGCCCGGAGTCCTTCGCCGAGTTCGAGGTCCACGTGGTGGACCTGTTCACCTCGGTGCGCCGCGGCGCCGCCACCTCCACGCAGAAGGCGGTCGAGGCGCTGGACGGCACGGTGCGGATCCTCTGCGTCCAGGGCGTCGAGGAGAAGGACAGCGCCTGCCCGCTGATCGACGGCCGTCCGGAGGTCCACCGGGTGGTGCTGCCCGGCGCGCACCACTTCGATCGCGACTACCCGAAGCTCGCCCGGCTGGTGCTCGAGGCGGCGCCGTAGGCGCGGCGGGCGACCCGGTCCTCCCCTCGGGCGGCCCCGTCGGCCCTCCTGCCGGCCGCGCCGCCGTGCGATGCTGCCGCGGGGGAACGCGCCATGGGACACCTCGTCGGCAAGGACCTGTACCGCCACCTGGGCGCGAAGGTGGACGGGCTCACCGTCCGCGCGCCCTGGAACGCCGCGCTGTTCGCGATCCTGAAGGAGCTCTACTCCGAGGCCGAGGCCGAGCTGGTGGTGAAGATGCCGTACGGGCTCGCGCCGCTGGAGCGGATCGCGCGGGTGACCGGCCTCGCCCCCGACGACGTGCGGCGCCGGCTGGACACCCTCTGCCCGCGGGGCCTCGTGATGGACGTCGAGGTGCGGGGACGCGCCTGGTACGCGCCGTCGCCGATGGCCATCGGCATCTTCGAGTACACGATGATGCGCACCGGCGGCGCGACCGAGGGCGACCACGCGCGCTGGGCGCGGCTGTTCCACGACTACCTGGAGGACGGCGCCTTCTACCGGGCCAACTTCGCCGGCGGGCAGCGCGTGTCGCTCATGCGCGCGGTCCCGCACGAGGGAGCGGTGCGGCCCGAGGAGTACGTCGAGGTGCTGGACCACGAGAAGGCGGTCGCGATGGTGGAGTCGGCCCGCCGCCTGGCCATCGGCACCTGCTCCTGCCGGCACGAGAAGTCCCACCTCGGCGAGCAGCGGTGCGCCGCGCCGCTCGACACCTGCTCCTCGTTCGACCACGGCGCCGACTACCTCGTCGCCCACGGCTTCGCCCGCGAGGTGTCGCGCGCCGAGATGCTGGACAACCTGGCCCGCTCCCGCGCGCTCGGCCTGGTGCTCAACGCCGACAACGTGCGCCGCGGCGCGACGTTCATGTGCCACTGCTGCGGCTGCTGCTGCAACATGCTGCTCGGCGTCACGCGCCACGGGTATCCGAACGCGGTGGTGACCTCGAGCTACGTGGCCGCCTCCGATCGCGAGCGCTGCCTCGGCTGCGGCAAGTGCTCGAAGCGCTGCCCCGTCGGCGCCATCCCGCGCGTGCCGGATCCCGACCCGAGGTTCCGCAAGCACGGCCGGCCGCAGGTGGACGAGGCGCGCTGCCTCGGGTGCGGCGTGTGCACGCTGACGTGCAACCCCGGCGCGATGAAGCTCCACCACCGGACGCAGCGCGTGCTCCACCCCGAGGACCTGTTCGAGCGGCTCATCCTGCAGTGCCTGGAGCGCGGCACGCTGCAGAACCAGCTGTTCGACGACCCCGGCAGCAAGTCCCAGGCGTTCCTGCGGGCGCTGGTGGGCGGCTTCCTGCGGCTGCCGCCGGTGAAGCAGGCGCTCATGGGCGACGCGCTCCGCTCGCGGTTCCTGGCCGGGGTGAAGGCGGCGGCGGGGAAGCGCGCGCCGAAGGAGCTCGTGGACGCGTGAGGCCCCGACGCGCCGGTGGCGGGCCGGGACCGGCGGCGCTAGGACCGGCCGGTGCCCACCCTCCCCGTCCGCCACCTGAGCACCTCGATCTCGCGGCCGCCCGCCGACGTGTACGCCTTCGCCTCCCGGCCGGAGAACCTTCCGCGGTGGGCCTCGGGGCTCGCCGCCGGCATCCGGCAGGTGGCCGGCGAGTGGGTGGCCGACGCGCCCGCCGGGACGGTGCGGATCCGGTTCGCCCCGCCGAACGACCTCGGCGTGCTCGACCACGACGTCCTGCTGCCCGGCGGCGACACCGTGCACGTGCCGCTCCGGGTCATCGCGAACGGCACCGGCAGCGAGGTCGTGTTCACGCTGCTGCGCCTGCCGGAGATGACCGACGAGCGGTTCGAGGCGGACGCGCGCTGGGTCGAGGCGGATCTCGCGCGGCTGAAGGCGCTGCTGGAGCGCTGAGAGAGCGTGAAGAAATCGGCCGGCGCCCATGGACCTAGGACGGCCGGCCGTGATCTTCTCGGGGCGTGAGCGAGCACGACGCGCCGCGGGTGGTGAGGCCGGTCCGGAACCAGCTGTCGTTGCAGCCGACCGACCTTGAGGCATTGGTCGCGGACGAGCATCCGGTTCGCGCCATCTGGGGGCTCGTTGAGCGGCTAGATCTCTCGGCGTTCTACGACGAGATCGCGTCGAGGGGCAGCAACGCGGGGCGACCGGCGACCGACCCGGCGGTGCTGCTGGCGCTGTGGCTGTTCGCGAACTCCGAGGGCGTGGGGAGCGCCCGGCTGCTGGAGCGGCTTTGCGAGCGGGATGCGCCGTACCGCTGGATCTGCGGCGGAGTGCCGGTGAACCACCACACGCTCGCCGACTTCCGCGTGATTCACGGCAAGAAGCTCGACCGGCTCATGACGCAGGTGCTCGCCGCGCTGATGAAGGAAGGCGTAGTGCAGCTGAAGCGCGTGGCGCAGGACGGAATGAAGGTCCGCGCGAGCGCCGGGGCGGCGAGCTTCCGGCGTCGGCAATCGCTCGAGCGGTGCCGCAACGAGGCCGAGGAGCAGGTCCGCAAGCTCCGCCGCGAGATCAGCGAAGATCCGTCCGCATCGACGAAGCGAGTGACAGCCGCGAAGGAGCGCGCGGCGAAGGCGCGGCTCGACGCCATCGACGCTGCGCTTGCGGAGATTGGTGAGGTCGAGGAGGAGCGTGCCGAGCGCGACGAGAAGAAGCCGTCAGACGCGAGACGCCGCGGTGAGATCCGCGTGAGCACGACGGACGCCGAGAGCCGCGTGATGAAGATGGCCGACGGCGGCTTTCGCCCCGCGTACAACGTGCAGCTCGCGACGGACGAGAGCGGCTTCATCGTCGGCGCGGACGTGACGAACAACGGCACCGACCAGCCACACGTCGTGCCGATGCTCGACGAGATCCAGCGCCGCACCGGCGAGGCGCCACGCGAGTACCTGGTCGACGGCGGCTTCGTGACCCTCGACAACATCGAGGCGATCGCGGAGCGCGGCGCGACCGCCTACGCGCCGCTGCCGAAGTCGAAGAGCAAGGACGTCGACCCTCACGCTCCGAAGCGGAACGACCCGCCCGCGGTCGGTGCGTGGCGCATACGGATGGGCACCGAGGATGCGAAGCGCGTCTACATCCAGCGCGGCGTGCTCGCTGAGCGGACGAACGCGGATCTCCGGGCGCACCGAGGTCTCGACCGGCTGAACGTCCGTGGGCTCGTGAAGGTGAAAACCGTGGTGCTGCTGGCCGCCATCAGCTTCAACGTGATGCGGCTCATCGCGAGCGGGCTCTCGGCCTGACCGGCGTCTCCGGGCGCCCACTTCGGGCGCCCGAACCAGGGTCCTGACCGGGCAGCATCGGACTTCGGCCGGCCGAACCGCCGCCGCTGCCCCCCCGGACTCGGGCGCGTCTCGACTCCGCGGCGCCTCCGGCGCCGCCACGCTCGACGCGAACGGATTACTTCACGGTCCCTGAGGGCTCAGCCCCGCGCCAGCGCCTGCGCCTCGCGGGCCAGCCCCTCCACCACCGAGTGGAAGCCCTTGAACTGCTCCATGCGGGCGGCGGGGAAGCGACGGCGGATCTCGTCGGCGATCCGCGGGACGCG
Organism: Anaeromyxobacter sp. K; assembly: GCF_000020805.1. Classification (NCBI taxonomy): domain Bacteria; kingdom Pseudomonadati; phylum Myxococcota; class Myxococcia; order Myxococcales; family Anaeromyxobacteraceae; genus Anaeromyxobacter; species Anaeromyxobacter sp. K. The sequence goes on along the minus strand of NC_011145.1, from coordinate 1,823,420 downwards.
GGCGGTGCCGCCGGTGCAGCAGACCACGCCGATCTCCTCGGGCGCGACGCCGGCGCGGCGCACCGTCTCGTCCAGGCACGCCAGGATCGCGTCCACCTCGCGCCGGCAGGCCTTCTCGAACCCGGCGCGCGTCACCGGCTCGCGCACCTCGATGCCCGGGTGCGAGAGCTCCACCCGCGCGCGGGCCGCGCCCGACAGCTCGCGCTTGGCGCGCTCGATGGCCTCGAACACCTGGAACCCGAGCGTCTCCTCGACCATGACCGTGAGCTGGTCCATCCGCCGCCGGTCCTCGTCGGACAGCGACCAGCGGCGCACGTCGGCGAGGAAGCTCGCCACGTCTCGCCGCTGGAGGATGGAGAGGTGCGCCGGCGAGCAGAGGTGCTGCACGATCCCCTGCGGCATGCGGAGCACGTTCTTGCCGAACGGCACGCGGTACAGGACCTCCGCCCCGAAGTGCCGCGCCACCCGGTCGCGCATGATCGACGCGTCGAGCGCGTCGCCCGCCACCGCCACCCCGCCGACCGCGAGCACGTCCTCGCGCCCGAGCGCGCGCGGCCCCACGCGGAGGACCGTGAAGTCGGAGGTGCCGCCGCCGAAGTCGCCGATGAGCGCCAGCTCCTCGCGCTCCGCCGCGGCGCCGAACGCGCGCGCCGCCGCCACAGGCTCGGGCAGGAACGACACGTCCTCGAAGCCGGCCAGCTCCGCGGCCCGGCGCAGCCGCGCCTCCGCGAACGCGTCGTCCTCGCCGTCGAAGTGCACCGGGCGGCCCAGCAGCGCCCGCCGCACCTCCACGCCGTAGTGCGCGTCGGCGCGCTCGCGCATCCGGCGCAGCACCGCCCCGACCAGCTCCTCCGCGGAGAGCATCCGGCCGCGGATGACCGTGCCGCGGAACGAGCGGGTGCCGAGGTGGTGCTTGATCGAGCGGAGGAGCCGGGCCTCGCCCCCGTGCTCCACGAACTTGCGGAGCGCCTCGGACCCCACGTGCACGCCGCCCTCGTCGGGGAAGCAGACGATGCTGCGCAGGACGGTCGGATCCGGCGCGTCCGGATCGAGCGGCGCCGGGTCGAACGTGCGCTCGGCGCTGGCCGCGGCGAGCAGCGAGTTGCTGGTGCCGAAGTCGATGGCGTAGTAGGTGGGCCGGCTGCTCATCGGGGCGGGCGTTCTACCCCGGGAAGGGCGGAGCGGGAAAGAGCGCTCGGCGGAAACTTTTGCTTGAGCCGCGCGCGCGCCGCGTGCGAAGCGAGGAAGGACGATGCATGGCGCTCATACGTTCCTCCTCGCGCTCACCGTGGTGCTCGGCGTGGCGGCCGTCACCACGGTGCTGTTCCAGCGGCTCCGCCAGCCGGTGGTGCTCGGCTACATCCTCGCCGGCCTGATCGTCGGCCCGTACGTCCCGGTTCCGCTCGTCGCCGATCGCGAGATCGTCCAGACCCTGTCGGAGCTGGGCGTCATCCTGCTCATGTTCGCGCTCGGGCTCGAGTTCAGCCTGCGCAAGCTCGTCCAGGTGGGCCCCACCGCCGGCGTCACCGCGGTGGTCCAGTCGAGCATCATGGTGTGGCTCGGGTTCGTCGCCGGACGCGCCTTCGGCTGGACGGTGCTGGAGAGCGTGTTCGCCGGCGCCATCGTGGCGATGTCCTCCACCACCATCATCGCCAAGGCCTTCGACGACCTGAAGGTCCGGGGGCCGCTGCGCGATCTCGTCGTGGGCGTGCTGCTGGTCGAGGACCTCTTCGCGATCCTGTTCATGGCGGTGCTCACCGCCGTCGCCACCGGCGCGGGCGTCTCCCCGGGCGAGCTCGGCGCCACCCTGGGCCGGCTGGGCGCGTTCCTCGCCGTGCTGCTAGGCGGCGGGATGCTGCTCGTGCCGCGCGCGGTGCGGTACGTCCGCCGCCGCGGCAGCGCCGAGACGCTGCTGGTGGCGAGCCTCGGCCTCTGCTTCGGGTTCGCCTGGCTGGCGCTGGCGGCCGGCTACTCGGTGGCCCTGGGCGCGTTCATCGCCGGGTCGCTGGTGGCGGAGTCCGGCGAGGCGCACGCCGTCGAGGAGCTGATCCGGCCGGTGCGCGACCTGTTCGCCGCCATCTTCTTCGTCTCGGTCGGCATGCTCATCGACCCCGCGCTGGTCGCGCGCCACTGGGTGGCGGTGGTGGTGTTCATCGGCCTGGTCGTCGTGGGCAAGTCCGCCGCCGTCGGGCTGGGCGCGTTCCTCACCGGCAACGGGGTGCGCACCTCGGTGCAGACCGGCATGAGCCTCGCGCAGATCGGCGAGTTCTCGTTCATCCTCGCGGCGCTCGGGACCTCCCTCGGCGCGACCCGCGAGTTCCTCTACCCGGTCGCGGTGGCGGTCTCGGCGGTGACCACCCTCACCACGCCGTGGCTCATCCAGGCGTCCGGCCCGGCCGCGACCTGGATCGACCGCAAGCTCCCCTCCCGCCTCCAGACGCTGCTGTCGCTCTACGGGAGCTGGCTCGAGCAGCTCCGCAGCGCGCCGGATCGCCACACGCTGGGCACGCGACTGCGCGCGGTGATCCGCGCGCTCCTCGTGGACGCGGTGGCGGTGGTGGGGATCACCATCGGCGCCTCCGTGGGCGCGCCGCGCGCGACGCGGCGCATCGCCGAGGCGCTCGGCGCCGGGCCCGAGACCGCGCGCTGGACCCTGTTCGCCGCCGCCACCCTGCTCGCCGCGCCGTTCCTGGTGGGCCTGGTCCGGAACGGCCGCCGGCTCGGCCTGGCGCTCGCGTCCACGGCGCTGCCGGAGGGCGCCGCCGGGCGCCCCGACCTCGCCGCCGCGCCGCGCCGCGCGCTCCTCGCGGTGGTGCAGCTCGCGGCCACCCTGGCGGTGCTGCTCCCGGTGCTCGCCGTCACCCAGCCGTTCCTCCCGGGCGTGCCCGGCGTCGCGGTGCTGCTGGCCGTCCTCGGCGTCCTCGGCATCGGGTTCTGGCGCAGCGCCGCGGAGCTCCAGGGGCACGTCCGCGCCGGCGCGCAGGTGATCGTCGAGGCGCTCGCGCGGCAGGCCTCCGGCGGCGACGCGGGCGGCGCGCACCCGCCGGAAGCGGAAGCCCCCGGCCCCCGCGACGGCCTCGAGCGGATCCGGGCCATGTTCCCGGGCATCGGCGAGCCCACGCCGGTGCGCCTGCGCGAGGGCAGCCCCGGGGCCGGCCACAGCCTGTCGGAGCTGGGCGTCCGCGGCCGGACCGGCGCGACCGTCCTCGCCATCTCCCGCGCGGGCGCGTCGGTGATGGTGCCCACCGCGGCCGAGGTGCTGCGGGCCGGCGACGTCCTGGTGCTCGCGGGCGCGCACGAGGCGGTGGACGCGGCGCGCGAGCTGCTCGGGGCCGAGCGGTTCTCGCCCGCTCACCTCGACGCGCCGGAGGACCGGGTCGGCTGAGCCGCCGGTGCCATGGCCAGGGCCACGCCCGCCAGGATGGCCGTGCCGGCCGCCAGCAGCCGCGGGGTGATCGCCTCGCCGAGCAGGCCGGCCGCGGCCAGCGGCACGAGGGCCGGGACCGCGAGCTGCACCGCCGCCGCGCGCGCCGCGCCGAGCGCCGGCACGACCGTGTACCAGAGCACGTAGCCGACGCCGGAGGCCACCGCGCCGGAGGCGGCGGCGAGCGCGGCCCCCCGGCCGGTCAGGTGCAGGGTCCCCGCCGAGGCGATCACCAGGCCGAGCGCCAGCGGGACCGCCAGCGCGAAGTTCGCCGCGGTGGCGCCGGCGGGATCCCGGACGCCGCGCCCGCGCAAGGTGTACGCGCCCCAGGCGACGCCGGCCGCCAGCATGAGCGCCGCGCCGCGCGCGTCCGGCGCGTGCGCGCCCGGCAGCGTGAGCCAGCCGAGGCCGGCGAGCGCCACCGCCAGGCCCACCCACTGCCGCCGGGTCGGGCGGGCGCCGCGCAGGACGCTCCAGCCGAGCATGCTGGCCTGCACCGCGAAGAAGAGCAGGAACGCGCCCGGGCCCGCGTCGATCCGCCGGTAGGCGAGCGAGAACGCGGCGGCGTAGGCGAAGAGCGCCAGCGCCGACCCGGCGCTGCCGCCCCTCGGCCGCCCGCGGCGCGACGCGAGCGCGAGACCCCCGAGCGCGGCCGCGCCGGAGACGAGCCGGATCGCGGTGAACGTCGCGGCGTCGGCGAGCCCCGGGCGCAGCGCGGCACGCGCCAGGAGCGAGTTCGCCGCGAAGAAGGCGAGCGTGAGGACCGTGAGCGCGGCGAGGCGCGCGCCGGCGGGCGCGGCGGGCGCCGCGACCGGCGCGGGGGGGACCGGGCGTGCCGGGCTGCCGTCCATCCGCGCTCCTCCGAGTCGGTCTCGCAGTAGCGGAGGGCGGGAGGGCCGCGCAAGGCTCCGCCGGGGCCGGGCCACCGCCCGCGACGCCCGCTACGCTGGCGGCATGACCTCGATCGACGAGCGGCGCACCGCCTTCCGCGCGCTCCACCAGCAGGGCTGCTTCGTGCTGCCCAACCCGTGGGACGCCGGCACCGCCCGCGCGCTCGAGCGCGCCGGCTTCCGGGCGCTCGCCACCACCAGCGCCGGCTTCGCGTTCTCGCGCGGCCTGCCCGACGGCGCGGTGTCCGGCGCGGACATGCTCGCGCACGTCCGCGAGCTCGTCGGCGCCACCTCGCTGCCCGTGAACGCCGACCTGGAGGACGGCTACGGCGCCACCGCGGCCGAGGTCGCGGCGAACGTGCGGGCGTGCGTGGACGCCGGGGTGGCCGGGCTCTCGATCGAGGACGCCACCGGCGATCCGGCGGCGCCGCTGTACCCCGCCGACGAGGCCGTGGCGCGCCTGCGCGCGGCGCGAGGCGCCATCGACGCGGCGGGCGGCGGGGTGGTGCTCACCGGCCGGAGCGAGGGGTTCGTGGTGGGGCGGCCCGACCTCGCCGAGACCATCCGGCGGCTGGTGGCGTACGCGGAGGCGGGGGCCGACTGCCTCTACGCGCCGGGCCTCGCCACGCGCGAGCAGGTGGCGGCGGTGGTGAAGGCGGTGGCGCCACGACCGGTGAACGTCCTCGCCGGCGGCCCGGCGTTCACCGTCGCCGAGCTGGCCGCGCTCGGCGTCCGCCGCGTCAGCCTCGGCTCCGCGCTGGCGCGCGCCGCGTGGGGCGCGTTCCTCGAGGCCTCGCGCGAGATCGCCGAGCGCGGCACGTTCGAGCGGCTGGGCGAGGCGGCGGGGTACGCCGCGCTGAACGGGCTGTTCCGGCCGGACGGTGGGTACGGGCACGCCCCGTGACCATCAGCTCGCTTCGCGCCGCACGATCCAGTCCATAACCTCCGCTGATGGCACATCCGTTCTTGCGCGTTCCGCGGTCCCGGGTTCGCGGGCATGTTGCCGACCACCAAGGAGGCCACATGCACCACCTCACCGCATCCCAGGCCGTCAAGGGCACCTTCGCGTGGGCGGTCCTCGCCACGCTGGTCCCGCTGTTCGGCATCGTCCTCATCCCCATCCTCGCCGCCGCGGCGATCTGCCGCGGGATCGCGCTGGCCGGCGCCGCGCTGGTCGCGCTCGTGCGCACCTCGCCGAACCCGTGGTCCACGGTGGACGCGCGCGGCCCGATGGCGCGCAGCGGCAACACGGCGGCCTGATCCGGAGCGGCGGCGCGAGGAGGCTCGCGCGCCGCCGCACGCGCGTTCCGCCGCGCCTTCAGGCGCGCGTCGAGCGCCGCACGTTCGCCTCGCCGAGCTGGACCGCGGCGCCGCGCCGCAGCGTGCCCGGGATCTCCGCGATGCGATCCACCCGCGCGACCAGCTCCGCGAGCCGCTCCTCGCTCGCGTCCCCCGCGATCTCGACGTCGTAGCGGATCCCGCTGGACACCGCCGGCTCGCCGGCGAAGTCGCCCCGGACGCGGACCCGCACCGAGTCCAGGCGGATCCCGGCCGCGAGCGCCTCGCGGAACAGGTCGTTGGAGACGCACCCCGCCACCGCCAGGTGCAGCAGCTCCCCCCCGTTGAACCCGAGCCCGCCCCCGCCCGCCGCCTCCGGCCGGTCGATCACGACGGTGTGCCCGCCCGCGCTTCCGACGGCCGTGACGCAGCCCTGCAGGCTGCGGGTCTCCACCTCGAACGCCATGCCGTTCCCCCCTCGCGGACGCGATGCGCGCCCGGCCGCGGCTGCACCGCGCGGGCTTCTCGTAGCGTGAGCGCGTCGCTCCCGCCGCCCGCACCGGACATCCCGCACGGGCGCCGCGCGGCCGGTCAGGCCACCCGCGGCGGCGCCGGGGCGTCCGCGGCCGCGTCCCGCCACCCGGCGTTCCGGGCGTGCATCGCCGCGAGCACGCCCACCATCCGGTCCATGACCGCCTCCGGGTCGGAGCCCCCGCCCGCCGCCTCGTAGACCGCGGCCGCGACCACGTGCGCGGCGTAGGCGCCCTCGCCGTAGGCGCGGCCGGCGCGGGCCGGGCCGGATCGCCCGGCGCGCCCCGACACCGCCTCGCGCAGGTCCGCCACCACCGCCTCGTCCCGGTCGCGCCAGTCCTGGATCTGCTGCAGCGTCCGCCCCTCCAGCGCCGGCAGCCGGGTGCGCACGATCGCCTGCGCCACGAGCGCGGCGGACGCCTTCACCGCCGCCGGCGGCACCTCGGTCTTGCCCAGCCACACGCGCCCGAGATCCCGGTCGGCCTCCGCCACCAGGCGGTCGGCCCACTTGCCCGCGCCCTGGAACGACAGGAGCCGGACGGTCTCCGCGGCCAGGTACGCGCGCGCCATGTCGGCCGGGTGCGGATCCTCGGCCCGCCCCACGTTCCGGAGCGCGGGCCGGCCGTGCGCCGCCGCGTTCATCGCGCGGAAGTAGCCGACCAGCCCCACCGCCGCGGCCGGGCCCATGTTCAGGACGCCGAGGACGTCGGCCGCGGTCTCGTCGATCCGCTCGGCCCAGTAGGCGGCGACCTCCGTGCCCATGCCGGCGCCGAGCAGCCGCTCGCGCACCGCCCCCGCGAGCTGGGCGCGGAGCCCGACGTCGGCCTCGAGGATGTCGTGCCCGGCGGTCTCGTGCGCGAGCGCGGGCCAGGCGAGCAGGCCCCCCGAGGCGTTGGCGGCCGGGAGGCTCACCACCGCCGCCTTCACGCCCACCGCCCGGGTGGCGGTCGCGGGCCAGGTGTACGGCCCCGTCTCCGCGCTGCCCCACCGGACCAGCGGCGGGACCACGCCGTGATCCGGCGGCTTCACGCCGCGGCGGTCCTCGGCGGAGAGGAAGCCCTCGTACAGATCGGTCACGACCTCCTGGAACGCGGCGGTGGCGCGGGCCTGGTGGCCCTCCCCGCGCTGCAACACCGCCTGGGCCACGTCGAGCAGCAGGCGCGCGCCGGCCTGGCGGTCCGGGTCCTCGCGGAGGACGCGCGCGAAGCCACCGGGGCCGAGCTGGTCCAGGGTCCGGAGGAGCGGCTCGGCCACGGCGCGCCGGTACGCTGCCGGGAGGGCCGGCGACGCCTTCGCGAGCCGCGCGCGCAGCGCCGCGAAGGTGGCCGGATCGGGCGGGCCGCCGGCGCCGGACAGGGCGGCGGCGCGCGCGTCCTCGATGGCCGCGGGCAGGCCGGCGAGCGCGGCCGGATCGGGCGCCGCCGGCGCCGCGACCGCGTGGACGGGCGCGCTGGCGGCAGCGCCCGCGGCGCCGCGGGTGCGCGGACGCCCGTGGGCGCCGGGTCCCGGCGCTGCGTCCTCCGGGGCGAGTCGGGAGATCGGGAGCTGCGAAGCGGACGCGGTTCCGACGAGCATGTGCACCCTCCGTGGTGGGGACGGGCGCAGATGCCACGGGCGTGCCGGGCCGGGACGCGCGGGATCTCGCGCGTGGCACGGGCGGGGACGGACGCAGCGCGGACGGAGCGGCGGCTACGCGGCCGGCCCGGCGCGTCGCTCGGGCCTCGGGGCGGCGCGGCGGCGGCGCCAGGTGGCGGGCGGCTCCCCCACGCACTTCTTGAACGCCCGGTTGAACGCGGCCTCCGACGCGTAGCCCACCTGGCCCGCGATCGAGGCCACGCCCTCGCGCGTGGTGGCGAGCAGCCCGGCCGCGACCTGCATGCGCCAGCGCGCGAGGTACTGCATGGGCGGCTCGCCGATGAGCGCCGCGAACCGCTCCGCCAGGGACGAGCGGGCCAGGCCGGCGGCGCGGGCGAGCCGCTCCAGCGACCACGGATCCGCCGGGCGCGCGTGGAGCGCCGCGAGCGCGCGGCCCACGTGCGGATCCGAGAGGCCCGCCAGCCAGCCGCCGCGGCCCGCCGGGAGCGCCTCCAGGTGCCGGCGCACCATCTCGAGGAACATCAGCTCCGCGAGCCGGCTCAGGACGCCCTCGCCTCCCGGCCCCGGCGCGCTCGCCTCGGCCTCCGCCACCTCGAGGAACCGCGACAGCCACCCGCGGCGCGGTCCCTCCCGGTCGCTGGCGCGGAGCAGGCGCGGCAGCGAGGCGAGCAGCGGGTTGAACGGGCGCGCGTCGCAGCCGAAGAAGCCGCACAGCACCTCGGTGTCGGGGGGCCCGGCGCCGACCCGCACCAGGAACGGCCGCGGCGCGTCCCGCGCCAGCGCGTACGGCGCGAGGTCCGGCGCGGCGCCGCGGAGGCCGGCCGCGCTCGACAGGACGTGCGCGTCGCCGTGCGGGAAGCAGATGACGTCCCCCGCCTCGAGCACGACCGGCGGCTCCCCCACGATGCCTGCGTGGCAGCGCCCGCGCGCCACCGCGTGGAACTCGATGACGTGGTCGGCGCCGGGCATCACCTGCGCCGCGATGGCGCGGGAGGGCGGCGCCTCGGCGGCCCAGGGCGGAGCGCCCGCGACGCGGAAGAACACCGAGCCGGTCAGGCGAACCGAGGTCAGCACGTCGGCCAGCGGATCCGCGCCCATTCGCCCTCCCCGGTGACGCTCCGTGGGCCGGTGGGCCCCGCTCAGGTCGCGGACGGACGGGCAACGAACGCGGCGGGGCGAGCAGGTCCGGACCGGCCCGGGTTTCCTAGATCCCGCCCGGCGTCCACGCCACCTGACCTGCAGGCAAGGAGACCGCAGATGAACGGCATCGCTTCCCCCTCCCCCACCCCCATGACCCCGCCCGCCGCGCCGCCCCCGGGCCTCGACCTCGACGCCGTGAAGGCACGGCAGCAGTCCACCTGGAGCTCGGGGGACTACGCGGTGATCGGCACCACGCTGCAGATCGTCGGCGAGACGCTCTGCGAGGCGGCCGCGGTGTCGGCCGGCGAGCGCGTCCTCGACGTGGCCTGCGGCAACGGCAACGCCGCGCTCGCGGCCGCCCGCCGCTTCGCGCGCGTGACCGGGGTCGACTACGTCCCCGCGCTGCTCGAGCGGGCGAGCGCCCGCGCGGCCGCCGACGGCCTCGCGGTGGAGCTGCGCGACGGCGACGCCGAGGCGCTGCCGTTCGACGACGGCGCGTTCGACGTGGTGCTCTCGACGTTCGGCGTGATGTTCACGCCCGACCAGGCCCGCGCCGCGGGCGAGCTGCTCCGGGTGTGCCGCCCGGGCGGCCGCATCGCGCTCGCCTCGTGGACGCCGGACGGCTTCATCGGCAAGGTGTTCCAGGCGGTGGGCCGCCACGTGCCGCCGCCCGCCGGGCTCCGTCCGCCGGCCGCCTGGGGCACCGAGGCGCGCCTCCACGAGCTGCTCGTCCCCGGCGCCCGCGAGATCCGCGCCCGGCGCCGCGAGTTCGTGTTCCGCTACCGCTCGGCGGCGCACTGGGTGGAGGTGTTCCGCACCTGGTACGGCCCCATCCACCGCGCGTTCGCGGCGCTCCCCGCCGAGGCGCGGCCGGCGCTCGAGCGCGACCTGCTCGCGCTGCTCGAGGAGGCCGACACCGCCGCCGACGGCACGCTCGCGGTGCCGGCCACGTACCTGGAGGCGGTGATCACGCGGGCGTAGCGCGCGGGCGGCCGGTGTCCGCGATCCCCACGACGCCGGCCGCCTGACGCCACGCGAGCGCGGAGCCGCGCCGGCGCCTCGGGGTGGATCCCGACCCCGCGCGGCGACCCGCGCCCGCGCGCGGGGCCCAGGCCTCGGCGCCGTCCGGGCCCGCGGCACATCGGGTGCAATCGCCCTCCCCGACACCGACACTCAACGGAGGGTGAATGATCCCATCACGCTCGCAGGCGAGGCGCGCCGCCGCCGCGCGGTCGATCGCCGCGCTCGGCCGCGCCGCCGCTCCCGCGCTCCTGCTCCTCGCCGTGCTCGCGCCCCCGGCGGCCGCGCAGTGGGACGCGCCCTCGCGCTTCGAGGACCTCCACGCGGCGTTCGCCGACGCACCGGTCGACGCGTGCCTCTCCTGCCACGAGGAGGCGCTGATGCCCCAGGGCAACCACCCGGTCGGCATGTACTACCAGCCGGGCCCGAGGTCCTCGCTGCGGCCCCGCGCGGAGGTCGAGCGCCGGGGCGTGGCGCTGCCGGACGGCAAGGTGCACTGCTGGAGCTGCCACGCGCTGGGCTCGCGCTGGCGGTACCACCTGCTCATCCCCGACGACGCGACCGCGGGACCCCGCGTCGTGCCCGGTGACCCGGCGACGTACGGGAGCCTCGCGCGCGCGGCGCCGGACGACGACGAGGGCGCCGACGTGAGCCCGATGCCGCTCTGCCGGGCCTGCCACACCCACGGCGACTGAAAGCGCCGCCCATTCGCGTGGGGGCCCTGCTGCGGCGCACGCTGGCTGCCTGCGCCGGGCAGACTCGTCCCTGCGCTGCTCGACGTGCCGACGGGCACGCCTGCGCTGCTCGGTCCTCGTGTGCCCGGCTCGGCGACGCCATCGTGTGCCTCGCGACGGGCCCCACGCGAACCGGAGGCGCTGTGAGGGTCGCCACGCCCGCCTGCCCGCTCACGGTCCGTGAACCCGGCCGGCCGCGTCGCGCGGCGCGCCCCGCGCCCGCCCCGCCTGCGGTACTCTCCCCTCGCGGAGGATCCGCGGGGAGGTGGTGGCGGTGAGGATCGCGATCTACGGCGCCGGCGCGGTGGGCGGGCTCGTGGCCGCCCGCCTGGCGTGCGCCGGGCACGAGGTGAGCGCGGTGGCGCGCGGCGCGACGCTCGACGCGCTGCGGTCGCGCGGGCTGCGGCTCGTCTCGGCGGGCGGTGAGGCGCGCGTCCGGCTCCCGGCGTCGGACGATCCCGCCGAGCTCGGGCCGCAGGAGCTGGTGGTCGTGGCGGTGAAGGCGCCCGCGCTCGTCCACGTGGCCCGGGACATCGGCCCGCTGCTCGGGCCGGACACGGTCGTGCTCACCGCCATGAACGGCGTGCCCTGGTGGTTCTTCGACCGGTTCGGCGGCCGCTGGGCCGGCACCCGGCTCGACTCGGTGGACCCCGGCGGCGCCATCGCGGCGGGCATCCCGTCGCGGCACGTGGTCGGCTGCGTGGTCCACCTCGCCTGCGCGGTGCCGGAGCCGGGGTTCGTGTGCCACACGGCCGGCAACCGCCTCATCGTGGGCGAGCCCGGCGGCGAGGCGTCGCAGCGCCTCGCGCGCCTCGCCGCGACGCTCCGCGGCGCCGGGTTCGACGTGGACGTCTCGCGGCGGATCCAGGCGGACGTCTGGTACAAGCTCTGGGGCAACATGACCATGAACCCGGTCTCGGCGCTCACCGGCGCCACCTGCGACCGGATCCTCGACGATCCGCAGGTGTACCGCTTCTGCCTGGACGTCATGGGCGAGGCGGCGCGCATCGGCGCGGCCATCGGGTGCCCCATCTCCGAGAGCGGCGAGGACCGCATGGCGGTCACGCGCAAGCTGGGCGCGTTCAAGACCTCGATGCTGCAGGACGTGGAGGCGGGCCGGGCGGTGGAGCTGGACGCGCTCGTGTCGGCGGTGCGGGAGATCGGCGCCCGGGTGGGCGAGCCGACGCCGCGCATCGACACGCTGCTCGGCCTGGCCCGGCTGCACGCGCGCGTGCGCGGCCTCTACCCGGCCTGACCGGCGGCGGCCGCCGCGCCCTCCAGCACCCCGTCGATGGTCACGACGTCCACCAGGCCGTGCACCTGGTAGAGCGCCGGGATGACCTGCTCCGGCGCGTGGCGCCGGCGCAGGTCGGCGACCTTCTCGGTGCCGGCCCGGTAGCACGGCAGGTACATGCGGCCGTTCAGCGGGTGGCGCGCCCAGGCGCCCGAGATCTTGGCGGCGCGCTCCTCGGAGAGCAGGTACTCGCGCCGCAGCGCCGTGGCGACCTCGTCCTGCGGCCGGCCCTCGGCCCAGGTCAGCCAGGACGCCTGGTTCTTGGCGTCGTCCTGCAGGAGCACCAGGAGCTTCCCGATCTGCAGGTCGGAGTCGGGCAGCTGCTCCACCTCGGTGACGCCGAGCGCCATCATCATGGCGTTGTTGGCGAGCCCCTCCGAGAGCGCCGCGCCGCGCGTGTTCATGGTGAGGACGGTGCCCTCGAACCCGAGCCGCCCCTGCACGTGGAGCGCCTGGGCGAGCGCGAAGTTCGTGACGTGCCCGGGGACCACCTCGTGCGCCACCAGGTCGAGGAACTCCGGGACCGAGATCTGGAGGGCCGCGTTGATCTCGTAGGTCGCCTCGTACCGCGGCGAGCCGTCGGGCCCGCGGGCCCGCCCGATGTAGTTCATCGACCCGGAGAACCAGGCGTTCTCGATGGGCAGGAACTCGATGTTCGCGCGCGGGATCCCGTGGAGCGAGGCGGGCAGGTGCGGCACCACGTGCCGGCGCGTGCCCTCCTCGAGCTGGGCGATGCAGGCGTCGGCGAGCAGCTTGATGGCCTTGCGCGGGACGAGCCGCTCGCCGCGCCACGCGTCCACCGCCGCGAGCAGCGGCTCCGCCTCGGCGCGCACCCCGAGCAGCTCGGCCAGGCGCTCGCGCTTCGCCTCCGGCCGGGACGGCTCCGGCGCGCGGCCGGTCGAGGCGACCACGCAGCGCTCGTAGGGGACCTTCGGCCCGCGCCCGAGCAGCTCCTCCGCGAGCGCCCACATGACGCGCAGCGACTCGCCCTGCGCCGCCAGGTAGGCGCCGCGGATCCCGCCCACCCCGCGGCCGAGCGCGGCGAGCGCGTCGATGGCGCCCGGGACGTCCACGGCGGCGAGGTACGCGTCGATGGCGGCCCGGTCCGGCGCGGGCGCCGCCACCCCGCCCGTCGCGCGGAGCCGCGCCGCCGCGGGCAGCGCGTACGCCGGCGGCAGCGGCTCGTCCGAGAACCACGAGTCGGCGATGTACCGGCCGGTCCCGGAGGCGCTCATCACGTCGCCTCCCCAGAGCGTGTCGATCCCGAGGATCGCGTTCGCGGTCGTGCTCGCCAGCCTGGCTTCGTCGGACATGTGCGGCCTCCGGGCCGCGGACCATAGCACCGCCCCGGCGCGGCGGCGCGTCCCCGGCGGGCGCGGGACGCGCCGCGCCGGGGGCACGCCCCTCAGCGCGCGGGCTCGGCGGCCTTCGCCCGCACCGCCTGCTCGTGCGCGCGCACGTCCGGCCGGTACTCGGAGGCGTCGAACATGACGAAGCTGCCGAACAGCACCGCGAACAGCACCGCGCCCACCAGGATCACCAGGTGGAACCGGTGCTCGTACTTCAGGTGCATGAAGAACAGCGCCACCAGCGAGGCCTTCACGGTGGCGATGGCGAGGGCCACCGGCACGTTCGCGGCCCCCAGGTGGACCCGGGCGACGGCCACCGTCAGCACGGTGAGGACGCCCAGCGCCGCGGCGGTGCCGAGCAGCACCGAGGGCGGGAGGACGTGCGGCCCGGCGTGCGCGCCGCCCCCGTGCGCGCGGTGAGAGGAGGCGTTCTCGACGACGTTCATGGAGCCGGCCTCAGATCAGGTAGAGCAGCGGGAACAGGAAGATCCACACCAGGTCGACGAGGTGCCAGTAGAGCGCCACCGCGTCCACCGGCCCGTAGTAGCCGGGGCCGAAGTGGCCGCGCCGCGCGCGCACGATCAGCCACACGTACAGCCCGATGCCGATGACCACGTGGATCCCGTGCAGGCCGGTCATCAGGTAGTACAGGCTGAAGAAGGTGCCGAGGTGCTCGGGGACGGGCAGCGCCCGGACGGCGGCGGGCAGGCTCGCGAGCAGCTCCGGCGACGGGTTGCACGCCGTCCCCCACCCCACCCCGTTGTGCAGCTTGTGGCTGTACTCGAAGTACTTCACCACCATGAACGTGGCGGCGAGCACCACCGTCAGGACCAGCGAGCGGATCAGCGTGCGCTGGTTCCCGAGCTGCGCGGCCCGGACCGACCACGCCGCGGCGAGGCTGCTGCTGATGAGCACGAGCGTGTTGGTCGCGCCCATGCGCCAGTCGAGGAACTGGCTGGCGTAGCGGAACAGCTCCGGGTGGTGGGAGCGGTAGACGCCGTACGAGACGAACAGCGCCGAGAAGAACAGCACCTCGTTCGCGAGGAACAGCCAGATCCCGAGCTTGCCGGTGGCGAGCTGGGCGGGCATGTCCTCGAACTGCACGGCCAGGAACCGGTCGCGCTCCGGGCGGGCGGCGGCGGGCTCTGCGGTCGCGTCCATCTAGCGTCCCTCCTCGCGCACCCAGCCCGCGTCCTCGGAGACCTCGTGCAGCCCCGAGTAGTCGTACGGGCCGCGGGCGCGCGGCGTCGAGTCGAAGTTGTGGTGGGTGGGCGGCGAGGCGATGGTCCACTCCAGCGACGCCGCGCCCCAGGGGTTGGGCGGCGCGCGGCGGCCGCGCCGCAGCGAGTGGAGCAGCCCGGCGAGCGCCAGCGCCAGGCCGAGGGCGAGCACGAACGCGCCCACGGTGGAGAGCCGGTTGTGCGCGGTGAACTGCGGCGCGTACGTGGCGTACCGGCGCGGCATGCCCAGCACGCCCGCCAGGAACTGCGGCACGAACGTGAGGTTGAAGCCGAGGAACACCAGCCACGCGGACGTCACGCCCACGCCCTCGTGGTACATGCGGCCGGTCATCTTCGGCCACCAGTAGTGCAGGCCGGCCAGGAACGCGATCATCACCGCGCCGACCATCACGAAGTGGAAGTGCGCCACCACGAAGTAGGTGTCGTGCAGCGGGATGTCGGTGGCGAGCAGGCCGAGGAACAGGCCGGTGAGCCCGCCCACGCCGAAGATGGCGAAGAAGGTGAGCACGTACACCATGGGCGTCTTCAGGACGATGGCGCCCTTGTACATGGTGGCGATCCAGTTGAACGTCTTGATGGCCGACGGGATCGACACCAGCATGGTGAGGAAGCTGAAGGCCAGGCTCGCCCAGCGCGACTGGCCCGAGACGAACATGTGGTGCCCCCACACCAGGAAGCCGATGATCGCGATGGCCATCGAGCTCACCGCGATGAAGCGGTAGCCGAAGATGGGCTTGCGGCTGAAGACCGAGACCACCTCCGACACCACGCCCATGGCCGGCAGGATCATGATGTAGACGGCGGGGTGCGAGTAGAACCAGAAGAAGTGCTGGAACAGGATGGGATCGCCGCCGTACTCCGGCATGAACAGCCCGAGGTGGAAGATCCGCTCGAGGAAGCCCATCGCCGCGGTGATGCCCAGCACCGGCGTGGAGATGATCTGGATGACGCCGGTGGCGTAGAGCGCCCACAGGAACAGCGGCATGTCGAACCAGCCCATCCCCGGCGGCCGCATGCGGTGGATGGTGGCGATGAAGTTCACACCGGTGAGGATCGAGCTGAAGCCGGTGAGCACCACCGCCGACAGCGCCAGCAGGATCCCGAGGCCGCGCGCGCTCTCCAGGCTGTAGGGCGGGTACAGCGTCCAGCCGGTGTCCACCCCGCCCACCACCAGCACCACCACGAAGAAGATCGCCCCCGCCACGAACAGCCAGAAGCTGAGCAGGTTGACGCGGGGGAAGGCCATGTCCTTCGCGCCGAGCTGGAGCGGCAGCACGAAGTTGCCGAGCGCCGCGGGGATGCCGGGGATGATGAACAGGAAGATCATCACCGCGCCGTGCAGCGTGAACAGCTTGTTGTAGGCGTCGTTCGAGACCAGCGCGCCCTGCGGGCTCCAGAGGTGCATCCGGAGCGCCAGCGCGAACACGCCGCCCAGCAGCAGGCAGGCGGAGATCGCGACCAGGTACATGATCCCGATGCGCTTGTGGTCCAGGGTGAACAGCCAGGAGCGGACGCCGCGCCCGTGCTCGAGGTAGCTCCCGGTCTCGTGCGCCGGCGCGCGCACGGCCACTGCCGCGGTGCTGCTCATCGCTTCGTCTCCTCGCCCTTCGCCGGCGCGCCGCCCTCGGCGGCGAGCGTCTCGAGGTACGCGGCGACGGCCTTCAGCTCGCGCTCCTCCAGCGGCATGGGCGGCATGATGTTCGGATATCCGGCGACCACCTTCGCGCCCGGCTTCACCAGCGACTCGCGCAGGTACTCCTCGTCCACCAGCGCGGTGGTGCCGTCCGCCAGCTTCTCGTGGCGCTTCCACAGGCCGCGGACCGACGGGCCGACGCCCCGCGCCCCGTCCACGCTGTGGCAGGCGGCGCAGCCCTTCTCCGCGAACACCTGCTTGCCGAGGTCGGCGAGCGTGGCGTCGGCCGGGAGGCCCTCCCTGGCCCAGGCGTCGAAGGAGGCCTGGTCGGCGTGGACCACCACGGTGGAGAGCATGCGCGAGTGGTCGGTGCCGCAGTACTCGGCGCAGAGGATGGGATAGCTGCCCGGCACGGTGGGCGTGAAGGCGAGCCGGGTGAAGCGCCCGGGGACCGCGTCCTGCTTCAGGCGGAACTCGGGCACGTACAGGGAGTGGATGACGTCGGTGGCGGACAGGACCAGCTCCACCGGCCGGCCGGCCACGACGTGCAGCTCGTTCGCGCCCTTGCCACCCGGGTGGTCGAACCACCAGGACCACTTGCGCCCCGTCACCTGCACGCGGACCGGATCCGCGCCGGGGTCCGCCGACGTCATCTGGATCCAGGTGCGGGTGGACATGACGAACAGCGCCATGACGAGCGCCAGCGGGATGATGGTCCACACCAGCTCGAGCCGCGTGCTGTGCGCCGGCGAGGGCTCCGGGTGGAGCCGCGCCGGGCGGCGGCGGTACCGCAGCACGAAGACGATGGTGAGGAGGACGATGAGCGCGAGGAAGAAGGCGCTCACCCAGAAGAGGAACAGGAAGACCTGGTCCACCCCGTCCGCCACGCTGGACGCGCGCGCGGGGAGGTAGCCGGGGCCTGCCCCGGCGAGGAGGTGGAGGGTGCGGATGGGCAGCTCGGTCACGGTGCGTTCCTGATGCGGCGCCGACGGTCGCGGGCGACGTGGACGCCGACGAAGGAGACGAGGAAGAGCCCGACCACCCCGCCCGCCGCGCGCATCACCTTGAGCGCGAGCGGGAGCGGATCGTCGGGGGAGAACCCGATGCAGGAGAGGAGGAACCCGCCGAGCGCCTTCTGCTCGGCGGCGGTGGCCACTCGCCCGTCGGCGGCGCGGCGCACCGCGGTGCGCAGCGCGTCCGGCTCGTAGCTCACGCCGTGCAGGTAGCCGGAGACCCGGCCGTCGCCGGTGAGCACCACCAGCGTGGCCTGGTGCGCGAACTCGCCGGTCTTCGGATCGTAGCGGTAACGGAAGCCCACCGCGTCGGCGAGCGCGTCGATGGCCGGCTTCGCGCCGGTGGCGAAGTGCCAGGCGCGGGCGACACCCTCCCCGCCGCCGGCCTGCTGCACGAACGTCTCCTCGTACTTGCGGATCTGCGGCAGGGTCTCGGCGGGGTCGATGCTCAGGGTGAAGACCGAGAAGTCCTCCCCCTTCCAGCCCGCGTCGCGGAGCGCCCGGGCCAGGCCGGCGAGCTGCAGGCTGCAGAGCTTCGCGCAGCTCGTGTAGTTGAACGAGAGCAGGACCGGGCGGCCGGCGAGCGCGCCGAGCGTCACCGGGCGCCCGTCCTCGCCGGTGAAGGCGAGGTCGCGGGGCACCTCGGCGCCGAGCCGCTCCACCACGCCGATGGCGGCGAGCTCGCGGCGGAGCTGCTCGGGGGTCTGCGCGCGGGCGGCGCCGGCCCCGAGCACGAGGGCGGCCGCCGCGAGCGCGAGGGTTCGCGGGAGGGAGGTCACGGGATGAGGGACGCGAGGGTTAGCGGCTACTTCTTGGCCTTCGCGCCCTTGGCGCCGCGCAGGTCGAGCACGTAGTAGGTGAGCGCCCAGCGCTCCTCGGCCGGCAGGTGCCCGAAGGCGGTCATGGTGGTGCCGGCGATGCCCTTCTCGAGCGTCGCGAACACCTGGTCGGCGGTGGTGCCGTTCCGGTAGGCGCCGGTCACCAGGTTGCGCGGCTTGGGATCCAGCGCGGCCGCGGCGGCGCCGTCGCCCAGGCCCTTGTCGCCGTGGCAGGCGGCGCAGTTCGTCGCGTACGACGCCTTCCCCTTGGCGACGAGCTCCGGGGTCTTCTTCGGGGCCGGGGCGGCGGCGCGGGCGCCGGCGGCGGAGAGGACGGCGGCGGCGGCGAGGGACATCGCGATCGACTTCTTCATGTGGGGTTCCTCCGGTTGCGGGGTTGAACGGGAGCGTCGCGCCGTCCGCGGGGCCGGCTCACTGCCGGCCCGCCTCGAGCATCTCGCGCTCCATGGTGAGGTAGGTCCCGTAGGCGTTGATCCGGTTCGCCGGCTCGAACGCGGGCAGCTTCGCGTACGCGCTCCAGTCGGCGGCGGCGTACGCCTCCTCGAACGGGACGAGGTCCTGGACCGCCGCCCCCATCACCGCGCGGAGGTGGCGGAGGTAGTCGCGGGTCAGGGCGAGGTGGGTGCCGGGGTCCCGCGACGCGGGGCCGTGGCCGGAGACGAGCAGCTTCGGGCGGCGCTCCAGGAGCCGGTCGATCGCCGCCAGCCAGCGGCGGCTGTCGGCCTCGCCGACGAACGGGATGCGGCCGGCGAAGATGACGTCGCCGGAGAAGACCACGCCGTCGTCCGGCAGGACCACCATCAGGTCCTCGGGCGAGTGCGCGGGGCCCAGCCGGACCACCTCGAAGCGCACGCCGCCCAGCTCGAAGGCGGCGTCCGCGTCGAGCCAGCGGTCCGCGGGGAGCAGCGGGTTGCCCGCGTCGAACCAGGGCGCGAGCTCCTTGCGGCGCTGCTCGAGCCGCTGCGCCGCCTCCTCGCTCTCGAGGTACGCCCTGCCCTCGGCGCTCGCCCAGACCTCGGCCCCCGCCGCCTCGAGCGCGCCGAGGCCGTAGACGTGGTCGGCGTGGTAGTGCGTCAGGATCACCCGCCGGATCGGCTGCCGGGTCACCTTGCGGATGGCGCGCACCAGCGCGCGGCCCAGCGCCGGCGTGCCGAGGGCGTCGATCACCACCACGCCGTCGCCGGTCACCACGAACGCCGCGTTGGAGTTGAAGCCGCGGTTCGCCGCCGAGGCGACGCCCGGGTCTCCCTGCACCAGCCAGACCCGCGGCGCGAGCCGGACCGGCGCGAGGACGGGATCGGCCGCGCGGGCCGGCGCGGGCCCGGCCGCGGCGAGCGCCGCGAGCAGCGTGGCGAGCGCGGGCGCCATCACGCCATCCCCGGATCCCGCCCCACGCCGACCAGGCGCGGCAGGTTCGGCGTGCGCGGCGTGACCGTCTTCTGGGCGCGCAGCCAGCGGCCCACCACGTCCCAGACCGGCTCCCCGCCGGCGTCGCGCGCCGCCTCGCTCACCGAGGCCCAGGTGGCGACCCGGTACGTCTTCGAGGCCTCCACCGGCTTCCCGCGCAGGCGCAGGTCCTGGATGCGCTCGCCGCTCCGCGCGCCCGGATGGCACGCGTACTCGAGCCCGCCGACGCGGACCATGTCGCCGCCCTGCTGGTAGTAGGGGTCCGGGTTGAAGATGTTGTCGCAGACGTCCTCGAGCACCGCCTTGAGCGTCGCGCCGGTCATGTCGTTCACGCCGACGTTCGGGTAGCTGATGGCGGTGGCCGCGAGCAGGTCCTCCTGCGTGATGGTGTCGCCGGGCAGGAGCGAGGCGCCCCAGCGGAAGCCGGGCGAGAACGCGATCTCGGCGTCCTTCTCGGCCATGAGCGCGTCGAGGATGAGCTGATCGTAGGTTCCGTTGAAGTTGCCGCGCCGGTAGAGCACGCCCTCGGTGACCGCCAGCGGGGCGGCGAGCCGCTCGCGGAACGGCGCCCGGACGCGCTCGATGAGCGCGGACATCTCCGGATCGGCCGGGAGCAGGTTGGAGAAGACCGGGAGCAGCCGGTAGCGGTGGCTCGCCACCTTCCCGCCGCGGACGTCCAGGTCGAGCACGCCCAGGAACTTGCCGTTCGACCCGGCGTTCGTGACCAGCGTCTGGCCGGACCGGTTCTTCACCGCGACCGGGCGCGGGACGCCGTCGTGCGTGTGGCCGCCCAGGATCGCGTCGATCCCGGTGACGCGGGACGCGAGCTTCAGGTCCACGTCCATGCCGTCGTGCGACAGCAGCACCACCACGCGCGCGCCCTTCGCCCGCGCCTCGTCCACGGTGCGCTGGAGGTTCTCCTCGTCGATCCCGAACGTCCAGTCGGGCACGAGGTACCGGGGGTTGGCGATGGGGGTGTACGGGAACGCCTGCCCGATCACGGCCACCGGCACGCCGTTCACCTCGCGCATCACCCAGGGCTCGAACACCGGGTCGCCGAAGTCGGCGGTGTGCACGTTCTGGGCGACGAACGAGATCTTGCCGGCGAGGTCCTTCTCCACCGCGCGCTTCACCCGCTCGGCGCCGAGCGTGAACTCCCAGTGGCCGGTCATCACGTCCACGCCGAGCAGCTTGGCCGCGTCGATCATGTCCTGGCCGTCGGTCCACAGCGCCGTGGCCGAGCCCTGCCAGGTGTCGCCGCCGTCGAGCAGCAGCGCGCCGGGGCGGCTGGCCCGGAGGCGCTTCACCAGCGTGGCGAGGTGGGCGAAGCCGCCGACCTTGCCGTACCGCCGCGCCGCCGCCTCGAAGTCGAGGAAGGTGAGCGCGTGCGCCTCGCGCGTCCCGGGCCGGATCCCGAAGTGCGAGAGGAGCGCCTTCCCCACCAGGTGCGGCGGGCGCCCCCGGGCCGGGCCGGCGCCGAGGTTCACCGCCGGCTCGCGGTAGTGGAGCGGCATGAGCTGCGCGTGCACGTCGGTGAAGTGCAGCAGGCTCACGTTGCCGTGGCGGGGCAGGTCGTACAGCCCCGCGCCCTCCGGCCCCGCCGCGCGCGCGCGGAGGGTCATCCCGCCGGCGGCGGCCGCCGCCAGCATCCGCATGAACTCCCTGCGATCCATGGGCTCGTCGCTCCGCGCTACTGGTTCACCGGCGAGGCGGGATCGAGGAGCAGCGCGACCAGGTCCCTGATCTGCTCCTCGGTGAGGATGGCGTGGTGCCCGAAGCGCGGCATGGTGGAGCACGCCGTGAACGCCTGCGGGTTGAAGATCTTCGCGTAGGTGTAGCGCTGCATGGCCTCGCCCTGCCCCCGCACCTTGCCGTACTGGTACAGGCTCGGGCCGAGCGTGCCGAACGACACCTCCTGCTTCGAGAGGCGGTGGCACGCGTAGCAGTTGCCGCCGGACGGCTTCGCGGGATCGTCGGAGAACTGCTTGCCGACGCCGCTCTGCGCGATCTGCTCGCCCTTCTTCCAGTCGCCCATGAGCTTGCCGTCGGCCGGGTAGACCAGCGTGGCCTGCTGCGCGGCGACCAGCTTCTTCGCGGCGGCGTCCGGCAGCGGCCCCTGGGCCGGGGTGCGGCTGCAGGCCGCCTGGACCTCGTCCTGCTCCAGGCGATCCAGGCCCGCCTGGCCCTTCTCCTTGAAGGACGCGCGGATGACCTCGCGGGCGCGCGCCTCGTCCTTCGCGTCCCGCCGGGGCTGCGCGGCCTGCGCGAGGCCCGCGAGCGCGAGGCCCGCGAGCGTGACGGCTACGGTTCGAGCGAACGGCATCGTCTTCTCCTCAGCGCTTGATGGCGGGGGCGTCCATCCCCGCGCCGTTGGCCTGGCGGGCCAGGTAGGTGATGAGGGCGACCGAGCCCTCCGAGCCGAACACCAGCTCCGGGAACCGCTGCTGGCGCAGGCAGTCGTTCATGCGCCATTGCATGGTGCGCACCTCGCCCTGCGAGACGCGGTAGGCCGGCCAGGTCGCGAACGCGCGCTTCGCGTCGGCGGGCGTGGTGAGGTTGGGGAGCTCCTGCAGGCGGATGCGCTTGCCGCCCTGGGCGTGGCAGGTCGCGCAGGAGAAGTCGTGCGGCCCGCCGCGGTAGAAGAAGATCCGCTCGCCCAGCGCGTACGCGGCCTTCTCCTTCGGGTGCTTCAGCGGCACCCGCACCGGCGCGCCGCGCGACTGCGCCACGATGAAGGCGGCGAGCGCCTCCAGGTCGGAGCGCTTGTCGCCCGCGCCGAACTTCTGCCTCGTCGCCTCCTCGGCGCCGATCCCCTGCAGCGTCCCCATGCAGTGGACCAGCCGCGTCTCGAGGTCCATGACGCGGTCGCCGTCGGCGAAGTACCGCGGCAGCTCGGCGTAGGCGCCCTTCACCACGCCCGGCCCCTTGCCCAGGTCGCAGCGCTCCAGCGACGCGCCCTTCGGCCCGCGCTTCTCCTGCCACAGCGCCTCGCCGCGCGCCTCCCACAGGTCGGCGGGGTTGCCGTCCTGGAGCAGCTCGCGGTAGCGGGCGATGGCGGCGGTGGCGTCCTCCTCCTGCGCGCGATGGGCGGCCGGGGCCAGGGCCGCGGCCGCGAGGAGCAGCGCCGGCCCGATCGATCGACGGGTCATCCGAATCTCCTTCCAGGAACGGTTCGTGAAGCTCAGGGCCTGAGGTAGGCGAAGCCCTCGCGCGCCTGGAGGCGCGCCGCCTCCGCCACGCCGGACTGGACCAGCGTCGCCTCCGGCAGGAGCTTCGAGGGATCGATGTTGCGGGTGACGAGCGTGTTGCGGCACGCCCGGAACTCGACGTGACGGGTGACGAGGTCCTGCACGATGGCGTCGAACGGGTTGCCGTTCTTGTCCATCGCGCCGTCGAGCAGGAAGTCGATGCCGGCGCCGTTCGCCACCACCACGATCCTCGCCGTGGGATCCGCGTCGAGGTGGTTGCGGATGTTGCGCATGGCGCGCACCGCCTCCTCGATCCCCTCGGTCAGGTGGTACACGACCTTGATGGGCGCCGCCCTGGAGGCGGCGGCGCGCGCGGACGCCGGCGCGGCCCGGGCCGCCGCGGCGGCCGCGAGCCCGGCGGCGAGGACGAGGAGCCAGCGGGCCCCCGTCCCCGCCGCCCGCGCCGCGTGGCTGGCGGACGGCGCGCTCAGGCGATGGTCCCTTCGTCGGTGCGGGTCTCGCCCTTGTTGTCCACCCAGGTCACCTTGACCTTGTCGCCCTTGGCCGCGCCCTTGAACTTGAAGGCGAGGTACGGGTTCTTCGACACCGCCGGGCCCCAGTGCGCGGTGAGCACGGCCTTGCCGTTGCACTCCGCCTGGACCGAGCTGATGAAGTGGGCCGGGACGATCGCGCCGCTCGCGTCCTTGCGCTGGCCCGTCTCCATCTCGTGGCTCATCAGCACCTTCACCTCCACGACGTCGCCCTGGAGGCTCGCGCGGATCTTCATCGGATCTGCCATGGCTCTCTCCTCTCCTACCCGCCGCATCCGCCGAGGGTGACCTTGATCTCCTTCGTCGCCACGTGGAACTTGCCGCCGGCCTTCACCAGCACCGACACGTTCGACGTCCGGGCCATCTTGACCCGCGTGGAGACGACCGGCAGCGAGGCCGGGGTCAGGAGGAACGACGCGGCGAGCATGTTGGGGTTGGCCTCGACCAGGAACGCGATCGACTCGGTGTCGGGCAGGTTGCTGGTCGCGGTGATGGGCACCACGGCGCCGTTCTCGGCGATGTCCGGGGCGGTGACGACGATGTCCTTCGAGTCGGCCGGCGTGCCGGCGCCGAGCGCCTCCAGCGCCTCCTTCATGGTCCGGGCCTCGAACGCGGCCTTGTTCCAGTCGGCCGCGCGGCCCCAGCTCGGCTTCAGGATGCCCGCGGCGACCAGCATCCCGAGGAGCGTGGCCCCGCCGGTCGTCTCGAGGAACCGCCGCCTCCCGATGCCCGCCTGCTCTACCTCTCTCATTCCGCTCTCCTTACGGGTTCTGCCGGGCGCGGCGACCGTCGCCGCGCCGCGGGCGCCTCAGCGTGCTCCCTCGAGCACCCACTTCACGATCGTGTCCACGTCGCCCTCCGCGACCTGTCGCTGGGGCGGCATCGGCACCGGCCCCCACGCGCCCTGGCTGCCGCCGCGCACCCGGGCCGCGAGCTTCGCCGCCGCGGCCGCGTCGCCGGCGTAGCGCGCGTTCAGGTCGCGGAAGCTCGGGCCGAGCCGCTTCGCCTCGACGTCGTGGCAGGCGAGGCAGCCGCTGGCGCGCGCCAGCGTCAGCCCGGCGGCGGGCTTCCCCGCCGGCGGGGCCGCCGCGGGCGCGCCGGTCCGGGCCGCGCCGGCGGGCCGGGTGGTGTCCGCGCCGCGCACCGGGCCGAACGTCCGGTTCTGCTCGGCCAGGTTCCCGTGCGCGTTGCGGGCGAAGTCCGGGAGCGTCGAGGCGACGCGCGGCTCCGGCCCGCAGTCCTTCATGCACGGGATCGCGCGCACGTCCGGCTTGCCCTTCACGTCCCACAGGCCGTGCGCGCGGGTCATGCCGTTCCGGTTGGGCAGGCGCTGCTGCACCGCGCGGATCGAGTCCTGGTCGAGGACGAAGTCGGACGGGACGACGTCGCCGAGGTTCAGCAGGTACGCGAGCACCGCGTAGGTGTCGTCGTCGCTCAGCGAGCGCGGCGCGTCCCACGGCATGGCGCGGCGGATGTAGTCGAACAGCGTCGACACCGTCGCCACCTTCATGAGCGTGGTGCGCTGCGGGTGGCCGTTGCCGGTCAGCGCCGCCACGCGCCCGCGGGCCTGATCCTCGGCGGTGGTCCCGCCCACGAGCGGCGTGAACACCTCGTTGCTCTCGCCGAACGTGCCGTGGCACGAGGCACACTTCGCGTCCCAGACCTCCTGCCCGCGCAGCACCGAGCCGGAGCCGCGCGGCAGGCCCTGGAAGTCCGGGCGCACGTCGATGTCCCAGGCCCGGACCTCGGCCGGCGTGGCCGGACGCCCGACGCCCTCCGCCGCGTGCGCGGCGCCGGCGGCCAGCAGCGCCGCGAGGACGAGCGGCTCACGCCAGCTGCACATTGGACACCTCGCCGTTCGGGTCGACGCGCCAGGTCTGGATCGCGTTGTTGTGGTAGATGGACTTCGTCCCGCGCACCTCGCGCAGCAGCCGCGTGGTCGGCTGCACGTAGCCGGTGTCGTCCACCGCGCGGCTCTGCAGCAGCGCGGCGCGGCCGTCCCAGCGCCAGCTCAGGCTGAACCGGGTCAGCGCCTTCGAGAGCACCGGCGTCTCCAGCCGCGCCGGCGTCCAGCTCCGGCCGCCGTCGAGCGACACGTCCACGCGCTTGATCTTCCCGCGGCCCGACCAGGCCAGGCCGGTCACCTCGCAGGCGCCCTGCTGCACCAGCACCTGGCCGCCGGAGGGCGTGGTGATGACCGACTTCGCCTCCTGGATCGACGTGTACTGACGGTGACGCCCGTCGGGCATGAGGTCCACGTAGTGGATGGCCTCGTCCTTCGTCGCCCAGGGCTGGTCGCCGACCTCGATCCGGCGGAGCCACTTCACCCAGGAGACGCCCTGGACGCCGGGCACCACCAGGCGGAGCGGGTAGCCGTTCTCGGGCCGCAGCATCTCGCCGTTCTGGCCCCAGGCGACGAGCACGTCGTCGAGCGCGCGGTCGATGGCGACGGTCCGGGTCATGCCCGAGCCGTCAGCGCCCTCGGCGAGCACGTACCGGCCCTTCGCCCGGTCGAAGCCGCAGTCGTCGAGCAGCGTGGACAGCCGGACGCCGGTGAACTCGCTGCACGACAGCATGCCGTGGGTGTACTGGACCGTGGGCACCGCCACGTTCCCCCACTCCATGCCGGTGTTGGCGCCGCACTCGATGAAGTGGATGCGCGAGACGGACGGCAGGCGCATCAGGTCGTCCATCGTGTAGACCTTGGCCTGCCGCACCAGGCCGTGGACCATCAGCCGGTGCTTCGCGGGATCGACGTCCTGCCAGCCCTGGTGGTGGCGCTCGAAGTGCAGGCCGCTCGGCGTGATGATCCCGAACAGCCCCTGCAGCGGCGCGAACGAGACCGACGCCGCGTTCACGCGGGTCAGGCCGGGGCTCTCGCGGCGCTGCAGGTTCGCCTCGTACGGCGACGGCAGGCCGTAGCCGCGCGCGGCCACGGGCTTGCCGAGCGAGGTGTTCCAGGGCTGGCGCTCGAGGATGGCGGGATCGCCGGCAGGAGCCGGGGCCGCGCCGGCGCGAACGGCGACCGCGCCGGCGGCGATCCCGCCCGCGGCGAGGAACGCGTTCCGCAGGAAGCTCCGGCGGCCGGCGGAGACCTCGGTGATCTGCTCTTGGGTGAGGAAATTCTCAGGAGCCCGGAGGATGCGGGCAGGGTTGGATGGCACGCGTGGGCTGTAAGAGAACGCATAGTCGACGTCTCCGTCCTGAGTGGGGCTTGACGGCCTTCACGCGAGGTGACGCATCGACCGAGCGTGTGGGTGACGCGCGGCGTTGAACCGGTGCGGGGACCCTGCTTCACCTTCCGTGCGCCACTGGTGGGGCGCACGCGAAGCGCGCGGCGCGCCGGGAGGCTCTCACGCTCCTCGCTCGCAGCGCTCCGGCCGGCCGTACCGCCACGCCGCCCAGGTCAGCATGCCGGCGACGACCGGCGCGAGCAGCACGAGCGCGGTGAGCGCGAACAGGGCGAGCGCTGCGCCTGCCGCCACGACGGCGGGGACGCCCACGAACGCGGCGACGTACGCCGCGGCCCGCCGCGCCTCCCGCTCGGCGCGCTCCCAGTCCGCCGCCTGCGGCGGCATCGGCACCGCCCGGACCTGATCGACGGCCATCGCGCACCTCCTCAGGCCCCGCATCATCGCGCACCGCTCGCGCCGGATCCCGCCCCCACCGGACGACGCCGGGCCGGGTCGGGCGGCGCGCCAGGAGCCCGCGCTCGCCCTAGCCCGGGCGCGTCGGACAGGATGCCGCGCGCGCCGCGCGTGAGGCCGCGCTCTCCTTCGCCCATGCCGAGCGCCTCCCGCGCCCTCCTCGCCGCCGTCGCCGTGGTCACCGGCGCCTGCGCACACTGGCCCGGCGGCCGCGCCGACCCGGAGGCGGAGCTCCGCGCCGCGATCGCCGCCGCGAACGACGCGTTCGTCCGCGCGCTCGTCGCCGGCGACGCGCGAGGGATGGCGGCCGTGTTCACCGAGGACGCCCTGGTCATCCCCGCGATGCAGCGCGGCTTCGTCTCCGGCCGCGGCGAGCTCGAGGCGTACGACGCGCGGCGCGTGAGATCGCTCCGGTACCTGGAGGCCACCATCACCACCGTGCAGCTCGAGGTCTCGGGCGACCTCGCCTGGGAGGCGGGGACGAACCGCCTGGTGGTGCAGCAGGGCGACCGCGCGCCCATGACAGTGACGGGACGCTACCTGGCCGTGTGGCGGCGCGGGAAGGACGGACGCTGGCGGATCCGGGCCGAGCTGCCGGTCCCCGACCCGATCCCCTGAGCCCGCGGGGCGGCGTCAGAACACGTCGATCGAGACGTCCACCGGGATGCCGCGCCGGGCCTCGAGCGCGGCGGCGAGCTTGGCCGCGTCCACGCGCCCCGCGAGGCCGCGCCGCTCGAGCTGGCGCCGCACCTCGGCGCGGAGATCCACGCGCGCGTCCGGATCGTCGTGGGCCTCGACGACCACGCGTCCGCCGCGCACCCCGACCTTGACCGGCTCGCGGACCATCCGGACCGGCGTCTTGAGCGGCACCACCTCGAACAGGCGCGGGATGTCCTCGGGGTAGAGGCGGACGCAGCCGTGGCTGAACTTGCGCCCGATGCCGAACGGCTCGTCGGTGCCGTGGATGAGGATGCTGCCCGCCGAGAGGCGCAGCGCGTGCGTGCCGAGCGGATTGTCCGGGCCGGGCGGGACGCGGTCGGGCAGCGTCGGGTCGTCGCGGCGCATCGACGCGGGCGGGTACCAGGTGGGCGCGACGGTCTTGCCGATCACGGTGAACGATCCCAGCGGCGTCTTCGCGCGATCCTTGCCGATGCCCACCGGGTAGGTGACGGGCGCGGCGTCGCCGCCCGGGAGCAGGTACAGCCGCATCTCCGAGAGGTTCACCACCACCGAGCCGGGCGCCGCGGACGGCGGCAGGATCCAGGCCGCCGGCACCACCAGCGGCGCCCCGGGCGTCGGGACGTACGCGTCGAGCCCGGGGTTCGCGGACTCCATCGCGTTGAAGCCCACGTCGTGCGCGCGGGCGAGCTCGATGAGCGAGTCGCCCGGCTCGACGATCCGCGTGCCGAGCACGCCGACGACGTCGCCGCCGCCCGCCGGCTCGAGGAGGGGCACCGTGGCGAGGAGGAGCGCGAGCAGCGGCTGCATCGCCCCAGGCTTCGCGTGCGCGGGGCCGCGCGTCAACCCCCGCTCAAGGGAACACCAGCAGACCGAGGTTCGCCCCGCCCTGGAGCGCGGGGGTGATGCCCGGGTCCCGATCCGCCGGATAGGCGTGATCGCGCTCCAGCCGGTCCATGGCATCCGGGAACACCGCCAGCCCGAAGGACAGCTCCACCGCGGTGCGCGGCCCCACGTCGAACAGCACGCGCACCCCGCCGCCGGCGCCGTGGCCGAGCACGCCGTTGTACTTGTAGCCGGCGAGCAGCGCGATCTCGGTGGTCGAGGGGCCGTTCACCCGCAGGCTCACGTCGCCGTTGAGCTGGTACGCGTTGTAGAAGTCGAAGCGGAGATCGCGCTCCGGCGTCCGCTCGTTCGAGAAGACCATCACCGGCGCGTAGCCGCCCGACACCCACCCCTTCAGCCGGCCGGTCCCGCCGCCCGCGATGAGGCCCGCGCCGGACCAGAAGCCGAGGGTCGGCCCGACGCCGAAGCTGCGCTGGCCCGGCGTCGCCGCCACGGCGGCCGGCGCCTCGAGCACTCCGGCGGCGCCCGCGGCCGGCGCGGCGCCAGGCTCCGCCCCCGGCGCCGCGGCCGGCGCGAGGGTGACGAGCAGCAGCACGGCGATGGCGGAGCGGTGGCGGGCGGCGGCAGGACGGGCTGGGCGCATGGAGCTCCTCGCGGTGGACACGATCCGCCGCCAGTGTAGCCCGTGCGCCGGCCGAGGCTACTCCGGCGCCGCCCCGAACGACCGCTCGAACAGCGCGCGGATCGCCGCGCGCCCCGGCTCGGAGAGCGCGCGGGTGCCGGCGCCGGCGAAGCGGGGGTGCGTGATGGCCGGCGGCGCCTCCGGGACCCAGCCGCGCCCGTCCCAGCGGAACCACCCGCCCCGCTCCTGGTCGAAGACGTGGACCGGCTTCCCCCAGTGCCGCGCCAGCTCGACCGCCCAGCCCGTGCCGCCCTGGGCGCTGTCGTCGGGGCCGAGCGCGCCGACCGCGAACACCTCGCCCGCGGTGCCGACCTGGTGCCAGATGAGCTGGAGCACGCGCCGGAGCTCCGGCGACGCCGCCAGCGCGCCGGGCAGGTGCGCCTTCAGGTAGGCCTCGCCGACCTCGCCGAGCCGCAGCTCGGCCTCGGTCAGCTCGATGAGCCCGCGGGTCCGCGCCAGCCCGGGGCGGCCAGCGAAGGTGAAGTTCACCTCCTGTGCGCCCCAGCGCTCCGCGCAGGCGCCGAACGCCTCCTCGGCGCCGGCGAACCCGCCCGCGAGCAGCGTGAACGCCTCCGGGCCGCGCGGGTCGCCGCCGTCCTCGTCCTCGCCGCCCGCCCAGCGCAGCGAGCCGCCCTCCAGCACGAGCGGCAGGTCGGCCTCGTCCGAGCCGTCCAGGTCGCGGAGCAGCCGCACCCGCGCGCCGCGCCCCTGCGCCAGGAGCGCGAGGATCACGTCCACCTGGGCACCGCAGCGCTCGGGCGGCGCCGCCTGGTCCGGGTCGGCCTCGCACGGCGCGCACCCCGGGGCGGACCGGGCGGTCATCCACAGCTCGGCGCCCGCCCGCGCCGCGCTCGCCTTCAGGCCGGCGAGCGTCGCGCCCACGCCGGCCCCGGCCCAGGGGAAGCCGTCCACGAGCACGGTGGCGGGGGTCCGGCCGAGGTGCGCCTCGAACGCGGCCAGCGCCTCGTCCAGCGTGCGGACGCCCGGGCCGCCGTCCATCGACGACCAGATCAGGCGCTGGCGCGCGACCATCTCGTGGACGCCCCGGCGGTCCGCCAGGTCCACGCGATCCGCCAGCTCCTCGAAGAACGCGCCGTAGCGGGCCGCGACGTGCTCGATCGACTGCCCGAGCGCGACGTGCAGCACCGGGCGGCCGCGCAGCAGCGCGTCCAGCCCGAGCTGCACCAGGACGGCGGACTTGCCGACGCCGGCGGGCGCCACGATCACGCCGAGGCGACCCTTCCCCAGGCCGCCGTGGAGCCTCCGGTCGAGGATCCGCAGCGGGCTCTGGAGGATCGCTTCCTGGCGGATCATGGCGCCGCAGGCATCGCTACTTCTTCCCGCCCTCGGCCTTCTTGGCCGCCTTCGACATGAGCTCCTCGGCCATGGCCGCCGGGACCGGCAGGTAGCGCGAGAACTCCATGCTGAACTCGGCCTTGCCCTGCGTCGCCGACCGGAGGGTCGTCGAGTAGCCGAACATCTCGGCCAGCGGGACCTCGGCCTCGATGCGGGCCAGGCCGCCGTCGTCCTGCGAGCCGACGATCATGGCGCGCCGCTGCATGAGCGTGCCCAGGATGCCGCCGGAGAACTCCGCCGGGCCCTCGCACACCACGCGCATGATGGGCTCGAGGAGGCGCGGCTTGGCGCGGTCGAAGCCCTCGCGCCAGGCGCCGCGGGCGGCCTCCTGGAACGCGATGTCCGACGAGTCCACCGCGTGGCTGGCGCCGTCGTTGATGACGACGCGCGTGTTCACCACCGGGAACCCGAGCAGGCGGCCCTTGGCGAGCATCGAGCGGAAGCCCTTCTCCACCGCGGAGATGAACTCGCGCGGGATCGCGCCGCCCACCACGTCGTCCACGAACTCGAACTGCTGCTCGCAGGGCTCGATGTAGCCGCACACGCGGCCGAACTGGCCGGAGCCGCCGGTCTGCTTCTTGTGCGTGTAGGCGAAGTCGGCGCGCTGGCTGACCGTCTCGCGGTACGCCACCTGCGGCGGCGACACCTCGACGATGCAGTTGTACTCGCGCTTCATGCGCTCGATGTAGACCTCGAGGTGCAGCTCGCCCATGCCGCGGATGATGGTCTCGCCGCTCTCCTCGTCCAGGCCGGCGCGGAAGGTCGGGTCCTCGCGGGTGAAGCGCCGGAGCGCCTTGCCCATGTTGGTCTCGCTCTTCGAGTCCACCGGCTTGATGGAGAGCGCGATCACCGGCTCGGGCACGTGCATCGAGGTCATGTTCAGCTTGACCGTGCCGTCGGTGAACGTGTCGCCCGAGTTGCAGTCCACGCCGAACATCGCGACGATGTCGCCGGAGCCGGCGGCGTCGATGTCCTCCATCTGGTCGGAGTGCATGCGCACCAGCCGGCCGATGCGGTGGTCCTTCTTGGTGCGCATGTTCGTGATGAACATGTCGCGCGAGAGCTTGCCCTGGTAGATGCGCAGGTACGTGAGCTGGCCGTAGCGCCCGTCCTCGAGCTTGAACGCCAGCGCCACCGTCGGCTTGCCGTTGTCGATGGTGAGGGCGACCTTCTCCTCGTCCTTGGTGAGGTCGTGGGCCTCGTTCACCACCTCGGTCGGATCCGGGAGGTAGTCCACCACGCCGTCGAGCAGCTTCTGGACGGCCTTGTTCTTGTAGGCCGAGCCCATGAACACCGGGGTGAGCTTGAGCGAGAGCGTGCCCTTGCGGACGGCCGCCTTGATCAGGTCCTCGGTGACGCGCTCCTCGAGGATCGCCTCGGTGAGCTCGTCGGAGAACATCGACGCCGCGTCGAGCAGCTCCTCGCGCGCCTTGGCGGCGTCGGCCTGCATGTCGGCCGGGATCTCGGACTCGGTGATGATCTCGCCGTCGTCGCCGCTGAAGCGGAACGCCTTCATCTTCACCAAGTCGACGACGCCCTCGAACTTGTCCTCGAGGCCGATGGGGAGCTGCATCAGCACCGGGTTGTGCTGGAGCTTCTCGCGGAGCTGGTCCTTCACGCGGAGCGGGTTCGCGCCGGAGCGGTCGCACTTGTTGACGAACGCGAGGCGCGGCACGTTGTAGCGCCGCATCTGGCGATCGACGGTGAGCGACTGGCTCTGGACGCCGGCCACCGAGCAGAGCACGAGGATGGCGCCGTCGAGGACGCGCAGCGACCGCTCCACCTCGATGGTGAAGTCCACGTGGCCGGGGGTGTCGATGATGTTGAGGTGGAGCCCCTTCCACTCACAGTGCGTCGCGGCCGAGGCGATGGTGATGCCGCGCTCGCGCTCGAGCTCCATCGAGTCCATCGTCGCGCCGACGCCGTCCTTGCCCTTCACCTCGTGGATGGCGTGGATGCGCTTCGTATAGAAGAGGATCCGCTCCGTCAGCGTCGTCTTCCCGCTGTCGATGTGGGCCGAGATCCCGATGTTCCGGAGCTTCGAGAAATCCGTGTACACGTCTTACCTCCACCCGCGGGGGCGGACCGAGCTGCATGGGCGAATCGGTTTGCGCGGCGTCGCTCGCCAGTCCCGCCGGCGGAGCTTGGGAGCCGCTGTCTCGAACCCGTTTCGGCGCGCGTTCATTCACGCGAGCCGGCCCCGGATGCGACAAAGCCCGCGCCGTCCACCCACATCCACGGCCGCGAGCGGCGCGCACCCTCGCACAAACCCCCGTCGATATGCAAGCCGGCGCCCAGCCCGGCCGCGCGTGCGCCCGGAACCCTCGCTCGCGGCAGGCTTTTTCGGCGCATTCCCCCGAACGGCGGAGGGACCGCCTGCGACCGTCCGTCCGCTACGGGCGGTCGAACAGGTTCAGGACGAGCGACTTCCGCCCGCCCGACGCCTTCACGTTGGCCCAGCGCCGCCGCTCGCGAAGCTTGTGGACGACGAGGACGGTTCCGGCGGCGGCGACGACGACGAGGGGTGCGACGGTGGCGAACACGGCTGGGCTCACGTGGCGTTTGAAAGGGGCGAGGGGCCGCCCGGCCGGGCGGCGGTCCCGCGGCGACGGGGCTCGATCTCGGAGGCCCCGCGCTCGCGCCACCTCTGGCACGGATCGACCGGCCTTGCACCACTCGGACGGGGGAGCGCTCGCGCCCGCGCTCCCGGACGCGATCGCGGCGCTCACGGCAGCAGCGTGCCGTCGTAGCAGAGCCGCGCCCGCGTGGCCGGGAAGTACCAGCCGATGCCCGCGCAGAGCTCGTCGCTGGCCGGGTCGTCGCCCGGCTGGACGGCGCTCGCGGTCGTGTTCAGGTACTCGCAGCGCGTGGTGAGCGCCCCGCTCGCGAACGAGAGGAACGGCGGCGCGTCCCGGCGCGCGAAGCCCGGCGCGGACCAGTCCGCGCTCTCGAAGACGTTCGTGCCCCCGTCCGCGATCGAGGTCGCGACCGAGTGCTTGTAGGTGCGCGTGGTCAGGGCCACGAAGCGCGCGCCCGCCGGCACCTCGCAGGTGGTCTCCGCCGTCGCTGACCCGGACGCCGGGATGCTGAACGAGCCCGCCACCGACACGTACGGGCTCGCGAGCGTGGTCGCGGTCCCGTCCGGCCACCCCTGCACGTCCAGCTCGACGTGCGCGGTGATGGGCTGGTCGGAGGCGTTCGCCCAGTGCACGCGCAGGTAGCCCGCCTGGCCCGCCGGGATGCGGACGCCGATCGCCTTGCCGGACCCGTCGTCCGGCGGGAACGAGAGCGAGGTGGTGCCGGCCGCGCCGAGATAGGCCGGCACCGGGCCGCTCGCGGGCGCCCAGGCGCAGCCGGCGGAGGACTGCGTCCCCGGCGGCTGCACGTCGTCGGGCGTGAGCATCATCGCGACGCTCACCGCCCCCGCGGGCAGGCGCGAGGTGAACGTGCGCACCACGAGGTCCTGCGCGTTCGGCGTGCGGAAGTACCAGCAGGACGCCAGCTCCTGCCCCGCGCCGACCATCTGGTCCGGGCTCCGGAGCTGGAAGCTGCGCGCCGGCGGCGCCGCGCCGTCGTTGCCGCCGCCCCCGCCGCACGCGGCGGCGATGCCCGCGGCGGCGAGGAGGAGCCATCGGGATGCGTGCCTCACCTGGACCTCCCGTCCGCGGTCGCGCCGCGGAACGCGCCACGGTAGCCGAGGCCCCGCCCCGGCCCACCGGTCCTGGTGGGTCGGAGCGGGGAGGCCGGCGACACCCGCCGGCGCCGGGTCACGGGGTGGCGGCGTCGATGCAGCGGCCGGCCCGCGCGTCGTGCCGGCGCGAGGGCGCGAGGCGGACGGCGAGCGCGGCGGCGGCCGCCAGGGCGCCGAGCGCGGCGACGCCCGCCCATCCCGCCCGCGCGAACACCTGGCTCGCAGCCGCGGCGCCGGCCGCCATGCCGAGGAACATCGCGCTCACCAGCACCGCGTTGAGGCGGCCGCGCGCGGCAGGATCCAGGCCGTAGACGATGCTCTGGTGCGCGATCAGGCTGGCCTGCACCCCGAGATCGAAGACCACCGTCGCGACCACGAGCACCCCCAGCGAGCCCGGGAACAGCGCGATCGTCGCGAACGACGCCACCGCCAGGGCAGCGCCACCGCGGATCACCGGCTCCGGACCGCGCCGGTCCGCGGCGGCGCCCGCGAGCGGGGCGATCGCCGCCCCCGCAGCGCCCGCGAGGCCGAAGGCTCCGGCGGCCACGGGGCCGAGCCCGAACGGCGCCCCGGCGAGCGCCAGCGCCAGCGTGGACCAGAAGCCACCGAACGCGACGCTGAGCAGCGCCTGGGCCAGCGCTGCGCGGCGCAGCGGGGCGAGGTCGCGCGCGAGCCGGACGATGGACGCGAGCAGCTCCCCGTACCGGGCGCGCGCCGCGGGGGGCATCGGCGGCAGCTTCAGCGCGACCGCGAATGCCAGCCCCGCCACGGCGGACGCGGCGCCCACGTACACCGCGCGCCAGCCGGCGTGCGCGCCGGCGGCGCCGCTCACCACGCGCGAGAGCAGGATCCCGAGCAGGAGGCCGGTCATCACCGACCCGACCGTCCGCCCGCGCGATGCCGCCGGCGCGAGCGCCGCCGCGGCGGGCACGAGGTCCTGCGCGGCCGTCGCGACCAGGCCGATGGCGAGCCCGGCGACGGCGAGCAGCCCGGCGGAGGGTGCGAGCGCGGCCCCGAGCAGCGCGACGGCGAGCGCCGCGAGCTTCGCGACGACCACGCGCCGGCGGTCGAGCCGGTCGCCGAGCGGCGCGAACAGGAGGATGCCGGCGGCGTAGCCGAGCTGCGTGAGCGTCGGCACCGCGCCGATGGCGGAGGGAGACGCGCCGAGGTCGCGCGCCATCGCGCCGAGCAGCGGCTGGTTGTAGTAGAGGCTCGCCACCGAGAGCCCGGCGCCGCCCGCGAGCAGCAGGAGGAGCGGCGTGGGGAGCGGGGCCTGGGGCCCGGGGGAGGTCGCCCCGGCCGGCGTGCCGGCGGGGACGGCGGGGGCGGTGCGGTGCGGCTCGTGGGTGGTCATGGCGGGCACGATGCGCCGCGCGGTGGCCCTGCGGTAGACGCGTGACCAGCAGATCCGTTATGCGTCGTACGCATGAAGGCGACGACCGACCGGCTGGCCCTCGCGGAGACGTTCGTGCGCATCGTGGACGCGGGGAGCCTCTCCGCCGCCGCGCTGCAGCTCGGCACCTCCCAGCCCACCATCAGCCGGCGCCTGCACGCGCTCGAGGCCGCCCTCGGCGTCCGGCTGCTGCAGCGCTCGACGCACGCGATCCACCCGACCGAGGCCGGGCAGAGGTACGT
This sequence comes from Anaeromyxobacter sp. K, assembly GCF_000020805.1. Lineage (NCBI taxonomy): Bacteria > Pseudomonadati > Myxococcota > Myxococcia > Myxococcales > Anaeromyxobacteraceae > Anaeromyxobacter > Anaeromyxobacter sp. K. Next base: position 1,787,757 of record NC_011145.1, on the reverse strand, counting down.
CGCCCGGGCCCGGGAGCTGCTCGGCGCGTGGCGCGGGCTCGAGGCGGAGCTGCGCGGCGACGGGGACGAGCCGGCGGGGCACCTCCGGGTGGTCGCGCCGCACGCGTTCGGGCAGCAGCAGCTCCTCGGCCCGGTGGTCGAGTACCTGCGCCGCTACCCTGCCCTGAGCGTCGAGTGGCGGCTGCACGACGGGCCGGTGCGGTTCGTCGAGGACGGCGTCGACTGCTGCGTCTCCGTGGACGCGCCGGAGGGCGAAGCCGTCGTGGTGCGGAAGATCCACGAGGTGCAGCGGATCGTGGTCGCGGCGCCATCGCTCGTCCCGGGGCGCGCCCCCTCTCGCCCCGCGGCGCTCGCGGCGCTGCCCTGGCTCGCGCTCGTACCGTACTACCGCAACACCGTCCGCCTCGAGGGCGCGCGCGGCGCGACCGCCACGATCCGGATCCGGCCGCGCTTCGTGACCGACAGCCTCTTCGCGCTCCGCCAGGCCGCGTCCAGCGGGCTCGGCGCCGCCCTCGCCTCGGACTGGATCGTCGCCGAGGACGTCGCGGCCGGCCGCCTCGTGCACCTGCTGCCCGCCTGGCGCGGCCCGACGCTGCCCGTCTACGTCGCGTACCCGCAGGCGCGGTTCTATCCGGCGAGGCTCCGCGCCTTCGTCGAGATCATGCGGACGGCGTTCACCGCGCAGCACGCCGGGGTCGGCGGCGCGAGCGTGGGCCCGCAGCGCCGGTGATGGCGCTCGCCGGCGGGCGGACCGCGGCGCGCCCGTCCCGGCGCGCCGCGGCCGCCTCGCGGCCGCTCAGTTCCAGGTGTCGATCTTGAGATCGTCCGGGGCCGGCCTGCCCTTGCCGGTCTCGACGAACGCCCTGAGGCTCAGCAGGAACGTCGCCCACTTCATGCTGCAGTGGGACATGAACTCCGACGTCTCGTGCCAGCCCCGGTGCCCGAAGGCAACCACCGTCTGCTCGTCCTCGCGGGAGAGCCGGAAGGACACCTCCGTCCCGATCCACTCCTCCGGCCCGCCCTTGCAGCGCCAGCGCACCTCGCGGTCCGGCTTCAGCTCGAGCACCTCGAACTCCATCCCGCCGAGCTCGGTCCCGTCCGGCTTGCGGAACATGAAGCGGACCGTCCCGCCGGGCGCGGATCGTCCGCTCGTCTCCTGCGTCCACCAGCCCGCCACCCCCTCCACCGTGGACAGCGCCTGGTAGACGTTCGCGATGGGGGCCCGGATGGCGACCCTGTGAATGATGTCCGGCATGTCGTTCTCCTCCTCGCGCCGGGGACCTCGCCCCGCGCCTCGCGTTCTCTAGGCGGTCGGGTACGGCGGCAGGGAGTGACAAGTGCGGCGCGATTCGGAGCGGCGGCGCCGTCCCGCCAGACGCCGATCCGGCGGATCACGCGGCACGGGTTGCCGGCGGCGAGAACGTCGTCCGGGAGATCGCGCGTGACCGCGCGCTGGCGGCGCCGAAGCTTCTCCAGCTCGGTGCGCATGCGCTTCCTCGATCGACCGTCAGCGGCGGTACGGCTCCCTCACGCCGATCGACGCGTATACCGCCCGCCGCAGCGCGGCCGCCCGCGGATCGTCGAGGTGCATGCCCATCCGGTTGGGCACGTAGCCGAAGCCGATCCCGGCGTGCGGATCCGCGAAGGCGAGCGATCCGCCCGCGCCAGGCGCTCCGAACGCGCTCGGGTGGGCCCAGGGGTACCCGCGCGTCGGCTTCGCGAACCCCAGCGCGAACGCGATCTCCACCTTCAGGCACGCGTCGCGGAACCCGCGCGCCGGGCGGACCGGCGGCGCCATGAGCTGCCGCAGCGTCTCGGCGCGCAGGCCCAGCTCCTTCCCGCCGGACGCGAACACGCCGTAGGCCCTCGCCATCGCGCGTGCGGTCCCGACGCCGCCGCCCGCCGGGATCTCCAGGTCGCGCGCGTAGACGCCGCGCTCGCACCGCTCCGGCAGCTCCGATCCCTGCAGCGCCCGGCGCAGGCGCGAGCGCGGGTTCATGCCCGCGATCGCGAGCGCCGGCGGCATGGTGAGGAGCATGCGCAGCGGCATGCGCCCGGACCGGCGGAGCGGCGCGAGCCTCGCGTCCGGGATCGACGCGGGGAGCCGGATGTAGAAGTCGAGCCCGAGCGGCGTCGCGAGCTCGTCCTGGAAGAAGCGGCCCAGGGTCCGGTGCGCGGGGTCCACCCGGCGCAGCAGCTCCCCCTGGTAGAAGCCCACGGTGATCGCGTGGTACGCCTGCCGCGCCCCGGCGGGCCACGCCGGCTTCTGCCGGGCGAGGACGTCGGCCAGCGCGTCCGGATCGGCCACGAGCCGTGCGGTCGGCCAGGCGTCGAGCGCGAACAGCCCGGCCTGGTGCGCGAGGAGCTGCCGCACGGTAATCTCCGCCTTCCCCGCCCGCGAGAACTCCGGCCAGTACGTGCTCACGCGCGCGTCGTAGTCGATGAGCCCGCGGGAGTGCGCGAGCGCGATCGCGAGGCTCGCCATGCCCTTGGTCGCGGAGAAGACCAGGGCCATGGTGTCCTCCTGCCAGGGCGCGCCGGTCGCCGCGTCGCGGACGCCGCCCCACAGGTCCACCACCTTCTCGCCGCGGAGGTACACCGCGCAGGCGGCGCCCAGCTCCTCGCGGCGCTCGAAGTTCTCCTCGAACGCAGACCGCACCGCCTCGAACCCGGGCCGGACGGAGCCGGCGACGCGCAGGTCCCGTATCGACGTCCGCCCGTGGTGCCGCAGCGCCCCCACCGCAGAGCCGGCCATGGCGCCCTCCCTCGCGGATCCGTGCCCGCGAAGCGATTCCCCCGCCGACCGGCCGCCGCGTCAATCGGGCCTGGGGTCACGGCCTCGACGAGGAGCGGCAGGCTGACGCGCCCGGGCCCGAGCGTCGGAATTCGCGCTTACATCGGCCGCGGCCGGACCGATACAGTGCGCCGCGAAACGAGGGTTGAATGCGCAAGGTCACCCGTCGGCCCACCATCTTCCGCCACAGCGTTCACGCGGAATGGGGACACGGGATCGTGGTGGACGAGAACCCCGGCAAGCTCTACCTGCACTTCGAGCACGGGGAGGCCGCCCGATCGTCAACGATGCGCGGTACCGGCAGTTCCTCGTCGAGGTCGAGCTGCCCGCCGCGGAGGCGGCCTCGCTCGTCGCCTCGCTCGAGAAGCGCGCAGGCTTGCTGCCCAGGATGACGGCTCGCAAGAAGGCGCCGGCGAAGGCCCGCCCGGCCGTCGCGTGACCGGCGGCCGGCCGCAGGCGCCGACGGCCGGCTACGGCGCCGGATCGAGACCAGGGGCGTCGCGCCTCCCGGTCCTCTGCTCAGCGTCTCCGCCGGGCGCGGTCGGCCAGCGCTCGCGCCGCCAGGTACAGCGACGCGAGCCCCATCAGCACGCCCCCGGCGACGGCACGCGGCCTGAAGCCCGTGCGCCCGCCGAAGAAGACATCCCAGAGGGCCCACGCGCCGAACGCAGTGCAGGCGACCGCGACGAGCGCGCGCGGGATGCGGCTCGGCAGGTCCCATCCACCGTCGCCGCCGACCAGCACGTCGTAGATGTCGCGCGACGGCGACATCGAGGGCATCGGGGCACCCGGTGCCGCCGGCCCACCCACCTCGCGCTCCAGGTTCCGCCAGCGTCGATGGCGCTCCAGGCCGCCTTCCCGGAGGAACCGCCGGATGGCCCCGAGCTCGCCGCGATCGAACCACGCGCCGTGCGGGCGGCAGACGTCGATCACGACGCCCGAGACGCGCGCGAAGTTCCGCCGGTTCATCACCTCGCCGCATTCCGGGCAGCCGCGATACCGGACTCGCTCCTCGGGGCCGTGGGCACGGCCCACGGCGCCAGCGCCGGACGCGCACGTCGTCGCGTCCCTCGAGGCATCGGCTGGGGTCTCGTCCTCGCAGACGCGCTGGAACGAGAGGGGATCGAGCCAGATGCCCCGGCAGCCGCCGCACCGTCGGGCCACGATGGGGCCGGAGGGCGCCGCCTCCAGCTCGAGGTGGCAGTCGGGGCAGGTCGCCCCTCCACCCGATGGCGCGCGTACGAGGTCCACGGATCGTCATGGTCCTTCACCCCCGGGCGCGACGCAATGCGGACGGCACGGCGCCGGCCGGCGGGGCCGGGCTCGATCGGGCTGTCAGACACGACCTGTACATCCGTTCCGCCCCCGAGCGCGCGGGGCGGCCATGCGACTCCTCTTCCTCTCCGACACGCACCTCGGCTTCGACCTGCCGGCGCGCCCCCGCTCGGCGCGGCCGCGGCGCGGCGCCGAGTTCTTCGAGAGCTTCGAGGCGGCGCTCGCGCCCGCCCGCGATGGCGAGGTGGACGCGGTGCTGCACGCGGGGGACCTCCTCTACCGGAGCCGGGTCCCCGCCTGGCTCTCCGACGCCGCGCTGGCGCCCCTCCGCAGCGTGGCAGACGCCGGGATCCCGGTGCTGCTGCTGCCCGGCAATCACGAGCGCGGCGCGCTCCCCCACCCGCTCCTCGCGTGCCACCGCAACCTGCACGTGTTCCACCGGCCGCGCACCCTCGTGCTCGAGGCCGGCGGCGTGCGCGTCGCGTTCTCCGGGTTTCCGTACGCGCAGGAGGTGCGCAGCCGGTTCGGCGCGCTCCTCGACGCCGCCACCACGCCCGCGCCGGAAGCGGACGTGCGAGTCCTCTGCCTCCACCACTGCGTCGAGGGCGCCACGTGCGGGCCCGCGGACTTCACGTTCCGCGACGGGCCCGACGTGATCCCGCGCTCGGCGCTGCCGTCCGGCTACGCGGCCGTCCTCTGCGGCCACGTCCACCGGCACCAGGTGCTCCGCGCGCCCGACGGCGCGCCGGTCATCTACGCCGGGTCCACCGAGCGGACCTCGTCCGCGGAGGCCGCGGAGACGAAGGGCGTCGTCCTGCTCTGGTTCTCCGAGACCGGGCTCGAGAGGTACCGGTTCCGCCCGCTTCCCCAGCACGAGCCGCCGCCCCGGTTCCGCCGCGACGCGCCACGCCCTTGCGGCTGAAGCGATCGCACGCTACGAGAACGGCCGCACGGGGAGGCGCATGAGCCGTTATCTGGTGCTGCTTCGCGGGATCAACGTCGGCGGCAAGAACCTCATCGGCATGCCCGCCTTGAAGGCCGCCTTCGAGGCCCAGGGCTTCGACGACGTCGTGACGTACATCCAGAGCGGCAACGTGCTCGTCTCGTCCACCGAGCGCGGCCCCTCGCTCGTCCCGCGCATCGAGGCGATGCTCTCGGACGCCTTCGACTACGCCGCCAGCGTGGTCGTGCTCTCCCGCGCGCAGCTGCGGCGGGTGGTGGAGCACGCCCCCGACGGCTTCGGAACGCGGCCCGAGCGCTTCCGCTACGACGCCATCTTCCTGAAGGCGCCGCTGTCGCCCGCCCAGGCGCTCGAGCGCGTCCCGGTGAACCCGGAGGTGGACGAGGTCACCGCCGGCCCCGGCGTCCTCTACTACTCGCGGCTCATCCCGAAGGCGTCGCAGAGCCGCATGAGCCGCGTCGTCGGGATGCCCATCTACAAGCAGATGACCATCCGGAACTGGAACACCACGACCCGGCTGCACGAGCTGATGGGCGAGTGACGTGGCGCCGCCATGCCGCGTTGACGCTCGGTGATCCGGCGTGACATGGTGGTCCGGCATGGACTGGGTGACCGCCTACGACTTCGCAGAGGATCCGGACCAGATCCGCGCGATGCAGCAGGCGACGCTGAGCCCGACCGACGCCGGCGTCAGCGCGAGCCCTGCGCTGGTCGGATCACCGGAGTGGTGGCGTGCCATCGACTCCGGGAACCTCCCCCTGCGCATCCTCGAGGGCGCCATCACCCGCGTCTACTGGGCGAGCATGGGGGATTGGCCGGAGCTCGAGCTGACCTCGGACGCTGGCGAGAAGTCCACCTGGACTCCGTCGCCGGACCGGACGGATCACCGCAGCGCTGGTCTCCATCGTGCCCGCGAGCCTCTGGGCCCTGTTCGTCGCGCTCGTCGTGGTCGGCAGGGCCGCGACAGGGACCTTCGACGGACGACGCTCTGGCTGTTCGTCCCTCCGGGGATCTTGTCGCTGGTAGGCCTTCCGCTGCTCCGTCCCTCCGCTCGCGACTGGTACGAGGGGTCCGCTTCACCGCGCGAGACCGCGTAGGCGCGCTGGAAGAGGGACGGACATCAGGCGTTCCCCGGAGTGAAACAGGTGCGTGGCGGAGCCGCCGCGCGGCTCTCCGGTGATGGCGCGCCGGAAGCTTAGCGCGCAGGTGGTGCGCCCGGCGGCCTCAGCCCAAGTTGCCATGTCCCCGCGAACGCGGGGCGCGGCCCCCCCGCCGCCGCGAGGAATCGCGGGAGCGCCCACGCGCCGGCGAGTCACCGCCTGCGCGTCACCCCGGCCTGCCGGACGCCGTCCGCCGTTCGTCGTCAAACGATCTCCTCGCGCTCCCGTCCGCGGAGGGCGGCTCGAGCGTGCAATCGGCCATCTGGGAGGATGCGATGAGGCGATCACTGTCATGGTGCGCGACGTTCGTCGTCGTGCTGGGCGTGGCGACGGCGATCGCGTGCGGCGTCTCGACCGCGGACCCGTCGGCGGGTTCCGCGACCTCGGCGGCGCAGGCGATCTCGCCGGGCGGGACGCCGCAGATCGAGGTGAGGACGCTCGTGTCGAGCGACCTCGAGCGCAGGTACCTGATCCTCGCGCCCGAGGTGGATGGGAACCCCAAGCTCCCCATGCTGATCGTGATGCACGGCTGGAGCTTCTCGCCCGAGGCCACGGTGCCCGTGGGCCTGGAGCCGTTCGCGCTCGCGAACCACTTCATCCTGGTGCTCCCGGAGGGCGTCGGCCTCTCCTGGAACGCGCACGGCTGCTGCCCGCCGGCGAACGAGGCCGGCATCGACGACGTGCAGTTCATCGCGGATCTCGTCGAGGACGTGGCCGCGCACCACCGCCTCGATCGCGCCCGCGTCTACGCGAGCGGGATCTCGAACGGCGGTGGGATGGCGTACCGCCTCGCCTGCGAGCGGCCGGACCTGATCGCCGCCATCGGCTCCGTCGCCGGCGGCATGGGCGACGAGGCGTGCGCCCCGGGCCGGCCCGTGCCGGTGATCGAGATCCACGGCGACGCCGACGCGCTCAGCCCGTATGCGGAGGGCTACGGGCCGCTCTTCGGGAACTACACGCGCGGCGCCCCCGGAACCGTCGCCCTGTGGGCCGCCAACAACGGCTGCGCGCTCGAGACCGACAGGAAGGTGACGTTCTCGAGCACGGACGTCCTCTGCGAGCAGTACCGCGGATGCAAGGCCGACGCGAAGGCGGAGCTGTGCACGGTCTACGGCGGCGGCCACAACTGGCCGGGCTCCGCGTTCGACCTGTACGAGATGGATCCGGTCGCGAACTGGTGGTGGGGCTACCAGACCGACGACGTCGCCGCGCACGAGGTCATCTGGGAGTTCGTGAAGGAGTATCGGCTGCCCTGAAGGGCGCCCGGGCAGCTCCCTGGACGCGAGCGCGGCCGGCCGAGCAGAGCCGACGGGCCGCTACTCGCGTCCGCGCCTCGCCGCCCGCCGCGCGCCGGCCGGTGCAGGCCGCCCCCGCCCGACGACGGACCCGAGCTCGCCCAGCGCCGCCCGGAGGTGGTGCGGCAGGCCCCGACCCTTCTCGTCGCGGAGCCAGCCCTCGAAGGCGACCTTGAAGATCGCCATCCCGGCCTCGGCGGCCAGGGTCGCCGCCGGCTCGCCGACGCCACGCGCGCGCAGCGCCTCCGCGGCCGCTCCGGCGAGCAGCGTGAGCTTCATCACCTCCCGCTCCTGCAGCTCCGGGTGGGCGGCGATGAGGGCCTGGCGCTGGCGCGCGAAGGCGCGGCGCTGGTCGAACACCGGCGCGGTGGCCTCGAGCGCGGCGGCGACCGCGTCGAGCGGCGCAGCGTCCGGGGGCGCGCCGGCGATGCCGTCCGTGATGAGCTGCCGAAGCCCCGCGGCGCCCCAGAACAGCACCTCGCGCTTGTCGGCGAAGTGCCGGAAGAACGTGCGCTCGGTCAGCCCCGCGCGCGCGGCGATCTCGGCGACCGTGGTCTGATCGTAGCCGCGCTCGCGGTAGAGCTCCATCGCGGCCCGCTCCAGCCTGCCGCGCGCGTCGGGTTCCCATCGAGCCATCCCGGACAGCATACGTCAGTTTCTGACATCCCGCTCTTGACAGTCACTGACATCGAGGCCAGATTGCGCCATGTCAGTACCTGCCATCACTGCATCCCCAGGAGGATCCCATGCGCGTGTTCGTCACCGGTGCGTCCGGCTTCATCGGCTCTGCCGTCGTCCCCGAGCTCCTCGCCTCCGGCCACCAGGTCGTCGGGCTCGCACGCTCGGACGCCTCGGCCCGGGCGCTCGCCGCCGCCGGCGCCGAGGTCCACCGCGGGGACCTCGAGGATCTCGACAGCCTGCGGGCGGGCGCCGCCGGGTCCGACGGCGTCATCCACCTCGGCTTCATCCACGACTTCGAGCGCTTCGACGCGTCGGTACGGACCGATCGGAAGGCCATCGAGACGCTGGGCGCCGTGCTCGAGGGCTCGGGGCGACCGCTCGTGATCGCCTCCGGGACGCTGGGCATCGCGCCGGGACGAATGGCCACCGAGACGATGCCCTTCGACCCGAAGGGACACCCGCGCCTCGCGAACGCCCTCGTCGCGCTGGACCTGAAGGACAGGGGCGTCCGCAGCGCGGCGGTGCGCCTCGCACCCAGCGTGCACGGCGAGGGCGACCACGGCTTCGTGAAGCGGCTCGTCGACCTCGCCCGGGAGAAGGGCGTCTCCGCCTACCTCGGCGACGGCTCGAACCGCTGGAACGCGGTGCATCGGCTCGACGCCGCCCGGCTGTTCGTCCTCGCCCTCGAGAAGGCGCCCGCAGGCAGCATCCTGCACGCCGTCGCGGAGGAGGCGGTGACCATCCGGACCATCGCCGAGGCCATCGCGATGAAGCTGAAGCTCCCGCTGCGCTCCGTCGCTCCGGAGGCCGCGAGCGACCACTTCGGCTGGCTCGGCGGGTTCCTGTCCTTCGATCAGCCGGCGTCCAGCGCGCTCACGCAGCAGCGGATGGGCTGGAGGCCGACGCATCCCGGGCTGATCCAGGACATCGAGGCCGGGCGATACGCCTGAAGCGCTCCGAGGGTCACTCCCGGTCCGAAGGCACCATCGCTGCGAGCCCCAGGCAGACGAGGCCGATCGCGATCAGGACGAGGCCCGGCCGGGCGAACGCGCCGGTCGAGGACACCGCGCTGAAGAGGCTCTGCGTGAAGACCTTCGGGCTCGTGACCGGGAACGGCAGCGCCATCAAGCCGACGACCGCGGTGCAGATGCCCACGATGAGCAGGATGGTCTTCGCCCGGCTCACCGGGACACCATACTACGCGTGTACCGGGACGGCGAGGGCGGGCGCCGCTGGCGCGGGTACGCCCCTACCCGGCCATCGCCCTCCTGGCCCGGTCACCGCTGCCCGTCCGGCCCGCCGCTCACGGAGATCATCAGCCACTCCCCGTTCCGCCGCAGGTAGCTCTCGGTCCAGCGACCGTTCACGGTCGTCGAGCCCGTACCTGCCTCGACCTCCGCCGTGTACCGGTAGTGGACCACCCCGACGATCCCGTCGAACACCGTGATGCCCAGCGGCGTCAGCCCGTAGCTCAGGACGCGCGGCGACGACGGTCCCACCGCGGCGACCGCCGCCTCCTTGTCGTGCGGCCCCGGCAGGCCCGTGACCCAGCCCGTGTAGCTCGGGTGGAGCGCGTCGCGGACGAGCGCCACGTCGTGCGTCGAGGACAGCCTCCAAAGCGCGTCGACCCGCGACCAGAGCTGCGCCTGCGCTTCGCCGAGATGATCGAGATCCATGGTCTCACCTGCCGAGTCCGCAGCTCCTGTGCATCCTCGACCGCGCGCGGACGGAGTGGATTGTCGTCGGTCAACCCTCGCCCGGGCGCCGGCCACGCGCGGTGCGTTGGGCCGCGGCCGGTCGGGCGACCCCGCAATCCCGGGGATGGCTGCACCCGGCGTGAGACACACTTCGCGTCCGTGGGGGAGGAGATGGAACGCGCTCGGACGCGGATCCTCGCTCGCACCGGATCGGCGCGATGGCGCTCGCGGAGCGGCGGATGTGCCTGGCGCGGGAGGCTGGCGCTGCCGCTCGCGCTGGCCAGCGCGCTCCTCGCCCTCACGGCCTGCGCAGCCCACTTCCCGCGGGTGGACGAGCCGAGCGTGGATCTCGAGCCCATCACCGTGGCGATCCCGCTCGCCAGGGATCAGCTGTTCGAGGCCCAGCTGCCGCTGCACCTCTTCCTGTACGACGGGCTCGACCACCCGCGTCTCATGAACGACGGCGGGCTCGGCCTGGCCCTGACCTTCTCGTTCGTCGCCACGCTGCGCATGGAGACCTCGCAGTCCACGCCGATCCGGCCGCCGTCGTACCTGCCGCGGCTGCGGCTGCAGCTCGTGGACGTCCTCCCGCTCGCCTCACCCCCGAGCCGCGCCGATCGCCTGCTCGTGTCGTTCGGGTTCTTCGCCGCGCATCACTCGAACGGGCAGAAGGGCTGCGCGCTCCGCGACGGCGCGCTGCTGCCGGGCGCCACCTCGGACTTCGACTGCGGATGGCCGCCCGGTGTGCCCCGGTCCGACGCGCTGAACCTCGACAGCGGGAGCTTCACCGACCACCTCCTCGGCACCGAGCTTCTTCTCCGCTGGCTCTCCTTTCCGGTGAACGGCGGCGCCTCCCGTCTCGGAGCCACCTCGAGGCTCGGGTTCGACTGGAACGTGCCCTGCACGTTCTCGGGGTGCATCGAGCCCGCCATGCGTCGACGTTACGGCGAGACCGCGATCCGGTGGCTCGCAGCTGGCGAGCTCCAGGTGGCGGGACGCCATCGTGCCGTCCCGTTCCGCGCCCGGGTGGCCTCGGACGCGCGGCTGCGGCTCACGGCCTCGGGCGCGGTCCACCTGGGCCTCGGGCAAGGCCGCTCGCCGTACGGCGACGCCACCTTCGATCTCGCCTACGTCACGCACTTCGAGCGCGGCGGCAGCGGAGGACCGTTCGTGCGGTACCACCACGGTCACGATCCGCTCAACGTCCGCTTCGAGGAGCGCTGGGACGTCTGGCTCGTCGGGTATCTGGTCGAGCTCACGGCGCCTCCGATGCTGGACGGACCCGGAGATTGACGGCGCGCGTCCGGGGCTTGCCTGACGCTCGAGCCTCATCGAGCGGGCGACCGCGTCTCCGGCCGCTGGCGCGACCTGCTCCGGGATCCGTTCGGGGGCCAGACCCAGCACGGGCCAGCCCGCGCCAGCGCCACGCCCCAAGGCACCGGCGATGACCGCCGGCCACACGGCATCCGAGCGCATCCCCACCTACTGCGCGCTGTGCGTCTCGCGCTGCGGCGCCATCGCCACGATCGAGGACGGGCGCTTCGTCCGCCTGGATCCCGACCCGTCGCACCCCACCGGCCAGGCGCTCTGCGCGAAGGGCCGCGCCGCGCCGGAGCTGGTCCATCACCCCGACCGGCTGAAGTACCCGCTGCGACGCACGCGCCCGAAAGGCGATCCGGACCCGGGCTGGAAGCGGATCGGCTGGGACGAGGCGCTGGCGCTCTCCGCGTCGCGGCTCCGCCAGCTCTCCGCGGAGTCCGGCCCCGAGAGCGTCGCCTTCAGCCTGGTGTCGCCCTCGACCTCGGCGTCGGACGACTCGATGGCCTGGGTCGAGCGGCTGACGCGCACGTTCGGCAGCCCGAACCTCGTCGTCGCCATGGAGCTGTGCGGCTGGGGCCGGCACTTCGCCACGACCTTCACGTTCGGTGCGCCGGTGCCGGGACGCTACCTGCCCGACCTCGAGCACGCCGGCTGCATCCTGTTCTGGGGCTACAACCCGAACCACGCGCGGCTCGCCCATGCCACCGCGACGCTCGCCGCGCAGAAGCGCGGGGCGCGGCTCGTCGTGGTCGATCCGCGGCGCACCGAGCCGGCGCGGCGCGCGGACGCGTGGCTGCAGGTGCGGCCGGGCACGGACGCCGCGCTCGCGCTGGGGATCGCCGGCGTGATGATCGACCGGGGCTGGTTCGACGAGCCGTTCGTGCGCGAGTGGACGAATGGACCGCTGCTCGTCCGCCCGGATACGGGCCGCCTCCTGACGAGCGCGGACGTCTCGGAGGGCGGCGACCCGGGGCGCTACGTGGCCTGGGACCGAGCTGCAGGACGGCCCGCGCTCTACGATCCGCGCAGCAGGCGGTACGAGGCCGACCTCGCGGACGTCGCCTTGTTCGGCGAGCACATGGTCGAGACGCGGGAGGGCGTCTTGCGCTGCCGGACCGTGTTCGAGCTCGCGGCCGCGCTCTGCCGGAGCTACGCGCCCGGGCGCGTGGAGTCGATCACCGGCGTCGCACGCGGTGAGGTCGAGCGCGCGGCGCGGCTCCTGTGGGAGTCGAGGCCCCTCGCCTACTACGCGTGGAGCGGCGTCGAGATGCAGACGAACGCCACCCAGATCGCACGGGCCATCGCGCAGCTCTCGGTGCTGACCGGGAGCATCGACGCACCGGGCGGCAACGTGCTCTTCCCCTCGGTCCCCTCCCCCGCCGTCGGGAGCGAGGTGCCCCCGCGGCCGGAGCCCCGCGCCGCGGGACTCGGCGTCGCGGAGCGTCCGCTCGGCCCGGCGCGGTGGGGGTTCGCGACCACCGACGAGCTGTACCGCGGCATCCTCGACCGCAAGCCGTACGCCGTGCGAGGCCTGGTCGGCTTCGGCTCCAACCTCCTGCTGTCGCACGGTGACGTCCTGCGCGGCCGCGCGGCGCTGACCGCGCTCGACTTCTACGTCCACGCCGACCTGTTCATGAACCCCACCGCGGAACTCGCCGACGTGGTCCTGCCGGTGGCGAGCCCCTTCGAGCGCGAGGCGCTCAAGCTCGGCTTCGAGGTGAGCCCGGAGGCGCAGTCGCTGGTGCAGCTGCGGCGGCCCGTGGCCGCGCCGCCCGGGGAGGCGCGCTCCGACACCGCGATCGTCTTCGACCTCGCGGTCGCGCTCGGCCTCGGCGAGCACTTCTGGAACGGGGACGTGGACGCCGCGTATCGCCACCAGCTGGCGCCCTCGGGCCTCTCCCTCGACTGGCTGCGCCAGCACCCGGAGGGCGCGCGCGTCGCGCTCGAGACGCGCCACCGCAAGTTCGCCGAGGTCCACGACGGCGTCCCGCGGGGCTTCGACACGCCCACGCGCAAGATCGAGCTGTACTCCGAGACCCTGCTCGCGCACGGCCATCCGCCGCTCCCGGAGTACCAGGAGCCGCGCGTCGGCCCGGTCTCACGTCCGGATCTCCTCGCGCGCTATCCGCTGATCCTCACGTGCGCCAAGCACACGCTGTTCTGCGAGAGCCAGCACCGCGCGCTCCCCGGCCTGCGGCGCAAGGCGCCGGACCCCGAGGTCGAGCTGCATCCCGTCGCCGCGGCGAACCGCCGGATCGCGGCCGGCGACTGGGTCCACATCGAGACGCCGGACGGGAGCGTGCGTGCGCGGGCGCGCCTGAACGACACGTTGCAGCCGGACGTGGTCTGCGGCCAGCACGGATGGTGGCAGGCGTGCCCCGAGGTGGGGGCGCCCGGCTACGATCCGTTCGGTCCCGACGGCGCGAACTTCAACCTCCTCATCGGGAACGCGGCCATCGACTCGATCAGCGGCTCCGTGCCTCACCGGGCGTATCTCTGCGAGATCCGTCCGGCGGAGCCGCCCGGCGCGCCATAGCGCGGTCCGACGACGCCGGACGGCCCCGCGGCCTCGGCTCAGACGCCCGCGTGCTGGTCCTGGCGCTCCGCCACCGGCCGCGGGACTTCACGCACGGTCGCGCGCGCCGGCTGCCCGCCCGGCCAGCGCGTCCGCGCCGCGAGCGCGAGCGCGCGAACGCGGCCGATGTCCTCGTCGGTGAACGGCCCGTTCACCCCGGAGATGGCCGCCAGCCGCATGCCGTGCTTGAGCCCGAGCTTGTAGATCTCCTTCACCTTCTCCCATTCGATGTTCCGACCGACGGTGTAGCTCTCGAACCGGCCCTCCAGCGCGAGCACGATCGTCTCCGCCAGGCAGGCGTACACGACGCCGTCGGGGAGGCCGATGTCGCGCATGCGCACGCCGCCGGGGAGCTGGATCTCGCCCGACTCGATGACGAGCACGTCGGGCCGCTTCGCCACCTCGGACGGCGGCAGGTCGAGCGGGCGCGCCACGTCGGTGATCACGCAGCCGGGCTTCACCTTCATGATGTCGAGGATCTTCTTGCCGGCGCCGGAGGTGGCCGTGACCACGAGGTCCATCTCCCGAAGGTTCTCGTCCGCCTTGCTCGACAGGTGCAGGACCGCGTCGGGCGTGTCCGCGAGGATCGTCTCGCGCAACGTGAGCAGCTTCCCGATCTCCGGCGACACGAGGAAGACGTCGTCGAAGGACATCGCGAGCAGCCGCGCGCACGCGGCGCCGATCGCGCCCGTCGCCCCCACCACCATCGCCTTGCCGGCGACCTTGCCGTCCTCGCTCCGCGAGAGGAGCCCGAGGCGCTTCACCGCGTCCGCGGCGGCCCAGAGCGCCGCGGACGCGCTGTAGCTGTTCCCGGTGGTGATGGGGATGCCGGCCCGCTTCGCGACCGTCACGCCCGCGTCGCCCACCACCTTGGTGAACGCGCCGAGGCCCATGATCTGGGCGCCGAGCCCCTCCGCGATCTTCGCGGCGGCGAGCAGCCGCCGGTAGGTGAACTCCGGGCTGTGCGCCAGGAGCTCCTTGGGCGTGCCGCCCACGGTGATGAGCCAGCCCTCCGCCTCGGTGCCGGTCGGCGAGCGGATGCCGGTGACCCGCGAGTACACGAACGGCGGCGAGTACGCGATGAGCTTCTCGACGACCGGCAGCACGACCGAAGGGGCGATGCGCGACGCCAGCTCGACCGGCCTCGACGCCTTCAGGTACTCGCGCGACAGCGGGTGGATGACGAAGGCGAACCGGTTCACGCGCCTGGGCTTGCCCGAGGGGAACAGGATGCGCGGCGCGAGCTTCATCTCGCCGAAGATGTCGAGGTACTCGTCGTGGAGGACGTCGTCGCGGTGCTGCCTGCCCAGCGCCGCGATGATCATGGCCTCGATCACGTTGAGGCCCACGACGCGCCCGAGCAGCTTCGGCGTGCGGTCGATGACGACGTCCACCCCCTGGTCGCCCAGCCGCTTGACCTCCTCGTCCGTCACCGCCGAGGTGAGGACGATCTTGCGGTCCAGCGCCTCGCGCCCGACCGCGGCGAGGTCGTCGTGCGGGCCCACCAGGACGCTCGCCTCGCGGGCCGCCCTCCCGAGGATGAGCCGGGTCCAGGCATCACGGAGCGCGAGCGGGGCCTTGCCCCACACCGCCTGGAGCGGGCGCTGCACGGGCGCCGTGAGCGCCGCGTACGCCTCGAGCTGCGCGACCGAGCCCAGGATCGCCGGCAGCCCGAGCTGGAGCAGCGGGTCGGCGAAGCCCAGGTTGTGCGTGTACTCGGACACGGCCTGCGCGATCGCGTAGTTCGCGAGCCCCGAGAGGAAGATCACCCGCGCGTTCGTGAAGCAGCGCTGCTCGTGCGACTGGATGTGCCGGATGGCCCACTCGTCGAGGAAGCCGCGGAGGCGGGCGCCGGTGGTGACCGGCACCTCGCACACGGCCGCCTCGAGCTCGGCCGTGGTGGGATCCTCCCAGCGCCGCGTCCCCACCAGCAGGTGGTCGGCGACGAGGCCCAGGCCGATCGCGTCGCACTCGCCCTGCCAGCGCGCGAGCAGGTCGAGCGCCCTGCGGAGATCGTGGTCGACCCCGAAGCGGCGGACCCGGAACGACTGCCCCATGAACCGCGTGGTGTAATCGTAGTCACCGGCGCGCGCGCCGAGGCTGATGCTGACGACGTTCTTCATTGGCTTGCCCCGCTGGCCTCCATGATGCGCCCGGCCCGGGAAGCCTTCGCGGGCACCGGGCGGGGCCAGTTCGAAGCGGTCCCCTCGGGATGGTGTGACAGTCGAGCCGGACGATCGGCTGCCGATCGCGCGGCGGTGCGGCCTCCGGGCCGCGTCTCTCCCTGGGCTGCGGCCATCGGGCGCAGCCTCAGCGTTCCACGCGAGGCGCACCCTCGGCACGAACGCACGCGTCCTGGAGGTCGTCATGAAGACGTGGAAGGCGAAGCGCGTCCTCATCACGGGCGCCGCGGCCGGGATCGGCCGGGCCGTCGCCGAGCGGCTCGGCGCCCGCGGCGCGGCGCTGATCCTGACCGACCGCGACGAGGAGCCCCTGGCGGCGACCGCCGACGCGCTCCGCCGGGCAGGAGCGAGCGCGCAGCATCACGTCCTCGACGTCACCCAGGGCGCCTCCATCCTGCAGGCGCGCGACGCGGTCCACGGGCGCGGCGGGCCGATCGACGTGCTGATCAACAACGCCGGGGTCGTCTTCGGCGGCGCGTTCCTCGACGTCCCGCTCCAGAAGCACCTCGACACGTTCTCCGTGAACCTGCTCGGCCTGGTGTCGGTGACGCACGCGTTCCTCGCCGACCTCGTCGGCCGGCCGGAGGCGCACCTCGTCAACGTGGCGAGCGCGGCGGGGCTCACGGCGGTGCCGTTCGCGACCACCTACGCCTCGAGCAAGTGGGCCGTGGTCGGGTTCTCCGAGTCGATCCGGCTGGAGCTCGCGCGGCAGGGGCACCGCCACGTGCACGTGACGACCGTCTGCCCGCTGTACGTCTCGACCGGCCTCTTCGAAGGCGCCCGGCCGCCGCTGCTCACGTCGATGCTCACGCCGGCGCAGCTCGCGGACGAGATCGTCGAGGGCGTGGAGCGGGACCGGGTGTTCGTCCGCACGCCGTGGCTGGTGAAGCTCGTCCCGTTCCTGAACGGCGTGCTCCCCACCGGCCTGGCCGACGCCCTGTCCAGCGCGCTCGGCGCTGCCGGCAGCATGGAGCAGTGGACCGGGCGCACCGCGAAGGTGCCCGAAACGCCCGCGCGCCGGGTGGCCGGCCGCCGGCGGAGGTGAGGTGCCGCCGCGACGGCGAAGGGCCGGCGCTCGCCGGCCCTCTCACGCCCGCCGTCCGCGGCGGCTCAGGTCAGGAAGTACTCCCGCGCCAGCTCGTCCCAGCCCTCCCCTGCCAGCGCGCGAGCGATGCCGTGGACCGGCGTGCCGCCGTCCTGCAGGACCTGGCCGAGCTCGGGCGCGAGGCGGAGCGCCAGCGTGTCCCCGGCCGCGTCGAGCATCCGCTGCGCCGGCGCCTCCGCCTGGAGCTGCCGGAAGTTCGCCACCAGCCGCGGCGCCTTCACCTTGAACAGCCAGCCGGCGCCGTAGGGGTCCTCGAGCGCGCCGTGGGCGCGGACGCGCGGGTTCACCGCCACCACCGTCCCGTCCACCGGCGCGAGCATCGCGACCCCGCGGTCCTCGTCGCGCAGCTCGATGGCGGGCTCACCCTGCGCCACGCGCGTCCCGACCGCGGGCAGCTCCACCGTCGCGGGCCCCACCAGCTTGTGGGCGAAGTCGTCGATGCCGACCGAGACGAGGCCGTCGCCCTCCAGCCGCGCCCAGGTGTGCCCGGGGTGCAGGTGCACGCCGGCCGGGACGTGGAACCAGCCGGCCGAGGCCGGCCGGGCGATGGCGGTCGCGCCGGCAGGCCGCGCCGCGCGGAGGGCGGCGGAGACGGCCTCGCGCACCGGCACCGCGGCCCGCATCACCTCGCGCGCCTCGCGGCGGCCGCCCTGCACGTACCGCCAGAACGGGATGAAGAGCAGCAGGTACCCGATCCCGAGGCCGTACTCCAGGAGCTTCGCCGGGTACACGGAGAGTAGATCGTAGGCCATGGGCTCCTCGCTCTTGGGTGCGCGTACGCTGCCGCCGACCGGGGGTCAGTGCGCGGCGCTGTGGTCGAGGACGGAGAGGACGGCGAATCCGACGAGGGCCAGCACGAGTGCGAACATCATGGCGTGCTCCTTTCAGCGCCTTCGGTGGGCTCCGTGGCTGCGCTCCTTCGACGCTTTCCAATGGCAAGCGGCGGGCCAGCCCACGCACGCCACCCCCGGCTGCCGGGATCACGGAGGGGATGCGGGCGGTTGCGCGCACGCGGCGCGCGGCGAGCCCGTCAGCGCGCGCCGGAACGCCCGCGGCGAACTGGTGAGAGCGGCAGCGGCCCCGCACCGCTCCCGGCCAGAATGAGCAGGAATTCCCGGCCGCTTGGCCTCGCGGCGGCCACTGAGGAGGAACACAACACGGTGCAGAGTTTCGCGACGGTGCGATCGAGGGCGGCCGTACCGAATCCGCGCGGCGATGGGCGGCCCGCTCTCGGGAGAGAAGTTCAGGCGCCTGAGGAGTCGATCCCGGCAGCCCGCGAGCGAAGGCGGGTCGCGGGATGCGACCGATCAGCGGGCACCCGCCTCCGGAGGATGGCGGACCTCCACCTCGTCGCCGATGACGACCGTCATGAGGTCCTCCCCGACGACGAGCGGCCCGGCATAGGTCTCGCGCGTCCGGGCGACGAGCTCGGCGATGGACGGTGCCGGGACCGCCGGGTCCGTCGTGAGCAACGCAACGTGCGTGAACACCGCGAGCCGGGGCTTCACGCGCGTGAAGACCCTGCCCGCGTCCTCCGGCGAGGTGTGGACCGCGAGGATGCTACGCGCCACGGCGGAACGGTCTACGAGCTCCTTCCGCGCGGCGGCCACCTCGTGGACGAGCACGTCGGCCCCCGCCGCGAAGCGGACGAGGTTCTCGCAGGGGCGCGTGTCTCCCGAGATGACGACCGACCGCCCGGCGTGATCGACGCGATACCCCAGCGCCGGACGGAGGTGCGGTCCGTGGTCCACGGTGAAGGCGGTGACCTTCACGCCGTCGCGTTCGTACACGACCCCCTGACCGACGTCGCGCGCGCGGACGGTGGCCCCCGCGTCGGGGAGCTGCTGGTGCCCGCTGCGGGCGCGCAGGTCCCACGCGTACGCCCTCCGGAGCGCGGCGACCATGTCGACCGTCCCCGCGGGCCCCCACAGCGCCAGGGGCACGACCCGCCGCCCGAACGGCGTCGGCAGCCAGCCGGTGAGCCACAGGTCCGGGATGCCGACCACGTGATCCGAGTGAAGATGCGTCAGGAACACGGCGTCGATGTCGCGCAGCGGCATCCGGAGCTGCCACAGGCGCTGCGTCACCCCGCGGCCCGCGTCGAAGAGGAGCCGGTGCCCTCCGGCCTCGACGAGCGTGCTCGGGCCGAATCGGTCGATCTCCGGCGCGGGCCTCCCCGTGCCGAGCAGCGTGACGCGGAACTCCTGCGCGCCCGCAGCCACGCGGGCCACCGCGAGCCAGAGCAGCGGGACGAGGCGCCGGCAGGTCCTCGGGAGCATGCACCCTCCACTGGGCCGCCTCGCGAGCGGCCGGACCTCCGACGTAACGGGGGACGGTGGCGTGCGCGCGGCCCGCATCGCTGCGCCCGTCGAAGCCTCGATCGGGATCCGGTGGACGGGTGCCCGTCGCCGCCGCGACGAGCCGGGCGATGCCGTGCAGGCGCCGGACCATTACAGAGATCGCATGACCCCTGTCATCGTGATCTCCGGAGCCGCCGGAGCCCTCGGCTCCGCGCTCTCCCGCCACCTCGTCGCCCGCGGCTACCGCGTCGCCGGCGTGGGGCTCCGCCGGCACGGAGAGCGCCTGCGAGCGATCGAGCAGGACCTCGGCGCCGGCTTCGCGGGGTTCACGCTCGAGGCCGACTCGACCGCGGCGTGGGACGCGACCCTCGGCGACGTGGAGTCGCGCCTCGGGGCCGTGTCGGGCGCCGCGCTGGTCGCGGGGGGCTGGCGCGGAGGCAGCCCCTTCCACGAGGACCGGGACGAGGACGCCTGGCGGAGCATGCTGGACGAGAACCTCGAGTCGGCGCAGCGGGCGCTCCGCGCGCTGATGCCGCGGCTCGTGGCGCAGCGCGCCGGCAGCGTGGTGGTGGTCGGCTCGCGGAACGTGGAGCGGCCGTGGTCCGGGGCGGGCGCCGCGGGCTACACGGTCGCGAAGACCGCGGTCGTGGCGCTCGCGCGCGTGATCGCCCAGGAGGTGCTGGAGACCGGCGTCCGCGTGAACGCCGTCCTGCCGAGCACCATCGACACCCCCGCGAACCGCGGCGCCATGCCCGGCGCCGACGCTTCACGCTGGGTGGCGCCCGAGTCGCTCTCGGCCGTGATCGAGTTCCTGCTCTCCGACGCGGCCCGCGACGTGAGCGGCGCGGTCCTCCCCGTGTACGGGCGCGGCTGACGGCGGGCGCGGGCAGCGAGCGCGGCCTGCATCGATCACATCGGCGGCACCGCCCCGTCCTTCCCGACGAACATCCGATCGACGAGCACCGTCCCGTCCGGCTGGGGCGCCCCCGCCGCGAAGACGTGCGCGCCCGCCGCGATCGCGGCGCGGTCCGCCGGCTCGATGCGCACGACGGGCGTCCCCGGGGGAACGATCACCGTCTGCTTGCCGCCCGCGTACGACAGCTCGAGCCGCTTCCCGCCGGACGCGCCCGACACGTCGGAGACGTTCGCGTTGGTCATCGTGCTCTGACCGCCCTTCGCGTCCTCGGCGCCGGCCACCGTCGCGTTCGTCATCGAGCTGCCCGGCTTCAGGTCCCAGGGGCGATGCCCCTCGCCCGTGCCCCGCGCCGCCTCGGGGAACACGTGGACCTCGACGGCGCGGAGCGTACCGTCCTTCGCCTGGACCGCCGTCGTGCCGACGTACGCGCCCTTCGCGATCGCACCGAGATCGGCCCGCGTTGCGCTGCTCACGCGCGACCTCGGCCCGAGCTTCAGCTGCTGCGGCCGCCCGTCCTGCCCGTTCACCGTGACCGAGTCGCCGGCCACCTCGCTCACGACGCCGCGCACGTGCCGCTCGCCCTCCGCCGCGACGGCCACGGCCGCGGCGAGGCACGCCACCGTCCCGAGGACCCACCCCCGCGCCCGCGCGCGCGCCTCGCGCCCCGTCGTCCCCCGCTCCTCCCGATCCGCCATGTCCGCCCCCTTCGTCCCGGCCGCCGTCACACGCCCGCGAACCACTCGTACCCTCGGTCCTCCCAGTAGCCGCCGGTCCGCACCGGCAGGAAGGTCACCTCGGTCACCCACTTCACCATCTTGTAGCCGAGCTTCACCGCGGAGTAGACCCGCAGCGGCGCGCCGTACTCGCGCGCGAGCGGCTGGCCGTTCATGCCGTAGGCGAGGATCGTCTGCGGGTGAACGGCGCTCTCGAGGTCCCAGGACGAGTAGTACCCGGGCTCGAAGGAGCGGAACTCCACGTAGCGGACGCGGCGGTCGGGCGCCACGAGCCGCGCCAGCTCCGAGACGCGCACCCCGTCCCATGACGCGACGGCGGACCAGCCCTCGACGCAGTGGTGCCTGACGCGCGTGCGCGTGCGCGGGAGCCGCTGGAGCGCGTCCGCGGACAGGACCACCGGGTGCGCGACGAGCCCGCCGACCCGCAGCGCCCAGCCCTCCGGCGCGGCCGGGTAGTCGCTCCCGATCCTGTACTGCGGGAAGTCGCCGGGCGCGCTCTCGTCGCCCTCGGCGAGCTCCGGCGCGAGCCGGCCCGGGTCGTAGAGCGCGCGCTGGAACCGCTCGTTCACCCGCTCCATGAGCCCCAGGAACCCGGCGCGCGGGTGGTCGGAGTCGCACGCGACGCCGCCGAGCGCGACGAGCGCGCCCGTGCGCAGACCGGCCCGGAGGAACGCTCGCCGCGTGCCGGTCACCCCTCGGCCCTCCGTCCGCCCGCCGTCATGTCGACGAGCGTGCGCGGGTGGAGCACCGCCTGGACGACGTGGACGACGAGGAACGCGGCGAGCGCCACGAGCACGCCGAGGTGGATCGCGCGCGCGGCGTCGTAGCCGCCGAGGACTGCGGTGAGGCGTGGCAGCTGGACGGGCTTGTAGATCGCGAGCCCCGACGCGACGAGGAGCGGCGCGACCGCGAGCACGCCGGTGTACGCGAGGCGCTGCATCCCGTTGTAGAGCCCGACCGGCGAGGGCGGCGCCCGCCGGAGGCGCAGGTCGTGGAGCACGGTCTCCCAGGCGTTCCGTGCGTCGCGCCGCGGGGAGAAGAGCCGCTCGCGCCACGCGCCGCTCGCGAAGAAGTAGGCGAGGTAGACGATCGCGTTCAGCGTGAAGATCCAGGCGAACGCGAAGTGCCAGTGCCGCGCGCCCGCGAGCCACTTGCCCAGCGTCAGAACGGCGGGCGGGCCCGCGCCCTGGAGCGGGTACCACGCGTAGGGCTCACCGCGCGGGCCGAGCAGCGGAAACGCGGCGAGGATCTGGAGCCCGCTCCCGGCCATCACCGCGAACAGGACGGCGTTCGCCCAGTGCGTCAGGCGGATGAGGAGGGGCTGGGCCGGGCGCGGCATCTCGAGGACGTGCTTGGACGCGCGAAACCCTCGGTATCTACGGAGCGCGCTGCCGCGGCGCGCGGAATGGACGGGTCGCCCCGAAGGCACGCAGAGAACGGAGAGGACGCCTGTGGCGAGCGGGTGGGTCCAGCGCGCTCGGCGAGGAGCCGTCCCACCGCCGGGGCGTCGAACCGGCTGTGCGATGGCTCGCTCGCCGGACGCCCGGCCGGCTCGCTCCTGCCGGCGTGGGGTGCCGATACGGATATGCCCGATGTCCCGTGCCGCCGCCGTCCTCACCCCGGCCGTGCCAGGATCGGCAGCGCCTGCGCCACCATCGCGTCGGACGCGGTCAGGCTCATCCGGAAGTAGTCCGGCTGCTTCATGAGCGTGCCCGGCATGACGAACACCCCTTCGTCGGCCAGGGCCTCCCACTGGCGGACGGGATCTCCCGACCACCGCGCCCACAGGTAGAACGTCCCCTCCGGCGGCAGGACGCCGTGGCCCGCCCGGCCCAGCGCCTCGCTCAGCACATCGCGCCGGCGCGCCAGCGCCGCCACGTCGATGGAGAGGCGCTCCAGCTGCGGCACGGCGTACTGCATGACGGCGTTGGGGAAGCACCAGCCCAGCGCCATCTGGCTCGCGAACATGACCTCGCGCAGCTGCTCGCGGTCGGAGGTCGGCATCTGCGGCGAGAGGGCCAGGTAGCCGAGTCGCTGCCCCGGTGCCAGCAGGACCTTCCCGTAGCTGTACGAGACGAGCGTCCACGGGTACGTCGACGCCGGGCTGGTGAAGGCCCGGCCGTCGAAGCGAAGGCGCCGATACGGCTCGTCGGACAGGAGGAAGACCCGGCGGCCGATCCGGCGGGAGGCGCGGTCCAGCACCTCCGCCAGGCCCGCCAGCTCGCCACGCCCGTAGATCCGCCCGGTGGGGTTGTGGGGCGTGTTCACGATCACCAGGCGCGTGTTCGGGCCGATGGCCGCGTCGATGGCCTCGAGGTCGAGGTCGAAGCGCGGTGCGCGGAGCGCCACCTCCCGCGGCACGGCGTCGGCCGCCAGGAGCATCGGCTCGTAGCAGAACCAGGCCGGCGCGTTGAAGATGACCTCGTCCCCGGCGTCGAGCAGCAGGCGGAACGCGAGTGAGATGGCCCCGAACGCTCCCGCGGTGAGGGCCACGTCGGCTGGCTCGAGCGGAAGGCCGAGCTCCCGGCCGACGGCGTCGGCCAGGAACGCCTGCGGCGCCTCCTCGCTGGACTTGTAGGCGAACCAGTTCTCGTCGAGGGGGACGGCGGCTTCGCGGATGGCCGCGACGAGCCCGTCGAGCGGCATCTCGTGCGGGTTGCCGAAGGTGAAGTCGGCGATGCCGGGATCCCCGCGCCGCTCGCCGTAACGCGAGCTGAAGTAGAAGGCCTTGACGGCTTCGAACGCCCGATCCGCCGCCGCCGCCCTGCGCGACACGATCGCCATGACCGTGCGCCCTCAGGCCTTCGGCGCCGCGCCCGTCACGGAGCGCGCGATCGACTGTTCCTCCTCGGTCATCTCTGCCGGCACGTCCGCGAAGAGCGGCGTGCTGAGGTACCGCTCACCCGTGTCCGGCAGCATGCAGAGGATGTTGGCCCCGCGCTCGGCGCTGGCGGCGACCTGGAGGGCGCCGGCCAGCGTGCCGCCGGAGCTGATGCCCACGAAGATGCCCTCGCGCACGGCCAGCTCCCTGGCGCAGCGAATCGCCTCCGGGCCGGGGACGGTCACGATGCGGTCGACGAGCTTCAGGTCCACGGCGTCGCCGGTGAGCTTCGGGATGAAGTCCGGCGTCCATCCCTGCATCGGGTGCGGCTTGAAGCTCGGGTGCGGCGCGGCCGGGGTGCCGTCCGGATTGCGGGACTGCGCGGCCCCGCTGCCCAGGAGCGGTGCCTCCTCCGGCTCGCAGACCACGATCTTCGTCTCGGGCCGTTCCTTGCGGAGCACGCGGGCCACGCCCTTGAGCGTCCCGCCGGTGCCGTAGCCCGTCACCCAGCAGTCGAGCCGCTCGCCCGCGAAGTCGGCCAGGATCTCCTGCGCCGTCGTGCGCGAGTGATAGTCGGGGTTGGCCTCGTTCTCGAACTGGCGCGTCATGAACCAGCCGTGCGCGGCCGCCAGCGCCTCCGTCTTCCGGATCATGCCCACGGCCCGCTCCGCCGCCGGGGTGAGCACCACCTTGGCCCCCAGGAAGCGCATCAGCCGGCGCCGCTCGACGCTGAACGACTCGGCCATCACGAGCACCAGCGGGTAGCCCTTGGCCGCGCAGACCATGGCCAGGCCGATGCCGGTGTTGCCGCTGGTCGCCTCGATGACGGTCTGGCCCGGCTTCAGCGCTCCCGAACGCTCCGCCGCCTCGATCACGGCGATGGCGAGGCGGTCCTTCACCGAGCCGAGCGGATTGAAGGCCTCCACCTTGACGAACAGGTTCACGTCCGGTGGAGCGAGCCTGTTGATCCGGACTACGGGAGTGTTTCCGATCGTCTCCAGGATGCTCGCGTAACGTCGGCCCATGGCGCACCTCGTGGAGCGGCGGGGAGCCGCCGCTCGAGGCGACATGTGTAATGGAGACGCGTCGCCCTGACGGGAACCGGACGGGAGCGTCGGCCGTCGACCCTCGGGCCCACCGTTCGGGGGATTGCCAGGAACGCCATGCCGAGGCGCCCGGTGAACGGCACGAGGGCCCGGCGGCCGCCGCCTCCCCTGCCGCCGTGACGGGCGTCGCCCGCTGCGTGACGCTCGGTCACGGGCCCGCGCACCGTGTCCACCGTCCGTCAACCTGCGTCGACGGGTCACGCAACGACGATGTCACGAACGGTGGACCCGGCGTTCCTGGTGACGGAGGAATCGCCATGCTGGCTGGCCCCGTTCCGCTCGCGAACGCGCCCGCGCGAGCGAGGTTCGTGTCCCGCGACGCGTGCATCGCCTGCGGGTCGACCGACCTGCGCGCGGTCGCGCAGGGGCGCTTCGACGCCGAGCCGCTGCGCGGGTTCCTCGCCGCCGATCCGTGGGGCGAGGACCCGCTCCCGGCGCTCGGGGACGCGCCGTGGGAGCTGCGCGGGTGCGCGGCGTGCGGCCAGGTGTTCCACCGCTGGGTGCTCGACGACGCGTGGCAGAAGCTCCGGTTCCGACGCTGGATGGGCGAGGCCGCGATGCGCTCGTTCGCCGAGCGCGTCGGGGCCACGGCGTTCCCGGCCCGGTGGAGCAGCGGCACGAACCGGATCGCGCACGTGCTGCGGCTGGAGCGCCTGACCCGCGAGCTGCGGACCCGCGACGAGGCGCCGCGCGTGCTCGACTTCGGCTGCGGATGGGGGGAGCTCGTCGCGACCGCGACGCTCGCAGGATGCGACGCCCACGGCGTGGACTGGGACGCGCATCGCCTGCGCGGCGCAGGGCTCGGCGGCGACCGGCTCGTCGGCAGCCTCTCCGAGCTGGATCCGTCGCTCCGCTTCCACGCGGTCACGCTCTTCGAGGTGCTGGAGCACCTCACGGAGCCGCTCGAGGTCCTGAGGCAGCTCCGGTACCGCCTCGCCTTCCGCGGCATCCTGGTGGTCGAGGTCCCCGACTGCTCCGGAGTGGACGGGATCCGGACCCTCGCCGAGTACCGGGCCGTTCACCCGCTCGAGCACATCAACGCGTTCACGCCGGCGTCGCTGGAGCGGTTCGTGGAACGGGTCGGCTTCCGGCGGATCGAGACGCCCGCCGCGTGGGTGACCGCCGACCCGGTGCGCCTCGCCCGGACGGCAGCGCAGCGCGCGCTCGCGCCGTGGCGCAGGACGACGCAGGCCTACTTCCGACGCGAGGAGTAGCCGCCGGATCTCGACGGTGCGGCGCGCGCAGTGCCCGCTTGCCGCGACGCAAGCGCGGATCGGCGCGCCTATCGGCCGAGCGGAGGGAGCGTCTCCGGCCCGGGGACGACCGCGCGGCCCCGCTTCACCCGGTCGACGATGTGCTCGAGGTTCGCCGGATCGAGCAGCGGATCCGCACCGAGCACGAGGAAGCTCGCCTCGTACCCGTCGGCGAGCCGCCCGATCTTCCTTCCCGGGAAGATGGCCTGCGGCGTCGTGACCGCCCACGCGACGAGGATCTGGAGGTTGGTGAGGAGGTGGAACCGGGCGATCCGCTCGACCTCGACGCGCGGCGTCTCGCGGAACAGGTCGGTGCCGATGGCGATCTGGACGCCATGGCGCTCGAGGTTCCGGAGGTTCGCGCGCGCGACGTCGAGCTGGCGTGGCCGAGGCGCGTCTCCCAGGAAATCGAGGGTGGTCGAGATCGAGAGGTTGCGCCGCCCCGCCGCCTCGCAGTCCGCGTCGCCGAGCAGGTACGCGTCCGGCGCGTCGGCCGACACGAACGGCATGTGGGCGATCTCGTCCACCCCGCCCGCGACCGCGACGTGGAAGTCGTGGGCGTCCTCGACGTGGGCGGAGACGCGGAGGTTCGCGGCGTGCGCGCGGCGGACGATCGCGGGCACGAGCGCTGGATCCAGCCCCCGCTGCCTGGGCGTGAGCGTCCGGTCGTCCCGCCGAGCGGCGTACTCGTCCGAGTGGACGAGGAACAGCTTCACGAAGTCGGGCCGCCCGGCCAGGAGCTTCGGCCAGGCCCGATCGACGTCCGCCTCGGAGGCCACCGCGAAGAGCGCCTCGCCCTCGCCGTGGGTCGTCGCCCACTCGGCCGGAAGGATGCCCATGGCGGCAAGCTGGTCGATGAGCTCCATCGGGTGGCCGCCCGGCCCCGTGAAGCCCTGGTGCGCGCTCACGAAGTCCACGGACGTCGGCGCGCCGAGCGCCGGCCGCATCGCGTCGTGAAACGTCGGGGAGGTCCCCTGGTCGCGAACGTAGAACACGCCGTCGCGGAGGTACGTCTGGACGTACGCGTCCACCCGCGCCGGCTCGAGCCAGTGGTTGTGCCCCTCGGCGTACGGCGGCACCACGAAGCCGCCGCGGAGGTCTACGACCGTCACGGTCCCCGGCCCCGCGGGCGCGGCCTCGGAGAAGCGATCGCCGACCACCCACATCGTGCGGTCCACGAACCGCGCTCCGTCGAACCAGTGGCCGTTCCGGTACTCGATCGCCGGCACGCGCCGGTGCGACGCGGCGGGGACGCACCCGGCAACCGCGAGGAGGACCAGGCAGGCGACGACGGATCGCACCATCGGCAGCGTTCGACCGAGCACGCCGGGATGATACGCGTCCTCGCGCCCGCCGTCGGCCTCGAGAGCGCTATTTCCCGAGCACCTGCTCGACCGAGCCGACCCGAAACACGACCGCAGCACGAGCCCACGGGAACCGCTGCTTGACCCGCTGGTGGTTCGGCGTGTCCACCTCGAGCTCCGCGCGGCCGCCGAGGCGGAAGCCGATGCCCTCGGGATCGTGTCCGCCCACGATCATCTGCACCGGGCTCCCGCCCCGGAGGTTCTCCTCGGTCTTCCGGTAGCCCCCGGCCGGGAAGATCAGCGTGTCGGCATCGAGCACGTCGAGGTAGCTGTTCCACGTCGCCACGAGGTGAGGGCCGTCCGGCCCCTGCGTCACGAACGCAGCCGAGCCCTCGTCCTTCAGCGCCGCCATCAACCGTTCTGGAATCATCGTTCCCTCCGCTGCAGCGAGCCGCCCTCCGGCCGCGTTCGCAAGAGGTCTACCGGTTGCGCCGGCGGATCGCCACGGGAGTGTTCGTTGGCTCCAGGGGCGGATATACTCATCGTGGAACCCCATTCATCGGCGTGAGACCGGCCCGGAGACCGACGGCATGAGACAAGGCGGCGCTCCCGAACCCACTTCTCCGATCAGCGGGAGCCCCACGCGTCCGACAGCTGAGACGGGTCCGGCCTCGAGGCGCCGGGTGCCTTGGGTCACGGCCACGGCGTGCGCCGCGATGATGGCGCTCTTCGCGATGGTCTCCCTGACGCCGGACGAGGCGCCGCTCGCATCGTGGGGCTACCGCGGCGACGCGTTCCAGGTCTGGTCCGGGGCGGCCTGGGTCCTGCTCGCTTCGGCGTTCATCCATCGGGACCGTCTTCGCCGCATGGTTCGTCGGCTGCTGGATCGTCCTGACGCGTCTGGTGGGGAACGGGGCACACCTCGGCGGCCTCCTGTTCGGAGCGGTGGCCGCGGAGGCCGTCGCAATGGGGAGGCGGCCCCGCCTGGCGAAGGCCGGAGCGATCGTCCTGCTCCTACTGGCGCTCGGCGTCAGCGTCGTCTGCCCGTGGTCCGCCAACTGGTGGGCAACGAAGGCTTACATAGCTCACGCCCGCGGCCAGTACGACCTTGCCATCGGCGCCTACGACGTGAGCCTCCGGTTGCGGCCCGACCATCCCTGGGTCATGGCGAGCCTGATCCGTGCGTACCGCGCGTCGGGGAAGGCGGACGCTGCGGCCTCGGTGCTGGCGAGGCTGAGGACCGTCTCGCCCGACGAAGCAGCCAGGGTCGACGAGGAGGTCGGGAAGACGATCGAGTGATCGGCGCCCCCCCGGGATCGCCGCCCCCGCGTGGCGCAGCGCGCGGGGAGCCGGGACCGGGTACACTCCCGCCGCGCTCGCCATGCTCGATCCCCTCGTCCGGCTCCTCGCGCAGAACCCGCTCCTGCTCCTGTTCCTGGTGGCGGCACTCGGCTACCCGCTCGGCCAGGTGAAGCTGCGGGGCAGCCGGCTCGGGGTCGCGTCGGTGCTCTTCGTGGGCCTCGCGGCCGGGGCCCTCGATCCCTCGCTGGCGCTCCCCGAGATCGTCTACATGCTCGGCCTGGCGATCTTCGTGTACGCCATCGGCCTCTCGTCGGGCCGGGCGTTCGTGGCGTCGCTCCGGCGCGACGGGATCCGCAACACCGGCCTCGCGGCCTTTGCCGTCGCGCTGGCGGTGGCGCTCTCCTACCTCGCGCGCCGGCTGCTCGGCCTGGACGCGCCGCTCACCGCCGGCCTCTTCGCGGGGGCCACCACCAGCACCCCCGCCCTCGCCGCCGCCATGGAGACGCTGAAGCAGGCAGCCCCCGGGTACACGCTCTCCGAGCCGGTGGTGGCCTACTCGATCTGCTATCCGTTCGGCGTGGTGGGCGTGGTGCTGGCGGTGCGCGCCGGCTGGTGGCTCTGGAAGCCGGACCTCGCCGGCGAGGCGCGACGCCTGGCCGAGATGGGCGCCGCGAACGACCCGCTCGGCTCGACCACCGTGCGCGTCACCGAGGACATGGGCGCGCTCACGCTGGAGGAGCTCGTGCGCGGGCTCCGCTGGCACGTCATCTTCGGCCGGCTGCTGCGCGGCGATCGGCTCATGCTGGCCGCGCCGGACGTGCGGCTCGAGGCGGGCGACCTCGTCACCGTGGTCGGCACCCCCGCCGAGCTCGAGCGGGTGGTGGAGCGGCTCGGGGTGATCTCCGACGAGCCCATCGACACCGACCGGAGCGAGTTCGACCTCCGGCGGATCTTCGTGTCGAGCCCCGAGGTGGCCGGGCGGACGGTGGCGGAGCTCGACCTGCCACGCCGGATGGGCGCAGTGATCACCCGCGTCCGGCGCGGCGACGTGGACCTGCTCCCCGCCCCGGCCCTGCGGCTCGAGGTGGGCGACCGGGTCCGGGTGCTCGGCCCGGTGAAGCAGCTCCCCGGCGTCACCGCCTACTTCGGCGACTCCTACCGCGCGGCGAGCGAGGTCGACATCCTCACGTTCGGCCTCGGGCTCGCGCTCGGCCTGCTCCTCGGCATCCTCCCGCTGCCGCTGCCGGGCGGGGTACGGGTGTCGCTCGGGTTCGCCGGGGGGCCGCTGGTGGTGGCGCTCGTGCTCGGGACGATAGGGCGCACCGGCGGGATGGTCTGGCACCTCCCCTTCAGCGCCAGCGTGGCGCTCCGCCAGTTCGGTCTCACCCTGTTCCTGGCCGGCATCGGCACGCGCGCCGGTGTGGGCTTCCTCGCCACCTTCGCGAGCCGGGAGGGGCTGCTGCTCTTCGCCGCCGGCGCCGCGATCACGTTCGCCACCTCGCTCGCGGCGCTCTTCGTGGCCCACCGCCTCATGAAGATCCCGATGAGCCTCGCGCTCGGGATGGTGGCCGGGATCCAGACCCAGCCGGCGGTGCTCGGCTACGCGCTCGATCAGACCGGCAACGAGCTCCCGAGCCAGGGCTACGCCGCGGTCTACCCGGCCGCCACCATCGCGAAGCTCCTGCTCGTGCAACTGCTGGTGGCCTTCGGCTGACCTGGCGAACACCTGCGCGTCTCCGTCCGCGCGCCGTCATGCGCCCGCCGCGACCGCGTCTGCGAGGCGGGGAAACCTGGGCTTGAAGGAGCGGTCTGAGCGGATGCGGCTGCCATCGAGGAGCGCGTCGAAGGCGCTCGCGCGCACGGCGTCCAGGTGGCGCCGCCCCCACGGACGCGAACAGGGCGGCGAGCGCGGGGGACTCGTCGTCGACCACGTTGTAGATGCGGTGCGCAGGCGACACGGCATCCAGCAGCCGGGCGACGGCCTGCCGACGTGGTGGGCGATCGACATGCGCTGCGCGGGCGGGAAGCCGCTCAGCAGAGGGATCGCCTCCTCGATGTGCGGATCGCCGTCGCCGTACACGAACGGTAGTCGGAGCACGCGCACGTCTAGGCCTTCGATGCCGAGGAGGAAGCGCTCCGCGGCCAGCTTGCTCACCGGGTAGGCCGCGGTCGGCGCGCAGGGATCGTCCTCGCGGGCGACACGGCCGCCATTCGAGCCGTAGACCAGGCCGGTGCTCGTGAAGACGAAGCGCTTCACGGACGCGGCACGGGCGACGCTCGCGAGGTGCCGGGTGCCGAGGTCATTGACCGCATGCGCTTGCTCGGGGGTCGCGCCGCGGAAGAACGCGGCACAGTGGACCACGGCGTCCACGCCGCCGACGGCGGCCACGAGCGAGTCCACGTCGAGCAGGTCGCCCGCGGCGAGCTCGACGCCGACCTCGCGCAGGTCGGCGGTGCGCGCCGGGTCGCGGACGAGAGCTCGGATTCCATCGCCGCGCTCGGCGAGTCGCTTCGCGAGTCGGCTTCCAACCTTTCCGGTCGCTCCGGTGACGAGGATCTTCATGAGCCGAGCCTAGCCCTCCGCGATCGTCGCGCCTTGGAAGAAACGGACACGCGGACGACGCTTGCGGGGCGGTCGTGTGCGCACTAACGATCTGCTCGTGCAGGCGCCGGCCCTCTACCACGCTCCCATCTCGCCGACCGTGCCGACCGCCTCCGCCGTGGCGACGTTCTTCGTGGCCGAGTGCGACCACGACATGCCGGGCCTCTCGATCCCGCGTCCGGAGATCCAGCTCGTCGTGCGCTTCGGGCCGTCGGCGCGGGGTGGCCTCGACGTGCACGCCATGGGCGTCCGCCAGAAGGTACACCGTAAGCTCATTCGCAGTGGACAGCGGGCGGTGACGGCGCGTCTTCACCTCGGCGCTTCGGAGGCGGTGCTCGGCGTGCGTGCCTCTGCGCTCGCCGGGCGCATCGTCGCGCTCGAGGATCTCTGGGGCGACGCCGCGACGCGGCGCCTCCTGGATCGCCTCGCCGGCGCGCGCGACTCGATCGACGCGGCTGCGTTGCTCGAGAGCGTGATCACCGAACGCGTTGCGATCGCCGGCGGACGCCACCCCGGCGCGCAGCTCGCCCTCGACGCCGCCGATCGGGTCCTGCGCAGGAAGGTGAACGCCGTCGCCGTCGAGCTCGGCGTGAGCGAGCGACACCTCCGTCGCGTGTTACGAGAGCACGTCGGCGTGAGCCCCAAGGCGTTCGCCAGGCTCGTGCGCTTCCATCGCGCGCTCGGCGCCGCGCGCGCGGAGCGTCACGCGAGCTGGGCGGGCATCGCCGCCGCCTCCGGCTACTACGATCAGGCGCACCTCATCGCCGACTTCCGCGCGATCGCGGGCATGACGCCGCAGGCGCTTCTCGGTCAACTCCGGGTGAGCCCGTTGCTGGGTTGACGACGTCAGCTCGACCGCGTTCGAGCGGGCGGTTCAGCAGAGTGACGTCCCCCCAGATCCTGGACGGTTTCAAACCTCAGGAAACTTCACTGAGGGCATGAGCCTCCGTCCTGACCTGGTTGGCGAACTCGACCGGCGTCAGGTGTCCGATCGCGCTGTGAGGGCGGTTCTGGTTGTAGTCCAGCCGCCAAGTCTCCAGCTTCTGGCGAGCATCATGTAACCCCATGAAGAGCTCGCTGTTCAACAGCTCGTCTCGGAGCCTGCCGTTGAAGCTCTCGATGAAGGCATTCTCGACGGGCTTGCCCGGCCGGATGAACTGCAGCTGGACGCCGTTGCGGTAGGCCCAGGAGTCCATGGCCTTCGAGTAGAACTCGGTCCCGTTGTCCACGGTGATCGTCTTCGGGTATCCGCGCTCAACTGCGACGTGGTCGAGCAACTCGGCGACCTTGTGCCCGGTGAGCGAGGTGTCGGCGGCGAGGAGCGGGCACTCGCGAGTGAAGACGTCGACGAGCGTGAAGATCCGGAATGGCCGGCCGTCATCGAGGGTGTCCCGCATGAAGTCCATGCTCCAGCGCTCGTTTGCCGCCGTCGGCGCGGGCGGCACGACGCGCAGGTGGCTCGCGCGCTTCTTCCGCTTCTTGTACCTGACGTTCAACCCTTCCAGCTTGTAGAGGCGGTAGACGCGTTTGATGTTCACCTTCCAGCCCTCCCGGCGGAGCATCACGTGCAGCCGCGGGTAGCCGAATCGCGGCCGCGCCTCGGCGAGTTCGCGAAGGCGCGTCCGCAGAGGCGTCTGGTCCTTCGCCGTGCTCCGCCAGTAGTACGTCGACCGGCCAAGCCGAACGAGCTTGCAGGCCCGCAGCTTGCTGATGCGGAAAGCTCCCACCAGCCAATCTGCGCGTTGTCGCAACGCCGCGGGCCTTAGAATTTTTTTCGAAGGACCTCCTGGAGCATGTGCTTGTCCAGGGTGAGGTCCGCGACGAGGGTCTTCAGGCGCCGGTTCTCGTCCTCGAGCTGCTTCACCCGGCGCATCTCGGCGATGCCCATCCCCGCGTACTTCTTCTTCCAGGCGTAGAACGTCTGCTCGCTGATGCCGAGCTTCCGGCAGAGTTCGGCGGCCGGCACGCCTGCGTCGACCTGGCGCAGCGCGTGCGCAATCTGCTCCTCGGTGAACCTCGACTTCCGCATCGGCGATCCCCTTTCCTCAGGGTCTCAGCCCAGCGAAGTCCTAAAGTCATCTTCCGTCCAGTTTTCCGGGGGGACGTCAACCGTTCACGTCCGCCCAGAGCAGATCGCTTATAGGTCGCCTTGAACCTTGGCCTCCGGAGCGACGCGTCGATGGCCCACACCGTCGGCTTCACCATCGTGGTCACGTGCGTGCCGCTGCACAACGCGTACATGGACCCGATCTCGACCCGCTTCACCGCCTGCTCCAGCCGCTCGCACTCGGCTGCCCTGAGCCCGGCGAGACCGCTCTTGAGCTGGACGAGCCGGAGCTCGAGCACGTCGGCGTCGTCGCGTGACACCCGGACGAGAACCGCGTCCACGATCCCGGTCCGCGGGCTTCCGCTCGGCGCATCGAGGAACACTGGCAGGTACCAGCCGTTGTCCTTCGCCCACCTCTGCAGCGCCACCTGGCTCTTTCGCGCGGTGGTCTTCGCCTTGTGAGGCGGGGACGCCTTCGTCAGAGCCGCCTTCATCGCCGCGTCGTGACTCTTCTTGCGATTCGCTGCTCGCGTCGCGGCTGCCTTGACCGCCGCCAGGTGGCGGACCGCGGCTTCCTCGTTCATGCGGACACCCCCGTTGCCGCCGCCATCCTACCCCGTTGCCTGACGTCTCGACTGGAGTTCACCCGCCGCCTTCATCTTCACCAACTTCCGACCCCGGTAAACCCGCCCCGCCGCCCAGTTCCTGACTTGTCGAAGCCGCCAATGGCTCGCGTGCCGAGAGCCGTCCCGGCACCCGCGCGAACCCCGTGCGCGATCTGCCTTCCGCTGGGGCGCGGCCGGCGTGCCGATCCGGTTCGAGATTCACGGGAGGCGGTCCAGCGCGACGCATTCGACCGCCTGAATCCGGCCCGCGAGAACGTCGTTCATCATCGCGTCGAACACCGGGCGGGCGTTCGCCGCGCTCTCCACCTCTTCGTAGACGACGGCCTCGCGGCCGCGCGCCGCAACGCGCCGCTTCACGTCCTCGATCCGCTCCATCACGAACGCCATCAGCACGGTCCTCGAGTGCCACCGCCTCGCCGTCCCAGTCCTGTCGGTTCGTGAGCCGTGGATGGATGTCAGCGGCCTGTGCGCGAACCGTGCAAGCCGGCCTTCTGAACACCGAGCAAGGGATCGAGATATCCCGCAGCGGGATCGAGGGTGGCTGACCTCGAAGCCCCCGCCAAGCGCGCCCTTGCGCAGGGCGGCCCCCCGCCGCCTTCACCACCCCGCGAGCACCACCACCAGCACCGGGGCGATCACCAGCGCCGGCAGCATCGAGCCGACGCGGACCCGGCGGTCCTCCATCCCCATGCCGGCGAGCAGCAGGTTCACGCCGATGCCGGCGACGAGCAGCCCGCCGGCGCCCCCAACCGCGAGCACGCGCGGATCCGTCGCCGGATCCGGCAACACCCGCGCGAGCGCGGCCGCGGCGACGCTGATGCCGCCCTGGAGGACGAGGATCGGCAGCGCGGAGAGCCCGACGCCAACCCCGTAGACGCCGGCGAGCGCGACCGCGGCGATCCCGTCGAGCGACGACTTCAGCACCAGCGTCTGCGCGTCCAGCGTCAGGCCGTTCTGGATCGAGCCGACGATCGCCATCGGCCCGATGCAGAAGAGCAGCGACGCCGTCACGAAGCCCTCGGTGAAGCGGCCGCCGCCGCCCACCTTGCGCCGCGCCGCCTCGCCGATGGACGTCAGCCGCTCCTCGATGCCGAGCAACTCGCCGACGACCGCGCCGAGCGCGAGGCTCACGAGGGCGAGGATGATCCCGGGGAGCGGACCGGCGCGGACGCCGTCCAGGCCGAGCGCCATCCCGAGCCCGACGAGCAGCGTCACGAGCCCCAGCACCTGCATGAGCGTCCGCCCGAGGCGGTCCGGCAGCCGGGCGCCCACGCTGGCGCCGACGAGGGTGCCGGCCGCGATCGCGGCGACGTTGCTCCAGGTGCCGGAGGTGCGCGCGACGAGGTCGAGCATGGGTCGCCCCAAAAAGAAGACGCCGGCTCAGCTCTGGGCTGGCCGGCGTCGGAACTGGTTGCGGGGGCGCGATGGAGGACTTCTCTCCTACAGAAAAGGCCCTGTACACGCGCAGAATCAACGCGGCGGGCGCCTGCTCTTTCCCCGGCTGCGACCGCCGCCTCCACGGCGCCGGGTTATGCGATGGCCACCGGAACCAGGCCCGGCGCGGCGTGCCCCTGACTCCTCTCCGATCTCCTCGGCGGAAACCGAAGAAGGCGGCGCGACCGTCGGCAGGACTTCATCGAACCCCTTCCTGTTCGGCGCGCGCTCCGCTGCCAAGAACGGCTGCAACCAGTCATACAACGCGGGGAAGTCGAGGTGCTTCGGGAAGGGGTCCTCTTCGAGCCACTCGCATAGCATGGTGCGCCTGAACATCGCCTCCCCGCTTCGTCGAGGATGGGTTCCCAGCGTGGACTCGTAGAAGCTGGAGTGGACCGAGTAGTGGTGGGAGAAGAAGAAGGGCTCCCAGGTTGCCTCGACCTCCTCCTTCGCCTTCACGTCGATGACCTCCGTCTCCAGGAACTCCCTCGACGAGTTCGAGTCCCATGCGCCATGGAGCAACGCGACCGCCTCTACGTCGGACTTCGGCGCGCTGTACCCGAACACCGTGAACATGTAGGCGTCCTTCAGGACCGACCTGACGGCCTCCCACTCGCGAGCGATGAACGGGCTCGCTGAGTACTCCTTCTTCTCGACCGGGAACAGCAGCGGCGTCCGAACGAAGCCATTGCGGCACTCGGGACACCGAAAGCCCACCGGTCCAATTTTCCCCTGGTGGTCTGGGCAGTGCCCCACAGCAACCGAGCCGTGCAGAAAGAGCATGGGTCGGCAGTTCGCGCAGAACCTTACGGTTTCGGATGTAAGCCTGGACGAGCAACGGGTCCCAGTTGAAGGTCGCGATGAAGTCCTGGTCGCGAAGGCTCAACAGGAGGTGGTCGTACAGGGTCGGGGTGTCTGGCAACTCGAACGCGGCGAAGTACTCGTAGACCCGTTGCTCCAGTTCGGTGAGCAGCGGCTGGTACTCGGATTTGCCGTGGAGCGAACTGTAGAGGGTCTCGAAGTTGTCGGGGATGTGCTTCACCCCGTGGTCTCGGAGCAGCGACTCCAGCCCGAGCGTCGAGATGAAGTTCGCCATCAGCGGCGGCTTCACGCCTCGCTTGTCGCCGTTCGGAAGCGCCGCGAGGCTTGCACCTGCGCCGAGGAGCACGACGTGGGGCCGCCCGATACCAACCCGCTGCCGCTGGTCCTCGACCGAGACGACCGTCATCTCGTCCTCCCGTTCATAGCGTAGAGCTACGACGGGAGTCCGACATGGACGACAGCGTTCCATCTACCCAGACGGCACGTTCATCGCTGGCGTCGGGCACCGCCCGTCGAAGTCGCTCCGGGGCGAGGTGCGGTCGCGCGCGCCTTCCTCGATGGACTCCTGGTGGTCGAGTCGAAGATGACCGTCTTCGCGGCAGCGTCAGCAACCTTATCGTGCGCGCCGTGGAGGCTGAGGTAGGGCGACCTGTTCCGGAGGAACTTCTTCACGTCCTCCTCGGGCCATCCGAGTTCATCCAGGAAGTCGCGGAACACGCGGCCGTCCGCCCTCGCGCGCTCGTTCCGCAGGGCCTCGAACCGCTGCTGGTCGGGCTCCTTCCGTTCAAGCTCCACCACCAGGTCGATGTCAGCGAGGTCGGGTGCGCCCGTCGTGTAGCTGCCGAACACACGGATGCGCCTGACTGCGACCAGAAAGCGCGGGGCCCTGTTCACCTCGCCAGCGCGGTCGAGCAGCGCCGCGACGAGCACCTCGGCCTTGGCGCGGGGGATGCGGCGGAGCCCCGTGGCGTTGCACAGGCGTCCTCCCCCCGGCGTAAGCCGCCACCAGTCGTCGTGTCGTTCGTGGCGCTCGATGAGGCCCTGGAGCGCGAGCGCCTCCCCGACCTGTTCCGCTTGCTCCCTCGGGACCTTCAGCCGGTGAGCGAGGAACTCCGCCCGGTCGGTCATGTACCGTCCCGGCCCCAGCCGCCGGAGCGCGTCCCGCACCCGAAGGATGGGCACCCCGGCGATGGTCGTCTTCGGGTCAACGTTCATCGGCTCGCCTCATGTCGTGCCGCCGCCTGTGCCCTTCTTCCGCTCGGCCCTCGCCTTCATGATGGCGGCGTGGCGAGCCGGCTTGACGAAGAACCCATCGAAGAACTCGTCGAGCGCGGCGATGATGACGGTGACGTCTTCCGGCGTGACCTCGATGAGGTCCCCATCGGCTGCGAGGTTCGGGTGAACGGCGTCGTTCCCGACGCCCTGGACGAACCGCAGCTTCTCCGCGAGCAGCGCCGAAGTGCGGCCGTCCGCCAGCGCCAGCCCGATTTCGTCGTTGACCTTCCGCGATGGCGCCTTGAATCCGCACCCCCGAAGCGCGGCCTGTAGACCGCGACGCGCGAGGGCGGCGGCAGCCCGCGTGCTGATGTGCGCGACACCGACCGCCTCGCGGTAGTCGCGCGCCAGGTCTGGCGGAACCTCCGGTTCCACCTTCGGCGCCCGCGAGCCGGGGTAGGCGCCCACGCGTTGGACCACCTCGTAGACCGGCATCGGTAGGGTGTTGCGCCCACCACCGCCTTCAATTCCGGCCTGTCGGTAGGACACCCAGTCCGCGACGTGCTTGCCGCATTTCGTACAGGTCGCCACGTCGATGCGCTGGTCGTGCTGCGTCAGGCCCTTCTTCACGAACGGCGGCGGGTGAACGCTTCCCTTCGGATGGTAGTGCCAGGTGTAGTCCGCGTACTGCACGGGCACCCCGCAGTGCGGGCACACGCCCGAGCCGTCGTCCTCAATCCAGTACGTGCTTTCCCCGCCCGCGAGTCCAGCCTCGTCGCTCATTCGCACAGGGTAGCGCGCTTCCCTGACCAGAGAAGGGTGGCCGAAATCGTCGCTTGATGCCCGGCGCCGCCACCCGTGGGCGCAGTGGGCCGCAGACCAGGGCCGCCTGAAGCTGTTCAAGCGGCCGGACGGGAAGTGGTTCGTCAGCTTGCCGTCGTAGCGGTTTGGGCCCGACGCCGGTACCGGCGCGCGGCCGGGGGCCCTGGTACTCTCCACCGCCGTGCCTCACTCGCTCTCCGAACTGGTGCCCGCGTGGACGAACGTCTCGCGGGTCACGCGCCAGTTGCCGATCCCCACGACCTCGTTGAGCCGGTCGATGATCCACTGCACCTTCACGCCGGCGGTGTCGTAACCGCGCCCGGTCTTCGAGCCGTCCGTGCGTTCGACGGCCTCGGGCGGGAACGGCGCACAGAGCGCCTGGTACAACTTCTTCTTCTGCTCGGGGGTCATGGTGCTGCTCCTCGGGCGCATGCGCGCCCATGAACGACGAGGAGCCTGCGCTCACCATGAGCGGGGACCCCTCGAAGTGGTTCTGCGTCTGTAGGTGAAACGGACGCTGGCACAAGCCGGGGGTCCTACGGCTACCGCGCGTTCTCGCCCTTCGTCGGCGCCGTCAAAACGGTCTCTGCCGCCGCGATGAGGACGGCGACCGCGATCTTCTTGAGCAACGCCTTGTTCAGCATCAGCGCGACTGGAAGCACAAGCTCCCCCGATCCGGCGGGCCCGCCGAAGGTGAAGACGGAGGAGCTGCGGCAGCCGATGCTGCCGGCCTACGCCGCCACGAGCTGGATGCCGGCCTCGTCAGCGATCGCGCCCAAGGCGGCCTGCTTCAGGGCCGCAGCCCGGCCCAGCCAGATCGAGGCCAGCCGCGCCCGCCGCGGGTCCTCCCGACCCGCATCGCGGACGAGCCGGTGGTGGTCTGCGTACTCCGCCCAGCCCTGGAGGGCGGCCCAGGCGGTCCCGCGCACCCTCTCGATCCCGACGGCCGTGTCGAAGAGTTGGACGACCTTGGCCCTCTCCGCCTCTAGCCTGGAGTGGTCGCGTCGCCGGCGGCCTCGACCAGCGTGCGGGCCACCTCGGAGAACTGGACGACCTCGTACCCCTTGCCGACGACAGAGCCGTACTCGCCGGTGTCGGACCGCACCAGGGCCTTCTTGTCGGGGATCGGCGCACGGAACGGCGGCACGTACACGTCCTTCGCAACCGCGTCGTAGAAGCCGGCGGCCTCAACGACGGCTTCGTAACTGGCACGGGCAGGCAGCCGTACGCCGAGGCCGTGCCACGGCGCCTCGCCGACGTAGAACATGCGGTTGATATCGTGAGCCATGCGGGACCTCCAAACGGACGCTTCCCGGCAGACCGAGGGACGGGCCGGAGAGCGTCGTGATGAAGCAATTGGGGTCTGCGAGCCGGCTGGCCCGCGACGGTAGGAGTTCCTCCCGATCTCTTATCTCGAGATTCGGCTCGATCTTGCCGGTGCCGGGTGCGGGCACGTCATGCACGTCCGGTATGATGCCGCTGCCCGAGGGGAACCCATGGCGAGACGTCGGAAGGAACGCACGAAGCCGCAGAGGGTAAAGCCCGACGAGGTGTTCACGGCGGGGCCCCTGACGTCCGCTCGAATCGGCCGGTTCGTCCATAGCCGCGTCGACTGGCCTCCCGGCGAGTTCGAGAAGATGCAGGCGCGACTCGCGGAGCGTTACCCGGAGCTCGTCGGAGAAATCGATTCCCTCGTCTCCGAGATCGCTTCACTCGTAAGCGAACTTCCGCCGGAGAAGCTCCTGCACCGAGCGTGGTGGGAACTGAGCCTCCGCGCGACCGGCATCACGTCTGAAGCCGAGATGGACTTCGACGACGGCGTAGCGGTGAGGATGGTCGACTACATCCAGAGCGTGATCGCGGCGGTGCCGCCCTCCGCGAACCAGCGCGACGATGTCACGGAAGAGGCATGGAAGTCGCTTCGTGAAAAGGTGGAGCGCCTCTTCCGAATCCTGGTCCTCGACTACCATCTCTGCGCGACGGCGCAGACTCGCGCTGACAACCCAGCGCAGGATCTCGACTTCGAGGAGTTCAAGTACCGCGCCCAGGTGTACTGGTGCACCGTTCGTGGAACTCGGTACCAGGTCCACCAGCCCGCCTACCTCCGAGACATGTTCCTGCCGTTCTCGGACGTGCTCCAGGAGTTGTTCGGGATCACCGCCGAACAGTTCGTCGAGGAGATCACGAAGATCTGGCGGTCCTTGTCGTACGGCATTGGCGAGACGGTCGAGGGCTTCAAGTCGTTCCAAACCGACGTGCTGGACGCCGCCGAGAAGAAGATCGAGTCCGAAGAACTCCCATCCGACCAGACGATGCGGGAGATCATCGCAAGCGTCGTCGAGGAACACGGCTGGCAAGAGCGCCAGGAGAGGGCCCTCGGCCGGCTACTGGGCCTCGACCTCTTCGATGTCCAAAAGGTCGCGAACCTGCCGCAACGCCTTCTCGACGAGATGACGTGGTCCCCAGGGGAGGAGCAGGAGTTCTTCGCGCCCGGCCAGTTCCGTGGATGGCCGCTCCGCATCTGGCCGATCTTCAGGCGCCCCTTCATCCGGCTCAACGGGCGACCGTGCTGCTTCGATCTATACGGGCTCTTCGACAACCTCTACCGCGTGATGCAGCGGATCGTGACGCGGCTCAAGCCCGAGTACGCGGAAACCTGGAACCAGATTCAGAAGGAGCTCTCGGAAGCACTGCCGTTCAAGTACCTGCGCTCGATTCTGCCGAGCGCAACGCAGTTCCGCCCGGTCTACTACCGAGCGCGAACGGGGGCGCACACGGAGTGGTGCGAAGCCGACGGCATCCTGATCTACGACGACCACCTGTTCGTCATCGAAGTTCGAGCCGGCGCATTCACCTACACTCCACCCGCGACCGACTTCCCCGCGTACGTCGCATCCCTAAGAAACCTCGTGCTGAAACCAGCAACCCAGGGGAAGCGATTCATCGAGTACCTGAACAGTGGTGAGACGGTCCCAATCTTCGACCGCGATCACCTTCAGGTGGGAACGCTCAAGAGAGCGGACTTCCGCCACGTTACGATCTGCGCCGTCACCATCGACCCGTTCACGGAGATGGCTGCGCAGGTTCAGCATCTCCGCAAGATCGGGGTGGACGTCGGGTCCGAGCCGGTCTGGGCCCTGTCCGTCGACGACCTGCGAGCATACGCAGATGTGTTCGAGAACCCGCTGGTGTTCCTGCACTTCGTCGAGCAACGGATGCAGGCGTTCCGGTCGGACATCATTCAGTCCGACGACGAGTTCGATCATCTCGGCCTCTACCTGAAGCACAACCACTACGCGACGCACGCGAAGGAACTCCGGGGCGACTCGGGAGCCCGCATCACGTTCCAGGGGTATCGCTCCGAGATCGACAAGTACTTCAGCTCGCGAATGGCGGACGGGGCCACTCGGCCACCTCTCAGGCAGAAGATGCCCGCTCGGCTCTTCGAGATCGTCGACCGGCTCGCCCGAACAACTGCTCCGGGGCTCGCCAAAGTTGCGAGTTACCTCCTCGACCTGAACGGTAAGTGGCGCGAGAACATCGCTCAGGAAATCGATGAGGAGATCGCGCGACAGCCGTCCACGCGGCGGCCCAAGCCGATGTCCGTGCACGGCGGCGTCCCCCTGACCGTCTTCTGCTGGGTCAGCGGTTGCGTATCTCGGGATCCGGCGCTCGCGCTCCGGCATACACGCAAGGTCCTACTCCTTCACAACGATCCGCGCCGCCTCCTACTCGAACTCGTGTATTCCACCGAGGGGGTCTTGCAGAAGGTCGATTGGCAGTGGATCGACCCATCGACCATCCCGGCGGCCGACCTGCCGACCCTGCGTGCCGAGGCTGAACGGCTTCGCGGTGAGCGCGTTGCAGCCGCGCTAGCTCACTGGGGCAAGATCGGTCGCAACGAGCAGTGCCCGTGCGGGAGCGGGAAGAAGTACAAGAAGTGCCATCTCGGGAAGCCCGACTGAGCTTGTTCAGCCCGCTGCGAATCGACTCGTAGTCGCGCACAGCCGCGTGTTGCCCCGGCGAACCCCGCGCCGCGTGAACACCGCCCGAAGGTCAGGCCGCGATCCCCCCTTCGTACAAGAACCTCTGGAACCCGACGAAGGTCCTACCGATCTCTTCCGGCTTCCCGAGATCCGCCACCGCGTCCGCGATGGAGTCGTGGTACTTCAGCTTCAGTAGCGGCGTGAGCTTCTCCTGGTCGAGTTCCTCAACACCGACCGTCACGTAGTGCGCCAGGACGAAGTCCAAGAAGGCCTGCTGCTTGTCGCTGAACTTCGCCTTGATCGCGACTCTCGCGCGGTTCGCCCGTTCCTCGCGCGTCAGCGGCGCGGTCGCGTACGCGACGTGCGCAAGCACGTCGAAGAGGTCGCTCTTCTCAGCGTCGATGAC
Organism: Anaeromyxobacter sp. K; assembly: GCF_000020805.1. Lineage (NCBI taxonomy): Bacteria > Pseudomonadati > Myxococcota > Myxococcia > Myxococcales > Anaeromyxobacteraceae > Anaeromyxobacter > Anaeromyxobacter sp. K. Next base: position 1,745,015 of record NC_011145.1, on the reverse strand, counting down.
CTTCTGCATCTCCGTGAGCTGCTCCGTCCCGAAGCCCTTTTCCGCAAGGCCATCGAGCAGCTTCCGCCTCGTGATCGGCGAGCTCCAGAGCTGCCGCAGCTCGTCCTCGTCCTTGAAGAAATCGGGGAGCTTCCCGAACAGCAGCTCCATGAACTGCTGCGCCGACATGGGTGTGCCGTCGGGATGCCAGAACGTGGTGGAGACCATGTGCTTGATCGTCCGAGCCTTCCCGTCGGCGAGCTCGATCTTCACCTTCTTGGGAGCCGCCGGGGTTTCCTCGCCCTCTTCCTCGCCCGGAACCTTCTCGGGCCCTGGTCCGCGCGGCCCGCAAGGTTCCTTCGGTTCGGGGTCGACGGGCTCCCCGTCCCACTCCGGGTCGAAGAACAGCCTGTGCGCATTCACGAAGTCGTAGATCGTGAAGTAGTCCTTGCCCTCGTAGAGTCGCGTCCCGCGCCCGATGATCTGCTTGAACTCGATCATCGAGTTGATAGGGCGCATCAGGACGATGTTCCGGATGTTTCTCGCATCAACACCCGTGGAGAGCTTCTGCGAGGTCGTGAGGATCGTCGGGATCGTCTTTTCGTTGTCCTGGAAGTCCCGGAGGTGCTGCTCGCCAAGAGCACCGTCGTTCGCAGTTACGCGATGACAGTAGTTGGGATCCTTGCTCGTCTTGATCTGGTTGATGAGATTTCGCACGGCGAGCGCGTGATCCTGGGTGGCGCAGAAGACCAGGGTCTTCTCGGACTGATCGATCTGCTCCATGAACAGCTTCACCCGGTGAGCCTCGCGCTCCTTGATCTCGATGACCTTGTTGAAGTCCGTCTCCTCGTACACGCGACCGCTCTCCACGTCGCCCTCGATGACCTTGTCGTCGGGCGTGTAGACGTACTGATCGAGAGTCGTCGCGATCTGCTTGACCCGGAACGGCGTGAGGAAGCCGTCGTTGATGCCGTCCTTCAGCGAGTACACGAAGACCGGCTCGCCGAAGTAGGCGTACGTGTCGACGTTGTCCTTGCGCTTCGGGGTAGCCGTGAGGCCGAGCTGCACCGCCGGCGAGAAGTATTCGAGGATCGCCCGCCAGGTGCTCTCGTCGTTCGCGCCTCCGCGATGGCACTCGTCGACGATGATGAAGTCGAAGAAGTCTGGGGGATACTCGCCGAAGTAGGGGGACGGCTTGCCGTCCTTCGGCGGGCCGCTCATGAACGTCTGGAAGATGGTGAAGAAGATGCTCCCGTTCTTGGGCACCTTCCCCTTCTTCCGGATGCTCGCCGGATCGATCCGGACGAGGGCATCTTCCGGGAACGCCGAGAAGGCGTTGAAGGCCTGATCCGCGAGGATGTTCCGGTCAGCGAGGAACAGTATCCGGGGGCGGCGCTCTGGCTTGCGCGAGAGATTCCAGCGCGAGTGAAACAGCTTCCAGGCGATCTGGAACGCGATGAACGTCTTCCCTGTCCCCGTGGCAAGCGTGAGCAGGATGCGGTCACGTTCCGCCGCGACCGCCTCAAGGACCCGCTCAACGGCGGTCTCCTGGTAGTAGCGACCCGGAAACGCGCCACCCTTGTCCTCGTACGGGATAGCCGAGAACCTGTCCCGCCACTCGTTCTTGTCAGCGAACGTTCGGGCCCAGAGCTCGTCGGGGGTCGGGAACGCAGGGACCTCCCCCTCGGTCCCTTCGTCCATGTCGATGCCGTAGATGCCCTGACCGTTGGTCGAGTACGTGAATCGAACTGACAGCTTCCCGGCGTAGTTCTTGGCCTGCGCGACGCCCAGCGTGAGCGGTTCGCCCCAAGCCTTCGCTTCGACGACCGCGAGCTTCGTGTTGCGGTAGACGAGAACGTAGTCCGCCGTCAGCGGCTTGCCCCGGCGTCCTGCACCTTCGAGTCGCCCTAGCGTGATCGGGTACTCGCGCCGGATCCGGCTGCCATCGATGACGCCCCAGCCTGCTTTCGCAAGCGCCGGGTCGATGTGCTCAGCTCTCGTCTCGGCTTCGTTCATGATCTAGCCAGAAGTGTGCCGCTGAACGCCGTGTGCAGCAGCGACTCTCTTAGCTCTTCGAGCGCGGCACTCTTGCTCTCGTAGAGAGCACGTAGCCGCTGCGCCTCGGACTCAAGCGACTGCATCCGTTTCACGATGTCGGCCCGTTCGGCGGGTGTCGCCGGCAACGGGATAGGAATGGAGTTCAAGGCTTTTTGGGTCAGCTTCGGCTGCGCCGCCCCCGTGACGTATTTCTGAAGGCTGATGCTTTCCAAGTAGAACTCGACGTACCTTTGGGTCGCCGAGTCGTTGAACTTCAGTACGTGCGCGTGATTGTTTACCCAGTATTTCCCAGTAACCGAAAACGCGATTGGCGTCGATCTGCTCAGCAGGTTGGCACCGTCTTCAGACACGAGCAGGGTGTCGCCGTCGAAGATGTAGTCGCTCACGTAATCCACGATGCCGGAAGCACCGTAGTACGGGAACGCGCCTTGCCGCCTATCCGCTTTCGTGATGGGGACGCGCTTGCTATCGAGGTTCGTCGCGATGCGGTCGAGTGTAGTGGTTGGCCGCTCTCCCTTCTGCGCCACAAACACTGAGTGCCGGTAGCTGTCGAACAGCGCGTCTGCTCGGTGGATGCCGTCGGCAGCGGCCGAGAGTGCATCACTCAGGCTCTGGAACGACTTGTCGAGCAGTGCCGTGATCCGACGCTGTTCTTCGAGGGGCGGAACCGGGATCGGGCAGCTCTCGATGAACTCCTTCTCCACTCGCTTGTGCCCAACCGCGCCCGTCATTCGGGTAGCGCCAACTGCTCGGAACGCGCTGCGAGCAAGGAAGTAGTAGAGCCACTCGCTCGTCACGCTCGGCTGCGGACGGAGCACGAAGTACTCGCTCGAACCGAACCCGATGCCGTTGACGAGCCCCCTCGCGATCCCAAGTTTCCCGTTCTCAAAGCAAGGGGTGATCTTCGCGAGCAGCACGTCTCCGTCAGCGAAGTACGTGTAACTCCCGATCACGTCGGAAAGGCACCTCTCCTTCGTGGGCTCCAGGTACTTCTGAGTGATCCCGAGATCTTCCATCGGCACGAAAGAGACGTACTCAGAATCGCTCAAGCGACCGCGTGCCTCTGATTTTGGTGGTCTGAAGTCGCAGATCTCGCCGAGCGGCCGGACGGGCCAAGGCGTGTTCGCGTTGCCTAGAGACACAGCAAGCTCCGGATGCTCTTGAGAGCCTGTGCAGCCTCAGCATCGAGTTCGCCAAGCTCGTCAAGAATAGTAGCGGGGCTGCGGTGCGTTTCCTGTTCGCCTCCGGACGGATTTCTCACCGTGAGGTCGAAGGTGGACTTGTCGAGGGTCTTTGTGTCGAGAACCCAGCTCTTCGCCGACTCGGCCTTCGTCTTCTCCAGGCGAAGGAAATCCACCAAATCGTCGTCATTGAGCGGGTTGGTCTTTCCAAGGTTCCGTCCCGCATCGAGCTGGTAGAACCAGATCTTTCGGGTCGGGGCACCTTTCTCGAAGAACAGAACGACCGTCTTAACTCCGGCGCCCTGAAAGGTTCCGGCGGGACAGTCGAGCACCGTATGCAAGTTGCACGTCTCCAACAGAAGTTTGCGGAGACCGACGGATGCGTTGTCGTTCCCGGATAGGAACGTGTTCTTGATGACGATGCCTGCTCTTCCGCCCGCCTTCAGCATCTTGATGAAGTGCTGAAGGAACAGGAACGCGGTCTCGCCTGAGCGAATCGCGAAGTTCTGCTGGACCTCCTTGCGCTCCTTACCGCCAAACGGCGGGTTCGCAAGGATCACGTCTACGCGGTCCTTCTCTTGGATGTCCGCCAAGTTCTCGGCGAGCGTATTCGTGTGCAGGATATTGGGCGCCTCGATGCCGTGCAGGATCATGTTCATGATCCCGATGACGTACGCGAGCGACTTCTTCTCCTTCCCGAAGAAGGTTTTCTCCTGAAGGGTCTTCAGGTCTTTCGTCGTGAGGCCTGGCTTTCCCTTCAAGTAGTCGAACGCCTCGCAAAGGAACCCCGCTGAGCCGCACGCCGGGTCGTAGATGCGCTCGCCGACCTTCGGCGCGACCACCTGGACCATCGCTCGGATGAGCGGCCGGGGCGTGTAGTACTCACCGCCGTTTCGGCCGGCGTTCCCCATGCGCTTGATCTTCTCCTCGTAGAGCATCGAGAGCTCGTGCTTCTCGGTCTGTGACCGGAAGCGCAGCTCGTCGATCTGATCGATGATCTCGCGGAGGTTGTAGCCGCTGCCGATCTTGTTGCGGATCTCCCCGAAGATCTCCCCGATCTTGTACTCGACCGTGTTCGGCCCCGACGCCTTCTGCTTGAAGCCGTGCAGGTACGGGAAGAGCTTCAGGTTCACGAAGTCGCGCAGATCGTCGCCGGTCTTCGCCTTGTTGTGGTCGATCTTGCCGTCCCGGTCTTTCGGCGCCGCCCACTCGCTCCAGCGGTACGGCTTGTCGAGGATGTAGCTGTACCGCTTGCCCTCCAGTTCCGCGACGGTGGCCCTCTCCTGCTCCAGTTCGTCCAGGTACTTCAGGAAGAGGAGCCAGGACGTCTGCTCCGTGTAGTCGAGCTCGGTGGTGCAGCCCGCCTCTTTCCAGAGAACGTCGTCGATGTTCTTGAAGGCCTGCTCGAACATGATGTCCCTTGCACGTTGAGAAGACGTTGCGGTTCCGGCAGGTGTTCGGCCGGAGGCGAGATCGGTTCATCGTACTCGACCACCGGGCGGGATCCACGCGCCCAGTGTTGACGAGCATCATGCGGCGCAGTGTCCGCGCCCCATCGCATACTGGCGCACGAGGTCACCGAGACCGTCATGCCCACTTACCTTCCGATCCCCCTCACCTACTGGCCGCGTACCGAGCAGGACCTCGCCACCGTCGGCGAGCGACTTGGAGGAAGCGCATCGCTCGCATCGCCACCGCCAAGGTCGTGCGGCATGTGAAGGGTGAGCCCGCGCCACGGGCCGTCCCTGAGTTCATCGAGTGGTGGTTGGAGTTCCCGGGGGAGTTCATCGTGCCGGGCGCGCCCCCGCCACCCGCGCCCCCTGACGACTGTACCCGCGAACTGCTCATGAAGGCGGCGAAGATCGCCGCCGGCGCCTGGGCGAAGGAGATCAAGACAGCGAAGGGGTGGGAGTCGGAACCGGCCCCTCTGCTCGCCCCTGCCGGCTCCACGCCGCCGCTCCCGTTCGTGCCCGCCTGGAAGGCCAAGGGGGCGAAGTGAACCGCCGCGTCGCCGCCTACGCCCGGTACTCGACGTCGGCGCAGAAGGCCACGTCCATCGAGGACCAGCTCCGGAACGTCCGCAAGCTCGTCGAGGCGGAGGGCGACGCGCTCCCGGACGAACTCGTGTTCGTGGACGAGGCGGTCTCGGGCGCCACCGAGGCCGGGCGCGACGGCTTCCGCCGGGTGCGCGAAACGATCTTCTGCCGCCCGCCCCCCGTATCCGCTCTGGTCGTAAACGACCTGTCGCGGTTGGGCCGCAACATGGCCGAGGCCCTCACGTTCCAGGAGGACTGCGACTACTACGGGATCGAGCTCATCACCGTGGACGGGCTGCGGAGCTCGAATCCGACCGCCAACCTCGGCTTCAAGCTGAAGAGCCTGATCGACGACGTCTACATCCAGGACCTCCGCCACAAGACGCTGCGCGGGCTTGAGGGCCAGGTCCACAGAGGCATGAGCGCAGGCGGCCGCACGTTCGGCTACCGCTCGGTGGCGGTGCCGGATGTCGCGGGCCGGGTCGACTCCAGCGGAAATCCGCTCATCGCCGGCAAGAAGCTCGTCATCTACGAGCCGGAGGCGGAGGTGGTCCGCCGCGCGTACCAGCTCCGACTCGACGGCCGCTCGCTCTCCGAGATCGTGGAGACGCTGGTGAAGGACAAGGCCCTTGCCCCAAATCCCGGGAAAAGGAAGGGGCGCCCGCGAGGATGGCGCCTCTCGTCGCTCCAGTACCTGTTGAAGAACCGCATCTACCGGGCGAGCTCATCTACAAGAAGGATCGGTACGTGAAGAACCGGCAGACCGGAAAGCGCGTCGCCAGGCGGCGGCCGGAGAGCGAGTGGATCGTGACACCGCGCCCCGACCTCGCCATCGTTCCGCGCGACGTGTTCGACCGCGTGCAGGCTCTATCTGCCGCGCGAGGCTCTAAGCTGAAGCGCGGCAGCGGCGGCCGGTACAAGGGCACCGAGCCGGGCCGCGTCTACTCGCCATACCTCCTGAGCGGCCTCCTGAAGTGCGGCATCTGCGGCGCGGCGATGGTTGTCTACGGCGGCAAGGTGAACCCGAACTCCGGCCGCGTATACCGGGGCTACCAGTGTCCGAGCCGGAAGCGGCGCGGGTCGAGCACCTGCACCAACACCACGACGATCTCACAGGAGAAGATCGAGACGGCGGTGATAGACGAGCTGAAGAAGAAGATCCTCTCGCCCGAGAACGTCACGTTCTACGAGTCCCAATTCCGGCAGGCGTTCTCGGAGGCGCGGGATCAGGACCTAGCGCCTCAGGCTAAGGAGATCGAGCGCCAGCTCGGCGAGGCCAAGAAGGCGGTGGAGAACCTCGTCGCCTACCTCAAGACGCAGGGCCACTCCGAGGCGGTCGCCCGCGAGCTGACGCAGGCGGAGGCGCGGGTCCGGGAGCTGGAGGCCGAGCTGGCGGGCCTCGCGCCCTGGGGCGGTGGGTGTTCCCGCCGCCGGGAAAGGCCATCCGGGACGGTCTGCTGCGGCTCTAGGCCACGCTCTACGCAGACCCGGTCGCCGCCCGCGAGATGCTCAGGGCGTCATCGGGGAGCTCACGCTCACGCCGAGGTCCAACGGCGTCGCCGTCGCCGGCACCCTCGCCCCCGCCGCCAACAGTGCTGGTGGGGCCCAGAAAGAAGAGAGCCGGTCACCCTGTTACGAGGTGACCGGCTCCATCTTCTTGCCGAACCTCTTGATCCCCTTGGGATCAGGTGGTCCGTCCGTGGTTGCGGGGGCAGGATTTGAACCTGCGACCTTCGGGTTATGAGCCCGACGAGCTACCTGGCTGCTCCACCCCGCGTCAGGTGGGAAAGTGTCGAAGCGAGGCGGGTTTCTACAGTCCGGGCCGGTTCCGGTCAAGACCTTTTCGCACCGCGCCGAAACGCGCCTGCGCGACGGCTCGGCGGCGGTCCTGGCGGCGGCCTCACCCTCCCCCGCGGCGCAGCAGCGCGCCGGGCACGAGGAACAGCGCGGCGAGCGCCACCATGGTCGCGCCGGTGGGGATCTCCCAGATCCACGACAGCACGTACCCGCCGCCTGCGGCCAGGATGCCGAGGCCGGCGGCGACGGCGAACGCGGGGCGGAACCCGACCTTGAGCAGCAGCGCCGCCGCGGCGGGCAGCGTCAGGAACGCGAACACGGGCAGCGCGCCGAGCGCCCGCGCGGTGACGGGGATGGCGAGCCCGATGGTCAGGAACAGCACGGCGTCCCAGAGCTTCACCTTCAACCCGAGCGCCTGGGCCGTCTCGGGGTCGAACGAGGCGAACGCGAGCTCCTTCGCGAACACGAGGTGCACGGCGGTACAGACGGCGGCCACCAGCACGATCACGGCCAGGTCGCTGGCGGGCACGGCCACGGCGTTGCCGAACACCATGCCGCCGAGGTCGTGCGCGGCGTGCACGAGCTGGCTCACCCCGAGCACGACCAGCGCGGACGCGGTCACCCAGGCGGCGCCGACGGTGGCCTCTGCGGGCAGCCGGCGGGGACGGAGCGCGCCGAGCACGAGGGCGCCGGCCACCGAGAACAGGATCGCCACGGCGAGCTGCTCGGTGGCGTGCTCGGTCTCGATGTGCACCCGCTCCTCGACGAGCAGCGTGAGCACGAGGCCGAGCGTGGACACCTGCGTCAGCGCGGCCGACACGAACACGGTGCGCCGGAGCACGACGTACACGCCGAGCGCGCCGAGCAGCGCGCCGGCAACCATCGACGCGGCGAGGGGCACCTCCCAGATCTCGCGCGCCGACAGGAACGTCTCGAGCGCGCTCACCGCCGCACCCCGCCGTTGATGGGGTACACGAGGCGCCGCCCGTCCAGCTCGCGCACCGCGACGGGCCGGCCATACAGCGCCCCGAGCCCCTCTGGCCGCAGCATCTCCTCCACCGGCCCGACGCGGAACAGCGTCTGGTCCTTGTCCACGAACGCGAGCGCGCGCGCGTAGTTCGCCACGGCCTCGAGCCGGTGCGACACCATCACGATCGCGATCCGCACGCCCTGGTGCAGATCGCGGAGCAGGTCCATGGTCGCGAGCTCGGCGGCGGGGTCCATGCCGTTGGTGGGCTCGTCCACCACCAGCAGCGTGGGCTCCGCGGCGAGCGCCCGCGCGATGAGCGTGCGCTGCCGCTGCCCGCCGGACAGCTCGCCGTAGGCGCTGCCGGCGAGCGCCTCGATGCCGACGAGCCCGAGCGCGGCCCGCACCGCCTCGTGGTCGGCGGGGCCGGGGCGGCGCCCGGGGCCGAGCGCGGGGACCCGGCCCATCAGCACCACCTCTCCCGCGGTGAACGGCCACACGGCATCGACGTGGTCGCGCTGGGGCACGTAGCCGACGCGCACGCCGGGCCGCAGCGTGCGCCGCCCGGCGAGCAGCGGCAGCGCGCCGAGCAGCGAGCGCACCAGCGTGGTCTTGCCGCCGCCGTTCGGGCCGACCACGGCCAGGAAGTCCCCGGCCTCGACCGCGAGGTCCACGCGCTCGAGGATGGCGCGACGGCCGTACCCGACGGTTGCGCCCTCGAGCGCGACGAGCGGGCCGGGGCTCAACGGAGCGCCCCCGCGACGCGCTCGACGAGCTCCTGGATCCACTGCTCGTAAGTCTTCACCCCGGGCTCGCCGCCCACGTCCCCGGGCACGCGCACCACCTTCGCGCCGGCGTGGCGCGCCACCACCTCGGCGGACTTCGTGTCGTAGTAGTTCTCCACCACGATCGCCTTCACCTGCTCGCGCTGCGCCCGTTGCACCAGCTCGGCGAGGTAGGCGGGCGGCGCGGGCACGCCGGGGCGCGGCTCGATCTCGCCGGCCGACACGATCCCGCTCCAGTCGAGGAAGTACGTGAGCGTGCGGTGCTGCGAGAAGATCTTCCGCCCCTTCACCGGCGCGAGCGCGGCCTGCCAGCGCGTCATGTCGGTCTGGAGCTTCGTCCGGAACGCGCCGAGCGCGCCCTGGTAGGCGGCGGCGCCGCCGGGATCGAGCTCGCCCAGCTTCGCGGCGATGGCGGTCGCGACCTGGAGCGCGCGGCGCGGGTCGGTGAGGAAGTGCGGGTTGCCGGCGGGGTGGAGGTCGCCGCGGCTGCGGTCCACCGGGCCGGTGGGCACGTCGAGGACCTGCACGGCCGAGGCGGCGGTGAGCCGGTGCGCGCCGCCTGGCTGGATGGCGCCGTTGCGCGACTGGTTCACGAGCGGCGGCAGCCAGCCGATCTCGAGGTCGAGCCCGACGTCCACGAGCAGGTCGGCGTTGCGGAGCTTCACCGCGAGCATCGGGTTCGCGTCCACGTAGTGCGGATCCTGCGACCCGCGCGAGAGGCTCTCCACCGACGCGCGGCCGGCGGAGACCTCGCGGACGAGCGCGGCGAGCCCCTCGGTGGTGGTGACGACGCGGGGGCCGGCGAGCGCGAGCGAGGGGACGAGGGCCAGGAGGACGGCGACGGGGCGGAAGGTCATGGCGATCTCCTCCTAGAACGGATGGGCGCCGTGCGCCCCGATGCCGAACTCGACGTGGAGCAGCGCCTCGAGGCCTCCTCCGCCGCCGGGGAGCCGATCCCAGCCGACCTGCAGACGCAGCCGCTGGAACTCCGACGGGAACCAGGTCACGAGGCCGCTGGCGCGCTGCTCGGTGCCGCTGGGCGCCTCGCCGGCGGACGGCGCGCGCTCGTAGCGGACGCCGTACCCCCACCACGCGCTCTGACGCCAGAACGCCTGCGTCCACCAGCCGGTCTCGGTGTCCCCGCCGTTCGCGTCGGCGGCGGCCCCGCGGAACTTCCGGGCGTAGACCTCGCCCTGCACCGCGAGGTAGGCGCGCCCGGCGGGCGGGCGGATGCGCAGGTACGCGTCGGCGCCGCCGAGGTCGCGGAACGCGCCGCCGGTGCCCTCCCCGCGGCGCGCCGCGGACAGGCCGAGGCCGAGCGTCGCCGTCTCGCCGAGCGGCAGGTAGTTGAGCAGCCGCGCCACGCCGGTCAGCTCCGAGGGCGCGTCCTCCACGAGCGTGGTGTTCTGCTCGGCGAGGCGCAGCTCCGAGAACCAGGGCAGCGGCGCGAGCCAGGCGACCTCCACGCCCGGTCCGCCCAGCGACTCCTCGCCGAGGAGCCGCTCCCGCGCGAGCGGCGCGTCCACGAACTCCCAGGCGTGCGGGTGCTGCAGGTTGAGCCGGCCGAACGGGCTGTAGATGCGGCCGGCGCGGACCTGAAGCCCGGCCGGGAGCGTGAGCGTGGTGACGTAGGCCTCCTCCACGCCGGCCCCGGCCTCGGTGAAGGACAGGAACACGTCGGCGCGGACGTAGGGATCGACCACCGCCTGCAGCCCGAGCTCGAGCTCCTCGAACGCGAACGCCGGCTTCTCGGCGGGGCTGAACGGGCCGCCGCGCGGCGAGCGCTTCTCGACGTCGTAGCCGTCGTACGCGAGCGAGGCCGAGCCGATGGCGCTCACGTCGGGCAGGAGCAGGAGCCGCGCGTACGGGCTCCCGCCGGTGGACGTCGCGGCCGCGCCGGACGGCGCCGGGACCGCCGGCTGCGGCGCGGGGGCGGGCGCGGGAGCGGCGCCCAGCTCCTTCGCGATCTCGGCCTCGAGCTGCTTGGGATCCTGCTGCGCGGGGGGACTGGACGGCGGCGAGGTCGCGCCGGACGACTGCGCGGATCCGGCGGCGGGAACGGCGGACACGGCGAGCACGCTCGCCACGATCAGTGAACGCATGAGACACCTCGGCGCGCGCCCGGCGCGCCATGTTACGCGGAATGGATCGAGCGCGCGCCACGAGGCGCGTGCCCATTGCGAAGCCGGCGGGGGCTACGCGTTCCGCGGAGGTGACTGCCCCGGGACGGCGCCGAGCGGGGCGCCCAGCACGGGTGCGAGGCCGCGCGCAGGCTCGACCACGTCCTCGAGGACGGGGCGCGGCGCGACGTCCGGGGTCTCGTCGTGCGCGACGTCGGCGCTCCGCACGGCGCACACCGCGCAGTGGTCGGCGCCGTGCGGCCCGGGCGCGTGCACGTGGTGCCCCCCGGCCGCGAAGACCAGGAACAGCGCCAGACCGGCGGCGAGGAGCGCGCGCATCCGGCTCCGAACTTGGTCGCCCGCTCCGGGCCTGTCAACCGAAAGTGCCAGCGCCCCGGTGGCGGCGCGCGGCGGGGGCTCACGGTCCGAGCGCACCCGACGCGCGCAAGGCCGCGATCTCCGGGGGCGAGAACCCGGCCTCGGCCAGCACCGCCTCCCCGTGCTCGCCCAGCCGGGGCGCGGGCCGGCGCGGCGCGGCCTCGCCGCGCAGCCGCACCGGCGACGCCACCGCGGGGAGCGCCCTGCCCTCCCACGGCGTGTCCACCTCGAGGAACGCGCCGCGCGCGGCGAGCTGCGGATCGGCGCGCGGCTCGTCGCCCTCCAGCACCGGCGCCACGCACGCGTCGTGCGCCGCGGCGAACGCGGCCCACTCGTCGCGCGTGCGCGCCGCGAAGATCGCCGCGAGCTCGGCGCGCGCCCCGGCGCCGCCCTCGTCCCACTGCCGCGAGGCCAGCTCCGGCCGGCCCACCGCCTCGCAGAACGCGGCGAAGAACCGGGGCTCGAGCGCGGCGAGCGCGACGAAGCGGTCGTCGCGGGTGCGGTACACGCCGTAGCAGGCGGCGCCGCCGTCGAGGAGCTCGCGGCCGCGCGCGAGCGGCGCGCCGCGGGCCCACGCCATCCCGAGCGGCATGGCGAGCAGCGCCAGCGCGCCCTCGGTCATCGACACGTCCACGTGGGCGCCCTCGCCGGTGGAGGCGCGCCGCACCAGCGCCGCCAGGATGCCGGCCACCGCCGGCCAGGCGCCGCCGGCCACGTCGGCGACCTGGACGCCCAGGGGTCGCGGCGCGTCGGGCGGGCCGTTCGCGGCGAGCACGCCGGAGACCGCGCAGTAGTCGAGGTCGTGGCCGGCGCGACCGGCGTACGGGCCGTCCTGCCCGTAGCCGGAGATCGAGCAGAGCACGAGCCGGGGGGCGCGAGCGCGCAGCGCCTCGTAGCCGACGCCCAGCCGGTCGAGCACGCCGGGCCGGAAGGACTCGACGACGGCGTCGGCGCGCGCGGCGAGCCGCAGGAACGCCTCGACGCCCTCGGCCCTGTGGAGGTCGATCGCGAGCGAGCGCTTGTTGCGGTTGAGCGCGTGGAACGCGCCGGACTGCTCGCCCGCGAGCGGCGGCATCCAGCGCAGCCAGTCGCCGCCCTGCGGGTCCTCCACCTTGACGACGTCGGCGCCGAGGTCCGCGAGCACCAGCGTCGCGTACGGCCCGGGCAGGAGCCGGGTGAGGTCGAGGATGCGGACGCCGGCGAGCGGGAGCGCCACGCCCGTGGCCCAGGATCAGACCAGGATCTGCTGCAGCTTCATGGCGAGGCCCATGTCGCCCTGGATCTTCAGCTTCCCGGACATGAACGCCATCTGCGGGTTGAGCTTGCCGTTCACGATGTTCAGGAAGTCCTGCTCGGTCGCGGCGACCGTGCACTTCGGGCTGGCGGGCGCGCCCTCGCTCACCTTCCCGCCCGGCGCGGTGCAGTCCACGCCCCAGGTGCCGCCGCCGGGACCGCTGATGTTGAACTGGTACACCGCCGCGATCCGGGTGACGACGTCCGGCTTCGCCTGGAGCTTCGCCGGGATGTGCTGCTCGAAGACTTCCTTCACGGTGGACACTGCCATGTCGGACCCTCGGAGCCGCTCGGCGGCCGCTGATTCCAGAATCAAGCCTGGGGAGAGCGCAACGTATTGGGCGGATCCGGGAGTGTCAAGCCGGCCCGGCCGCCGCTACGCGCGCCCGTGCGTCTGCACCGCGTCGTTCACCGCGGCGGTGAGCGCGTCGGGGTCCACCGGCTTGATGAGCACCGCGTCCACGTCGCGGCCGCGCGCCCGCGCGATGTCGTCGCGCTCCGCCCAGCCGGTGACGATGACCACCGGGACGGTGGGCGCGATGGCCTTCGCCGCCCGGGCCATCTCCAGCCCGCCCATGCCGGGCATCCCGACGTCGGTGACCACCACGTCGATGGAGTGCTCGGACAGGGTCTTCAGCCCCTCCTGCCCGCTCGCGGCGGACAGGACCAGGCACCCGGAGGCGGTGAGCACCTCCGCCATCAGCTCCCGGTTGTCGTCGTCGTCCTCGACGAGGAGGACCCGTACCCCGCTCTGCTCCATGATCCCCTCGCCGGGCGGCCGCGCGACCTGGCACCCCGGGGTCAGTTAAGCACTCGTCGCCTCGGGGCGCGACCGCCTCGTGGGGGCGACGGCTACTCGGCGTAGAAGGAGTCGAGCAGGGCCCGGTACTGCTGCGTGACGACCTTGCGCTTCACCTTCAGCGTCGGCGTCAGCTCGCCGGTCGCCTGGGTGAAGTCGCGGGGGAGGATCTCGAACTTCTTGATGGTGGCGTAGCTCGCCTGCCGGGCGTTCAGCGCGTCGATGGTCTGCTGGATGCGCGCCCGCAGCCGGGGATCGCGGTGCAGCCCCTCGCCCGCGGGCAGGCCGTGGTCGCCGGCCCACTTGCGCGCGTTCTCCTCGTTGAGCGTGATGAGCGCCGAGAGGAACTTGCGCTTGTCGCCGTGCACCATCACCTGCGAGACGAGCGGGTCGGTCTTCAGCTCGTTCTCCAGGTTCTGCGGCGCGACGTTCTTCCCGCCCGCGGTGACGATGATGTCCTTCTTGCGATCGGTGATCTTGAGGCAGCCGGCCTCGTCCACGAACCCGATGTCGCCGGTGGCGAGCCAGCCGTCCTTCAGCACCTCCGCGGTGGCGGCGGGGTTGTTGTAGTACTCCTTCATCACGCACGGCCCGCGCACCAGGATCTCGCCGTCCTCGGCGATGCGCACCTCCGTGCCGGGGACCGGCGGGCCCACCGTTCCGATGCGGTTCGCGCCGGGGCGGTTCACGAACGTGCCGGCGGAGGTCTCGGTGAGGCCGTAGCCCTCCAGGATCACGAAGCCGAGCTGGTCGAAGAAGTGCGCGATCTTCGGCGAGAGCGGCGCGCCGCCCGAGACGAACAGGCGCATCCGCCCGCCGAAGCGCTCGGAGAGCGTCGCGGAGAGCTTCGGGAACACCAGCTTCCGGCCGATGGTGAGCCCGAGCGAGGAGTAGTCCTTCCCCTGCTCCTTCGCGGCGGCGTACTTCTCGAACTCCTGCAGGGCGAGCTTGAACAGCTTGCCCTTCAGGCCGGGCGTGGCGAGCCCCTTCGAGATCACGGTGTTGTACGCCTTCTCGAAGATGCGCGGCACCGACGGCATCACGGTGGGCCGGACCTCGCCGGCGTTGTCCACGATCTTCTCGAGCGACTCGACGAACGCGCCGGTGGCGCCGGTGCTGAACCAGACCGCCTCGATCACCTTCGCGAACGAGTGGGCCATGGGCAGGAACATCAGGATGAGGTCGTCGGGGCGGACGACCTTCAGGCCCTCGACCGCGAGCGCCTCGTAGACCCAGTTGCCGTGCGTGAGCACGACGCCCTTGGGATTCCCGGTGGTGCCGGAGGTGTAGATGAAGCTGGCCGGGTCGTCGCGCCCGATGCGCGCGAGCCTCGCCGCGTGCGCGTCCGGGTTCGAGGCGCGCCAGGCGACCCCGGCCCGCTCCACGTCGGCGAGCGTCCGCTCGAACGCGTCGGCCGCCGGGCCCTGCGCGCGCACCAGCCCCTCCAGCGCCGGCAGCTTGGCCCGCACCTCGCGGATCTTCGCGACCTGCGCCGCGGAGTCGCAGAACACGAACCGCGCGCCGGAGTCGGCGAGGATGTACTGGCACTCGGCCGGCGTGTTCGACTGGTAGATCGTGACGGTGATCCCGCCGGCGCCGAGGATGCCCAGGTCGGCCAGGATCCACTCGAGGTTCGTGTCGCCGATGATGGCGACGCGGTCGCCGGCGCGGAGCCCCAGCGCGGCGAGGCCGTCGGCCACGTCGCGCGCGCGGCGGGCCATCTCGGCCCAGCTCACGTCGCGCCAGGCGCCCGCGGACTTGAACTTCACCGCGGTGGCGTCGCCGCGCCGGCGCGCCTGCGACTCGAACAGAGAGACGAGGTTCTGGGCGTCGGACGCCCCCTTCCTGAGCTCCGCCTCGGCGATCATCGCGTCCTCGCTTTCACTTGCGTTCCAGCATGCCCCGCGCGACCTGCTGCCACCGCCGCTCCTCGGGGGGGTCATAACGGCCCGGCTCCGACGCCAGCGCCTTCTCGAGCTGCTCCGTCGCCTCGCGCTTGTGCCCTTCCTTCCGGTAGAGGTCGGCCAGGTACACGCGCGCCCGCACGTTCTCCGGGTTCTGCGCCAGCGCCGCCTGGAGCGAGCGCTCGCTCTTCCTCGCGTCGTACTTGGGCCAGGGGAGCTTGAACCAGAAGCGCCCCCACGCCGTCTGGATCGAGCCGTGCTGGAACGCGGGGTCGATCTTCTCGGCGTGCGAGAGGCGGTCCTTGAACTTGCCCTCGATGCCCTGGGTCAGCGCCTTGAGGACGCCGATGCCGAGCGAGTAGTTGCCCATGCCGGCGGCGGCGAAGTGCCAGCCCTCGACGCGCGCCGGGTTCGCGCGGATGGCGCGCTCGCCGTACTCCCAGCCCTGCTTCCCGAGCCGGCTCTTCTCCGAGTCCTTCAGCGCCGGGTCGTCGGAGAGCCAGAAGTAGAGCCGCGCGAGGCGCCACAGCACCTCGTAGTCGTCGGGCGCGCGCCGCCCCGCCTCCTCGAGCGTGGTCCGGACCTCGTCGAGCGCGCCGGGCTCGTCGCGCCGCGCGTACGCGGCGTCGGAGCGCTCCAGCAGGTCGCCCACGGCTGCCCCCTGGGGAGCAGCCGTGGCGGCCAGGGCGGCGGCGGCGAGCAGGGCGCAGAGCATCCCGGAAGCATGCCGAGATGCGTCCCTCTTGGCTGCGCCCCTGGAGAGGTTCACGCTTCGTCACGACGCGCGCCGCCGTCCGCCCGGAGGCGGGGGCGGCGGGCGCGCGTGACGGAGCGTGGGGCGGCCCGTCACCCCGGACGGGGCGTGGGTCAGTACGAGTTCGCCTGGAGGTCGCCGCAGATGCAGGTGCCCGGCGCGGTGGGCGTGGGCTGCGTGAACGGCGCCGCAGGGTTGCCGCTCTCGCCCGCGTAGCAGGTCCACGCGTCGACGTCGCCGTTCGGCTTTCCGCCGAGCGCGCCGTAGCAGTCCGCGCGCGTCTGGCAGCCGCCCGCGGGGAGCCGGCCGAGGTAGTCCGCCGAGTAGGTCTCGCCGGGGTTCGCCTCGCAGTTCCGCGTGTCGTGGTTGATGTAGATGTTGCGCGTCGCGGCGGACGGCTTGCGCTGGTCGGCGGTGATCTGGTCGCGCGTGGCCGTGAACCACCAGTCGTAGCCCGCGGCGGCCGCCTCGGCGGCCGTCAGGGTCGAGGGCGCCGGCCCGCGGCAGGTCTTGCGCGTCTCGCCCTTCTGGTTGGCGATGCGCAGCAGCACGATGTCGCTGCCGGCCGGATCGGTGGGGAGCAGCAGGCCGGAGGGCGGCTTCACGATCTCGGCGATGCGGTCGAGGATCTGCGCGAAGTTCGGATCGCAGATCGATCCGGCCACCACGTCCGCGCCCTTGGCGCGGAGCTGCTGCGACGCCTGCAGCAGGCGCGAGCCGGGGGCCTGGCCGCCGCACACGTTGTTCGTGCAGGTCAGGTCGGTGCCGGTGCACGCGTAGTCGCAGCAGATGCCGGGGGCGCAGGACGCGTCCTGGCAGACGCTCTGCGACGTGGAGACGATGAAGCCGGCGCCGACCGGGCGGCCCAGGCCGGTGAGGTAGTCCACGATCTGCGCGACCGCGAACTGCTTGGGCGTGGGCGAGGACGCGTCGGCCACGCAGGAGTCGGAGCCCGGGCCGCCGGTCAGCACCACGCCGCCGGAGGGATCCTGCGGCGACGAGCAGTCGTCCTCGTCGCCCACGAAGACCGTCACGAGCTTGGAGTTGTCGTGCAGCCAGGACGCGGGCGCGGCGGCCACCACGTTCCCGCTCGCGTCGCGGCGGTCCACCTGGCCCCCGGAGACCGCCCGCTCCACCGCGAGGCGACCCGCCTCGAGCGCCTGCTCCTGGCCGGAGCCGCAGGTGCCCGCGATGACGTTGCCCTGCCAGGTGCCGGTGCGGTTGTTGGCGAACCAGTCCTTGAGCTGGGTCGCGGTGTAGCCCTGGCGGTTGCAGACCTTGCTGCCGTCGCTGCACGCGGGCAGGGCCGGATCGCGGATCGCGAGGCCGCTGCCGTCGAGCTGCGGGTACAGCTCCTTGTCGAAGTGGAGCACGCGGGGGCTGTCGCCCAGGCCCACGAAGGCACCGTGCGGATAGTACCCGCCGTCGGACGCGAGGCCGGGCGAGCAGCGCCCGTCGAAGCGGTAGTGGGTCTCGACCTTGCCGCAGCTGCTGCCCAGGGCGGAGCACCCGATGGGATCGACGGCGGGCGCCACCGCGTCGGCGCCGCAGCAGTAGCCCTCGCCGAGGAGCCCGGTGCAGGTGGTCTTGCAGGTCGTGCCGGCGATCCCGGCGCAGGCCGCGTCGCTGCTGCACGCCCGCGGCCCCTTCATCGGCCCGGTGGGCACGCCGCTCGGCGCCTCGCAGCACACCTGCTGGCCCGCGGCGCCGGGGCAATCGTTCCGGCAGGTCACGCCGGAGAGCGGCCCGTTGTAGAACACCGACGTGGTGGTGACCGCCACGTGGAAGTCGATGGGCTCGAGGCCCGCCGCGCGCCGGGACGTGTTCGTCTGGTCCAGGTTCTGGATGAACGCGGCGAAGTTCTGCGCGAGCTTCTCCTGCTCGCCCGCCATCGAGCCGGAGTCGTCCACCACGAACAGCACGTCCGCGGTCGAGATGCTCGAGAGCGTCACGCGCTCCGAGCCCGGCTGGATCAGGCAGTGGCCGACAGGGTTGAAGTTGTAGTCCTGGCACCCCGCCGCGAGCAGCAGCAGCGGAAGCACCGCGAGGACCCGGGACGCTCGCGCCATCGTTTGGCCTCCAGTTCGCGCGCGATGATAGCCGCGATCGTCCCTTGAGCAAACGACGCAGCAATCCCACGTTCACCGACCGTCGGCGGCACGCAGGAGCGCCCACCTGCGCCCACCACGGCGCGCGGCGGCGGTCATTCCCACTCGATGGTGGCGGGCGGCTTGGAGGAGATGTCGTAGACCACGCGGTTGATGCCGCGGACCTCGTTGATGATGCGCGACGACATCCGGGCCAGCAGCTCGTACGGGAGCCGCGCCCAGTCGCCGGTCATGCCGTCGGTGGACTCCACCGCGCGGATCGCGCAGGTGGACTCGTAGGTGCGCTCGTCGCCCATGACGCCGACGCTGCGGACCGGCAGGAGCACCGCGAACCCCTGCCAGAGCTTCTCGTACAGCCCGGCGGCGCGGACCTCCTCCTGCACGATCGTGTCGGCGCGGCGCAGCACCGCCAGCCGCTCCTCGGTGACCTCGCCGAGAACGCGGATGGCGAGCCCGGGGCCGGGGAACGGCTGCCGCCGGACGATCGCCTCGGGCAGGCCCAGCTCGAGGCCGAGCTGGCGCACCTCGTCCTTGAACAGCTCGCGGAGCGGCTCCACCAGCGAGAGGTTCATCTTCTCGGGCAGGCCGCCGACGTTGTGGTGGCTCTTGATGGTGGCGGACGGCCCCCGGAACGAGACCGACTCGATGACGTCCGGGTAGAGCGTGCCCTGCACCAGGAACTTCGCGCGGGCGCCGTGCGCCGCGAGCCGCTCCACCTCCTGCTCGAACACCGCGATGAACTCGTGCCCGATGATCTTGCGCTTCCGCTCGGGGTCGGTCACGCCCGCCAGCGCGCCGAGGAAGCGCCGCGACGCGTCCACCGTCACGAGCGGCAGGTGGAACATGGCGCCGAACACGTCCTCGACCTGCTGGCGCTCGCCGGCGCGGAGCACGCCGTTGTCCACGAAGATGCAGCGCAGCCGGTCGCCGATGGCCCGGTGCACCAGCAGCGCGGCCACCGCGGAGTCCACCCCGCCGGACAGCGCGCAGATGACGTGGCCGTCCTTCACCTGGGCGCGGATCTGCTCCACCGCCGCCTCGGCGTAGCCGCGCATGGACCAGGTGCCGGAGCAGCCGCACACGCCGTACGCGAAGTTGCGCAGCACGTCCTTGCCGCGCGGCGTGTGGACCACCTCGGGGTGGAACTGCACGCCGTAGAAGCGGCGGGCGCGATCCTCCACCGCGGCGTACGGGGCCGAGGCGGTGGCGGCGATGGGCTCGAAGCCGGGGGGCAGCGCCTCCACCCGGTCGCCGTGGCTCATCCACACGTCGAGCGTGGCGGGCAGGCCCTGGAACAGCGGCGAGGTCGCCTTCACCTCGATGGTGGCCGGCCCGAACTCGCGGTGCGCCGCCTGGTCCACCCGGCCGCCCAGCTCGGCGGCGAGGACCTGCAGGCCGTAGCAGATGCCCAGCACCGGCACGCCCAGCTCGAACACCACCCGGTCGCAGCGCGGGCTGCCCTCCGCGAGCACCGAGGCCGGGCCGCCGGAGAGCACCACGCCGCGGGGCCGGAACGCGCGGATCGCCTCCGCCTTCGCGGTGCACGGGTGGATCTCGCAGTAGACGCCCAGCTCGCGCAGCCGCCGCGCGATGAGCTGCGTGTACTGCGACCCGAAGTCGAGGATGAGGATCTTCTCTGAGTGGATGTCCATGTCGGCCCGGCCGCGCGCCGCCCGGCGGTGCGCGGGTGAGGAGGGAGGGTCAGTCGACCCGGTAGTTCGGCGCCTCCTGCGTGATGATCACGTCGTGGACGTGGCTCTCGCGCAGGCCGGAGGCGGAGATGCGCACGAAGCGCGGCCTGGTCCGCAGCTCGGCGATGGTCCGGCAGCCCACGTACCCCATGCCGCTGCGCAGGCCGCCCACCAGCTGGAACAGGTTCATCTCCACCGTGCCCTTGTACGGCACGCGGCCCTCGATGCCCTCGGGGACCAGCTTGTCCGCGTCGGAGACGTCGCCCTGGAAGTAGCGGTCCTTGGAGCCGAGCTTCATCGCGCCGATCGAGCCCATGCCGCGGTACGACTTGTAGCTGCGGCCCTGGTACAGGATGACCTCGCCGGGCGCCTCCTCGGTGCCGGCCAGCAGCGACCCGATCATCACCGACGACGCGCCGGCGGCGAGCGCCTTCACCATGTCGCCCGAGTACTTCACGCCGCCGTCGGAGATGACCGGCACGCCGTACTTCTCGGCGGCCCGGGCGCACTCGTCCACCGCGGTGATCTGCGGGACGCCCACGCCGGCGACCACGCGCGTGGTGCAGATGGAGCCGGGGCCGATGCCCACCTTCACCGCGTCCACGCCGGCCTTGCAGAGCGCCTCGGCGGCCTCGGCGGTGGCCACGTTGCCGGCGACCAGCTCGATGCCCTTGAAGCTCGCCTTGGTCGAGCGGACCGCGTCCACCACGCCCTTCGAGTGGCCGTGCGCGGTGTCGATCGCGATCACGTCCGCGCCGGCCTTGAGCAGCGCCTGGATGCGCGCCTCGCGGTCGGGGCCCACGCCCACCGCGGCGCCGCAGAGCAGCCGGCCCATGCGATCCTTCGCGGCGTTGGGGTGCTTCTGGATCTTCTCGATGTCCTTGATGGTGACGAGGCCGCGGAGCTCGTAGCGCTCGTTCACCACCAGCAGCTTCTCGATGCGGTGCCGGTGGAGCAGCTCCTTCGCCTGCTCGATGGTGACGCCCTCGTGCGCGGTGACGAGGTCCTTCGTCATCACCTGCTCCACCCGCTGCTCCAGGTTCTTCTCGAAGCGCAGGTCGCGGTTGGTGAGGATGCCGAGGAGGCGGCCGCCCTGCACCACCGGGATGCCGCTGATGCCGTTCTCGCGCATGAGCGCGACGGCCCGGTGCAGCGGCGCGTCCGGCTCCACGGTGATCGGCTCGGTGACCACCGCCGACTCGTACTTCTTCACCTTCACGACCTCGGCCGCCTGATCCTCGACGGTGAGGTTCTTGTGGATGAAGCCGAGCCCGCCGACCGCCGCCATGGCGATGGCCATGCGCGCCTCGGTGACGGTGTCCATCGCGGACGAGACGATGGGGATGTTGAGCTGGATGTTGCGGGTGAGGCGCGTGGACGTCTCGACCGACTTCGGGAGCACGTCCGACTCGGCCGGGAGCAGCAGGACGTCGTCGAACGTCAGCGCCAGGCGGAGGTCGTCGCGGTTGAGCATGCGGACGTATAGACGAGCGCGTCCGGGAGCGTCAAGCCAGCCGTTCCGGCGAGCCCAAGCTGCGGGGATCGCGGGGAGTTCCCCCGCAACCGCGATCTCGCGGCCGGCGCGGGTGGGCCGGGCGCGCACACGACGTCCCGCACGTGCGCGCGCTTGCCGGTCCGCCTGCCGCGAAGGGATAATCGGCGGCGGTGCCACCAGCAGACAAGCGCGGGAGCGAGCGGACGCCGGTCGGGCTGCTCGTGCGCCTCTCGTACGGCAGCGTGGACGAGTTCACCGAGCGCTTCGCGGTGAACATCTCGCGCGGCGGGATCTTCATCCGGACGCGCGAGCCGCGGCCGGTGGGGACCCTCCTCGCGTTCGATCTGCGGCTGCAGGGCGGCGAGACGGTGATCCGCGGGCGCGGGGTGGTCCGCTGGATCCGCGAGGAGCGGCCCGACGCGCACCCGCCCACCGCGCCGGGCATGGGCGTGCAGTTCACCTGGCTGGACGAGCGCTCGCAGGCGCTCGTCGAGCGGATGGCGGCGCGCAAGGAGCTGCGCGGCGCCGCGCCGGGCGTGGGTGCGCCGGCGCCCATCGCGCCGCGACCGGACCGCACCCCGGCCCCGACGCGCGCGCCGCTGCCCGCCTCGCCGACGCCGGCGCCGCCCCCTGCCCCCACGCCCGCGCCCGCCGCCACGCCGCCGGCGCTCCCTCGTGCGGGTGCGGCGACCCCGGCGCCCCCGCCGCGCGCGGATCCCGCGCCGGCGCTCGCCGACCTCTCGCGCCCGCACCGGGTCGAGCAGCTCGAGGCCGGCCCGGCCCGCGTCGCCACCGGCCTGCCCGACGAGCCGGTCCCCATCACCCGGCCGTCTCGCCACGTCATCGGCATCGACCTCGGCACCTCGAACTCGTGCGCCGCGGTGGTGCGGGACGGGCGCCCGTACGTGATCCCGTCGCGCGAGGGCTACAACACCGTCCCGTCGATCGTCGCCCTGAACGCGCGAAACCGCATCGTGGTCGGCCACCTGGCGCGCGCGCAGCTCCTCACCAACCCGCGCGCGACGGTGTGGGGCGCGAAGCGGCTGGTGGGCCGCGCCTTCGACTCGCCGGTGGTCCAGGAGATCAAGGGCAAGTTCGCGTACGAGATCGTGGCCGGGCCGGACGGGCTCGCGGCGGTGCGGCTCGGGCCCGAGACGCTCACGCTCGAGCAGGTCTCGGCGCTGGTGCTCGCGGAGGTGAAGGAGGTCGCGCAGAACCACCTCGGCGAGGAGGTGAACCGCGCCGTCATCACCGTGCCGGCCTACTACAACGAGCGGCAGCGCGCGGCCGTCCGCCACGCGGGCGCGCTCGCGGGGCTCAAGGTCGAGCGGATCCTGAACGAGCCCACCGCCGCCGCGCTGGCGTACGCGTTCGGGCGGCACCTCGACCAGCGCGTGCTGGTCTACGACCTCGGCGGCGGCACCTTCGACGCCTCGGTGCTGGAGCTGAACGACAACGTCTACGAGGTGGTCTCCACCGGCGGGGACACCTTCCTCGGCGGCGTGGACTTCGACAACCGCATCGTGGAGCGGATGCTCGCCGCCTGGCAGCGCGTGCACGGCGCGCCGTTCTCCGGCGATCGCGTGGCGCTCTCGCGGATGGTGGACGCGGCGGAGCGGGCCAAGTGCGCGCTCTCGGAGCGCACCGAGCACCGGGTGGACCTGCCGTTCCTGGCCATGGCGGACGGGCAGCCGCTCTCGCTCGAGGTGGCCATCTCGCGCGACGAGGTGGTGGAGCTGGTCGCGCCGCTGGTGGACCGGACGCTGGAGGTGTGCCGCGAGGTGCTCGCGGCCCGCTCGCTCTCCGCCACCGACATCGACGAGGTGATCCTGGTGGGCGGCCAGTCGCGCATGCCGCTCGTGCACCAGAAGGTCGGCGAGTTCTTCGGCCGGGCGCCGTCGCGCGCGGTCCACCCGGACGAGGCGGTGGCGGTGGGGGCGGCGCTGCTCGCGCACTCGCTCCAGGGGGCCGAGGGCGTGGTGCTCATCGACGTGCTGCCCATGTCCATCGGCATCGGGCTGCCCGGCGGCCGGGTGAAGACCATCATGGAGCGGAACACGCCGCTCCCGGCGCGCAAGCAGTACGGGCTCACCACCTCGCACGACGGCCAGACCGAGTTCGAGCTGGTGGTGCTCCAGGGCGAGGGCGCGAACGCCGACGACTGCGAGTACCTGGGCACGCTGCGCCTGGAGGGGCTGCCCCCGGGGCCGCGCGGGATGGTGAAGATCGCGGTGACGTTCGAGCTCGGCGCCGAGTGCCTGCTCACCGTCACCGCCCGCGAGCTCAACACCGGGCGCAAGGTGCAGGCGGTCATGTCGGCGCGGGAGGGCGCCGCGAGCGCCCGGCGCAGGCTGGAGCGCGAGGGCGCCCCGGCGGTCTCGACCGGCAGCTTCCCGGTCCCGTCCCCCGGGGCGGCGGGACCGTCCGGCGACCCCACCGCGACCGGCGCCGCGCGCGGGCTGGGCGGGCTGCTGCGCCGGCTGCTGGGCCGCAGCGAGGCGCGCTAGGCTCAGAGCGCCGCCCATTCGCGTAGAGCCCTGCTGCGGCGCACGCTGGCTGCCTGCGCCGGGCAGACTCGTCCCTGTGCTGCTCGACGTGCCTACGGGCACGCCTGCGCTGCTCGGTCCTCGTGTGCCCGGCTCGGCGACGCCATCGTGTGCCTCGCGACGGGCCCCACGCGAACGGGAGGCGCTATCAGTCCCGGTCGCCGTCGGGCGACGCGGGCACCGCCCGGCGCGTCTGGAGCCAGCGCAGGAACAGGCCGAGCAGGACCACCCCGACGCCGAGCAGGATGTAGTGGCTGAAGCGGGCGGCGAGGCGCGCGGCCTCCTCGATGTTCGACCCGAAGTAGAAGCCCAGGCACACCCAGAGCGGCGCCGAGACCAGCGCCGCGGCGCCGTCGAACAGCAGGAACTCCCAGTACGGCATGCCCGCGTGCCCGGCCGTGAAGTAGGTCGGCATGCGGATGCCCGGGAGGTACCGCGCCACCACCACGACCACGTTCCCCCGGCGGCGCATCAGCTTCTCGACCTTCTCGAGCTTCTCGGGCGTGATCATGCGGCGCAGCGGCCGGAAGTCCGCCACCTGGGCGCCGAACTTGCGGCCGGCCAGGAAGATGACCGAGTCGCCCGCCAGGATGCCCGCCAGCCCCACCGCCACCATGAACAGCAGCCCGTCGTCCCGGACCATCGCCGAGAACGAGGCCGCCTCGAGGTCGCTCGCGAGCCAGGCGAGCACGCCGCCCGTGACGAGGATCACGTCCTCGGGCATGGGCAGGCCGAAGCCGCACAGCACCAGCACGGCGAAGACGAACGCGTATCCGACGTGGAGGGAGTGCCCTCCGAGCAACTCGACCAGGCGTTCGAGCATCCGCGGTGCCTCGCGCTCCTTCCCGGGATCCCGGCTTACCGCATGTCCGCCCGGAGGTCACGCGGCACGTGCGCCCGTGCGCAGGCTTCCCGCCCGCCCGCGCGGGCGCGCGACGCGCACGTCCCGTGCACCCGGGTCACGGCGCGGAGGGTCTCGCCGCCGCCAGGCCGCGCAGCAGCTCGCGGCTCTCCGCCACCTTCGCCGAGAGGTCGGCGGCGATGGCGAGCGCCAGCTTCAGGCACGCCTGCGGCTTCTGCGGCTGCAGCCGCACGAAATCGCGCTGGGCCAGCTCCAGCACCTCGCAGGGCGTGGCCGCCACCGCCGACACCAGGCGCACGCTCTTGCCGAGCAGCGCCAGCGCGCCCAGGTGCTCGCCCGGCCCCAGCACGGCCAGCTCGCGCTCGCCCTCCGGCCCGCGCTGGGTGACGCGCACGGTGCCGGTCTTCAGGATGAACATCGACTCGCCCACCATGTTCTCGACGAACAGCGGGCTGCCGGCCGGGACGGCCTTCTCCGCGGCGACGCTCGCGAAGATGCGCAGGCCGGTCTCGGTGAAGTCGCGGAACAGGACCGAGCGCTGCAGCGCCTCGACCACCGTCATGGTACGCCCCCCTCGGCGCGGTAGCGCGCGGCGTACGACACGTAGTTCGCCGCGCTGGTCCGCAGGAAGGCGATCTCCTCCGGCGTGAGCGGGCGCTTCGGCTTCGCGGGCTGGCCCATGACCAGCGTGCCCGGCGGCACCACCGCGCCGGGCGGGACGAGCGCCCCGGCTCCGACCATGGCGTCGGGGCCCACCACCGCGCCGTCGAGCACGATCGCGCCGATGCCGATCAGGCAGCGGTCGTGCACGGTGCAGCCGTGCAGCACCGCGCGGTGGCCGATGGTGACGTCCTCGCCGATGACGGTCGGGTGCGTGCGCGTGGTGACGTGGATGACGGTCCCGTCCTGCACGTTGGTGCGGGCGCCGATCCGGACGGTGTTCACGTCCCCCCGCACCACCGTCCCGAACCAGAGCGAGGCCTCGGGGCCCACCTCCACGTCGCCGGTGACGACGCAGCCGGGCGCGGCGAAGACGCTGGGGTGCAGCCGGGGCCTCGCGCCCGCGTACGGCAGCAGGATGGGCATCGCGCCCGGATGCTAGCCCGCGCGCGACCGGCGCCGCAAGAACGCGGCGGCGAGCGCCGCGCCCCCAAGCGCGCCGGCGGTGTCGGCCGCCCAGTCGAACGCGTCGGGCTGCCGGTGCGGCACGTGCGCCTGGTGCCACTCGTCGCTCGCGCCGTACAGGCTGGCCAGCACCACCGCGGTCGCGAGCAGCCGGCGGCGCCCGCGCGCCAGGCGCGTGCCGGCCAGCGCCAGCGCGAGGAGCGCCCCGAGCACGGCGTAGGCGGACGCGTGGATCACCTTGTCGTGCGAGAAGACGCCCTTCGGCACGAACGGCAGCGGATCCGGGCGGGAGGAGAGCCAGTAGATGAACCCGGCGTACGCGGCGGCCCCCGCGGCCGCGAGCGCCCGCCAGCCCCTCCCCACGGGGGCGGCGACGGCCCCAGCCGCGGCCGGGAGGTCCGCGCTCACGCGAGCGTGCCCGAGAGCGAGCTGCCGCCGGCGCGCGTGATGCGCACCGCCACGCGCGCGCCCGCCGGCGCGGCCGCCTCGTCCGCCGCCAGGTGGACCACGCGGTTCTCCGGCGTCCGCCCCAGCCGCTCCCCCGGCTCGTCGGACGGGCCCTCCACCAGCACCTCGACCACCTTCCCGAGCTCGCCGGCCAGGATCTCCCCGGCGATGCGCCGCTGCGCCGCGAGCAACCGCTCGAGCCGCGCCACCGCGGCCTCGCGCGGCACGTCCCGCCACTCCGGCGCGCTGCCGAGCCGCACCGCCGCGACGGTGTGCGGCCGCGGGCTGAACACGAAGCTGAAGCTCTGCTCGAAGCGCGCGCGCTCCAGGAGCGCCAGCGACGCCTCGAAGTCGGCGTCGGTCTCGCCGGGGAACCCCACGATGAAGTCGGTGGTGATGGCGATGCCGGGCCGGGCGGCGCGCAGGCGGTCGAAGCGATCGAGGTACTCCGCCACCGAGTAGTCGCGGCGCATGCGGCGCAGCACGGCGTCGGAGCCGGACTGCACCGGCAGGTGGAAGTGCGGCATCACCTTCGGCTCGTCGCGGAACACCTCGACGAGCGCGTCGGACAGGTCGTGCGGGTGGCTGGTGGTGAAGCGGATGCGGTCGATCCCGGGCACGGCCGCCACGCGCCGGAGCAGGTCGGCGAACGTGCAGCCGCCGGTGTACGAGTTCACGTTCTGCCCGATGAGCGTCACCTCTCGCACGCCCACGCCGGCGAGCGCCGCGCACTCGGCCACCACGTCGGGGAACGGCCGCGACACCTCGCGCCCGCGGGTGTGCGGCACGATGCAGAACGCGCAGACGTTGTCGCAGCCCTTCATGGCGGTGACGAACGCGGTCACCCGGCCGCGGGCCGCCTCGGGGTCGGCGCGCGGGAACACGTACTCCTCCGAGTCCATCCAGCCGGTCTCGGCGAAGCGCTCGTCGCGGGCGCGCTCGACCATCTCCGGCAGCCGGCCGATGTTGTCCGGCCCGAACACGAAGTCCACGTACGGCACGCGCGCGAGCAGCCGGTCCTTCTCCTGCTGTGC
The DNA here is from genome assembly GCF_000020805.1 of Anaeromyxobacter sp. K. Lineage (NCBI taxonomy): Bacteria > Pseudomonadati > Myxococcota > Myxococcia > Myxococcales > Anaeromyxobacteraceae > Anaeromyxobacter > Anaeromyxobacter sp. K. The sequence continues at coordinate 1,717,656 of NC_011145.1, read as the reverse complement.
GACGCACCCGGACACCGCGATGAGCGCGCCGCGCCGCGCCTTCACCTCGCGATAGCGCCCCAGCGCCGAGAGCAGCTTCTGCTCGGCCTTCTCGCGCACCGCGCAGGTGTTGAGCAGGATGAGGTCGGCCTCGTCCGCGCTGGCGGCGCGGGCGTAGGCGTGGCGCCCGAGCAGCTCGACCATCCGGTCGGAGTCGGACTCGTTCATCTGGCAGCCGAACGTGTGGACGTAGACCTTGCGCGGCGGCGCCGCCGGCGAGGGGGCGGGCCCGCCCGCGGCGGGGGCCGGCTTCCTGGAGAGGGGCACGAGATCGGACATCGGCGCGGAACCTATGGAACGGTGGGCGGGGAGTCAATCGCCGGCCGTCCCGGGACGGCCGGGCCGGCGCCGGCGGGTCAGCGGCCGGGCACCAGCGCGTCGGCGATCCCCTCCAGCTCGGCGAGCGTGGTCACCGGCGCGACGCGGTCGCAGTGGGCCGCGTAGAGCGGCAGCTCGCTGTCGCCGGTGCCCCACAGGTGCCGGGGCTCGGGGCACATCCACAGCACGCGGCGGGCCCGCCGGCGCAGCTCCTCCAGCACCCACGCCTCCGGGGGGTTGTAGTTGTTCCGGCCGTCGCCGATGACGAGGACGGTGGTGCGGCGGGTGACGGCGGGCAGCGCGGCGCGGTGGAAGGTGCGCAGCGCCCGGCCGTAGTTCGAGTTGGCGGCGAGGCTCACGGCGCGCGCGGCCACCGCCAGGTCCGCGGCGCGGGCCGGCTCGCGCTCGGCCCGGAGCTGCGCGGTCACCTCGGCGAGGTCGGCCACGAACACGAACGTGCGGACCCGGCTGAACAGCGACTGCATGGTGTAGAGGAACAGCAGCATCAGCCGGGTGACGTGGCGCACCGACTCCGACACGTCGCACAGGATGACCACGTCCGGCCGCTGCGGGCGCCGGCGCCGGAACACCACCTGCGCCGGGAAGCCGCCCAGCCCGAGGTTGCGCCGGAGCGTCCGCCGGACCGCCAGCACGCCGCGGCGGCGGCTCCGGTCGCGCCGCACCAGCCGGCTCTTCAGCCGCTCGGCGAGCCGCTTCACGGCGCGCTCGGTGCGCGCGACGTCCTCGCGCGAGAGCGGCGAGAGGCCGCCGCGCCCCTGCTCCGCGCGCCGGACGGTGCGGGCCCCGGCCTCCAGCTCCGCCCAGCGCCGGGCTGCGTCCTCGACGCGGCGGAGCGCATCCGCGACCCGCTCCGAGACGAGCTGCAGCTTCGCCACGTCCAGCCCGCGGGCCCGCAGCGCCTGCTCCAGCGCGGCCGCGTCGGCGGCGAGCGCCGCGCCGCCCGCGGCCGCGAGCAGGCGCCGGCCCTGGAAGCCGGTGGCGCCGGCGCTCGCCAGCGCGGCGAAGTCGAGCTGCTGCGCGGCCGAGCGGAGCAGCCGCGCCAGGAGCGCGGGATCCCCCTGGAGCGCGGCGAGGGCGAGCGGGCTCATCGCGGCGGACAGCTCGCCCAGCGTCCAGGCGACCATCTCCAGGTCGTCGGGCTCGAGCAGCCCTTGCTGCTCCAGCTCGGCGAGCAGCCCGCGCTCGGCGCCCGCCACCAGCCGCCCCATGCCGGAGAAGAGGAGCTCGAACAGCGCCTCGAACACCGGCACGTCCGCGGCGCGCTTCACCAGGGTGGCGCGCAGGGCCGCCTTGAACGCCGCCCGGTCCTCCACGCCCACGAGGGCGCCGGCGGCGACCGCGTCGGCCACCTCGGCGGGCGACACGCGCACGCCGTTCGCGCGCAGGAGCCGGGCGAGCTCCGAGACCAGGGCGTCCACCCGGCGAGTCTAACCGGGCCGGCCCGTCGGCGCGGCGGGACGGCGGGGCCCGGCTGCGCGCGCCGCGGGGGCGGTGTATGACGGGAGGTCATGGGCCCCCTGGTCGTCCCGGTCTTCCTGGCGCTGTTCGCCGTGCAGGTGGCGGTGGAGACCGGGCTCCTCGCGCTGAACCTCCGCCACGCCCGCCGGGCGCAGGGCGTGCCGGCGCCGCTCGCGGGGCAGCTGAGCGAGGAGATCGCGGCGCGGAGCCGGGCGTACACGCTCGCGAACGGACGGCTGGCGCTCGCCGACGGGCTCTTCTCCGCCGCGGCCACGCTCGTGGTGCTGTTCTCCGGCGTGCTGCCCTGGCTCGACCGCGCCGTCTCGGCGCGCCTGGCGGGGCCGCACCGGTTCGTCGCCTACCTGACGATCCTGGCGCTGGGCGGCGCCGCGCTCGCGCTCCCCTTCTCCGCCTGGCGCACGTTCGTGACCGAGGCCCGCTTCGGCTTCAACCGGACCACCCTGGGGACCTGGCTCGGCGACCGCGCCCGCGGGCTCGCGCTCCAGGCGCTGCTCGGCGTCCCCATCCTGTACGCGGTCTACGGCTTCATGCGCTTCGCGGGCGCGCAGTGGTGGCTGTGGCTGTTCGCGTTCCTGGTGGTCGTCCAGGTGGTCCTGCTCTGGGCCTGGCCGACGTTCATCGCGCCGCTGTTCAACCGGTTCCAGCCGCTGCCGGACGGGCCGCTCCGCGAGCGCCTCGACGCGCTCTCGCGCGACGCGGGCTTCGCGAACCGCGGGCTGTTCGTGATGGACGCGTCGCGCCGCTCCGGCCACTCGAACGCGTACTTCACCGGGATCTTCCGGCCTCGCATCGTGCTGTTCGACACGCTGGTGGCGAGCATGAGCGTGGACGAGGCCGCCAGCGTGCTGGCGCACGAGATCGGCCACTACCGCCGCCACCACGTGCACCGCGGCCTGGCGCTGTCGCTCGCCGGGACGCTGGGGATGCTGTTCGTCCTCTCGCGGATCGTGCCGTGGCCGCCGCTCTACACCGCGTTCGGCTTCGACGGCCCCTCGCTCCACGCGGCCGTCGCGCTGCTCTCGCTGTGCGGCGGCGCGTTCGTGTTCTGGCTCGCGCCGCTCGCGGCGCAGATGTCCCGCCGCCACGAGTACGAGGCGGACCGCTACGCGATCGCGCTGGCGCGGGCGCCGGACGCGCTCGCGAGCGCGCTGGTGCGGCTGAACGGCGAGAACCTCTCCAACCTGCACCCGCACCCCTGGTACAGCGCCTGGCACTACAGCCACCCGACCCTGGTCGAGCGGCTCGAGGCCATCCGCTCCCAGCCCGCCCCGGCCCGCTGAGGCGCCGCCCCGCGCCCACCGGGCGATCACCGCCAGCTCCCGGACCGCCGCCCGCCTCCCGGAGGGTCGGGCGGGAGCCGCTGCGCGCCCGCGGTAGCGCGGCCGCGGGGCAGCGGTGTTTCGCGCTCGACGGCGGCCGCAGGCGCGGTCGCCCCGGAGCGAGACATGACGAACGCACTGTTCCACCTGTTCACCCGCGCCGGCGCGGAGTGGGTGATGTTCCTGCTCGCCGCGCTCTCCGTGGCGTCGGTGACGCTGATCCTCGAGCGGCTCGCCTGGTTCGCGCGGCGCCGCGCGCCGGTCCCGGGGCTGCTGCCGCTGCTGCGCGCGGGGCGCCTGGAGGAGGCGCGGCTCCGGGTCGGACGGCTGCGGGGGCTCGAGGCCGAGGTGGCGCGCGCCGCCCTCGACGCCGCCGAGGGCGGCCCGGCGTCGGTGCACGAGGCGGTCGCGTGCGCGATCGCCGAGGCGCGGCCCGGCTACGAGCGCGCGCTGTCGTTCCTCGGGACGCTCGGGAACAACGCCCCCTTCCTCGGGCTGTTCGGCACCGTGATCGGCGTCATCCAGGCGTTCTCCGACCTGGCGGTGGGCGGGCCGCGCGGCGCGGGCGCCGCGGCGGTGATGGCCGGCATCTCGGAGGCCCTGGTCGCGACCGCCGCGGGCATCCTGGTGGCGATCCCGGCGGTGGTCGCGTTCAACGGCTACCAGCGCTGGCTGAAAGCGCTGGTGCAGCGCGCGGAGGCGATCGAGCACGCGCTCGCCGCCCACCTGGAGCGCGACGAGGTCCGCCAGGCCGCGCTGGCGCGGGCGCGCCCGCCCGTCACCGCCGCCTGACCCGGGAGCCCGCCATGGCCGCGCACTCCAACGACCCCGACGACGCGATCACCGGCATCAACGTGACGCCGCTGGTGGACGTCACGCTGGTGCTGCTGGTGGTCTTCATGGTCACCGCCACGTACGTGGTGAAGGACGGCATCGACGTGGACCTGCCCCGCGCCGCGAGCGGCGGCGAGTCCACCGGCCCCACGCTCGCGTTCACGCTCGACCGCGGCGGCCACCTGTTCCTCGACGGCGCGCCGGTGGAGCGCGACGCGGCGCGGGCGGCGGTGCGCGCCGCGCTCGCCCGGAGCCCGGAGGCGCGCGCGGTCATCGGCGCCGACCGCGCGGCCTCGCACGGCGCGGTGGTGTCGCTCATCGACCTGGTGAAGACCGAGGGGCTCACCCGCTTCGCCATCCAGATCGAGCGCGAGGACGCGGGAGCGGCGCGGTGACCGCGGGGCAAGCGCCCGGGCTCCGCGGCCCGCTCGCCGGCGCCGCCGCGGCCTCGCTCCTGCTGCACGCGGCGATCCTCGCCGCGGCGCTGCGCCTCCCGCCGAGGCCTCGCGAGCGGCCCGCGCCGGTGGTGGTGGACCTCGAGGCCGCGCCGCCGCCGGCCCCGCCGCCCGCCCCGGAGCCGCCGCCCGCCGCGCCGCCTCCGCCGCGCCGGGTCGCCGCCGCGGCGCTCCCGCCGCCGCGGCCCATCCCGGCGCCGCCCGCGCCCGCGCCGCCGCCGCCCCCGGACGCGCCCGCCCCCTCGCCCGCGCCGGCCCGCGCGCCGCGCGTGGGCATCTCGCTCTCGTCCACCGCCACCGCGGGCGGCTTCGCGGTGGGCACCGGCGACACGCTCGCGGGCCGCCCTCGGGAGGTCGCCGACGCGCCGGAGCCGGCCCGGCCGCTCCCCGCCGCGCCGCGGCCCTCGGCGCAGCCGCGGCTCGTGGCGCGACCGGAGGTGCCTTACCCGCCCGACGCCCGCCGCGCCGGGCTGGAGGGCCGGGTGGTGCTGCTCCTGCGCGTCGATCGGGAGGGCCGCGTGGCCGCGGCGCGCGTGCTCTCCGAGCCGGGCGGCGGGCTCGGCGCGGCGGCCCGCGCGGCCGCGCTCGGCTTCCGCTTCCAGCCGGCGCTGCTCGAGGGCGAGCCGGTCGAGACCGAGATCCGCTTCACCTACACCTTCGTCCTGGAGTGACCCCATGATCCGCCTCCTCACGCTCGCCGCCGCGCTCCTCGCGGCGGCGCCTCCCCTCGCTCGCGCCGGCGAGGGCGTGGGCGCCCTGACCCGCGCACCGGAGCTCCTCGAGGCGGTCGAGCCGGACTACCCGGAGGCCGCCCGGGCCGCCGGCGTCACCGGCGTGGTCGCGCTCGAGCTGGAGCTCTCCGATGCGGGCGAGGTGGTCTCGGCCGAGGTGACCGGGTCCGCCGACCACGGGCTCGACGAGGCGGCGCTCGCCGCCGCGCGCCGCCTCCGCTTCACGCCCGCCGAGATCGACGGGAAGCCTGCGGCGGTGCGCATCGCCTACCGCTTCGAGTTCCGGCTCGCCGCGCCCGAGGACGCCCCCGCGCCGCCCGAGCTTCGCGGGCGGGTGCTGGAGCGCGGCACCCGCCTGCCGGTGGCCGGCGCGCTGGTGCGGGCCGAGCCGGCCGCCGGCGAGGGGCGCTCGACCTACACCGACCGTGACGGACGCTTCGCGCTCGCCGGGGTCCCGGCCGGCCCGGTGGCGGTCACCGTCGAGGACGGCGCGCACCGGCCGCTCCGCTCGATGGAGGAGGTCCGCGCGGGCGAGGCGCTGGAGGCGACGTACTGGGTGGCGCGGGCGGCCGGCCCGGGCGAATACGAGGCGGTGGTGGTCGGGGAGCGGGAGGCGCGCGAGGTCTCGCGGGTGGCGCTCTCCGCCGGCGAGGTGCGCCGCGTCCCCGGCGCGTCCGGCGACGCGGTGAAGGTGCTGCAGAACCTGCCCGGCGTGGCGCGGCCGCCCGGCCCCTCCGGCCAGCTCGTGGTCCGCGGCGGCAATCCGCGCGACACCCGCGTCTACGTGGACGGCCAGCGGGTGCCGCAGGTGTTCCACTTCGGCGGCCTGACCAGCGTCTACGCCTCGGACCTGCTCCAGGACGTGGAGTTCGAGCCGGGCAACTTCGGCGTGCGCACCGGGCGCGCGATCGGCGGCCGGGTGAACCTCGTCACCCGCGATCCGGGCGAGCACAGCCACGCGCTCGCCGACGTGAACCTGTACCACGCCACCGCGCTCGTCGAGGGGACGACGGCGGCCGGGGTGGGCGTGGCGCTCGCCGCGCGGCGCTCCTACGCCGACGCGATCCTGACCCGCGCCGCCGAGCAGTCCGACGACGGCCCCGGGATGCGCGTGGCGCCGCGCTACTACGACCTGCAGGCCAAGGCGGCCTGGCACCCCGGCCCGGACGACACGGTCCGCCTCGACGTGTTCGGATCGGACGATCGGATGGTCCTCACCGGCGTGGCGCGGGAGGAGCTCCGCGACGTGGCGCTGCTCGAGTACGGGACCCGCTTCTCGGTCGCCACGCTGCGCTGGGCGCACCGCGCCAGCGAGGCGACGCGGGTCGAGGTCTCGGCGGGCGGCGACTGGCAGGACGCGACCATCCGGGCCGGCGACGCGTACCAGGAGCGGTCCCGGGTCTTCACCGGCAGCGTGCGCAGCGAGGTCCGCCACGCCGCGGCGCCGTGGCTCGACCTCGCCGCCGGCGTGGACGGCGGCTGGGCGCCGTCGGCGCGCGTCGAGGTGACCGCCCCGCCCTTCCCGCCGCCGGGCCAGGTGCCCTCGCCGCAGGAACCGCCGAGGCGATACCGCGCGCGGATCGAGGGCGCCGAGGGCGGCGCGTTCCTGGAGGCGACCTGGAAGCCGGCGGCGGGCGTGGCGATCGTCCCGGGGATCCGCGCCGACGCGCAGCGGCTGCTGGGCACGCGCACCTGGGCGGACCCGCGCGTCGCGGCCCGCTGGCAGCTCCGTGCCTCGACCGCGCTCACCGCGGCCGCCGGCCTCTACCACCAGTCGCCGCCGCTCGCCTACCTCACCGAGGAGTGGGGCAACCCGGCGCTCCGGCCGGAGGGCGCCTGGCAGTACTCGGCCGGCGTGGAGCAGCGCCTCCTCCCGCGCCTCACCGTGGGCGTGCAGCTCTTCGCGAAGCGCCTGTTCGACCTGGCGCTCCCGTCGGACGCCACGGTGGTCCGCGACGGCGTCGAGGTGCCGGAGCGCTTCTCCAGCCGCGGCACCGGGCGCGCGCGCGGCGCGGAGCTGCTGCTCCGCTGGGAGCCCGGGGCCCGCTTCACGGGCTGGCTCGCCACGTCGTGGTCGCGCACGCGGCGCGGGCAGGCGGTGGGCGGGGAGCGGCTCGAGGACGAGGGCGACGCCTACGACCAGCCGCTCAACCTCGTGGCGGTGGGGAGCTGGGAGCTCCCGGAGCTGTGGGACGGCCTGTCCGCCGGCTTCCGCCTGCGCGCGGGCAGCGGCAATCCCTACGAGCCCGTCCGCGCCGCCGTGTACGACGCCGACGCGGACGCGTACCGCCCGCTCGAGACCGGGCGCCGGTCGGCGCGGATGCCGGCGTTCTTCCAGCTCGACGTCCGCGCCGACAAGAAGTGGACCTACCGCACCTGGACGTTCGCCGCCTACCTCGAGATCCAGAACGCGACCGCACGGGAGAACGCCGAGGCGGTCGCCTGGAACCACGACTACACGCGCCGGGGCTGGGTGACCGGCCTCCCCTTCTTCCCCGCGTTCGGCCTGCGCGCCGAGTACTGACGGAGCCCGCCATGCGCCACCTCCTGCCGCTCCCGCTCGCCCTCCTCCTCGCCGCGTTCGTCTCCGGGTGCGCCCCGGACTTTCCGCCGGCCTCCGAGGTCTCCGGCCTCCGGGTGCTCGCGATCCGCGCCGAGCCGCCCGAGATCGCCCCCGCCGGCGACGGGAGCGCCCCGGCCCGCGCCGCGCTCGACGCGCTGGTCGCGCACCCGCTCCAGGCGGCCGATCCCTCCCGCCGCGCGACGGTGATCCACCTCGCGTGCACGCCCGTGCCCGGCGCACCGGACGCGTCCGGGTGCGCCCGCCTCGAGGCGCTGACCGACCCGGCCGCCCTCCTCTCGGGCGCCGACCTCGCCGAGGCCTGCGCGGCGCCGGGGCGGGGCCGCGCCGGCGCGCTCACCTTCGCGGGCGCGGCCGCTTGCGGCCCGCTGGGCTGCGAGGCGGCGGTGGTGCGGCGCGACCCGGCCGATCCGGGCTCCGAGGTGACGCTGCCCGAGCCCGCCTACGAGCTGCCGCCGGAGCTCTCCTTCTCGGCGCTCCCCGCCGGCGCGGCGGAGCGGGTGCTCGGGCTGGAGGTGACGGTGATCGCGCTCGCGCTCGACGCGGCGCCCGCGGAGCTCGCGCCGGCGTCCGCGGCGCCGGACGCGTGCGCGGCGCTGGCCGAGGTGGCCGCGCGCCTGCTGGCCGAGTGGGACCTCCGCGGACACGTGATCGCGCTGAAGCGCGTGCGGGTGCGCGGCCCGGAGGCGCTCTCCCCGCCCAACGCGAACCCGGTGATCTCGGCGGTCCGCCTGGGCGGCGCCGCGCTGCCGCCGCCGGGCGCGCCGCCCGCCGCGATCGCGGGCGGCGATCAGGACCTGCTCCCCGCCCTCCCCGGCGACCCCGCGGCGCTGCTCGAGGAGTACGTGTACGCCGACTCGGACGGTCGGCCCATCGAGACCCGGCGCGAGACCTGGGCGTTCTCCTGGTTCGGGACCGCCGGCGAGATCGACCGGCTCGTCACGCACGGCGCGGGCGAGGCCGACCGGTACGCACCGGCGCCCGCAGGACCGGCGCTGGTCTGGTCGGTGGTGCGGGACCTGCGCGGCGGCACCGCCTGGAGCGCGGGCGCGCTGGTGACCGGCCCTTGACCCGCGCCGCCGCCCCCGCGCGCTACTCGTCGAAGCGGATGGGCATCACCACCCAGAGCCGGGTGGGCTTGCCCGCCGCGTCGGCGCCGGGTGCGAAGCGGCAGCCGCGCACCGCGGTCCAGATGGCGTCGGCGACGCGGCGGTCGGGCAGGTCCCCCATCACCTGGAACAGCCCCACCGTCCCGTCCTTCGCCACCGCGAAGCGGACCGTCACCGGCCCGCTCACCCGCTCCCGCGCGTCGCGCGGAAGCCGGATGGCGTCCTGCACGCAGCGCGCGACCTCGAGGTGCGGCTTCCGGAAGCCCTCCGCCGCGTAGCGCGGCGCGTCCTCCACCGGCGTCGCGCCCGCGGGCGGCGGCGGGAGCGGCACGTCGGTCCAGGCGCCGCGCCCGGCGTCCGCGTGATCGAGCGAGACCAGCGTGGCCGGGCCGACCGAGCCTCCGCCGCGCGCCGGGGCCGGGTCGGCAGCGCGCTCGGCGGCGCGCGCGGTGGACGGCCGCGGTGCGGGCGACGGCGCCGGCTGCTCGCGGGCGGCGCGGGGGCGCGGCGCGGGCGGCTCGGCCGGCACCCTGGACGGCGCGGCGGCCGGGGCCAGCGTGCGGGCGGCGACCACGGGCGCGGGCGCCGGCGCGACGGCGAGCGCGGCGGGATCGGCGGACGCCGGGGCGGGCGGCGGGCGCAGGCGCCGTCGCGGCCGCCGGCGCGGTGGCGATGGCGGTGGCGGCGTCCGGGGCCGGCGCGGCGCGCTCCAGCTTCCGCGCCTGCCAGACGAACGCGAACACCGCGCCGAGGCACAGCACCGCGACGGCGCCCAGCACCGGCGCGGCGCCGCGGCGAGGGGTGACGCGCGCGAAGGCGGGGCCGGCGGCCGGGCCGCGGTAGCGGGCGCGCTCCGCGACGGCCGGCGCGGCGGCGGCCGGCGCCTGCGGCTCCGGCTCGCCGCCCAGGTCGAGATCCTCGAAGCTGGCCTCGGCCCCGTCCGCCGGCCCCGGAGCGTCGTCGAAGCCGAGCGCCTGCGCGAGCGGCACGGCGGGCGTCGACGCCGGCGCGGGGGTCGGCGCGGGCGCGGCGGCCGGGAGCGGCGGCGGCGACCCCGGCGCGCGCCCGGTGGCGGCGGCAGGCGAGGTCGGATACCCGCACGTGCAGCGCGGCGCGCCCCCGGGCACCTCGCCGCCGCAGCGTGCGCACGTCACGACACGTGAATCCATCGCTCCCCCCGTCGCACCGGACCGATGGTCTGGCTTGTAGCAGCCGCCCCGGCCCGCCCCAAGTCGCGCGGGCGGGGTCCACGCGACGGGCGGTGCGACCCGGGCGCACCTCGGGTGACGATCGGCGACGAGGGCGGGCGGCGCCTACACCGCGCCGTACAGCCGCGCCAGCGAGGGCGCCAGCCACTCGACGAGCGCGTCGCGCTTCACCTTCAGCGTCGGCGTGACGAGCGCGGGGTGCTCGTGCGGCGCGCCCGGGATCACCAGCAGGCGCTTGGGCTTCTCGAACTCGCTGAACGCGGCCAGCGCGGCGCGGGCGCGCGGGAGCAGCTCCTCGGCCGCGTCCTTGCCGGCGGCGGCGAGGCGGGCCAGCTCCTCCCTGGCCACGAACACGGCCGCGGCCACGAACGGACGTCCCTCGCCGAGCAGCACCGCGCCCTGGAACGGCTCGGCGGCCGCGATGGCCTGCTCCACCGGCTCGGGCGACACCTTCTTGCCGGTGGAGAGCACCATGAGGTTCTTCTTCCGGCCGTCGATCCGGAGCGCGCCGTCCGGCTCCTCGCACCCGACGTCGCCGGTGCGGAAGAAGCCGTCGTCCGTGTAGGCATCCTCGGCGTCCTCGGGCTCGAGGTAGCCGGTGAACAGGAGCGGGCCGCGCACCTGCAGCTCGCCGTCGGGGGCGAAGCGCAGGTCGTGCTCGGGCGTCGGGTACCCGGCGCTCCCGGCACGGCGCGGGCCCGAGAACAGGTTGGACGAGATGAGCCCGGCCGTCTCGCTCATGCCGTAGAGCTCGACCATGGGGATGCCGAGCGCCTCGTAGAACCGGAACAGCGCCGGCGCCGCGGGGGCGCCGCCGGCGAACAGGCCGCGGATGCGGCCGCCGAGCCTGGCCCGCACGGCGCGCCCCACCAGCCGGTCGGCGAGGCGCGCCAGGGCGCGATCGGGGAGACGCCGCGAGCCGTCCACCCGCACCCGCGCCGCCGCCTCCAGCGCGCGCCGGGCGAGCGCGCGCGCCGGCCCCGGCAGCGCGTCCACCCGCGCCAGCACGCCGGCGCGGATCCGCTCGTACACGAGCGGCACCGAGAACAGGTAGGTCGGGTGGAGCTCCAGCGCGCGCTCGATGTCCTCGCGCCGGGCGGTCATCGCGAGCGCGTGCCCCTGGGCCAGCGCCAGCGTGAACTGGGCGTGCCCGGCCACGTGGGCGAACGGCAGGAAGTGCACGCCGAGGTCGTCCTCGGTGGTGCCGACCGGCAGCGTCCCGCCCTCGACCGCGTGCACCATCGCGCGCTGCGGCAGCCGGACGCCCTTGGGCCGGCCGGTGGTGCCGCTCGTGAAGAGCAGCAGGAACGGGTCCTCCTCGCCCACCGCGGCGGCGAGCGCGGCGTGCTCCGCGCCGTCGAGGCCGGGCGCGCCCGGCCCGGTCGCGTCGGCCAGGGTCATGGCCGAGAGGCCGGCGACGAGCGACGCCGCGGCGAGCGGCTCGCCGGAGAGGACCACCCGCAGGCCGGCGGCGGACAGCTCGCCGGCGACGGGCGCGAGCTTCTCCCAGCCCTGCGCGCCCGAGACGACCACCACCCGCGGCCGCACCCGCCGCGCGATCCCCTGGGCCGCCTCGGCCGAGAGGCTGGCGAAGATCGCGGCCGGCTCGGCGCGGAGGAGCTGCGCCCCGAGCGCCACCATCTGCCACTCCGGCGAGTTGTCGGCGAGCAGCAGGATGCGCGTCCCCGGGCCGACGCCGTGCGCGCGCAGGAACGCGGCCGCGCGGCCCACGCCGGCGCGGAACCCGGCGAACGTCACGGCCCGCGGCGCCGCGCCGGGCGTGGCCGGGTCGAAGAACCGGATGAACGGCTTGTCCGGGAGCCGCGCCGCCGTGTGCTCGAGCATGGCAGGCAGCGTGCGGGCGGGGTAACGGTGCAGGGGGAGTCGCGTGGGCATGGGGCTGGCCGGTGGCCGGTGGGAGCGTGCCCTCGGCGTGTCACCACGGTGTCACGGCGGCGACGGTGGGTGCGCGCGGCCCCCCGCCGCAAGCCCACCCGGCGCGCGCTACCGCTCGAGCAGCGCCACCCCCTCCACGTGGTGCGTCTGCGGGAACATGTCCACCGGGACCACCGCCGCGACGCGATAGCCGGCCTCCACGCAGGCGCGCAGGTCGCGCGCGAACGTGGCCGGGTCGCAGGAGACGTAGACGGCCCGCGGAACGCCCAGGTCGCGGAGCGCGGGCCCGATCCCCCGCGCCCCCTCGCGCGGCGGGTCGAGCAGCGCCGCGCCGAAGCGCCGCGCCCCGGGGCCGGCCTCGCGGCCGAAGGCGCGCGCCAGCGCCAGCGCGTCGCCCGCGAAGAAGCGCACGTTCCGCCCGCCCAGGTCGGCGCGGGCCAGGTCGAGCGCCGGCCCCTGCACCTCCACCGCGGAGACGCTCCGGGCCCGCTCCGAGAGCGGCCCGGTGAAGTTCCCCGCGCCGCAGTGCAGCTCGAGGACCTCCTCGCCCGCGGGCGCGAGCAGCTCGAGCGCGGTCTCCACCAGCCGCGCGTTCGCGCCGCGGTTCGCCTGCTGGAACACGTCCGGCCGCGAGCGCTGCGTCCCCGCCTCCGGCCGACCGGGCGCGCGCGCTTGCCGCAGCACCGGGTCGCCGGCGGTCACCGGCTGCCCGCCCTCGGCCTGGAGCACGAGGCCCTGGAGCGACGGCACCGCGCGGAGGAGCGCCTCGGCGCGGGCGCGCACCGGCGCGGTCACCTCCGGCAGGAGCAGCCACGCCGCGCCCCGCTCCGCGGCGTCCGACCACTCCAGCGCCACCTCGCGCGGCGAGAGCTTCGCCGCGGCGAGCGCCGGCCCGACCGCCTCGCGCAGCGCGTCGAGCCCGGGCGACAGCAGGTGGCACTCGCGCAGCCGGACCGGCTCGTGGGAGCGCCGGCGGAAGAACACCAGCCGGCCGGCGGCGCGGTCGTGGTGGAACTTGGCGCGGGCGCGGTAGCGCAGGGGCGAGGGCGAGGGGACGATGGGCCGCGCCGGGTAGCTGCCCGGCTCGAGCTTGCCGATCCGCCGCAGCGCCTCGTGCAGCGACCGCTCCTTCGCGGCGAGCTGCGCCGGGTACGCGACGTGGAGCCACTCGCAGCCGCCGCAGGCGGCGTCCGGCGACGGGCCCGGGCCGAAGTGGCGGCACGGCGCGGCCACCCGGGCCTCGCCGGGCGCGGTGAGCTCGACCAGCGCGCCGTGCGCGGTGGCCGCCCCGGGGCGCGGCGGCGGGACGTCGGCGAGCACCCGGTCGCCGGGCGCGGTCCAGGGCACGAACACGGTCAGCTCGCCGTGGCGGCCCACGCCCTCGCCGCCGGGGGCGAGCGCCTCGATGGTCAGCGGGATGCGCACGCGCCGGGGATAACACGCCCCGGCGCGAACTTCAGCCGGCGGGCGCCGGCCGGGCTCAGAGCGCGTGAATCAATCCCCGGACCGAGCCAGGCGGTCGAGACGCGAGCAGCGCGAGGCGCGACGACCGAGCATGCCCGTCGGCATGTGAGGGAGGAGCAACGACGCGATGCGACGCGGATCGGCCGCCGCGGCGACGGGAGGGGATTGGCTCACGTGCTCTCAGCTCTCGTCGAGATCGCGGCGCAGCCGCGAGACGAACGCCTCCAGCTCGCGCCGCCGCGGCTCGTCCACGCCGGTGAACTCGATGCCCATGCCCGGCACGACGTTCACGGGGTTGCCGAACGGGCTGACGCGGGTGACGCGGCCTTCCAGGTGGTACGGGAAGGACGCGCCCGGGAGCTGTATGAGGATCTTCACCGCCGTGCCGACCGGCAGCGGGCTGCGCGTGTTGATGAACAGCCCGCCCTGGCTGATGTCGGTGGCCCAGTCGCTGAGGAAGGCGCCCACCGTCCGGTAGGCCACGGGGATCTCGTGGTGGAGGCGCGCGGAGCGCCGCTTCGTCCCGGACGGCGTCATCCGCGAAAACTGTATCAGGGGCTCACGGCCGGGCCAAGAACGAGGCGGATCGTGAGCCCGCGGGCGCCACCCAGCCGCGCGGCCGCGCTCCCCTCGCGGATGGCCAGCTCCACCCGGCCCCCGCTCCCCACCAGCGCGACCAGCTCGCCCGGTGCCCCCTCCCCGAACGTCCGGACCCAGCGCGCCGGCTGGTCGCCCGCGAACGCGGCGCCCACCGCCGCGCCGCCCAGGTCGGCCGCGCGGATCGAGGTGACCAAGTTGCCGAACCGGTCGGCCGCCAGCGCCACCCCGCGCAGCTCGCCGCCGGCCACCTCGGCCGCCGGCCACTCCAGCCGCACCGGATCCGCCACCTCCCGGCCGAGCGCGGCGGGCGTCCCGCCGCGGGCGAGGTAGATGGCCGCCGGGGCGAACAGGTCGCGGCCGTGGAACGTGGCGGTGCGCGGCGCCGCCAGGACGCCGCCCGTCGCGAGCGCCCAGGCGCGCGCCCCCTGGCCGAGGAAGGGCGTGAGCAGCCCGTTGTCCGGCCCGAGCAGCCGTCGCCCCTCGGGATCCACGACGCACAGCGCCCGGCGGGCGGTGCCGACCCCCGGGTCCACCACGGCGAGGTGGACCGCCTCCCGGGGGAACCAGGGCAGGCAGGCCTCGAGCATGAGCGCGCCGGCGAGGACGTCGAACGCGGGCACCTCGTGGGACACGTCCACCAGGCGGGCGTCCGGGAACGCGACGAGCAGCACCGCCTTCATCTGCGCCGGGAACCCCGAGCCGGCGCCGAAGTCGGTGGTGAGCGTGAACAGCGGACCGGCCACGGGTGCCCTCCCCGCCCCGCGCCCGAGGCGGCGGCGCTCAGAGCGCGTGAGTCAATCCCCGGACCGAGCCGGGCGGTCGAGACGCGAGCAGCGCGAGGCGCGACGACCGAGCATGCCCGTCGGCATGTGAGGGAGGAGCAACGACGCGATGCGACGCGGATCGGCCGCCGCGGCGACGGGAGGGGATTGGCTCACGTGCTCTCATGCCTGCATGGACCGCAGGTCGGGCGCCACGATGAGCTTCGGCTCGGTGAGCGCCTGCACCGACTCGACGGTCTCGCCCGGCGCGAGCTCGCGCAGGATCAGGCCGTCCTGGCTCACGTCCAGCCAGGCGCGGTCGGTGCAGATCGACGAGACGCAGCGCAGGCCGGTGATGGGCAGCGTGCACTGGCGGAGGATCTTCGGCTTCCCGTCCTTGGTGGCGTGCTCCATCATCACCACCACCCGCTTCGCCCCGGCGACGAGGTCCATCCCGCCGCCCATCCCCTTCACCATCTTGCCCGGCACGAGCCAGTTGGCGAGGTCGCCGCGCTCCGACACCTCGAGCGCGCCGAGGATGGCGAGGTCGATGTGGCCGCCCCGGATCATCGCGAACGACTCGGCGGAGGAGAAGAAGGCCGCGCCCTTCACCACCGTCACGGTCTCCTTCCCGGCGTTGATGAGGTCCGGGTCCAGCTCGTCCTCGCGCGGGTACGGGCCCACGCCCAGGATGCCGTTCTCCGACTGCAGCACCACCTCGACGCCCGGCGGCACGAAGTTGGAGACGAGCGTGGGCATCCCGATGCCGAGGTTCACGTAGAAGCCGTCGCGCAGCTCGCGGGCGACGCGCGCGGCGATCTGCTCTCGGTTGAGCGGCATCGTTCCGATCCTCCCTACGCCGTCGCCGGACGGATCGTCCGCCGCTCGATCCACTTCTCGTACCGCTCCCCGCGGACCACCCGCCTCACGTAGATGCTGGGCGTGTGGATCCGGTCCGGGTCGAGCGCGCCCGGCTCGACCACCTCCTCCGCCTCCGCGACCGTGACCGCCGCCGCGGCGGCCATCATCGGCTGGAAGTTGCGGGTGGTCTTCCGGTACACGAGGTTGCCCCAGGTGTCGGCCTTCCAGGCCTTCAGGAACGCGAAGTCGGCCTTGAGCGGCAGCTCCAGCAGGTACTCGCGGCCGGAGAGCAGCCGCGTCTCCTTGCCCTCCGCCACCTGCGTGCCGACGCCGGTGGCGGTGTAGAAGCCGCCGATGCCGGCGCCGCCGGCGCGGATGCGCTCGGCGAGCGTGCCCTGCGGCACCAGCTCCACCTCCAGCTCGCCGGAGAGGAACTGCCGCTCGAACTCCTTGTTCTCGCCCACGTACGACGCGACGATCTTGCGGATCTGCCGCGCCTTCAGCAGCACGCCCAGCCCGAGCTCGGTCGTGCCGCAGTTGTTCGAGACGAGCACCAGGTCGCGCACGCCCTTGCGGTGGAGCGCGAGGATCAGGTTCTCCGGGTTCCCGCACAGGCCGAACCCGCCCACCATGATGGTGGCCCCGTCCTTCACGTCCGCGACCGCGGCGTCGGCCGACTCGACCAGCTTGTTCATCCGCCCTCCTACCGCTCCACCACGAGCGCGACGGCCTCGCCGCCGCCGATGCAGAGCGACGCCAGGCCGCGCCGGCGATCGAGGTCCTTCATGGCCTGGAGCAGCGTCACCAGGATGCGCGCGCCGGAGGCGCCGATGGGGTGGCCCAGCACCACCGCGCCGCCGCGCACGTTCACCTTGCGCGGGTCGAGGCCGAGCAGCGCGTTGTTGGCGATCGACACCACCGCGAACGCCTCGTTGATCTCCCAGAGGTCCACGTCCGAGACCTGGAGCCGCGCCTTCGCCAGCGTGGTCCGGATCGCGTCGGCCGGGGCGATGGTGAACTCCACCGGCGCCCGCGCGGCGCCGCCCCAGGCGCGCAGGCGCCCGAGCACCGGCAGCCCGTCGCGCGCGGCGCGCTCGGCGCTCGCGAGCACCAGCGCGGCCGCCCCGTCGTTGATGGACGAGGAGGTGCCGGCGGTGACGGTGCCGTCCTTCTTGAACGACGGCCGGAGCGTCGGGATCTTCTCCGGCCGCGCGCCCTTCGGGCCGTCGTCCTCGGCCACGACCGTCTTCTCGCCCTTCTTGCCCTCGATCTCCACCGGGACGATCTCGGCCTTGAACGCCCCCGCCTTCCACGCCTCGACCGCGCGGCGGGTGGACTCGATCGCGTACTCGTCCTGCGCGGCGCGGGGGATCCCCTGCGTGGCGGCGCAGTGCTCGGCGCACATGCCCATGTGCTGCTGCCCGTACACGTCCCAGAGGCCGTCGTGGATCATCCCGTCCACCAGCTCCACGTTGCCCATCCGCGCGCCGGTCCGCGCGGACCGATCGTAGTACGGCACGTTGGACATCGACTCCATCCCGCCCGCCACCACCACGTCGGCGTCGCCGAGGGCGATGGCCTGCGCGGCGGAGATCACCGCCTTCAGGCCGGAGCCGCACACCTTGTTGAGCGTCCAGGCGGGGGTCTTCTCCGGGAGGCCCGCGTAGATCGCCGCCTGCCGGGCCGGCGCCTGCCCCTCGCCCGCCTGGAGGACGTTGCCCATCACGACCTCGTCCACGGTCGAGGGCTCGACCCCGGCGCGCGCGAGCGCGGCGCGGATCGCGACCGCGCCGAGGCGCGGGGCGGTGACCGAGGCGAGCGAGCCGAGGAACGAGCCGATGGGCGTGCGCGCCGCCCCGACGATGACCACTTCGCGTCCGGTCATGGTGACCTCTGGGTGAGGGACCCGCCCAAGGGACCTCGGGCGGCGCCCCGAAGATAGGAAGGCGTTTCCCCGCTCGTCAACCAATCGTCGGAGCCCGTCGCCGGCGCCGCGCCCCGTCCGGTTCGTTGCGGCGGTGGGCGGGATCTGCGTCGGCCAGCGCGCCCCGCGGCGCCTCCGCGCGCCTCCGCGCGCCTCCCCCGCGCCGCCCGCCGCCTTGCCCCCGCGGCGGGCCCGCCGCTACGCTCCAGGCCATGACGCCATCACCCACCGTCACACCGATCCTGGTGGTCCACGGCGGCGCGGGGCAGCCCAGCCCCGACCGCGCGACCGACGCGCCGCGGCTCGAGGGGCTCCGCCGCGCCTGCGCGGCCGGCTGGCAGGTCCTCTCCCGGGGCGACGCCGCGCTCGACGCGGTCGAGGCCGCGGTGCGGGCGCTGGAGGACGACCCGCTGTTCAACGCGGGCCGGGGCGCCGCGCTCACCGCCGACGGGACCGTCGAGCTCGACGCCTCGATCATGGACGGCGCCACGCTCCGCTGCGGCGCGGTGGCGGCGGTGCGCGACGTGGCGAACCCGGTCTCGCTCGCCCGGGCGGTGATGGAGCGCTCGCCGCACGTGCTGCTCGCCGGCGAGGGCGCGTCGTCGTTCGCCCGCGAGGTGGGCATCCCGCCCTGCGACCCCGCGGCGCTCGTCACGCCCGCGCAGCGGGCCCGCTTCGAGGCGGAGCGCGACGCGGCGCGGTCGAGGCCGGGGCACGGCACGGTCGGCGCCGCCGCGCGCGACGCGCGGGGCCACCTCGCCGCCGCCACGTCCACCGGCGGGATGATGCTGAAGCGCGCCGGCCGCGTGGGCGACACGCCCATCATCGGGGCCGGCACCTACGCGGACGACGCCTCGGCGGCGGTCTCCTGCACCGGCCACGGCGAGCGCGTCATCCAGGTGACCCTGGCGCGGTACGCGGCCGACCGGGTGGCCGCGGGCGCCGCGCCGGCGGACGCCGCCCGCGAGGCGGTGCGGATGCTCGCCGCGCGCGTGCAGGGCGAGGGCGGCCTGATCCTGGTCGGCCCGGCGGGCGACCCGGCGTTCGCGTTCTGCACCGAGGCCATGAGCCGGGCCTGGATCGGGCGGGATGGGGTGGTGCACGCGGCCCTGTAGCCGCGCGGGCCCAGCTCACCCGCGGGTGATGCGCCCGGAGCCGGCCACGGCGGCCTGCTCCACCCGGCCCTCGCCCCACCAGCGCACGTCGCCGGAGCCGGCGACGGACGCGCGGAGCGCGCCGCCGGCCAGCGTCAGCTCGGCGTCACCCGAGCCGGAGATCTGCACCGCCGCGTCGTGGGCCGCGAGCCGGCGGCCCAGGATCTCGCCCGAGCCCTTCACCGCCGCCTCCAGCCGATCGGCGCGCCCGTCCAGCTCCGCGGAGCCGGAGCCGGCGAGCTCCACCCGGAGCTTCCCGGCGGTGCCGGTCCAGCGCAGGTGGCCGGAGCCGCTCAGGGAGAGCACCTGGTCGCCGCGCGCGCCGTCCACCGAGGCGTTGCCGGAGCCGGCGAGCGCGAGCCGATCGAGCGCCGGAACGGTGACCTCGACGCGCGGCCCGCGGTACGAGCGGAGGTCGCGCTCGTTGCGGATGGTGAGCGTGCCACCCCGGACCTCGGTGACGATCTCGGGCTGCAGGTTCTCGTCGGCCACGACCACGACCGACTGGGCCGGCCCGACCTTCACCTCGAGGTCGAGCGAGCCGGCGAGCTGGATCGCCTGGAAGGCCGGGACCTCCCGGCGCTGGTGCACCACGTGCCCGTCGCCGTCCACGGCGGCGGCGGAGAGCGGGACGGTCAGGGCGGCGAGGGCGGCGGCGACGGCGAGGCGCATGCGGAGTCCTCCGACGGCAGGTGCGAGGCGCGGGAGAGCGCGACGTCGCCGCCGCGCTCCCCGCACCGGGTCCTCTCTCCCCAGAGCGGACCCTGGCCCATACGCAGGCCGCGCGCGCCTATTTCACCCTTCCGTCCTGGGCCCTCCGGGGAGGCGGGCGGCGGCGTCCATGAACGGCTTCACGATGTCGAGCGGGAGCGGGAACACGATGGTCGAGTTCTTCTCGGCGGAGATCTCGACCAGCGTCTGGAGGTAGCGGAGCTGCAGCGCGCCGGGCGAGCGGGCGATGACGTCGGCCGCCTGGCCCAGCTTCTCGGCGGCCTGGTACTCGCCCTCGGCCGCGATGACCTTCGACCGCCGCTCGCGCTCCGCCTCGGCCTGCTTGGCCATGGCGCGGCGCATCTCGTCGGGGAGGTCCACCTGCTTCACCTCCACCGCGGTCACCTTCACGCCCCAGGGCTCGGTGTGGCGGTCGATGATCTCCTGGAGCTGCCGGTTGATCTTGTCGCGCTGGCTGAGCAGGTCGTCGAGCTCCACCTGGCCGAGCACCGAGCGCAGCGTGGTCTGCGCGAACTGGCTGGTGGCGAACAGGAAGTCGGTGACCTGGAGGAACGCCCGGTCGGCCTGGAGCACGCGGAAGTAGATGACCGCGTTCACCTTCACCGACACGTTGTCGCGCGTGATCACGTCCTGCGGCGGCACCTGCTCGGCCGTGATGCGCATGTCGATGATGATCATCCGGTCGATGAACGGGACGATCCACTTCAGGCCGGCGGTGCGGATCCCGGCGAAGCGCCCCAGCCGCAGCACCACGCCCTGCTCGTACTCGTTCACGATCCGGACGCCGGACAGGAACCAGATGACCACCAGCGCGACCGGGACGGCGACTCCGAGGAGCGGCATGCTTTCCTCCCTGCGCGGCGTCACCCCGGGTGAGCGGCGCGCGTGCGCTCCGTTCTAGCCCTTCCCGGGCGCGGCGGCCACCACCGTGACCGTCAGCCCCTCCACGGCCACCACCCGCACCGCGGCGCCGCTCGGGATGGGCGCGGCGCTGCGGGCCTGCCAGTACTCACCGTGAACGAACGCCTCGCCCGCGACCGGGCCGATCTCGGAGAGCGCCTCGCCGGCCGCGCCCACCAGCCCGGGCGCGCCCAGGCGCAAGGGCGCGCGCCGCACCCGCGCGATGTTCCAGGCCATGAACGCGAGCAGCACGGCCAGGGCCGCGGGCGTGGGCCAGATCACCCAGGGTGACAGCCGCAGCGCGCCGGGGTCGAACCAGTCGCCCGGCGCGGAGGTGTTCACGAAGAACAGCGTCCCGAGCACCAGGCACGCCGCGCCGGCCAGCCCCGCCAGCCCGTGCGCGGTGACGTACGCCTCCGCCACCAGCAGCCCGACGCCGGCGAGGAGCAGGATCACCGCCCCCACGTTCACCGGGATGACCCGCATGGCGAGGAACGCGAGGAACAGGCAGAAGCCGCCCGCCGCGCCCGGGAAGATCATGCCGGGGTGGTAGAACTCGACCGCGATCCCGAGCATCCCCACCAGCATCAGGATCGCCATGACGTTCGGGTCGGCGAGGAACCCGAGCAGCCGCTGCCGCACCGTCGGCTCGTACGGCTCGATCGCCGCGCCGGCCACCCGGAGCGCACGCGCCGCGGTCCCCTGCCCCACCTTCCGCCCCTCGGCCTTCGCGAGCACCTCGGAGAGGTCGGCCGCGACCAGGTCGGCCACCTTCAGCCGGAGCGCCTCCTCGGCCGTGACCGACACGCTCTCGCGCACCGCCTTCTCGGCCCAGTCGGCGTTCCGGCCGCGGGCGGCCGCGACGCTGCGGGCGAAGGCGGCGGTGTCGTTCTCCACCTTCTTCGCCATGTCCTTCCCGGCCTCCTCGGCCACGTCGCGGCCCGCGCCGGTGACCGGGTGCGCCGCGCCGATGTTGGAGGTCGGGTGCATCGCGGCCACGTCCGCGGCGAGCGTGAGGAACACGCCCGCCGAGCCGGCCCGCGCGCCGGCCGGGCCGACCCACACGATCACCGGCACCTCGGTGGCGAGCATGGCCTGGACGATCTCGCGCGTCGCGTCGAGCTGGCCGCCGGGCGTGTCGAGCGTCACCACCAGCGCCGCGAACGCGCCGGTGCGGGCGCGCGCCAGGGCGGCCTCGAGGTACTCGACGGTGCCGCCGGTGATGGGCCCCTTCACCGTCGCGGAGAGCACCCGCGCCGGCGCGGCGGCCGGGGACGCGGGAGCCGAGGCGGCCCCGGTGGCGCGCGCGGCGGCGCCGGCGGCGAGGAGCGCGGCGCACAGCAGCGGCAGCGCCGCGCGGGCGCGGCGGGGAACGGCGGATCTCGCGGCGCGGGCGATCTCGCCGAGGCGCATGCTCACCTCCCGGGCGGCGGCTGGCCCAGCTCCTTCATGACGAGCTGCAGGTCCTCCCATGCCTTCTTCTTCTCCTCGGGGCTGCGCAGGAGATAGGCGGGGTGGAACGTCGGCATGAGGCGGATGCCCTCGTACTCGCGCCAGCGGCCCCGGAGCCGGGTGATGGGGGTCGTGTCCCGCAGGAGGGTCTGGGCCGCGAACTTGCCCAGCGCCACGACCACGCGCGGCCGGATGGCGGCGAGCTGGGCGCGCAGGAACGGCTCGCAGGCCTCGATCTCGTCCGGCTCCGGGTTGCGGTTCCCGGGCGGGCGGCACTTCACCACGTTCGCGATGTACACCTGCTCGCGCTGGTACCCCATCGCCTGGATCATCTTCGTGAGGAGCTGGCCGGCCTTGCCGACGAACGGCTCGCCCTCGCGATCCTCGTCCGCGCCCGGCCCCTCGCCCACGAACACCAGCTCGGCCTGCGGGTTCCCCACCCCGAACACGAGCGTGGTGCGGCCGCCGGCGAGCTTGCAGCGGCGGCAGTCGCCGAGCGCGTCGCGGACCTGGACCAGCGCCGCGCTCCCGCAGCCCTTCTCCCCGATGCGGTGGGCGCCGGCGACCGGGGCGGGCGCCACCGGCGCAGGCGTGCGGGCGGGCGCCTCCCGGGGTGCCGCGGGTGGGGCCTGCTGACCAGGAGGAGGGGGGGACGCCGGGGCCCGGCCGGCCGGGGCGCCGCGCTCGGCCGCAGGCCCGGCCTGCCGGGCATGCGCGGCCGGCGCCGGCGGTTCCACCGCCAGCACCGGGACGGGAACCTCGCGCACGCCCGCGGCCTCCAGCCAGCGCAGGTGCCGCGCCAGCTCCGCCGCGACGTCCGACACCGCCTCCCCTGAACGCGCTTCGCCCACCTGACCCCTCGAAAAAACAGGTACCGCGCGTTGCGACCGCGGCCGCGCGAAACCTAGAATCGAACCCCGATGAAGCTGCTCCGCCTGCTCCTCCCCGCCACCCTCGCCGCCGCCGCCGTCGCCATCCTCGCCTGGCCCTCCGACGCCCAGGCGTGGGGGCCGCTGGCGCACCTGAACTTCTCGGCGCAGGCCCTCGCGAACCTCGGGGTGGCGCAGCCCTCGCTGCGCATGGTCCTGCAGGACTTCGGCAACGAGTTCCTCTACGGCTCCCTCGCGGCGGACATCGTGGTGGGCAAGAACATGGCCCGCTACCTGTACCACTGTCACAACTGGCGCGTGGGCTTCAACGTGTTCAAGCAGGCGAAGCCCGGGGCCGAGCAGGCGTTCGCGCTCGGCTTCCTCGCGCACCTCTCCGCCGACACCGTCGCGCACAACTACTTCGTGCCGTTCAAGACGGTCGCCTCGTTCCACAAGACGAACACCCGCCACGCCTACTGGGAGCTGCGCTACGACCAGCGCATGGACCGCGACCTGTCGCGGCTGGCGCGCCAGGTGTCCACCCGCGCCATCCGCGGCCACGACGACTTCCTGGCGCGCACGCTGACCGGCGCGTCGGTGATCCCGTTCGGTGTCTCGCGGCAGCTGTTCCGCTCGCTGCTGGTGAGCGCGCGGATGGGCCGCTTCCACCACGTCTCTCGGCTGGCGCTCGCGCGCGAGCGCAACCTGGTGCTCGAGCCCGACCTGGTCACCGAGACGAACGAGCTCGCGGTGCAGGCCATCCTGGGGCTGCTCGCCGAGGGCGAGCGCAGCCAGGCCGCGCGGGCCGACGCCACCGGCGCCCGCAACATCCGACTCGCGACCGACCTCCGCAAGCAGCTCAAGGAGCGGACCGCGCGCCACCGGATCCCGTTCCGCGACGCGGCCGACATCGCCGAGGAGACGCGCCTCAGCTTCCGGCGCGGCATCAACGGCAAGCTGATCCTGCCGCCGTCGATCGCGAAGCTGGCGGCGTAACGCGGGTCAGCGCCGCGGCCGGCGCGCGTCGAGCACGGGCAGGATCCAGTCCAGGATCGCCTCGGCGACCTTGTCCTTCGTCCCCTCGATCTCGGCCAGCTCGGCGGCCGAGACGAGCGCCACGCGGTTGGTGTCGCCGCCGAAGCCGGCGCCCGGGGCACCGACCTTGTTCGCCACCACCAGGTCGCAGCGCTTGCCCTTCAGCTTCTCGCGGGCGCGCGCGATGACCTCCTCGGTCTCCGCCGCGAACCCCACCAGCACCGGCGCGCCGGGCTTGCCGGCGTGGCGCGCGCCCAGCCCGGCCAGGATGTCCGGCGTGCGGGCGAGCACCAGCGTCTCCTCGCCGGGCTTCTTCTTGAGCTTGTGCGCGGCCGGCGCGGCGGGCCGGTAGTCCGACACGGCGGCCGCGCCCACGAACAGGTCCATGTCCGCCTGGGCCGACTCGACCGCGCGCGCCATCTCCTCGGCGGTCTCGACGCGCACCACCTCGACGCCGGACGGGTCCTCGAGCGCGGTCGGGCCCGACACGAGCGTCACCTGCGCGCCACGCCGGGCCGCCACCCGGGCCACCGCATAGCCCATCTTCCCCGACGACGGGTTGGAGACGAAGCGGACCGGGTCGATGGGCTCGCGGGTCGGGCCGGCGGTCACCAGCACCTTGCGCCCGGCCAGGTCCTGGCGTCCCAGCAGCCGCGCGGCGGCGAGCGCGATCTCCTGCGGCTCGGCGAGCCGGCCCTCGCCCACGTCCCCGTCGGCGAGCAGCCCCGCCGCCGGGCCGACCACGTGCATCCCGCGCGCCCGCAGCGCCGCCAGGTTCTCCTGCGTCGCGACGTTGCGCCACATCCGCGTGTTCATGGCGGGGGCGAGCAGCACCGGGCAGGTGGCGGCGAGCACCGCGGTGGTGACGGCGTCGTCGGCCATGCCGGCGCGGATCCGCGCGATCAGGTCGGCGGTGGCGGGCGCGACCACCACCAGGTCGGCCACGCGCGCCATCTCGAGGTGGCCGTAGGTGAGGTCCGCCGCCGGCTCGAAGAGGTCGGTGAGCACGGGCGCGCCGGACAGCGCCTGGAACGTGAGCGGGGCGACGAAGCGGGTCGCGGCCGGGGTCATGGCGACGCGCACCTTGCCGTTGCCCTTCACGATCAGTCTCGTGAGGTCGCAGGCCTTGTACGCGGCGATGCCGCCGCCCACGCACACCACCACCGTCCGGTTGCGGAAGTCCATGCGCGCATCTTACCCGCGTTCCGGCGCAGACGAGGGCGCGCGCGGCGGCCGGCGCGGCTATCATCCGCCCGAGTGGATCCCTCCCGTCCCGGCCCGTCGCAGGGCGACGCGCCCCCGCCCTCGCCGCCCCTTCCCTCCCCGGCGCCCGCGCCGGAGGCGGGCGAGCCCGCCGTTCCCGCGGCCGCGCCGTTCCGCAAGAGCGGCCTCGCGTTCTTCGCGGTGCTCCTGCTCCTGTACGGCCCGGGCATCCTGGCCCAGCAGCTCCACCCGGCGGCGGGCCTGGCCTGGAGCGAGATCTTCGTGTTCCTGCTGCCCGCGTTCGCGGCCGCGCTCGGCTCGAACCTGCGGCCGGTGCCGTACCTCGGCCTGGCGCGCCCGGCGGGCGTCCCCCTGGCGCTCGCGGCGCTGGCCGGCGCGGCGGGGTTCCTGGTGGCGAACGCGCTCATGTTCGCGTGGGTGGAGGTGCTCCCCCCGCGCGTCACCGAGCTGTTCGACGTGGGCCGGCTGTTCGAGACGCCGGGGGCGCAGCGGTACGCCATCGCCGCCGCGGCGGCGCTGCTCGCGCCCGTCTGCGAGGAGGTCGCGTTCCGCGGCTACCTGCAGCGGACCGTCGCCCTCCGCCGCGGCCCGGCGGCCGGCCTCGCGGCGGGCACGATCTTCTTCGCGCTCCTGCACCTCGACCCGGTGCGGCTCCCCGCGCTCCTGCTGCAGGGGCTCCTGTTCGGCTGGCTCGCGCTGCGCAGCGGCAACACCTGGAACGCGGTCGCCGCGCACGCGATGAACAACGCGCTCGCGGCGGGGGCCGCGCTCGCCTCCGCCGGCTCGGGCGCGGACGAGGCCGCCGCCGCGCCCGCCACCGGGCAGATGGTCGCCACGCTCGTGGCCGGGGGCGTGGCGCTGGCGCTCCTGCTGCGCGCGTTCCGGAACGCCACCCCCCCGCCGCCGCCCGCCGCGGCCGCGCTGGAGCGGCGCGACCCGGCGCAGCCGTCCCTCCGCTTCCGGCTGGCGCGTCTGCCGCAGGGCGTATGGGCGAGCGCCTCGCTGGCCATGGCGCTGCTCGCGGCGCTCGCGCTCGTGGTCGCGCTGGGCGGCGGGCGCACCCCTGCGCCGCCGGTGCCCCCCGGTCCGGCCCCGACCGTGCCCGCGCCCTGAGGGGCACGTGAACCCGTCCCCTCCCGTCGCCGCGGCGGCCGATCCGCGTCGCATCGCGTCGTTGCTCCTCCCTCACATGCCGACGGGCATGCTCGGTCGTCGCGCCTCGCGCTGCTCGCGTCTCGACCGCCTGGCTCGGTCCGGGGATGGATTCACGCGCCCTGAGGGCGCGCGGTGCGGTCCCGGCCGCCTCGGGCGGTTATCTTCCTCTCCACGACCTCCCATGGAGCCCCGCGTGAACCGGACCCTCCTCGTCACCGCCAGCCTCGCCGCGCTGCTCACCGCCGTTCCCGCCCGGGGGGAGCGCGGCCCCTCCACCCCGACCGAGCGCCGCAAGGCGGTCGACGTGACCCGCCGGCTCGAGCGCGAGCCGCTCGCGCGCCGGGCCGCGACCGACCGCCGCTGGCTGCTGCAGTGGATCGTGGAGATCCCGGACATCCAGGTGCGCGGCTGCTCGGGCCCCCTCGACCCGCTCGCCGAGGACGACGGCAGCCGCTTCGGGAAGATCCTCTTCGTGCAGTCGATGTTCGGCATGGCAGCGTTCCAGATCGAGCACCCCCGCAGCGCGGACGACTGGCTGGCGGTGCAGACGGCGGGCGTGGAGAGCGTGCTCCGCGCCTACCGGTCGCTGCTGCGCGCGCGCCCGCAGGCCCGCTGGGACGAGCTCGACGCGCTGCTCGCGGCGCAGCGGCGCGGCCGCCTCCCGGCGCTGCTCGAGCAGGCGATGGAGGGCTGCGACGAGCCCGCCGGCCCTGCGCCGGGCGACGCGATCTGAGCGGCCGCTGCGCCCGGGGATCGCGCGAGGTCCCCGCGGGCCGCGGCCGGCGGCGCGCGGCAGCGGCCCAATCTGACGCACCCGGATCACGAATCGTGAATGTACGCGGCGGCCGCACCGCGGCGCTAGGCCGCGCGGCTCCCTCCGGGCGTTGACGCGCGGCGGCGCCGGTCGCAGGCTCCCGTCGTGGCGCGCGAGCCGCGCCGCACGCGGGAGTTCGGCATGAAGGTCGTCTGCTCGTACTGCCACCGGCTGCTGCGGGAGTCGCCCGGCGAGGCCATCGGCGTGAGCCACGGCATGTGCCCGGAGTGCGACGCGTACTTCGCGAAGCTGTGGGGCGGGCTGAAGCTGGGCGAGTACCTCGACCTGCTGCCGGTGCCGGTCATGGTGGTGGACGGCGGCGGGCGCGTGGTGGCCGCGAGCGAGCGGCTGGCGGACGTGCTGCACCGGCCGCGCGCCGAGCTGCGCGGCCTGCGCTGCGGCGAGGCGATGGCCTGCTCCCGCTCGCGCCTCCCCGGCGGCTGCGGCAAGGCGGAGCACTGCCGCGAGTGCACCATCCGCCGCACCGTGGACGAGGTGCACGAGACCGGCCACTCCGTCGCCGGCGCGCGCGCGTGGGTGAAGACCGACGCCGGGCGCGTGCCGGTGACCATCTCGGCGCGGCCGGCGCAGGGCTTCGTGGAGGTGACGCTGGACGAGCCCGAGGCGCTCGCCGGCGCGCTCGGCGGGCAAGCCCCGCCGTCGCGCCGGTAGCTACCCCGCCCGGCGCAGCACCATGCACTTCAGGTAGCGGCCCTCGCGGAACTGCAGCGAGACCGGGTGATCCGGCGGCTGCCGCGTCTCGGCCACCAGCGCGAGGTCCACCCGCGCCTTGTAGGCCGCCTCCTTGACCGCGTCGGCGAACTGCTCCGCCGAGACGCGGGCCGAGCAGCTCGCGGTGACGAGGAGCCCGCCCGGCGCGAGCACGGCGAGCGCGGCCCGGTTCAGCGAGGCGTAGCCGGCCAGCGCGCCCTCCACCGCCTTCTGCGACTTCGCGAACGCGGGCGGATCGCACACCACCAGGTCGAAGCGGCGCCCCTCGCGCTTGTAGCGGGCGAGCAGCTCGAAGCAGTCCTCGGCGGCGAACGCGTGGTCGGCCGCGTCGAGGCCGTTCGCGTGGAAGTTCTCGCGCGCGAGCGCGATGGCGTCGCGGTCCACGTCCACCGTGACCACGTGCCCGGCGCCGCCGAGCGCCGCCGCCACCGAGAAGCCGCCGGTGTAGCCGAACAGGTTGAGCGCCTCGGCCCGCCCGCGGGCCAGGTCGCGCACCATGCGCCGGTTCTCGCGCTGGTCGAGGAAGTGGCCGGTCTTCTGCCCGCGGCGCACGTCCACCAGCACCTTCATCCCGTGCTCGTCGATCGCGATCCGCTCCGGCGGCTCCGCGCCCCACAGCACGCGCCCGCTCCCGCCGCCCTCGCCCTCGTCCTGGTCGTCGCGCGGGATCTCGTCGCGGCCGAACACGCCGGCCACGCCCTCCTGCTCGGCGTGGAGCGCCTCGACGATCTCGGCGCGGTGCGGGGTGAGGCCGGCGGAGTACAGCTTCAGCACCACGTGGCGATCGTAGCGATCGGCGACGACGCCCGGCAGCGCGTCGCCCTCGCCGTGCACCACCCGGTAGCCGGTGGTGTCGCGCACCAGCTCCTTCCGCAGCGCCACCGCCCGCGCCACGCGCCGGCGCCAGAACGCGGCGTCGATGGCCTCGGCCGGCTCGCGGGTGAGGATGCGGACCGAGATGGCGGAGTGCGGATCGTAGTAGCCGCGGGCCACGAAGCGGCCGTCCTCGGTGACGTCCACGATCGTGCCCGCCGGCAGCCGCGCCGGCGCGCGCTCCACCGCCTTGCGGAACACCCAGGGGTGCCCGGCGCGCAGGTGGCGCGCCAGGTCCTTGCGCAGCGGCAGCTCGGCCTCCGCCTTCATCTCGCCTCCGTGCGGCGGCGCCGGGCCGGCGAGGCCGGCGCTCGGCGCGCCCCGCGCTCGCTCCGCGCGCGGGAGAAGTTGCCCACCACCAGCCCCGGCCGCGCCCGCTTCAGCGCGCGCACCAGCGCCGGGATGCCCAGCGCCTCGCCGGGCGCGCCGCGGTCGCGGGCGATGGCCATGTACACGTCCGGATCGATGGCGAGCGGCCGGGTCTGCACCTGGTCCACGCCGGTGTCCGCCACCAGCCGGCAGAGCCGCTCCGCCTCGCCCCCGCGGTCGGTGACGCCGGGGAAGGTGAGCAGGTTCAGCGCCACGTAGGCGCCGCCCGCCTTCGCGGCGCGCACGCCGCGCACCACGTCCTCGAGCCCGTAGCCGGTGGGCCGGTAGTAGGCGGCGTACAGGTCGGGCGAGGCGCTGTTCAGCGAGATGCGCACCGACTCCAGCCCGGCCGCGACCAGCCGCGCCAGCGCCTCGGGCAGCGAGCCGTTGGTGTTCGCGTGCAGCGTGCCGCGCCGGGTCCGCGCGCGGATCAGCCGGATGGCCTTCTCGATCTCCTTCCAGCGCAGCAGCGGCTCGCCCTCGCAGCCCTGGCCGAAGGAGACCATCACCCGGCCGGTGGCGCGCTCCAGGTGGCGCACCGCCACGTCGGCCATCTCCGCGGCGGTGGGCGGCCGCGCGATCCGCTCGTGCGAGGAGGGCGGCATCCCCTCGTCCTGCTCGGACAGGCAGCCCACGCAGGCGGCGTTGCACGCGGCCGACGACGGGATCGCGCCCTCGTCGCGGGCGTAGAACGTGTTCTGCGCCGTGAAGCAGCGCCACTCCAGCGCGCACCGCGCCAGCTGGCGGTAGATCGGGTTCCCGGTCGAGACCAGCCGCTCGACCTTCGCGGGCAGGTCCGGCGTCGAGTGGCGCGACGGGTCCCAGTGCGACCGCCGATCGGTGTGGAGCGCCCACACCACCGGCCCGTCCTCGCCCAGCCCCGCCGCGGTGTAGGCCCACTGCGGGAGCGTGGGCGCCTCGTCCAGCGTGGCGAGCGGCGGCCGCGCCGCGGCCGGGAGCAGCGTACGGGTGTAGCCCGGCGGGAGCGTGGCCCCGACGGCGTGCGGCACGACGCGGCGGCGCCCGAGCTTCACCTCCTGAAGCACCACCTGCGCGCCGGTCTCCGGGTCCACGCCGACCGGCCGCCGCCCCGGGAGCAGGCAGAGCGTCGCGCCCTCCGGCAGCGGGAGCGGGCGCTCCGCGGGCCGCAGCACCGCGTCGCCGCTGCGCGCGGCCGCGAGCAGCGTGGGGTGGTCGTAGACCGTGCCCCGGTCGTCGGCGAAGAGGAGTCTCGGCATGGGCGTCGTCGCGATTCACCCGCGCGGGCGCGGCGGCGGGCCGAGGGTCTTACCACGCCGGCGCGCGCCGCGCCGGGGCCGCGGGGACCCCCTGCCGGCTCCCGCGCCCGGGGCTTTTCGCCCCGACCGCCGGGATGCTAGGAATCCCGAGTCCTTTCCGCGCGCTCGCCCTCCCCCCCTCCGGTCCTGCGATCGGACGGACGGCGCGCGGGAATCTCCCCGGGCGATGGGCCGTTTCCCAGGTCGAGTGGCCTGATTCGGAAGCGGGTGTGCGTCGTCCGGGATTAGAAGAGATCAAGCCCGAAATGTTCGACCTCCGACAGAACGACCTGACCCGCGACGAGTTCCAGGAGCTCGCGCTCAAGCACATCGACCCCCTCTACTCGGCGGCGCTGCGGCTCACCAAGAACGACCGCGACGCCGAGGATCTCGTCCAGGACACGTTCCTGCGCGCCTACCGCTTCTTCGACAAGTTCGAGCGCGGCACGAACATCAAGGCGTGGCTGTTCAAGATCCTGACCAACACCTTCATCAACCGGTATCGACGGTCGGTGAAGGAGCGCAACATCGTCGAGGGGTCGGAGCGCGACGCCGTTCACGAGCGGTTCGTGTCGCGCGAGGCGGCCGAGTACGCGGCCAACCCGGAGCAGTACTTCTTCGACCGGCTCCTCTCCGACGACGTCCTGAAGGCGGTGGACTCGCTGCCCATCGACTTCCGGATGGTCGTGATCCTCGCGGACCTGCAGGAGTTCTCGTACAAGGAGATCGCCGAGATCCTCGACGTCCCGGTCGGCACGGTGATGAGCCGGCTGTACCGTGGACGCCGGCTGTTGCAGAAGGCGCTGGCGAGCTACGCCGTGGTCTCCGGGGTGATCCAGCTCCCCGAGTCCGAGGACGGCGAGAGCATCGACCTCGAGACGTACCGGCGCCGCCGCGGCAAGTCGGCCTAGGATCCCGGCCAGAGGGCCTCGAATGCGGATCGACTCCACGCTCATCGCCGCCATGGACTGCCGCGAGCTCGAGCGATCGATCGACGCGTACCTGGACGGCGAGTTCGACGAGCGCGAGCGCGCCGAGGCGGAGGCCCACCTCGCCGCCTGCACGCCGTGCCGCGCCATGGCCGACCGCCAGGGCGCGCTCCGGCTCGCGCTCCGCGCCAAGCTCCGCGAGGCGATGGCCTCGCCCGCCGCGGCCGGCTGCGCGCCCCCGGCCCTTCGCGCGCGCGTCCGCACCTCGCTCGCGCACGAGCGCCGGCCGCTCTGGCGCCGGGTGCTCCAGCCGGTCCCCGCGGCCGCGGTGGCCGCCTGCGCGATGGGCGCGCTGGTGGTGCTGGCGGGTCACCGGGGCGACACCGCGCTGGTGGACGACGCGATCCGGGTGCACCACCGCGCGCTGCCGCTCGAGGTGGACGCCGCGGCCATGCCGGGCTGGTTCGCGGGCAAGCTCGACTTCCACCCCGCCCTGCCGCACTTCGACGGCGGCGGCGCGCGCGTGCAGGGCGCGCGGCTCTCCAACCTGCGCGAGTGGCCGGCCGCCTACGTGCGCTACCAGCTCCCGCGCGGGCAGGCCGGGCTGTTCATCGTGGACGACCCCGACCGCCGCTTCGACACGCCCGGCCGCGAGGTGAAGGTCGGTCCGCAGGTCGTCCGGGTGGTCAACGCGCGCGGCTACAACGTGGCGGTGTGGCGCCAGGACGAGATCGTCTACTCGCTCGTCTCGGACCTCGACGAGGACGCGCTGTTCAGGCTCGTCCAGGCCGCCCAGGCGGAAGCCGCCGGCGGCCGATAGCGGTCGATCGCGTGCCGCGGATGTGGTCGCGGGGACGACCCGCGGCGCCCGGCCCGCGTTTTGACCTCGCACCGCGCGGCGGTTAAGATTCACCAGCATTTTCCGCGCGGTGCGCGACGTGCGCGGCGCGCGCGCCGTCCCCTCCCGCACGTGCCCGGGTCCGCCTGATGCCGACGAAGATCCTCCTCATCGAGAACGACGCCGCGTTCGCCGCCGAGCTCTCGAAGGCGCTCGAGGCGAGCGGCTTCGACGTGCGCGTCACCGGGGACGGGAAGCTCGGGATCGAGCTGGCGCGCGAGTGGGCCCCCGCGGGCGTGGTCCTCTCCGTCGAGCTGCCGGGCATGAGCGGCTACCTCGTCTGCCAGAAGCTGAAGAAGGACGACGCGCTGAAGTCGACGCCGCTCGTGCTCACCAGCGCCGAGGCGACCGAGGAGACGTTCGAGAACCACCGCAAGCTGAAGGTCCGCGCCGACGAGTACCTGCTGAAGCCGTTCCCCGCCGCGGCGCTGCTGGAGAAGCTCGGCGCGCTGGTGGGGCTGCCCGACCTCGGCGAGGAGCCGCTCGAGGCGGACGAGGAGATCGTCTCCCTCGAGGAGGAGATGGGGCTCGAGGCGGTCTCGGAGCTTCCCGAGGCGGACCTCCCCGCGCTCGACCTCGACGCGCTCCCGGACGAGCCGGGCGATGCGGCCGCAGGTCCGGCGGCGGACGACCTCGCGCTGCTCGACGAGGCGTTCGACGGGATCGCGGCGCCGAGCCCGGAGCGGCCCGGCGACGCGCTCGACCTGGCGCTCGGGCTCGGCGACGGCCCGGCGGCGGTGGACGACCCGCTGGACCCGTCGCTGCTCGACCCGACCGACGACCTCCCCGGCGCCGCGGGCCTGGCCGGCACGGACGACGCCGACGGCGGCCTCTCGCTGCTCGACGCCGACGCGGCGCTCGGCGCGCTCGCCGACGAGCCGCCCGCGCCGGCGCGCCCGCCGGTGCGCGGCGCCAGCGCCGACGCGCTGCGCGCGGCCGGGATCCGGCTGCTGGAGGACCCGCCGGCCCCCGCGCCGGCCGCGGCGCGTGCCGGCGCCGATCCGGCCGAGCTCGCCGCGCTGCGCGCGCAGCTGCGCCAGGCGGAGGACGCCGCCGCCGGCGCTGCCGCGGAGCAGGCCGCCCTCCGCGCGCGCGGCGACGCGGCCGAGGCCGAGGCCGAGCGCGCCCGCGCCGAGCTGGCCGGGGCGCGCGAGGAGGCGCGGGACGCCGCCGACCGGGCGGAGACCGTGGAGCGCGAGCTGGCGGAGCTGCGCGACCGGCTGGCCGGCGCCGAGCGCGCCGCCGGCGACGCCGAGCGGCGCGCCGAGGACGCCGAGGCGCGCGCGCTGGAGGCCGAGGACGCGGCGCGCAAGCGGGCCGCGGAGGCGGCGGCCGCCGCCGAGGCCGCGGCGCGTGCCGAGGCGATGGAGCGCGAGCTGGAGGAGCTGCGCACCGAGCTGGTGGTGGCGCGCGGCGAGGCCGAGGGCGCCCGCGGCGAGGTGGAGAACCGCACCGCCGAGCTGGGCCGGCGCGTGGCCGAGCTGGAGGCCGCGAACGCCAAGAACGAGGAGCGCGTCCTCAAGGCGTACCAGAAGATCAAGGGCGACGAGAAGGTGAAGGACAAGGTCCGCAAGGCGCTCGCGATCGCCGCGCAGCTCCTCGACGAGGGGCTGCCCGCGGACCCGGCCGCCGAGAAGGAGCGCCGCGCCGCCTCGCCGCTGGTGCGCGAGTAGCGGCGCCGCCCGGCGCTACCCGAGCGCCTCCTCGTCGCCGACCGGCGGCGCGAGCGTGACCCCGAGGTACCGCAGCAGCCGGTGCTGGTGGCGGCCCAGGCCCACCACCTCGACCGTCTCGCGCCCGCAGAGCTGCCCCGCCATGGCGGCGACGCCCAGGTCCTGCACCTCGCGCACGCCCGAGAAGTCGAGCAGCAGCGGGGCGGACGCGGGGATCTCGCCGAGCCACCCCGAGAGGCGGCTCGCGGCCTGGCGATCGAAGACGCCCTCGATCCGGATGACGAGCTCGCCGCGTGCCCCGCGCGTCACGTCCATCATGTCACTGACCCCGGCCCGGAGGAGAGGAGTCCAAGGTGCGCGCGCGCGCGGCCCGGGTCAACCCGGCGCCCCAACGTGGAGGACGCGGGTGCGACGAGCGGGCCCGATTCCCGAGTCGACGTCGCGCTGCGCGCGATCAATGCGTGGACGGCGCGGCGGAGCCCTCGGGCCCCGCGCCCGCGGACGCCGTCTCCCGCGCCCGCGCCGCCCGCATCGCGCCCACCGCCGCGCCGATGGCGAGCAGGTTCGTCGGCGAGAGCGCGGCGCGCGCCGCCATCCGCACCATCGGCCGCAGCAGCGGCCACAGCCCGCCGCCCAGCACCATGCCCGCGGCGGCCGCCACGCCCAGGACCGCCATGGGCGACTCCGCCATGCGGCGCTCCAGGTCCAGCTGCTCGGCGAGCCGCGCCACCGACTCGCGCGCCTCGTCGCCGAGCTCGCGCAGCGCGTCCGCCACGTCGCCCAGCTCGCCCGCCTCCATGCCGCCCGCCCCCCGCTCGCGCTCCATCACCCCTCCGCTCAGGTCCGCGAGAGCAGCCGGCCGGCCAGGAACCCGAGCCCGACGGCGATGGCGACGGCCGCGATGGGCCGCTCGCGCGCGAAGCCGCGAATCCACTCGCCCGCGTCCTCGGCGTAGCCGCGGAGCCCCTCGAGCTGCTCCTGCATGCCCCCGGCCAGCTCCTCGGCCCGGTGCCGCATCTCGTCCATCGTGCCTTCCCCGCCCCTGCCGCCGTTTTCCATGTTCACCCTCGCCGGTCGCCCTCGCGGCAAGGTAGGCCGCGCGCACACGCGCGGCCAAACCCCGGGGAGGCGGGGCCGGATCAGGCCCGGCGCGCGCGGCGCCGGCGCAGCCCGGCGAGCAGCTCGTCGAGCTCGGCGATGCGCAGGGCGCGCGCCGCGGCGAGGTAGGCGAGGCCGCCCGCCGCGATGGGGCCGAACGCGAGGGCGAGCTGGGCCGGGACGCCGCCGTGGCGGCCGAGCAGCGTGGCGAGCCCCCGCTCGGCCGCCCAGGCGACCGCCGCCAGCGCCGCCGAGGCGAGCAGGACCTTGCCGAGCTGGCGGGCGAGCCCCTCCCCGCCCAGCCGGCCGTGCCGCCGCCGCCAGGAGAACAGCAGCACCGCGAAGTTCGCGAGCGCCGCGAGCGAGGTCCCGAGCGCCACGCCGCGGTACCCGAGCACCGGGTACAGCGCGAGGTTCAGGACCACGTTCGAGGTCATGCCGAGCACGCTCCCCACCACCGGCACGCGGGCCCGGTCGAGCGCGTAGAACGCCGGCGCGAGCACCTTGACCGCGGAGTAGGCGTAGAGCCCGGCCGCGTAGCAGACCAGCGCCGCGGCGGTCGCGTCGGTGTCGGCCGCGCCGAAGCGCCCGTGCTCGTAGATGACCGAGATGATGGGCCGGGCCAGCACCGCCAGCCCCACCGCCGAGGGCACGTTCAGGAACGCGACCAGCCGCAGCGCCGAGCCGAGCGTGTCCTGCACCGCGTCCATGTCGCGCGCCGCCGCCCACTGCGCCACGCCCGCGCCGGCCACCGTCGCGATCGCCACGCCGAACACGCCCAGCGGGAGCTGCATGAGGCGGAACGCCATCTGGAGCCAGGTGTTCGCGCCCTCCTCGTGCGAGGCGAAGATGGTGTTGACGAGGATGTTCACCTGCGTGGCGGAGAGCCCCACCACCGCGGCGCCCATCAGCCGGAAGATGCGGCGCACGCCGGGGTCGGCCAGCGCGCCCGCCGCGAGCGCCGGCCGGGCGCGGTAGCCCACCGCGCGGACCGAGGGGAGCTGGGCCGCGAGCTGGAGCGCGCCGCCGAGCAGCGTGCCGATGGACCAGCCCACCACCGCCCGCTCCGGCGGCAGCCCGGCCAGCCACAGCCCCATGCCCACCGCGATCGACCCCACGTTGAACAGCGCGGGGGCCACCGCCGGCGCGGTGAAGCGCCCCTGCGCGTTCAGCATGCCCATCGCCACCGCGGAGAGCGAGACGAGGAGCAGGAACGGCATCATGATGCGGGTGAGGTGCGCGGCCAGCGCCGCCTGGTCGGCGGTGTAGCCCGGCGCCATGAGCGCGACGAGCGGGCCGGCGAAGGCGACGCCGAGCAGCGTGATGCTCCCCACCACCAGCAGCACCAGCGCCACCACCGTGTTGGCGAGCCGGTAGGCGGCCTCGCGGCCCCGGTTGCGGTGGGCGTCGGCGAACGCCGGCACGAACGCGGAGGAGAGCGCGCCCTCGGCGAACAGGTCGCGGAGCAGGTTGGGGATCCGGAACGCGACCACGAACGCGTCGGAGAACCGGTTCGCGCCGATCAGGATCGCGAAGAGCTGGTCGCGGACGAGGCCCAGCACCCGCGACGACATGGTCGCCGCCGACAGCCACACCGCGCGCCCGACGCGGACCGGCGCCGCGCCCGCCGCCTCGGGGCTCCCGGCCACTAGTGCTTCCCGCCCACCGGCCCGCGCGCCGCCTGCTCCTTCTTCATCATCCACGCCTTCGCCTGCGCCTGGATCGTCTGCGGCACGTTCCGGTCGCGGGCCAGCTCCTTGATGTCCTTCTCCTGGAGCGTGGTGAGCATCTTGAGCGCGGTGGGCAGCGGGACCTTCGGGTTCTTCACGAGCGAGATCTTGATGGCGTAGGTCTTCAGGTACTCGCGGGTGCCGTAGATGTACCGCAGCACGTCGGCGTTCACGGTGCGCGAGTTGGCGAGCGAGAGGATCTCGCCGTCGGTGATGCGGGGGCTGGTGACCGCCGCCATGCACACCAGCTTGTTCGCGTCGCGCAGGAGCAGCGTGCGGGCCTCCTTGTTGCCGAGCGTGGCGAGCTTGATCTTCTCCGACACGCTCATGCGCATCACCCGCTGGGTGATGTTCAGCTTGCGGGTGGACTGCTCCTCGGTCTCCGCCGCGGGGGGCGCGCCCTCGCCGGCCCCGTCGCGCGCCAGCTCGTCCGCGTACTCGGCCATCAGCGCGGCGGCGGTCTCGCCCGGCTCGGGCGGCTTCACCGTGGGATCGACGCCGTGGACGCGCTTGTGCGCCTCGACCATCTGCGGCACGTCGAGCAGCGTGAGCCCGTTGCGCACGCAGAAGTCGCAGGCGCCGTCCACGGTGGACGCGAGCACGTGCGGGTTCGCGCACAGCGCGCGGACGATGGGCTCGTGCCGGAGCAGGCGCAGCTCGTTCTGCCGGACGATCTCGGCGAGGCGCTGCGGCACGATCGCGGCGAGCCGGGCCACCGTCCCGTCGAGCGTGGCCGGGTTGAGCAGCACCAGCTCGAGCGCGCCCTCGCGCTGCGCGAGCCGGTCGGCCATCCAGTCCAGCACCGGCCCGGGCACCTCGTCGGAGCGCAGCGCCACGCTCCAGATCTTCTCCGGCAGCCCCTCGGCGGTCTTCGCCGCCGTCTCGCGCACCGCGGCCTCGGGGTCGTGCGCCAGCATGAACAGGAGCGTGGCCAGGTCCGCGGCGGCCACCGCCGGGACGAGCCCCTTGGCGCCCATGGTGCGGAGCGGCAGCGGGGCCTTCGGATCGGCGTGCTTCTGCAGCGGCTTCGGCAGGGTCTCCAGCGGGAGCGGACAGTCCGGCATCAGCGTTCGACCTCTCGAGGCCCGTCCGGCTCCGGGGCCGCGGGCGCGGTGGCGTCCTGCGCGGCGGGCCCGGAGTCGGCGGGCGCGGGCGCGCTCGGCGCCTCGTCGGATACGGTGGACGCGGCGGCGGGCCCGGACGGTGCCGGCCCGTCGCCGGCGGGCCCGGCGGCGGCCGCGTCGGATGGGGTGGGCTCCGCGGGCGACGCCACCGGCGGCTCGACCGCGGCCGGCGTCACCTCCACCTCCAGCGGCAGCGGCGCGGGCGGCGGCGTGCCGGCGGCCTGCGCGGGCGCGAAGCCCAGCGCGACCGGCGACATCTCGTAGAGCGGCGCGTGGCGCCGCTGCCAGCGGTGCCGGATCCG
The DNA here is from genome assembly GCF_000020805.1 of Anaeromyxobacter sp. K. NCBI lineage: Bacteria > Pseudomonadati > Myxococcota > Myxococcia > Myxococcales > Anaeromyxobacteraceae > Anaeromyxobacter > Anaeromyxobacter sp. K. The sequence goes on along the minus strand of NC_011145.1, from coordinate 1,679,716 downwards.
CCCCAGGAAGCGGTTCAGCGGGTTGTTGCGCGACAGGGCGCCGATCACCGGCGGGCGGCGGATGCCGATCGTGTCGCGGGCCATGCAGAGGCTCGCGTCGCGCGGCCACAGCTCGAGCCCGCGCAGGATGGCGCGCACGGCCCGCTCGCGCTGGTTGAGCGCGAGGTGCACGCGGGCCTGGTTGAGCAGAAGCTCCGGATCCGGCCCGGTGGCGCGCAGCGCCTGGTCGCACAGCGTGACGCCCAGGTTCGAGTTCCTCTCCACGAGCACCAGCGTCACGCCGTACCAGGACATCGCGCGGGCGTCGCGCGGGTCCCTGCGGTGCGCGCGCTCGAACGCGGCGTGCGCCGCGCCCACGTCGCGCGCGACGAACGCGGCGATGCCCTCCTCGAGGAGGCTCCGCGCCGGGGCGGCGCCGTGCGGCGCCGCGGCTGGGGTCGCCTGGGCGGTCACCGGTTGCGCTCGTGGAGGATGCGCAGCCCCTCCAGCGTGAGGTGCTCGTCCACCTCGGTGATGCTGCGGGAGACGCCGGCGATGAGCGGCGCGAGCCCGCCGGTCGCCACCACCTTGGGCGGCGTGGCCAGCTCGGCCGCGATCTGCGCGCAGATCCCGTCCACCATCCCGACGTACCCGTACACCAGGCCGGCCTGGATGGAGGCGACGGTGTTCTTGCCGACGACCGAGGGCGGCTTCGCGAACTCCACCCGCGGCAGCTTGGACGCGCTGCGCGCGAGGGCGTCCATGGAGATGCCGATCCCGGGGCAGATGGCGCCGCCGAGGTACTCGCCCTTCGCGGAGATGACGTCGAAGGTCGTGGCGGTGCCGAAGTCCACCACCACCAGGGCGCAGCGCCAGCGCTCGTACGCGGCCACCGCGTTCACCACCCGGTCCGCGCCCACCTCGCGCGGGTTCTCGTAGAGGATGGGCATCCCGGTCTTCATCCCCGGGCCGACGAACATGGGCTTGCGGTCGAAGTACCGCACGCACATCTGCTCGAGGGTGAAGGCGAGCGGCGGGACCACGCTCGCGATCACCACCGCCGAGACGCGCGCCGGCTCGAGGCCGGCCGAGGCGAACAGCTGGCGCAGCAGGATCCCGTACTCGTCGTAGGTGCGGGTGTGGCTCGTCTCCACGCGCCAGTGCCTGCGCAGCACGGCGCCGTCGTAGACGCCCAGGGTCGTGTTCGTGTTGCCGACGTCGATGGCGAGGAGCACGGGCCGGAGCCTAGCTTCCGGGCCTGTCCGGGGTCAATTCCACGGCCGCCGCGGGCGCGCGCCGGCGCGCGGGTCAGCGGGGCCGCAGCAGGCGGACGTCGCCGGCGAGCACCCGCTCCAGCCCGCTCGCCGTCCGGACCAGCAGGGCCCCGGCCTCGTCGATGTCCTCGGCCGTGCCCGCCAGCTCGCCGTCGTCCACCCGCACCCGCACCTCGCGCCCCAGCGTCACCGACCGCTCGCGCCACGCCTCGCGGATGGGCCCGAAGCCCTGCTCCTCGTGCACGTCCAGCCAGCCCTCCAGCGCGGTCAGGCAGGCGGCGGCGAACAGCGCGCGCGGCGCGGGCTCGCCGCGCTCCAGCAGCACGCTGGTGGCCTCGCCGCGCAGGTCGTCCGGGAAGTCCTCGGCCCGGGCGTTCACGTTCACGCCCACGCCCACCACGATCCAGTGGACGCGGTCGGGCTCGGCCGCCAGCTCGGTGAGGATCCCGGCGATCTTGCGCCCGCCCGCGAGGACGTCGTTCGGCCACTTGATGCCCGCGTCCACCCCGGCCTGCCGGAGGACGTCGCAGACCGCCAGCGAGGCGACCAGCGTGACCTCCGGCGCGCGCGCCGTGGGCAGGTCGGGCCGCAGGATCGCGGAGAAGTAGAGGTTCTTGCGCGCGGGCGAGATCCAGGCGCGGCCGCGCCGTCCCCGACCGGCGGTCTGGCGCTCGGCGATCACCACCTCGCCGTGGGCGGCGCCCTCCTCGGCCAGCTCCCGGGCGCGGTCGTTCGTCGAGGCGAGCTCCTCGTACGCGTGGAGCACCTGCCCCAGGTCGTGGGTGTTGAGCAGCGGCCGCAGCTCCAGCGCGGTGAGCCGGTCCGGCACCTCGGCGAGGCGGTAGCCGCGCGCCGGCACCGCGTCGATGCGGTAGCCGCGGGCACGGAGCGCGTTCACGTGCTTCCACACCGCGGCGCGGGTCAGGCCCAGCTTGTCGGAGATGGCCTCGCCCGACACGACCTCGTCCCCGGCCTCGGCCAGGAACGCGAGCACCAGCTCGGCGGAGTCGGACGGCTCGGTCGCCATGGTCCCGGGATCTTCCGGGGCCGGCGGCGGCCTGTCAAATGGCGCGCCCGGGCAGGGCGCGGGTCAGGCGAGGTCGAACGCGACGTCCACGGCCCGCGCGCTGTGCGTGACCGCGCCCATGGACACGAAGTCCACTCCCGTCGCGGCCACGCGCGGGAGCCGCTCCAGCGTCATGTTGCCGCTGGCCTCGAGCAGCGCGCGCCCGGCCGTGCGGCGGACCGCCTCGGCCATGGCGCCGTCGTCCATGTTGTCGAGCAGCACCAGGTCGGCGCCGGCGGCGATGGCCTCCTCGAGCCCGGGCAGGTCCTCGACCTCGACCTCGACGCGCAGCATCGCGCCCGCCGACGCGCGGGCACGCCGGACCGCCTCGGCGACGCCGCCGCACGCCGCGACGTGGTTGTCCTTGATGAGGACGCCGTCGCCCAGGCTGAAGCGGTGGTTCTTGCCGCCGCCGGCGCGCACCGCCGCCTTCTCCAGCATGCGCCAGCCGGGCGTGGTCTTGCGCGTGTCGAGCAGGCGGGTGCGCCCGCCGCCGGCGGCCAGCGCGTCGGCGCAGCGCCGGGTGGCGGTCGCCACGCCGGAGAGGCGCTGGAGGAAGTTCAGCGCGGTGCGCTCGGCGGCGAGCAGCGCGCGCACGGTGCCGCGCGCGGTGCCGACGACCTCGCCGCGCGCGGCGCGCGCGCCGTCGGCGCGGTCGAACGTGCAGGATGCCCCGAGCCGCTCGAACACCCGCACCGCCACCGCGGTGCCGGCGAGGACCAGGTCCTCCTTCGCGAGGAACCGGCCCTCCCCGGTGGCCGAGGCGTCGATGGTCGCCTCGCTCGTCGCGTCGCCGAGGAGGAGGTCCTCCTCGAGCGCCAGATCGAGGAGGCGCTCGACGTGAGCGGAGAGCCGGGGCATCCGCGCGCCGCCGCCTACTTCCGCTTCGCGGCCTTCCGGGCCGGCTTCTTCGCGGTCTTCTTCGCGGCCGGCTTCCGCGCGACCTTCTTCGCGGGCGCCTTCTTCGCGACCTTCTTCTTGCCGGCCGGCTTCTTCGCGGCGGCCTTCTTGGCGGCCGGCTTCTTCGCGGGGGCCTTCTTCGCGACCTTCTTCTTCATGGCGGCGCGGGTCGCCGCGGCCTTCTTCACCGAGCGGCGAACGGTCTTGCGGACCGCCTCCGCGACCTTCTCGATGCCCGACGCCACCGCGGTCGCGGCCTGCTGAGCGGCCTCGCTCACCACGGCGACGGCCTTCTCGGCGCTCTCGACGACCGTGCTCTCCTGCGCCGGCTGCGACTCGGCAGCGGGCCCGTCCTGCGTCGGCTTCTGCTCGTTCTGGATCTCCATGGTGTCCCTCCTGGCGGAATTCGCCTCCGATCCCGAAAGCATCGCACGATGCGCCTCGAGCTTGCCTCTTTTTTCGCGAAGCTCCTCCGCCCGGGCACGGTCCTTCTCGACCACCGCCGCCGGCGCGTTCTGCACGAAGGACGGGTTCTGGAACTTCCGCTCGAGGACGGCGAGGTCCTGGTCGACCTTCCCGATCTCCTTGTCCACGCGCGCCGTCTCGGCCGCGAGGTCGATCACCCCGGCCAGCGGGACGCGGACCTCGAACCCGGGGCCCACCCCCACCGCCGACTGCGGCGCCGGGGCGGTCGCCGCCGCGACGACGAGGTGCGAGCCCTCGACCCCTGCCACCCGGTGGACCCGGGCCAGCTCGCCGGCCTGCAGCAGGTCGCGGAGCGCGGGATCCGCGACCGCGATCTCCACCGGCGCCTGCGCGCCGAGCTTCACCTTCCACGGGATGCCCATCTCGCCGCGGATGTTGCGCACCGCGTCGATGATCCCGAGAACCGGCCGGAATGCGGCCTCGGCCGCCCCGTCCGCCTCCCCCTTGCGGGGGTATTCGGCGGCGAGCACCGAGTCCGCCCAGGCGCTCGCGCCGACCTGCGCGCGGAGCACGTGCCACAGCTCCTCGGTGATGAACGGCATGAACGGGTGCAGCAGCCGGTAGGACGTCTGGAGGCAGTGCACCAGCACGGCCTGGACGCTCCGCCGCGCCTCGGGGTCCTCGGAGGCGAGCGCCTCCTTCGACAGCTCGATGTACCAGTCGCAGAGCTCGTGCCAGACGAACGCATAGACGGCGTTGGCGGCGTCGTTGAACCGGAACGCCTCGAGCGCCTCCACCGTCTCGTTCACCGCCCGCTGCAGCCGGGCCAGGATCCAGCGGTCGGCCGGCGTGCGCGCGAGGCGGGCCGGGTCCTCGCCGCGCTCCTGGTAGCCGGAGAGGTTCATGAGCGCGAAGCGGCTCGCGTTCCAGAGCTTGTTCGCGAACGCGCGGTAGCCCTCGATGCGCTCCTTCGCGAGCTTGATGTCGCGGCCCTGCGCGGTGAGCGCCGCCAGCGTGAAGCGGAGCGCGTCCGCGCCGTACTGGTCGGTGATGACGAGGGGATCGATCACGTTCCCCTTCGTCTTCGACATCTTCTGGCCCTTCTCGTCGCGCACCATCGGGTGCAGGTACACCGTCCGGAAAGGCACCTCGCCCATGAAGTGGAGGCCCATCATCATCATCCGGGCCACCCAGAAGAAGATGATGTCGTGCCCGGTCTCCATCACGGAGGTCGGGTAGAAGGTCCGCAGCGTCTCGGTCTGCTCCGGCCAGCCCATGGTGGAGAACGGCCACAGGCCGGACGAGAACCAGGTGTCGAGGACGTCCTCGTCCTGGCGCAGCTCGCGCTTGCCGCAGGTCGAGCAGGCCTCCGGCGTCTGCCGCGCGACCGTGACGTGGCCGTCCGGGCAGTACCAGGCCGGGATCTGGTGCCCCCACCACAGCTGCCGGCTGATGCACCAGTCGTGGATGTTCCGCATCCACGCCATGTACGTGTTGGTCCACTGCTCGGGGATGAAGCGCGTCCTGCCCTGCTCCACCGCCTCGATGGCCGGCCGGGCCAGCGGCTCGATGCGCACGTACCACTGGTCCGAGAGCAGCGGCTCGAGGATGGTGGCGCTGCGCTGGCAGCGGCCCAGCGGCAGCACGTGCGGCTTCGCGCCGCGATCCAGGCCCTGCTCGGCGAGGAGGCGCTTCACCTCCTTGCGCGCCTCGAACCGATCCAGCCCGGCGAGCGGGCCGGCCTCGGCGGTCATGCGGCCGTCGGGGCCGATGACGGTGATCATCTCGAGCCCGTGGCGCTTGCCCACCTCGAAGTCGTTGAAGTCGTGCGCCGGGGTGACCTTCACCGCGCCGGTGCCGAACTTCGGGTCGACCAGGATCGCGTCGGCGACGATCGGGAAGGTGCGCCCGGTGATGGGGTGGCGGACCTTCTTGCCGTGGAGCGCCATGTAGCGCGGGTCGAGCGGGTGCACCGCCACCGCGGTGTCGCCCAGCATGGTCTCGGGCCGCGTGGTGGCGACCACGATCTCGCCGGTGCCGTCGGCGAGCGGGTACGCGAAGCTCCACAGCTCGCCCTGGTGCGCCTCCTCGTGCTCGACCTCCAGGTCGGAGAGCGCGGTGCGGCAGTCCGGGCACCAGTTGATGAGCTTCTTCTCCCGGTAGATCAGCCCCTCCTCGTGGAGGCGCACGAACACCTCGCGCACCGCCCGGGAGAGCCCCTCGTCCATGGTGAAGCGCTCGCGCTGCCAGTCGAGCGAGGCGCCCAGCGCCTTGTGCTGCTCGCCGATGCGCGAGCCGTACTGCTCCTTCCACGCCCAGACGCGCTCCAGGAACGCCTCGCGCCCGAGGTCGTGCCGGCTCTTCCGCTCGGTCTTCTTCAGCTCCTTCTCGACGATCATCTGCGTGGCGATGCCCGCGTGATCGGTCCCGGGGAGCCAGAGCGTGTTGAAGCCGCTCATCCGCTTCCAGCGGATGAGCACGTCCTGCAGCGTGGCGGTGAGCGCGTGCCCGAGGTGCAGCGAGCCGGTCACGTTGGGCGGCGGCAGCACGATGGAGAACGGCGGGCGGGTGCGATCGTGCTCGTCGCCGTGGAAGTAGCCGCGCTCCTGCCAGAAGGGATACCAGCGGGCCTCGACCTCGCGGTGCTCGTAGCCCTTGGCGAGCTCGGTGCGGTTCTCGTTCTCGATGGGATTCGGGTTCGACACGTCGTCTCCGGGCCTGCGCGGGCCGCGGCCGCCCGGCGATCGGGCGCGCGGCCTCGGCGCGGCATGCGTTGGGAACGGGCGGCGCCGCCGCGGCGGCTCAGCCCTGGCGCTGCTTGACGAGGCGGTCGAGGTTCTCGCGGATGATCGTCTCCGCGAGCTCGGGGACCACCTCCCAGACCACCCGCTCGATGACCTCGCGCGACGCCTTGCCGATGGCCTCGCGCAGCGCCGCCTCTCCACCGTCGGCCGCGGCGGCCGCCGGCGCCGGCGCGTGGCCGGTGGAGGCGGCGGGGGGTACGAACGCGTGCATGGGCGCGAGCTCCGGCGCCTCGTCCGCCGCGCCGGGCAGCTCCACCGGCGCGCCCGCGGGCGCCGCGCTCGGCGCCTCCCGCTCCGGCGCCGGAGCCGGCCTCGCCACGGCGGGCTCGCCGCCGAGGTCGAGATCGCTCCAGTCGGTCTCGGGCGCGGACGGCGGCGGCGGCGCGTTCACCGCGCGCTGCGGGCCGCCGGGCCCGACCTGCGGGCCCTGCACGCCGAAGCCGAACGGATCGCGGCGGGCGGCGGGCTGCGGGATGGGGGTGGGCGAGGGGCGCGCGCCGGGCGGCGGCATCCCGGGGCCGGGGCGGAAGCCCGCGGGGGCGCCGGCCGGCATCGCCGGGCGAGCGCCGGGGGGCATCCCGGCCGCGGGGCGGGCGCCGGGGGGCGGCATGCCGGGTCCAGGGGGCCGCGCACCGGGCGCCATCCCGGGGCGCATCCCGGGCGCCGCCGGGCGGGCGCCGGGGGGCGGCATGCCGGGACCGGGGAGACGCGCGCCGGGGGGCGGCGCGGCGCCGGGGCGGAAGCCGGCGGGCGCGCCGGGCGCGGGCGACCGGGCGCCGGGGGGCATGCCAGGCCGCAGCTCGGGCGCGGCCGGGCGGGCGCCGGGCGGGAAGCCGGCGCCGGGCGGGCGGGCGCCCGGAGGCGGCATCCCGGGGCCGGGCGCGAGCGGACGGCCCGCGCCGGCGGGGACGGCGGACAGGGGGCGGGCGCCGGGCGCGGCCGGACCGGCCGGGCGCGCGGCGGCGGGCGGCGCCAGCGGGGCGCGCTGTGAGGGCACCGGGGCCTGCGCGGCGGGCTGCGGCGCGGCGCCGGCGCCCCGGTACGGCGAGGGCGCGGTGACGGGCGGCTCGCCGAGGAGCTCGCGCACCTTGTTGATGAGCGCCTGGCTCTCGAACGGCTTGGAGATGTGGCCGTCGGCGTGCGCACCGCGGGCGCGGGCCTCGTCGAACGCCTCGAACGTCCCGGCCAGCAGCAGCACCGGGATGCCGCGAAGGGCCGGATCGGACTTCACCGCCTCGCACAGCTCGTAGCCGTTGCGCCGCGGCATCACCACGTCCGCCAGGATCACGGCGGGGCGGAGCTCGCGCGCCTTGGCGAGCGCGTCCTCCCCGTTGTCCACGGCGACGACCTGTACGTCCTCGCTCGCGAAGGTGATGCCCACGACCTTCTGGATCGTGATCGAGTCGTCCGCGAGGAGAAGGGTCTTGGGCATGGGGCGGGTTTCCGGGCCGTTCCGGGCCTGTGGAGAGGATCCACTCCAGTACCGCCGGGATCCCTCGAATGTCAAGATTTGCGGGGCTTTGCGCAGGGTTGGCGACACTCGAGGTCCGCGTCGCGCCGGCGCCGGCTAGCCCCCGAACAGCGCATCCCACGGCGGCCGCAGCACGTCCTCGCCGCCCTCCCCGACCCCGAGCACGCGGTCGGCCACCACCCCGATGCCGGCGCCGCCCGCGTCGAGCAGGAGCACGGTGCGCCCCTCCCCTCCGGCGCCGCCGTACAGCACGGCCAGGTCCACCACCGGGTGGAGCGCGCGGCCGTGGTAGAGCAGCCCGCGGTGCGAGGGCGGCGTGAGCGGCACCGGCGCGAGCGCCGGTTCCTCCAGCACCTGCAGGAGCAGCGCGAGCGGGACCGCGTACTCCCGGCCCGCCCGCGCGAACCGCAGCTCGCGCTCGGCGGCGAGGCCGAGGTCGGGCGGCGGCTCGGCCGCGTCCAGCGCCGGCTCGAGCGGGGCGAAGCCGAGCGTCCCGACCGACAGCTCCAGCGTCACGGCCCCGCCCATCACGATCGCGCCGGCGAACGGCGGCGGCTGCGGCAGCGGCGTGCGCGCAGGGAGCTGGAAGAACTCGGCCTCGGAGAGGTCCACGATCCCGTGCAGCGCCTCGACGCGCAGCGCCACGCGCGGGGGGCCCTCGGTGAGGAGCGCGAAGGGGCACCGGCCGCCGGGGAGCCCCAGCACCGTGGAGACGAACGCCGCGGGCACCGCCTCGCCCCGGGCGATCACCTCGCCGGCCGCCTCGGGGACCGCGACGATCTCGCGGAGCTGCGCCAGGCGCAGGGCCAGGCGCACACCGCCCGCCGAGAACAGGAGCGCCTTGCGGTCCGAGGGGAGCGACACGGGCCATGATATACGACGATCCGCGATGGCCTACTCGGTCCTCCTCGTGGACGACGAGCGCTTCGCGCGCACCGTGTACTCGGACTACCTGCGCGCCGCGGGGTACGAGGTCGAGCTCGCGGAGGACGCGGAGGCGGCGCTCGCGCTCCTGCGCCAGCGGCGCTTCGACGTGCTGCTCACCGACGTGATCCTCCCGGGCTCGTCCGGCCTGGACCTGCTCTCGGCCGCGAAGCAGCTCGACCCGAACCTCGAGGTCACGGTCATCACCGCGCTCGACAAGGTGGACCCGGCCGTGCGCGCCATGAAGTCCGGCGCCTCGGACTACCTGGTGAAGCCGGTGACGCCGGAGCAGCTCCAGCTCGCGCTGCAGCGCTGCCTCGCCACCCGCGAGCTGCTCGCCGAGAACAAGGTGCTGCGCGCGCACCTCACGCTGTTCGAGACCGGCCAGCGCATCGCCGCCACGCTCGATCGCGACAAGCTGGTGCCGATGGCCCTCGCGTCGGTCGCGACGGCGGCGCGCAGCCCGGTCGCGGCGCTCATGGAGAAGGCGGCGGACGGGAGCTGGGTGCCCTCCGGCGCGCACGGGACCGATCACGCGGTCGCGATCGAGCTGCTCGCCGCCTGCCGCGCGGATCTCGATGCGCTGGGGGCCGAGCCGACCGCCCGCGGCGAGCAGGCGCCGGGCGAGCTGGGGCCGTTCGGGCCGCGCGCGCTGCTCCTGCCGGTCACCGAGGAGGGCGCGCTGCTCGGGGCCGTGGCGGTCAACGCGCCGGGCCCGCTCGATCCGGCCGGCGCCGAGGCGGTGGGGTACCTCTGCCGCAACCTGGGGCTCGCGCTCCGCAACCTCGGCCGGCTGAGGCAGGTCGAGCACCTCGCCTACCTCGACGACCTCACGCACCTCTACAACACCCGCTACCTCGACATGGCGCTCGACCGCGAGATGCAGAGCGGCCGCCCGTTCTCGGTCCTGTTCATGGACCTCGACCACTTCAAGACCGTCAACGACCAGCACGGCCACCTGTCCGGCTCGCGCCTGCTGGTCGAGGTGGCCCGCGTGCTCCGCTCCTGCGTCCGCGACGAGGACGTCCTGGTCCGTTACGGGGGGGACGAGTACGTGGTGCTGCTGGTCGGGATCGACTCCGGCGGCGGGCTGAAGGTGGCCGAGCGGGTCCGCCGGGCCATCGAGGACCACCGGTTCCTGTCACGGGAGGGCGCCCGGGTGCGGGTCACGGCCTCCATCGGCCTCGCCAGCTACCCCGAGCACGCCCAGGAGAAGAGCGAGATCCTCGACCTCGCCGACCGCGCCATGTACCGGGGCAAGCGCTCCAGCCGGAACGTGGTCTACATGGCGTCGAAGGACCTGCCGCCGATCCCGGCCGGCGAGCGGCCGTAGGCGGCCCGCGTCCGGGCTCGGGTTCGACGGGCTCACCCGAGCGGCAAAAAAAACGCGGGGCCAAGGAAGGATCCTTGGCCCCGCTGACGACGACTGCCGGGTTCCGCCCGTCCGAGCACGTAGTAGCGGCTGCCCTCGTCATCGACGAGACGGTCCGATATCGCGCTGGCCGTCCGTCGTATGCAAATACCCTACCCGACCGAGGGCCCGGTGTCAATGACGCACCCCGTCGGGGGACGGGGAACCCCCTGCACCGCGGGCGGCGCAGGGGGGAAAACCCTCGGGACGGCGGGACGCTAGTAGTCCATCTCGTCCATGCCGCCGCCCATCCCGGCACCGCCAGCGCCGGCCGCGGCCTTCTTCTTCGGCTTGTCGGCGACCATCGCCTCGGTGGTGAGCAGGAGGCTCGCCACCGACGCCGCGTTCTGGAGCGCGGTACGGGAGACCTTGGTCGGATCGATGACGCCAGCCTTGGTCAGGTCCTCGAAGGTGTCGGTCGCGGCGTTGAAGCCGAACGCGCCCTGCCCCTCGAGGATCTTGTTCACCACCACCGGCCCGTCCCAGCCGGCGTTCTCGGCGATGCGCCGGGCCGGCCACTCGAGCGCCTTCACCACGATCTGCACGCCGAACCGCTGATCGCCCTGCCCGACGTCGAGCTTCTGGAGCTCGGCCAGGGCGCGGAGGTACGCCACGCCGCCGCCGGGGACGATGCCCTCCTCGACCGCGGCGCGGGTGGCGTGGAGCGCGTCCTCGACCCGGGCCTTCTTCTCCTTCATCTCGGTCTCGGTGGCGGCGCCCACGTTGATGACCGCCACGCCGCCCACCAGCTTGGCGAGCCGCTCCTGCAGCTTCTCGCGGTCGTACTCCGAGGTGGTCTCCTCGATCTGGCCGCGCATCACCTTGATGCGGGCCTGGATGTCCTCCTTCTTGCCCTCGCCGTCCACGATGGTGGTGTTGTCCTTGTCCACCGTGATGCGCTTGGCGCGGCCGAGGTCCTTCAGGCCGAGCTGGTCGAGCTTGATGCCGAGCTCCTCGGCCACCACCGTGCCGCCGGTGAGGGTGGCGATGTCCTTCAGCATCTCCTTGCGGCGGTCGCCGAAGCCGGGGGCCTTCACCGCGCACACGTGCAGCGTGCCGCGCAGCTTGTTGACCACGAGCGTCGCGAGCGCCTCGCCCTCGACCTCCTCCGCGATGATGAGGAGCGGCTTGCCGGAGCGCGCCACCTGCTCGAGCACCGGGATGAGGTCGGCCATCGCCGTGATCTTCTTCTCGGTGATGAGGATGTACGGATCCTCGAGCACCGCCTCCATCCGGTCGGGGTTGGTGACGAAGTACGGCGACGAGTAGCCGCGGTCGAACTGCATGCCCTCGACCACGTCGAGCGTGGTCTCGAGGCCCTTCGCCTCCTCGACCGTGATCACGCCCTCCTTGCCGACCTTCTCCATCGCCTCGGCGATGATGTTGCCGATGGTGGTGTCGCCGTTCGCGGAGATGGTGCCGACCTGGGCGATGTCCTCCTTGCCCTTCGTCGGGGTGGAGAGCTTCTTGAGATGCGCCACCACCACCTCGACCGCGCGGTCGATGCCGCGCTTCAGGTCCATGGGGTTGTGGCCGGCCGCGACCAGCTTCAGGCCCTCCTCGTAGATCGAGCGCGCGAGCACGGTGGCGGTGGTGGTGCCGTCGCCGGCCTTGTCGGAGGTCTGCGAGGCGACCTCCTTCACCATCTGCGCGCCCATGTTCTCGAACTTGGACTCGACCTCGATCTCCTTGGCGACGGTGACGCCGTCCTTGGTGATGGTCGGCGCGCCGAAGCTCTTCTCGATCACCACGTTCCGGCCCTTCGGGCCGAGGGTCACCGCGACGGCTTCGGCCAGCGTCTGCACCCCGCGGAGGATGGCCTCGCGGGCGGGCTGGTGGAATGCGATCTCCTTGGCGGGCATGCCGGTCTCCTTTTCAGAGAAGCTGCAATGATCCTGAGATGTTGTGGGGCGACTCGGGTTGGCAGTCGCCCCGGGCGGCCGCTAACATAACCGCTCTCCGACCTCGGTCAAGCGGCGCCTGGCCGCGACCTCGCGGGTCCGTGGACGGCCCGCCGGATCCGCGCCGTCCGTGAAGCCCGCGCGACCGAGCCCGGCCCGCGCCCCTCCCCCGGGGGCGCGCGCGTTTGACACCGGCCGCCCGCCCCGCTACTCGCGACGCATGCCCGGTCCCGACGCGCTGGACGATCTCCTCGACGACGCCGCCGCCGCGCTCGAGGAGGGCGAGCCCGAGGAGGCGCTCGCCCGCGCCGAGGAGGCGGTGGCCCGCGCGCCCCGGTCGGTCCCGGCGCTGCACCTGCGCGCCGCCGCGCTCGCCGCGCTCGACCGGCTCGACGACGCGGCCGACGCGTACGAGCGCGCGCTGGAGCGCGGGCGGGACGACCCCGAGCTGCTCGCGGGCGCGGCCGACTTCCACCTGAACGTGCTCGCCGACGAGGACACCGCGCGCGAGCGGGCCGAGCGCGCGCTGGAGCTGGCGCGGCGGGGGTCGCGGGCCGCCCGGAAGCTCGACGACCCGGACCTCGCCGCCGACCTCGCCTACCTCGAGGGCGCGGCGCTCGACCAGCTCGGCCGCGCGGACGAGGCGCTGGTCCGGCTGGAGGAGGCCGCGCGGACCGCGCCGGACCGGGTGGAGATCCTGCTCGAGCAGGCGTTCGCGCTGTACGAGCTGTCGCGCCTCGACGACGCGCGCGCGGTGCTGCTCCGGGCCGAGGCGCTCGACCGGAAGGATCCGTGGGTGCACCACCAGCTCGGGCTGGTGGCCGAGCGGCTGGGCGACGCGGCCGAGGCGGCGCGCCGGTTCGCGCGGGCGCGCAAGCTCGCGCCGGAGGAGTTCCCGGAGCCGGTCTCGCTCACGCACGAGGCGTTCGACGCCGCGGTGGAGGCGGCGCTGGAGCGGCTGCCCGAGCCGGTGCGGCGGTACCTGTCGAACGTCGCCATCACCGTCGAGGACCTGCCGCAGGACGACGACCTGCGCGGCTCCGAGCCGCCGCTCTCGCCGGCGATCCTGGGGCTGTTCCGCGGCGCGCCGTGGGGGCAGAAGGCGTCGATGGATCCGTGGAGCCACTTCCCGTCGTCGATCGTGCTCTACCAGAGGAACCTGGAGCGGTTCGCGCGGAGCCGCGAGGAGCTCGTCGAGGAGATCGGGGTGACGCTGGTGCACGAGGTCGGGCACTTCCTCGGGCTGGACGAGGAGGAGCTCTGGGAGCGGGGGTTGGATTAGGGGCCTTCGCTGGCGCTTGGGGAGCGGGCTGGTTGGTGGGGGCGGCGCGGTCGGTTGTTTGGCTTCTGAGGGGGCAGCGGCGGTCGGGGGCGGGGCTGTTGGCCGGGACCGGTCGTTGCGGAATCGGCTTGCGAGAGGCCTGAGGGTGGGACGCGGGGCGCGGGGGGGCGCCTGCGAGAGCCGGGCTACGACGGCGCAGCGGGGTTCGGGACGGGGCCGTGGGCCGGAACCGCTGGTTGCGGGATCGGCTTGCGAGAGGCCTGAGGGTGGGACGCGGGGCGCGGGGGGCGCGTGAAGCCGAAGGCGCGGCCGTGGGCGTGGAGTGATGCTGCACCCGTTTGTCTATCAGTGAATGCTTGACGGGGTTCACGGCCGACCGCGCGTTCGCTGTCGGCGACGCGTCATCGCAGGCCTCTCGCGCGCTCGCGGCGCGGCGCTGCGGCGCTGGAAGGCGAGCCGGGGGGTCGCGGCACCGTGCCCGCGTTCTCGCCTCCTGGGGCATCCTCGTGCGTTTTACGGTGAGCGAATATCGCGTGCGATGCTTCGTGCATGGACACCGCACTCGAGTTCACGAACCGTCTCGCCGCCCTCCTCCGTTCCGAGCGCCACTCCATGGCCGACTTTCTCGTCGCGCTCTCGGAGTTCGATCGGCGCGGGCTGTACCGGGAGCGCGGGCACACCTCGCTGTTCTCGTTCCTGCGGCGCGAGCTGGGGCTCTCGGCGGGCGCAGCGCAGTACCGCAAGACGGCGGCGGAGCTCATCCGGCGGTACCCGGCGGTCGAGGAGGCGCTCCGCGACGGGAAGCTGTGCCTCTCCTCGGTCTGCGAGCTGGCAAAGGTGGTGACCGCCGAGAACTGCGCCGAGGTCCTGCCGCGGTTCTTCGGGCTGTCGAGCCGGGACGCGGCGGCGGTTGCGGTCTCCATCCGTCCTGTCGAGAACCCGCCGCGCCGCGAGGTCATCGTGCCCATCAGGGCGGCGGTTTCGGCGCCGGCGGAGACGACGGCAAGCGCGGTTCCGGCTTCAGTTCGGGCGCCCGAACTGAATGCACCCGACCGGGTCCTCCTGTTTCATGCGCATGAAGCGGCGCCGCCTCCCCCCGCTCGCAGTGAGCCTGTCGAGCTGCGAGCGGTGAGCCCCGCCGCCAGGCCGAGCTCCGTGGACTGGCTCGGGGGCGATTCGGCCCGCATGCACCTCACCGTCTCGAAGGCGTTTCTGGCGAAGCTCGACGCGGCACGCGATGCGCTGTCTCACGCCATGCCCGGCGCCACCCGCGAGGACGTCCTCGAGGCGGCGCTCGACGTGCTCCTCGCCGACCGCAACCGGCGCAAGGGGCTCACGGCTCGGCCGCAGCAGACTCCACGGCCCTCCAAGCCGGACCACATTCCCGCCCACGTGCGCCGCGAGGTCTGGGAGCGGGATGGCGGGCGGTGCACCTTCGTGCTGCCGTCCGGCGAGGTGTGCGGCTCGACGCGCCGGCTCGAGCTCGACCACGTCGTGCCGCGGGCGCGCGGCGGGGTCTCCACGGCGGGCAACCTCAGGATCCGTTGCCGGGGTCACAACCTCGAGGAGGCGCGGCGGGTCCTCGGCGATGGGTTGATGGACGGCTACGCTCCGCGGCGTCGCCGCGGGTCGGCGTGAGGGGCGCGCCCTCGGGTCCAGCTCGGGCGGTCGCGTTCCCGCCCGCCGCCCTGATCCCCGCCTCGCTCCGGGTCCGGTTTGCTGGGTCCGGCTTGCTCACGCCCGGGGGCGCTGGGCGGCCTGCTTCGCCTTCCACGCCTCGATCGCGGCGCGCACGCGGGGCATGGCGGCGCGCGCCGCGTCGATGCCGGACTGGACGCAGCGCTTCTTCTGCGTGAAGTCGAGCATGCCGACGCCGCGCACGTCGGGCTGGACCAGCACGTCGGCGCCCTGCTTCCGGTGCGCCACGTTCTCCGCGAACATGATGTTGGTGGCCTGGAGGATCACGTCGAGCGCGTTGCGGATGCTGGTGTTCCCGACGTCCTCGGAGATGTCCACGGCGATCACCACCTCGGCGCCCTTCTCGCGGGCCACGTCGATGGGGATGTTGTCCACCACGCCGCCGTCCACGAGCAGCTTCCCCATGTGGCCGACGGGCTCGAAGATGCCGGGGATGGCCGACGACGCGCGGACGGCGGGCGCGACGGGACCGCGGTCGATCACCACCCGCGTGCCCCAGTTCAGGTCCGTCGCCACGGCCGCGAACGGCACCTTCAGCTGCTCGATGCTGGGCTGCTTCACCTTCGCCCGCACGAACGCGTCGAGCTTCTCGCCCTTGGCGTAGCCCATGCCCATCACCGCGTTCACGAGCCGGAAGTCGAACAGGTCGTCCTGCTGGAGCTGGAACGCGGTCCACTCGAGATCGAACGAGTCCTTCTCGCTCGCGTACAGCGCGCCGATGAGGCTGCCGACGCTGGTCCCGACCACGAGGTCCACGGGGATCCGCTCCTGCTCGAGCACCCGGATCACGCCGATGTGGGCGAAGCCGCGGGCGGCGCCGCCGCCGAGGACGAGCGCGATCCTGGGCTCGCGCACGGGGGCGGGCGGCGGGGGGACCGCGGGCGCTGGGGCGGGCGCGGACGGGAACGGCGCGGCAGGGGCGACGGGGCCGGCGGTGCGGCAGCCGGCGAGCGCGGCCAGCGCGGCGGCGGAGAGGGCGGCGAGGGGGGTGCGGCGCATCGGGCGATTCTGGCGCGGGACGCGGGCGCGCACCAGCGCCCTGGCGGCCCGGAGGCTCCGACAGTCCCTTACAGATCCACCCGCCCGATCCGGCGCGCCGCCAGCGCGGCCGGCACCACGATCCAGAGCGCGAGCGACGACGCGAGCGCGACCGCGGCGCCGGCGGGACCACCGGTGAACCGCAGGAACGCGAGCGACGCCGCGCCGAACGCCGCGGTGCCCTCGACGGCGAGGAGCGCGCCGGTCCGCACCGCGCCGACGGGGTTCGCGATCACCGCGACCACGAGCAGGCGCGAGGCGGTCCCGGAGGGCAGCAGCGACGCCACGCCGAGCGCGGCCACGTCGAGCAGGACCACGGCCGCGAACCACACCACCACGGCCACGGCGAGCGCCCGCACGCGCCGGCGGCCCACCGCGCCGGCCGCGATCAGCGCGGCGATGGCGAGGAACGCCGCGGTGAGCAGGGCCGCGCCGAGCACGAGCAGCGCGTACCCTCCCCCACCCTCCTCGCCGGCCTGCGAGAACACCACCACGCCGGCGGCGCCGAACCCGACCAGCTCGGCGGCGGAGAGCGCCGCGAACAGGCCGAGCAGCTGGCCGAGCAAGATGGTCCGGCGCGACACCGGCTGGGCGTACAGCAGCTCCGCGGTGCCGCGCTCCGGCGCGAGCGCGAGGACGCCCATGAGCAGCGCCGCCAGCGGGACCACCAGCGCCACCAGCTCCACCAGCGACGCGCTGGTCCGGGCGAAGTCCTGGAACCCGTGCCCGCCGGAGAGGACGTAGCCGGACCCGGCCACGCCGAGCGAGAGCACGGCGAACACGGCCGCGAAGATCTGCACCCAGCGCGAGCGCGCCGCGAGCAGCAGCTCCTGGCGCGCCACGAGGAGCAAGGGCGACCGGCCGAGGCTCATCGACGCTCCGCCGACGGTGCCGCGCCGAGGAGCTCCGCGGCCGGCACCGGGACGGCACCCCTGGCGGCGGGGTCGGCGTCGCGCGACGCGGCGTCCGCGTGCGCGATCAGCTCCGAGCCCATGGGCGTGCGGAGCCCGGGCACGCGCGAGACCGTCGCCGCCTCGGCGCGCACCCAGGCCGAGGTCCGGTGATCGGCGACGTACGCCACCGCCCCCCGCGGCAGCCGCGGGTGCTCGCGCAGGTAGTCGCGCAGGCACCCGAGGTCGTCGAAGAAGCGCGGCTCCTCGCCCGGCGCGACGAGCTGGGCGGCGAACGGCGGATCCGACACCATCATGCGGCAGTGGGCGCAGGCGTCGTTGCGGGGATCGAGCCGGGCCGGCGCCGGCGTGCCGCGCTGGCAGCCGGCGGCGCAGGCCGCGGCGACCACGAGCGCGGCGAGCCGCGCGGAAACTCGTGCCCTCATGCGGAACCCTCCACCAGCTCGCGGTACAGCGGCTCCAGGCGCCCGTCCTCGGCGCTGAGGCTGCGGATCTCCGCGCCCGCGGCGCGCGCCAGCTCCAGAGCCTGCGCGCGGAGCGCGGGCGGCCCCGGGATCACCAGCTCCTCGCCGGTCCAGCGCGCCCCGGGGGCGAGCGCGGCCAGCCGCTCGGCCAGCCCGGCGGGGCAGGCGTCGAGCCGCAGGCGCATGCGCCCGCGCGCGGCCAGGCGGTCCGCCAGCTCGCGCTGGCCGAGCGCCGCGACGAGCCGCCCGTCCACCAGGATCGCGATCCGGTCCGCGAGCCGCTCGGCGTCGCCGAGCTGGTGCGAGCTGAACAGCACCGTCCGCCCCTCGCCGCGCCAGCGCTCGACCAGCGCGTAGAACGCCGCCAGCCCTTCGGCGTCCAGCGCCGAGGTGGGCTCGTCGAGCAGGTAGGCCCGCGCGTCGGGCAGGGCCGCCACCGCCAGCCCGAGCCGCTGGGTCATGCCGCCCGAGTACGTCCCCACCGCCCGCTCCGCCGCGCCGTCCAGCGAGGCCGCGCGGAGCGCCTGCGCCGCGGCGCCGGGGGGCGCGCCGCGCAGGCGCCGGTAGAACTCGAGCACCTCGCGGCCGGTGAGCGACTCCGGGAAGCTCACCCGCTGCGGCAGGAACGACAGGGCGCGCCGCGCGGCCGGGTCGCGCGTGCTGGCGGGAGGCTCGCCGGCGAGCACCCGGCCCGAGGTGGGCAGCACCAGCCCCGCCGCCACCTTCAGCGAGGTGGTCTTGCCCGAGCCGTTCGGCCCGAGCAGCGCCACCACCTCCCCCGCGGCGAGCTCGAGCGAGAGCGCCTCGACGGCGCGGTGGCTCCCGTACCGCTTGGTGAGCGCCTCGAACCGGATCACGAGCGCCCCCGTCGCGCGGCCCGCCCGCCCAGCGCGAGCACCGCCAGGCCGAGCGCCACCGCGCCGGCCGAGCCCGCCACGCCCGCTGCCGACGCGCCGCCGTCCTCCGGGCGCGCCACCGGCACCGCCGGCAGCACGGGCGCCCGCGCCAGCGGGGCGTGGTCGACCGCCTGGATCCGGGCCAGCACCGGGAAGCTGCGCTCCGCGGCGGCCAGCGCCGAGGCGGCGACGCTCTGCGCGAGCAGGTCCGCGGCGGAGAGGTTCCCGCGCAGGTGATCGAACAGGCTCCCGAGGACGTGCGGCGCGTCGTTCCTCCCGTCGCCGTCGAGGTCGAGCCCGCGGTCGTCCGACCAGTAGTTGCCGTCGAACCCGGTGTCGGTGCGCCGGCCCACGAGGTCGAGCGTGGTGAGGTTGCCGACGAACGCGTTGCCCTCGAAGCGGACGCCGCCGCAGGAGTCGTACAGCACGATGGCGGCGTCGGACTCGGCGATCACGTTGCGGCGGAAGAGGTCCCGGTACGAGCCCTCCAGGAACACGCCGCGGGCGTTGTCGGCGATGAGGTTGTCCTCGGCGATCACGTCGTCGCAGGCCTTGTAGAGGAGCCCCACCGAGGCGAAGCCGCGGTTGTGCAGGAAGCGGTTGCGGCGGAACGCGATGCGGCGCGAGTACATGAGCACGGCGCCGGCGTCCGAGCGCTCGAACAGGTTGTCCTCGAAGACGTTGTCGTCCGAGAACATGTAGTGCAGCGCGTACCGGAGCTCGCGCGCGACGTTGCCGCGGATGACGCCGTGCGGGGAGGACTGGATGTAGAAGCCGTCGCGGGCGTCGCGGATCTCGTTGCGCTCGAGCGTGAACCCGTCGGTGTTCCAGACGTGGATGCCGGAGCCCTTCTCGCCCGGCTCCTTCGAGCGGATCCCCGTCACCACGTTCCCCTCGATGCGCGCGCCGTGCGCCTCGCGCAGGTAGATCCCGAACAGCGCGCGCTCGATGCGGCAGTCGCGGATCACCGCGTCGCGGGCCGCGACGTGGACGCCGGCCGAGTCGCGGCCCAGGTCGCCGCCCTCGCGCCCGTCGACGTCGAAGCCCTCCACCACCACCCCGGGCGCCCGGACGCGGACCACGCTGCCCCGGCCCGAGCCCACCAGCCGCGGGCGGCCGCGCCCGGCGAGGTGGACCGGGCGGTCGAGGTAGAGGTCGCCCTCGTACGTGCCGGGGCCCACCTCGATCCGCTCGCCCGGCGCCGCCGCGTCCACCCTGGCCTGCAGCGGCGACCTCTCGCCGGGCGGCGGCCGCCCCTCCAGGTTGCCGGCGGGGATGGCCGCCATGTCGCCCTGGGCGAGGAGGACGGCGAGGAGCGGCGCGACGGCGTCCATCGCCTCAGGGCCCGCCGGCCGGGACCGGCAGGGCCACGACGCGCCGCCGCGTGCCGCGCACGCCCAGCACGAGCGCCGCCGCCAGCGCGAACCCCACCGCGAACAGCGCGTACGAGCCGAGGCCCGGGTACGAGTACACCTCGAAGTTCGCGAGCTGGGCGCTGCCCATCATCGGCGGCATGAAGGGCGGGACCTTCACCGGCGCGCCGGGGGCGAGGTCGTGGCCGTAGCTGTACAGCTTGTAGCCGAACGACCAGAGCGAGAAGAGCCCGACGTAGGTGAACACGACCAGCGAGTCGAGCAGGTCGAGCAGCCGCCCCATCACCGCCGCCCGGAGGAAGACGAGCGCGAGGCCGCCCAGCACGAACGGCATCCACTTGAACTCGCGGAAGTCCTCCTCCGCCAGGTCGTGCATGCCGATGTAGTGGTTGAGGAGGTTGATCTCCTTCAGGTCCTGCCCGTGGTTCCCGCCCTCCAGCTTGTAGCTGTAGATGTCCAGCCGGAGCCCGTCCCCGTACTGCGGCGCGAACATGGTGAGGTTCCACAGCGGCGCGACGTAGGTCGGGACGACGAGCAGCGCCGCCACGAGCGCGAGCACCCGCGGCGTCGCGCCCACCGGCGCGGTGAGGAGCGCGTGGCTCCGCTCGAGCAGTCTCTTCATGGCGGTCCCCGGTGCGCGGCGCTACTTCGGCTTCACCACGAGATAACCCTGCATCTCCTGGTGCAGCGCGGAGCAGAAGTTCGTGCAGTAGTAGGGGAAGACGCCCGGCTTGTCGGCCTTGAAGGTGACGGTCTTGGTCTCGCCGGGATCGAGGACGACGTTGATGTTGTAGTCGAGCAGCCCGAAGCCGTGGAGCTCGTCGGTGGTCTGCTCGATGTTGGTGAGCGCGACCTTGACCGTGTCGCCCTCGTTCACCTCGATGAGCGCCGGCGTCATGCTGGACCGCACCACCACCACCTTCGCCAGCACCTCGTTGCCCTTGCGCGTCACCCCCGCGTCCTTCACGTCCCAGATCGCCAGCGGGTGCTTGTTCTCCTCCTTGGGGTAGACCTCGATCGGCTTCAGCTTGTCCGCCTTGATGATCTGCGCGTAGTGCGGCTCGGGCTCGGTGAACGCGTCGTAGACGAGCTTCATCTTGTCGCCCGAGATGTCCACGAGCTGCGAGGACTCGGGCTGCGAGGGTCCGACGGGGAGGTGCCGCCCGTGGGACAGCTTGTTGAGGCCCACCAGCCACTTCCCGTCCGGCGAGACGGTGTCGCCCTCGGCCGCGGCGAGGTGGCCGGTCGAGTAGGACATCGGGACCTTGTCCAGGACCTCCCAGGTCCCGAGCTTCCACTTCGCGAGCGCGCTGTCCACGAACAGCGAGGTGTACGCCATCCCGTCGGGCCCGAACTGCGTGTGCAGCGGCCCGAGCCCCACCGGCACCTCCGCGTCCTTGATGGACTCGTACTTGAGGACCGGGATGCCGTCCTCCTCGCCGGCGAAGTCCTTGTTCTTGATGGCGGTGAGGACCTTCTCGAAGTTGAAGGCGGTGGTGACGCCCTGGAGCTTGCCGGAGCCGACCACGTACTTGCCGTCGGGCGAGACGTCCACGCCGTGCGGCGACTTCCCGCAGGGCAGCAGGTACACGAGCCCGGGGACGGTCTTCGGATCGAGCACCTTCACGCCGCCGATCAGCTCGCCCTTCCCCTCCGCCGCCGCCTTCTCGGCCAGGCGCCAGTCGATGGCCGCGATGTAGTCGCGGTCGCGCTGCGAGGCGGTGACCTCGAGCTTCCCGGTGGCGCGCTCGGAGTTGTAGCAGGTGAGGAAGAACCAGCCCTCCGACAGCTTCTTGCCGGCGTCCCCGAGGTCCCAGTCGAACGGCGGCAGGAGCACCTGCCAGCCCAGCGACATCTGGCCGGACTTCGGGTCGACCTTGATCCCGGCCGCGACGCCCTTGTACTCGCTGGCGTACCGGTCGATCGACACCGCCTTCCCCTTGGGGATGGGGATGGAGAACCGCGAGGACATGAGGATGTACTCGCTGTTCGGCGTGATGAAGGTGGACCCGTGGTTGCCCGAGATGTTCGGCACCGGCCCGATGATCTGCCGCGTCTTGAAGTCGCGCAGGTCGATGCGCGCCACGCGCCCGTTCATCTCGTTCACGAACAGCCAGCGCCCGTCGTAGTCGCCGCCGGTCTCGGAGAGCGCCGGGTGGTGCACGTCACCCCAGGTCAGGTTGCCGAGCATGGCCTTCGACTCGTCGTCGAAGCCGTAGCCGGTGCCCGAGTACGGCGCGAACACCGGTATGGTGGTGATGTGGCGCATCGACGGGATGCCGTAGACGTAGACCTGCCCGGAGTGACCGCCGGACGAGAACATGTAGTACTCGTCGAGGTCGCCGGGCGGGACGTAGGTCTTCTCCGCCGCCACCGCGATGTCCGACGCGGCGGCGGGACGCTTCGAGCCCTTCGGCTTGCTGGGCGGGCAGCCCACCACGAGCGCCAGCGCCCCCGCCGCCGCGAGCGCCACGGCGATCCTCGTCCAGAGCTTCGTGTCGGCCATGTCTGCCTCCGTCGTCGATGTTCAGCGGGCGGGTGCCTTGCGGACGGGCGCCCCGGGCCCGGGGGTCTTCTGCTCGGATGCCGGCTCCGCCGGCGCCTTCTGCCCGGCGGCCGCCTTCTGCTTCAGGTGCTCGGCGTAGGCCTCGCGGACCTTCTGGATGGCCATGTCGAGCTGCGCCGGCGTCAGGATGATCTGGCGCGCGAGGACCACCGACATCGTGCCGGTCGGCGCCCGCAGGAAGTCGTCCAGGGTGCGCCCGAAGCGCGCCTGGACGTCCTCGACCGCGATGGAGAGGTCCGGGCCGATCTGCGCCGGGCTCTTCACGCCCAGCGAGGACACGTTGTGGCAGATGAAGCAGCCGGTCTTCACGAACCACGCGCCCGGCCCGTGCAGCATCCGCTGCTCCTCCTCGATCTCCGCCGGCGTCTGCGGGTCGGTCCGCGGCGCGCCGCGCAGGTACGACGACGGCAGCTCCACCTTGCGCCAGGACATCACCAGCATCGCGAGCGACTGCACCTGCGCGGTCGAGAAGTTGAAGTTCGGCATCACCGTCTCGGGCACGATCGCCTTCGGCTCGCGGAAGTGCGCCACGTGCCAGGCGAACATGGTCTGCTGCCCGAGCAGGCGCGTGTAGTCGAACTGCTCCGGCGCCTTGTCGCCCTCGAAGGTGAGGTCCGGGCCGATGCTGCCGCCGCGCCCGTTGATCACGTGGCAGGCGCGGCAGCCCTTCTGCGCCACCAGCGCCTTCGCGTCGTTGATGGCCTTCGCGCCCTTCGTCTCGCGGTCGTAGCGGTGGCAGACGTTGCAGTTCATCTGCAGCAGCGCGCCCTTGTCGGTCGCGAGCGAGTACTCCGCGCCGAGCGTCGCGCCCAGCACCGGCTCCTCCCAGAACCGGACCGGCCCGTGCGCCGCCTCCACGTCCACCGCGTAGCCCTGCCCGCCGTGGCACGCGGTGCAGCCGTAGCGCTCGGCCGGGTGCGCGGCCAGGATCGCCGGCGGGTGCGTGCGGAACGGGTTCTCGGCGTCCTCGAAGCCCTTCCACGAGACCGCCTGGTGGCACATCGGGCAGCGGTCGGCGTGCCGCAGCGCCGGCACCCAGATCTGCAGCATGCCCGAGGGCACGGTGCGGGCCTTCTCCGCCCCGAGCTTCGCCTCCACCTGGTTCCGGAACTCCCACTGGTAGTAGCGCCAGTCGTGGGACCAGTCCTTCCAGGCGAACAGGCCGAGCGAGACGACCAGCGACAGGCCGACGACGGCGAGGAGGAGCCGGTCGCGGCGACGGTAGGGCGAGGGCGTGCGCTGTTCCATGATCAGATCCGCGTCGGGAGCTGGGGCCAGGCCTGCCACGGCCAGTACAGGTTCCAGTAGGGACCGCGCGCGAACAGCCCGATGTAGGTGAGGACGAGCACCACCCCCACGATCACGAGGAACACCAGGTTCTGCGTGCGGCGGCTCCGCGGGAACCAGCGCCCCGCCGCCGACGGCGGGCTCCGGTCGAGCCACGGCCACGCGACCATCAGCGCGACCAGGATGCCGGGCAGGATCACGCCGCCGAGGAACGCGCCGTTCACCGTGAACGAGCCGATCCGGAACGTCGTGTCGGTCACCAGCTCCTGCAGCCACAGGAAGTACCAGGGCGCCTTGGCCGGGTTCGGCGTGACGAGCGGGTTGGCGGGCTCCTCCAGCGGCGAGGGCACCAGCACCGCCAGGATGCTCACCAGCGCCATGGTGCCGAGGACCACGATGGCCGCGCGGCGGGTCAGGTCCGGCACCGCGCTCACCGTGGTCTCGGGCCGCTCCACCGAGGTGGCGCGGATGGTCGGGTGCGTCCCGCGGGCGATGCCGAGGAGCGTGTAGGTCTTGGTGGCGGCGGGCGGGACCTCCGCCGGCGCCGGCAGCGCCACCGCGCGGTCGGCGCACGCCAGGCCGCCGTCCTTGCGGATCCGCCACATGTGGTAGGCGAGCAGCGCGAACAGCGCGCCGGGCAGGACGATGACGTGGAGCACGTAGAAGCGGATCAGCGTGGGCTGGTCGATGGTGCGGCCGCCGAGCATCAGCTCCCGCAGCTCCTCGCCGACGAGCGGGACCGCCGAGGCGATGTTCGTGCCGACCGTCACCGCCCAGTAGGCGAGCTGGTCCCACGGCAGCAGGTAGCCGGTGAAGGACAGGAACAGCGTGACGAGCAGCATCACCACGCCGAGGATCCAGTTCCACTCGCGCCGCTGGCCGCGCCCGACGCCGTTCTTGTAGGCGCCGGTCAGGAACACCCGGACCAGGTGCAGGAACACCGCCGCCACCATGAGGTGCGCCGACAGGCGGTGGACCGAGCGGATCCAGGAGCCGAACGTCACCACGTACTCGATGTCCTTCACCGAGCCGTAGGCCCGCTCCACCGAGGGCACGTGCAGGAACAGCAGCGGCAGGCCGGAGACCACCAGCAGCAGGAGCAGCGCCGCCGAGATGGTGCCGAGCCAGAGCGAGTACCGCCACTCCAGCGAGGCGCGCAGCGCCTTCGCCGGGAACCAGTGGAGGAGGAAGTTCGCGACGATCGCGTCGCCCGCCTCGCGGTCGGACGCGGGCCGCAGGCTCCACAGCGGGCGGTGGTGGACGCCGGGCGCGGCGGCCGGCGCGGGCGTGCTCACCGACGGTTCGGGCAGGGTGGCCACGGTCGCCTCCTCACGCGATGGTCAGGCGGAAGTCGTGCGCGACGGGTCTCGCCAGGTCCACCACGAGCTGCCCGTCGTCCGCGGCGAGCGTCAGGTCGTACCAGGCGAGCGGCCGCGGCGCGGGCCCGGCCACGTTCTGCCCGTCCCCCTCGTAGCGGGAGCCGTGGCACGGGCAGAGGAAGCGGTGGGTGAGCTTGAGCGGCCGCCCGCCGACCTCCTTCGTCTCCACCCTGGGCAGCGCCTCGGCGCGCACGGTGCACCCGAGGTGCGTGCAGACCGCGGAGATGGCGTGGAAGGTGTTTCCCTCCCGGAACACGAACAGGCGCTGCTCGGGCAGGAACTTCATCCCGTCGGGGAACTCGGCCGGCGGCCCGAGCTTCACCGTGGTGGGCGCGTCGTAGGACACGTTCGGCACGAGGGAGCGCAGCGCGGCCACGGCCTGGCCGCCCAGCGCCACCACCCCGGCGCCGATCCCGACGCCCACGAGGAAGTCCCTTCGGTCCTTCCGCTCGGCCATGGCGAACCTCGGCGCCCCCGCTAGGCCGCGGGGGCGTAGCGCTGCGTGATCTGGAACCGTTCCATCGTCATCGCGTCGGTCGGGCAGCGGATGGCGCAGAGCCCGCACCGGATGCAGGGCGCGTCGTCCTTGATCATGGCGGAGAGCGGCAGGCCGCCGGCCTCGGCCGCCGCGGCGAGCGCCCGCCGCTCCTCGTCCGGCAGGTCCACGTCCTCGAGCGGCACCAGCGCCAGGCAGTACTCCGGGCACACGTCCACGCAGCGCCCGCAGAGCACGCACTTCTCCGGGTCGTAGATGGTCTGGACGTGGCAGATGAGGCAGCGCGCGCCCTGCGCGATGGCCTCGTCCACCGCGAACGCGCTCTCCACCTCGGCGATGCCGCTCCGCCGCCCCAGGTCGAGCGTGGGCGGCGCCTCGCGGTCGAGCAGCTCGAAGCCGGCGATCATCCGGTAGTCGCGGGTGGGGATCTTCTGGACGGAGATGATCGCCTCGAGCCGGGCGGCCTCGCCCGACAGGTGCTCGTGGATGGAGCGCGCGGCCCGCTTCCCGTTCGCGATCGCCTCGATGAGGTTCCGGGGACCGAACGCCACGTCGCCGCCGGCGTAGACGCCCGGCGCGCTGGTCGCGAGCGTGGCCCGGTCCACCTTGATCGTCCCCGCCGGCGTGAGCTCCACCCCGTCCTCGGGGCGGAGGAAGGAGAGGTCGGCGCGCTGGCCGATGGCGAGGATGCAGCCGTCCGCGGGGACGGCGACGACGTCCTGGTCGTCGTAGGCGGGCGAGAAGCGGCCCGCGTCGTCGAAGACCCGCGTCACCGCGCGCAGCTCGACCGCCTCGAGCCGGCCGGACCCCACGAACCGCTTCGGCCCGCGCCGCGGCTCGAAGCGGATCCCCTCCTTCTTCGCCTCCTGGAACTCCTCGTGCCCCTGCGCGGTCCGCAGGACCGGCATCTCGGTGAAGCTCTCCAGCGAGACGATGGTCACCTCGGCGGCGCCGCCGCGCACCGCGGCGCGCGCCGAGTCGAGCGCCTCGACCAGGCGCGCGTCCGACTCCGCCTTGAGGCTCGCGCCCAGCGCGCGGACGTCGTCCTCGCGGTCCTCCCGCCCGGCGCGCAGGGCCATGCGCGCGGCGTCGAACGCCACGAACCCGCCGCCGATCACCACCACCCGCCGGCCCAGGTCCATCCGGTAGCCGCGGTTCGCGTTCAGCAGGAAGTCGGCCGCCTTCACCACGCCGTCGAGCTCGACGCCGGGGATGGCGAGGTCGCGCCCCTTCTGCACGCCCACCGAGAGGAAGAACGCCTCGAAGCCCTCGGCCCGCAGCGCCGCGAGGCCGCGATCGGCGGTGAGCGGCGCGCGGGTCCGCAGCGTGACGCCGAGCGCCAGGATCTTCTCGATCTCCCCGCGGATCACGCTGCGGGGCAGCCGGTACTCGGGGATGCCGAAGCGCATCATCCCGCCCGGCTCCTCGGCGGCCTCGAGGACCGTGACGTCGTGGCCGAGCAGCGCGAGATCGTGCGCGGCCGAGAGCCCGGCCGGCCCGGCCCCGATCACCGCGACCTTGCGGCCCCCGGCCTGCGCCGGACGGCGGGCCGGCGCGGTGGGGAGGTGCCCCGGGTAGCGGTTGCCCTCCGGCACCAGCGCCTCGCGCAGGCGGTCCTGCGCGTCGGGGTGGACCGACTCGACGCCGTAGCGCTCGGTGAGGGTCCGCTTCAGGGCGCGGATGGTGATGGGCGCGTCGATGGTGCCGCGGCGGCAGGCGTCCTCGCACGGCGCCGCGCAGACGCGGCCGCACACCGACGCGAACGGATTCGGGGCCCGGGCGACGAGGTACCCCTCCTCGTACCGCTCCTGCGCGACGAGCTGGCAGTAGCGGCCGCCGTCGGTCTCGACGGGGCAGCCGACCTGGCACTTCACCTGGGCTCGCCAGTCCTCGAACCCCGGGAGCCGCACCGCGATGCGCATCGGGACCTCGCTCGCCGTGGAACGCACCCGCCGCCGCCCGCACCGGCCTGCCGCGCCGGATCCCCGTGCCCGGAAACCATGCAGCGCCGCGCAGACCCTGGGTGCGGCCGTGCGGGTCAATGGCAAAGTGCCGCGCTCCCCGGCGGGGACCGCGTGGCCTGGAAGGGCCCGAAATTTGACCCGTTCGGGCCGATATCGCACTCTCCCCGGGAATGGCCACGGTCATCGAGTCGATGGAGCTCCTGCAGGTCCTGGCCGAGGCCGAGGACATCGCACGGAGCGTCAACCAGAAGCTCACCAGCGCGCACCAGCTCCTCGCCTTCTTCACCGTGCCCAACCGCGCGGAGGTCCTGCTCCGGGATCGCGGCATCGACGAGGACCGCATCCTGCTGGCCATGACCGGCGCGCCCCGCGAGCCGGAGGGCGTCGAGCGCGACCTCCGCGAGCGCGCGCGGGACGTGGCCGAGGGCGTGGGCGCCGAGGAGGTGGACTGCCTGCACCTGCTCATCGCCATGAGCCGGGTCCGCGGCGCCGCCGCCCACCAGCTGCTCGCCGCCTGCGGGCTGCAGCTCGCCTCGCTGCGCAACATCGCGCTGTCCTA
This sequence comes from Anaeromyxobacter sp. K, assembly GCF_000020805.1. Classification (NCBI taxonomy): domain Bacteria; kingdom Pseudomonadati; phylum Myxococcota; class Myxococcia; order Myxococcales; family Anaeromyxobacteraceae; genus Anaeromyxobacter; species Anaeromyxobacter sp. K. The sequence goes on along the minus strand of NC_011145.1, from coordinate 1,651,647 downwards.
CTTCACCGCCCGCATGCCCCGCCGGCTCCGCCAGCTCCAGCCGGTGAAGGTCGGCCCGGCCGCCGGCGCGACCGCCACCCCGGCCCCGCGGCGCGGCGCCGACGCGTCGCCCGCGGACGACCTCGACGCCCGCCTGGAGGACGCGCTCGGCGAGGCCCCGGCGCTCACCCCCGCCCCCGCCGCGACCCCGGCGCCCGCGGCGCCCCCGCCCGCCGCCGCCGAGCCCCGCGCCGCCCCGGCGGCCGCGGCCCCGGCGCGCCGCAGCAGCCCGCACGCGCTCGATCCCAAGGTCTTCCCCTGGCTCTCGCAGCTCGGCCGCAACCTCACCGAGCTCGCCGCGGCCGGCAAGCTCGACCCGCTGGTCGGGCGCGAGCGCGAGGTGGAGGAGGCCATCGACGTCCTCGGCAAGCGCCGCACCAACAACCCGCTGCTGGTGGGCGAGCCGGGCGTGGGCAAGACCGCCATCGTCGAGGGCATCGCGCAGCGGCTGCTGGCCTCGGCGGGCCAGGCCCGCGAGCGGATCCTGGTCGAGATCGACATGGCGAGCGTGGTGGCCGGCACCCAGCTCCGCGGCGCGTTCTCCGAGAAGCTCCTCGGCATCAAGGAGGAGGTCCGCAAGGCCGGCGGCCGGGTGGTGGTGTTCATCGACGAGGTGCACACGCTCATGGGCGCGGGCGCCGCCGGCGAGGGGCCGCAGGACGCCGCCAACGAGCTGAAGGCGGCGCTGGCCCGCGGCGAGTTCCCCTGCATCGGCGCCACCACGCACGACGAGTACCGCCAGCACATCGAGAAGGATCCGGCGCTGGAGCGCCGCTTCACCCCGGTGCTGGTGCGCGAGCCGTCGGTGGCCGACACCGTCACCATCCTGCGCGGGCTCGCGCCCCGCTACGAGAAGCACCACCAGGTGGCCTACGCGCCGGAGGCGCTGGAGGCCGCCGCCACGCTCTCCGCCCGCCACGTCACCGACCGCTTCCTGCCCGACAAGGCGGTGGCGGTGCTCGACCTGGCCGGCTCGCGCGCGCACCGCGCCGGCCAGCGGCAGGTCGGCGAGCGCGAGGTGGCGCAGGTGGTGGCGAAGATGGCGGGCATCCCCGAGTCGCGGCTCCTCGCCTCGGATCGCGAGCGGATCCTGGGAATCGAGGCGGCGCTGGCCGCCCGGGTGGTCGGGCACGCCGACGCGGTGGCCCGCGTCGCCGGGGTGCTGAAGCGCAACTTCGCCGGGTTCGCCTCGCGGCGGCCCATGGGCTCCTTCCTGCTGCTCGGACCGACCGGCGTGGGCAAGACCGAGCTGGCCCGCGCGCTCGCCGACGCGCTGTACGGGTCCGCCGACGCGCTGGTGCAGCTCGACATGACGGAGTGCGCCGAGCAGACCGGCGTGGCGCGGCTGGTGGGCGCCGCGCCCGGCTACGTGGGCTACGGCGAGGGCGGGCAGCTCACCGACGCGGTCCGCCGCCGGCCGGCGTCGGTGGTGGTGCTCGACGAGATCGAGAAGGCGCACCGCGACGTGCAGATGCTGCTCCTGCAGATCCTGGAGGAGGGCCGGCTCACCGACGGGCGCGGGCGGCTGGTGGACTTCTCCAACACCGTGGTGGTGCTCACCTCCAACCTCGGCGCCGCCGAGGCCACCCGGACCTCCACCGGCACCCTGGGCTTCGGCGCCGCCGACCGGGCCGCGCCGCGCGAGGACCGCGCGCTCTCGGCCGCCCGGGGCGCGGTGCCGCCGGAGCTGTGGAACCGGCTGGACGAGCGGCTCGTGCTCGCGCCGCTGGCGCGCGGCGAGGTGGCCCGCATCGCGCGCCTGCTGCTCGCCGACTCCTCGCGCCGCCTCGAGGGCGAGCGCCGCATCCGCTTCGAGGCGGACGACGCCGCGGTGGAGCACCTGCTCGACCACGGCGGCTGGGACCCGGCGCTCGGCGCGCGTCCCATGCGCGGCGCCATCCAGCGGCTGGTCGAGGCGCCGCTCGCCGAGCGGATCCTCTCCGGCGAGATCGTCGCCGGCGACACGGTGGCGGTGACCGCCGCGGACGGCGCGCTCGCGTTCGCCCGCGCCTGAACCGGCGCCACCTTGCCGCCGGCGGCGCGCGGCGGGACACTCCCTGCATGCCCTCCGCCTACGTCCTCGGCGCCGGCCGGCTCGCCTCCGCGCTCGTCCCCGGCCTCCTCGCCGCCGGCTGGCGGGTGGCCGGGAGCGCCCGCAGCGCGCGCGGCCGGACGCGGCTGCGCCGGCTCGGCGCCGAGCCGCTCCCGCTCGAGCGCGCCGCCGGCTTCGACCTGGTGCTGCTCGCGGTCCCGGACTCGGTCATCGACGAGGTGGTCCGCGGCCTCGTGCCCCACCTCGCCCGCGGCCAGGTGGTGGCGCACGGCGCCGGGGCGCTGACGCTCGACGTGCTGGAGCCGGCGCGCCGGCGCGGCGCCCTCCCCGGCTCGCTCCACCCGCTCCAGGCGCTGGCGGGCGGGCCGTTCCAGCCGGGCGCGGCGGCGGCGGTGGACGGGGGTCCCGCGGCGCGGCGGCTGCTGGTGCGCGCCGCGCGCGACCTGGGCCTGCGGCCCATCCGCGTCCCGGCGGCGGGCCGGCCGCTGTACCACGCCTCGGCGGTGATGGCGTCGAACCTGGTGATGGCGCTCGCCGACCTCGCCGCCGAGACCTGGGCGCGGGCGGGGGCGCCGCCCGCGGAGGCGCTGCCGGCCCTGGTGCCGCTCCTGCGCGGCGCGGTGGAGAACCTGGCCGAGCGCGGCCTGCCCGGCGCGCTCACCGGGCCGGCCTCCCGCGGCGACGCCGGGGTGGTCCGGCGCCAGGTGCGGGCGCTCCGCGGGGAGGCGCGGGACGCGTACCGGGTGCTCACCCGGCGGCTGGTGGAGATCGCGGCGCGCGGCGGCCTCGACCGGGCGCGCGCGGACGCGGTGCTGCGGGCCGCGGGCGGCGCGCCCCGGCGCCCCGCGCGGCGTCAGCCGCGGTAGAGCCCCTTCTCCTCCACGTAGCGCAGCACCTTCTCCGGCACGAGGCCGCGCACGTCCTCGCCGCGCGCGAGCCGCGCGCGGATCTCGGTGGAGGAGATGGCCGGCAGGTCGGGCGCGCCGGGGACCGGCGGGTGGCCCTGGCGCCCCACCACGATGACCCGGGCCAGCGCCTGCACGCGGTCCCAGCGGTACCACTTCGCGGTCTCGGCGAGGATGTCCGCGCCGACGATCAGCGCGAACCGGTGATCGGGGTGCTTCGCCGCGAGGTGCTCGAGCGTGCGGGCGGTCTTGCCCACCAGCGGGTCCGCGGCCAGCTCCGCCTCGGCGCCGCACACGTGCACGCCGCGCAGCGCCCGCGCGGCGAGGCGGCACATCTCCAGCCGGTCCTCGAACGGCGCCAGGTCCTTGCCGAACGGGTGGCGGAACGTGGGCAGGAGCCACACCTCCGAGACGCCCTGCGTGGCGAGGGCCCACCACGCGGCCATCAGGTGGGCCACGTGCGGCGGGTTGAACGAGCCGCCCAGGAGCGCGATCTCGCGGCCGCCGCTCATCGGACCGAGAGCCTCCCGCCGCCGCCCGTCGCCGCGGCGCGCTCGCGGCGCAGCTCCGCGCCGTCGAGGCCGTGCACGGTGAGCGCGAAGCCGTCCGGCCCGATCTCCAGCACCGCGCAGCTGGGCGGCTCGGGCGAGGTGCCGGGCGCCGCCGCGGCGGCGCGCACCCGCCCCGGCGCCACGAAGCAGCGCGGCCCGATCCCCACCAGCGCGGCGCGCGCGGCGCGCCCGTGCAGGAGCAGCGTCGCGTTCTCGATGTCGTCGCGGGTCAGCTCGGCCTTGTCGTGCACCGCGCAGCAGAGCAGGCCCTCCAGGAGATCGATCACCTTCGCCGGCGCGCCGGCCGCGCGCTCCGGGTCGGCGCGGCTCGCCACGCGCACCACCCGCCCGGCCAGCGGATCCGGGCCCGCGGCCGCGCGCCGCGCCAGCGCCGCCTCCAGGTCGGCGAGGCGCCGCCCCAGGAAGAACGCGCGGTCCACGCCGGCGCGCGCCAGCACGTCGAGCGCGCGCACGAGCGCGTCCACGTCGCCGTCGCTGTCGCTGGCCAGGCCGATGCGCACGTGGGCTCCGGGGAGAGGACCAGGGAAGGCTAGCGCAGGTCGCGATAGCGCAGGAAGGGCGCGCGACGGCGGGCGAAGGCCCGCTCCTCCGGCGCGAACGCCCGCGCCAGCTCGGCGGGCGAGGCGCCCGCCTCGATGCCCTCGCGCTCCCGGGCCGAGCCGCACAGCAGGTCGAACGCCGGGACGTCCGCCACGAACTCGTACGGCTCGGTGCGCCAGGCGAACCGGGCCGGATCCTGGGCGCGGGCGCGGAGGACGCAGGCGAGGCCGGTGCGGAACGGGCGGAAGCGCTCGGGATCGGTCACGTGCAGCTCCACGCCGTGGCAGCGGACCCCGGCGTGCTTGTCCCAGGTCGGCACGAAGCTCACCGGACGGAAGGCCACGCCCGGGAGCCGGTCGCGCGCGAGGTCGGCCGCGAGGCGCGCACCGTCCAGCCAGGGCGCGCCGAACAGCTCGAACGGCCGGGTGGTGCCGCGCCCCTCCGACAGGTTGGTGCCCTCGAGCAGGCACATGCCCGGATAGACCAGCGCGGTCTCCGGCGTGGGCATGTTGGGCGACGGGAACACCCAGGGCAGGCCGGTGTCGCGGAAGCGCTGCCCGCGCCGCCACCCCTCGCACGGCACGATCTCGAGCTCGAGGTCGAGCCGCCGCTCGGCGCGGAACAGCAGCGCCAGCTCGCCCACCGTCATGCCGTGGCGCACCGCCAGGTCGTGCAGCCCGCAGAAGCTCTCGAAGCCCGGGCGCAGCGCGGGGCCCTCCACCCGCACCCCGTCGATGGGGTTCGGTCGGTCGAGCACCACGAACGCGAGCCGCGCCGCGGCGGCCGCCTCCATGCACAGCATCATGGTGGCCTGGTACGTGTAGAAGCGCGTGCCGACGTCCTGGATGTCGAACACCAGCGCGTCCAGGCCCGCCAGGTGCTCGGGCCGCGGCTTCAGCGACGCCGGCGTGGCCCCGTAGAGCGAGTGCACCGGCACGCCGGTGCGGGGATCGCGGTCGCCCTCCACCGCCGCCATGTACTGCGCGTCGCCCCGGACGCCGTGCTCCGGCCCGAACAGCGCCGCGAGGCGCACGCCGCGCGCGCCGTGCAGCAGGTCGGCCGCGTGCACGAGCCGCGAGGTGACCGCGGTGGGGTTGCAGACGAGGCCCACCGCGCGCCCGCGCAGCGGCGCGAAGCGGCGCGCCGCCAGCACGTCGAGCCCGGAGCGGACCGGGCCGTTCCGCGGGGCGCGCGGGCGCTTAGGTGGGGTCGGCGGTCGGCGTGGGCTCATGCGTGGGGGGCTCGCGGAGGCGCCCGGGCCGGGCGGCTCGCGACGTTGTACCTCGCGGCGGCGCGCGCGTGCAGCGCCTTCCGCGGCCCTGCGACGACGCGCTCGCCCGGGCCCGGTCGAGGGACGAGCCCGGAGCGTCGCTGCGGGCGACCGCGCCGATCACGGCGGCGGCGCGCAGAGGCCGCCGTCGCAGGTCCAGCCGGCGCCGAACGGGGCGCACTGTGTCGCGTCCTGGCAGGGCGCGGTGCAGTAGCCGGGCTGCTCCGCCGAGGGCCGGCGGCAGGAACCGTCGTGGAGCGCGTCGTCGCAGACGTCGTCGCTCACGCACGGCGTGCCCGCGACCGACAGGTACGTGGCGCAGTCGCGGTCGGCGAGGCACTGGCCGCCGCTGCAGTCGAGGCCCGCCGGGCAGAGCGCGCCGCCGTCGCAGGTGTAGGCGCAGGCGCTGCCCGAGGGATCCGCGTCGTGGCAGAGCCCGTCGTCCTCGCACTCGAGCGCGCTGCTCTCGCAGCCCCCGGTGGCCGCGCACCCCTTCTCGGCCTCGTCGTCGTCCACCAGCAGGTCGAGCTCGTAGGACGTGCTCGCGCCCTCCACCACGTCCACGTCGGCCCCGCCCTTCACGAAGCCGACCATCTCGGCGGTGAGCCGGTAGCGGCCGGCGGGCAGCGGCTGGAACAGCGCGGTGGTGGTGCCGAGCGGGAGCCTGGCGCCGGGGTCGGTGCCGGTCACCTCGAGCCGCGGGTCGAGCGGCAGCGCCCCGCCCACCGCGCGGACGCCGGCCAGGATCGCGCCGGCGAGCGGCATCTTCGCGGCGGCGCCGACGGCGCCCTCCCCGCGCCGGTCGGCGACCGTGCGCAGCCCCGCGCCCTCGACCTCGACCGGCACCCGCTCCGCGCGGACGCCGCCGTCGTAGAGCACGAGGTCGTGCCCGCCGCGCGGGAGCGCGAGGCGGTAGGCGAAGTCGCCGGCGGCGCCGGCGCGGACCACCAGGTCGGGCCTGCCGAGCGGGTACACGTAGGCGCCGGCGGACGCCCCCAGGATGCGCCCCTGCACCTCGCCGGTGGACAGGTCAGGGCTGTCCAGGCCGCCACACCCGAGGGTGAGCGCGAGGAGCACGGCCAGCGTCGTTCGCGACATGCGGCGGAACCTCCGTCCGTCGGACCCCGGGGCCCGGGCTGCCGGCCACGCGCCCATCAGAAGCGATACCCCGCGCCGACCAGCAGCTCGGCGAGGCCGGTGGAGCGGTTCTCCCCGTCCACGCGGAGCAGGAGCCAGTCGACGTGCAGCTCCGCGCCCGCGGTGAAGCCGCGCCCGAGCGGCACCGCGGCGCCGAGCAGCAGCCCCGGGGTGAACGTCAGCACGCGCTGCGCGGGCGGCGCGAGCGCGAGGTCGAAGCGCCGGTCGAGCCAGAGCAGCGAGAGGCGCGGGCCGGCGAGGAGCGCCGCGCCGCGGAGCGCCGCCGGCTCGAATCGCCAGGGCACGCCGACGCCGGCCGCGAGCGCGGTGTAGCCGAACGTGGCCTCGGCCCCGCCCTGCCGGATGCGCGAGCGGCCGAACGAGCCGACGAGGTCGAGCCGGAGCGAGAGCGAGGGGGCCGGCCAGCCGCGCGCGGTGAACGCCGCGCCGACGCCGGGGACGGGCCCGAGCACCTCGCGCCGGCTGCGCGCGTCCAGGAACGCGAGCAGCGCCACCCGCGGCGCCGCCTCCCAGCGCCCCTGGGCGTGCTCGAGGAGCGTCATCACGTCCACCCGCTCGCCCGGGTCGAGCGAGACGGTGCGGTCGAGGAGCGCCGGCCCGCCGCCCTTCGCGAGCTGCACGCGGCTGCGGCCGGGCTCGAGCACCACCCCGCCCGGCAGCTCCGCCAGCGGACGCCCGTCCACGCTGACCGTGAACCCGTCGAGCCGCGTCGCGTAGCTGTACAGCTCCGGCTTCCCCTTCCGCTCCACCCGCCCCACCAGCACGATGGGATCCGCGCCCACCTCGGTGGACTCGGCGCTGGGCCGCTGCCGGCCGGCGGTGTAGGCGTAGGTCCGGCGGCGGGCGTAGTCGTGCGCCTCCGAGGCGGTCACCGCCCCGTCGCCGTTGCGGTCGGCGCCCGCGCGGAGCGCCTCGACCAGGAAGTACGTGTAGATGTCGTGCCCGAGCCGCTCGTCCTCGCGCGCGGTCTCGCCCCAGTCGCTGGCGGCGAGCACGGTGCTCGCGCGCGAGACCTCCTCGATGGGCCGCACCAGGAACCCGGCCTTGGTGGCCTCGAGCTCGCGGCGGACCTCGTCGGGCAGGAGCGACTTGCCGCCGCCGGAGTGGCAGGTGGCGAGCACCAGCACCTTGCGCCGCGAGCGGAGGTGGTCGAACTCGGCGTTCAGCTCGTCCATGGCGAGCGCGGTGCCGGGCACGTCGTCGAGCCGGGTGTCGCGCACCACCAGGTAGCGCCGGAGCTGGCCGGCCGCGTCGCGCGCCAGCGTGCCGTGCGAGGAGACGTAGACGACCACCGTGTCGCGCTCGTCGCGGTCGGACGAGGCGAGCGCCCGGAGCGCGTCGCGCACCTCGGCGCGCGTGGCGCCGGTGAGCACCCGCACCTCGTCGAACCCGCCCGGATCCCGCAGCGCCTCGCCGAGCGCGCGCGCGTCGGCGTCGGGGTACCTGAGCGGCCGCCAGCTCGCGTCGTCGAAGCGCTGCACGCCGAGGAGCAGCGCGATCCGCCGCGGCGCGTGGGCCGCCGCCACGCTGGCGCGCGGCAGGTCGAGCGGGACGAGCCCGCCCTTCTCCGAGGACGCGGCCGGCGCGGCGGGAGGCGCCGAGGGCGGGGCGGGATCGTCGGCGCGAGCGGCGGGCGGGGCGAGGCAGGCGACCGCGGCGAGCAGCGCGCAGGCGCGGCGCGCGCGAGCGGGCGCGGCCGCGGGCCGTGGCGGGCTGGGGGACGGCGCGAACATCGGGCTCCTTCGTCTCGCCGCCGGCGGTTCCCTCGGCCGCCGCCGGCCGTTGCTCCGGTCGAGGGGGCCGCCCCGTGGCCCCCGTCCCGGCGCGACCCCTCGCGCCGGCGCAGCCCCTCCTATTGCACCGTGACGTCCACCGCGTCCACCGAAAGCCCCTCCAGGCCCGGAGCGATCGCCTCCATGCGCGCACCACCCGCCACCTGCCCGGCGGCGCGCGCGATCCCGGCCTCGTCCAGCGCGGCCGGGCTCGAGATCGCCACGAAGCGCTGCGGGCCCGAGAGCTCCGCCAGCGGGTACGCCGCCGGCCGGCCGTCCACCGCGACCACGGTGCGGCCCGCGGGCAGCGACTCGCGGAAGAACACCTCCGGCGGGCGCCCCGGCGCCGCGCGCACCAGCGCCACCTGCGCGGCCCGCGCCAGCTCCACCTCGAACTGCAGGCTGGCGGCGGCGGGCACCGGCTGCCCGGAGACGCCCTTCTCCACCGAGGGCGCGCCGGCGCCGCGGGTGACCACGAGGAAGCGCAGCCGCACCGGAGCCGCGGCCGGCGCCGCGCCCATGCCCTTCTCGCCCGTCCACTCCGGCCGGCCCGGCCGCTCCGGCGCCCGGCTCGCGAGCCACAGGCCGGCGAGCCCGGCCGCGGCCACGCCCGCCGCGATCGCGAGCGCGGGGCGCGGGAGGCGGCGGGGCGCGGCGCGCCGGGCCTCGGCGGCGAGGCGCTGCTCGATGCGGCGATACTCGAGATCGTTGCCGGGCGCGCCGGGCGGACCGAGCGCCGCCAGCGCCCGGTCGGCGCGCGCGTCGAGCGCGTCCGGACCCGGCCGGGCGGCGAGGAACGCCTCGCAGGCGTCGCAGCCGGACTCGAGGTGGCGCGCCCAGGCTGCCGCCTCGTCCGGGGGAAGCTCGCCCCGGATCAGCCTCGCGTAGACGGGTTCGGTCAGGTGGACCACGTGCCTAGGACTCCTCACCCCGCAGCCTGGCCACCTCGGCCAGCAGCCGACGCTTCACCTTGGCCCGGAACCGCTCGAGCCGCATGGTGATCGCGCTCTTGCCCACGCCCAGCCGGGCCGCGATCTCGCGCGCGGTGAGCTGGCCCTCCAGGTAGAAGAGCCGGACCGTCTCCTTCTCCGGCCCCTCCGGCAGCTCGTCCACCACCCGGCGCACCAGCTCCAGCTCGGCGCCGGCCTCGGGATCCGGGGCCTCGGCCTCGCTCGCCCCCAGCGCCTCGGCCTCGCGCCCCAGCTCCTCGGCGAGTTGGCTCCGCGCCCGCCCGCGGGCGATGCGGGTGATGGCCCGGTTGCGGGCGATGGTGAGCAGCCAGCCGCCGAAGCGCGCCGGCTGCTCCAGCCGGGCCAGGCTCGCGAACGCGCGGACGAACGCGTCCTGCACCACGTCCTCGGCGTCGTCCGCGTCGAGCGCCGGGAAGCTGCGCGCCAGCCGGTGCACCGCCGGACGGTACCGGTCGTAGAGCGCGCGCTGGGCGGCGCGATCGCCGCGCAGGGCGGCCGCGACGTCGGCGGCGTCCGCCGCCCCCGCCTCCTCCCCGCCCGCCGCCTTGCGCTCCGCCGTCACCGGCGCGGAGGGTACTACGGACCCGTCGGAGCGTCCCGTCCCGCCGCACGGGCCTCCCGCAGGAGCATCGCGCCGCCCACCAGCGCTACCGGCGCGAGGTGCGCCAGGTGGTACAGCAGCGCGAACGCCAGCGCGGCCTCGCGCGGCGCGCCCGCCCCCGCCAGCGCGAGCACCACCGCGGCCTCGAACGGCCCGGCGTTCCCGGGCGACACCGCCACCACGTTCGCCGCGGTGGACGCCACCACCGCCAGCCCCGCCGCCCAGAGCGACGGCGCGAGCCCCACCGCCGCCAGCGCGCACAGCGCGATGAGCACCTCGGCCGCCCAGCCGGCCAGGCCCCACGCGAACGACGCGGCGAGCGCGCGCGGATCGTGCACCGCGGCCAGGCCCGCCCGCAGGCGCACCAGCAGGCCCGCCCCGCCGCCCCGCTCCGGCGCGCGCCCGCGCGGCGGCCGGAGCAGCCGCGCCAGGAGCACGCCCGCCACGGCCACCGCGGCGAACACGAGGAGCGCGTGGCGCGCCCAGCCGGGCAGCGGTCCGAGCAGCGCCAGCGCCGCGAGCAGCGGCACCAGGGTGGCGGCGCCGACCACGTAGTCGAGCGCCGCGGCGGTGAGGAGCGACGCCACCGGCACGCCCGACCGGCGCGAGAGCAGCATGGCGCGGGCCACGTCGCCGGCCCGGGCCGGGATCACGAGCGACAGCGCGAACCCGGACACCACCGCCGAGAACGCGTCGCGGAAGCGCACCCGCAGCGCGGGCCCGCGCACCACCGAGGCCCAGCGCGCGCTGTGCAGCGCGAGCGAGAGCAGGTTCGCGCCGCCGGCGGCGAGCAGCAGCAGCGGGTCGGCCCGGGCGAGCACGCCGGCGACCTCGCGCAGGTCCACGTGGCGCGCCGCCAGCACCGCCAGCCCGGCGACGACGGCGAGGCCGGTGAGGTGCAGCGCGGTCCGGCTCCCGGGCCGCGCCGGCGCGAGCGACCGCAGGCCGGCGAGCCGCTCGCCCATCCGCTACGCCCCTCCCCGCGCGGCGGCGCCCGTCCCGCCCTCCGCCGCCCCTGGCGCGGCGAAGGCGTCCAGCGTCACGAACGCGTACCCGGCCTCGCGCCAGCGGCGGACGATCTCCGGCACCGCGGCGGCGGTCTGGTCGCGGCGCGGGTCGATCCCGGGCGTGGCGCAGCCGTCGTGCAGCAGCAGGATCTCGCCCGGCCGCATGCGGCGGCTGGCGCGCGCCGCGATGGCGGCGGCGCCCGGGCGCTCGGTGTCGAAGACGCCGCGCGTCCAGCCCACCAGCGTGAGGCCGCGCCGGCGCAGCGCCGGCCCGAGGAACGGGCCGCGGAAGCCGTGCGGGGCGCGGAACAGCGGCGCGGGCTCGACGCCGGCGGCGCGGATGGCCTCGGCGCAGCGATCCAGCTCGGCCGCCACCCGGCGCGGCCCCGCCAGGAGCAGCTTCGCGTGCGTGTCGCCGTGCAGCGCCACCAGGTGCCCGCGGCGCGCGACCTCGCGGACCCGCTCCGGCGCGCGGCGCGCCGCCTCGCCCAGCACGAAGAACGTGGCCCGCACGCCGGCGCGGTCGAGCGCGGCCAGCACCGCCGGCGTGTCGTCGGAGGGCCCGTCGTCGAAGGTGAGCGCCACCGCCCGCGTCCCCGGCGGCCCGCGCCGCAGGCTCCGGCCGGTGAGATCGAACGGCACCCAGAGCGCCTGGAGGACGCCGAGCGCGGCGGCGACCGTGGCGAGCCCGAGCGCCGCGCCGGGTCCGGGCCGTCCCCGGATCCCCAGCCACGCCGCCAGCCCGAGCAGCGCCACGCCCCCGAGCACCGCCAGCGCCACCGCGAGCCGCTTGCGGGCCGGCACGCGCGCCTCAGCCCCGGACGCCGATGGAGCGGTACAGCCCGAGCACCTCGCGCGTCACCGAGGGCCAGGCGTAGCGCTGGGCGGTGAGGCGGCCGCGCTCGCCGTACGCCTGCGCGCGGGCCGGCTCGCGCGCGATGCGCACCAGCGCCCGGGCCCAGGCGGCGGGATCGTCGCCGGAGAGCAGCTCGCCCTCGCGGCCGTGCTGCATCACCTCCCGGAAGCCGTCGATGTCCGCGGCCAGCACCGGCTTGCCCGCCGCCATCGCCTCGAGCAGCGTCACTCCGAAGCTCGCCACGCGCGTGGGCGCGCAGTACACGTCGGCGGTGGCGTACCAGTCCGGGCGCTCGTCGAGCACCCGTCCCGCGAACACCACGTCCTCCCGCAGCTCGCGCGGCACCATGGCACGATAGCGCGGCAGGAGCGGGCCGTCGCCCAGAACGATCAGGCGCGCCCCCACCTGGCGCCAGGCGCGGTGGAACGCCGCGAGCAGCCGGTCGAGGCCGTTGCGCGGCTCGAGCCGGCCCACGAACAGCACGTTCAGCTTGCCGTCGTCGTAGCGGCGGATGCGGCGCCCGCGGGCGAACCGCTCGGTGTCCACGCCGTTCGGGATGATGCGGAAGTCGGCGTGCAGCCGGTCGCGGAACGCGCCCAGGCAGGCCTGCGAGACCGCCACCGCGGCGTCGAGGCGATCGAGGTAGCGCTGCAGCGGCCCGCGCATCATCCGGAACAGCAGGCCGGGCCGGAAGTTGGTGTGGAACGTGCCGACGATGGGCCCGGTGGCGTGGTGGATCGCGAGCAGGGGCAGCACCGGGGTGAGCGGCGCGTGCACGTGGACCACGTCGAAGCGCTCGCGGGCGAGCACCTCCCGCACGGCGCCGCGGATGCCCAGGCCGCCGGTGACGCGGCCGAAGCCGCCGTTCGTGTACGCGGGCAGGCTGCGGCCCAGCCGGATCACGTCGGGCTGCGGCGGGGCCGCGCCGTCGCCCAGGTCCGGCATGGCCGAGGTGACGATCCGGACCGTGTGCCCGAGCCGCCTCGCCTCGCGGGCGAAGTGGTGGACGTGCTCCTGGATGCCCCCGACGCTCGGGTAGTAGTACTCGGTGACGACGCCGATCTTCACGGGGCACCTCCCTCCGGCGGAGGGGCGCCGTCAGCGAGGCATCGCCTGGCGGCGGCGCTGGAACGGGATCACCCGCGCCTCGCGCCGCGCCAGCGGGGTGACCCGCCGGCCGAGGGGCGCGCGCCGCCAGAGCAGCGGGAAGAGCGCGAGCGCGGCGGCGAGCCAGGCCCGCGCGGTCACGAGGACGAGCGCCACCGCGGCGACGAGCGTGCGCGCGAGCAGCGCGAGCCGGCCCTCGGGGCTGCCGCGGGGGCCGGGGGCGGGGGCGAGGCGCAGGTGGCGGCGAGCGGGCTGGGCAGCGGGATCCGGCACGGGTTCCGTCCTCCGCGACGAATCTAGACACCGGTTCCGCGGACGGCCAGGCGACCTCGGGCGAGTGGCGAGGGGCGGCGCCGACCTGCTACACACGGCGAGATGCCCGGCCCACCCCGACGCGCCCACGGCCTCGCCCTGGCGGCCCTCGCGGGCGCCGTCCACCTCGCGTGCGACGCGGCCGCCGCGCAGGTCCACGCGATCGCCCCGCCCTACCTCCTCCTCGACCACGCGGCCGAGCTCTTCAGGGATCTCCTGGCGTTGGATCGCACCGCCATCCTGGTCACCGTCTCGGTGGCCGCGTCGGCGGTGAACGGGGCCATCGCGGCGCTCATGGCGGTCGCGCTGGAGGACGCGCCGAGGCGCCGGCGCGCCCTCGCCTGGGTGCTCACCGCGTTCTGGGTGCTCTCGGGCGGCCTGCTGATCCTGGTCTACCTGTCCCCGCCCTGGGGTGTGGCGCTCGGCAGCCTGGCCGCGGGGGTTCCCCGCGCGTGGGCCGTGGCCTGGGTGCTCGATCGCGCCCTGGGGCGGCCCGAGCCGGCGACCCCCGAGGACGGGGCCCGGCGACCGGACGGTCTCCCCCCGGCGTAGCGCGCGCGGCGCGCACCCGGCTCAGCGGCTGGAGGGCAGCAGCGGCCGGAGCACCCGCTCGCGCGTGCCGGCGGCCGCGCGGGCCTTCGCCTCGGCGGCGCGCGCCTTCTCGTCGCGGTGCGTGCGCGCGTAGAAGCGCGCCAGCCGGTCCCAGCCGGCGGCGCGCTCCGGCGCGGCCTCCGCCGCCGCCACCAGCTCCGCCTCGGCGGCGGGCAGCAGCCCCGCCGCCTCGTAGCGCTCGGCGAGGCGGGCGCGCACCAGCGCGTCCCCGGGCCGCTCGCGGCTGGCCCGGTGCAGCTCCAGCAGCGCCTCGTCGCCGCGCCCGAGCCGCTCCAGCGCGAGCGCGCGGCGGACCCGGACCTCGGCGTCGGCGCCCAGGTCGAGCGCGGCCGCGTACTCGGCCACCGCGGTGGCGTCGTCCCCGCGCAGCTCGGCCAGGCGGCCGGCCAGCACGCGGCGCCGCGGCACCGCCGCGGCCTCCGGCGCGCCGGCGATGAGCGTGGCGGCGCGGTCCAGCTCGCGGCCGTCCGCCACCAGCAGATCGGCCAGCGCGAGGCGCGCCTCGCCGGACGCGGTCGCGAGCGCGAACGCGGCCTCGAGGATCTCGCGCGCGCCCTCCACGTCGCCGTCGGCGCGCAGCGCCTCGGCGCGGGCCACCAGCACCTCGGTGCGCGGGCGCCGGCCGCCGGGCTCGGCCGCCGGTGCGGGCGCAGGCGCCGGAGCGGGCGGGGTGGCGGAGGCGGCTGCGCCGGCCGGGGTGGGCTGCGCGGGGGAGGCCGCGGGCGCGGCCGGGGTCGCCGCCGCGACCGGCGCCGGCGCGGCCTGCGGCCTCGGGGCCGCGGTGGTGGGCGGCCGCGAGAAGGATCGGGCGCGGGGGGTGCAGCCTGCGGTGGCCGCGGCGGTGACGGCGGCGAGGACCAGGAGCGGGAGGGAGCGCATCACGCGCATGATAACCCCGGGGACCGCTCGCCCCTTCCCCCGGCGCGCGCCGGCCCTGGCGCGCCGCCGCCAGGCGCGGTAGTTCACGGCCCGCATGCGCGCCGAAGACACGCTGAACGAGCTGGGCTGGCCGCGGATCCTGGAGGCGCTGGCGGGCCGCTGCCGGCTGCCGGCGGGGCGCCGCCAGGCCGCCGCCCTCCCCTTCCTGCCGGACGCGCCCGCCGTCCGCGAGGCGCTGGCGCGCGTGGGCGAGGCGCGCGCGCTCTCGGAGGCGGGCACCTCGCTTCCGCTCGGCGGCGTCGCCGACGTGGAGCCGCACCTCGATCGCGCGGCCAAGGGCGGCGTGCTCGAGCCGCTCGCGCTGCGCGAGTGCGCCGGGCTCGCCCGCGCCGCCGCCCGCACCCGGTCCACGCTGGAGCCGCGCGCGGCCGAGGTCCCGCGCCTGTGGGCGCTCGCCGAGGCGCTCTCCCCGAGCGCGGCGGTGGCGGACCGCATCGAGCGCGCCATCGAGCCGGACGGGTCGATCTCCGACCGCGCCAGCCCGGCGCTGGCCGCGGCGCGCGAGCGGTCGCGCGGGCTGCACCGCGCCCTGAAGGCCCAGGTCGAGGCGCTGCTCGACGACGGCGACATGCAGCGCCACCTGCGCGACCGGTACTTCACCATCCGCAACGACCGCTACGTGCTCCCGGTGCTGGCGAGCGCGCGCGGGCAGGTCCCGGGCATCGTCCACAACGCCTCGCAGTCCGGCCAGACGCTGTTCGTCGAGCCGGACTCGATGGTGGAGCTCGGCAACGAGCTGTCCATCGCGAACGCCATGGCGGCGGAGGAGGAGCAGCGCATCCTCCGCGAGCTGTCGCAGGCGCTCACCGCCGGCGCCGGCGCGCTGGCGCGCGACCTCCAGCTGCTGGCCCGCCTCGACCTGCTCGAGGCGGAGGCCCGGCTCGCGTCGGACCTCGACGCGCACGCGCCGGAGGTGGGCCCGGAGCCGGCCGGCTTCGAGCTGCTCTCGCTCCGCCACCCGCTGCTGGTGCTGCAGGCCAAGAAGGTGGTGGCGAGCCACGTGCGCCTCTCGCCGCCGCAGCGCGCGCTCATCGTCTCGGGCCCGAACGGCGGCGGGAAGACCGTGGCCATCACCGCGGTGGGCCTCTCCGCGCTCATGCTGCGCGCCGGCCTGCCGGTGGCGGCCGCGGAGGGCTCGCGCCTCCCGTTCTACCTGGAGGTGAAGGCGGCCGTGGACGAGCGCGGCGACCTCACCAAGGACCTCTCCACCTTCACCGCGCACCTCACCGCGGTGAAGGACATGCTGGCCGGCGCGGTGCCGGGCTCGCTCATCCTGGTGGACGAGATCGCCGCCGACACCGATCCGCGCGAGGGCGCCGCGCTCGCCGCGGCCATCCTGGAGGCGCTGGTGGAGCGCGGGGCCACCGTGCTCGTCACCACCCACCTCGACGAGCTGAAGGCGCTCGCGCTCACCGACGCGCGCTACGGCAACGCCCGCGTCGGCTTCGACGCGGAGCGGCTCGTGCCCACCTACCAGGTGCACCTGGGCGCGCCGGGCAGCTCGTCGGCCATCGAGGTCGCGGCGCGGGTCGGGCTGCCGCCCGCGGTGGTGGAGCGGGCGCGCGCGGCGCGGCACGGCCAGGGCGGCGCGCTGGGCGAGGCGCTCCGCGCGCTCGACGAGGAGCGCGGCCGGCTCGCGGCGGAGCGGCGCGGCGCCGAGGAGGCGCGCGCCGCGGCGCGGGCGGCCGAGCAGCGCGCGCGGGCGGCGGAGGAGGCGGCGCGGCGGGCGGAGCGCGACGCCGGCGCGCGCATGGGCGCGGCGCTGGCGGAGGAGATCGAGGCGGCGCGCGCCGAGGTGGCCGACCTCATGGCCGAGCTTCAGGCGCAGCCCAGCGTGAAGAAGGCGGCCGAGTCGAAGGCGCGGCTCGACGCGTGGCACGCCACGGTCTCGCAGGCCGCGGAGGCGACGCGCGCCCGCGCCGAGGCGGGCCCGGAGGCGCTGCCCGGGGGCGAGCTGAAGCCGGGCGCGCGGGTGCGGATCCTGTCGCTCGGGCAGGAGGGCGAGGTCGTCGAGGTGGACGGCAAGGACGCGCTGGTGCGCGCCGGGCCGCTCAAGATCCGCCGGCCCGTGAAGGACCTGCTGGCGCTCGCCGGCAAGGCGCGCGACGCGGGGCTCGCTCGCACGCGCGGGGAGAAGCTCGCGGCGGCCAGCGCGGCGCGGCCGGACGCGCCGGTGAGCGCCGAGCGCCGCCTCGACGCGCGCGGCCTGCGCGTTGAGGAGCTGCTGCGCGAGGTCGATCGCTTCCTCGACCGCATGTACTCCGACGGTGAAGCCGAGTGCGTGGTGCTGCACGGGCACGGCACCGGCGCGCTGAAGCAGGCGCTGCGCGACCATCTTGCCGCATCCCCTTACGTGGGAGCCTTCCGTGCCGGCGATCGGCACGAGGGTGGCGATGCGGTGACGGTGATCGGCCTCCGCCGCTAGCAGGTCGTGGGACCTCTGGAAGATCGCGCACTTGACGGGGTGCGGCACGAACGCGCAGTCCCTGCGCGGGTGCAAGATTTGCCGACCGGAACAACAATTCTGCGCTCGGCTGTCTGCCTGATGTGGTAGGAAATTCCCACCCGTCCGGGCTGCAACTCGATTCGTCCGGACACACCCCGCGCTCCGATTTCTGGAGGAACTGCATGAAGGCTCTGAAGAAGCTGTTCGTGGCAGGCCTCGCCCTGTCGCTGCCTCTCGCGACGCTCGCTCAGGCGACCGAGGCCGCAAAGCCTGCGGAGGCCGCCCCGGCGGCTGCGCCGGCTCCGGCCCCGAAGCCGGCTGAGGAGACCATCAAGGTCACGCCGTACGGCTTCGTGCTCCTGAACGCGTACTGGGACGGCAACACCCTCGTGAACAAGGACTACCCGGGCCAGGCGCAGCGGGCCGGGGTCAACGAGGGCGGCGCGTTCCTGATGAGCGCGCGCCAGTCGCGCGTCGGCATGCGGCTCGCGACGTCCGGTGACAACTGGACGGGCGCGGCGCTCACCGGCGTGATCGAGTTCGACTTCAAGGCCGGCCACGTCGGCGTGGCGCCGCAGGCGAGCACCACCTGGTACAACGGCCTGATGCGGCTCCGCCTCGCGGCGATGACCGCCACCTGGAAGACCCCGTACGGCAACTGGGCGGTCCTCGCCGGCCAGGAGTACGGCCTGGTGAACCCGCTCTTCGCCGAGTCGCTGGCGTGGGTCGCCGACCCGCTGTTCTGGCAGGCCGGCAACCTGTGGCGCCGCGCGCCGCAGATCCGCCTGTCCTACAACGGCCAGTTCGACGCGGTGGGCCTGAGCCTCGCCGCCGCCATGCTGTCGCCCGCGGACGCCGGCACCCCGGTGGACAACGGCTACGGCAACCGCTCCCGCACGCCGAACTTCGAGGCCCGCGCTGCCGTCAGCGTCAAGGCGGCCCCGGACATCGGCGGCACGGTGGGCGTCGGCTACCATATGCAGACGCGCCGCTATAACTACGGGACGCCCGACCAGAAGGACGTGGACGGCTACATGCTCGGCGTGGACGCCGACCTGAACCTGACGCAGTTCCTCCAGGTGAAGGGCGAGTACTACACCGGCAAGGGCGCCGACGACACCTACAACACCATCGGCGCGCCGACGGTCCAGACGGATCCGCCGTACGCCAAGGTGAAGGGTGACGGGTACTGGGCCCAGGGCATCCTGAAGCCGCTGCCGCAGCTGTGGCTGACGATCGGCTACGGCAAGTCCAAGATGGACGATGGCGACCTCGGTTTCGTCGCGCCGGCCAACCAGGCGGCCACCCGCTTCGAGAACACCCAGCTCGCCGGCGGCGTGCTCGTGAACGCTGGCAAGTTCTGGCGGTTCGGCGTGGAGGCGATGCAGGTCGAGACCAAGTACCTCGTCGGCGCGGATCAGAAGGCGACCCAGATCGCCCTCTCCTCGCAGCTGAAGTTCTAGCTTCTCATCGAGGGGCGCCCGGGCGACGCCCGGGCGCCCTTCGTGTTTTCAGCGCACCCCTTCACCCAGGAGCGAATCATGACGAAGAAGCTCGCGATGGCCGTGGCGGCGCTCGCCCTCGCGCTGCCCGGCACCGGCAGCGCGCAGGTGAAGATCGGCTTCATCAACTCCATCACCGGCCCCGAGGCGCCCATCGGCGAGAACCTCACCAACGGCGTGGACATGGCCGTCGAGGATCTCAAGAAGCAGGGCGTGAACGTCACGCTGGTGAAGCAGGACGACACCGGCAAGCCGCAGGTGGCGATGAGCGCCATGGAGCAGCTCGCCACCGGCGACGAGGTCGCCGCCGTGGTCGGCCCGTACACCTCCGCCACCGCGAACGCCGTCGCGAAGCTGGCCCAGCAGTACAAGGTCCCGCAGGTCGTTCCGGCCGCCGCGAAGGAGGAGATCACCAAGCAGGGCTACGACTGGGTGTTCCGCCTGAACGCCCCGGCGCACCAGTACGCGCAGTCGCTCATCGACGCGGCGCTGACGTTCGGCAAGCCGAAGTCGATCGCGTTCATCTACGAGTCCACCGACTTCGGCGCGTCGGTCGCCACCGCCGGCAAGGACTACGCGCAGAAGAAGGGCCTGAAGATCGTGGCGGACGAGGCCTACCAGAAGGGCGCGCCCGACTACCGCTCCACGCTCACGAAGATCAAGGCGCAGAACCCCGACCTCGTCTTCATGGTCTCCTACGTCGCCGACGCGATCCTGCTCATGCGGCAGTCGCGCGAGGTGGGCCTGAAGCCCCAGGCGTTCCTGGGCGGCGGCGCCGGCTTCGACACCGCGCAGTTCGAGAGCGAGAAGGACATCTCCAACCTGGTCTACTCGGTCACGCAGTGGACGCCCGAGTCCTCCAAGGCCGCCACCGCGTTCGCCGACCGCTACAAGGCGAAGTACGGCAAGAAGCCGACGTACCACGCGGCCTGCGCCTACGCGGCCATGATGATCGTGGGCGAGACCGCCGCGAAGAACGGCGGCGACCGGAAGAAGATCCGCGACGCGCTCGCGAACGGCTCGTGGACCGGCATCATGGGCAAGGTGGACTTCGAGACCTACGAGGGCTTCACCAACCAGAACAAGCTCGTCATGCCGGTGATCCAGTACCAGGGCGGCAAGTCGGAGACCGTCTACCCGAAGGAAGCGGCGCAGAAGAAGGCCGTCTACCCGTTCCCCGGCTGGAAGTAGGTCGGCGCGCGCCGCGCGCGCACGCAGCGTGAAGCAGCTCGGAGCCGGGGGGCGGCGCGACCGCTCCCCGGCTCTCTTTTTTCCGGCCCGGGCGGCCGTGGATCGTTGAAGTCCCAACTCGGCTTCGGTACCCTGACGGGCCCCGTCGAGCCGGAGATGCAAGGCGCGCTGCCGGCGCGCGGGCGCGTGAAGCGTCCAGCGGAGGAGCCTCGATGATCGTGTTCTTGCAGTCGGTGCTGAGCGGCCTGCTCGTGGGCGGCGTCTACGCGCTCATCGGGATCGGGCTCACGTTGATCTTCGGCGTGATGCGCGTGACGAACTTCGCGCACGGCGAGCTGCTGATGCTCGGCATGTACCTCGCCTGGCTGGCCTTCACCGGCCTGCACATCGATCCGTTCCTGTCGATCGTGCTGGTCGCGCCCGCGATGTTCCTGTGGGGCGCGTTCCTGCAGAAGAGCTTCGTCAACCGGGTGCTCGGCGCGCTGCCGCAGAACCAGATCCTGCTCACCATCGGCCTCGGCCTGATCATGTCGAACACGGTGATGCTGATCTTCACCTCCGACTACCGGATCCTGACCACCACCTACTCGTCCTCCAGCTACAAGCTGGCCGGCCTCTCGATCTCGCAGCCGCTGCTCTACGCGTTCCTCATCACGGTGGCGATCACCGGCGCGCTCTACTGGTTCCTGCTCAAGACCGACACCGGCCAGGCCATCCGCGCCACCGCCCAGGACCGCGACGCGGCCCAGCTCATGGGGATCAACGTGCGGCGCATGTCGGTGCTGGCGTTCGGGATCGGCTCGGCGCTGGCCGGCACCGCCGGCGCGCTGATCTCGCCGACCTACTACATCTTCCCGCAGGTGGGCAGCGCCTTCACGCTGAAGGCGTTCGTGATCGTGGTGCTCGGCGGCATGGGCAGCGTCGTCGGCGCCACGCTGGGCGGCATCATCATCGGCGTGGCCGAGTCGCTGTCCGCCGTCTACATCGCCTCGGGGCTGAAGGAGCTGGTCACCTTCGTGCTGTTCCTCGCCCTGCTCCTCTTCAAGCCCGCCGGCCTGCTCGGCAAGACGAGGGCCTGATCCGATGCGCACCCGACTCCTCGCTCCCCTCCCCTCCCGCGCCCCCCGCGGCTTCTCGGTGGTGGGCCTGCTCGTGTTCCTGGCGGTCGTCGCCGCGCTGGCGGTCTTCCCGCAGTTCGTGAAGAAGCCCTACGTGCTGCACATGGGCGTGCTGCTGTTCCTGGCGGTGATCCAGGGCCAGGCCTGGAACGTGGTGGGCGGCTACGCCGGGCAGTACTCGGTCGGCCACGCCGCGTACTTCGGCGTGGGCGCGTACGTCACCGTGATGCTGCTCGAGGTGAACAAGATCGCGCCGTGGTGGGGCGTGTGGGCGGCCATGGCGGCGTCGGTGCTGCTGTCGCTCGTGATCGGCAGCATCACCTTCCGGCTGCGCGGGCCGTACTTCGTGCTCGCCTCGATCTCGGTCGCCGAGATCATCCGGCTCGCCACCCTGTACTTCAAGGACCTCACCCGCGGCGCCGAGGGGTTCCTGCTCGGCGAGATCCCGACGCTGAACCTGTTCGGCAACGAGATCATGTTCTTCGGCAAGCGGCCCTTCTACTTCGTGGGCCTGGGCCTCGCGGTGGTGGCCGTCGCGGTCAACTGGATCGTCCAGCACTCCAAGCTCGGCTACTACTTCCAGGCCATCCGGGAGGACCAGGACGCGGCGCACTCGCTCGGCATCAACCTGTCCTTCTACAAGAACGTGGCGCTCTCCATCTCGGCCGCCTTCACCGCGCTGGCCGGCGGCTTCTACGCCATGTTCGTGAAGTTCATCGACCCGAACACGGTGTTCGGCCTGGACGTGTCGGTGCAGATCGTCCTGCTCTGCATCATCGGCGGCATCGGGACCATCGTCGGCCCGGTGATCGGCGCGGTGGTGCTGGTGCCGCTCTCCGAGATCCTGCGCAACCCGAAGGGCCTGGTGCAGGTCGGCGTGCTCTCCCCGGACTCCGGCTTCGTGACGTTCGTGGAGCGCTACCTCTCGAACGCCCACCTGCTCGTGTACGGCATCCTGGTGGTGCTCGTGATCCTGTTCGCGCCCGAGGGCGTGCTCGGCGTCATCCGGCGCGTCACGGCGCGCTGGGGCCGCCGCCCGCAGGACGTCCCGCCCGCCGCGGCCAAGGCCTAGGAGAGACCGCCATGGCGATCCTCGAGATCAAGCACGTCTCCAAGTTCTTCGGCGGCCTCGCCGCCAACTCCGACGTCTCCTTCACGATGGAGAAGGGGATGATCATGGGCCTCATCGGCCCGAACGGCGCCGGCAAGACCACGCTGTTCAACTGCATCACCGGCTTCTATCCGCCGTCCAAGGGCGAGGTGCTGTTCAAGGGCGTGCGGATGAACGGCCTGCAGCCGAACCAGGTGTGCCACCTCGGCATGGTGCGCACCTGGCAGAAGGTGCGGCCGCTCGCGAAGATGACGGTGCTCGACAACGTGATGGTGGGCGCGCTGGCGCGCACCACCAGCCTGCGGGTGGCGCGGCAGGTGGCGCTGGAGCAGCTGCACGTCGTGAAGCTCGAGCACAAGGAGGCGTTCCTGGCGGGCGGCCTGCCCATCGGCGAGCGGAAGAAGCTCGAGGTGGCCCGCGTGCTCGCCACCAAGCCCGAGCTGCTGCTGCTCGACGAGGTGATGGGCGGCCTCAACCCGGCCGAGTCCGAGGAGATCATCCAGCTCATCCTCGAGCTCCGGAAGGGCGGCCTCACGCAGATGGTCATCGAGCACGACATGAAGGCCATCATGCGCATCTCCGATCGCATCGTGGTCCTCAACTCCGGCGAGAAGCTGGCGGAGGGCGTGCCGCAGGAGATCGTGAACAACAAGGACGTGGTCTCCGCCTACCTGGGCGAGGAGGTGGAGTGATGCTGAAGCTCGAGAAGCTGTCCTTCGCCTACGGCGACCTGAAGGTCCTCTGGGACGTGGACCTGGAGGTGAAGCAGGGCGAGATCGTGACGGTGGTCGGCGCGAACGGCGCCGGGAAGTCCACCATCCTGAAGAACGTCTCGCGCCTGGTGAAGCCGGGCCACGGCCACATCACGTTCGAGGGCCACGACCTGCGCAAGCTGGCGTCGCACGAGGTGGTGGAGCTGGGCGTCGTGCAGGTGCCGGAGGGCCGCCGCATCTTCCCGGAGATGACGGTGGTCGAGAACCTGCGGATGGGCTCGTTCGTGAAGGCGACGCGGAAGGACCGCGAGCGCAACATCGAGCGCGCCTTCACCCTGTTCCCGCGCCTGAAGGAGCGCGAGAAGCAGCTCGGCGGCACCATGTCCGGCGGCGAGCAGCAGATGCTCGCCATCGCGCGCGGCCTGATGGCGAACCCGAAGCTGCTGCTGCTCGACGAGCCCTCGCTGGGCCTCTCTCCGCTGCTGGTGAAGAGCATCTTCGAGATCATCAAGGAGATCAACCGCCAGGGGACCACCATCCTGCTGGTGGAGCAGAACGTGTACCAGTCGCTCCGCATCTCCACGCGCGCGTACGTGCTGGAGACGGGACGGGTGGTACTCTCGGGCACGGGCGCGGAGCTGCTCGACAACGCCCACGTCAAGAAGGCCTTCCTGGGGATGTGATCATGGCGGACGCGAAGCTCACGGTCGGCGACTGGATGACGAAGAACCCGATCACCATCGAGGACGAGTCCTCGGTGATCGAGGCGATCCACCTGCTCAAGGAGAAGAACATCCGGCGGCTGCCGGTGATGCGGCAGGGGCGCCTGGTCGGGCTGGTGACGGAGAAGATGCTGTTCGGCTACATGCCGGCGAAGGCGACCACCCTCGACCAGTGGGAGCTGCACTACCTGCTCTCGAAGACCCCGGTCCGCGCCGCGATGAACCCGGCGCCGCACACCGTCCACCCGGACACGCCGCTGGCCGAGGCCGCGCGCCTGCTGCACGACCGCAAGCTGAACGGCGTCCTCGTGGTGAACGCGCAGGGCGACCTGCAGGGCCTGCTCACCACCACGAACGCGCTCGAGGCGCTCATCCACTTCTCCGCCGCGGCCGGCGCGACGCCGTAGCCCGGCGCCGTCCGGAGGCCCGCCCGCCCCGCCGCGCGGGGCGCGGGCCGGATGCGTGGAGCGGCGGCGCCGCGGCGGCCGCTACCAGAAGAACTTCGCCGCCGCGAACAGCCCGATCGCGATCGCGAACGCCTTCATCCCCGCCGGCGGGAGGCGCTGCGCCACGTGCGCGCCCACCCAGCCGCCGACCAGCGACGCGACCGCCATCAGCGCGGCGAGCGGCGGATCCACCTTGCCCCACGCCAGGAACAGCACGCACGCCACGCCGTTCGTGAGCAGCGCGAACAGCACCTTGAGCGCGTTCGCGTGCTGCAGGCTGGACGGCAGCAGGATGCCCATCGCCGCCAGCATGAGGATCCCGATCCCGGCGCCGAAGTAGCCGCCGTAGATCGAGATGAGGAACTGGATGGTCCAGAGCGCCACCGGGTGGTTGCCGGCGACCTGGTGCCCCACCGCGCGGCGGATGGGCCCCTGGAGCGCGAGCAGCGCGCAGGCGAACAGGATGAGCCAGGGCACCACCGCCGCGAACGCCTTCTCCGGCAGCGCCAGCAGCAGCACCGAGCCGAGCGCCCCGCCCAGCAGCGCCGGCAGCCCGAGCACGATGGCGCGGTGGCGCTCCTCGTCGAGGTGGCGCCGGTAGGCCCACACCGAGGAGATCTGGCCCGGCCAGAGCGCCACCGTGCTGGTGGCGTTCGCGGTCACCGGGGAGAGGCCGGCCAGCAGCAGCGCCGGGAAGGTGAGCAGCGTGCCGCCGCCCGCGACGGCGTTCACGAGGCCGGCGGCGGCGGAGGCGGCGGTCACGAGGACACCCTGGGCGACGGTCACCGCATGTGATTAGCGCGCCGGGCAGGCGCCCGCACCCCGACCGGCGGGTTGCGCGCGGCGGGCGGCTGCGGCGAGATGGTGGGTGGAGGTTTCCCCATGCCCGCCACCGTCACCGCCGATCGCGGCGAGATCCTGCACCGGGCCGGCCGCGCCCACCTGTCCCCTGCCCTGCGCGACGGCGCGCCGGCCCTCGCCGGCCACGGCGACACGGCCGGGCGGTGCGGGTGGGAGCCGTTCTTCCGCGCGCTGGGCGCACGCGGCCTGGCGGTCGCGTTCGAGGAGGATGGCGGCGCCCGCCTGGTGCCGCGCGGGGACGCGCCCACCCACGCGGCGGGGCCCGGCGAGGGCGGCCTGGAGGGCGCGCGCCGCTTCCTGCGCGCGCTCCGGGGCGAGTGGACGCCGCCCGCCTGAGCCCGCCCCACCCTCAGCGCCCGCGCCGCCGGCCCTTGCCGCCGCCGCCCGGCTTCCCGGGCCCGCGCTTGCCGCCGCCCTGCGTGCGCCGGCCGCCGCCGGCCTGCTGCTTGCCGCCGCGCGGCTGCGCGCCCGGGCGCCGTCCGCCGGCCTCTCCACGGCGCGCCGGCGTCCCGCCCGCGCGCCGCTGGAGCGCCTCGGCGAGGCCGCCGCGCCCGCGGGTCGGGCCGCGCGCGCCCGCCGCCTCCCGGGCCGCCACGGCCTCCCCGGCCGGCCCGCGCTCGCCGGGCGCGCCGCGCCGGCGCTTCCCCTTCGCGCCCTCCGCCGCCGCGCCCGCCGCGGCCACCGCGTCCGCACCGGCCGGCACGAAGTCGATCTGCCGCCGCGCCGGGCTCGCCGCCGCCACCAGGATCTTCAGCTCGTCCCCGACCCGGATGGCGCGGCCGCTGGCGGCGTCCACCAGCGCGTGCTGCACCGGGTTCAGCTCGAAGGCGCCGGGGAGGTCCTCCACCTTGACCAGGCCCTCCACCATCCAGCGCTTCAGCTCCACGAACGCGCCGAAGTCCACCACCGCCGCCACCACGCCGTCGAAGGTCTCGCCGACCTTGTCCTGCATGAAGAGCGCCGCGTAGAAGGACGCGATCTCGCGCTCGGCCTCCATGGCCGCGCGCTCGCGCTCCGAGGCGAGCGCCGCCATCTCCTCCAGCGCCTCGGCCGGCGTGCCGCGCACCTGCCGCCCCTGGCGCCTGGCCCACTCCTCCTTGAGCAGCCGGTGGACGATCAGGTCCGGGTAGCGGCGGATGGGCGAGGTGAAGTGCAGGTAGTGCTCGGCGGCCAGCCCGTAGTGGCCGATGTTCTCCGGGCTGTAGACCGCCTGCATCATGGCCCGGAGCAGGAGCTGGTTGAGCGCCCGCTGCTGGGCGTGGCCGTGGAACTTCTCGAGCAGCGCGTTCAGCGCGCGCGGGTCGGCGGGCAGCTCCGGCACCTCGAAGCCGTGCGCCGCCGCGAGATCGAGGAACGCCTGGAGCTTCTCCTCGTCGGGCAACCCGTGCACCCGGTAGATGGTGGGGAGGTCGCGCGCGCCGAACCAGCGCGCCACCGCCTCGTTCGCCGCGAGCATGAACTCCTCGACGATGCGGTGCGCGCGGTTGCGCGGCCGGCGCTCGATCCCGGCGACGCTGCCGTCGTCGCCGAGCACGATCTTCGCTTCGGGCAGGTCGAAGTCGATGCTGCCCCGGCGGCGCCGCATGGCGGTGAGCTTCTCCTGCAGCTCGGCCATGAGCTCGAAGGACTCGCGGAAGCGCTCGCGCCCGGGGACCCGCTCCCCGTCGAGCACGCGCGCCACCTCGGTGTAGGTGCAGCGCGCCGCGCTCCGCATCACGGCCTCGTACACCTCGGCGGCGTGCGTCTCGCCGCGCCCGTCCACCACCATGTCGGCGACCATGCAGAGCCGGTCCACCTCGGGGTTGAGCGAGCAGATCCCGTTGGAGAGCCGCTCCGGCAGCATGGGCAGCACCTGCATCGGGAAGTAGACGCTGGTGCCGCGCCGGAACGCCTCCTGGTCCAGGACGCTGCCGGCGCGCACGTAGTGGGCGACGTCGGCGATGGCCACCACCAGCCGGTACATGGGCTTGCCCTTGCGCGAGGGCAGCCGCTCCACGTGGACCGCGTCGTCGAAGTCGCGCGCGTCCTCGCCGTCGATGGTGACGAGCGGCAGCGCGGTGAGGTCGCGCCGGCCGCGCCAGTCCTCGGAGCGGACGTGATCCGGCGTCTCGACGGCCTCGCCCTGCACGGCCTCCGGGAACACGTCGGCGAACCCGCGGGCGTACGCGACCTTCAGCACCTCCACGCGCGGCTCGCCCGGGCGGCCGATCGCCTCCACCACCTCGCCGCGCAGCTCCGGGCTCTCCGGGTCGAGCGCGACCTTCACCACCTCGCCGTCGCGGGCGGCCGTGGTCTCCGCCACCGGCACGTAGCCCTCCAGCTCGGCGTCGGCCGGCACGACGAAGCTCTGCTTCCCGCGCGCGTGGTAGGTGCCGACCAGCAGCCGCCGCCGGCGCTCCACCACCTCCACGATCTTCCCGGCGGTGCGCCCGCCGCGGGCCGGGACGATCTCCAGGCGCACCAGGTCGCCGTCGAGCGCGCGCGCCGCCTCGTGCGGCGGCACGAACACGTCCTCGCCCTTGCGGTCGATCCGCGCCACGAACCCGAAGCCGTCGCGGTGCTTCTTGAGCGTGCCGAGCACGCCGCCGCTGCGCGCGGCCCGCCCGGCCGCGCCCGCCAGCCCGCGGCCGCGCGACGAGGGCGCGAGGCGGCCCGCCCCGGCGCCGTCGCCCGGGCGCCCCGGCCGCCGGCCGCCCCGCTCCGCCGCCGCGGGCTTCGTCCCCGGCAGCGAGAAGCGCTTGCCGTCGCGGAGCAGCACGCCCTCGCGCGCGAGGTCGCGCAGCACGCGCTTCACCTCGGTGCGCTCGCCGGGGTGGATGTTCCCGCGCTGCATCACCTCGCGGACCGAGAGGGCCTTCCCTCCCGCCTTGCGGAACTGGTCCACCAGCGCCGCGCGGCGGCGCTCCTGAAGGTCGCGCTGCATCCTAGTCTCCGAACAGGCGGCCGAGGTCCGAGCCGCCCTGGTGCTGCGTGGGGAACAGCGGGAACAGCGCGCCGGCGAGCGCCTGCAGGTTGCGCGTCTGCAGCCACACCTCGCCCGGCCCGGCGAACTCGGCCACCAGGGCCTCGCCCGACACGATCGAGCGGAGCCACCCGCGACGGCTGGCCTTGCGCACCTGGTACGGCATGGCCGCGTCGAACGCGACCACGTGGCCGGTGTCGACCACGTAGCGCCCGCCCGCCGGGATGGGCCGGCGCACGATGGCGCCGTAGGACGAGAGCAGCGCCGTGCCGCGCCCGGAGAGCCGGATGAAGAACAGCCCCTCGCCGGCGAACAGGCCGCGGAAGCCGGCGAACTCGGTGTCGATGCGGGTCTCCGGGTCCGAGGCGAGCCAGGAGGAGGACTGCACCAGCAGCGTGCGCCCCTCGAGCTCCAGCCCGATCACGTCGCCCGGCACCGGCGGCGCGAGCAGCACCTCGGCCGGCCCGCCCATGGCGGTGAACGTCGACACGAACACGGACTCGCGGGTGACCATGCGGCGGAGCGCGCCCATCACGCCGCCCTGCATCCGCGACTGCAGGTCCACGTTGCCGCTCATCGAGACCATCGCGCCGGCCTCGGCCAGGATGGACTGGCCGGCGGCGAGCTCGACGCGCGCGCACGCGAACGCGTTGCCGCCCACGAGCTGGTAGCGGAGCGTGCTCGAGGCGGAGGTGGTGGCGAGCACGTCGCCGGCCGCGGCGGCGCCGGCCCGCAGCACCGCGCCGCAGGCGCGGCAGGCGGCGTCGGGCCCGACCTCGTTTCCACAGTTGGGACAGCGCATGGCGCGAGTCTACACGCGATGCGGCGGGGCCAGGGGCGGAAGGCAGGGGAGCGCGGCACCGCCCCGCCCGCCCGCGCGGGCGCCTCGCCGCCCGGGTGTATAAACGGTCCGTGCTCACCCCCGAGACCGCCCGGGCGCGCATCCTGGCCGCCCTCTCCCCGCTCGCGCCGCTGGCCGGCGAGCGCGTGCCGCTCGCCGACGCGGTCGGCCGCGCGCTGGCGGAGGACCTCGTCCCCGACCGCGACCTGCCCGCGTTCGACGCGTCCACCATGGACGGCTACGCGCTCCGCGCCGCCGACGCGCCCCGCGCCGGCGCGCGCCTGCCGATCGCGTTCGAGGTGTACGCCGGCCGCCCCGCCGCCGCGCCGCTGCCGCCGGGGAGCTGCTGCCGGATCTTCACCGGCGCGCCGTTGCCCGCTGGCGCCGACGCGGTCGAGATGCAGGAGGAGGTGCGCCGCGCCGGGAAGGCGGCGGTCTTCCGCCGCCCCGCGGCCGCGGGGCGCTTCGTGCGCGCGCGCGGCTCGGACCTCGCCGCCGGCGCGGTGGCGATCGCCGCCGGGGCGGTGGTGGACCCGGGCGCGGTCGGGCTCGCGGCCGGGATCGGTCGCGCCGAGCTGGTGGTGCGCCGGCGGCCGCGGGTCGCGATCCTGCCCACCGGCGACGAGCTCGTGCCGCCCGGCTCCGTCCCCGGCCCCGGCGAGCTGGTGGACTCGAACGGCCTCGCGCTCGCCGCGGCGGTGCGCGAGGCGGGGGGCGAGCCCATCCTGCTCCGCCCCGCCCGCGACGAGGCCGCGAGCCTCTCGGCCGCGCTCGCGGCGGCCCGCGGCGCCGACGCGCTCCTCACCTCCGGCGGCGTGTCGGTGGGAGAGCGCGACCTGGTGCGCGCGGCGCTGGAGCGCGCCGGGGCGCGGCTCGACTTCTGGCGCGTGGCGATGCGCCCCGGGAAGCCGTTCGCGTTCGGGCTGTGGGGCACCACCGCGGTATTCGGGCTGCCGGGCAACCCGGCCAGCACCCTGGTCACGTTCGAGCTGTTCGTCCGCCCGGCGCTCCGCGCCCTGGCGGGGCTCCCCGGCAGCGGGCGCGTGGTGGCGGCGGGCAGGCTCGCGTCCGCGCAGGAGAAGCCCGCCGAGCTCACCGTCTACCTGCGCTGCCGCGTGCGGCACTCGGGGGACGAGCTGGTGCTGGAGCCGCTCCGGACGCAGGTCAGCGGCAACCTCTCGTCCACCACCGGTCACGCCGCGCTGGCGGTGCTGCCGCCGGGGCGCGCGCGGCTCGCGCGCGGGGCCAGGGTCCGGACGATCCTGCTCGCCCCCGACGTGCGGCACGATGGGTGAACGATACCCCCCGTCCGTGCTATGAGGGGCGCGCAATGGCCCGCGCGCGATGGGAACGCCCGGAGGAGCATGACCATGTCCTCCTCCTCGCCGACGACGACGACCTCCACCTGGAGGCGGTGAAGCGCCACCTCGACACCGTGCCCGGGCGCCAGCGCGCCCAGATCCTGGGGCGCTACCCGCGCTACCGCATCCTGGTGGCGCGCAACGGCGAGGAGGCGCTGCGGCGCGCCACGGCCCAGGTGACCGCGGTGGCGGTGGACCTGGTCATGCCGCGCCGCAACGGCCTCGAGGTCATCCAGGAGCTGCGCGCCCGCCGCCCGGACCTCGCCATCCTGGCGTTCACCGCCGGTGCCCCCGCCTCCGAGGCGGTGGCGGCGGTGATGGCCGGCGCGGACTTCTTCCACGAGTACCGGGACGAGCCGGAGCCGCTCGCGTTCGAGCGCGCCCTGGAGCTGGCGCTCGACCGGCGCCGGCTCACCCGCCTCATCGAGAAGGGCGAGGCCGAGGTGGACGAGGCCCGGGCGCGCCTGTCCCAGCTCTCCGGCGACCTCGCCCGCGCCATGCCCGGGTTCCGGCCGCCGCAGGCTCGCGAGGACGTGCTCCCGTTCAAGGAGGCTGCGCGGCGCTACCTCACCGCTTCGGCGCGCCTCTTCGAGGGGGACAGCCAGGGCCTGGCCCGGGCGCTCGGGATCTCGTACTTCGCGCTCAGGCGACTTCTCGCTAGGTATCAGGTGCCCCTTCCGTCCAGGTCGAGGAAACCTGGGACAAGCTCGCGGTAGAAACGCCCCTCGAGAGGTGTTATTTCTCTCGGTGTGCGGAACCCGCAGTCCGGGTTGCGGATTCCGCAAATCACCCACCGTGACACCGCAGGGAGCCACCATGGCCGCACTCGCCGACAAGTTCGCCGTCAACCTCAAGAGCGAACGTCTCCGCCGCAAGCTGTCCCAGGAGGCCCTGGCCGCCAAGGCCGGGCTGTCCGTCTCGTACATCTCCATGCTCGAGCGCGGCCAGCGCACGCCGCCGCTCGACACGCTCGAGTCGCTGGCGAAGGCGCTGTCGGTCTCGCCGACGTCTCTGCTGTCCTGATCGACCGGCCCGCGCGCGCGGCGCGGCCCTCCGCGTCGCGCGCCCGCCGGGCCGCGCCCCTCCCCCACCTGCCGCCCGTACGCGTGGCGTCCGCCGCGGAGATCGCTTATGTTCCGGCGGTCCGCCGGTCCCGCCCCCTCGACCGGCTCCCACCTTCGAAAGGACGTCGGCGTGGCGCGAATGGTGATGTGCAAGAAGCTCGGCCGTGAGCTGCCGGGCCTCGCCTACAAGCCCTTCCCGAACGAGCTCGGGCAGCGGATCTACGACTCGATCTCGCAGGACGCCTGGAAGCTCTGGCTCGAGCACTTCAAGATGATCCTGAACGAGTACCGCCTCGCCCCGGCGGACCCGCGGACCACCGAGATCCTCTACCAGCAGGCCGAGCAGTTCTTCTTCGGCGAGAACGCGCAGCTCCCGCCCGACTACCGGCCGCCGCCGTCCAAGGGGTAGCCGTCCGCCGGCACGGCGGGCGAGGTGACGCGGGAGCGCACGGTGCGGCGTCCGGGCGAGATCCTCCTCGTCTCCACGTACGAGCTCGGGCACCAGCCGCACGGGCTGGCGCTGCCCCGCGCGTTCCTGGAGCGCGCCGGGTTCGCGCCCGCCTGCCTCGACCTCGCGGTCGAGCCGCTCGATCCGGCCCGGGTGGCCGCCGCGCGCCTGGTCGCGCTCTCCGTCCCCATGCACACCGCGCTGCGCCTCGGGCTCGAGGCGGCGGCGCGCGTGCGGGCGCTCAACCCCGCCGCCGCGATCGCGTTCCACGGCCTGTACGCGCCGCTCCACGCCGACCTGCTGCTCGCGGCCGGCGCCGTCGCGGTCCTCGGCGGCGAGTGCGAGGAGGAGCTCGTCGCGCTCGCGGCCGCGCTCGAGGGCGGAGCGGACCTCGCCCGCTTCGTCCAGCGCGGCGGGGACGCGGCGCCGCGGGCCCGGCTCGACTTCCCGGTCCCGAGCCGCGCCGGGCTCCCGGCGCTGTCGCGCTACGCGCGCCTCGCCGCCGCCGACGGGACGCTCCAGGTGGCCGGCTACGCCGAGGCGACCCGCGGGTGCAAGCACCTCTGCCGCCACTGCCCCATCCCGCCGGTCTACCGCGGCCGCTTCGTGGCGGTGCCGGTCGAGACGGTGGTCGAGGACGTGGCGCGGCAGGTGGCGCTCGGGGCCGCGCACGTCACGTTCGGCGACCCCGACTTCCTGAACGGCCCGACGCACGCGCTCCGCGTCGCGCGCGCGGTGCACGCGCGCTTCCCGGCGCTCACCTTCGACTTCACCGCCAAGGTCTCGCACCTGGTGGCGCACGCGGGCGCGGTGGCGGAGCTGGCGCGGCTCGGGGCGGTGTTCGTCACCTCCGCGGTCGAGTCGCTCTCGGAGCGCGTGCTGGCGGCGCTCGACAAGGGCCACGACCGCGCCGCCGCGCTGGCCGCGTTCCGCGCCTGCGCCGCGGCCGGCGTGCCCCTCCGCCCGACGCTGGTGCCGTTCACGCCCTGGGGGACGCTGGACGACCTGGTGGACCTGCTCGACGTGCTCGACGCGGAGGGGATGCTCCCGAACCTCGATCCGGTGCAGCTCTCCATCCGCCTGCTGATCCCGCCCGGCTCGCTGCTCGAGCGCGCGCCCGGGATCGCGTTCGAGGGGCTCGACGCGGCCGCGCTCACCTGGCGCTGGCGCCACCCGGATCCGCGGATGGACGCGCTGCAGCCGCGGATCGCCGCCGAGGTCGAGGCCGGCGCCGCGCGCGACGCGCCGCCGCTCGAGACGATCGCGCGCGTGCGCGCCCTGGTGCTCGCCGCGGCCGGGCTCCCGCACCGGCACGTCCGCGTGCTCGCGCCCGACCAGCGCCGCGTGCCGCGCCTCACCGAGAGCTGGTTCTGTTGAGCAGAGCCGACGGCCCGTCAGGTCGACGGGCTCGGCGGCGACGGGCGCGGGTGATCGCGGGCGCACGCGCTCAGCGGACGCCGCGCACGGCCCAGGCGCGGGCGCGGAGCGGGATCGTACCGTCCGGCTCCACCGGCAGCGCCGCCCGGAACGCGTCCCGCAGCGCGGCGCGGCGCTCCTCGGGGAGCGACACGGCGTAGGCGGGCGCCGGTCCCTGGCCGGCCAGGAACGGCGCCCAGCACTCGGCGAAGTCGCGGAAGACGGTGGGCACCTCCACCGCGCGCACCTCCACGCTCGCGAGGCCCGCGGCCTCGAGGAGCGCCGAGAGCGGCCCGGGCGCGCAGACCGGGAAGCGCACCGCCTCGTCGAGCGCGGCTGCCGCGGGGTCGAGCGCGCGCGCCGCGTCCCAGAAGCGCCGGATGTACTCCATGCCGCCGGCGTAGTCCCAGACGTACAGCGCCACCGGCGCGCCCGGCCTCGCGGCGCGGGCCAGCTCGGCCACCATGCGCGCCGGGTCGGCGACGAAGTTCAGCACCAGCGCCGAGGTCACGGCGTCGAACGCGCCGTCGCGGACCGGCAGCGCCTGCGCGTCCGCGGCCACGAAGGCTCCGTGGGCACCGCCGGCGCGGGCATGCGCATGCGCGACGAAGCCCATCGAGCGGTCGAGGCCGACGACCAGGGCCGGCGCGGCCTGCGCCGCGATCGCGTCCCCGAGCGCACCGGTGCCGCAGCCCACGTCCAGCCAGCGGGCGTGCGGCCCCACCCCCAGCCACCCGACCACCTCGCGCGCCACCCGCCGGCTCCACCGGCCGATGTACGCCTCGTAGCCGGCCCCCACGTCCCAGACGTCGTGTGCCGAGGGATCCGCGGACATGCCCTCCCCTTGTCCCCGGGGCGGCGCGCCGCGCACGTCCCGGATCAGGCGACCGGCAGCGGCGCCCGGATGTCGAACGCCAGCCGGCGGTGCGCCTCCCGCAGCGTGCGCTCCACCTCCTCCGGCGTCTCCCCCTTCGCGAACAGGAAGCCGAGGTAGCTGTCGCCCTCCGGGAGCGGCACCACCTCGCGCCCCTCCGGCACGGTGATCACCACGTCCTCCACGCCGGGCACCGCCCGCGCCTCCTCCACGCCGCGGACGCCGTGCAGGACGCCGCGCCGCGGGATGGGCAACATCATGACGCCCGACGCGCGCGCCTCGCGCCGGACCTGCTCGAGCGGGAGGCCCATGGCGTGCGCCACCAGCACCTCCTCCAGCGTGAGCCCGGCGCCGAAGCGCAGCGTGCGCGAGCAGAGCCCGCCGATCGACCGCGCCGCGATCTCCAGCACCACCGGCCCGTCCGGCGGCAAGCGCAGCTCCGCGTGCACCGGCCCCTCGCGCAGGCCGAGCGCCGCCGCGCCGGCCGCGGTGATCCGCTCCACCTCGGCGCGGAGCGCGGCGGGGTGGCGCGAGGGCGTCACGTAGATCGTCTCCTCGAAGTAGGGCCCATCGAGCGGGTCCGGCTTGTCGAACAGCGCCAGGACCTCGAGCCGGCCGCCGCGCAGCAGCCCCTCCAGCGCGACCTCGGCGCCGGGCACGAACGCCTCCACCAGCACGCTGCCCGCCGCCTCGCGCTCGCGCGCGCGGCGCTCGACGCGGGTGTCGTGCAGCAGCTTCCGGATCCGGCGCCAGGCCGCCACGAACCCGGCCGGATCGTCGGCGCGGATCACGCCGCGGGACGCCGAGAAGATGAGCGGCTTCAGCACGCAGGGGTACGGCGCCGCGCGGGCGGCCGCCTCCGGGTCCTCGTCGAGCGCGTGGAGCCGGAACCCGGGCACCGGCACCCCCGCGTCGCGGAGGGTGGCGCGCATGGCGTGCTTGTCCGCCGCGCGGCGCGCGGCGACGGGCGGGTTGAAGGGGAGGCCCAGCTTCTCCGCGGCGAGCGCGGCGATGACGGCGGTCGGGTCGCTCGCCGGGACGATCCCGGCGATGGGCCGGGCCCGGGCCGCCTCCGCCACCTGCTCCGCCGCGTGCTCCGGCTTCCGGTAGTCCAGGGAGAGGAGGCCCGCCTCCGGCCCGAAGGTGTCCTCGATCTGGTGGCAGCGATCGCTCCCGACGAGCAGCGGGACGTTCAGGCGCTGCGCGGCGGCCCGGAAGTCGTCGAGGCGGTAGCTCGTGGTGGGGACGAGGAGGAGCAGCGCTCCCTGCGGCGTGGGCATGGCGGAGGTTATGCGGCAGTCGCGGCGCGCGGGCAACCGGCGGACCGCGCGGAGCGCTGCCTTTCCCCGGTTCGCGTCCCCGGGCCGGCCGGCCTCGCTGCGTTCAGCGATCGCGCGGCGGGCCCGCCGGTGCGGCCAGGCACTCGTCGCGCTGCTCGCGCTGCTGCCGGAGGGGCTCTGCGTAGACGTCGTCGAACAGGCTCTCGCGCGCCGGCGGCGGGAGCGCCTCGACGCGCGCGACCGCGGCGCGGATCTCCTCGTCGGCCTCGCGCAGCAGGGCCGCGTGCGCGCCGGGCGCGAGCGCGCCGGTCCGCTCCAGGTGGACGCGCAGCCGCTCGAGGGGATCCCGCGCGCGCCACGGCGCCACCTCGGCCTCGTCGCGGTAGCCGCGCGGGTCGTCGGAGGTGGTGTGCGGGCCGACGCGGTAGGTGACGCACTCGAGCAGCGTGGGCCCCTCCCCCGCCGCCGCCCGCGCGCGGGCGCGGCGGGTGGCCGCGTGCACCGCCAGCAGGTCGTTGCCGTCCACCCGCTCGCCGTGCACGCCATAGGCGATGCCCTTCTGCGCGATGGTCTCGGCGGCCGTCTGCATCGCGGTGGGCGTGCTGATGGCCCAGCCGTTGGCGCGGCACAGGAACACCACCGGCACCCGGTGCACGCCGGCGAAGCCGAGCGCGGTGTGGAAGTCGTGCGTGCTGGTGGCGCCGTCGCCGAACCAGGTGAGCGAGACCATGTCCTCGCCCTTGAGCCGCGCCGCCCAGGCGGCGCCGACCGCGTGCGGGAGCTGGGTGCCGAGCGGCGCGCTCACCGAGGCGTAGTGGCCCGGGCGCCAGGTCTCGTGGCACGGCATCTGCCGGCCGCGGGCGAGATCGCCGGAGTTGCCGAACAGGTTGCAGAGGAACGCGTCGAGCGGGAGCCCGCGCAGGAGCGCGGCGGCGTGCTCGCGGTAGCACGGGAACAGCCAGTCCTGCGGCGCCATCGCGGCGGCCGCGCCGACCACGCACGCCTCCTCGCCCTCGGCGCCGACGTAGAAGCCGATGCGGCCCTGGCGCTGGAGCGCCGTCATGCGCGCGTCGAGCGCGCGGGCGCGCACCAGGTGCCGGTGCAGCGCGAGCGCCTCCTCCGGCGAGAGCGTCGCCTGGCCCGGCTCGGCCGCGCCGTGCTCGTCGAGCACCCGGTAGATCGGGAACGCGGTCTCCCAGCCTCCCGATCCATCCGCGGCCACGCCGCCGCCCGCCGGCGCGGCGGTCTCCGGCGGCGGCGCCGGGACTGCGCGGACGCGCGCGGCGCGGGGACGGCGGGCAGGTTCGACCTTCTCGGGACGTACGGTGGAACGCACGGTCCGACCCTAGCGGCCGGCCGGTGCATAAGTCCAAGTGATTGTGGTGATGTAAGCATCACACGGGTTGATATGCTGGCGCGCCCCGCCCCGGAGGACGTCCGCATGGATCTCGCCCAGCTCGAGCTGCTCGCCGCCGTCGCGGAGGAGCGCAGCTTCACCCGCGCCGCGGAGCGCCTCCGGCGCACGCAGCCAGCCGTGAGCCAGGCGCTGCGCCGGCTCGAGGAGGAGGTCGGGGCGACGCTGGTGGATCGCTCGTCGCGGGACGCCAGCCTCACCGCAGAGGGCGAGGTGCTGCACGACTACGCGCGCCGGATGCTGAAGCTCCGGCGCGACGCCGGCGAGGCGCTGGAGGCGCTGCGCGACCTGCAGCGCGGCACCGTCGCGGTGGCGGCCAACGAGTACACCGCCACGCACCTGCTCCCGGTGCTCGCCGAGTTCCGCCGGCGCCACCCGCGCCTCCGCGTCGAGGTGCACCGCGCCCTGGCGCGCGACATCCCAACCGCCGTGCTCGGCCGCGACGTCGAGCTCGGCGTCGTGACCTACCGGCCGACGCAGCCGGGCCTCGTGGCGCAGCAGATCGCCACCGACGACCTGGTGCTGCTCGTCCCACCCGAGCACCCGCTCGCCCGCCGCGGGACCGTCTCCATCCGGCAGCTCGGCGGCGAGTCCTTCCTGGCGCACCACGTCCGCTCGCCCAACCGCGAGCGCGTGGTGAAGTCGTTCGCGCGCCACCGGACCCCGCTCGACATCGTGATGGAGCTGCCCACGCTCGATGCCGTGAAGCGGCTGGTGGTGGAGCGCGTCGGCGTCGCCCTCATGCCCGCCCGCGTCGCCGGCCCGGAGCTCGCACGCGGCGAGCTGGTCGGCCTGACCGTCCGCGAGATGCGCTTTCCCCGCCCCGTGCTGCTCGTCCACCGCCGCGACGCCCCGCTCTCGCGCGCCGCCGAGGCGCTGCTCGAGTGCGCGCGGGCTGCCGGGCCGCACGGCGCCGCGCGCGCGGGGTGAGGGACGCTACCCGGCTCGATCCGCCGGCGAGACACGTCGGCAAGGTATGCTCCCGGCATGAGCTACGACGCGAACCTCGAGTTGGCGCATCGACACTGCGGCGGGCACCGCGCGAGCGTCCTCGCGAGCGACGTCTGCGGCTGCTTCTTCTGCCTCGAGACGTTCTCCCCCTCGGAGATCCAGGAGTGGGTGGACGAGGACAAGGCCGGCGTCGGCCAGACCGCGCTCTGCCCGCGCTGCGGCATCGACTCGGTGATCGGATCGCGGTCCGGGCTCCCGATCGACCACGACTTCCTGTCGAGGATGCACGCGTACTGGTTCGAGCGCTGAGCCCCCGGTCACCGCGCCGGCGCCGGTACTGGACGCAAGCCGGCGCGTGCCAGCGACGCCCGGCGACGCCGTTCCCCCGTCCGCTCCCCGGAAAAGATAACGGGCGGTCAGGGTCTCTCCTGACCGCCCGTCTTTGCTGTGGACCCGACCGGGATCGAACCGGTGACCTTCTGAATGCCATTCAGCGCAGTCCAAGAGGGAAATAGGTGGTTACGCCGATGAGTGCTTCTATGCAGCCATCGCGAATTCGCGTAGTTCCGAGAGGCTCGATCCCTGCCCAGGTGCCAGCTGGCGACTCGGCCGCTTTCCGTCGTTGTGCGCCACCGACGTGAGCCGGTCGAGCGCCCCTGACCTCAGGCGGCCCGGTATACCCGGGCCGCTTGAGTACTGAGCGTCCGCGCTGCGGGGCGAGCAGGTCCTCGAGCTGCTCTGAGCGGCGGCAACCCGGCCCGCCGGCGCCGGCGGTCGGCCGTCGTCCACGGGCACCGGTACCCGGAGCAGAGCCACCCGGAGGGCACGGAGCGAGCCTACCGCGCTCGACTCTCCGTGTTCTCACTCAATGTCAGATCCCCATGGATACGTGTCCGCACCCGTAGGACAAGGAGATCACCATGGCTACGCCGAAGCGGCTGATTGTGGGTGGGTACGTGGAGGGGCTGTTCACGAAGATGGATGTGACGACGACTGGCGGGCTCGGCAGTGCCCCCGGGTATCGCTGCCGCAACTGCGACGCACTCATCCTGGCGCAATCTCCAGAGAAGGTGCCGCCGCACGACTGCAAGCCCGAGGCGGTGCACTAGATGGAGCCTCTCGCGCTCCTCCTGGCGATCCCGGTCGGCCTCGCGCTGACGTGGGTGTCGTTCTACGTGGCGGCGCACGCCGTGCTGACGGCGTGGCGCCGGCACCGCATCCGCCAGGTCGCGGCCGAGGAGGACCTCGCCGACGCCCGCGCGGAGGAGCGCCTCGCGCGAATGCGGGCCGGCCGCGCCTAGAACGCTGGCTGGGCCAGCCCCGTGCCGATCAAGACCAGGTGCGCGCCGGTTCCGAACTACCCGCTCGGCGTGCTCGGACGTCGCGATGCAGCTTCACGACGGCATCGGCGATCCCCTCCGGGCCGAGCCGCTTCGCGAGCACCGCGTCGGCGCCACAGGCCCTGAGTCGCACGGCGACGCTGGGGTCCTCGCTCGCGGTGATCGCCACGATGGGCAGGTCTCGCTCGCCGCCCACCTGGCGGATGCGCCGCACCAACTCCCCGCCGTCCACCTCCGGCATCACGACATCGGTGACGAGGACGTCGAGCGTGAAGATCTCCTCGGCGAGCCGCAGCAGGCCCGCCAGCGCGCCCTGCTCCGCCACCACGCCGAAGCCGCGACCCGAGAGCGCGTCCGCCAGCATCGCGCGCGCAAGCGTGTCGTCGTCGACGACCAGCACGCGCGGAGGGGGCTCGGCCCGCACTGTGACCGCCGCCTCCTGGGTGGCGCCGGACGGGAGCGGGGCGTCGAGGTCGACGCGCATGTTCCTGGCGCAGCCGTCGAGTCCCGCCCGCCTGCCGCTGGCCGCGCCAGGCCCGCGCGACTCGGCGAGGAACGCGTGCAGCCCCCGCCCCTCCTCCACATCCACGACGAATCCCTCGGGGCCCGCCTCGGGTGGCTCGAACGGATCGCGCACCGCCGCGGTGCACACCGTCCCCGAGGCGAAGCGCCCTTCGCCCGGCTCGCCTTCGATCCGCAGCTCGAAGCGATCGCCCACCGGCGGCGCGAGCGAGCTCGGCACGAACAGCCGACGCGTCGTCGGGTCGTACGTCGTCGCCTCCCACCGCGGCCCGCCAGCCGATACCACCAGCGTCGGCAGCGGCCCAGGCCGTTCGACGGGCTCGTCCATCCCTGTAGCGGCGGCCAGCACGGCTAGCCCTTCGGTGGCGTGGTCCGGCGCGAGCGAGACCTTCGCGTCGGCGCCGTCGAGTGCGGCGGTAACGTTCGCCCGGGTGGACGCGGTGGCCTGCGACAGCAGCAACGCAACCCCACCCGCCCGCGCGCTCCAGAAGGCGAGTCGCGTCGCGGCGACCGCGGATCTCGGTGCTGCGAGGTGCATGACAGCCAGCAGGCCCTGCGAGTCCCGGCTGTAACCCGCATTGCAGCCTTCCAGGTCGTCGTGCACCAAGGCGAGGAGCGTGGCGAGCGTGCCCATCACCTCGCGCGCGCGGGTACCGTGGACGTGACCGAAGCTCACGACGACGGACGCCGGCATCAGTAGCTCACCTCCAGCACGGGGTGACGGTGGGTGCACGGGACGGCGTCGCGGGCGGCGGCCGCGCAGGGCGCGAGCAGTTCCACGCGCGGGCGTCCGGGGTCTGACGGGGACGCAGTGGGGCGCGCGTTCGCGTGAGGTGCCGCGCAGGCGAGCAGGCTGGCGAGCAGGCAAGCGATCGCATACCGTTGGAGTCCAAACTGTCCGGTCATCGGGTGAACGGCAGAGCATGGTCCGTACCGGTGATCGCCGGGTGAGATGACGCGGGGTTGCACGGGGGATGGCGGGTCGCGGCGACCCGTACGTTTGGTGCATTTGGCGCCACCGAACTGTCGCAGTCGCCCCACCGAACGCACTGTCGGTGGTGTACTTCGTGGTACGCACGACGATGCCGACTGCGCCCCGCGCCGGGCGGGTCTCATCACACCCCCGGGTCACACGCGCCGTCCGCGACGCGTGCGACAGACCTTCGGCGGCGACAGCGCACGTGGCGGCCCAGGCCGTGAGGTGGCGCTGTCTAGAATGCGGCACCGAGCAGCACCGGCCCGCCGGCGACCGCCCCGACCAGCGCCAGAGGCTCAGGCGACGCGTGGCGAGGGCTCCGGCGAGCCACCCGTCCGTCGAGGCGCCCCCCCCCCGCCGCTCCGACTCGCCCTGCTGGTTCGTCAAGGTCACCCACGCGGACGGCCCCACCGAGCGCGAGTCCACGCGCGAGAGAGATCGCGGCGCGGCCGAGATCGTCCGGGCGGCGCGTGAACTAGACCTCGCGGGCGGACGCTGGGATCCCGCTCGCCAAGTCCATCTCCCTCCTCAACGCCACCTCGGAGTACCTCGCCCTCACCGAGGTGGACCGGGCCGAGCGGTGGTGGGACACCGTCGAGGCTTCGTCCGCTCCAGGTGCTTCCGTGGTTCGGGCAAGATGTACCGGTGTCGGCCATCACGTCCGCCGACGCGGAGCGGTTCCGCGCAGGCCAGGTGAAGCGGCCGAACCTGCGGCACCGACCGAGCTGCTGTCGCAACGGGACTTGGGCGCTCTCGATCACCGGGACCTGGATCTGCGACCGGTGCTCCGGACCGTGGGACGCGGCCGCAGGCGTCCCTTCCTTGGCGCGCGCTCTTCGAGTTCGCGCGCGAGACAGGGTTACGCGGGTCTGAGTTCGCGCGCGAGACAGGGTTACGCGGGTCTGAGCTCGCGCGCCTCGCGCGCCGCGACCTGGAGCGCGAGGAGCGGCGAGCCTGGGTGGTCTCCTCGAATCGCCGCGGCCACAACAAGGCGCAGCGGCTCCGGTCAGCCGCGCTCACGAGCGCGCGGCTCAGATCCTCGAGGGCTTACCGAGCGCGAGGGCGGGCTCGTGTTCGGGCCGATTCCCGACGCGCGCCGGGCGTTCGCTGCGGCCGCGAAGGCCGCCGGCGTCGAGCGCGTGTGGCTCCACCTGATGCGCCACGTCGGCGCGACCGCGACCGGACGAGCGGGCGCGAGTCTTGCGGACCTGATGGCGTTCGGCGGGTGGGCGTCGCCGCGGATGGCGAACAGGTACAGCCACTCTGATCACCGGCGACAGCGCGGATCGCGGACCGTAGGGAGGCAGCGCGGGCGGAACCCCGGCGGACGGCGCGCTAGGGCTGCGAAGTCGCCTTCGATGGCGAGCCGAGCATCTTAACCGCGTCCTCAACGACATTCGATCGTGCCGAGAGCAGCCCCAAGTTCCCGGCGACGACCGTCTGGATCCGGACGAACGTACCCGCGGTCAGCACTCCAACGCACTCGATCAGGTCGGACTTCAAGATCGGCTGAATGAGGTTCGCCAGGGCGACTACCCGGTCCTTCGAGAACGCCGGCTCGGTCTCGGGGATCTCGACGTGCCAGTCAGCTAGCGGCCCTCGCGCCGACGCGGTGCACGGGACCACGATGACAGACTTTGGCGACGCAGCCTGGCACAGCAGCGAACTGTTGCAGATGATCACGCGGCGTGTCGGGTGCTCAGTGCGCGTACCGCCCGGGATCCGCTGTTCGGGAAAGGCGATCGCCTCATCCTTCACGATGAAGACGGCACCGGGATGCGCGTGCCTGATAACATGCGGGGGAGCGAGCCCACGGCGCGCCAAATTGACGGCACCGCTCGCCGAGACGCGCTGTTCGATACCTCGGATATCCAGGCGGCGTCGCTCGTCACCCACTGACGTACTCCGCCGCGTCTGCCGAGTTCGCGCGGGACCGCATGTTGCGCGACCACTCGAGCACTTGGGAGTCGAGTTCGTCGGAGAGGCGCGAGTGGTGATACCCACCGTCCGGCAGACCCGCATTCGACGGAAGGTGCGATGCAAAGCCGAGCGCTCGAAGCACCGCGCAGACGAGCGCATAGTCGGAGACGGTCGCTCGCTTCCACTCCGCCGGCGCCGCCGAGATCGTCTTCACCGGATGGGCCTCATCGAGCGGAACGCCGCAGGTCTTCGCTGCGTGCCGCGCGAGCAGCTGCAGAGCCACATCGTCGAGCCCGAGTTCGGCGGCGCGGAGCGCAACGGCGGGCAGGTCATCGTCCGAGCTGACGATTCGGACCGCCTCCGCCAAGACGCGGTGCGCCTCCTCGATCTCGCCGAGTTGCCAAAGGCAGGTCGCAAAATTGGCGAGTGCGGTTGCCTTGTAGCCCTCGTCCGTCTGCATCGCGAGGACGTACCAGTGCACCGCCTCCTCGGGACGACCAAGCCTCTCGAGAGAGATGGCGTAGTTGTACGTATTCACGAACGAGCGGTCGAGTTGGCACGCCATTTCGTGCTGCCGCACGGCCTCCTCATCCTTCCCGAGAAGGCAGTTCGCCATTCCAAGTGCCGTGTGCATCGCGGCGCGCACGTCCACGGAAGGTGCCGTCCCGAGCGCATGCGAGATTTCACGCACGAGTTGGTGCACCCGAAACTCGCCCGGAATCGAGATCAACTCGGCGATGTAACTCGTGAGTTTGTGGGCAGGGATCGCCATCGAGTCTTTCTGCCAGGAGCCGCACGCACCGACAGCGTCGCGGCATCGTAACTGCCACTCCCCCTCCTGGGCAACGACGCCGCGGGGGCTTACTGAGCCCATCCTGGTCCCAAACGCGAAAACGGGCGGCTAGCCCAGAAGCTAACCGCCCGTCTTTACTGTGGACCCGACCGGGATCGAACCGGTGACCTTCTGAATGCCATTCAGACGCGCTCCCAGCTGCGCCACGGGCCCGAAGATCTTCTATGTCGTGCTGCCTGCCGGGCTCTCGCGCTCCAGCTCCGCGAGGTCCCGCTCCTGCTGCTCGAGCCGGAGCTCGAGGTCCTGCGCCTGCTTCACCACCACCGCGAGCTCCGCGGGGACCGTCACCTGCCCGGCCCGGGCCAGCGCGCCGAAGCGCTCGCCGAGGTCGCGCAGGGCCCTGTCCAGCGCTCGCCGGGTCGCGGTCCGGTCCAGCTTCCGCTTCCCGATCTGCGATCGGAGGATGACCCGATCCCGCAGCGCTTCGAAGAGCTTCCCTGCCACTCGCGTTCCCGCCCGGCCATCGAGGACCGCTCGGGAGGGGCAGTGATTAACGCGAGGGCGGCGCGGCAGTCAAGGCCGTTGTCGCCCGCCTCCGCGGGCAGGCGCGCGGATTCACACACCTGTCCTCGCGCAGCGTCACCCCGCCGCTCCCGCCGTGCCGGCGGGCGCACCGCGCGCGAGGAAAGCGCCCGCGATCCCGCGGCCTCCGCGCTCGGCGCTCCCTCCGCGGAAGGAGGTGGCACCGCCGTTGCTATCCCGGTCCTTCCGGAGGTGTCCCATGCGGCTCACCGCTTCCCTGCTCGCCCTCTCCCTCGCGCTGCCGCCCGCCCTCGCGGCGGCGCGGGACGATCGCCCCACCGCCCGCGCCCCGGCGCGCGGCGGCCCACCGCGCGGCGCCGCGGCCCCCCGCGGCGGCTTCCGCGGCGGCGGTCCGGTGGCGGCGCCGGTGCCCGGCGCGATGCCCTCGCCCTACGCCCGCGGCGCGCCGGCGGCCCCGCGCGCCTACGCACCGCGCGGCTACGGCTACGCGCCGCGCGGTGCCGCCCCGTACGCTCCCTACGCCTCGCGCGCCGCGCCCGCGCCGTACCGCACCGCGCCTGCGCCCTACCGGCCCGCCCCGGCGCCGGGCCGCGGCGGCTACGGCGGCGGCTACGCCGTCGCGCCGGGCGTCGCGGTGGTCGCGGCCGCGCCCTTCTGGTGGGGCTGGGGCTGGGGCTACGGCTACTACCCGCTCTACCCGAGCCCGTACGGCGGCCCTCCGGGCACCGTCGCCGGCGACGGCAGCGGCGCGTACTACCCGCCGCCCGCGCCCGACCCGGTGACCCTGCGCCTCGACGCACGCGTGGCCGCCGTGCCGGACGGCTACACCGGCGGCGTGGCCATCGCGATCGAGACGCCGACGCTCGGCTTCAACGCCAGCGTGGACGGCCTGGAGCGCGACGGGCTCACCCGCCTGCCGGGCGCGAGCGGCGACGCGCTGGGCTGGGGCACCGCCCACGTCACCTGGGCGTTCCTCTCCGAGCCCTCCGTCCAGCTCCGGCTGGAGGCGGGCGGGTCGATGCTGTCGATGCCGCGCACCGGCGCGTTCGCGGAGAAGACGCACGCCGGCGACGTGTCGTTCGGGCCCGACGTCGGCGTCTCGGGGCAGCTCGGGCTCATCGGCCCCATCGGCCTCGAGGGGCACGCGCGGGTCACGCCGCTGCCC
Organism: Anaeromyxobacter sp. K; assembly: GCF_000020805.1. NCBI lineage: Bacteria > Pseudomonadati > Myxococcota > Myxococcia > Myxococcales > Anaeromyxobacteraceae > Anaeromyxobacter > Anaeromyxobacter sp. K. The sequence continues at coordinate 1,606,953 of NC_011145.1, read as the reverse complement.
ATCGCGGTGACCGACTCCCGCGCGGCGGTGGCGTTCCGCGGCGGGCCGCTGGCGGTGACCATGGGCTGGCGCGCCATCCACGTGTTCGGCGACGGCACGGAGGCGCCCTCGGCCGACTTCACCGGGCCGGAGCTCGGGCTGTCCTTCCGGTTCTGAGGCCCACCGGCTCAGGTCGATGGGCTCACCCTTCGACTCCGGCCGCGCCTGGCGGCGCGGCCTACGCTCAGGGTGAGCGGGTCGAAGGGCGCGGCGAAGACGAAAACGAAACGGCGGGCCCGGCGCGATGCCGGCCCGCCGTTCGCGTCCGTACGGGACGCGGCGCTACTTCTTCGAGGACTTCGCGGCCGCCTGCTGGCGCTTCTTGCGCGCCTTCCACTGCTGGCGGCGGCGGGACTTCATGCGGTTGTGCTTGCTCTTCGAGTTCGCCATGCGTCCTCCTGGAAAGGGACCGCGAAACGCGGGGCGCCCTGTATACCACGGGCGCCGCCCGCGGTCCGCGGGCTTACCCCTCGCCGGACCCCCCGCCGTCGGGGCGCGGTCCGGCCCCGTCCTTCGTCCGCGCGCCCGCGCCCCGGGGCGCCTCCTCCCGGCGCGGCTCCGCCGCCTCGCGCTTCGCCTCCTGCGAGTCGCTCCGCGCGTCCTGGCGCTCGATGCGCGTGGGGCTCCCCTGGGCCGCGGCCGTGCCCGCCGCGGCGCCGGCCGGGCGGGCGGGCCGGGCCATCCCCTCCGCGCCGCGGACCGCGCTCGGCTTCGCGGCGGAGGCGGCCGGGGCGGTGCGGGCCCGCGCGGCGGCGTCGGGCGCCGGCGGGCGCCGGCCGCGCAGCGGCGGGGCGGCCGCCTGGCGCGCGGCGTCGGCCTGCCAGGTGGTGACCATCTCCTTCACGTCGTCGAGCGGCAGCGCCCGGCTCACGTTCCCGTTCACGCCCTCCATGTCCCGCGCCATGCAGAGCGCGTTCAGGATGGCCTCCTCGGTCGCCTCGATCACCGCCTCGTAGAGCGGGTCGAGCCGCTGGTCGAGCAGGATCTTCATCCGGTAGACCATCTTGTTGGTCTCGCGGGGCACCTGGTTGGCGGTCGAGAACGCCAGCACGATCTCGCCGGAGCCGTGCATGGCGGTGGAGCCCACGCGCCCGATGCCGAGCGCGGCGCGCTTCGCGAGGCGGTTGAGCTGGTGCGTGGCGAGCGGCGCGTCGGTGGCGATCACCGCGATGATCGAGCCGTAGTTGCGGGTGCGCCGGTTGGCCGGGCGGTAGCGCGCCTCGAGCACCTCGCCGACCGGCAGGCCGCCGATGCGGAGCTGCCGCATCACGCCGAAGTTGGACATCACCAGCACGCCCACCGTGTAGCCGCCCAGCGTCTCGGGGAGCTTGCGGCTGGAGGTCCCGATCCCCGCCTTGAAGTCGCAGGTGATCATGCCGGTGCCGCCGCCGACGCTCCCCTCCGGCACCGGCCCGTCGCTGGCGGTCCGGAGCGCCTCGTACACGTGCTCGTCCTTCACGTGCCGGCCGGCGATGTCGTTGAGCCACGAGTCGTCGCACTCGCCGACCAGCGGGATGATGACGTCGTGCTCGTCGCCGATGCCGGGGTAGCGCTCGACCATCCACTTCACCGCCGCGTCGGAGACGGCGCCGACCGACAGCGTGTTGGTGAGGAAGATGGGCGTCTCCACCAGCCCCCACTCCAGGAGCTGGGTCATCCCGGAGACCTCGCCGGCGCCGTTCAGCACGAAGCCGCCGCCGACCACCCGGTCCTCGAACACGTTGGTGGGGTTGGGGAGGATGGCGGTGACGCCGGTGCGGACCGGCCCCTTCCCGACGCGGAGCGGCCCGGCCCCGCGGGTCACGGTGGAGTGGCCGACGCGCACCCCGGCCACGTCGGTGATGGCGTTCCAGCGGCCCGGCTTGTAGCGGCCCAGCGAGATGCCCAGGTCGCGGGCGCGGCAGCGCGGCTCGTTCGGTGCGGTCTCGGGCATGCGAAAGACTTACGCCACCCGCCGCCCCGGGCGAAGCGGAAATCCCGCCCGGGCGCGGATGGGCGGTCCTGCCGCGGGGCTCCCGCCGGGGCGCGGCGCCGCGAGCTCAGTGCCGGTGCGGCGCCTGCGGCCGCCGCTCGCCAGCCTCGCCGCCCGAGCCGCCGTTCGCGCCGGCGGGCGCCTCCGCGCCGGGCGCGCCGTTCCCCTGCGCCGCCGTCGCCAGCGCCTCGCGCTCGGCCGCGGCCTGCGCGCGGCGGGCCCGCTCGCGCTCGCGCTCGCGCTCCTGGTAGCGCCGGATCGCGAACGACAGGATCTCGCCGATGAGCGCGCGGTAGTCCATGCCGGCGGCCTGCGCGATGAGCACGAGGTCCGACCAGCCGGGGGCCAGGCCGGGGAGCGGGTTGCACTCGATGAAGTGGATCCGCCCCTCGGCGTCCATGCGGAAGTCGAGCCGTGCCACGTCGCGGCAGCCGAGCGCGGTGAAGCACTCGCGGGCCGCCTTCTCCAGGCGCTCCAGCTCGCGCGGCGAGAGCTTCGCCGGCACCTCGTAGCGGATCCGCTCGTTCCAGTCCTGCTTCATCTCGAACGAGTAGATGGGCGTGGGGTCCTTCGCGTCGAGGAACACGATCTCCATGGGCGGGAGCACCCGCGGCCGCCGCTCGCCCAGCAGCCCGACGGTGAACTCGCGGCCGGAGACGTAGCCCTCCGCCAGCGCCGGCTGGCGGTACTTCGCGATGAGCTCGCGGGCCACCTCGCGCAGCTCGGGCTCGTCCCGGACCACCGACTTCCGCGTGACGCCCTTCGACGTGCCCTCCGCCACCGGCTTCACGATGAGCGGGAAGGTCAGCTCGCGCGGCAGCCGCTCGTTGCCGGTGTTCAGCACCAGGTAGTCGGGGGTGAGGATCCCGTGGGTGCGCACCATGCGCTTCGCGAGCGCCTTGTCGAGCGAGACCGACAGCGCCGCCGGGTCCGAGCCGGTGTAGGGGATGTCGAGCAGCTCGAGCAGCGACGGCACCTGCGACTCGCGGCTGCGCCCCTTGAAGCCCTCGGCGATGTTGAAGACCACGTCCACCGGCGTGGAGACGAGCTGCAGCGGCAGGTCCTGGGTCGCCTCGAGGTCCACCACCTCGTGGCCCCAGCTCGCGATGGCCTCGCGGATGGCCTGGAGCGTCTTCGGCGAGTCGTACTCCGCCTCCTCGTCCTGCTCGCCGCCGGGATCGGGGGTGACGCGCTTCACGTTGAAGCTGAAGCCGACCTTGAGCCGCTCGGTGCGGCGGGGCCGCCCGCGCCGGGCGCTCTTGTCCACGATGTTCCAGCGCTGCACCGCGCTCTGGATGACGGCCCCGAGCACCGCGTCCTCGTGCAGCCCCTCCAGCGCGGCGGCCGCGTAGATGCCGGCCCCGGGCTCCAGCGAGGGCAGCGCGTTGATCTCGAGGAAGTAGAGCTCGCCGTCGTCGCCGAGGCGCAGGTCGATGCGCCCCAGGTCGCGGATGCCGAGCTCGCGGTAGACGGTCTCGCAGAGCTGCTGGATCCGCTCGGCCTGGGCGCGCTTCACCTTGGCGGGCGCGCGCACCGACACCGCCTTGTCGAGCTTGGTCTTCAGCTCGTAGTCGTAGATCGCGTACTTGCGGCCGGCGGTGACGGCGGGATCGATGACGTACTCGACCGGCTGGAGCACGCCGTGCCGCTCCGGCGCGGCCGCCTCCAGGAACGGGACGGTCAGGTCGCGCCCGACCACGAACTCCTCCACCAGCAGGCCCGCCGGGTAGCGCGCCAGCCCGTCCTGCACCACCTCGTGCAGGCGCATGGGATCGTCCACCACCGAGTCCTGGGTGATGCCCTTCGAGCTGCCCTCGAAGTTGGGCTTCACGATGACCGGGTAGCGGAGCGCGTTCACCTGGAGCTGCCAGGGCTCCTCGACGTACTGCCAGCGCGGCGTCCGGACGCCCTTCTGCGCCAGCACCAGCTTGGTGAGCTGCTTGTCGAGCGTCACCGACAGCGCGTACGCGTCCGAGCCGGTGTACGGCATGCCCAGCTCGTCGAACAGCGCCGGGAAGAACGCCTCGCGGAAGCGGCCGCGCCGGCCCTCGGCGGTGTTGAAGATGAGGTCCGGCCCGAAGGCCTCGAGGCGCGTCACCGTGCGCGACGCCGGGCCGGAGACCTCGATGCGCTCGACGCGGTGGCCGAGCCGCTCGATGGCGCCGGCGAGCGCGTCCACCGTCTCGCGGGTGTCGAACTCGGCCTCCTCCTCGGAGTCCGAGATCCGGAGGTTGTGGGTCAGGGCGATGCGCATGGGGAGACCTCTCCCGGCCCGTGGGGACGCGGGGCTCGAGGCGGGGCGACGCTGGCTGGTGGGGGTTTCATGCGGCCGCGCGCTGGCGCGTGGCGCTCGCCGGCGGGCTGGGCGGTGCCGGCGCGGCGTGCGTGAGGTCGCGGACGACCGCGTCGTCCTTCGCGAGCACCTTCCCGTCCACCACCTGCGTGTCCGCGAAGATGTCGCCGATGCGGATGCCGAGCCGGTCCGAGACGATCATGTAGGCCTCGAACGCCACGATGGGCACCCCGGCCACGAAGAACACCGGCCAGAGCAGCGGCACGGACCAGAACACCGCCACGAGCGCGAACGGCGCGTTGCGCAGCATCGACTCGTGGTAGCCGGCGGGGGCGCGGCGCGGGACCACCACCGTGCGCACGCCGAAGACCTTCTTGCCGATCGACTGGCCCTGCATGAGCCCGTCGGCGACGAGCAGGTAGAACGCCGAGAGCACCGGCCCGATCTGCGGCGAGACCTGCGCGAGCGCGAACGCGACGGTGAGGTCGGCGAGGCGGGCCAGGCCCCGGAGCGTCAGGTCCGCCTTGGGATACGGGCTGCCCTCTCGCCGCGCGTCGCGCATCGGGTCAGCGCTCCCGCGCCAGGGGCGGATCGCCGCGGACGAAGAACAGGTAGGCGAGCGCGGGGCGGTGCGAGCCCTCGCGCGTCACGAAGTGGAGCGACTCGAAGCTCCAGCCCTCCCCCGTCCGCTCGTTCAGGGCGCGCTCGAGCGTCTCGTCGGACACCGGCGAGACCTCGACGACCTTGTACGCGGCGGGCTGGGGCGCGGGCCGGAGCACGGTCAACGCTTCTTCCCGGAGAGGAGCTGGGCCGCGTGCTTCGCGTAGTAGGTGAGCACGAGGTCCGCGCCGGCGCGCCGGCAGCAGAGCAGCGTCTCGAGCACCACGCGGTCCTCGTCGATCCAGCCGCGCTCGGCGGCGGCCTTGATCATCGCGTACTCGCCGGACACGTGGTACGCGGCGGTGGGCAGGTCGAAGCGGTCCCGCACCTGGCGCACGATGTCGAGGTACGGCACGGCCGGCTTCACCATGATCATGTCCGCGCCCTCGGCGACGTCGAGCTCCACCTCGCGGAGCGCCTCGCGCCAGTTGGCGGGATCCATCTGGTAGCCCTTGCGGTCCTTGGGGATGCCCGGGCCCTCCACCGGCGCGCTCTCCGCGGCGTCGCGGAACGGGCCGTAGAACGCGCCCGCGAACTTCGCCGCGTACGAGAGGATGGGCACGTCCTGGTAGCCGGCGCCGTCCAGCTCGGCGCGGATCGCCGCCACGCGCCCGTCCATCATGTCCGAGGGCGCCACGATGTCGGCGCCGGCGCGCGCGTGGGCGAGCGCCTCCTTGGCGAGGAGCGGGAGCGTGAGGTCGTTGTCGACCTGCAGCTCCTTGCCCGGGCCGCCGGCCTTCGACGCCTTGAGGATGCCGCAGTGGCCGTGATCCGTGTACTCGCACATGCACACGTCGGTCATCACCACCATCCCGGGCACCCGCTCCTTCAGCGCCCGGATGGCCTGCGGGACGATCCCGTCGTCGGCGTACGCCTCGCTGCCCTGCGGGTCCTTGTGCTCGGGGATGCCGAACAGGATGACCGAGCGGACGCCCGCCTCGAAGCCCTGCTGCACCTCCGCGACCAGCTCGTCCACCGAGAGCTGGAACACGCCCGGCATGCTCTTCACCGGGTTCCGCACCTTCGTGCCGGGGAGCACGAAGAGCGGCCACACCAGGTGCTGGGGGGCGAGGGTGGTCTCGCGCACCAGGGTCCGGAGGGCCTCGGTGCGGCGCATGCGGCGGGGGCGGTGCTGGGGGAAAGGCATGGGCGTTTTCTAGCGCAGTCGGGGCCGCCGGGAAAGGCGGCCGAGTGCCCCGGGGGCCCGCGCCCCGGCCCGCCGCCCGGCGGGCGGGGTCAGGGCGACGGCGTGCCGGGCTCGAACACTTCGCGCATCACCAGCCCGCTCTGCAGCCGCGGGTAGAAGAAGGTGCTCTTCTGCGGCATGGTCTCCCCGGCGTCGCCCACCGCCTGGACCTGCCACATGGGCGTCGGGTTGACCAGGAAGCCGACCTGGTGCTCGCCGGAGAGGACCCGGTTCACCGCCTCGCCCGCGTCGCGGACGTAGGTGAGGCTCTCCTGGTTCTCCTGGGCGCTGGCCGAGAGGCCGAGGACGTGCTGCAGCACCACCGAGTGGAGCACCGTGACGTCGAGCGCGCGGAGCGTCTCGTTGCGCGGCAGCTCCGCCTCCTCCAGGTCCGCCTCGTCGCGCAGCGTGAGCACGCGCGCCTTCTGGTCCTCGGCGGTGACCATCAGGAACGAGGACGACTTCCCGAAGTGCTCGGAGAGCTTGGCGATCGCCCAGGCACGGCCCGCCGGGCGGCGGATGTCCTCCGGCAGCGTCTCCACCCGGAAGTACCGCTCGAGCGCGCCGGTGAGCCGCTCCACGGAGAAGTCCTTCAGGCCGAACACCAGCCGGTGCGTCGGGTAGAGCATCAGGCCCGGGTCGCTCATCGGGCACAGGAACATGAGGATGTAGTTGTGGCCCGCGTCCGGCGGCAGCCCCGGCCGCTGCGCCTCCACCAGCTTGCGGTAGGCGAGGCCGGAGACGTACCGGTGGTGGCCGTCGGCGATGAAGATCCGCTTGTCGGCCACCGCCGCCTGGAGCGCCGCCACCACGTCCGGCTGCTCGGCGCGCCAGAGCCGGTGGTGCACGCCGTCGTCGGAGTCGGTCTCCGCGACCAGCTCACCGGCGGTGACGGCCTCCAGCGCGCGCGACGTGGTCCGATCCTCGTCGCGGTACAGGCCGATGATGGGCGAGAGGTTGGCCCGGACCGCCTTCAGGATCTCGAGGCGGTCGGCGCGGGGGGCGGTGAGCGTCTTCTCGTGCGGGACGATGACGCCCTCGGAGAACTCGTGCAGGCGGACCGCCGCCAGGAAGCCGCGGCGCCGCGCCTGCCGCCCGTCGGGCGCCCAGAACGCCTGCTCGAGCGCGTACAGCGCCGGCCCGGGATCGCGCCGCAGGACGCCCTGCTGCATCCAGCCGGCCCAGGTCTCGGCCGCGCGCGTGTACTTGTTCGCGCCCGGCCCGTCGCCGGCGCGCTCCTCGCCGATGGCGACGTGCGCGATGTTCTCGGGGCTGCGGCGCAGCAGCTCGTCGCGCTGCTCGAGGGACACGAGATCGTAGGGCGGGGCCAGCAGCTGGCCGAGGGCCCGGCCGCGGGTGGCGGCGTAGCGGACGCCGCGAAACGGGACGATCTCGGCCATGGGGCCCCGGACCGTAGATCACGGCCCCGGACGGTGCAAGGCGCCGGTGGGGCCACCGAGCGCCGCGGTCACCTGCTCGATGGACACGGCGCCGGGCCGCACCACCCGCAGCGCCTCGCCGGCGACCGCCACCACGGTGCTGGGGAGGCCCCCCGGCGTCGGACCGGCGTCGAGCACGTGATCCACCTGCGCGCGCAGCGCGGCGTCGAGCGCCTCGACCCGGTCCGGCGGCGGACCGCCGGAGAGGTTCGCCGAGGTGGAGACCAGCGCCCCGCCGGCCATGCGCGCCAGCGCGCGCGCCACCTCCGACCCGGGGATCCGCACCCCGACGGTGCCGGAGCCCGCGGTGACGGCCTCGGAGAGGCCCGGCCGCGCCGGGAGCACCAGCGTGAGCGGGCCCGGCCACAGGCGCCCGGCCAGCCGCGCCGCCGCGCCCTCCAGCGACGCCACCCGGTCCACCTGCTCCCGGTCGGCCGCGACGAGCGGCAGGGGCTTCCCCTCCGGCCGCAGCTTCGCGGCGGCGAGCCGGGCGAGCGCGGCGTCGTCGGAGGCGAGCGCGCCCAGCCCGTAGAACGTCTCGGTGGGATAGACCACGATGCCGCCGGCGCGCAGCACCGCGGCGGCCTCCGCGACCCGGGCCTCGAGCTGGGGGTCCATGCGTGGACTCTACCGCGCGCCGCGCCCGAGCAGCACCGCCGGGATGGTGCGCAGCACGATCCGCATGTCCTGCCAGAGCGACCAGCGGTCGATGTAGTCGAGGTCGAGCTGCATCCAGCGGCCGAAGCCGACCTCGGACCGGCCGGACACCTGCCAGGTGCAGGTGAGCCCGGGCTTCACCGAGAGGCGGCGCCGCTGCCAGCGCTCGTAGCGCCGGACCTCCTCCGGCAAGGGCGGGCGCGGGCCCACCAGGCTCATCTCGCCCCGGAGCACGTTCCAGAGCTGCGGCAGCTCGTCGAGCGAGGTGCGGCGCAGCACCTTCCCCACCCGCGTGACGCGCGGGTCGTCGCGCAGCTTGAACACCGGGCCGTCCATCTCGTTGCGATCCGCGAGCCGCGCCTGCTCGGCCTCGGCGCCGGTGCGCATGGACCGGAACTTGTAGAGCGTGAAGGTGCGCCCGGACAGCCCGACCCGCCGCTGCCGGAACAGCACCGGGCCGGGCGAGCCGAGGCGCACCGCCAGCGCCGCCGCGGCCAGCACCGGCGAGAGCACGATCAGCGCGAGCGCGCTCGCCAGCACGTCGAACGCCCGCTTCGCGAGCAGCGGCAGCGCGTCCTGCGGCGCCGAGGCGTAGGAGAGCACCGGGATTCCGTCGAGGTCCTCCACCGTGAGCCGGCCGTGCCGCGCCGGGAACGGCTCGAGGCCGATCTTCGCGACCACGCCCTGCTCCTGGCAGGCGGCCACCGCGGCCTCCATCTCCGGGAGCCGGTCGCGCGGGACGGCGAAGACCACCAGGTCCACCACGTGCCGCTCCAGCACCGCCGCGAGCTCGTCCAGGCGGCCCAGCACCGGGCCGGGGAGGCCCCGCCGCGCGACGCCCTGCTCGAGGACGAAGCCGGCGAACGTGAAGCCCCACTCCGGCCGCGCCAGCAGCCGCTGCCGCATGGCCCGGGCCAGCGGCCCGCCGCCCACCACCGCGAACGCGCGCGTGTTGTGCCCGCGGCGGCGCGCCTCGTGCGCGAGCGTGCGGACCGCCACGCGGCTCCCGGCCAGCAGCGCGAGCGCGATCCCGAGCCAGCCGAGCAGCAGCAGGCGCGAGAGATCGCGATCGCGCCCGAGGAAGCTCGCCGCGGCCACGCCCAGCGCCAGCAGCCCGACGGCGCGCGCCAGCCGCAGGATCTCCTCGCGGCGCGAGCGGGTGCGGTACTGGCCGTAGACGCCGGCCGCCCCGGCCGCGGCCGGCCAGAGCGCGAGCGCCACCGCGAGCCACGCGAGGTGCCGGCCCGGCGGGAGCAGCGGGGGCACCGCCGCGACGTCCACCGCCGCGCGCAGCGCCAGGGCGAGCCCGAACGCGGCCGCCACCAGCGCCAGGTCGAGCGCGCGCAGCCCCGCCGAGACCGCCCCTGCCCGCTCCTTCAGCATGCCTTCACCGTGCGTGATTCCTGCCGGCGGGTGCCGCCGGTCCCACCAACGTCGCGACGCGGGCGCCCGCCCGGAAGCCCGGGCGCGGGGCGCTGCCCTCGCCGCGACGCGGGCCGGGGCGCGCGGACGCACCGTCCGGGCTCACGCGACGCTCTCCCCGCCCCGCCGCGCCCGGGACGCCGCGCCGCCGGCGCCGGCGCCGGGGGACGCGGCGACGTCCTCCGCCGCGAGCCGCGCCTCGACCGAGATGCTCCGGGTGTGGCGCGTCGCGCCCCAGCGCCGGTCCCGCCGGCGCAGCAGCCCCGCCACCAGCAGGGGCGCCCAGGCCGCCTGGAGGAGCAGCGTGTACCCGTAGCGGAGCGCCACCCGCGCCGGCACGCGCTCGGCGGCGAGCGCCGCCACCGGGAACGCCACCGGGCACGCGAGCAGCGGCAGCCACGCGGCGAGCGGGACGTGCGGGGCGCCCGCGGGGTGGCCCAGCGCCGCGGCCCCGAGCCGCGCCGCGAACACCGCGCCGGCGAGCAGCGCCACCGCCGACCGCGACGGTTGCAGGCAGGCCACCGCGCCGTCCAGCGCCGCCAGGTCGCGGTGCCGGAGCGCGCGCCAGAGCAGCGGGAGCGTGTGCCGGCGGGCGACGTCGAGGTGGCCGCGCGCCCAGCGGACGCGCTGGCGCCACGAGGCGGCGAGCGTGGCCGGCTTCTCGTCGTAGGTGACGGCCTCCGGGGCCCACTCCACCCGCACGCCGGCGCGGAGCAGCCGGAGCTGGAGCTCGCGATCGTCGGTGAGGCAGGCGGGATCCGGCGGCCAGGCGCGCAGCACCTCGGTGCGCACGCAGTAGCCGGTGCCGTTCAGGAGCGCGGAGAAGCCGAGCCGCGCGCGCGAGCGCTCGAACAGGCGGGCCGCGACCGCGTGCTGGAGCGCGCTCGCCTGCGTGACCCAGCTGTCGTCCGGGTTCTTCGCCTCGATGGTGCCCTGCAGGACGCGCGCGCCGGCGGAGAGGCGGGCGTCCATGGCCGAGAGGAAGCCGGGGGCCATGACGTTGTCGGCGTCGAACACGCACACCGCGTCGGCCGGGAACAGGGCCAGCGCGCGCTCGCGGGCCCAGGCGAGCGCGTGGCCCTTGCCGAGGTGGCGCGGATCGTGCCGCTCCAGCACCGCGTCGGCCCCGGCCGCGCGGGCCCGGGCGGCGGTGTCGTCGGAGCAGTTGTCCGCCACCACCACCACGCGGAACAGCGGCCGCGGGTGGTCCTGCCGGAGCGCCGCCCGCACCGCGTGCGCCACCACCGCCGCCTCGTCGTGGGCGGGGACGAGCACCAGGAAGCGGTGGCGGAACGGCGCGGGCGCGGGCGCGCGCCGCGGGAGGAACCCCGCCAGCGCCACCGCGAACGTGTACGCCATGAGGGCGAAGAGGCCCCACTCGAACGCCGCCGCCACCGCCTGCACCATCCGCGCTCCCCGGACGGCGTCCCGCGCCCGCGCGCCCCCCCCCAAGTCGCGCCGGCGCCGCCGTCTCGCGGAGGATCTGCGTGCACCCCGGGCGCGCGACAAGGCTCCGGGCCGCCGGGGGCCCGGATGCCCGCGATCGGGCGTCACCCAGCGTCAAGGGGCGCCGGCGCCGGTCGCATCCGCGGCCGCGCCGGCCAGGTCGCGCGCGGGGCGGAGGGCGCGCGCCGACAGCACCACCGCGCTGACCACCAGCCCGAGCAGGAGGTGCTGGATGGGGAAGCGGTAGCGCATCTGCCCCGCCCAGGGTTCGAGCGCCGGGCTGAGGACCGCGTTCACCAGCGCGATCGCCCACAGCGTGGCGAGCGCCGCGCCGGCCCCGGCCGGTCCCGCCGCGTCGTCCCTGCGGCGGCGGCGGCCGCGCGCGCGCAGCCACAGCGCGAGCGGGGGCAGGAGCAGCGCGCCCGCCGAGAGCCACGGCATCGTCACCTGCCACGCCGCCTCGGCGCCACGCGCGGCGCGGTGCTGCCACGTCCCGGGCGGCCACTGCGGTGGGCCGTCCGGCCGGGCGCTCCACCCCAGCTGCAGCGCGAACCGGCCGAGGAGCTGCTCCGCCGCGCCGGCCCACACGCGCAGGTAGCCGCCCGGCACCGCGGAGATCGCCCGCAGCGCCACGCGCTCGGCGACGGGCTCCGCGGCGGTCACCTCGAGGCGGCCGGCCGCCTCCGCCTGCCCGGGCGCGACCACCTGCGCGAGCGGCCCGACCGCGCGCCACCACCCGATCCACTCCCGCCCCTGCTCGGCGGCGAGCCGCTCGTACACCTCGCGGATGCGGGCCTGGTCGGGCGGGAGGTGGCGGTACACCGCGGGGTGGCCGACGTGGTTGAGCAGCGAGAGCCCCGCGCCGGGCGAGAACTCGAGGCGGCCGGCGCGGGCCAGGTTCAGCGAGGCCATCGCGACGACCACCGCCGCGACCGCCGCCCACGCGAGCGCCACGTCGCGCCGCGCGAGCGCGCGCCGCAGCGCCAGGACCAGGGCCGCGAGGAGGTACACGCCCGCGGACGCGAGGTAGATGGGGCGCACCAGCGCGGCCGCCGCCCACAGCAGGCCCGCGCCGGCCACCGCGCCGCGCGTGCGGCCGGTGAACGCCGCGGCGGTGGCGAGCGCGGCGGCGCACACCAGCGCCAGGCAGAGCGTCTCGGAGTAGATGGTCACCGCCATGAACAGCAGGTCCACGAAGGTGAGCGCGGCGAGCCCCGCGACGAGCGCGGCGGCGAGGCCGCCGGTGAGGCGGCGGACCAGCGCGTACGCGAGCACGACGCTCGCGATCCAGAGCACGGCCTGCGCCCCGGCGACCCGCCCGAGGTCGAGCGCGCGGCCGCCCACGAGCGCCACGAACGCGGGATAGCCCGGCATGCGCAGGCCGAGCGGCGGGATCTCGCCGCGGGCGAGGTGGCCCGCATCGTGGAGATAGGACGGGGTGTCCCAGAAGCGGGCCGGCTCGAGCCCACCCAGCATCGCCCAGGCCTCGAGCGCGCCCGCCACGAGCAGGGTGAGCGTGGCCAGGGCCACGGCGCGCGCCGCGGCGCGTTCGGCGACGCCGCCGCGCGTCCCCGCCGCGCCGCCGGCCTCGGTCCCCGCAGCGTCCATCGCGCCACCTTATCGCGACGGGGAGCCCGGCCGCGGCGCCGCGCGCGGGAGGCCATCACCGGGTCCTGTCCCCGCCCCCGCCGGCGCGGCGCCGCAGGGGCGCCGTGCGCTGGCCGCGCGGGCGCCCGCCCCCTAGCTTTCGACGTGCCCATCGCCCTCGAGCGCGAGCCCCGCGAGCCCCACACCCTCCCCGGTCCGGACGCCCCGGAGGCGGATCGCCTCCCCGCCGAGCTCGCCGCCGCGCGCGCGGTGGCCGACCGCGAGCGCCGCCGCGCCGAGGAGCTGGAGGATCGGCTCCGGGCGGTCGAGGGCGCGCTCCGCGACGTCGAGGCGAGCCGCGCCTGGCGCGCGGCGCTCCTGTACTACCGCGTGCGCGACGCCCTGCCGGCGGCGGCCTGGGCGCGCCGGGCGGCCCGCGCGCTGCGCCGGAGCGTGCGGGCGCGGCGCGGCGCGGGCGGGGCGGAGCGGGCGCCGGCGCGGCTCCCGGCGGCGAGCGGCGCCGGGCCGCTCGCGGGGATGACGCTCGGGCACCGCGGCCGCGTCAGCGTGGTCCTGCCGGTGTTCGACCAGGCCGACCTGCTGCCCGCCGCCATCGAGAGCGTGCTCGCCCAGACCCACCGCGACCTCGAGCTCATCGTGGTGAACGACGGCTCGCGCGACGGCGTCGAGCGCGTGCTGGATCGCTACGCCGATCACCCGCGGGTGGTGGTGCTCACGCAGCCCAACCAGAAGCTCCCCTCGGCGCTGAACAGCGGCTTCGCCGTCGCCACCGGCGAGTGGTTCACCTGGACGTCCGCCGACAACCTGATGCTGCCGAACCAGCTCGAGGTGCTGCTGGCCCGGCTGCGCGCCCGCCCCGACCTCGCCATGGTCTACTCGGACTACCAGGCCATCGACGGCGAGGGCCGGCCGCTCCGGGACCCCGCGTTCCGGCCGCAGGACCAGGATCCGCGCGACCCGAGCCGCATGCGCCTGCCGCGCCAGGTCACCACCGAGAACCTGCTCCGCAGCGGCGACAACTTCATCGGCGCGAGCTTCCTGTACCGGCGCGACGCGGCCCGCCTGCTCGGTCCGTACGCCGAGGACACGTTCGGCGGCGAGGACTACGACTACTGGCTGCGCATGCACGCGCTGTTCGGGATCGGGCACGTGGACGAGGTGCTCTACCGGTACCGCGTCCACGAGAACAGCCTGAACGCCCGGGCCCGGGCGCTGCGCATCGCGGACGCGGTGGACCGGCTGCGCGCGCGCCACGAGGCGCGGCTCGCGGCGCTGGCGGCGCCGCCGGCCTGGCGCTGCACCGGGGTGGTGGTCCCCGGCGTGCGGCTGGCCGGGCCCGGCGAGCCGTGCGACGTCTCCGCCCACCTGCTCTCGCGCCGCGACGACCCCGCGGTCGAGGAGGCGGCGCGCCGGCCCGAGGTGCTGCAGGTGTGCGTGGTGGACCGGCCGCTCGACGCGCTGGAGCGCGAGGTGCTCGCCCGCTACGACCTGCTCCTCACCCGCGAGCCGGGCGCGCAGGCGCTCGCGAGCCGCTGGTTCCCCGAGCGCGCGTTCCTGCTCGACCCGTCCGCCGGCGCGCCGCTGCTCGCGCGCGTGGCCGCCTACCGCCTGTTCGAGAAGCGCCGCGTCCCGGCGCCGCGGCAGCCGCCGGCGCGGGTCTACCCGGTGGCCTCGCCGCTGCGGGTGGGGCTCCAGGCGGAGGGGCTCGACCGCGGCGGCCTGGAGCAGGTGGTGGCCGACCTGGCGCTCAACCTGCCGCGCGAGCGGATCGAGGCCACGGTGCTGGTCCACGCGCGCGCGCCCGGCGCGATCGGCGCGCGCCTGCGCGAGGCTGGGGTGGACCTGGTGATCACCGGCGGGGACGAGCGGCGGCTGGCCCGCGCGGCCGAGGAGCGGAAGCTCCAGGTCATGAGCCTCCACTACAGCGTGGCCGGCGCGCGCGACCTGGGGCGGCGGGGCATCGCGAGCGCGTACACCGCGCACAACGCCTACGTGTGGATGGAGGGCGCGGAGCGCGCGCGCCGCGCGGCGGCGCTGCGGGCCATGGACCTGGTGGTGGCGGTCTCCACGCCGGTCGAGCGCTACGTCGAGGAGGTGTTCGGGGTGGACGCGCGGCGGGTGCGGGTGATCCCGAACGGCCTCGACGTGCGCGGCCTGGAGGCGCCGCCCGCCTCGCGCGCCGCGCTCGGGATCGGCGCGGGGGACGTCGTCTTCGTGCAGGTGGGACGCTTCGCGCGCGAGAAGCTGCAGGGCGTGACGGTCGAGGCGTTCCGGCGGATCGCGGGCGCGCTTCCCGGCGCGCACCTGGTGCTGGCGGGCGCGCCGGCCGACGCCGCGTACGCCGCCGAGGTGGCCGCGGCGATCCGGCGGACGGGGCTGGAGGACCGGGTGCACCGGGTGCACCAGGCCGGGCGGGCCGAGGTGGCGGCGCTGCTCCGGAGCTGCGACTGCCTGGTGCAGCCCTCGCTGGTGGAGGGCTGGAGCGTGGCGGTGATGGAGGCGATGTACCACGGGCTGCCGCTCGTGCTCACCGACGTCGGCTCCGCCCGGGAGGTGGTGCGCGGCGGCATCGGCCTGGTGCTGCCCAACCCGTACCCGCGCCTCGCCACGCTCGATCTCGCGGCGCTCCGCGCGCTGGCCCGCAGCTACCCGGAGGCGAACCTCGCGGCGCTGGCCGAGGCCATGCGCGAGGTGGGCCTGCACCGCGACGCGTGGCGGGCGCGCGCGGCCGCGGGGCGCGCGCGGGTGCTCGGCGAGCTGGACGTCGCCAGCATGGCGCGCGCCTACGCCGACGCGTTCGAGGACGCCTGGCGACGCGCGCGCAAGCCGGCGGCGCGCTGACCGCTCACCCGGCCCCGAGCGCCCGCAGGATCTGCTCGGCGCGCCCGGCCCAGGTGTTGGCGGCGACCGCCCGCTCGCGCAGCGCGCGGTGCGCCGGGTCGTCCCGCCGGCCGACGGCGGCCCGCAGCGCCGCCGCGAACGCGTCCGGGCCGTCTGCGACCGCGACCGCCGGCTCGCCGAGGCACGCGTCGATCGGCGTCGAGACCACCGGCGCGCCCGCCGCGAGGTACTCGTGGAGCTTCACCGGCGAGGCGGCGCGGGTCACCTCGTCCAGCACGAACGGGATCATCGCGGCGTCCAGGCGGCAGGCGTACCCGGCCAGCGCCCCGTGCGGCTTCTCGCCCAGCACGTGCACGTTGGGCCGCGGCGCGAGCCGGGCGAGCGCGCCGCCGTAGTCGGCCCCGAGCAGCACGAACGAGAGGTCCGGCGCGCCCGCGGTCACCGCGTTCAGGAGCGCCCAGTCCACCCAGGGCGCGAACGCGCCCATGTACCCGACCACCGGCCGCCCCGCGGCGAGCACCGCGGCGAGGTCCGCCGGGACCGGCGCGCCGGGCGCCGGCGCGAAGTCCTCCGGCGCCACCGCGTTCGGCACGAGGAGCACCCCGTCGCGCAGCGGGCGCAGGCCGTCCGCGAGCCGGGGGGCGGTGGCGAGCACCAGCTCCGCCTCCCGCGCCAGCGCGGCGCGGTCCGCCTCCATGGCCGGCCCGTGCAGCGGATCGAGCGAGGCGTGGTCCACGCAGTCGTAGACCAGGCGCGGCCGCCGCAGGAGTGCCGCGTGGACGCGCTGCTGCGGCCACATCAGCCAGAGCACCGGTCGCTCCAGGTCCCCGGCCAGGCGCAGGTCGGAGGCGAGGAACAGCCCGGGCTCGAGCTCGCGCAGCCCGTCCACGTCGTCGCGGGCCGGGTCCGGGGTGCAGAACACCACCGCGCAGCCGCGCCGCGCGAGCGCCCGGGCGAGCTGCTGCGGACGCTGCCGCAGGAACGTCCAGGGGAGGAGCGGCGGGAACACCACCGACGCGGGCGCGACGCGGGCGCGCGCGGCGAGCGCGCGGAGCGCGTCCCCGGAGCGCGAGCGCGGCGGCCCCGGGAGCGTGGCGCGCTCCGCCAGCGCCCGCACGTGGGCGCGGTAGGGCGGGTCGGCCGAGGGCGGCGGCGCCGGGAGCCCGGCCGCGAGCGCGCGGGCGGCCGCGGCGCCGTCGCGGAGCGGGTCGGGCGCGCCCAGCGCGTCGGCGGCGGCCGCGGCGCAGGACCGATCGTCGTCGGCGTCACCGGAGCGCCACCGTGCCCGCGCGCCCCGCAGCGAGCCGCGCAGCACGTCCGCGGGCGCGCGCCGGAGCGCGCCGAGCAGCCGGCCCGCCGCGTAGCCGCGCGGGGCGCGGGCCTGCTCGAGCGCCCCGGCGAGCGCGCCGGCCTCGCGCGAGAGCCACCGCTCGGCCCGGGCCAGCGCCGCCGCGAGCGCGTCGCGCTCGGCCCGCCACGCATCCCGCTCCGCCGCGAGCGCCCTGCCCACCGCCGCGAGCGCCGCCGCGCGCCCGGCGAGCGCCGCCACCGCCGGCGCCGGGCGCGCCGGCAGGTCCGGGGCCCCGCGGCGCGCGTACACCGCCAGCGCCTGCGCGCCGGGCCAGCGCGACCCGGGCCGCGCCGACACGTCCTCGGCCCGGAGGTCCCAGAGATCGAAGCCCGCCACCTCGGCGGGGAAGCTCTCCCACTCGAACGTGGCCTCGTGCTCGGGGATGCGCTCCCGCTCCTCGAACGGCACGAGCAGGACCGCCCAGCGCCGGACCCTCCCCAGCGCCGCCGCCAGCACGCCCCACGGGTCGCGGAAGTGCTCCAGCGTGTTGGAGGTGAACAGCGCGTCCACCTCGCCGGGCGGCGCGCCGTCGGCCCGCTCGAACGCGAGGCCGGGGTGGCGGCGCCGCGCGGCGGCGACGGCCGCGCCGGACACGTCCGCGCCCGCCACCGGCACGCCGAGCCCGGCCGCCAGCGTGGCGGTCCCCTCCCCCTCGCCGCAGCCGAGGTCGCAGATCGTCGCCCGGCGCGCGCGCAGGTCGTCCACCACCTCCGGCGCGAGGAGCGCCAGCGCCACCTCGGCGAAGAACCGCGCCTGGGCCGGGCCGCCGTGGGCGTCCCAGTCGCCGGTGGCGAAGCGCGCCTCCCAGTACGCGGCCGAGTTCACGGCGTGGGCGGCCATGGCCCCTCCTCCCCGCTCCGGCCGGTCCGGGCCGCCGCGAGCAGCAGCGCGGCGAGCGGCACCAGGAACGCGACCCGCGACTGGTAGCGGCCGTTCGGCGAGGAGAGCGCCCCGCACACCGCCGCGTTCACCACCACGCCGGCGAGCAGCACCGCCGCGAGCGCCCGCGCGTCCGCGCCGCGCCGGTCGCGCGGCCGTCGCAGGAGCAGCGCCGCCGCGACGAGCGCGCCGAGCACCACCGAGGCGCGCTCGGCCCGCTCCAGGCCGGAGAGGTCGAGCGTCCCGCGCCGCTGCCGGCCCGCGTCGTAGGCGGCGAGCTGCCCCGGGAAGCTCCGCGCCAGCATCTCGTGGGACCAGCCGCCGGCCGCCTCCGCCGAGTCCACCCAGCGCAGGTCGAAGCGCGCCAGCTGCTCGGCGCCGCCGCGCGCCGCGTCCACCGCGTGCCGGGCCAGCCAGCGCGGCTCGGAGAGCGAGGCGCGCACGATGCTCCGGCACTCCGCGATGCCCGCCGGCGAGAAGCCGCCGATCCGGTAGAACGGGCTGTCGGGCCGCCACACGAACTGGTCGATGTCGTGCGGCACCCGGGCGCGCCACCGGCACAGCCGCCACCCGGCGGCGGGGCAGCGCGCCGCCAGCACGTCGTGCAGCAGGCCGGTCTCGGCCATGCGGCCGGCCAGGAACACCGGGGAGGCCGGCACCAGCACCAGGCCGGCGCCGAGGTGGCGGTTCAGCAGGGCGAGCCCGGCCGCGCCGGCGGCGATGGCGAGGGCCGCCACCGCGACGCGGCCGGCCCGGGCCAGGCGCCCCGGCGCCCGCCGCAGCGCGACGGCCAGCGCGCCCGCGCAGACCAGCGCGCCGATGGGCAGGAGCGAGGCGTGCGACGCGACCGCGAGCGCCAGCACCGCCCAGGCGCCGGCGCGGGCCGCAGGGCCGGCGCGCTCGCCGAGCAGGAGCGCCAGCGAGAGCAGCGCGCCCGGCGCGAGGACGTCCGGCAGCAGGTGTCCGGCGGTGACGCCGGCGCTGGTGAGCGCCGCGAGCCCGAGCCCGGCCAGGGCGGCCCAGGCGCCCGGCCGCGGGGCGCCGGCGGCGCGGAACGCGGCGCGGAGGAGCGCCGCGAGCAGCAGCGCCTGCGCCGCCACCACCAGCCACGGCCAACGATCCAGCGCCACCGCGCGCGCCACCAGGCCGTAGACGATGGGGCGGTCGGGGTTGGGCTGCAGCACCCGCGCCGACTCCAGGTACGTGCCGGTGTCGGAGTAGACCAGCGGGAAGCCGTTGTGGAGCGCGACGGCGGAGAGCGCCGCGGCCGCCAGCGCCAGCCCGGCCGCCGCCGCGACCGCCCGCGCCGCGCCGCGGCCGAGCGCCACCCCCGCGCGCCGCGCGCGCTCCGCCCCGGCCGCCGCGAGCACCGCCTCGCCCACGCGCCCTCCGCTCAGCCGGTCCGCGCCACCGGCGGCGGCGTGAAGCCCTGCAGCTCCCGGTAGCGCCGGATCGCGTCGGCCGGCGCGCCGTCGTGGCACACGCCGCCCCGGTGGAGGAGCAGCACCCGCCGGCACACCTCCGCCACCTGGTCCATCTGGTGCGAGACGAGGAACAGCGTGGTCCCGCCGGCGAGCAGCGCGCGGATCCGCTCCAGGCAGCGCGCCTGGAAGCGCTCGTCGCCCACCGCCAGGACCTCGTCCACCACCAGGATCTCCGGCTCGACGTCCACCGCGATGGCGAACCCGAGCCGCGCGTACATGCCGGAGCTGTAGTTCTTCACCGGCACGTCCTCGAAGCCCTCCAGCTCGGCGAACGCGAAGATCCGCTCCAGCCGCCGGGCCATGTCGCGCCGGGCCCGGCCCATCAGCGCGCCGTTCAGGAACACGTTGTCGCGGCCGGACAGCTCGGGGTCGAACCCGGCGGCGAGCTCGATGATGGGCGCCACCCGCCCCTCCACCCGCACCCGGCCCTCGGTCGGGCGCAGCACGCCGGCCGCGAGCTTGAGGAGCGTGCTCTTCCCCGAGCCGTTCGCGCCCACCAGCCCGACCGCCTCGCCGGGGCGCACCTCGAAGCTCACGCCGCGCAGCGCCCACAGCTCGTCCGCCTCGCGCAGGTGCCGGAAGCCGCCGAGCACCGCCTCCTTGAGCGAGCGCACCCGCTCCCGGTGCAGGCGGTAGCACATCCCCACGTCCTCGAAGGTGATGGTCCCGGTCATGTCAGAGATGGTGGATGTGGCCGTGCTCGCAGCGGGTGAACACCGCGCCCCCGACCGCGAGCGAGACGAGCGCGGCCAGCATCGCGAACGCGACGGTCGAGGCCGCCGGGCTGCGGCCCTCGTACACGCTCTCCTGGAAGAGCCGCACGATGGGCGCCGCGGGGTTCGCGGCCAGCACGGCGCGCAGCGCGGGCACCGGGAGCTGCTCGAGGAAGCTCGCCGGGTAGAACACCGGCGTCACGTAGAACCAGACCTGGAACAGGAGCTCCACCAGGTGGCGCAGGTCGCGGAAGTACACCGTCGCCGACGAGAGCAGCAGCGCCAGCCCGGCGGTGAAGCCGGTCGCGCAGGCGAGCGCGAGCGGGAGCCAGGCCCAGCTCGCGCCGGGCGGCCGGCCGGTGGCGAGCGCGAGGACCGCCAGCGCCGGGATCGAGAGCAGCGCGTCGGCGAGCTTCGAGCCCACCACCGCGAGCGGGTACACCGCCTGCGGCACCGCCACCTTGCGGATGAGCGACTGGTTGCCGACCAGCGCGGTGGCCGCGCCGGTGGTCCCGACCGCGAGCAGCGACCACGGGAGCAGCCCGCACAGGACGAAGAGCGGGTAGTCCGGGACGCCGATCCGCAGGATCGTCGAGAACACCAGCGTGTAGACGACCATCTGGAGCAGCGGGTTGAGCAGCGTCCAGACCATCCCGAGGACGCTGCGCTTGTAGCGGACCTTCAGGTCGCGCAGCACCAGCAGCGCGAGCAGCTCGCGGAAGCGCCAGACGTCGGCGGCGGCGCGGGCCAGCGCGGGCGCGGCCGGGGGCGCGGCGGTCCGGGTCGATCCGGCGGAGGGAGAGAGCGCTGTCACGTCGAGGGAACGTAGGCGTCGATCGCTCGCCCGGGCACCCGCCTGCCCCGCGCGGACGCGCGCCCCGCCTCAGGACACCGCCCGCAGGATGGGCCGCTCGCGGGACGCCCCGGGGGAGCGCGGGTGCGCCAGCACCGCGGCCGCCGCGAGCAGGAACCCGTTCGCGTACAGCGGCTCCATGGCCCAGAGGACGTCGTGCACCAGCGCGTTCACGATGAGTGCAGCCAGCGCCGCCAGGGCGCCGGCCGCGGCGGCGCGGGCCAGCGCGTCGCCGGCCCGGCGGGCGCGCAGGAACGCGCGCGCGAGCAGCGCCATCCAGGCGAGCACCGCGCCCGCGAGCAGCGGGCCGCCCTCCGCCCAGGCCGAGAGCGGCGTGTCGTGGCACCAGGAGCGGACCGGGGTGTCGGCGCTGTACGTCTCGTAGTAGGGCCGGCCCACCTGGGGGAGCGCCTTGTAGCCGACCCCGGTGAGCGGGTGGTCGGCGATGACGGCGCGGCAGGCGCGCCAGATGGCGGACCGATCGGCGTTGCTCTCCGCCGTGAAGGCCCGCCCGAGCCGGACGCGCAGGTCGGGCACGGCGCAGCCGGCCGCGACCGACGCGGCGACGGTGAGCGGCAGCGCCACCCGCCGGACGCGCCGTCCCGCCGAGAGCGCCAGCGCCACCGCGGCCACGGCCAGGCCGGCCCAGGCCGCGCGCGAGGTGGTGAGCACCACCGCCCAGGCCGCGCCCGCCGCGCCGAGCGCGAGCAGGAGGCGGGTGCGCCGGCGCAGCGGCGCGAGCAGCGCGAGCCCCGCCGCGAGCGCGGCGAGCGGCGTCAGTGAGAGCGCCAGCCGCGTGTACCAGCTGAACAGGCCCACCGCGCCGTAGCGCCCGGTGGGCACGTCGAGCGGTCCGACCCCGGTGTAGAGCTTCGCGCGGAGCGGCGCGTCGCGCAGGCCGAGCGCGTGGAGCAGGTCGAAGCCGGTCCGGTGCTGCGCCCAGGCGATGGACGCGGGCACCAGCGCGGCCACCGCCCAGGCGACCAGCAGCGCGAGCGCCCGGCGGCGCGGCGCCTCGGGATCCTCGCCGGGATCGCCGCGCTCGATCGCGAGCAGGAAGACGAGCGGCAGGGCGAGGCCCCTGGCGTAGAGCACGTGGTCGAGGCGGGCCGCCCCGGTGCCGGCCACCGCGGCGATCGCGATCGAGGCGATCGCCGCCCCGAGCAGCACCACGGTGGCGAGCGCCACCTGCGCGCCCGGCGCCGGGATCGGCGGCGCCCGCCCGCCGGCGGCGCGCCGCAGGAGGAGGGCCCCCAGCGCGACCGCGGCGCCGATCTGCATCCCGGCGATGGAGATCGGGAGCGAGACGGCGGTCAGCGCCGCACCGGCCCACGCCAGGCGCACCAGCACCGCGCGGGCCGCGTCGGCCCGCCCTCGCTCCACCTGAACGACCGCCGCTCGCGCCTGAGGCACTCGGGCGCAAGGTGGGGCGGCGGGCGGCCGGGCGCGAGCGGGGTGTTGGGGGTCGGGGCGCCGGGGGTCACCGCGCCCGGTGCACCGCGATAGCCCCCAGCGCGAGGAACACCACGTTCGGCGCCCAGGACGCGATCCAGGGGGCGACGCGCCCGGAGAGGCCGAGCGCCGAGCTCACGCCCTGCATGCCCCAGAACAGGAGCGTCACGCCCACCGCCTCGAGGAGCGCCGCGGCGAGGTGCCCCTTGCGGTCGCGGCGCAGCGCGAGCGCCAGCGCCAGCAGCGCGCCGGGGATGCCGGCGAGCGGGTACGCGAGCCGGTCGTAGCGCTCGAGCTGGAACTCGGTCACCGGCTGGCCCAGCCGCTTGCGGATCCCGATCTGCCGGATGAGCGTGTTCCAGCGCATCTGGTCGGGCTTGCCGGCGATCACGGCGAACGCGTCCGGTGGCTCGTCGAACGCGTACCGCCTGCGGTCGGCCCGCTCCAGCGCCATCGACCCGTCCGGCCGGAACGTCCGGTCCTCCACGTCCTCGAGGATCCAGGCCCGGCCGTCGGGGTGCATCCGCGCGGCGTCGATCCGCCGCGCCAGCGTGAACCCCTCGGCCAGCTCGTACACGGTGACGCGCTCGAAGCCGCCGTCGGGCAGGTTGCCGCGCAGGTGGTAGACCCGCTTGCCGTCCATGCCGCGGAACCAGCGCTTCGGCTCGCGCGCGGCCAGGAACCGGCGCAGGTTGCCGCCGCGCGCGAAGCGGTGCGCGGTGATCTCCTCGGCGCGCTCCGCCGCCTGCACGCCCACCGCGTCGTTCAGCACCACCAGCACGCCGCCCGCGAGCAGCGTCACCGCCAGCACCGGCACGGCCAGCCGCCACGGCCCGAGCCCCACCGCGCGCATGGCGGTGTACTCGCGGGTCTGGCGGAACATGGACGTGGCGATGCCCGCGCCCAGGATCAGCGCGGCCGGCGCCACCATGTAGACGACGCCGGCGGCCTTGTAGGCGTAGAGCTGCAGCACCGCCGGCAGCCACCCGGCGCCGGTGTACGCGGACGCGTTGTCCACGAAGTCCACCGCCAGGTAGATCCCGACCACCCCGGCCAGCGCCACCAGGAACGCGCCGAGCATGCGGCGCGCGACGTAGCGGAACAGGATCACCGCACCGCCTCGGGCCCGCGCCGCGCCATGAGCAGGACGAGCCCCACCCCCACCGCGCCCAGCACCAGGTTCGGGAGCTGCAGCGCGAACGCCGCCGGGAGGTGGCCGAGCTGGGTGAGCACCTCGCCGCCGCGCAGCAGCAGGTAGTGCACCACCACCAGCAGGAACGTCGCGCCCATGCCGAACGCGCGGCCGCCGCGCCGCTCCGCGCCGAGCGGGACGCCCAGCAGCGCGAACGCCACCACCACCAGCGGCGCGGAGAGCTTGCGGTGGAGGTAGCCCTCCTGCCGGCGCGCCTCCACCACGTCGCCCTTCTCGCGCGCCGCGGCGGCGCGGGCGCGCAGGTCGGAGACGGTGGCCTCGCGGCTCGACTTCGCGAGCACGTTGCGATCGCTGAGCGCGGTGCCCAGCCCGACCAGCAGCTCGGCCTTGCCGAACGCGGCCGAGGCGTAGTCGGCGGTGCCGACCTCCTCGCGGTGCACCTCGCCCTGCTCCAGCACCAGGCGCATGTCCTGGCCCGCGCCCACCGGCTCGAGGCGGCCGTGGCGCGAGAGCGCCAGCATGGGCGCGTCCGGGTTGGAGCGGTCCTGGATGAGCACGTTCTCCCAGCGGCCCCCGCGCGCCCGCTCGGCGTAGATCGTGTAGCCGGGGATCTGGTCGTAGAAGGTGCCGCCGCGGACGTCGTTCGTGACGTTG
This sequence comes from Anaeromyxobacter sp. K, assembly GCF_000020805.1. Classification (NCBI taxonomy): domain Bacteria; kingdom Pseudomonadati; phylum Myxococcota; class Myxococcia; order Myxococcales; family Anaeromyxobacteraceae; genus Anaeromyxobacter; species Anaeromyxobacter sp. K. The sequence goes on along the minus strand of NC_011145.1, from coordinate 1,582,851 downwards.
CGCTTCACCACCTCGTTCAGGCGCAGGCGCGCGGCCCGGATGCTGGCGGGCTCGACCGAGAGCGAGAGCCACGCGCCCAGCGCCGCCACCACCAGCCCGAGCAGCAGCGGCACCCGCACCAGGCGCACCGGGGAGAGCCCCGCCGCCCCGAGCGCCACCACCTCGCGGTCCTCCGCCAGGCGCCCCACGCCCAGCACCACGCCCAGCAGGAACGCCACCGGGATGACGTAGCCGAGCAGGTGCGGCATGAGCGAGAGCATCACCAGCCCGACGTCCACGAGCGACACGCCCGAGCCGAACAGGACGTCGGCCTGCCCCAGGATCTGCGTGGCGAGCAGGATCTGCGTCAGGAACAGCAGCGCCGCGGCGAACGGGAGCAGGATCTCCCGGGCCAGGTAGCGGTCGATCAGGCCCACGCGCCCGGCTATCCCTTCGCGCCCAGCCTGGCCTGGAGCGCGGCGTCCTTCGCCTCGACCTCCTCGGCCATCTTGCGGCGCTGCGCGCGCACGCGCTCCGCCACCTCGGGATCGGCGCGGGCCACGATGCGCGCGGCGAGCAGGCCGGCGTTGCGGGCCCCGGCCTTGCCGATGGCGAGCGTGCCCACCGGCACGCCGGCCGGCATCTGGGCGGTGGAGAGCAGCGCGTCGAGGCCCTTCAGATCGCTCGCCGCGAGCGGGACGCCCAGCACCGGCAGCTCGGTCTCGGCGGCGCAGACGCCGGCGAGGTGCGCGGCCGAGCCGGCCCCGCAGATGATCACCTGGATGCCGCGGCCGGCCGCCTCGCGCGCGAGCTTGCCGGTGCGCTCCGGCGTGCGGTGGGCGGAGGACACGTGGACCTCCGTCGCGACGCCCATGTCCTCCAGCGCCTTCCGCGCCTCGGACATCGCCTCCCAGTCCGAGTCGGAGCCCATCAGGATCAGCACCTTGGGTTCGCTCATGGCCGCTTGCCGATGTCCTTTCGGTACTGCATGCCGCGGAAGCGGATCCGCCCGACGGCGGCATAGGCCCGCGCCGCGGCGTCGTCGAGATCCCGGCCCAGCGCGCACACCGTCAGCACGCGCCCGCCGCTCGTCACCACCCGGCCCGCCGCGTCCGCCGCGGTGCCGGCGTGGAACACCTGGACGTCCTCGTCGAACGGGCCGTCCAGCCCGTCGATGGCGTCCCCGCGCGCCACGTCGCCCGGGTAGCCCTCCGCGGCGAGCACCACGCCGACCGCGGCGCGCGGATCGGACGCGATCTCGACGCCGGACAGGTCGCCGCGCGCCGCCGCGAGCAGCGCCGGCACCACGTCGCTCGCCATGCGGAGCAGGATGGGCTGGGTCTCCGGGTCGCCCAGGCGCGCGTTGAACTCGAGCACCCGCGGGCCGCGCGGGGTGAGCATCAGGCCGGCGTAGAGCGCCCCGCGGAACGGGCGGCCGCGCCGGGCCAGCTCCCGCACCGCCGGGAGCAGCACGTCGCGCTCGACCATCCCGGCCACCTCCGGGGTGACGTTCGGCGTGGGCGAGAACGCGCCCATGCCGCCGGTGTTGGGCCCGCGGTCGCCGTCGAAGATGCGCTTGTGGTCCTGCGCCGCCGCGAGCAGCCGGACGCGCTCGCCGTCGGTGAAGCAGATGCAGCTCGCCTCCGGCCCCTCCAGCCGCTCCTCCACCACCACCCGGGCGCCGGCGCCGCCGTGCACCCGGTCCACCAGCATGGCGCGGAGCGCGGCCTCCGCCTCGGCGGCGTCGCCGCACACCACCACGCCCTTGCCGGCGGCGAGGCCGTCGGCCTTCACCACCACCCGGCCGTCGCGGGCCCTGGCCCACGCGACCGCGGGCGCGACGTCCTCGAACGTCTCGTACTCCGCGGTCGGGATCCCGGCCGCCCGCATCACGTCCTTCGCGAACGCCTTCGAGCCCTCGATCTCGGCCGCGGCGGCGGCCGGCCCGAACGCCGGGACGCCGGCCTCCTGGAGGCGGTCCACCAGGCCCGCCACGAGCGGCGCCTCGGGCCCCACGACCACCAGGTCGATGGCGTTCTGCCGCACCCACGCGACGAGGCCGGCCACGTCGGTCGCGGCGAGCGGGACGAGCGTGGCGACGCGCGCGATGCCGGGGTTTCCGGGCGCGGCGAAGAGGGCCCGCACCAGCGGGCTCCTCGAGATCTTCCAGGCGAGCGCGTGCTCGCGGCCACCCGATCCGACGACGAGGACTCGCATGAGAACCCGGGCTTATACCACGGGCCGGCGCGCCGGAAGGGCCGGCGGAGGCGTGCAGGGAGGGGCCCCCGCGCGGCGGGGGCGCAGGCGTCGCGGGCATCCCCGGCCCGGGCCGGCCCGCGGCCGCGCCCGGGGAGCCGCCGCCGCCGGTCAGTGCCGGAAGTGCCGCATGCCGGTCGCGACCATGGCGATGCCGGCCTTGTCGGCCGCGGCGATCACCTCGGCGTCGCGCATCGAGCCGCCGGGCTGGATGATGGCGGTGGCGCCGGCCTTGATGATCTCCTCGACGCCGTCGGCGAACGGGAAGAACGCGTCGGAGCCCACCGAGGAGCCGCGGACGTCGAGCGCCGCCTTCATCACCGCGGTCTTCACCGACTCCACCCGGCTGGTCTGACCGCCGCCGATCGCCACGGTCCGGTCGTCCTTCGCGAACACGATGGCGTTCGACTTCACGTGCTTCACGACCTTCCACGCGAACAGCAGGTCCTTCCACTCCTGCTCGGTGGGCGCGCGCTTCGTCATCACCTTGCAGTCGTCGCGGCGGACCGAGCCGAGGTCGCGGTCCATCACCAGCAGGCCGCCGGGGATGGAGCGGAGCTCGCGCCCCTCCTCGGGGCGCCGCCGCCAGGTGGCGCGCGCGGCGCCGAGCCGCGGCGCCTCGAGCAGGCGGAGGTTCTTCTTCACCGCGAGCGCGGCGCGGGCGGCGGCGTCGTAGCCGGGCGCGATCACGCACTCGAGGAACAGGCTGGTGAGCTCCGAGGCGGTGGCCTCGTCCACGGGGCGGTTCAGCGCCACGATGCCGCCGAACGCCGAGACCGGATCGCACTCGCGGGCGCGCGCGAACGCCTCGCCCGCGGTGCGGCCGGTGGAGACGCCGCAGGGCGTGTTGTGCTTGATGATCACGCAGGCGGTCTCGTCGAACTCCATCACGCCGGCGAGCGCGGCCTGCAGGTCGAGCAGGTTGTTGTAGCTGAGCTCCTTGCCCTGCAGCACGTCGGCGAACGCGACCGAGGGCTCCTCCGGCTCGCGGGCCGCGCGGTAGAACGCGCCGGCCTGGTGCGGGTTCTCGCCGTACCGGAGGTCGTACGCCTTGGTGTAGACCGCCGCGAGCGTGGCGGGGAAGTGCGCGGGCGCGGCCTCGGGGGCCTCGCGCGCCGTGAGGTACTCGGAGATGGCGGCGTCGTACGCGGCGGTGTGCGCGAACGCCTTCTTCATGAGGTAGAAGCGCGTCGCGGCGGAGAGCGTGCGCGTCGCCTCCAGCTCCGCCGCCACCTTCTCGTAGTCGGCCGGGTCCACCACCACGCCCACGTGCGCCGAGTTCTTGGCGGCGCTCCGGACCATGGTCGGCCCGCCGATGTCGATCTCCTCGACGCAGGTCTCGAACGGCTTGCCGGCCGCCACCGCCTCGCGGAACGGGTACAGGTTCACCACCACGAGGTCGATGGGCGGGATGTCCCGCGCCTTCACGTCGGCCTCGTCGGAGGCGAGGCCGCGGCGGTAGAGGATGCCGCCGTGCACGCGCGGGTGGAGCGTCTTCACGCGGCCACCCAGGATCTCCGGGGCCTGCGTGTAGTCGCCCACGCCGACCACCGGGACGCCGGCCTCGGCGAGCGTCTTCTGCGTGCCGCCGGTGGAGAGCAGCTCCACGCCGAGGGCGGCGAGCCGCCTGGCGAAAGGAACGAGACCGGTCTTGTCGGAGACCGAGACGAGCGCGCGGCGAGTCATGTCGGGCTTCCTCCGTGGGAGGGCGCCCTTGTAACGCTCGCGGCGACACCTTTCAAGGGCGTGGGTGCCCGACGCCCCGCCGACCCTTCGGCGAGCTCAGGGTCGGTGGGGCGGTGGGCAGCCCCGCTCGATCAGGCCTCGTCCTCGGCGGCGAGGTCCGCGGCGGTCCGCGGCTCGTCCTCGGCGATGGCGCGCAGCTTGAGCAGCCCGCGGGTCTCGACCTGGCGGATGCGCTCGCGGGTGAGGTTCATGATCGACCCCACCTCCTCGAGCGTGATCCCGCCGCGATCGGCCACGTCGAGCGCGCAGGTCTCGCCGAGCTCCCACACCTCGCGGTCGGGGAAGTTCAGCTTGATGGACCCGGTGGACGGGTTCACGTCCAGGTAGAGGTGGTGCTTGCAGGAGATGAACATGCAGGGCCGCGGCCCGTTGGCGCACTCGGCCCGGGATCGCGGGCGGCGCGCCTCCATCTCCTTCATCACCTCGTCCAGCTCGGGGTCGACCAGGCCGAACGCCCGCTGGCGCCGCAGCTCGCGCGCGATCTCCTTGCGCGACATGGTCTTCGAGCGCCGCCGCCCGCGCTGTCCCTCCCCCGCGTCCGCGCCCTCCCCCACGTCCTGACCCGCCGCCGTCTCCTCCGCGTCCGGCTCCAGCCCCTGCCGCTCCGGCGCGGGCTCCGCGCTGCGCTTCGCCTCGCTCATCCCCTGCCCTCCCTCTCCACCTGCGGCGCCCCGGAGGGCACCGGCCACCATCCACCTCGGGCACCACCCAGCCGCTGCAGCTAGCCGGCCCGGACCGTCTCGTCCGCACCCACCGTCGCGACCGCGCCACCCACCCGCTCGATCCGCCCGAGCGCCCGCTTCAGCTGGCGCTCGGCCTGCACGAGCTCGTCCTCGAACCGCTTCCGGCGCGGGTGCGCCCGCGCCTTCTCCGCCAGCTCCGCCAGCAGCGCGTGGAGCCCCTGCTCCACGTCCTCGAGCCGGTTGCGCACCGTCACGAAGCTGCCGCGGATGTCCTCGACCGTGTAGCCCTCCGCCATCATCCGCTTGATGAGCGCGATGCGCCGCACCACCGACACCGGGTAGAGCCCGGTGGAGCCGGTGTGCTTGCCCTTGCGGCCCACCCGGCGGCTCCGGGGCAGCAGCCCCAGCTGCACGTACTTCCGGAAGGTCGCCGCCGACAGGCGGGCGCCTCGCGACTCGAACAGCCGGACCACCTCACCGCTCGTGATCCCGCCGGCGCGCTCCCGCTCGAGGCGGGCGATCTCGTCGTTGCGGAGGAAATCCACTCGATCGATTCGCTTGAGAGTTGAACACTGAAAACTTGATTTCGAGGCTAAGCCATTGAATGGCGAACGTCAATGGACGAAGGCGCGCACGGGCGGGGCGTGGAGGTGCGCGGCGGCCTGCGCCGCGCCTGCGGCACGGCCGATCGCCCGGGGCGGACGGAGCGGGGATCGGGGCGTGCGACGGGGCGCCGCCCCGCGGTCGCGGGGCGTGGACGGGCGCCGCGTGGAGCGGCGCTACCGGAGCGTCAGGTTGGCGTGCCGGTCGGTCCGCCGGCCCGGCGCGATCTCGACGATCAGCTCGCGCGCGCCGTACCGGGGATGGCTCACCCGGACCCGGTGCGGCCCCGGCGCGAGCGACCGCGTCACCGGGGTCTCGCCCACGCCCTGCCCGTCCACCTGGACGTACGCCCACGGCGTCGCGGTGACGTGGAGCACGCCGGGGCGCGCGGGCTCTCCGGGCGCGGCGGTGGGCGCCGCCGGCGCGGCGATCGCGGGCGACGTCCGTGCGGTCGGCGCCGGGGCCGCCGGCATGGGCCCGGGCGCGGGGGCCGGCGCGCGCGCGACCGCGGCCGGAGGCGTCGCGGCCCCGGGCGCATCGACCGTGGGTGAATCGCCCGGCGCGCCCGGGTCCGCCGTGCCGCCGGCGTGGGACGCCGGTCTCCACCGGAGCGCCGCCGCGCCGGCGCCGGCGATCGCCGCCGCCGAGGCGATGGCGAGCGCGGCCCGGCGCCGGCCGCGGGAACGGCGCGCCGGCGGGGACGGCGCGATGCGGGTGCGGGTCGGCGCGGTGGCGTCGCCGCCGGGCGCGCCGGCCGCGGCCTCGGCTGCGAGCGCCGCCTGCGCCTCCGGATCGGCCGCGGCGCCCGCCCCGTCGCCGGTCCCGCCCGCGGGCGGCTCCGCCGCGAGCGGCACCGGCTGGACGCGGGTGGGCTGCGAGGCCGGGCCCGCCGGCACCGCCGTGCCGTCCGGCCAGAGCCGGTGCATGAGGGCGCGGAGATCCCAGTCCTCGGGCGCGCGCGCGAGGCGCAGGAGCACGCGCGAGAGCGCGGTGGCGAGGTCGCCCGCGGACGCGGTCCGGCGCGCCGGGTCGTGCTCCAGCGCGGCCAGCACCAGCGCGTCGAGCTCGGGGGGCACCTCGTCGTTCCACGCCGAGGGCGGCGGCGGCGCCGCGCCCTCCAGCACCGCCGCGAGCGTCGCGGCCTCGCTGTCGCGCGCGAAGAGCCTGCGCCCCGCGCACAGCTCCCAGAGCACCACGCCCAGCGCGAACACGTCGGCGCGCGCGTCCACCGGAGCGCCGCGCGCCTGCTCCGGCGCCATGTACGCGAGCTTGCCCTTCACCGTGCCGGGATCGGTGAGCCCGCCCTGGCTCATGGCGCGGGCGATGCCGAAGTCGGCGAGCTTCACCTCGCCCTCGAACGACACGAGCACGTTGTGGGGCGACACGTCGCGGTGGACCAGCCCGAGCGGACGCCCGCCGTCGGCGAGCCGGTGCGCGTAGGAGAGCCCCCTCGCGACCTCGGCGCACGCGTGGACCGCGCGGGCGAGGCCGAGCCGGACCCCCGCCTCGCGCGCGCGCTCCACCACCTGGCCGAGGTGGCGCCCGCGCACCAGCTCCATGGCGATGTAGTAGCGGCCGTCCACCTGGTCGAACTCGAAGACCTGGACGACGTTCGCGTGGGTGAGGCGCGACGCGAGGCGCGCCTCCTCGATGAACATCCGGACGAAGTCGCTGCGCGCGCCGTGCTCGCCGCGGACGCGCTTGAGCGCGACCTCCTTCACCACCCCGGCCGCGCCCGCCACCTCGGCGCGCCAGACGTCCGCCATGCCGCCCGACGCGAGCAGCTCCACCAGCCGGTACTTTCCGAACGTCCTCACCGGGCGTGATTGTACCCGGCCGTCACTGCCAGGAAAGGAACGGCGGGGCGCGCCGCGTGGACGCGCCCCGCCGGAGGAGGGTCCGGGGCGACCGGCCCGGCCGGCCGCGCCCTCGTGAACCCCTGCTCAGCGGCGCCGGAGCGCCGCCGCGGCCCGCGCCAGGGCGCGCCGCCGCGGGACCAGCGCGAGCAGGGCCAGGGCCGGGAGCGCCAGCAGCGCGCCGCCGCCGAACCCGCCCGCGCTGCCGCAGCCGCCGCCGGAGCGGGTGCCGGAGAAGCCCGCCTCCACCGCGGCCGGCGTGGGCTTGCCGCCGAGCTCCAGGATGCGCCGCGCGATCTGGTCGCGCGCCTGGTCGAACCGCTCCGGCGCGACGTCGGTGGACCACGCGTTCGGGAACAGGTCGCGCGCGATCTTGCGGGCCAGCTCGGGGTCGCCCGCGTCGGCGAGCGCCTTCAGGTACTCGTAGTCCTGCATGCCGGCGCGGATCATCTTCAGGCGGACCGAGGCCACCGGGACGTCGGTCTTGCCGCCGATGCGGGCGGGCTTGCCGGGGTAGAACAGGGTCCCGTCGCCGTTGCCGGAGAAGTCCCACTGCCTCGACCACGGGTCGGCGCGGAAGCTGTAGGCCGTCTCCCAGTACAGCTCGCCGCTGGCGCGCTCGAGGAACGTGATCCACTCCATGGCGCGGTTCCGCGAGGCGGAGGCGTCGACCATGTAGCTCGGCCAGCCGGTGAAGTAGCGGTCGGACTCGGAGGGCGATCCGATGTTCACCGTCCCGCCGCAGCCGTGGCTCATGCAGCTCTGGTACAGCCAGAGCTCCTTGCGCGGGCCCGAGGCGAGGAACGGGTCGTAGCGGTCGCGCTGGTCCCCGGCGACGGCGCTGCCCGGCCGGTCGTCCATCCAGTTCACCACCGGCACCATCACGTCGATGTCGTCGGCGACGCCGTGGTCCTCGGCGTCCCAGAGCTGCGTGGTCACGAGCGTCCGGAACTCGGGGTCGCCCTGCTTCGCCGCGCCGGCGCGCGCCGGGATGTCGCTCCAGGCGCAGGTGAGCGGCGGCTCGTCGCAGGTGTAGTCGAACAGCCGGTCGAACCAGCCCTGCTCGCGCGCGTGCTTCGCCCAGGCGGCGTGCTCGTCCACGCTGGTGCGGCCGCCCACGTACTTCACCGCGGTGAGCTTCGCGCCCTCGAGGCGGGTCGGGGCGGTCCCGGCGATGAGCGGGCCGTAGAAGCGGTCGAGGTGGCCGAAGTCGGCGTGCTGGCCGTCGTCGTTCAGGCCGGTGAGCGTGATGCGGTGGTCGAGCGCGAGCTGGCCGTAGCGGGCCCGGAGCGCCGCGTCGGCGTCGCCGGACACGCCGTGGGCGGAGGCGATGACGCCGTAGGAGAGGCCGAACGCCGTCCGCAGCGACGAGGTGGACGGGAGCACGAAGTCGTACACGCTCAGCACCACCGGCACGCGCGCCTCGCCGGCGTCCGAGGAGATCACCACCGCGCCCTGGTAGACGCCCGAGCGCGCGTCGGCGGGCACGTGCACGTCCACCCAGACCGCGCGGCTCTCGGTGCCGACGTCGAACGGGAACGCGTTGCGCTGCTCGCCCACCACGTCGTCCACGTCGGGGACGAGCGCGTCGGGCCAGCGGCCGGTGCCGCCGTCCACCGCGGACGGGCTGGTCACGTCGAGCGTGTCCACGCGGAACAGCGTGGCGTCCATCCCGTCCAGCCCCTCCACGCGGGCGGTGACGCGCTTCGCGGGGCCGGTGACGACCACCTGGAACGCGGCGAACTCGTTCCGGGCCGCCGAGAGGTGCGCCTCGGTCTGGGGGCGGGCCTTCGCGTCCGGCCGGATCTTCTCGGTGGCGCTCGCCACCCAGGCGTCGGCGGCGGAGGCCGCCAGGGGCAGCAGCGAGAGCGCCAGCGCGCTGGCGGCGGCGGTGAAGGCTCGGCGGCGGGTCTTCATCGGGGTCGTCCTTTCCGGGTTCGTTGCAGCGCCCGGACAACGACAGGCCGACCGACCGAATTTCTCGCCTTCCGTGGGGCAAGGGTGCGTGGAAGAGGGTGCAGGTCGGCCGCACGCGCATGCCATCCCACGCGCGCCGCCACTCCGACCGCACGCCCTCACCTGAGCCTACACCGGGCTCGCTCGCTCGTTCTTTCGCTGGGGGCACGTCACTCGGCGTGCAGCGCCGGCCCCCCTGCCGCCGGGCGTGCGGGCGCCGCGCCGCCGGGCCTCACCCCGGGCGCAGCGCTGGACGTGGAGAAATTGGGGCTCGCCGGCGCCGGGCACTGGCCGCGGCGCGCCGCAGCCCCCAGCGACGCTGGGCCGGAGGACTCGCGGCGGAGGCCCGAACGCGATCGGCGGCCGCGCTCGGCGTCCGCACACCGAGCGCGATCACCGACCGCGATCCGGCCCGGCGCACCGCCGCGGCGCGATCAGTCGCCCGGCTGCCACGGGGCCGCCACGGCGCCCGGGAGCGGCGGCGGCGTCGCGGCCGTGCGCTGCGAGGGCAGCGGCGGGGGCCGGAGCGAGCCCGGCGGCGGCGTCGCGAGGCCGCCCTCGCGCGCGGGCGCGATCACCGCGGGCCCGCGCTCCAGCAGGTCGATGCGCATGCGCACCCGGTCCAGGCGCTCGAGCGCGGCGGCGAGCGCCTCGTCGAGCCACTCGTCCGCGGCGCGGCGCTCGTCGATGGCCACGATCCGACCGGCCCGCCGCAGCGTGTCCCACAGCGCGCGGTGGAGCAGCTTGAACTCGCGCGCCACGCGCGCGGGCGGCGCGCCGGAGCGGACCAGCACCCCGCAGCGCAGCAACCCGTCGGCGGCGCGCGCGGCCCGCCCGGGCGGCGCATCGCCCCGGAGCGCCAGCGACAGCTCGCGCAGGAGCGGCCCGATCGCGAAGCCGATCGCCTCCTCGCCCCCCAGCTCGTTCGCGACCGCGCGCCGCCACGCCTCGGCGATCTCGCCCCGCTGCTCCTCGACGAGGAGCCCCACCGCCACCGCACCCACGCCAGCCTCCCGGGAACGCGTCGAAGACCCGGAACCGGCCGGGTCCGGGGGGACGGTTAGCAAGCCGTCGGCCAGCGCCGTGGACCGCTGCTGCGCAGCCCCGCCACCGCTCGCGCGGGCGCCCGTGGGAACGGCGCTTCCCATCCGGCGAACGCCGCGCCACCGCCGGAGGGCACGGCGCGCCTCGCCCGCGCGCGCGCTCGCCTCCGGGGCGTGGCGGCGCGCGTGGCCGGGCCTTTGCTTTGCGGCACCAGGACCGGCGGGGCGGCGCGGGGTGGTCACCCCGGCTCCCGGCCGCGCGGGCGGGGGGCCCGGAACGGAAGCACCGGGGCGGGATGGGCGCGATCGGCTACTACGGATACCTGGCGGCCCGCGTGCCGCCGCACCGGCTGCTCGCCACCGCGGCGCGCCGCGCCGTGCGGGGCGCCCGCAACCGGCTGGCGCCGCCGCTCGCGCCGTCGCCGCGCGCCCTGCTCGAGGCGCTCGGCTGCGACGGGCCGGCGGGGCTGGCCGCGCTGCTGGCGCGGCCCCGCCCGGCGCGCCCGGCCTGGAGCCCGGAGGCCCTGCGCCGCGCGCTCGAGCAGCGCATGCCCGGCGAGGTCGAGCGGGCGCTGGCGCGGGCCGAGGCGGCGGCGGCCGGGCGGCTGGTGGTGTACGGGCGCGAGGTGGACGTGCGCCGCGCCGACGGCGGCACCGACTGGCAGCGCGACCCGATCCACGGCGGCCGCTTCGACGGGCGGGCCCCCTCGGCGGCGCTGCCGCCGGCGCCCGGGCTCGATCCCAAGATGGCGTGGGCGATGGGGCGGGGCGAGCACTGGGTCGCGCTCGCGTGCGGGGCCGCGCTCCATCCGCGCGCCGCCGGCGGCGACCGGCTGGCGGAGGCGCTCGCCGCCTCGGTGACCGACTTCGCGGCGCAGAACCCGGTGGGCCGCGGCGTCCACTGGACCTGCGCGATGGAGGCGGGGCTGCGCGCCTGGCACCTCGCCACGGCGCTGTGGGTGCTCGCGCTGCGCCGCGCGCCGGCGCCGTCGCTCGCGGCGGAGGCGGCGCGGCTGCTGGTGGCGAGCGGCCGCTTCGTGCTCGCGAACCTCGAGGACGGCGGCGCCGTCCCCAACAACCACCTGGTGTGCGACTGGCTCGGCCTGCTCGCCTGCGCCGAGGCGCTGCCGGAGTGGCCGGAGGCGCCCCGCTGGCGCGCGCTCGCGGCGGGCGGGCTGGCGCGGACGCTCGCGGAGCAGGTGCACGCGGAGGGCACCAGCTTCGAGGGCTCGGTGCCGTACCACCGCTTCTCGCTGGAGCTGTTCGCGGCCGGCCTCCTGCTCGCGCGCGCCGGCGGCGCCCCGCCCCAGAAGCCCTGGCGGCTGCACGCGATGTTCCGGGCCACCCGCGCGCTCGCCGCCGCGTCCGGCGACCTGCCGCAGCTCGGCGACAACGACTCCGGCCACGCGCTCGCGCTCCGCGCCCGCGGCCCCACCGAGGCGGGCTACCTCTGCGCGCTGGGCGCCGCGCTGTTCCGCGATCCGGCGCTGCTCCGCCCCGGCGCGCCACCGGACGACGCGCTGGAGGCGGCGTGGCTGCTCGGGCCGGAGGCGCTCGACTGGCTCGCCCGCGCCAGGCCCGGCCCGCCGCCCGGCAGCGTCTCGTTCCCGGCGGCCGGCGTGCACGTGCTCCGCCGCGGCGCGCTGGAGGCGTTCGTCTCGTGCGGCCCGCACGGCCAGCGGGGCGTCGGCGGGCACGACCACAACGACAAGCTCTCCTTCGAGCTGCGCGCCGCGGGCGCGCTGGCGGTGTGCGATCCGGGCATGCCGGTGTACGGGCGCGCCCCCGAGGTGCGCGACGCGTTCCGGTCCACCCGCGCGCACGCCACCGTGACGGTGGACGGCCTGGAGCAGTCGCCCATCCCGCCCGGCCGGCTGTTCGCGCTGCCCGACGCGGCCGGCGCGCGGCTGCTCGCGTTCGCGCCGGGCGGCGAGGCGGAGCGGCTCGCCGGCGAGCACCGCGGCTTCGTGGCGCGCGCGGGCGTGGTCCACCGGCGCGAGCTCGCGCTCGCCGACGGGGGCCTGGTGGTGATCGACCGGCTGGCGGGCCGCGGCACGCACGCGGTGGAGCTGCGCTGGCCGCTCGCGCACCCGGCGCCGCAGGTCCGCCAGGCCACCGCCGCCGAGGCCGCCGCGCTCGCGCGCCTCGCCCGGCTGGCCCGCCTGCGCCGGCCCGCGGATCCGGCGCGGGTGATCGAGGTGCCGCTCGGCCCGGCCGGCCACCTCCTCGTCGCCTTCGCGGCGCCGGCGGGCCTCGCGCCCGAGCTGGCGCCCTCGCTGCGCTCGCCGGGCTACGGCGAGCTCGTCCCCGCGTCCGTCGCGACGCTGGCCGGCCCGCTGGCCTGCCCGGCCGCGCTCGCCACGCTGTTCCTCCACGTCGAAGCCGAAGGGAGTCACCCCCGATGATCGAGACCCACGCCGCCGAGCCCGACCACGCCACCGACCTGCTCTCCCGCCTCGCCGACCGCACCGCCCGCGTGGCGGTGGTCGGGCTCGGCTACGTCGGCCTGCCGCTCGCCCTCACCTTCGCCCGCCGCGGCCTGTCCGCGCTGGGCGTGGACGTCGATCCGGACAAGGCGCGCGCGGTGGGCGAGGGGCGCAGCTACCTGCGCACCGTGGACGGCGCCGCGGTGCGCGACGCGGTGCGGGACGGCCGCCTCGAGGCCACCACCGAGTTTGCCCGCGTGACCGCCTGCGACGCGGTGGTGATCTGCGTGCCCACGCCGCTCACCCGGGAGCGCGAGCCGGACCTGTCCTTCGTCGAGCGGACCGGCGAGTCGATCGCGCCGCACCTCCGCGCCGGCCAGGCGGTGGTGCTCGAGTCCACCTCGTACCCGGGCACCACCGAGGAGGTGCTGCTGCCCATCCTGGAGCGTGGCAGCGGCCTGCGCGCGGGGCGCGACTTCTTCCTGGCGTTCTCGCCCGAGCGCGAGGACCCCGGCTCGGGCGTGGCCACCCACGTCATCCCCAAGATCGTCGGCGGCTACACGCCGTCGTGCCTCGAGGCTGCGCTCGCGCTCTACGCCTCGGCGTTCGATCGCGTGGTGCCGGTCTCGTCCACCCGGGTGGCCGAGATGACGAAGCTGCTCGAGAACGTGTTCCGCAGCGTGAACATCGCGCTGGTGAACGAGCTGAAGATCCTCTGCCACCGGATGGACCTGGACGTGAACGAGGTCATCGACGCCGCGTCCACCAAGCCGTTCGGCTTCATGCCGTTCCAGCCCGGCCCGGGCCTGGGCGGCCACTGCATCCCCATCGACCCGTTCTACCTGACGTGGAAGGCACGGCAGTTCGAGTTCCAGACGCGCTTCATCGAGCTGGCCGGCGAGGTGAACACCGAGATGCCGCGCTACGTGGTGCACCGGACCATGGAGGCGCTCGACGCGCGCGGCCGCACGCTGAAGGGCGCGAAGGTGCTGGTGCTGGGCATCGCCTACAAGAAGGACGTGGACGACATGCGCGAGAGCCCGGCGGTCCGCATCATCGAGCTCCTGCAGGAGCGCGGCGCGGAGGTGGTCTACCACGACCCCTACGTCCCCCGGGTCCCGCGCATGCGCCAGCACCGGCTCGACATGGTCAGCGTGCCGCTCACCGACGAGGCGCTCGAGACCGCCGACGCGGTGCTGGTCGCCACCGACCACGGCTGCGTGGACTACGCGCGCGTGGTGGAGCGCGCCCGCCTGGTGGTGGACACGCGCAACGCCTGCCGCGCGGTGCGCGTCGGGCGCGAGAAGATCGTGAAGGCCTGAGAGCGCCGCCCATTCGCGTAAAGCCCTGCTGCGGCGCACGCTGGCTGCCTGCGCCGGGCAGACTCGTCCCTGCGCTGCTCGACGTGCCTACGGGCACGCCTGCGCTGCTCGGTCCTCGTGTGCCCGGCTCGGCGACGCCATCGTGTGCCTCGCGACGGGCCCCACGCGAACGGGAGGCGCTATGAGAGCCCGGCCCGGCGGACCCCCGGGGCGCTCGCCGCGGGATGCGGTGAAGCGCGGGCGCTGGGCCCGTGCTACATGGGCGGGATCAGGCTCCCGAGGTCCCGCTTGCGCACCGCCCGACTGCTCGTCCCCCTCCTGCTGCTCGCCGCCGCCTTCCCCGGCGCCGCCGCGCCCGGCCTGCCGGACGCGCCCGACGCGCGCCTCGGCACGCTCGAGGCCATGCGCGCGGAGCTGGCCCGCTCGATGGAGCGGCTCCGGCTGAAGGGCTACGAGCCGCCCTACTTCGCGTCGTACCAGGTGACCGAGGTCGCGCGCGAGGAGGTGAGCGGGCGCTACGGGGCCATCTTCGACGACCGCTCGCGGCGCGACCGGAGCCTGGCGGTGGACCTGCGGGTGGGGAGCTACGAGCTCGACTCGTCCGCGCCGGAGGAGAACACCATCGTGATCGGCGGCGGCGACGCCGGGCCGGGCTGGTACGCGCCCCGCGACGCGCCGCTCGACGGCGACGTCGGCGCGCTCCGGAACGCGCTCTGGCTCGCCACCGACGAGAAGTACAAGGAGGCGCTCTCCTCGTACTTCAAGAAGAAGTCGCGCGCGGTGTACCGGCAGGACGACGCCGACCGGCCGCCCAGCTTCTCCCGCGAGCCGCCGGCCCGCCACGTGGACCCGCCGCGCCCGTTCGCGTTCGACCGCGCGCGCTGGAAGGGCGTGGTGCGCGAGGTCACCGCCCGGTTCCGCGAGCACCCCGACGTCTTCGACGCGCAGCTCCGGGTCTCGGCCGAGAAGCAGGTCCGCTGGTTCACCTCCAGCGAGGGGTCGGCGCTCGTGACCGAGCGGACCGTCTACTCCGTCCACCTCCAGGCCGTGGCGCGCGCGCCGGACGGCCAGCTCCTCGAGGACGGCCGCGACTTCTACGCCCGCAGCGAGGCCGAGCTGCCCTCGCCGGAGGCGCTCCGCGCGGCCGCCGGCACCGTCATCGCCGAGCTGGAGGCGCTGCGCCGCGCGCCCGCCATCGACCCGTACACCGGCCCGGCGGTGCTCGAGCCGGAGGCGGCGGGCGTGCTGTTCCACGAGGCGGTGGGCCACCGGCTCGAGGGCGAGCGGATGGAGGACGAGCAGGACGGCCAGACGTTCAAGGGACAGGTGGGGCGGCCGGTGCTGCCGCCGTTCCTGACGGTGGTGGACGATCCCACCGCCGATCGCGTGGACGGCGTCTCGCTGAACGGCACCTACGGCTTCGACGAGCAGGGCGTCCCGGCGCGCCGCACGGTGCTGGTCCGCGACGGCCGCCTGGAGAGCTTCCTGCTCTCGCGCCGCCCGGTGAAGCCGTTCGACCGCTCCAACGGCCACGGCCGCGCCCAGGCCGGGCGCCAGCCGGTGGCGCGCATGGCGAACCTCGTGGTGGAGTCGCGCAAGCGCGCCGGCGCGGCCGAGCTGAAGCGCATGCTGATGGCGGAGGCGCGGCGGCAGGGCAAGCCGTACGGGCTCGTCATCCGCGACATCACCGGCGGCAACACCAACACCATGTCGATGGGGTACCAGGCGTTCAAGGGCACCCCGCGCCTGGTGTACCGGGTGGACGCCCGCACCGGCGCCGAGGAGCTGGTCCGCGGCGTGGAGCTGGTCGGGACGCCGCTCACCGCGATCAACAAGGTCCTCGCCACCGGCGAGCGCCCCCGCGTCTTCAACGGCTACTGCGGCGCGGAGAGCGGCTACGTGCCGGTGTCCACCGTCGCGCCGGCGGTGCTGATCGCCGAGCTGGAGCTGCAGCGGGTGGCGCGCGCCACCGACCGCAGCCCCATCCTGCCGGCGCCCTGGAGCGAGCGCGGCGCCACCCCGCCCGCCGCGGCGCCGCCCGCCGCGCCCGCCCCCGTCCCTGCGCCGCCGCCGGCGCACCCCGCCGTCCCGCCGGAGCAGCCGGAGCACGCCCGATGAGCACGCCCACCTCGACCCCCCTCCCCGTCCCGCCGCTCGAGTCGATCCTCCTCCAGCCGCGCCGCGCCGCGCTGGACGCGTTCGCGCGCGCCGGGTGGCGGCCCTACGCCACGCCCATCTCGCTCGACGCCGAGCGCCGCCGCCTGCTCAACATCGATCTCACCGAGCCGGAGATGGCGTTCCTCGACGCGGAGGGCGGCCTCGCCGCGGTCGCGAACGTCGAGACCGATCGCGAGGGCCGGGTCACGAACGTGGAGGTGGTGGGCGCCGAGCCGGCCGATCCGGTGCGGGTGGCGCTCGCGCTGGTCGGCGAGGTGGGCCCGCCGCGCACCGGGGGCGGCGGCGAGGCGCGCGAGTGGATCTGGGGCCCGGAGTCCGGGGCCGCGCTGGAGGTCGGCGGCGAGCCGGTGCGGGTGTGGATGTGCGCGGAGCGGGCCTACGGCGACCGGCTCTGGCTGGTGGCGAGCGTGGTCCGCCGCGGCTGACCGCCCGCGGGGGCGTCCGCGCCCGCGAGCCGGAGCAGCAGCGGCGCCACGCCGGTGAGGTCCCTCACCTGCTCCACCTCCGCGGCGGCGCGCCCGAAGCCGAGCACCGGCACCGGCGCCAGGGTGTGGTTGCGCAGCGAGAGGTCCTCCAGGTTGCCGTGGTCGCTCGTCACCACCAGCGCGTCCTCCGGCCCGAGCCCGTCCACCAGCGCCCGCAGGAACGCGTCCAGCCGCCCGAGCGCGTCCAGCGCGCGCTCCATCGAGCGGGCGTGGCCCGCCTCGTCGGTCTCGAAGAACTCGAACAGCGCCAGGTCGTGGCCGGCCGCCACGCGCAGCAGGATCTCCGCCGCCTCCTCCGGCGCGCGCCGGGGCAGCGACACCCCGAGGCCGCGGGCGCGCTCCCCGGTGAGATCGTGGGTGAGCCCCTCCCCGCGGCGCGCGTCCTCAAGCGTCCGGAACCGGCCGCCGCCCGCCGCGTAGGCCACCGTGGTCGCGGCGGCGCGGGCCCGGCGGCGGGAGCCGGCCAGGGCGGGCTCGGGCGCGCCGTCGGCCGCGTGGCCGAGCGCGCGGAGGTAGGCGACGGGGTAGGCGTTCGCGAACACGCCGCGGCGCCCCGCGGCCGCGAGCGCGCGGAACAGCGATCGCTCCTGGAGCAGCGCCCGGAGCGGCGCGTTGGGGAAGCCGAGCAGGTGGCGGCCGAGGTGCGCCGGCGCGTTCTCGCCGGTGAGCAGGGTGGCCTGGCCGGTGGCCGACTGCGGCCGGCCCGCCACGCCCAGGCAGGCGTCGGCCAGCGCCGCCCGGCCGCCGCGCGGCAGGGGCGCGCCGCCGCCGTCGGCGAAGCGCGAGAGCAGGAAGTCCCCGCGGGCGAGCGGATTCGTCGCCGGCTCGCGGTCGCCCGCGCCCACCCCGTCCACGAACACGAACAGCGTCGTCACCTCGGGATCATAACGCGCCGCCCCGCGCCCCACCCGCCGCGCTCCGGACGCCCCGCCGCCCCCCGAGACGCGGAGTCGCTCCGGCGCTATCCTCCGGCCGCCTTCCGGACCCCCGAGCGCGCGCACCATGCCCAGACTCCCGGACTTCCCCGCCGACTGCACCATCACCTTCGACGGCCGCGCCGTGCCGGCGCGCCGCGGCGAGTCGATCGCCTCGGCGCTGCTCGCGGACGGGCGGCCGCTCCTGGCGCGCAGCGCCAAGTACCACCGCCCGCGCGGCCCGTTCTGCCTGGCCGGCTCGTGCGGCAGCTGCCTGGTCCGGGTGGACGGGCTCCCCGACCAGCGCGCCTGCCGGACCGCCTGCGCCGACGGCCTCACGGTCGAGACGCAGAACGCGCTCCCCGACGCGGCGCACGACCTGCTCGGCGTCATCGACCGCGCGTTCCCGCACGGCCTCGACCACCACCACCTCGCCACCTGGAACCCGCTCGCGAACCGCGCCGCGGTCGCGTTCTCGCGCCAGCTCGCCGGCCTGGGGAAGCTCCCCGGTCCGGAGCGCGCCGCGGGGCCGCTCCCGCCCGCGCCGCGCGAGGAGGCGTTCGACGCGCTGGTGGTGGGGGCCGGGCCGGCGGGGCTCGCCGCGGCGGAGGCGCTGGCCGGGGCCGGGCAGCGCGTGCTGCTCGCCGACGCCGAGCCGGCGCCGGGCGGCCGGCTGCGCTGCCGCCTCGAGCTCCCCGGCGATCCGCCGCTGGCGTGGGCGTCGGCGGTGGCCGCGCGCGTCGCGGCGGCCGGCGGCGAGGTGGCCTCCGCCACGACGGTGCTCGGGCTCTGGCGCGACGGCGGCGCCCCGCTCGCCGCGCTCGCGCCCGCCTCCGGCGCGCTGCGCCTGGTGCGGCCGGCGGCGATCCTGATCTGCGCCGGCGGTCACCCGCAGCCGCCCGGGCTGGAGGACGACGACCGGCCCGGCGTCGTGGCCGGCCGCGGGCTGGCGCGCGCGCTCGCCGAGCACGGCGTGGTGCCGGGACGGCGCGCGGTGGTGCTGGGCGGCGGGCCCGAGCCGGAGGCGCTGGCGGCGCGGCTCGCCGCGGCGGGCGTGGAGGTGGAGCGGGTGGAGGCGGCGGAGGGGCGCGTGCTGGGCCGGGCCCGGGTGCGCGGCCTCGCGCTCGCGGACGGGCGCCGGGTGCGCTGCGACGTCATCGCGGTGGCGACGCCGCCCGCGCCCGCGACCGAGCTGGCGCGATCGCTGGGGGCGCCGGTGGCGCTCGACCCGGCGCTGGGCGCGTTCGCGCTCCAGGTGGACGCGCGGGGGCACACGGGGGTCCCGGGGCTCCTCGCCGCGGGCGAGGTGACCGGGGCGATGGACGCGGCGCGCGCGGCCGAGGCCGGGCGGCGCGCGGGGGAGGCGGCCCGTGGGTAAGCGGCTGGTGTGCGCGTGCGAGGACGTGTCGCTGGAGGAGGTGCGCCGCGCGTTCGCGGCGGGCCACCGCGACCTCGAGTCGGTGAAGCGGGTCACCGGGCTCGGCACCGGGCCGTGCCAGGGCAAGTCCTGCGTGACGCGCGTCGCGCAGGAGCTGCTCCGGCTCGGGGCCACGCCGGCCGAGATCCAGCCGTTCACCGCCCGCACCCCGGTCCAGCCGGTGCCGCTCGCGGCGCTCGCCGCGCTCGATCCCGCCGGGCTGCCGCTCGACGACGGCGTGCCGCTCCCGCCGCCCGCCGCGGATGCCTCGTCGGGCCCGCCCTCCCCGGCCGCGCACCCGCAGCCGGAGCCGCTCCCGGCGCGCGCCGACGTGGTGATCGTCGGCGGCGGCATCCAGGGGCTGGCGATCGCGTACGAGCTGGCGCGCCGCGGCGTGCGCGACGTGCTGGTGCTGGAGCAGGGCTACCTGAACGCCGGCGCCTCCGGGCGGAACGGCGGCGGGGTCCGCGCGCAGTGGACGACCCCGACCATGATCCGCCTCGCCCGCCGCTCGCTCGAGCTGTGCGACCGGTTCGCGGTGGAGATGGGCATCAACGTCTGGTTCCGCCGGAGCGGCTACCTGTTCCTCGCGCCCACCGCCGAGCAGGTGACGCGGATCGAGAAGAACGCCGAGCTGCACCGGCGCGAGGGGCTGCGCACCCGGGTGATCGGGCCGGACGAGGCGCTGCAGGTGGTGCCGGAGCTGGACCCGCGCCGCTTCCGCGCGGCCGCGTGGAACCCGGACGACGGCGTGGTGTTCCCCTGGCCCTTCCTGTGGGGCTACGCGTCGCGGGCCGAGGCGCTGGGCGCGAAGGTCCGGACCTTCACCCGCGTGACCGGCTTCGACACCGCGGGGGCGCGCGTGACCGCGGTGCGCACCGATCGCGGCCGGGTGGCCTGCGAGCTGGTGGTGGTGGCCGCCGGCGCCTGGTCTCGCGACGTGGCCGCGCTCGCCGGGGTCGCGCTCCCGAACCGCCCCACCCGCCACGAGATCCTGGTGACCGAGCCGCTCAAGCCCTGGCTCGGGCCGCTCGTGTCCGTGCTGGGGAACGGCCTGTACTTCTCGCAGTCGCAGCGCGGCGAGATCGTGGGCGGCATGGGCGATCCCGACGAGCCCGAGGGCGTGGTGCAGGGCTCCACCCTGCGCTTCCTGGCCCGCTTCGCGCGCGCCGCGGTGGAGACCGTGCCGCGGCTCGGCGAGGTGAAGGTGATCCGCCAGTGGGCGGGCTGCTACGACGTCACCCCGGACAACAACCCGGTGCTGGGCCCGGCCGGCTTCGAGAACTTCCACCAGTGCTCCGGCTTCGTCGGGCACGGGTTCATGATGGCGCCGGCGGTGGCCGAGCGGTACGCGGACTGGCTCGCCGGCCGGGGCAAGGACGAGATCTTCGAGCGCTTCACCCTGGGCCGATTCGAGTCCGGCGCGGTCGCCCGGGAGGACTTCATCATCGGGTAGCGGTAATCTGCCCGGATGCCACTCGGGAAGAAGATCGCGTTCCTCGGGACGGGGAACATGGCCGAGGCCCTGGTGAAGGGCCTGCTGCGGGCCGGGACCGCCAGCCGCGAGGAGATCCTCTGCTCGGAGCCGCGGGCCGAGCGCCGCGCGGAGATCCAGGCGCGCTACGGGGTGGAGACCTCCGGGGACAACCGCGCCCTCGCCGAGCGGGCCGACATCGTGGTCATCTCGGTGAAGCCGCAGACCATCGAGCACCTGCTGGTGGAGATCGCCCCGGCCATCGACCACCGGAAGCTCGTGATCTCCATCGCGGCCGGCATCCCCATCCTCGCCATCGCCCGCAAGCTCGGCGCCGGCGTCCGCATCGTCCGCGTCATGCCCAACACGCCGGCGCTGGTGGGCGCGGGCGCGACCGCGCTGGCCCGCGGCGCGCACGCCACCGACGCCGACCTGGAGCAGGCGCGGGCGCTGTTCCAGTCGGTCGGCACCACCGAGGTGGTGGAGGAGCCGCTGCTCGACGCGGTGACCGGCCTCTCCGGCTCCGGGCCGGCGTTCGTGTTCCTCGCCATCGAGGCGCTCGCCGACGGCGGCGTGAAGGTCGGCCTGGCGCGGCCGGTGGCGATGGCGCTCGCGGCGCAGACGGTGCTCGGCTCGGCGAAGCTCGTGCTCGAGACCGGCGAGCACCCGGGGCGCCTCAAGGACCAGGTCACCAGCCCGGGCGGCACCGCCATCGCGGGCGTCCACGCGCTGGAGATGGGCGGGCTGCGCGCCGCGCTCATCGCCGCGGTGGAGGCCGCCACCCGCCGCTCCCGCGAGCTGGGCGAGAAGGCGGCCAAGTGATCCGCCTCCGGCTGGCGGCGATCGCCGCCGCGCTCGCGCTCTCGGCCTGCCGCACCACCGCCGGCGCGGTGCTGCGCGTCGATCCCCCGCCCTCCGAGCCGGGCGCGGTCGCCGACGCGCAGCAGTACCGGATCGCCCGCGCCATCCGCGACGTCGTCGCGACGGACCGGATGGAGTGCCGCGAGGGCTCCGGGCCGGTGCTGCTCTCCTGCTTCCCCGCCGACGTGGGCACGCGCAGCGCGCAGGTGACGATCCAGCTCGAGCGGTCGGGCAGCGGCTACCAGGTGAGCCTGGTGGAGTCGTTCCTGGCGCTGGGCGGGCCGAAGGCGCTCTGCGCCGTGCAGGACCGCCTGATCCGCGGCATCGACGCCGAGCTGGGCGTTCCCAGCGCGAAGCCCGACGCCCGCGGCCGCTGCGCCGGGCAGCCGCCGCGGAACAGCGGCCCGTGATCCGCGAGCACCTCCGGTGTCGCGGCTCAGGCTGCCGTTCCGCGAGGATCCCGCGGGGCTGCGCCCCGCCCCGCCGCGCGGGGCCCGTGACCTCGCGCGCCCGCTGACCCGGGTCCGCGCGCGGTCCCCGCGGGCGCGCCCGACGGCGCGCGGTCGGCCGCTGCGTCGGCGCACGTCAGGGCGCGCCGCCGAGCATCGCGTCCCAGCGGCGCTGCATCTCCTCGGGCGACACCTCCTCGATGGAGTGCCCGATCAGCCACTCGTGGCCGAACGGATCGCGCACCGTGCCGCTCCGCTCGCCGTAGAACGCGTCGGCGGCGGGCCGGACCAGCGTCGCGCCCGCGGCGACCGCGCGCGCGATGGCGCGGTCGGCGTCGTCCACGTGCAGGTGGATGCAGAACGTGGTGGCGCCCACGCTCTCCGGTCCGCGCAGCCCGTGCTCGGGGTACTCGTCCGAGAGCATCACCGTCGCGGCGCCGAAGTCGAGCTCGACGTGCCCGATCCGGCCGCCCGGCTCGGTGAGCCGGAACTTCTCCTTCGCGCCGAACGCCTCGGCGTAGAACGCGGCCGCGCGGGCGGCCCCCCGCACGCGCAGGTACGGGAACAGCTCCTTGATCTGCATGGTCGTCCTCCTCGCCCCGTGAACCTACGGGCGCGCAGGCCGACCGTCTTGAAGGAATCTGACCTTCAGGGAGGCCCGGAAGGGCCGAGCGGCAGGTGGTTCGGGAAGGGCGCCGCGAGCCGGCGGAACCGGGCCGGCGGGACGCCGGCGAGCGCCAGGAACTCGCGCCCGAGGTGGGCCTGGTCGGCGTAGCCGCAGGCCAGCGCGACCTCCGCCACCGGCGCGGGCGAGCCGCGCAGCGCCGCGGCCGCCCGCTGGAACCGGAGCACCCGCGAGTACGCCTTCGGCGCGAGGCCGACCGCGTCGCGAAACAGCAGCACGAGGTGCCGGTGGCTGCGGCCGCTGCGCGCGACCACCGCCGCCACCTCCTCCGTGGGCAGCCGCGCCAGCGCCTCCGCCACCGCGGGGTGGAGCGCGGTGACCCGCGGCAGCCTGGCGACGAGCAGCGCCTCGAGCAGCGCCAGCCGGCGCGCCGGATCGCCGGCGAGCGCGAGCCGCTCCGTGACCTCGGCCGCCGCGGCGTCGCCCCACAGGTCGGCGAGCGCGGTGTGGCGCCCGGCCAGCTCGCCCGCGCCCGCGCCGAACAGGAGCCGCGCCGCGCCGGGCCGAAGCATGGCGCCCACCGAGCGCGCGCCGGGGGCGCGATCGCGCAGGTAGGGCGCGGCCCGGGCGCCCGCCACCACCGCCCGCCCGATGGCGCGGCCGGTCGCGTCGTCCGGCCCGTCGAAGAGGCGCACCGGATCCCCGGCGGCGCGGAAGGCGAGGTGCATGGCGCCGGTGGGCAGGAGCCGCTCGCGGCCGGCGCTCCCGGGCGCGGCCGCGTCGGCGTCCTCGGACGCCCAGAGCCGCGCCACGAACGGACGCAGCGCAGGGATGGGGAGGCGCTGGATCATGCGCTACTCGGTGGTCTCGCAGCTCCCCCAGCCGCAGCGCGGGCAGGTGCGGCAGCCGCCGGAGAGCGACACCGGCCCCTCGCACTGCGGGCAGAGCTCGCCGTTGCGGGTGGCGCCGCTCACCAGCACCTGCTTCTCCCGCGAGCCGTCGCGGTAGACGGTGATGCCCTTGCACCCCAGCTCGAACGCGAGCCGGTAGGCGCCCGCCACGTCCTCGACCGACGCGGTGCGCGGCAGGTTGATGGTCTTCGAGACGCCGTTGTCCACGTGGCGCTGGAAGGCGGCCTGCATGCGCACGTGCGCCTCGGGCGTCACGTCGTGCGCGGTCGCGAACACCCGCGCCACCGCGTCCGGCACGCCGGCGACGCCGCGCGCCCGGCCGGCCGCGCGCACCGCGGGCAGCGCCGCCTCGGCCCCCGCGGCGCGGAGCGCGCGGCCGAGCGCCGGGTGCTCCTCAGGCAGCGCCGCGTCGTCGAGCGCGTGCCGCACGTAGGTGAGCGCGAACAGCGGCTCGATGCCCGAGGAGCAGCCCGCGATGATGGCGAGCGTGCCGGTGGGCGCGATGGTGGTGACGGTGGCGTTGCGCCGGGGACGGCCGCCCGCGCCCGCGGGCGCGCTGCTCGCGAAGCCCGGGAACGCCCCGCGCTCGGCGGCCAGCGCCTCGCTCGCCGCGTGCGCCTCCCGTTGCACGAACCCCATCACCTCGCCCGCGAGCGCCAGCGCCTCCGGCGCGTCGTAGGGGATCCCGAGCGCGACGAGCAGGTCCGCCCAGCCCATCACCCCGAGCCCGATCTTCCGGTTGCGCCGCGAGATCTCCGCGATCTGCGGGAGAGGCCAGACGTTCACGTCGAGCACGTCGTCGAGCAACCGCACGCCGTCGCGCACGCACGCGCCCAGCCGCTCGAGGTCCACCCGCCCGGCGCGCTCGAACCGCGCCAGGTTCACCGAGCCGAGCGTGCACGCCTCGAACGGCAGGAGCGGCTGCTCGCCGCACGGGTTCACCGCCTCGAACCGTCCCAGGTCCGGGGTGGGGTTGGCCGCCTCGACGCGATCGAGGAACACCAGGCCCGGCTCGCCCGAGGCCCAGGCCGAGGCGGCGATGCGCTCCAGCAGCCCGGCCGCGTCCACCTCGCGTACCACCGCGCCGCCGCGCGGGTGGCGCAGCGCCCAGCGCCCGCCGCGCGCGGCCGCGTGGAAGAGCGCGTCCGGCGCCGCCACCGAGATGTTGAAGTTCTCCAGCCCCGCGGCGCGCTTCGCGTCCACGAACTCGAGCACGTCCGGGTGGTCGGCGCCGAGCACCGCCATGTTCGCGCCGCGCCGCACGCCGCCCTGCTTGATGATCTCGGTGGCGGCGTCGTAGACGCGCATGAACGACACCGGCCCGCTCGCCACGCCGTGCGTGGTCTTCACCACGTCGCCGCGCGGCCGGAGCCGCGAGAACGAGAACCCGGTGCCGCCGCCGGACTGGTGGATGAGCGCCGCCCACTTCAGCGCGTCGAAGATCGCCGCGAGGTCGTCGTCCACCGGCAGCACGAAGCAGGCGGCGAGCTGGCCGTGCGCCCGCCCGGCGTTCATGAGCGTGGGCGAGTTCGGCAGCAGCTCGAGCGCCGCCATCCGCGCCTCGAACCGCTCCGCCCAGGCCGACCGCGCCGCCGGGGCCTCGGCCGCCGCCACCGCCTGCGCCACGCGCCGGAACATCGCGCCGGGCGTCTCGATCACCTGCCCGGCCTCGTCGCGGAGCAGGTAGCGCCGCTCCAGCACGTGCAGCGCGTTCTCGCCGAGCCGGACCATGAGGGGGAATGTAGCCGGACGGCGGGCCCGCCGCCGGGGTCAGGCGCGCCGGGGGCCCGCCCGGTCCCGCGCCGGAAGGAGGCGCGCGCCCTTGCCGCACCTGCGGGGGGCTCCCAGATTCGCTCCGCGGCGAGGCCGCTTCACGCGAGCAGGAGGCACGGATGGCGGACGACAAGGACAGGGACCGGCGCCGGAACGGCGGGGGCATGACGGTGCGCGAGGCGGGCCGGCTCGGCGGAGAGGCGCGCAAGGAACAGCTGGGCTCGAAGGGCTACGCGGAGCTGGGCCACAAGGGTGGGCAGCGGGTGCGCGAGCTCATCGAGGAGGGCAAGCAGGCCGAGCGGAAGTGAGCTGGCGCCGCCCGAGCGCACGCTTGCGGGCCATCCCGACCGGTGCGAGAAAGGGCGCATGCGACGCGCCCTCTCCATCACCCTCGCCCTGCTCGCCCTCGCGGCGTGCGCCCCCCGAGCCACCATCCCCGACGCCGAGCGCGAGCGCATCTCCCGCGCGCTCGACGGCGCCCAGCGCTACCTGCGCGTGGCCGCCTACGCCGGGCCGCTGTGGGGCGACACCGGCAAGGTGTTCCTCTCCGATGCCCCGCCCGCCGAGGTGGACCTGGTGGAGACCCCCGGCGGCGAGCCCATCGCCCCGCCCGCCGCGGAGCGCGTGCTGCCGCCGGGGACGCCGGTGCGCGTGGAAGAGATCGAGGTGCCGACCGGCTGGCTCATCTCGCAGCGCGTCGTCACCACGCCCCGCTACCACCCGTGGGCGTACGTGAAGGTCGCCGGCGACCCGCGGCCGCACGTCATCGTCCTCTCGCAGACGGCCGCCGGCCTGGAGGACGTCCGCGGCGAGCTGGAGCGGCTCCTGACCGCCGACGACCCGACCGCCGTGTTCTCGGCGCTGCCGCCGGAGCACCGGCAGGCCGTGATGCGGAAGGAGGCGCTCGAGGGCATGAGCGCCCGCGCGCTGGAGATGGCGTGGGGCGTGCCCGAGCGGAAGCGCATCGACCGGCCGGCCGGGACCGAGGAGTGGTCGTGGGCCGAGGGGAAGCGGCGCGCGTTCCTGCGCGACGACCGGGTCGAGCGGCTGAGCAGGCAGAGGTAGTCGCGGGCGACGCTGCTCCGAGCGTGGCGGGGCCACTGAGGGGCCGGGGGGGCTTCGAGGGTGTGGCCGGGCCGAGGCGGCGGGGCTGGGCTGAGACGGGTCCGGCGCGATCGGGAACGGTTGTGCGTGCCCGGAACCGGGAGCGCGCGATCGGCTCGCGAGGAGCGCGAGGGCGGGGCGCGGGACGCGGTTGCGGCGGGAGGTTTCGGGCGCGCGGGAGGTTTGGGCCGCGGGGGCGCGGGGCGCGGGCGGCGCTGTGGGCGGCGGCGAACGCGGGGCGCGGTTGCGGCGCGAGCTTGGGCCGCGGCGGGCGCGGGGCGCGGCGCGGCGCTGTCGGCGGCGGCGAACGCGGGGCGCGGTTGCGGCGCGAGCTTGGGCCGCGGCGGGCGCGGGACGCGGCGCGACGCTGTGGGCGGCGGCGAACGCGGGGCGCGGTTGCGGCGCGAGCTTGGGCCGCGGCGGGCGCGGGGCGCGGCGCTGTGGGCGGCGGCGAGGGCGGAGCGCGGATGGCGGCGGGGCGGCTACGGGGCGTGGCGTCGCGGAGCACCCGCTTGTCTCTCAGTGAACGCTTGACGCGCTCTGGGCGCCGAGCGGCTCGGGCTTGCGAATGCACTGCGGGGCAGGCCCGTCGCGCGTTGGGACGGCGGCGCTGGGGCGCGCGCGCGTCGGCCGAGGGGGCGCGGCACCCTGCCCTCGATTTCGCGTCCTCGGGCGTCCTGGTGCGTTTAACAGTGAGCGAAAATCGCGTGCGATGCTTCGTGCATGGACACCGCACTCGAGTTCACGAACCGTCTCCTCACCCTCCTCCGCTCCGAGCGGCACGCCATGGCGGAGTTCCTCGTCGCGCTCTCGGAGTTCGACCGGCGCGGGTTGTACCGGGAGCGCGGGCACACCTCGCTGTTCTCGTTCCTGCGGCGCGAGCTGGGGCTCTCGGCGGGCGCAGCGCAGTACCGCAAGACGGCGGCGGAGCTCATCCGGCGGTACCCGGCGGTCGAGGAGGCGCTCCGCGACGGGAGGCTGTGCCTCTCCTCGGTCTGCGAGCTGGCGAAGGTGGTGACCACCGAGAACTGTACCGAGGTCCTGCCGCGGTTCTTCGGGCTGTCGAGCCGGGACGCGGCGGCGGTCGCCGCTTCGGTCCGGTCGGTCGAGAACCCGCCGCGACGGGAAGTCGTGGTGCCTGTCCGGACGGCGTCCGAGGTGCCGGCAGCGGCGTCGGCTCCGATTTCATTTCGGGCGCCCGAACTGAATGCACCCAACCGGGTCGAGACCGATGGCCGTTCAGAGGCCGCTCGCAGTGAGCCTGTCGAACTGCGAGCGGTGAGCCCCGCCGCCAGGCCGAGCTCCGTGGACTGGCTCGGGGGCGATTCGGCCCGCATGCACCTCACCGTCTCGAAGGCGTTTCTCGAGAAGCTCGACGCGGCACGCGATGCGCTATCTCACGCCATGCCCGGCGCCACCCGCGAGGACGTCCTCGAGGCGGCGCTCGACTTGCTCATCGCCGACCGCAACCGGCGCAAGGGGCTCACGGCTCGGCCGCAGCAGACTCCACGGCCCTCCAAGCCGGACCACATTCCCGCCCACGTGCGCCGCGAGGTCTGGGAGCGGGATGGCGGGCGGTGCACCTTCGTGCTGCCGTCAGGCGAGGCGTGCGGCTCGAGGCGCCGGCTCGAGCTCGACCACGTCGTGCCGCGGGCGCGCGGCGGGGCGTCCACTGCGGACAACCTTCGCATTCGTTGCCGGGGTCACAACCTCGAGGAGGCGCGGCGGATCTTCGGTGACCGGGTGATGGACGCGTACACCGTCGCTCGGCGCGGCAGCTCGGGCCGAGACGCGCTCGCGCGACCTGGGCCGAGCTCGGAGCTGCGTTCGGGGACCGGCGCCTAGCGCCGGCGGCGCTCGCCACCGTGGCCGCCACCGCCACTGCCACCACCACCGCCGTGCCCACCGCGGCCGCGGCCGTGCCCGTGCCCTCGGTGGCCGCCCCGGTCGCCGCGATCTCCGCGCTCGCCTCGCTCGCCGCCGCGATCGCGGGGTGCGCGATCGGGCTCCGAGGGGGTCACGCCCACGGCGACGCAGTAGACCGTGCCGGCGCGGAGCTGGCGGACGACGTCCGCCTCGCTCGCCACGGGGTCGCGGAACAGCGTCGCGGCCTTCCCGATCTCGGCGAGCTCGTGCGCGCCGGAGCCGCCGGTGCAGGGCAGGCTCATGTGATCGGCGGCCTCGATGGCGAGGTCGTTCGCGGGTCCCTTGCGGCGCGCGTTCAGCCCCTCGATCGCCGACAGGCCGTCGAGCGTGAACACCACGTCGCCGCAGGGGCGCTCCACGGTCTTGTCGTAGGGGTGGGCGGCCACCACGGCGCCGCCGAGCTGCCGCACGCGCGCGAGCACGTCGCGCACGGGCCAGGGCCGCGCGGCGCCGAACAGCTGGACGGGCGCGGGCACCGCGGCGGGGTCGGGGAAGAAGCACAGGAAGTGCCCGCGGTCGGTGGTCACCTCCACGCCGCACAGCGCGAGCAGCCCCTCCTCCCGCGCGGCGGCCCGGATCTCCTCCAGCCCCTCGAGCGTGTCGTGATCGGTGAAGGCCACGCCGTCCAGGCCGGCCTCCCGGGCCCGGCGCACCACGTCCCGCGGCGCCAGCGCGCAACCGCGGGTGTGATGGCTGTGGACGTGCAGGTCGATGAGCATGGGGTCGCCCCGGGGTGCGGATCGGTCCCGGTGCCTTAGCACGCGCCGCGCGGCTTTTGAAGGACGCGACGCCCCGCGCCCAGGCGGCTCAGGCGAGCGCGGACGCGCGCGGCGCCGCTGCGCGCCGCTCCTCGGCCGCGCGGATCAGGTATCCCATCAGCATCAGGCTGGAGGTGTTCTCGATGGCGCGCTCGGGATCGCGCGAGATGAGGCTCGCGCTGTACGAGAGGAAGAACTGCGCCAGCTCCTCGCCGGCCTCGCGCACGATGAGCGCGTTGAGGTCCGCGGACTCCATCGTCCGGATCCGGTTGATGAAGTCCACCGCGTGGCCCTTCTTCACGCTCGCCATGCCCGCCTCCGTCCCCGCGCCGCCGCGCGACGAAATCTAGGGACCGGCCGCGCCAGGGGAACGGTCGCGCGCGGGGCGATCGAAAAAGCGCGAGGAACGCTCGCAGCTTGGAGCGGTCGCAGGTTTGACACCGGCATGGGCGTCTGGCACAACCTGAAGGGGGAACGCGCCGGCGGGGGCGAAGGTGTTGCGTGCCGGGGAACGGGAGAGCGCGATGCACTTCACGGGCGTGAAGGTCTTCTCCGCCACCAAGGCCAAGGAGCGCGAGGAGCTCGGCGAGACCGTCACGCGCTGGCTGCGGTCCAACGACGTCGAGGTGGTGGACCGCGTCGTCTCCCAGTCGAGCGACGACGAGTTCCACTGCCTGAGCATCGTGATCTTCTACCGCCCGCGCGAGGCGCAGGCGCCGGCCCAGGGCCCCGGCGGCTCGCGGGGCTAGGCGGCGCCGCCGGCGGGCGGCTCGGGCGGGCGCGGGAGCTCCCTCGGCTGCGCGGCGGGCGGGCCGGGCGGCTCCCCCTTGCCGCTCGCGGCGTCCTTGAAGTTCCGGATCGCCTTGCCGAGGCCTTCGCCGAGCTGGGGCAGCTTCTTCGTCCCGAAGAGCAGCACCACCACGACCAGGATGATCAGCAGCTCGCCCATTCCCAGCTCTCCCATCGCGCGCTCCCACCCGCTCCCGGCGGTTTCGATACACTCGTTCGGGCTGGCGCGCCAGCGCCGCAGCGCGCGCCCCTTCCGTTCGACCCCCACGCCGCGGCGCGCGCGTGGTACGGAGCGCCCATGAGGCTCAAGCAGCGACCGGAGGACTTCCAGGTGACGGAGTCCTGGAAGTTCGACGAGGACCCCCGCGGCGCCTGGTTCGTCTACCTGATGGACAAGCAGAAGCTGTCGACCTTCGAGGCGGTCGACCGCATCTGCACGCGCTTCAAGATCCCGCGGGCGTCGGTGAGCTACTGCGGGCTGAAGGACAAGCAGGGGCGCACCACCCAGCTCGTGGCCATCGAGCGCCGCGAGATCGAGCTGCAGGACACCGACCTGCGCCTCAAGCCGCTCGGCCGGAGCCGCACGCCGCTGTCCGCCGCGAACACCACCTCCAACCGCTTCGCGGTGACGGTGCGCGACCTCGGCGAGGACGACGTGGCGCGCCTGCCCGCGTCGGTGGCCGAGGTGCGCCGGCTCGGCGTCGTGAACTACTTCGACTCGCAGCGCTTCGGCTCGCTGAAGCACGGCCAGGGCTTCATCGTGAAGGACCTGATGCGCGGCGACTTCGAGATCGCGCTGCGCAACGTCCTGGCGCGCCCGAGCGAGCTGGACCAGTCCGGCGACGCGAAGGTGAAGGCGTTCTGGAAGGAGCACTGGGGCGAGTGGGACCGGCGCAACCCGAACCCGGGCGCCGAGCGCTACCAGGCGGTGGTGAAGTGGCTGCGCGATCACCCGGAGGACTACCGGGGCGCGCTGCTCCGCACCGAGCCGCGCTGGCGCGGGCTGCAGGTGTTCGCCTACCAGAGCTGGCTCTGGAACGAGGGCGTGAAGCAGTACCTGCGCGAGGTGGTGGGGATCCAGCGGCTCGTGTCGCTGCGCTACCAGGCCGGGTCGCTCCTGTTCCCGCGCGAGCTGGACGCGGCGCTGGTGCGGCTGCTCTCCTCGAAGACCTTCCCGCTGCTCGCGCCGTCCACCCGCTTCGACGACCCGGCGGTGGAGCGCGCCGCGCTGTCGGTGCTCGGCCGCGAGGACATGGGGCTCGCGGACCTGGCGGTGCCGGGGACGCCGGAGATCCACTTCGACCCCGAGGAGCGGCCGCTGTTCTCGTTCCCGGGCCGCCTCGCGGTGGGCGAGGCGCGCCCGGACGAGCTGAACCGCGACCGGTTCCGGGTGAACGTCGCCTTCACGCTGCCGCCGGGCGCGTACGCGACGCTGGTGGTGAAGCGGCTGTTCCACTGGACGCTCGAGCCGCGCCGCGCGCGCGAGGGCGTCCGGTCCCGGGCACCCGCCCCGTCCACGCGGGGCGCGCCGGAGGCGGAACGGCCGGTCGAGGCGCCGCGCGCGCCCGCCGCGCCGAAGGGCTTCCTGGCCCGCAAGCGCGCCGAGAAGGCCGCGCGCGCGGAGCGTCGCGCGGCGGGCAAGGCGACGGCGAAGCCGAGGCGCTGAGCCGCCCCGGGGCGGGCGGCCGCGGGCCTCAGCACGGCCGCGGGTCGGCCCACTCCCACACCAGCGTGCCCTCGCGCGCCCGGTCCTGGAGCAGCTCGGCGACCAGGTCCAGGTCCGCCTCGGGCGGCACGTCGATGGCGACGATCTTCGGGCGCAGCAGCTCGTGCGTGCAGCCCACCTCGAGCAGGCGCTCCAGCAGCCCCTGCACCGGGCGCGCACCGAGCTCCGCCCGCGCGTCGAGCGCCAGGCGGAGCGTGCGGTGCCCCCCCTTCTCCACCACGTCGTCGAGGCGCGGGCTCTCCTCGCCCTCCACCGCGGCCGCGCTCACCACGTCGTCGCGCGAGACGCCGTAGGCGAAGAACGGGCAGCTCTCCACCCGGAAGCGGCCGCTGCCCAGCGGCTCCGCCCAGATCCAATCCTCGGCGGGCCCGGGCTCCCCGGGCGCCCGGTCCAGCGGCACCCGGACTCGCACCAGCCCCTCGGCGGCCTCGAGCTCGACGGTCATCGACGCGGCACCCCCGACCGAATCTACCCGGGGCCGAGCCGCTCGGCGATGGCCTCCGCGAGGTCTCGGCCGGTGTAGTGCGCCGGGACGGCGCCCACCGGGAGCCCCGCCTCGCGCAACGCGTCCGCGGTGGTGGGCCCGATCGCCGCGATCAGCACCCCTCGGAGGAGGGCCGACCGGTCACCGAGCGCCGCCAGCACGGCCGCCACCGCCGAGGGCGACGCGAAGGCGACCGCCGCGACGTCACCGGCCGCGAGCCAGCCCGCCAGGTGCGCCAGCGCCTCGGCGGGCGCGGGGACCGTCCGGTACGCCTCGACCGCGGTCAGCTCGGCCCCGGCGGCGAGGAGCCCGGCCACGGTCTCAGGCCGCCCCTCGGCCGGGCGCGGGAACAGCACCCGCCGGCCGCGGACCTGGTCGCCCAGGGTGCGGGCGAGCACGTCCCCCTTCGCCTCGACCGGCACCACGTCCGGCGCGCGCACCGCCGCCGCCAGCCGCTCGGCGGTGGCGGGCCCGACGGCGGCGAGGCGGAGCCGGCCCAGCGCGGCCGGATCGAGGCCGAGCGCGCGCAGCCGCTCCACCGTCCGGTCCACCGCGTTCGCGCTGGTGAACACCGCCCAGTCGAAGCGGTCGAGCGCGCGGAGGGCGGCGTCGAGCGGCGCGGGATCGGCGGGCGGGGCGAACGCGATCGACGGCAGCGCGCGCACCTCCGCGCCCAGCTCCTCGAGCCGGGCCGCGAGCGCGTCCTTGCCCTCGGAGCCCTTGCCCCGGGTCACCACCACGGTGCGGCCGGCCAGCGGCCGCGCGGGCGCGGCAGGCACCGCGCCCCCTACCCGCGCTTCGGCGCGGCGAGCCCGGGCGCCTTGCCCTCGGTCTCGCGCAGGATCTGGTCGGCGCCGCGCGAGAGCAGCTCGTCTGCCAGCGACTCGCCCATCGCGCGCGCCTCGGCGTAGGCGCCGGTCCGCTCGCCGCGGATGACGCGGGCGCCGTCGAGCGAGGCGACCAGCGCGCGGATGGTGACCTTGCCGCCGGCGAGCGTGGCGTGGCCGGCGATGGGCACCTGGCAGCCGCCCTCGATGCGCGCGAGGAAGCCGCGCTCCGCCTCGATGCGGACGCGCGTGTCCGGGTCCTCGAGCGCGGCGAGCCGCGCCAGCGTCGGCGCGTCGTCGGCGCGCGCCTCCAGCGCCAGCGCGCCCTGCGCCACCGCCGGCAGCATCTCCTCGGGCGGGAACACGTACGTGGCGTGCTCGGCCAGGCCCAGCCGGCGCAGGCCGGCGTAGGCGAGCACCACCGCGTCCAGCCCCTCCGACGCCTTGCGGAGGCGCGTCTCCACGTTGCCGCGCACCATCTCCATCTGGAGATCCGGGCGGAGCGCCTTGAGCTGCGCCGAGCGGCGCAGGCTGGAGGTGCCCACCCGCGCCCCCTTCGGCAGCGCGGCGAGCGTCTTCCAGCGCGGCGAGCAGAGCGCGTCGCGCGGGTCCTCGCGCTGCGGCACGGCCGCGAGCACCAGGCCGGGCGCGAGCACGGCGGGCAGGTCCTTCATCGAGTGGACCGCCACCTCGGCGTCGCGGTTGAGGAGCGCGTCCTCGATCTCCTTCACGAACAGCCCCTTCCCGCCGACGTCGGCGAGGGGGACCTCGAGGATCTTGTCACCCCGGGTGACCAGCTCGTGGAGCCGGACCTCGAGCCCCGGCTCGCGGTCGCGGAGGAGCTGGGACACGTGGTTCGCCTGCCACTTGGCGAGGGGGCTGCGGCGCGTCGCGATGCGGATCATCCTGTCTCCGTTCATGTTCCCTGGCTGCGGGCCGGCCCGGCGCCCGGCGCGGCGGCGGCGCCCTCGGCCCCGCCCTCCCGCCGTTCCCCGCCGGCCGGCTCGTTCTCGATCCCGAACAGCTCCGCGGCGGCGCCCGGGAGCGCGCTGTCGCCGGAGGAGGCCGCCTCCTTGAGGCGCGAGGTCGGCCCGTGGAGGAGCTTGTTCACGATGGCCTGGGCCATGGCCTCGACGCTCTTGCGGCCCTTGTCGTCCAGCTTCCCGCCGACCTGCGCGAGCGTGCGCTCCGCCTCGGCCCGGGCGATCCGCTCGGCGTGCCGGCGGAGCTGCGCCAGCACCGGCAGCGCGGCGCGCGCCTCGCGCTCCTTCGCGAAGGCCATCACCTCGGCCTCCACGATCGCCTCCGCGCGGATCGCCTCCTCCTGCCGCGCCTGCTTGCTGGTCGCGACGACGCGCTCCATGTCGTCCACGTCGTAGGCGTAGACGTCGGAGAGCTCGGCGCAGGCGGGATCCACGTTGCGCGGCACGGCGAGGTCGATGACGCAGATCGAGCGGCGGCGCCGCGCCTTCATGGCGGCCTGCATCGACTCGCGCGTCACCACGTAGGTGGGCGCGCCGGTGGAGACGATCACCACGTCGGCCTCGCCGAGGAGCCGCTGCAGCTCCTCCCAGCCGCGGTAGCTGCCGTTCACCTGCGCGGCGAGCGCGAGGCCGCGCTCGGGGGAGCGGTTGGTGACGAGGATGCGATCCGCGCCGAGCACCGCCAGCGCCTTGGCCGAGAGCGCGCCCATCTTCCCGGCGCCCACCAGCAGGATGGCCCGGCCCTCCAGCCGCCCGAAGATCTTCTCCACCAGCTCGACCGCCACCTGCGACATGCTGGTGGCGCCGCGGCCGATCTCGGTCTCGGTCCGCACGCGCTTCGCGGTCGCGAACGCGCGGTTGCACAGGCGCGAGAAGTAGGAGCCCGCCGCCGACGCGGCGCTGGCGAGCCCGTACGCCTCCTTCACCTGGCCGAGGATCTGCTGCTCGCCGACCACCATCGAGTCGAGGCTGGCGGCGACGCGGAACAGGTGCCGGACCGCCTCCACCCCGTCCTTCGCGTAGAGGTGGTCGGCCGCCGCGGGCGAGCGCTCGGTGAAGAAGCGGCGGGCGGCGTCGGGCCGGTCCGAGTGGACGAACACCTCCACCCGGTTGCAGGTGGAGACCACCAGCGCCTCGGTGACGCCCTCCATCGCCTTCAGCTCGCACAGCGCCGCCTTGAGCGCGTCGCCGGTCAGCGCCACGCGCTCGCGGACGTCGATGGGCGCGCTCTTGTGCGAGAGCCCGACCAGGAAGAGGCGGCGATCGCCGGTCACTGCGCCCCTCCGGTGTGGGCCGACCCCGCGTAGTCCCCGGCGTGGCGCGTGACGCCCGGCACGGTCCTCAGGGTCACCATCGAGCCCAGCACCAGCACGAACCCGACCAGGGTGAGGAGCGCGTACCGGCGGCCGTGCCAGCCGGTGTGGCGGAGCTGCACCATGGCGCCGTACAGGATCCAGACGCCGAGCGAGATGACCTGCTGCGGGTCCCAGGACCAGGGGCTCTTCCAGATCGCGGTCGCGGTGACCGTGCCGGCGATGAGCGCGATGGTGTACGAGACGAAGCCGGCGCGCACCAGCCGCTGGTTGAGCTTGTCCAGCGCGTCGAGCGAGGGCAGGCGGGAGAACAGGGCGCCGAAGCGCTTGCCCTTCACCTCGCGCTCCTGGAGCAGGTACATGAGCGCCACCGCGAACGCGAGGCCGAACAGCGCCACGCCCAGGCCGGCGGTGAGGATGTGGATGGTGACCGACTTGTGCCGCAGCGTCTCGGGCGGCACGCCCGGGTGGCCGGGGTCGCCGAACATCGCGGGCAGGAGCACGATCAGGATGAGCGGCGTGATGAACGCGCCCACGGTCGGCAGGTGGTAGCGCCGCTGGAGCACCAGGTACGCGCCCGCCAGCAGCCAGACCATCAGGACCAGCCCGCCGCGCAGGCTGAAGAACTCGCGGCCGCCGAACTCGGCGCAGCCCACGCCGATGGCGACCGCGTGGACGGCGAACGCCGCCGCGAGCAGCCAGTAGCCGGCGGTGGCGGCGCGGGCCAGGCGGGGGCGGGCGAAGTACACGATGTAGGACGTGGCGGCCGCCGCGTACATGGCGGCGGCGACGCGCAGGATGATGACGCTCATGGTCGCTTCCCCGCGGCGGACGGCCGGGCCGTCGTCGCGCGCTCTCCGGCCGAGGCTCCGGTCAAGACAGGTTCTCCAGCAGGAAACGGGCGAGGGCCTCCGCCTCCTTCCGACGTTCCTCCAGCTCGCGCGGCAGCGGGGCCTTCCCCGCCCCCGCCGTCCCGCCCTGCGCTCCGGCGCGCGGCCGCCCACCCGGCGCGGCGACGGCCGCCTGCAGCGCCGCCGCCTCGGCGAGGAACCCGGGCTGCACCTCGTAGGCGACCTCGCCCAGGATGCAGGAGTCGTTCACCGGCTCGGCGCCGAGCTCGCGCAGCTGCGCCGCCGTCTTCACCTTGTGGAGCAGCCCGTGCGGATCGCCCTCCGCGCCGAGCACCGCCATGAACCGCAGCGCGGGCTCGAGCGCGTAGCTGCGCCCCTTTCCTTCTCCCGCCAGGAGGGTCATCACGTTGCCGACGAAGTCGATGCGCCCCTGTTCGGCCCAGCTGTCGAGCATCGACTGGGTGACGAAGAGGAGACCTGCCATGCGCCGTTCCGTTCCGCGGATCCCGCTCGCCGCGGCGCGGAGGCGCGCACGGCGGAGCCGGAAATTAGCACGCCCGCCGCGCCGCTTGCCAGCCTCGGACCGCGCGGATATTACTCGCGCCAACTTCGGACATCGGGAGATTCCATGGCCTCGAACGACGTCGTAGTGCTGCAGGACTCCACCTTCGAGCAGGAGGTGCTGAAGAGCGAGACCCCCGTGCTCGTGGACTTCTGGGCGGTGTGGTGCGGGCCCTGCAAGGCGATCGCGCCCGTCGTGGACGACCTGGCCGCCCGCTACAAGGGGAAGCTGAAGGTCGCCAAGATGGACGTGGACCAGCACCAGAACGTGCCGCAGCAGTACGGCATCCGCTCGATCCCCACGCTGCTCGTGTTCAAGGGCGGCCGCGTGGTCGACACCGTCATCGGCGCCGACAAGACGCGCCTCGAGGACAGCGTCAAGAAGGCGATCGGCTAGGCGGTCGTCCCCCGCTCGCGGCCGCCACGGCGGGCCGCGGGCGGGCGGGGGCGCGAGGTGCGGCAACGTGCCGCGCCGCCCGCTCGACGCGCGCGCGGCGCGTCACCCTCAGTTCACGAACCGGCGCATCCCGACGTTCGCGAGCAGGCCGATCCCGCTGTAGATGACGATCACGCTCGACCCGCCGTAGCTCATCAGCGGGAGCGTCACCCCCACCACCGGCAGCAGGCCGATCACCATCCCGATGTTGATGGCGACGTGCCAGAAGAGCATCCCGGTGAGCCCCACCGCCAGGAAGTGGCCGAACCGGTCGCGCGCGTTGCCCGCGACGTCCATGGCGCTCGTCACCAGCGCGAAGTAGAGCGCGATCAGCAGCAGGCAGCCGACGAACCCGTGCTCCTCGGCCCACACCGAGAAGATGAAGTCGGTGTGCTGCTCGGGGAGGAACGACAGGTACGTCTGGGTGCCCTGCCCCCAGCCCTTCCCCAGCCCCTGCCCCGAGCCCACCGCGATCATCGACTGCGTGGCGTGGTAGCCCGCGCCGAGCGCGTCCGCCTCCGGGTTGATGAAGGTCTCGACGCGCTTCTTCTGGTACGGCTTCAGGTGCGGGTAGACGAGCACCGACCCGACCACCGCCACGCCCGCCAGCAGCGCCAGCGTCTTCCAGCGCACCTTCGCGAACAGGATCTGGGTGAACCCGACCGACAGCACGATGAGCGCGGTGCCCAGGTCCGGCTGCTTCAGGATGAGCACCGCCGGGACGAGCGCGATCAGCATCGGCACGATCAGCCGCAGCAGCCCGTAGCCGTCCTTGCGCTTCTCGGTGTCCGACGCGAAGAAGCTCGCCAGGGCGAGCGCCACCGAGAGCTTCGCCAGCTCGGAGGGCTGGAAGTTCACCGGGCCGATGGTCAGCCAGCGCCGGGCGCCCATGACGTAGCGCCCCTTCACCATCACCAGCACGAGCAGCACCAGCACCACCGCGTAGAACACCCAGGCCATGCGGTGGAACGCGCGGTGGTCCACCAGCGTGATGGCGAGCGCCAGCACCGCGCCGGCGCCCATCCACCAGGTCTGCGAGATCCAGACCGGCGCGTGCGCGCTGCGCGAGGCGGAGGAGAGGTTCCAGATCCCGATCGCCGAGATCGACAGGACGATCAGCGCGAGGTGCCAGGGGAAGTGCGCGAAGACGCGCCGGTGCGGCGTGGCCGCGAGCGAGACGTCAGGCGCCACGGTCCACCCCCGGCACCGCGGCGGACGCGCCGCCCGTGCCCAGCCTGGCCGGCTCGACCGCGCCCGGCGGCGGCGCCGCCGGCGGCGCGGCGGGCTGGACGGGGGCGCGCTCGGGCGCCGGGCCCTGCGCCGGCCCGGCCCGCTCGGCCGCGTCCTCCGCCTTCAGCTCGAAGTACCGCTTCACCAGCGCCGACGCGGTCGGCGCCGCGTTCGACGAGCCGAAGCCCGAGTGCTCGTTCAGGACCACCACCACGATCTCCGGATCCTCCGCCGGCGCGAACGCCGCGAACCACGCGTGGTCGCGCTCGAAGTACGACACCTGCGACGCCTTGAGGCGCCGCGCGCCCAGCTTCACCACCTGCGCCGTCCCGGTCTTGCCCGCCATGACGTAGTCGGCGGAGCGCTGCGAGTAGGCGGTGCCGAACGGCTGGTTCACCGCCGCGAGCAGCCCCTTCAGCACGGTGTCGCGGGTGGACGGCTTGACCGGCAGCTCGCCGCGCGTCTCCGGCGTGAACGCCTGCAGCACCTGGCCGTCCGGGTCCTCCACGCGCAGCACCACCTGCGGCTTCCAGATCTTGCCGGTGGCGAG
Organism: Anaeromyxobacter sp. K; assembly: GCF_000020805.1. Classification (NCBI taxonomy): domain Bacteria; kingdom Pseudomonadati; phylum Myxococcota; class Myxococcia; order Myxococcales; family Anaeromyxobacteraceae; genus Anaeromyxobacter; species Anaeromyxobacter sp. K. The sequence goes on along the minus strand of NC_011145.1, from coordinate 1,544,356 downwards.
CGCGCCGTAGAACACGAGCTGCTGCATGGGCGTGACGTTCACGTCGCCCTGCCCGATGGACAGGTTCACCGCCATGCCGCGCTGGTACCCGCCGGCCTGGTGCTTGTCGTGCCAGGCCGCGTCGGGCACCACGCCCGGCACCTCGCCGGCGATGTCGAAGCCGGTGGGCACGCCCAGGCCGGAGAGGTGGCCCCACTTCGCGATGGCGTCGGCGCCGAGCTGCGCGCCGGCCGCGTAGAAGAACACGTCGCAGCTCGCGCCCAGCGCGTGCTCGAAGTCCACGTAGCCGTGGCCGCTGTCCTTGTCGCAGCGCCAGCGCGCGCGGCCCATGCTGAAGTGCCCCGGGCAGTACACCGAGGTGTTTGGCTTGTAGACCCCCTCCTCCAGCGCCGCGATGCTGGTGAGCGCCTTGAAGGTGGAGCCCGGGTGGTAGTGCTGCTGGATGGCGCGGAACAGCTCGGGCTGCAGCGGGTCCGAGTGGATCGCCGCCAGCTCGGCCGCGGTGATGCGCCCCGACATCTTGTTCGGATCCGGCGCCGGGCGGTCCACGAGCGCGAGCAGGAAGCCGGTCTTCGCGTCCATCGCCAGCACCACGCCGGCGGTGGCCGGGAAGGTCTTCTCGGCGAACTCCTGCAGGCGCCAGTCGATGGACAGCACCAGGTTGCGCCCGGGCACGCTCGGGACCACGCGCTGGTCGGGCGGGATGAGGTCGTCCGCGTCCTCCTTGCGGCGCCCCTTCGCGTCCACCGGCACGCGCTCCTTGCCGTCCACGCCGCGCAGGTCGCGCTCGAAGCGGCGCTCCAGCCCGCGGCGGCCGACGTAGTCGCCCATGTAGTAGGGGCCCTGCGGCGAGGCGGTGCGCTGCAGCTCCTCGTTGAGGCGCTTCAGCTCCTCGCCCCCGACCTCGTTCATGTAGCCGATGAGGTGCCCGCCCAGGCCGCCGAAGCGGTAGTTGCGGTGCGGGATGGGCTGGACGTCCACGCCGGGCAGGTCCATCTGGCGCGCCAGGTACCGGTCCAGCTCCTCGCGCGTGATGTCCACCTTCACGGTGAACGGGCGGAAGCGCTCGAGCTTGCGCGCCGAGCGGAGCTGCCCCTGCGCCCGGGCCACCTCCTCGGGCGACATCTGGAGCAGCGCCGCCACGCGCGCCAGGATCTCGTCGCACTGCTTCCCGCAGAAGTACGGCGTGAGCGTCACGTCGTACGAGGGCCGCGAGTCCACCAGCACGCGCCGGTTGCGGTCGAGCATCAGGCCGCGGTCGGCGGGGATGCGCAGCTCCTTCACGAAGTTCTCGTCGGCGCGCTCCTTGTACTCGTCGCCGCGGAGGATCTGGAGCTGGTACAGGCGCCCGAGCAGCGTCAGGAACACCAGCACCACCAGGCCCGTGGCCCAGGCCAGCCGCGGCCTGAACTCCTTCTGCGCCGCACCGGGCGCGCTGGGCGGGATGAGCGACATGTCAGCGCAGGAGCCCCGGCTCCTCGCGGTGGAACAGGCCGTCGATGCGGCGCATGCCCGCCCCGATCAGCGGGGCCACGGCGGCGGTGAGGAGCGCCTCGAGGAGCATGCGCGGCAGGAGCGCGGCGCCGGGCTGCACCTCCGGGGCCGAGGTCAGCCGCGTCAGCAGCAGCGCGCCGAGCGACAGCACCAGCGCGCCCAGCCCGGAGAGCGCGGCGAAGCCCGCCCGCCCGCGCACGTCCACCGCGGCGCCGGCGCCGCGCGCGAGCACGAACACCGCCACCGCCAGGAACGTCATGAGTCCCTTCGGCGAGCCGGTCATGAGATCGAGCACGTAGCCGACGCCGGCCGAGGCCACCGAGCCGTCCACGTTCCCGGCCTGCAGGCCGAGGTACACGATGCACGCCGCGAGCAGCGAGACCGAGAACGCGCCGCCGCCCACCCAGCGGAGCACCGCGGCCTGGAGCCCGGCCAGCAGCAGGGCGAACACGACGTGCGCGAGCGGCTTCACCGCTGGGTCCCCGGCGCGTACGCGGAGGGCTGCGCCTCGGCGGCGCGCTCCGCGGAGGTGATCACCAGCACCTCCTCGACGCGCGTGACGTCCACGGCCGGGACCACCTGCGCCTCCTGGAACAGGCCGTTCGCGCTCCGCTGCAGGTGCGTGACGCGGCCGACCGGCAGGCCGGGCGGGAACACGCCGTCGGTGCCGGAGGTGACGAGCTGGTCGCCCTCGATCATGTCCTCGGTGCGGAGCGCGTAGTCGAGCTTGCAGCCGTCGGGCTTGCCGGTGCCGCGCACGTTCGCGCGCGCGCGGGTGCGGTCCACGCGCACCGCGATGGAGCTGTTCCGATCGGTGAGCAGCAGCACGTCGGAGGTGTGGTCCGTCACCGAGTGCACCCGCCCGACCACGCCCTCCGCCACCACCGCCGGCATGGCGCGGTCCACGCCGTCCGCGGCGCCGCGGTCGAGCGTGACGATCTGCAGGCCGGCCGTCCCGAGGCGGACGCCGATCACCCGCCCGCCCACGTAGGTGCGCTCGGGGGTCGCCTCCGCGAACGCGAGCAGCTTGCGGATGCGCTCCGCCTCCGCGCGCTCGGCCACGAGCTGCTGCTTCTCCATCTGGAGCAGGTTGACCTGCCGTGACAGATCGACGGCGCGCTCCTGCGCGTGACGCAGGGCGACGTATCCGCGCCAGCCGTCGAGCACGCCGGTCACGCCCCAGGCCACCACCCGCTGGACCGGATAGGTGATCCAGAGCACCACCCGATCCAGGCGGGTGCGCTCGCTGGGCTGCTTTGCGTGGGCGAAGAAGACCCCGAGGGGCACGAGGAGCAGGACCGCGACCAGGATCAGCTCGCGGTACCGCTTGAGCAAGGCGAACACGGGGACTCCGGAGACTCCAGCAGGGCCAAAAACCCTTGCATTTTAGCCCTTGTTGACTAGGGTGTTCAACTTCGCGGCGCCCACCCCTTTCCAGGGCGTTCGTCTTACAACAACTCGGAGCATCGCTTCATGCTCGATATCGTCCGGGCCAACAAGAAGGGCATTTTCTCCTGGCTCATCGTCCTCGGGATCGTGGTGGTGTTCGCCATCAACTTCGGTCCCGGTTCGCTGTCCAAGGGGGGCGCGGGCTGCGGCGGCGCCCCGGCCTACGCCGCCCGGGTCAACGGGAAGAGCATCTCGGCCGCCGACTTCGAGCGGCAGTACGAGAACCTGCTCCGCTTCTACCAGCAGCAGGCCGGTGAGGGCTTCACCCGCGAGCTCGCGGCGCAGCTCGGCCTCGGGCGCCAGGCGCTGGGCGTGCTGGAGGATCGCGAGCTGGCGCTGCAGGAGGCGCGGCGCCGCGGCGTGGTGGTGACCGACCGCGAGGTGTCCGAGGCGGTCCACCAGATGCCGGCGTTCCAGGAGAACGGCCAGTTCCGCTACGAGACCTACCTCGAGGCGGTCCGCGCGAACTACGGCTCCCCCGGCAACTTCGAGGCCGCGGTCCGCGACGACCTGCTCTACCAGAAGATCCTCGGCGCGCTGGTCGAGACGGTGAAGGTGCCCGCCACCGAGGTGCGCGCGCAGTGGGCGGCCTCGGCCGACCGCGCGTCGCTGCAGTTCGTGCGGTTCCCGGTCGCCGCGGCGCAGGCCGAGGTGAAGGTGCCCGACGCGGACGCGAAGGCGTTCGCGGACAAGGAGGGCGCGCGCGTCGAGGCGTTCTACAAGGAGAACGCCGACCGCTACGACCCGAAGGCCAAGGTCCACGTCCGCCACGTGCTCGCGCGCCTGGCGCCGGGCGCCTCCGCCGACGAGGAGGCGGCCGCGCGGAAGAAGATCGACGAGGCGGCGGCGCGGGTGAAGAAGGGCGAGGACTTCGCCAAGGTGGCGGCGGCGCTGTCCGACGACCCGAACACCAAGGATCGGGGCGGCGACCTCGGCTTCGTCTCCGAGGGGCTCGCCGACGCCGCGTTCGCCAAGGCCGCGCTGGCCCTCAAGGCCGGAGAGGTCTCGGAGCCGGTGCGCACCCCCGCCGGCTGGCACCTCATCCGCGCCGACGAGGTCGTCCCCGCGCGCAAGGTGACGCTCGAGGCGGCACGCCTCGACATCGCCCGCGAGCTGCTGGCCCGCGACCGCGCGCAGGCGCTGGCCCGCGAGAAGGCGCAGGCCGCGCTGGACGCGGCGCGCAAGGGCAAGGCGCTCGACGAGCTGTTCCCGCCCGCCGGCAAGGGCAAGCAGGTGACGCTGGGCGGCACCGCCGTCGCCGCCGAGGAGACCGGGCCGTTCGGCGCCGGCTCGCCGGTGGTGCCGCGCGTCGGCGCCGCGCCCGAGCTGGCGCAGGCCGCGCTCTCCGCGAAGGCGGGCGAGGTGCTCCCGAAGGTCTTCGACACGCCGAGCGGCCCGGTGATCGCCGTGGTCAAGCTGCGCGAGTCGCCGGATCCGGCGAGGTTCGAGGCGGAGCGGGCGGGCATCGAGGCGCGGCTCCAGGGCATGAAGGCGGAGCAGGTGCGCCGCGCCTGGCTCGAGGAGCTGCGCGGCAAGGCGAAGATCGAGGAGAACGTGGCGCTGCTGGGCGCGGCCCAGCCGGCCGCGCCGCAGCCCTGACGTGGCGTCCCGGCTCGTCCTCGCGTCGCAGAGCCCCCGCCGGCGCGAGCTGCTCGCGCAGCTCGGGCTCGCGCTGGAGATCCGCCCGGCCGACACCGACGAGCGCGTGCTGCCAGGCGAGCCGCCCAGGGACTACGTGCTCCGGGTGGCGCGGGAGAAGGCGCGCGCGGTGCCCGGGGACCTGGTGCTCGCGGCGGACACCGCGGTGGTCCTCGGCGGCGAGGTGCTCGGCAAGCCGCGCGACGCGGACGACGCGCGGCGGATGCTGCGCGCGCTCTCCGGGACGCGGCACGAGGTCCTCACCGGCGTGTGCGTCCGCCGGAACGCCGGCGCGCTCGGCGTCGAGCTCGACGCCGTGGTGGCGACCGAGGTCGCCTTCGCGCGGCTCGGCGACGGCGAGATCGACTGGTACGTCGGCACCGGCGAGCCGCTCGACAAGGCGGGCGCCTACGCGATCCAGGGCTCGGGCGGCGCGTTCGTGGAGGAGGTCCGCGGCAGCGTGTCGAACGTCGTGGGCCTGCCGCTCGCCGAGACGGCCGCGCTGCTCCGCCGCGCCGGCTTCCCGCTGCCGTGGGAGCGCCCGTGAGCATCGCCGACCGGCTCGCCGCGATCCGCGCCGACCTGCCGGCCGGCGTGACCCTGGTCGCCGTCTCGAAGACGCAGCCGCCCGAGGCGATCCGCGAGGCCTACGCGGCCGGCCAGCGCGACTTCGGCGAGAACTACGCGCAGGAGTGGCGCGCCAAGGCCGACGCGCTCGCCGACCTCCCCGGCCTGCGCTGGCACTTCATCGGCGGCCTGCAGACGAACAAGGCGAAGTACCTGGCCGGCCGGGTGGCGCTGGTCCACGCCGTGGATCGCGAGGAGCTGGCGGCCGAGCTCTCGCGCCGCTTCGGGCAGAAGGGCGCCACCGCGCGCGTGCTGCTCGAGGTGAACGTCGGCGGCGAGGCGTCGAAGGAGGGCTGCCCGCCGGACCGCGTCGAGGCGCTGGCGGCGGCCGTCCGCGCGCTGCCGTCGATCGAGCTCGCCGGGCTCATGTGCATCCCGCCGCCCGACGACGACCCGCGCCCGCACTTCCGCGCGCTCCGGGCGCTCCGCGACCGGCTCGGCCTGCGCGAGCTGTCGATGGGGATGAGCGCGGACTGGCGGATCGCGGTCGAGGAGGGCGCCACCCTGGTCCGCGTCGGCAGCGCCATCTTCGGCGCGCGGCCGCCGCACGGCGCCCGGGGCGGCGCCGGCCCGGCTACAGCGTCTTGAGGCGCAGGCGGCCGGCCTCGGTCACCACCACCGCGAAGTCCTGCCCGCAGTAGAAGCAGCGGACCTCGTCGCCGTCGCCGAAGCCGTCGTCGTACGGGTTGTTGGCCGAGCAGTCCGGGCAGTCGAAGTCCTGGAACCGCCGGCCGCTCCCTTCGTCCTGATCGACATCGTCGTCGTCCTCGTACCCACGATCGATCGGCACCGCGCTGCTCCCTCCGCCGCGCCGGGCGCGGCTGGGCGCGAGCCTAGACCAGTTCGGGGTGAGGCGCGAGCGAGCGAGCGACCGGTCGCGTCCCTCGCGCGCGGGGGTGGGAATGCGGGGCCCCCTCCCGTCCATTCTGGTCGGAGGGACCACCCCCGGAGGCCGCAGGGGCGTGTCGGACGCGCGACACGGCTGTCGCGCTCCCGCATCAGTGATTGCGCGGCGGCCTTCGAATCCCGAAGAATGTCCGGCTGTCGTGGTGATGGCACCGGCCTTGCTCTACCTCGGGGCGACCGCGCACCGCTTCGCGCGCGGCGTGGCTCGAAGAAGCGACTGGAGATCCGCCGCAATGACCAAGACCTGGACGCTCGCCCTCGCCGCACTGCTCGCCGCGGTCCCCGCCTCGCGCGCCGACGCCTTCGCGCCGGGCGAGGAGACGGTGTTCAGCGTCCGGTACCTCAACCTCCCCACGGGCGAGGGCCGCATCGTGGTCGGCCAGCCAGAGGGCGACGTCTGGCCGGTGATCTTCCAGGCCAAGACCGAGGGCGTGGCCGGCTTCATCGACATCCGCGAGCACCTGGTCTCGTACTGGGACTCGACCGCGCGGATGAGCCGCGGCTCCGACCTGAAGGCCTACGAGGTCGGCGACTACCACGTGGACTCGGCGCGCTTCGACCGGGCGAACGGGCAGGCGACCGTGGTCGTGCAGCGGAAGGGGAAGCGCAAGGAGAAGACGTTCCCCATCCCGGTCGACGCGCACGACCTGACCGGCGCGTTCATGTGGATCCGGCTGCAGCCGCTCACGGTCGGGCACCGCTACGAGCTGCCCGTGGTCTCCGGCTCGAAGCAGTTCACCCTCGTGGCCGAGGTGATCGGCCAGGAGCGGGTCGAGACGCCGGCCGGGACGTTCCCGACCCTCAAGGTGAAGGTCCGCACCGCGCTCGAGGGGAAGTTCTCGACCAGCCGCGACTCGTACATGTGGCTGTCGGACGACCCGCGCCACATCCTGGTCCGCGCCTCCGCCGACTTCGCGGTGGGCAGCATCGTCGCGACGCTGAAGAGCTACCGGCCCGGCGGCGAGGTGGCGACGGTCCGCTGAGCGCCGCCCTCCCTCCGGGCGGCGCGCGCGGGGCGAGCCCTCGCGCTCGCTTGTGCCCGGGGGCCCGGGCGCCCACCTTCGCGGCGTGGCTGCTCCCGCGATCCTGCTCGCCCTGCTCGCGCTCGCCCGACCCGGCCCGGTCCCGCGGGCCGCGCCGGAGACGCTCGAGTGGGCGGTGGCGAGCGGCCTCGACAAGCTCCGGCCCACCGACCCGCTCCCGCCGGGCCGCGCGGTGGACCTGGTGGCGGCGCGGGGCGAGTGCGAGTCGGCGCAGGTCGCGGTGCGGCCCCGCGGCGTCCCCGTGGCGCTCGCGGCCGAGGCCGCGCCGCTCTCCCCGGACGAGCGCCGGCGCGGGCGCCGGATCCCGGTCGCGCTCTACCGCGTGGCGACGGTGCGCCTGGCGCGGCCGAGCGGGCCCGACGGCGCCGCCGGCGAGTGGCCGGACCCGCTCGTCCCGGCGCGCGATCCCTGGTTCCGCGAGGCGCGGCGCGCGTTCCCGGTGGAGGTCCCGGCCGGCCGGCTCCAGGCGATCTGGGTGGAGGTCTGCGTGCCGGCGGACGCCGCGCCCGGCGGCTACGCGGGCGTGGTGCGGCTCTCGGCCGGCGGGCGGCGCGCCGCCGCGGTCCCGGTCCGGCTGCGGGTGTGGCCGTTCGCGATCCCGCGCACCGGCACGTTCGCCGCGCCGTTCGGCCTCTCCACCCGGCTCGGCACGCGCGCGCTGGGGGTCCCCGACGATCCCGAGGTGGCCCGCGCGCTCGCCGCGGCGGCGCTGCGGCACCGGGTGACGCCGTACACGCTGTCGGCCGATCCGCCCGACGGCACCTGCACGGCGGCGCGCTGCGCGCTCGACTGGACGCGCTACGACGCCGAGGTCGGGCCGGTGCTGGACGGGACGCTCGTGCCGGGCGTGCGCGGCGCGTTCGCCGAGGTGCGCATCGCCGGGCGCGTCTGGGACGGGCCGGAGGCGGACCTCGCCGCCACGCTGCGCGCGTGGCGGACGCACTTCGAGGCGCGCGGATGGGCGGACCGGCTCTGGCTGTACACGCTCGACGAGCCGCGGCCGGACCAGGTCGCCGAGCTGGCGCGCCGCGCCCGCCTCGCCCGCGCCGCGGGGATCCGCGTGTTCGCCACCACGCTGCCGCAGCCCGCGCTGGACGGGCTGGTCGACGCCTACGCGCCGGTGCTGAACGCGCTGCCGGACGGGCGCGCGCCGCCGCGCGTGGCCTTCTCCTACGCGTCCTGCATGTCGCACGGGTGCGCGGAGCTGCCCGGGGAAGGCCCGCTCCGCGCCGAGATGCGCCGCACGTTCACGGGCTGGCCGGGCTACGAGGTGGACCGGCCGGGCGCGGCCGCGCGCGCGGTGGCCTGGCTGGGCTGGCGGCGCGGCCTCTCCGGCGAGCTCTACTACGATATGCTCCAGGCCTGGCGAGGCGACCCTTGGACCGACGTGCGCGCGTTCGCGGGGAATGGCGACGGGACGCTGCTCTACCCGGGGCGGCCGGCCATGCTCGGGGGGACGCGCCCGTTCCCGGTCGAGTCCATCCGGCTCAAGATCGTGCGCGACGCGCTGGAGGACGTGGAGCTGCTGCGGCTCGCGTCCGCCGCGGGCCTCGGCGGCCTCGCCGCGACGACGGCGGAGGCGCTGGTGCCCTCGGCGCGCGGGTGGGAGCGCGACCCGGCCCGCTGGCTCGCGGCGCGCCGGCGGCTGGGGGACGCGCTCGCCCGGCGGCTGGCGGCGCGCTGAGCGCCGGCGCGCGCCCGGGGCGCCGCAGATGACCTCCGCCGCGCTGCTCGCGCTCGCCCTGCTCGCCCCATCCGCCGCTCCGGCCGCCCCGGCCTGCGGCCCGCCGCCGCTCGCCGCCGGCGCCCGCCCCTGGGGTCCCGGCGAGACGCTCACCTTCGAACTCGACCTGCTCGGCATGGTGCGCACCGGCACGCTCCAGCTCTCGGTGGAGCGCCCCATGTCCCGCGGGCGCGTCATCCCGCTGCGCGCTCGCGCGCGCACCGACGCCTCCCTCGCCGCGCTCAAGAACGTCACCGCGGTGGGGTTCTCCTGGATCGACGCGGACACGCTCCTGCCCGAGCGGTACCGCGACGAGGCGCTGGAGAACGGCGTCCGCAAGGTGAGCGACACCCGGCTCGCGCCGCCGGCCGGCGAGGTGGTGGTCGCGTACCGCTACGGCGACCGCGAGGGGAAGACGTCGTACCCGCGCCAGGGCCCGGTGCTGGACGCGCTCTCGGCGGTCTACCTGCTGCGCGCCGCGCGCCTCGCGCCCGGGGAGGCGTTCTGCTTCGAGCTGGTGGCGAACCGGCGCTTCTGGCGGCTGGAGGGGACGGTCGCGCGGAAGATCGAGCCAGTGGACACGCCCGCCGGCCGGTTCCAGACGCTGCGCGTGGACGCGGTGGCGCGCCGCGCCGACGACCCGGCGGCGCGGGCGCGCCCGCTGCACCTCTGGTTCTCGAACGACGGGCGCCGCCTGCTGGTGGCGGCGGTGAGCGAGATCGACCTGGGGCCGGTGCGCGCGATGCTGGCGAGCGTCCACGGCGCGCGCGCGCCGTAGCGTCACATCCGCGCGGCGACCTGCGCCAGGCGGCGGCGCACGCTCCCGAGCACGCCGGAGAGGTAGTCGAGCCGCTCGGCGGGCGCCCCGCCCAGCGCGAGCGAGAGCAGGCGCTGCTGGCTCGGCTCGCCGTCGGAGAGCGCGGCCTCGACGTTGGCCACGTACGCGGCCACCGCGGAGAGCGCCGCGCGCGCCTCGCGCAGGTCGTCCTCCAGGAAGTCGAGCACCACGTGCTCGCGCGCGGTGGAGCCGGACAGGCGGCGGCGGAGCGCGTCGACCGCCCCCGCCCCCGGCGCGGCCGGCGCCTCCGGCGAGACCTCGACGGCGTCGGGATCGAGCGACTCGACGAGCGCGACGGCGGGCAGGCGGCTCATGGCTGGCCTTTCTGCGCCGCGCGCACGGCGCGGCGGCGGACGGTGTCGATCGCGGCCGCGATGCGCGAGGCGCTCTGCCCCTCGGCGAGCAGGTCGCGCACGTCGCGGAGGGCGCGGCCGAGCGCGTCCGGCCCAGCCTCGCCGCGCGCGTCGCGGAGCGCGCAGGCGAGCGCGGCCTCGGGGCCCGTCGCGGCGGGCGGCGGTGGCGGCAGCGGCGCGCGGACCGGCGCGGCGACGTCGGGGGCGCGGACCGGGAGCGCGGCGGGCATGGCGCGACCCAGCAGCACCTCGTCCCCCGGCGCCCGGCCAGCGGCCTCGCGGGGCAGGTACACGCGCCAGAGCGTGCCGCGGTTGTCGCGGTGGAGCGGGCGCGCGAAGCGCTTCTCCACCAGCGCGTCGAGGACGCGCAGCAGCCGGCGCTCGGACAGGCGCAGCCGCGCCATGAGGTCGCGCTTCGCGGCGCGGCACCAGTTGCGCCCCTCGCCGAACGAGAGCCGCAGCAGGTGCAGGTACGCGGCCTGCTCCTCGGCCTCCAGCGCCAGGGCCGCGGCGTCGAACGCGTCGAGCGGGATGGCGACGAACCCGGACCGCACCCGGGCGGCGCCGAGCAGCTCGCCCTCGAACGGCAGGCGACGCATCTCGCCGGGCTCGAGCGCCTCGGCGGCGATCGCGCCGGCGGCGAGCGGGCGCGTGGCCAGCGCCGCGCTCCCGCGGACCCCACGGTAGAACCGATCCGCCCGCGCCATCTCCGCCGCCCTCCGCACCGAGGGTCCACGGTAATCGGGCGATATCGAAGGTCAACTTTCCGGCGGCGCCGCCGGGTCCGGAGACGGAACGGCCCGCCGAGGGCGGGCCGTGGGTGACGCGAGATGTCGCCGAGGGGCTAGATGAGCCCGCGCGAGCGGCGGAGCAGCTCGACCGTCTTCTGGTACTCGATGTCCCAGGCGGCGGTGCCCTCCTGCAGGTGCTTCAGCCGGGCGCGCGCCTCGCGGTCGATCTCCTCGTCCACGTCGAGGTGCTTCTTGAAGATGTTGAAGACCTTCTTGCGGAGGACGTGATCCTCGGAGAAGACCTCCTCCACGTTGCGGGAGATGAGCAGGAACTCGATCATCTGACCGATGACGTACTCGATCCCCTCGTCGCCCATCTTGAAGCCGCGGACGTCCGCCATCTCGCGCTTCACCTGGTTGAACCGCGAGTGATCGTAGCCGCGGCGCTCCAGCGCCTCGCGCGTGGCGGCGTTCACCCGCTCCTCCGCGGCGAGGTACTCCTTCATGATCGCCGCCATGTCCATCTCGGCGTCGGCGATGCGCAGGGTCTCCACCTCCACGTCGCCGTCCTGCATGAGGGTCTGTACGACCTCGCGGGCGATCGTCGGGATGACCTTCGGGTAAAGCCGCATGGAGTGTGTCCTTGCCTCGACGCCGCGGTCCGCGCCGCGGGCCGGATGCCGGTGCGAAGACCGCGAAACAAAAGGTAAAGCCGTATAAACCCCGCCTGCCTTCATAGGCAAGAGAAAACAGCGGCTTCTGGCATGTTCCATGCCGCGGGACGGGCGCGCATCGGCCCCCGTGGGCCCGGCCCCGCGCGGGCCCGGAGGATTCACGGAGCGTACGGCAGGCGGGCGGCCGGCGCGCGCCCAGGCGTCGCGGCGGCGGCCGCGCCCGGGCGGAACGCCGCGCGGCGCCCCCCCGGAAACGGCGAGGGCGGCGCCCGGCGGCGCCGCCCCCTGGACCCGCGCCGGAGCGCGCGCCTAGCTGGCGTAGATCTTCATCACCTCGGACAGCAGCTTCAGCGCCTCGGCCTTCGGGCGCTGGAACGCGTTGCGGCCCATGATCGAGCCGAACGCGCCGCCCTCCTTCAGGCCGCGGATCTCCTCGAGCACCGCGTCGGTGCCCTTCGCCTCGCCGCCGGAGAAGATGACGATGCGCTTGCCGTTGAACGCGCTCTGCACCACGTGGCGCACGCGCTCGGCCAGGGTCTTCGTCGGGATCTTCTGCTCCTCGTAGACCTTCTTCGCCGCGTCCAGCTCGACCAGGTCCTTGGGCGGCTTCACCTTGATGACGTGGGCGCCCATCTGCGCGGCGATCTGCGCGGCGTACGCGCTGATGTCCACCGCGGTCTCGCCGTCCTTGGAGACGCCGGAGCCGCGCGGGTAGCTCCACACCACCACCGCGAGGCCCATCGACTTCGCCTCCTGGGTGATCTCGCGGAGCTCCTCGAGCTGCGTGTTCCGCGCGTCGGAGGCCGGGTAGATGGTGAAGCCGACCGCGGAGCAGCCCAGCCGGACGGCCTCCTTCACCGACGCCGTCACCGCCGAGCAGGGCGCGCCGCCCATCTTCGAGAGCGAGTCGGAGTTGTTCAGCTTGAGGATGAGCGGGATCTGGCCCGCGAACTTCGCCGCGCCCGCCTCGATGAAGCCGAGCGGCGCCGCGTAGGCGTTGCAGCCCGCGTCGATCGCGAGCTGGAAGTGGTAGTCGGGATCGTAGCCGTCGGGGTTCTTCGCGAACGACCGCGCCGGCCCGTGCTCGAAGCCCTGGTCCACCGGGAGGATCACCATCTTGCCGGTGCCGCCCAGCTTCCCGTGCATGAGCATGCGGTGCAGGTTCGCGAGCGTCCCGGGGTTGTCCGATCCGTACCAGGACAGGATCTGCTTCACGCGCTCGGTCGTGTGCTCGGGCATCTCTCTCTCCAGCGATTTCGGTTGGCGGTGTCGGTGGCTCGGGGGCGGTGCCTGAATGATTTCCGCCCGCAATCTACGGACCCGCGCCCGAACGAGGCAAGGGGAAAAGCCGGCGGCCGCCGGGCCGCGCCTCGCCGTCGCGCCGCGGGCTGCGCAGGTTTCCGTGGTCCACCCGAAAGGAAGGCACCAATGGCCCGTGGAGTGGGAGAGCGTCCGGAGCGGAGCCCCTCGGCGATCCTGTCCGAGGTCGAGTACCCGATCACGCGCGACGAGCTGTCGTCCGCGGCGGCCGAGGCCGGCGCGCCGGCGGACGCCATCAACTTCCTGCGGTCGCTGCCCGACCGGACGTACACGAGCCCATCGGACGTGCTCCGGGAGTTCGGCGAGGGGAGCGCGCGCTTCGGGATGCACCGGACGGACGTGCGGCACCGGGAGGATCTCGGGAAGGAAGCGGTGGAGACGGGGGCGAATCCGACGAGGCATCCGTAGGGACGCCGGAGGCGGAGTGGGTCGGGGGCGGGCGCGGAGGGATCGGCTCGCGAGAGCAGATGGTGCGGCGCGAGGCGCGGAAGGCGGGGCGCGGCGCGGAGGGATCGGCTGCTGCGTGCGGCGGGGGCGGGGGCGAAGGCGGGCGCGAGACGCGGAAGGCGGGAACGCCTTGGGCACTGAGGGTGCGGGGGCGGTCGGCGGCGGTTGCGCGTTCCGGAACCGGGGCGGCGGGATCGGCTCGCGAGAGGCCTGATGGTGCGGCGCGGGGCGCGGAATGAGGGCGCGCGGCGCGGAAGGCGGGCGCGGAAGGCGGCGCGGGCGCAAGGCGCGGGGCGCTGGGCGAGCGAGATGGATGCGGGCGGCCGCGGGGAGCGACGCAGCACCCGTTTGTCTCACGGTGAACGCTTGACGGGTTCGCGGGACGGGCGGGGGTTGCGCGAGCGGACTCGCGCTGGAACACGGCTCTTGCGCGCTCCCTGGACGCCACTGAGGCGCTGGGGGAACAGCAGAGGGGTCGCGGAGGCCTGCTCCCGTTCTCGCGGCCTGGCTCGTCCTCGTGCGTTTTACGGACGGCGAAATTCGCGTGCGATGCTTCCTTCATGGACCTCGCTCTCGAGCTCACGAACCGTCTCGTCGCCCTCCTCCGCTCCGAGCGCCACGCCATGGCGGAGTTCCTGGTCGCGCTGGCGGAGTTCGACCGGCGCGGGCTGTACAGGGCCCGGGGGCACACCTCGCTGTTCTCCTTCCTCCGCCGTGAGCTGGGGCTCTCGGCGGGGGCAGCGCAGTACCGGAAGACGGCGGCGGAGCTCATCCAGCGGTACCCGGCGGTGGAGCGCGGATTGCGCGAGGGCAAGCTCTGCCTCTCGTCGGTCTGCGAGCTGTCGAAGGTGGTGACCACCGAGAACTGCGCCGAGATCCTGCCGCGGTTCTTCGGGCTCTCGAGCCGGGACGCGGCGGCGGTGGCTGCCTCGATCCGGCCGGTCGAGAACCCGCTTCGTCGCGAGGTCGTCGTGCCGATCCGGGCGGTCGCCGCGCCGCCGATGGCGTCGAGCGCTGCGGCGCCGGTTCTATTTCGGGCGCCCGAACCGCCTCCGCCCGGCCGGGTCGAGCCCGCGGGTCGTGGCGATGCCGCTCGGGGTGAGCCTGTCGATCCGCGGGCTCCCGAGGCCTGCTTCGTCGCGCCCGCTTCGCCCGCTTCGCCTGCCGCGAAGCCCAGCTCGGTGGACTGGCTCGCCGGGGATTCGGCCCGCATGCACCTCACGGTCTCCAAGGCGTTCCTCGAGAAGCTCGACGCGGCACGGGACGCGCTGTCCCACGCCATGCCGGGCGCCACCCGCGAGAACGTCCTCGAGGCGGCGCTGGACGAGTTGCTCGCGGAGCGCGCGCGACGGAAGGGGCTCACGGCGAAGCCTCGGAAGTCCATCCGGCCCTCGATGCCGGACCACATCCCGGCTCACGTTCGCCGCGAGGTCTGGGAACGCGATTGCGGGCGCTGCACCTTCGTCCTCCCGTCCGGCGAGCCTTGCGGTTCCACGCACCGGCTGGAGCTGGACCACGTCGTGCCGGTGGCGCGTGGCGGGGCATCCACGGTGGACAACCTCAGGATCCGTTGCCGGGGGCACAACCTGGAGGAGGCGCGGCGGGCGCTGGGCGATGCGCTCGTGGACGCGTACGCCCCGCGACGTCGTGGCGGGGAACACGGCGGCGCTCGCGTGGAGCGTTCGGGCGCGGGCACGGGCACGGGGTGAACGTTCGCTCAGAGCGCGTGAATCCATCCCCGGACCGAGCCAGGCGGTCGAGACGCGAGCAGCGCGAGGCGCGACGACCGAGCATGCCCGTCGGCATGTGAGGGAGGAGCAACGACGCGATGCGACGCGGATCGGCCGCCGCGGCGACGGGAGGGGATGGGTTCACGTGCTTTCAGTCCCCGTGCCGCCTCGGGAAGCAGCGCGGCACGTACCCGCAGCCCTCGGCGCGGCAGCGGGCCTCTTCGCGGCCGAGCTCGGCGGGGGACGGCTCGGCGCCCTTGCGTGCCTCGGCGGCGAGGCGCGGCGCGTCCTGCTCGAAGCGCTCCAGCTCCCGGGCGCTGGGGGTCACGTCCACGGCGCGGTGGTCGCCGCGCAGGAACTGGAGCCGGGCGCGGACGCGGGCGCCGGGGTGGGCTCGGGCGGCGGCGAGCACGTACGCGAGCAGCTGGAGCCGGTAGCGCTCCGCGGCGCCGGCCCTGGGCGTCGCGTACTTGTAGTCCACCACGGTGAGCCCGCCGCCGCGCCGCTCCTGCACGAGCGCGTCGAGCGCGCCGACGAGGTACACCGCCGGCGCGCCGTCGCCGGGGCCGAGGCGGAGCAGGAACGGGACCTCGCGCAGGAGCCGGCCCTCGCGCGCGGCGAGCGCGAGCTCGCGCCCGCCGGGCGACTCGGCGAACCGCGCCACCTCGAGCAGGATCCGCCGCACGCCGGGGCTGGCGGGGTCGTAGCCGCGCCGCGCGGCGGCGGCGGCGAGCTGGGCCCGGCGCTCGAGCGGTGGCGCGCCGAGATCGGTCTCGGCGAGCATGGCGTGCGCGAGCGTGCCGCGGGCGGTGGCGCGGCCGGGGTCGTCGCCGGGCGGGACGCCGGGGGCGCCGCGCGGCTCGGGGATCCCGAGCACGCGCCCGAGCAGGTGGCGGCGCGGGCAGCGGGCGTACTCCGCGAGCTCGGTGACGGCGGCGCGCGTGGCGGCGGGGGGCGCAGGCGGCGCGAGCGGGGGCGGGGCGAGGGGCTCCGCGGTCGATGCGGCGGCGCGCGCGGGCGCGGGCGGCGCGTCGGCCATGGCGGCGGCGACGTCCTCGGCCACGGGGATCCGGCGGGCGAGGTCGGGCCGCTCGGCCAGCCCGGCCTCCACCATCCCGCGCCAGGTCTCTGCGCCGGAGCCCTCGCCGGAGAGCACCAGCAGGTCGCGCGCGCGGGTGAGCGCCACGTACAGCAGCCGCCGCGACTCGGCGGCGGCGGAGCGCCGGTCGTCGTCGCGCGCGCGGGCGAGCGCCGCGGTCTCGACGAACGCCTCGCGGGCGGGGTCGAACAGCGCCACGCACAGCCTGCCGTCGCGATCGAGCAGCGCGCGGCGCAGGTCGGCGCGGGCGCGCGCGCCCAGGTCGGGCACGAACGCGACCGGCCACTCGAGCCCCTTCGCCTGGTGCACCGACAGGAGCGACACCGCGTCGGCGGCCTCCAGCTCGGCCTCGGGCTCGCGCGGCGGCCGCGCCGCCTGGGCCCGGAGGTGCGCGGCCAGCTCGGCGGGCGTGCCACCGTCCTCGCCGAAGCGCGCGGCGAGCGCGAGCGCCTTCTCGAGGTTCACGGCCCGGCGCTCGCCGTCGGGGCCGGCGAGCAGCGCGGCGTCGAGGTCCAGCGCCTCCACGGCGCGCGCGAGCAGCTCGCCGACCGGCACCCGGTCGCGGAGCGCGTGGAGCGTGCGATGGGCGGCGAGCAGCCGGAGGAGGCGGGCCCACTCGTCCGCGGGGATCGCGCGCGGCGCGACGTCTGCGGGCGGGCTCGCGCCGGGGCCGGCCGCGGCCGCGTCCTCGCCGGCCTGCGCGCCCGCGGCGGCGCGATCGACCTCGGCGGCCAGCTCCGCCGGTGCGAGCCAGGCCAGCCGGCCGAGCCCGGCGCGGGCGAGCAGGACCAGCGACCCGTCGGACACCGCGCATGCCGGCGACCGGAGCAGCGCCGCCCAGGCCACCGCGTCGGACGGGTCGGCGAGGGCCGCCAGCAGCTCGCCGAGATCCCGCACCTCCGGCGCCTGGTAGAAGCCGCCGCCGCGCGCCAGCCGGTACGGGATGCCGGCGGCGCGCAGCGCCCGCTCGTACGGCGCGATCTGCGTGAGCCGCCGGAACAGGATGGCGACGTCGCCGAAGCGCGGGCGGCGCGCGGTGACGCCGTCGCGCTCCCGCACCTCGACGCCGGCGGCGCCGGACACGAGCGCCCGGATGCGCGCCGCGATGGCCTCGGCCTCGCGCTCGCGCCGCTCGGCGGCGTTCCCCTCCGCACCGTCCTCCAGCACCTCGCACGCGGGCCGGAGCGCCTCGGGGCGGGTGGGCACCAGCCGGTCGTGCTCGCCGAACGCGAGCTCGTCGTCGCGCGGCGGCGCGCCGGGCGGGGGACGGAAGGCGCGGGCGGAGACCTCGTTCACGAGGTCGAGCACCGCCGGCGCGGAGCGGTGGTTCTCGGAGAGGTGCAGCACCCGCCCCTGCCCCGCGCCGAGGCGGCGGATGAGGCGCGCGAACACGGCCACGTCGGCGCCGCGGAACCGGTAGATCGACTGCTTGAGGTCGCCCACCGCCACCAGCACCGGCCCCGCCGCCCCGCCGTCCGGCCCGGCCACGAGTTCGAACACCTCCTGCTGCACCGGGTTCACGTCCTGGTACTCGTCCACCAGCAGCGCGCGCAGCCGCCCGCGCAGCTCGGTGCGCACCCCGGGGTCCGCGCGCAGCAGGTCGCGCGCGCGGAGCAGGAGGTCGTCGAAGTCCACCGCCCGCGCCGAGGCCTTGCGCGCGGCGTAGCGCGCCTCCGCGTCCTCCACCAGCCGCGCCAGCTCGGCCTGCTGCGGCGCGGCCAGCACGCCCGCCGCGAGCGGCTCCAGCGCCTCCCACGCGGCCGCGAGCGCCTCCCGCGCCTCGCGCAGCGCCGGGCCGTCCGCCTTGAGGACGCGCCTGCCGCGCAGCGCCTCGGCGAGGCCGCCGAGCCGCGCCAGCCCGTCCGCGGAGAGCGCGCCGTCGAGGTCGCCGGGCCGGAGCGCCTCGCGCGCGCGCGCCACCGCCTCGACCAGCGCCCGCGCCCCGGCGGTCGAGGCCTCGGCGCGGGCGCCGAGCAGCGCACGCGCGGCGTCATCGAGCCGCGCGCGCGCGGCGAGCGCGGCCGGCTCGTCGGCGGGGGCGAGCGCGACCGGCCCGCCGTCGCCGCGGGTGGCGCGCTCGCGCAGGAGCCCGCCCACCAGCGCCGGGAGGCCGCCGCGCGCCGCGCCGAGCCCGGCGGCGAGCGCCCGCGCCGCGGGGCGGCCGGCGTCCAGCGCCGCCACCACCGCGGCCTGCGCCGACGCGCCGATCCACGCCGACGCGCGGTCCTCGTCGAGCACCGCCGCCTCCGGGTCGAGCCCGGCCTCGGGGGCGTGCTCGCGCAGCAGGCGGCCGCAGAAGCCGTGGATGGTGCCCACCGCCATCGCGTCGAGGCCGTGCAGCCGCTCCAGCCAGGCGCGCGCCTCCGGCGACTCCGGCGCCTCGCGCGCCGCGCGCGCGCGCGCCGTCACCGCGGCGCGGAGCCGCTCCTCCAGCTCCTCGGCCGCCTTCTCGGTGAAGGTGATGGCGGCGAGCGCGCGCGGCTCGCAGGGCGAGCCCAGCGCGGAGCCCTCCAGGAGCCGCACGCACAGCTCCACCAGCGCGGTGGTCTTGCCCGAGCCGGCGCCGGCCGAGACCGCCGTCGGCGCCTCCAGGCGGAACAGCGCCTGCGCGGCCGGGCCGAACGTGACCTTGCCGCTCACGGCGACGCGCCCTTCCCCGCGGCCCCGCCGCCCCGCTCCGCCAGCGCGGCGGTGCCCTGGAACCGGCAGACGGCGCCGAACGGGCAGCCATCGCAGCCGCGCGAGGCGATGGGGAACGCGCCGGCCCGGATCTGCCGGACCCGCTCCACCACCGCCGCCGCGAACGGGCGCGGTGCCTCCGGCCCGCCCGGCGGCGGCGCGGGCTCGGCCGCGAGCAGCGGGTCGTCCGCGTCGAGCGCGACCGGGTCCAGGCGCTCGGCGCGGCGCAGCAGCGCGTAGGTGGCCTCGAGCCGCGGCCGCCCCGGGAACGCGCGCGCCGCCGCCATCAGGTAGGCGGGGATCTGGAACGCGGCATCGCCGAACGCCTCCGGGTCGAGCCCGTCCGCGTACGCGTCGCCGTTCCGCGCGTTCTTGTAGTCCACGACCAGCAGGCGCCCCGGGCCGGCGTCGATCCGGTCCACCCGCCCCTCCAGCCGGACCCGCTCGCCGTCCCAGGCCAGCTCCAGCGCCGGCAGCGGGCCCCCGCGGCCGAAGCGCAGCTCCACCGCCGCGGGCGCGAGGCCGCCGTGGTCGCGCGCCTCGGCGCGCACCACGCGATCGAGCCGCGCCAGCACCGCCTCGCGCCGCGCCGCCCAGGCGGCGGGATCGCCGGTCCGCCCCTCGCGCTCGAACCGCGCGAACGCCTCGGCCGCCGCGGCCCGCATCTCCGCCAGGTCGGCCTCGCCGCCGTCCGGCGGCCAGGCGCGCCGCTCCATCCGCCCGCGCACGAAGCGCTCCAGCACCGCGTGCAGCAGGCTGCCCTCGTCGCGCGGGTCGATGTCGAGGTCGGCGGCGGCGCGGTCCGGGAGCCGCAGCACCTGGGCCAGGAAGCCGCGGAACGGGCAGCGCGCGAAGCCCTCGAGCCGCGTGGGCGCCCACTCCTCCGGGAGCGCGGCTCCGAGCGCGGCGAGCGCGGGCGCCTCCACCTGCCCCGCGAACGGCGCCGGCCGCCGCGCCAGCACCGCGTCGCGCCGGGCCGACTCGATGGCGCCGCGCCGGAGCGCGTCCGCCGCGCGCGGCGCGAGCACGGTGCCGCCCAGCGCCGCCGCGCCGGCGTCCCCGGCGCGCGCCGCGGCCCGCAGCGCCGCGCGGACCGTGCGCGCGCGAGAGAGCGGCGGCTCCGGCGCGGCCGCCGGGCCGGCGACCTCCGCGCCGGCGGCGACCAGCGCCTCGGCAGCGAGCGGCGCGAGCGGGCCGCCGTCGCCGCCCGGGCCGGGGGCCGCCCAGGTGATCGCGACCGCCTCGCGGCCGGCCGCGAGCGCCGCGAAGGCGCGGTAGGTCGCCTCGGCGCGCCGCGCGCCGGTGGGCGGGAGCGCGGCGCGGCGCAGCCGGCGGTTCAGCGCCAGCCGCTCGGGATCGCGCAGGAGCGGCTCGGGCGGCGGCGCGGCGGGGAAGGCGCCGTGGCGGGCGCCGGTGACCACGACCGCCCGGGCCGACAGGCCGGGCGCCTCGTCCAGACCGGACAGCTCGACGGCGCCGGCCGCCGCCTCCGGGCCGGGCGGCAGCGCGGCCTGCTCGACGGCCAGCCCGAGGCGCTCCAGGAACGCCGCCGGCGCCAGCGCCGCGCCGGCCTCGCCGAGCAGCGCGGACGCGCGCACCACCGCCTCCGCCGCCTCCTCCAGACCGGCGAGCGCGGCCAGATCGCGCGCCACCTCGGCGCGCGGGCCGCGCGCGGCGCGCCGCCGGACGCCGGACGCGTCGAGGAACGCCGACAGCCGCGCGGCGTGGGCGCGGGCCGTGCCGGGCGACGCGAGCGGGTGGAGCGCGGCCTCCAGCGCCTCGACCGCCCCGGCGGCGCGCGCCACCGCGGCGCGCTCGCGGCCGGCGGCGCCCCCGAGCGCCGCCAGCCGACGCCGCAGCGCCGCCGCCGGCGATCCCCGGCCGTCGAGCGCGCCGGCGCGGTCCAGGACCGGTCCGACCGCGCCGCCGCCGGGCGCCGCGAGCCAGCCGCTCGCGAGCAACCGCTCGGCGGCCGCGCGACCCAGGCCCCCGGCCGCCGCGAGCGCCTCGCGGACCCAGCGCGCCAGCGGCACCTCGGCGAGCGCCGGGCCGCGGCCGGAGGCGAAGGGGATGCCGCGCGCGGCGAGCGCGCGCGCGAGCGCGGGACCGGCCCGGCGCGGCGCCGGCGAGACCACCGCCACGTCCTCCGGCGCGAGCCCGCTCGCGAGGAGCCGCTCCACCGCCTCCGCGACGGCCTCGGCCTCCCCCGCCTCGCCCGCGCCCGGGAGCGCCAGCACCTGGCCCTCCGGTCCACCGGCGCGCCCGGCCCCCGGCCCCGCCGGCGAACGCGGCCAGCAGCGCCGAGGGCCGCACGGCGCGATCGGCGCCGTCCACGTGCGGGAGGACCACCTCCACGTCGCGGCGGGAGGCCACCTCGTGCAGCGCCTCGAGCCGCCGGAGCAGCGGCTCCGCGGGCGCGCACAGGTCGGACCGCTCCGGGAAGTACGGGAGGTGGACCCGGCTCCGCCGGGCGCGCGCCATGAGCGCGGCGACGAGGTCCCACTCCGCCGGGGCGAGCGCGACGTGGCCGTCGAGCAGGAGCAGGTCGAGGCCGGCGGTCTCGGGCGAGGCGGCCCCGCGGGCGGCGGCCCCCGCGGCGGTGCGCGCCGCCCCGGCGCGATCGAGGGCCCCGAGGCCGTCGAGCCGCGCCTCGTAGGCGGCCAGCGCGTCCGCGAGCGCGCGGAGCCGGGCCGCGGCCGCGGCGGGCAGGTCGCCCTCGGCGGCGGCGGCGCGCGCGTCGGCCGCGGTCACCTCGGCGCGCCGGAGCTCCGCGATGGCCGCCGCGAGCGCGCCGGCGAGGCCGCTCGAGGCCTGCATCCCGGCGAACGGACCGCCCGCGTCGGCCCCCGCGCCGGCCGCGAGCAGCCGCTCGGCGAGCGGCGGCAGCACCGCGCGGCGGTCGCCCGCGGCGGCGAGCAGGCCCGGCACGAGCCGCTCCAGCGTGGAGACCGAGGGTCCGAACAGGAGCCCGCCCTGCGCGTCGCACAGCCGGCGTGCGGCAC
Source organism: Anaeromyxobacter sp. K (assembly GCF_000020805.1). Classification (NCBI taxonomy): domain Bacteria; kingdom Pseudomonadati; phylum Myxococcota; class Myxococcia; order Myxococcales; family Anaeromyxobacteraceae; genus Anaeromyxobacter; species Anaeromyxobacter sp. K. The sequence goes on along the minus strand of NC_011145.1, from coordinate 1,522,603 downwards.
GGGCCGCCGCGAGCGGCGTGGGGACCAGGCAGAGGACGGGCACGTCCGACCCTACCGCGCGTGGCTGACGCCCGAAGGCGCCGCCGTCACTCCTCGCGGTAGACCGCCAGCGAGCCCTCGTTCTCCCAGACGTCCACGCGCGACACCGTCACGCGCCCGCCCTCCAGGTCGGCGAGGCGCCGGGACATCTCCTGGTAGAAGAACCGGGCGAGGAGCTCGGCGGTGGTGTTCTCCTGGTCGAACGGAGCCACCTCGTTGACGTTCTGGTGATCGAAGCGGGACCCGACCTCGGCGACCAGCCGCTGCAGGTCGGCGAAGTCGATCACCATCCCGATCCGGTTCAGCGTCGAGGCGCGCGCGTGAACCCGGACGCGCCAGTTGTGGCCGTGCAGCCGCTCGCACTTGCCGCCGTGGAAGCGGATCTGGTGCGCGGCGCTGAAGACGAAGTCCTTGGAGATCTCGTAGACGGGACTGCCCATGCGCGCGGCAATATACCCGGGCACCGGCCCGCGTGCACCCCGGTTCGGGCCGGAGGCGGCCGGGTGAACCGCCCGGCCGGGAAAGGGCTCCCAGCGACCATGAGCGGACACGGACACCACGGCGACGGCGGCGGACACGGGCACGGAGCGCACGGCGCGGGCGGGCAGCACCGGCACGGGCCTGGCCACGGCGATCACGCGCCGGGCCGGGACCGGCACGGGAACCCGGAGGACCTCGCCGCCTACCTCGCCAAGCTCGAGGGCGCGGACCGCGCCGCCTGGCAGAAGCCGGACGCGGTGGTGGAGGCGCTGCGGCTGCCGGAGGGCGGCGTGGCGTGCGACGCGGGCGCCGGCCCCGGCTACTTCTCGCTGCGCATGGCGCGCGCGGTGGGGCCGCGCGGGCGCGTGTACGCCATCGACGTCGAGCCGCGGATGATCGCGCTGCTGCGCGAGCGGGCCCGCGACGCCGGCGTCGACAACGTGCACCCGCTCCTCTCCACCGACGGCGCGCCGGCCCTGCCGCCGGAGCCGTGCGACGCGATCCTCGTCGTGAACACGTTCCACCACTTCCACGACGGCGCCGCCGACCTGCGCCGGCTCGCCTCGCGGCTCAAGCCCGGGGGACGGCTGGTGAACGTGGACTTCCAGCCGGGCGACCTCCCGGTCGGCCCGCCGCCGGACCACAAGGTGTCGCGCGAGGACTTCCTCGCCGCGGCGCACGAGGCCGGGCTGGAGCTGGCGCAGGAGCACGCGTTCCTGCCGTACCAGTACTTCCTGTCGCTGCGGCGCGCCGGCTGAGGCCGCCGCGCGCCCGGATCAGCGGCCGAGGAGCGCGCGCACCGCGCCCGCGGGATCGTCGCCGGTGAGCCAGGCGCGGATGGTCGCGACCCCGCGCGCGCCCGCGGCGCGCACCTCGGCGACGCGCGAGGGGTCCACCCCGCCGAGCGCGACCAGCGGGAGCCCGAGCCGCGCCGCCGCGCGCAGCGCGCCGACGCCCACCGGCGCGCCGTAGGGGCGCTTCGAGGGCGTGTCGTAGACGGGCCCGAACGTGGCGAAGCTCGCCCCGCCCGCGCGGGCGCGGACCACGTCGGCCTCCGAGTGGCACGAGACGCCCAGCAGGGCCGCCGGGCCGAGCAGCCGCCGCGCGTCCACCGGCGAGACGCCCGCCGACGGGAGGTGGACGCCGTCGGCCCCCGCGGCGAGCGCCACGTCCAGCCGATCGTTCACGAGCAGCCGCTGGCCCGCGTCGCGGCAGACCGCGGCGAGCGCGCGCGCGAGCCGGAGCAAATCCAGACCGCAAAGGTCCTTCTCTCGCAGGTGGATCGCGGCGATCCCGGGGGGCAGCCCGCGCAGGGCGGCGGCGGCGCGCGCCGGCAGCGAGGAAGCGAGCCGACGGTCCGTGATCAGGTGGACAACGGGGACCTCCATCCGTAATCTCCGCCTCCGGCAGCATCCTGCGCGAGGAGAGCATCCGTGTCGAGCGATCTCCAGAGCTTCCTCGCCTTCCTGGAAGCGCAGAAGGCGAAGCAGGCCCCCCGTTTCCCGTCGGTGAAGTTCGACAAGGTGCTGTCCTTCATGGGCACCACCAGCCTCGGCGGCACCTACAACGCGGTGTCGGTCAACCGCGTGCTCGGGATCGAGCCCGGTCCGACCGGCCGCGAGCTGCGCCTCCGCCTCGCCGGACCGCTGGCGCGCACGCCGGCCCGCGGCGAGTGCATCACCGTCCACCTGACGCGCGTCGAGCAGTACCAGGGCTTCCAGGTGAAGACCCGCGCGCTGTCGGTGAACTCGGTGGCGACCGACCTCCTGGAGGAGGACCGCGACGGCCTGGTGGTGAAGGGCGCGTCCATCTTCACCGTCCACCACAGCCCGTACACGCTCAAGTTCTTCGAGAACGTGCCGTTCGAGGAGCTGGTGCAGATCGTGGGGAGCGTCCGCTACGCGCTGGTCGGCGTCGGCGAGACCGCGAACATCTCGCCGCGCTTCATCTTCCACCACGAGGTCCGCGACGGCCGCCTCACCCTGTTCCACGGCGACGGGCTCGCGCTGAAGACGTACATGAACCTCAAGTCGAACCGGCTCGAGACGCGGACCGTGATCGACCTCGACACCTACCGCGGCTACGCGCTGCGCGGCACGGTGGAGGAGTTCGCGCCGCACCAGCACCCCGAGGCGTACGACAAGATCTGCCGCGGGTACACTGCCGGTGGATGGGGCAAGCCCTCGCGCGTCTTCCGCTCCGTCATCGACGACGTCGCGACGCTCGAGCCCGCCGGATAGCCCGACCGCCTCGATCCAGGCAGTCGCGCTCCGGCTCGCCCCCGCCCAGGCCGAGCGGGCCCATCCCGGGCGCCGCGCCGCTCCGGCGCGCGTCGGGACGCCGGGACGAGGGGGCGCCCGGCCGTCAGCTCCCGATGAGCCCGCTCATCGGCGAGGACGCCGCGGCGTGCAGCTTCATCGGGATCCGGCCGGCGAGGAACGCCTTGCGGCCGCCCTCCACGCCGGCGCGCATGGCCTCGGCCATGAGCACCGGATCCTTCGCCTCGGCGATGGCGGTGTTCATGAGCACCGCGACCGCGCCCAGCTCCATCGCGAGCGCCGCGTCGCTGGCCGTGCCCACGCCCGCGTCCACCAGCACCGGCACCTGCACCGTCTCCATGATGATGCGGAGGTTGTACGGGTTGCGGAGGCCGAGGCCCGAGCCGATGGGGGCGCCGAGCGGCATCACCGCGGCGCAGCCCGCGTCCTCGAGCTTCTTCGCGGTGACCGGGTCGTCGTTCGTGTACGGCAGGACGGTGAAGCCCTCCTTCACCAGCACCTTCGCCGCCTGGATCAGCCCCTCCACGTCGGGGAACAGCGTCCGGCGGTCGCCGATCACCTCCAGCTTCACCAGATCGCCCATCTCCAGCTCGCGGCCGAGGCGCGCGGTGCGGATGGCCTCCTCGGCGGTGAAGCAGGCGGCGGTGTTGGGCAGGAGCTTCATGCCCTTCGGGATCCAGGCGAGCAGCGACTCCTCGCCCTTCTTCGACAGGTCGAGCCGGCGGACCGCGACGGTGACGACCTCCGCGCCCGAGGCGGCGAGCGCCCGCTGCATGGTGGGGAAGTCGGGGTACTTGCCCGTGCCCACCAGCAGGCGGCTGGTGAACGCGTGCGCGCCGATGCTCCAGGTGTCCGCCATGGCCTACCCTCCTCCGACGAAGGCGACGATCTCGACCGAGTCGCCCGGCCCGATCCGATGGGCCTCGTAGCGGTCCTTGGTGACGACCGCCTCGTTGACCTCGACCGCCACCCGCGGCGCCTTGACGCCGAGGTGCGCGAGGAGACCGGCGACGGTCAGTCCGTCGGGGATGTCGCGGAGCTCTCCGTTGAGCCTCACCTGCATGGTGCGGGGGATCTAGCAACGGCGGCGCCGCGGCGTCAAACGCCGCGGGCGCGCCGGCGCCGGGCTGCTTTCCAGCCGTGACAGTTTTCGGGTATCAGGGCCATCGAGACGATGTCTTGGAGTTATCAGCGGCGGGGCGGCATCCTCCTTCGCGTCCGAGAGGAGGACCTGAACATGACGACCACGACCCGAACCCCGACCGCCACCCCCCAGCCCCCCCGCACCCGGCGCGACCTGTTCCGCAGCCCCAGCGCGCTCGCCGAGCCCGACCGCCGCCGCGTCGCCGACGCGCTCGTCGCCACCCTCGCCGACGGCATCGACCTGCAGACGCAGGCGAAGGTCGCGCACTGGAACGTGAAGGGGCCCGGCTTCGCCCCGCTCCACGCGCTGTTCGAGGAGCTCGCCACCGCGCTCGCACGCCACTCCGACGACGTCGCCGAGCGGGCCGTGACGCTGGGCGGCCGCGCCGCCGGGACCGCGCGCGAGGTCGCCGCGACGAGCCGCGTGCCCGAGCTGCCCGCGGGCGCCGTCCGCGACCTCGAGCTGGTCGGGCTGCTCGCCGACCGGGTGGAGGCGTACCTGGGCGGCCTCCGCGCCGCGCAGGCGCTCGCCGAGGAGCACGGTGACCCCGAGACGGTGGACCTGCTCACCGGCGTCATCGCCGGCGTGGAGAAGCACGGCTGGTTCCTGCGCGCCACCCTCGGCGAGTGACCCACGCGCGGCGCGGCCGGGCGGATGGGACCGAGGGGCGCTACACTGCGCGCGTGCTCCCCTCCTCCCCTCCGCCGGGCCGGCTGGCCCGGCTCGCCCGGCCCGCCGCCGCCCTGCTGGTCGTCGCGGCCGCGGCCGCGCTCGCCGCGCTCGCCCCGGGCCCTGCCACCCGCGCGCTCGAGGCGCTGCGGCAGAGCGCGCCCGCCGCCGCCGCCGCGCTGGCGGCGGCCTACGTCGCGAGCGGGCCGCTCCTCGTGCCCGCCCCGCTGCTGCACCTCGCCGCCGGCTTCGCGCTCGGGCCGGTGACCGGCTCGCTCCTCGCCATCCCGGCCAGCACCGCCGGCGCCTGCGCCGCGTTCGCCGCCGGCCGCTGGCTGGTGCGGGAGCGCGCCGCCCGGCTGGCCGCGCGCTCCCCCGCGCTCGCGGGCCTCGACGCCGCGCTGGGCGCCTCCGGCTTCCGCGTGGTGCTGCTGCTCCGGCTCGCGCCGTTCGCGCCGTTCACCGTCCTCAACTACCTGCTCGGCGCGACGCCGGTGCCGCTCCGCGCGTTCGCGCTCGCGTCGCTGCTCGGCAGCCTCCCGGGCCTCGTCGTCTCGGTGTACGTCGGGTCGCTCGCCGCGGACGTCACCGCGCTCCGCGCCACGCTGGCGGCCGGCCGCGGCGGCGCCGGCGCGCTGATCCTGCCGGCGCTCGGGACGGGCGCCGTCCTGCTCGCCATCGCCTGGGTCCTCCGGCGGTCGCTCGCGGCGGCCTCGGCCGCCCGCCCCGCGGCCCCCCCGCGCTGAGCTCGCGCCGATCAGCCGGACCGGCCGGCGGCGGAGGTCGGCAGCACGCCGCGCGCCTCCAGCGCCGCGCGGAGCGCCGCGCTCGCGGCGGCGTGCGTGGCCTTCCACTCGGCGTGCGCGTCCGGGCCGACCCGGTTCGCGACCGCCAGCGCCGCGGCCGCCGGCACGCCCGCCGCGTGGCACGCGGCGAAGACGCCGGTCAGCTCGAGGTGCTCCGCCGCGGCCACCGCGGCGAGCGCGCGGGCGCCCGCCTCGGTGCGGGTGATCGCGGGCGGCACCGCCACCCCGTGCGCGGGGAACGGCAGGTCCCAGCCCGCCGGCCAGCGCACCCGCTCGATCGCCGGCCGGTACGCACGCCCCTCCACCTCGTCGAGCGAGGTCGCGACCACCTCGGACGCGGAGAGCAGGTCGCCGGGCGCGAGCCGCGCGTCGTAGGCGCCGCAGGTCCCGACGAACAGCACCCGCGCCGGCGCGTGCAGGGCGACGAGCCGCGCCGTCTCGATCGCCGCGGCGACGGCGCCCACCCCGGTGACGCCCGGGATCCAGCCGGGCGGCGGCGCCGCGTCGAGGCCCGCCAGCTCGGGCGGGAAGGCGGCGAGGAGCAGGCAGGGGCGTTCGGCCATGGCGCATCGTAGTCCACCGCGGGGTGCCGCGTGCGGGCTACGAGCGGGCCGGGACGGGCGCCGGAGCGCGCGCCAGCTCGACCTGAGCGGCGCGGCCGTCCTGGGCGACGGCGGTGCGGGCGGGGACCGCGAGCGTGAAGAGGAAGCCTGCTTCGAGGGCGACGGCGAGAGCGACGATTGCGAGGGCCTTCATGTCCAACCTCCGATGGCCTTTCCTACGGGAGGGAGGCCGGGGCTATTTCGGCGCGACGGCGCGCGCCCCTCCTGGCCACGGGCGTCACGGACCGGGCCGCCGCGCCTCGGAGAAGGGACGGCGTGGCGCCGGGGGAGGCGCCGCTTGCCGGTCGCCCCACCCCGTGCTTTCGTCCCTTCTCGTTCACCCGAGGGAGATCCGCCGCATGCGTCCGACCCCTGCTCCGCTGCTCCTCGCCGCCGCCATGGCTGCCCTGGCCCTGGTCGCGGCCGCGCCCGCCTCCGCCGCGCCGCCGCGCGCCGCCACGGGCGACGTGCTGCCCTTCCCCGCCGCGGAGCGGACGCTCCCGAACGGCCTGAAGGTGATCGTGGTGCCGACCGGCTTCCCGGATCTCGTGTCGGTCCAGATCCCGATCCAGACCGGCTCGCGCAACGAGGTCGAGCCCGGCAAGACCGGGTTCGCGCACTTCTTCGAGCACATGATGTTCCGCGGGACGAAGGCCTACCCGCCGGACGCGTACCAGGCGGTGCTCACGCGCATCGGCGCGCGGCAGAACGCGTACACGAGCGACGACCTCACGAACTACCACACCACCTTCGCCAAGGAGGACCTGGAGAAGGTCCTCGAGATCGAGGCGGACCGCTTCCAGCACCTCGACTACTCGGTGGAGGGCTTCAAGACCGAGTCGCGCGCCATCCTCGGCGAGTACAACAAGAACGCCTCCAACCCGCTGGTGAAGCTGGAGGAGGTGCAGCGCGACGCCGCGTTCCGCGCGCACACGTACAAGCACACGACCATGGGCTTCCTCGCCGACATCGAGGACATGCCCAACCAGTACGACTACTCGCGCACGTTCTACGCGCGCTGGTACCGGCCCGAGCACGCGACGGTGATCGTCGCCGGCGACGTGCGGCCGGAGCAGGTGTTCCCGCTGGTCGAGAAGTACTTCGGCGGCTGGAAGCGCGGCGACCACCAGGCCCGGATCCCCGCCGAGCCCGCGCCGCAGGGGCCGGTCTACGCCCACGTGCCCTGGACCACGCCCACGCTGCCGTGGGTGACGGTGGCGTTCCACGGCCCGGCGTTCTCCGAGACCGGCAAGGACTGGGCGGCGGTGGACCTCCTGTTCGACCTCCACTTCGGCGAGACCTCCGACGTCTACCGGAAGCTGGTGGTGGACGAGCAGAAGGTGGACGCGCTGTTCACCGACACCGGGCCGAACGTGGATCCGGGCCTGGTGACCGTGTTCGCGCGGCTGAAGAAGGCGGAGGACGCGCCCTACGTCCGCGACGTCCTGCTGAAGGCGTTCGCGCAGGCGCGCGCCGCCGCGCCGGATCCGAAGAAGCTCGCCGACCAGAAGTCCTTCGGGCGCGCCGCGTTCGTGCGCCGGCTCGACTCGACCGACGCCGTCGCCGGCATGGTGGCGCGCTTCGCACACTTCCGGCGCTCCTACGCGACCGCGAACCAGCTCTTCCGCACCTACGCGTCGCTGCAGGGCCCCGACCTGCTGGCCGCGGCGCGGCGCTACTTCACCGACGCCGGCCTGGTGGTGACGACGCTCGCGAAGGACCCGCTCCCGGCCGCGGTGAAGGCGCAGCCCGCGCTCGCGTCCCTGGAGCCGCGCCCGCCCGCGCCGGCCGGCGTGCCGGTGACGCTGCTCCCCTCGAAGCTCCCGGTGGTCACGGTGAAGCTCGTGTTCCCGGCCGGCAGCGCGAAGGACCCGAAGGGCAAGGAGGGCCTGGCCGCGCTCGCCGCGGACATGCTCGCCGCCGCGGGGTCGCAGCGCATGCGCCTCGACGAGATCCGCGAGGCGCTGCACCCGCTCGCCGCCAGCCTGGACGCGCAGGTGGACAAGGAGATGGTGACGCTCACCGGCCGCTTCCCCGCCGACGGCTGGCGGCGGTTCGCGGACGTGGCGCTGCCGCAGCTCACCGAGCCCGGCTTCCGCGAGGAGGACTTCCGGCGCATCAAGGACGAGCACCTGAACGCGCTCACCCAGGACCTGCGCGAGTCGAACGACGAGGAGCTGGCCAAGGAGCGCCTGCAGGCGAACGCGTTCGCCGGCACGCCCTACGGCCACCCCGCCATCGGCACCGTGGCGGGCATCCAGGCGGTGACGCTCGAGGACGTGAAGGCGTTCGTCCGGGCCCGCTACGCGCGGCCGGACGTGCTGGTCGGCGTGGGCGGCGACGCGCCGAAGGCGTTCCTCGACCGGCTCCAGGCGGAGCTGGGGCGGCTGCCGGTGGCGCAGGCGGAGCCGGCGCCGGCGGTGACCGGCCGCCGCCCGAAGGGCCTCGAGGTGGAGATCGTCCAGAAGGACACGCGCGCCACCGCCATCTCCTTCGGCCTGCCCATCGCGGTCACCCGCGGCCACCCGGACTTCCCGGCGCTCTGGCTCGCCAAGACCTGGCTGGGCGAGCACCGCGCCTCCACCTCGCACCTGTACCAGCGCATCCGCGAGGCGCGCGGGATGAACTACGGCGACTACGCGTACGTCGAGGCGTTCCCGCGCGGCATGTTCCAGTTCTTCCCGGACCCGAACCTGGCCCGCCGGGCGCAGCTCTTCGAGGTGTGGATCCGGCCGGTGCAGCCGCAAAACGCCCAGATGGCGATCCGGATCGCGCTGCACGAGCTGCGCAAGCTGGTGGACGAGGGGCTCTCGCAGGCCGACTTCGAGGCCACCCGGGCCTACCTCATGAAGAACGTGTACGTGATGACCGCCCGCCAGGAGCAGCAGGTCGGCTACGCGCTCGACTCGCGCTGGTACGGCATCCCGGAGTTCACGCGCTACCTGCGCGACGGGCTCGCGAAGCTCACCCGCGAGGACGTGAACCGCGCCATCCGCACGCACCTCTCCGCCACCGACCTGTCGTTCGTGATCGTCACGCAGGACGCGAAGGGGCTCGCGGCGGCGCTCGCCGCGGACGGGGTCTCCACCGTGAAGTACGACGCCGAGAAGCCGGCCGCGCTGCTCGAGGAGGACCGGCTCATCGGCGCGTCGAAGCTCGGCATCCGGCCGGACGCGATCCGCATCACGCCGGCCGCCGACGTCTTCGCGCGCTGACCGGGGTGAGGGCCCGCGGCGCGCCGCCCGGTGCGGCCGCCGCGGGCGCAGCGACCGCCGCCTCGCCGCGTCCCGCCGCGCGCGTGGGGTCGGCGCGCACACGCCAGCCCCGACGCGGGCGCACGAGCGGCTGCCGCCGGGATCCGGATGCTGGTACAGTGGCCGCTCCGGTATCGCGGGATACCGGGCGGCGCCGCGGGAACCTCCGCGCGCTGCGGCGTGGGCGGGCGCGTGGGCGCCCCGGGGTGGCGGAGGCGGTGCGGATGGGCGGGGTGTCTCAGGTTGCGTCGCGCGCGGGCTCGGCCCGGCCGCAGCTGACGCGGTTCCACCAGCGGGTTGCGGCGGAGGCGCTGACCGCGCGCGGCGGGGGCGGCACGTCCCGGCTCGCGCCGGCGCTGGCCCACTCCGCGGTGGACCTGAACCCCCACCAGATCGAGGCGGCCGCGTTCGCGCTGGCCGCGCTCCCCACCGGCGGCGCCGTGCTGGCCGACGAGGTCGGCCTGGGGAAGACCGTCGAGGCGGGCCTGGTGCTCGCGCAGCTCGCGGCCGAGGGGAAGCCGCGCGCCGTCATCCTGGTGCCGGCCTCGCTGCGCGCGCAGTGGCGGGAGGAGCTGCGCTCCAAGTTCGGCCTCGAGGCGGACGTGGTGGACGGCGACACCTGCCGCGAGCGCGAGCGCCAGGGGCTGAAGACGAACCCGTTCGACACCGGCGGGATCGTGATCTGCTCGCACCCGTTCGCCGCGCTCCGCGTCGCCGAGGTGGAGCGCGTCCACTGGGACGTGGCGGTCATCGACGAGGCGCACCGGCTCCGCAACGCCTACCGCAAGGACCACCGCACCGGCCAGGCGCTGCGCCGGGCGCTGCGGCGCTCACCGAAGCTCCTGCTGACCGCCACCCCGCTCCAGAACGACCTGATGGAGCTGCTCGGGCTGGCCGCGTTCATCGACGACGCGCTGCTCGGCAACGAGGAGACGTTCCGGCTCCAGTACGCGTCCGGCGAGCTCACCGAGGACAAGGCCGCCGACCTGAAGGCGCGGCTGGCGCCGGTGGTGGTGCGCACCCTCCGCCGGCAGGTGAAGGAGTACGTCAAGTACACGGCCCGCCGCTCCATCGTGGAGGACTTCGCCCCCACCGCGCAGGAGCAGGAGCTGTACGACCGCGTCTCCGAGTACCTGCGGCGCGAGGACGCCTACGCCATCCCCATGGCCCGGCGCGCGCTGTTCGTGCTGGTGTACCGGAAGATCCTGGCGTCCTCGTCGTTCGCGCTCGCGGCCACGCTGGACCGCCTCGCCGACACGCTCGACCAGAAGATCGCCGGGGTCGAGTGCACCGCCCAGGCCGACCTCCTGCTGGAGATGGACGGGTTCGCCGAGGAGGTGGAGGAGCTCTTCGACGACGAGGGCGCGCCGCAGAAGCCGAAGGGCCAGCTCGCGCTCCGGCGCATGAACGACGAGCTCACCGAGCTGCGCGCCTGCGCCAGGCTGGCGCGAGAGATCAAGGTGAACGCGAAGGGCGACGCGCTGGTGCGCGGGCTCGACCGCTGCTTCACCGTGGCGAAGGCGTGCGGGTGGCCGGAGAAGGCGGTGGTGTTCACCGAGTTCCGGCGCACGCAGGACTACCTGCGGCGGCTGCTCGAGTCGAAGGGCTACAGCGTCACCTGCCTCTCCGGCGACGTGGGCGGCACCGAGAAGCGCGCCGCGCTGGTGGAGGAGTTCCGCGACCGCACCCAGATCCTGCTGATGACCGAGGCGGGCGCGGAGGGCCTGAACCTCCAGTTCTGCAACCTGGTGGTCAACTACGACCTGCCCTGGAACCCGCAGCGCGTCGAGCAGCGCATCGGCCGCTGCCACCGCTACGGCCAGCAGCGCGACGTGCTGGTGCTGAACTTCCTCAACCGCTCCAACGCCGCCGACGCCCGCCTGTTCGACCTGCTCTCGCAGAAGCTGGCGCTGTTCGACGGCGTGTTCGGCTCGTCCGACGAGATCCTGGGCGCGCTCGGCACCGGCATCGACTTCGAGAAGCGCGTGCTCGACATCTACCAGGCATGCCGCTCCGGCGAGGAGATCGACCGCGCGTTCTCGAAGCTGCGCGGCGAGCTCGACGACCGCATCTCGGCGCGCTTCGCGGCGGCCCGCGCGCTGCTGTTCGAGCGGTTCGACGGCGAGGTGCGCGGCCGGCTCCGGGTGGCGGAGAAGAACGCCAAGGAGGCGGTGGCCCGGCGCGAGGCCGACGAGGAGGCGCTCGTCGCGGCCGCGTTCGAGGAGGAGGCGGCGGCGCCGCCGCCGGAGGAGCCGGCCCGCGGCCGCACCCGCCGCGCGAAGCTGGTCCAGGCGGCGGCGGAGCGGATCCGCGCCCGGCCGCAGGACGCGGTCTCGTTCCTGGAGCTCCCGAACCGCCTGCTGCCCGCCTCGCTGGGCAAGCTGGCCGGGCGCGAGGGCTGGTGGTTCGCCTACAAGTACGCGTTCGACGCGCTCGTCTCGGAGGAGCGCGTGGTGCACCTGGTCCTGTGGTTCGACGGCGAGCGGTTCCACGCGCTGCCCACCGAGGACGCCGACGCATTCGCGGCGCTGCCGGCGGAGGAGACGCAGGCCGGGCCGCGCGGCGCCACGGTGTCGATCGGCGAGGCCCAGGAGCATGCGCTGGAGGCGTTCCACGCGGCGCTGGTCGCCGACCTGCAGGAGCGGATCGGCGCCGCCTACGACGCCTCCCGCGACCGCTGGGACCGGGCGGTGGAGGACGCGCTCACCTCGCCGCGGAAGGCGACCGAGGACGCGCGGGCCGCCTGGGGCCGGGCGCGCGCCGCGCTGGGCGACCGCTCCGACCTGCCGCTGCGGGATCGCCGGGCGCTGCTGGAGCGGGCCGAGCGCGAGTACCGGCGCAAGCTCGACGACCTGCGCGCCGTGGAGGCGCAGCGCTACGCCGAGAAGGACCGCGCCATCGCCGACCTCAAGAAGCGCTCCGAGGTGAAGGAGCGCCGGACCCTGGTGGCGACCGCGTACTGGCGCTGCGTCTAGGCTGCGACCGGCGCCCTGGGCCGCCGGTGATTCTCTGCCCCGAGCCGACGCGCCCCTGGACTTCGCCTGCGTCGCCGTGGGCCTGCAACCCACTCCCGCGCACAGCGCCATGCCGCCTGTTCGCGTGACTGGCGGTGCACTTCCCATTCGTGGAACAGACCTTGACTCCCGGTTCATGCTGCCCGCCACCGGGTCGGAGGCGGAATGCCACGCTCGTCCAGCCGTCGCTCGCAGCTTCTCGCAGCGATCCTCTGCTCCTTGACCATCGCCTGCGGTGGAGACGACGCACCCTCGCCGGCTGGCGACCCACCGGCGGCGCGCATGTTTCACACCCCACCGTCTGTCAAACGACAGGGGAAACTGACCCCCAAACGACAGAACTTCTGACCCCCTCGGCCTCGGGGTTCAGTTCGCCTTCTCGGACCTGCCGAGCAGGCCCGCCTTCCGCTTCTGCTTCAGCCTGTAGCTTTCGCCCTGGATCATCAGCGTGAAGCTGTGGTGCAGGAGCCGGTCGAGGATCGCCGCGGCGAGGACCTCGTCGCCGAAGACCGTGCCCCACTGCGTGACGACCTGGTTCGTCGTGATGATCATCGCGCCCTTCTCGTACCGCCTCGCGATGAGCTGGAAGAACAGGTGCGCGCTGCGCTTCTCGAACGGCAAATACCCGAGCTCGTCGATGACGAGCAGCTTCGGCTTCGCGTAGAACGCGAGCCGCTCCGCGAGCTGGCCCTCGGTCTCCGCCTTCGAGAGCGCGCCCAGCAGCGCCGTGGCGCTGGTGAAGAGCACGGTGTAGCCGGCCTCGACCGCAGCGCGTCCGAGCCCGATGGCCAGGTGAGTTTTGCCGACGCCGGGCGGGCCGAACACGAGCACGTTCTCCGCGTTCGCGACGTATCGGCTGACGGCGAGCTCACGGACGAGCTTCTGGTCGACGCTCGGCTGAAACTTAAAGTCGAAGTCGTCGAGGGTCTTCACCGCGGGGAAGTGCGCGATCTGGATGCCCATCGCGACGCGCTTCCGCTGCTTCGCCCCGACCTCCTCGCGCAGGATCGCGTCGAGGAAGTCGAGGTACGTCGGCTCGCCGCGCGCCGCGGTCGAGAGCAGCGCGTCGAGCTGTTCGCCGATGCGCCCGAGGCGGAGCCGGCCGAGGTTCTCGAGGACGCGAGCCCGCGTGATCTCGGTGCTCACGCGGCACCGCCAATCACGGCCGCGTAGTCGTCGAGCGTCCGTCCGAGCGCGGCGAGCGGCTGCGCGATGGGAACGACGTTCTCTACCGCAGGCCGGCGCCAGAGGCCGTCGAGGTGGGCGGGGTCGATCACCCGCGCGTGCGGCTCGAACGAGCGCGCGTGAACCGCGACGACGTCGCGGCCGTGGAAGACGCGAACCTCGTCGGCGGTGACGAGCGCCTCGACGCGGTCGCGCACGAGGCGGTGCGGAACGCTGTAGCGGACCGTGTCGATGTCGATGAGCGAGTCGTTCGCGACACGCCGCTGCAGGCGACGGCCGTGCGTCGGCAGCGGCCGCGCCGGCAGCGACCTCAGCGCCTCGCGCTCGTCGCGGTCGAAGCGTTTCGCGGGGACCTCGTGCGTCGTCCCGTGCACGCGGCCATCCACGAGTAGCTGCCACGCGGAGAGGTGGTCCTGCAGGTGTGCGAACGAGTCGAACCGCCGACCGGCGATCGCGTTTCGCTTCACGTACTTCACGCCGGACTCGGTCTTGCCCTTGGTTCGGGCGCGGTACGGCTGGCAGGCGCGCGGCTGCACGTCCCAGTCGCGGCAGAACGCGACGTACGCCGGGTGGAAGATCACGGTCTGCGCCTCTCGGTTGCGGCCGGCGACGAGGCAGCGCGTGTTGTCGCCGAGAACCTCGAGCGGCACGCCGCCGAAGTGCTGAAACGCCGACGCGATCCCGTCGAGCCACTCGCCCTGACGCTCGTGCAGGAACGCCTTCACGAAGATCCGCCGCGAGTAGCTCAGCACTGCGGCCATGAAGTGCACCGTCACGCGCTCGCCGGCGATCCACACCTGACGCTCGCCGAAATCGATCTGCATCTGGCGGCCGGGCGCGGTCTCGAACCGGACGGTCGCGACGTCGGCTGCCCGCTGTTCGCGTCGGCGGTCCGCCACGGCGCGCTGCACGGTCCTCACGCTCGCCTCGATGCCGCGCTCGCCGAGCATCTGCGCTACGACCACGGCGTTGCCCTCAGCCTCGCCGTCGAACAGCGCGACCGCTTCCGCTCGCCGGACCTCGTCGAGCCGCTGCTGCGAAGGGTGCCGCTGGAGCTCAGCCACCGCGCCGCGCAGGTACCGACGCACCGTGTTGCGGGCCACGCCGAGCTCGCGCGCGATCCGCTTCGCGCCCCAGCCCTTCGCCGCGAGGTCCCGCATCTGCCTGACCGCCTCCGCCTCGACCATCGGCACCTCCGTCGTCGGGGGTGCCATGAACGCCATCTCGCTGCCCATCTCCGCCTCCTTGGTGAGGGCAGAGGGGGTCAGAAGTTGTGTCGCAAGGGGGTCAGTTATCCTGTCGCTCTACACCGTCGGCGTATGCTCCGGCAGCGCTCGCGTGCGGCGCTCCGGTCGGCGCCGCCCCGGGCGCGGAGACGCGCCACTCCGGATACCGGGTATGCGGCCCATTCGTGGCATCCCGCGGCACGAACACCTTCGCCTGCGCATTGCCCGATGGTGCTATAGGACCGTTCCGGCTCCTGGTCCGAAACGGCGATGAGACCGGCAGCGCGCGCGCGTCGAGCGCACTGGTCCGCGTGAACGGCACGGACGTGCTCGCACCGCGAACCTTCGACCAGCAGGTCCAAGCCGCGACCGCGCGCCTCACGCTGTCCGCCTCGAATGCGGTCGAGGCCCAGGTGAACAGCGCCGGAGGAATGCTCGGAATCGAGATCGTGGACGAAGGCCGGGCGTGCACGATCCTGAGCGCGATCGACGTGGCGCAGACCAGGTGGGCAGGGACGGCGGCCTCCGCAAACGCGCAATCCCTCCCCGAGCTCCAACTCTTCAATGGGGGGCTCGATGCACGCTCCCCCACGACGAAGGCGCTCGTTGAACTCGACGGCGCACCGGTGATTTCCCGCGAGGACGTCCGGGAGAAGATCTCGGCAGTCCTCTGGTCGGTGAGACTGGCCGCGCCGAGCACACTCTCGGCCGTCGCCGGCGCGAAGGGCTCGTTCGCAATCCAGATCGTGGACCGGGACGAGCGTGCCCCGATGATCACGATCGACTCGGCTGCGGATGGCGCGTTCACAAACCAGGCAGGGTTCCGAATCGCGGGCGCGATCGACGATCCCTCTGCCACGGTCTCGATCGACGGGGTGCCGGCGCGGCTGGACGGCGGACGCTACGAGGGCACGGCTGCCCTCGGTGCCTGCTGGAACACGATCGCCGTGACGGCCGCGGACGTCTGTGGGAACGCTCGCACGTCGAGCATTCGGGTCGGGCTCGACACGAGCAAGCCTGTCCTCGCGATCGTCAGCCCGGCGAACGGAACGGTGTCCGGGCTCGCGGCGCACCCGCTGACACTGCGCTACTCGGATGATTTCTCCGGTATTGCCCTATCCACGCTGGTCGCATCAGTGGACGGTACCGACGTCACGGGAAGCCTCATCGTCGGTCCTGACATCGCCACCGGGCTGCTCACGCTCACCGAGGGCGAACATATCGTGCGGGCGCGCCTCACCGACCGAGCCGGCAACGCAGCGCAGCAGGAGTCTCACCTCGTCGTCGACTTGAGCCCGCCCACGTTGGAGGTCGTGACGCCGCCCGACGGCTCGAGCGTCGCGAAATCCTCGGTCGCGGTGACCGTCACGTATGCCGATGCGCTCTCGGGAGTGGTGCCAACCACGCTCGCGATCAGGCTGGATGGCGAGGACGTGACCTCCCGCTTCGCCGCGGGTCCGGTCTCCGCGGCTGGCGCGTTCAGTCTCGAGCGAGGAGAGCATCACCTAGCCGTGAGCATCTCCGACGCTGTTGGCAATGTTGCATCTGCTCGATCGACCTTCGGCGTCACCGGCGCGGGGAATGGACTCCCGCCGGATCCCGCTCAGGTGGCGCCCCCCAACGACGAGACAGTCGCCACGGACATCGCGGCGAGCACCCGGTTCCTCTACACCGGAGACGACGCGATCCAGACCGGGGTGTCGCCCGGCACCATCGAGCCGGATCGAGTGGGCATCGTCCGCGGACGCGTGATCGCGCGGGGCGGCACGGGAATCGGCGGCGCACGCGTCGCGATCACCGGTCATCCCGAATTTGGGAGCACGCTCACGCGCGCCGACGGACGTTTCGACCTTGCCGTCAACGGCGGCGGGGATCTGACCGTGAGCTACCAGAAGGACGGATTTCTCCCTGCACACCGGCAGGTCTCCGTGCCCTGGCGCGACTACGTATGGGCTGAACCAGTGGCGCTCGTGCCGTTCGACGTCGCGGTATCGAGTATCCAGAGCGGCGCGGCCGCTCTGCAGGTCGCTCGCGGAAGCGCCGTAACCGACGGAGACGGTACCCGGCGGACGACCATCTTGTTCCCCGCCGGGACTCAGGCCGCCGCGCTCCTCGCGGACGGCAGCCTCCTCCAACTTTCCACGTTCCACGTTCGCGCGACGGAATACACGGTCGGTAGTGCGGGCCGGGCGGCCATGCCGGCTCCGTTGCCGCCGTCGGTCGCGTACACCTATGCCGTCGAGCTCTCCGTGGACGAAGCCGTGATGGCAGGCGCCCGTGGCGTGGTCTTCAGCCGGCCCGTGCCGGTCTACCTCGAAAACTTTCTTGGTGTGCCAGTCGGCAGGAACGTACCCGCCGGCTATTACGACCGCGAACGCGCAGCATGGATGCCGTCTGACGACGGCCGAGTACTTCGAGTCCTCTCCACGGATGGCGGAGTGGCCTCCATCGACGCGAACGGCGACGGTGCCGAGGACTCTCCGTCCGAGTTGGCCGCGCTCGCAATCTCGGCCGACGAACTGAGCGCGCTCGCGGCGACGTACCGCGCCGGCGAAACGTTGTGGCGCGTCCTGGTTCCCCACTTCTCGGCCTGGGACTTCAACTACGGCTGGGGATGCGAGCCGGATTCCGACGGAATGGCTTGCGAGCCGCCGGACAGCGAGCCGCTCATCGGGTCGGGACCAGATCCCGATCCGGACCTGACCTGCGGCTCCATCATCGAATGCCAGACCCAGGCGCTCGGCGAGCGCGAGCCGGTGACGGGGACGCCCTATCACCTCTCGTATCGCAGCATGCGGCAGCTGGGCCGCAAGGCCGAGCGGCAGATCACCATCCCGATCCCGAAGCGCCTGTCCAGCAGGGCCCTTGGCCTCGTGTACGAGGTGCACGTCGCCGGCCAGCGCCTCACCCAGCGTGTTCCCGCGAGTCAGCCCGGAGCCGTCACGTACGTCTGGGACGGTCGAGACGGGTACGGGCGACCCTACCAGGGCAGCGCGCCTGTCTTGGTTCGCGTGGGCTTCGTGTATCGCCCGATCTACGCGTCGGTCGCTCTGGCCTCTGGCGGCCGCACCTTCGCGAGCGGGACGCATGGATCCACCTTTGGGGTCCTCGCACGCTACGACCAGTGCGGCGATCAGTGCTTCCCGCCGGACGGCACTCCGCTACTCGCAGGCGAGCTGGTCGCCTGGCGGGTGTGGACAGGTACGCTGAGCGCGTGGTCCTCCGCTGCCGATGGGCTCGGCGGGTGGACACTCAGCCCGCACCACGTCTACGACCCGGTCGCCAAGGTCGTCTGGCGGGGCGACGGAACGGTCCAGGCCGCGACCATCCTCGACTCGCAGGTGATCACCACGCACGCGAAGACAGGCTGGCCCGTGGGCATGGCGATCGCGCCGGACGGCAACATCTACACAGCGGAAGACTGGGTCGTGAAGCGGACGGATCGGGCCGGCAGGGTCGACGTCATCGCCGGCGGCGGCCCGTGCACCGCGCCCCAGTCCGGGATCCCCGCGAGCCGCGCGTGCCTGCGGAGCGTCTACGACCTCGCTCTCGGTCCGGACGGCAGCATCTACCTGGCCGGAACCAACAGCGCAAACGCGAGCCCGGTGCGACGGATCCGGCCCGACGGGATCATCGAAGATGTCGCGGGCATGCACGGAACGCCGAGTGGCCCGTTCGTGGAAGAGATCCCTGCGCTCTCCGCGCGCATCGGCTTCGCCTCGGGCGTCGCGGCCACGCCCGACGGAAGCGTCTTCATCCTCGCGGACGACCGGATCCGGAAGGTCACGCCCGACGGCATCATCCACGCCTTCGCCGGGACCGGGGCATACTGCTGCAGGTACGGGGCATGCGGGACCTGCTGCTACGGCGGCGACGACGGGCCAGCCGTATCCGCCCAGATCTGCGGCGGCGGCAGCTACGGAAAGGTCGCGGTCGGGCCGGACGGCAGCGTGTATCTCACCGCTGCGGCACACGACGCGATCCGCCGCGTGCGACCCGACGGGATCATCGAGCGCTTCGCAGGCCTGAGCAGCGGGTTCGGCGGCGACGGCGGCCCGGCCCGCTTCGCAAAGCTCCGCGGCCCCAACGGCGTGTCGGTCGGGCCGGACGGCTCGGTCTACATCGCGGACACCTACAACGCCCGGATCCGGCGCGTCGATCCCTCGGGGATCATCGAGTCCATCGCAGGATCCGGCTTCGCACAGCCGCAGTTCTGGGGCGATGGTGGGCCGGCGCTCGCTGCAAGGCTCAACGGTACGTGGCAGGCCGTCGTGGCTCCAGACGGTGATCTCTTCATCGCGGACTCGTTCAACGCTCGCATTCGAAGAGTCGGCGCGGCGCGTCCCGGCTTCACCATCGGCGAGATCGCCATCGCATCCGCGGATGGCCGCGAGATCTACGTCTTCAGCGGCTCGGGCCGCCATCTCCGAACGATCGACGCACGCACCCTGGTCGTCGTCCATTCGTTCGCGTACGACGACGCTGGACGCCTGTCGACGGTCACCGATCGAGATGGCCAGGTGACGCGGATCGAGCGCGGCGGCGGAGTCCCGACCGCGATCGTTGCGCCGCACGGTCAGCGAACCGCCCTCACAGTCGATGCGAACGGGTACCTCGCGTCCATCGTCAACCCGAAGGGCGAGTCGCGCCACTATGTGTACGACGCGAATGGGCTGATGCAGACGTACATGGATCCGCGGGGCCTCGCGCACGCGTTCGAGCACGATGCGCTCGGCCGGCTCGTGCTCGACACCAACCCGGCTGGCGGCTCGAAGACACTGTCGCGCACCGACAGGCCCGGGGGCTACGCTGTTTCCGTGACCACGGCCCTCGGACGCACCACCGTCCACGATGTCCAGGGCGTGTCTGCGGGCCAGGAGGTGCGAACGCTGACGCGCCCGGACGGCACCGGGACCACAACCACCGCGAGCGCCCGCGGCGAGCGGACGACGAGCGCATCCGACGGGACGTCCACGGCGGAGACGCTGGGACCAGATCCGCAGTTCGGGATGCAGAGTCCGCTCGCCGCCACGAACGCGGTGATCCTGCCCTCCGGGCTCACCCGGCAGCACTCGCGGACAGCCTCGGTCGTGCTCCAGGATCCGGCCGATCCATTCAGCGTCACGTCCCGTTCCGATCGGGTTACCGTGAACGGTCGGACCACGACGAGTACGTATG
Source organism: Anaeromyxobacter sp. K (assembly GCF_000020805.1). Lineage (NCBI taxonomy): Bacteria > Pseudomonadati > Myxococcota > Myxococcia > Myxococcales > Anaeromyxobacteraceae > Anaeromyxobacter > Anaeromyxobacter sp. K. The sequence goes on along the minus strand of NC_011145.1, from coordinate 1,502,727 downwards.
ACGTGGTCACACGCACGATCGTCACGACGTCGGCGGCGGGTCGCAAGAGGACGACGGTGCTCGATGCGCTCGGCCGCCCGGCGACGCTCCAGCTCCCCGGCATCGAGAGGCTCGCCTTCCAGCATGATTCCAGCGGTCGCCTCCAGGCGGTCGTCCAGGGCACCCGTATCGCCACCCTCGAGTACGATTCGGCCGGCCGGCCGTGGCGCGTCACCGATCCGATCGGCCGAACCACCGAGCTTCGCTACGACGCGGGCGATCAGGTGGTGTCGCAGGTCCTCCCGGACGGACGTACTGTCGGACTGGACCACGATGCCAGTGGCAACCTCACGTCGGTCACGCCACCTGGGCGCCCGCCTCACGGCTTCGACCACGGGCCCGCTGACTTACTCTCGGCCTACACGCCGCCGTTCGCGCCGGCGACGGATCTGCTCGCCACCGGGTACGCGTACGATCTCGACGGCGACCTCGCGCAGGTCCTGCTGCCGGACCGAAATGCGATCGTGTTCGGGCGCGATCCGGCAGGGCGTCTTTCGTCGCTGACGACCCAGTACGGAACGTCCTCGGTCGGCTACGACACGTCCGGGCGCCTCGCCTCGATCGTCACGCACGATGGGCCGTCGTTGAGCTGGACTTACGACGGGCATCTTCCGAGCAGCGAGACGACCACCGGCGAGTCCGTCACTGGGATCGTCGGGTGGAGCTACGACAACGACTTCCGCATCGCGACGAGCGCCGTGAACGGCGTCCCGGTGTCGTACCAGTACGACGCCGATGGCCTGCTCACCTACGCGGGTGCACTGCGCATCGCGCGCGATCCCTCGACCGGGATGATCAGCGGCACCACGCTCGGTTCCGTGTCCACCAGCGCAGGTTACGATGCATACGGCGACCTCGAGCGCTTCGCGGCGAGCGCTGGCGGAATCAGCGCGTACGCATACGCGGTCAGCCGAGATGCTTCGGGACGGATCACCGGCAAGTCCGAGACGATCCAGGGCACCACAGCCACCTGGGTTTACGGCTACGACGACGCTGGCCGACTCACCACCGTCAGGCGAGACGGGCGGCAGGTGGCGAGCTACGGGTATGACGACAACGGGAACCGACTCCTGCGGACCATCGAACGTGGAACGGAGAGCGGAAGCTACGACGACCAAGATCGCCTCGCCACCTACGGCGGATACACGTTCAGCTACGGAGCGAACGGCGAACTCGCGTCGCGATCCGCGGGCGGTCGGACGACCTGGTACGATTACGATCCGCTCGGCAACCTGAGGGCGGTGAGGCTGCCGGACGGTGCCCTGCTCGAGTACGTCGTGGACGGGCTCAACCGACGCGTGGGCAAGAAGGTGAATGGCGCGCAACTGGAGGGCTTCCTGTACGAGGGGCAGCTCCGTCCGGTCGCTTGGCTCGACGGCAGCGGCCAGGTGTATGCGCGGTTCGTGTACGGGCTCCACGTGAACGTGCCGGAGTACATGGTGACGGCGGCCGGGACGTTCCGTTTCCTCACCGACCACCTCGGCTCGCCACGCCTCGTTGTGAACGCGAGCACCGGCGCGGTGGTGCAGCGCATCGACTACGACGAGTGGGGGCAGGTGCTGGCCGACTCGAACCCGGGATTCCAGCCGTTCGGATTCGCGGGCGGGCTGTATGACCGGGACACGGGGCTGGTGCGGTTCGGGGCCAGGGACTATGACCCGACCGTTGGCAGGTGGACGGCGAAGGACAGGAGCCGGTTCCGCGGCGGTCTCAACTTCTACGAGTACGCCGCGAGCGACCCCGTCAACTTCGTCGACCCGACCGGAAACTACTTCGCTCCTCCGCCTGCAGCGGGCGTGGGCATCGGAGCGATGAGCCTGAACTGGGTTACCGGCGCCGGCATCGCATTCGCTGGTGGATGGCTAGCCGGAACCTGGCTGAACCAGTACATCACGGACCACGTCCAGGTCGCGCTTGACTACTATCTGGGTCCGGCGGATGGCCAGTTCTGGGCGGTCAAGCCCGACCTCAAGCAGGTGAACGATATCGCGCGCGTGTACCACCTGGAGGATGACGAGCGCCAAGAGTTCGGGAGGTTCCTGGAAGACGAGAAGGCTTGCGGGCGGGGCGGGACCACGAACGACCGGGGGGATTTCACCTGGAAGGAACTGAATGACAAGATTAGAGACTTCCTGGGCATAGAATGACGACGCGTGACACTGTACTAGATCCGCAGGGCCTTGTTCGGCTTGAGAGCCGGTTGAGGGTCCTGTCAGGGCATCCTTTGTCCATCGCCTACCTATCCTACGGAGGGGAGTTGCGCGTCGGGTTCGGGGCACTTTCGGAGAGCCGGCGCGGGTACATCAACGGTGAGTGGACGCTGGGAACACGCGGGTCACCATGGCTTCTCGAGCGCGAGGGTAGATTCACAGCTTCAGAGCGCGACGCTGAGGGGACATGGGCCGCCTCACTGGAGGTGTTGAAGGGTCGGCTCGTCGAGCGCGTGAGGCTTGACGTCCCCGGCCCTGACCTCTCCCTGGAATTGGAGGGCGGCTACCGGTACTCGATTCTTCCCAGCAAGCAGCCGGAGTGGCAGGCCTGGGAGTTGTTGTGCCCGGATGGCTCGACGGTCGTCGCGTGGTGCAACGGCAGGTGGGTAGAGCGTCAGCGCGGTGAGGCCGACGAGGAAGGCTAGCGGATCCTGGCCTGACCGCGCCGGGCGAAGCCCGCGCGCTCGAGATGGCGGTGCTGTCGCCGTCCCGTGGCCGGGCTACTGAACGACTCCGACCAGGGCACGCACGGCACCAGCGAAGGCCACCAGCGCATGCTCGTCGACCGAGGCCCTGCGGTACACTGGTCCAGGCGTCGCTGGAACTTGCCGGCGCCGCGGGCAATTCGATGAAGCACGGTCGCGTGGAGGTCGATGACTTGCTGCGGGCGCGGAGGACGACGCTCGGGCTCACCGACGCCGAGGTGGCCGGCCGCGCCGGCCTCAGCCGGAACGAGCTCCGCGATCTGGAGCAGCACGAGGACGAAGCCGTCCACGTCGTGCAGCTCCGGAACCTGCGGCTGCTCTGCGCGGTGCTTGGGGTGGACGCGCTCGACCTGCTCGGCATCCCGTGCGCGTCCTGCGCGAGAGCGGACGCCGGTCGGTTGGGAGGCGGCCGCCATGACGTCGTCCGGGAGCGCAGGATCGCGCTCGGGCTCTCGCAGGCAGCTCTCGCCGACCGGATCGGCTTCGAGGCCGGCGTCGTGGCCGACATCGAGCGAGACCCGGACTACCTGGAAGGATGGTCGGCCGGGTTGGTCCTGTCGCTCGCCGAGGTGCTCGGCGTCCCGCCGCAGGTCCTTCTGGACGTCAGGTGCCGGAAGTGCGGACGGTGAGGACGATGCGTCCCGGGCGGCGATCGTCCTCACGCCGTCCGGGGTGCATGGCGACGCGCTCTCCCTGAAGGGCTTCGCGCTCCGGCGGCCCGCCGGGCATCACCGCCCGCCGGCGCCGGTACCGGCCGCCGCCGCCGTCGCCGGCGCCACCAGCTCGAAGCGGATGGGCACCGCCACGCGGCCACCGCCGGGCGGGGCGAGCGTGGCGAGCGCGCGCTGCACGCAGGTGGACAGCTCCGGCGTGCCGGTGGAGTCGGCGGCCACGCCGATCCGGCCGCCGCCCAGCTCGACCACCAGCACCCCGTCCACCGCCGGATCCCGGCGCAGCGCTTCCGCGTAGCAGGCCTGCAGGTCGCCGGCGCGGGTCAGCACCGCGCGCTTCGCCTCCGACGGGCCGGCGATGGGCTCGCCCACGTCCACCCTGGGCGTGGCGCCCTGCGCCGCGGTCGCGACCGGGCGGTCCGCGCCGGCCCCGCCGCGAGCCAGCGCCGCGCCGCCGTCGGTCCAGGCCCACTCCACCGGCTCGACCGGCAGCGTGAAGGTCTTGCCGCGGGGATCGGCGCCGCAGGTGGCGTCGTCGGGGAGGTCGAACGTCAGCTCCAGCGCGAGCCGGCCGGCGCGCTGCGCGTCGAGGACGCGCCGCGCGGCGCCCGCGTCGGCGTCCACCGGCAGCCCGCGCTCCTCGCTCGGCCACAGCCGCGACCCGCCCTCCGCGACCGGCAGCACGCCGGGCTCGGCCAGCGCCAGCCGCCGCTCGCTCGCGTCGTACGGCGCGAACGCCAGGCGGGCCGCGGGGAGCGTGATGGCGTAGCGCGCCACGATGGCGGCGTCGCGGTCCGCGTCGTGGCGGGCCTCGGCCTCGCCCCGCTCCACCGCGTCGCCGCGTGGACGGAGCCGCTCCGGCGGCGTGAGCGCGCGGCACAGCGCGGCCAGGTCCTCCGCCGAGCGGATGGCGCGCGGCGCGGGCCCGGGCGCCCCGGCGTGCCGGACGGCGGGGATTGGGGCCTTCCCGCCTGCGGGGGTTGCGGCGGTGAGCACGGCGACGACGAGGGCGAGCATCATGATGCTGGAGGGTAAGGACCGTGCAGCACCGGCGGCGAGGTCAACGCCCCACGCGGATCCGGAGCGCACCCGGGAGGATCGTGAACCGCGCCGGGAGGCGCCCCGGCGACTCGCCGTCGGAGTCGATGCGCACCCGCGCCCCCTCCAGCGGCTCGGCCTCCAGCGTGCGCGCGCGCAGCACCCGGGTGTTCTCGAGGCGCACGTGGGTGCCGTCGTAGAGCATGGGGCGCTTGGCGATGAAGTCGCCCATGCCGAACGCCTTCCACAGCACGACGTCGAACAGGCCGTCGTCCATGCGGGCGTCCGGCGCCACCTTCATGCCGCCCCCGAAGTAGCGCCCGTTGCAGACCGAGACGGCGGTGATCCGCTCCTCGTTCCACGCCCCGCCGTCCACGCGCCACCGCACCGGCTGGTCCGACCAGCTCATGAGCGCGCGCGCGGAGGCGAGCATGTAGGACAGCTTCCCGCTGGGGAGCTTCAGCCCGCGGTTCACGAGCGCGCTCACCTCGCCCGACACGCCGAAGCCGGCCACGTTGGCGAAGTGACGCGTGACCGGCGCGCCGTCGGGGCCGGCCAGCTCCAGCCTCCCCAGATCGAGCACCGCCACGTCGCGCGAGGCGAGCGTACGCGCCGCCGAGTCCACGTCGGGGTCGATGCCGAGCGTGCGGCACAGGTCGCCCCCGGTGCCGCGGGGGATGAACCCGAAGTGCGCCTCGGGATCGCGCGGGCCGGTCTCGCCGGTGAGCCCGTCGATGACCTCGCTGGCGGTGCCGTCGCCGCCGACCGCCACCACCAGCTTGCCGCCCGAGGCGAGCGCCTCGCGCGCCAGGCGCACGCCGTCGCCGCGGGCGCGGGTGAAGGCGCACTCGAAGTCGCCGATGGAGGCGCGCACCGCGCGGGCGATCCGGTCGAAGTGGCGGCCGGTGCGGCCGGAGGCGCTGGCGGGATTGACGATCAGGAAGGGCTTCACCGGACCGGATCATATCCCGGGACGGGCCCCCGCGGCGTCCTGCCGCGTCACGAACCTGTCGCGCGGCACGCCTTCCGCGGCGCCCCTCCTGGCACGGGCCAGGCAAGGGCCTCCGGCCGCGCCACGCACACGGCGCGACCGGAGGCCGGATGAGGATCGGCGTCGTCTTCAGCACCCTCCCCCGCGAGGACACGACGGGGGTGCACGTGCTCCGCGCGCTGCACGAGATCGGCTGCGATGCGTTCCACCACGAGCCGCTGCGGCGGACGCCGGGCGGCGGCATCGAGCTCGTCGGCTACGAGGCCCTGCCGCCCGCCGACCTCTACCTGCAGGTGGACGACGATCTCGCCTACCCCGGCCCGGTGGGCCTGGGGGCCCCGTCGGCCTACTACTGCATCGACACGCACCGGCTCGGCGCGCCGCTCGCGGGCGGGACGCTGCTGCGCCCGGAGAAGGCGCGGGACTTCGACCACGTCTTCAGCGCGCAGCGCGACGGGGTGGACCTGCTGGCGCGCCACGGGATCGCCGCGCGCTGGCTGCCGCTCGCGTACGACCCGGCGCGCCTCGCGCCCGACCCGGCCCAGCCGAAGCAGATCGACTGGTGCTTCCTCGGGACGCCGCTCGGCGACCGGCCGCGCATCTGCCGCGAGCTGGCGCGGCGGTTCCCGAGCTGCGTGTTCGGCCAGGCCTACGGCGAGGCCGCGCTGCGCGTGTACCAGCAGAGCCGGATCATCCTGAACCTGCCGGTGGGCAACGACGTGAACATGCGCTTCTTCGAGGCGCTCGGCGCGGGCGGGCTGCTGGTCGGCGGCGCGGTGCACAACGGCGAGGACGAGCTGGTGGACGGGCTGGTCCAGTTCGACGATCCCGCCGAGCTGCCCGCGCTCGTGGAGCGCTGGCTCGCCGACGCCGAGGGGCGCGCCGCGCTCGCCGCCGAGCAGCAGCGCGCGGTCGCGGGGCGCCACACCTACGCGCAGCGCATGCGCCAGCTGCTCGCCGGGATCGAGGCGGGCCCGCTCGCGCGCCCTCGCCCGGCCCCGGCCCTGGCCTCTCCAGGGGAGGACGCGGCGGCGCTGGTGTCGGACGCCGCCGCCCGGCTCGAGGCGGGGTCGCCCGCCGACGCGCTGCGGCTCGCGGATCGTGCCGCGCAGCTCGACGGCGCGCGCCCGCAGGCGCACCGCGCCCGCGCGCTCGCGCTCGCCGGGCTGGGCCGCCCGGCCGACGCCGCCGCCGCGCTGCTCCGCGAGCTGGAGCTCTCGCCGGCGTCCGGCGAGGCGTTCCGCACGTTCGTCGGCATGCTCGACCGCGCGGCGGCCGGCGCCGGGATGCCGGGCGCGGCGTTCACCCGCGCGTTCCTGCGGGTGCTCGACCTCGCCTCCGAGGCACCGGCCGGCGACGCCGGGCCCACGCTCGAGGCGGCCGCGCACGCGGCGGCGGCGGTGCTGGGGCGCCACGCGGAGTTCGAGCGGGCCTGGGCCGCGCTCGCCGACGCCGACTCGCGCCGCTGGATGCTGGAGCTGTGCGCGCACCGCGCGCTCGGGCCGGGGCGCGTCCCGGTGCGCTTCGACGCGGACCGCGCGCGCGCGCTCGAGGAGGACGTGGAGGCGCGGATGCTCCGCGAGCGGGGCGCCGTGCCGGCCTCGGCCACGCGCGGCGGGTCGCAGGCGTTCCAGGGCTGGCGGCTGGACCGCTACGATCTCCGGCCGGCGGGCCTCCCGCTCGAGCTGCTCTCCACCGCCGAGTACGTGGTCGCGACGTTCTTCCTGCGCCAGTACCAGCTCGACCGCGCCGGCGTCCGGGTGGCGCCGGCAGCGGGCGACGTGGTCGTGGACGGCGGCGGCTGCTTCGGCGAGACCGCGCTCCACTTCGCGCACCAGGTCGGCCCGGCGGGGCGCGTGCTCAGCTTCGAGTTCCTGCCCGCGCACCTCGAGGTGTTCCGCGCGAACCTGGCGCTCAACCCGGCGCTGGCCGGGCGCGTGGAGATCGTGCCGGAGGCGCTCTGGGACCGCAGCGGCGAGGAGATCCCGTTCACCGAGCACGGCCCGGCCACGCACCTCGGCGCGGCGCCGGGCGCCGGGGCGGCCGCGGCGCGCACGCGCAGCGTGGACGACCTGGTCGAGGCGCGCGGGCTCCCGCGGGTGGACTTCCTGAAGCTGGACGTCGAGGGCGCGGAGCTCGCCGCCCTGCGCGGCGCCGAGCGGACCATCCGCCGGCACCGCCCCCGGCTCGCCATCGCCGCGTACCACCGGCCGGAGGACCTCGGCGCCCTGCCCGCCTGGATCGACGCCCTCGGCCTCGGGTACCGGATCTACCTCGATCACTTCACGCCGGGCGCCTGGGAGACGATCGCGTTCGCGGCGCCCGCCGCGGCCTGACCGGACCGCGCGCCCCGCAGCGTCGCGCCCGCCTCGGCCCGCGCGTGCAGCGCCCGGACCACGCGCGAGATGGGTACGCCCACCGGGCAGCGCGCCTCGCAGTCGCCGCAGCCGTCGCAGGCGCCGAGCGCGCCCGCGGCGAGGGCCAGGTCCGGCCCGGCCCGGCCGTACAGCCGGAAGGCCGCGTGCAGCCCGAGCGCGCGCACCGCCGGCGCGGCCCGCGCGAGGTCGCAGCCGGGCTCGCACAGGCCGCACGAGATGCACGCGGACGCGGCCTGGTCCACCTCGCGATCCCCGACGAGCGTCGGGAGCAGCCCCTCGGACACGTACGCCGCCCGGAACCGCTCCAGCCCGGGCCCGCGGGCGCGCAGCCGCTTCAGCGGGTGCGCGACCAGGGCGCGGTAGGCGAGGTAGGCGAGCGCGCGCGGCGAGGCCACGCGTCGAGTCTAGCAGCCGGGCGTGCCGGGCGCCTGCGGCGCGCCGTCCAGGACCGGGCGCGCGGCCCCCCGCGGCGGGGCGTCCCCGGCCAGCGCGGCGCGCAGGATCGCCACCTCGTCGCGCGCGGACATGAGCCGGAAGCCGGCCTCCGCCAGGCGGGCGCGCGCCGCCGGATCGCGGGCCAGCGCCTCGCAGGCCTCGACCAGGCGCCCGTACTCCGCGAACGCCACGCCTTCCTCGAGCGCGCGCTCCTCCGCGGCGTCGGCGCCGCGCTCCGACACCACGCAGCGGCGGTTCGCGAGCAGGTAGGACACCCGGACGATCTCGAACACCTTCGCCTCGTAGAAGTGCACGTTCAGCACCACCCGCGCGCGCGCGATCCGCGCGTCCCGCGCGGCGCCGTACAGGCCGAAGGCGGTCTCGACCGAGAGGCCGCGCGCGCGCAGGGCCTCGATCACCCGCGCCCGCCGCGGGTTCATCGAGCCGTAGAAGAGCACGTCCACGTCCTCCGGCGCGGGCGGGATCCGGCACAGCCCCGGCACGAAGCCGATGGGCACCACGCGTGGCGCCGGAAGCCCGAGCATCGCGTACCGGGCGGCGTTGCGCGGGCTGTAGTCCCACACCTCGTGCGCGGCGAGCAGCGCGCGCACCGGCGCGGTCAGCCAGGGTGACCCGGGATCCACCTGCTCGAGGTTGTAGAGGATGGCGTCCTTCGCGAGCGGCTGGCGGACGTGCGGCAGCAGGTTCGCGCCGAGCACGATGGGGCGGCGCCCGCGCGGCGCGGGGTCGGTGCCGAGGACCGCGTCGTGCCCGAGCGCGCCGAGCGCCGCGTGGAGCGTCTCGGCGACCTCGCGGAACGCGGCGCTGTGGACGTAGCCGGGGGGAGAGACGACGGAGACCGCGTAGCGCGCCATGCCGGCGGCGGATGCACGCGGCGCGCCCTCCGACGTCCGCCACGATCCCGCGGGGTTCCGCGCGCGCGCCAGGGACGTGACGCGCGCGCGGCGGCGCTACCCGCGGGCCGCCGCCGCGCGCCCGGCCAGCCAGCCGGTGAGGATGGCCACGCCCAGGCCGCTGCCGTCGCTCGCGTGCTCGTGACCGCCCACCAGCGCGCCCGCCGCGAACAGCCTCGGGTGGACGGGGCGGCCGCGCCCGTCGAGCGGCCGCAGCGACGGATCCACGCGCAGCCCGGCGGAGAGCAGCGGCTGGGGCGCGCGCCGATCGCGCACCGTCAGCGAGGTGGCGGGCCGGCCGGACAGGTGCACCCCCGCGTCGCGCCCCTCGGCGGCCTCCACCGGCAGGCCCATGGCGCGCTCCGCGAGCGCCCCGTGGCGCACCAGCCCGCCGCCCAAGAACCGGCCGGTGGCGAGCACCCAGCTCCCCGCCAGGATCGCCGCCTCGCCCACCTCGACCCGGTCGCCCGGCGCGCCGCCCGCGGCCCGGAGCTCGCCGGCGAGCACGGTCACCCCGGCGCGCGCCAGCCGCGCCTCCAGCGCCGCCTGCAGCCGGAGCCCCGGGACGCTCGGGACGTCCGAGAGCGTCTCCGCCACCGGCACGCCCGCCGCCGCCGCCACGCGCTCGGGGACCCGCGCCGCGGGCGAGAGCCCCAGCACCGGCGGGAGCAGCACCGCCGCGGCGCCGCGCGCGCCGTTCGCGAGCGCCGCCCGCAGCCGCTCCCCCAGCCGCTCCGCCTCGCCGGGCGGCTCCAGCGCGCGCGCCAGCTCGTGCGGGCGCGCCCAGGGATCGAGGCCGGGCAGGTCCACCTCGAGCTCCCGCACCTCCGGGCCGCCGCGGCCGGCGTGGCGGCCGAGCCCGTCCGCGACCAGCGCCGCGTCGAAGCCCAGGTGCCCGCGGAGCCCGGCCACCGCGAGCGGCCCCGCCACCGCGAGCAGGTCGCCCGGCTCGGCCGCGCGCTGGCAGGTGGCCGCGGCGACCACCTCGCCGGTCGGCGTCGCGAGGAAGCGCGGGCGCTCCAGCATTGGCGCGAGCAGCGGGTCGAGCGCGCGCACCGCGAAGTCGAGCGCGTCCGGGAGCAGCACCAGCCCCTCGCCCACCGCGGCGTACGGGTGACCGGGCCGCTGCCGCGCCAGGCGCCGCGCCGACTCCACCGGCCCGCGCCGCCACGAGAGCGGATCGCCGGGGAGCGCGGACAGGTCCGGCGCCACGCCCACCGCGCCCGAGGAGAGCGCCGTCGCCCCGGGCGCGCGACGGACCAGCGCGACCTCGCAGCCCGCCGCCCGCGCCGAGAGCGCCGCCATCGCGCCCGCCATGCCGCCGCCCACCACCAGCACGTCGGCCCGCACCGTGCGCGACGCGGTCACGGCGCCTCCCACGGGCCGCACCCGCCGCGCAGCAGCTCCTCGGCGGCGAGCTGCGCGCCGTCCAGCACCGGCCGCCGCTCGCGCCAGCCCTGGTCGAGGAGGTCGGAGAGCTCGGCGCGCACGCGCTCCGGCGGCCAGGACAGCTCGCGCCCGACGAGCTGCGCGCCCACCCGCGCGCAGTCGAGGCCGCCGCAGGCGCCCACCGAGAGCCGGCAGCGGCGCCGCAGGTCCTGGAGGCGGCGCACCTGCTCGTGGCGCGCGCAGTAGACCACCTCGGCGGCGAGGATCGCCTCGTCGCGGCACAGCACCAGGCCGAGGCGCCGGTCGTCGCGGATCATGGCGCAGATCTCCCGCGCGCGGCCGCCGTGCCGGTACACCAGCCGCGCCGCCACCGCCGCGGCCACCGGGAACTCGCGCGCCAGCGCGGCCGGGTCGGGCACCTCGTCGCCGCCGGGCAGCGGCTCCTGGTGCGTGCGGCAGGGCGTGACCGGCCGGCCGAGCAGCGCCTCGATCCGGTCGGCGGCCTCCTCGGACTGGGCGCGGTACGAGGCGAGCTTCCCGCCCACGATGGAGAGCAGCCCGGCCGCCCCGTCCGCGGCGCCGTCGAGCAGCTGGTGCTCGCGCGAGAGCGCGTCCTCGTTCGGCCCGTACGCGTACAGGGTGGTGCGCAGGCCGCACCAGGCGCGGGTGATCCGCGCCCGCCGCACGCCGGGGACCAGGGAGGCGGCGCCCTCCAGCAGGTACTCCACCTCGTCCTGGGTCGCCTCGAGGTCGTCCGGGTCGCCGTACCAGTCGTCGTCGGTGGTGCCGACGATCGACTCGTTCTCGTGCGGCATGAGGAACATCTGCCGCCCGTCGACCGCGGTGCAGATCACGCCGTAGCTGGACCAGCGGCGGTCGAGCGTGAGGTGCACGCCCTTGCCCGGGCGCATCGGCACCCGCACGCCGCTCGCCCGCGCCAGCGCCGGGGACCACGCGCCGGCCGCGTTGAACACCACCGGCGTGCGCGCCTCGCCCTCCTCGCCGGTGAGCGCGTCGCGCCAGCGGACGCCGCGCACCCGCCCGCCCTCGACGAGGAGCTGGCGGACCTCGGTCCAGGTGCGCAGCTCGGCGCCGTGCGTGCGGGCGGAGAGCGCGTTCAGCACGCAGAGCCGGAACGCGTCGATGCCCCACTCGTCCAGCGTCACCGCGCCGTGCAGGCCGGGGCGCAGGCCGGGCTCGAGCCGGTACAGCTCCTCGGCGGTCAGCCGGGTGGAGGGCCTCCCGCGCTTCAGCGGCTGGTACTGGTCGTAGGTGCCGACGTAGACCTCGGTGGCGTACCAGGCGGCGCGCTCGGCGAGCGTGGCGGCCTCAGCGCGCGAGCCGAACGGCATCAGGAACGGGATGCGGAACAGCAGGTGCGGGGCGATCCGCTGGATGAACCCGGAGTCCCGGCAGGCCAGCTCGGTGACCTTCCGGTCGGAGAGCATGTACCGGATGCCGCCGTGGATCATGCCCGAGCTGTTGCCGCTCGCGCCGACCCCGAAGTCCGACTTCTCCAGCAGCAGCACCCGCAGCCCGCGCATGGCGCAGTCGCGGGCGGTGCCGGTCCCGTTCACGCCGCCGCCGACGATGATGACGTCGTGCTCGCCCATCGCGCGCGCCCCCGGCTCCGGAGCGTAGCCCGGACCGGGGGCGCGGTCGCGCGAAAGGTGAGGCGCCCTCGGGCGCGGGGCCGCGGCGGCGCGCCGCGGGCCGGCGCGGCGCCGCTACTTCGGCTCGTACGTGCTCTTCACGTACAGCTCGCGGAGCTGGCGCGCGTCCACGTCGCCGGGGGCGCCGGTCATGAGGTCGGTGCCCTTCTGCGTCTTGGGCCAGGCCACCACGTCGCGGAGCGACTCGGCGCCGGTGAGGAGCATGACCAGGCGGTCCATGCCGAGCGCGATGCCGCCGTGCGGCGGCGCGCCCATCTTGAGCGCGTCGAGCAGGAAGCCGAACTTGCTGCGGGCCTCCTCGTCGCTGATGCCCATGGCCTTGAACACCCGCGCCTGGACCTCGGGGTCGTGGAGGCGGATGGAGCCGCCGCCGATCTCGAACCCGTTCAGCACCAGGTCGTACCGGTAGCAGTTCACCTTGCCCGGGTCGCTCTCCAGGAACTGGAGATCCGAGTCGTGCGGCCGCGTGAACGCGTGGTGCGCGGCGGCCCACTGGCCCGACTCCTCGTCGTACTCGAACAGCGGCGGGTTCACCACCCACAGGAAGCGCCAGGCGCCGCCCGAGCCGTACTCGGGGATGAGGCCCATGCGCTTCGCGAGGTGCACGCGCAGGTTCGCCATCACCGTGTGGACCACCGAATCCTTGCCGAACTGGAACAGGAGCAGGTCGCCGGGCTTCGCCTCGCAGGCCTCGTTGATCGCCTGGCGGAGCGCGGGGGTGATCGTCTTCGCGAGCGGCGACTGGGTCCACTCGCCGCCCTCGCCGACCTTGGCGCGGGCGAGCCCCTTCGCGCCCATGCCCTTCACGTACTCCTCGAGCTTGTCGATCTCGGTGCGCGAGAAGTTCGCCGAGGCGGGCACGCGCATCGCCTTCACGATGCCCTTGCCCTTCACTGCCTCGTGCATGAGCGGGACGCCGCCGCCGTCGTGCTGGCGCACCAGGTCGGTGAGCACCACGTGCGGCATGTCGAAGCGGAGGTCGGGCTTGTCGTTCCCGTACTTCGCCATCGACTCCTCGAACGGCATGCGCTGGAACGGGCGCGGGATCTCGATCCCGAGCACCTCCTTCCAGAGCTTCACCACCAGCCCCTCCATCACGTCGAACACGTCGTTCTGCTCCACGAACGACATCTCGACGTCGATCTGGGTGAACTCGGGCTGGCGATCGAGCCGGAGGTCCTCGTCGCGGAAGCAGCGGACGATCTGGAAGTACCGGTCGAAGCCCGCCATCATGTAGAGCTGCTTGAACAGCTGCGGGCTCTCGGCGAGCGCGTAGAACTTGCCGGGGTTGAGGCGCGAGGGGACGAGGAAGTTGCGGGCGCCGCCCGGGGTGTACTTCACCATGAACGGCGTCTCGAGCTCGAGGAAGCCCCCGTCGGTGAAGTAGTTGCGGGTGAGGTGGTTCACCTTCGCGCGCGTCATGAGCGTCCGCTGCAGCGGGGCGCGGCGCAGGTCGAGGTAGCGGTACTGGAGCCGCTTCTCCTCGCCGGTGTCGATCTCGTCCTCGATCTGGAACGGCGCCGGCTCGGAGCGGTTGAAGATCTCGAGGTCCGACGCGTGGACCTCGATCTCGCCGGTGCGGAGCTTCGGGTTCACGTTGCCGCCGCGCGAGACCACCTTGCCGCGCACGCCGACGCAGTACTCGAGCCGGAGCTGCCCGGCGAGCTCGTGCACGTCGGGGCGGACGTCCTCCTCGAACACCACCTGGGTCAGGCCGGCGCGGTCGCGCAGGTCGATGAACACCGCGCCGCCGTGGTCCCGCCGGTTGTTCACCCAGCCGAACAGCACGACCTCCTTGCCGATGTCGGCCTTGGTGAGTTCACCGCAGGAGTGGGTACGCTTGAGCTCGGTGATGAAGCGCGGCAAGGGAAGGGCCTCCGGACGTGGGGAAAGGCAGCTAACACTGCGGAACCTCAGGCGTCAAGGACGACCGCAGCCCTTCCGGTGCGCGTCGCCGCCGGGTCTCCCCGGCCGCTCGAGCATGTGGAAGTTGCAGCCCGGACCCTGGAATTCCTGCAGGGCGCCGCGCCGCGGAGCGGACGCGGGCCCGGCCGGCGGCGCGCCCGCCGGTGGCCCCGTCGTTGCAGTCGCGGATCCCCGGGGAGGGAGGCATCGCATGGACGCGGACCAGGACGGCGTCGGGATCGATCCGGTGTGCGGGCGGCCGGTGCTCGAGGAGGACTCCGAGTCGTTCGAGTACAAGAAGCGCCGGTACTTCTTCTGCTCGCGCCGGTGCCGGGAGCGGTTCGAGCGGCACGCCGAGCGGCTCCACGTGGGCGAGCTCGCCAGGATGGGCGCGCTGTTCGGGGAGCGCCGCGATCGCTGGGGGGTCGCCTGACCGGCGCGTGGCCGGATTCCCCGGGATGACGGGCGCATGCGCCGGGCGGCGCGGACCTCCCTGATCCGGGCACTGGACCCCTCCGGTGGGCTGGACGCAGGATGGCGGTCCCCTCGCCTTCCATCGCCCTCCCCTCGCCCCCGGAGATCCGCCCATGCCCGCGCCCTCGCTGCCGCAGCGCTTCCGTGCCTTCGTCGTCCGGGAGGGCGACGGCGCCCGCTCCGCCGGGTTCGAGGAGCTGCCCGCCTCCGCGCTGCCCGAGGGCGAGCTGACGGTCGCGGTCCGCTACTCCAGCCTCAACTACAAGGACGCGCTCGCGGTCACGGGCAAGGGCAAGGTGATCCGGAAGTTCCCCATGGTCCCGGGCATCGACCTCGCCGGCACCGTGCTCGAGTCCCGCGATGCGTCGTTCCAGCCGGGCGACGAGGTGCTGGTGACGGGCTGGGGCATCGGCGAGGCCACCTTCGGCGGCTACGCCGGCCTGGCGCGCGTCCGCGCCGCGTGGGCCTTGCCGCTGCCGCGCGGCCTGACCGCCCGGCGCGCCATGGCCGTCGGCACCGCCGGCTTCACCGCGGCGCTGTGCGTGGACGCGCTCGAGGACGCCGGCGTGCGCCCCGGCGGCCGGCCGGTGATCGTCACCGGCGCGGCCGGGGGCGTGGGCAGCGTGGCCGTCGCGCTGCTGGCCCGCGCGGGCTACGAGGTGGCCGCCTCCACCGGCCGCCCCTCGGAGCGCGCCTTCCTGGAGTCGCTGGGCGCCGCGCGCATCGTGCCGCGCGAGGAGCTGGCCAGGCCGGGCACGCGGCCGCTCGAGTCGGAGACCTGGGCGGGCGGCGTGGACGCCGTGGGCGGCGCGGTGCTGGCGAGCGTGCTCCGCCAGACCGCCTACCGCGGCGCGGTGGCCGCCTGCGGGCTCGCCGGCGGCACCGACCTGCCGATCACGGTGCTCCCGTTCGTGCTCCGCGGCGTGCGCCTCCAGGGCGTGGACTCGGTGATGGCGCCCGCGGCGCCGCGCGCGCGGGCCTGGAGCCGCATCGCGCGCGACCTCACCGCCGACCGGATCGACGCGCTCACGACCGAGATCCCGCTCGCGGAGGTCCCTGCCTGGAGCGAGCGGATCCTAGCGGGGCAGGTGCGCGGGCGCGCCGTGGTCGCGGTCGCGCCCTGAACGGCGGTCCGTGAGCCGCGGTCACCTGCGGTGTGCGTCTCAGCGCGCGGGTCGCAGGTCCTTGAGCTTCAGCTGCAGCCGGCGGGTGCCGTCCCACTCGTCGAAGCCGATGGTGAACGCGGCGTCCACCGGCCCGCCGCACGCCGGCGCGCGGTCGCCCATGCCGAAGCCGATGGCATCCAGGCCGCGGCCGAGGGCGAGCTTCAGGTGCGCGCCGCCCGCCCCGACCGTCCGCGCGCGCGCCGCGGCCCCGCGCAGCGCGAACACCGGCTCGGGGTGGCCGGCGCCGAACGGCCCGAGCCGGCCCAGCGCCTCGGCGGCGTCCTCGGTCACCTCGGCGTCGCCCACCCAGCCGTCGATCCGGCAGCGCGGCACCAGGTCCTCGTCGGCGATGGTGGCGGCGGCGTGCGCCTCGAACGCGGCGCGGAACGGCTCGACCTGGGCCCGCTCCACGGTGACGCCGGCCGCGTGGCGGTGGCCGCCGAAGCGGGCCAGGTGTCCCGAGCACGCGGCGAGCGCGTCGTAGAGGTGGAAGCCCTCGATCGACCGCCCGCTGCCCTTCCCGGCGCCGTCCTCCAGCGCGATCAGCACCGCGGGGCGGTGGAAGCGCTCGACCACGCGGGAGGCCACGATGCCCACCACCCCGGCGTGCCAGCCGTCGCGGGCCAGCACCAGCCCGCGCGCGCCGGCGGCCACCCGCGCCGCCGCGTCCGCGAGCGCCTGCTCCAGGATGCGCCGCTCGATCTCCTGCCGGGCCTGGTTCTCGCGATCCAGCTCGTCGGCGAGCGCCTGCGCGGCGGCCGCGTCGCCGGAGAGGAGCAGGCGCACCCCTCGTCCCGCGTCGTCGAGCCGGCCCGCGGCGTTGATGCGGGGCGCGAGGCGGAAGCCGACCTGCCCGGCCGTCACCGGCGTGCCGTCCGCGATGCCCGCCACGCGCTTCAGCGCCCGCACGCCGGGGCGCCGGCTGGTCGCGAGCTGCTCGAGCCCCCAGCGCACCAGGATGCGGTTCGCGCCGACGAGCGGCACCACGTCGGCCACGGTGCCGAGCGCGACGAGATCGAGCGCCTCCTTCAGGTTCGGCTCGGGCCGGGCCGGACCGAAGCGGCCCCGCTCGCGCAGGCGCCGCCGGAGCGCCATCGCGAGCGCGAACGTCACGCCCACCGCGGCGAGGTCCTTCGACGGGTAGCCGCAGCCGGGCTGGTGGGGGTTGAGGATGGCCGCGGCCGCCGGCAGCTCCACCGGGACGGTGTGGTGATCCACCACCACGGTGTCCAGGCCGAGCCCGGCGGCGACGCGCACCTCGTCCACGCTCGTGATGCCACAGTCGAGCGTCACCAGCAGGCGAACGCCCTGCCCGGCCAGGCTGCGGACCGCGTCGCCGTTCAGGCCGTAGCCCTCCACCAGGCGGTGCGGGGTGTACGTGACGACGTCGGCCCCCGCCGCGCGCAGGAAGCCGCAGAGGAGCGCGGTCGAGGTGACGCCGTCCACGTCGTAGTCGCCGTAGCAGGCGATGCGCTCGCCGCCCTCGAGCGCGCGCACGATCCGCTCGACGGCGGCGTCCATGCCCTTCATCCGGAACGGGTCGGGCAGGTCGGCGAGGCGCGCGGCCAGGAACGCCTCGGCCTCGGCCGGATCTGCATGGCCGCGCGCGGTCAGCACGCGCGCGGCCAGCGGGTGCAGGTCCAGGGCGCCGGCCAGCTGCGCCGCCCGCGCCGCGTCCACCGCCGCCTCCACCCACCGCTTCCCGGTCGCGCCCGACACGGTCCGCTCGGTAGCACGCCGCCCTGACAGGGCGGCGGCCGGGCGCAGGGATGCGGCCGCGGGCGCGAGGGCTCGCGCGCCCGCAGGCGGTGCGGCGCGCGCTCCGGGCCGCGAGCGGGCCCGTGCGCAGGTTTCGGGCCGCCGCGCAGGATGCGCGCGAGAGACGGGAGGCTGGATGAGGCACGCAACGAGATGGATCCTGGCCGGCGCGCTGGCCGCCGCGGGATTGGGCGGCGCGTACGCGCAGAGCGGCGGCACGGGCGGCGCCGGGAGCGGGGCCGCCGGCACGGCGGGCACGGCCGGCGCGCCCGGCACCGCCGGGACGGGCACCGGCGCCGCGGGAACGGACACGACCGGCACGGGCGCGACCGGGACCACCGACGGCACGGGCGCGTACCCGCCACCCGCCGGCACCGACACCGCCGGCGCCGGGACCACCGGCACCTCTCCGGCGCCCGGCGGCACGGGCACCGGCAGCACCGGGACCGGCACCGACGGCACGGGCACGTACCCGCCGCCCGCCGGCAGCGACACCACCGGAACGCCGGGCGCGGGCACCGGAACCGGCGGCACCGACATGGCTCCGCCGCCCGCCGGCACCGGCACGGACTCGACGGGGACCGGGACCCCGGGGACCGGGACGAACGGGACCACCGGCACCGGCACCTACCCGCCGCCGGCCGGCACCGGCTCGGACGCGGCCGGAGCGGGGACCAGCGGGACCGGCACGAGCGGAACCACCGGCACGGGCACCGCTCCACCGCCCGCGGGCACCGGGACCGACACGAACGACGCGGGCACCACCGGCGGCGCCGGGACGGGGAGCGCCGGCACCGGCGCGCCGGGCACCAGCACCGGCGGCGTCCAGCGCTGACGGCGCCGCGCCGCGGCTGCCTCCATCACGGTCCGTGAATGGGAGGCGGCCGCGGTCGCGCGCGGATCACGACGCCGCGCGCCGGCGAGCCAGGGCGGCCTCGATCGCGGCGACCAGGCGCGCCGGGTCGAAGGGCTTCTGCAGGAAGACGTCCGCGCCCGCCCGGCGGAACGCCTCCTCCGCGTGCTCGTCGCCGGACATGCCGACCAGCACCGGGTGGTGCCGGCTGGGCGCGTCGTGAACCGCGCGGATCACCTCGCCGCCGAGGCGCCCGGGGAGGCGGTGATCGACCACCCAGACGTCCGCCGGCGGGAGATCGGCGAGCTGGAACACGCCGGCCTGCGCGGGCAGTCCGATCACCGCGTGGCCGAGCTGCCGGAGGACGTCCACCAGCAGCTCGCGCAGGTCCGCGTCGTCGTCGATGACGACGATGCGCAATCCCGCCGTGGAACCGCTCGCCCCCATGCCGCATGGATGCGCGCTCCCCACCGATACGCGAACCCCCCGCGCGGGGTCGCTCGTGGTGATTGCGCAATCGGTGGTGCGCCGATTTCACGGTGCGGCCGCGTCGCCGGGTCAGCTTCACCGTGGGTATGCGACCCGCCGCCGCGCCGCGCCTGCGCTCGCCGCCGGCCGCATCGAGCGGGTCCCGCCTACGGGGGCCTTCTTGGCGACCGCGGTGGCGGCGCGCTGGCCTCGCGCCCTCGAACGGCGAAGGGCCCCCCGCTGGCGCGAAGGGCCCTCCGGAACCGCTGCCGGCGCGCGGCTACTTCGCGGTGCGCGCCTGCGGCTGGGCCGCGCCGGCGCCGCCGGCGGCCTTCGCCTTCGCCCGCTTCTTCTCGGCGCGCTCCTCCAGCCAGATGGTCATCGGGGCGGCGATGAACCAGGTGGAGTAGGTGCCCGAGACGATGCCGAACAGCATCGCCATCGAGAAGTCGAAGATCGTGCCCACGCCGTAGACGAGCAGGCCGATGAGCGAGAGCGCGGTGGCGAACGAGGTGAGGAACGTGCGGCCCAGCACCTCGTTGATGGAGAGGTTCACGATGTCCGAGAGGCTCCGGCCGCGCAGCTTGGCCTGGTTCTCGCGGATGCGGTCGTAGATGACCACCGTGTCGTTCACCGAGTAGCCGACCACCGTCAGGATCACCGCGATCGAGGTCAGGTTGAACTCGCGGCCGCTGATGGTGAAGTAGCCCATGGTCATGATCGCGTCGTGCAGCATCGCGATGACCACGCCCGGGCTGAAGCGGAAGTCGAACCGCAGGCCGATGTACACCACGATGAGGCCGATGGCGTACAGGATGGCCTTCAGGCCCTGCGCCTGGAGCTCGCGGCCGGCGGCCGGGCCCACGTACTCGACCCGGCGCACGTTCGGCTGCGATTCCCCCAGCTGCGCCTTCAGGCCGGCCTGGACGTTCTCCTGGATGCCCTGGGTGATGACCGCATAGGAGCGCGTCCCGGCGGTGAGGCCCTGCTCCTCCCGGACGTCGCGCACCTTCACGCCGGCCGCCTCGACCGCCGCCCGGACCGCGGCGGCGTCCACCGCGCCCGAGAACTGGAAGTCGATCTTGTCGCCGAACTCCGGGTTGAACGCGAAGCCCGCCACCGGCAGCTTCGTCTTCACCGCGTCGGCCACCCGGGCCACGTCCGCCTCGGTGAGCAGCGAGATGCGCTCGACGCGGATGAGGAACGTGTGCTCGGCCTCGGCGCCGTAGGTCTGGACCGAGGCGCCCTTGAAGCCCAGGTCCTCGACCGTCTTGCGGATGTCGGCCGGATCGACCGGCTTGCCGAACTGGACCTCCATCTCGGTGCCGCCCGCGAAGTCCACGCCCATGTTCAGGCCGTGGACGAACGGGAGCGACCACAGGATGATCGCCAGGTTCACGACCAGCGAGAGCGCCACGGCGATGTGGCGCTTGCCCACGAAGTCGAACTTCGTGTCGTGGGGGATGATGTCGAAGGTCTTGAATTGCATCAGACGCTCAGGCGCGCCGTGTCGTGGCGCGTGAAGTACTCCATGATCACCCGGGTCACCACGATCGACGTGAACATCGAGGCGACCAGGCCGATGATCAGCGTCACCGCGAAGCCGCGGATCGGCCCCGACCCGTACTGGAACAGCACCACGCCGGCGACCAGCGTGGTCACGTGCGAGTCCACGATGGTCCAGAACACGCGGTCGTAGCCGAGCTGCACCGACTGCCGCACGTTGCGCCCGGCGCGCATCTCCTCGCGGATGCGCTCGTTGATGAGCACGTTCGCGTCCACCGCCATGCCGAGCGTGAGCACGAACCCGGCGATGCCCGGCAGCGTCAGCGTGGTGCCGATCATCGACATGACCGCCAGCACCAGCAGGCCGTTCAGCGCCAGCGCCACGTCCGCCACCAGGCCGGTGCCGCGGTAGTAGACGACCATGAACACCACCACCAGCGCGAGGCCGACCAGCGCCGCGAGCGTGCCCTTGCGCACCAGCTCCGGCCCGAGGGTGGCGCCGACGGTGCGCTCCTCGGTGATGGTCACCGGGGCGGGGAGCGCGCCGGCCTTCAGCACCAGCGCGATGCCGTTCGCCTCGTCGAACATGTCCTGCTGGTTGCGGCCCGAGCCGAGCGTGATCTGGCCGTTGGAGGAGATGCGGCCCTGGATGTAGGGCGCGGTCTCGACCTTGTCGTCGAGCACCGTCGCCATCCGGCGCCGCATGTTCTCGGTGGTGAGCTTCTCCATCAGGCGCGCCCCCTCGGGCGACATCTTGAAGGAGACCACCGGGCGCCCGCGCTGGAGCGTGTCGGACTGGTCCACGGCCACCGCCGCGTCGGCGATGTAGTCGCCGGTCAGCTCGGTCTTCGCGCGGAGCAGGTAGGTCCGGTAGTAGGTGGTCTTGATGGGGCCCTGGCCGACCTGGCCCTCGCCGATGCCGATCACGTTCTTCTGCGGATCGAGCAGCGGGTTCAGCTTCTCCGAGATGACCTTCTCCAGCTCGGTGCGGGTGTTCGCCGCGACCATGGTGGCCGCGCGCGTGCCGCCGTTCGGCAGCTCGACCGGCTCCACCGTCCAGCAGCCGCTCTCGGGGAGCGGCAGCGACAGGCCCTGGCGGTCGCCCTGGCACTGCGGGAGCTGCCCGCGGACCGGGTCGAGGACCGGGTTCTCGTCGTCGGCGATCTTGAACTCGAGCTGCGCGGTGCGGCCCAGCAGCTCCTTGGCCTTCTCCGGATCCTTGAAGCCCGGGAGCTGGACCTGGATCTGGTTGTTCGCCTTGGTCTTGATGTCGGGCTCGGTGACGCCCCACTTGTCCACGCGGTTGCGGATGACCTTCTCCGCCTGCTTCACCGCCTTCTCGCGGAAGTCGCGGAGCACCGAGTCCTTGAACGCGAAGCGGACCGCGCCCTCCGGCGCGCCGCCCGGCGAGTACATCTCCTCCGAGTAGCCGGAGGAGCCGAGCACCGCGTCCTTCACCTCGCCCGGGTTCGCGGCGGCCACCTCGACCTGCGCGCCACCGCCGACCACCTGCGTGCCGGTGAACGCGACGTTCTTGCCCTTCAGGAACTCGCCGATCTCGTCGGCGCGGCGGGCGACCTTGGTCTTCACCGCCCGGTCGACGTCCACGCCCATGGAGAGCAGGATGCCGCCCTGGAGGTCCAGGCCGAGGTTGAGGTGGTGCTTCGCGTCCGGCGCCCAGCCCGGCACCGAGGTGTCGTACGCCTCGGTGTTCCGCTGGTCGGGCGGGAGCTTGAAGTAGAACCAGCTCGGGACGAGCTGGTAGATCGACAGGATCGCGACCGCCACGACGAGCGCGACGCGCCAGTACCAGGAGCGTTCCATCTACTTCTTCCCCTCCGCCTTGGCCGGCTGGGCCTCCACCTGCTTCCACTGACCGGCGACCTGGCCCTTGAGCACGCGGAGCTTGGTCCCCGCGCCGACGTCGATGGTCACCGTGCGGTCCTCCACCAGCACCACCGTGCCGATGATCCCGCTCTGCGTGACGACCTCGTCGCCCTTCTTCAGCGCGGCCACGAACGACTGGTGCGCCTTCGCCTGCTTCGCCTGCGGGCGGAAGAAGACGAAGTAGAAGACCACCGCGATCGCGATGAACGGCAGGAAGGCGACGATGGGGTTCTGCGCCTGACCGTCGGCGGTCTGCGACAGGAAGGCGTGCAGGACGGGATGCATGGATGTGCTCCGGAGCTCGATCCGCTTGGGTGAGAAAAAGCGCTGTGTTCTAGCGTGATTTCGACGAGGGCCGCAACCCCTTTGTTCCCCGCCGGGGCCCCCGGGCGTGCGCGGCCGCGCGCACCCGGCCGGCGGGCCCCGTCAGCCGTCGCCGTCCGCGCGCCAGGCGGCCAGCCGCTCGGCGCGGAACGCCGCGAACCGGCCCTCCTCGATGGCGCGCCGCGCGTCGGCCATGAGCGACAGGTAGAAGTGCAGGTTGTGCAGGGTGTTCGCGCGGAGCGCCAGGATCTCGCCGGCCTTGAACAGGTGGCGGAGGTAGGCGCGGGTGAACGTCCGGCAGGCGTAGCACCCGCACTCCGGATCGGCCGGCCGCTCGTCGTCCGCGTAGCGCGCGTTGCGGATCACGAGCTTGCCGCGGCTCGTGAACAGCAGGCCGTTGCGCGCGGTGCGGGTGGGGAGCACGCAGTCGAACAGGTCCACGCCGGCGGCGATCCCGGCCAGCAGGTCCTCCGGCGTGCCCACGCCCATGAGGTAGCGCGGCTTCTCGCGCGGCAGGCGCGGCGCGTCCCGCGCCACGCCGTCCCACATCTCGGCCGGCGTCTCGCCCACCGCGTAGCCGCCCAGCGCGTAGCCGGGCAGGTCCAGCGCGGCCGCCTCCTCGATGGCCCGCGCCCGCAGGTCCGCGAACAGCCCGCCCTGCGCGATGCCGAACAGCGCGCAGCGCGGCCCCTCGCGCGCCTCGATCTCGCGCCAGGCGTCGCGGCACCGCACCAGCCAGCGCTGCGTCCGCGCCAGCGACAGCTCGTGGTAGGCGCGGTCGGCGAGCGCCGGCGGGCACTCGTCGAACGCCATGATCACGTCGGCGCCGAGCGCCTCCTGGACCTCGATCGCCCGCTCCGGCGAGAGGAAGTGGCGCGAGCCGTCGAGGTGGCTGCGGAAGGTGACGCCCTCCTCCGCGATCTCGACCAGGCCCGGCCCGCCGCGCTCGCGGCCGGCGCCCTTCTCGCCCAGGCTGAAG
Source organism: Anaeromyxobacter sp. K (assembly GCF_000020805.1). Classification (NCBI taxonomy): domain Bacteria; kingdom Pseudomonadati; phylum Myxococcota; class Myxococcia; order Myxococcales; family Anaeromyxobacteraceae; genus Anaeromyxobacter; species Anaeromyxobacter sp. K. The sequence continues at coordinate 1,479,184 of NC_011145.1, read as the reverse complement.
ACCTGGAAGCCGCCGGAGTCGGTGAGCACCGCGCCCGGCCAGGACATGAACCGGTGCAGCCGGCCGAGGCGCTGGATCCGCTCGTGCCCGGGGCGCAGGTACAGGTGGTACGTGTTCGCGAGCACGATGCCGGCGCCCAGCGCCTGGAGGTCGCGCGGCTCGAGCGTCTTCACCGTGGCGGCGGTGCCCACCGGCATGAACACCGGCGTCTCGATGGTGCCGTGCGCGGTCTCGAGCCGGCCGCGGCGGGCGGCGGCGTCCTCGGCGAGGAGCTGGAAGCGGATCACCGGGCCGGTGTCGCCCGGGCCGCCGGGCCTGTCAAGCCGGGCGCCGCCCCGCGCGCGCCACGCCGGCCACCACGCCGCGCCAGGCCCGGCCCGCCCGCCCCTCGAGGACGAGCCGCAGCCCGGCGCTCCGCTCCACCGCGCCCCCGGGCTGGTTCCAGCACACCACCGCGCGCGCGGCGGGCGCGAACACCCCGCGGCCGAGCCTCAGCACGACCAGGTCGCCGACCAGCGGGAGCTGGCCGGGCCAGCGCACCGCGCAGCCGCCGTCCGAGACGTTCAGCGCGCCGGTGTCGAACGCGCCGCCGGCGTGCTCGACCCGCAGCGGCAGGTCGCACGGGAAGCGCGGCGCCCGCTCCTGGAACGAGACCGGCTCGCCACGCGCGGCGGTGGCGAGGAAGCCGGCCGCCGGCAGCGAGGCGCGGTCGAGCGCGAGGTCCACGCCGGGCGGCAGCGCCGGGCGCCCCATCCGCCGGACCATGGCGACCTTCCCGTACAGGGTGGCCCGGATGGCCTGCCCGTAGATCCCGACCCGCACCGCGACGCGATCGCCCACCCGCGAGTCGGAGAGCGCCGGCACGAAGATCTGCCCCGCCTCCGGCCGCCAGCCGGCCAGGTACTGACCCGGCTCCACGTTGACCGAGACGCTGTGCAATCCCCCGCTCCTCGCCGCCCGTATAGCACACACCGACGCACCTCACGGCGCGCCGGGCGGGACGCGCGGGGCTCAGCGTCTCAGGACGAGCATCGCGTCGCCGTAGCTGAAGAAGCGGTAGCCGCGCGCGACCGCCTCGCGATAGGCGGCCAGCACCCGGCCCTGGCCGCCGAACGCGCAGACCAGCACCAGCAGCGTGGAACGGGGCAGGTGGAAGTTCGTGACCATCGCGTCCACCGCGTGGAACGGGTGGCCGGGGCGGATGAACAGCTCGGTGCGGCCCGGGCCGGCGGCGACGGCGCCGTCGCGCCAGGCGCTCTCCAGCGTGCGCACCGAGGTGGTGCCCACCGCCACGATGCGTCCGCCGCGCGCGCGGGTCGCGGCGAGCTCCTCCGCGGCGGCGGGCGACACCTCGTAGCGCTCGCCGTGCATGCGGTGCAGGTCGAGGTCGTCGCCGCGGATGGGCAGGAAGGTGCCCGGGCCGACGTGCAGCGTGACCGCGGTGCGCCGGATCCCGCGCGCCGCGAGGCGCGCCAGCAGCGGCTCGGTGAAGTGCAGGCCGGCGGTGGGCGCGGCGGCGGAGCCGGGCGCGCGCGCCCAGATGGTCTGGTAGCGCGCCGCGTCCTCGGCGTCCGGCGCGCGGCGGATGTACGGCGGCAGCGGGATGCGCCCGGCGCGGCCCAGCGCCGCCTCCAGCTCGGGGCCCTGGCGGTCCAGCGTGACCCGGTAGAAGCCCTCGCCCTCCACCCCGTCGACGCGCGCCTCGAGGCCGTCGAAGGTGAGCACCGCGCCCTCGCGGATGGGCTTCGAGGCCTGCCCCATGGCCCGCCAGCGCCGGCCCAGCCCGCCCTCCAGCGGCTCGCACAGGAGCAGCTCCACCTTGCCGCCCGACGCCTTGTGGCCGAGCAGCCGCGCCGGGATGACGCGCGTGTCGTTGAAGACGAGCAGGTCGCCCGGCGCGAGCAGCTCCGGCAGGTCGGCGAAGCCGCGGTGCGCGGGCGCGCCCTCCCCCGGCGCGAGCACCATGAGCCGCGAGGCGTCGCGCGGCGTGACCGGCGCCTGGGCCACCAGCCCCTCGGGCAGGGCGAAGTCGAAGTCGGAGAGGCGCACGGTCGGGTCAGTACATGCGCAGCACGTCGGTGCCCGGGTAGTAGTGGCGGAGGATCTCGCGGTAGTCCCTCCCCTCGCGCGCCATCCCGGCCGCGCCCCACTGGCACAGCCCGGCGCCGTGGCCCTGGCCGCGCCCGTCGAACGCGAACCCGCGCCGCACCTCGCGGACGTCGAACGCGAGCGAGGGCAGCCGCGCCCAGCCGAGCCGCTGCCGGAGATCGGTGGCGGCGAGCGTGACCCGCCGCCCGCGCCCGGCCACCTCCACCTTCTCCGCGCGGCCGCTCGCGCTCCGCGCCACCACCCGCGCCGCGGTGGCCGCCCCGCCCACCCCGGCCAGCCGCCCCAGCTCCGCCGCGCCGACCTCGAGCGACCAGCGCACGCGCGGCGCGCGATCGCAGCGCCCGCACTCCACCGAGGCGAGGTACGGGAGGTCGCGGCCCAGCGCCGGCATGCCGGCCTCGGTCCGCCCGCCGCAGGCCGCGTGGAAGTACGCCTCCACCGGCTCCATCCCCTGCACCAGCACCTCGCCGTGCGTCGCGTCCACCGCCGCGCGCGCCTGCGGGCTGGCGCGCCCCGCCGCGAACACCTGGGCGATGACGCCGCTCGCGATGTCCCAGCGCCGGTTGGCCGCCTGCGCCTCCACCTTGCGCGTGAGCGCGTAGCTGCGCGCGGCCACCGCCTGCGCCTTGAGCGCCTCGGGCGGGAAGCTCCCCGGCATCTCGCCCGCCACCACGCCCGCCACGTAGTCCTCGAGCCGGAGCTCCTGGATCTCCTCCGGCTGCGCCCGGACCTGGACCCGGATCAGCTCCTCGGCGCGCGCGGGGACGGCGGCCGCGGCGAGCGCGGCGGCCAGCGCCGCGGCGGTGGCGAGCGGGCGGCGCACGGCGGTCGTCAGCCCTCGTCGGCGGCGGCCGGCACGCGGGCGCGGCGCGCCTCCTTCACCTTGTGCCAGACGAACCAGGCAACGGCGAGCACGCCGGCCACGACGATGACGAGCTCGAAGCGGTGGTAGATCGCCTTGACCCGCGGATCGGTGTGCCACGCCTCGCCGGCCCACTCCCCCACCCACGCGAGCGCGTAACACCACGGGTACGAGCCGACGAACGTGTACAGGACGAACTTGCCCATCGGCATGCGCGACACGCCGGCGGGGAACGCGATGAACGTGCGGATCACCGGGAGCAGCCGGCCCGCGAACACCACCCACTGGCCCCAGCGCTGGAACAGCCGGTCGGCGAGGTCGAGCTCCTTGTGCGAGAGGAGCACGTAGCGGCCGTACTTCTCGATGAGCGGCCGGCCGCCAAACTGGCCCAGGTAGTAGGCCGGGATGGAGCCGACCACGCAGCCGATGGCGCCGGCCAGCGCCGCGCCGTGCAGCGTCATCTCGCCCCGGTACACGAGGTACCCGGCGAACGGCATGATGATCTCGGAGGGCAGCGGGATGCACGCGCTCTCGATGGCCATCAGCAGCACGATGCCGCCGTAGCCCATCGACGAGATCACCGACGTGGTGAACACCGCCAGCGCCTCGATCACCTTGGAGATCATTCGCCCTCGCCGTCCCCGCCCGCCGGGCCGCCTCGCGCGGCCGCGTCGGCGGGGTAGTAGACCGCCTCGTAGGGGCAGGTGCAATCCTGCTCCGGCGGCTCCGGATAGAAGTAGCGCTCGCCGCGCCCGTTGCGGAGCCAGTGGCCCCGCGCGCCCTCCTCGCCTTCCCCCGCGAGGTACTGCGGCTGCAGCGTGACCTTGCCGCCGCCGCCCGGGAGGTCCACCGCCAGGTGCGGGATGGCGAGCCCGCTGGTGTGCCCGCGCATCGCCTCGAGGATCGCCACGCCCGCCGCGAGCGGCGTGCGCAGGTGGCCGGTGCCGGCGGCGAGGTCGCCCTGGTGCAGGTAGTAGGGGCGGACGCGGAAGGTGAGCAGGCGCTCGTTCAGGTCGGTGAGGATGCGGGCCGAGGAGTTCACGCCGCGCAGCAGCACCGACTGGTTCTCGACCGGCACGCCGTGGTCCACCAGCCGCTCGCAGGCCTCGCGCGCCTCGGGCGTGCACTCCTTCGGATGGTTGAAGTGCGTCACCACGAACAGCGGCGCGTGGCGGCGCAGCGCGGCCGCGAGCGCGTCGGTGACGCGCATGGGGTTCGTGACCGGCGCGCGCGTCGCGACGCGGAGCACCTGCACGTGCGGGATGGCCCGGAGCCCCGCCAGGATCCCGTCGAGCTTCTGGTCGGAGAGCGAGAGCGGGTCGCCGCCGGAGACGATCACGTCGCGCACCTCGCGGTGCGCGCGCACCCAGGCGATCCCCTCCTCCACCGCGGCGCGGTCGAAGCCGCCCTCGTCGTCGCTGAAGGTGATGCGCCGGCGGGTGCAGTGGCGGCAGTAGACCGCGCAGCGGTCCACCGCCAGGAACAGCGCGCGGTCCGGGTACTTGTGGACGATGGCGCGCACCGGGCGGTGCGGCTCCTCGCCGATGGGATCGTCGAGGTCGCCCGGCGCGGGCACCGCCTCGGCGGCCGACGGCATGACCTGCAGCCGGATCGGGCAGGCCGGGTGGTCGCGGTCCACGAGCGAGGCGTAGTAGGGCGTCGCCGCCACGCGGGTGTGGCCGGCCGCGAGCGCGAAGCCGCGGCGCTCCGCGTCGGTGAGCGGAAACAGCCGCTCGAAGTCGGCGGCCGTGGTGAGCGCGTGGCGCTGCTGCCAGCGCCAGTCGCGCCACTCGGCCTCGGTGGTGCCGGGGAAGAGCTCTCGCCAGGTCATCGCGGGTGCGGCGCAGGCCTCAGGAGACCGGGGGGGAGCGCACGCGAGGCGCGGAAGGTAACGGCAGCAGGCAGCCGAGTCAAACCTCCAGAGGCCCTGCAGGGTTCCAGACCGGCCCTCCGGGCGAGGGCTCCCCTTTCGGCTACACCGCCGGGGCGCCGTCGCAGATGTCAATGGCGGCCCTCTCTGTTAAGCAATGCGGGCAACGGGCCGCCGGACCGGGCCTCCTGGAGCGAGCACGACATGGCGAATCTTCCGGTGATGGGCGACGTCGGCGGAGTGACCGAGGAGCTGGCCGGCGGCGGCCGGACGAACGGGGAGGCGAAGGCCCCGGCGGTGCGGCACGAGGACGCGCCCCGCCCGGTGGCGAACGTGCTGTCCCGGTTCAAGCCAGGCCCGCGCTCGATCTGGGCCGGCGTGCCCGACGCGCTCTGGAACGACTGGCACTGGCAGCAGCGCGAGCGGGTCATCCGGCTGGAGCAGCTCGAGCGCGTCCTGCGCGTCACCCCCGAGGAGCGCGAGGCGGCGGTGAAGACCGAGGCCGAGTTCCACATGGGCATCACGCCGTACTACGCGGCGCTGATGGACCCCGAGGACCCGACCTGCCCCATCCGCCTCCAGTCGGTGCCGACGATGGGCGAGCTCAACATCCTCGCCTCCGATCTCGAGGACCCGCTCGCGGAGGAGCGGGACATGCCGGTGCCCGGCATCACGCACCGCTACCCGGACCGCGTGCTGTTCTACACGACGCACAACTGCCCGGTGTACTGCCGCCACTGCACCCGCAAGCGGAAGGTCTCCGACCCGACCAGCGCCGCGGCCAAGCGGCAGATCGAGGAGTCGCTCGCGTACATCGCGCAGCACACCGAGATCCGCGACGTGGTGATCTCCGGCGGCGACCCGCTCTCGCTCTCCGACGACCGGCTCGACTACATCCTCGGCCGGCTCCGGGCCATCCCGCACGTGGAGATCTTCCGGCTGGGGACGCGCAACCTCGTCACGCTGCCGCAGCGCGTGACCGACGACTTCGTGTACATGCTGCGCCGGCACCACCCGGTCTACGTGAACACGCACTTCAACCATCCGAAGGAGTGCACGGCCGAGGCGTTCGAGGCGGCCCGCCGCCTCGCCGACGCCGGCTGCGTCATCGGCAACCAGATGGTGCTGCTGAAGGGCGTGAACGACGATCCGGCGGTGGTGAAGGAGCTGAACCACAAGCTCCTGCTCATGCGGATCCGGCCCTACTACATCTACCAGTGCGACCTGGCGCGCGGCATCAGCCACTTCCGCACGCCCGTCGAGGCCGGCATCCGCATCATCGAGGCGCTCCGCGGCCACACCTCCGGGCTCGCGGTGCCGCAGTTCGTGGTGGACGCGCCGAACGGGGGCGGGAAGATCCCGGTGAACCCCGAGTACGTGGTCTCGCACGAGGGGAAGCGCTGGGTGCTCCGCAACTTCGCCGGCAAGCAGTTCGAGTACGTGGAGCCGTAGCCCGCGCCGTCAGTCGAGGACGGCGATCGCCTCGATCTCCACGCGCGCGCCGCGGGGGAGCCCGGCCACCTGCACGGTGGAGCGGGCCGGGGCGGGCGCGGGGAAGTGCTTCCCGTACTCGGCGTTCATCCGCGCGAAGTCCCCGAGGTCGGAGAGGAACACGGTGGTCTTCACCACGTGCTCCGGGCCGGCGCCGGCGGCCGCGAGCGCCGCGCGCAGGTTCGCGAGCGCGCGCGCCGTCTCCTCCTCGATGGTGCCCTTCACCAGCTCGCCGGTGGCCGGATCGAGCGGGATCTGCCCGGAGAAGTAGAGCGTGCGGGTGCCGCGCGCCTCGACGCCCTGGCTGTAGGGGCCGATGGCCTTCGGGGCGCCGTCCGTCGCGATGGGGGTCTTCATGCGCGGCACCCTACCCGCGCGCGGCCGTCCCGGCAACGCGCCGGCCGGGGCCGCGGGCGGGGTCACACGCGCTGCACCGACTGCACGCCCTCGATCCGCTCGATGCTGCGGATCACCGAGTTGAGCTGCTTCAGGTCGCCGATGGTGACCTCGAAGTCGTTCACCGCGCGCTCGCCCGGCGTGGTGCGGCAGCTCGCCTGCGAGATGTTCACGCCGGCCTCGCTGAACGTCTGCGAGATCTTGGCGAGGATGCCGGGGCGATCGGTGGTGATGACCCGCAGCGAGACCGGGCGCTTGAAGTCGCCGCGCACGTCCCAGGCCACGTCCACGCGCCGCTCCGGGTCGATGCCCAGCACCTTGTCGCACGAGGCGGTGTGCACGGTCACGCCGCGCCCGCGGGTGATGAAGCCCACGATGGCGTCGCCGGGCACCGGGTTGCAGCACTTGCCGTAGCGGACCAGCACGTCGTCGATGCCGTTGATGCGGACGCCCTCGGTCGGGCGGCGCGCCATCTTCCGGAACAGCTCCGTGATGCGGCTGGTGGGCGCCGCCTCGGCGGGCGGCGGCGGCTCGGCGAGCCGGTCGGGCGGGAGCACCTGCTGCAGGAGCTGCCCCGGCGACACCTTGCCGTAGCCGACCGCGGCGAGCACGTCGTCCGCCACCCGGTACCCGAGCGCCTGCGCCGCCTTCTCCAGCTCGCCGCCCTTCTGCAGCTTGTTGAGCGTGACGCCGAAGCGGCGCAGCTCGCGCTCCGCGATGTCGCGCCCGATCTCCACCGAGCGCCGGTGCTCGGCCTGCCGGATGAACTGGCGGATGCGGGCCTGGGCGCGGCTGGTCTTGACGAAGGTGAGCCAGTCCTTGGACGGGTGCGCGTTCGGGCTGGTGAGGATCTCGATCGTGTCGCCGTTCTTGAGCGTGTAGCGGAGCGGGACGAGCTTGCCGTTCACCTTCGCGCCGACGGTGTGCTCGCCGATCTCCGAGTGGATGGTGTAGGCGAAGTCCACCGGCGTGGCGCCGCGGGGCAGGCTCTTCACCGCGCCCTTCGGCGTGAAGACGAACACCTCGTCGGAGAACAGGTCGACCTTGACGGTCTCCAGGAACTCGCGCGGGTCGGCGAGGTCGCGCTGGAACTCCACCAGCTGGCGCAGCCAGCCGAACGACGCGGCGTCCTTGCGCGACAGCTCCGCGCCCTTCCCGTCGCGCCCCTTCTCCTTGTAGGCCCAGTGCGCCGCCACGCCCTCCTCGGCGATGCGGTGCATCTCGCGGGTGCGGATCTGCACCTCGATGCGCTCGCCCGCCGGGCCCACCACGGTGGTGTGGAGCGACTGGTACAGGTTCGGCTTCGGGATGGCGATGTAGTCCTTGAAGCGGCCCGGCACCGGCTTCCACAGCGAGTGCACGAACCCGAGCGACTCGTAGCACTCCGCCACCGTGTCCACGATGACGCGGAACCCGACCACGTCCTGGATCTGCTCGAAGTCCACGTCGAGCTGCCGCATCTTCCGGTAGATCGAGTAGACGTGCTTCACGCGCCCGGAGACGTCGGCCTGCATGCCGGCCTCGGCCAGCCGGCGGCGGATGATCTCCACCACCTCCGCGACGAACCGCTCCTTCTCGCGGGCGCGCACCGAGACCTTCTCGTTCAGCTCCGAGTAGTCGCCCGGGCGCAGGTACTTGAACGACAGCTCCTCCAGCTCGGTCTTGATCCACTGGATGCCGAGCCGGTTCGCGAGCGGCGCGTAGATGTCCAGCGTCTCGCGGGCGATGCGCTCCTGCGACTCCGGCTTCATCGCGTCGAGCGTCCGCATGTTGTGGGTGCGGTCCGCGAGCTTCACCAGCAGCACGCGGATGTCCTTCGCCATCGCCACCACCATCTTGCGGAAGTTCTCCGCCTGCTTCTCCTCCTGGGTGTTGGCGGCGGTGAACTGCGAGAGCTTGGTGACCCCGTCCACCAGGTCGGCGATCTCCGGGCCGAACAGCTCGGAGATCTCCTTCTTCGTGGCGAGGGTGTCCTCGATGGTGTCGTGCAGCAGCCCGGTCACCACCGACGACTCGTCCAGCTTCAGCTCGGCGAGGATGCCCGCGACCTCCAGCGGATGCACCAGGTACGGCTCGCCCGATTTGCGGATCTGCCCCTGGTGGACCTTGGCGCTGTAGACGTAGGCCTTCTTGATCAGGTCGAGATCGGGATCGGGGTGGTAGCCGGATACCCGGTCCAGGATGTCGTTGAGCCTGAGCAAGGTCGAAGGGCCAGCGTAACGGGTCGCGTCGGAGTGCGGCAAGCCTGTGAGCCTGCCCATCATCTCAGATCCCGTAACGCGGCGCGCCACCCCGTGCCATGACCCGGGGACGCATCGGGCGCCGGGATGGGTCGCGGGCGTCCCCCAGGACCGCGACGGGAGGCGCCCGGCGGGCCGTCCGGCCTGGCGGAGGCGGGCGGCGGCGCGGGCCTTGGCCCGGGCCCGGCCTGCACCGGACGTTGAGGTCCCCCGGCGGCGCGCGGTAACGTCCCGCCGGGCCAGGAGAGGCGACGGGATGACCTGCGAAGGCTGCGGCGCGGCGCTCGACGCCACCATGGACCGGTGCCCGGCGTGCGGCCGCGAGCTCGAGTTCGGCCGGCTCACCGGCATCCTGGGCGTGGTCTGCCGCGCCTGCGACGCGTACAACGAGCCGGGCGCCCGGGCCTGCTCCGCCTGCGGCAAGCCGCTCGGGGCGGGCGAGCCGCCGCCGACCGGCGGCCCGAACCCGCCGGCGCCGGCTCCGGTCGCCCCGGCCCCTCGGGCGCGGACCGCCGCACCCGCCCCGGCGCCGCCGGCGACCCCTGCCCCCGCGCCGGCGGCCCCGGCCCCTGCGCGGGCGAGCGCCCCGCCCGCCCCCGCGCCGCCCGCGCCCGGTTCACCGCTCGTGCACGCCCTCGGTCGCGCCGGCGCCGCCGCCACCCGCTTCATCCCCGCCTCCGCCATCCGGGCCGCGCTCCGGCCCGACCCGCGCCCCGCCGCGGCCCCGCCAGCGCCGTCCCCGGCGGCGCCCCCGCTCGCGCCCGGCCGCGTGGAGCTGGTGCCCGAGCCCGGCCCCGGGCCGGCGCGCGCGCCGTTCCGGCTGGCCCGCCCCACCACCGTGGCCGGCCGCAGCGAGGGCGCGCTCCGCCTCGCCGACGACCCGGCGATCGGCGACCGCCACGCCACGTTCCTGTTCCGCGACGGCGCGCTGCTGGTCCGCGACGAGGGCGCGCCGGGCGGCGTGCTGGTGCGGCTGCGCGGCCACCCCGCCTCGCTCCGCCCCGGCGATCCGTTCGCGGTGGGCGGCCGGCTGCTCCGCTACGCCGGGCCGCTGCCGCCGCCGCCGCTGCCCGCCGCGGACGGGACGCGGCGCATCGGCTCCCCGCGCCCGCCGCCGCCGGCGGTGGCGGTGGAGGAGCTGCTGGAGGGCGGCGCGCCCGGGCGCACCTGGGTGCGCAGCGGGCCGTCGATCACCGTGGGCCGGGCCGGCGCGGCGGTGTCGCTGGGCGACGACCCGTCGATCGCGCCGGCGCACGCCGAGCTGCGCATCGAGGCGGACGGGACCGCCCGCCTGCGCGACCTCGGCTCCGCCACCGGGACGTTCGCGCGCGTCCCGCCGCACGGCGAGCGCGAGCTCCGCGAGGGCGACGCGGTGCGCCTGGGCCGGACGGTGCTGCGCGTGAGCGCGGTCGCGGATCCCTGAGCGCCGCCGAGGAGGAGCGAGCCATGGCCGTCGTGTTCGTCTCGATCACCCCGCTCGGCACCGCGACGACGAGCGTGTCGCGCTGGGTCGCCGGGGTGGAGCGGATCCTCCGCGGCACCCGGCTCACCAGCCAGCTCACCGCCATGGGAACGCTCATCGAGGGCGACCTCGACGAGATCCTGGCGGTCGTGCGCCGGATGCACGAGCACCCGTTCACCGAGGGAGCCGTCCGGGTCTCGACGTCGATCCAGATCGACGACCGGCGGGACCGGCCGGACCACAGCATCGCGGGGAAGGTGCGCTCGGTGGAGGAGAAGCTGAAGTAGCTCAGCGCGCCGGCTCCGCGGGCGCCGGCGCGCGGTACCGGAGCTGGCGCTCCGCCGCGCTCCGGCGCGCCAGGACGACGATGGCGAGGCCGCCGGCGAGCGCGACCGCCATCGCCAGCACGAAGAACCAGAACGGACCGCGGCGGCGGGTGGGCACCGCCGGATGGTAGCCCGGCGCGCACCGCGCCGCACGTCCACGCGTCCCGCGTTCCCGGTACCCGCGTTGACCCATGGCGATGGGCGTGGCGGAATGCGCCGCATGGCGAGGGACGCGGCGTGCCCGCGGTGCGGACGGGAGAACGGGGCGGCGGCGGCGTTCTGCCAGCAGTGCGGGCTGTCGCTGCGCGCCCCCGGGCCGGCGACCGAGCCGCCCGCCGCGCCGGGCCGGCGCTGCGGCGGCTGCGGCGGCGGGCTCGAGCCGGTGGACCGGTTCTGCCCGCGCTGCGGGGCCGCCGCCGCGGCCCGGCCCGACGATCCGCACGCGGCGCCCACCGCCTCCGGCATCGCCGGCCCGCCGCCGCCGTCCTTCCGGCTCGCCGCGGTCCGCACCGACGGGCTCCCCGGCGCCGAGTACGGGGTGCCGGCGCCGGAGGCGGTGTGCGGGCGCACCGAGGGCGAGATCCGGATCCCGGACGACCCGAGCGTCTCGCCGCGCCACGCCTGCTTCCGCGTGCAGGGCACCGCGCTGCGGGTGGAGGACCTGGGCAGCGTGAACGGCACGTTCGTCCGCATCCGCCGCCCGCACCGGCTCGCGGTCGGCGAGGAGATCCGGGTCGGGCGCCAGCTCCTCCGGCTCGAGCCGCTCCCGCGCCCGCCCGCCGCGGTGCACGGCGTCCGGAGCTGGGGCGCGCCGGATCCGGGTTGCCGCTTCCGCCTGTCGCAGCTCATGGAGGGCGGCGGGCAGGGCGAGATCGTCCCGCTGCAGGAGGGCGAGAACGCGATCGGGCGTGAGGCCGGGCGGATCAGCTTCCCGTCCGACCGCTACGTCTCGGCCCGCCACGCGCGCATCGACGTGCGCGGCGACGCGGTCACGCTGGTGGACCTGGGCAGCTCCAACGGGACGTTCGTGCGCATCTCGGCGCCGACCGAGATCGCGCCCGGCGATCAGCTCCTGCTCGGCGCCCAGCTCCTGCGCGTCGAGGCCTGACCAGCGCCTCCCGTTCGCGTGGGGCCCGTCGCGAGGCACACGATGGCGTCGCCGAGCCGGGCACACGAGGACCGAGCAGCGCAGGCGTGCCCGTAGGCACGTCGAGCAGCGCAGGGACGAGTCTGCCCGGCGCAGGCAGCCAGCGTGCGCCGCAGCAGGGCTCCACGCGAATGGGCGGCGCTCTGGGAACACGACGGCCGGGCGTCTCCGCCCGGCCGCGCGCACGACCCGAGGCTCCCGGGGGCGCAGCTAGCCGAAGGACTTCTCCTTCTGCTCCTGCTCCTCCTTGCAGCGGATGCAGAGGGTGGTCACCGGCCGCGCCTCGAGGCGCTTGGCCGAGATCTCCTCCTCGCACTTCTCGCAGATGCCGAACGTGCCGTTCTCGATCCGGGCGAGCGCCTTGTCGATCTTGGCGAGCAGGAACTTCTCGCGGTCCCGCAGCCGGAAGATCATCGACTGCGTGTACTCGCTCGAGGCCAGGTCGATCTCGTCCGGGAGGTCGTCCGTGTCGAACGACGATTCCTCGGTCAGGGTCTTCTTGGCCTGCACGAGGAGCTGGCGCTTGGACTCCTCCAGCATCGTCTTGAACCTCTTGAGATCCTTCTTGTTCAAGCGTGCACCCCGCTCCGCCCCGAGGCCTGGGGCCGGAAAATGAAGGCCGAGAACCTAAACGGCAGGGGTGCCTGTGTCAAGGTGAGGGGGCGCCCGCGGAGCAGGCGTCCGGCGCGGGCCTCCCGCGTCCGGCGGAGGCGGGCGCGGGCGCGCGGCGCGGGCGAACGATTTTGACTCGGGCACCGGCGCGGCGGATCCTCCGCGAATGGCCGACGGCAAGCTGGACCGCGACTTTCTTCGCAGCGCGCTCGCGCTGATGTCGCGCACCGACGTGGACCGGCTCCTGTTCGTGTCCGATCACCCGCCCTCGCCCACCGAGATCCGCGGCCGTCCGACCAAGCGCAAGCTGGTCTACGCCGTCAGCAGCGAGGGGATCGCGAACCAGCTCAAGGCCAAGAAGGCGACCGCGGTGCTCATCCCGCCCTACGACTACACCCGCATCGAGAAGATCAAGGTGGCGGTGGTGGCGGCGCAGTCGGCCGGGCTGCTGAAGGACGGGGACACGGTGCTGGCCCTGTGCGGCCCCGGCGACGACCGGGTCATGGACACGCTGGTGAAGCTCGTGATCGGCTCGGAGGATCCGGAGGAGAAGATCCGGGTGGACACGCTGGGCCTGCCGCCGGAGTTCTCGTCGCAGGTGGTGGAGAGCCTCATCCACACCGCCATGGAGATCGGCGCGGAGGGCTACGAGGGTCACGCGGTGGGCACCATCGTGGTGATCGGCGACTCGACCGCGGTGATGGAGAAGAGCCGCCAGCTCATCCTCAACCCGTTCCAGGGGATCAGCGAGGCGGAGCGGAACGCGCTCGACCCGCCCATCCGCGAGGCGATCAAGACGTTCTCGGCGCTCGACGGCGCGTTCATCATCCGCGAGGACGGGGTGGTGATGGCGGCCGGGCGGTACCTGCTCTCCATGTCGCGCGACGTGAAGCTGCCCATGGGCCTGGGGGCGCGCCACAGCGCCGCGGCCTCGATCACCGCCGAGTCGAACGCGGTCGCCATCACGGTGTCCCAGACCACCGGGACGGTGCGGGTGTTCCGCGAGGGCGAGATCGCCCTGGAGCTGCGGCAGAAGCTGCGGCGCGTGTGACGCCGGCCGGCGCCGCGGCGCTTCGCGCGGGGGGCGCTTCGCGGTACCCTCCGCCGCGTGCCGAGCCCCGCCGAGCCCGCTCCGTCGCCGCGCGCCGTCCCCTCCCCTCCGCCCGCCTCGCCCGTCCGCGACCCGCGCCTCGACCGGCTGGCGCTCGCGCTCGGCGCGGCCGTCACCGCCCTGCACGTCGCCTACGGCGGGCTGATCGCGCTCTCGCCGCAGGAGGCCTACTACTGGACCTGGAGCCGGCGGCTCGCGCTCTCGTACTTCGACCACCCGCCGCTCGCCGCCTGGACCATCGCGCTCACCACCGCGCTCGCCGGCGACGGCGAGCGCGCCATCCGGCTCGCCGCCGCGCTGCACTCGGCGGTCTTCGCCGGGTTCCTGTGGCTCGCGGCCCGGCGGCTGTTCGGCTCGCGCCCGGCGCTGGTGGCGCTCGCCGCGGCGTTCAGCGTCCCGCTCTTCGGCCTCGGCCAGGTCATCGTCACGCCCGACGCCCCGCTGCTCTCCGGCTGGGCGATGGCCCTGTACTTCACCGTCCGCGCGCTCGACGAGGAGCGGCCGCGCTGGCTGCTCGGGGCCGGCGCGGCGGTGGGCTGGGCGGTGCTCGGCAAGTACACCGGGTTCCTGCTGCTGCCGCAGATCCTGCTGGTGCTCGCGCTCGACCCGCGCGGCCGGCGCATGCTCCGCACCCCCTGGCCGTGGCTGGGCGCGGCGCTGGCGCTGGCGCTGTTCTCGCCGGTCGTCGCCTGGAACCTCCAGCACCGGATGGCGAGCTTCGCGTTCCAGACCGCCGAGCGGGTCGAGCGCTCCGGCTTCCGCCCGGTGCTGGTGGGGCGCTTCCTCGCGCTCCAGGCCGGCCTCGTCACGCCCGTCGTGCTCGTGCTCCTCGTCGAGGCGGTGGTGACGGCGGTGCGCCGCCGCCGCGAGGCGGCCTACCGGATCTGCGCCATCTTCGCCGCGCCGCTGCTGGTGCTCGCGGCGGTCATCTCGCCGTTCCACTGGGTGAAGGGCAACTGGCTGGCCGCGGCGTACCCGACCGCGCTCGCCGCGGCGGCCGCCCTGGCGGTGGAGCGGCGCGGCTGGCGCTGGAAGGCGGGGGTCGCGGGGGTGGCGCTGGCGGCGGCCGCGTCGGTGTACGTGCACCTGGTGCCGCTCTGGCCCGCGCTGCCGTTCCCGGCGCGCGACGAGGGCTCCTCGGGCTGGCGCGAGCTGGCCGCGCGCGTGGAGGCGGAGCGCGCGGCGCTCGGGCCGGACGCGTTCGTGGCCGGCTGCAACTACAAGGTCTCGGCCGAGCTGGAGTACTACCTGCCCGGCCGGCCGCGCACCTGGTCGTCCGAGATCACCGGCGAGCACGGGCTGCAGTACCGCTACTGGTTCGATCCCGAGGCGCTGCGCGGCCGCTCCGGCGTCCTCGTGCTCGACCGGCGCGAGAAGCGCACCTGCCTGCGCCGGGGCGAGGCGTGCGCGCCGCTCGAGGCCCTGCCGCCGCTCACGGTGCGGCGCGGCGGCGACGAGGTGACGACGTTCCAGCTCTGGCGCTGCCGCTGGGCCGGGCTCCCCTCGTCCCGCTGACCCCGCGCGCCCGCGCCAGGCAGGCCGCGCCGAGCGCGCAGGCCTCGCACCGCGCCGGATCGCGGCGCGCCGGGCACAGCCCGCTCATGCCCAGGTGGCAGAGCGCGAAGTCGAAGCGGACCGGATCGGCGGCGTCGACGCGGCGGAGCGCGGCGGTGATCTCCTCTGCGGTCCGCCAGCTCGCGTCGCGGCGCGCGGTGAGCCCGAGCGCGCGCGCCACCCGGTGCACATGGGTGTCGAGCGGGACCACCAGCGCCGCGGCCGGGAGCTCCCGCCACAGCCCCAGGTCCACCGCGTCCGGGCCGCGCACCATCCAGCGCAGGTAGAGGTTCCACCGCTTCGACGCGCCGGGGCCGGCCGGGTCGGGGAGCAGGTGGCGGAGCCCGCGCGGCCCGCGCCCCCGCAGCAGCGCCCGGGCCTCGGGGGCCTCGCGCAGCTCCGCCGCGAGCCGGGCCAGCGCCGGCCGGAGCGCGGCCGGCCCGCCCCCGGCCTCGCGGAAGAGCGCCCCGAGCCGGCGCCCGAGGCCGCCGTGGCGCCGGCGCACCGCGCCGATGGCGGCCGCCAGCGCGGCGAGGTCCGGCGGCCGGTTGAAGCGGTAGACGACGCCGTCGAACGCCGCCGGGTCGGGGGCGGCCGCGAACGCGTCGCAGAACCGCGCCGGCGAGGGTCCCATGGCGGCGAGCACGCGCGCCACCACCGGCTTGAACAGGTCGGCGCGCCCGTAGGCGAGGCTCACCGCCACCAGCCCGGCCACCTCGGCGTCGGCGGGGTCGCGGTACGCGCGCGGGAACTCCACCGGATCGGCGGCGATGCGCGCGGCGCGGTCGAGCGAGCGAGCGAGCCGCTCGAGCAGCGGGCGCAACGCCTCGGCGCGGGCGGCGGAGAAGTCGGCGGCGCGGCGGGGCATGCGCCCCTCTTCTGCCGCGCCGGGGCGGCGCGCGCAACGCCGAGCGCCCGGGCGATCGTCAACCCCGGTCCTTGCGCAGCTCGCGGATGACGTGGCCGAGCTCGGGCCCGATGAGCTTCTCCCACGCGAGCCGCACCGCGGCCCGCGAGCCCGGCACCGAGAAGATCACCCGCCCGCCCCAGGTGCCGGCCACCGCGCGCGACAGCATCGCGGCGCTGCCGATCTCCTGGAACGACAGCATCCGGAACAGCTCGCCGAAGCCGTCCAGCCGCTTCTCCAGCACGCCCGCCACCGCCTCGTAGGTGCGGTCGCGACCGGCGATGCCGGTGCCGCCGTTCACCACGATCGCCTCCGCGCCCGCCGCCGCGGCCTCGTCCAGCGCGGCGCGGAGCTGGACCGGGTCGTCCTTGACGATGCGCGAGCCGGCCACGTCGTGGCCGGCCGC
Organism: Anaeromyxobacter sp. K; assembly: GCF_000020805.1. Classification (NCBI taxonomy): domain Bacteria; kingdom Pseudomonadati; phylum Myxococcota; class Myxococcia; order Myxococcales; family Anaeromyxobacteraceae; genus Anaeromyxobacter; species Anaeromyxobacter sp. K. Next base: position 1,462,691 of record NC_011145.1, on the reverse strand, counting down.
GAACACGGCGTGCTTCAGGAACGCGCCGCTCTCGTCCTCCGCCTCGCCCCGCGTGTCCGAGGCGGTGATGACGAAGACCCGCACCCGCTTCGGCGCCTCGTGCCTGTGCTCCTGGTGTCCCATGTCGTCCCCCGTCCCCGCGGCCTCGATCCACGAGACGCGGCGCCCGGATCCGTGACCTCGTTCCCGCCCGGCGCCCCGTCTCCGCCGTCGAGCGCGTCCAGCCGCTCCGCCACCTGCGCCGCGTCGGGGGCGTCCGGCCGCAGCCGGAGGTACTCGCCCCATCCCGCCGCCGCCCCGCGCCGGTCGCCGAGCGCCGCGCGGGCGCTCCCGAGCGCGCGGTGCGCCTCCGGCAGCGCCGGCTCCAGCGCCGCCGCCCGCGCCGCGTAGTCGGCCGCGTCGTCCGCCTCGCCCGCGTCGAGCAGCGCCTCGGCGGCGGCGGCCAGCCCGCGCGGCTCGTCCAGGTCGAGCGCCCCGTACGGCCAGCCCTCCGGCCGCAGCGCCACCCCGACCCGCACGCCGGCGAGGCCGCCCGGCACCTCGCGCGCCTCCTCCACGTACCCCGGCGCGCGGAAGCGGAGCACGTGTCCGCCCGCGTCGGCCCGGTCCACCGGCACGGTGCGCGCGCCGCGCCCGAGCGGGCGACCGTCGAGCTGCACCTCGGCGGAGCGCGGCAGCACCTCCACCAGCAGCGCCGCCGGCCGCGTGCCCTCGAACCGCGCGCGCGCCGCGCGCGTGCAGCCGGCGCCCAGCGCCAGCGCGGCGATCGCGGCGGCGACGCACGCCCCGCGGCGGCGTGCGAGGTGGCCCCCGCGCCGGCCGGCCGGGCCCGGGAGGGAGGTGTCGGGGTGCGGCTCCATGCGCGCCGCGACGGTATATAAGCGCTCGATGCCGGACAAGTTCGCCGTGGCGCAGGCGCTCCGGGAGATCGGCGCCCTGCTGGAGCTCGAGGGCGAGAACCCGTTCAAGATCCGCGCGTACGACACCGGCGCGCGGGCGCTCGAGGGGCTCTCCGAGGACCTGGCGCGCGTGATCGCCGAGGGACGGCTCACCGAGCTGCCCGGGATCGGCGAGGCGCTCGCGAAGAAGATCGCGGACCTGCACGCGACCGGCTCGACCGACCTGCTGGCGCGGCTGCGGGCGCGCCACCCGCCCGGCGTCCTCGAGCTGCTGCGCGTGCCGGACCTCGGCCCGAAGAAGATCGCCGCGCTGCACGCGGCGCTGGGCGTCGCGAGCGTCGCGGAGCTCGAGGCCGCCTGCCGCGAGGGGCGCGTCCGCGGCGTGAAGGGCTTCGGCGAGAAGACCGAGCAGCGGATCCTGGAGGGCATCGCCCGCCTGCACGCGCGCGAGGCCGACCGGCGCGTGCTGCTCGCCGAGGCGCTGACCGCCGCCGAGCCGCTGCTCGCGCACCTGCGCGCGGTGCCGGGGGCCGAGGCGGTGGAGCTGGCCGGGTCGGCGCGCCGCGGCCGCGAGATGGTGGGCGACGTGGACCTCGTCGCCGCGTCCCGGACGCCGGCCGCGCTCGCCGCGGCGCTCACCGGCCATCCGCTGGTCGCGGCGGTGCTGGGGAGCGGCGACACGAAGACGAGCGTCCGGCTCGGCTCCGGCCTGCAGGTGGACCTGCGGGTGGTGCCGCCGGAGGACTTCCCCACCCTGCTCCACCACCTCACCGGCTCGAAGGCGCACCACGTGCGGCTGCGCGGCATCGCCCGCGACCGCGGCTTCACGCTGAGCGAGTGGGGCCTGTTCCGCCTGCCGCCGCGCGAGCGCGGGGCGGCCGCGCCGGCGCCGGAGGCCGCGCCCGATCCCGCCGCCAAGGTCCCGATCGCGAGCGAGGCCGCGCTCTACGCCGCGCTGGGCCTGGCGTACGTGCCGCCCGAGCTGCGCGAGGACCAGGGCGAGATCGAGGCCGCGCTGGACGGGACGCTCCCGTCCGACCTGGTCGAGGCGCGCGACGTGCGCGGGATGGTGCACTGCCACACCACCTGGTCGGACGGCCGCGCCAGCGTCGAGGAGATGGCCCGCGCCGCCGAGGCGCTCGGGATGGCGTACCTCACCATCACCGACCACTCCGGCTCGGCCGGCTACGCCGGCGGGCTCGACCGCGACCGGATCCGGCGGCAGTGGGACGAGATCGACGCGGTACAGGAGCGGGTCTCGATCCGGCTGCTGAAGGGCACCGAGGCCGACATCCTCGAGGACGGCGCGCTCGACTGGCCCGACGACGTGCTGGAGCGGCTCGACGTGGTGGTCGCGAGCGTCCACTCGCGGATGCGCATGGACGAGGACCAGATGACGCGCCGGCTCGCCCGCGCCATGGCGCTCCCGGTGTTCAAGATCTGGGGGCACGGGCTGGGGCGGCTGCTGGGCGAGCGCGAGCCCTACGCCTGCCGCGTGGAGGAGGTCCTCGACGCGCTGGCCGGCGCGCCGGGCGCGGTGGAGGTGAACGGGGATCCCCGCCGCCTCGATCTCGAGCCCTGCTGGATCCGGGCGGCGCGCGCGCGCGGCATCCCGCTGGTCCTGTCGGTGGACGCCCACTCGGTCGCGGCGCTCGGCTACCTGCGCTTCGCGGTGACCACCGCGCGGCGCGGCTGGGCGCGCCGCGGCGAGGTGCTGAACGCGCTGCCGGCGGACGCGTTCGCGCGGGCGGTCCGTCCGGTGCGGTGACGCGGCGGCGGGCCGCCTCGCCGGGCGCTCGACGCGGGCGCCCATCTCGCCTACCTTTCCCGGCTGCGTGCCGACCCAGCCCACCACCCGCGAGGCCCTCCGCAAGGCGTTCACCAGCTGGCGCACGGGGGTGGTGGCGCTGCTCGCGTTCCCCTCCGGCCTGCCGCTCGGCATCGTCCTCTACACGGTCCCGTACTGGATGCAGCAGGAGGGGATCGACATCAAGACCATCGGGCTGGTGAGCGCGGCGCAGATCCCGTACGCGTTCAAGTTCGTCTGGTCGCCGCTCATCGACCGCTTCGCGCCGGCCTGGGGGCGCAAGCGCGCCTGGATCCTCGTGGGCCAGGCCATGCTGGTCGCGTCGCTGGCCGCGTTCGCGGCGAGCTCAGGCCACCCCACGGTGCCGCTGGTGGCGCTGCTCACGCTGGTGGTCTCGTTCGCCTCCGCCACCCAGGACATCGCCTACGACGCGTACACCGTGGAGGTGCTGCGGCCCGAGGAGCGCGGCGTGGCGGTGGGCGCCCGCAACGCGCTGGCGCGCGCCGGCATGTTCGTGGGCCGGGTGGTGAACACGTTCGGCCCGAAGCTGGGCTGGGCCCCCACGTTCGCCGCCATCGCGGCCAGCTTCCTGCCGTTCGGGGTGGCCACCGTGAAGGCGCCCGAGCCCGACGTCCCGCCGGCGCCGCCGCGCACGCTGCGGCAGGCCATCTGGGAGCCGTTCGTCGGCTTCTTCCGCCACGCGCGCGCGCTCGAGATCGCCGCGTTCCTGTTCCTGTACAAGTTCGCCGACAACCTGGTCACCGCGCTGGTGTCGCCGTTCCTCGGCCAGCTCGGCTTCGACCCGGTGGACATCGGCATCGCGCAGGGCACCATCGGCATCGTCGCCACCATCGGCGGGACGTTCCTGGGCGGCATCCTGTGCACGTCGTGGGGCGTGGGCCGGGCCCTGTGGATCTTCGGCCTGCTCCAGGCGGTCTCGAACCTGGGCTACGTCGCGATCGTGGACGCGGGCGTGAACCGCCCGGTGATGTACGCGGCGGTGGCGTTCGAGGCCGCCACCAGCGGCATGGGCACCGGCGCGTTCGGCGTGCTCCTGCTCCGGCTCACCCAGCGCCGCTTCAGCGCCACGCAGTACGCGCTGTTCTCGAGCATCTTCGCGCTCGGCCGCACGTTCGCGGGGCCGCCGGCGGGCGCGCTGGTGGACGCGATCGGCTGGCGCGACTTCTTCCTGCTGACCGTGCCGTGCGCCATCCCCGGCCTGCTCATGCTGCAGCGCTTCGTGCCCTGGCGCTCGCGCGAGATCCCGGCGGCGCTGGACGAGGAGGCCCCGCCGGCCGCGCACGGCACGCCCGCCACGCTGGGCGGGCTGGCGGCGCGCGGGCTCGGCGGCGCGCTGGCGGGGACCGCGCTCGCGTACCTGGCGTCCGCGCTGCTCGCGGCGCTGAAGGCGATGCGGGGCGGGCAGGCCGGGCTCGACCTCGGCGCCGCGCTGGTCCGCATGTTCCACCCGGTGCGGGCGGTGGACTGGGTGGACGTGGTCGGGCCGCCGGTCGCGGGCGTGGTGATCGGCTTCGCGGTGGCGGCGTACGTGGCCGCGCGGCGCGGGATCCGGACCGCGTAGCGCCCGCCGCGCCGCCGGGTGGGCGCTCCCCCGCGCGCCGCGCACCTCGCCGCACCGCCGCGTCGGCGCACGCCGATCGCCCCCGGGCGGGCGCGGCCGTGCGCTCGCGAAGGGCTCGCCGGACGTGCGCGCTTTCGCTTAGGATGCCGCCTCGTTCGTAGGGACCTTTCACGTTCAGGAGAACAAGATGAGCTCGGCTCCCCGCATCGCAACCCTCGCCCTCGCCGCGCTGCTCGCGCTGCCGGGCGTCGCCTCCGCCCAGTCCCGCTACTCGACGCAGCCCTCCATGCGCCTCGGCGGCCTCATCGGCTTCGACTCGGGCGACCTCGACGGCCTGGCGCTCCGCCTCGACGGCGAGATGGACCTCCAGCGCATCTCGCCGAACGTGATGCTCGTCGGCGTCGGCTCGGTCGGCTGGTCGCACCTCTCCGACGACCTGGGCTACGGCTACGACGTGACGAACGACGTGTTCACGATCATGCCGGCGGCCCGCCTGGCGGTGGCGCTCGCGCCGCAGGTCGGCGTCTACGGCGACCTGGGCCTCGGCCTGTACCACGCGTCGCTCGAGGTGGACGTGCCGGATCCGTTCACCGGCCTCCGCCGCACGGTGGACGACTCGGCCACCGGCCTCGCCATGCGCATCGGCGCCGGCGCGTACTTCAACATCGCCCCGAAGGTCCGCCTGGTCGGCGAGATCGCGCTGCACCCGTACTTCGGCGACTACGACGACGACACGTTCACCTTCATGGTGGGCGCGACGTTCGGCCTCTAGCACCCGCGGGGCTCGAGGGCGGCGCGGGCGCGAGGACGTCCACCGTCCCGCGCCGCTCCAGCACCCGCACCGGCCAGAGGCGGAAGTCGCGCAGCGCGCGCTCCGCCTCGGCCTCCTTCCCCCGCACCCGGCAGATCCGCAGCGCCTCCCGCGGCGTCCCGGCCCAGGCCGCGAGCGTCGGGTTGGCGCGGTGCGCGAGCCCGTACACCGGCAGCTCGAGGCCCCGCGCGTGCGCGGTCCAGGCCGCGTGCCAGACCGCGGGCCACACCGACCAGTAGTCGCCGGTGACGAGCGTGCAGCGCGCGGCCAGCACGTCGCGCGTGTAGCGCCCCGCCGACGCGTCCAGGTCCGCGCGCACGCGCGCGAGCGAGGGCGGGCCGGCGACGGCCAGCGCCGCCGCCGGGACGAGCGCCAGCGCCACCCCGCGGGCGAGCGATCCCTCCCGCAGCGCGCGCGCGACCGGATCGGCCAGCAGCGACACCGCCGCGAGGTGGACCAGGACCGCCGCCGGCGCGAGGTAGCGCCAGTGGAACGCGTTCACCTCCACCCAGCGCAGCACGCCGGCCGCGAGGGCGTAGGCGAGCGCGGCGAGGCAGAGCGCGGCCGCGCGGAGCAGCGCCGCCCGCGCGTGCGGCCGCGCCGCGGGCCAGGCGAGCTGCACCAGGAGGCCGGCCGCGGCGCAGGCGCCCAGCACCGCCGGCCACCGCCCCGAGGCCTCCCAGGCGCGTCCGAGCAGCGAGGCCCAGGCCCGCGGCCACTCGTGCGGCGGCAGCGGGCCGAGCGGCAGCCGGAGCGGGTTGCCGGTGAGGGCCGGGTAGAGGCGGATCATGAGCTGGCCCGCGCCGAGCCCCGCCGCGAGGAGCGCCACCTCGGTCCCGAGGCGCAGCCGGAGCGCGGGCCGGCTCGCGCCCTGCGCGAGGTCCACCGCGGCGCGCGCCGCGGCCAGCGGGAGGAGCACCAGCCCCACCGCCGCGTTCACCCAGTGCGCCGCCACGCACAGCGCGAGCCCGGCGGCGATCCGGCCCGGGCCGGGCAGCGCCGGCGCGAGGCGGTCCGGATCGGCGCGCGCCTCGGCGGCGGCGAGCCCGGCGAGCGCCAGCGCCAGCGAGAGCCCGTAGGGCTGGCTCCACAGGTACTCGAACAGCCAGGGCGCCGGCGCGGCGGCGAGGAGCGCCGCGGCCGCGAGCGCGCCCGCCAGCCGCCAGCGCGCCCCGAGCGCGTGGCGGGCGAGCAGCACCACCGCCGCGAGGCCGGCCAGGCCCAGCAGGGCGCGCTGCAGGAGCAGGTTCCAGAGCGGATCGCGGACCGGGACGGCGAGCAGCGGGACCAGCATCCCGTACCGCTCCTGGTCCCAGTAGAACGGCGTCCAGCGCTGCAGCGCCACCAGCACCGGGACGATGGAGTCGCCGTCCTCCAGCCGGTGCAGGCCGCCCAGGTCGAGCAGCGCCGCCGCGGCGGCGAGCGCCGCGAGGGTGGCGAGCGCGCCCCGCGCCCTGGTGATCGCCCGCGTCAAGGCGCCTCCCTCCCGGACGCACGGAGGCCCCGCCGCCGGAGCCGGCGGGCGGGGCCTCGGGACGGCCGGACCGGGCCTACTTGCGGGCCGCCTGCGCCCGGTCCCTGGCCTCGGCCGCGAGCGCCCGCACCGAGAACCCCGGCGTCTGGCTGGCCTCGTCGGTCGCCACCGTCGGGAACGGCTTCGCGCGGGCGCGCATCTCCTCGAGCTTGTCGGGCGGGATGGACGGCGAGCCGCGGCGCAGCCACGGGTCGTACTGGTACGACACCGGCGGCCCGCGGAGCAGCCGCTTCTCGTCCCAGATCTGCGCCGAGCGCTCGTAGGAGGGCGGCGTGTGCTCGCCGGAGTCCATGCGGATGGCGTCCTTCGGGCACGCCTCGACGCAGAAGCCGCACACGATGCAGCGCAGCTCGTCGATCACGAACTTCGCGGGGTACTTCTCGACCGGATCGTCCGGGTACTCGGCGGCCTCGATGTAGATGCACTGCGCCGGGCAGATCGTCGCGCACATGTAGCAGGCGACGCAGCGCGGCTTCCCGTCCTCGCGCGGCACCAGCCGGTGCAGCCCGCGGTAGGCCGGCGCGTAGGGCGCCCGCTCCTCCGGGTACTGCAGCGTGACGTTGTCCGAGTGCCCGAAGCCCCCGCGCTTGCGGGCGAGGATGTCCGGGTTCGCGTCGCGCGAGAAGAACAGGTTCTTCAGGAAGTGCTTCGTGATCGTGCCGATGCCCCGGATGATCTCCGGGAAGTACATCGACTCGCGCAGGTCCGGCGGGCGGTTCTCGAGCTGGTAGGGCATGGCGTCAGTGTCCGGCGGCGGCGTGGGCGGCGCCGTGTCCCGCCGCGGGGGCGGGCGCGCGGCCGACCGCGGCGGTGAGGACGGCGATGACGACGATGGTGAGGACGCCGATCCAGGCCAGCAGCTGGCCGCTCGGGTCGAGCAGCAGCGCGCCGCCCGTCACGAAGACGTTCACCAGCGCGGCCGGGAGCAGCAGCTTCCAGCACAGCTTCTGGATCTGGTCGAAGCGGAAGCGCGGCAGCAGCCAGCGGATGGTGAGCTGCAGCCACATCATGACGATCATCTTCGCGATGAACGCCCCGGCGCCGACCGCCGCGAACCAGAACGGCGTCAGGTTCTGGCGCAGCCAGCCCTCGAACAGGATGGGGTGCCAGCCGCCCAGGAACACGGCGGTGATCACGCCCGCGAGCACCACGATCTCGGCGAACTCGGCCAGGAACAGCAGGCCGAACTTCATGCCGGAGTACTCGACGAAGTAGCCGACGATCTCGCTCTCGCCCTCGGGGAGGTCGAACGGCGCGCGCTTGGTCTCGGCGAACGCGCTGGCGAAGAAGATGAGGAAGCCGATGGGCTGCAGCAGCAGGCCCAGCGCCGGCACCGGGCCGAGCACCGGGTTCCCCTGCGCCACCACCATCTCCTCCAGGCGGAGGGTCCGGAACGCGATCATCGTGCCGACCAGCGACAGGCCCAGCGACACCTCGTAGCTGATCATCTGCGAGGAGGCGCGGACGCCGCCGAGCAGCGCCAGCTTGTTGTTGGAGGCCCAGCCCGCGAGCGCGGTGCCGTACACCTGGAGCGAGGCGATCGCGAACAGGTAGAGCAGGCCGGTGTCGGTCCGGGAGACCTGCAGCGCGATCTGCTCGACCGCCCCCGACGCGGCCGCGCCCGCCAGGCCCGGGATCTGGTTCAGCTCGATCCCCTGCCCCACCGGGATGATCGCGAACAGCGCGAACACCGGCGCGAAGGCCAGCATGGGCGCGAGCTCGTAGAGCACCCGGGTGCGCCCGGTGGTCTCGATGCGCTCCTTGGTGAGCATCTTGAGCGCGTCGGCGGCGAGGAACGGGATGCCGCCCAGCGCCGAGCCGAACACCTTGATGCGGTTCGCGCCGATGCGGTTCTGGATGAGCGCCGACCACTTGCGCTCGGCCACCGTGAGCAGCGACGCGCTGATCATCAGCACGACCAGCAGCAGCGTCAGCACGTTCGCCACGGAGGCGCCGTAGTACACGGCCGCGCGGGAGACGCCCGGCGAGCCGGTGATCCAGCCGGCCAGGGCGTTGAAGCCCCAGCCCAGCCAGCCGGCGGCCAGGTAGAACCCGGCCGACAGGACGACCAGGCCGGCCAGCGTCGCCGCGATGACGAGGAGCATTCCGAAGAATCGGTTCACCGGCTCTCCCTCCTACGACGTGCGCGACATCGCGCGGCGGTAATCCTCGGTGGTCTCGGACGGCACGCGGTCGCGGTTGCCGGGCAGGCGGCCATCGACGGTGCCGGCGGCGAGCGGGACGATCCCGAGCCGCTTGCCGGTGGACGGCAGCGAGTCCCAGGCGAAGTCGCCCAGCGCGCCCCCGAGCTGCGACCCGAGCGCCGCGAACACCTCGCGGCCGCTCGCGAACGCGAGCGGCAGCCCCAGCGCCGCCCCGACCTCGGCGGCGAGCGCCCAGTGCGGCCGCGACTCGCCCTTCGGGAAGTACGCCATCTCGAAGCGCTGCGCGCGCCCCTCGAAGTTGACGAACGTGCCGTCCATCTCCGAGTGCGGCGACGCGGGCAGGAGCACCGTGGCGTGCTGCGCGAGCGCCGTGTCGCCGTACGACTGCGCCACGACCTCGAGCGCGCCGAGCTTCTCCGCGCCCTTCGCGTCCGGCACCTCGGTGCCGACCGCCCAGAGCGCCTTCACCTTGCCGGCGCCGGCCGCGGCGACCAGGTCCGCGAACGGCCGGACCGCGAGGCCGTACGCGGCCGCGGCGAGCTCGAGCCCCTTGCGGTTGGGGTTCTCGTCGGCGCGCTTCAGGAAGTCGTCCTGCCAGCCGTCGGCGCGGCCGCCGGCGTAGACCTCGGCGACCTTGAGCCCCTCCTTCGCGACCTTGCAGGCCACCAGGAGGTCCTCGAGCGACGCGACCGGCGAGAGCAGCACCGCCAGCGAGCCCGCCGCGACGTGCGGCAGCAGCACCTCGGCGGCGCGGCGCGGCGCGACCTTTCGGGCGAGCGGCTGCGCGTTCGCGCCCCGGCCCTCGCGCGCCACCAGCACGCGGCCGGCGTTCAGGTACTTGTAGGACGTGCGACCGTCGTCGCACATCCACTCCTGGTTCACGGCGTCGTTCTCGCGCGGGCGGTAGCGGTAGGTGACGTCGTTCAGGTAGTCGAGGAACGTGTTGCAGCCGCGCGCGCAGCCGGTGCACACCGAGCGGGCCGAGCTCATGAACCAGACGCGGCCGCGGAACCGGAAGTCGGTCGAGGTGAGCGCGCCGACCGGGCAGATGTCCACCACGTTGCCCGCGTACTTGTCGTCGAGCGGCTGGCCGGGGAAGGTGGTGATGAAGCTCTCGTTGCCGCGCTGGGCGACGCCGAGCTGCGGGTTCTCGGCCACCTCGCGCATGAACCGGACGCAGCGCGTGCAGAGGATGCAGCGCTCCTGGTCCAGGGTCACGGTGGGCCCGAGCTCGACGCGCTTGCCCTTCACGACCTTCGGCACGTCCAGCCGCGAGGGCTGCCGGTCGTAGGCCATGTAGTAGTCCTGCAGCTTGCACTCGCCGGCCTGGTCGCAGATGGAGCAGTCGACCGGGTGGTTGAGCAGCAGGAACTCGAGCGTGGCGCGCTGCTGGTCCTTCACGCGCGGCGTGTCGGTCTTCACCGTCACGCCCTCGGCCACTGGCATCTGGCAGGCCGGCATCAGCTTGCCGCCGGGCGCGTTCGACATCTCCACCAGGCACATCCGGCAGTTCGCCGCGATGCTGAGGCGCTTGTGGTAGCAGTAGTACGGGATGTCGATCCCGACCGCCTTCGCCGCCTCGATGACGGTCGTGCCGGGCTTCACCACGACTTCCTTGCCGTCCACGATCGCGGTGACGAACCCGGGGTTCTTCGGCGGCGGCGGGGCCGGGGGGCCGGGCGGCTTGGGCGGCGCGGCGTCGGGCTTCTTCTCTTCGGCCATCGGAGGCTCCTGGTTCCCGGGCGAGGCTACTGCTCCACCTCGCCGCCGATCATGTTGATGCTGTCGAAGGTGGGGATGAGGTCGGACAGCAGCGAACCCTTCGTCATCACCGGCAGGGCGGCCAGCATCGGCCAGCCCGGCGCGCGCAGGCCGAGCTTGTAGGGGCGGCCGCCGCCGTCGGAGACGACGTAGAACCCGAGCTCGCCGTTGGCGGCCTCGGTGTAGCTGTAGACCTCGCCGGCGGGGACCTTGATCCCCTCCATCACCAGCTTGAAGTGCGCCATCACGCCCTCGATGGTGCCGTACACGAGCGGCTTGGGCGGCAGCGCGTAGCGGAAGTCCTGGACGATGATCTCGCCGGGCGCCATCTGCTCGAAGCACTGGCGGATGATCTTGTCCGACTGCCGCATCTCCTCCATCCGCATGAGGTAGCGGTCGAAGTTGTCGCCGTTCGAGCCGACCGGGATGTCGAAGTCGAGCCGGTCGTAGACCAGGTACGGCGCCGCCTTGCGCACGTCGTAGGGCTCGCCGGAGGCGCGCAGGCACGGGCCGGTGAAGCCCAGCTCCAGCGCGTCCTCGCGCGACACCTTGCCGGTGTTGAGGCAGCGGTCGATGAAGATGCGGTTGCGGTTGAGGAGCTGGCCGATCTCCTCGCGGATGGCGACGACGCGGTCCAGCACCTTCAGCGTCTTCTCCTGCCAGCCCTCCGGGATGTCGCGGGCCACGCCGCCGATGCGCGCGTAGTTCGAGGTGAGCCGCGCGCCGCACAGCTCGGCGAGGCGGTCCCACAGCAGGTCGCGGGCCTCGATGCCGTACAGGAACACGGTCATCGCGCCGAGCTCCATCGCCATGGCGCCCACCAGCGTGAGGTGGTCGCAGATGCGGTGGATCTCGCTGGTGATGACGCGCAGGTACCGGGCGCGCTCGGGGATCTCGAGCTTGGCGAGCTTCTCGACCGCCAGCGCGAACCCCACGTTGTTCATGATCGAGCTGACGTAGTTGAGCCGGTCGGTGTACGGGAACACCTGGCCCCAGGTCACGTTCTCGCAGCTCTTCTCGAAGCCGCGGTGGAGGAAGCCGATGTCCAGCTTCATCCCCTCGATGATCTCGCCGTTCAGCTCCACCACGGCGCGGGTCACGCCGTGCATGGCCGGGTGCGAGGGGCCGAGGTTGATCACCATGTGCTTCGACGGCATGGGCGCGTACAGCTCGCCCTCGCCCGCCCGGGGGGACAGCGTCCCCATCGGCGGCCGCTCGCCGGCGCCGGCGCTGCCCGGCGTCGCCCGCGGATCGATGCCTCCGACTCCCTTCGCCTCGCTCATCTCGTCCTCCGCGCGCCCGTCCTTCCGGAGGGGCGCCCGCCGCCAGCGCGCTCGGCGCGGCCCGGCGGCGTGGAAAGAAACGGCTAGTCGCGCGACGCGGGCCCGGGCCCGCGGAAGATGTCGTGCACCTCGCGCTCGACGACCAGCGGCTGCCGGCCGCGCAGCGGGTAGTCCTTGCGCAGCGGGTGCCCCTCGAACTCGTCGTACATGAGCAGGCGGCGCATGTCGGGGTGCCCGGAGAACGGGATCCCGTACATGTCCCAGCAGTAGCGCTCGAACCAGTCGGCGCCGCGCCACAGGCCGGTGACCGACGGCACGACGCCCTCGGGCCCCTCGGGCACCTTCACCCGCAGGCGCACGCGCGTGTTGTGCACGGTCGAGAGCAGGTTGTAGACGACCTCGAAGCGCGGGCTGGCGCCGAGGTAGTCCACCGCCGTGATGTACGGCGACATGTTGAAGGCGAGCGACGGGTCTTCCTTCAGGAAGCGGCACACGTCGACGATCCGGCTCCGCTCCACGAACGCGCAGTCGTCGCCGCCGACGCCCTCGTACGGGGCGTGGACGGCATCCGGGAAGCGCTCGACGAGCGCGGCGATCACGGCCTTGGACATGAGGGTCCTCGCGCCTACCGGCCGGCGCCGCCCGAGATCACCGGGAGCGGCTTGCGGTCGATGAGCTTGTGCGACTGGTTCTGGATCTTCTTCTGGAGCAGCATGATGCCGTCGAGCACCTGCTCCGGGCGCGGCGGACAGCCGGGCACGTAGACGTCCACCGGGATCACCCGGTCGATGCCCTGCACCGTCGCGTAGTTGTCGTAGAACCCGCCGGAGCTGGCGCAGACGCCGAACGCCATCACCCACTTCGGATCGGCCATCTGCTCGTAGACGCGCTGGAGGATGGGCGCCTGCTTGCAGTTCACCGTGCCCACCACCATCAGCAGGTCGGCCTGGCGCGGCGAGAACCGCGGCATGGCGGCGCCGAAGCGGTCCGAGTCGTACCGCGCCGAGGCCATGGTCATGTACTCCATGCCGCAGCAGGCGGTGACGAACGGATAGGTGAACAGGGAGTACTTGCGCGCCCAGCCCAGGCTCTTCGAGACGAGGCCCTGGAGGAACCCCTCCGCCTCCTCCCGGCGCGTGGCGATGACGGGCAGCCCGTCGAGCTCCGATGCCATTGTGCGGTCGCTCCTCTCTAATCCGCCCAGTCGAGGACGCCCTTCTTCCAGACGTAGACGAGGCCCGCGACCAGGGTGAACACGAAGATCCCCATGGACACGAAGCCGGGCCAGCCGAGGCCGGGGTAGCCCTGGCCGTCCGGCAGCAGCAGCACCGCCCACGGGTAAAGGAAGATCGCCTCGATGTCGAACACGATGAAGAGCAGCGCGACGACGTAGAACTTCACGCCGAACCGCTCGCGCGCGGAGCCGACCGGCTCCGACCCGCACTCGAACGGGGTCTGCTTCACCAGGCTGGGTCTGCGCGGTCCGAGCACGTTGGCCAGGCCGAGCATCGTGAAGGCGAGTACGACCGCCACCAGCAGGACTACACCGATCGGGAAGTAGATCTGCAGGGGTGTCAGCATAGGTGGGTACTGGTCGGGGTGGGGAGCCCGTTAAGTGCCCGCCCCAATGGCCTTTGTCAACGGGTTTCCACCCCTTGACATCAGGTTCCCCTTCTGTAGACTCCGCCCGCCTGTTTCCCTAGATTTGCCGACAGGATAGGTCCACAAAGGGTCGCCAGCCATGGGCTTCGATTTCGGTACCGTACTCGTGTTCGCGGTGGTCACCGTCGGGTTCGCGCTCGGTGGAATTGCGGCATCTCGCGCACTGGGTCCGAAGTGGCCCAATCCCGAAAAGGCATCCATCTACGAGTGCGGCGAACGCCCCGTTGGGGTCGCGTGGTTCAACTTCAACCCGCGCTTCTACCTCGTCGCCCTGGTCTTCCTGGTCTTCGAGGTGGACATCGCCCTGACCTTCCCGGTGGTGGCGGTCTTCAAGGACTGGACGTCGAAGGGTCCGGGCATGGCCTGGGTGGCCTTCTTCGAGCTCCTGGTCTTCACCGGCATCCTGGTGGTCGGCCTGGCCTGGGCCTGGGCCCACGGCGACCTCGAGTGGGTCAAGACGCTGGGCGCGCCGAGCGAGGAGGCGCCTGCCCGCGCCGAGCCGCGCCGCGCGGCCTGACGGAACAACTCGGGCGGCACCGGCGGTTCATCGACTGATCGCGGTCAAACGCAGGACGCGCAAGGCAGGAGGCGGTTCGCACATGGCGGCACGCATGGACCCGGGGATCGGCGGCGACGTCACGCTGCTCCACACGAGCCAGCTGGACAACCTCATCAACCTCGCGCGCGCGAGCTCGCTCTACTACCTGACGTTCGGCCTGGCGTGCTGCGGCATCGAGCTGATGCAGACCGGCGGCCCGCGCGCCGACGTGATGCGCTTCGGCGCGATCCCCCGCGCCTCCCCCCGCCAGGCCGACTTCATGATCGTGGCCGGCACGCTCACCTACAAGATGGCCGAGCGCGCCCGCCTGCTCTACGACCAGATGCCCGAGCCGAAGTACGTCATCTCGATGGGCTCCTGCTCGAACTGCGGCGGCCTCTTCCAGCTCGGCTACTCGGTCTGCAAGGGCGTCGACAAGGTCATCCCGGTGGACGTCTATGTCCCGGGCTGCCCGCCGCGGCCGGAGGCGCTCACCGAGGGCCTCCTCCGGCTCCAGGAGATCGTCCGGAGCGAGCCCTGGTCCACCAAGCGTCGCCCGGCAGCGCAGGCGGAGGGTGCCTAGCGGCCTCCCTTCCACCACTCGTAGCTCGCTGACCGGCAGTTTCAGGACGGGGCGGGGCGGAACGCTCGGATGGGGCGTACCGCTTCGCCCTGTACCGTAGAAGAGGGACGAATGACGACTCATGAAATCCACGAGCGGCTGAAGGCGCGGTTCGGAGACGACGTCGGCCCGCTGTCCGAGCCGAAGATCGACGCGTTCTGCGTGGTGAAGGCGGAGCGGATCGTCGAGGTCTCCCGCTTCCTCGCCACCGAGCCCGGCCTCGAGATGGACTTCCTCGAGGACCTGACCGCGGTGGACTGGCCGAAGCGGAACGTGATCGAGGTCGTCTACCACCTGCTCTCGTACCGCCACCGCCACTCGATCGTGCTGAAGGTCGAGGCGGACCGCGCCGCGCCGGTCGTCCCGACCGTCGAGGGCGTCTGGAAGACCGCGAACTGGTTCGAGCGCGAGGTCTACGACCTGTTCGGCGTGAGCTTCCCCGGCCACCCGGACCTGCGCCGGCTGATGCTGCCGGACGACTGGGTGGGCCACCCGCTCCGCAAGGACTACCAGGAGGCGGGCGGCTGGCACGGCATCTCCAACGTCCGCGAGAACCCGCTCGTCGAGCTGAAGCGGCTCGACGACCAGCGCCGCGCCGAGGCCGCCGCCAAGGCGGCGCCGCCGGCCGCGCCCGACGCCGCCGCGGCCGCCCCCAAGGCGTAGGGAGACGACATGGAAAAGCTCATCCTCCGCCGCGTGGACCGCCAGAACGAGGAGATGATCCTCAACTTCGGCCCGCAGCACCCGTCCACCCACGGCGTCATCAACTTCCTGGTCGAGACCGACGGCGAGGTGCTGAAGCGCGCCACGCCGGACGTCGGCTACCTGCACCGCTCGATCGAGAAGATCGGCGAGATGGTCGGGTACCCCGGCTTCATGCCGTACACCGACCGCGTGGACTACGTGGCGGCGATGTTCGCCAACGAGGGCTACGCCATCGCGGTCGAGCGGCTGCTCAAGATCGAGGTGCCGCAGCGGGCCCAGTGGCTGCGCGCCATCTCCTGCGAGCTGTGCCGCATCGCCTCCCACCTGGTGTCGGTGGGCACGATGGTCATGGACATCGGCGCGTTCACGCCGATGCTCCACGGCATCCGCGAGCGCGAGACCATCAACGACCTGCTCGAGGCGCTCTGCGGCGCGCGGCTGACCTACAACTACCACCGCATCGGCGGCGTCGCGTTCGACCTGCCGGAGGGCTGGCGGGACAAGGTCCTCCACTTCCTCGACCACTTCGACAAGTTCCTGGCCGAGTTCGACCGGCTGATCTCGTTCAACGAGATCTACGTGAAGCGCCTCGCGAACGTGGCGGTGATCCCGGGCCCGATGGCGATCAACTACGGCCTGGTCGGCCCGAACCTGCGCGGCTCGGGCGTGGACTGGGACGTCCGCCGCGACCTGCCGTACGGCGCGTACCCGAACTTCAAGTTCGACGTGCCGGTGGGCAAGGGCTTCTTCGGCACCTCGGGCGACTCGTTCGACCGGTACTACGTGCGCTGCCTGGAGATGGCCGAGTCCTCGAAGATCGTCCGCCAGGCGCTGGACTCGCTGCCGGAGGGCGAGATCACCGCCAAGGTGCCCCGCAACATCAAGCCGGAGGCGGGCGAGGCGATCGGGCGCGTCGAGAGCGCGCGCGGCGAGCTCGCCTACTACGTGATCTCCGACGGCACCAACAAGGCGTACCGGGTGCGCGCCCGCACCGGCTCCTTCACCGCCATGTGCATCATCGAGGACATCTCGCGCGGCCTGATGGTCGCCGACCTGGTGGCCCTCATCTCGTCGCTCGACGTCGTCGCCCCGGAGATCGATCGATGAACGCCCCCGCCATCAAGAACCAGGACCTGAGCAAGGGGCCGGGCAGGACGGCCCGCGGCGTCGTGCTCGCGACGCTCGCGGTCGGGTTCGGGCTGCCCACCATCCTGCTCGGCGCGGTGCTGGTGCTGTCGCCGCTCTCGAAGCCCGCCATGCTCGCGGCGGCGCTCCGCGCGGCCGGGGTGGACGTCTCCGCGTGGTCGCAGGGCGGCCGGTACGCGCTGTGGCTGGTGGCCATGGCGGTGCTGGCGCTGATCCTCGTGTCCTTCGGCGCGGTCATCTCCGGCATGACGGTGTGGTGGGAGATGCGGGTCAGCGCCCGCATGCAGAGCCGCATCGGCTACAACCGCGTGGGCGCGGCCGGCTTCTTCCAGTGGATCGCCGACGCGGTGAAGCTCCTCCTCAAGGAGGACCTCATCCCCGCCGAGGCGGACCGGCTGCTCTTCCGCGCGGCGCCGTACTTCGTGATGGTGGGCTTCGCGCTGGTGTTCGTGGCCCTGCCGTTCGGCGAGAGCCTCATCGCCGCCGACCTGAACGTCGGCATCTTCTACATCACGGCGGTCACCGCGCTCATCGTGGTCGGCATCCTGATCGCCGGCTGGTCCTCCAACTCCAAGTGGGCGCTGTTCGGCGGCATGCGGTCCGCCGCGCAGGTGATCTCCTACGAGATCCCGGCCGGCCTGGCCGTGATGGTGCCGGTGCTCATGTCCGGCACGCTCTCGATGCAGGGCATCATCCGCTCGCAGGGCGCCTGGCCGTGGGAGTGGCACGCGCTCACGAACCCGTTCGCGCTGGTCGCGTTCGGGATCTTCTTCGTGGCGCAGCTCGCCGAGGGCAACCGCACCCCGTTCGACCTCCCCGAGGCCGAGTCGGAGCTGGTGGCCGGCTACCTCTCCGAGTACTCCGCGTTCCGCTTCGCGCTCTTCTTCCTGGTCGAGTTCGGCAACCTCTGGGTGATGTCGGCGATCAGCGTGACGCTGTTCTTCGGCGGCTGGCAGGTGCCGTTCGCCGGCCCCGAGGTGTTCGCGGCGGCGCGCGGCGCCGGCGACCTCCCCGGCCTGGCCTGGTGGGGCCTCCAGCTCGCCTCGATGCTGATCTTCGTCGCGAAGACGCTGGTGCTCCTCAACGTGGTGGTGTGGGTCCGCTGGACGCTCCCCCGCATCCGCGTGGACCAGATGATGAGCCTCTGCTGGAAGTACCTGGTCCCGTTCGCCTTCGTCTGCTTCGTCGCCACGCTGCTCTGGCAGATCCTGGTGACGCGCGTCCCGGCCACCGCGCCGGTGATCGGGGGCCTGATGGTCGCCGCGGCGGTGGTGGCGGGCTTCTTCTTCCTCCGCCTGACGCGGCGGAACATCTCCGCGGTCGGCGACCGCGTCGACTTCACCAACTGGTAAGGGGACCGGA
Source organism: Anaeromyxobacter sp. K (assembly GCF_000020805.1). NCBI lineage: Bacteria > Pseudomonadati > Myxococcota > Myxococcia > Myxococcales > Anaeromyxobacteraceae > Anaeromyxobacter > Anaeromyxobacter sp. K. The sequence goes on along the minus strand of NC_011145.1, from coordinate 1,444,814 downwards.
ACGATGCCTCAGACCGTCCGCGAGTACACCGGCGCCATCCGGGACACGGTGAAGTCCTTCTGGCACGGCCTCTCGATCACGCTCTCGTACCTCGCCCGCCGCCCGACGACGGTCCAGTACCCGGACCGCACGCCCATGCCGGTGCGCGACATGCTCCCGCCGCGCTACCGCGGGTTCCTCGAGGTGGACACCGGCATCTGCACCGGGTGCCAGGCCTGCGAGCGCGCCTGCCCGATCGGCTGCATCCAGATCTCGCTGGAGAAGGACGCGGCCAACCCGAAGCAGCGCGTCGTCACGCAGTTCGACATCGACGAGGCGAAGTGCATGTTCTGCGGCCTGTGCGTCGAGCCCTGCCCCACCGGCTCGATCCAGCACACCCGCGAGTTCGAGGGCACGCACCGGCACATCCGCAACCTGGTGTTCCGGTGGGCCGACCCGATGAACCCGTTCCCGGTCTACAAGGTGGACAAGAACGCGGAGTACTACCCGCGCGTCCCGCTGGGCTCGCTGGTGCGCAAGCGCCTCGAGACCAACGCCTGGGATCGGGCCGCCCCGCAGTTCCTGCCGCCCGAGCCGCCCAAGCCCGCCGAGGCGAAGCCCGCCGCGAAGGCGGCCCCGGCCGCGAAGCCCGCGCCGGCCGCCAAGCCGGACGGCGCCCCCGCGGCCCCCGCCGCGCCCGCGCCGGCCAAGGCCGCCGCCCCGGCTCCCGCGGCCGCGGCTCCCGCCCCTGCTGCGGCGGCCCCCGCGCCCGCCGCGCCGGCCGCCGAGGCGCCGGCCGCGCCCGCGGCCCCCGCCGCCAACCCCGAGTCCAAGTGAGGCCGCCGATGGAATCCAAGGGAGGAAAGCTCACCGCCTGGGCCATCGCCACCGTCGTGGTGGTCGCCTTCGTCGCCTACATGACCACGCAGGTGATCCGCCCCGCCGCGCTGGCCACGCCGCGCCCGGAGGCGGCCGGCCTGGGGCTGCCGGACGTGCTGTTCTACGTGCTCGCGGTCCTCACCGTGGCCGGCGCCGCGGGCGTCGCGCTCTCGCGCAACATCCTCTACAGCACGTTCGGCCTGCTCACCGCGCTGCTCGGCGCCGGCGCGCTGTACGTGCTGCTCTCGGCCGACTTCGTCGCCGTCACCCAGCTGCTCATCTACATCGGCGGCGTGCTGGTGCTGATCCTGTTCGCGGTGATGCTCACCAACCGCATCACCGAGATCAACGTCTCCAACACCAGCTTCGGCCTGTTCGGCGGCTTCCTGCTGTTCGTCTCGGCCGCGCCGGTGCTGCTGGCGGTCGCGCTGCTCACCCCGTGGCAGGCCGGGCCCGCCGCGCCGCTCGCCCCCACCACCCAGGCCATCGGCGACGCGTTCCTCTCGCGGTGGCTGCTCCCGTTCGAGGTGGCGTCGCTGGTGCTGCTCTCGACGCTCGTCGGGGCCATCGTCATCGCGCGCAAGGAGATCAAGGCCGACTGACCGGCCGGAGAACGCCATGCAGATCTCGCTCTCGCACTTCCTCGTCGTCGGCGCCCTGCTGTTCGCCTTCGGCATGGTGACCGTGGCCACCCGCCGCAACGCGGTGGGCGTCCTGATGGGCGTCGAGCTCATCCTGAACGGCGCCAACGTGAACTTCGTCGCCTTCAACCACTACGCGGGCGGCGGCGTGACCGGACAGGTCTTCGCCCTCTTCGTCATCGTCCTGGCCGCGGCCGAGGCGGCGGTGGGCCTCGCCATCGTCCTGGCCATCTTCCAGACGTTCAAGACCATCGACGTCCGCGCCGCGGACCTGATGCGGGAGTAGCCGATGCACGAGACCGCTCACGAGCTCGGCCGGATCGCCGTCACGAACGTCGGCTATCTCTGGCTCATCCCGCTGTTCCCGCTCATCGGCGCGACCATCAACGCGCTGATCGGCTGGAAGCTGCAGCAGCAGTTCGGGAGGAAGATCGTCCACCGCATCGCGGTGACCGCGATGTTCGCCGCCTTCGGGGTGGCGCTGGTCGCGTTCTCCCAGATGCTGCGGCTCCCCTCCGAGGAGCGCTTCCTCCAGGACACGCTCTGGAACCTCATGACCGCCGGGCGGCTGACGGTGGACTTCGGGTTCGCGCTCGACCCGCTCTCCATGATGATGGTGCTGGTCATCACCGGGATCGGCTCGCTCATCCACGTCTTCTCCATCGGGTACATGCACGACGAGCCGTCGTACTGGCGGTTCTTCAGCTACCTGAACCTGTTCGTCTTCGCGATGTTGCTCCTGGTGATGGGCGACAACTTCGCGGTGATGTTCTTCGGGTGGGAGGGCGTGGGCCTCGCCTCGTACCTGCTCATCAGCTTCTGGTACACGGACCCCGAGAAGGCGAAGGCCGGCATGAAGGCCTTCGTGGCGAACCGCTTCGGCGACTTCGGCTTCCTGGCCGGCCTGTTCCTGCTGTTCTGGGCCCTGGGCGGCGCGTGGACGCCGCGGACCGGCAGCGGGCTGCGGAACAACGACTACCAGCCCATCGCCGAGCTGAACGCCACCGCCCCCGCGGCCACCCCCGCGCAGGCGCACGCGCTCGCCCCGGCCGTCCACGACGTGAAGGTCGGCCCCACCATGAACTTCCGCGAGCTGCGGGATCAGGTGGTGATCGACTCGACCGGCGTGAAGGAGCACCTGGCCGGCTCGAGCATCTGGGGCGTCTCGCTCCTGACGCTGGTCTGCATCCTCCTGTTCGTCGGCGCGATGGGCAAGAGCGCCCAGATCCCGCTCTACGTCTGGCTCCCCGACGCGATGGCCGGCCCGACGCCGGTCTCCGCCCTCATCCACGCCGCCACCATGGTGACCGCGGGCGTGTACATGGTGGCGCGCCTCAACTTCCTGTTCGCGCTCTCGCCGAGCGCGATGGGCTGGGTGGCGCTCATCGGCGCCGCGACGGCGATCTTCGCCGCGTCGATCGGCTTCTTCCAGTACGACATCAAGAAGGTCCTCGCCTACTCCACCGTCTCGCAGCTCGGCTTCATGTTCATCGGGGTCGGCGTGGGCGCGTACTGGGCCGGCGCGTACCACCTGCTCACCCACGCGTTCTTCAAGGCCACGCTGTTCCTCGGCTCCGGCTCGGTGATCCTCGGCTGCCACCACGAGCAGGACATGCGGAAGATGGGCGGGCTGAAGAAGCACATGCCCATCACGCGCTGGACCTACCTCGCGGCGTGCTGGGCCATCGCCGGCTTCCCGTGGATGAACGGCTTCTACTCGAAGGACGAGATCCTCTACAAGGCGTTCACCAGCGGGCACCTGGCGCTGTTCGGCGTGCCCACCCCGTGGCTCGGGCCGGCCATCTTCCTGGTCGGCATCGTCGCCGCGACCGGCACCAGCTTCTACATGTTCCGGTCGTACTACATGACGTTCACCGGCGAGTACCGCGGGAGCGCCGGGCACCACGACGAGCACAACGAGGATCCGCACGCCGCCGGCGCCGCCGCCATGTCGCACCTCTCGGTCTCGGTCCACGCCTCCGACGGCGCGGTCCACGCCGACGGCCACGCGCACGGCCACGCCGCCCCGGCCCACGGCCACGCGGTCCACGCCCCGGCCGCCGCCGCCGCGACGGCGCACGACGACCACGGCCACCACGGCGGCACGCCGCACGAGTCGCCCTGGACCGTCACCCTGGTCCTCTCGCTGCTCGCGCTCGGCTCCTTCCTCACGCTGTTCCTGGGCATCCCCATGGCCTGGACCGGCAAGGCGCCCATCCTCGAGCACTGGCTCGCGCCCGCGCTGACCGCGCAGGAGGGCGTGCCGTTCCAGCACCTGTCGCACTCCACCGAGTACATGTTCCAGGCGATCGGCGTGCTGGCCGGCGCGGTCGGCTGGTTCTTCGCGATGGTGCTGTTCAAGGACGCGAAGAGCGCGGTCCCGGCGCGGCTGCGCGAGCGGTTCCTCGGCGTCTGGACGGTCGTCTACAACAAGTACTACGTGGACGAGCTGTACGCGGTCGCCGTCCTGAAGCCCTCGATGAAGGTCGCGCAGGCCGCGTCCTGGTTCGACTCGAACGTGATCGACCGCCTGGTGCTGCTGGCCGGCACGGTCACCCGCGTGGTCGCGAACCTGGACGGCGCCATCGACAAGTACCTCGTGGACGGCGCGGTGAACGCCGTCGCCAGCGTCACCCAGGCGTGCGGCCGCTACCTCCGCTCGCTCCAGACCGGCAAGGTCCAGACCTACCTGTACGGCGCGCTCGGGGGCGCGCTGGTGGTGGTCCTGCTCAACTTCCTCATCTCGTAGCAACCGGGAGAGCGCGTCATGTTCACGCCAGGAAACGTCCTCAGCTGGGCCACCTTCTTCCCGGTCATCGGGTCGGCGCTCATCGTCGTCCTGCTGGCCGCGAAGTTCTTCCTCCGCCTCGACAAGAAACTCGTCGACGACGGCTCCCGCTGGATCGCGCTCGTGACGAGCGCGCTCTCCTTCGCGGCGGCCATCGCCGCCTGGCGCATGTACGACCCGTCGGCCACGGGCGTGCAGCTGGTCCAGCACTTCACCTGGATCCGCGCGTTCAACATCGAGTTCTACGTCGGCGTCGACGGCATCTCGATCTCGATGGTGCTGCTGTCCGGCCTCATCTCCTTCATCGCCACCATCGCGTCGATGCCGTGGTGGTCGGGGAAGAAGGACGCCGAGATGGCCGGCATGGTGGACCACGGCCACGACGACCCGCACCACCCCAAGCACTTCTCGGTGCGGATGGTGCCGGGCTACATGGCCATGCTGCTGCTGCTGCAGACCGGCATGATGGGCACGTTCGTCGCCCTGGACATGTTCCTGTTCTACGTGTTCTGGGAGGTGATGCTCCTGCCGATGTACTTCCTCATCGGCATCTGGGGCGGGCCGCGCAAGGAGTACGCGGCGATCAAGTTCTTCCTCTACACCCTCGCCGGCTCCGTGCTGATGCTCCTCGCGATCATCGGCATCTACTACAACAGCGCGCCGGCGCAGCTCGCCGACGGCTCCTGGTCGAGCGGCCACACCTTCAACCTGATCGAGCTCGCGAAGCAGGGCGCGGCCGGGCAGTTCCGCAACGCCGCCCCCATCCTCGGCTTCCCGTTCGCGAAGATCGTCTTCATCGGCCTGTTCATCGGGTTCGCCATCAAGATCCCGATGTTCCCGTTCCACACCTGGTTGCCCGACGCGCACGTCGAGGCGCCCACGCCCATCTCCGTCATCCTGGCCGGCGTGCTCCTGAAGATGGGCATCTACGGCATCCTGCGCTTCAACTACGGGATCCTCCCCGACGCGACCGCCTGGGCGGCCGGCGGCATCGCGGTGTTCGGCGTCATCAACATCATCTACGCGGCGTTCGTCTGCCTCGCGCAGAAGGACCTGAAGAAGCTCATCGCGTACTCCTCCGTCTCGCACATGGGCTTCTCGCTGCTCGGCATGGCGGCCATGACGCCCCAGGGCATCTCGGGCGCGGTGCTGAACCTCTTCACCCACGGCATCATCAGCCCGATGCTGTTCCTCATCGTGGGCGTGATCTACGACCGCGCCCACCACCGCGAGATCGAGAAGTTCGGCGGCCTGGCCCAGGAGCTGCCGGAGTACAGCGCCATCATGGGCCTCGCGTTCTTCGCCTCCCTCGGCCTGCCCGGCCTGGCCGGCTTCATCTCCGAGTTCACGGTGTTCTCGGGCGCGTTCCCGGTGTTCACCACCTACACGATCATCTCGGCCACCAGCGTCGTCCTGACCGCCGCGTACTACCTGTGGGCGATCCACCGGATGTTCCTGGGCAAGCTGAACCCGGTCTACAAGGGCTACCCGGACCTGAACTGGCGCGAGCGCATGTCGCTGTACCCGCTCGCGGTCATCTGCATCTACCTGGGCTTCTACCCGCAGGCGATCCTGGGCGTCATCAACCCGGCCCTGCACGCCCTCATCCAGAACATCAAGCCGCTGTAGGCCCGAGGGGCGACGCATGACGGACCTCATCCCACTGGTCGAAGAGAACCTGCGCTCCACCGCGTGGTTCCGCCCCGAGGCGGCCCTCACGGTGGGCGCGCTGGTCCTCTTCGTGCTGGACATCACCTGGAAGAAGAGCGCGACCCGCGTGGCCTGGCTGAGCGCGGCCTCGCTGGTGGTGTTCGCGGCCGCGGCGGCGCTGCTGGCGCAGCAGCCCGCCGACGCGCAGACGCTGTTCAACGGCATGCTCGCGAACGACGCGTTCGCGATCTTCTTCAAGTGGCTGTTCCTCGGCGCCGGCGCGCTGACCGTGCTCATCACCGCGCAGGGCAAGGACTTCGACGCGTCGCGCGTCGGCCAGTTCTACGGCCTGCTCACCGCCGTCGTGCTCGGCCTGTTCATGATGGCGAGCGCGACCGACCTGCTCATGATGTACATGTCGATCGAGCTCGTCTCGATCGTGAGCTACGTCCTCGCCGGCTTCCGCCGCGCGGACCGCAAGGCCGCCGAGGGCTCGCTGAAGTACGTCATCTACGGCGGCGTGGCCTCGGGCGTGATGCTGTTCGGCATGAGCTACCTGTACGGCCTGACCGGCACCACCAGCCTGCTCGAGCTGGGGCCGCGCATCCAGGCCATCCAGGCGTCGGGCCTGCCGCTCGCGGCCACCCGCATCGCGCTGGTGGTCGGCGCCGTGTTCGTCGCCGCGGGCCTCGGCTACAAGATCGCCGCGGTCCCGTTCCACATGTGGTGCCCGGACGTGTACGAGGGCGCGCCGACGCCGTTCACCGCGTTCCTGTCGGTCGGCCCGAAGGCGGCCGGCTTCGCGCTGGCGCTCCGCTTCTTCCTGTCGGCGTTCGCGGGCCCGGCCTCCCCCACCACCGGCCTGGCCGAGGCGCTGGGCGGCATCCCCTGGCCGGCGGTGATCGGCGTGGTCTCGGCCGTCACCATGACGCTCGGGAACCTGAGCGCGCTCGCGCAGACCAACCTGAAGCGCCTGCTCGCGTACTCCTCCATCGCGCACGCCGGCTACATGCTCATGGGCCTCGCGACCGTGTCGGCCATGGGCGTGCAGTCGGTGATGATCTACATGCTCGTGTACCTGGTGATGAACCTGGGCGCGTTCCTGGTCGTCATCTGGGTGGCGGAGTCCACCGGCTCCGAGTCGATCCTCGACTACCGGGGCCTGTCGAAGCGGGCGCCGGTCGCGGCGGTCGCGTTCGCCATCTTCCTGTTCTCGCTCACCGGCATCCCGCCGTTCGCCGGGTTCGCGGGCAAGTGGTACCTGTTCTACGCCGTCTTCGAGCGGATCCCCGGCCCGGGCGGCAACTGGTACGCGCTGCTCGCGGTCATCGCGGCGCTCAACACCGCGGTGGCGCTCTTCTATTACGTGCGGATCGTCCGCGCGATGTTCATCGACGTGCCGTACGCGGAGCCGAAGCCCATGCCCGCGAAGCCCGGCTACCAGCTCATGCTGGGCGCGTTCTCGGTGCTGATCCTGATCTTCGGCGTCTGGTGGGCGCCGATGATCGAGTGGACGCGCGCGTCGCTGGCGCTGTTCCGGGGCTAGTAGCGGGGGAGGTTCCCACGGGGCTGCGCCCCGCCCCACGGAGCCGAGCTCCGTGGGGCCCCACCCCGCTCGCCGGGTCCCGTGCGCCGGCGCGGACGGCTTCGCCGTTCACGCGCCGGTCGCCCCGGCGCGCTCGCTGCGCTCGCGTGCTGCTTCCGCGTCACGGCCGTCGCGCCTCGAGGCGCTCCAGCTCGTGCGGGGGCATGCTCACGTCGCCGAGGTGGCGGTCGGGCGCGACCGCCTCGCCGTGGAAGTCGGAGCCGGCGGTGGGCACGAGATCGAGCGCCTCCGCGATGCGCAGGTACTTCTCGCGCACCGAGGGGTTGTGATCGACGTGGTAAACCTCCAGCCCCTCGACGCCGGCCTGGCGGAGGCGCTCGAGGTCCCAGCGCTCCAGCTTCGAGACGCCGGGGTGGGCGACCGTGGTGGTGCCGCCGGCGGCCCGCACCAGCCGGACCGCCTCGTCGGCCTCCAGGCGGTAGCGCTGCACGTACGCCGGCTTCCCCTCTCCGAGGTAGGCGTCGAACGCCTCCTTCACGGTGGCCACCGCGCCGAGCTCGACCAGCGCGCGGGCGACGTGCGGGCGGCCGATGGTCTTGCCGCCGCTCCACTTCTCGATGTCCTCGACGCGGAGGCGCAGGCCGAGCGCGCCCAGCTTCTCCACGATGCGCTCCATGCGCTCGCGCCGGCGCAGCGCCAGGAAGTCCTCGAACGCGCGCAGCCGCGGGTGCGCCGGGTCCACGAAGTGGCCGAGCAGGTGGATCTCGCGGCGCTCCAGGAACGCCGAGAGCTCGATGCCCGGCACCAGCCGCAGCCCGAGCCGCGCGGCCGCGGCGGCCGCGTCGTCCATCCCCGCCACGGTGTCGTGATCGCAGAGCGCCCACACGGCCACGCCCGCGGCGCTCGCCCGCTCGGCTACCTCGGCGGCGGGATACTGGCCGTCCGACGCCCTGCTGTGCGAGTGCAGGTCAATCTTTCCGTTGACGCCCTGTCCGGCGGCCGGGTTGCCCATGAACTGTGCACCTCGAACGTGATAAGATAGCCGTCTCTCCAGGTCGGCGCGCGCCCGGAAGGGAGAGGGGCCGGCGCGCGGAAAGGCGAGCGTTCATGCAGCACGTACTCCGGATCTCACGGAAGATCGACTACGGCCTGCGGGCCATGATCTACCTGGCGTCGATCCCGCAGGACTCCGTGGTCCCGTTCCGCGAGATCGCCCGGCAGATGGACGTGCCGGAGGACTTCCTCGCCAAGATCCTGAAGACCCTGGTGGACACGGGCCTGGTCCGCTCCACCCGCGGACCGCACGGCGGCTACGCGCTCGCGCGCATGCCCGCCGACATCAGCTTCCTCGACGTGATCGAGTCGGTGGAGGGCCCGGTGGCCCTCAACGTCTGCCTCGACGGCGAGGATGCCTGCGGCCACTCCACCGCGTGCACCATGGTGTCGGTGTGGCGCCTGGGCCAGGAGCGGATGCTCGACGTCTACCGGCAGGCCAAGCTCTCCGAGCTCGCCTTCAAGCCGGCCGACGACGGCCAGATCGGCCTCGTGCAGCTCCAGCTCCAGTCGTCGGTCCGACCGCCCGTGATCTAGACGGAGCTGCGCCCAGCTCGGGTGCTCCACGGGTCCCGTGACCTCGCACGGTGTCCGGCGGGGCCGCGCCCCGCCCCACCCTGCTGCGCGGGACTCGTGACCTCGCGGGCGCGCCTGACGGCGCGCGATCCCTCGAGGCGATCGGATCGTCCCGGGCTGCGCCCCGTCCCATCGCGTTAGACTTCCGCCATGACCTTCGATCCTTCCGCCGCCGCACAGCCCGGCTCCGGCGTGTTCGGCCTCCCCCACTCCGAGCGCGACGCCGGCGTGGTGCTCGTCCCGGTGCCGTTCGAGGCGACCACCTCCTACGGCGGCGGCACCTCGCGCGGCCCGGAGGCGATCCTCGACGCCAGCCGGCAGGTGGACCTGTTCGACGTGGAGACCGGCCGCCCGTACGAGGCCGGCATCCACATGCTGCCCGTCCCCGAGGAGATCGCCCGGCTCGACCGCGAGGCGCGCGCGGCCGCCGAGCCGGTGATCGACGCCGGCGGGCTCGTGCCCGGCCGCCAGGACCTGGCCCGGGCGGTCGCCGAGGTGGACGAGGCCTGCGGGCGCGTGAACGCCTGGGTCGAGGAGCGCGTCGCCGGCCTGCTCGCCCGCGGCAAGACCGTCGGCCTGGTGGGGGGCGACCACTCCACCGCGCTCGGCGCGATCGCCGCGCACGCGCGGCGCCACCCGGGCATGGGCCTGCTGCACGTGGACGCCCACGCCGACCTGCGGGTCGCGTTCGAGGGGTTCACGTACAGCCACGCCTCCGTGATCTACAACGCGGCCGAGCGGCTCCCGGAGCTGTCGCGGATCGTGCAGGTCGGCCTGCGCGACCTCTCCGAGGAGGAGCACGCCTACGCGGCCGCGTCGGGGGGCCGCATCGTGCAGCACCACGACGCCCCGCTGGCGCGCGCGCGGTTCGAGGGCGAGCCGTGGGCGGCGCAGGTCCGGCGCATCGTCGAGCCGCTGCCGCGAGAGGTGTACGTCAGCTTCGACGTGGACGGGCTCGACCCCACCCTCTGCCCGCACACCGGCACGCCGGTGCCGGGCGGCCTCTCGTTCCAGGAGGCCGCGTACCTGATCGGCGCCGTGGTGCGCAGCGGCAGGCGCATCGTCGGCTTCGATCTCGTCGAGGTGTCGCCCGGGCCCGACGGCGGCGACTGGGACGGCAACGTGGGCGCCCGCCTGCTCTACAAGCTGATCGGCTGGGCGCTGGCCGGGCGCTGAGCGGCGCCGCGTCCCGGCGCGCGCCCGGCACGTCGTTGCCGCGCCGCCGTCCGGCCATACCGTTCAGGGTGTGAAGCCGCCGCTGCGCCTCGACGAGCCGCTCCCCCTCCTCACGCCCCGCGAGATCCACGCGAGCCTGTCGCGCTGGGTGATCGGGCAGGAGCCCGCGAAGCGGGCGCTGGCGATCGCCGCCTACAGCCACCTGAAGCGCGTGGCGATGCGGCGCGCCAGCCGCGAGGTGGCGGTGCAGAAGTCGAACGTGCTGCTCATCGGCCCCACCGGCTGCGGCAAGACCCACCTCGCGCGCCACCTGGCCCGCGTGCTCGAGGTCCCCTTCCACGTCGCCGACGCGACCGAGTTCACCGAGGCCGGGTACTACGGCAAGGACGTGGAGACGATGATCGGCGAGCTGCTGCTGCGCGCGAGCCACTCCATCGAGGACGCGCAGCGCGGCATCGTGTTCGTGGACGAGGTGGACAAGATCGCGCGCCGCTCGCAGCCGGCCCGCGGCGGCGCGGGGCAGCGCGACATCGGCGGCGAGGGCGTGCAGCAGGCGCTCCTGAAGCTGCTGGAGGGGCGCGAGGTGCACGTGCCGCTCGGGCTGGGCGGGCCGCAGTGGGCCCGCCGCGACACCGTGCCGGTGGACACCACCGACATCCTGTTCGTCTGCGCCGGGACGTTCTCCGACCTGTTCGCGTACGCGGGCGACGGCCGGTCGCTCGGCTTCGGCGCGCGGTCCGGGGCGGCGGCGGCGCGGCGGCGGATCCGGCCGCGCGACCTGGTCGAGTACGGGATGCTGGCCGAGTTCCTGGGCCGGCTCCCGGTGATGGTGCAGCTCGACGAGCTCGGGCCCGAGGCGCTGCTGGAGGTGCTCACCGGCCCGCCGGACGCGGTGCTCCGCCAGATGCGCGCGCTGCTCGCGGCGGACGGCGTGGAGCTGGACGTCACCGACGGCGCGCTGCGCGAGCTGGTCGCGTTCGCGCGCGAGCGCGGCGCGGGCGCGCGCGGGCTCCGCGCGGTGGTGGAGGAGGTGCTGGCGGAGCTGCTGTTCGAGGCCCCGGAGCGAAGCGGCACCCGCGTGCTGCTGGACGCCGGCTGGGTGCGCGCGCGGCTCGAGGCGATCGGGCCGAGGATCGCCGAGGCGGAGGGGCCGGAGCGCCTCGCCGGCGGGTGAGCTCAGCGGTGGAGCGCGCGCTCGATCGCGCGCGCCTGCTCCGGATCGAGCCGCTCCAGCAGGTCGTGCGATCGCACCAGCGCCGCGAAGTCGCTGCCCCGCAGGTCGAGCCCCAGCGCGCGGGGCGCGCCCCCCGCGGCGAGCAGCAGCGCCGACACCAGCACCCACGCCGCCAGCGCGCCCTTCGCGCCGCCGAGCAGCGCGCCCACGCCGCGGTCGGCGGGGCCGCGCACCACCCCGGACACCCCGGTCGCGCGCAGCACGAACGCGCCCACCAGCGACACGAGCGCCCAGGTGCCGAGGAACAGGAGCGCCGGGGCGGCCGCGCGCGCCACCAGCCCCGGCATCCACCGGTCGAGGCCGCCCGCCACCGCGCCGGCGAGGTGCCGCGCCGCGAACCACCCGAGCACCGCGCCGCCCAGCTCCACCATTTGGCGCAGCGCGCCGCTCATCGCGCCGGCCACCGCGGCCAGCGCCAGCACCGCGAGCACGGCGAGGTCGAGCGTCACGCCTACTTGATCCGGTAGTCGCCCTTGGGGCGGAGCTTCTCGGCCTCGGCGGCGACCAGCGCGAGCTGCTCCTTGAACCGGCCGTTGGCCGGCTCGTACATGAGCGCGCTCTTCAGGGCCCGCTCGGCCGCGTCCCACCGCCCCGCCTGCATCTCGGTGAGCGCGGCGGTGTAGAACTTGCGGCCGTTCGGCGTCTGCCCGAACTGCTCCTCGATCTTCTTCTTCTGCTCCTCCTTCACCGCCGCCTCGTCGGCCTCGGTGAAGCGGAGCTTGCGCTCGCGGTCCGGCCCGGAGATGTCGGCGAGGTAGCGGGCGCGCTTCCGGTCGTCGCGCAGCACCGTGTACGCCTCGTTCACCCGGCGGTAGATGCGGCCCACCAGGTCGCGGACCTCGGCGCTCGGCACCGCCGCGTAGCGGTCCGGGTGGAACGTGCGCGACTCGCGGTAATAGGCGGCCTTGATCTCCGGCGGCGTGGCCGTGGCGGGGATCTTCAGCACGCCGTAGTAGTCGAGCTGGTCGAGCGCGGCCGCCAGCGTCTCCACCTCGATGAGGAACTGCGCGTCCATGCGTCCCGTCCGTCCGCGGGCCGCCCGGCCGGTCAGGCCGCGCGGGGACCGCGCGCGAGCTCGATGCCCGCGTTGTCGTCGATGGCCTTGCGGAGGTCCTGCTCCGAGAGGCCGGAGGAGAGGCTGATGGTGGTCGAGGTCTTCTGCCCGGTCTCCAGGTCGGTGGCCGAGACGTTCACGATGCCGTTCGAGTCGATCTCGAAGGTCACCTGGATCTGCACCTCGCCGCGGTAGCCGATGCGGAACCCGGTGAACTCGAACTCGCCCAGCAGCTCGCAGCCGTCGGCGCGGTTCGACTCCCCCTGGTAGACGCGGATCTTCACCCGGTCCTGGCCGTCGCGGCTGGTGGTGAAGGTCTTCGACTTCTCGATGGGGATGGGGGTGTTCTTCTCGATGATCTTCTCGGTGAACCCGCCCACCGTCCCGACGCGCAGCGAGAGCGGCGTCACGTCCAGCAGGTAGCTGGCCTGGCCGGCGGTGGCGGCGGTGGTCGAGAGCAGCGCGCGCGCCTGGATGGCGGCGCCGAGCGCGACCACCTCGTCCGGATCCACCCCGGTCATGGGCTCGCGCTGGAAGTAGTGGCGCACGCTGTTGCGGATGATGGGCAGCCGGGTGGGCCCGCCCACCAGGATCACCGCGTCGATGTCGCCGGCGGTGAGGCGCGCCGACTGCAGCGCCTCGTCGCACACCTTGAACGTGCGCTGCACCAGGTCCATCACCATCCGGTTGAACTGGTCCTGGGTGAGCTTCTGGGCGAGGTCGATGACCTCGCCCTCCGGCGACTGGCAGATGCCCGGCACCTGGATGGCCGCCACGCCCTCGCGGCCCACGTCGATCTTCGCGCGCTCGCCCGCCTCCTTCAGCATCTGGAGGCAGAACTTGTTCTGGCGGAGGTCGAGCCCGTGCTTCGCCAGGAAGTCGTCGGCGAGCCAGGTCATGATCCGGTCGTCGAAGTCGTCGCCGCCCAGGTAGGTGTCGCCCGCGGTGGACAGCACCTCGAACACGTCCTTGCCGATCTCCAGGATCGACACGTCGAACGTGCCGCCGCCGAGGTCGTAGACGCAGATCTTCTGGTTGATGTCCCGGCCGAAGCCGTACGCGAGCGCCGCCGCGGTGGGCTCGTTGATGATGCGCAGCACCTCGAGCCCGGCGATGCGGCCGGCGTCCTTGGTGGCCTGGCGCTGGTTGTCGTTGAAGTAGGCCGGGCAGGTGACGACCGCCTTCTTCACCTCGCGCCCGAGCGCCGTCTCGGCGATCGCCTTCATCTCCTTCAGCACCAGCGCGGAGACCTCGGGCACCGAGAAGATCCGGTCGCGGACCCCGATCCGGACCGAGTTGTTCGGCCCCTCGACGATCCGGTACGGCATCACCGCCTGCGCCTTCTTCACCTCGTCGGAGAAGTAGAAGCGGCCGATGAGGCGCTTCGCCGAGTACACGGTGTTCTCGGCGTTGGTGATGATGTTCTTCTTCGCGTCGTTGCCGACGAGCACCGTCCCGTCGTCCAGGAACGACACGACCGACGCGTGCGTGCGCTCCCCCCATTCGTTGGGGAGCACGGCGGGCGGCGCCCCGTCGGCCTGGGCGGTCGCCACGCAGCTGTAGCTGGTTCCGAGATCGATACCGACGGCGATGTCGTCGCTCATGATGGTGCGGGAGCCCGGCGAGGAGGTCCAGCGGTTTCGCCGGGTTACGGCATCCTAGCGGCGCGTTCGGGAAGCTGTCAAACGGCGCGAGCGGCCGCGCGCGCACGGCGGGCTGTCCACGTCGGAGGCCCGCGTTATTACTCTTGGGGTGGCGGACCCCGCCACGCCGGACGACCAGGAAGGAGCGCCATGGGCGCGCTCGCAGCCATCCTCCAGAGCGATCCCAACCTGATGCGGTGCCAGCTCCAGCGGCTGAAGGCACACGTCTCCATGCAGGACGGGGACGCGGCGCCCGACGCCTACGGGTTCGGCTACTACCAGGCCGGAAACGTCCTCCTCGGGAAACGCCCCACCGGTGCGCCGTCGGCGCTCTCGCTGCCGGACCTGGTGGGCCGCGTGGACTCCGAGGCGGTGCTGGTCCACGCGCGCCGGGCCACGCTCGGCACGGCCAAGGACGAGAACACCCATCCGTTCCGGTTCCGGCGGTGGCTGTTCGCGCACGACGGCTCGATCGAGGGCTTCGATCAGGTGAAGCCGAGGCTGGTCGAGGGGCTCCCCGACTTCCTGCGGCGCAACATCGCCGGGGACACCGACTCCGAGCACGCCTTCATGTGGTTCCTGAAGCTGCTCCGCGACGAGGGCTCGCTCGACGATCTCGACCTCGACGCACAGGTGGCCGGGCGCGCCCTGGCGCGCACGGTGCGGCAGGTGGAGGCGTGGTGCCGCGAGGTGGGCGAGCAGCGGCCCTCCCGGCTGTGCTTCGTCGCGACCAACGGCCGCTCGCTGGTCGCCACGCGGCGCGGCGGCCCGCTGTTCTACGCGCTGCTCGAGGGCATCATCCCCTGCGAGCTGGACGAGATCGGCGCCGACACGCCGGAGAGCGACCCGCGCGTCCGGCCGCACCGCCGCGTCAAGGCGGTCTGCTTCGCCTCGGGGCTGCTCGCGCCGAACGGCTTCATCGAGGTGCCGGAGGGGAGCGTCGTCTCGGTGAGCCGGACGCTGCAGGTGACGGTGTCGTCCCTGGCGAACGCCTAGCGCGCCGCCGCCCGCCGTCGGCTACAGCAGCGACCAGGGCCGGGGCACGAACAGCTCCTCCCAGGTCGCGAGCGCGAACCGGTCGGTCATCCCCGACAGCCAGTCGGTGACGGCGCGCTCCAGCCCCTCGCCGCCCCGGGGCAGGACGCCGTGGCGGGTCGCCAGGCGCGCCGGATCCTCCAGGCACCACTCCCACAGGTCGCGCAGGATGCGCTGCGCCTTCACGAACTCGTCGTGGACGACCGGGTTCTCGTAGACGCGCGCGTACAGGAAGTCGCGCAGCGCGAGCAGCGCCTGGTGCACGTCCGGCGACATCTCGATGTGCCCGCCGCCGTCCACGTCCGAGCGGCGGATGACGTCGTGGACCAGCGTGGCGAAGCGCTCGGAGCGGCCGCCGCCCAGCGTGCGGCGGATGTCGGCGGGGAGGTCGGCCTCGGCGAACAGGCCCGCGCGCAGCGCGTCGTCGAGGTCGTGGTTCACGTAGGCCACGATGTCCGCGATGCGGACGATCTCCGCCTCGAGCGTGAGCGCCTTCTCGCCCGAGCCCTTGAGCAGCACGTTGCCCTTGCCCTTCGAGTGCCGGAGGATGCCGTCCCGCACCTCGGCGGTGAGGTTGAGGCCGCGGCCGTCCTTCTCGAGCACGTCCACCACCCGCACCGACTGCACCACGTGGTGGAAGCCGCCCGGCACCTCCTGGTTCAGCACCCGCTCGCCCGCGTGGCCGAACGGCGTGTGGCCGAGGTCGTGGCCCATCACCATCGCCTCGACCAGCATCTCGTTCAGGCGCAGCGCGCGCGCGATGGACCGCGCCACCTGCGCCACCTCCAGCGTGTGCGTGAGGCGGGTGCGGTAGTGGTCGCCGCGCGGCGCGAGGAACACCTGCGTCTTCCCCGCCAGCCGGCGGAACGCCTTGCAGTGCAGCAGCCGATCGCGGTCGCGCTGGAACGCGGGGCGCTCGGGATCCGGCTCCTCCGGGCGGCCGCGGCCGCGCGAGCCCGCGGAGCGCGCCGCGCGCGGGTGGAGCGTGCGCTCCTCCAGGTCCTCCAGCATCTCGCGGATGCTGCCCGTTCCCGATCCCATGCCGTGCCCCTCGCGCCGGCCGGTGCGGCCGCACCCCGGCGCTGCCCTACTTAGCGCCCGGCCCCCGGCCTGTCACCGGTAGAAGGAGGCCTCCAGCGTGGCCAGGAGCAGGTTCGACGCGGCGTGCACCAGCACCGGCGCGACCAGGCCGCCGGTGCGCGCGCGGAGCCAGCCGAACAGCAGGCCGGGCAGCAGCGTGGCGAGGCGCCAGGGCTGGAGCGTGACGAGGTGCCCCGCCGCGAACAGCAGCTGCGTCCGGAGGAACCCCGCGCCGAGGCGCGCGCCGAGCACGGTCCGCCCCTCCCCCGGCGCGGTGCGCGCCCACGAGGTCTGCATCCAGCCGCGGTAGAACAGCTCCTCCGGGAGCGCCACCACCAGCACCTGCACCGCCACGAGCCGGAGCGCGTGGTCCGGGAGGCGCGCGGCGAGGTGCGGCGCCCCGGCGTAGGGCGCGAGCGCGCGGGTGAGCCCCTCCGGCAGGCGCGGGAGCAGCTCCGCGTACGCCCAGAAGCCCGCCACGAACGGCGGGAACACCACCGCGCAGGTGAGGAGCGCCGCGAGCGCGCCGCGACCGAGCGCGCGCCAGGTGCGCGGATCGCGCGCGCCGTGCCAGGGGAGGCCGTACGCCTCCCACCCCTCGCCCCGCGCGCGCAGGCGCGCGTCGGGGAGCGCGATGAAGACGAACGCCGCCACGCCGGCCAGGTTCGCGCCGAGCAGCCCGGTCGGCTCCACCAGCCCCACGGCCTTCGCGATCGCGATGGCGAGGATGGCCAGCGCCCACGTCGCCACCAGCCTCCGCGGCGGATCCGGCGGGGTGGGCGCGGCGCCGGCGCTCGGGAGCGGCTCTGGCACGACGCCGGGGATCGCACGGCCCCGCTGCGTGGTCAACCACCGTCACCGCTGGTGTGCGTGCGCGACGGAGGTGTGGGGCGCGGGCGCCGGGCGGCCCCTCGCCCGCTTCACGGACGGTGTGCTAAGGCTCGACCGCCACCGAGGAGTGTAACCATGACCCCAGCTCGCTCGTCCTCGTTCCGTAAGCTCTGGCCTGGCCTCGCGCCGCTCGCGCTCGTCGCGGGCGTGCTGCCGCTGCTCGCCCCCACCTGCGGCGATCTCCAGCCCGGCCCCAAGGTCTTCTCCCGCGGCTCCCTCGTCATCCCGATGGACCGCTGCTACCAGTTCCAGACGGACGGAGCGACCGGCACCGGCCAGCCCGCGGGCTGCCCGCAGGCGGCCGACCCGGGCGACGCCATCCGGGCGTACGGCCTCGTCTACCAGCTCATCCGCAACGACGTGGCGGTCTACTGGGCGATCGATCCGGCCAAGGCCTCGCTCACCGCCCACGACTTCGCGATCCAGTACGACGCCGGGGTCCCGGCGCTGTCGTACGACTGGACCAGCGGCGGCACGGGCGCCCCGCCCACGCAGGACCACGTGATCCGCTACATGGGCGGGCCGTTCGTGGTGGACGGGGCGGACCAGGCGAAGGCCTTCGCCGTGCTGCAGCGCTACAAGGCGACCTTCGAGCCGGTGAACGTGCACGTGGCCAACGTGGCCTTCCGCGCGCCGGTGGCCAAGGTGATGGCGGGCGGGTGGAGCGCCGGGGGCGCCGTGCCGCCCAAGCTCGCGCTGCTCGACATCGGCTCGGGGAACCTGACCTCCACCTCGCCGGTGACGGTCACGTCGGCGAAGAATGCCGAGCCGGTGATCTCGGGGTACCTCGCCCGCGCCGGCATCGGCTCGGGCGCCGCCGCCGGCACCGCCGCCGGCCCGCACGGCGAGATCTACGACCGGCTGGGCATCGAGGACTTCCAGCCCGCGCCCGGCTCCACCGACTACCGCACGAGCCGCTTCTTCCGGAACGGCTACCAGATCCTGTGGGTGCCGCACTGGGTGGCGCCCGGCTCCTGCTCCAGCTTCGGCAGCAACTCCGCCTGCGCGTCGTCGCTCTACCCGACCGCCAAGGTGGACCAGGTGCTGCGGACGATCGCCGGGTTCGTGAAGGACGGCAAGGACGTGTTCGCGGAGTGCGCCGGCCTGGGCAGCTTCGAGGGCGCCTTCAAGCGCGGCTCCAACGGCACGTACACCATCGACTACTCCGACGGCTTCGAGGACGTCGCCGCCGGCCTCTCCACCCGCTTCCACACCACGACCGGCGTCCGCTACAACGAGCTCCCCACGAGCCCGTTCCCCGCGCCCGCGGTGGTGGGCAGCTTCGCGTCGCCGCTCGTGCAGCTCGGCGACTTTCCCTTCAAGCCGCTCACGGGCGCGGTGGAGGACTACCGCCCCGCCGACGCGTCGGCGGGCGGCGCGTACCAGCCCGGCGTGCAGCGGCTCATCGCGGCGAGCGATCCGTACGGCACCTGGGACTACTTCACCCTCCGGGCGGCCGACGCGACGCGCGGCACCGTGGTGTACCTCGCCGGCCACAGCTACTCCGGCGTGCAGGGCAGCTTCCAGATCGCGGGCTCCCGGCTGGTGCTGAACACGCTCTTCAACCTGGGCGCGGGCTGCACCGAGAGCGGCGTCTCCTGCGACACCGGGCGGCTGGGCGTGTGCGGCAAGGGCGTCCTGCGCTGCTCCGCCTCCGGCGAGCCCGTGTGCGAGCAGGTGAAGGGCCCCGCCGCGGAGACCTGCAACGGCCTCGACGACGACTGCGACGGCCTGGTGGACGAGGATCTCGAGCTGGCCTGCTACGGCGGGCCGCCCGGCACCGAGAACGTGGGCGTGTGCCACGCCGGCGTGTCCACCTGCGCCCGGGCGGCCGACGGCAGCTACGCCATGACGGCGTGCGCCGGCGCGGTGCTGCCCTCGCAGGAGACCTGCAACGGCCTCGACGACGATTGCGACGGCCAGGCCGACGAGGACCTCGCGCAGGCCTGCTACCACGGTCCGGAGAGCAGCCTCGACCCCGTGACGCGGCAGCCGCGCGGCGCCTGCCGCGCCGGGACGCAGGCCTGCACCGCCGGGAGCTGGGGCGCGTGCACCGGGCAGGTGCTGCCGCAGCCGGAGGTGTGCCTGGCCGAGGGCGGCGGCGGCACCGCCTCGGACGAGGACTGCGACGGGGCCCTCGACAACGGGTGCCAGGCCTGCACCGAGGGCGTCCAGCGCGCCTGCTACACCGGGCCCGCCGGCAGCGCGGGCGTGGGGCTGTGCGCCGCCGGCGTGCAGACCTGTGGCCCCGGGGGCCAGTGGAGCAACTGCGCGGGCGAGGTCCTGCCCTCGCCGGAGCTGTGCCGCGACGGGATCGACCAGAACTGCAACGGCATGGCGGACGACGGGCCGCCGGCCTGCGCCGCCTGCCGGGCCGGCGAGACCGAGGCCTGCTACGAGGGCCCGCCCGGCACCGCCGGGGTGGGCCTGTGCGCGGCGGGCGCGCGCGCGTGCGTCGGCGGCGAGTACGCCGGCGCCTGCGCCGGCCAGCTCCTGCCCGCGCCGGAGCTCTGCGACGGCCAGGACAACGACTGCAACGGCGCGGTGGACGACGGCGCCACGTGCGGCGACGGCTTCTCCTGCGTCCACGGCGTGTGCGTGCCCTCCACCTGCGGCGTCGAGCTGCCCTGCCCCGAGGGCTACGCCTGCAGCGCCGGAGGCGTATGCGAGCGCGGCACCTGCGGCGGCGCCGTCTGCCCCGACGGCCTGGCGTGCTCGTACGGAGCGTGCAACGATCGCTGCGCCGGGGTGGAGTGCGGCGACGGCTCGGTCTGCGCGCGCGGCAGCGGCACCTGCGTCGGCGGCAGCTGCTACCTCACCGGCTGCCCGGCCGGCGAGGTCTGCCGCGGCGGCGCCTGCACCGCCGACCCCTGCGCGAACCTGACGTGCCCGGGCGGCACGTTCTGCCGGCAGGGCGACTGCGTGCAGGCGTGCACGTTCGTGACCTGCCCCAGCGGCCAGAAGTGCGGCGCGGACGGCTTCTGCGAGCCGGACGCCTGCGCCGGGCGGACCTGCGCGCCCGACCAGCGCTGCGAGGCCGGCGCGTGCGTGGACGACCCGTGCGCTCGCCTGGGCTGTGGACGCGGCCAGGTGTGCCGCGAGGGCACCTGCGTGGACGATCCGTGCTCCGGCGTGACCTGCCCGGCCGGAGCGTGCGTCGACGGTCAGTGCTATGCCGCCGGCAGCGCGCCCGTCCACGGGACTCCCCCGGCGGCCGGCGGCGCCGGGGGCGGCTGCGCCTCGGCGGGCGGCGGCGCGGGCCTGCTCTCCGCGCTCGGCGTGCTCCTCGCCCTCGCCGCGCGGCGCCGCGCGGGCCGCGGCGCCGGGCCGGCCGCGCTCGCCGCGCTCGCGATCGCCGCCCTGCTCGGGAGCGCCTGCAAGGGCGGCGACGACGGCAAGGGGTTCGACCCCGCATCCTGCGAGACGAGCTGCGAGGGCGAGCAGCGCTGCATCGACCTGCGCAGCGATCCCGCGCACTGCGGCATGTGCGGCAACGTGTGCGGCGCCGGCCAGATCTGCGCCGCCTCCACCTGCGGCCCGGGCGGCCCGGTGGCGCCCTACGTCCGGCAGGTGACGCCCGGCGCCGCCCCGCGCGGCGGCCTCGCGCCGGTGGTGGTGGAGCTGTCGGGCGACCGCTTCGCGGCCGGCGCGACGGTGCGCACCGCGTCGGACGCCGGCACGCGCACCTGGCCCGCGGAGCCGACCGGGAGCGGCGGCATCCGCGTCCACCTCGCGCTCGCCGACGCCCCCGCGGGCGCCCTCTGGCTGCGGGTGGTCAACCCGGACCACGTGATCTCGAACCCGGTCCGGTTCGACGTGGTGAACCCCGAGCCGCACCTCGCCGCCGTCACGCCCGCGGCCGCTCCTGCCGGCGCCGTCACCTCCCTCCTGGTGGAGGGCACGGGCCTGGGCACCGCGAGCCGCTGCCGGATCCGCGGCGACCGGCTGGCGGAGCAGGGGCTCCCCTCGGCGCTGGGGGACGCCGGCCTCACCTGCACGCTCGACGCCACGCTGCTGCCGCCGGGCGCCGGCTACCAGATCTGGGTGGTGAACGACGCGGTCCCCTCCCCGCTCGTCTCCAACGCCCTCCCGTTCGCGGTGGTGAGCCAGCTGCCGGTCGCGACGGAGGTGAGCCCCAGCGGCGCCGGCGCGGGCGAGATCGTCTCGCTGACCGTGACCGGCGACGGCTTCGACCTCGCGAGCCGGGTGGTGTTCGACGGCGCCGAGCAGCCCACCACCTACGTGGACGCGAACCGCCTGCAGGTCGGCCAGCTCCGCCTCCCCGGCTGCGCGGTGGGCACCTGCACCTCCGAGGTGTGGGTGCGCAGCGGCCAGAACCTGGACTCGGCCCGGCTCGCGTTCGTGGTGGGCGCCTCCCCGGCGCAGGTCACCGGCTTCTCGCCCGCCACCGCGTACCAGGGCGACGCGGTGACCCTCGCCTTCGCGGGCACCGGCCTCCCCGCCGACGCGCGGGTGCAGGTGCAGCCGCCCGGCGGCGCCTTCCGCCCGCCGCTGCCGTCGACGGTGGACGCGGCCGGCACGTCGGTGGCGGCCTCGCTGTCGCTCGCGGGCGAGCCGGAGGGCGCGTGGCTGGCGCGCGTGTGGTTCCCCGGCACCGGCACCGCCTCGGCCACCTGGACGCTGCGCGTCCTGTCCAACCAGGCGATCCTGCAGGCCGCCAGCGTGCGCGGCCGCGAGCAGGGCGTGGCCGCCGTGCCGGTGACCCTCACCGCCGCGAACCTGCGGCCGCCGCTCGCCGACGCCCGGGTGATCTTCTCCGGCGCGGCCGCCGAGCTGGTCCCCACCAGCACGACGAGCACGAGCGTCACGGTGACGCTCTCCACCGTCGGCCTGGACACCGGCTCCTACGCGCTGCAGGTCCGCAACCCGGGGGCCGCCCCGTCCAACGCGCTCTCGTTCAACGTCACGCCGGGCGCGCCGACGCTCGCGAGCGTGAGCCCTGCCTCGGCCCGCCAGTCGGACGTGCCGGTCACGGTCACGCTCACCGGCACCAACTTCGCGAAGCCGGACGCCTTCGGGGCGGGCGGGTCGGCGGTGATGGTGACCTCCGACCTCATGCCGGGGTGGCCGGGCGCGCCCAGGTTCCAGGCGGTGCCCGGTGCGGTGACCGTGGAGAGCCCGACCCGGATCACCGTGCAGCTCGACACGCGCGCGGCGTATGCGGCGCCGGGCGGCACCGCCTATCGCATCGCCGTCTGGAACCCGGGTGGCCCGACCCCGCCGCAGCGCTCCGACGCCGGGCAGGCGGCCACGTCGCTGCCCGCGTTCACCGTGCTCCCCTGAGGCGCGCAGCCGCCGGCCGGGCGGGCGCGCGCTCGGGCGCGTCCGCTCGCGCGGCCCCCGCCGGCGCCGCCATGCCGCCCCTGCGCCGCTCCGGCGCCGGGCGCGGGGGCCGACGCGCCCTCAGGCGCCCGGCGCGGCGGCCATCACCGCCGCGACCGCGGCGGCGGCGTCGAACGGCTTGCGGAGCACCTCGTCCGCGCCGAGCCGGCGGTAGACGTCCCGCTCGCCCTCCCCGATGCGCGAGGACATGAGCACGAGGTGCGTCTTCCGCCAGTGCGGGTGCGCCTTGAGCAGGCGGCACACGTCTGCCCCGTTCAGCCGCGGCATGTAGACGTCGAGCAGCACCGCGTCCGGCTCCACCGAGGCCATCTTGCGGAAGACCTCCTCGCCGTCGGCGGCGGTCGCCACCTCGAAGCCCGCGTCCTCGAACGCGACGGTGAGCGCGTCGATCACCGCCTTCGAGTCGTCCACGATGAGGACCTTCCGGCTCGCCATGATCCCGGGCGTTATACTCGATCCCGCCATGGTCCGGGAGGCTGCGGTCGCGGGAGCGTTCTACGACGCCCGGGCGGCGACGCTCGCCGCCGAGGTGGACGGCTGGCTGTCGGCCGGCGCCGCGCCCGCCCCGGCGCTCGCCGTGATGGTGCCGCACGCCGGCTACGTCTACTCGGGGGCGGTGGCCGGCGCGACGTTCGCGCGCGTGGCGGTGCCGGCACGCGCCATCGTTCTCGGCCCCAACCACACCGGCCTCGGGCACGCCGGCGCGGCGCTGTGGCCCGCGGGCGCCTGGCGAACGCCGCTGGGGGCCGTGCCGGTGGACCCGGAGCTCACCGCCGCGCTCGCCGCCGCGCCCGGCGTCGCCGCCGACCGGCTCGCCCACCTCCGCGAGCACTCGCTCGAGGTCGAGGTGCCGTTCCTGCAGCGCGCCCGGCCCGACGTCGCCCTCGCGGCGCTGTGCCTGGGGCCGCTGTCGTTCGCGGCGTGCGAGGCGCTCGGGACCGCGGTGGGGGCGGCGGCGCGGGCGGCCGGCGCGCTGGTGGTCGCGTCGTCGGACATGAGCCACTACATCCCGGCCGCCGAGGCCCGCCGGCGCGACCTGCGCGCGCTGGACCGGCTGCTCGCGCTCGACGCCGAGGGGCTCTACGACGTGGTCCGGCGGGAGGGGATCACCATGTGCGGCGTCGTGCCGGCCACGGTGATGCTGGTGGCCGCCCGCGCGCTCGGCGCCACGCGCGCGGAGCTGGTGCGGTACGCGCATTCCGGCGAGGTGAGCGGCGACGACGACGCGGTGGTGGGCTACGCCGGCGTGGTCGTGCGCTGACGCGAGCCCTTCCGGCGCAGCCGGGGCAGCCACGCCGCGCCCGCGAGGAGCAGGGCCCCGAGGGCGCCGTCGCCGCCCGTGCCGCACCCGCCGCCGCTGCTGCGCTTGTTGCCGGTGATCTCCTGGACCGGGCCCGCCGCGGTGTAGATCGCGCAGGCGCCCTCGACGTCGTCGTCGGCCAGCGTCCGCTTCTGGATCTCCTTGGGCGGGGCGGTCGGGTACATGGTCACGGCGTTCGTGCCCTGAGGCATGTCGGCGCAGGCCGGCGTGGAGCCGACCTGCTTGCTCTCGCACGGGTGCGCCAGCCCGATGAAGTGGCCGGCCTCGTGCGTGAGCGTGTTCTGGAGGTCCTCGAAGCCGCAGCTCGCCTCGCCGTACGTCCCGCAGGTCTGCCCGAGCGTCGAGGCGCTCCCGCAGGTGAAGTACCAGCCGTCCGGCAAGGTGCCGAGGCTCGTCCCGGCGCCGGCGCCGCTCCAGTCCGCGACCTCGGTGTCGGCGTCCTGGATCGCGCCGGTGCTCGAGCTGTAGATGATGGTCGTGATGGCGAGCACGCTCCGGCCCAGCCCGCCCTCGTCGTCGAAGCAGTCGTACTTGTTGTCGCACGAGCCGGTCGAGTAGCAGGCGTCCGCCCTCGCGGCGGCCACGTCCGAGCACCAGCCCTTGCGGAAGGCCACCACGTGCTCGCCGCTCGTGCCCATGCCCGTCTGCGCGATGGCGGTGGTGGTGGTGCCGCCGAACGGCAGGGCGATGTGGGCGCACGGCGCGCTCCCGCCCGCGCGCGTGGCGCCCTCCCAGGCGGCGAACGCGGCCTGGGCGGCCTGGACCGCCGGATCTGCGCCGGAGGACGCGTCGCAGCTCGGCGAGCTGCCGCCGCGCACCGCGTTCACCTTCCAGGTCACGGCGGACGGATCCGGCCAGTAGAAGCAGACGGTGCGGCCGTCGTTCGTCGCGCAGGAGCGCTTGTAGGCCTGCGCCGGCCAGGCGGCGACGAGCGCCAGCGCCGCCGCGAGCGCGCGCGCCCTCATCGCGCCGCCCTCACCCGCCGCTCCAGCTCGGCGACGGAGGTCCGGGCGATGCGCGCCTCGCCGGCGCGGAGCGGCGCTGCGAGGAGGTCGGCCTCGTCCACGTCCGGCTCGGCGCGGTCGCCGTCCACGCGGAACGTCCCCAGCGCGAGCCCGTTCACGCGCCAGCCGGCGCCGCGGCGGTACAGGAACAGCACCACCTCCTCGCCGTCGGCGAGGCGCGGCGCCGCGCTCACCCACATCCCGACCTCGCCCACCACGCCGCCCGGCACGGTGACCGTCACGCGCGCGCCCGGGCTTCCCTTCCACGCGCTCGAGACCGCGATCACGACGTCGGTGACGATGCGCCGGCCGTCCGCCTCGAGGCGCGAGGCGTGCCGCTCCACGCGCCCGCGGACGACGGCGTCCGAGGATCGCGCGGCCTCCTCGATGGTGGTGGAGCGGAAGGTCGCGGCCGCTGCCGGAACCGCCAGCGCGGCGAGGAGCAGGGCGAGCGCTCTGTGCACCGGACGATTGTAGCTATGGTAGCTTGCGCCCGCCATGGACAAGCCTCGCGTACGCTTCGCCCCCTCCCCCACCGGTTACCTCCACATCGGCGGCGCCCGCACGGCGCTCTTCAACTGGCTCTGGGCGCGGCGCAACGGCGGCACCTTCGTGCTGCGCATCGAGGACACCGATCGCGAGCGCTCCACCCAGCTCGCCGTGGACGCCATCCTCGACGGGCTGCGCTGGCTCGGCCTCGACTGGGACGAGGGCCCTGGCGTCGGCGGGCCGCACCCGCCCTACTTCCAGACCGAGCGGCTGGACCTCTACAAGGCGCACGCCGAGCGGCTCATCCGGGAGGGCAAGGCGTACGCGTGCTACTGCACGCGCGAGGAGCTGGACGCGCAGCGCAAGCAGGCCGAGGCCGAGAAGCGCCAGTTCCGGTATCCCGGCACCTGCCGCGACAAGCCCTACGACCCCTCGCGCCCGCACGTGGTCCGCTTCCGGGTGCCGGACGCGGGCGCCACGAGCTGGAACGATCTCGTGAAGGGCGTCATCTCCACGCCGCACGACACGCTGCAGGACGAGGTCATCCTGCGCGGCGACGGCGTGCCGCTCTACAACTTCGGCGCGGTGGTGGACGACATCACCATGGAGATCAACCTGGTCGGCCGCGGCGACGACCACGTGAACAACACCGCGCGCCAGATCCTCATGTACGAGGCGCTCGGCTACCCGGTGCCGACGTTCGCGCACTTCCCGATGATCCTGGGCGCGGACAAGGCCCGGCTCTCCAAGCGCCACGGCGCGACCAGCGTCACCGCGTACCGAGACATGGGCTTCCTGCCCGAGGCGGTGGTGAACTACCTCGTCCGCCTGGGCTGGTCGCACGGGGACCAGGAGCTCTTCACGCTCGACGAGCTCGTCCGCTACTTCGACCTGAAGGACGTGGGCGCGACCGCCGGCGTGTTCAACCCGGAGAAGATGGCCTGGGTGAACCACGAGTGGCTGAAGCGGCGCTCCCCCGAGGAGCTGGCGAAGCTGGCGCTGCCGCACTTCCGCGCCGCCGGGCTGCCCGCGGAGGACGACGAGAAGCTGCGCCACGTCTGCGCCGTGGCGCGGGAGCGCGCCAAGACGCTGGGCGAGTACGTGCAGCAGTTCCGCTACTTCTACGCGCCCATCGCGCTCGATCCGAAGGCCAAGGCCAAGTTCCTGACCGCCGACACGCGGCCGGTGCTCCAGGCCGTCCGCGACGCCATCGCCGCGCTCCCCGCGCTCGAGACCCAGGCGGTGGAGCAGGTGTTCCACGGCGAGGCCGAGCGGCGCGGGGTGGGCCTGGGCAAGGTGGCGCAGCCGGTCCGGGTGGCGCTCACCGGCGGCACCGCCTCCCCCGGCATGTACGACGTGGTGCAGATCCTCGGGAAGGACGAGACGCTGAAGCGCCTCGACGAGGCCCTCCGGATCGCCGGCGAGCCGGGCTGAAATACGGGCGGGGGCCGTGCGTAGGATCCGGCACTCGCCCGGAGCCCTCCATGCGCGCCACCCTCGCCGCCACCACCCTCGCCACCCTCCTGCTTCCGGCCCTCCCGGCCCTCGGCGCCGAAAACACCTGCCGCGTCCGGGTGGGCCCGGCCGGCCGGTTCGCGCAGGATCGCGACCTCGTGATCGCCGCCGGCGAGCGGGTGACCGAGGCGGTCGGCGTGCACGGGGACGTCATCGTGCGCGCGGGCGCCCACGTCGAGAAGGCGGTGGCGTTCGCCGGGAACGTGGTGGTGCAGCGCGGCGGCGAGGCCGGCGAGGCGGTCAGCGTCGGCGGCGAGGTGCGGCTGGAGGACGGCGCCCACGTCGTCCGGCAGGTGGTCGCGCTCGGCGGCCGGGTCGATCGCGCGCCCGGCTCCCGGGTGGACGGCGACATCACCGCGCTGTCGCTCGAGGCCGGGGCGGTGAGCCTCCGGGGCGTGCTGCGCGCGGTCGCGCCCGGCTCCGCCTGCACCGTGGTGGCCGACCGGAGCGTGGAGGGCGTGGACCTGACGGTGCGGTAGCTGGCCGGGCTCGCGCGACGCCGCGCGAGGTTGCGGGGCTCGCCCCGGTGGGATACCACCTCTGGCTGCATGAGCGACGCCCCTCGCCCCAGGAACTTCCTCGCGGAGATCGTCGAGGCCGACCTGGCCGCCGGCCGGAACGGCGGCCGCGTGGTCACCCGCTTCCCGCCCGAGCCCAACGGCTACCTCCACATCGGCCACTCGAAGTCGATCCTGCTCAACTTCGGGCTGGCCCGGGCCTACGGCGGCCGGACGCACCTCCGGTTCGACGACACGAACCCGGTGACCGAGGAGACCGAGTACGTCGAGGCGATCCAGGACGACGTCCGGTGGCTGGGCGGCGACTGGGGTGGCCACCTCTACTTCGCCTCCGACTTCTTCGACCGGATGTACGCCTGCGCCGAGCGCCTGGTGCGCGAGGGGCTCGCGTACGTGGACACGCAGTCGCAGGAGGCGATCCGGGAGCAGCGCGGCAGCTTCGACCGGCCCGGGGTGAACAGCCCGTTCCGCGACCGCCCGGTCGCCGAGAACCAGGACCTCCTGCGCCGCATGAAGGCGGGCGAGTTCCCCGACGGCGCGGCGGTGCTGCGCGCGAAGATCGACATGGGCCACCCCAACGTGCTCATGCGCGATCCCCTGCTGTACCGGGTCCGCCACGCGCGCCACCACCGGACCGGCGACGCCTGGTGCATCTACCCGATGTACGACTTCGCGCACCCGCTGGAGGACGCCTGCGAGGGCGTCACGCACTCCATCTGCACGCTGGAGTTCGAGTCCAACCGCGAGCTCTACGACTGGGTGCTCGACCACACCGGCCCCTGGGACCCGCGCCCGCGGCAGTACGAGTTCGCGCGCCTCGCGCTCGGCTACACGGTGATGTCGAAGCGCAAGCTGCTGCGGCTCGTGAACGAGCGGCGCGTGTCGGGCTGGGACGACCCGCGCATGCCCACCGTGGCCGGGATGCGCCGGCGCGGCGTGACGGCGGAGGCGCTCCGCGACTTCGCCGATCTCATCGGCGTCGCCAAGAACAACAGCCTGGTGGACATCGGCAAGCTGGAGTTCGCCACCCGCGCCGACCTGGAGCGCCGCTCGCCGCGCGCCATGGCGGTGATCCACCCGCTGGCGGTGTCGATCGAGAACTGGCCCGCCGGCAAGGTGGAGGAGCTCGACCTGCCCTGGTGGCCCGGCGAGCCGGAGCGCGGGGGCAGCCGCAAGGTGCCGTTCGGCGGCGAGCTGTTCATCGAGCGGGACGACTTCGCGCTCGACCCGCCCAAGGACTGGAAGCGGCTCGCCCCGGGGCGCGAGGTCCGCCTGGCCGGCGCCTACGTGATCCGCTGCGACGAGGTGGTCCGCGGCCCGGACGGCGACGTGCGCGCGCTGCGCTGCACCTACGATCCCGCCTCGCGGACCGGCGAGGGCGCGGCCCGGCGCGCGGGCGGCACGCTGCACTGGGTCCACGCGGGCCTGTCGGTCCCGGCCGAGGTCCGCATGTACGACCGGCTGTTCGCGGTCGAGCAGCCCGACGCGGAGGAGGACTTCATCGCGGCGATCAACCCGGACTCGCTCACGGTCGCGAAGGGCGCCCGCGTCGAGCCGGCGCTCCGCGAGGCCGCGCCCGGCAGCCGCTATCAGTTCCTCCGCCAGGGCTACTTCTTCGCCGACCCGGTGGACTCGGTCCCCGGCGCCCCGGTGTGGAACCGGACCATCACGCTGAAGGACACCTGGAGCGCGCGGGCCCGCGAGGCCGCCGCCGCGCCGCGCCGCGCCCGCGAACCGCGCCGCGAGGAGCCCGCCGCCGCGCCGGCGGCCCCGGCCGCGCCCCGCCGCAGCCGCGCCGAGGCGCGCGCCGAGCTCCGCGCCGCGAACCCGGCGCTCGCCGCCCGGCACGCGCACTACCTCTCCGCGCTGGGGCTTCCCGCCGACGACGCCGACCTCCTCGCCGCCGCCCCCGGCACCGCCGCGTACTTCGACGCCGCGGTCGGCGCCGGCGCGCGGCCCGCCACCGCCGCGAAGTGGCTGCTCAACGACCTCGCCGGCCTGGCCGGCGACCGCGACCTCGCCGCGCTCCCGCTGGACGGCGCCGGGTTCGGCCGGTTCGCGGCGCTGGTGGACGCCGGGCGCCTCACCCCGGCCGCGGCGAAGACACTGCTCGCCGAGCTCGCCGCGGGCGGTGGCGAGCCCGAGGCGCGCATGCAGGCGCTCGGGCTGGAGCGCCGCGAGGACGCGGGCGCGCTCGAGGCCGCGGTGGAGAAGGCGCTCGCCGCGCACGCGGCCGAGGCGGCCCGCTACCGCGCCGGCGAGAAGAAGCTGCTCGGCGTGCTGCTCGGCGCGGTCATGCGCGAGGCCGGCGGCGCCGCCGACGCGGCCCAGGTCCGTGCGGCCCTGCAGAAGAAGCTCGGGTAGCCGGGCACCGGCCGGCGCGCAGCGCGGAGGCGGCCGCCCTGCGGCCCGGCCCTGCGCGCGCGCTCACCGGCCCAGGAAAGAAAAAACCCGCCTCCCGGACGAAGGAGGCGGGGCACAGATGGTGACCCGTACGGGATTTGAACCCATGTTTTCGGCGTGAGAGGCCGACGTCCTGACCGCTAGACTAACGGGCCACGAAGCGCTGCATGTCTATCCTCGGACGAAGCGGCAGTCAACGCCGAGGAACATCAAAGTGGCTGGGGGACTAGGATTCGAACCTAGATAGCCAGATCCAGAGTCTGGCGTCCTGCCGTTAGACGATCCCCCAATATCAGTCGCCCTTCCTGACGAGCACGAAGACGCGAACCTCGCCCTTCAGCTCGTACACGTTCAGCCCTTCCCACTGCCCCGGCCGCGGCTCCGGGTTGACGATGTGGACGGCCTTCACGCCAGGCTGATCGGCGATCGGCCGCCGGGCGAACCGGGCTCCGTACGTCTGACGGAAGAACCGGATCGTCTCCTCGTAGGTCTTGGGAACCCGGTAGCGGTTCTCCGCGACCTTCACCGCGCCGTCCGGGAGCACCGCGCCCGCCACCTTGACCTCGGCGAGGGCGATGCCCGGCACGGCCACGAGGACCGCGACGAGGGCGGCCTTATATCGGGCAAAAAGGGTCACGGTCAAGCGTTCCGTGTACCGGTCCCGCCCCCGCCCGTCAACCGCGCCGGCGGGCCGGCGCCGCCCCGCGGCGCTGCGGCGTTCCGTCCCGCCTCCGGGCGAGGCCGCCCGGGCGCGCGATCACCTCCAGACCGCCACCAGCCCGCCCTTGTGGCCGGCCTCGCGCAGCTTCAGCTCGCCGCGCTTCAGCGCCGCCGCGGCGTGGGGGCCGATCCAGTAGCCCTTGGGATCGCTGCGCCGCCAGCTCTTGCGGAAGAGCTGGTGGACCTCCTCGAAGATGCCCTTCAGCGCGCGCGGCTTGCCCTTGCGGTCGTTCGGATCGTCGGTGACGTCCAGCTCCGCCCAGAGCCGCCCCGCGACCAGCTCGCCGGCGTCGTTCCGCACCGAGCGCTCGTAGTGGAACACCGGCGACGGGACCTCCTCGATCACCAGCATCCCCTTGTCCGGCCCGCGCTTCAGCGGGTGCACGATCACCGGGCCGAGCCGCTCCACCGCCAGGTAGTAGGCGGGCTGGTCGAGCGCCTCGACCGCGTCCTCGTCCACGCGGACCGGCTGGTAGCCCGGGGGGATCAGCTCGGGGTAGGCGGTCAGCTCGCGCCGGGCGAGGTGGCGGAACAGCGCCCGCTCGTCGTCGGGCAGCATGAAGTAGTGCAGCGTGGCGGCCATGCGCGCGGACGTTAGCGCAAACCGCCCGCGCCGTCCCGCGCCACGGCGGGCGGGCTCAGCGCACGCGGGCGAGGAGCGCCTCGTAGCTCTGCGAGATGCGCGTGGCGAGGATGAGCAGCTCGCCCACGGCGCCGGCGTCCACCAGGCCCCCGCGGCCGGCGTCGGCGTAGAACACGTTCACCACCCGGCCGCGCGCCAGGATGGGCAGGACCAGCGCGTTCGCCGGCACCCCGCCCCCGAGCCGCTTCAGCAGCAGCACGTTGGCGTCCGTCTTGGGGATGGGGCCGAGGAAGTGCGCCCGGGTCCGGACCACGGTGTCGACGATCCCGGGCGCGCCGAGGGGCAGCCGCAGCCGGCGCACCGCGTCGGCCGACACCCCGTCCCCCATCCCGGCCCACCCGCGCGCCGCGCCGTGCTGGATCGTGAGCAGCAGGGCGCGCCGGAACCGCGAGCGCGCGTGGCGCAGCACGGTCCGCGCGATGGCGCCGCGCTCCTCCACGCCCTCGAGGAATCGGACCGCCTCGCGGAAGTCGAGCGGCGACGGCTCCGGCTCGGGACGCGCCGGCGCCGCGGGGACGAGCCGGGCCGGCGGCGCATGGCCGGCGCGGCCCGAGAGCGCGGCCAGCACCTCGGGCGGCGGCGCCGCCACCTCGTCGGCCGGCTCGAGCTCCAGGATCGCGTCCTCGGGGAGCTCCGGCAGCTCCTCGCCGGCGGCGCTCGCCGGCGCCGCACCGGCGAGCGCGAACGCGCCGGTGCGTCCGTAGACCGCCTCGAAGTCGTCCTCGGTCATCAGGTCCGCGGCCGGCGACCCCGGTGACCCGGGCGTGCCCGATGGCGCGGCCGGCGCGACCCGGGCCCCCGCGGCGCGGCGGACCGAGTCGAAGTCGACCTCGATACCGCGGAGCTGCCGCTCGATCCCGTAGGCGCGCCGGAGCAGCGCCCAGACCCGCGCCTCCGGGGCCACCAGCGCGTGCACCTCCCGGCCCGCCGCGAACGCCACCTCGTCGAGCACGCGCAGGTCGGACGGATCCACCGCCAGCACCGCCAGCCGCCGCCCGGCGAGCAGGAACGGCACCACGTCGCAGCGGTCCGCCACCTCGGCGCGCAGGACCGCCACCGCCTCCGGCTCGAGCCGCACCTCGCCGAACAGCGCGGGTACGCCGTGCTGCTGGCCGAGCGCCCGCGCCAGTGCGCCCTCGTCCACCGCGCCGAGCTCGAGGAGGTTGGTCCCGAGCCGGCCGCCGAAGATGACCTGGTTCTCGAGCGCGTCGCGGATCGCCGCCGGCGTGCACGCGCCGGCGCGCAGGAGGAGCTCGCCGAGGCGGGTGCGCACGCCGGGAGGATACCAGGGACTAGCCGCGGCCGGGCCGGGTGAGGCGGCCGGCGTCCAGGGCGCGGCGCGCCTGCGCGGGGGTGAGGCCGCCCTTCTCGACCGCGAGGTCCACGATGGACCGGCCGGTGGCCACCGAGGCCTTCACGATCTCCGCCGCCGCGGCGTAGCCGAGCCGTGGCGCCAGCGCGGTGGCGAGGCTCACGGTGCGCTCGGCGTAGTGCCGGGCGCGCTCCCGGTCGGCCTCGAGCCCGCGCGCGCAGCGCGCGTCGAACGCGCGCACCGCGCGGGCCAGGATGTCGAGCGCGTGGCACAGGTCGAACGCCACCAGCGGCATCATCACGTTCAGCTCGAGCTGGCCGCCGCTCGCGGCCCACGCCACCGCGCCGTCGAGGGCGACCACCTGGTACGACACCATGGCCAGCATCTCCGCCATGGACGGGTTCACCTTGCCCGGCATGATCGACGACCCCGGCTGCACCGGCGGCAGCCGCAGCTCGCCCAGCCCGGTGTTCGGGCCGCTCCCGAGCAGGCGCACGTCGCCGCCGATGCGGAGCAGCTCGAGCGCCGCGGTGCGGAGCGCCCCGGACAGCGCCAGGAACGGCGCGAGCGACTGCATCGCGTAGAACGGGTTGGGCGCCGGGGTGAGCGGCACGCGGGTGAGCCGCTCCAGCTCCTGCACCACCCGGGTCCGGTAGCGCGCGTCCGCGTTCAGGCCGGTGCCCACCGCGGTGCCGCCGAGGCCCAGGACCGACAGCTCGGGGAGCGCGTCGCGCACCCGGCCCGCCGCCGCGCCCAGCGCCGCGGCCCACCCCGACACCTCCTGCCCGAGCCGGATGGGCGTCGCGTCCATGAGGTGCGTCCGCCCCGACTTCACCACGCCGTCCCAGGCGCGCGCCTTCGCGTCGAAGGTGCCGGCGAGCGCCGAGAGCGCCGCGATCACCTCCGGCGCGAGCTCGAGCGCGGCGAGCCGGATGGCGGTGGGCACCACGTCGTTGGTGGACTGCGCCATGTTGACGTCGTCGTTCGGGTCCACCAGCGCGCGATCGCCGCGCCGCCCGCCGAGCAGCTCGCAGGCGCGGTTCGCGAGCACCTCGTTCACGTTCATGTTGTGCGAGGTGCCGGCGCCGGCCTGGTACACGTCCACCACGAACTGGTCGCGGTGGCGTCCCGCCAGGACCTCGCGGGCCGCCTGCTCGATGGCGCGCGCCTTCCGCCGCGGCAGCAGGCCCAGGCCGGCGTTGGTGCGCGCGGCGGCGAGCTTGACGCGGACGGTGGCGTCGACGAACGCCGGATGGGCGCGCAGGCCCGAGATGGGAAAGTTCTCGACCGCCCGGGCGGTCTGGGCGCCGTAGAGGGCCGTCGCCGGGACGGTCATCTCGCCCATCGTGTCGCGCTCGATCCGGGTGCGGGCGCCGCGTGCGGCGCGGGCGCGGGGCTGTCTGGCCATGTGAGGTCGCCTCCGAGGCGAGTCTACGTGTGCGGCGGCCCGCCTGCTCCGGAATCGTGCCGGCGGGCGGCTCGCCGGGCCCGTGCCGGCCCCGGGCCCGCTCCCCCGGTCCCCGCCCGCATGTGGCTCTGCCACCGCGAGGGGGTGCCGCCCCCGCGGAACCGACTCACCCTGGAACGAGCGCGGCTAGGCTCGCAGCGGACGCGTGTGCGCGGGGACGGGGCGTCACGGCTCCGACACGGAGCCTGGGAGGCAACATGGGCAAGGCGTGGCGTGGATTGGCGCTCGTCGGAACGATCGGCGGGCTTCTGGCGATGGCGGCGGCCGGAGGATGCGGCGACGGGCGCAAGGACAAGGGGCCCGGAGGAGGCGGAGGAGGAGGCGGCGGCGGGGGCGGAGGTGGAGGAGCCTCCGCGAGCCAGCTGAACATCACCATCCAGTCGGCCGACGTCCCGGCCACCGGCAATCCCACGGTGACGTTCAAGGTCACCGACGCCGCCGGCAACCCCATCGACCTGCTCGCCGAGATCGCGAACGCCGCGGCGACCGGCACGCCTCCCGCGCCGCGCATGAGCCCGCGCTTCTCGCTCGGGCAGCTCGAGGACGACGGGACCTACACGCACTACTACGAGACCACGGTGAACGCGCAGCCGTACACCGACGTCGGCGGGACGGCGCAGACGCCGTCCGGCTCCGCCGTGCAGCCGCGCACCGAGCCGCCCAGCGGGCCGTTCCCCACGACCCAGCTCGCGGCCCAGGGCAACGGCGTCTACACGTACACGTTCTCGGCGCCGACCACGGACGCCGCGAAGCGCGAGCGCGCCCGGACGCACACGGTCGGGATCTGGGCCACGCGCACGGTCAGCGAGGGCACGCCCGCGGCCGAGGTCGCCTACCCCGCCAGCGCGACGTTCAACTTCGTGCCGGGCGGCGGCACCGCGGCGAAGTACGAGACGGTCACCGACGCGGCCTGCAACGCCTGCCACGGCCAGCTCCAGGCCCACGATCGCCGCATCGGCACGCAGCTCTGCATGACCTGCCACGCCGGCGACAAGGGCACCACCTACGCGGATCCGGAGTCCGGGAACACCATCGACTTCCGCAACATGATCCACCGCATCCACTCCGGCCAGGCGGGCTACCACATCGTCGGCTTCCGCCAGAACGACATCACCTTCGGGGACATCCGGTTCCCGCAGGACGTCCGCAACTGCACCACCTGCCACTCCGGCGCGAACGCGGACGACTGGAAGAACAAGCCGTCCGCGGTGGCGTGCGCGTCCTGCCACTCGAACCTGCGCTTCGACGCGTCGGCCTCCGCCGACTGCACGCAGGGCCACGTCGAGACCGCGGCCTGCAACCACCCGTTCGGCGTGAACGCGACGGCGAACTGCGCCGGCTGCCACGCCGCCGGCAGCAACCTCGGCCCGGACAAGGTGCACGTGGTGCCCCAGGCCGCCGCCGCCGCGACCTACAAGTACGAGATCGTCGGCGTCACCGTCGGCGCCGACCGCATCCCGATCGTCCAGTACCGCGTGCTGCAGAACGGCGCGGCCATGGCGCTCGACGCGGAGCCCTGGACGCACGGCAACGCCAGCCGCCTGTTCATCGACGTGGGCTGGCCGTCGGTCGAGTACGACAACGCCGGCGCCGGGGAGAACGGCCAGCCGGTCCAGATCAACGCGCTCACCGCCGCCGCGGGCGGCGTCGCGACGCCGGTGGCGGGCCAGACCAACGTCTACCAGGTGACCTCGCCCACCGCGCTGCCGGCGGGCGTGGACCAGTTCACGGTCGCGCTGGAGGGCCACCCCGCCATCGCGGATCCGTTCAACGCGGGCCAGTTCCTGCGCGTGCCGGTGACGAACGACGTGAAGTACTTCACCGCCGCGGGCGCGGCCGGCCAGGCGCGCCGGACGGTGGTGGCGGTCGAGAACTGCAACAAGTGCCACAGCGTGCTCAGCGCGCACGGCCAGAACCGCAACGGCACCACGCAGGTGTGCGTGGTCTGCCACAACCCCGCCGGCACCGACGCGGCCCGCGTGCCCGCCGGCGGCACGGTCGAGCCCATCGACTTCAAGGTGCTCGTCCACCAGATCCACGCCTCCGAGATCAAGCAGCACGAGGTCACGATCTACGGCTTCGGCGGCTCGGCGAACGTCTTCCCGCTCGAGTTCCCGAACCAGATCGGCAACTGCGCGCTGTGCCACGCCGGCACCAGCTACCAGCTGCCGCTGGCGGCGGAGGTGAAGGACACCATCAACCCGGCCGGCGGCACCACGCCGAAGACCATCGCGGTGTGCACCTCCTGCCACGACACCGTGAAGTTCGACGGCTCGGCCGCGCAGAAGTGCGGCCCGGGCGTGACGGGCGACTGCAACCACACCGGCGGGAACCAGACCGGCGACGCGCAGTGCGCCACCTGCCACGGGCCGGGCACGCTCGCCGACGTGGCGAAGGTCCACCCGATCTCCGCGCCGGCGCAGTAGCGGCGCGCGATCGCGCAGCACCGGGGCCCGGCGGGATCCGTCCTGCCGGGCCCCTCGCGTCTCGCCCGTGCGCCCGCGCTACTGGACCTCGATCTCCTGGGCCTGCGCGCCGGCGTCCACCACGTACCAGATCCGGACCCGGCGCCCGTGCGCGAGCGCCACCGCAGGTCCCGCGGGGCTGCCGGCGCGATCGAAGACCGGGACGTCGGGCCCGACCTGGAACGTCACCACGCCCGCGGGCGTGGTGACGCGCAGGAGCCCCCGGGCCGGATCGCTGGACAGCACCGCGCCGCTGTCGCAGCGGGTGCGCTCGGTGACCGGCGCGTGGCGGGGCGCGGGGAACGGCGCCGCGGCGAGCGCCAGCGCGAGCAGGAGGGCGGGCATGCGCGGGAGTATCGCCCCGGCCGGCGGGGGCGCGCCAGCGGACGTCCGCGGTCAGCGCCGGCTCGCCGCGGGGGACTCCTCCGCCGATGCGAGCGCGACGCCGAGCCGGCCGGCGAGGCGGCGGAGCGCGAGCTCCGTCTTGGCGTCCTCGATCTCGCCCGCCTCGCAGGCCCGCACGGCGGCCGCGAGCACGCGCCACTCCAGGAGCGCGCCCTCCTCCAGCGGCGAGCCGTCCCCGTCGCCCTCGGCCTCGTACGGCCCGTCCACGGGCGGGCGCGCCACCTCGACCTCGAGCAGGTGGATCTTCTCCGACGCGATCCCCGGGAGCAGGAAGAACGGGCCGCCCAGCGGACGCAGCGCGCCGGGCGCCACCTCCAGCCCCGCCTCCTCGCGCAGCTCGTCCGCGCCCCGGCGCTGCAGCGCGGCCAGGCCGGTCTCGCCCGGCTCCACCACCCCCGCGACGATCTCCTCCACCAGCAGGTACTCGGGCTCCGGCAGGGCGGCGCGCCTGCCGCGCCGGAAGTAGGCGGCGGGGCGGAGCCCGCGCCGGGTGAGCACCTCGACGCCGCGTGGCGTGCGGGCCCAGGCGCAGACCGCGACCGCGTCCAGCGCGGGGCGGTCGATCACGTCGATGGGGTACTCGGGCGAGGCGCTCCCGTCCGCGCGCCGGTTCCGGGCGCGCAACCGGCGCAGGTGCAGGAAGCCCTCGTCCAGGCGCGCCTGCGCGCTGCGGTCCTCGACGATCTCGATCGCGGTCACCCGGGGCATGCCGGGATGGTGCACCGCCCCGCGCCGCGAGGGAAGCTGCGCTCGCCGCCACGGCGGCAGCCCGCGCGAGCGAGCGGCGAGGCCTCCGGCCAGGGGTCGTTCGGAGCGCGCCCCGTCCGCAGGTTCTCCGTGGAGGCATCTGGATGCGCACACCCGACACCCTGGTCGAGCTGGGCCGCCTGCTGCAGCTGGAGGTGGATGCTGCCACGGCGTACGCGGCCGCGATCTCCGCGGCCGAGCCGGGCGCCCTGCGGGACGAGCTGACCCTGTTCGAGGCGGATCACCAGCGCCGCGCGCTGGCCCTGCACGACGCGTTCGCGCGCCGCGGCGCCTGCCCGCCGGAGGTCCGCCCCAACGTGCGCGGCGCCGCCATCGGCGCCCGCGAGGCGCCCCGGCGGCAGCCGCGGGCCGCCGACCTGGTCGCCACGCTGAGCGGCAACGCGCGCCTCGCCGGCGACGTCTACGCGAGCGCCCTGGCGCGGCCGCTGCCGCCGGACGTGCGCGAGGCGGCGGAGCGCGCGCTCGAGGAGGAGCGGCGCCACCTGGACCGCCTGCAGCGGCTGCCGACGGGCGCCCCGGTCCGCTGAGGCGGTGGCCGCGCCGAGTTGGGCGCGCCAAAAGAAAAAGCCCGCCAGAGCGGATGCTCTGGCGGGCACGAAAAGATGCGGCAGCGACCTACTCTCCCACACCGCTTCCGGTGCAGTACCATCGGCTCTGGTGG
This sequence comes from Anaeromyxobacter sp. K, assembly GCF_000020805.1. Classification (NCBI taxonomy): domain Bacteria; kingdom Pseudomonadati; phylum Myxococcota; class Myxococcia; order Myxococcales; family Anaeromyxobacteraceae; genus Anaeromyxobacter; species Anaeromyxobacter sp. K. The sequence continues at coordinate 1,406,533 of NC_011145.1, read as the reverse complement.
GCTTAACTACCGTGTTCGGGATGGGAACGGGTGTGACCCCACCGATATAGCCACCGCAAACCTTTGAAAGAACGCGAGACCACGAGGTCTCTCGACAACCGTTACGAAGGGAAAAGAAGAGCACCGCACCGCGGGGCCGCAGAGGGCCACACATCTACTCCGTACTTCGAAGGAATTCGATCTCGACCTCGAGCAGGTCGCCTACGACCTGAGAAAAGGGAGACCAAGCCGCACGCCCTATTAGTACCGGTCAGCTGAGCGCCTCACAGCGCGTACACCTCCGGCCTATCGACCTCGTCGTCTTCGAGGGGGCTTCAGGGGCTTGCGCCCGGGAGAAGTCGTCTTGAGGTTGGCTTCCCGCTTAGATGCTTTCAGCGGTTATCCGTTCCGCACATAGCTACCCAGCGATGCCTCTGGCGAGACAACTGGTACACCAGCGGTGCGTCCATCCCGGTCCTCTCGTACTAAGGACAGATCCTCTCACTTCTCCTACGCCCACGGCAGATAGGGACCAAACTGTCTCACGACGTTTTGAACCCAGCTCGCGTACCGCTTTAATTGGCGAACAGCCAAACCCTTGGGACCTGCTCCAGCCCCAGGATGCGATGAGCCGACATCGAGGTGCCAAACCGCGTCGTCGATGTGAACTCTTGGACGCGATAAGCCTGTTATCCCCAGAGTACCTTTTATCCGTTGAGCGATGGCCCTTCCATACAGAACCACCGGATCACTATGACCTGCTTTCGCACCTGCTCGACCTGTCGGTCTCGCAGTCAAGCTCCCTTATGCCATTGCACTCGACGCCTGGTTTCCAATCAGGCTGAGGGAACCATAGCGCGCCTCCGTTACCTTTTGGGAGGCGACCGCCCCAGTCAAACTACCCACCAGCCATTGTCCCCAACCCCGATGAGGGGTCCAGGTTAGACACCAGAAATCGACAGGGTGGTATTTCACCGTTGCCTCCCCCCGAGCTAGCGCCCAGGGTTCATAGGCTCCCACCTATCCTACACAATCAATTCCTAGTGTCAGTGGCAAGTTGTAGTAAAGGTTCATGGGGTCTTTCCGTCTTGCCGCGGGTAAACTGCATCGGCACAGCTATTTCAATTTCGCTGAGTCCCTGGTCGAGACAGCGCGGAAGTCGTTACGCCTTTCGTGCAGGTCGGAACTTACCCGACAAGGAATTTCGCTACCTTAGGACCGTTATAGTTACGGCCGCCGTTTACCGGGGCTTCGGTTCATCGCTTTGGCCTTGCGGCCTGACGAATCTCCTTAACCTTCCGGCACCGGGCAGGCGTCAGACCCTATACATCCACTTGACGTGTTTGCAGAGTCCTGTGTTTTTGTTAAACAGTCGCTACCGCCATTTCGCTGCGACCCAGCATTGCTTCGGGAGCAAGTCCCTACACAATCCCGGGCCCACCTTCTTCCGAAGTTACGGTGGAAAATTGCAGAGTTCCTTGACCAGAGTTCTCTCAAGCGCCTTAGGATTTTCTCCTCGCCCACCTGAGTCGGTTTGCGGTACGGGCGCCTCGT
>NC_011145.1:0-1400000 GCF_000020805.1 Anaeromyxobacter sp. K | reverse complement strand
AGCAGCTCCGGCTTCGCCAGCCAGGCCTCCACCGCCGCGATGCGCGCCTCCAGCGCCGCCTTGTCGCCGTAGCCGTCGGCGATCATCTTCCGCATCAGCGCCACGTTCGAGCGGAGGTAGGTCGCGACGCTCTTCTCGGAGAGGTCCACCGCGGCCGCCGCGGCGCTGCGCTCCGCGGCCGCGTCGGTCAGCTCGAACGCCTGCTCGACGGTGAGGTCCGGCAGGCCCTCCATCTCCAGGATGCGGCCGTTGAAGACGTTCTTCTTGTTCTTCTTCGGCACGGTGAGCAGGCCCTGCTTGATGGCCCAGTACGGGATCGCGTTCACCACGTCACGCAGCGTGATGCCCGGGTTGAGCTTGCCCTTGAACCGCACCAGCACGCTCTCCGGCATGTCGAGCGGCATGAAGCCGAGCGCCGCGCCGAACGCCACCAGGCCGGAGCCGGCCGGGAAGGAGATGCCGATGGGGAAGCGGGTGTGCGAGTCGCCGCCGGTGCCCACCGTGTCGGGGAGCAGCAGGCGGTTCAGCCACGAGTGGATCACGCCGTCGCCGGGGCGGAGCGCCACGCCGCCGCGCTGCTGGATGAAGGACGGCAGCGAGCCGTGCATCTTCACGTCGGCCGGCTTCGGGTACGCCGCGGTGTGGCAGAACGACTGCATCACCATGGGCGCCTGGAACTTCAGGCAGGCGAGCTCCTTCAGCTCGTCGGCGGTCATGGGGCCGGTGGTGTCCTGCGAGCCGACCGTGGTCATCCTCGGCTCGTAGTAGCCGCCGGGCAGCGCGCCGGCGATGCCGCACGCCTTGCCGACCATCTTCTGCGCGAGCGAGTAGCCCTGGCCGGCCTTCGGCTGCGGGTTCTTCGCGACCGCGAACAGGTCGATCTCCTTCAGCCCGAGCGCCTTGCGCGCCTTGTCGGTGAGCGCGCGCCCGATGATGAGCGGGATGCGACCGCCGGCGCGGAACTCGTCCGGCACGGTGACCGGCTCGAGCTTGAAGGTGGAGAGCACCTCGCCCTGCTCGGTGCGGACCTCGCCCTTCTTCGTGTCGATCACCACCACGTCGCCGGTCTTCAGCTTGGTGACGTCGGTGCGGATGGGCAGCGCGCCGGAGTCCTGCGCGGTGTTGAAGAAGATCGGGGCGATGACGCCGCCGATGATCACGCCGCCGCGGCGCTTGTTCGGCACGAACGGGATGTCCCCGCCGATGGCCCAGAGCACCGAGTTGCAGGCCGACTTGCGGGAGGAGCCGGTGCCCACCACGTCGCCCACGAACGCGACCTGGAAGCCCTGGGCGCGGAACTCCGCGATGGTCTTCAGGCCGCCCGGGAAGCGGGTCTTGCCCATGGCCAGCGCGTGGAGCGGGATGTCGGGGCGCGTGGAGGCGTCGCCGGCGGGCGAGAAGTCGTCGGTGTTGATCTCGCCGTCCACCTTGAAGACCTTGACCTTGATGGTCTCGGGCACGCCGGGGCGCGACGAGAACCACTCGGCCTTGGCCCACGCGTCCACCACCGACCTCGCGGCGGCGTTCGTCTTCGAGAGCGCCAGCACGTCGTCGAACGCGCCGTAGACGTAGGTGGTGTGCGAGAGCGCCTTCGCGGCCGCGGCGGCCAGCTCCGGGTCCTTCAGCGCGGCGACGAGCGGCGGCACGTTGTAGCCGCCCATCATGGTGCCGAGCAGCTCCACCGCCTGGGCGCGCGAGACGAGCGGGGACTTCTTCGCGCCGGAGACCACGTCGGCGAGGAACTTCGCCTTCACCTCGGCGGCCGGGTCCACGCCGGGCGACACGCGGTCGCGCAGCAGCCCGAGGAGGAACGCCTCCTGGCCCTTCGGCGGCGCCTCGAGGAGCTGGACCAGCCCCTTCGTCTGCTCGGGGTCGAGGGGCTTCGGCGGGATCCCCTGGGCCTTCCGCTCGGCCTCGTGCTTCAGGTACGCCTCGATCACAGGGCTCCTCCTTCGGAACTGGTGCGGGTGGAAAGATCGGAAAAAGCGATGCCGTATAGCACGACCGGATGCGGGTGTCAGCCGCGCCCACCCGCCGAACACCGCGGAAGCACGTCGCTTTTCGGGACCTGACCGGTCCACATTGGGGCCGGAGCGAGCGTGCGCCCGCTACCGGTCGCGGTCGGGCGCGCGCGGCTCCGGCGGCGGCGGCGCCGGCCGGGCGGTCGGCTCGTCGTCGTCGTCCAGCATCCGGTACTTCGGGCCCTCGGGATCGTCGTACTGCCCGCTCTTCACGGACCAGAGGAAGAACAGCCACGCCGCCAGCCCGAGCGACAGGGACAGGACGATGAGGAAGCCGATGGTGCCCATGCGCTCCCCCTCTTACAGGGCCCGCCGGAGCCGCGCCGAGTTGCCGACCACGAACAGCGAGCTGGCGGCCATGGCGCCCGCGGCGACGATGGGGTGGAGCAGGCCGGCCATGGCGAGCGGGATGGCGACCGCGTTGTAGAAGAACGCCCAGAACACGTTCTGCCGGATGACGGCGTAGGTCCGGCGCGAGAGGCGCACCAGGTCGGGGAGCAGCCGGAGGTCGTCGCGCACCAGCACCGCGTCGGCGCTCTCCATCGTGACGTCGGCGCCGCGGCCCATGGCGGCGCCCACCTCGGCCTGGGTCAGCGCCGGCGCGTCGTTGATCCCGTCGCCGGCGAACAGCACCCGCCGGCCGGCCCGCTGCCGCGCCGCCACCGCCTCGCGCTTCTCGACCGGCGACGCCTCGGCCACCGCCTCGACGCCGAGCGCCGCCGCCACGGCGCCGGTGGTGACGCGGCCGTCCCCGCTCACGATCGCGACGCGCAGCCCGAGCGCGCGCAGCGCGGCGATGGCGGCCGGCGCCTCCTCGCGGATCGGGTCCGCCACCGCGACGAGCGCGAGCGCGCGGCCGCCGCGGGCCAGGAACGCCACCGTGTCGCCGTGCGCCTCCAGCGCCCGCGCGCGCGCGTCCGCCTCCGGCGCGAGCGCCACCCCGCGCTCGGCCAGCAGCGCGCGGTTGCCCACCAGCACCTCGGCGCCGCCCACCTGGGCGATCACCCCGCGGCCGGGCACCGCGCGGAACCCGGCCGCCTCCGGCTCGGCGCCGGCCGGGAGCGCCCGCGCGGCCTCGGCCACCGCCCGCCCGACGTGGTGCTCGCTGCGCCGCTCCACCGCGGCGGCCAGCGCCAGCGCCTCGTCCGCGCCGACGGAGGGATCGAGCGGCACCAGCGCCCGGAGCGCCGGGCGGCCGCGCGTCACGGTCCCGGTCTTGTCGAGCAGGACGTCGGTGGCGCGACCCGCCCGCTCCACCACGTCCCCGCCCTTCACGAGCAGGCCGCGCGCGCTGGCCAGGCCGGTCGAGACGAGCACGGCGATGGGCGTGGCGAGGCCCAGCGCGCAGGGGCACGCGATCACCACCACCGAGATCCCGGTCATGAGCGCCCGCTCGACCGGCGCGCCGCGCGCCAGCCAGGCCGCCACCGTGAGCGCCGCCAGCACCAGCATGGCCGGCACGAACCCGCCCACGACCCGGTCCGCCACCGCCTGGATGCGCGGCTTCTGCGCCTGCGCCTCCTCCACCGCGCGGACGATCCCGGCGAGCACGGTGTCCTTGCCCACGCGCGTGACCTCGACCACCAGGGCGCCGTGCTGGTTGACGGTGCCGCCGATCACCGCCGCGCCCGCGCCCTTCGCCACCGGCCGCGACTCGCCGGTGACGAGCGACTCGTCCACCTCGGAGGCGCCCTCGCGCACCACGCCGTCGAGCGGGATCCGCTCGCCGGGGATCACCTCGATCCGGTCGCCCGGCCGGATCTCCGCCACCGGGACCGACCGCCGCTCCGCGCGGCCGCCGGGCCCGCGCTCCAGCCGGCGGGCCTCGCGCGGCGCCAGGCTGGCGAGCCGCGCCACCGCCTCGGAGGCGCGGCCCTTGGCGGCCGCCTCCACGTAGCGCCCCACCAGCACGAGCGTCGGGATCATGGCGGCGGTGTCGAAGTAGACCTCGCCCCCGCGCAGCATCCCGTGCACGCTGTAGGCGAGCGCGGCGAGGGAGCCGATCACCACCAGCGAGTCCATGTTGAAGCGCAGGTGGCGGAGCCCGCGCCAGGTGGCGCGCAGGAACGGGGCGCCGGAGTAGAAGACCACCGGCAGCGCGAGGCCGAGCGAGATCCACTCCATCAGCCGGCGCGTCGACGCGTCGATGCCCTGGAAGTACCCGGCGTACAGGGCCGCCTGGTAGATCATGAGCTGCGAGGCGAGGAACAGCGCCGTCCCGAGCCGGACGAGCAGGTCCTTCGCCTCGGCGCGCCGCGCCCGGAGCTGCTCCGCGTCCGACCACGGCTTGGGCTGGTAGCCGGCCGCCTGGATGCGCCCGAGCACGCGCTCCAGGCCGACCGCCGCGGGATCGAAGCGGATGCGCGCCCGGTGCGTGGCGTAGTTCACCCGGGCCGAGAGCACGCCCGGCGTGCGCTGCAGCAGCTTCTCGTTCAGCCAGACGCAGGACGCGCAGCGGATCCCGTCGATGGCCACGTCCAGCTCGGCCGCGCCGTGCCCCTCGCGCACCGCCTCGCGGAACGCGGCCAGGTCGAGCGCGGCCGCGGCCTGCGGGCCCACCTCGGTCCAGCGCCGGCTGTCGTAGTAGGCGCCCAGCCCCTCGCCCTGGATCAGCTCGAACACGCCGCGGCACCCGGCGCAGCAGAACACCTTCGGCGCCCCGGCCACCTCGGCGCGCACCGCCTCGCGCTCCGGGAACTCGAGCAGGCAGTGGTCACAGCGCATCGACGCCGAGCCCGCGCAGCAGGAAGAGGACGCCGAGCGCGATCACCAGCACGCCCCCGGCGCGGTAGAGGACGCCGCGCGCGCGCGCGCCGACGAGCGTCGCCGCCGCGCCGGCCAGCAGCAGCGCCGGGAGCGTCGCCACCCCGAACGCGAGCGCGAGCAGGAACCCCTGCCCCGCGCTGCCGGTGCCGGCCGCGCCCACGAACAGCGACCAGGAGAGCCCGCAGGGCAGCAGCCCCAGCACCAGGCCCACCGGGTAGAGCCGCCCCGCGCCGCCGCCCTCGAGCAGCCCGCGCGCCAGCGCCGCCACCCGCCCCGCCGCGCGCGCCTCGAGGCGCTTCACCGCCAGGCTCAGCCCCGCGGCGCCCAGCCCCATGGCGATCATGAGCGCGCCGGCGATCACCGAGGCCACCGCCGCCACGCCGGCGAGCCGCCCGGCCAGGTTCACGAACGAGCCGGTGAGCCCCATCACCGCGCCCACCAGCGCGTAGGTGGTGATGCGGCCGGCGTGGTACGCGAGCTGTCCCTGCAGCGCGCGCCCGGTCCCGCGCGGCCCCGCGGCGAGCGCGAACGCGCCCACCAGCGGCCCGCACATGCCCAGGCAGTGGCCGAAGCCGCCCAGGAGCCCGGTGGCGAGCGCGGTGGCGAGCGCGGCGGTCACTCGGCGGCCTTGAACCCCAGCTCGGCGGTGGCGCCCGGCGCGCCCGGGCGGGCGAGCGACACGGTCGCGGTCCAGTCGGTGCGTCCGCTCGGGCACCGGACCAGCACCGCCTTTCCCTGGTAGCGGCCCGGGCCGGCCGGCGCGAGCCGCGCCTCGGCCGGGAACATCTCCATGCCCTTCATGCCGAAGCGCACCGAGAGCTCGGCGCCGTCCACCGGCGCGCCGCCGGCGCGGACCTCGGCGGCGACCCCGAGCTCCGTGAGCGCGCGCGGCGGGCGCGGCGAGAGCTCCAGCGTCACCGCCGCGCCGCCGACCTCGACGGTGCACGGCCCCGCGGCGAGATCGCAGGCCGCCGCGGCGGCGGGCACGTCCACCGTGCGCGTCAGGCGAACGCGATCGGCGCCGCGGCGCACGTCGAAGCGGATCTCCCACGGCCCGGGCGCCGGGAAGGCGAGGTCCGCGGCGTAGCCGCCCCCGTCGCGCGGCCGCGCGGCGGCGGTCCACTGCCCGCGCCCGCTGTCGGGCCGGCCCACCGTGAGCGCGACCTCGGCGCCGTCCAGCGGACGCCCGGCGCCGTCGCGGATCGCGAAGGCGAGCGCGCCCGCCCCTGCCGCGGCAGGCGCCACCTCCACGCTCCAGCCGAGCGCCTCGCGCCCGCGCCGCTCGCGGTCGTACTCCAGCCCCTCCTCGTAGGGCTGGGCCACCACGGTGTCCTCGCGGACCAGGCTGCCGATCCAGATGGTGCCGCCCACCGCGCCGAGCGCGGCCAGGACGGCGAGGGCGATGACGGGCTTCACTTCACCTCCGGTGCAACGAGGGAGACGGCGGCGGAGGCGGCCTCGCCGGGCGCCTCGCCGTCCGGCCGCGGGCGCGCGACGACGCGGGCGGCGCTGCGCCCCTCCGGCAGCCCGCGCACCGCGGCGAGCACGCGGACCCGGCGACGCTCGCCGGCCGCGAGCGCGACGCGCGCCGGGCGGAGCTCGGCCTCGCCGCCGGCGCCCGGCTCGAGCGCCAGGTCCACCTCCACCGGCCGCCGGCCGCGGTTCTCGAGCCCGACCGAGAGCGTGTTCAGCACGCGGCCGTCGGGCGTGCGGCGGGGCGCGTAGGCCTCGTCGCCGAGCACGGTGAGCCCGAGCGGCGCCCGGCCGGCGACGGTGGCGACCAGCACCGCCAGCGTGACCGCCGTCACGCCGGCGAGCACCAGGGCGGCGGGGCGCGCCAGGCGCGGCCGCCCGCCCGGCTCGCCGTAGACGTAGCCGATGAGGTCCGGCGCGCGGCGCAGCTTGCGCATCACCGGCTCGCAGGCGTCGATGCAGGCCGCGCAGGCGATGCACTCCATCTGCAGCCCGTGCCGGATGTCGATGCCGGTGGGGCACACCCGCACGCAGGCGCCGCAGTCCACGCAGTCCTGGGCGCGCCGCGCGTCGTACGCGACCACCAGCGTGCTGCGGTCGAACAGCACCCCCTGCAGCTTCGCGTACGGGCAGGCGGTGGCGCAGAAGCGCTGGCGCAGGAACGCGAGGTCGAGGAACAGCACGGCGAAGCCGGCCGCCCACGAGCCGGCCACCACCGGGCCGAGGGCCCCGGCGGCGAGGCGCCGGAAGAACTCGGCGGGCGGCACGAAGTACCAGACCAGGTTGGCCGAGGCGACCGCCGACACGAGCGCCACCGCCGCGAACCCGAGCGGGCGGCGCCACCGGCGCGGGCGCTTGCGGCGCTCCGGCTCCACCCAGGCGGTGAGATCGCCGAGCAGCGTCTGCGGGCAGGACCAGCCGCACCACACGCGGCCGAACAGCAGCGTCACGAGCAGGAGCGCGGCGGTGAGCGCGAGCGTGGCGGCGAGCACCACGAACATCTCGTCCACCGCGTACGACGCGCCGAACGCGTGGAGGCGGCCCGCCGGCACGTCGAGGCGTAGCGCGCTCTCGCCGCCGACGGACACGAAGGGCAGCCCCAGCACGATGAGTGCCTGGGCTGCCCCCGCGATGCGCCGCCACCTCTGGAACCGCCTAGTCGTCGTCATCCTCGAGCATCTTGTACTTCGCCTCCTCCACCCGGTCCTTCCGCCTGCGCGAGTAGTAGAAGACGATGATCCCCAGCAGCGCCACGCACATCGTGCCGCCGAAGATCGCGTAGGCGAGCTCCTGGCTTCCCATCGGGCCTCCGCTACCGCGCCTTCTTCTTCTTCTGCGCGAGCCCCATCCAGATCGCCACCAGCGCCGGGACGGCGGTGAAGGCGATGGTCCAGAGCAGGTTCGCGCCGGCGCTGGCGCCGCCCGTCTCCAGGTCCTTCGCCTGCGACCAGCCGCCCAGCGCCGGGGAGTACGCCCAGTAGTAGTAGGCGCCGAAGACGATCAGGCCCCAGAACAGCGCCAGCCAGCCCACCGGCAGCGTGTGGGACGTGTCCTTCGCCTCGAACTTCGTCAGGTCGTCCAGCTCGTCGGACATGGTGGACCTCCTAGTGGCCGCCGGGGTGGCCCTCGGCCGCCTCGTGCGCCTTCTGGTTCCGGAGCCACGCGACGATCGCCCAGATGTCGTCGTCGGACAGGTCGCCGCCGAACGCGGCCATGCCGCCGTCCGGCACGCCGGGCCGTCCCAGCGCCTTCTTCGCGTCGCTGCCGCCCTTGATCATCGCGAAGTACGCCGCGTCGGGCAGGTCGGGCGAGACGCCCAGGAACTTGTCGTCGATGAGGTTCGGGGCCACGCCCTCCTGCCCCTGCGCCTCGTCGCCGTGGCAGGCGGAGCAGGCGTTCGCGTCGAACAGCGCCTTCCCCTTCGCGATCGCCGCCACGTCGGTGGCGAACGGGTTCGGCGCCTCGAGGTCGACCTCGCCGCCGCCGGCCGCGGCGCGGTTCACCGCCTTGCCCAGCGACACGGTGTACGCGACCAGCGCGTCCATCTCGGTCTTGCCCTCGACCGCCGCGGGCACCGCCGCGAGGTCCGCGTCGCCGTACGGCACGCCGAGCGTGCGCAGCCCGCGCATGCTGGCCTGGACCTTCGCGGCCTCGAGCGCGTTGCCGCCCAGGAACGCGTACCGCGGCATGTTGGAGCGCGGCACCACCTTCTGCGGGTCGGCGAAGTGGGCGTAGTGCCAGTCCTTCGACGGCTTGATCCAGCCCTCGAACGCGAGGTCCGGGCCGGTGCGCTTCGAGCCCCAAAGGAACGGGTGGTCGTAGGCGAACTCGCCCGCCAGCGAGTACTGGCCGGACGGCTCCGGCGCGCGGTTGCCCTTGTACCGGACCACCTCGCTCTTGAGCGGCCGGACGGTCTGCGTGTGGCAGTTCACGCAGCCCTCGCGCTGGTAGACGTCGCGCCCCGCCAGCTCGAGCGGCGAGAGCGGCTTCAGGCCCTCGACCTTCGGGTGCAGGTCGGGGCGGAGCATGGGGTACGCCATGGTGGCGATGGTGCCGGCGAGGACCACCACCGTCGCGAGCGCCGCGAACGCCACCGGCTTCCGGTAGATGCTGGATTCACTCATGGTCATCCCCTCCTACGCCGCCACCGTGGTCGGGGCCGCGCCGGCCTGCGCCTGCGCCACCTTCCCCTTCCGGATGGTCATGAGCACGTTGTAGACGAACACCACCATGCCCGCGGCGAAGATGATCCCGGCCAGCGTGCGCGTGTGCCAGTACGGATAGTTCCCGATCACCCCGTCCATGAACGTGTACTGGAGCTTGCCGGCCTCGTCGGTGGCCTTCCACATCCAGCCCTGCCGGATGCCGGTGATCCACATGGTGATCGAGAACAGGAGCTGGCCGACGAGCACCAGCCAGAAGTGCACGTTGGCGAGCTTCTCCGAGTACAGCTCGGTCCCGTTGATGCGCGGCACGACGTGGTAGATCGACGCGCAGATGATCATGGTCACCCAGCCCATCGTGCCCATGTGCACGTGGCCGGGGACCCAGTCGGTGTAGTGGATGAGCTGCGACACGACGCGGAGCCCCTGCGTCGGCCCCTGCACCGTCTGCAGGCCGTAGAACGTGATGCCCAGGATGAAGAACTTGGTCAGGTAGTTCGACCGCATCTTCGTCCAGTCCTGGCCCACCGTGTAGTAGCCGTTCACGACCGAGCCCCACGACGGCGCGATGAGGAACATCGTGAACACGATGGCGAGCGTCTGGATCCAGTCCGGCAGCGGCGTGTAGACGAGGTGGTGCGCGCCGGTCCACAGGTACGCGAAGATCAGCGACCAGAACGCGACGATGGAGAGCCGGTGGCTGTAGATGGGCAGCCCGGTGGACTTCGGGAGGAAGTAGTAGAACATCGCCAGGATCGGCGTGGTGAGCAGGAAGCCGACCGCGTTGTGCCCGTACCACCACTGCACGTTGGCGGAGTTCACGCCGGCGAACAGCGGGTAGCTCTTGCCCAGGCTCACCGGCACCGCGAGGTTGTTGACGACGTAGAGGATCGCGATGGTGATGACGGTCGCCACGATGTACCAGAGCGACACGTACATCTGCTCCTCGCGCCGCTTCAGGATCGTCCCGAAGACGTTCACCGCCAGCATCACCCACAGCACCACGATGGCGAGGTCGAGCGGCCACTCCAGCTCGGCGTACTCGAGCGACTGGGTCTGGCCGAGCAGCAGCGTGACCGCGGCGGCGAGGATGCCGGCGTTGAACAGCCAGAGCTGCACGCGCGCCAGGCGCGGGAACAGCAGCGGCCGCTTACAGAGCCGCATGGTGATGTAATAGAAGAGGCCGAAGATGGCGCCCGCGCCCAGGCCGAAGATCAGGCCGTTGGTGTGCACCGGGCGCAGCCGGCCGTAGGTCAGGTACGGCGCGAAGTTCGCGGCGGGCGCCCACAGCTGCACGCTGATGAGGAGCCCGAGCAGGATCCCGACGACCCCCCAGAACATCGCCGAGAGGATGAACCCCTGGACGGTCTGGTAGTCGTACCGATAGTCGTTCATGTGCCCATTCCTTCCCGAGAAACGGGAAATGATCGCGCGCAAGATACAGGAGAGGGCGTCCGATCGGCAAAAATGGGGAGCCTCTACCCTTCCTGGTGCCGTTCATGAAACCACAAAGGCCGGCGAGAACATCCGCGGCCCAAGGTCTCGCCCCCGCGCGATCCCTCGACGGGCACGGCTCGCCCGTCCGGGCGAGAGCCGGCGGGGGAGCGGAACGGTTCGGGACGGGGTCGCGGCCCCGGGCGGCCTACGCCGCCCGGACGTCCACGCGGTTGTCGTAGAAGGTGGAGCCGCCCGCCTCGTCGGTGAGCCGCTGCGAGGTGAGCGCATTCACGTTCCGTGCGCCCGGAGCGTGCGCCAGCCAGAACACGCCCTCCGCCACCGCCACGCCCGCCGGGACGCCGTCGGCGACGCGCAGCACGAACGCCGCCTCGCCGAGACCGTTGAAGGCCACCACCCGCTGCCCGTCGGCGAGCCCGCGCGCGGCGGCCTCGGACGGCGCGAGCTGGAGCTGCATGCCGCCGGCCTTGGCGCGCAGCTCGGGCCGCTCCTGGAAGGTGGAGTTAAGCGTGTACAGCGCGGGCGCGGTGACGAGCCTGAGCGGCAGCGGGTCGCGGTCGGCGTGGGCAGGGAGCGGCCGCGGCACCGGCTCGCGCAGCGCCGGGTTCACGAGCTCGATGCGGCCGGAGGCGGTGCGCCAGCGCGGGCCGGGCGGCGGCGCGATGCGGACCGCCTTCCCCTCCGCGAGGCGCGAGCGGTCCACCGCGTCCCACCACGCCGAGCGCTGCGCGAGCAGCTGGTCCGCCATCTCGGCGGCGCTGGTCCGGAACACCGGCTCGTCGAAGCCCATGGCGGCGGCGAGGAGCTGGAAGACCTCCCAGTTCGGCTTCGCCTCGCCCAGCGGCGGGATCACCGCGGCGGCGCGCTGGACCGTGTAGTGGCCGTAGGAGCGGTAGACGTCGAGGTGCTCGAGCGAGGTGGTCGCCGGCAGCACCACGTCCGCGTGGCGCGCGGTGTCGGTGAGGAAGCGCTCGTGCACCACCAGGAACAGGTCCTCGCGCGAGAGGCCGCGCAGCACCGCGTTCTGGTCCGGCGCGACGGCGGCCGGGTTCGAGCACCACACGTACATCGAGCGGATGGGCGGATCGCGCAGCTCGTTCAGCGCCCAGCCCAGGCGGTTCATGTTCACCTCGCGCACCGGGCGCGCGAGCAGGTCCTCGCGGCGCACCGGGGACAGGTCGAACGCCTGCGACGAGGCGGCCGAGGTGAGGCAGCCGCCGCCCTCGCGGCCGAACGCGCCCAGCACCGCCGCGAGCGCGACCACGCTCCGGACCGTCATGGCGCCGTTGCCGTAGCGCGAGGGGCCGCCGCCGATCCGGAAGAACGGCGCGCGCGCCCGCGCCAGCGTCCGCGCCAGCGCCACGATCGCCTCCGGCGCGAGCCCCGTCGCGGCCGCGACCGCGTCCGGCGGGCACTCTGCCAGCGCGACCGCCTTCAGCTCCGGCCAGCCGGCCGCCTCGCTCGCCAGGAACGCCTCGTCGGCCAGCCCCTCGCGCGCGAGCACGTGGACGAGGCCGAGCGCGAGCATGCCGTCGGAGCCGGGCCGGACCAGGATCACCTCGTCCGCCAGGGCGGCGGTGTCGTTCCGGTAGGTGTCCACCAGCAGCACCCTGGCGCCGCGCCGCCGCGCCTCCCGGGCCCGCTGGGCGAAGTGGATGCTGGTGGCGACCGCGTTGATGCCCCACAGCACCACCAGGTCCGAGCCGAGCACCGTGTCCGGGTCCGGCCCGGGGGTGGCGCCCATCACCGCGGTCCAGCCGGCGTCCTGGGCCGGCGTGCAGATGGTGCGGGCCAGCTTCGTCGCGCCCAGGCGATGGAAGAACGGGTAGCCGGCGTTGCGCTGCACCAGGCCCATCGAGCCCGCGTACGAGTAGGGCAGGATCGCCTCGCCGCCGTCGGCGGCCAGGATCTCCTTCCAGCGCGAGGCCACCCGCGCGACGGCCTCGTCCCAGGTCGCGCGCCGGAACGCCCCGGCGCCCTTCGGCCCGGTCCGGATCAGAGGATGGGTGAGCCGGTCGGGCGAGTGCACCGTCCGGTCGTAGCCGTTCATCTTCGGGCAGAGGGTGCCCTGCGAGTACGGGTGCTCCGGGTCGCCCCGGACCTTCGCCGCGCGCCCGTCCTCGACCTCGACGAGCAGGCCGCAGGCGTCGGGACAGTCGAACGGGCAGACGGAGCGTGCGAGCGTGGGCATGGCGTGCGCGAGGATAATCGACGCCCGCCGGCGGCGCGACCCGTCCTGCGGCCCGTCGTGCGACGGGGCCGCGGATCGCGCGCCGGGCGCGGGGGCGCCCACCTCCGTCCCCCGCGCCCGACGCAGCCGCCTCAGAACCTCCCGGCCACGAGCGAGAACGTCTCCTGCCGCGACTGGTCACGCCGGCGGAGGTCCATCGTGAAGGACTGCCCGTCCCGCACCGGCTTGCGCATCGCCGCCGTGCGCGCCGCGTAGTCCGGCGCGGTCGCCACGTCCACGATGCCCCACACCAGGCCGACGCCGGCGCCGATCAGCGCGCCCCAGGCCAGCGTGCGGCCCCAGTCGTAGTTGTCGTTCCCGTCGATCCCCATGTTGTAGAGGATGATCCCGCCCGCCACCGCGGAGCCGGCCACGCCGCCCGCGATGGTGTCGCGCGCCACCGTGCCTACCGGGTTGGCGTGCCGCCGGACGTACACGTCGTCCGCCCTCGCTGCCTGGGCGCCCACCGCCACCGCCACCACCGCCACCAGGGCCCTCAGGTATCTCATCGCCTTCCCCCCTCCTGTCCCGGCGGACCTCCCGTCCGGGTTCGGATCAAGCTGGGGCCCGGGACCAGCGGGGGACAAGGGGGCGGCGCCGGCCCTCGGCCGGGTTGACGGGCGCCGGATCGCGTGGTTCACATCCGGGCGTCCATGCGAGCCCTCGTCACCGGCGCCGGCGGCTTCCTCGGCATGGCGCTGGTGCGCGCGCTGGCCGCCCGCGGCGACCGCGTGCGCGCGCTGGTCCGCCGCCCGTCGGAGGCGCTCGCCCAGGCCGGCGCCGAGGTGATGGTCGGGGACGCCACCGATCCCCGCGCGCTCCGCGCCGCCGTGGCCGGGCAGGAGCTGGTGTTCCACCTCGCCGGCGTGCGGCGCGCCGCCGATCCGGAGGAGTTCCTGCGGGTGAACGCCGGCTCGACCCGGCTCGCGCTGGAGGCGTGCGTGGAGCGCGCGCCCGGGCTCCGGCGCTTCGTGCTCGCCGGCTCGCGCGCCGCCTGCGCGCCGTCGCGCGAGCCCATCCGCGAGGACGCGCCGCTCGCGCCGGTGGAGCCGTACGGCGCGTCCAAGGCCGAGGCGGAGCGCGTGGCGCTGTCGTTCGCGGCGCAGCTCCCGGTGGCGATCGCCCGCCCGCCCCGGATCATGGGCCCCGGCGACCGCGAGAACCTGCTGTTCTTCCGGATCGCGCGGGCCAGGCTCGCGCTCGACCTGGGCGACCGCCCGCTGTCCTGGATCGACGTGGACGACTGCGCCCGCGCGCTGCTGCTGCTCGGCGATCGGGACGCGGCGCGCGGGGAGGCGTTCTTCCTGGCGGCGCCGGAGCCGGTCACCGCGCGAGGGCTGATGGAGGAGGCGGCGCGGGCGCTCGGGGTGCGGGCGCGCCGGCTGCCGGTCCCGGAGGCGCTGCTGCGCGGGATCGGGCGCGCCGGTGACGCGGCGGGCCGCGCGCTCGGGAGACGGCTGCCGGTCGGATCGAAGCTCGTGGCGCAGGTGCTCGCGCCGGGCTGGGTGTGCGATGCGTCGAAGGCGCGCGAGCGGCTCGGCTTCGAGGCGACGACTTCACTCGCCGCGTCGATGGCCCGCGCGGCCGCCTGGTACCGCGCCGCCGGCTGGCTGTAGGCCGCCGAAGCCCCCGCTACGCCCTTGCCAACCGGGTCGTCCATTGCGTATGCCTCGCGGGTCATGGCGGATCCCGGCAAGGCCGCGTTCTTCGACATCGATGGGACGCTCGTGCGCACGAACATCGTGCACGCGTTCGCGTTCTACGCGATGAACCAGGGGACGATCCTCGGCACCGCCTGGCAGACCGCCCGCACCCTCCTGTCCGTGCCCCTCTTCATGGCCGCGGACCGGGTGAACCGGAAGGCGTTCAACGAGCTGTTCTACGGCTACTACCGCGGCCAGAGCGAGGACCGGCTCGAGACGCTCGCGGCCGAGCTGTTCGAGGACGTGCTGAGGCCGGCGGTCCACCCCGGCTCGCGGCGCCTGGTGGACGAGGCGCGGCGCGCGGGGTGCCGGGTGGTGTTCGTCACCGGCGCGCTCGACTTCACGGTGCGGCGCCTCGCCGACCACCTCGGCGCCGACGACCTCATCGCGAACCGGATGCGCTTCGTGCAGGGCGTGGCCACCGGGCGCGTGATGCCGCCCATCATCGAGGGCGCGCACAAGGCGCTCGTGATCCGCGACTGGTGCGTGCGGAACGGCGTCGCGCTCGAGAAGAGCTTCGCCTACTCGGACTCGTTCTCCGACTATCCCATGCTCGCGGTGGTGGGCCACCCCGCGGCGGTCAACCCGGACGCGCGGCTCGCCCGCGTCGCCCGGGCGTACGAGTGGCCCGTCCTGCGCACCACGGAGGGTTGAGACACCATGCGCGAGCCGCGGAGCCTCTCCCGCTTCTACGAGGCGACCGAGCAGATCGTCACCATCGACCGCGACTCGCCGCCGCGCGTGCTCTTCTCCGGCGAGGACCTGCTGGTGGAGGACCTGCCGGTCGGGACCCGGGTGATCTACCCGAAGCCGCCGGTGGAGGGGCTGCCCAACGTGAAGGCGGCCATCCGGAGCGCCATCAACCGGCCGGAGGGGTGCGAGCCGCTCCACGCCATGCTGCGGCCCGGCATGAAGGTCACCATCGCGCTCGACGACATCTCGCTGCCGCTGCCGCCCATGCGCACGCCCGACGTGCGCCAGCAGGTCCTCGAGGTGATCCTGCCGCTGCTGGCGGAGTCCGGCGTGGACGACGTGCACCTCGTCGTCGCGGTGGCGCTGCACCGCCACATGACCGAGGCGGAGATGAAGCGGATGGTGGGCGCGGAGATCTTCGACGCGTTCTACCCGGACCGCTACTACAACCACGACGCCGAGGATCCCGACGGCCTGGTGACGCTCGGCACCACCGAGCACGGCGAGAAGGTCATCATCAACCGGCGCGCCGCCGAGTCCGACCTGCTCATCTACGTGAACGTGAACTTCGTGCCCATGGACGGCGGGCACAAGTCGGTCGGCACCGGGCTCACCAACTACGAGGGCGTGAAGGCGCACCACACGCCGCACCACATCCGCAAGAGCCACTCGTACATGGACCCCGAGCGCTCCGAGATGCACCGCTCGGTGGACCGCATCGGGCGCTACATCGACCGGTCGCTGAAGGTCTTCCACGTCGAGACCACCGTCAACAACCGCATGTTCGACGGCCCGCTCGACTTCCTCATGAAGCGCGAGGAGGCGTACGGCGAGACCGACCGGCTGAAGCTCGCCGCGATGCGCGCCGCGCTGAAGGGGCTGCCCGCCGCGGCCAAGCGGAAGATCTTCCAGGCCGTGCCCGCCGCCTACGACATCATCGCGGTGGCCGCCGGCGTCACCGAGCCCACCCACGCGAAGATCCTGAAGGCGAGCTGGGCCCAGTACGCGGTGGACGTGGACTACCAGGCCGACGTGCTGGTGTACGGGATCCCGTTCGTCTCCCCGTACAACGTGAACTCGATCCTGAACCCGCTGCTGGTCCAGGTGATGGCCTGCGGCTACTTCTTCAACTTCTACCGCGGCAAGCCGCTGCTCAAGCCGGGCGGCACGCTCATCCTCACGCACCCGTGCTCCGACGTGTTCGACCCGGTGGCGCACCCGAGCTACATCGAGTTCTTCCACCGGCTGCTGCCCGAGACGCGCGACGCGAAGGTGCTCGAGGCGAAGTACGAGCGCGAGTTCGCCGAGAACCCGACCTACGTGCACCTGTACCGGACCGGCCACGCGTACCACGGGGCCCACCCGTTCTTCATGTGGTACTGGGGCGAGAACGGGCGCCAGCACATGGGGCGCATCATCGCGGTGGGCGCGGACAACGCGCAGGTGCCGCGGCTGATGGGCTGGGACACGGCCGAGACGCTCTCCGAGGCCATCGACATGGCGCGCTCCGAGCACGGCCGGGGCGCCCAGGTCACGATGATGCACCACCCGCCCATCGTCATGACGCAGAACCTGGGCTGAGCGATGAGCGGCCACGGCAAGAGGACGCGCGGCCCCCACGGTCACCCGCACCCGGCCCGCCCCGGCGGCGCGCCGGCGGGCCCGCCCCCGCTGGACGTGGCGCGGCTGCTGGCGGGGCGCCGCGTGCTCGTCACCGGTGCCACCGGCTTCGTGGGCAAGGTCGCGCTGTCGATGCTGCTCGACCGCTACCCCGAGGTCGGGCGCGTGTTCGTGCTGGTCCGCCCGGGCGCGGGCGGCACCGCCGAGGGCCGCTTCTTCGACAAGGTGGCGCCGAGCCGCCCGTTCGACCCGCTCCGCGCGCGCCACGGGGCCGGCTTCGAGGCGTTCCTGCGCGAGAAGTGCGTGCCGCTCGCCGGCGACGTGTCGGATCCGCTGCTCGGGCTGTCCGAGGCCGACCTGGCCCGGCTCGACGGGCTCGACCTGGTGATCAACTCCGCCGGGCTGGTGGACTTCGACGCCTCGCTGGAGCTCGCGCTCGGCGTCAACGTGGACGGCGCGCGCCACGCGGCGGAGCTGTGCCGCCGCACCGGCGCCGGCCTGGTGCACGTCTCGACCTGCTTCGTGGCCGGCAACCGCGACGGGGTGGTGTTCGAGGACGAGGAGATCGCCGGCTACTTCCCGCGCCGGGAGGGCGTGGAGGGCCGCCCGCGCGCCGCCGCGCTGGACGGCGCCGACTTCTCGCTCGACACCGAGCTCGCCGACGCCGCCCGGCGCATCGCCGAGGTCCGCGCGCTCGCCGACGACCGCGTGCGCCAGTCGGAGTTCCGCGAGCGCGCGCTCGGGCGGCTCCGCGAGGAGGGGCGCGCCGCCGCCGACGAGAAGGCGCTCCGGCTCGCCATCGGGCGCGAGAAGCGGCTCTGGGTCTCGCAGCAGCTGGTCGAGATCGGGCGGACCCGCGCGCTGCACTGGGGCTGGCCCAACACCTACACGTACACGAAGTCGCTCGGCGAGCAGGCCATCGAGGCGGCCGGCGTGCCGTACGCCATCGTGCGCCCGTCGATCGTGGAGAGCGCGCTGCGCTACCCGTTCCCCGGCTGGAACGAGGGCTTCACCACCAGCGCGCCGCTCGCGTTCATGGGGCTGAAGGGGCACCGCTCCTTCCCGGCCGCCGAGAAGGCCATCCTGGACGTCGTCCCGGTGGACCTGGTCTGCGCCGGGATCGTCGCGGCCGCGGCCGAGCTGCAGGAGCGCCGCGGCACGGCGGGCGCCGCGCGAGGCCGCGTGTACCACCTCGCCTCCGGCGACGTGAACCCGCTCTGGGCCCGGCGCGCGGTGGAGCTGACCGCGCTGTACCGGCGCCGCTTCTACCGCGAGCGCGAGGAGGGCAACCGCACCTGGAACCGGCTGCTGTCGCGCATCGAGCCCTACCCCGTGACCCGCGCGCAGTACGAGGCGTTCTCGGCGCCGGCGCTGGCGGCGCTGGCGCGCGGCGCCGGCAAGCTGCTCCGCGAGCGGGCGCCGGCCTGGGGCGCGCCGCGCCTGAGCGCCCTGGCGCACCGGGCCGGCGAGGCGCTCGACGAGCTGACCAGCCAGCTCGAGAAGACCGAGGCGATCTGGGCGATGTACCTGCCCTTCACCTGGGACAACCGCTACGTGTTCCGCTGCGCCGGGATGCGCGAGCTGCGCGAGCGGCTCTCGCCCGACGACCGCGCGCGCATCCCCTGGGATCCCGAGGCGCTCGACTGGCGCGCCTACTGGCTCGACGTCCACCTGAAGGGCATGGAGGAGTGGGTGTTCCCCGGCCTGGAGGAGGAGGCGGAGAAGCGGGTCCACGCGCCGAAGGCGCACCGCGACCTGCTCGAGCTGCTCGACTCCGCCTGCGAGCGCTGGCGGGACCGCACCGCGCTGCGCCTGGAGGGCGCCGCGAAGGACCGCCTCACCTACGGCGAGCTGCACGCGCTCTCCGGCCGGGTGGCGGCGTTCCTGGCCGCCGCCGGCGTGGTGAAGGGCGACCGGGTCCTGCTCGCGAGCGAGAACCGGCCGGAGTGGGCGGTCGCGTACTTCGGCGTCCTGCGGGCCGGCGCCGCGGTGGTTCCGGTGGACCCGAAGCTCTCCGAGCCGGAGCTGGCCAACCTCTGGAGGAGCGCCGGCGCGCGCCTCGCGCTCCTCTCCGACGACGCCGCCGACGCGCTGCCCGGCCTGGCCGCGCTCGCGGCCGCGGCGGTGCCCGAGGCGCGGGTGGTCGCGCTCGGGGAGGCGCTGCGCGGCGGCCCGGCGGTGCCGTCGATCCGCCTCTCGCCGGACGACCTCGCCTCGCTCATCTTCACGAGCGGCACCACCGGCACGCCCAAGGGCGTGATGCTCTCGCACCGGAACTTCGCCTCGCTGGTCGCGAAGCTGGTCACCGTGTTCGACCTCGGCCCCGGCGACGGGATGCTGTCGGTGCTCCCGCTGCACCACACGTTCGAGTTCACCTGCGGCCTGCTCGTGCCGCTCTCGCGCGGCGCCGAGGTGGAGTACCTCGACGAGCTCACCGCCGACCGGATCGGCGACGCGCTCGGCTCCGGCCGCGTCACCGCCATGATCGGCGTGCCGGCGCTGTGGGCGCTGCTGCACCGGCGCATCACGCAGGAGCTGGCCGCGAAGCCCGGCGTGGTGGAGCAGGCGTTCCGCGGGCTCATGAAGGGCAACGCGGCGCTGCGCGACTCGGCGCTCGCGTGGAACCTGGGCAAGGCGCTGTTCTGGCCGGTGCACCGCCGCTTCGGCGGGCGGCTGCGGCTGCTGGTGTCCGGCGGCTCGGCGCTCGACCCGCAGGTCCAGGACGCGTTCCGCGCGCTCGGCTTCGACATGTACGAGGGCTACGGCCTGACCGAGGCCGCGCCGGTGCTGGCGGTCTCGAAGCCCGGCGGCGACGCGCCCGAGGGCAGCGTGGGGCCGGCGCTCCCCGGGATCGAGCTGCGCATCGCCGACCCCGACGCGAGCGGCGTGGGCGAGGTGCTGGCCCGCGGGCCGAACGTGATGCTGGGCTACTGGCGCGGCGCCGCGCCGGGCGGGCAGCCGGCGGGCGTGGACCCGGCGCTCAGCGGGCAGGTGCTCGAGGGCGGCTGGCTCCGCACCGGCGACCTCGGCAAGCTCGACGCCGACGGCAACCTCACGCTGGTCGGGCGCAAGAAGGACGTCATCATCGACGCGAACGGGAAGAACGTCTACCCGGACGAGGTCGAGGAGCGCTACCGCGACGACGCGCTGGTGAAGGAGCTGTGCGTGGTCGGGCTGCCCGACGGCGCGGCCGAGAAGGTCGCGATGATCGTGGTGCCGGAGTACGGCGACCGCGACCGCGGCGAGGTCCGCGCGGAGCTGGAGGCGCACGTGCGCGCGGTCTCGGCGTCGCTGCCGTTCCCCCAGCGCGTCAAGGTGTGGCACGTCTTCGAGGGCGACCTCCCGAAGACGTCCACCCGCAAGGTGAAGCGGCCGCTGGTGCGCGAGGAGCTGCTGCGGCTCGAGGCCGCCGCCGCCCGGGGCCGGCGCGCCCGCGAGGAGGCGCGCGACGCGCAGGGCGAGGGCTGGGTGCTCGACCTGCTGGCCGAGGTGTGCCGGCGCCCGCGCGCCGAGATCGGGCCGGGCTCGCGCCTGCAGGCGGAGCTCGGGGTGGACTCGCTCATGCTCACCGAGCTGTCCGCGGCGCTGGAGGAGGCGGGCGTGCCGCCGGCCGCGCTGGAGGGGCTGCACGCGGTGCAGACCGCGGGCGAGCTGGCCCGCGCGGTGGGCGGGGCGACCCGGCGCGGCCAGGAGCGGGCGCCGGCGCGCGAGGCGCCCGGCGAGAAGGCGCCCCGCGCGGCGAGGGACGACGGCGAGATCCCGGTGCCCGCCACGGTGGCACGGCTCGGGCGGCGGGTCCTCTCCGCCGGCCAGCGCGCGCTCTACCGCGACCTCTACCAGGCGCGGGTGGTCGGCGCGGCGCACGTGCCGCACGACCGCAACGTTCTGGTGGTCGCGAACCACGCCAGCCACCTCGACATGGGCCTGGTGAAGGTGGCGCTCGGCGACGAGGGGCGGCGCCTCGCGGCGCTGGCCGCGAAGGACTACTTCTTCGACACGCCGGTGAAGCGCGCCTACTTCGAGAACTTCACCAACCTCATCCCCATGGAGCGCGACGGCGCGCTGAAGGCCAGCCTGCGCGCGGCCGCCGAGGCGCTCCGGCGCGGCTACCACCTGCTCATCTTCCCGGAGGGCACCCGCACCCGCGACGGCGCGATGCGGGCGTTCTACCCGACCGCCGGCTACCTCGCGCTGCAGTGCGACGTGGACGTGCTCCCGGTGTACCTGGCCGGCACGCACGAGGCGCTTCCCCCGGGCCGGGCGCTGCCGCGCCGCGCCGACCTCGAGGTCCGCTTCGGCGAGCCCATCCGCGTGGACGACCTGCGCGCGCGCACCGCCGGGCTGTCGCGGAGCGACGCCTACCGGGCCGCCACCCAGGTGATGGAGGCGGCGGTGAAGGGCCTGCGCCAGGCGTGGCTGGAGGAGCACGGGGCGGCGCCGTCCGCCCCCGCCTCCGAGAAGGTCGCGCCCGGTTCCGCTGCGCCCGCCGCGCGCGCGGGGACGCCCGCGCCCGCCGAGCCCGCCGCCCCCGCCGCCGGCCCGGCGCCACGCCACCACCCCGGCCGGCCGGAGGACGCGTGAACCTGCTCGTCACCGGCGGCACCGGCTTCCTCGGCGCCGCGCTCGTCCCGCTGCTCGCCCGGGCCGGCCACCGGCTGCGGCTGCTGCAGCGCTCGGCGGCGCCGGAGGCCGAGGCGCTCGGCGCCGACGTGCGCCGGGCCGGGCTCGAGGACGCCGAGGCGGTCCGGGCCGCGCTCGACGGGGTGGACGCGGTGTTCCACCTGGCCGGCCAGGTGGACTTCGATCCCGCCGAGCCCGCGCGCCTGTACGAGCTGCACGTGCAAGGCACCCGGCGGCTCCTCGAGGCGTGCGTCGCCGCGGGCGTGCGGCGGGTGATCCTCGCCTCCACCTCGGGCACCATCGCGGTCTCGAAGGAGGAGCGGGTCGCCACCGAGGCCGACCCCTACCCCATCGCCGCGGTGGCGGGCTGGCCCTACTACCTCTCCAAGATCTTCCAGGAGAAGGCCGCGCTGCGGATCCACCGCGACACCGGCCTGCCGGTGGTGGTGCTGAACCCGTCGCTGCTGCTCGGACCGGGGGACGCCCGCCTCTCCTCCACCGACGTGGTGTTCAAGTTCCTGGAGCGGCGCATCCCGGCCATGCCCACCGGCGGCCTCTCCTTCGTGGACGTGCGCGACGCGGCGCGCGCGTTCGCGGCGGCGCTGGAGCGCGGGCGGCCCGGCGAGCGCTACCTGCTCGGCGGCGCGAACCTCACCTTCCGCGACTTCTTCGGCCGGCTGGAGCGGCTCTCGGGCGTGGCGGCGCCGCGGGTGGCGCTGCCCGGCGGCCTGAACGTCGCCGGGGCGCGGCTCCTGGAGAAGCTCTCCGGGTGGCGCGGCGCCGAGGCGCCCATCGACGCGCCGTCGGTCGAGATGGGCGAGCACTTCTGGTACTGCGACTCGCGCAAGGCGGAGGAGGCGCTCGGGTTCTCGGCCCGCGATCCGCAGGAGACGCTGTTCGAGACCGTCCGCTGGCTGGAGCAGCACGTGCGCGCGCGCAAGGCGCCGGAGACGGTGGCGGAGCTGCTCCGCGGGCGGTGATCGCGCGCGCCGCGCGCGGGCTACATCGTGCCGCCGCTCACGTCGCGCACCTTGCGGATGGCGGCCACCCCGCAGCGCTCGCCGCAGGCGGCGCAGATCTCGTAGGTCACCTCCTTCACCACCAGGACGTCCGGGTGCTCCTCGGCGGGCGCGAGCCGGGCGCCGCACCCCGGGCACGTCAGCTCGGTCACGCGCTGGCGGCGGGGCAGCACCAGCGAGCGGCGGCGATCCGGCGGGCAGCGGCTGCACTCCACCCCGTACAGCCAGCCGGTCTCCTGCGCGGGCGGCACCTCGTCCAGATCGACGCCGCAGTACTGGCACAGCTCGGTGGCCATCCCGGTCGTCTAATGCAGCGTCCTCGCGCCGGCCAGCGTCCCGGCCGCGAGGCGCGGCCGCCGGCCGCACGCAGACGGGCGAGCCCGCCGGGCCGGCCGCGGCGACGCGCGGATTCCGCTGCGGCGCCGCCACCAGCCGCTAGATTCCTCCCCCCTCGACATCGTCAACAGGAGGCATCACCATGACCCAGGTCAAGGCCTGGGCTGCGCCGGCCGCCGGCGCGCCCCTCGTCCCCCACACCATCGAGCGCCGCGACGTCGGCGAGCGCGACGTCCTCATCGACATCGCCTACTGCGGCGTCTGCCACTCGGACATCCACCAGGCGCGCGACGAGTGGGGCGGCGCCGCCTTCCCCATGGTGCCCGGCCACGAGATCGTCGGCCGCGTCGCCCGCGTCGGCGCGAAGGTCACGCGCTTCCGGCCCGGCGATCACGCCGGGGTCGGCTGCCTGGTGGACTCGTGCCGCACCTGCGATCCGTGCCGGCGCGATCTCGAGCAGTTCTGCGAGCGCGGTCCGGCCTGGACCTACAACAGCACCGAGATGGACCGCCGCACGCCCACGCACGGCGGCTACTCGAAGCAGGTGGTCGTGACCGAGGACTTCGCGCTGAAGGTGGCGCCCTCGCTCGACCTCGCCGCCGCCGCGCCGCTGCTCTGCGCCGGCATCACCACCTACTCGCCGCTCCGCCACTGGAAGGTGGGCCCGGGCCAGCAGGTCGGCGTGGTGGGCCTGGGCGGCCTCGGCCACATGGCGGTGAAGCTCGCCGCCGCCATGGGCGCGGAGGTGACCATGCTCAGCACCTCCCCGCGCAAGGAGGCCGACGCGCGCCGCCTGGGCGCGAGCGGCTTCGCGCTCACGAGCGACGACGCCACCTTCCGCCGCCTGCGCAACCGCTTCGACTTCATCCTCGACACCATCTCGGCGCCGCACGACTACGACCGGTACCTCGGCATGGTGAAGGTGGACGGGGCCATGGTGCTGGTGGGCGTGCCGCCCGAGCGCATCCCGCTGCACGCGCACTCGCTCATCGGCGGCCGCCGCACGCTGGCCGGCTCGCTCATCGGCGGCATCGCCGAGACCCAGGAGATGCTGGACTTCTGCGCCGGGAAGCAGGTCGTCTCGGACGTGGAGGTCATCCCCATCCAGAAGATCAACGAGGCCTACGAGCGGATGATCCGCGGCGACGTGCGGTACCGGTTCGTCATCGACCTCGCGTCGCTGTAGCCGCGCGGGCGCGCGCACCGGCGCCCGCGGGGCCCCGGTGCGCCGGCGGCCGGCCGTCACGCTCGGTGACCGTCACGCTCCGTGGTGTATGCACGTGTGCTCCGCGAGAATGTTCGCGGCCGCGCGCGCGAATCCTTGCGCAAAGACGGTCAGTAAACTAGGTTCTCGACCTCCCGGCGCGCAGGGGCTCTGCGAGTTGCAGGCAACCCCCCAGCCACTTCTTGCTCCCCCTGCGCCCGGGGCTTTTCCCCCGCCTCCGTCACGCAGGCCTCGAACGCGCGCTTCCCTCCGGAGGCGCTCGCGAGCGCCTCGGCGGTCTCCATCGCGGATCGCTAGCTCGGCCGGGCTCCCGCGCTCCCGGCCTTGCCGCCGGCGACCACCGCCAGGCCCGCGTCCTGGGGGCGCGCGAGCGCGCCCGCCGCGCGCGGCGGCTGCGCGGTGCGCGCGACGCGATCGCCCTGGCCCTCCAGGTGGAAGAAGGAGATGAGCTGCTGCAGCGCCTCCGCCTGGGAGGCCATCTCCTCTGCGGTGGCGCCGAGCTCCTCGGCGGCGGACGCGGTCCGCTGGGTGACCTGATCGACGAGCGCCATCGCCTTCGACACCTGGCCGACGCCGGAGGACTGCTCCTGGGACGCCGCCGCCACCTCGTGGACCAGCGCCGCCGTCCTGCGGATCGCGGGCACGAGCCGCTCGATGAGCTCGCCCGAGCGCTCGGCGGCCGCGACGCTGGAGCCGGCCAGCCCGCCGATGTCCTGCGCGGCCTTCTGCGAGCGCTCGGCGAGCTTCCGGACCTCTGCCGCCACCACCGCGAACCCCCGGCCGTGCGCTCCCGCGCGCGCGGCCTCGATGGCCGCGTTCAGCGCGAGCAGGTTCGTCTGGTAGGCGATCTCCTCGATGATCGAGATCCTCTCCACGATCGCCTTCATCGCGGCGACGGTCTGCCGGACCGACTTCCCGCCCTCCTCCGCGTTCGCGGCGCTCTCCTTCGAGGCCGCCTCCGTCGCGCGGGAGCTCTCCGCGTTCTGCTCGATCGACGCGCTCATCTGCTCGAGCGACGCGGTCGTCTCCTCCACGCTGCTGGCCTGCTCGCCGGTGCCCTGCGACAGGGCCTGGGACGTCGCCGAGACCTGCTGCGAGGCGCCGGCGAGCGCCTCGGCGCCGCTCCGGACCTCGCCGATCACCTGCGCCAGCTTCTGCGTCATCGCGCCCAGCGCCGCCTGGAGCTGACCGACCTCGTCGCGACGTCCGGCCGCGACGGTCGCGGTCAGATCGCCGCGCGAGATCGCCGCCGCGACCCGGATCGCCTCCCGGAGCGGAGCGGCGATGCTCCGCGCGAGGACCACGGAGAGGAGCACGAAGACGGCGGCGGCCACCACGATCGTGCCGAACACCACCCGCCTGACGAGGGCCGTGTCGCGGAGGGCGGACGCCTCGCTCCTCGAGAAGGCGCGCCGCTGCTCGTCGCGGAGCTCGAGGATGACCTGCTTCACCGCGCGCCACGCCGGGGTCTCCTTGCCGACGAGGACCGCGACGGCCTCGTCGCGACGGCCGGCCTCGGAGAGGCTCATCACCTCCTGCTTGAGCGCGTGGTCCGCGGCCCAGAGGCGGTCCACCTCCTGCAGCCGCGGCTTCAGCTCGGGAGGCGCGAGCTTCCGCGCTTGCTCGAGGGTCGTCGAGAACGCCTCGTGCGCGTCCCGGTAGTTCTTCTTCGCGGTGCGGTCCTGGGGGTCGAGCAGGACGTTGCGGGTCGCCTGCCCGGTCTGCAGGCCCGCCGAGTACATGGACTCGAAGCCGACCAGGAGCTCGAGGTCGCTCCCGGCCATGCGGGCGATGGTGGCGTCGCTCGCGCGCCCCTGCATCAGCGCGGCGGAGGCCACGGCGAGGAGGGCGAGGGAGCCCACGACCACGAGGAGGGCGAGCTTGGTGCGGATCCTGAGGTTGGCGAGCATGTCGGTATCCCGTGAGGAGCCTCGTCGTGCGGTCCACCGGCCCCCGCGCATGCCGTCATGCAGGAAGCGTGTCGACGCCCCAGCTCGGCGACCGGAGCGCCCCAGGGCGACCGGCGATGTGCGCCGCCGGACCCGGTGTGAGCGGCCGCCGGCGACCCGGCGACGGCTGCGTTCCTCCCGGGCGCGGCCGGTTGCCGCAGGGCAGGGCCTCGATACGTCCGGTGAAGGGCCGTCCGCGCGCCGAAGCGCGATCCCGTCGCGCCGTCCGTCACCCGAGCGCATCACCGGGCGCCGGATCTCGTCGCTCCGATGCGCGGCGGAGCGACGCGCTCACCCAGGTGGCGACGGCCCGGGTGCTTCACGACCTGCGCGCGGCGCATCCACTCACGGTGCGCGGCTCCTCGTCCCTCCCGCCGTCGAGCCGCCGGTCCCGCCGCTCGTGGTCGGGGGCTCGAGCCCGCCATCGGCGCGGCTCGAGACGAGCAGCATCATCGGGCGCCGGCGCTCGTCCTTCCAGTCCGGGTGTGCCTCCAGGAGCTCCGGAGGCGGCTCGGGCTCGACCAGCCGCTCGAGGCGGAACCCGGCGTCGATCACCGAGTCCACCCAGGTCGCGACGGTCCGGTGGTGCTTCACGACCGCCGCCCCCATCCACGTGGTCGTGCGCGGACCCTCGTCCTGGTAGCCGTCCACCGGCCAGTGCCGCCGCGCGCCGTCCGGGCCCAGGCACCAGTCCTGCTCGGCGCGGGCGGTGAAGATCGGGTGCTCGACCGAGAACACCAGGGCGCCTCCCGGGCGAAGGCACGCGCGGACGTTCGCGAGGACCTTCGCGAGGTCGGCCACGTAGTGGAGCGCCAGGGAGCTGATCACCACGTCGAACGTCGCGGGCGCGAGTTCGACGTCCTCGATCGCCGACCTCACGTACGTGAGCCGGGCGTCGGAGCCCAGCGCCCGGGCGCGCTCGAGCATCTTCTCGGAGACGTCGACGCCGACCACGGCGCTCGCGCCCTGCTCCAACGCATGGCGGCAGTGCCACCCGAAGCCGCAGCCGAGGTCGAGCACCCGCTTGCCCCGGAGGTCCGGCAGCAGCGCCCGGAAGGCGGACCACTCGCCGGCCTCGGCCAGACCTCCGACGGACCGGGCCAGCTGGCTGTAGTTCGTGAACACGACGGCGTCGTCGTACCTGTTCTCGGCCATGGGTCTGCTCCGTGCTCGCGCGCCTCGCCGAGCGCCGCCGGATCGCTCCCAGACGGACGAAGGGCGCCCGACCCTGTCCTGGTCGAACGCCCTTCGGAACCGGCTGAAGCTGAACGCCTCTCCTCGAGAGGCACCGGGCGGATTCGAACCGCCGAATACGGGTTTTGCAGACCCGGGCCTTACCACTTGGCGACGGTGCCGTAGGGTCAGCCTTTTATAGGAGCCCCGGTGCGCCGTCAACGCGGGCGGCGAACGGCGTCCCGGCGGCGTCGCCCCGGGCCGGACCCCGGGCGTCCGGGCGGGCGCGGACCTCGGCGCGGGCGACCCGCAGGCCGCGGGCGCGGAGCGCGGCGGTCAGGCCGGGAAGCTCGGCCTGGGCGGCGCGCGCGAGCGCGGCGGCGGGGCGGAGGGTGAGCTCGATGCCTCCGGCGCCGGCGCGCAGGTCCACGCCGAGCGCGGACCCGAACGCGAGCGTGAGCGCCGACCCGTCGGCCCGCTGCGCCGCCTCGATGGCGGCGGGCAGCGCGCGCACGGCGGCCCGGAGGGCGGCGACGTCCGCGGGGGCGGCGGGCGCGGGCGCGCCGGGGAGCGTGGGCGCGGCCGTCGGCGCCTGGGGGGCGGCGTCCGCGAACGCCCCGGCGCCGGCCCCGTGCGCACGGTC
The DNA here is from genome assembly GCF_000020805.1 of Anaeromyxobacter sp. K. Classification (NCBI taxonomy): domain Bacteria; kingdom Pseudomonadati; phylum Myxococcota; class Myxococcia; order Myxococcales; family Anaeromyxobacteraceae; genus Anaeromyxobacter; species Anaeromyxobacter sp. K. Next base: position 1,372,411 of record NC_011145.1, on the reverse strand, counting down.
GGGCGCGGCACGGGACGCAGGCGACGGTGCGCGGGCCGATCCCCCGGCGCGCGGCTCGTCACCGTCCGACTCCCCCGCGCCTCGGTGCGCCGCGTCCGCGCGCCCGCGCTCCGCCCGCACCGCCTGCGCGGCGCCGGCCCGACCGCGCGCGTCGGCCCGCCTCGCGCGCTGCAGCGCCTCGTCGAACCGCTGACCGGCGGCGCGCGCGTCGCACCGTCCCGCCGCCTCCCGCGCCTCGGCGCGCCCTCGCTCCGCGGCGGCGATCACCGGCCGCTCCGCGCGCCGGCCGCGCCCCGGACGTGCTCGTTCGTGGACATGCCCGGCGCCGGTGCAGCCCCGGTGCCGGCCGCGCCGTGCGCAACCGCCCTTCGTCTCCGGGGAAACCGCCGGCGGCGTGGCCCGCCCGGTCCGCCCGGTCCGCCCGGCGACCGCCGCCGTCCGCGGCCCGGACGGGCGCTCGCAGATCCATCTCGAGGACGGCGCGTTCACCCCTGCGAACCACCCGGAGGAACGCCATGACCCGACGCCGCGCCCTGCCCTTCCGCCTCCTCGCCCTCGGGACCGCCCTCGCGCTCCTGCTCCCGCCGGCCGCCGCCTCGGCGCGGCGCGGCGACCCGCGCCCCGAGCCGTATCCGGCCGTGGTCCAGCGCGTCGCGGGGATGGTCTCGGATCCCGACGCCCGGCGCGCCGCGCAGGCGCACGGCCTCGACCTCGTCAACGTCACCTGGGAGGACACCGGCCGCTGGCAGGGCTCGTCGCTCGGCCCGAACATCAGCGACGTGACGCTGGAGGTCGTGTCCGAGGACGGGGACGCCCGCAAGCTCGCGCTCATGCCGGTCCTCCGCTTCCCGAACTTCACCGACCGCACCGCCGACGTGCCGCTCGACCGGATCTGGCTGCGGGTGGGCAACGCGCGCGAGAACGGGCGTGAGCGCGTCGTCACGCTCCGCGAGCTGCTCGCCGATCCGGCGCGCTGGCTGTCCTCGCCGCGCGACGGCGCCATCCGCGGCGGCTCGCTGCTCGCGCCGCGCGACACGCACGCGCTCGTGTCGGCGCAGGCGGCGTTCCTGCCGGTGCCGCGCCAGGGCCGCGCGACGTTCCACCCTGTGATCTTCAACTACCAGTCGACCGCGGGCGATCCCGCGGTGCTCACCATCTTGGTGACGCGCCAGGGCACCTCGGTCACCGTGGTGGACAACGCGCGCGACACCGTGTCGGGCGGCGCGAGCTGGGGCCAGCGGCTGTTCTTCAACGCGGGCGGCGAGCGCGCCCCGCTCATCGCCGAGCGCCTCTCCGACGTGCGCGGGCGCGGCACCACCCTGAACGGCGAGGCCGCGTCCGACCTGGGCGACGACGCGAACGTGCTCATGCTGGTGCAGGTGCCGCTCCGCCGCCGCGAGCCGCCGCGCCGCGCCGAGGCCTACGGGCAGGCGCCCATGGCCGCCGCGCCGGCGCCGCAGGCGAAGTCGATGGCCGCGCCGGAGCGGGACCTCGAGACGGCGGTGCTTGGCCACGGCGCGCTGGACGGCCCGTACACCGAGCTCGCCGGGCTCGCCGTCGAGCGCGACCCGCGCTTCCCGGTGCGCGTGACGGTGCAGTTCTACCAGGCGACCGCGAGCGGCCGGATCGGCGACGCCGAGGTGGCGCGCCTCGCCGCGCAGCTCCGCCGGGTCTACGAGAAGGGCGACTACGTCGGGTCGCTGGTGGTGCCCGGCCCCGGCGACGCGCGGCGCCCCACCGCGTGGACGCCGGCGCCCCCGCCGCCCCGCTGCGGCGGCTGGGAGCAGGACTTCCCCGGCCTCGCCGAGCGCTGCCGCCGCTACGGCACGCCGCGCCCGGCCATCGGCATCCGCTGACCGGGCCTGCGGGCCCGGCGCCGTCGAGCCGCCTCCGCTCGCCCTCGACACGCTCGGGGGCGAGCGGCCCGCGTACGGGCTCAGCTCCGGTAGTCGGCGTTCTCGGTGACGTACTCGTGGGAGAGATCGCCGCCGAGCACGTCGCAGGCGCCGGTGCCCATCCCCAGGTCGATCTCGATCTCCACCCGGCGCTCGTGCGGCGGGTGGTCGATCGGGGGCCGGAAGGAGACGCCGTCGGGGGGCGGCGCGCTCGCGTACAGCTCCGCCGCCTTCATGTGCGCCACCAGCCGCCGCTCCTTCTCCGGGTCCAGCCGCATGGCGCCGCCCTCGAGCACCACCTCGCCGCCCACCCGCATCACCGCGCGCGCCGGCTCGAGCGCGATCCCGGCCGCGCCGGCCACCTTGCCCACCGCGCACAGCAGCCGGCCGACGTTCGGGTCGTTCCCGTTCACCGCGGCCTTGAGCAGCGGCGAGTTGACCACCGCCTTGCCCACCAGGTGCGCCGCCGCGTCCGACGGCGCCCCGCGGACCGCCACCCGCACCACGTGGTGCACGCCCTCGCCGTTCCGGACCACGTCCTCGGCGAGGTCGCCGCACACCTGCGCCAGCGCCGCGGCGAAGTCGGCGGCGGGCGGCGCCGGGCGCTTGCGCGACGAGAGCAGCACCACGGTGTCGGAGGTGCTGGTGTCGGAGTCCACCGAGATGCGGTTGAAGCTGCCCTCCACCGCCCGGTCGAGCGCGGCGCGGAGCGCGTCGCGGGGGACGTCGAGATCGGTGAGGAGGTAGACCAGCATGGTGGCCAGGTTCGGCTCGACCATCCCGGCCCCCTTCGCGAAGCCCACGATGCTCCCGCCGCCCACCTCGGCCCGGCGCAGCTTCGGGTACAGGTCGGTGGTCATGATCGCCTCGGCGGCGGGCAGCGCCGAGCCGCCCTGCAGCGCCGCCGCCGCGGCGGGCAGCGCCTCCACCATCCGGTCCACCGGCAGCCGCCATCCGATGACGCCGGTCGAGGACGGCAGGACCTCCTCCGGCGCGAGCCCGAGCAGCCGCGCCGCCTCGGCGCAGACGCGCTCGGCGGCCTCGACGCCGTCCGGCGCGCACACGTTCGCCACCTTGTTGTTGATCACCACCGCGCCGAGCGCCGCGCCGTCCAGCCGGCGGCGCCCCACCCGCACCGGCGCGCCCGGGAACGCGTTGCGCGTGAACTTCGCCGCGAACGCCGGCGTGGGCCGGTCGAGGGCGACGAGCGTGAGGCGCATGCGGCCGGGCTTCGGGACCTCCACCGGCACGAACTCGAACGCGCAGGTGCCGATGCGGAAGCCCTCCGGCAGCGCGGACCGGGACTCCAGCCAGGCCCGGTGCTCGGCCCGGGTCGCGAACGTGAGGGAGGTGGACGCCATGCGCGCCTCTTTACCACGCCCGGCGGGGCGCGGCTGCGCGCCGGGGCGGCCCGCCGCGGAGCCGCCGCGCGACGCTGGACGGCCGGGGGCCGGCCGACTAGAAACCCGCGATGGCTGCGCCCCCGGTGCTCTGGCTCCTGCTCTGCGCCCAGCTCGCCGCGGGCGGCGGGCCGGCGGTGGTGCGCGAGATCTCGGTCACCGGCAACCGGCGCACCGCCACCGCCTACGTCCGGCAGGCGCTCGAGCTCGACGTGGGCGATCGGTTCGACGGCGACGCCGCCGCGCTCGAGCAGCGCCTGCTCAACCTCCGGCTGTTCAAGGGCGTCCGGGTGACCCCGCGCCCCGCCGGCGAGGGCGGCGTGGCGCTGGAGGTGGACGTCCAGGAGCGCTGGACCCTCCTGCCCATCCCCATGTTCACCTCGTCCGGAGGAGAGACGGGCGGCGGCCTGCTGCTCCTGGAGTCGAACCTGTTCGGATGGGGGAAGCAGCTCATGGCCGGCGGGACGCTCTCGACCCGCGGCGCGGCCGGGATGGCCGGCTACTGGGATCGCGAGGTGGCCGGCACCCGCTGGACCGCCGACGCGTTCGCGATGCGCCAGGACGCGCGGCGCGAGCGGACCGACGGCGGCGGCGACGTGGTCTACGCCTACCGCGACGCCCGCACCGACCTGACGGCCGCCCTCGGCCGCCGGCTCACCGATCGGCTGGCCGTGAGCGCCGGCTGGTTCGGCGTGTGGGCGGACGCGAGCGCCGAGGACGGCTGGGCGCCGCCCGCGCGCGTCGGGCCCGCCCGCGGCCTGGTGGCGGCGGTGGCGTACGACGCGAGCGACTTCCACCTCTTCTACGAGCGGGGCGTCACCGCGCGCCTGCGCTACCGGCACGCCGACGCGGCGCTCGCGGGCGGGCGCGACCTGCGCCAGGCCGACGCGCGCGCGACCTGGGGCGGCGCGAACCGGCTCGGCCACGCGTGGTCGCTCGCGGTGGCGGGCCAGGGCGTCGAGGGCGACGCCGCGGTGGACGCGCTCCGCCTGGGCGGCACGCCGGGCGCGCGCGGCTTCCCCACGGGCGGGCTGTGGGCGGAGCGCGCCGGCACCGCGGCCCTGGAGTACGCGGTGCCGATCTGGCGGCCGCGCTGGGGCGTCGCGACCGGCGTGGCGCTGCTCGACGCCTGCCTCGCCCGCTGGCGGGGCGACACGACGCGGTACCTCGCCCCGGGGGTGGGCCTGCGGCTGCACGTCGCCGACGTCGCGCTGCCCGCGCTCGGCCTGGACGTGGCGTGGTCCACCACCGCCCCGGCGCCGATGGCGAGCTTCGTGGTGGGCTTCCGCATGTGAGGGCGCCGCCCGGCGTCTCCTGCGCACCTCCACCTTCACCGAGCGCGCGCCCCCCGTGGCTCGCGCCCTCGCGAAGCCCCGGGCGCCGGATACAATGCGCGGCCGTGTCCACCGTCAACGCGCTCGCGCGCGAGATCTCGGCCAAGATCGTCTATTACGGCCCCGGCCTGTCCGGGAAGACGACCAGCCTGCAGCAGATCCACGCGAGCGTGCGGCCGGAGAGCCGCGGCCAGCTCGTCAGCCTCTCCACCGAGGGTGATCGGACGCTGTTCTTCGACTTCCTGCCGCTCAAGTCCGAGCAGGTGCGCGGGCTCACGCTGCGCCTGCAGCTCTACACGGTGCCCGGCCAGGTCTTCTACGACGCCACCCGCAAGCTGGTGCTGAACGGCGCCGACGGCGTGGTGTTCGTGGCCGACTCGCAGGCGTCGGTGCTCGACTCGAACCTGGAGTCGTTCGCGAACCTCGAGTCGAACCTGGCGGAGATGGGCATCGACCTGCCCGCGTTCCCGCACGTCATCCAGTACAACAAGCGCGACCTGCCCGGCGTGCTGCCGGTGGCCGAGCTGCGTCGCCAGCTCAACCTGCTCGGCGCGCCGGACTTCGAGACGGTGGCGAGCCGCGGCGAGGGGCTGCTCGCGGCGCTGAAGGAGATCACGCGCCGGGTGGTGAAGGACCTCGACGCGCGCCACCCGCACCGCGCCGCCCCGCGCCAGATCCTGTCCGGCGGCGGCTCGGAGCTGGCCTCCCGGATCTCCGCCGCGGCCGAGGCGCCCGCCGCGCCCGCCGGCAACCCGCCCGCGCCCCGTGCCGACGCGTCCGCCCCCGAGGCGTACCGGGATCGCGGCCAGCTCCTGGGCCTGTCCTTCGCGCGGATGTTCCCGGGGCGCGGCGCCGCGCTCGCCGACGTGGAGCACGACCTCCGCGAGCGCTCCTACGGGCCGGCGGCGCGCCGCGCCGCGGAGGCGATCGCGGAGCTGCTCGCCGGGCTGCGGGTGGACGAGGCCGCGCCGGCGGCGCGCGCCACGCTGCTCGGGCTGGACGGGCGCGAGTTCCTGCGCCTGGGCCGGATCGCGGCGAAGCCGGACGCCTCCGTCACCGAGCCGGAGGCGCTGTTCGCGCTCCACCTGCTCGTCGCCGCGATGGTGAAGCTCGAGCGGATCTGAGCGCCCCGCTCGCCGCGGTCGGGTCAGCCGATCCGGCGGAGCGCGCCCAGCACCACCGCGAAATGGAGCGCGGCCGCCGCGACCACCATCGCGTGGAAGACCTCGTGGTAGCCGAACACGCCCGGGAACGGGTTGGGCCGCTTGGTGGCGTAGACCACCGCGCCGAGGCTGTACACGAGGCCGCCGAGGCCGAGCAGCACCAGCCCGCCGGTGCCGGCGGCCCGGGCCACCGCCGGCAGGAGCGGCAGGATGAGCCAGCCGAGCAGCACGTACAGCGCCGCGCTGAGCCACCGAGGCGCCCGCGGCCAGAGCACCGCGCGGAAGATCCCGAGCACCGCGCCGGTCCACACCAGCGCCAGCACCAGCGTGCCCTTCTCGCCGAGCAGCAGGCACATGGGCGTGTAGGTGCCGGCGATGAGCAGGAAGATGGCCGAGTGGTCGAGGCGCCGCATCAGCAGCCGCGGCCCCGGCGGCCACATGGGCCGGTGGTAGAGCGCGCTCACCGCAAACAGCGTGAAGAGCGAGGCACCGTAGACGTGGGCGGCGACGCTGGCCCGGCCCGGCGGGGCCGTGAGCGCCACCGCCACCCAGGCGGCGAGCGAGATGGAGGCGGCGATCTCGTGCGAGACGCCACGCAGCAGCGGCTTCCCGCCGCGTACCGTCGGGTCGATCACCTGTTCCATGAGCCGTCTCCCTCCGGAACAGGAGTAGGCCGCTCGCGTCATGCGCGTGTCACGGCCGCGCGCCGCACCCCACCGACGCTACGCCGGACCGGGGGTGCCGACACGGCGCGGCACGCGGGCGGGAGCCGGGGCCCCGTCGCGCAGGTCCACCAGCCCCAGCCGGACGAGCTTCCGCAGCGCCTTCAGGGTCTCGACCTCGCGCAGCGGGCAGGACAGGGCGACGCTCGCCACGTCCCACGCGCCGTTCACCCGGGACGCGACCTCGCGGTCGATGCTCCCGAGCCGCCGCCCCGCGGGCGAGTCCAGCGAGGCGGGGCCGCCGAGCAGGACCGGCACCGCCACCGGCGACAGCTCCTCGTAGAGCGCCGCCACCTGCTCGCGCTCGGCCTCGCGCAGCAGCGCCCGCACGCGGCGGTCCGACGGATCCGCGGCGAGCAGGCTCCTGAACACGATGGCGGCCTCGTCGAACTGGCGCTCGCCCACGAGCAGCTGCGCCTTGTCGATGAGCGAGGAGACCGGGTCGGCGTGCGGGGCCACGCCCTCCACGTGGGCCAGCCCGAGCTCCCGGAGCGCCTCGACGCGCCGGAGCGCCGCGGGGCGCGAGAGGTGGAGCCCGAGGCGCGCCTCGGCGATCGACACCCGGCGCCGGGCCGCCTCCAGCAGGGCGCGCTGCCCGGGCGTGCGCGGCGCGCCGGCGCCGTCGGCGCACAGCAGCGCCGACTCGGACGGATAGCGGCGGTCGAGGTCGGGCCACTCGTCGAGCCGGCGCAGCCCCTCCAGCGTCATCTGGCCCAGGGAGAGGTCGAGCGGCACGCCGTCCTCGAACCCGGCCGCGCCGTCCACCAGCGCGAACCGGCCGCCGGGCGGCGCCAGGAAGAGGTCCACGATGCGGTCGGCGCAGGCCTCCGGCCAGAGCGCCTCGGGCGGCTCGGCGTGGTGCCAGCCGGCGAGCGTGCCGAGCCCCGCGTGCTCGCCGGGCGGGCGGGCGGCCGCCCGGATGCGACGATCCTGCACCTCCAGCCAGAAGCGCGCGCCGTCGCCGGAGTCGATCTCGAGCACGCCGGCGCGGCGGCCCTGATCGAGCCACTGGAAGAGGTCCGGAAGCGGGAAGGTGGCGAGATCGCCCTGGAGCACCGGCGGATTCTGGCACGGCCCGCCGGACGGGGCGAGCCCGCCGCCGCCCGCCGTGGCCGGGGCGGCAGTGGGGGCCTCCCCCGGCGCGCGGCTTGGCCCGTTTCGCGGCGCGGTCCAGCTTTCCCGGCGCGCGTACGAGCGGCCGTCGGGCCGCGGAGCGAGGGCGGGGCATGCGAGGGTTCTGGCTGGCGGTGGGGCTGGTGGCGGGCGCGGCGCTGGCCGCCTTGACGGCGTGCGGCTCGGGGTCGTCGAAGGCGAAGGCGTCGGACCCGGTCCCGGTGTGCGACGGGAGCTGCCCGGTGGCGCCGGGCTGTCCGCCGCTCCCGTGCCCCGCGCCGCCGCCGCCCCCGCCGCCGCCGGTCGATCCGCCCGCCGCGGCGGGCGGGTTCACCTTCTACGGCGAGGCGCAGGGGCTCACGGCCGACGTGAGCGACGCGTCGGCGGACGAGGGCGGGAACGTGTACGTGGCGGGCGGGTCGGCGCTGTTCGTGAAGCGCCGCGACGACCGCGACTTCGTCCGCGTCGACCCGGCCGCGGCCGGCCTCACCGCGAGCTGCCACGACCCCGCGGAGATCGCGGTGGAGGCGCCGCAGAGCCCGGCCGTGCCATGCCCCATCATCTCGGTGGCGGGCGCGGCCGCGGGCGTGGCGGTGGTGGGCTACCGGGGCGTGGGCTCGGACTACGACTACGACGCCGAGTGGGCGCGGCGCTCCGGCGGCGCCGACGTGGTCGCCTTCGACGGGACCCGGGTGACGCTGCAGCGCCACGTGTTCATCGCCTCGCCCCCGGGCGTCATCTGCGAGCACTGGGACAACACGAACTACCCCCAGGTCCCGTGGAACTCCGTCTGCGGCGAGACCTGGTCCGACTCGACCTGGGTGTCCGGGCGGCGCGGCAAGGGCCGGGTGGTGCACCGGATCGTGGTGAACCACGACGCGACCCGGCCGCTCTCGCAGGGCGACGTCTACCTCGGCGCGTCGCACGCGGTGCTCTCGATCCTGGCCGCCCACCCGGAGCAGCGCGGCTGGCTCGACTACATCAAGGGCGACGCGGCGTTCGCCGACAGCTTCGCGGTCTTCGAGCACGAGCACCCCGCCATCACCGGCAGCGACGGCCGCTTCCTCACCGGCGAGTCCACCGGCCTCGCGCTCGACCCGGTGGCGAACGTGCCCTGGTTCTCGAACGAGGTCCGGACCGCGAGCCTGCCGGACTACGCGACCATGAACCGCCCGAGCTGGAACGGGTGGTGGGGCAGCATGGCGCCGGTGACGCCGCACGCGACGTTCTTCGGCGGGGATCCGGCGGACGACACGTACTGGGACAACGTCTCCGGGCTCACGTTCTGCGGCGACGGGACGCTGTGGGTCGCCTCGGCCGGCAAGGGCATCGCGCGCGTGGGCATCGACCGGGCGAAGACCGTCACGGACCCGGCGAACGCGTTCTCGGTGCAGCGCATCGACCTGCCCGCCGGCACCGGCAACCAGGCCAGCGCCATCGCCTGCGATCCGTCGGACGGGTCGATCTGGGTCGGCTTCGGGTGGGGCGGCTTCGGGCGCTACAAGGACGGCGCGTGGCAGGCCTCCGGGACGGTGCCGCAGGGCGCGCCGAAGATGGCCTGGAACCCGGTGCGGAGCATCCAGTTCGACCGCTGGGCGTCGCCGCGCATCGTGTACATCGCGCACGGGCCCAGCCTGAAGTACGGGGCCGGCGGCGTGACGGTGTACGCGGGCCCGTGACGGCCGCGCTCCATCCCGCCGCGACCCGCGCCGCCCTGCCGCGCGCCCCGCCGGCGCGCGGCGGGCGCGCGTTCACGCGTAGTCGCGCACGATCACCTGGCCCGGGCGCGGCTCGGCGGTGAGCAGGCCGAGCGCGTCGGTGAGGATCCACTTCTGCAGCGCGGCGTCGGCGGGCCGGCCCAGCGAGTGGCCGGCGACGAAGCCGCGCGGGCACAGCGCCCGCGGCGGCCTGGCCTGCAGCGTCTCCTCCGGCTCGACCGTGATCACCACCGTCGGGATGCCCACCAGCTCGATGCTGCGCTGCACGGTGACCACCGTGCGGTGGCACAGGCGTCAGCCGCCGGTGAGCAGCACCGCGCCCGGCCGCTCGCGGTCGATCTCGCGGACCAGCGCCGGGATGGTCCGCTCGCGCAGCTCGCGGAGCGCCTGGCTGTAGCCGAGCGAGAAGTGGCGGGCGGTGAGCCCGCCCACCCGCCCGTCCCGCGCCAGCTCCCGCACGCGATCGATCGGGAACACGCAGTTCAGGTCCGCGTCCACGCAGGCGTGGTCGTAGTGCGTGTCGTCGTAGCGGAGGTCCTTCGCCTCCGCGTCGCCCGGGATGGCCCGCCAGGTGGTGTCGCCGCCGGTGTCGAACGGCCGGTCGCCGGCGAGCCGCACCGCCGCGGTGGAGACGAGGCAGACGGTGGCCTCCTCCAGCTTGCCGGCGAACGGCGTGAACGGCACGCAGTAGCGGGACAGCTCGAGCGGCTTCGGGACGGCGTCGTCCGCCATGGCGGGCCTCCTCGGCTACTTCAGCTTGTCGAGCGCCTGCATGATCTTGTCGGTGGGCGGCTGCTCGCCGATGTCGTGGATGTCCACGTAGGCGACCTTGCCCTGCCGGTCGATCACGAAGATGGCGCGCTCGGGGTGGCCGTCGTCGCCGCGCAGCACGCCGTAGGTCGCGCTCACGTGCCCGTGCGGCCAGTGGTCGGAGAGCAGCGGGTACGACAGGCCGCCCATCGACTTCGCCCACGCCTCGTTGGTGAACACCTGGTCGGTGGAGATGCCCAGGACCTGGGCATTGCGCCGCTCGAACTCGGAGAGATCCTCCTCGTACGACGGCATCTGCACCGTTCAGACGGGGGTGAACGCGGCCGGGTAGAACGCCAGCACCACGTTCTTCTTGCCGCGATAGTCGGAGAGCTTCACCTTGCGTCGAGCCGCGCCCTTGCCGGCGGTGTCGCCCGTCGCGATCAGCTCGAAGTCGGGCGCCTCGTCGCCCACCTCGACCTTCCAGATCGGCTTCGCCATCTGCTGCTCCTTCCCGTGGGGGATCGGAGGCTGATCATGTTCACGGCGGGGCGCTGGGGCCATCACTGTGGGTCGAGAACGACCGGGGCCAGACCCGAAAAGGACGCTGCTGGGGTGGGACCCCTTTGCTAACAGTTCGCGCCATGGATCTCCTGACGCGCTTTGCCGGCAACGTGCGGCGCCTCCGCTCGAAGAAGAACCTTTCGCAGAAGGCGCTGGCCGACAAGGTCGGGATCTCCGTGTCGTACGTCTCGATGCTGGAGCGCGGGCAGCGCTCGCCGCCGCTCGAGACCATCGAGAAGATGGCGAAGGCCCTCGGCGTCCCCCCGGCCGCGCTGCTCGGCGGGCGCTAGACCCGGCCCCGCCCGACACCCCGATCCCCGGCCCATCCCTCCCCGCCTCGCCGCGGGCGCTGCCGCTCGACCGTCAACGTCCCAGCGTCGGCGCGCCCGGCCTCCACTCGGCCGGCGCCTTCTCGCCCGTCTCCAGCGCCTCGAGCACGCGGACGATCTCCGAGATCGAGCGGCCCACCCTGAGGTTGTGGAACGCGGCGTACTGCACCACCCCCTCAGGATCGACGACGAACGTGGCCCGCGCCGCCACGCCCTCCCGCTCCAGCAGCGCGCCGTACGCGCGCGACACCACCCGGTCCGGATCGGCCGCGAGCGGGAACGCCACCTCGCCCAGCTTCTCCTCGATCCACCGGCGGTGCGTGTCGAGGTCGTCCACCGAGATGCCGATCGCCTCGGCGCCGAGCGCGCGCAGCTCCGGCATGCGCTTCGAGAGCTCCAGCACCTCCGTCGGGCAGACGGCGGTGAAGTCGCGCGGGTAGAACAGCAGCACCGTCCAGCGACCGGCGAGCGCCGACAGCGAGACCTCCACCGGCGCGCCCCGTCCGCGCACCGCCGGCAGCTTGAAGTCCGGCGCCCTGTCGAGGATCCTCGCCACGTTCCCTCCCGCCCGGCGTCCCGAGGAGCGCTACCTTCGGCCCCGCCGGGCGGCGCGTCAACCCTGGAGGTCACGGTGATCGCTCCCCTGCTCGCGCTCGCGCTCGGCACCTTCAGCATCGTCGCCGCCGATCCGGCCACCGGCCAGATCGGCGTGGCGGTGCAGTCCAAGTTCCCGGCGGTGGGCGCGCTCGTCCCCGCCGCGCGCGCCGGCGTCGGCGGCGTCGCGACGCAGGCGCTCGCGAACGAGGCCTGGCGCGCGGAGGCGCTGCGGCTGCTGGCCGCGGGCGTGCCCGCGGAGGAGGTGGTGAAGCGGCTCGTGGCGGCGGACCCGCAGGCCGCCGACCGGCAGATCGGGCTGGTGGACGCGAAGGGCGACGCGGCCGCGTACACCGGCGCGCGGTGCTTCGACCACGCCAGCCACGTCACCGGCCCGGGCTTCTCGGTGCAGGGGAACATCCTCGCCGGCCGCGCGGTCCCGGAGGCGATGGCCCGCGCCTACCAGGCGGCGCGCGACGCCGGCAAGCCGCTCGCCGAGCGCCTCCTGGCGGCGCTCGCGGCCGGGCAGGCGGCGGGCGGCGACCGGCGCGGCATGGAGAGCGCCGCGTTGCTGGTGGTGAAGCCGGGCGGCGGGTACGGCGGCTCCGGCGACGTCTGGGTGGACCTGCGCGTCGACGACCATCCGCAGCCCATCGCCGAGCTCGCCCGGCTCTACCGCGACGTGCACCAGTTCTACTTCGGCGAGACGGTGCGGGCGGTCCCGCTCGACGCGAAGGTGGCGCGCGAGGTGCGCGGGGCGCTGCTGCGGCTCGGCTTCCTGAAGGCGCCGGCCGCGCCGGGCGGCGGCGCCTGGGACGCGGCCAGCCAGCAGGCGCTGGAGGACTTCCAGGGCTGGGAGAACCTGGAGGGCCGCACCCGCAAGGACGGCACCATCGACGAGGTGGTGCTCGCCCACCTGCGCAAGGTGGCCGCCCGAAAGCGCTGATCCGGCGGGGCGTTGAAGATCCGCCGGCCCCGGCGCGTCGCTCCGAGGCGGGACCCTCGACGTGGCGGGCGTGCCCGGGCGTGGAATCGCTTCCGCCGGCGGGAGGTTCCAACCTTCACGCGGCGCGGCATGGAGCCGCCGAAGGCGGGAGGAGCGGCTTCGATGGATCGGTTCGGACGGCGGCAGTTCCTGAAGGGTGCGGCGTTGCTGGGCGCGGCCGGGGCGGCCGGCCTGGTGCCCGCCGCCTCGAGCGCCGCCGAGCCCCGCCTCCCGGACACCGATCCGGTGACGTTCGAGGTGCCCGGCCTCGATCCCGCCCACGACGGCCTGCGGATCGCGCAGCTCTCCGACCTGCACGTCGGCCCGCGCACGCCGTCCGCCACGGTCCGCGCCGCCATCGAGGACGCGAACGCGTTCGCGCCCGACCTGGTGGTGCTGACCGGCGACTACCTCTCGCACAGCCGCCGCGAGCTCGCCGCGATGCGCGACCTGCTCGGCGGCCTGGTCGCCCCCACCATCGCGGTGCTCGGCAACCACGACGTCTGGGTGGATCCGGACGGCGCGGCCGGCGCGCTGAAGGGGCACGGCTACGAGGTGCTCGAGAACGGCTGGACCTCGATCCGGCTGCGCGGCGCGCCGCTGCACGTGGTCGGCGTGGGGGATCACCTCACCCGCCGCGACGACGTGCAACGCGCCGTGAAGGGGCTGCCGGCCGGCGCGGCGCCGCTGGTGCTGGCGCACGGACCGCGCACGGCGGACAAGCTCCGCCACCTGGAGCGCCCCATGGTCTGCCTCTCCGGCCACACGCACGGGGGCCAGATCAACATCCCCATCCTCACGCCGCTGTTCCTCGCCAGCGTGGCGCGCGAGCCGTACGTGCGCGGGCGCTACCAGCTCGGCGCCGTTCAGCTGTACGTGAACCGCGGGATCGGCATGTCGGGCATCCGGGTGCGCGTGAACGCGAGCCCGGAGGTCACGCTCGCCACCCTGCGCCGCGCCGAGCCGGCGTAGCCGCGCCGCGGGGCCCCACGGAGCACGGGCGCGCCGGGCCGGATCTCGCGTAGGCTGCCGGCATGGGAGCCTCGATGCCCGCCGCGCCTGCCCCGACCGAACCCCGAGCGCTCGACGAGGCCGTCGCCCGCCTGCGCGAGGCCGCGCCGGGCTGGGCCGCGGCCTCGCTCGCCGCGCGGGCGGCCCTCGCGCGCGACATGCTGGAGGGCGTGGGGCGCACCGCGCGCCGCGCCGTGGAGGCGGCCTGCGCGGCGAAGGGGCTGCCGCCCGACGCGCCGCAGGCCGGCGAGGAGTGGCTCTCGGGTCCCTACGTGACGGCGCGCATCCTGCGCCAGCTGGAGCGGTCGCTGAGGCTGCTCGCGCGCAACGGCAACACGCCGGTGGGCAAGCTCTCGGAGACGGTGGACGGCCGCCTCTCGGTGCAGGTGTTCCCGCTCACCCGCCAGGACAAGCTGCTCCTCGCCGGCGTCCGCGCCGAGGCCCACCTGGTGGAGGGCATGACCGAGGAGCGGCTGCACGAGACGCGCGCCCGGTTCCACAAGGCGCCCGACCACCAGGGCAAGCTGTGCCTGGTGCTGGGCGCCGGGAACATCAACTCCATCCCGGCGGTGGACGTGGCCGGGAAGCTGTTCAACGAGGGGAAGGTCTGCGTCCTGAAGATGAACCCGGTGAACGCCTACCTCGGGCCCATCCTCGAGGACGCGTTCTCCCCGGCCATCGCCCGCGGCCTGCTCGCGATCGTGTACGGCGGCGCCGACGTGGGCAGCTACCTCGCGCACCACCGCGGCGTCGACGAGGTGCACATCACCGGCTCCGACCGGACGCACGACGCCATCGTGTGGGGGCCGCCCGGTCCCGAGCGCGACGCGCGGCGGGCCAGCGGGACCCCGCTGCTCGCGAAGGAGATCACGAGCGAGCTCGGCAACGTCTCGCCGGTGCTGGTGGTGCCGGGCCCGTGGGACGCGGGCACCCTGCGCTTCCAGGCGGAGAGCGTCGCCGGCATGGTGACGTACAACGCGTCGTTCAACTGCAACGCCGCCAAGATGCTGGTGCTCCCGCGCGGCTGGCGGCGGCGCGATGCGTTCCTCGCCGCGGTCGAGCACTTCATGGCGCTCTCGCCGGCGCGCCGGGCCTGGTACCCGGGCGCCGCCGACCGCTACCGCGCGCTCACGGAGGGCCGCGCGGCGGTGCGGAAGGTGGGCCAGGGCGAGGGCGCGCTGCCGTGGACGCTCGTGACCGGGCTCGACGCGGACTCCGAGGACCCGGCCTTCGTCACCGAGCCGTTCTGCTCGATCCTGTCCGAGACGGCGGTCGGCTCCGAGGATCCGGTGGACTTCCTGGAGCAGGCCGTGGCGTTCTCGAACGACCGGCTCTGGGGGACGCTGGCGGCGCACATCGTCGTCCACCCCCGCACCCTGGCCGACCCGTCGCTCGAGGCCGCGCTCCAGCGCGCCATCCGGCGGCTCCGCTACGGCACCGTCGCGGTGAACACCTGGGCCGGCTACGGCTACGGCCTCGGCACCGCGCCCTGGGGCGCGTTCCCGGGCTCGACGCTCGAGGACGTGCAGAGCGGGCGCGGCTTCGTGCACAACACCGTCATGCTGGAGGGCGTGGAGAAGGTCGTCGTCTGGCACCCGGCGCGGACGTTCCCGAAGCCGCCCTACTTCCCCAGCCACGCGACCACCGACGCGCTCGGCCGCAGCCTGGTCCGCCTCGAGACCCGCGGCCGCTGGCGCGACCTCCCCGCCGTCGTGCTGGCGGGGATCCGCGGCTGAGCACCGCACGGGGTCGGGGAGACCCGCATCGACACACGGTGCGAGTTCTGGTTTGCTCCGGGTGACGGTCGCCGTCTCCGACCGTCTCCGGGGGAGAGCGTTGAGAGGCTACCTGCTCACGTGGCTCGCGCGGCAGTACCGCGACAGCGACCTGCGGGCGTTCGTGCGCGAGCACCCGCAGGACTGGCTGGTCTGGGAGGCGGGCCCGTGGCGGCCGCCCTCGCGCCGGCGCGAGACGCTGCGCACCGAGGAGGTGCGCTTCGCCGCGACGGCGAAGGAGCCGATCGCCATCGTGCTGGAGCCTGCCGCCGACGGCGCGCCGCTGCGGGTGGGCCGGGCCGCCGGCAACGACATCGTGATCGACGACCCGACCCTGTCACGCGTGCACCTCGAGCTGGTGCGCGACGGCGAGGCGCGCTGGCGGGTGGGCGACGTGGGCTCGTCGAACGGCACGCGCCTCGCGGGCGTGCGGATCGGGCGCGAGCCCGTGCCGCTGCCGGTGGGCGTGGTGCTCGAGGCGGGCGCCGCGCGGCTCAGCCTCTACGACGCCGCGGCCCTGTTCCTGCGCCTGCGCGGCGCCGCCTGATCGCTCACCAGATCTCGCAGCGCTCCGCCGCCGGCCGGGCCATGGGCGTCCCCTCGGCGCAGGCGAACGCGCGCGCGAACTCCGGCAGGTTGGAGAGCGGGCCGTTGACGCGGAACTGCGGCGGCGAGTGCGGGTCCACCACCGCGCGCCGGCGCGCCTCCTGCTCCCGGTACTTCGAGCACCAGGACTGGGCGTAGCCCACGAAGAACTGCTGCTCCGGGGTGAAACCGAGCAGGGCGCGATCGCCGGCCGGCTGCGCGCGCCGGGCCGCCTGCATCGCCGCGAACGCGAGCTTCAGGCCGCCGAGGTCGGCGATGTTCTCGCCCAGCGTGAGCTTGCCGTCGAGCCGCACGCCCGGGAGCGCCTCGTAGGCGCCGTACTGCTTCACCAGGCACGCGGCGCGCCGGTCGAACTCGGCCCCCACCGCCGGCGTCCACCAGTCGCGCAGGTTCCCGAGCGCGTCGTACTGGCGCCCCTCGTCGTCGAACCCGTGCGTCAGCTCGTGCCCCAGCACCATCCCGATGGCGCCGTAGTTCACCGTCTCGGGCGCCTCGCGGTTGAAGAACGGCGGCTGCAGGATGCCGGCCGGGAACACCATCTCGTTCATCGCCGCGTTGTAGTAGGCGTTCACGGTGGGCGGGCTCATGAACCACTCGCCGCGATCGACCGGCTTGCCGATCTTGGCGAGCTGCCGGTTCGTCTCGAACCGGCCCGCCGCCAGCACGTTCGCGAAGAACGAGCCGCGGTCGACGCGCATCGTGGAGTAGTCGCGCCGGGCGTCCGGGTAGCCGACCTTGTTCACCACGCGGGCGAGCTTCTCGCGCGCGCGCTCGCGCGTGGGCGCGTCCATCCACGAGAGCGAGCCCAGGTCGGCCTCCATCGCCTTCTCGATCTCGGCCACGAGGCGCGTGGTCCGGTCCTTCCCCTCCGCGCCGAAGTGGCGCCGGACGTACGCCTGCCCGACCGCGAACCCGAGCGCCTCGTCGGTCGCGCCCACGCAGTGCTTCCAGCGCGGCTGCAGCTCCTTCGCGCCGGAGAAGCTCGCGCTCTGGAACGCGAAGCGCTCCTGGACCAGCGCCGCCGGGACCGCGCGGAACGCGGCCATGTCGTCGAGCAGGCGCCAGCGCAGGTACGCCTTCCAGGCGTCGAGCGGGGCCGACGCGAACTGCTTGCCGACCTCGGCCACGAACGCCGGCGTGGTCACGCTCACCGCGTCGAGCCCGGGCTGGCCCAGCTCGGCGAAGAAGCGGGCCCAGGGGAAGTCCGGCGCGAGCCGCTCCAGCCCGGCGCGGTCCACGCGGTTGTAGATCCGCGACGGGTCGCGCAGCTCGGCGCGGGTCCAGTGCGTGCGCGCCAGCGCGGTCTCGAGCTGCTCGACGGCGGCGGCGCCTGCCTCGGCCTGCGCCGGCGGCAGCCCGGCCAGCCCGAGCATCTTCCGCAGGTGGGCGGCCCACGCCCTGCGGATCTCCGGGTTCTTGCCGGCGTCGGACAGGTAGTACTCGCGGTCCGGCAGCGAGAGCCCGCCCTGGTTCACGATCAGGATCACCTGCGTCGCGTCCTTCGCGTCCTGGTCGGCGAGCAGCCCGAACGGCGCGGCCATCCCGGCGCCGTGCAGGCGCGCCAGCTCGGCGGCGAGCGCCGGCCGATCCGCGATCGCGTCGATCCGCGCCCACCCCGCCTTCAGGTCGGCGAGGCCGCGCGCCTCGATGCCCCGCTCGTCCATGCAGGAGCCGAAGTAGTCGCCCACCTTCCCCGCGAACGCGTCGGCCGGGTCGGCGCGCCCGGCCGCGGCGGCCTCCAGGATGCGGCGGAGCTGGGCGGTGTTGCGCTCGTCCAGCTCGGCGAACCCGCGGCTCCAGGCCGAGCGGTCGGCGGGGATCTCGGTCCGCGCGATCCAGCCGCCGCAGGCGAACCGGTAGAAGTCCAGGCACGCGTCGGCGGAGCGGTCGAGCGCCGCCTCGTCGAGCGGCGGCAGCGGGGCGGCCGCCGCGGGCGCGGGCGGCGCCGGCGGGGCGGTGCGGCACGCGGCGACGGCGATGAGGGCGGCGAAGGAGAGGATGCGACGCACGTCGGCCTCCGGGGCGGGCGGGGCGGCGGACGCCGCCCGGCCGCGGCAATATGGCCCCGCGCGCGCGGCCCCTCAAGCGAAACGCGGCCCCGCGTTCACGGTGCGCGCGGCGTCCGGGACGCCAGCCGCGCCGCGCGGCGCGCTCCCGCCTCGCGCTCGCGCCGGCGCTCGTCGTCGGTGTCGGTCCGCAGGGGCGGGGCCCGGGTGGGCTGCCCGTCCGGCCCCAGCGCCACGAAGGTGAGGTACGCGTCGCAGCACTTCTTCCGCTCGCCGGTGAGCGGGTCCTCCGTCTGCACCTCCACGCCGACCTCCATGGAGGACCCGAACACCGCGTTCACCTGTGCGTGCAGGATGGCCATCTGGCCGATGCGGATGGGGGCGAGGAAGGAGAGCTGATCGATGGAGGCCGTCACGACCGGGACGCGCGCGTGGCGCATGGCGGCCATGGCCGCGGTCAGGTCGGTCCACTGCATGACCGTGCCGCCGAACGCGGTCCCGAGCGTGTTCGCGTCGAACGGCATCACCAGGTGCGTGACCTCGACGCGCGAGTCGGCGGCGGGCTTGGGAGCGGGCATGCGCCACCCTTAGCACGGGCCGGGGCGCCCCTCCCGCGCTGTCGTGGGTTCGTCGTAAGATGCGCGCCCTTCCCCGGAGCCGATCCATGCCGCTCGAGGTCACCCTCATCGACTACGCCCGCGATCCGCTGCAGAAGCTCTACGGCGCGTACCGCACCTGCTACACGCCGAAGACGCCGGGCGAGGTCTGGGGCGAGATCCGCGACGGCTCCATCTCCGCGGACCGGATCCGCGACTTCATCGGCGAGCGCCTCAAGACCGGCCACGCCTCGCCGCTCGAGCAGGTGGTGTTCTGGTTCGGCATCTCCGGGGTCTCGCGCGCGCTCTCGCACCAGTTCGTCCGGCACCGGATCGGCATCAGCTTCGAGCAGCAGTCGCAGCGCTACGTGAAGTACAAGGAGGAGCGGCTCGACTACGTCATGCCGAAGACCTGGCAGAAGGTCGCCGGGATGGCGGACGAGTACGACCGCCTCATGCGCGAGATCACCCGCGTGTACGAGGACGCGCTCGCGAAGGGCATCCCGGCCGAGGACGCGCGCTTCGTCCTCCCGAACGCCACGCCCACCAACTTCCAGGTGATGGTGAACTTCACCGAGCTGCTGCACATCGCCGACCTGCGGCTGTGCTGGCGCGCCCAGTGGGAGATCCGCCACATGGTCGCGCTCATGCGGCGCGAGGTGATGAAGGCGGTCCCCGAGATCGGCGGGTACCTGCAGCCGAAGTGCGGCGACAAGCGCATGGGGTACTGCGACGAGCCGGTGAAGGAGTGGGAGGCGTGCCCGCTCGGGAAGGTGCGCCCGCACAAGGAGCAGCTCCTGCAGGTGTTCCGCGAGTACCGCGCCGGGAACCTGGTCCCGCTGGCGGAGGAGCACATCCGCGCCGTCGAGGACGCGGGCAACGAGGAGTGACGTCGCGCCGCGTCCGCTTGGGGCCCGGCGCGCGGATGACCGCGGCGCCGCCCCCGCGCGCGAGCGGCTCCGGTAGAATCCGCGCCGGAGCCACCATGAAACCCTTCGTGAACCTCGCGGCGCTGGCGCTCGCGCTCGCCGCCCCCGCCGCCGCGCACGCCCAGCTCTCCGCCGTCACCGACCGCGTGCAGGGCCTGCCCGCGGGCCTGGCGGTGCCCTCGCTGGGCGCGGCCGTCGCGGAGGAGCCCGCCGACCTGTCCGCGAACCCGGCGGCGATCGGCTTCCTCGGCGGCCTGGGGCTCCAGTACTTCCACGAGTCCGGGCTGCGGCCCGGCGCGCGGGGCGACGGCCTGTACGCGGGCGACCGCCTGGGCCCGCTCGGCGTGGGGTACTCGGTGGAGTGGCTCCGGCCCGGCCTCGACGCGGGCGGCGAGCGCTGGCGGCGCAGCCGGCTGGGGCTCACGCTCGGCGACGGCCGCGCGCTCTCGCTGGGCGTCGCCTGGACCTGGATCGCCTCGCGGAACGACGCGATCGAGCAGGCCGGCGGCTGGGACCTCGGGCTGACGCTCCGGCCCACGCGGTGGCTCTCGATCGGCGCCGCCATGCTGGGCCGCGACGCCCGGCTGGGCGGCGCGGACGTGCCGGTCCGCTACGACCTCGGGCTCGCGACCCGGCTCTGGCACGACCGCCTCACGCTCTCCGCCGACCTGCTCGCGAACGACGAGGCGCGCGACGCGTTCCGCTCCGATCACCTCGCGTTCGGCGCCGCGGCCGAGCTGTGGCGCGGGGTGGCGCTCGGCCTCCAGGTGCAGCTCCCGGTGCGCGACCTCCCCGGCGACGCCGGCGATCCGCTCGGGCTCGTCTCGCTCACCTGGAACGCGCCGCACTCCGGCGTCACGTTCGCCGGGGCCGGCGTGGGCGGGCGCGGCGGGTGGCTGGGGGGCGCGCGCCTCTCGGAGGAGCGCTACCGCTCCGGCGGCCCCGCGGTCGTCATGCCCACCGTGGACGTGGACCGCGAGCTCCAGCGCCGGCGCGTGCTCGTGTTCGACGTGGGCGACCGGGACCCCTACGCCACGCTGGTCACGCGGCTGGAGGCGGCGCGCGACGATCCGGAGGTCGGGGCGCTGCTGGTGCGCATCGGCGGCCTGTCGCTGGGCGGCGGGCGGGTCGAGGAGCTGCGCGCGCTGCTCGCCGCGGTGCGCGCGCGCAAGCCGGTGCTCGCGTACCTGGAGGGCGGCGGGACCCGCGAGTACTGGCTCGCCACCGCCGCCACCGCCATCGCGGCGCCGCCCGGCGCGCCGCTCATCGTGAACGGCATCTCCACCTCCCAGCTCTTCCTGCGCGGCGGGCTGGCGCGGCTCGGGATCGCGTTCGACGTGGTGAAGGCCGGCGCGTACAAGAGCGCCGCCGAGCCGCTGGTGCGCGACGCGCCCTCGCCCGAGGCGCGCGAGGCCACCGAGGCGGTCCTGGACGACGTGTTCGGGCGCTTCGTGGCCCAGGTCGCCGAGGCGCGGCGGCTGCCCCCGGAGCGCGTGCGCGCGCTGGTGGACCAGGGGCTCTTCACCGCCGAGGAGGCGAAGGAGGCGGGGCTCGTGGACGCGGTGGCCTGGCCCGACGAGCTCGAGCGCTGGGGGCGCGCCGTCGCCGGGCGCCGGCTGTTCGAGCGCGGCGCGTACCGGCCGGAGCCGGAGCGGCTCGCGCAGCGCTGGGGCCGGCCCGCGGTGATCCAGGTGGTGCGCGTGGAGGGGATCATCGCCCGCGGGAGGAGCCGTGCCGACCCGCTCGGCGCCGACGGCGTGGCGGGCGCCGAGACCATCGCCGCCGAGATCCACCGCGCCGCCGACGACGCCGCGGTCCGGGCCATCGTGCTGCGGATCGAGTCCGGCGGGGGCGATGGGCTCGCCTCCGACCTGATCTGGCGCGAGGCGGTCCGCGCGCGGCGCAAGGGCAAGCCGGTGATCGCCTCGATGGGCGACCTGGCGGCGAGCGGCGGGTACCTGGTGGCGGTCGGCGCCGACGCGATCCTGGCCGAGCGCTCCACGCTCACGGGCTCGATCGGCGTGTTCGCGGCGAAGCCCGACCTCTCCGGCCTGCTCGCGAAGCTGTCGATCCACCCCGAGGCCTACCAGCGCGGCGAGAACGCCCGCCTGGTCTCGGTGCTAAAGCCCTGGACCCCCGCCGAGCGCGCCGTCCTCGAGAAGCAGATCGGGGCCTTCTACCGCCAGTTCGTGGCCCGCGTGGCCGAGGGGCGGCGGCTCACCACGGCGGAGGTCGAGGCGGTCGCCGGCGGCCGGGTCTGGACCGGACAGCAGGCGCTGGAGCGGAAGCTCGTGGATCGCATCGGCACGCTCGCCGACGCCATCCGGCTGGCGCGCGAGCGGATCGGGCTCGCGCCGGACGACGTGGTGGAGGTGCGGCGGGAGGACGGCGGCGGCGCGCTCGCCCGCGTGGCCGGCCGCGCGCTCACCGCGGCGCCCGAGCCGCCGCTCGCCGGGCTCGCGCGCGCGTTCCCGGAGCTGTCCGCGCTGGCGCTGCTGACCGAGATCGGGCCGGTGCTCGCGATCCCGGAGGAGTGGGTGGCCCCGGAGGCGGGCCCGTGATCGCGGGACCCTACCGGGCGCGGTCAGGGCTTTCGCTCCAGGATCTTTTTTGCTATGGATTCTCTTGTCTCCCCTCTGCGAGCGACCTACGTTTCGAGGCGGCGGGGTGACCGACCCCTGGTCGACCGGCTCCTGGCACCACGAAGACGAGCCGCCGCCGCGCGATGACCGCGCGGCGCGCCAGCGACGGGACCGGGGGCAGGCGGTTCGCGGAACGACGACTCCTTCCGAGCCCGCGAACGGCGCCGTTCCAGACGCGACGTAGAGACCGCTGGGGGGCGACCAACGCCCCGCGGTCGGAGCAGACGACAGCATGAACGAGCATGAGCAGACCCCGACCCCGGGTGAAGGCGGGGCCCCGCAGTCCACCAGCAGCCAGAGCCAGCCCGCCGCCCCGGCGGACGCCGCCGACGGCGGACCCTCGGGTCCGGGCGGCGCGCCCGGCCAGGCCGGACGGCGCCGGCGCCGCCGGCGGGGACGCCGCGGCCGCGGCGGTCAGCCGCAGGCGCAGGGCGGCGCCCCCACGCCGATGGGCGCCGGCGGGCAGCCCGGTGCGCCGGCCCCCGCGAACGGGACCGCGCCGCAGGGCCAGCCCGCCCCGGCCGCGCAGGCCGAGGCGACCGAGGAGGTCGAGGGCGTGCTGCAGTTCGAGGGCAAGGGCAACGGCTGGCTCCGCGACGCGAAGCGCAGCTACCTGCCCCAGCCGTTCGACGTCGAGGTCCCGCGCTGGCTCATCGACCGCACCCACCTGCAGCCGGGCATGCTGGTGAAGGGCCTCGCCACGGTCCGCAACATGAAGCGGGTGCTCTCGCGGATCGACACGCTGGAGGGCACCGATCCGATGGCGGTGGTGCGGCGCACGCACTTCCAGAACCTGACCGCCACCGACCCCACCGAGCGCCTGGTGATGGAGACCCGCTCCGACGAGCTGATCGGGCGGGTCCTCGATCTCATCTCGCCCATCGGCCTGGGCGCCCGCGGCCTCATCACCTCGCCGCCCAAGGCCGGCAAGACCATCATGCTGCAGCGGATCGCGCAGGCCATCATCGCGAACCGCCCGGACGTGCACCTCACGGTGCTCCTCGTGGACGAGCGTCCCGAGGAGGTCACCGACATGAAGCGCAACATCAAGGGCGAGGTGATCGGCTCCTCCAACGACCGCCCGACGGAGGAGCACATCCACGTCGCCGAGATGGTGCTGGAGCGCTCGAAGCGCCTGGTCGAGGGCGGCAGGGACGTGGTGGTCCTGCTCGACTCGATCACCCGCCTGTCGCGCGCCTACAACAAGGAGGTCGAGTCCTCCGGCCGCACGCTCACCGGCGGCGTGGACTCGCGCGCGCTGGAGCGCCCGAAGCGGCTGTTCGGCTCGGCGCGCAAGGCCGAGGAGGGCGGGTCGCTCACCATCATCGCGACCGCGCTCATCGACACCGGCTCGCGCATGGACGAGGTGATCTTCGAGGAGTTCAAGGGCACCGGCAACATGGAGGTGGTGCTCTCGCGGCAGCTCGCCGAGCGGCGCATCTTCCCGGCCATCGACATCGGCGCGTCCGGGACCCGCAAGGAGGAGAAGCTCTTCTCGTCGAAGGACATCGAGAAGGTGCGGCGCCTCCGCGGCGCGCTCGCCTCGCTGAAGCCGGTCGAGGCCATGGAGCGGCTGCTGAAGAAGCTCTCCGAGTTCGACTCGAACGACGAGTTCCTGCAGAGCTTCTGAACGGGGCTGCGGAGCTTCTGAACGGGGCTGCGCCCCGCCCCGCGGAGCGGAGCTCCGCGGGGCCCCACCCTGCTGCGGAAGGCCCGAGAGGTGCGCCCCCGGCGGCGCGGCCGGCGCTCGCCGTCGCCGCGCCCGCCTGCTCCCTCACCCTCCGTGCACGCACACGCCGGGCCGTGCGGGGCCGGATCGCGGCCGGTACAATCGGCCCCCATGGATCCGCACCTTGCCCCGCCCGCCCCGCCCTGCTCTACTCGCGCGATGAACGCGGACCGGGTCTTCATCGTCGACGACGACGAGCTGATCCTGAAGGCGCTCGCGCGCGTGCTGGAGCTTTCGGGGTACGAGACCCGCTGCTTCCTGCGGCCGGCCGATGCGCTCGCCGCCATCGAGGCCGAGGCCCCGGTGGTGGTGATCTCCGACTACATGATGCCGAGCATGGACGGGGTCGCCTTCCTGAAGGCGGCGCGCGCCCGCTTCCCCGCCGCGGTCCGCATCCTCTGCACCGCCGCCGAGGACTTCCGCGTGGCGCTGCAGGCCGTGAACGCGGGCGAGGTCTTCCGGATCATCTCGAAGCCGTGGCACCAGCAGGAGCTGCTCACCACCGTGAGCCAGGCCGCCGAGGCGGCGCGGCTGCGCATCGAGAACGAGCGGCTCACCGCCGAGGTGCACCGGCAGAACGGGCAGCTGAAGGAGATCAACACCCGGCTCGAGCAGATGGTGCAGCAGCGCACCCAGGCGCTGCTGGAGGGGCTCATCGCCGCGCTCGACTACCGCGACGCCGAGACCCAGTGGCACTCGCGGCGCGTCTCGCTCTACGCGCGGCGCCTGGCGCAGCAGCTCGGCATGGAGGAGCCGGCGCTCACCGTCATCGAGCACGGCGCCCTGCTGCACGACATCGGCAAGATCGGCGTGCGCGACCGCGTGCTGCTGAAGCCGGGGCCGCTCACCGGCGAGGAGTGGACCGAGATGAAGCGCCACCCGGAGCTCGGGTGGGCGCTCCTGCAGCGGGTGGACTACCTGCGGCCCGCCTCGGCGATCGTCCTGCAGCACCAGGAGAAGTGGGACGGCAGCGGCTATCCCTCCGGGCTGGGCGGCGAGGAGATCGTCATCGGCGCGCGCATCTTCCACGTGGTGGACACGCTCGACGCCATCACCAGCGACCGCCCGTACCGCCGCTCGCGCCCGTTCGCGGAGGCGCGCGAGGAGATCGTCCGCTGCCGCGGGACGCAGTTCGATCCGCGCGTGGTGGACGCGTTCGTGGCGGTGCCGCCGGAGGACTGGGAGCGCATCCGGCTCGACGTCGAGACGGTGGCGGTGCTCTCCGCCGACCTGGCCGAGAGCCCGCCGCACCTCGAGGACCTGGATCTCGCCGGCGCGCGCGCCTGAGCGGCGCCGCTACTCCAGCGCCACCCCGAGCAGCTCCGCGGTCTCGCCCGCGCGCACCTCGACGGTCGCGCCGGCGCGGAAGCCGTCCTCGGTCCGGAACTCGACCCGGTGGCGCCCCACGGTCACCTCCAGCGTGCGCACCTCGCCCGCGCCGAGCGGCGGGCGCTGCGCCTCGCCGTCCAGCAGCAGCGTGGCCGCCACCCGCGCCTGCACCGAGATCCGCCCGGTGGCGGGCCGGCCCGGCGCCGTGCGGCCCTGGGGCGCGGCGGGCGCCGCGGAGACGGACGGGATCGCGGGCGCCGCCGCCACGGGCGCGCCGGGGGCCTGGGGCCGGCGCGGGCCGGTGAACGCCAGCACGGCCGCGACCGCCACCAGCGCGCCGAACCCGGCGGCGGCCGCGGTGCGGCCGGTCACGAGCGCCGGGCGGGACGGGGCGGGCGCGGCGAGCGCCTCGGGCAGGCGGAAGAACGGCGGCGCCGCGAGCCCGCCGTCGGCGCCGTCCGCACCGCCCCCGGACGCCGGCGGCTCGTCGGGGCGGACCGCGATCACCTGGGTGCGCTCGGGCGGCGACGTCTCGCGCGCCGGGGCCGGCGCGGCGCGGAGCTTCTCGAGCCGGTCGAGCTCCGCCCGCAGCTCGCCGGGGAACGAGATCGCCATGGTCCGGGCCAGCGCCGGCGGATCCCCGGGCGGCTCGTCGGGCGGCACGCCGTGCGTGAACGCGAGCAGCGCGTCGCGCAGGTCGCTCGCCCACTCGAAGCGCTGCGCCGGGTCGCGCGCCAGCGCGCGCAGCACGATGGCGTCCAGCTCGGGCGGCAGCCCGGGGCGGGTCCGGGACGGCGGCGGCACCTCGGCGCGGCGCACCCGCTCCAGCACCGAGAGCTCGGACTTGCCGCTGAACAACCGCGCGCCGGTGAGCATCTCGTGCAGCACCACGCCGAGCGAGAACACGTCGGAGCGGTGGTCCACCGGCTGCCCGCGCACCATCTCCGGGCTCATGTAGCCGAACTTGCCCCGCAGCACCGTGTCCTGCCGGCGCGTGCGCAGCGCCGCCTGGGCGATCCCGAAGTCGATGATGCGCACCGAGCCGTCGAAGCCGAGCAGCACGTTCGCGGGCGAGACGTCGCGGTGGACCACGCGCAGCGGCGAGCCGAGCGCGTCGCGCTTGCGGTGCGCGTGGTCGAGCGCGTCGGCTACCCGCGCCGCCACGTGGGCCGCGAGCGGCACCGGCATCGGCTCGCCGCGCGCGCGCAGCCGGTCGAGGAGCGCCCGCAGGTCCTTGCCGGGCAGGTAGTCCATCGCGATGTAGTAGCCCTCGCCGTGCATCCCCAGCTCGTGGATGGGGACGATGGCCGGGTGGTCGAGCTGGACCACGAGCCTCGCCTCGTCGAGGAACATCGTGATGAACTCGGCGTCCTCGGCGAGCGTGGGGAGGATCCGCTTCAGCGCGTACAGGCGCCCGGCCGGCTCGCCGCGGCGGATCGCGACGTACACCTCGGCCATGCCGCCGACCGCGATGCGGTCGAGGAGGAGGAACCGGCCGTAGGGTATGGGCTTCCGCATGCAGGGGGCCCGGGGGTCCGGCTATGATACCCCGATGGCGACCACCTGCTACGGCTGCGGGGCGACGCTGCGCATCGACGGACCGGTGGGACGCCGGTCCACCTGCCCCGAGTGCGACGCGGATCTGCAC
Source organism: Anaeromyxobacter sp. K (assembly GCF_000020805.1). Classification (NCBI taxonomy): domain Bacteria; kingdom Pseudomonadati; phylum Myxococcota; class Myxococcia; order Myxococcales; family Anaeromyxobacteraceae; genus Anaeromyxobacter; species Anaeromyxobacter sp. K. Next base: position 1,345,573 of record NC_011145.1, on the reverse strand, counting down.
ACCTGCATGTGCTGCCGCCACTACGACGAGGCGGCGGCGCACCAGTGCCGGGAGCCGCACGCCGACCACGTCGTGGAGAAGGACGCCTCGAACGCCTGCGACCTGTTCCAGCTCGGAGACGGCGCCTCGCGCCGGCGCACCGGCCGCTCCGAGGCCGCGCGCAACGCGCTCGGCGCGCTGTTCGGCGAGGCGCCCCGCGCGACCGAGGATCCCCGCGACGCGCTCGAGGCGCTGTTCCGGAAGAAGTAGACGGGCCCCGCGCGGCGGGCACCGCCGTCAGGAGGTCTCGGCCGCGATCCAGGCGAGGTAGGCGTCGCTCCCCGCCTCCACCGGCAGCACCAGCACCTCCGGCACCTGGTACGGATGCAGCTCGAGGACGCGCGCCCGGAGCGCGTCCACGCGGGCGGCGCGGGTCTTCAGCACCAGGAGCGCCTCGCCCTCGTCGTGCACGCTCCCCTCCCACCGGTAGATCGACCGGATGGCCGGCACGACGTTGCCGCAGGCCGCGAGCCGCTCCTCGACGAGCGCCCGCGCCAGCCGCGCGGCGACGTCCGCGTCGGGCGCGGTCACCAGCACCACCCGCGCCTCCGTCATCCCGCCCTCCCGTCGCCGGCGCGCCGCGTCACAGCCCCGCCGCGCGCGACACCAGCTCGCGCATGATCTCGGACGTGCCGCCGGCGATGGTCATGGCCCGCACGTCGCGCCAGGCGCGGGCGATGTCGCTCTCCAGCACGTAGCCCATGCCGCCGTGGAGCTGCATGCAGTCGTAGGCCACCCGCTGGGCCAGCTCGCAGGCGAACAGCTTCGCCATCGAGATCTCGCGCACCGCCGGCTCGCCCCGCGCCAGCAGGTCGGCCGCCCGGTAGGTGAGCCAGCGCGCCGCCTCGACCGCGGTGAGGTGATCCGCGAGCCGGTGCCGCCAGGCCTGGAACTTCGCGACGGGCCGGCCGAACGCGCTGCGCTCGCCGCCGTAGCGCATCGCGTCCTCCAGCATGAGCTGCATCCCGGCGACGGCCTGGACGGCCGCCACCAGCCGCTCGCCCTGGAAGTTCGCCATGACGTGGTAGAAGCCCTGATCCTGCTCGCCGAGCAGGTTCGCCGCCGGCACCCGGCACTCCTCGAAGAACAGCACCGCGGTGTCCGACGACGGCAGCCCCACCTTCTCCAGCGTGCGCGAGACCTGGAAGCCCTTCACGTCGGTGGGGAACAGCAGCAGCGAGAGCCCGCCGTGGCCGGCCTCGCCGGTGCGCACGGCCAGGGTGAGGAAGTCGGCCCGGGCGCCGTTCGTGATCCACATCTTCGAGCCGTTCACCACCAGGTCGGCGCCGTCGCGCCGGGCGGTGGTGCGGATGGCCGCCACGTCCGAGCCGGCGTCCGGCTCGGAGATCGCGAGCGCCGCCACCCGCTCGCCCCGGACGGCGGGCGCCAGGAACTCGCGGCGCTGCGCCTCGGTGCCGAGCTCCCCGATCACCGGGATGGCCATCTCCCCGTGCACCAGCATGGAGACGGCCAGGCCGGCGTTGCGGCAGCGCGCCAGCTCCTCGGCGTAGGCGACGACGTACCACCAGTCGAGCCCCGAGCCGCCCACCTCCGGCGGCTGCCGGATGCCGAACAGGCCCAGCTCGCCGAAGCGGCGGAACAGCGCGCGCGGGAAGCTCCCCGCCTCGTCCCACTCGCGCCCGTGTGGCGCGAGCTCCTGCTCCACGAACGCGCGGACCGTCCGGCGGAACGCCTGGTGGTCCTCGGTGAACGGCTCGAACGCGACCGCCGGCGCGCCCATGGCCGCCCCCGCTACTTCCCGAGCATGCGGCGCTTCAGGTCGTCGTCGGCCGGCTTCCGGCCGAGCCAGTTGCGGAAGAGCGCGTCGGCGAACGCCTTGCCCTCGACCGTGGCGGTGCCCTTCGGCCCGGTGACCACCGCCCCGGTGCCCGGCAGGTAGGTCACCGTGATCTCGCCGCCCTTCTTCACGTCGCCGATGGCCGGCGCGATCCGGTCGAGCTGCGGCACGAGCGCCGCCGCCTCGGCCCCGGAGTTCGCCTCGAAGCCGTCGCGGAACGCGCCCATGATCGACTTCTGGTCCACGTCGCGCCGGAAGACCATGCGCACGCGCCTCGGCTCGTCCGCCGCGAGGATGGCGTTCGCGTCCGAGGACGGCGTCGCGAGGTAGAGCGCGCCCACGTAGACCTCGATCCAGAGCTTCTTCCGGATGCCCGCCCCGTTCAGGCGGAGCTCCTTGCCCTCGACGGTCACGCTGTCGGGGAGCTCCACGCCCGCGACCTTGCGGGCCGCGGCGCCGAGCGGGAGGGCGAGGAGGAGGGCGGCGACGGCGGCGGCGGCCTTGCGCATGCTTGACTCCTGGTGATCGAGAGGTCTCGCCAATCTACCGCGCGCCGCGCGGCAAGGCAGCCGCCCGGCGCTGGCCCCGGGTGGGCCGCTGCCAGCCGACCGTCCGGGCGGGCCCCTCCCTGCGCAGGAGGCCGCCGGCGTGCGGTGCGAGGGCCTCGCGCCGGCGCGCGAGCGGGCGAGCGATCGCGGTCCCCTTCCGTGCGCGGCCGTGCGACGTCGGAATACACCGCCGGCGGCCCTCGTTTGCACCGCCGGAGGAATCCCAGCCCGCATGCTGCGCACCATCCGCTCCCGCCTGCTCCTGCTGGTGGGGCTCGCCTCGCTCGCGTTCGTCGCGCTCGGCGCGCTCGTCTCGGTCCGCTCGTTCCGCGCGCGCGCCGAGGCCGAGCAGCTCTCGAACCTGGAGGTGGCGCGGACCGCCGCGGCCGCGCTGCGCGCCCAGATCGACGGGGTGGCCCGCGCCAGCGCGGTGCTCGGGCACGCGCTCGACGGCGGCCGGATCCTGGGCGAGGACGCGGCGCACCTGCTCTCGGTGGCCGTGCAGGACTCCGGCGTGGTCCGCGATCTCTCCTGGGTGGCGCCGGACGGCCGGGTGGTCGCGTCCAGCGACGCGCGGCTGCACGAGGTGTCGTTCGCCGACCGCGCCGAGCTGCGCCGCCTGCTCGCCGGCGACGCGGTGGCGGTGGGGGACCTGGTGCGCAACCCGGCCGACGGCGCACCGGTGGTGGCGGTCGCGACCGCGGTGCGCGACGGCGCGGGGCGGCTCTCGGGCGCGCTCCTGGCCGCGGTCGATCCGGAGCGGCTGGCCGCCCGCGTCCTGCCGGCCCGCGAGGGCGAGGGCAGCGTGGGCATCGTGGATCGCGCGGGCCGGCTGGTCGCGCGCGTGCCGGCCATCCCGCTCGCCTGGGACGACCGCCTGGTGGCGGGGGCGCAGGACCTGGTGCGGGCGGCGCTGGCGGGCGCCGAGGCGACCGGCCCGATGCGCTCCGAGGGCGGCGGCCCGGCGCGGCTCGCCGCGGCGGTGCCGGTGCCGGAGCTGGCGTGGGCGGTGCGCGCGACGCAGCCGCGCGCGGCCATGCTCGCGCCCATGCGCCGCGAGCTGGCGATCGGCCTCCTCGGCGCGGGCCTGGTGGCGCTGGTCGCGCTGGGCGCGAGCTGGGCCGTGGGCGCGCACACCTCGCGCGCGCTGCGCCGGCTGGAGCGCCACGCCGCCGCGCTGGGGCGGGGCGAGGCGCCGGAGCCGCTCACCGGGCCGGACGAGGTGGTCCGCCTGGGCGCCGCGTACGCGCAGATGGCCCGGCACCTCGACGCGGTCCGCCGCCGCTTCGAGGCGGCGTTCGCCGAGGCGCCGGTCGGCGTGCTGATCCTGGATCCCGCCGAGCTGCGGGCGCGCTGGGCCAACCCGGCGTACCTCGCGTTCCTCGACGCGCCGTTCCGCAGCGAGGGCGTGCAGGGGCTGCGGCTGGAGGAGTTCCTGCCGCGCGCGCAGGAGGCCGGCCTGGTCGCGCTCCTGCGCGAGGTGGCGGCCGGCGACGTCGCGCACGAGGAGCAGGAGTACCGGTACGACGGGTTCGCCCGGGGCCCGACCTGGTGGCGCTGGTCGGTGCGCGCGGTCGAGTCCGGCGGCGGCCGGCGCGACCTCGTGGTCATGGTCTCCGAGGTGACCGAGCAGGTCCGCGGCCGCGAGCAGGTCGAGGCCGACCGGCGCCGGCTGGAGGCGGTGCTGCGCGTGCTGCCGGTGGGCGTGCTCATCGCCGACGCCGGCGGGCAGGTGGTCCAGGCGAACGACGCGGCCCGGCGGATCTGGGGCTCGCGCGCGCCGCTCCGTCCGGGCGCGCTCTACCGCGAGCAGCGCGCGCGCCGGGCCGACTCCGGCGCGCCGCTCGCCGCCGGCGACTGGGCGCTGCAGCGCGCGCTCCGCTCCGGCGAGGCGGTCGGCGGCGAGCTGGTCGAGATCGACCGCTTCGACGGGACGCAGGCGGTCGTCCTGAACGGCGCCGCGCCCATCCGCGACGGCGAGGGGCGCGTGGTCGGCGCCGTCACCACGCTGCTCGACGTGACCGAGCTGCGGCGCGCGGTGCGCAACCGCGACGAGGTCCTGCAGGTGGTCTCGCACGACCTGCGCACGCCGCTGTCCGCCGTGACGCTGGGCGCCGCCGCGCTGACCCGGCTGCCCGACGGCCCGGAGGCGGCCGCGCAGGCCCGGCGCGCCGCCGCGCGGCTCGCCGCCGCCGGCCGCCGCATGAACCGGCTCATCGACGACCTGCTCGACCTCGAGACGCTGGAGGAGGGCCGCCTGTCGATGCGGCCGGAGCCGTGCGACCCGGCCGATCTGCTCGGCGAGGCGGCCGACCAGCTCCGCGAGGCCGCGCGGGCGAAGGGGCTCGACCTGTGCCTGTCCGCCGCGCCCGGCCTGCCACCGGTCGCGTGCGATCGCGACCGCGTGCTGCAGGTGCTCGGGAACGTCGCGTCGAACGCGGTGAAGGCCACCGAGGAGGGCGCGGTCTGCCTCGCCGCCGAGGCGCAGGCGGACGGCGCGGTGATCTTCCGCGTCCGCGACACCGGCCCCGGCATCGCCGACGCGGACCTGCCGCACGTGTTCGACCGCTTCCAGCGCGGCAGCGCCGCGCGCTGGCGCGGCTCGGGCCTGGGGCTCGCCATCGCGCGCGGCCTGGTGGAGGCGCACGGCGGCCGGATCTGGGCGGAGAGCGCGCCCGGGGCCGGCACCACCGTGAGCTTCACCCTGCCCCCCGCGGCCGCGCCGGACGAGGCCGCCCACGCGGCGACCGCCTGATCAGGCGCCGCGCGCGCGGGGCCGGTGCCCGAGCACCGTGCCGTAGGCCACCCCGGCCACGCCCACCAGCATCCCCGCCATGCCCGCGGCGCTCACCCGCTCGCCGAGCAGGAGCGCCGCCAGCCCGTACTGCGCGAGCGGCGTGAGCTGCAGCCACACCGCGGCCTCGCCGATGGAGAGCGCGCCGTACGCCTCGGTCATCAGCACCTGGGCGGCGTAGGCGGCGAGCCCCATCCCCGCGGCGAGCGCCCAGGCGGTGAGGTCGGTCGGCCAGGCGCCGAGCGCGAACGGGAGCGCCACCGGCAGCCCGCCCAGGCAGAAGTAGAAGAAGATCGTCGGCGCGTTGTCGGTGGCCCGCATGGCGCGGATGACCACCGACGAGAACGCGGCGAACACCGCGGCCCCGACCGCGAGCGCCTCGCCCAGCCCCACGCCGAGCGCGAGCGACCCGTTCCCGAGCACCAGCACCACGCCGCCGGTAGCGACCAGCAGCGCCAGCACCAGGTGCACGGTGGGGCGCTCGCCGAACGCGCGGATGCTGAGGGCGGTCGCGATGACCGGGAACAGGTTGTAGAGCATGCCGGCCTCGCCGGCCGGGATGCGCGCGAGCGCGAGGAAGTACAGCACCACCACGATCCCGCCCGACACGCCGCGGGTCCACAGCAGGCGGAGGTCGTGCGGCCGGTACAGCCCGGGGCGGACGCGGAACGCGACCAGCGACACCGCCGCGCCCACCACGAACCGGATCACGGTGAGCTGGCCGGCCGAGAACGCCGCGCCGCCGCGCGAGAGCCGCCGCGCCAGCACCGCCATGAGCCCGAAGGAGAGCGCCGCCCCGAGCAGCTCGAGGCGCGCGAGCCAGCGCGGCTGGGGCCGCGGGGCCCCGGCGCTGCGCGCGGGGGCGGCGGGCACGGCGGCGGGCTGGGGCGTCACGGCTCCTCCGCCGGCAGGCCCTCGGCCATCCGCGCCTCGCGCGAGCGGGCCTCGCGCGGCGCGTGGCCGAGCAGGCTGCCGTACAGGATGCCGCCCAGGCCCAGCAGCACGCCGAGCACGGTCGCGAGCGAGAGCCGCTCGCCCAGCGAGAGCGCCCACAGGTAGCTGGCGATGGGCGTGAGCTGCTGCCAGAGCGCCGCCTCGGGCACCGAGAGCGCCCCGTAGGCCTCGGTCATGGAGAGCTGCGCCAGGAACGCGACCGCCCCGACCCCCAGCGCCGCCAGGTAGGCCCCCGGCGCCGACGGCCAGGCCTGGAGCGCGAACGGCAGCGACACGAGCAGGCCGCCCACCGAGAACGAGAAGAAGATGGTCGGGGCGTTGTCGGTGGGGCGGAGCGCGCGGATGGCGGTCACGGCCGCGCCGCCCAGCACGCCGGACACGATGCCGAGCCCCTCGCCCCAGCCCAGCCCGAGGCGGACGCTCCCGCCGCCCAGCACCAGCCACACCCCCGCGCTCGCCACCGCGAGCGCGATCCACAGGTGCACCGTGGGGCGCTCGTTCAGCACGAACAGCGAGAGCAGCACCGCCCAGATGGGGAAGGTGTTGTTGAGCAGCGTGGCCTCGCCCGCCGGGATGCGCTCGATGGCGAGGAAGTAGAGCAGCGCCGCCACCCCGCCGAAGAGGCCCCGCGCGAAGAGGAGGTCCTTGCGGTGCGGCCGGAACGTGCCGGGGCGCGCCCGGAACAGCGCCAGCACCGCGGCGAGCCCGATCGCGAACCGGACCAGCGTGGCCTGCCCTCCGGACATGCCCTGCCGCGCCGCCAGCTTCGCGAGCGCCGCCGAGGCCCCGAACAGCACCGCCGAGGCGAACAGGAGCGCGCGGGCCCGCCGGCGCAGCCGCCCGCGATCGGGCGAGCGCCCGCCGGCCACCCCACCCGCCGCCCGGGCGGGCGTCGCGTCGCGCGTCGCGAGCGCGCCGGCATGGATCTCGGGAGGGGCCATGGGCCAGTCGGTGCTATCACCTTCGCGGGAATCGCGGAAGGCGCGCCGCCGGCCGGCCAGCGGCGCTGGCCAATGTCGGAATCCTCCGTTAAGTAGACCGCTTCATGAGCGAGCCCGAGTTCATCACCGTCAAGGGGGCGCGCGAGCACAACCTGAAGTCGGTCACGTTCGAGATCCCCAAGAAGAAGCTGGTGGTCTTCACGGGCGTCTCCGGATCCGGCAAGTCCTCGCTCGCCTTCGACACCCTCTACGCGGAGGGTCAGCGCCGCTACGTCGAGTCGCTCTCCTCCTACGCCCGGCAGTTCCTCGGGCAGATGGAGAAGCCGAAGTACGACACCCTCCGCGGCCTCTCGCCGACCATCTCGATCGAGCAGAAGGCGGCCTCGAACAACCCGCGGTCCACCGTCGGCACCATCACCGAGGTGCACGACTACCTGCGCGTGCTCTACGCCTCCATCGGCGTGCAGCACTGCCCGGGCTGCGGCCGCGCGGTCGGCAAGCAGACCGCGCAGCAGATCGTGGACACGGTGCTGGGGATGCCGGAGGGCGCGCGCATCCTGGTGCTCGCGCCGCTGGTGCAGAACCGCAAGGGCGAGTACCGCGACCTGTTCGCCGATCTCGCCAAGCGCGGGTTCTCGCGCGTCCGCGTGGACGGGATGATCCACCAGCTCACCGACCGGCTCACGCTCGACAAGAAGCTGAAGCACGACATCGAGCTGGTGGTGGATCGCCTGGTGGTGAAGGACGGCATCCGCCCGCGCCTCACCGACTCGGTGGAGACCGCGCTCCGCGAGGGCAAGGGCACGCTGGTGGTGGCCGACGCCGACAAGGAGCAGAAGGTCGGGCCCGGCGATCCGGAGGAGTACAAGCGGCACGACCGCTTCTTCTCCGAGCTGAACGCCTGCCACGCCTGCGGCCTCAGCTTCGGCGAGCTCACGCCCCCCGGCTTCTCCTTCAACTCCCCGCTCGGCTTCTGCCCGGACTGCCAGGGCCTGGGCACGCGCCCGGAGATGGACCCGGACCTCATCGTCCCCGACCCGTCGCTCACCATCCGCGAAGGCGCGGTGGAGCCGTGGGCGAGCGGGATGGAGCGCGGCGAGGGCTGGACGTTCGAGTTCGTCGAGCACCTGTCCCGCGCGCTCAAGCTGGACCTCGACACGCCCTGGTCCAAGCTGCCGAAGAAGGACCGCGACGTCATCATGCTCGGGACCGAGGCCGCCGGGAACGGCCGCTACCGGCTCGAGTGGGAGGGCGTCGTCAACCAGCTCTACCGGCGCTTCAAGGCCACCGGCTCGGAGGCGATGCGGCGCTGGTACATGCGCTTCTTCTCCGACAAGCCGTGCCCGACCTGCAACGGCGAGCGGCTGAAGCCGGAGAGCCGCGCGGTGCGCATCCGCGGCCGCGGCATCGTGGAGCTGTCGCACCTCACCATCGCCGAGGCGCACGCGTGGCTCTCCGCGCTCGACCTCGGCGGCAACGAGGCGCGCATCGCCGACGAGCTGCTGAAGGAGATCCGCAACCGGCTCAAGTTCCTGCTCGACGTGGGGCTCGGCTACCTCACGCTCGACCGGCCCGGCCCGTCGCTCTCCGGCGGCGAGAGCCAGCGCATCCGGCTGGCCTCGCAGATGGGCTCCGAGCTCACCGGCGTCATCTACATCCTCGACGAGCCGTCCATCGGCCTGCACCAGCGCGACAACGGCAAGCTCCTCGCCACGCTCAAGCGGCTCCGCGACGTGGGCAACTCCGTCATCGTGGTGGAGCACGACGAGGAGACGATGGAGGAGGCCGACTGGATCGTGGACTTCGGGCCCGGCGCCGGCGCGCACGGCGGCGAGGTGGTGGCCGAGGGCACGCCCGAGCAGGTGAAGCGCAACCCGCGCTCGCTCACCGGCGCCTACCTGTCCGGCCGGGCGGAGATCCCGCTCCCCGAGCGGCGCCGCGCCGGCGACCACGGCGCCATCACCATCTTCGGCGCGCGCGAGCACAACCTGAAGGACGTGACCGCCACCTTCCCGCTGGGCCGCTTCGTGGCCGTGACCGGCGTGTCCGGCGCGGGCAAGTCCACCCTCGTCAACCGCATCCTGCGCCCCGCGCTCATGCGCCACCACTACGGCACGCGCGAGGCGCCCGGCGCGCACGAGCGGCTGGAGGGCGCGGCGCTGGTGGACAAGGTCATCGACATCAACCAGCAGCCCATCGGCCGCACCCCGCGGTCCAACCCGGCCACCTACACCAAGCTGTTCGACCACATCCGCGAGGTGTTCGCCCAGACGCCCGAGGCGCGCGCGTTCGGGTACCAGCCCGGGCGCTTCAGCTTCAACGTGAAGGGCGGGCGCTGCGAGGCGTGCCAGGGCGACGGCATGAAGCTCGTCGAGATGCACTTCCTCGCCGACGTGCTGGTGCCGTGCGAGGTGTGCGGCGGCAAGCGCTTCAACGACGCCACGCTCCGCGTCACGTTCAAGGGCAAGAACGTCGCCGAGGTGCTCGACCTGTCGGTCACCGAGGCGGGCGCGCTGTTCCAGAACCACAAGGAGATCGCCCGCATCCTGCGGACGCTCGAGGACGTCGGGCTCGGCTACCTGAAGCTGGGCCAGCCCTCGACCACCCTCTCCGGCGGCGAGGCGCAGCGCATCAAGCTGTCGCGCGAGCTGGCGCGGGTGGGCACCGGGCGGACGCTCTACGTGCTCGACGAGCCGACCACCGGCCTGCACTTCGAGGACGTGAAGCGGCTGCTCCACGTGCTCGATCGGCTGGTGGACGCCGGCAACAGCGTGGTGGTCATCGAGCACAACCTCGACGTCATCAAGTACGCGGACTGGGTCATGGACCTGGGGCCCGAGGGCGGCGACGAGGGCGGCCGGATCATCGCCGAGGGGACGCCGGAGGAGGTCGCGCGGGCGCGCGGCAGCTACACGGGCCAGCACCTCGCGAAGGTGCTCGCGGCCCACGCCGCCCGCCGGCGCACGGCGCCCCGCGCGGCCGAGCGCTCCGCGGCGGGGTAGCTACCCAAACACGTGATCGTACCCGCGCTCGATGACCTCGAGCGCGCCGGTGCGGATGTCCATCAGCGCGGCGTGCACCGGGATGTGGCGCGGGAGGAACGGCGACGCGCGGATGGCGCGCACCGTCTCGCGGGCGCCCTCGCGCACGTCCGGCACCAGGCCGAAGAACGCGCCGGGGTCCTGCGGGATGTCCGCGTCGGCCACGCCGCGGGCGCGCATCACGCGGCGCAGCTCGGTGCCGCCGACGCTCGCGACGCCGCAGTCGGTGTGCGGGATGACCAGGATCTCCTGGCAGTCGTTCACGTACACCGACGCGGCCAGCGCGCGCATCAGCTCGGAGCCGGGCGCGATGCGCGCGCCGGGCACGCGGAGCGCCACCGCGTGGCCGCGCTCGACGCCGAGCGCGCTGCCGAAGAAGTGCGTCAGCCGCGGATCCACGCAGGTGACGATGCACAGGTGCCGGTGGGCGATGTAGCTGCCGGGGTCCTTCCCCGGGCCCGCCACCTTCCGGTTGTCCTCCAGGATCTCGTCGAGCAGTGCCACGTGGCTCCTCTCTGGCCTCGCCCGGCCGGGGGCGGGCCGGACAGGTTAGAGCGCCTGCCCGCCGGCGACAACCCACCGGAACGCGAAGGGCCGCCCCGTCGCCGGGGCGGCCCGCCGATGCTGCGCTGCGGCGAAACCGCTCAGCTCTTCTTGGTGTCGTCCTTCTTCTCGGCGGCCTTCTTGGCGGCGCAGTGCGGGCACTGGCAGTTCGCGCCGCACTTGCATTCCTTGCCCTCGCCGGCGCACGGGCAGCCGGCCTTGGCGTCCTTCTTGTCGCTCTTGTCCGCCTGCGCGGACTTGTGCATCGGGCAGTTCTTGCAGCCGTCCTCGTCCGCGAGCGCCGGCTGCGCGGCGAAGACGGCGAACGCGGCGGCGGCCGCGAGGAGCATCCGGATCATGGTCGTCTCCATCGGTGGTGAGCGGCCGCGGACGGCCGGCGTGGAGCGCGAAGCCTAGGAACCGGTGCGCCAGGGTGTCAAGCGAAGGACCGTCGCAGCCGGGGCGGCCGGGGGACGTCGTGTGGACCCGCCCCGATCCGGCCGCTAGATTGCCCGGCGATGACGACCCTCGACCCCGACCGGCTGCTGGCCATGCTCCGCGACCCGAACGTGGAGAGCCAGGAGATCGCGGCGCTCGTCGGCGCCCCGCGCGAGGAGGTGGGCCGCGCCGCCCGGCTGGTGCTCGGGCTGGCCCGCGCGAAGCCGGAGGAGGTCGCGACGCTCCCGGCGCCGCTCGCGCTGGCCCTCTCGCGCGCCGCGCTCGCGGCGCCCCGCGCGGACGTGCTGGCCGCGCTCGCCGGCCACGCCTCCCGCGACGTCGCCAAGGAGGCGAAGCGCGGGCTGCACCTCCTGCGCATCCGCGGGGTCCAGGTCCCGGAGCCGCCGCGGCCCGCGCCGCCGGTCGCCGCGCCCGCGCCGGCCGAGCCGCCCCCGCCCGCCTACGCCTCGGCGGTGGACGGCCGCGGCGAGCGCGCGGTGTGGCTCTCGCGCGCCGTGCCGGGCAAGGGCATCGAGGTCGGCCAAGCGGTGATCTCCGACGAGCGCGGCCTGGTGGAGCTGCAGGTGGCGCTGCTCGGGCGCAAGGAGTGGCGCGCGTTCGCGCGGGGCATCCTCGACCGCGGCGCGGCCATGGGCGTCGGCGAGATCGAGCGCGCCCGCGCCCACGCGCTGGTGGCCGAGGCCCGCGCGCGCAACGAGGTGACCGGCCAGCGCGTGCCCGAGGGCAGCGACCTCTGGCTGGCGCAGCTCGGGCCGGCCGCGCCGCTCCCGGATCCGGCGGCGCGCTTCCCCGCGCTCCCGGACGCGGAGGAGGCCGCCGCCCTCGAGGCGTCCGGCGCGCTCCACGACCTGCCGCTCCTGCGCGGCTGGCTCGCCGACGAGGGCTACCTGCGCGAGGTCGCGGCGCGGCTCGACGAGGTGGCGGTGTCGCCGCTCTACCTCGACGAGCGGCAGCGCGCCGAGCAGATGGCGCGGGTCCTGGACGAGGCGGTGGTCCGCTACCTCGAGCCGCCGCGGCGCGCGCTGCTGGCGGGCCGCCTCTACTCGGTGGCCGAGCACCTCGACGCGGCCGGCGACGCCGCGAACGCCCGCGCCGCCGCCGCGGCCGCGCGGGCGCTGGTGGCGGGCAGGCCGGCGGGCGAGATCCCGTTCGCCCGGCGGCTCCTCGAGAAGGCGTTCCCCCCGGCCGCGCCGGCCGCCGCCGGGCCGGACGCCGGCGCGCCGCCGCCCGGCGAGGCGGGGTCGCCGCTCATCGTGGCGCCGCGGTGAACCGCCGCGCCGAACCGCCCGGCCCCCCTCGCGAATTGACCCACGGGGCGGCCTGCGCTACCTCTGCACCGTGCCGCCCCCCGCCGGTCCGTCGCCCACCGTGGACGTGGTGATCCTCCTGCCCGGGGACCGCGTGGTGATGGTGCGCCGCAAGTACCCGCCGCCCGGCTGGGCGCTGCCGGGCGGCTTCGTGGACGCCGGCGAGACGCTCGAGGCGGCCGCGGTCCGCGAGGCGCGCGAGGAGACCGGCCTCGAGGTGACGCTCGAGGACCTCGTCTACGTGTACTCGGACCCGCGCCGCGATCCCCGCCGCCACACGCTCTCGGCGGTGTTCATCGGGCGCGCCGCCGGCGAGCCGGCCGGCGCCGACGACGCGGAGGAGGCGCGCGCCTTCGCCTGGGACGCGCTGCCCTCGCCCATCGCCTTCGACCACGGCGAGATCCTCGCCGACGCGCGGCGCCTGCTGCTCACCGGCGCCCGGCGCCGCCCATGACCCCGCTCTCCGCCACCGACCGCGCCGCCCTGCTCGGCATCGCGCGCGGCGCGATCCTCGCCCACCTCGGCCTGACCCCGCCGCGCCCGCTGCCGGAGGAGGGCGCGCTGGGCGAGCGGCGCGGCGCGTTCGTCACGCTCGAGGTGGACGGCGAGCTGCGCGGGTGCATCGGCACGTTCCAGCCCGCCGGCAGCCTCGCCGCCACCGTGGCCGCGATGGCGGTCGCCGCCGCGCACGAGGACCCGCGCTTCCCGCCGCTCGCGGCGGAGGAGATCGCGCGGCTCACGCTGTCCGTGTCGGCGCTCGGCCAGCCCCGGCGCATGGCGGGCCCCGGCGAGCTGCAGGTCGGGCGGCACGGCCTCCTGGTGAAGCAGGGCTGGCACCGCGGCGCGCTCCTCCCCAGAGTGGCGGTCGAGCACGGCTGGGACGCGGCCACCTTCCTGAAGCACGTGTGCCTGAAGGCCGGCCTCCCCGCGCGCGCCTGGCAGGAGCCGGACGCCGAGGTCGAGGTGTTCGAGGCCGACGAGTTCGGCGAGGAGCCCAAGCATTGACGACCGCCGTCGCCGTGATCGCCGCCGTCCTGGCGGTGTCGCTGCTCATCGTGGTGCACGAGGCCGGGCACTACCTCGCCGCCCGCCGCTCCGGCATGCGCGTCGAGCGCTTCAGCGTCGGGTTCGGCCCGGTGGTGCTCTCCTTCCGCCGCGGCGAGACCGAGTTCGCGATCTCCGCGCTGCCGCTCGGCGGCTACGTGCGCATCGCCGGCATGGCGCCGGGCGAGGACGTGGACCCGGCCGACCGCGGCGCGTACGCGAACCAGCCGGCCTGGCGGCGGTTCGGGGTGATCCTGGCCGGCCCGGCCATGAACTACCTGGCCGCGGTGCTCATCGCGGCCGCGCTGCTCGCGAGCGTGGGGCTGCGCACCCCCGACGCCTCGGCGCGGGTGGGCGCGCTGGTGCCGGGGAAGCCAGCCGAGGTGGCCGGGCTGCGCCCCGGCGACCGGATCGCCGCGGTGGACGGGCAGCCGGTCGAGCGCTGGACCGACCTCGTCGGCCAGCTCCAGCGCCACCCCGGCCGGCGCATCGTGCTCGACGTGGAGCGCGGCGAGGGCGCGGCGGCGCAGCGGCTCGCGCTGCCCATCACGCCGGAGGACGACGACGGGGTGGGCCGGGTCGGCTTCCGGCAGCACGACGTGCTGGTCCGGCGCGGCGCGCTCGGCGCGCTCGCCGACGGGTTCGCGCGCACCAACGCGCAGCTCGGCGGCCAGCTGGCCGCGTTCGGCCAGGCGTTCTCCGGCCGGCAGAAGGCGGAGCTGTCCGGGCCGGTGGGCATCGCGCAGGAGCTGGTGCGCGGCGCGCACGAGGGCGTGGAGCGCTTCTTCACGCTGGTCTGGACCATCTCGGTGGCGCTGGCCCTGCTGAACCTCTTCCCCATCCCGGCGCTCGACGGCGGGCGCCTGGTGTTCCTGGGCTACGAGATCGTCACGCGGCGGCGGGTGAACGCGCGGGTGGAGAACGCGCTGCACCTCATCGGCTTCGTGGCGCTCGTCGGGCTCCTCCTCGCGGTCACCGTCTTCGGCGACCTGGCCCGCCTGCGCGGGCGCTGAACCGGGCCGCCCGGCGCGCTACGCTCCCCCCATGCCCGTCCACGTCCTCTACTTCGCCGGCGCCCGCGACGCGGCCGGCACCTCGCGCGAGACGCTCGCCGAGATCCCCGCCACCGTCGCCGATCTGCGGCGCGTCCTCGCCGCGGCCCACCCGGCGCTCGCGCGCATCCTGCCGCGCTGCCGCATCTCGGTGGACCAGGCGTTCGCCGACGACGGCGACGCCATCCGCGACGGCGCCGAGGTGGCGCTCATCCCGCCGGTGGCGGGCGGCGCGCCGCTCTTCAAGGTGGTGGATCGCCCGCTGGCGCTCGCCGAGGTGGTGGACGCGGTGTCCGGGCCGGGGCTGGGCGGGATCGTGACGTTCACCGGCACGGTGCGCGACGCGACCCGCGGCCGCCGCGTGCTGCGGCTCGAGTACGAGGCCTACCCGGCCATGGCGGAGCGGACGCTCGCCGCCATCGGCGAGGCGGTCGGCCGCGAGCACGGGGTGCAGGTCGCCATCGTGCACCGGGTGGGCGTGCTCGCGCCCGGCGAGGCGGCGGTGGTGATCGCCTGCGCCGCCCCGCACCGCACCCCGGCGTTCCGGGCCTGCGAGGCGTGCATCGAGCGGCTGAAGCAGGACGTCCCCATCTGGAAGCGCGAGGTGTACGAGGACGGGTCGGAGTGGGTGGGCCTGGGCCCGTGACGCGCGCGCCGGGCGCCCGCCGGCGCCCCGGCGGCGCCGGGGCGGCGTGCTATCCTCCGCGCTCCAGGGGCGGCGCGTGAAGGTCCTCATCGCAGACGACGACCGGCTGGTCCGGACCATGGTCGCCGACCTGCTCGCCGAGCTCGGCCACGAGGTGGTCGCGGCCGGGAGCGGGCCGGAGGCGGTGGAGCTGGCGGCCCGCGAGGCGCCCGACCTGCTCGTCCTCGACTTCCTCATGCCGCGGCTCTCCGGGCTGGACGCGCTCCGCGCCATCCGCGAGGCCGGCTCGCGCGCCCCGGCGGTCCTCCTGACCGCCATCAGCGGCCGCAGCGTCCGCGGGGTGGAGGGCGCCGACGCCGCCGAGGTGGTGCTCGAGAAGCCGGTGACGCGCAAGGCGCTGGCGCGCGCGCTGGAGCGGGCGGTGCGGGCGCGATGAGGGTGTTCCGGACGCTGTTCCTCTCGATGCTGGCGGCGAGCGCGCTGCCCACCGCGGTCCTGGCGGTGGTCCTGGTGCAGGACCGGGGCGGGCTGGGCGCGGCGCCGGCCGCGGCGGTGCTCGGGTCGGCGGCGCTCTCGGCGGTCCTCTCGGCCCTCGTGGCGCGCCGGTTCACCGAGCCGATCCGCGCCAGCGTGCAGGGCGCGCTCGAGATCGCGCGCGGCCGCTTCGGCCGGCAGCTCGCGGTGCGCAGCCGCGACGAGCTGGGCGACCTCGCGCACGCGTTCAACCACATGTCGCGCGAGCTGGCGGGCTACGACGCGGAGAACCGCCGCCTGGTGGCGGCGCTGGAGCGCGGCTACCTCGACACGATCCGCAGCCTGGCCTCGGCCATCGACGCGAAGGACCCGTACACGCGCGGCCACTCGCAGCGGGTGGCCGAGCTGGCCGTCGAGATCGGCCGCGAGCTGGGGCTCGGCCCGCAGGCGCTGCTCGCGCTCGAGTACGGCGGCGTGCTGCACGACGTGGGCAAGATCGGCATCCCCGACCACGTGCTCGCGAAGCCGGTGCCGCTCACCGCCGAGGAGATGGCGCTCATGCGCGAGCACCCGCGCATCGGCGCGGAGATCGTGGGCGGCGTCGCGTTCCTGCGCGAGGCCCTCCCCGCCATCCGCTGCCACCACGAGCGCTGGGACGGCGCCGGCTACCCCGACCGGCTGGCGGGCGGCGACATCCCGCTCGCCGCGCGCATCGTGAACGCCGCCGACACCTGGGACGCCTGCACCTCCGACCGGCCCTACCAGGCGGCGCTCGCGCCCGGGGCGGCGGCCGGCGTGCTGGCGGAGCTTCGCGGGGCGCAGCTCGATCCCGCGGTGCACGACGCGCTGCTCGCGGTGCTCCGCCGTCGCGGCGCGCTCCCGCCCGACGGCCGCGCCGAGAGCGCCGCGTGAGCGCGGGGCGGGTGTAGACTCGCCGCCGCCATGCCGCGCCTCGCCATCCTCGATCTCGACGGCACGCTGGTCGACTCGCTCGACGACCTCGCCGCCTCGGTGAACCACGCGCTCGCCACGGTGGGCCTGCCGCCGCGCACGACGGACGAGATCCGCGGCTTCGTGGGCGAGGGCGCGCGGGTGCTCCTCGAGCGCGCGCTCGGCCCGCACCCGGAGCGGCTCGAGCCGGCGCTCGCGGCCTGGCGCGCGCACTACGAGGTCCACTGCCTCGACGCCACCCGCACGTACCCCGGGCTCGCCGCGGCGCTCGCCGGGGCCGGCCGCACGCTGGCCGTGCACACCAACAAGCCCGGCGCGATGGCCCGCCGCATCCTCGACGGGCTCGGGCTGCTGGGCCGCTTCGCGGTGGTGGTGGGCGGGGACGAGGCGCCGCGCAAGCCGGACCCGGAGGGCGTCCGCATCATCCAGTCGCGGGTGGGCGCCACCGACGCCGACACGGTGTTCGTGGGGGACAGCCCGGTGGACGTCGCGACGGCCCGCGCCGCGGGCGTGCAGATGGTCGCGGTGGGCTGGGGCCTGCGCAGCCGCGCCGCGCTCCTCGACGCGGGCGCGACGGTGCTGGTCGAGAGCGCCGCGGAGCTGGTCCCGTGGCTCGCGTGAGGGCGGCGGCGCGGGCGCGCGGCGGCGCCGCCCGGACCGCGCGGCGGGGCTCCGAAAACTCGCCGCGACCGCGCGGCCGTGCTACCCGGAGTCCCATGCTGAAGCTCCTGCTGAAGCTCGCCGTCGCCGGCGCCGCGCTGGCCGCGGTGTGGGCGTTCGTGCCGTTCGGCGGGCGCACGCTGGGCGACCGCTGGAAGGCCGCCCGGACCCCGTCGGAGTTCGTGGACCGGACCTGGGCCGAGATGAAGGGCACCGCGCCCGCGAAGGCGCCGCCCGCGCGGCCGCCCGCGCAGGCCCGGCAGCAGCCCGGACGCGGCGGGGCCCCGGCCCGGCCGACCGAGGGCCACACCGAGGCGGACCGCCGGGCGCTCGACCGCATCGTGGCCGAGCACCTCGACGGACGCTGACCTCCCCTCCCCCGCCGCCCGCGCGAGCGTCGCACCGGGCGACCCGCCGCCCGTCCGCCCGGCGCTGGCCCGGGTCCGCGCCCTGACACGCGGGTGCGCCTTCTTGCGCACCTCGTCGCCGCCGCCCCACCTTGGATCGGGAGCTCGCGCCTGCGCGGGCGGAGGTGGCCATGTCGGGCTGGACGGTGCTGCTGGCGGCGGTGCAGCTGGTCGCGGGCCCCGCGCCCGGCGCGGGCGGGGCGGCCCCCGCAGCCCCCGCGGCGGCGGCTTCACCCGTGGCGGCGTCCGCCGGGGCGAGCGCGCGCGGCGCGCTCTACACCGAGGCCGCGCGGGCCCCCGCGCCGCCGCCGCAGGCGATGGCGGGGCTCCCGGACCTCTCCCGGCTCGCCGAGGCGGCCATCCCGGCGGTGGTCGGGGTGGTGACGCTCCAGCCCGAGCCGCCGCAGGGGCAGGGCAGCGACGACGGCCTGCGGGAGCTGTTCGACAAGCTGCACGACGGGCCGCGGCGGGGGATCGGCTCGGGCTTCGTGATCCAGCGCGACGGCTGGGTGCTCACCAACGCCCACGTGGTGGAGGGCGCCGACCGCGTCGAGGTGGACCTGGGGGGCGGCGTCCCCCGGCTGGCCGCGCGCGTGGTGGGGCTCGACGGGGAGTCCGACGTGGCGCTCCTCAAGGTGGACGCGCCGCGGCCGCTGCCGGTGGTGCCGCTGGGCGACTCCGACCGGATCACCGTGGCGGAGTGGGTGATGGTCATCGGGAGCCCGTTCGGCCTCGACCACTCCGTCACGCTCGGCATCATCAGCCACACCGGCCGCAACGACATCTCGCCGGTGGGACGGCCCGGCACCTACGACTTCATCCAGACCGACGCGTCCATCAACCCCGGGAACTCCGGCGGCCCGCTCCTCAACCTGCGCGGCGAGGTGGTCGGGATCGCCACCGCCGTCAACGCCACCGGCCAGGGCATCGGCTTCGCCATCCCCATCAACATGGCGAAGGAGATCGTCGGCCAGCTCCGCGATCGCGGGCGGGTGGTGCGGAGCTGGATGGGCGTCTCGGTCCGCGAGCTCACCCCGCAGCAGGGCGTCCCGCCCGGCGGCGTGGAGATCACCGAGGTGGCGGCCGGCGGCCCGGCCGCCGCGGCGGGCCTGCGCCCGGGGGACGTGATCACCTCGATCCAGGGGCACGCGGTGCACACCCCGTCGCGCCTGCGCTGGTACGTCTCGACCGCCGGCGTGGGGCGCGAGGTGGAGCTGCGCCTCCGGCGCGCCGGCAACCCGGAGCGGACGCAGAAGGTGCTGCTCGCGGAGGTGCCGGTGCACGAGCAGGCCCGGGCCGAGGCGCGGCAGGTCCTGGGCGAGTGATCCGGGCCGGCCGCGGCCCTCGCGCTGTTGCGCTCCGGCCGCGGGTCTGGTAACCACCGCCCCTCTATGGCCGAGACGACCACGAAGACCAAGAAGAAGGCCCCCGCCGCGAAGGGCGGCGGCAAGAAGAGCTGCACCATCGCCGGCTGCAAGCGCGCGTACCGTGCGAAGGGCCTCTGCTTCTTCCACTACAAGAAGTTCCGCCGCGGCGAGCTCGAGGCGAAGCCGGCCCGCTGGATCGCCTGCTCCAAGCCGGAGTGCAAGAAGAAGGTGTTCCAGCACGGCCTCTGCGAGGAGCACTTCACCGCGTGGAAGAAGTCGCGGAAGAAGAACCAGGGCGCCGAGGCGGCTCCCGCGGCCTAGGCCGTTCCGTCGCCGCGCGGCGGCAGCCGCAGCACGCGATCCAGCGATCGCAGCGCCCCGAGGAGCAGCTCGACCTCGCGCTGCGTTGGGTCGGCGCGCGCGAGCAGCCGCCGGAAGTCCGCCAGGATGTGCTCCGGGTTCTGCGGGTTCAGGTACCCCGCGGCGCCGAGGACCGCCTGCGCGCGCGCCCACAGCGCCTCCACGGTCTCGATGCGGGCCGGCGCGTCGCCGCCGCGGCCGGGCGGCGCCTCCGCGGGCGCCGCGCCGGGCGGCGGCGCCGCGCGCGCCACCTCGTACGCGACCACCGCCACCGCCTGCGCCAGGTTCATCGAGTCGTAGGCGGCGGCCGTGGGGATGGTGCAGACGGCCTGGCACAGCTCCAGCTCGGCGTCGGACAGGCCGCGGCGCTCCTCGCCGAACACCACCGCCACCTCGCCGTCCGCCGAGCGCCGGACCAGCTCGGCGGCCAGGCCGCGCGGCTCGAGCCAGGGCCGCCCCTCCACCGCCCGGGAGGTCGTGCCGCACACCCAGGTGGCCGGCCCGATGGCCGAGCGGAGGTCGGGGTGGATCTCGGCCCCGTCGAGCAGGTCCGAGGCCTTCCGGGCCATCCGCCGCGCGCGGGCGAGCACGTCGTCGCGGGCGGTGATCGCGCCCGTTCCGGGGGTCCGCGGCGGCCCGCCCCAGGCCGCCGGGGCCACCACCACCAGGCGGGACAGGCCGAAGTTCTTCATCACCCGGGCGGCGGCGCCGACGTTGTCGGCGCTCTGCGGCCGGTGGAGCACGAGGCGGATTTTTCCCGGGTGCATGTGCGCCCGCCACGTATAACATCCCGCCCATGATCCCCGACGACAAGCTGCGGGCCCAGCTCCCGCACACCCTCCAGCAGCTCGACCTCCCCGGTCTCGGCGAGCTGTACCGGGGGAAGGTCCGCGACAACTACAGCCGCGGCGACCGGATCGTCATGGTCACGACCGACCGGATCTCGGCCTTCGACCACGTGCTCGGCACCATCCCGTTCAAGGGCGAGGTGCTGTCGCGGCTCACCGCGTTCTGGTTCGACAAGGTGAAGGACATCGCGCCGACGCACATCGTCGAGGTGCCGGATCCGAGCGTGATGGTGGTGAAGCGCGCGAAGGCGCTGCCCATCGAGATCGTCATCCGCGGCTACATCACCGGCTCGCTCTGGCGCGACTACCAGGCCGGCAAGGCCGACTACGGCATCTCCTGGCCGGCCGGGCTGCGCAAGGACCAGCGGTTCGACCAGCCCATCATCACGCCCTCGACCAAGGCCGAGTACGGCAAGCACGACGAGCCCATCGGCGAGGCCGAGATCCTGAGGCAGGGGCTGGTGACGCCGGACGTCTGGAAGGAGGCCACCGCCGTCGCGCGGCGGCTGTTCCAGCGCGGCCAGGAGTGGGCGCGGACGCGCGGCCTCATCCTCGTGGACACGAAGTACGAGATGGGGATCGCCGACGGCAAGCTCGTGGTCATCGACGAGATCCACACCCCGGACAGCTCGCGCTACTGGGTGGCCGACGGCTACGAGGAGCGCTTCGCGCGGGGCGAGGACCAGGAGATGCTGGACAAGGAGAACATCCGGCAGTGGCTCATCAAGGAGCACGGGTTCTCCGGGCACGGCACGCCGCCCCCGCTCACCGACGACGTGCGGGTGATGCTGGCGCGCAAGTACATCGAGGTCTTCGAGAAGCTCACCGGCGAGACGTTCGCGTCGGAGGTCGGCTCGGTCGCCGCCCGCATCGAGCGGAACCTCCGCGCCACGGGTCACCTCGCCTGAGCCTCGCCGGGGCCGGCGGCCCCTCCCCGGCCCGCCGCCCCGCAGCGGAGCGGCGCCGGGCCCGCGCCCGCGCGCCTGGAGGCGCTCCGCCGCCCGCCCCGTGACGAGGCGACCGGCGGGGTGCCCCGGGATCACGCCGGACCCCGATTGCCCGGCCAGCGCGCGCGGCACCGGCCCGCGCGCCGGGCTACAGGTGCTGCGATGCGCGCAGGGCTCCAGGGCCGGGCGCACGCGCCCCTCCTCAACGCCGCGACCCCGGGACACCCGTCGCGCACCGGGCAGCTCCAGGCCATCACCGCCGCGCTCTCGCGCGCCGTCACCCGCGGCGACGTGGCGCGCGCCCTGGTCGAGCGGACGCTCGACGCGGTGGCGGCTCAGGAGGGCGCGCTGTGGCTGGTCGAGGGCGCCGCCGGGGTGGCGCGCCTCGTCCACGCGGCCGGCCTCCCCGAGGAGGAGCGGGCGCGCCTGGAGGTCCTGCCGCTGGAGCGCGGCGCGGGGCCGGTGTCCGGGAGCATGGTGGCGTGCGAGGCGCAGTACCTGGGCAGCCGCCGGGAGCTGGCCGAGCGGTTCCCGCGCGCCCGCATGGACCGGGTCCCGGAGCTGGCGCTGGCGGCGGTGCCGCTCGAGGCGGAGGGGCGCTGCCTCGGGGCGCTCGCGCTCGTGTTCCACGCGCGGCGGCACTTCGACGAGGAGGAGCGGATCTTCCTGGCGGTGCTGGCGCGGGTGGCGGCCCAGGCGCTGGCGCGGGCGCGGCTCTACGAGTCGGAGCGGGCCGCGCGCGCGGAGGCGGAGGGCGCGCACCGGCGGGCGGCGTTCCTGGGCGAGGCGAGCGCGCTGCTCGCGTCGTCGCTCGACTGGGAGGAGACGCTCGCCTCGGTGGCGCGGCTGGCGGTGGCGGGCGTGGCCGACTGGTGCTGGGTGGAGCTGCCCGAGGGGCTCGCCGGCGGCGCGCCGCCGGTGGTGGTCGCCCACGTGGACCCGGCGCGCGCGGAGCTGTCCGCGGCCTGGCGCCGGCGCTTCCCCCCCGAGCCGGACGCGCCCTCCGGGGCGCCGGCGGTGATGCGGACCGGGCGCTCCGAGCTGTACCCGGAGCTGCCCGCCTCGCTGCTCGACGCGCTCGGGCGCGACTCCGAGGCGCTCGCCGCCGACCGCGCGCTCGAGACCTGCTCGGCGATGGTGGTGCCGCTCTCGGCCCGCGGCCGCACGCTCGGCACGATCACGCTGGTGGCCAGCCGCGTCGACCGGCGCTACGGCCCGGAGGACCTCGCCATGGCGGAGGAGCTGGGGCGCCGCGCCGGCGTGGCCATGGACAACGCGCGGCTCTACGACGAGGCGCAGCGGGCCATCCGCGCGCGCGACGACGTCCTCGCGATCGTCTCGCACGACCTGAAGAACCCGCTGGAGGCGATCTACCTCTCCTCGGCGCTGCTGCTGCGGAGCGGCGCCGCGCCCCGCCTGCGGCGGCACGCCGAGACCATCCAGCGCTCCGCCGCCCGGATGGACCGGCTCATCCGCGAGCTGCTCGACCTGTCCAGCATCGAGGCCGGCCGGCTCGTGGTGGAGCCCCGGCCCGAGCCGCTCGACGCGGTGGTCGAGGAGGCGCTGGCCGGGCTCTCGCCGCTGGCCCTGGAGCGGGGCATCGCGCTCGGCGCCGACACGGGCGGCGCGCGGGAGCCGGTGCCGTGCGACCGCGAGCGGATCCTGCAGGTGCTGTCGAACCTGGTCGGGAACGCGCTCCAGTTCACCCCGCGCGGCGGGCACGTCACCGTGCGCGCCACGCTGGCGCCCGCCGAGGCGCGGGTGGAGGTGCGCGACGACGGGCCCGGCATCGCCCCGGCGCAGCTCCGGCGCGTCTTCGACCGCTACTGGAAGAGCGGCTCGCGCCGCGGCAGCGGGCTGGGCCTGTCCATCGCGAAGGGGCTCGTGGAGGCGCACGGCGGGCGCATCGAGGTCGAGAGCCGGCTCGGCGCGGGGAGCACGTTCCGGTTCACGTTGCCGCGGCGCTGAGGCCGGGCGCTGAGGCCGGGCGCTCAGGCGAGCCGGTCGGCGAGCGCGCGGCGCAGCGGCTCGAGGTCGTCCTCCGGCGGCAGCCAGGCGGTC
Source organism: Anaeromyxobacter sp. K (assembly GCF_000020805.1). Lineage (NCBI taxonomy): Bacteria > Pseudomonadati > Myxococcota > Myxococcia > Myxococcales > Anaeromyxobacteraceae > Anaeromyxobacter > Anaeromyxobacter sp. K. The sequence goes on along the minus strand of NC_011145.1, from coordinate 1,322,332 downwards.
ACCGCCAGCGGCTCGCCCGCGCCCACCGGCCGCAGCACGATCCGCCTCAGGTGATCGTGCGTGCCCGGCGTGCTGCGCGGGGCGAGCCAGCTCGGGAGCTCCGCGCCGGCGCGCGCGGCGTAGCCGCGCGCCAGCGCCTCGGCGCGGCGGCGGCGCGCGTCCGCCACGGTCTCCACCTCCGCGGCGCCGTACCCGGCGAGCGGGCGCGTCACGGCCGCCGCGAACGGCGCCGCCGGGCGCACCGAGACGAGCCCGCCGGCGACGCGGGCCCGGACCGCCCGCCCGCCCAGGACCACCAGCAGCGCCGCCGCGGCCGCCAGCGCGCCCGCGAGCAGCGGGAGCGCGGCGCGCGCCGCCCAGGCTGCGGCGAGCAGCACGGCCGCGAGCACGGCCAGCGCGCGCGGCCGCGCCAGCCGCGAGGTCACGTGGAGCGCGCCGACCGACTCCTCCAGGCGGAGCATGCGCGGGCCCTCCCCGGCGCGGCGCGGCTCAGGCCTCGCCGAACACCCGGCGGAAGATGGTGTCCACGTGCTTCAGGTGGTAGTCGAGCGCGAAGCAGGCGTCGATCTCGTCGGCCGTGAGCAGCCGGCTCACGTCGGGGTCGCGCTTCAGCGCGGTCCGGAAGTCCACCTTCTCCTCCCAGACCTTCATGGCGTTGCGCTGCACGAACACGTAGCCCTGCTGGCGGGCCACGCCCTTGCCGACCAGCGCCAGCAGCACGCGCTGCGCCTCGTACAGCCCGCCGGTGAGGTCCAGGTTCTCGCGCATGCGCTCGGGGTACACGCGCAGGTTCTCGATCATCCCCGCGAAGCGGTGCAGCGCGAAGTCGAGCGCGATGGTCGCGTCCGGCCCGATCACCCGCTCCACCGAGGAGTGGCTGATGTCGCGCTCGTGCCAGAGCGCCACGTCCTCCATGGCGGCGAGCGCGTAGCCGCGCAGCAGCCGGGCCAGGCCGGTGAGGTTCTCGGAGAGGATGGGGTTGCGCTTGTGCGGCATGGCCGAGGAGCCCTTCTGCCCGGCGGTGAACGGCTCCTCCGCCTCGCGGACCTCGGTGCGCTGCAGGTGCCGGACCTCGACCGCCTGCTGCTCCAGCGTGGCGCCGCAGAGCGCCAGGGCGGTGAACAGCTCGGCGTGCCGGTCGCGGTTCACGACCTGCGTGGCCGCGCCCTCGCCGCCGGCGAGGCCGACCTTCTCCATCACGAACGCCTCCACCCGCGGGTCCACGTTCGCGAACGTGCCCACCGCGCCGGAGATCTTGCCGACCGCCACCACCTCGGCGGCGCGGGCCAGGGCGGCGCGGCGGCGGGTCCAGGCGTCGTACCAGCCGGCGAGCTTCAGCCCGAACGTGATCGGCTCGGCGTGGATGCCGTGGCTCCGGCCCACCATCGGCGTGCGCCGGTGCTCGAAGGCCCGCTTGCGGACCGCGGCGAGCACCCGGTCCACGCCGGCGAGCAGCAGCCGGCTCGCGTCGCGGAGCTGCACCGCGAGCGTCGTGTCGAGCACGTCCGACGAGGTCATGCCCTTGTGCAGGTGGCGCGCGGCCGGGCCGCCCTTCTCCTCCACGAACGTGAGGAAGGCGATCACGTCGTGCTTCACGGTCCGCTCGATCTCGTCGATGCGGGCCACGTCGGCGGCGGTGAACTCGAAGCCGGCGAACGCCTTGCGGAGCGCCTCGAAGTCCTCCGGCGGCACCTCGCCCAGGCGCACCATCGCCTCGCACGCGGCCAGCTCCACGTCGAGCCAGATGCGGAAGCGGTGCTCGGAAGTCCAGATGCGGCCCATGTCGGGCCGGGTGTAGCGCGGGATCATGGCGTCCTCCGTGAGGCTACTGGCCGGTCGAGCCGAAGCCGCCGGCGCCTCGGTCGCTGTCGCTCAGCGCGTCCACCAGCTCGAGCTCGGCCCGGACCACGGGCGCGATCACGAGCTGGGCGATGCGATCGCCGCGGGCGAACGCCACCGGCGCCTGCCCGTGGTTCACCAGGATGACCCCCACCTCGCCGCGGTAGTCCGCGTCGATGGTGCCCGGCGCGTTCACCATGCCGACGCCGTGGCGCGCGGCCAGGCCGGAGCGCGGCCGCACCTGGCCCTCGTGGCCGGGCGGCAGCTCCAGCGCGAGGCCGGTCGGGACCACCCGCCGCTCGCCCGGGGCGAGCGTGAACGGCTCGTCGGCGCGCAGGTCGAGGCCTGCGGCGCCGGCGGACTCGTAGCGGGGGAGATCGAGCGGGGGGCCGCGATGGCCGACGCGGCGGACTCGGACGGTCACGGGCATCGGCGTCCTCGCGGCCCCTCGCGGCCTACTTGGCCGGCTCGCCCTTCGGCGGCTCGGTGCCCTCGGACTTCTTGGCGCTGTCGGCGAGGGCCTCCTTGCGCGAGAGGCGGATCTTGCCGGAGCGGTCCACCGAGATGACCTTCACCATCACCTCCTCGCCCTCGGAGAGGACGTCGGAGACGCTCTTCACGCGCTTGTCGGAGAGCTCGGAGATGTGGATGAGGCCGTCGGTGCCCGGGAAGATCTCCACGAAGGCGCCGAACTCGGCGATCTTGCGGACCGTGCCGAGGTAGATGCGGCCGACCTCCGCCTCCTGGGTGAGGCCGCGGATCATCTTGATCGCCTCCTCCACCTTGTCCTGGTTCGGGGACGCGATGGAGACCGAGCCGTCGTCCTCGATGTTGATCGAGGTGCCGGTGCGGGCGGTGATGTCCTTGATGGTCTTGCCGCCGGGGCCGATGATGTCCTTGATGCGCTCCGGCCGGATCTTGATGGTCGTGATGCGCGGCGCGTAGGCGCTGATGCTGCCGCGCGGCGCGGAGAGCGCCTTCGCCATCTCGCCCAGGATGTGCTTGCGGCCCTCGGCGGCCTGCGCGAGCGCCTGCTCGAGGATGTCGCGGGTCACGCCGCCGATCTTGATGTCCATCTGGATCGAGGTGATGCCCGCGGCGGTGCCGCAGACCTTGAAGTCCATGTCGCCGAGGTGGTCCTCGTCCCCGAGGATGTCGGAGAGGATGGCGATCTTCTCGCCCTCCTTGATGAGGCCCATGGCGATGCCGGCCACCGGCGCCTTGATCGGCACGCCGGCGTCCATCAGCGAGAGGCAGCCGCCGCACACCGAGGCCATCGACGACGAGCCGTTCGACTCCATGATGTCGGAGACGACGCGGACCGTGTAGGGGAACTGGTCCTCGGGCGGCATCACCGCGCGGAGCGCGCGCTCGGCCAGCGCGCCGTGGCCGATCTCGCGGCGGCCCGGGCTGCGCAGGAACTTCACCTCGCCGACGGAGAACGGCGGGAAGTTGTAGTGCAGCATGAACTTCTTGAAGACCATGCCGGTGAGCATCTCGACGCGCTGCTCGTCCTCGGCGGTGCCGAGCGTGGTGGCCACGAGCGCCTGCGTCTCGCCGCGGGTGAACAGCGACGAGCCGTGCACGCGCGGGAGCAGCCCCACCTCGCAGGTGATCTTGCGGATGTCGGCCATGCCGCGGCCGCCGATGCGGCGGCGCTCATCCGTGATCATCTTGCGCATGTAGTCGTACTTCACGTCCTCGTAGTAGCCCTTGATCTCCTTCTCGCGGAGGGCGATGGTCGCGAGCTTCGCCGCGTCGCCGGCCGCCTCGTCCTTGAGGGCCTGGAGGAGCTCCTTCTTGATCTCCGAGAGCCGGCCGTAGCGGTCGTGCTTCTCGTTGCGGCCGTAGGCCTCCTTCACCTTCTCCCAGGTGAGGGCCTTCACCTTGGCGCGCAGCTCGACGTCGTTCTTGGGCGGGTCGAACGAGCGGCGCGCCTTGTTGCCGGTCGCCGCGCGGAGCGCGTCCTGGGCGTCGAGGAGCGGCTGGACCGCGGCCTGCCCGAACAGCAGCGCCTCGATCATCACCGCCTCGGACACCTCCTGCGCGCCGCCCTCCACCATCACGATGGCGTCGCGGGAGGCGGCCATCACCACGTCGAGGTCGGCCTCGGCGCGCTGGGCCAGCGTCGGGTTCGCGACGAGCTGGCCGCCCACGCGGGCGACGCGGACGCCGGCGATCGGGCCGCCGAACGGGATGTCCGAGATGTGGAGCGCCGCGGACGCGCCGGTGAGCGCGAGCACGTCGGTGTCGTTCTCCTGGTCGAAGGAGATGACGGTCGCGATGACCTGCGTTTCGTTGGAGTAGCCCTCCGCGAACAGCGGCCGGCAGGACCGGTCCACCAGGCGCGAGGTCAGCGTCTCCTTCTCGGTGGGGCGGCCCTCGCGGCGGAAGAAGCTGCCGGGGACGCGGCCCGCGGCGAACAGCTTCTCCTGGTAGTCCACCGTCAGCGGGAAGAAGTCGATGCCTTCCTTCTTCTCCGCGGCGGACACCGCGGTGACGAGCACGATCGAGTCGCCGAGGCGGACCCAGACCGAGCCGTGCGCCTGCTTCGCGACCTTGCCGGTCTCGAGCAGGATGTCCTTGCCGCCGACCGTGGCGGTCTTCTGGATGGGCGTCATGTGCACCTTCCTCGGGACGCGCCGGCCGCGCTGCGGCCGCGTTCGTCCCGCTGGTCCCGCGGGGCCGGTTCGCCCTCGGGCCTTCGAAGGTGCCTCTGTTCCTCACTCCGCCGCCTCTCGTGGAGAGGCGGCCCAGTCGGAAACGGAAGCGCCCTCGGCGTCCCTCGCGCGGCCCGGTCCTGCGGGCGCGTTCACTGCACACTGCGAATGCGCTCCCTTGCCCGGAAGCGCCAGCGCCCCGGCCGTTCGACCGGGGCGCCGTCCCGACCGCCGCTACTTGCGGATGCCGAGCTGGTCGATGAGCGTCTTGTATCGACCCTGATCGATGGTCCGGAGGTAGTCGAGCAGGCGCCGGCGCTGGCCGACCAGCTTCAGCAGGCCGCGGCGGCTGTGGTGGTCCTTCTTGTGCGTCTTGAAGTGCTCGGTCAGGTAGGCGATCCGCTCGCTGAGCAGCGCCACCTGCACCTCGGGAGAGCCCGTGTCCTTCTCGTGCCGCTTGTACTTCTGCACGAGCTCCTGCTTCTTCTCCTGGACGAGCGCCATAGCCGTTCCTTTCGTCTGTATCGCTCACCGCCGCGGGGGCGAAGGCGCGCGCCTCGGGCCGCAGTGAGCGTCGTGAATGCGCGGTCTTAAGCGATCGCGGCGGGGGAGTCAACGATTCTGGGCGGGGCCCGCCCGGAGGTCGGAGGGGCCCAGGAACACGCGCAGGGTCCGCAGGCGCCCCTCCCCCGGCGCGCACACGGCGACCAGGCGGCCGTCCGGCGCCAGCGCGCGCACCACCCCGGGGGTCCCGGGCGGCCGGGGCACCGGGCGCCCGTGCACGAGATCCCACGCCTCGCGCTCTCCCAGCCGGATGGCGCCGAGCGCGCCCAGCGCGTCCGCCATGGGAACGATCCGCTCCGCCAGCGCCTCGCGCCCGTGCTCGCGCGCGAGCGCCTCCGCGTCCTCCAGGCCGATGGCGCGCGACAGGTCGAACCCGCTCGCCATGGTGCGGCGCAGGGCCGCGAGGTGCGCGGGCACGCCGAGCGCCCGGCCCAGGTCGGCCGCGAGCGTGCGGACGTAGGTGCCCTTCCCGCAGCGCACCGCCACCCGGGCGCGCCGCAGGCCGTCCGGCCCGGGCGCGGCGTCGAGCGCGCCCAGCTCGAGCGCGTGCACGCGCACCCGCCGCGGCGTGCGGTCCACCGTCTCCCCGGCGCGGGCCGCCTCGTGCAGGCGCCGCCCGCCCACCCGGACCGCCGAGTACATCGGGGGGACCTGCTCGATGTCGCCGGTGAGCCCGGCGAGCGCGGCGCGCAGCGCGTCCTCGGTCAGCGCCGAGGCGTCGCCGCGCGCGATCACCTCGCCGTCCGCGTCCTCGGTGCTCGTCGCGGCCCCGAACGCCACGGCGGCGTCGTAGGCCTTGTCGCCGTCGGACAAGAACTGCTGCAGCTTGACGCCGTCCTCGACGCAGACCGCCAGCACGCCGGTGGCGGCCGGGTCGAGCGTGCCGGCGTGGCCCGCCCGCGCCGCGCCGAGCGCGCGCCGGATCCGGCGCACCACCTCGAAGCTGGTGGGGCCGGCGGGCTTGTCCACCACGAGCACGCCCGGGCGCACGCGGCGGCTACTCCTCTGCCTCGTCGTCCGGCGCCGCGCCCGGGGCGGGCTCGACGTCCGCGGCCGGCGCCTGCCCCTGCGTGCGCGCCTCGCGCAGCAGCCGCTCGATGCGGTCGCCGCGCGCGACGGACTCGTCGTACACGAAGCGCAGGTGCGGGGTGTTGCGCAGCCGCAGCGCCCGCGACACCTCGCGCTGCAGGAAGCCGGCGGCCGCCTGCAGCCCGGCGAAGGTGTCCTTGCGCACGCGCTCGTCGCCGTGGATGGACACGTACACCGTGGCCTCCTTCAGGTCGGGCGACATCTTCGACCCGGTCACGGTCACGAACCCGGTGATGCGCGGGTCCTTCAGGCCACGCGCCAGGATCGCGGAGAGCTCGTGCCGGAACTCCTCGGCCACGCGGGCGGGGCGGTTGTGGGTGGTCACGGCTCGTCGTCTCCCTCGTCCTGGTGCTCGTCTTCCTCGCGCGGCCGCGGCCGCGGCCTCGGGAAGCGCGGCTCCTGCTCGCGGGCGTCCTCGTCGCCCCACGACGGCGCGCCCTCGGCCTCCGCCAGCGTGCGCATGGCGCCCTCGCCGATGCCGTCGCCGTACGGGACGATCTCGATGTCGCGCGCGGTGACCAGGATCTGCCCGCCGTGCATCGAGCCGACGAAGTCGGCCACCTTGTCGAGCACCTCGTTCACGAAGCCGTGCTCGTTCCCGACCGCGGCCACGCCCACCACGCTCCGCTGCCACAGGTCGTTCTCGGCGACCTCCGAGATCGACACGTTGAACTTGGCGCGCACCCGGTCGAGGGCGGAGCGGATCAGGTGCCGCTTCGACTTCAGCGAGCCGGGCTCCGGGAGGTGCAGCGTCAGCCTGAGGACTCCGACGAACATCTCGCCTCCGGCGCGTGCCCTGGCCCGGGCGCGGGGGGCCGGGGCGCGCGGCCGTCCTGGCGCGCGCGGTCCCGGCGCGGTGACGCGGGGCGGCGCCCTGAGGCCCCGCCCCGCGACGGCCTAGTCGAGCGACGGGCGGATCTCCTCGAGCTCGTAGACCTCGAGGATGTCGCCCTGCTTCACGTCGGAGAAGCCGTCCACGCCGATGCCGCACTCGAACCCCTGCGCGACCTCGCGGACGTCGTCCTTCACCCGCTTCAGCGAGCCGATCTTCCCGGTGAAGATCACCTTGCGGTCGCGGACCACGCGGACGTGGCCGGCGCGCTTCACCACGCCCTCGGTGACCGCGGAGCCGGCGATCTGGCCCACGCGCGGGATGTTGAAGACCTGGCGGACCTCGGCCTTCCCCAGCGGCTTCTCCTTGATGATCGGCTCGAGCAGGCCGGCCATCTCCTCGCGGATCCGGTCCACCGCCTCGTAGATGATGCCGAACATCAGGATCTTCACGCCCTGCTGGCTGGCGATGTTCTCGATCTCGCTCTCGGGCTTGGTGTTGAAGCCCACGATGACCGCGTTGCCGGCGGCCGCGGTGAGCACGTCGGACTTGGTGATCGCGCCCACGGCGGACTCGAGGATCTTGACGCCCACCTTCTTGGTGGCCGCCTTCTCCAGCGCCTGGCTGACGGCCTCCGAGGAGCCCTGGACGTCCGCCTTGACCACCAGGTTGAGCACCTTCTGGCCGGAGGTCTTGGCCTTCGCGAACAGGTCCTCGAGCGTGGCCTTCTTGACGCCGCCGAGCTCCTTCTGGCGCTGCTTGGTGGCGCGGTGCTGGGCGACCTCCTTGGCCGCCTTCTCGTCCTCGACCACGTCGAACTCGTCGCCCGCGACCGGCACGCCGGACAGGCCGAGCACCTCGACCGGATAGCCCGGGCCGACGTTGTCCACCTGCTCGCCGCGCTCGTTCATCATGGCGCGGACGCGGCCGAAGTGGACCCCGGTGACGAGCGCGTCGCCGACGCGGAGGGTGCCCTCCTCGACGAGCACCGTGGCGACCGGGCCGCGGCCCTTCTCCAGCTTGGCCTCGATGACGCGGCCGGCGGCGAGCTTGTCCGGGTTCGCCTTGAGCTCGAGCACCTCGGACTGCAGCGCGATGTACTCGAGCAGCTCGGGGATGCCCTGCTTGGTGCGGGCCGACACCGGCAGCATGATGGTCGTGCCGCCCCACTGCTCGGCGACCAGCTCGTACTCGGTGAGCTGCTGCATGACGCGCTCGGGCGCCGCCTGTGGCTTGTCGACCTTGTTGATGGCCACCAGGATGGTGACCCCGGCCGCCTTGGCCGCCTTGATCGACTCGACGGTCTGCGGCATCACGCCGTCGTCCGCGGCCACCACCAGCACCACCAGGTCGGTCACCTGCGCGCCGCGCTGGCGCATCGCGGTGAAGGCCTCGTGGCCGGGGGTGTCGAGGAACGTGATGGGGCCCTGCGGCGTGTTCACCGAGTAGGCGCCGATGTGCTGCGTGATGCCGCCGGCCTCGCCGGCGGCCACGTCGGCCTGGCGGATGGCGTCGAGCAGCGACGTCTTGCCGTGGTCCACGTGGCCCATCACCGTCACCACCGGCGGCCGGATGACGAGCTTCGACTCGTCCACCTCGACCTCGGGGATGAACTCCTCGACCTCGAAGCCCTTCTTCTCGACGGTGTAGCCGTGCTCGAGCGCCAGGATCGCGGCCGTGTCGGCGTCGATCTGCGCGTTGATGGTGACCATCTTCCCCATCTGCATCAGCTTGCGGATGAGGTCGGACGCCTTCACGCCCATCACCTGGGAGAGCTCGGAGACCGAGATCGACTCCTCGATGCGGATGACCTTCTTGTGCTCGGCCTTCTCGGTGATCTGCGTCTTGGCTCCCTTCTTGGTCGGCTTCTTCTTCTTGCCGCGGATCGGGATGTAGGCGCGGTCACTGATGGCGGCCTGGAGCAGCTCCTTGCCGCTGAGGCTCTTGGCCTGCTCCTCGGAGATGGGCCGGCCGGGCTGGCGGCCGCGGCGCTTGTCGCGCGAGACGTCGATGAACTCGCGCTCGCGGCCGAGCGAGCCGGGGACCACCTTCAGCTCGCGGACCTCGCCGAGCGCGCGGGGGCCGGGGGCCACCGGGAACTGCTGGCGCGCGGAGGTGGGCGGCGTCACGCGGCGCACCGGCACGAGCGGCCGCGAGATGACGACGGCCTGCGTGGAGGTGGGGCGGAGCGTGCGCGGATCCACCGGCGGCCGCGGCGGCTGGGCCGCGGCGCCGGGCTGCGCGGGCGCCCCCGGAGCGGCGGACATGGGCGGGCGCGCGCCGGGCGGCGGCGCCGGGCGGTAGCCAGCGGGCGGCGGGCGCGACGGCATCGGCGGCTGCGGCGGCCGGGGCTGCGCGGCGGCCGGCTGCGGCGCGGACGGCTGCGCGGAGGGCGCGGGCGGGGCGACCGGGGCCGCCGGCTGCGCGGGCTGCGCCTGCGGCGCGGCGGGCGCCGCGGCCTCGGCGCCGGGCGACGGCGCGGCCTGGGCGGCGAGCGGCGCGGCCTCGGCGGGCTGCTCCGGCGCGGCGACCGGCTCGGGCGCGGCCTCGGGCTGCGCCTCCTGCGGCTCGGGCTCGTAGGCCTGCTCCGCCTGCGGCGGCTCCGCGTACTCGGGCTCGGCGGGCGGCGGCGCCGCGGGCGCGGTGACGGTGGGCGGCTCGACGTGGGCGCGCTTGCGCACCACGAAGCCCGGGCCCGACGGGCGCACCGGCGCCGGCTTCGGCTTCCGCTCGGCGAGGATCTTCTCGTAGGCCGCGTGGGCCTGATCGTCCTCGAGGGACGAGGAGTGGCTCTTCACTTCCAGATAACCCAGCGCATGGAGCTTCTCGACGAGCTCCTGGTTGGAGAGCTCGATGCCCTGCTCCTTCAGCTGCTTCCCGAGCTCGTGGACCCGCTTCTTGGACATTGCGTAGACTCCTAATCCTTACGGGCACTTCCCGTCAACTCGACCCGGAGCGTCTCGGCGTCCGCGCGGACGCCATCGGCCCTGAGCGCCCGGGCGAACGCGCGCCGCTTCGCCGCCCGCTCGAGGCAGGGAGGAGCGGCGTGGAGCCAGGCTCCCCGTCCGCCACGCTTCTCGCGATCCACCGTCACGCGATCTCCCATCACCTTGAGCCGCACCAGCTCGCGCTGGGGCGCCCGCGCGCCGCAGCCGATGCAGGTGCGGACGGGCTCGGTCAAGCGCCCGCGCCCTCCGCGCCGGACTGCCGGGCCTTCTCCGCGTCGAGCTCGGCGCGGAGCTTGGCCTCCTCCTCCAGGTACACGCCCACCGCGTGCTTGATCTGGCGGGCCTTCTTGATGCCGAGCCCGGTGGAGTCGGCGAAGCGGTTCACGTCCGCCTCGTTGTGCACCGTCTCGACCGTGGGGTAGCCGGCCAGCTTCATCTGCTCGATGGTCTTCTCGCCCACCCCGCGGACGCGCGCGAAGCGCTCCTCCTGCGTGAGCGAGTCGGGGTGGCGCCGCGCCTCGGCGATGCGGGCCGCCTCGCGCTCCTGCTCGAGCCGCATCTCCTTCTCGGCGTCCTCGATGGACTGCTCCCGCGCCCGCTTCTGCAGGTCGGGGATCATGTCCATGGTGAAGCCGGGGAACTGCGTGAGCATCTCGGGGGCCGCGTTCGCCACGTCCTGCGCCTTCCGGAACCCGTGCGCGTACAGCATCTCCTGGGTCTGCTCGGGGATGCCGATGGCGCCGAAGCTCTCGGTCGCGAACTCGCGCATCTCCTTCACGCGCGACTCGGAGTTGATGTCGAGCTTCCAGCCGGTCACCTGCGACGCGAGCCGCACGTTCTGGCCGCGGCGGCCGATCGCGAGCGAGAGCTGGTCGTCGGGGACGATGATCTCCATGGCGCGGTTCTGCTCGTCGAGCAGCACGCGGGAGACCTCGGCGGGCGCCAGGGCGTTGCACACGAAGCGGGCCGGATCCTCGTCCCAGGGGACGATGTCGATCTTCTCGCCGCGGAGCTCCTGGACCACCGCCTGGACGCGGCTCCCCTTCATGCCCACGCAGGCGCCCACCGGATCCACGTCGGAGTCGCGCGAGCTGACCGCGATCTTGGCGCGGCCGCCCGGCTCGCGGGCGGCGGCCTCGATCACCACCACGCCCTCGGCGATCTCCGGGACCTCCATCTCGAACAGCTTCTTCAGCAGCTCCACCGAGGCGCGGGACAGGATGATCTGCGGCCCCTTCGACTCGCGCAGCACGTCCATCACGAACGCCTGGATGCGGTCGCCCGCGCGGTAGCTCTCGCGCGGCACCTGCTCGCGCACCGGCAGCACCGCCTCGGCGCGGCCCAGGTCCACGATGACGTTGCCGCGCTCGAAGCGGCGGACGATGCCGGTGATGACCTCGCCCTTGCGGTCCTTGTACTCGTTGAAGACGTTCTCGCGCTCGGCGTTGCGGGTGCCCTGGATCATCACCTGCTTCGCGGTCTGCGCGGCGATGCGGCCGAACGACCGGCGGTACGTCTTCAGCTTGAGCAGGTCGCCCCACTGCTCGTCCTGCGCGCGGGCCTCGGCCTCGTCCTCGACGCGGTAGTAGATGGGGAAGTCGAGCTCGTCGCCCGGCTCCACGTCGATCCCCTTCTCGTGCGCCACCGCGACCGGGACCATGTTCACCGGATCGGCGAGCGGCGCCTCCTCGGTGGGATCGGGCACGATGGTGAGGACCTGGAACAGATCCACCTGCCCCTTCTCCTCGTCGTAGCGGGCCTTGAGGTTGCGCTCCAGGCCGAAGTGGCGCTTGGCGGCGCTGCCGATGGCCTCCTCGAGGATCTCGATCAGCTTGGCGCGATCGATCCCCTTGTCCTTGGCGACCTGGTCGAGGATGAGGTTCAGGTTGACGTTCTGCTGCATGGATCAGTCCTTCCTTCGGAGGTCGCCCTCGACGTCGTACTCGAGGTTGGCCTTCGCGATCTGGTCGTGCGGGACGCGGTGCAGCACGCCGTCCACGTCGAGCTCGACGGCGCCGTCGCGGAAGCCCTTCAGCACGCCGGTCCAGTGCTTCCGGGCGGGCGCGCCGGGCGCGGTCCCGGCGACGGGGCCGTACGCCTTCACGTGGACGCGCTGGCCCGCGTAGCGGTCGAAGTCCCGGGGCTTGCGCAGGGGGCGGTCGAGCCCGGGCGAGGAGACCTCGAGGTCGTAGGCCGGCTCGATGACGTCGGCCACGTCGAGGATCGGCTCCACCGTCTTGGAGACGGCCTGGCAGTCGTCGATCCCGACGCCGCCGGCCTTGTCGATGAACACCCGGAGCGTCCACCGGCCGGCGAGCCGCGCCCACTCCACCTCGACGAGCTCGTAGCCGTCGCGCTCCAGCACCGGCTCGAGCAGGCTCCGCACCTGCTCCGCGATGGACTGTTCTCCGATGCCCGTCATGGACCCCTGAAAAAAGAAAAAGTGGGCGACCGCGGCCCACTTTCGGAACCCGGCGGAACCCGGGCGCGAAAATGTCGGCGTGTAGGTAGCAGAAGGAACGCGAAGCGTCAAGGCGCGACGGGGCCGGCGCAGCCCTGGAACGCCTGCGCGGCAGGCCGCTCGCGCGGGGCCCCGGCGGAGCGTCGCGCGCCGGAGCGCAGCCCCGCCGAGGCGGTGGGCGGGTCACGGCAGGCGCAGCACCAGCAGCCACTCGCGGTTGCCCGCGGGCCCCTCGATGGGCGACTCGGCGTGCCCCAGCACCTCGAACCCGAGGCCGGCCGCCGCGGCGGCGATCCCGTCCAGCGCGGCGCGCCGCTTGGCGTCGTCGCGCACCACGCCGCCCTTCCCCACCTCGCCCTTGCCCACCTCGAACTGGGGCTTCACGAGCAGCACCGCCCGGCCGCCCGGGAGGAGGATCGCCTTCACCGCCGGGAGGATGAGGCGCAGCGAGATGAACGACAGATCCCCGACCACCAGCTCGACCCGCTCGCCCAGGGCCTCGGACGTGAGCTGCCGCGCGTTCTCGCGCTCCCGCACCACCACGCGCGGATCGGCGCGCAGCCGCGGGTGGAGCTGCCCGTAGCCCACGTCGATCGCGTACACCTTCGCGGCGCCGCGCTGGAGCAGCAGGTCGGTGAAGCCGCCGGTGGACGCGCCCAGGTCGGCGCAGGTCCGGCCGCGCGGATCGACCGCCGGGAACACCTCGAGCGCCTTCTCGAGCTTGAGCGCGCCGCGCGAGACGTAGCGCTGCGGCGCGGCCCCGTCCTTCAGCCGGATGGGCGCCTCGGGGTCCACGAGCTGCCCGGGCTTGTCCACCCGCGCCTCGCCGACGACCACCGCGCCGGCCATCACCAGCGCCTGCGCGCGGGTGCGCGACTCGGCCAGGCCGCGCGCGACCAGCAGCACGTCTATCCGTTCCCGCTTCCTCACGGGGCTGCGCCCCGCCGCCTACGCCACCCCGCGCGCCTTGCGGTCGCCCACCAGGGCGCGGCAGGCCGCGGCGATCGCGTCGGCGTCGATGCCCACCCAGGCGCGCTGCTTCGCCTGCTCGGCGTGGGTGATGAACTCGTCGGGGATGCCGAGGCGCCGCACGCCCAGGCCGGCCTCGAGCAGCCCGCGGCGCTCGAACGCCTCCAGGCAGGCGGTGCCGAAGCCGCCGGCGAGGCACCCCTCCTCCACCGTGACCACCCGCTTCGCGCGGGCCGCCTCGGCGCAGATCAGCTCCTCGTCGAGCGGCTTCACGAACCGCGGGTCGACGACCGTGGCCGCCACGCCCTCGGCGGCGAGCGCCTCGGCGGCGGCGAGCGCGGCCTTCAGCGTGGTGCCCGCCGCGACCACGCACACGTCCGGCTTGCCCGGCACGTTCCGCACCAGCCGCCCCTTGCCGATCTCCAGCACGCGCGCGGGCTCGAGCGCCACCCCCTCGCCGGCGCCGCGCGGGTAGCGGAGGGCCGCCGGGCCCTCGTGCTGCAGCGAGGTGTGCAGCATGTGGCGCAGCTCGTTCTCGTCCGACGGGGCCATCACCACCAGCCCCGGCACGCAGCGCAGGTAGGCGAGGTCGAACGCGCCCTGGTGCGTCTTGCCGTCGGCGCCGACCAGGCCGCCGCGGTCGAGCGCGAACGTCACCGGCAGCTTCTGCAGCGCCACGTCGTGGATGATCTGGTCGTAGGCGCGCTGCAGGAACGTCGAGTAGATGGCCACCACCGGCCGGATCCCCTCGCACGCCAGGCCCGCCGCGAACGTCACCGCGTGCTGCTCGGCGATGCCGACGTCGTAGGTGCGGTCCGGGAAGCGCTGCTTCGCCTTGATGAGCCCGGTGCCCTCCAGCATCGCCGCGGTGATGGCCACGACCCTGGGATCGTGCTCCATCTCCTCGCAGAGCGCCTCGGCGAACAGGTCGGTGTAGGCCTTCGCCCCGGGCGACTTCTTCACCGGCTTGCCGGTGGCCACGTCGAAGAAGGACAGGCCGTGGCCGCGGGTGGCCTTGTCCGACTCGGCCGGGTGGTAGCCCTTGCCCTTGGTGGTGATGGCGTGCAGCAGCACCGGGCCGTCGAAGATGGCGAGCTTCTGGAACGTCTCCACCAGCCCCTTCACGTCGTGCCCGTCCACCGGGCCCACGTAGTGGAAGCCGAGCCCCTCGAACAGGATGCCGGGCGTGACGAGCGCCTTGGTGGCGTTGATGCCGTGGCGGATGATCTCGATCGCCTCCGGCCCCTTGGGCACGCTCTCCAGGAACTCCTTCACCTGGCGGCGCCAGCGGTTGTACGTGCGCGAGGCGAACTTCTTCGAGAACCACTCCGAGAGCGCGCCCACGTTGGGCGAGATCGACATCTCGTTGTCGTTCAGCACCACCAGCAGGTTGCGGCCGAGGTAGCCGGCCTGGTTCAGGCCCTCGAACGCCACGCCGCCGGTCATGGCGCCGTCGCCCACCACCGCCACCACCTTGCCCGGCTCGCCGGTGACGCGCTTCGCCTCGATCATGCCGAGCGCGGCGCTGATCGCGGTGGAGGCGTGCCCCACGCCGAACGCGTCGTGCGCCGACTCGTGCCGCTCGGGGAAGCCCGCCAGGCCACCCTCGGTGCGGATGGTCCGGAACGCCTCGCGCCGGCCGGTGAGCAGCTTGTGCGCGTACGCCTGGTGCCCCACGTCCCAGACCAGCTTGTCCTGCGGCGAGGAGAACACGTGGTGCAGCGCGACGTTGATCTCGACCGCGCCGAGCGACGAGCCGAGGTGGCCGCCGTTCCGGGCGCAGGTCTGGATGATCTGCTCGCGGATCTCCTGACAGAGCGCGGGGAGCTGCTCGACCGGCACCTTCTTCAGGTCGGTCGGCGAGTCGATCGTGTCCAGCAGGCGGCCCATGGGCTCTCCTTCCGTTCCGTCACTTCTTGCGGGCGAGGACGAAGCGCGCCAGCGCGCGCAGCGCCTCGCCGCGGGGCCCGAGCGGCTCGATGGCCGCGAGCGCCTCGGCGAGCAGCGCCTCGGCGCGGCGGCGGGCCTCCTCCACCCCGACCACCGCGTGCAGCGTGGACTTCCCGGCGGCGGCGTCCTTGCCGGCGCGCTTGCCCAGGGTGGCCGCGTCGGCGGTGAGGTCGAGCAGGTCGTCGGCGATCTGGAACGCGAGCCCGAGCTTCAGGCCCACCGGGTACACCGCCTCGACCGGGACCCCGGCGCAGCGCGCGCCGCCCGCGACGGCGGCCGCGAGCAGCGCGCCGGTCTTGGTCCGCATCAGCTCCATGACCTCGGCCTCACCGAGGCGCGCGTGCTCGCCGGCCATGTCGCGGGCCTGGCCCTCGACCATGAGCTGCGCGTTCTCGGCGAGCAGGCGGGCGAGCGGCGCCGCGGCGGGGTCGGGCGAGGCGAGGAGGTGCGCGAACGCGAGCGACTGCAGCCCGTCGCCCACCAGCACCGCCGTCGGCTCGTCGTACGCCTTGTGCACGGTGGGCCGGCCGCGGCGCAGGTCGTCGTCGTCCATGGCGGGCAGGTCGTCGTGGACGAGCGAGTAGGTGTGGATGGCCTCGAGCGCCACCGCGAAGCGCATCGCCAGCGAGGCGTCCGACGCGTCGCCGCCGTGCGCCTCGCAGGCGGCGAGCACCAGCGCCGGCCGCATGCGCTTGCCGCCGCCCAGCAGCGCGTAGCGCATCGCCTCCACCAGCCGCGGCGGGCCGCCCGGCGCGCGGGCGTCGGCCAGCGCGGCCAGGCGCGGCTCGACGCGCTCCGCCACGCTGCGCAGGTACGCCTCGATCGGGAACGGGGTCGTCAAGGTGACGGACCTTTTAGCACAAGCGGCGCGGACGGATCGCCCGCCGGCGCCCGCGAGCGGGGCGCGGCGGGGTGGCCTAGGCCGGCGTCGGAACGGCGCCGGCGCGCTGATCGAGGATCTCGCGGATCCGGGCCACCAGCCGGTCCATGTCGAGGGGCTTGGGGAAGTAGTCCACCGCGCCCGCCTCGATCCCGGCGCGCTCGTCGTCGGCGCTCTTGCGCGCCGAGATGAAGATCACCGGGATGTCCCCGAACGTCGGGTTCTTCTTGATGGCGCGGCACAGCTCGAAGCCGTCGATCCACGACATCATCACGTCGAGCAGGATCACGTCCGGCCGGTCCACGTGCATGGCGGAGATGAGCCGCAGGCCGTTCGCCGCCTGGCCCACGTCGAACCCCTCCAGCTCCAGCGCGAGCGTCAGCATCTCGCGCGTGTCGCGGTCGTCGTCGACGATGATGACCTTGGGCTTGCGCATGCGTGGCTCGGCCGTCATCGGGTCACGGGCCCCGGCCGCCCTCGGGCTCGAACGGAACCGCCTCGTCGTCGCCGTCCGCGCCGCGCACCAGGAGCTCCACCCGGCGCTCGGCGTCGTCCAGCTTCCGCGACGCCTCCTTCGCCAGCCGTACGCCCTCCGCGAACCGCTCGATGGACTGCTCCAGCGTGAGCTGCCCGGACTCCAGCTCGCCGACGACGCGCTCCAGGCGCGCCACGAGCGCATCGTAGGGCTCTGCGGCTCCGGCCGCCTCGGTGTCCGATCGACGCTCGCTCGCCTCGCTCACGCTTCCTCCGCGATTTCCTTACTTAACGACGCCGCAAAGGGGGGTCAACGGCCTCCCCGCCGTGGCCGGGCCTTTCGGGTTCCCCCGCGGGCCCGGAGCGCCCCGGCAACGGGTCCTCGCCGGCATCCCGCCCGGTGATGCGAGCATCGAGCCAGCCCTCCGCGAGGGCCACCCGCACCGCGTCGCCCACCTGCGCGTCGGCGCTGCGCAGGAGCAGGTGCCCGTCGCGCAGGGCGAGCGCGAACCCGCGCGCCAGCAGCTTCGCCACGTTGGCCGGCTCGAGGCGCGCCCCCAGCCGCTCGAGGCGCATCGCCTCCCGCCGGAAGGTGGCCGCCTGCCAGCCCCCCAGGCGGCGCGTCGCCGACTCCATGCGTGCCCGGAGCGCGCGCACCCGTGCCCGGGGCTCGAGCCGGGTCAGCCGGCCGCGCAGGGCGTCCAGGGCCGCCCGCTCGCGGCGCCGCGGCCCGCGCACCGCCGCCTCGCCCCGGTGGGCGAGGTCGTCGAGCCGGTGGCGCTCGCGCGAGAGCAGGTGCTTCGGGTCGGCCAGCTCGGCCCGCAGCGCGCGCAGGGTGCGGCGCCGGCCCTCGACGGCGCCGGCCTGTGCCCGCGCCAGCCGCGCGCGGAGCGCGGCCACCCGCTCGACCAGCTCGTCCCGCACCGGCACCACCAGCTGCGCGGCGTGGGTGGGGGTGGCGGCGCGCACGTCGGCCACGAGGTCGGCGACGGTGACGTCCACCTCGTGCCCGACCGCCGACACCACCGGCACCGGGCAGGCGGCGATGGCGCGCGCCAGCCGCTCGTCGTTGAACGCCCACAGGTCCTCCTGCGAGCCGCCGCCGCGCGTGACCACGACCACGTCCACCCCGGCGCGGCAGAGCGCGCGCACCGCCGAGATCACCGTCGCGGCCGCGCCCTCGCCCTGCACGCGGCAGGGCGCGATCAGCACCGGCGCGCCGGGGAACCGGGCGTGGAGCACGCGCAGGAGGTCGCGGAGCGCCGCGCCGGTCGGGCTGGTGGCCACGCCGACGCGCGCCGGGAGGAACGGCAGCGGGCGCTTGCGGGCCGGATCGAGCAGCCCCTCGGCCTGGAGCCGCTCCTTGAGCTGCTGGAGCTGGAGCGCCTGGGCCCCGGCCCCGCGCGGCTCCAGCTCCTGGACCACGAGCTGGTACTTGCCGTGCGGCGGGTAGATCTCGACGAAGCCGCGGGCCAGCACCTCCAGCCCCTCCCCGGGCGCGAAGGCCAGCCGGCGCGCCTGCGAGGCCCACATGACCGCGCCGATCACCGCGTCGTCGTCCTTGAGCGAGAAGTAGACGTGCCCGCTCGCCTGCCGCCGCAGGTTCGCCACCTCGCCCGCCACCCAGACGTCGCGGAACCGCGGCTCGATCGCGCTCTTCAGCGCGCGCGTCAGCTCGCGGACGGTGTACGGGCGCGGCAGCGCCTTCTCGACGGCGGCGCGCTCGCGCTCGGCGGCGGCGGGCCGGGACGGCTCGGCCTCGCGCCCGGCCGCGGCGCGCCCGGCGTCGGACCGCTCGGGATCGGGGCGCTCCGCGGCGGGGGGCTCCGCGCGGACGCGCTCCGCGGCGGCGCGCTCGGCGGCGCGCGCGAACAGGTCGCCGGTGGCGCCGGCGCCGGGCGGCTTCGGCCGGCTCACCGCGCCCGCCCCGCCGCGCGCCGCGGCCGCGCCCCGGCGCGCGCCTCCACCAGCCGCTCCAGCAGCGCGTCCACGTCCTCCTGCGCGCGCAGGCACCAGGGCGCGAGCGTGCGCCCGCTGCCCACGTGCACGCCGAACACGAGCGGCTCGCCCACCGCGAACGCGTCCTCGTCGGTGACGTCGTCGCCGGCGTAGAGCGCCGCCTCGCAGCCGAGCCGCGCGAGCAGCGCGCGCACCGCGTCGCCCTTCGACGGGAAGTCGTGCGGGAGCACGTTCAGCACCTTCTTGCCCGGGATGAGGCGGGTGCCGGCGAGCTGGTTCGCGGCCTCGTACACCGCGTGCTCGGAGCGGCGCCAGGCCCGCGTGAGCCCGTAGTGGATGGCGAGCGTGGAGCGCTTGTCCTCGAAGTGGACGCCCGGCACCCCCTCCAGCGCCGCCTCGAGCTGCCGCCGCCAGCCGCGCACCGTCCGCAGCACGCGCGCCGGGACCGGGACCGGGTGCCCGAGCTCGAACCCGTGGTTGCCCACCACCGTCGGGACGACGTCGCCCACGAACCGGTGGGTGTCGCGCCAGGCGCGACCGGAGACCACCGCCACCGGGTAGAGCCCGGCCACCCGCGCCAGGAGCGTGCGGGTGGCGGGGCGCATGCGGGCGCCGGCGGGATCCTTGACGATCGGGGCGAGGACGCCGTCGTAGTCGAAGGCGAGCAGGACGGGGCGGCGCGCCCCCTCGCCGAGGAAGCGGTCGAGCGCGGCGCGGTGGCGGGGGTGGAGGAGATCCTTCATGGCGCGGGGCCGTGGAGTCTAGCATTCCCGCGCGTCGGCCCGCGCGGTGCGGCCGGGGATCTTCGTCTCGCCGGGGAAGGCACGTACAATCGGCGCGTGCCACGCATCCTGGTCGCCGAGGGACACCCGGCCACGCGCGAGTTCGTCGCCCGGAGCCTCGCCGACGCCGGCCTGGAGGCGATCGCCCCCGAGGACCCTCAGCAGGTGTTCGAGCTGTACGCGGCGCAGCGCCCCGACGCGGTGGTGCTCGCGGCCGACCTCGCCGCCGGGCCGGCCGGCCCGCTCGCACAGCGGCTCCGCGCCGCCGATCCCCGCGCGCTCCTGGTGGTCGCCGACAAGGAGCACCTGGGCAAGGCGCGCGGGCTCGCCGCGGTGCTCCCGCTGAAGCCGAACGCGTACGTGGCCGACCCCACCCGCCGCGAGCTGGTGGACAAGGTGCAGCAGCTCGTGGCGCAGGCCGCGGCGGCGGCGCGCGCCCGGCTGCGAGGCTCGGCGCTGGTGCTGTCGCGGGCGCCGGCGGCGCTCGGCGAGGTGCGGCCCGGCGTGGTGGCGCGGCTGCTGCACCAGATCTGGCGCTCGGCGGCCGAGGGGGTGCTGGTGCTGGAGGAGCCGGCCGGGCCGGCGCGGCGCATGTTCTTCCAGCGCGGCGCGCCGGTGGCGCTCCAGTCCGACGACCCCGCCGACGCGCTGGTGCGCTGGCTGCGCGACGCCGGGCGGCTCGACGCCGCGGCGCAGCGCGCCGCGGTGGAGGGGATGGCGAGCGGCCTCAGCCCCGGCGCCGCGCTGGTGGCGGCGGGCGTGCTCGAGCCCGGCGAGCCGCTCTCGGCGGCGCTGCGCGCGCACCTCGAGGCGCTGGTGGCGCGCACCGTCGGCGCGCGCGAGGGCCGGTGGCGCTTCCACCCGGGCGGCGAGTTCGCCGCGGAGATCCACGCCACGCCCGTGCTCCCGCTGCGCGCCATCCTCGAGGGCGCCCGCGGCGGCATCCCGGCGCGGCACTTCTCCGAGGCGCTGCGCGCCGTCACCGACGCCTACCCGGTCCGGACCGGCGACTTCCAGCAGATCCTCCCCGCCGCCGGCCTCTCCAGCGCCGACCTGCGCCTGGCGGTCTCCATCGACGGGCGGACGCGCATGCGCGACTGGCTCGAGGCCCGGCGCACCGAGCTGCGCGAGGCGCTGACGCTGCTGTGGTTCCTGTCGATGGTCGGTGCGGTGGCGTTCCACGAGGCGCCCGAGGCCGGCGACGCCGTGTACGGCAAGGCGCCCGCCCCGCCCCGTCGCCGCCCCCTCCCCGCCGACCGCGCCGAGGCGGTGCGCCAGGCCGCGCTGCAGATCCTGCCCGGCAGCTACTTCCGCGCGCTCGGGGTCGACATCTCGGCCGGGCCCCCGGAGATCGAGGCCGCGTACCGCGAGGTCGCCGGGCGCTTCCACCCCGACGCGTTCGCGCAGTTCGAGGTCGGCGACCTCGAGGACCTGCTCGCGGCGGTGCAGGACAAGGTGACCGCCGCGTACAAGGTGCTGTCCACGCCGGAGAAGCGCGAGGCGTACCTGTCGTTCCTGATGCTGCGCTACGAGCTGTCCGGCGTGCGCCGCCCCGGGATCGACGTGGCGGCCGAGATCGCGCTGAAGCGCGGGGAGCGCGCGCTGCGGGCGCGGCGCATCTCCGACGCGCTGGCCGCGTTCCGCGAGGCGGTGGAGCGGAACCCGCGCGAGCCCGAGTACCTCGCCATGCTCGGGTTCGCCGCGCTGCACGACCCCGCGCTCCCGCCCGGCGAGCGCGCCCAGGAGGCACGGCGGCAGGCGAGGAAGGCGCTCTCGCTCGCCCCCGACGGCGGCCGCGCCGCCGCGGTGCTGGCGCTCGCCGAGGCCGCGCTGGGCGAGGTGGCCGAGGCGCGCCGCGTGACGCTCACCGCGTTGAAGGCGCAGCCCGACCGCGAGCTGCTGAAGCAGGTGCTGCACCGGCTGAACGCGGCCGCGTGAACGAGGGCGGAGGCGGGACCGGGCGGCGCCTCAGGACGACCGCGCATGCCGTGGGGCGTACCCGTCCATCAGCGCGTCACCGAGGATCTCCCGCGCCGCCTCGAGATTGTGCCCCTTGCAGCGGATGCGAAGGTTCTCGACGGAGGAGGCCCCGCCCCGCGCGAGCGGCACGATGTGGTCGAGCTCGAGCCGGTGCGTGGCCCCGCAACGTTCCCCCGAGGCGAGCACCGCCGTGCAGCACCCGCCATCGCGCTTCCAGACGTCCCTGCGGACGTGGGCCGGGACGTGGTCCGGCTTCGAGGAGCGGACCGTCTTCTGCGGCTTCGCCGTGAGCCCCTTGCGCCGCGCGCGCTCGGCGAGGAGCACGTCGAGCGCCGCCTCGAGGACGTTCTCGCGGGAGGCGCCCGGCCTGGCGTGGGACAGCGCATCGCGGGCCGCGTCGAGCTTCCTCAGGAACGCCCTGGAGACGGTGAGGTGCATCCGCGCCTGGTCTCCGTCGAGCCAGTCCACCGAGCTCGGCTTCGCTGTGGGCCCCCCCGCTCGCAGCCCGACAGGGTGACTGCGAGCGGATTCCGAATGACCCAGTGCCCGGCCGGGCACAGGCGTTTCATGCGCATGAAATAAAACGACCCGTTCGGGTTCCGACGAAGCAGCGTCACGCGCGGCCGCCGTCGGAACCGTCGGAAACGTCGGACCCGTCGGAACCGTCGGAACCGCCGGAACCACAGCGGCCCGGCTCGGCACGACGACCTCGCGACGCGGCGGGTGCTCGACCGGCCGGATCGAGGCAGCCACCTGCGCCGCATCCCGGCTCGACAGCCCGTAGAACCGCGGCAGGATCTCGCCGCAGTTCTCGGTGGTCACCACCTTCGCCAGCTCGCAGACGGACGACAGGCACAGCTTGCCCTCCCGCAGCGCGCCCTCGACGGCGGGGTGACGCTGGATGAGCTCGGCGGCCGTCTTGCGAAGCTGGGCCGAGCCCGCCGAGAGCCTCAGCTCCCGATGAAGAAACGAGAAGAGCGAGGTGTGCCCCCGGTCCCGCCACAGCCCCCGGCGGTCGAACTCCGCCAGCGCGACCAGGAACTCGGCCATGGCGTGGCGCTCGGAGCGGAGCAGCGAGACGAGACGGTTCGTGAGCTCGAGTGCGGTGTCCATGCACGAAGCATCGCACGCGATTTTCGCGCTCCGTGAAACGCGCCAGGATGCCCCAGGACGCACGAACGCGAGCACGGCTCCGCGACCCCTCGGCCCACGAACGCACGGCGCACCGCCGGCCTGCGCGTGCCCAGAAACCCTGCGCGCCAGCGTGTTCGTACGCCGGAGCCGCCCCGAGCCCGGAGCCCGTCAAGCATTCACCATGAGACAGACGGGTGCCGCCGCGCTCCCCGGCTTCGCCGCACCGACCTCGCGCAGCCCCGCGCCCCGCGTCCCGCCCCGCGCGCTTCTCGTGAGCCGATCCCGCAGCCCCGGTTCCGGCCACGCGCAACCGCCCCCGAGCGCCTTCGCCCCGTCAAAGCCCGACCAGCCCCGCCTCCAACCGCCCCCTGCCACCGCAGGACCCTCAAAGCCCAATCTCCGGAGCCGGCCCCTACGCCGCCACCGTCCGCGCCGCCTTCTCTCCCTCGCGCACCACGTCCGCGAGCGCGGCGATGAAGTCGGGCCGGACCCCGAGCGCGGGCACGCGCAGGTACGCCGCCGCGCCGGCCTTCTCCGCGGCCTCCTTCGCGAGGATGTCCATGTCGTAGAGCGTCTCGAGGTGCTCCGAGACGAACGCGATGGGCACCGCGACGACGGCGAGGTCCTTCGCGCTGGCCTCGAGGTACTTCACGGTGTCCGGGCCGAGCCACTTCGCCGGGCCGACGCGGCTCTGGTACGTGAGCTGCCAGTCGGCGGCTCCGGCCCGGCGCGCGGTCTCGCGGGCGGAGTGCTCCACGTAGCCGGGGTACGGGTCGCCCTTGCGCACCTGGCTCATGGGCAGGCCGTGCGCGCTGAACACCACGCGCGTGCGCCCGCGCAGCGCGGCAGGGACCCGCTCCAGCGTCTCGCGCAGCGCGGCGGCCGAGGCCTCCAGGTAGCCCTCGTGATCGTGCCAGGTGCAGACCTCGGCGAGCGGACGATCCTTCGGCCAGAGGCGGCGCAGCTCCAGGAGCGAGCTGAGGGTGGTGGCGTTCGCGTACTGCGGGTACAGCGGCAGCGCCACCGCGCGGGTGGCCCCGGCGGCGAGCGCCTCGCGGACGCCCTCCTCGGTGTTGGGGTGCCCGCAGCGCATCGCCAGGTGGCACGAGTACCCGGGGCCGAGCGCGGCCTGGAGCGCGCGCGCCTGGGCCTCGGTGCCCTCCACCAGCGGCGACTTCCCTCCGATGAGCTGGTACTTCTCCGCCGAGGACGGCGCGCGCGTGCGCGAGATGAGCTTCGCGATCGCCTTGCGGAACGGGCCGAACGGCGCCGTGATCACCAGCGGGTCGGAGAACAGCTCGTAGAGGTACGGCTCGACCTCGGCGAGGTTCCTCGGCCCGCCGAGGTTCATGAGGAAGACGGCGGTGTGGCTCATGCGGCTCCCCGGCGGCGGCGCGCCCGCGGCTACACCGTGCGCGAGAACTGCTTCTTGCCGCCTTCCTTCTTCAGGTAGGCGTCGAACAGCATGGCCACGTTGCGGACCAGGAGCTGGCCGAGCGGCGTCACCTTCAGCACGTCGCCGTCGAAGGTGACCAGCCCGTCCTCCTCCAGCTCCTTCACGCCCGCGCGCAGGTCGGCCTCGATGGCCGCCCGGCCCTCCGGCCCGAACTTCTCCGCGATCTCGCGGAGGTCGAGGCGGAGCAGGCACATGACGCGGTTGATGGTGAACCGCCGCATCACGTCGTCCGCGGACATGGAGGCGCCGCGGTCCACCGGGATGATCCCGGCCTCGACCTTCGCCTCCCAGTCCTTGAGCTTGTGCGCGTTCTGCGCGTACGCGCCGCCGATGTCCGAGATGGAGGTCATCCCGAACGCCACCGTGTCCTCGGCCGGGCGGACGGTGTAGCCCTGGAAGTTGCGGTACAGGTAGCCGCCGCTCTGCGCCACCGCCAGCTCGTCCGACTCCAGCGCGAAGTGGTCGAGGCCGATGAGCCGGTACCCGGCGCCGGTGAACGCCTCCACCGCCGACAGGAACAGCTCCACGCGCTGCTCGGTCTTCGGCAGCGCCTCCTGCGGCAGCAGGCGCTGGTGCGGCTTCGACCACGGCACGTAGGCGAAGCCGAACACCGCCATGCGGTCCGGGTGGATCGCGAGGATGCGCTCGAGCGTCTTCTTCCAGGTGTCCGGCGTCTGGTAGGGCAGCCCGTAGATCAGGTCGAGGTTGACGCCCTTGAAGCCGTTGTCGCGGGCGGCCTGCACCAGGTCGGCGGTCTCCTTCTCGCCCTGGATGCGCCCGACCACCTCCTGCACCCTCGCGTCGAAGTCCTGCACGCCCATCGAGATGCGGTTGAACCCGAGCTTCGCCAGCACCTCGATCTGCGAGCGGGTGGTGATGGCCGGGTCGATCTCGATCGCCTTCTCGACGTCGGACGTGAACGTGAAGTGGCGCGCCAGGATGTCGTGGCAGCGCACCAGCTGCTTCTCGTCGAGGAAGGTGGGCGTCCCGCCGCCCCAGTGGAGCTGCGAGGCCGCGCGCCGGTCGGGCAGCTTCGCCGCCACCAGCGCGACCTCCTTCTCGAGCACGTCGAGGTAGGCGTCGGCGCGGGTGCGGTCGTGCGTCGCCACCACGTTGCAGCCGCAGAAGCGGCACATCTCCCGGCAGAACGGGAGGTGCACGTAGATGGAGAGCGGCCCGCCCTGCTGGTTCGCGCGCGCCAGGTGCTCGACGTACTGCGCCGGACCGAACGCCTCGGTCCACTCCGGCGCGGTCGGGTAGCTGGTGTAGCGCGGCCCGGGACGGTCGTACTTCTTGATGAGCTGCGTGGACGGGATCTGGATCACGCCGATCGCCTCACTTCCAGCCGAAGGCGTGGACCGCGTCCACCACCGCCTTCACGTTCTCGGTCGGGGTGCCCACCTGGATCCCGTGGCCGAGGTTGAAGATGTAACCCGGGGTCGGCCCGGCCGCCCGGAGCAGCTGCTGCGCCCGCGCCACCGCGACGTCGCGCGGCCCGAGGAGCAGCGTCGAGTCGTAGTTGCCCTGCACCGCCACGCCCGGCAGCCGGGCGCGCGCCTCGTCGATGGGGATGCGCCAGTCCACCGAGACGACGTCGTAGCCGAGCTTCGCCATCGGCTCGAGGTGCGCGGTGGTGCCGGTGGAGAACAGGATCGACGGGACGCCGGTCTTGCGCACCGCCTCGGCGATGCGGGCGAGGTACGGGAAGCTGAACTCCTCGAGGTCCTCGCGGGCCAGCTCGCCCAGCCAGCTCTCGAAGATCTGGGCCGCGTGCGCGCCGGCCGCCACCTGCTCCTCGATCTGCACGATCGCGGCCTGGGTGAGCTTCTCGAACAGCGCGTGCGCGGTCGCCGGCTCGGCGTACAGCATGGTCTTCAGCCGGGTGAAGCCCTGGCTCCCGCCCTCGACGGCGTAGCTCGCCACCGTGAACGGGCCGCCCACGAAGCCGATGAGCGGCACGCGGTCGGCGAGGGCGGCGCGGATGGCGCGCACGCCGTCGAGCACGTACGGCAGGTCCTTCTTCGGGACCGGCACGCGCAGCGCGTCCACGTCGGCGCGGGTGCGCACCGGGTTGGCGATCTTCGGCCCGCCGTCGCCCTTGCCCTTCTCGCCCTTCTCGAACGAGAGGTCGAGGCCCATGGCCGGCAGGTGGACCAGGATGTCGGAGAACAGGATGGCGGCGTCGAAGCCGAACTCGTCGATGGGCGCGACCGTCACCTGGGCGATGAGCTCCGGCGAGCGGCACAGCTCCAGGAAGCTCACCTTCTGGCGGACGGCGCGGTAGGACGGCTGGTAGCGGCCGGCCTGGCGCATCATCCAGACGGGAACGCGGTCGACGGGCTCACGGCGGCACGCGGCGAGGAATCGGTGGGTCATGGGGGCCGCCATCTTAGTCCAGGTCCCCCCGAAACACACACCGTTCGGGTCGATGTTCCGTTGACCCGCGCGCGGGACCCTCCCGCCCTGCGGGACGCCCGCCGCCCCGGTCGCCGGCCGGACGGGCGGCGCGCCTCAGGACGCCAGGGCGGCGACCGCGGCCGCGGCGGTGATCCCCGCCACGCGGACCGTCTTGCGCCGCCCGGTCTCGCCGCGGAGGAGCGCCACGTCGGCCCGCCGGACCCCCAGCGCCACCGCCAGGAACTCCACCAGGGCGGCGTTGGCGGCCCCGTCCACCGGCGGCGCCGCGAGCTGGATCTTGAGCCGGCCGTCGTGCTCGCCCACGGCGCGGGTGCGGGAGGCGCGCGGCTGGACCAGGAGCTCCAGCACCGCCGCGCCGCCCTCGTCGCGCGCCCAGGCCATCAGCGCAGCCCGAGCAGCACGATCTTCGCCTTGTCGGCGAGCTCGACCATGCGCGGGAGGTCCATGACCAGCGTGGCCCCCGCCTCGACCGCCAGCAGCCGGCCGCGCGCCTCGCGCAGCGACACCACCGTGTCGGGCCCGACCGCGGGCAGGTCGAAGCGGCGATCCTGGTGCGGCTTCACCGCCTTCGCCACCACGAAGCCGCCGGACTTCGCCAGCTCGCCGCCGCGCCGGATGCAGGCGTCGGTGCCCTCCAGCGCCTCGACCGCCAGCGCCACCCGGTCCTTCACCACCACCGTCTGCCCCAGGTCGAGGCGGCCGATGCCGCGCGCCAGCTCCAGCCCGTAGCGCGCGTCCTCCAGCTCCTCGGGCGTGGGCTGGTGGCGGCCCAGCACGCCCTCCGGCGCCAGCCGGTCGGTGAGGAACGGGGTCGGGTCGGTGATGGCGACGCCCTCCTCCTCGAGGAAGCGCGCCATGGCCCGGAGCAGGTTGTCGTCGGAGCGGACCGCCACCCGCGCCAGCACGCGCACGCCGGTGGCGTCGAGCATCGCGTCGGCGAAGAAGCGCTTCTTGGTGATGGAGCCGAGCATGACGCACTCGGTGGCCCCGCCGGCGCGCAGCCCCTCCAGCAGGTGGCCGATCTGGCCCAGCTTCACCCAGGTGATCGCGTCCACCTGCTTCGCCAGCTCGGGGTCGGTCTCGGACTTGTGCGCGACCGCCACCACGCGGTGGCCGGCGCGGCGCGCGCTCTCCGCGAACAGGAGCGGGAACCGCCCGCCGCCGGCGATGAGGCCGATGGTCGCCACGGCTAGCGGGTGATGCCGCGCTGCGAGCCCTTCAGGAACGCGATGAAGTGGTCGGTCTCGGGGTGACCGGCGAGCTCCGCCTCGAGCTGCGCGATGGCCTCGGCCAGGCCGAGGCTCGACCGGAACACGATCTTGTACGCCTGCTTCACGCGGCCGATCTGCTCCTCGGTCAATCCCGCGCGCTGCATGCCGATGGCGTTCAGGCCGGCCAGCTCGCCGCGCGCGCCCGCCACGGTGCAGTACGGCGCGACGTCCATGGCGACGCCGGTCATGCCGCCCACGAACGCGAGCCGCCCCACCCGGCAGAACTGGTGCGAGGCGGACAGGCCGCCGAAGTGCACGTGGTCCTCGATGAGGACGTGGCCGGCGATGGCGACCGAGTTCGCGATGATGGCGCCGTCGCCGACCTGGCAGTCGTGGCCGATGTGGCTGCTCGCCATGAACAGGCCGCCGGAGCCGATGCGGGTCACCCCGCCGCCGCCCGCGGTCCCGAGGTTCACGGTGGCGAACTCGCGGAAGGTGTTGCGGTCGCCGATGACGAGCGCGGTGTCCTCGCCGCGGTACTTCAGGTCCTGCGGGATGCCGCCGATGACCGCGTGGGGGAAGATCCGGTTCGACGCGCCCAGCGTGGTCCGGCCGGTGACGACCGCGTGCGGGCCGACCGAGTTGCCGGGGCCCATGCGCACCAGCGGGCCGATCACGGCGAAGGGGCCGATCTCGCAGGAGGGATCGACCTGCGCGCCGGCCTCGACGATGGCGGTGGGGTGGATGGCCATGATGACGCCCGTGCTCCTCGAACTCCGCTACCGCTCGCGATCGGCGAGCATCGCCATGAACTCGGCCTCGGCGACCACCTGGCCGTCGACGCGCGCGACGCCGGTCTGCTTCCAGACGGCGCCCTTCTGCTTCGTGACCTCGACCTCGAGCTCGAGCCGGTCGCCCGGCACCACCGGGCGCCGGAAGCGCGCCGCGTCGATGCCCATGAGGTAGGTGATCTTGTCGTTCACCTCCTCGGGCTTCATCGACAGGGTGGCGAGCAGCGCGGCGGCCTGGGCCAGCGCCTCCAGGATGAGCACGCCCGGCATCACGGGCTGCGCCGGGAAGTGTCCCTGGAAGAACGGCTCGTTCATGGTGACGCCCTTCAGCGCCACCACCCGCTTGTTCGGCTCGAACTCCACCACCCGGTCCACCAGCAGGAACGGCGGCCGGTGCGGCAGCAGCTTCTGGATGCCGACCACGTCCAGGATGGGCTTGCGCTCCGCGGTCTCGCTCATGGCTCGTCCTCGCCGGCGTCCGCCCGCAGCCGCTCGACCTCGCGGCGCAGCTCGCGCAGCTCCTTGCGCATGTCGTGCAGGTGCTCGAGCGAGGCCATGGCCTTCAGCCAGCCGCCGTGCGGCACGGCCGGCGAGCCGGACACGGTCTCGCCCGCCTGGACGTCGGCCATCACGCCGGACTGCGCGCCGATCCGCACGCCGTCGCCGATCTCGAGGTGGCCGACGATGCCCGCCTGCCCGCCCGCCACCACGCCCATGCCGAGCTTGGTGGAGCCGGCGACGCCCACCTGCGACACGAGCAGGCTGAGCGGGCCGACCTGCACGTTGTGGGCGATCTGCACCAGGTTGTCGATCTTGGCGCCGCGGCCGATGCGCGTCGTGCCGAGCGTGGCGCGGTCGACGCAGGTGTTCGCGCCCAGCTCCACGTCGTCCTCGACGACCACGTTCCCGACCTGCGGGACCTTGTAGTGGCGGGGCCCCTTGCCCTCGCCCTCCGGGTCGAACGCGAACCCGAAGCCGTCGGAGCCGATGACGCAGCCGGGCTGCAGGATGACGCGGTTGCCCACGGCGCAGCGCTCGCGCACCACCACGTTGTGGTACAGCACGCAGTCCTCGCCCACCCGCGCCCCGTCGGCCACGTGCACGCCCGGGAACAGGATGCTGCGGGCGCCCACCTGCGCGTCGGGCCCGACGCACGCGAGCGGCATCACCTGCGCGCTCGGGTGGACCCGGGCGGTCGGGTGGATCACCGCGGTCGGCGCCACCTCCGGCACCGCCTCGCGGGGCGGGTGGAACAGCGTCGAGATCTTCGCGAACGCGAGGTAGGCGTTCGCGACGCGCAGCACCGTGCGGCCGGCCGGGACCTGCTCGCGCGGCTCGACCACCACCGCGCCGGCGCGCGACGCCTCGAACGCCTTGCGGTACTTGCGGTTCGAGAAGAACGAGATCTCGGACGCGGAGGCCTCCTCGAGCGGCGCGATGCCGTCGAGCCGCAGGCTCCCGTCGCCCTCCACCGCGCCGCCGACGCGGGCGGCGAGCTCCGCGAGCGTGTAGGACGCCACGGCCGCGCCTACTTCTTCCCGGCGGCCGGCTTGGCCGGCTCGGCCTTCTTCGCCTGGCCGGCGGCCTTGCTCCCGGCGCCGAAGCGGGCGTTGTACTTGCGCACCAGCTCGTTGGTGAGGTCGAGCGACTGCGGCGCGTAGACGATGCCCGCGTCGTTGCGCTCGAAGACCATGGTGAACCCGTCCGCCTCGGCGATCTCGCGGATGACGCCGGTCATCTTGTCCACGATGCCGCGCATCACCTCGCCCTCGCGCTGCGACAGGTCCTTCTGGAGCTGCACGAACAGCTGCTGCAGCTCCATCGCCTTCCGGTCGAGCTCGGACGCCTTGTCCTTCTTCGCCTGGTCGGCCATCACGACCGCCTGCTTGTCGAACTCGGCCTTGAGCTTGTCGAACTCGGCCTTCTTCTGGTCGATGACCTTCTGCTTCTCGTCGAAGTCCTTCTTCAGCACGGCCGTGGCGGACTTGCCCTCGTCCACCTCGCGGATGGCGCGCTGCAGGTCCACGAAGCCGAACTTGGCCTCGGCGGCGCGGGCGGCGGTGGCGGAGAGGAGGAGGGCGAGCAGGGAGAGGCGAGCGAGAGTGCGCATGGCGGGTCCTTCGGTGGATCAGAAGAAGTTGCCGATGGTGAACTGGAAGTCGAGCGCCTGATCGACGTATTCGCCGGTCAGCTTGTCCTTGCGGCGATTCAGCGGGATGCCCCACTCGAAGCGGAGCGGGCCGATGGGGCTGAACCACCGGAAGCCGAACCCGACCGACTTGTAGAGCGACAGCGGCACGTCGGGATCGGAGTACTTGCCGCGGGCGAACGCGTTGCCCATGTCGCTGAACAGCACCCCGCGCACGCCCACCTTCTCGACGATGGGGAACTCGAGCTCGAGGTTCAGGACGAGCTGCTTGTCGCCGCCGACCGCCAGCGGGTAGAGCGCGGACGACGGGTTGCGCGAGCGGCCCACGTCCTCGGCCGGCGCGATGGAGAGGTACCGGTAGCCGCGCAGCGAGTTGATGCCGCCCACGTAGTACAGCTCGGAGATGGGCACCTGGTGCGAGGCGTCCCAGTTCCGGATGTAGCCGAGCGTGAGCTTGGCGCGGGCGATGAGTCCGAGGAACACCGGCCGGTACCAGCGCGCGTCGAGCGCGTACCGGGTGAACAGGTTCACGTTCTGGCCGAACGCCCACTGCGGCGCCATGAACGGCGGGGCGGCCTCGGCGCTGCCGGACACGAACCAGCCGCGCGACGGGAACAGGCGGTTGTCGCGCTTGTCCCACTGGAGCGAGAGGCGCAGCGCGCTGGTGGTGCCGGACTTGAACTGGTTCGCGTAGAGCAGGCCGGAGTCGGAGGCCGACACCGACACGTACTCGTTCGTGTAGGTGGCGAACAGGCGCAGATCGTCGAGCTTCCGCGCGAAGTCCCACCACGGGTACAGGCCGGAGAGCTCGTAGCCCCAGGTCATCGAGCCGCCGATGGCCCGGCGGGTGAACGTCGTGTAGTAGCCCTCGGTCGCGTACAGGTCGAAGGCGAAGGTCCAGCGCGTGTCCAGGAAGTACGGCTCGACGAACTGGATCTGCCCGAGCTGGCGGATCGACGACCACTGCACCTGCAGCGAGAGCGTCTGGCCCCAGCCGAAGAAGTTGTTCTGCGAGATCTGGCCGGTGAGGATGAAGTTCTCGTAGGACGAGAAGCCGGCGCCCACCTGGAACGTGCCGGTCGCCTTCTCCTTCACCTCCACCGTGGCGACGATGGTGTCGTCCTTGCTGCCCTTCTTGGTGGTGATCTCGACCGTCTCGAAGAAGCCCAGCGCGGTGATGCGCTGCTTCGACGCCTTGATCCCGGTGCCGCTGTAGAGCTCGCCCTCGTAGATCCGCAGCTCGCGGCGGATCACCTTGTCGCGCGTCTTGTCGTTGCCGATGATCTCGATGCGCTCGAAGTGGACCTTCGGGCCGGGCTGCACCTCGAAGTTGATGTCCACGATGCGGCGCTTCGGATCGGTGTTCGTGAGCGGGGTGACGTTCGCGTAGGCGTACCCCATGTCCTTGTAGAGGTCGCCGATGGCGAAGATGTCGGCGCCCACCTTCGAGCGCATGAACAGGTCGCCGGTCTTGGTGCGGACCATGCGCTTCAGCACCGGCTCGCGGTCGAGGAGCTGGCCGCTGAACTCGATCTTGCCGATGTCGTACTTCTCGCCCTCCTCCACCGGGATGGTGATGAAGAGGAACCGGCGGTCCGGCGAGAGCGCGACGGACGGCTTCCCGACCTTCACCGTCACGTAGCCCTTGTCCATGTAGACGGCCTGGATGGACTGGAGGTCGTGCTGGAACGCCTCCTCCTTGTACGTGCCGGTGGAGTTCAGGAACGACAGGAGGTTCCCCTCCTGCGTCTGCATGAAGGGGGTGATGTCGTCCTTCGGGACGTGATCGTTCCCGAGGAAGCGGATCTCCTTCACCTGGACCTTGGCCTTCTCGTCCACGGTGTAGATCACGTCCGCCTGGTTGTCGGGGAGGTCCACGACCTTCCAGGTCACGTCGGCGAGGTAGTACCCCTTCTCGACGTACTTCTCCTGGATCTTCTTCACGTCCTTGCGGACGACGGCCAGGTCGAGCACCGCGTACGGCTTCAGCTCGACGGTGTCCTTGAGGTCGTCCTTGGAGAGCGCCTCGTTCCCGACGATCTTCGCCTCGTGGACGGTGGGCCGCTCCACCACCTTGAAGATCAGGGCGGGCGAGGCCTCCGGCCCCTCCAGCTCGGCGGTCGCGTCCGCGAACAGGCCCAGGCGCATGATGCCGCGCAGGTCCTGGTCCACCTTCTTGGGGTCGAGCGGCTCGCCCCTCTTGCTGGAGATGGTCGCGCGGATCGCGTCCACCTCGACGCGGCGGTTGCCCTCGATGCGGACGTCCGACAGCACGGGGTCGGCGCCGCGCGCGAGCGCGGGCACCGCGGCCAGGAGCAGCGCCGCGAGCAGGACGGGGACGCTGGGCGGGTGGCGCGTCACGGAGCCGCGGAATCTAAACCGGCCCCTGGAAAACCTCAAACACTCTTGCGCCGTGGCCTGCCCCGTCGCCGCGCGACGCGGGGCGGGGGTCGCGGGGCGCGTCAAGCGAGCCGTCCCTGGACCAGGCGGAGCCGGCGCGGCAGCGCCGCGGCGAGCCGCTCGTTGTGCGTCACCACCACCGCGGTGATTCCCATCCGGACGTTCAGGTCTGCGAGCAAGGCGTGGATTCCCTCGGCGGTCTGGGGGTCGAGGTTGCCGGTCGGCTCGTCCGCGAGCAGGAGCTTCGGCTGGAGGCACAGCGCGCGGGCCAGCGCGACGCGCTGCTGCTCCCCGCCGGACAGCTCGCCGGGCCGGTGCTCCATCCGCTCGCCCAGGCCCACCGTCTCCAGCATCTCGGCGGCGCGGCGGCGGGCGTCGCCGCGGGCCACGCGGCGGATGAGCGCCGGCATCATGGCGTTCTCCAGCGCGGTGAACTCGGGCAGCAGGTGGTGGCTCTGGAACACGAACCCGATGGTCTGGTTCCGGAACGCGGCCAGGCCGTCCTCGCCGCGCCCGAACACGTCCTCGCCCTCGAACAGGACCCGCCCGCGGGTGGGCACGTCGAGCGCGCCCAGCAGGTGCAGGAAGGTGCTCTTGCCGGCGCCGGACGGGCCGGTGAGCGCCACCAGCTCGCCGGCGGCGATCTCCAGGTCGATCCCGCGGAGCACCTCCAGGCGCTTCTCGCCCATGAGGTAGGTCTTCCCCAGGCCCTCGATGCGGATGAGCGGCGCGGGCTGCATCACTCGTCCCGCAGCCCGTCCACCGGGTGGAGGCGGGCCGCCTTGGTGGCGGGGTAGATGGTGGCGAGGTACGAGAGCGCGAGCGCGGCCAGGCCGACCAGCGTGAACTGCGCGCCGTCGAGCAGCACCGGCAGGTTGGAGATGTAGTAGACGCCCGGGTCGAGCGGGATGCCGACCTTGTCGATGAGGAGGCAGGTGCCGAGCCCGAGCAGCAGGCCGAAGAGCGTGCCCACCGCCCCGATCACCACGCCCTCCACCACGAAGATCTTCATGACGCTGGGCACCCCGGCGCCCATCGACTTCAGCACCGCGATCTCCCGCCGCTTCTCCAGCACCTGCATGATGAGGGTGGCGACGATGATGAAGCTCGCCACCAGCACGATGAAGCCGAGGATCACCGCCATCACCACCTTCTCCATCTGCAGCGCGGAGAAGAGGCTGCGGTTCAGCTCGCCCCAGTCCTTGGCGCGGTAGGGCCAGCCGCCCAGCGCGAACACCACCCGGCCCATGACCGAGCGCGCGGCGTCGGCGTCGCGCACCTTCACCTCGAGCCCGGTGACCGTCTCCACGCCGAAGAACCGCTGCGCGTCGGCCAGCGAGATGTACGCGAACTTCGAGTCGTACTCGTACATGCCGCTGTAGAACACCGCCGCCACGCGGAACGGCCGGCTCTTCGGCTGCGGCCCGCCGGGGCCGAGGTCGCCGAACGGGGAGACCAGGTTCACCTGGTCGCCCACGAAGACCCGGAGCGCGTGCGCCAGCTCGCGCCCGATCACGATGCCGGGCAGCGGGCGGCCGGGGCGCGGCCGCTCCGGCGCGGCGCCGCCGCCGTCGCCGCTCCCGCCGTCGCGGGGCAGCGGGATCTCCGCCGGCGCCTCCAGCCACTCCAGGCGGCCGTCCTGCACGCTCGCGGGCAGGTCGGTGACCGACCCGATGGTCTTCACGTCGATGCCCTTCAGGATCGCGCCGGTCAGGTTCTGGCCGGTGGAGAGCATCACCTCGTTGTAGAGGAACGGCGTGGCCGCCTCGACGCCGCGCACCCCCAGCACCGTCTCGCGGATGCGGCGCCAGTCGCCGAAGTCGTCCTGCCCGTAGCTCAGCACCATGCCGTGCGCGGTGTGGCCCAGGATCTTCTTCTTCAGGTCGGCCTCGAAGCCGCTCATCACCGAGAGCACCACGGTGAGCGCCCACACCCCGATGGCGACGCCGCCGATCGAGATGAGCGTCATGAGCAGCGTGGCCGGCATGCGCGGGCGGTGGAACAGCTCGCCGCGGCGGTAGGCGCGCCGCTCCCGGGCGTCGCGGACGAGCGACCAGGCCAACGCGAGGAGCAGGCCCGGGAGCAGCCCGGTCACCACCACCGCGAACAGCGCCGCGAGCGCCTTCGGCGAGAGCTTCAGGTGGCTGCGCGCCACGAACAGCTCGTAGGACAGCGAGGCGTCCACGCGGCCGGCGCCGGCCAGCAGGTACGCGAGGCTCGCCCCCGCGAACACCGCCACCGCCGAGAGCAGGCCGGCCCCGAGCAGCCCGAGCACCACCACCAGCGTGCCCTGCGCCTCGAGCGCCTGGATCGCGCCCACCGCGCCGCGGACGCCCGGCGGCAGCACGCCCACCAGCACCGCGACCACCGCGGTCCACAGCAGCGTGGCGGCGGAGAGCTCGTAGAACGCGAGGCGCCGGCGCACCCGCGCGGCCGCGGCGCCGAACGCGCCGCCGAGCGCGGCGCCGGCGAGCGCGGCCAGCCCGCTGGCGAGCGGCGTGGGGAGGCCCAGCCGGTCGCCGAAGAAGGCGTGCGCCACCGGCGCCAGCGCGGCGGCGCCGAACACGCCCGCCAGCACCAGCGCGAACGCGGCGAAGGAGAAGACCGGCGGCACCGGGTGGGCGGCGCCGTCGCGGGAGGCGGCGCCGGGCGCGGGCGCGGCCGCCGGGCGGGGGCCGGGCTCGGAGCCGGGCCGGTGCGGGACGGGATCGGACAAGGTCAGTCGCGGGACTTCAGCAGCGGGAACAGGATCACGTCGCGGATGGAGGCCGAGTCGGTGAAGAGCATGGCCAGGCGATCGATGCCGATCCCCTCGCCGGCGGTGGGCGGCATGCCGTGCTCCAGCGCGCGGACGAAGTCCTCGTCGTAGGGCATGGCCTCCTCGTCGCCGGCGGCCTTGGCGCGCATCTGCGCCTCGAACCGCGCGCGCTGGTCGGCCGGGTCGTTCAGCTCGGAGAACGCGTTCGCGAGCTCCATGCCCGCGGCGAACAGCTCGAAGCGGTCCACCAGCCGCGGGTCGGCGTCGCGCCGGCGGGAGAGCGGGCTCGTCTCGAGCGGGAAGTCCACCACGAACGCGGGCCGATCCTTCGGGAGCTGCGGCTCGCCGAAGATCTCGAACGCGAGCGCCACCGCCTCGCCCGGCGTCTTCTTCGCGGCCTGCTCCAGCTTCCAGGCGTCCTCGGAGTCGTTCTCCCGCGCCGCCGCGCGCGAGAGCGCCTCGGCGAGGCCGCGGCCGGCCAGCGCGTCGTCCGGCGACAGCCCCAGCGCCCGCGCGCCCACCTCCAGCATGGAGACGCGCGGGAACGGCGGGGTCAGGTCGATGGCCTGGCCCTGGAACGTCACCACCGGCCCGCCGGTCACCTCCACCGCGAGCCGGTGCATCAGCTCCTCGGTGAGGCGCATCAGGTCCTCGTGGGTGGCGTACGCCTGGTAGAACTCGATCGAGGTGAACTCCGGGTTGTGGCGCCGGTCGATCCCCTCGTTGCGCCAGATCCGGCCGATCTCGTACACGCGATCCAGGCCGCCGACGACGAGGCGCTTCAGGTGCAGCTCGGTGGCGATGCGGAGCTTCAGGTCGAGATCGAGCGCGTTGTGGTGCGTCTCGAACGGCCGCGCCGCCGCGCCGCCGGCCTCCTCCGGCTTGTGCAGCGTGGGCGTCTCCACCTCGAGGTAGCCGCGCGCGTCCAGGAAGCGGCGGATCCCGGAGACGATGCGGGCGCGCTTCACGAACGCCTCGCGCACGCCGGGCGTCACCACCAGGTCCACGTAGCGCTGGCGGTAGCGCTGCTCCACGTCGGTGAGGCCGTGCCACTTCTCCGGCAGCGGGCGCGTCGCCTTGGTGAGGATGGTGAACGTCCGCGCCTCCAGCGTCAGCTCGCCGGTCTTGGTGCGGGTCGCCGGCCCCTCGGCGCCCACGATGTCGCCGATGTCGAGCAGCTTGAAGACCTCGAACGCCTGCTCGCCCACGCGATCCTTCTTCACCCACACCTGGAGCTCGGCGGAGCGGTCGCGGACGCGCAGGAACGCGGCCTTGCCGAAGGAGCGGACCGCCAGGACGCGACCGGCGAGCGACCAGTCGCCGGGGTCCTTCGCGATCTCCTCGGCGGGCTGGTCGCCGTAGTGGCGCAGCAGCTCGTCGGCGAGGTGGCGGGGCTGCCAGCCGTTTCCGAAGGGGTTCACGCCGAGGGCGCGGAGCGCCTCGGCCTTCTTCAGACGCTGCGCGATGATCTCGCGCTCGGTCGTTCCAAGTTCGTCGGCCATCGGGTGCGGAATCTCTCGGATCCTCGGAGGAATCTCCGGGAAGATGCGTGCGGGGGGAGGCTAGTCGGGTCGGCGCGGGGCGTCAACGCGGGATCCGCGCCGCCGCGAGGGCGCCGAGCGTCCCGGAGGGCCCGCCGAGGGAGGCGCCCTGCCGCGGCGTCACCTCGCGTCGACGGCCCCCGTCGTCACGCGACCGACGGCCCCGCCGTCACCGCGCATTGATGCCGAGCGACGGGTTCGTCGCGCCGCCCGAGATGCGGACGTAGAAGTCCCCGTCCCAGGACAGCTGGCCGAGGTAGGTCGGGTCCGCGTCGGTCGTCAGCCGCCCGCCGGAGGACAGCGCGATCCGGCGGGAGGCCGGCAGCGCCGTCGAGCCGGCGCTGTTCTCGAACGCGCTGAACGTGAGGGTGCCGCTCGCGTCGATCGAGTCCGCGCCGTGGTTCCAGCCCGACGAGAGCACGCTCGCGCCGCTGTAGACGAGGTGCAGCGCCCAGTCGCCGGCCAGGTCGGCCTGCGCGAAGCTCCGGCCGGTGCGCTGGAGCACCAGGAAGCCCGGCTCGCGCGCGGCGGGGTCGCCGGAGAGGTGCACCAGGAACACCGCGTTCTTCTCCGGCGCCATCACGCCGCGCATCGCGGCGCCGTCGTCGAGCCGCACCACCCCCGCCGCGTCCACCGAGAGCGTGCCCGCCGCGCCCGGGTCCATCACGACGCCGTCCGAGGCGTGGAACTCGCCCACGGTGAGCACGCCGG
Organism: Anaeromyxobacter sp. K; assembly: GCF_000020805.1. Lineage (NCBI taxonomy): Bacteria > Pseudomonadati > Myxococcota > Myxococcia > Myxococcales > Anaeromyxobacteraceae > Anaeromyxobacter > Anaeromyxobacter sp. K. Next base: position 1,284,376 of record NC_011145.1, on the reverse strand, counting down.
CCGCGTCGGTGCTCGCGGCGCCATGGGTCCAGCGGACGCCGGCGCCGGCGTAGAGGCCGTGGAAGGCGAAGCTGCGGCCGGCGAGGTCGGCGGCCGAGTAGGTCAGCCCGGGCACGCGCTTGCGCCACGCGTACAGGTTCCGCCGCACGACCGGCGCGCCCTCCTGGCCGGTGCCGAACACCAGCGTGCGGGCCGCGGTCATGGTGCCGTGGAACGTCGGGTCGCCGTCCGCGCCGGCGAGGCGCACGGTGCCGTCCTCGGCGATGAGCGCCTTCAGGTCGAACCCGGTCGGCGGCAGGCCGGTGTCGCCCGCGTCGTCGAGGAACGAGAGCACCGTCACCTGGCCCGAGGCGGCGATGCGGACCACCACGTCCGCCCAGCCCGCCGCGTCGTTGGTGGAGAGCTGGAGGATGTCCCAGTCGCCGGCGAGGTCTGCCTGCGTGAAGCCGGTGACCGGCGCCGGATCGCTCCCGCCCGACGAGCAGCCGGCGAGGATCAGCAACGCCGCGGCGGCGGCGCACCGCGTGAACGGATGGCGCGAGCCCATGGTCTTCCCCCCCTGCGGCGGACGGCCCTGCGCGTCCGCTGGCGCGAAGCGTCGCACGTCGCCGGGGGGCGGGGCGCCGCGGCAAGGCGCCGCCCGCGGCGGCGGTAGGCGCCGAGGGGGCCCGGGCGCCGCGCAGCGGTCAGCGCGGCGCGTACACCGTGTAGTCGATCTCGGGGAAGATGTTGTCCTTCTGCTCGACGTGGGCGAGCCACCCCTCGTCGATCCGGCCGGCGCGGAGCTGGTCGTGGAGCCGCGTGAAGCGGAGCACGTGCTCCTTCGTGCGCCGGATGGCGTAGTCCACCATGGTGCCGGTCTTCATGATGAAGGCCCAGTCGGACGACTGCGCCAGCAGGAGCTCGCGCGCGGCCTGCGAGAGCGCGCGGCGCTCCAGGTCGGTGGGCTGCTTGTAGTCGCGCGCCAGCGCGATCATCCGCTCGGCCGCCTTGTGGAGGTGGCGGTAGATCCAATCGTTCGAGCCGTCCAGCCACACGCCGGCGTAGCCGCCCGCGCCCCAGGAGCAGAGCGGCGGCGTGGCGAGCTGCTGCTCGGGGTTCTCGCGCAGGTAGTCGCCGGGCGTGGCCAGCCGGAAGGCGCGCTGGTCGTAGGCGGTCTTGCGGACGAGGTAGTCGATGAACATCGGCCCCTCGTACCACCAGTGACCGTACAGCTCGGCGTCGTAGGGCGAGACGACGATGGGGCGCACGCCGCCCATCCGCGAGGCGAGGTGCTCGATCTGCCGCTCGCGGTTGAACATGAAGTTGCCGGCGTGCTGCGCGGCCCGCTCGCGCGCGCGGCCCGGGTCGTAGGGCTCCTTGTGCGCGGTCCGGCCGGTGATCCGGTAGTACTTGATGCCGACGTTCTTCCGCTGCCCGGTGGGCTGGATGTACGGCCGGACGTAGTCGAGGTCGAGGTCCCAGCCCACGTCCCGGTAGAACTCGCGGTAGTCGGCGTCGCCCGGGTAGCCCGACTCCGCGCTCCACACCTGCATCGACGACTCGGCGTCGCGCCCGAACGCGGCCGGGCCGGTGGGCGTGTAGATGGGCGCGTAGACGCCGTAGCGCGGGCGCGGGGTGGCGTCGGTGATGCCGTGGGTGTCCACGAAGAAGTAGCGGATGTTCTGCTCGGCCAGGTACGCGTCGAGGCCGGGGAAGTAGCCGCACTCCGGCAGCCAGATGCCGGCCGGATCCCGGCCGAAGTGGCGGCGGTGGTGCGCGACCGCGACCGCGATCTGCGCGCGCACGGCCTCGGGATACTCCTGCATGAGCGGCAGGAACCCGTGCGTCGCGCCGCAGGTGACGATCTCGAGCCGGCCCGCGTCCTCCAGGCGCTTGAAGGCGCCCACCAGGTCGCGGCGGTACCGGTCGCCGAACAGCGCCCGCAGCCCCCGGAACTCCTGCTGGTAGTGCAGCGCCAGGCCGTGGAAGGTCGCGTCCTTGCGGGTGCGGTGGACCTCCTTGTCCGCGAGCTCGCAGAGCTTGTCGAGGCGCCGCGCGTACCGCGACATGAGCAGCTCGTCGCGGAGCATGGCGACGAGCGGCGGCGTCATCGTCATCGAGACGCGGAACGGAACGCCCTCGTCGGTGAGCCGGTCGAACGCCTGGAGCAGCGGGAGGTACGTCTCGGAGATGGCCTCGTAGAGCCAGTCCTCCTCCAGGAACTCGTCGTACTCGGGGTGCCGGACGAACGGCAGGTGCGCGTGGAGCTGGAGCGCCACGTAGCCGCGCACGTCGGTCATCTACTTCTCCCTCGGGTCGACGGGCCGCCCCGGCGACGACGGCGCCGCGGTCGGGGACGACGGCCGCCCCCCCATCCCGCCCGCGCTCCCGCCCCACACCGGCGCGCTGCCGAACCGCGACCAGTCGGACAGGCGCGCCAGCAGCGCGCGCACCTCGTCGGAGAACGGGCCGCCCGCGTGGCCCGGCCCGAGCAGCCGGCCGAGCGGCATGTCCCACGGGATGCGCACGAACCGGTCGTCCACCACGCCCGACGGGCCCGACGGCGGCAGGCCGACCGGGTTCGACGGGCGGGCGACCAGGCGCTCGGCGCCCCGCCGGTCGACCACGTGGATCTCGGCGCGGTAGGCCCGCCCCGGCTCGAGGTCGTGCACGTAGTAGCCGCGGGACTCGAGCGCGAAGTCGATCACCCGCACCCGCTCCCACCCGGCGCCGCTCCGCGCGAAGACCCAGAGCTGCGAGCGCCCGTGCTCGAGCCCCTGGAACGCGGCGTCCAGCGTGGCGCCGGACCAGTCCCAGTAGAGGAAGAGCGTGCGCGGGTCGCGGGGGAGCGCGACGAACGCGTCGTCGCCGTAGCCCCAGGGCAGGTCCCCCAGCCCCTCGTCGTACGCGGGCGCGCCGGACGGCGTGCCCTCCGCCTCCTCGCCGGCGACCTCCTCGTCCTCCGGCTCCGGCTCGACCAGCGGGTGCGGCGCCTCGCGCACGGCGTCCTCGCCGCGCACGCGCGCCACGAAGAAGCCCTCCGCGTCCGGCACCGCCCCGCGCGGCCTGCGCGCCGCGGCCTTTCGCCGCCCGGCGCGCGCCCCGGCCGCGGCGCCGACCGCCGCGCCCACCGCCGCGCCCGCCACGGCCGCCGCCGCGGTCGCCGCCTTGCCCGCCTTGCGCGCCCGGGCGGGGGCGGCGCCCGCCTTCGCGCCGACCACCGCCCCGATCGCTGCCCCGGCGCCGGCGCGCGCCGCGCGGGCGGCCGCGCCGGGCCGGCCCGGCTTCGCCGCCTTCGAGGGCGCCGGCACGCCCGCCTCCGCCACCTCGGCGGCGGCCTCCCGCGCCGGCTTCTTCGCGCCCCGGCGGGCCACCTCGCCCGCCGCCTGCTTCACCGCGCGCACCGCCTCGCCGGTGGCCTTCACGGCCCGTCCCGCCGCGGCGCGGACGCGCGCGCCCGGCCCCGGCCTCGCCGGCTTCACGCTCGGTCCCGGCTTCGCCTTGGCTGCCGGCTTCGCCCTGGGGGCCGCCTTCGCCGCGGACGTGCCCGAGGGCGCCGCCCTGGCGGGCTCGCCCGCCCCGGCCTCCTCGAGCGCGCTGACCAGCTCCGCCTTGGTCTTCAGCCGGGAGTGACCCGGCCCGAGGACCTTGCGCGCGAGCGCGCGGAGGCTCTCCACGGTCATCTTCCTGAGGTCGGGCATGGCTCGGGTTCGTTCAATCAATGTTCGCACGGTGGGGCAAGCGGTTTCCGGGGTCCGCGACGGCGCGCGCGCGGATCTGTCCCCCCTGCGCGGGGCACGGCCCGCCGCCGCCGTCTGCTAGGCTGAACGTGCAAACCGCGGGGGCTCATTGCAGGAACCGGGAAAGGTCCACGAGTCCGCGGGCGCGACCGCCTGCCTGCGCTGCGGAGCACCGCACGCGCCGTCCTACCCCTGCACCCCCGCCGACGCCGCCGCCCGCACGCTGGTGTTCGGCGGGTGCGCCGCCGCGCCGCCGCCGGACGCCGGCGCGGACCCGCTGGTGGGCGCGCAGGTCGGCAGCTTCCGCATCGTGCGCATGCTGGGGCGCGGCGGCATGGGCACGGTGTACCTGGCCGAGCACCCGGTCATCGGCAGCCGGGTGGCCATCAAGTTCCTGAACGAGTCGATGGCCGCCGACGCGGAGCTCGTCCAGCGCTTCTACGACGAGGCGCGGGCGGTGAACCTCATCGGCCACGAGAACATCGTCGGGGTGTACGACCTCGCCTCGCTGCCGTCCGGCCGGCGCTACTACGTGATGGAGCTGCTCGAGGGCGAGACGCTGGCCGAGCGGCTCGCCCGCGGCCCGCTGCCGCGCTCCGTGGCGCTGCAGGTGCTGCTCCAGCTCTGCGACGCGCTGCAGTGCGCGCACGAGCGCGGGGTGGTCCACCGCGACCTCAAGCCCGAGAACGTGTTCCTCGTGCCGCGCCGCGGGCGCCCGGACTTCGTGAAGCTGGTGGACTTCGGGATCGCGAAGCTGCGCAGCGCCACCGGGCACGCCACCGGCGGCTCGAGCGCGATCATCGGCACCCCCGAGTACATGGCCCCCGAGCAGTGCGAGGGCGGGCCGGTGGACGCCCGCACCGACGTGTACGCGCTCGGGGTGATGGCGTACGAGCTGCTCGCCGGACGCCGCCCGTTCGACTCCGGGCCGGTCCAGAAGCTGCTCCTCGCGCACCTGCGCGAGCCGCCGCCGCCGCCGTCCGCGTTCGCCGACCTCGAGCCGGAGCTGGAGGCCGCCGTGCTGCGCGCGCTCGCCAAGGCGCCGGCCGACCGCTTCCAGGACATGGGTGCCCTGGCCGAGGCGCTGCGCCCGGCCGCGGCCCGGCTGGTCCGACCGGCGGCCCCGACCCCTGCGGCCGGCGACCGCCGGGCCGCCGAGGCGGAGCGCGCGCGCGCGGCCGCCGCCGCCCGCCCCGAGCCCGAGCTGACCGCGCTGCTGCGCGCCGGGCCGGTGCCGCGGCGGCTGCCCATCGTCGAGCTCACCCGGGCCGGCCTGTACCTGCGCGCGGACGACGACCTGCCGCCGCTGTTCGCGCGCGTCAAGGTCGAGCTGGCCCACGCGTCGCTGCGGGCGCCGCTCGTGCTCGCGGCGGAGGTGGTGCGCCACGTCACCCGCGCCGAGGCGGCCGCGTTCCGCATGGCGCCCGGCTTCGCGCTGCAGCTCGTGGACCTCGCGCCCGCCGCGCGCGCGGCGGTGGCGGGGCTCGCGGACGCGCTCCGCCGCGAGCCGGCCCCGACCTCGCCGCCGCCCAGCCCGGGGGGCGCGAGCGCGCGCCTGGAGGTGCTGGAGCGGCGCGCCGCGGAGGGGCCGTACGCCCTGCTCGGCATGCCGCCCGACGCCGACTTCCCCGAGGTCCGCCGCGCGGCGCGCGCGCTCCGGGAGGAGCTGGAGGCGCTCCGGGCGCGGCCGCTCGCGCCCGATCACGCCCCCCGCACCGGCGCGCTGCTCGCGCGGCTCGACCTGGCCCAGGGCGCGCTCGGCACGCCCGCCCCGCGCCTCGCGCACGACGCCCGCGCCGGCAACTGGCGCGGCGTGCGGCGGTGCCTGGCGGCCGGCGTCCCGGACGCGCTCCGGGACGCGCGGCGGCGCGAGCTGCACGAGGCCGAGCCCGCCCGCGCCGCGGAGGCCCGCCGCCAGCTCGCCTGCGCGCAGGTGGCGCGGAAGCTGGGGAACGTCGAGGCCGCCCGGACCGCCTGGGAGGCGGCGCTCGTCGCCGACCCGCTCGACGCGGCCGCGGTGGAAGGGTACGTGGCGTTCCGGCGCGAGCAGGAGCGGCGCTGACGCCGCCCGCCCGGGCCGCGACGCCGGCGCGGTGAATGCGGACCGCGGCCGCGCGTCTTTCGGTAGACTCGCCGCCCGATGCCCGCGCTCCCCACCCTCTGCGCGCTCGCGCTGCTGGCCGCCGCACCCGGCGCCGCGCCGGCGCCCGCCCCGGCCGTGCCCGCCCCCGCCCCCGCGCCGGCCGGCGGCCCCGAGGCCGGCCCGCTCGGCCGCCGCTATCACCTGGAGCGCATCGAGCTGCGCGGCCTCACGCACACGCGGGAGGCCGAGGTGCGGCGCCACCTGCTCGTGGCGCCCGGGGACGTGCTCGACACCGAGCGGGTGCTCCTGTCCCGCCTGCGCCTCCTGCAGCTCGGCTGGTTCTCGCGGGTGGAGACCCGCGTCGAGCGCGGCTCGGAGCGCGGCCTGGTGGTGCTCGTCATCGAGGTCACCGAGCGCAACACGCTCATCGTGAGCGATCTCGTGTTCGGCTCGACCGGCCCGCAGCCGTTCTACGGCGGCCTCGGGCTGTCGCAGCAGAACTTCCTCGGCCGCGGCATGGGGCTCTCCGGCGCGTTCGTGTACGGCGGGTCCCCGTCCGGCCGGTCCGACGACCCGTCCCGCTTCGCGCTGCGCGGCGGCTTCTTCGCGCCCGACCTCACGCCGCGGCGACTGCCGCCGCTCGTGTTCGGCGTCTCCGGCCAGTTCCTGCGCGGCGAGGAGCTGACCTGCGACGACCCCGACTGCGAGGCGTACCGCTCCGACTACGGGCGCGCCCCGCGCATCCGCTACCAGCGCGCGGCCGGCGAGGTGACGCTCGGGATGCGACCGGGCCCGTTCGAGCGGCTCCTCGCGACCTACCGCTACGAGCGCCTGCACGCGGCCGCCATCGACGACTCGCCCGCGCTGGCGGCGGCGCGCGGGCCCGGCCCCGCCATCCTGGTCGGCTGGTCCGACCTCTCCGCGCTCACCGGCACCTACGAGATCGACACCCGCGACGACTTCTTCTTCCCCACCGACGGCTTCCGCGGGGTGGCGCAGGTCACGTTCGGCTCCGCGCTCCTCGGCGGCGACTACGAGTACAGCCGCTACCTGCTGCAGCTCGAGACCGCGTACGCGCTCCTCGGGCGCAGGCTCCGGCTCCAGCTCGCGGCCGGCGCGGCGCAGGGCTCGGCGCCGTTCTTCGAGCGCTTCTACGCGGCGGACTGGTCGTACTTCACGGTCGGGCCGGCGCTCGGGCGCGCGCTCGAGCTGAACTTCTCCACTGACTCGCGCTACGACGCGGTCCTGGGCATGGCCGGCCTCGAGTACGCCGTGCCGCTCTGGTCGCGGGGCGGCTTCTTCCACCGCGGCTACCTCGCGATCGGCGCGCGCGGGGTGTGGTCGGCGGCGCGCCCCGGCGGCGGCCGCACCGCGGTGTCCGACCTGCCCTTCTCGGCGGACCTGGCGCTCCGCCTCGACACGCCGGTGGGCACCTTCAACGCCTCGCTGGGCTACGCGCTGGACAACTTCCTGTGATCGCGCCGCCCGCCCGCACGGAGCCCCGCCGCGGGGCGCGCCGCGCCGCGCTCGCCGGCCTGGCGCTCGCCGCGCTCGCGGCGGCGGCCCCGGCCCGCGCCGCGCCCGCGCCGCTGCCGGCGCACCTGTGGGTCCGCGGCGGGCACCTCCAGGCCACCCTGGACCTGTCCTCCGTGTTCCCCGCCGCGCTGGAGAAGCAGCTCGGCAACGGGCTCACCAACCTCGTCGCCATCTACGTCACGGTGTCGCGCGAGGAGGGCGGCCCGCCGGCGGCGCTCTACGGCGAGGTGATCGAGATCCTGTTCGACGTCTGGGACGAGACCTACGCGGTGACGGTGAAGGACTGGCGCACGCCCGCGGGCGCGCGGCGCGTGCTGTCCGACTACGCGGCGCTGCGGCGCCTGCTGTCCGACGCGCGGGAGGTGGACCTCGGCGCCGTCGGGGCGCTGCCGCCGGGGCGGCTGGTGGTGGAGGCGCGCGTGGAGGTGAACCCGGTGTCGAAGGAGCAGCTCCAGCGGACGCGCGAGTACATCGCGAACCCCACCGCCGGCGCCCGCGCGGGCGGCGGCGGGGGCGGCGGCTCGCGCAGCGTCCTCGGGGCGGTGGCGAGCTTCCTGCTCCGCGATCCGGACCCCGGCACCGACGTGCACCTGCTCCGCTCGGCCCCGTTCAGCCTCGCCCAGGTGAGCGTCCGATGAGCGCCGCCCGCCGCGCCGCCGCCCCCGTGGGCACCGCCGCGCCGGGCCGGCTCCGCCGGCTGCTCGGCCACCTGCGCATGTCGCGCTTCGAGGCGCGCATCACGCTCGCGCTGGTGATCGCGGCCAGCCTCCCGCCGCTCGGGGCCATCCTGCTCGCCGGGAGGCTCGCCGAGGAGAACCTGACGCTCGGGCTCGACCCGCGGGTGGTGGACCGGCTGGAGTCGATCCCGTCGCTCTACGGCGACCTGTTCCAGGCGCGCAAGGCGCTCTATGCCGAGCAGGCGCGCGCGCTCGCCCGCGGGCTCCCGCGCGATCCCGCCGCCGGCTCCGCCTACCTGGCGAGCGCCCTGGAGCGGACCCCGCGGCTGCGGCGGGTGGTCTGGACCGGCCCCGACGGCCAGGTGGTGAGCGAGGCCGAGACGCAGGCGCCGAACCCGGAGGGCGAGTGGCGCGAGGCGCCGGCGCGGGTGGGCCTGCCCGGCGGCGGCCAGCTCGAGTGCGTGTTCGCCATCGAGGCCCGCTACTTCGCCGAGGTGGCGGAGTCCCGCGAGCTGGCGGAGCTGGTGCAGAACGTGGAGCGGCTCCAGGCGGAGATCCGGCGCAGCTACGTGCGCGCGTTCGGGCTGCTGCTGGTGGCCTGGGCGGTGGTGGCGGCCGGGGTGGGCTTCTGGCTGGCGCGGCGGACCACCCGGCGCGTGTCCGACCTGGTGCGCGCGGTCCGGCGGCTCGCGGCCGGCGACCTCGCGGTGCAGGTGGACCCGGGCCGCCACGCCGACGAGGTGGCCGGGCTGGCGCGCGCGTTCAACGCGATGGTGCGCGAGGTGCGCGAGAGCCGCGACCGCATCGTGTACCTGGAGAAGATCTCCGGGTGGCAGGAGGTGGCGCGCCGGCTCGCCCACGAGATCAAGAACCCGCTCACCCCCATGCAGCTCGCCTTCCAGCAGCTCGAGGCGCGCTGGAAGGCGACGCCCGGCGGCGACCCGGCCTTCGGGAGGCTGCTCGCGGACGCCGGCGAGATCGTGCGCGAGGAGATCGGCACGCTGCAGCGCCTGGTGGAGGAGTTCTCCGGCTTCGCCAAGCTGCCGCAGGTGCGGCCCGAGCCGTCCGACCTGGGCGAGTTCGTGGAGGAGTTCGTGCGCACCAGCCCGCAGATCGCCGAGGCGGCGGACGTGGACGTGGTCCGCGCCAGCCCCAGCTGCCCGGTGGGGCTCGACCGCGCGCTCATGCGCCGCGTGCTCGCGAACCTGTGCGCGAACGCGATCGAGGCGGCGCGGCCCGGGCGCGCCCGCATCCACCTCGGGGTGGCCCGCACCCGCGACCGGGCGGTGCTGACGGTCGCGGACGAGGGGCCGGGGATCGAGCGCGACCTGCGCGAGCGGATCTTCGACCCCTACTTCACCACGAAGGGCACCGGGACCGGCCTCGGCCTCGCCATCGTGAAGAAGATCGTCCTGCAGCACGGCGGGGAGATCCAGGCCGGGGAGCGGCCCGGGGGCGGCGCGTCCTTCACCGTCGCGCTGCCGCTCGCCGCGCCGGGCGAATCGACGGGCGCGGCCGGCGCGGCGCGCGGTTAGAATCCGCGCCATGCCCTACGACCTGACCGACCGCCTCGCCCTCGTCACCGGCGCGACCTCCGGCATCGGCGCCGCCTGCGTGGACGCGCTCGTCGGCGCCGGCGCGCGCGTCGTCGCCGCCGCCCGCCGCGCCGACCGCCTCGACGCGCTCGCCTCCCGCCACGCCGGGCGCGTCCACCCGCTGCTGCTCGACGTGCGCGATCGCGCCGCGGTGGAGGCGAGCCTGGCCACCCTGCCCGCGGGCTGGGGCGAGGTGGAGGTGCTGGTGAACAACGCCGGGCTCGCGCTGGGGATCGAGCCGGCGCAGCGCGCCTCGGTGGACGAGTGGCAGACCATGATCGACACCAACTGCACCGGCCTGGTGGTGGTCACGCGGGCGCTGCTGCCGGGCATGGTCGAGCGCGGACGCGGCCACGTCGTGAACGTCGCCTCGGTGGCCGGCACGTACCCGTACCCGGGCGGCAACGTCTACGGCGCCACCAAGGCGTTCGTGCGCCAGTTCACGCTCAACCTGAAGGCCGACCTGATCGGCACCGGCGTGCGCGCGACCTCGATCGAGCCGGGCATGGTCGAGACCGAGTTCTCGCTGGTGCGCTTCTCGGGCGACGCCGGCAAGGCGAAGCAGGTCTACCACGGGATGCAGCCGCTCGGCCCCGAGGACGTGGCGGACGCGATCCTGTGGTGCGTGACCCGCCCGCCACACGTGAACGTGAACGCGCTCGAGCTCATGCCCGAGCGGCAGGCGTTCTCGCCGTTCGCGGTGAAGCGGGGCTAGCGGCGTCCCCTGCGCGGCATCCGCTCGCCCCGAGGCTGCGAGGGCGGGCGGATGCAGCGCGGGACGCGGCGCTCAGTCGGCCGGGCTCGCCTCGGCGCCGTTCACCGGCCAGCCGATCTCGTCGGCCACGGGCTCGAGGTCCCGGCGCAGCTTCTCGAGCGCGCGGATCTCGAGCTGGCGGGCGCGCTCGCGCGAGAAGCCGAAGTGGTGGCCGAGGTCGCGGAGCGTCTCCTTGCCCTCGCCCATGATCCGCGCCTCGACGATGTGGCGCTCGCGCGGGTCGAGCCGCCCCATCGCCTCGGACACCCGGCGGGCGAGCAGCGCGTCCTCCTCGGCGCGGGCCAGCTCCTCGTCCTGCGGCTCGCCGTCGGCCGGCGTGAACTCGAGGTGCGTGCTGGTCCCGTCGGCCACCGGGGCGTCGAGCGACAGGTCGCGCCCCTCCATGCGCTGGGTCATCTCGACCACGTCGCTCGGCCGCACGCGGAGCTTCTTGGCGACGAGCGCGACGTCGATGCCCTCCTCGGCGAGGCCGGCGCCGGGGGTGAGCCGCTCGATCTCGTGCCGGGTGCGGGCCAGCGAGAAGAAGAGCTTACGCTGGGCCTGCGTCGTGCCGATCTTCACGAGCGACCACGACTTGAGGATGTGGTTCTGGATGTAGGCCCGGATCCACCACACCGCGTAGGAGATGAGCCGGATCTCCTTGTCCGGATCGAACTTCTGCACCGCCTTCATCAGGCCGATGTTCCCTTCCTGGATGAGGTCGGCCATGCGCAGCCCGTAGGAGCGGTACTCGAACGCGACCTTCACCACGAAGCGGAGGTTCGCCTCGACCAGCCGGTGGCCGGCGCGCGTGTTCCCCTCGTCGCGGAACTGGCGGGCGAGCCGCCGCTCCTCCTCGACGGTGAGGAGCGCGACCCGGTTGATCTCGCGGAGGTACTGGTCGAGGGTGCTGCTCGCGGTGCTCGGTCGGTTCATCTCTCCTCCAGGGTGGGAAACGTCGTAGGCCCGGTCCCGCCCCAGCAACCTCCGTGCCCGCCCCCGGATCGCCGCCGATCGCGCGCCAGCGGCGCCGCCGGCGAGGGGATCCCCGGGCGTGCCTGTAACTTCGTCGCGCCACGTCCGCGCGCGATCCGGTAAGCGCGACAGGTGCGCCGGCTCGGGGGCCCACCCCGCGTGCCGGCCGGCGTGCGGCCCGTGGGCGGGTGGCCGCGCTCGCGCTCGCTCGCTGCGGCGCCGCCCGGTGACATTCACGCATCGTGACGCCTACATCCCCGAACGAGCCCGCCCCGCTGCCCGCCGGGGCGCTAGAAGACCGCTTCGTCCGCGCCCGCCCCGGGCGCGTCGAAAGGAGACCTCGGATGCCGTCCGCCTCAAGCCCTCGCGCGCGCCTGGCCGCGCTCGCCGTCGCCGCGCTCGCCGCCGCGCCCCTCGCCGCCTCCGCCCAGCCGAAGGCCGCGCGCGGCAAGACCGAGGTCACCTGGTACGGCCACGCCGCGTTCCTGGTGACCACGCCCGGCGGCACCGTGCTCGCCATCGACCCGTGGCTGTCGAACCCGAAGGCGCCCGAGCCCGGCCTCGCCGAGAAGCTGCCGAAGGTGGACTACATCCTCGTCAGCCACGGCCACTTCGACCACGTGGGCGACGCCGTCGCGCTCGCGAAGCGCACCGGGGCGAAGCTCATCACCAACTTCGATCTCGGGAGCTCGCTGGTCGCGGCCGGCTACCCGAAGGACCAGGCCGGGATGGACACGCTCGGCAACATGGGCGGGACGATCCAGGCCGGCGACGCCGCCGTCACCATGGTCGCCGCGGTCCACAGCTCCGGGTTCGCGGACGACAAGGGCGCCGCGCACCCCGGCGGCAACCCCATGGGCTTCGTGATCCAGGTGAAGGGCGGCCCGACGCTCTACCACACCGGGGACACCGACCTGACGCAGGACATGAAGCAGCTCCCGGAGCGCTTCGGCCGCGTGGACGTGATGCTGACCTGCATCGGCGGCCACTTCACCATGGACCCGAAGGCCGCCGCCATCGCCGTGGGCTACGTGCGCCCGCGCACGGTGGTGCCCATGCACTTCGGCACGTTCCCGGCCATCGCGGGCACGCCGGAGGAGCTGCGCGCCGCGCTGAAGGGCAAGGCCGAGGTGCGGGTGCTCGAGCCGGGCAAGCCGGTGGCGTTCTAGGCGGCGCGGCGGAGGAGCCGAGCCCGCGGGGCCGCCACCCTGCTCCGCGGGTCCCGCGACCTCGTGCGCCCGCGTTCGCGGGCGCGCACGAGGTCCCCGCGGGCGCGGCTGCGCCGCGCTCGGGCGCCTCCGCCCCCTCACGCCGCCAGCGGGAACATCCCGCGGGTCTGCTTCTCCACCAGGCTGGCGTAGTGGCCGCCGCGGGCGACGAGCTCCGCGTGGCGCCCCTGCTCGACGATGCGCCCCTCGCGCAGCACCACGATCCGGTCCGCGTCCACCACGGTGGAGAGCCGGTGCGCGATGATGAGCGTGGTGCGCCGCCGCGACACGCGCGCCAGCGCCTCCGAGACCAGCGCCTCCGACTCGGCGTCGAGCGCCGAGGTGGGCTCGTCCAGGATCAGGATGGCCGGGGACTTGAGCAGCGTGCGCGCGATGGAGATCCGCTGGCGCTCGCCCACCGAGAGCCGGCTGCCGCGCTCGCCGACGACGGTGTCGTAGCCCTCCGGCAGGCGCACGATGAAGTCGTGCGCGTTCGCGGCGCGCGCCGCCGCCTCGATCTCGGCGCGGGTGGCGCCGGGGCGGCCGTAGGCGATGTTGGCGAGGACCGACTCGTTGAACAGCAGCGAGTCCTGGAACACCACGCCGATCTGGCGCCGGAGCGCGACCTGCTTCAGCTTGCGGACGTCGATGCCGTCCACCCGCACCACGCCCTCGGTCGGATCGTAGAAGCGCTGCACCAGCGAGACCAGGGTGGACTTGCCCGAGCCCGAGGGGCCGACGATGGCGACGCGCTCGCCCTCGCGGACGTGCAGGTCCACGCCGTCGAGGAGCGGCGGGCCGCCGCCCGGGTAGGCGAAGCGCACGTTGTCCCAGCGCACGTCGCCGCGCAGGCGCACCACCTCGCGCGCGTCCGGCGCGTCGCCGAGCAGGTCCTGCGCGTCGAGGATGCCGTAGACCTCCTCGACCGAGACCTGGGCCGTGCGCAGCGTCTTGTAGACGCCGGCGAGCCCCAGCACCGGGCCGAACAGGCCGCCCACGTAGCCGAGGAACGCCACCAGCGTGCCCGCGGTCATGTGGCCCCGCAGCACCAGCGCGCCGCCCAGCGCCAGGGCCGCGACCCGCGCCCCGATCTGCACCAGGTTCTGGGCCGCGCCCACCCCCGCGTCCACGCCGACGCCGCGGATCACCACCTCGTTGGCCGAGTTCACCTCGTCGAGGAAGCGGCGCTTCTCCGCCTCCTCCATGGTGAAGCTCTTCACGGTGACGATGCCGGAGAGCACCTCGTTGAACCGGGAGTAGATGTGCACCCAGCGCTCGAGCAGGCCGCGCTCGCGCCGCGTCTGCATGGGCGCGGCCAGCCGCGCGATCAGCGCCGGGAGCGGGGCGAACGCGAGCACCAGCAGCGCCAGCCGCCACTCGAGGCGGAGCATCACCGCCACCGAGATGAGGAGGTACGCGGCGGCGGGCACCACGTTGAACGCGATGTCGGAGAGCGCGCCCACCAGGCCCTGGATCGAGCGATCCAGCCGGGTCATGAGCGCGCCGACGCCCTCGGCGCGGTGGAAGGTGAGCGGCAGCCGGTGCAGCCGGCCGACCGTCGCCTCGGTGAGCCGGTACTGGATCCCGATGCGCGTCCGCCAGGTGAGCCAGTTCGAGGTTGCGGTGAACGCCTCGCGGAGCAGGCCCAGCACGACGAGCGAGATGACGCCCTCGGCCAGCGGGCGGCCGCCCTGCCCCAGCGCCAGCGCGTCGAAGATGCGCTTCAGCGCCAGCGGCTCGGCCGCGTTCACGCCGGCGAGCGTCAGCGCGACGAGCAGGATGCCGGCGATGGGCAGGCGGAACGGCACCAGGAACTCGGCCGCGCGCAGGAGCCCGCGGCGGCGGCGCCCGGCGCGACCGGCGGCGCGCGCGGGCGAGGCGGCGGGGGCTGCGGCGGCGGTCGTGGTCACGCCTCCCGGAACCCATCACCGGCCGGGGGTCTTCCCGCCGGGGGGCGCTCGTGGGCCTCCGGCGACGGCCGGGCGGCCGATCGCTCACTCGGCGAGGAGGCTCGCGACCACCCGGTAGCGTGGCAGGTGGCGGCACACGATCCGAACGGTCGAGAGCAGCGGGACCGCCAGGAACAGGCCCACCGGCCCCCACAGCCAGAACCAGAACAGCGAGCCGAGGAACACCACCAGCGGCGAGAGCCGGAGCTGCTTCCCGAGGAACAGCGGGTCCACCACGTTGCCCTGCACGTTGACGAGGACGAGGTAGATCGCCGCCACCAGCGCCACGTCCTTCGCGGTGCCGTACTGCAGGAGCGCCATGGCGGTGGGCAGGAACAGGCCCAGCGCCGGCCCGACGTACGGGATGAAGTGGAGCAGCGCCGTGGTGATCCCCCAGATGGCGGCGTGCTCGAGGCCGTACAGCGCGTACACGGCCCAGGTCACGACGCCCAGGATCGCGTTCAGCGCCACGCGGTTCAGCATGTACTGCTCCACGTCGCGGTGCAGCTCCTCCAGCGCCGCGAGCAGGCGCGCGCGGCCGCGCGGCCGGCGGTCGGCCCACGCGAGCAGCTTCACGCGGAACCGCGGGCCCTCGGCCAGCGTGAAGTAGAGGACGAACACCACCACCGTGGCCTGGCCGGCGAGCGTGAGCGCCCCCTGCGCCGTCCCCACGAGCAGCGTGCCCCAGGGCACCGTCTCCTGCACCTTCACCTCGCCCGGGCGGCGGGGCGCCTGCACCAGCTGCTCGGATTGCGCCTGCAGGTGCGCCGCGTGGCGCCGGATCCCGGCGGCGGCCTCGCGGAGCCGCCCCTCGTAGCCGGGCAGCTCCTGGGCGAAAGCGGCGATGCGGTCCCAGAGCACCCAGCCGATGGCGGCGAGCACCGCCACCGTGAGCAGCGTCCCGGCGATCGCGGCGAGCGTGCGCGAGAGCCCGCGCCGCTCCAGCGCCGCGACCACCGGGTGGACCGAGAGCGCGAGCGTGGCGCCGAGCGCGGTCGGCACGAGCAGGTCGCGCGCCAGCCACAGGAACCCGAACCCCGCCGCCACCGCGAGCAGGGTCAGCGCGCGCGCCGTCGCCCGGGCCTCGTGCCCGCCCGCGGGCGGCGGCGGCGCGACGGCGCTCACCCCAGCCCCGCGGCGATGGCGAGCAGCGCGTCGGCGCGGTGCGCGCAGGTGTGGCGGGCGCGGATGGTCTCGAGCCCGCTCGCGGCGAGCTCGCGCGCCAGCCCGGGCTCGGAGAGCACCGCGCGCAGGTGGCGCGCCATCTCGGCGCCGTCGCGCGCGACCAGGAAGTCCACCCCGGGGCGGAACAGCCGCTCGGCGTCCTGCCACGGCGCGCTCACCAGCGGGATGCCGCAGGCGAGCGCCTCGAACGGCCGGATGGTGGGGATGCCCGGCAGCGCCTCGGCGTACGGCCGCCGCGGCACGTGGACGGTGACGCGGTGGCGCGCGAGCACCTCCGGGGCGCGGTGGTTGGGCAGGTAGCCGCGGTAGGCGATCCCGGCGGCGGCGAGCGCGCGCAGGCCGGCCTCCGGGTAGCGCACCCCGTGCACCGTGGCGGAGATCCCGAGCGCGCGCACCGGCCCGAGCAGGAACTCCGCCAGCTCGGCGGTGCGCTCCTCGTCGCCCCAGTTTCCCACGAACACGAGGTCGCCCTCCGGGTCGGCGGGGCGCGGGTGGAAGCGGCGGACGTCGGCCGCCTCGTGCCAGGTGAAGGCGCGCCCCTCGAACCCGCGCGCGCGCCAGATCCCGGCCAGCACCTCGCCGAACGCGAGCACGCCGTCGTAGCGGGCCAGGTCGAAGCGGGCCAGCTCGCCGGGCGCGGTCACCGCGCGGTGGTGCGTGTCGTGGAACAGGAGCCGGAGCGAGGGACGCCGCGCCCGCTCGGCCCCGAGGCGCGCCACCACCTCGGGGTCGTTCCACTCGTGCACCAGCGCCAGGTCCACGCCGTCGAGGGCCTCGGCCGCGTCGAGCGCGCCGGCCACGTAGGTGCGGACCGCGATCTCCGGGTAGGCCTCGCGCCAGGCGTCGAGCGCGGCCGCCCCGTGGTCGCGCACCAGGTTCTCCGCGCTCCAGGCGCCGAGCGGCTCCCAGGCCGTGACGGCGTGGCCGCGGTGGACGAGCTCCGAGGCGACGCCGCGCAGGAAGTGGGCGTTGCCGTGGTTCCAGTCGGAGCGGAGCGAGTGGACGAAGAGCGCGATCTTCACGGCCGGGCTCCGGCGCGGGCGGCGAGCCCGCGGTAGAGGTCGAGGTACGCGTCCGCCATCGGGCCGGGCCCGAGCCGGAGCGCGCGGGTCCGGGCCCGGACGGCCAGCGCCTCGCGCCGGCCCGGATCACCGCAGAGCCTGCGCAGCGCCGCGGCGAGCGCCGCGTCGTCGCGGGGCGGGACCCACTCGGCGCAGCCGTCCCAGGTCTCGCGCAGGCTCTCGAGGTCGGAGAGCACCAGCGCGCACCCGGCCAGCGCGGCCTCCAGCACCGCCAGCCCGAACGGCTCGTAGCGGGCGGGGTGCGCGAACACCGCCGCGCGCCCGAGCCAGGCGGCGAGGTCCGCCTCCTCGAGCCGCCCCAGCAGGTGGGCGGGCCCGGGCGGCAGCGCGCGCGGCGCCGGATCGCCCGCGACCGGCGGCCCCTCCGCCCCGGGGGCCCGCGCCTCGCCGGCGATCGCCACCGGCCAGGGGAGCCCGGGCGCGATCCGCGCCAGCGCCGCCGCGCCCTTCGCCTCGTCCCAGAGCCGCCCCGCGCCCATCACCAGCGGCGCCTTCTCGCCCGGCGGGAAGCGCGCCGGGTCGCGGCCGTTCGGGACGACGGCGGGCGGCGCGAGCGGGCCGTGGTGGCGCACCAGCGCGCGCGCCATGGCGGCGCTGGGGGCGGCCACCGCCTCGGCCGCGGCGAGGCCCTCGCGCACGGCGCGGCGGTAGCGATCCCAGCACGGCGGCGGCGGCTCGCCCCGGACCGCCTCGTACCAGGAGACCACGCAGGAGTGGCCCACCACCAGGCGCGGCGCGCGGAACGGCAGCCGCCCGTGCGCGAACGCGCCGAGGTGCACCACGTCCGGACGCTCGCGGCGCTCGATCCCGAGCAGCCACTCGCCGGCGCGGGCCACGTCGTCCCAGGGCTCGTCCATCCACTCGAGCCGGAACCCGGCCTCCTCGTGCACCAGCCCCGGGATGGCGCGGAGCCGCCGGCGCGCGCCCTCCGGCACCGGGCCGCCCTCGGTCGCGAGCACCACCGCGACGCCGCGGTCCGCCAGCGCCGCCGAGAGCTCCAGCGCGTAGGTGAGGACGCCCCCCACCGCGTCCGCGTGCAGGAGGACCTTCACGGTGGGTCACGCCTCGTAGATCCGGTCCAGGGTGGCCTGGACGTCGAGGATCGACTCGACCGCCGGGTCGTAGCGCCCGCCGGCGGCGAGCGCGCGCGCCCAGGCCACCGCGGCCCGGCCGCCCCACGCGTCGGGCGGGCCGGCCAGCAGCTCGCGCCGCGTGCCGTGGAAGCGCTCCACCAGGAAATCGTAGAAGGACCCGTGGACGTTGCGGAGCGCCGCGCCGCCCCTGGTGCCGTAGAACGCGGCCTCGATGGCGCAGTCCTGGCCGGCCGAGAGGCGCCAGGAGCAGGAGAGCTGGACCGCGGTGCCGTTCCCCAGCTCGAGCTGCGCGGCGGCGTAGTCCTCCACCAGCCCGCTCTCGCGCCCGCGCAGCCGCTTCCCGCCCGAGCGCAGCGTCGCGCTCACCGTGTCCACCCCCGGCCCGCCCAGCGTCCACAGCGCCAGGTCCACCAGGTGGATGCCGAGGTCCACCAGGCAGCCCCCGCCGGAGAGGCGCGCGTCGTAGAACCAGGGCTTGTCCGGCCCGTACGCGTTGTGGAATGAGAGGTGCGCCGCGTACACCTCGCCGAGCGCCCCCTCCGCCACCAGCGCGCGCACCTGGTCCATGCCCGCGACGTGGCGGTAGGAGAGATCGACGCCGAGCAGCCGGTCGGCGGCGCGCGCCGCCTCCACCACCCGCCGCGCCTCCGGGGCGGTGCGCGCGAGCGGCTTCTGGCAGAACACCGCCACCCCGCGGCGGAGCGCCCGGACCGCCTGCTCCGCGTGCAGCGCCGAGGGCGTGGCGATCACCACGCCGTCCACGCCCAGGTCGAGCAGCGCGTCGAGGTCGGGGACCACCAGGCAGCCGTCCAGCGCGGAGGCGGCCTCCCGGGCCGCGGCGGCGCTCGGATCGGCGAGCGCGGCGGCGGTGGCCGCGCCGGACTCGAGGATGGCGCGCAGGCGGTGCCGGCCGATCCAGCCGACGCCGAGGAAGCCGAGCCGCGGGCGCGCCGGGCTGGCCGAGGGGTACGCGATCATGGGGTGACGAGGGCCTTCACGAAGCCGTCGGGCCGCTCCTCCATCGCCTGGAATGCGTCGGCGAGCCGGTCGAGCGGGAAGCTCCGGTAGAGCGGCCCGGGATCGAGCCGCCCCTCCGCCACCAGCCGCGCCGCCGCGAGGACCCCCTCCCGCTGCACCGCGGGATCGCGCTCGTGGGCGTTCACGACGTCGATCCCGCGCCAGTTCCACGACTGCATGTCCACGGTGCGGGGGCCGTCCTGGTGGTAGCCGGCGATGGCGAGCCGCCCGCCCTCGGCCACCAGCCGCGAGGCGAGGTCCAGCGCCTCCTGCGAGCCGATCGCCTCGACCACCACCCGGCACAGCCGCCCGCCGGTGAGATCCCGGACGCGCGCCTCGGCGGCGCCCGGATCGCCGGTCGGGATGGCCTCGTCCGCGCCGAGCCGCCGCGCCAGCGCGAGCGAGGTCTCGCGGCGCGAGAGCGCCAGGACCCGCGCGCCGGCCAGCGCGGCGAGCCGGAGCACCATCAGCCCGAGGAAGCCCGCCCCCACCACCGCCACCGTGTCGCCCTGCCCGATCGCGGCGCGGCGGAAGACGTTCACCGCGCAGCCGAGCGCCTCGCCCGGGAACGGCCCGGTGAGCGCCTCCGGGATGGGCAGGACCCGGTCCCCGGCGGCGAGGTCGTACTGCGCGAACGCGGCCCCGGAGAGCAGCGCCACCCGCTGCCCCTCCACCAGCCCGTCCACGCCCGCGCCCAGCCGCTCCACCACGCCCCACCCCTCGTGCCCCGGCACGCCCGGCGCGAACGGATAGGTGAACCAGGCCCGCCCCTGCCACGGCGCCAGGTTGGAGCCGCACACGCCGCAGCCGTGCAGGCGCACCAGCACCTCGCCCGGCCCGGGCCGGGGCCGCTCCACCTCGGCGAGCTCGATCCGCCGCGGGCCCGCCAGCACCGCGGCGCGCATGTGCGCGGCCATCTAGGTCGCCGCCTCCTCGAGCGTGGCCGGGCGCTGCGGCCGCGCCGCCGCCGCCAGCCACGCGTGCAGCCGCCCCACGCCCTCCTGCACGCCGGTGCGCGGCGCCCACCCGGCCAGCGCCGCGAAGGCGGAAGGGTCGGACACGTACCAGCGCTGGTCGGCGAGGCGCCACGGCTCGAGCGTCACCCGTGGGCGCACGCCCTCCAGCGCCTCGACGAGCTCGAGCAGCTCGATCAGGCTCACGGTGTTGTCCGGCCCGCCGCCGAGGTTGAAGGCGCGCCCGGCCACCTCGCGCGGGCGCTCGCGCGCCGCCAGGAACGCGTCGAGCAGGTCCTCCACGAACAGGATGTCGCGCACCTGCTTGCCGTCGCCGTAGAGCGTGATGGGGCGCCGGGCCATGGCCTGGATGAGGAAGTGCGCCACCCAGCCCTGGTCCTCGGTGCCGAACTGGTGCGGGCCGTAGATGCAGCTCATCCGGAACACGGTGGCGGGCACGCCGTAGGTGCGCGCCCAGTCGAGGACGTACTGCTCGGCGGCGCCCTTGGAGCAGCCGTACGGTGAGTGGAAGGCGAGGTTGCGCGCCTCGGAGATCCCGCGGTGCAGCCCCGGATCGACCGGAGCGTACCGCCGGCCGGCGTCCTCGAGGAGGACGTCCTCGAGCGCGCCGTAGACCTTGTTGGTGGACGTGAAGAGCACGAACGGCGGCGGGTCCTGGCGACGCACCGCCTCCAGCACGTTGAGCGTGCCGCGGGCGTTCACCTCGAAGTCCTGGACCGGGTCCACCAGCGAGGTGGTCACCGCCACCTGGGCCGCCAGGTGGAACACCGCCGAGGCGCCCTCGACGGCGCGCGCCACCGCGCCCGGGTCGCGCACGTCGCCGGTGATCACCTCGAGCCGATCGCCGTGCGTGGCGCGCAGCCAGGCCAGGTTCCGCTCCACGCCCGGCCGCGCCAGGCTGTCGAGGAGCCGCACCCGCGTCCCCGACGAGAGCAGCCGGTGCGCGAGGTTCGCGCCGATGAACCCCGCCCCGCCCACCACCAGCACGCGCTCGGCGATCACAGCGACAGCCCCCGCGCGGCCAGCTCCGCGCTCGCCTCTCCCACCCGGTCGTGCGCGATCTGGCCCTCCAGCCAGCCCGCCAGCTCCGCCAGCCCGTCGTCGAACGCCACCGCCGGCGCGTAGCCGAGCACGGCCCGCGCCCGCGAGATGTCGGCGAAGCAGTGGCGGATGTCGCCCACGCGGTAGCGCTGCGTCACCTCGGGCCGGAGCTCCTCGCGGCCGACCGCCACGGCCAGCCGCTCGGCGACCTCGAGCACCGTGAAGCTCCGGCCGCTGCCGACGTTCAGCACCTGCCCGGCCGCGCCCGGCACCGTCAGCGCCAGGCGGCAGGCCTCGGCGACGTCGCGCACCGACACGAAGTCGCGGCGCTGCAGGCCGTCCTCGTTGACGAGCGGCGGCCGGCCGTTGAGGTAGCGCGCCGCGAAGATGGCGAGGACGCCGGTGTAGGGGTTGGAGAGCGCCTGGCGCGTGCCGTACACGTTGAAGAAGCGCAGCGCCACCGTGGCGATGCCGTACGCCTCGCCGACGAGCAGGCTCATCCGCTCCTGGTCGTACTTCGAGAGCGCGTAGACCGACGCGAGCGCCGGCGCCTTCGTCTCGGGCGTCGCGACCGGCTCGAGCGGCGCGCCGTCCTCCCCGGCAGGCTCCCAGCGGCGCGCGAGGAGCTGCGCGCGGGTCCGCTCCGCGGTGACGGACCGGCCGTGCGCGTCGCGGTACAGCCCCTCGCCGTACAGGCTCATCGACGACGCCACCACCAGCCGCTCCACCGGGCGCTCGATGAGCGCCTGGAGCAGGGTGGCCGTCCCGAGATCGTTCACGCCGACGTAGCGCTCCACCTCGTACATGCTCTGGCCGACCCCGACGGCCGCGGCGAGGTGCACCACCGCGTCCACCCCCCGCAGCGCGCGCCGCACCGCCTCGGCATCGCGCACGTCGCCGACCTGGAGCTCCACCTCCCGGGCGAGATAGGCGGGGCGCGCCGCGCCCGGGCCGTGCACCTGGGGTGAGAGGACGTCCAGCGCGCGCACCGCGTGGCCGTGCGCGAGCAGGTGGTCGGCGAGGTGCGACCCGATGAAGCCGGCACCGCCGGTGATGAGGATCCTCCGTCCGTTCATGCGTTCGCCGTCCCTGGGCCCGCCCCCCGCTCCGTCCCCCGGGCGTGAAGGGCGGCCCTCCTCGCGAAACGTGCGGACAGGTGCGTGGCCGGGCAACGTGCACGCCTCGCGGGGGAACGCTCCTCGGGCGTGCGGCGCAGCGCCGAGCGACGCCGGGCCGCTCGGCGCCGACTGCGGGCGGGGGATCGGCAACCTACATTTCGTCGAGCGGATGGCCCGGAGGCCGCCCGTCACACCCATGCCTGAACGGCTTCGGATCGCCTTCTTCGCCTCGAGCCTGGTCTCCGCCTACTGGAACGGGGCGGCCACCTACTACCGCGGCCTGGCGCGTGCGCTCCACGCGCGGGGCCACGCGCTCACCTTCTACGAGCCCGACGCGTTCGAGCGGCAGCGGCACCGCGACATCCCGGATCCACCGTACGCGCGCTCGGTGGTCTGGGATCCGGGCGATCCCTCCGCGCTGGAGCGATGCCTGGAGGAGGCCGCCGACGCCGACCTGGTGGTGAAGGCGAGCGGCGTGGGCGTCCACGACGCCCTGCTGGAGGCATGCGTGGCGGGGCTGCGGCGGCCGGGGAACCGGGTCGCGTTCTGGGACGTGGACGCGCCCGCCACCCTGGCACGGCTGGCCGCCGACCCCGACGACCCGTTCCACGCGCTGGTGCCCCGGTACGACCTCTTATTCACCTACGGTGGAGGCGACCCGGTGGTCCGCGCCTACGCGGCCCGCGGGGCGCGGCGCTGCGTGCCGGTCTACAACGCGCTCGATCCGTCCACCCATCACCCCGCCCCGCCCGACCGGCGCTTCGAGGCCGACCTGGCGCTCCTCGCGAACCGGCTCCCGGATCGCGAGGCGCGGGTGGAGGAGTTCTTCCTGCGCCCCGCCGCGGCGCTGCCGGATCGCCGCTTCCTGCTCGGCGGGGCGGGCTGGGAGGACCGGGCGGTGCCGCCGAACGTGCGGCGCGCCGGCCACGTCGGCACCGCCGACCACAACGCCTGGAACTCCACCGCGCGGGCGGTGCTGAACGTCTCGCGAGACAGCATGGCCGCGACCGGCTTCTCCCCCGCCACGCGCGTGTTCGAGGCGGCCGGCGCGGGCGCCTGCATCGTCACCGACGCGTGGGAGGGGATCGAGCGGTTCCTCGCGCCCGGCGAGGAGATCCTGGTCGCCCGCGACGGCGCCGAGGTGGCCGCGCTGGTCGCCGGGCTGGACGCGGCGCGCGCCCGCCGCGTCGGCGCCGCCGCCCGCCGCAGGGTGCTCGCCGAGCACACCTACGCGCGCCGCGCCGAGGTGGTGGAGGCGGCGCTCGGGATCCGCGGCGCCCGGCCCGCCCCGGAGCCGGCGCTCGCCCAGGGGTGGGCCGAATGACGGCCGGCGCGCTCGACGTGGTGTTCCTGGGGCTCTCCATCACGTCGTCGTGGGGCAACGGGCACGCCACCACCTACCGCGCGCTGTGCCGCGCCCTCGCCGCCGCGGGGCACCGGGTCACCTTCCTCGAGCGCGACGTGCCCTGGTACGCGGCGAACCGCGATCTCGCCGCGCCGTCGTTCTGCCGCCTCGAGCTGTACCGGTCGGTGGCCGAGCTGCGCGAGCGCCTGGGGGAGACCCTCCGCCGCGCCGACCTCGCGGTGGTCGGCTCCTACGTGCCGGAGGGCGTGGAGGTCGGGGGCCTGGTGCAGGAGCTCGCGCGCGGCGTCACCGCGTTCTACGACATCGACACGCCGGTCACGGTGGCGCGCCTCTCCCGCGGCGAGTGCGAGTACCTCACCGCGGCGCTCGTGCCCGGCTTCGACCTGTACCTGTCCTTCACCGGCGGTCCCATGCTCGCGCGCATCGAGCGCGAGCTGGGCGCGCCCGCCGCGCGGGCGCTCTACTGCAGCGCCGACCCGGAGGTGCACCGCCCCGCCGCCGGGCCGGGGGCCGCGCCGACCTGGGACCTCGGCTACGTCGGCACCTACGGCGCCGACCGCCAGCCCGCGCTGGAGCGGCTGCTGATCGAGCCGGCGCGGCGCCGCCCGGACCGGCGCTTCGTGGTGGCGGGCCCGCAGTACCCGCCCGGCATCGCCTGGCCCGCCAACGTCACGCGCGTCGAGCACCTCGCGCCCGGCGAGCACGCCGCGTTCTACGCCGCGCAGCGCTTCACGCTGAACGTCACCCGCGCCGACATGGTCCGCGCCGGCTGGTCGCCGTCGGTGCGGCTGTTCGAGGCGGCGGCGTGCGCCACGCCCATCGTGTCCGACCCGTGGCCCGGCCTCGAGACCGTGTTCGCGCCGGGGCGGGAGATCCTGCTGGCGCGCTCCACCGGCGAGGCGCTCGCGATCCTGGAGCGGCTCCCGGAGGACGAGCGCCGGGCGCTGGGCGCGCGGGCGCGGCGGCGCGTCCTGGCCGAGCACACCGCGGCGCACCGCGCGGAGGCGCTCGCCGCCCACGTGCGCGAGGCGCGGGAGCGCGCCGCGCGGCGCCGGGCGCCGGCGCGCCGGCGGGCGCGGGTGGCGCAGGAGGATCCGGGCTAGCGGAACGAGGGGGATGGATGCGGATCGCGGTGGTGGGCGCGGGGTACGTGGGGCTGGTCACCGGGACGTGCCTCGCCGAGTCCGGCAACGACGTCAGCTGCGTGGACACCGACGCCGGGAAGATCGAGCGGCTCCAGCGCGGCGAGGTCCCGATCTACGAGCCGGGGCTGGAGGAGCTCGTCCGGCGCAACCAGCGCGAGGGGCGGCTCCGCTTCGGCACCGACCTCGCGCAGGCGGTGGGCCGCGCCAAGGTGGTGTTCCTGGCGGTGGGCACGCCGGAGGGCGAGGACGGCGACGCCGAGCTGCGCCACGTCATCGAGGCCGCCGAGGAGGTGGCGCGGGCGGTGAAGCACTACACCGTGGTCGCGACCAAGAGCACGGTGCCGGTCGGGACCGCCGGGCGCATCCAGGAGATCATGGGCCGTCGCGCCCGGTTCGAGGTGGACGTGGTCTCGAACCCCGAGTTCCTGAAGGAGGGGGCGGCGCTGGAGGACTTCCAGCGGCCCGACCGCGTGGTGGTGGGCGCCGGCAGCGACCGGGCCCGGCGGATCATGCGCGAGCTGTACGCCCCGTTCGTGCGGACCGAGCGGCCCATCCTGTTCATGGAGCCGCGCTCGGCCGAGATGGTGAAGTACGCGGCGAACGCGATGCTCGCGACCCGCATCTCGTTCATGAACGACATCGCGCTGCTCTGCGAGAAGGTGGGCGCCGACGCCGAGCAGGTCCGGCGCGGCGTGGGCGCGGACACGCGCATCGGCTACCCGTTCCTGTTCCCGGGGATCGGCTACGGCGGCTCCTGCTTCCCGAAGGACGTGAAGGCGCTGCTCGCCACCGGCCGGCGGCACGGGGTGGACCTCGACCTGCTGCGTGCCGTGGAGAAGACCAACGAGCGCCAGAAGCGCCACCTGCTGTCGCGCGCGGTGCGGCACTTCGGCGATCTCGCCGGCAGGGTGTTCGGCGTGTGGGGGCTCGCGTTCAAGCCGCGCACCGACGACATGCGCGAGGCGCCCTCGGTCGAGGTCATCGAGGGGCTGCTGGGCAAGGGCGCGCGGGTGCAGGCGTACGATCCGGTGGCGATGGAGCGCGCCCGGCGGCGCTTCGGCGAGCGGGTGACGTTCGCGCCCGGGCCGTACGAGGCGCTGGAGGGGGCCGACGCGCTGTTCGTGGTCACCGAGTGGAGCGAGTTCCGCAACCCGGACTTCGAGCGCATGAAGGCGCTGCTCCGCGCGCCGGTGGTGTTCGACGGGCGCAACGTGTTCGACCCGGAGGAGATGCGCGAACAGGGGTTCAGCTACTTCTGCGTCGGCAGGACGGCGGCCGGCGCGCGCTGACGCCCCACCCCACCCGGACCCTCCGCCGTCGTGGCGGGCCCGCCGGCGGGGCCCCATCTTCCGGTGGAGGCCGCGACGGAGGCGCCCATGGACGGCGATCGCATCTGGCCTGGCCGACCCTACCCGCCGGGCGCGGTGTTCGACGGCGAGGGCACCAACTTCGCGGTGTACGCGCGCCACGCGGACGCGGTGGAGCTGTGCCTGTTCGATCCGGCCGACCCCGCGGTCGAGCGGCGGCGACTCCGGCTCGGCGCCCGCACCGGCCACGTCTGGCACGCCTACCTGCCCGGCGTCGGGCCGGGGACGCCGTACGGCTACCGGGCGCACGGT
Source organism: Anaeromyxobacter sp. K (assembly GCF_000020805.1). Lineage (NCBI taxonomy): Bacteria > Pseudomonadati > Myxococcota > Myxococcia > Myxococcales > Anaeromyxobacteraceae > Anaeromyxobacter > Anaeromyxobacter sp. K. The sequence goes on along the minus strand of NC_011145.1, from coordinate 1,258,236 downwards.
CCGTACGAGCCGGAGGCGGGGCACCGCTACAACCCGGCCAAGCTGCTGGTGGACCCGTACGCGCGCGAGCTGAGCGGCCAGGCCGACCTGCGCGGCGCGGTGTTCGGCTACCGCCGCGGCGCGCCGGACGAGGACCTCACCCCCGACCCGGAGGACTCCGCGCCGTGGGTGCCCCGCGCGCTGGTGGTCGGCAACCACTACGACTGGGAGGGCGACCGGCCTCCGCGCACCCCGCTGCACCGCTCGGTCCTCTACGAGCTGCACGTGCGCGGCTTCACCATGCGTCACCCGGAGGTCCCGCCGGAGCTGCGCGGCACGTACGCCGGGCTGGCCTCGCCGCCCGCGCTCGAGCACCTGACGCGCCTGGGCGTCACCGCCGTCGAACTGCTGCCGGTGCACGCGTTCGTGGACGACGCGTTCCTGCTCCAGCGCGGGCTGCGCAACTACTGGGGCTACTCCACGCTCGCCTACCTCGCCCCCGAGCCGCGCTACGCCGCGCGCCGCGGCCCCGGCGAGCAGGTGAACGAGTTCCGCGGGATGGTGAAGGCGCTGCACCGCGCCGGCGTCGAGGTCATCCTCGACGTGGTCTTCAACCACACCTGCGAGGGCAACCACCTCGGCCCGACGCTCTCGCTGAAGGGGCTCGACAACCGGACGTACTACCGGCTCGCGGGCGAGTCGCCGCGCTACTACGCCGACTACACCGGCACCGGCAACTCGCTCGACCTCACCCAGCCCCAGACGCTGGCGCTGGTGATGGACTCCCTGCGCTGCTGGGTCAACGAGATGCACGTGGACGGCTTCCGCTTCGACCTCGCCGTCACGCTGGCGCGCGACCCGGAGACGTTCGACGAGGCCTCGCGGTTCCTGGCGGCGGTGCACCAGGACCCGGTGCTGCGGCAGGTGAAGCTCATCGCCGAGCCGTGGGACGTCGGGCCGGACGGCTACAAGGTCGGCGCGTTCCCGGTGATCTGGTCGGAGTGGAACGGGAAGTACCGCGACGTGGTGCGGCGGTTCTGGAAGGGCGACGAGGACCAGCAGGCGGAGATGGGCTACCGGCTCACCGGCTCGGCCGACCTGTACGAGCCCGCCGGCCGCAAGATCTACGCCAGCGTGAACTTCGTCACGGCGCACGACGGGTTCACGCTCCGCGATCTCGTCTCGTACGACCAGAAGCACAACGAGGCGAACGGCGAGGAGAACCGCGACGGGACCGACGAGAACTTCTCGTGGAACTGCGGCGCGGAGGGAGAGACCGACGACCCGGCGGTGCTGGCGCTGCGCGAGCGGCAGCAGCGCAACCTCATGGCGACGCTGCTCGTGTCGCAGGGCGTCCCGATGATCGCCGCGGGCGACGAGATGGGGAAGACGCAGCGCGGGAACAACAACGCGTACTGCCACGACGACGAGCTGTCCTGGCTGGACTGGGACCTCGACGAGCGGCGCCGCGCCCTGCTCGCGTTCACCCGGCGCATGATCCGGCTGCGCCTCTCGCAGCCGGTGCTGCAGCGGCGCAGCTTCTTCCGCGGCGCGCAGCTCTGGGACTCGTCGGTGAAGGACCTGGCCTGGTTCCGCCCCGACGGCGCCGAGATGACGCAGGCGGACTGGGACGAGCCGTTCGCGCGGTCCGTCGCGTTCCTGCTGGGCGGCGACGCCATCGCCAGCCCCGACGAGCACGGGGAGCGCATCGTGGGGGACACGCTGCTCGTGCTGCTCAACGCGCACCACGAGCCGGTCCGCTACGTGCTCCCGGCGGTGGAGTGGGGCCGGCGCTGGCTGGTGCTGGAGGACACCGCCGCCGAGCCGGAGCGCCGCCACGGGCCGGTGGAGGCCCGGGGGGCGGTCGAGGTGGAGGCGCGCTCGCTCGTGATCCTGGCCCGGCCCGCCGAGGTGTGACGGCGTCCCCGCCGCGCGCGGCGCGGGCGTCCCGGGCCGAGGTCGCCTATGATCGCGCCCGCATGGACCCGACCAAGGCGAGCATCCTGGTGGTGGACGACGAGCGGAACATCCGGCGCACGCTGCGGATGGTGCTCGAGGCCGAGGGCTACGCGGTGCTGGAGGCCGAGAGCGCCGAGCAGGGGCTGGAGGTGCTCCAGTCCGAGCCGGTGGACCTGGGCGTCTTCGACATCCGCCTCCCCGGCATGGACGGCCTGACCCTGCTCTCGCGCGCCCGCGAGCTGTGGCGCGACCTGCCGGTCATCATGATCTCCGGCCACGCCGACACGAGCGACGTGGTGGACGCGGTGAAGCGCGGGGCCACCGACTTCTTCTCCAAGCCGGTGGACCGCGACCGCGTCCTCGTCTCGGTGCGCAACGCGCTCTCGCGCCGGGACCTCGAGGGCAAGGTCCAGGCGCTCTCCGCGCGCGAGCGCCGCTTCTCCGACGACATGCTGGGCGAGAGCCCCGCCATGCGGAAGCTGCGGGAGGACATCGGCAAGGTTGCGCCCACCAGCGGCCGCGTGCTCGTCCTGGGCGAGTCCGGCACCGGCAAGGAGCTGGTCGCGGCCGAGGTGCACCGTCAGTCGAGGCGCGCCGACGGGCCGTTCGTGAAGGTGAACTGCGCGGCCATCCCCTCCGAGCTCATCGAGTCGGAGCTGTTCGGGCACGAGAAGGGCAGCTTCTCCGGCGCCGCGGCGCGCCGGCGCGGCCAGTTCGAGGTGGCGCACGGCGGCACGCTGTTCCTCGACGAGATCGGCGACATGGGGCTGTCCGCCCAGGCCAAGGTGCTCCGCGCGCTCCAGACCGGCGAGGTGGTGCGGGTCGGCAGCGAGAAGGCGTTCACCGTGGACGTCCGGATCATCGCCGCGACGAACAAGGACCTGGAGGAGGAGGTGCGGAACGGCACGTTCCGCGAGGACCTGTTCTTCCGCCTGAACGTCGTGCCGCTCACGGTGCCGCCGCTCCGCGACCGGCTCGACGACGTGCCGGTGCTCGCCGAGCGCTTCTTCCAGCTCGCCACCCGCGAGAACGGCCTGCGCCCGAAGCCGGTGGACCCCGCCGTCTATGACCGGCTGAGGCAGCACCGCTGGCCCGGCAACGTCCGCGAGCTCCGCAACGTGTGCGAGCGGATGGTGATCATGAGCGGCGAGCGCATCACCGCCGCCGACGTCCCGGAGACGGTCGGCCCGCGCGCCGCGCCGCCCCCGCCCCCCGGCTCGGCCGACCTGTCCCGCTACGGCGAGGTGCCGCTGAAGGAGCTCCGCGACCTGGTCGAGCGCGACTACATCCTGTCGCGGCTCGAGGAGCACGACTGGAACATCACCCAGGCCGCGCAGGCGCTCGGCGTCGAGCGCACCAACCTCCACAAGAAGATCAAGCAGCACGGGCTCTCCCGCGCCGGCCGCGCGCCGCCGAGGGAGGAGGCGGACGAGGGCGGCGACGCCGACGCGGAGGGCTGACACGGTTGCCCAAAACAGGAGTTGAGGTCAGAGGCGCGGGATGATCTTCTGCGCGCGATGACGCTCACGCCCCCGCCGACCGAGCCCGCCCAAGTTCGCCGCAGGCAGCGCCGAGATCCCGATCCGCACTTCAAGCCGGACACGAGCCACCAGCTCGACGCGATCCTGGGCTGCCCGGCGGAGAGCGTCCCGAAGGATCATCTCGCCTGGGCGGTGCTCGAGATCGTCGAGCAGCTCGACACATCGGCGGTCGAGGCCGGCTACTCGTCGCTCGGCCGTCACGGTTATCACCCGAAGAGCACGCTCGCCGTCTGGGTGTACGCGAGCCTCATCGGACTTCATCACTCGACCAAGGTGGCCCGCGCGCTGGGGACGGACGCGGCGATGCGGCTCGTCGCACGTGGCGGGAAGCACTCGGGCGCGACGCTGCGCCGGTTCCGGCAGCGCAATGCCGTGCTGTTCGCCGCCGCCATCGACGCCACGGTGCGCCTCGCGCACGAGCGCGGGCTGCTCGACGCGAAGGACCTCGCCATCGACAGCGTCCGAATCCGGGCGCACGCCTCGACGAAGGCGGTGAGGACGCGCGAGCGCTCCACGCGGCGGCTCCGCGAACTCGAGGGGATCGATCCGCGAGACCTGCCGAAGGGCAGCCGGATGGAGCACGCGGCAAAGCTCAAGAAGCATCGCGAGGCGCTGGCGCTGTGCGACGAGCGCGACGTCACGAACGTGGTGCTGACGAGCCCCGCGGCCGCACTGATGAAGTTCCCGTCGGGCGCGGGTCTGCCGGGTCATCGCGTCACCGTCACCGCGAGCGGGCAGAGGACCCGCTTCGTGATCTCCGTGCTGGTGGACGCGGCGACGAACGACTACGGCAAGCTCGAGGGAGCGGTGAACCAAGCGCGAGAGGCCCTCCTGCGGGCGGGTGTGCCGGAGGAATCGAAGCTCCAGTTCGCCGCGGACGCAGGTTACTGGAGCGAGCCGGATCTTTCGTTCGCACTGCGTTCCCGCGAGTGGGCCGACATCCTCGTCGCCGAACCCGGCAAGGAGAACGGGCATGACGACAGGACGGCTCCGTACTTTGGGCGGCGCGCCTTCGAGATCGACGGCGAAACCGCCGTCTGCCCGGCAGGCACGCGTATGCGCGGCCCCTATCAGGACTCGGCGGTCGGCCGGCTGAAGTGGATCGGCGTCGGCTGCGCGGAGTGCCCGCAGAAGCCGCAGTGCACGCCCGGACGTGAGCGCGCCCTCACCGTGAGTCCGGCTGCGGAGGCGATGCGGGACCGGCTACAGGGCAAGGGGGCACGCGAGCGCTACAACCGGCGCATCGCGACCGTTGAGCCGGTGTTCTCCGCCATCGAAGACACGATGGGGTTCCGTCGCGTCAGCTCGCGGCTCCCCGAGACGGTCCGGGCGGAGATCCTGCTCAAGATCCTCGCCCACAACGTCGGTCGCCTCGTCACGGCGAAGCGGGTTCGCTGTGTCTACGTGCTCGTCGAGGAATTCTGATCAACCCTGTGAGAGAGCGTGAAGAAATCGGCCGGCGCCCATGGACCTAGGACGGCCGGCCGTGATCTTCTCGGGGCGTGAGCGAGCACGACGCGCCGCGGGTGGTGAGGCCGGTCCGGAACCAGCTGTCGTTGCAGCCGACCGACCTTGAGGCATTGGTCGCGGACGAGCATCCGGTTCGCGCCATCTGGGGGCTCGTTGAGCGGCTAGATCTCTCGGCGTTCTACGACGAGATCGCGTCGAGGGGCAGCAACGCGGGGCGACCGGCGACCGACCCGGCGGTGCTGCTGGCGCTGTGGCTGTTCGCGAACTCCGAGGGCGTGGGGAGCGCCCGGCTGCTGGAGCGGCTTTGCGAGCGGGATGCGCCGTACCGCTGGATCTGCGGCGGAGTGCCGGTGAACCACCACACGCTCGCCGACTTCCGCGTGATTCACGGCAAGAAGCTCGACCGGCTCATGACGCAGGTGCTCGCCGCGCTGATGAAGGAAGGCGTAGTGCAGCTGAAGCGCGTGGCGCAGGACGGAATGAAGGTCCGCGCGAGCGCCGGGGCGGCGAGCTTCCGGCGTCGGCAATCGCTCGAGCGGTGCCGCAACGAGGCCGAGGAGCAGGTCCGCAAGCTCCGCCGCGAGATCAGCGAAGATCCGTCCGCATCGACGAAGCGAGTGACAGCCGCGAAGGAGCGCGCGGCGAAGGCGCGGCTCGACGCCATCGACGCTGCGCTTGCGGAGATTGGTGAGGTCGAGGAGGAGCGTGCCGAGCGCGACGAGAAGAAGCCGTCAGACGCGAGACGCCGCGGTGAGATCCGCGTGAGCACGACGGACGCCGAGAGCCGCGTGATGAAGATGGCCGACGGCGGCTTTCGCCCCGCGTACAACGTGCAGCTCGCGACGGACGAGAGCGGCTTCATCGTCGGCGCGGACGTGACGAACAACGGCACCGACCAGCCACACGTCGTGCCGATGCTCGACGAGATCCAGCGCCGCACCGGCGAGGCGCCACGCGAGTACCTGGTCGACGGCGGCTTCGTGACCCTCGACAACATCGAGGCGATCGCGGAGCGCGGCGCGACCGCCTACGCGCCGCTGCCGAAGTCGAAGAGCAAGGACGTCGACCCTCACGCTCCGAAGCGGAACGACCCGCCCGCGGTCGGTGCGTGGCGCATACGGATGGGCACCGAGGATGCGAAGCGCGTCTACATCCAGCGCGGCGTGCTCGCTGAGCGGACGAACGCGGATCTCCGGGCGCACCGAGGTCTCGACCGGCTGAACGTCCGTGGGCTCGTGAAGGTGAAAACCGTGGTGCTGCTGGCCGCCATCAGCTTCAACGTGATGCGGCTCATCGCGAGCGGGCTCTCGGCCTGACCGGCGTCTCCGGGCGCCCACTTCGGGCGCCCGAACCAGGGTCCTGACCGGGCAGCATCGGACTTCGGCCGGCCGAACCGCCGCCGCTGCCCCCCCGGACTCGGGCGCGTCTCGACTCCGCGGCGCCTCCGGCGCCGCCACGCTCGACGCGAACGGATTACTTCACGGTCCCTGAGAGCACGTGAACCCATCCCCTCCCGTCGCCGCGGCGGCCGATCCGCGTCGCATCGCGTCGTTGCTCCTCCCTCACATGCCGACGGGCATGCTCGGTCGTCGCGCCTCGCGCTGCTCGCGTCTCGACCGCCTGGCTCGGTCCAGGGATTGATTCACGCGCTCTGAGGGCCGCGGGCTATGGGAGCCGATCCGCCGGCCTCCCCGCCCGCTTCTCGGCGAGGCAGCGCTGCAGCGCCGCGTCCCCGGTCCAGCCGCAGGCGCCGTCCGCCTGGCGCTCGCAGCGGGCCGCGACGTAGCAGGCGAACTCCGGCTTCATGATGCACGGCGAGACCAGGTCCTCGGCCGCGCACAGCTCGCCGGCGCAGCCGGTCCGCCGGCACGCGCCGGCCGGCGCCGGGGCGTGCGCCTGCGGAGGCGGCGCCGGGGTGGCGGCGCCTCCCGCCTCGCCGGCCCCGGACCGGATCGCCGATCCCGCCGGCGCGCCCGGGTCGCCCGGCCCCGCCCCGGCGGCCGGCCCGCCCGCGGCCGGCGGCGGCGGCGCGGGCGGCTGCGGCGCCGGTGAGCCGTCGGTGCAGCAGGCGGCGAGGAACGCCACGGGGATGGCCGCGAGCACGAGGGAGCGCATCCGCGGAAGGTAGCGCGGCGCGGGCGCGCCCGGCCAGCGCGGCGTGCGCATCCGGCGGGGTGCGCCCCGGCGCGGCGCTATGATGGCCGGCCGATGCCCACCTCGCACGCGATCCCCGGCCTGCCGCCCCTCGAGCCCCGCGCCCCGGAGTCGCAGGAGCGGCTCGCCCGCCTGGAGCGGAAGTTCCCCGGCCGGATCGCCGCGGTGCGCGAGGCGTGCGCCTGCGCGCCGGATCCGGACCTGGCGCTCGCCGGCATCGAGCGGTACGTGGACGGCGCGGGCGCGCTGCCCGCCGAGCCGGACCTGCTGGAGGCGCTCGCGCTGCTCTGCGGCGGCTCGCGGCTGGTCGCCGCCCTGCTCGCCCGCGACCCGCGCCTGCTCCGCCGCGCCGCCCGCTCGCCGCACCTGCTCCGCCCGCGCACCGAGGCCGACCTGCGCCGCGTGCTCTCCCGGACCGCGCGCCGCCTCGATCCCGGGGACGTGGACGGCTTCCACCGGCTGCTCCGGCGGGTGCGCGCGCGCGAGGTGGTGCGCATCGCGCTCCGCGACCTGCGCCGGGCGCGCGTGAAGGAGATCACGGCCGAGCTGTCGGCGCTCGCCTGCGCCTGCGTGGACGCCGCCATCCGCTTCCACGACCGGCGCCTGCGCGCCCGCCACGGCGCGCCGGCCGGGCTGGCCGGGCGCGAGTTCGGCGCGGGCTTCTGCGCGGTCGCCATGGGCAAGCTCGGGGCGCGCGAGCTCAACTTCTCCTCCGACATCGACCTCATCTACGTGTACGGGCAGGACGGCCAGACCGACGGGCCGAAGCCGCTCACGCACTTCGCCTACTACGCGAAGCTCGCCGAGCACGTCACCGAGGCCATCGCGAAGCCCACCGAGGACGGGTTCGTGTTCCGGGTGGACCTGAACCTCCGGCCGGACGGCCGGAGCGGGCCCATCGTGAACAGCATCCCGGCCGCCGAGTACTACTACCAGGCGTTCGGGCGCTCCTGGGAGCGCAACGCGCTCGTGAAGGCCCGGCCCGGCGCCGGCGATCTCGCGGTCGGCGACGAGCTGCTCCGGCACCTCGAGCCGTTCGTGTGGCGGCGCAGCCTGGACCTCGACGTGGTGGCGGAGATCCAGGCGATGAAGGCGCGCATCGACGCCCGCGCCGGCGCCGAGGGCAAGGACGACCTGAAGCTGGGCCGCGGCGGGATCCGCGAGGTGGAGTTCTTCGTCTCGGCGCTGCAGCTCCTGCACGGCGGGCGCGACGAGGGCCGGCCGCTCCGCGAGCGCGCGGTGCTGCCGGCGCTGGAGCGGCTCCTGTTCGCCGGCGTGGTCCCGGCCAGGGACCGCGACGAGCTCGCCGACGCGTACCTGTTCCTGCGCCGCGCCGAGCACCGCGTCCAGATGGTGGACGGCGCCCAGACCCAGCGCCTGCCCCCGCCCGGCGAGCGGACCGGCCTGGCCCGCGCCATGGGCTACGCGTCCGAGCAGGCGTTCGAGGCGGTGCTCTCGGACCACCGCGAGCGCGTGGCCCGCCACTTCGCCGGCCTGCTCGGCACCGGCGCCGGCACCGCCCCGCTCGATCCCGAGCTGGCGCTGCTCGCCGACGCCGACGTGCCGGCCGACCGCCGCGCCGCCATCGCGACGCGCCGCGGCCTCGCCGACCCGGACCGCGCCATCGCCGCCATCGACTCGATGGCCCGCCGGCGCACGCCGTTCTCGCAGCTCGGCGATCCCGCCGCGGCGGTGTCGCTCCTCGCGGACGCGCTCGGCACGCCCGATCCCGACCAGGCGCTCTCGCACCTCGCCGACTTCGCCGCCGCGCTGCGCAACCCCGACCCGTACTTCAAGATGCTGGCCGAGCACCGCCGCATCGCGCGGCTGCTGCTCTCGCTGTTCGGCACCTCCGACTTCCTGTCCAAGCGCTTCCTGCGCCACCCCGAGCTCATCGACCTGCTGCTCCGGGAGGACCAGGTGGTGCTGGAGAAGCCGCTCGACGAGCTCCGCGCCGGGGTGCGCGAGCGCCTCGCGGCGGTGGACCGGTCGCTCCCGCTCGACGACCTGCTGGAGCACGAGCTGGGCGAGCTGCGCCGCTTCAAGGACGAGGAGGTGCTGCGGATCGCCATCCACGACATCGCCGGCACCGTGGACCTGCCCAGCGTCGCGAGCCAGCTCTCGGATCTCGCCGAGTCGTGCCTGGAGGCGTGCCTCGCGCTGGCCGAGGACGAGGCGCGCGCCAAGGGCGTGCTGCCGCCGGGCCGGCTCTGCGTCATCGGCATGGGGAAGCTGGGCGGGCGCGAGCTCGGCTACCACTCCGACCTCGACCTCATCTTCCTCTACCCGGGCGGCGCCGAGCCGGGCTTCGAGCGCTACGCCCGGCTCGCGCAGCGGTTCATGTCCTTCCTGCAGATGCCGCTGCGCGAGGGGCGCCTGTACCAGATCGACACGCGCCTGCGCCCCTCCGGCAACCAGGGCGCGCTGGTGATCGGCGCCGAGGGGTTCGTGCGCTACCACACCGGCGAGGCGCTCCCGGGCGGCGCCGCGCGCGACGGCGCGGCCGGCGCGGTGCGCAGCCAGCTCTGGGAGCGCCAGGCGCTGCTCCGCGCGCGCTTCGTGGCCGGCGACCGCGCGCTGTTCGACGACGTGAACGCGCGCGCCATCGTGCCGGCGGTCTACGGCCGGCGCGAGGACCCCGCCGCGCTCGCCGCCGAGATCCGGCGCATGCGGGAGCGGATGGAGTCGGAGCTGTCGCGCGAGGCCTCGCACGGGAAGAACCCGAAGACCGGGCGCGGCGGCCTGGTGGACGTGGAGTTCGCGGCGCAGTTCCTCCAGCTCGCGCACGGCCACGACCACCCCTCCATCCGGACCCCCTCGACCCCGGTGGCGCTGCGCGCGCTGCGCGCCGCCGGCCTGCTGCGCGAGGCGGAGCACGAGGCGCTCGCGCGCGGGTACGAGTTCCTGCGCCACGTCGAGCTGCGCCTGCGCATCGTCCACGACTTCACCATCGACCACCTGCCCGCGAGCGGGCCGCCGCTGCACCAGCTCGCGCGGCGGCTCGGCTACTACGGCGCGGAGCCGGGCACGCGGTTCCTGGCGGAGTACGCGCGCGTGACCGCGGCGGTGCGCCAGGCGTTCGACGACGTCGTGCGCTGACGCCGGGCCCGCGCCGCCGCCCGCCGGCCGGGTGCGCCGAGGTGGGGTACGGGCGCGTCGGGGGCGCGGCGTAGAATGCGCCCGCCCCCGATGCGCCCCGTCCCGCCCGAAGACCCGCTCGACCTCCATCACGAGGCCATCCGCCCGTTCGAGGAGGCCGAGGCCGCGCTGGTCCGCTCGGTGGTGAGCACGCCCGCGTGGCTGTCCGAGCGCGACGAGGCGGCGCTCCGCTACGCGCTCAACCTGGCGCGGATCGGCCGGGTCCGCGCGCCCGACGGCGGCGAGGTGGACCTCGAGCCCGCGCTCGCCCCGTTCCGCGAGGACGTGCGCCCGCTCGTCTCGGCCCTGCTCGCGACCGGTGGGCCGGATCGCGCCGCCGCGACCGGGATGGTGCCGAACCTGTCGCTGCGCGCCCGCGCGTTCCGGGCGCGGGCCGTGGCGGCGGCGGAGGGGCGCCTCGCGCCCGGCGCGCTCGACCGCGAGGTGTGCGAGAAGGCGCTGGTGCTGGTGTGCGGCGGCGGCGGCGGCGTGGCCTGGTCGTACCTGGGCGCGTTCGCGCTCCTGGAGCAGTACGGCCTCGTGCCGCGGCTGCTGGCCGGCACGAGCATGGGCTCGGTGCTGCTCCTGTTCCGGGCGCGCCGCGCGCGCTGGAACCCGGACGACGTGGACGAGGCGCTGAGCGGGCTCTCCTTCCGCACGCTGTTCCGCTTCCTCCAGACCGGGAACCGCTACGGCCTCCCCGCGGCGCTGCGCCTGTACCTGCGCGCCGCCATCGGCGAGTTCCTGAAGGGCCCCGACGGCCACCCGCTCACGCTCGGGCAGCTCGCGGTGCCGCTGGTGGTGGCGGTCACCGGGATCCGCAACGGCGCCCTGCCGCGCGACCCGGGCTACTACGAGCACCTGCTCGACCTGGACGCCCGCGCGCCGCGGCCGAGCGCGCTCACCCGCATGTTCTCCGACGTGCTCCAGGCGGTGGGCGAGCTCATCGTGCAGCGCGACCGGTTCGCCCGCATCTACCTGGGCGCCGACGCCGAGACGCACGCGTTCGACGCGATCGACGCGGTGGGCTTCTCCTCCGCCCTGCCCGGCGTCATCCACTACGACGTGCTGCGCGACGACGAGCGCATGCACCGCCTGCTCGGCGCCCTGCTCGAGAAGCACGACGTGTTCCGGCTGGTGGACGGCGGCCTGGTGGACAACCTCCCGGCGCGGGCGGCGTGGTCCACGGTGCAGCGCGGCGCGATCGGCACGCGGAACGCGTTCGTGCTCGCGCTGGAGGGCTTCGCGCCCAAGCTCTCGCAGCCGCTCTGGTTCGGGCTGGAGCAGCTCGCCGCGCAGAACGTGACCCGCAACCGGCCGTTCGCCCACCACCACCGCTCGTTCCAGAAGGTGCTCTCGCCGGTCGAGATCGTGCCGTCGAGGGAGGAGCTGCGGGACGCCATCCACGCCGGGAAGGCCGAGCTGCACCCCGACATGCCGTTCGTCGCGCGGATGGTGCGGCCGTTCGCGCCGCTCGCCTGACCGCGCGCCGCGCTCCACCGGCGGTGCGCCCCCGCGCATCGTGCGATTGAATCCCGCGGCGCGTTGGGGCATCTTCGTCGACCCACTCCCACCAACCTCGGAAGGGCCACGATGATCAAGGCGGACAGGATCTGGCTCGACGGCAAGCTCGTCGCCTTCGAGGACGCGAAGGTCCACGTCCTCACCCACGCGCTCCACTACGGCATCGGCGTGTTCGAGGGCATCCGCGCCTACGAGCAGGCCGCCGGGGGCTCGGCGGTGTTCCGCCTGCGCGAGCACATCCAGCGCCTGTTCGACTCGGCACGCATCATGCTCATGGACATCCCGTTCGCGCCCGGCGACGTCGAGCGCGCCTGCGTCGACGTGCTGAAGGCGAACGGCCTGAAGGCCGGCTACATCCGCCCGCTCGCGTTCTTCGGCACCGGCTCCATGGGCGTGGGCGCGCCGAACCCGGTGCAGGTGCTGGTCGCGGCCTGGCCCTGGGGCGCCTACCTCTCCGAGGAGGGCATGGCGAAGGGCATCCGCGCCAAGGTCTCGTCCATCGCCCGGCTCCACATCGGCGGCCAGATGGTGCGCGCCAAGGTGTCCGGCCAGTACGTGAACTCGTTCCTCGCCACCCGGGAGGCGGCGCTCGCCGGCTACGACGAGGCGATCCTGCTCGACGCCGACGGCTACGTGGCCGAGGGCTCGGGCGAGAACGTGTTCATCGTGAAGAACGGCGTGCTGCAGACGCCGCCGCTCTCCTCCCCGGTGCTGGACGGCATCACCCGGAACGCGGTGCTCCGCCTCGCCGGCGACCTGGGCATCCCGGTGAAGGAGGAGAAGTTCACCCGCGACACCGCCTACCTCGCCGACGAGCTGTTCCTCACCGGCACCGCCGCCGAGGTCACCCCGGTCCGCGAGCTCGACAACCGGCGCATCGGCAAGGGCGAGCCCGGGCCGGTGACGAAGCGGATCTCCGAGGCGTTCTTCAAGGCGGTCGGCGGCGAGGATCCGAAGCACCGGGAGTGGCTCACGCCCTACTAGGGGCCCGCGCGCCCGCGCCGAGCCCCATCAGGGCTCCCGCGGGCGAGCCACCATACATCCTCCCGACACGAGGGCCGTTTTCCGGGTGTTTGCCCCCCGAGGACGGCCCTCGCGCGCGCCGGCGACGGAACAAACCTGCCCCCCGGCCGGTTCCATCCGCCGAAGGGCAATTCCGTTGACCTTTCGCGAACGATTCGGCTAGATTCCCCGGACTTTCCGTGGGGCCCACCAAGGAAATCGCCTGAGATGCCGAAGGGTTCGACCGGCTCCGCGCCTCGATACCCGGGCCGATCCCCCTCGCGCAGAGGAGCACCCAAGATGCGGACCCGATACGTCGACATCGACGATCGCATGGAGGATCTCGCGGACCGTCTCCGCGGTGATCCCGAGATCGTCCAGGACTTCCTCGCGCGGTACGAGCTGTCGTGGCTCTACCACGAGAACGCGCTCGAGGGCGTCGTGTACTCGAGCCAGGAGCTCGCCACCGCGCTCGCCAACGCGCCGCTCGCCGACGTCACGTTCGTGAGCGCGCTCCAGGAGATCCGCAACCACAAGGTGGCGCTCGACCTGGTCCGCGAGGAGGCGGCGGCGAAGAAGCCGAAGCTCAACCTCACCACGGTGAAGAAGCTGTACGAGACGCTCGGCCACGGCATCGAGGGCCGGAGCGTCGCCGAGTACCGCAAGGACATGCCGCTCCACCGCGCGTACTTCCACGACATCGCGCAGCCGGCGAAGATCCAGCCCGCGCTCCAGAAGCTGCTCGAGACCACCGAGGGCGCCGACTTCCGCAACGCGCACCCCATCCAGCAGGCGTGCAAGCTGCACCACGGCTTCATGCAGGTGTTCCCGTTCACCGAGAACTCCGGCCGCGTGGCGCGCCTGCTCGCGAACCTCGTCCTGCTGCACGCCGGGTACAAGCTGCCGGTCATCGTCCACGCGACCGACCGCCAGCGGTACTACGAGTCGCTCCGGCTGCCCGAGACCATCCTGCGCGACCTGACCATGGAGGCGCTCGACAACGGGCTGTCGCAGGCCGAGAAGTACTTCGCCGAGGCGCCGCGGGCCCGGAAGGCCGCCCGCTAGGCGACCTCGCACCGCACCGTGCGCACCCCAAACGGGTGCGCACATGGGCGGCTCCTGTGCGCCGGCCGCCGGCGCGCGGGGAGCCCCGAGCGCGCCGCCCGCGCGCAAGCTGCCGACAGGACTGGATTTTGGGGCTGTCCCCGCCCGCGGCCGACCGAGCATGGCGGGGCGGGGGCCGGCTATTGTATAGCTACGCCCCCCTATGCTCCTGGGAGCACACGAAGGCATCGCCGGTGGGGTCTCGACCGCGTTCGCGCGCGCCGAGGCCGACGGCGCCGACTGCCTGCAGATCTTCACCCGCAACGCCCGCGGCTGGGCGGCGAAGCCGCTCGAGCCCGACGAGGTGAAGCGCTTCCAGGGCGAGGCCCGCCGCACCCGCAAGCCTGTGGCGGCCCACTCCTCCTACCTCATCAACAGCGCCGCGGCCGACCGCGACCTGCGGAAGAAGAGCTGGGACGCGCTCGCGGACGAGCTGGACCGCTGCGAGCGGCTCGGCATCCCCGGGCTGATCTTCCACCCCGGGAGCCACGAGAACGCGGCCGAGGGCCTCGAGCTGGTGGCCGAGGGGATGCAGCGGGCCATCGAGAAGGTCCCCGGCAAGGCGAAGCTCCTCGTGGAGACCACCGCCGGCCAGGGCTCCAGCCTGGGCTGGCGGTTCGAGGAGATCGCCGCCATCCGCCAGGCGATCCCCGGCGCGGCCCGCCGCCGCACCGGCGTGTGCGTGGACACCTGCCACCTGTTCGCGGCGGGCTACGATCTCACCACCGAGGAGGGATACCACCGCACCTTCCAGGAGCTCGACCGCGTGGTCGGGCTCTCGAACGTGCGCGCGTTCCACCTCAACGACTCGAAGAAGCCGCTCGGGTGCCGGGTGGACCGGCACGAGCACATCGGCCAGGGCGCGATGGGGCTGGACCCCTTCCGCCGCCTGGTGAACGACCCCCGCTTCGCGGAGATCCCGGGGTTCGTGGAGACCGAGTCGCGATTCAAGGAGAACATCGAGGTCCTCCGCGGCCTCGTACGCCGATGAAGGTCCACGTTCCCATGCGCCAGCCGCCCGACGAGCCGCAGAAGCCGCGGACCCGCCCGGAGGTCCGCGCCGCCCGGATGACGCTCTATCCCCGCGGCGGTGAGTCGCCCCGCGCCAAGCTCGATCGCCTGATCCAGTACGCCCGCTCGCACGAGCGCGCGCTCATCCTCACGCACGACAACCCGGATCCCGACTCCATCGCCGCGGGCGTCGCGCTCGCGTACCTGCTCGAGAAGCTCGCCGGCGTGGAGGCGATCGTCGCCTACGGCGGCATCGTGGGGCGCGCCGAGAACCGCGCGCTCATCAAGGTCCTGAAGCTGCCGGTGGTCCCCATCGCCCGCGTGGTCTTCGACGACTACGACCTCATCTGCATGGTCGACACGCAGCCGGAGCAGGGGAACCACTCGCTCCCGGCCCGGCACTTCCCCGACGTCGTCATCGACCACCACCCGGAGCGGCCCGACTCGCACCTCGCGCCCATCGCCGACGTGGGCGGCCCCATCGGCGCCACCTCCACCGTGCTCGCGGAGTACTTCCGCGCGAGCGGCCTGAAGGTGCCCGCCGGCCTCGCCACCGCGCTGTTCTACGGGATCAAGGCCGACACCCGCGACCTGGGGCGGCAGACCACGCCCACCGACGTGGACGCGTACCTGTGGCTGTTCCCGATGACGGACAAGGACGCGCTCGGCGCCATCGAGCACCCGCTGCTGCCCGAGGACTACTTCCGCCTCTACCACACCGCCATCGAGCGGGCGCAGGTCTACGGCGAGGTGGTGATCTGCGACCTCGGCACCATCTACACGCCGGACATGGTCGCGGAGATCGCCGAGCGCTTCATGTACCTCGAGGACATGAAGTGGTCGCTCGCGTTCGCACAGTACGAGGACGCGCTGTTCTTCTCGGTCCGCACCACCGACCGGCGCATGAACGCCGGCCGGCTCATCCGCGAGGTCATCGAGGCCCGCGGCGGCTCCGCCGGCGGCCACGGCACCATGGCCGGCGCGCGGCTGCCGGTGAAGGGGCTCGGCGCCGCGGCGAACCGCAAGCTGCGCGAGGAGGTCGTGAAGGACTTCCTCGACGCGTTCGGCGTGCGCGCCCGCAAGCCGAAGAAGCTCGTCTAGCCCTGCACTGCGGGCCGGCCGGAGCGCGCCGGTGATCTACCTCGACCACAACGCCATCACGCCCATGCGGCCCGAGGCCAGGGCCGCCGTGCGCGACGCGCTGGAGGTGTTCGGCAACCCCAGCTCGGTCCACGCGGCCGGCCGCGCCGCGCGCGACCTGCTCGACGGCGCCCGGGACCGGGTGGCCCGCGCCGTGGGGGCGGCCCCCGCCGAGATCGTGTTCACCTCCGGCGCCACCGAGTCGGCCGCGCTCGCGATCCGCGGCGTGCTCGGGGCCGCGCCCGCCGGGCGGCGGCGGCTGGTGGTCACCGCGGTGGAGCACCCCTGCGTCCTCTCGCTCGCGCGCGCGCTCGAGCGGGCCGGCACGCCGCTCACGGTGGTCCCGGTGGACCGCCGCGGCCAGGTGGACCCGGAGGCGTTCCGGGCCGCGCTCGGGCCCGACGTCGCGCTCGCCTGCGCCATGCGCGCGAACAACGAGACCGGGGTGGTGCTGCCCGTGCCCGAGCTCGCCGCGGCGGCGCGCGACGCGGGCGCGCCGTTCTTCTGCGACGCCGTGCAGGCGGCCGGGAAGATCCCGCTCGACGTGCGCGGGCTGGGCGCGGACCTGGTGGCCCTCACCGGGCAGAAGTTCGGCGGCCCGCGCGGGGCCGGCGTGCTGTGGGTCGCGCCCGGCCTGCGGCTCGCGCCGGTGCTGGGCGGCGAGCAGGAGCGCGGCCGCCGCGCCGGCACCGAGAACCTGCCCGGCATCGCCGGCCTGGCCACCGCGCTGGAGGCGGCCGTCGCCGCCGTGGCGGAGGAGGGCCCGCGCCTGGCGCGGCTGCGCGACCGGCTCGAGGCCGGGCTCCTCGCCGCGGTGCCGCGCGCCCGCGTGAACGGCGCCGGCGCCCCTCGCCTGCCCGGCACGCTCTCCATCACGTTCGAGGGCTGCGACGCCGAGGCGCTGCTCATGGCCATGGACCTCGAGGGCGTGTGCGCGAGCGCCGGGTCCGCCTGCCACTCCGGCTCGACCCGGCCGTCGGGCGTGCTGCTCGCGCTCGGCCTCTCCGACGCGGACGCGCGCGCGACGCTGCGCCTCTCGCTCGGCTGGACCACCACCGCCGAGGACGTGGACGCGGCGCTCCGGATCGTGCCGCCGCTCGTGGCGCGGGTGCGCGGCGCCATCGCGGGCCCGGCGTAGCGGCCGCTAGGCGGCCCCGAACAGCCCCCGCACCACCGCGGCGATCGCGAGCGGCGTGCCCACCGCCGGGTCGTACAGCGCCGCGATCTCGTCGGCTGCCGCGGCCGCGCTGGCCGGCCGCTGCGCCGGATCGCGAGAGAGGCAGCGGAGCACGAGCGCGTCCAGCGCCGGCGGGAGCTCGCGCCGCAGCGCCGAGGGCGCGCGCGCCTCGCCGGCCAGGATGCGCCGGCCCACCTCGTTCACGTCGCGTCCCGGGAACGCGGGCCGATCGGTCAGCAGCTCGAACAGCACCGCGCCGAGCGCGAACAGGTCGGAGGCCGGCGTGGGGCGCTCGCCGCGCAGCTGCTCGGGCGAGAGGTACTGCACCTTGCCGAGCGCGCCCGGCCCCGGCGCGCCCGCGGCGCCGGGCGTGAGCGCCACGCCGAAGTCCCCCAGCTTGATCTCGCCGAGCCGGGAGACGAACACGTTCGACGGCGAGACGTCGCAGTGCACGATGCCGAGCGGCGCCCCGGCGGCGTCCACCCCGGCGTGCGCGTGCGCGAGCGCCTCCGCCAGCGCGTGGGCCGCGTACGCCGCGAAGTCCACCGGCAGCAGGATCCCGCGCTGCCCGCAGCGGGCCAGGATCTCCTTCAGGTTCCGGCCGTCCACGTACTCCATCACGATGAACGGCGCGCCCTCCGCCACGCCCGTCTCGAGCACCTCGACGATCCCCGGGTGCCGGAGCCGCCGCGTGACGGCCGCCTCGTTCTCGAACAGCGCCACGAAGCCGGGGTCGCGGGCGAGATCGGGCCGGAGCCGCTTCAGGGCCACCGTCTGGCCCGCGAGCGGCCCGTCGAGCGCGACCGCCCGGAAGACCTCGGCCATGCCGCCGCGGCCGATGAGCCCCTGGATGCGGAAGCGGTCGAGCGCGGTCGCCATCGGGCCGCTGTTCTACAGCACGCGCGCCACGGCGGGGCGCCCGCGCGCACGGGACCCGGGCCGGGAGGCGGGCCCCGGCTGTCGGCCCGCACCCTTCGTGAACGGGGCGGCTCCGTGGCGAATGCGCGCGCCCTCCCGCGTGCCACTGGACCGCCGCGAGATCAGGCCGCTCTGACCGCAGAGGGCGCCCCGGCGTGGCCCTCGGCATGGCTTGACAGGCCAGGCCTCCGAGCCTAGGATCATCCCGTAAAACACCGCGTGGTTACGCGGGGTTACTGCTCTTTGACCGCGCGCTTGCGCTGTACCCCCTGCCGGGTTCGTGATTGGCCTTGCGTCGTTTGGGCCGACTTTGTCCAAAGCGGAGCGCCCGCCCACGTCCATGAGCAAGCTCCCTGAAGCGAGGGAGAAGCCTACGGATGCTGGCGTACCGGGTGCCCCACCTGTAGAAATACAGGTTCAAACAACCGGGCCACACGGCCCACGCGGGGGGCTTTTTTTTGTCCAGCCTCGGGGCACAGACGGCGCGGTGAGCGATCCCGCCATCCCCTCCGACCGCAAGCGCGCGCTGCGCAGGTCCCTCATCGGCGCGCGGGCCCGCATCGACCAGGACGAGCGCGCCGAGCGCTCCCGCCGCGTCCTCGCGGGGCTCGAGGCGCTCGACCTCGTCGCGGGCGCCCGCACGCTCGCGCTCTACGCGCCGCTCGGCGGCGAGGTGGACGTGCTCGAGCTCGCGGCGCGCGTGCGCGCCGGCGGTGGACGCGCGGTGTTCCCGAAGGTCCGGGCCGGCGATCGCCGCCTCGCCTTCGCGCTCTGCATGCCGCTCGACCTGGTGCGCGGGCCGCTCGGCGCGCTCGAGCCCCCGGAGTCCGCCCCGCCCGTCGAGCCGGACGAGGTGGACTGCGTGGTGCTGCCGGGCGTGGCGTTCTCGCCGGACGGCCTGCGCCTCGGCCGCGGCGGCGGGTACTACGACGCCACGCTCGCGGCCATGCCGCGCGCCGCGCGCGTGGGGGTGGCGTTCGAGGTGCAGGTGGTGGACGCGCTCCCGCGCGAGCCGCACGACGCGGTGCTCGACGCCCTGGTCACCGAGGCGAGGACCCTCCGGTTCGAGCGAGAATGCGGTTGACTGGGCGCGCTCCGCGCGCGAGGGATCCCCGACCTTGAAAGTCCTGTTCCTCGGAGACGTGTTCGGCAAGCCCGGCCGCCAGGCGATCCAGCGGCTCGTTCCCCGCCTCATCGTGCGCGAGGCGATCGACCTCGTGGTGGCGAACGCCGAGAACTCGGCGGGCGGCGCGGGCGTGACCCCCGACTCCGCCGACGAGCTGCTCGCGGCCGAGGTGGACCTGCTCACCAGCGGAAACCACATCTGGTCGAAGCGCGAGATCGTCTCCTACCTCGAGGCGCCCGGCTCGCGGCTGCTCCGCCCCGCGAACTACCCGCCCGGCTCGCCCGGCCGCGGCCGCGGCATCGCGTCCACCCCGGACGGCCGGCGGCTCGGCGTGGTGAACGTCGAGGGGCGGGTCTTCATGAAGACGCTCGACGACCCGTTCCGCACGGCGCTCGCCGAGGTCGAGGCGCTCCGGGCCGAGGGCGTCACCTGCATCCTGGTGGACGTGCACTGCGAGGCGACCAGCGAGAAGAACGCCATGGGCTGGTTCCTCGACGGCAAGGTCTCGGCGGTGCTCGGCACGCACACCCACGTGCAGACCGCCGACGCGCGCGTGCTCCCCGGCGGCACCGCCTTCGTCACCGACGTCGGCATGTGCGGGCCGTGGGACTCGGTCATCGGCGTGAAGAAGGAGCTGGTGCTGGAGCGCTTCCTCACGCAGCGCCCCGTCGGCTTCGAGCCGGCGCGGCGCGAGGTCTACCTGCAGGGCGCCATCGTGGACCTCGACGACGCGACCGGCCGGGCGCGGTCGATCGCGCGCGTGCAGGAGAAGCTCGAGGAGTGACCGCGGCCGGGCGGCGCGCCCGCTACCGCACCTTCACGAGCGCGTAGTTCCGCTTCCCCTTCTGCAGGAGCGCGTAGCCGCCGGCGAGCAGGTCGCCCGCGGCCACCTTCGCGTCGCCGGACTCCAGCACCGCGCCGTTCAGCGAGAAGCCGCGCCCCGCCACGCCCCGGCGGACCTCGCCCTTCGACGCGGCCAGGCCGACCTTCACGAGCAGGTCCGCGATCGTGAGCGCCGCGAGCTCGTCCCCGGTCACCGCCGCGGACGGGATCTCGCCGGCGAGCACGTCGAGCACGTCCGCGCTCGCCGCGCGCAGGTCGGTGCCGCCGAACAGGATCCGGCTCGCCTCGATGACGCTGCGGGTCACGTCCGGCCCGTGCACGCGTGCGGTGACGTCCTCCGCGAGCCGGCGCTGCGCCGGGCGCTTCCCGGGATCGCGCGCCTGCTCGGCGAGCAGCGCGGCGATGTCCTCCACCGACAGAAACGTGAAGAACTTCAGCAGCCGCTCCACGTCGCGGTCGTCGGTGTTGAGCCAGAACTGGAAGAACTTGTACGGCGAGGTCCGCGCCGGATCGAGCCACACCGCGCCGCCCTCGGTCTTGCCGAACTTCGTGCCCGAGGCGGTGGTGAGCAGCGGGAAGGTGAGCCCGTGGACGCTCGCGCCGTCCTTGCGCGAGACCAGCTCGGCGCCGGCGGTGATGTTGCCCCACTGGTCGCTGCCGCCCATCTGCAGCTCGCACTTCTCCGAGCGGAACAGGTGCCAGAAGTCGTAGGCCTGGATGAGCTGGTACGAGAACTCGGTGAACGAGATGCCGCTCTCCATGCGGCCCTTCACCGAGTCCTTCGCCAGCATGTAGTTGACGGTGAAGTGCTTGCCGACGTCGCGGAGGAACTCCATCAGGCCGATGGCGCGGAGCCAGTCGGCGTTGTTGCGCACCCGCGCCGCGTTCTGGCCCTCGAACGACACGAACCGCTCGAGCTGCGCGCGGATCGCGGCGACGTTCCGGTCGATCTCCTCCACCGAGAGCACCGGGCGCTCCGAGCGCTTGCCGCTCGGATCCCCGACCATGCCCGTGCCGCCGCCCACCACGATGATGGGCGTGCCGCCGCAGCGCTGCAGCCAGGCGAGCGACATGACCGCCAGAAGGTGGCCCACGTGCAGCGAGTCGGCGGTGGGATCGAAGCCGACGTAGCCGGTGATGGGGCCCTGGGCGAGGCGGGCCTGGAGGCCGGGGGTCTGATCGTGGACGAGGCTGCGCGAGACGAGGGCTTCGAGGAGGTTCTGCATGGCGCCGGGCAGACTAGCGGATCCCGGCCGAGATTTGGACGCGGAACCGCGCCGTCAGCCTCGCCTGGCCGGCTTCCTCGGCGTGGGCTTCCTCGCGGCGGGCTTCGAGGCCGCGGGCTTCTTCGGCGCGGGCTTCCTCGCAGGGGGCTTCTTCGCAGCGGTCGCCTTCTTCGCAGCGGCAGGCTTCTTCCGCGGCGCGGTCTTCACCGGCGGCGCGGTCTTCGCCGGCGCCGCAGCGTGCTCCGGCGTGGCCGGCTGCTGCGGGGCAGCCCGCGGCTGCGGCGCCACGGCGTGCTCCGGCGCGGCGCCCTTCTCCGGCACTGCAGGCTGCGGCACTGCCGGCTCCGGAGCGGCGCGCTGCTCCGGAGCCTTCGGAGCGTCCGCCCTCACCGCCGCCAGCCCGACCGCCGCGCCCCCGCGGAAGCCCGTGCCGAGCACGTAGACCTCGTAGCTCGACTCGCGCACCGCCTCCGGCCGGATCACGTGCATGGCCGCGAAGCGCCCCTGCAGCTCGCGCTTCAGCGCCGGGAAGTCGCCGCCCATGAACACCTTCGCGACGAACGCGCCGCCCGGCACGAGCACCTGCTCCGCGACCGACAGCGCCATCCGCACCAGCTCGAGCGAGCGCGCCTCGTCGGTCACCTTGATGCCGATGGTCTTCGGCGCCATGTCGCTCGTGACCAGGCGGAAGCGGCCCTCGTGCAGCAGGCGGATCTTGTCGAGCGCGTCCGGCGCGAGCAGGTCCACGACCGCGGTCCGGACCCACCGCTTGCCCAGGTTGCGGATGGGCTCGAGATCGACGCCGACGGCGACGCCCTTCTCGCCCACCGCGTCGGCCAGGATCTGCAGGAACCCGCCCGGCGCGGCGCCCAGGTCGAGCACCGCGTCGCCCCGCCCGAGCAGGCGGTGGCGGTGGAGGATCTCCTCGATCTTGAAGGCCGAGCGGGCGCGCAGGCCCTGCTTCTTGGCCTTGCGGTAGTAGAAGTCCTTCGGGTCGTAGGGCTTGGCCATGTGTGGGGCGAGGTCCGTTTGCCGGGGGTTCCTGCGCCCGGTATCCTGCGGCTCGCGCAGGGCAGTCAAGCCGACAATGTCCCGGATCAAGATCCTCCTGCTCTGCGTCCCGGTGGCCCTGGCCGGCCTCGGCGTCGCCCTGCACGCGACCTGGCGGATGGCGGCGCTGGAGCGCGCGCTGCAGGGCGCCGACGCGGAGGCGCGCGAGGCCGGGCGATCGTTCGTCCAGACGCTCCAGGGCGAGCACGCGGAGCGGCAGCGCATCGCGCTCGACCGGCGCAGGGCCGTGGCGCTCGACATGGCCGCCGCCCGGCGCGACCGGCTGCTCGGCCTGCTCGCCACCGGCGCCGCCGGGCTGCTCGGGGCTGCACTGTCGGTGATGGGCCGCATCTCCGCGGAGGTCGAGGAGGATCGCCGCCACGTGCGCGCCGCCGGCGGGGATCACGGACCGGACCGGTCCTGATCCCGCGGCCAAGTCGACCGGAACGGTCCGATTTTTCCCCAAGAAAATCCGCTGCCTGGGCTTGACTCGACCCCGTCCGGGATCGGATAAGCGTCCCCGTCCACCCGCCCGCCGGGCGCTCGTGAGAGGAAGAGAAAGACCATGGCCCTGAAGATTACCGAGGAGTGCATCAACTGCGGCGCGTGCGAGCCCGAGTGCCCGAACACCGCCATCAGCCAGGGTGACGACATCTACGTCATCGACGCGGCCAAGTGCACCGAGTGCCAGGGCCAGCACGACTCGCCGGCGTGCGCGGGCGTCTGCCCGGTCGACTGCTGCGTGAAGTAGCCGCGGCCGCCGCGGAAGCATCCGCGGCACAGGCGTGTTGACGAGGAGCAGCGTCCCCGCGGCGCTGCTCTTTTCGTTCCCGCCCGCCAGGGACGCACGCCGAGGCGATTGGCCCTAGGCGGAATCCGCTCGCGGGCGGTAGCATCGAGCGTCTTCGAACACGCCAGCGGCGGAACGCCGAGGAGAGTCCCATGGCCACCTTCATCACCGAGGAATGCATCAACTGCGGCGCGTGCGAGCCGGAGTGCCCGAACAGCGCCATCAGCCAGGGCGACGACATCTACGTCATCAACCCCGACCTCTGCACCGAGTGCGTCGGGTTCCACGGCGAGGAGGCGTGCGCCGCGGTGTGCCCCGTGGACTGCTGCGTCCCGGATCCGAACCGGACCGAGACCGAGGAGCAGAACTACGGGAAGCTGGCCACGATCCACCCCGACAAGACGTTCCCGTCGCTCGCCGAGCTGACCGCCGAGCTGTCGCGGTTCCGCAAGTAGCCGCCGCCGGCGACGCCGGTCCCGCGCCCCGCGTGCCGCATGGTGCGCGGGGCGTCGTCGTCTCGGCCCTTCCGCCGACGCACCCGCCACCCGAGGAGGCCGCCGCCATGTCACGAACCGTGAAGCTCGACCGCCGCACCGCCGCCGTGCTGCTCGTGGACGTGCAGGAGCGGCTCGCGCCCGCCATGCCCGCCGAGACGCTGGCGCGGGTGGTGAAGTACGCGACCGCGCTGGTGGAGGGGGCGAAGGTGCTCGGGGTGCCCGTGCTCGCGACCGAGCAGTATCCCAGGGGCCTCGGCGCGACCGTCCCCGAGCTCGCCCGCCTGCTCCCCTCCCCCGCGCTCGCGAAGGTGCACTTCTCCTGCGGCGCCGACCCCGCATTCGCCGCCGCGCTCGAGGCGACCGGCCGCCGGCAGGTGGTGATCACCGGGATGGAGACGCACGTCTGCGTCTTCCAGACCGCCCGCGACCTCGTGGCGATGGGCTACGAGGTGCACGTCTGCGCCGACGCCGTGTCGAGCCGCACCGAGGAGCACCGCCGGGTCGGCCTCGAGCTGTGCCGCGAGGCCGGCGCGATCGTCACCACGGCGGAGACCGCGCTGTTCGACCTCCTCCACCAGGCCGGCACCCCCGAGTTCAAGCAGGTGTCCGCCCTGGTGAAGTGACCCCGCGACCCCGCCCGCCACCGGGGGAGGCAGGGCCCGTCGGTCCCGCCGGATCCCGGTTGACCCAAGGGTTTCGCGGTGCTACCTAGACCGTCCCCGCAGTTCCCGGGGCGTAGCGCAGCCTGGTAGCGCACTTGCTTGGGGTGCAAGTGGTCGCTGGTTCAAATCCAGTCGCCCCGACTCTCTGAAGGCCCCGTCCTTTCGCACTCTTGGCGATGGACGGGGCCTTCGATTTGGTGCGCTTGAGGGGCTCTGGATGCCGGCTGGATGCCATAGTGGCCCCTGAACGCGGCCCCATCTCCCGCTGCACGGGCGGGAGTCGGGCGCCCCGCAGCCCCAACCCAGCGGCCTTGTCCCATGATTCGGCCTCGGAGCCGCAGGGCGGCCCCTCCCCCGGGCACCCCCGCACCGCACGTAGCCGAAGAAGTGCGCCATCCCGGGCGCCCGCCGGGTGCGCGACCGCGCGGAACGCCAGGAGGCCCTCGGCGCCCCGCTCCGCGCCGGGCCGGGCCTCCCCGCTCGCGGCGCCGCACCCTACTTTGCCCGATCGCCCCGCAGTTGTGCGAGTTCGATCAGTTCATCCAACAAAAGCCGCAGCGGAGAGCGAAGCTCGTCAAGATCGCGTCGCCGCGCTAGAAACCGCCGGTTGTGCGCCGACCTGTCCCCGAGTTCCTTGATGTTTCGTAACGCTTTCTTGCCGTCGCGCCCAAGCGTGGTCAGACCCGAAGGCCCAACGGCATGCGTAATGATGTCGCCGAGCATGAAGTACGTTCGCTCGCTTGACTGGATCTCGGTCTCGCGGCCGAGTTTCTCGTACGCTTCTATGAGCAGCGTCTCAACGACGCGACGAACAAGCACGGCTGCGGCATCGTAGTACGTTGAGTGATAGCAGCCGTTAAGCTGGCGGCATATGGACACTATGTAGCCACGCGTGGACCGCCACACGTCCTCAGCTAGGTACTCGCCGTCTGAAGGAACAGGCGGGGCAGTGGGATCCAACACCCCAGCGAGCACCGCTTCGACCTTCGGAGCAGCGCCGGCCTTAAGGCGAAAGCTCCCGTTCGTCCGGAGCGTGAGCCTCGAGTTCGCGAGGCCCTTGCCGAGTCTAGTCGAGTTCGGCGCGCCAAGGCCGAGCCGCTGCATCTCGCGGGCTAGTTCGCCGGCAGATGCGGATCCGTCATCTGGAAGGATTGCGTTTCGCTCTCTCCACCACAGAAGACCAAGCGCGAATTGCGTCGAGGTTAGCGCAGGCGTCTTTCTGCTAAGCCGTTGCGCAAACTCGCCCAGAGTCACGGCTAGCCCTCACCGTTCTCCGGCGGTCCATTTAGCATCTTCTGCACCTTCTCGAAGCCCTGTCCGGTCACCTTGTAGTTCTTCCGCGCTTGCTGCGTCTTGCCGCTCTTCTTGGTCTGAATCATCAGTTGCGGCGTCTGGTCCTTCAATGTGTCGATGACCTTGTTGATGCTCCCGATGCCGTGCCCTTGGTTCTTCAATTCCGTGTTGATCTCCTGTGACGTCAGCTCCGTCTTGCCGTTCTTCTTTGTCAGGAAGGCGGCAACAACAAGCACGCGATCGGCCTGCGTCTGGGTATGAGCCGCGGCAAGAGCATCGGCGGCTGTCTCGAAGCCTTCGAGTGCCGTCTTCCCGTCGGTCGCCTCGGTTACCGGCGTCCCAGACTTCGGCGTTGTCTTGCTCGACATCGCGAGGCCGAGACTCTCCCCAGCCCAACGTAGAATGCGCTCCTGCATGGGCGCCTCGAGACCATCTAGCGCCTTCAGGACCGCCTCAAGGCTCTTCACGTCTTGGAGTTCCATGCGCGCGGATGCTATGGCGCAGCGCACTACAAGTCAAATAGCATGGCTTCGGGAGGGCGAGCCCGCGCGCCCCCGTTACCCACGCGGAAAGCGAGGGGAATACGCCGTCCCGGCACTTCACTGCGGGGCGCGGCGCGGTTTCAGGGACAGGGCTCGCCGCCGAACGAAATAGCGAGCCCGCCCGTTGTCGGGTCCGGGCGAAACTCCGGACTAGGTCACCGGCATCTTCACGACGCGGCGCCAGTCGAGGAATTTGGCCCCGAAGATGTGGCGGGCCTTCCACTTCATTCGAATCGACCCGGAAGTCGCGTTCCTCGTCGACGACCGGCCCGCTCACGTTCTCCTCGAGTAGAACCAGCTCGGCCGTGTCGATCTGGTTCGGATCGGCAGCGAGGCAGACCGCCGTGTCCGCCAGCCACCGGCTGACTCCGACGCCAGTTCCCGACGACCATTGCGTCTCCGAACTCGCCTGCGACACAATCTGGTCCCGTCGTCACGGAACGTCACGACAGTCGATCTGCTCGTTCCGAATATTCGGCAGATTCGGCCTGCGACGCACGCTCTCTGTCTGCTATGCTACTTTGAGCGGTAACGCGACCGCGCCCTGCCCACTCGCGGTCGCAAACGCGGAGTCATCGCAGGCTTTCCCACCCATCGGCGTCTTGGGAACTGACATGAAAGTCCGTGGCCTCTCATTTCTCACCGCGTGTGTAGCGTGCCTGGCGTGCTCCCCGTTAACCCGCTATTCCACGAAGAACTACACTCCGGGATCTCCTGTCACCGCGACAGTCGGGGCTCCGCTCATCAGCGTCGAGCACGGGACGAAGGAGGGCGATCTCTTCGTGTCTCGCGAGGCAAAGCAGCTGATCTATTCCGGAAAGGCCGGAACTATTGTCCGCTTTTCATATCGCGAGTTCGCTGGCGACCGGCTCTCCGACGGAGGTACTGCGAACCTGTACGCCAGACCCGCCTTCACACAGGACGTTCAGTATGACCTGGCAGATGGCAACGAGATTGCCTTCCAGGACATGCGTCTCAACATCTTGAAGGCATCCACTTCCAATATCACGGCCGAGGTGCTTCAAGAGCTCGGGTCCCAGAACCGCTCGACAGAAGCGCCTCGCCTGAAAGCCGGCGCAGTTTGCTGGAATAACAACGGCGTGTGCGAAGACGGACTCTGGTGCAATTTGGGCCGCTGCACCAGATAGCCCACCATGGCAGGCCGGCCTCGGTCGCTGGCGCCGTTGCCGGACTCGACGTGGACTCGGTGCCGGAGCAAAGTGCACCACGAATCAGTAGCTTGGTGCCCGTGCACGTAGGGCGCGCATTTCCAAGGCTCCACCAATGGCGTGACGACGTGCGCCTGACCGGAGCGTCAACCTCGGATCACCAGCGATCCCACGTGACGCTCGTGGGGACCCTTCGCTACGCAGCATCCGTACAACGGACCGTCGTCCGCGGCGCGTCCGAGATGCCAAGGGTTGCCGGCTGACTCCGGCACCAGTGCCGCGCGAGTTCCGCTTGTGCTGCGAGCCCACGAACCCGGCAGACGATCTTGCGCGCCACCGACTCCCCGGCTGCCTGCAGCGGAGGCCCGGCCGCAACCCTGTGGCGGCTTGGCGAAGCTAGGTCGGCCGCGTGAGCCTGTCGCGAGGCTCGCGCTTGCCGTTTGCGATCTCGGTGAGCCGGTATACGAGCACGCCTGCGAGGAGCACGCTGAGCCCAGGCAGCGCCTTGCCGAGGAGCCCAGAAAGGAGCCAGGCTCCCACCGTGGCCCCGGGCCCCCAAGCGAATAAGCCCGCGGAGAAGAAGGCCACCGTGTAGAGCACGCCGATGATCACCAGGGCGCTCAGAGTGACCAGCTCAGACATCAGATCGGGCGCGAGGCGAACGACGACGTACCATGCCAGTAACGCACCGGCAGCAATGAGCAGCTTGGTACGGTGTGCGCGTGCTTTCCCCATGAACGCTTCGGGAACACTCCCGTACAGCGGCACAGGATTCGGCTGCGAAGGCATCCACCAACCCATTGCCACCTCCTGAACTGCGAGTATACCCGCCCTGTCGGAAACGGCGAAGGGAGCCTCGCGAGCCGCCGCCCGGCCCGCTTCCCACCGGGTGGCGCGAGCCCGTGACGATCGGAGCAGCCCCTGGCCCGCCACCGGATGCGCGGGCCGGGCTACTGCCTCCCGGCCCCGCGCTCGCTGGCCTGCCGGTTGCGCGAAATCGGTGTGGTTACTCCTGTCCATCGAGCTGCGCCAGCTCGCTCTGCAGGTTCTCGCGGGCCCGTCGCTCGTAGCGTGTTCGGAAGTGGTCTGACGCGAAGATCGACGGCCTCGCGAGCACGTCGCGCAGGAAGTGACGGCGACCCCGCGCGTACATGAAGTCAGGGATGCCGCGGTGCTCCCGGCGGATGCCGAGGACGTAGCGTCGGTACGCCGCGGGGTCCGCGCCGAGGATCGCCATGTCGGCATCGAGGAACGACCGCGCGGCCGTGTCATCGCTGCGCGCGTGGTGCGTCGCCGTGGCCTCGATGAGCTGCACGACGCGAGGCGCGAGGTTCTCGAGTCCGAGCTGCTCGAGCGTCGCGCGCGCCAGGGCCGCGCTGCGGCGCTCGTTGTCGCGCTTCCGCGGTCGGTAGACCGCGTCGTGGTACCAGGTCGCCCACTCGACGGCTGGGTTCCAGAGCGGCACCCCGTCCAGCTCGGCGAAGACGTGCGCCAGGTGCTCGAGGTCGTGATAGGCGCGGTGCGGCTCGCGGTACGCCGACACGAGCGCGTCGAGGTGCGGCGCAGCCGCCTCTGCCGCGACGCCGCAGGCTCGCAGGAGCGACGCCCAGCGCTGCGCGAGCTCGTCAGGCAGCATGCGGGGCGCGCTCCAGGGTCGCGTGCGTCTCGGCCAGGATCGCGCCGAGCAACGTCGAGGCACGCTCCAGTGCCGGCTCCGCGGACCCATCCCAGTGCCATAGCCGCCCGAAGCGCGTCCGCGCGATCGCCTCCTCCACCGCCCTCGCCTTGTCCTCCGCGCGCCACTGCGCGGCGAGCCGCGCGCGCACCTCGGCGGCATCCCACCCTCGGGCCGCCAGGCGCGCCCCACGGTCGTCCGGATGCACGCCGACGAGGATCACGCGGTTGTTGCACAGCGGGAGCAGCCCCTCCTCGGCGAGGAGCGCGGAGTTCAGCAGGACCAGCCCGCGCAGCCCATAGAGCGCCTTCCGGAGCCCGACCATCACGGCTGGCATCATGATGCGGTTCAGGTCGCGCACCGCGCCCGGGTCGCCGAAGGCGCACGCCGCGAGCCGCCGGCGGTCGACGCCCCCGGAGCCCTCGACCTGGCGCCCGAAGCGGTCGATGAGCGCCGCCCGCGTCTCTGCGCACAGCGGGGTGTCCTCGCCCGAGAGCACGGCGTGCGCGATGCCGTCGAGATCGACGTCGTGGACTGCGAGCCCCTCACGCCGGCCCGCCGCGACGAGCTGCTCGCACAGCAGCGACTTGCCCGCGCCGGGCTCACCCGTCACGCCGACGATGAGCTGCCCCGAGAGCACCTCCTCCAGCGCGGCCTTCACGGCGGGCGGCACGTAGTCGTGGATGAAGCCGTGCTCCGCCTGGATGGCCTTCGCCACGCTGGAGCTGACGTGCGCCAGCGACGGCCTCGCGAACAGAACGTGCGTATCGATGCCCACGCGCTGGCTCACGCCGACGAGGTGATGGACCTGCTCGTAGTCGAAGTCGGCTGCGTTGCGCACCCCCTTCACGATCACGCACGCGCCCTGCTCGAGGGCGACGTCCACGACCATCCCGCGGAAGGCGAGCACCGTCACGTTGGAGAGGTGGCCCAGCGTCTGGCGCGCGAGGGCGACGCGGGCGTCCTCCGAGAACAGGTACTTCTTGGCGGGATTGCGACCGATGCCGACGATGACGCGGTCGAACGTCCGGCTGACGCGTTCCACCACGTCGATGTGGCCGTACGTGATGGGGTCGGCCGAGAAGGCGTAGAGCGCCGTCGTGGGCGCGCGTCGCGATGGCGGCCGAGGCATCACGTGACCCCCAAGGTTGGTCGTTCGACCAACTCATCTTGAGGCTCGCACGCCGATGCGGTCAAGGTGTAAGTTGGTCACGTGACCAACCCTCAACCGGGCCTCGGGTGAACGCGTGCCCCGCCCTTCGAACACCCAGCTGCGGCGCCGGCAGATCGTCGAGGCGCTGCTCGCCGTCATGGCCGAGCGGGGCTACGATGGCGCCTCCGTCCAGGCCATCGCGCGAAGGGCCGGGCTGGCGCCTGGCCTGGTCCACTATCACTTCACGAGCAAGC
Organism: Anaeromyxobacter sp. K; assembly: GCF_000020805.1. Lineage (NCBI taxonomy): Bacteria > Pseudomonadati > Myxococcota > Myxococcia > Myxococcales > Anaeromyxobacteraceae > Anaeromyxobacter > Anaeromyxobacter sp. K. The sequence continues at coordinate 1,227,839 of NC_011145.1, read as the reverse complement.
AGGAGATCCTGCTGGAGGCGGTCCGCGAGCTCGCGCGCGTGGCCGAGCGGCGGTTCGAGGCCCTGGCGCGGCGCGCGAAGACGCCTCGTGACCGTTTGCGCGCATTCATCGATTCACGGCTGGCAACCGGAAAGGGCGCCAGCCCTCCGGCGGTCGCGGGCTGGGTGGTCGTCGGGGCGGAGGCGGTGAGGCAGCCGGAGGTGAGAGCCGCCCATGAGGCCGCGATCCGTGCGCAGCTCGTCCTCCTCGAGCGACTCCTCGGCGAGCACGCCGGCCATGCGCTCAAGGACGGCGAGGCCCGACAGCTCGCCGCGATCGTGCTCGCTGCCATCGAAGGCGCGTTCCAGCTCTCGGCATCGGCGCGCGGCGTGATGCCCGCGGGTTACGCAGCCAAGGCCCTGATGGATCTCGTCGACAGCCGCCTCGCAGCGCTCCACGCCGCCCCTGCCAGGTCGCATCGGCGCGCGGTCGCCTTCGAGAAGCAGTGACGCCGTTCGCTCGCTCGTATACCGTCCACGAACAGTGCTGGTCCGGCGCTCGAGATGGCGCTCGCGCCTGGAGCTCGTGCTCGCCGTCCTCGGCGTGTGGGTGGCCGGGCTCGTCTCGGCGCTGCTCTACGGCTTTGCCGACCTGCCCCGAACCTGGGGCGGGTGGGTCGCGTTCCTCTTCCTGGCACCTCCGCTGACCCTCCTGCTCGAGGTGATGGCTGAGCGCATCTCGGACTGCGGCAACCGCATATCGCCCGCGCGATTCTCTCTCCTCCGCATCGCCATCGCCGTGCTCGCGATGGTCGCGCTGCTGGGACCGCTGCTGTGGTGGAAGCTACGGATGGCCAGCGGGTAGCCGCGCCGGTTGTCATCGCCTCGCGCGGGCTCCGCTGCCGTGCCGGCTGACTCCGGCAGCAGTGGCGCGGACGGATCAGGCGCTCACCCGACCGCGCCGCCGGGCGGCGACTCGGTGCCGGAGCAAGGCAGTGCCGCCCCTGCGCTTCATCCCCGAGACGGCGACGGCGGTGATCGCGCCCGCGAGGTGGGCGAGCGGGACCGCGACGACCCCCGGCGGCGCGCCGGCGAGGAGCATCCGCCCCGTCGAGAGTTCCCACGCCAGCTTCGCGACGCATGCCACGAGCGCGATGCGGGAGAGCGTCGCCATCGTGCCCGGGTCGCGCTGCCCGGCGAGCGCGAGCGCGACGATCGCCGCGTACGCCACGCCCGAGAGCCCGGCGTAGCGCTCGAGGGAGGGCTCGAGCCAGAGCACGGCGAGGCCGACGGCGAGCGCCGACGCGAGCGTCAGGGCCGCGAACGTCGCGCGGCCGCGGCGCTCCAGCAGCGCGCCGGCGATGCCGAACGCGAGGGCGTCGGCGCCGAGGTGCGACGCCGAGAAGTGCACGACGCTGCCCGTGAGCAGGCGCCACCACTCGCCGGCCGCGACGCGCGCGCGGTCGAGGATCAGCAGCTCGCCGATCGACGGCACGAGGTACGCGCCGACGGCAAGGGCGAGCACCGAGGCGGTGATCCAGGGGAAGCGCCGCATCACGGCGCCCCCGAGCGCCTCCGCCGCAGGGAGCCGACCAGGGCGCCCCCGGCGAGCGCCGCGACGACGGCGAGCGTCGCCGCATCGACGGCGCCGCCGCCGCTGGCGGCGGCGCGCTTCTCGTACTCCGCGGTGCGCACGACCTCGACCTCGCCGGGCTGCGCCTTCAGGCGCTCCTGGAACGCGACGAGCTGCGCGTCGAGCGCGGTGATCAGCTCCGCCGTCGCGAGCTTGAAGCCCTGCTGCCGGTCCTGGCGCAGCTCCTCCGACTCGTTCACCGGCGTGGACCGGCCCTTCACGACGCTCGTCCCGGGCGCGCGGAAGAGGAGCTTCCGGCTCGGGATGTCGAGCACGACCGCGTCCATCAGCGTGCGCGTGTCGTGCTTCTCCCCCTGCACGACGTACGCGCCGACGAGCGTCCAGTAGGTGAGCGTCGCCATCCCCTGGTCCTTGAACTGCACCTGGTCGAAGGCGATGAGGACGATCTCGTCCACGCCGAACATGTTCCGGATCTGGTCCAGGTTCGTGAACCCGCCACCGGGCGTCAGATACGGCGTGGGGATGATCTCGACCGACTTGACGTACGGCCGCTCGCGGAAGTGCGCGGCGATCGTCTCCATGAGGCGGATCCGCTCGGTCTCGGGGGCGGCGGCGTCGCGATCGCCGACGTACGCCGCCGGCGTCACCTCGCTCGCCGCGGGCGGGACGAAGGCGATCCCGACCCGGAGCGGAAGCGTGAGCTTCGGGATGGACGGCTGGGCCGGCTCCTGCTGTCCGGCCGGATACAGGTAGTTGACGACGCTCGTCGCCCGCCGCGCCGTCGTCTGCGCGCAGGCACCGAGCACGGTGAGGAGGAGCAGTGCAGCGAGGGTGAACCCGCGGAACCTGCCACGGCACGTGGGGGCTGACATGGGAGCGCGTCCTCCGGTTGGACGAATCGCGAACCGAGTGACCTGCGGACTCCACGCCCATACTAGGCCGATCGTTGCGGTGGACGAAGACGCGCTCGCACAGCTACGGAATGACGCAGCCGCCGGCAGGGGCCACCATCGGAGTACGGGGCGCCCGATTCTCGCGCGCAATTCTCCGATCGGCGCTACCGTCCCCCCTCCTCGGAGCGAGCCACGCCGAGCCCCACCTTCCCCGCCTGCGACGCTCGATGCGCCGCCTTCGCGGCCTCCATCGCCTGCTGCATGGCCGCCTTGGTCGGGATGATCACCGAGTACGACTTGAACAGCAGGCCGGTGAGGTAGGCGGCGAGCTGGACCACGAAGAACGCGCTGATGGCGAGGTCCACGAGCCAGAAGCCGGTCGATACGAGCGCGGGGCGGCACAGCGCCACGAGCAGGAACGTGACCCAGTGGCTGGTGCAGTAGAAGCACGCGGTCAGGTGGCCGAGCCACTCGCTCCGCGCGGCCAGGAACCGCCGCAGAGGCTCGAAGATCTCGGTGCCGGTGATGGTGAAGGACGTCCCGCTCACGACCATGGCGAGGACGGCGCAGGTCCACAGGGCTTCGACAGGCAGCGGCATGGGGTGCTCCTCCGTTCCGGCGCGGCCCGACGGGGCCGGCGCGGTGCGCCGCAGTCATGCGACGCGGCCGCCGCGGGAGCATTGCGATTCGCGTTGCCGGATTGATACCGGTCCGGTATCAATCCGGGCGATGGATCTCCGCGAGCTGCGCGCGTTCCTGGTGGTGGCCTCGGAGCTGAGCTTCCGTCGTGCCGCGGAGCGGCTGCACATGAGCCAGCCGCCGCTGAGCCGGCTCATCGCGGGGCTCGAGCGCGACCTCCGCGTCCGGCTGCTCGAGCGCAGCACGCGGTCGGTCTCGCTCACGCCGGCCGGCGCGCTCCTCTTCCGCGAGGGCCCGGCCGTCGTCGAGCGCGCGGAGGCGCTCGAGGCCCGGGTGCGCGAGCGCGGCCGGCGCTCGGGGCAGCCGGTGCGGATCGGGCTCTCCGCGGCCGGCTTCACGACGTGGGTGCCGGAGCGGATCGCGCGCTTCGACGCGCAGGGCGAAGGTGGCGTCGAGCTCAGCTCTAACGTCCCCGACCGCCTGCTCCGGGATCTGCGTCTCGGGCGGCTCGATGCGGTGTGCGTCGAGACGGCCGACGAGGAGGAGGCGGGGCTCGAGCGCTGGGTGGTCGCGGAGGACGCCATGGGCGTGCTCCTGCCGGCGACACACCGCCTGGCGCGGCGCCGGGCGCTGCGCCTGCACGATCTCGAGGGCGAGACGTTCGTGGTCCACCCGCGCCACGAGCACGCCCACCTGTACGAGAGCCAGCAGCGGGCGCTCCGCGCGGCGGGCATCCGATACCGGATCGTCACCAAGCGGTCGGACGAGAGCTGCCCGATCCTGGTCGCGCGGGGCAAGGGGCTCCTGCTGGCAGCCCCTTCCTTCGTGCGAACGCGCGCGTCGAACACGCGGTTCGTCCCGCTGCGCGAGCCCGCGCTCAGGCACCGCGTGGCGCTGCTGTGGCGCAGGGAGCGCGCGACCCCGGCGCTCGCCGCGCTCCTGGAGTGGCTGCGGCGGGCCGCGCCGGACCGGCGGGCTCCCCGGCCCAGGTGAGCCGGGCGGGAGGCCTCGCCGCACCCGTGCATCGCCCGCACGTCCTCGGCGACAGCAGCTTCCCCTTCGACGTCACCCCGCCGTCCCCCACCAGCGCGCGGCAAGGTCCGCCGATGCAGCCCGATGTCGGAGGGCCGGCTGCGGTGACGGTTCCCCGAAGCGGCGCCGGCGGGTTGAACCGAAGCGTCGCTTCATCGTAAGACCCGGCGCATGCCCGTTGCCCTGGCGAAGGACCCGTGCGGCCCGGTGGCGAGCCCCGTCGTCGGCCGCACCGTCGCGGTGGATGGCCGCGCGGCCGGGAGGAGCCGGTGAGCGCGGGGGCGGACACGGTCCGGTACGGCCCGGCGGCGCCCGAGGACCTCGGCGCCATCCGCGCGCTGCTCGAGCGGCTGCACCTCCCGGCCGCGGACGTCGGGGCCGCGAACCAGAGCTTCCTGGTGGCGCGCCTCGGGGACGAGGTGGTCGGCTGCGTCGCGCTGGAGGAGTACGGGGACGACGCGCTGCTCCGTTCGCTGGCGGTGGCCCCGCGCCTGCAGGGGACGGGCGTCGGCAAGGCGCTCCACGCGCTGATCGGCGCCGAGGCGGAGCGGCGCGCCGTGCGGGCCGTCTACCTGCTCACCACGACGGCGGAGCAGTTCTTCGCGCGCGCCGGCTTCACCCGGATCGACCGCGCGAGCGTCCCGACGGCGCTGGGCGCCAGCGCGGAGTTCCGGTCGCTCTGCCCCGCCTCCGCGGTCTGCATGGTGAAGCTCCTCCCCCGGTAGCCGGCGGGGGCGCGGCCGGAGCGGGGGCTTCCCGTGGCGAAGCTGGGTCGCTCCGTCCGCCATGACGCGCGGGTGACATCCGGCCAGCAGGGTCTCGCGATGACCGCACCGGCTCCCCGCTCCCGCTTCCCCCGCGACGACGGCTTCCACGCGGACCTGAGGCGCGGCGCCGCCGCGTACTTCGCGCGCACCGGCACCCCGGCGCAGGGCGGGCTCGCCATGCACGTGAAGACCGTCGCCATCCTGGGGTGGTTCGCCGCGTCCTACGGGCTGCTCCTCGCGTTCGGCGCCGCGTCGGCGTGGCTCGCGGCGGGGCTCACCGTCTCCATCGCGCTCGCGACGGCGGGCATCGGCTTCTCGGTGATGCACGACGCGAACCACGGCGCCTACTCGCGGTCGCCGACGGTGAACCGCGCCGTCGGGCTCGCGCTCGACTTCATCGGCGCGAGCTCGTACGTCTGGCGCTTCAAGCACAACGTGCAGCACCACTCCTTCGCCAACGTGGCCGGCCTGGACGCGGACGTCGACGCCGAGCCGTTCCTCCGGCTCACCCGCGCGCAGCGCCGCCGGGCGCTCCACCGCTTCCAGGGCTGGTACGCCTGGCCCCTCTACGGCGCGCTCTCGCTCAAGTGGTGGCTGGTGGACGACGTCGTGGATCTCGTCCGCGGGTCCATCTCCGGCGCCCGGTTCCCGCGCCCCCGCGGCCGCGAGCTCGCCGCGGTGGTCGCGGGCAAGGCCACGTTCCTCGGCTGGGCGGTCGTGATCCCGGTGCTCGTCCACCGCAGCGCGTGGCCGGTGGCCTTCTTCGTGTTCGGGTCCCTCGTGCTCGGCGTCGTCATGTCGGCCGTGTTCCAGCTCGCGCACGCGGTGCCGGAGGCGCAGTTCCTGGGGGCGCCGGGGGCGGACGGCCGCATGCCGACCGGATGGGCGGAGCACCAGGTCCGGACCACGGTGGACTTCGCCCGCTCCAGCCGCGTGCTCGCGTGGTACCTGGGCGGCCTGAACTTCCAGATCGAGCACCACCTCTTCCCCGGCGTGTGCCACGTGCACTACCCGGCGCTGGCCGGGATCGTGGAGGAGACGTGCCGCGCGCACGGGCTGCCGTATCTCGCGCGCCCGTCCCTGTGGGCCGCGGTGACCGCGCACCACCGGCACCTGCGCAGCCTCGGCGCCCCCCGGCCCGTGGCGGCGTGACCGCCGCTCGAGCCGGATGCGGGCGGTACACCTGCTCACCACGACGGCGCCGCCGCGGTGAGACCCTCCCCCGCTAGTCCGGTCGCGTCACGGCGCGCGTCGCGAGCAGCGCGTAGATCGTGGGGAGCACCAGCAGCGTCAGCAGGGTGGACGTCACGAGCCCGCCCATGACCACCACCGCCAGCGGCCTCTGGATGTCCGCGCCGGAGCCGGTCGCGTAGAGCATCGGCAGGTGGCCGATGAAGCTCGTCAGCGCGGTCATGAGGAGCGGCCGGAACCGGAGGTTGCAGCCCTGCTCGACCGTCTCGGCGACCGAGAGGCCGCGCTCGCGGAGCTGGGCGAAGAACGCCACCAGCACGACGCCGTTCTGCACGGCGATCCCGAGCAGGACGATGAACGCGACCGCCGCAGAGACCGAGAGCGGCATCCGGAAGATCACGACGGCGATGACGCCGCCGACCAGCGCGAACGGCAGGTTGAGCAGCACGAGCGCCGCGTGGGCGACCGACCCCAGCGCGAGGTAGAGGAGCAGGAACACCAGCCCGAGCGCGACGGGCACCACGATCGCGAGCCGCCGCATGGCCCGCTCCTGGTTCTCGAACTGCCCGCCGAGGCGCAGGTAGTACCCCGGCGGCAGCTCCCGCTCGATGCCCTGGATGCGGGCGCGCACGTCCTCGACGAAGCCGCCCAGGTCGCGCCCGCGGACGTTCGCCTCCACCACCACCCGGCGCATGCCGTTCTCCCGGCTGACCTGCGCCGGCGCCTCCACGAGCCTCACCTTCGCGAGCTGGGCGAGCGGGACGCGCGCGCCGTCCGGGCCGGGGACGAGCAGCCGCCCGATCTGCTCGATGTCCTTCCGGCGGTCCTCCGGGAAGCGCACGGTGATGGCGAACCGCCGCTGTCCCTCGATGAGCGTCGACGCCACGCGGCCGCCGATCGCCGTCTCGATCGTGTCGTTCACGTCGCCGACGCGGATCCCGTACCGCGCCGCCGCCTCGCGATCGATGTCGAGGTCGTACTGCGGCATGCCCGAGACCTGCTCGACCTTGACGTCTCCGGCGCCGGGCACGCCGCCCACCGCGGCGCCGATGCGGTCGGCGAAGCCCTTCAGGACGTTCAGGTCGGGGCCGAACACCTTCACGGCGAGGTCGCTCTTCACGCCCGAGATGAGCTCGTTCACCCGCAGCGCGATCGGCTGCGAGAACGAGAGGCGCAGGCCCGGGACGTCGGACAGCTCCGCCCGGATCGCCTCGACGAGCTCCGCCTTGTCCCGGCCCGTTCCCCAGACCTTCCGCGGTCTCAGCATGACGAACACGTCCGTCTGCTCCGGGCCCATGGGGTCCTCGGAGATCTCCGCCCGGCCGGTCTTCGAGACGACCGTCTCCACCTCCGGGAACTCGCGGAGCCGCTGCTCCATGTAGCTCGCGACGGTCACCGACCCGGCCAGCGACGCGTTCGGCAGCCGGACCACGTTGATCGCGATGGACCCCTCGTCGAGGGGCGGCATGAACTCCGTCCCGACGAGCGGGACGAGCGCGGTCGAGAGGACGAGCAGGACGCCGCTCACCGCGAGCGTGCGCCTCGGCCGGGCGACGGCGCGGCGGAGCAGGCGCAGGTACCCCTCGTGAAGGCGCCGGACGAGCCGGAGCTCGCGCTCCGGCTCCTGCTTCAGGAGCGTCGCGGAGAGCACCGGGACCACGGTCAGCGCGACGGCGAGCGAGACGAGGAGCGCGATCAGCAGGGTCGTCGCGAGGGGGGCGAACATCTTCCCCTCGACGCCCTGGAGCGCGTACAGCGGCACGAGGATCACCGCGATGACGAGCACCGAGAACGCCACCGGCCGGGCCACCTCCCGGAGCGCCATCGCGACCACGTCCGGCCGGCTCCGCTGCCGGTCCTCGGCGAGGTGGCGCCTCACGTTCTCGACCACGACGATCGACGCGTCCACGACCATGCCGACCGAGAAGGCGAGGCCGCCGAGCGACATGAGGTTGGCGGTCAGCCCCGCCCAGCCCATCACGATGAAGGAGACGAGGAAGGTGAACGGGAGCGAGAACAGCACCACCACCGCGGTGCGCACCTCCGCCACGAACAGCAACAGCACCAGGACGACGAAGATCCCGCCCTCCAGCAGCGCGTCGACGACCGTCTCGATGCACGCCTCGATGAGCGAGGTCCGGTCGTAGAAGACGCCGATGCGCGCGCCGTCGGGCAGCGTGCCGCGGGCCGCCTCGATGGCGTCCTTCACCCCGGCGACCACGTCCTTGGCGTTCGCGCCCTTGAGCATGATCACCATGCCCGCGACCACCTCGCCCGCTCCGTCGCGGGTCACGGCGCCCTGCCGCGGCTCGGCGCCGATCACCACGTCGGCGACGTCGCGCAAGTACACCGGCGAGCCGTCGAACGCGCCGAGCACGATGCGCTCGACGTCGGGGACGTCGCGCACCAGCCCGACGCCGCGCAGGTAGGTCTGCTCCCAGCCGGCGACGACCACGCCGCCGCCGGCGTTCCCGTTGGACCGCTCGATCGCCTCCGAGACGTCGCGCACCGTGAGCCGGTACTTCACCAGCCGGTCGGGGTGCACCAGCACCTGGTACTGCTTCACCTCGCCGCCGAAGCTGTTCACCTCGTTGACGCCGGGGATGGGGCGAAGCTGCGGCGCCAGGATCCAGTCCTGGATCGTCCGCAGGTCCATGGGCGAGAGCCCTTCGCCCTCGAGCGTGTACTGGAAGATCTCCCCCAGGCCGGTGGAGATCGGCCCGAGCTCCGGCTCCACGCCGGGCGGGAGCCCGTCGCGCGCGCCGGCGAGCCGCTCGAACACGATCTGGCGGGTCCAGTACGTCTCCGCCCCGTCCTCGAAGACGACCACGACCTGCGACAGCTCCGCCTTCGAGAGCGAGCGGACCTGGGTGACGCGCGGGAGCCCGCGCATCGCCTGCTCGATGGGGAAGCTGACCCGCTGCTCGACGTCGACGGCGGCGAGCCCGGGCGCCTTCGTCAGGACCATCACCTGCGTGCTGGTCACGTCGGGGAAGGCGTCGATGGGCAGCCGCTTCCAGGCGATCCACCCCGCCACCGAGAGCGCCGCGGTGACGCCCAGGACGAGGGCGCGGTGCTTGAGGAGCCACTCGACGATGCGCATCCCGGGCCCCTAGTCCGCGCAGCCCGCGCCCATCTTCGAGCGCAGGACGTCCGACTTCAGGAGGAACGCGCCGTCGGCGGCGAGCGTCTCGCCGCCGTGCAGGCCGTCCTTCACCTCGACGAGGTCCATCCACCTGCGGCCCGGCTCGACCGGCCGCCGGATCCAGTAGTCGCCGTGGTGGTGCACGAACACGAAGGAGCGCCCCTCGTCCGAGAGCAGCGCCGCGACGGGCACCGCGAGCGCCTCCTCGTCGCCCGGGAGGTAGATGCGGACGCTCGCGAACATTCCCGCCCGCAGCCGCGCGTCCGGGTTCGCGGCCGTGACGCGCACCTTCACCGTGCGCGTCCGCTCGTCCATCGACGGGCCGACGAACTCCACCGTGCCCGGGAACACCGCGCCCGGGAACGCCTTCACGCCGATCTCGGCGCGGAGCCTGCCGCCGCGCTGCGCGTCGAGCACGCGGCCGAGCTGGTCCTCGTGGAGATCCGCCCAGACCCACACCGAGGAGACGTCCCCCACCGTCACGATGCTCTCGTCCGGCTTGACGAGCTCGCCGGGCACGGCGTGCATCTCGAGCACGATGCCGTCCGCCGGCGCACGGACGACGAGGCCACCGCCGGAGCGCCGCCCCGCGTCGCCGAGCCGCGCAAGGTCGCCGGTGCCGACGCCGAGCCGCGCGAGCTTCTGCTCCGCCGAGCGCGCCCGGATCTGCGCCGTCTCGAGCTCCTGGCGCGCCGCCAGGTGCTCCTTCTCGGACGAGATCTGCTCCTTCCGGAGCTGCTCCTGTCGCTCGGCGCTGGCGCGCGCCAGGCGGAGCGACGCCTGCGTGGCGAGGTAGTCGCTCTCCGCCTCGCCGAGCTGGACGCTCTCGAGCTCCACCAGCGCCTGCCCGCGCCGGACGTGCTCGCCCAGCGAGACGTGCACCGTGCGGATGGTGCCCTCGATCCGCGGCGACACGTGCGCGACCCGCCGCTCGTCGAACCGGACCTCGCCGGTGAGCGCGACCGGGGCCTCGACGCGGCGCCGCGCCGCGGACGCCTTCCGCACCAGGCCGCCGTCCACCAGCTTCGCGGGCACGCGCACGACGCCGACCTCGTACCGGCACTCGTCGCACTCGAACGTCTTCCGGCCGTGCTCGCAGGTCAGCCCGAGGAGCTCGTCCACGGGCCGGTCGAGGTCCGACGGCTCCTCGCCGTCGTGGCCATCCCCGTGGCCATCCCCGTCAGCGTGCTCGCCATGCGTCGGCGCGGTCGCCTCGGTCCCCTGTGCGTGGCCGGCGGCCGCGGATCCCTCCGCGGCCGGTGCGGCGCCGGCGTTTCCACCCCCCCGGCACGCCACGGCCAGGACCGCAGCGGCGAGGACGACGAGCTTCGAAAGGTCACGGTTCACGGCAGCTCCCGACCGGAAAGCAGGATGAGCGCGCCGCAGGCCACGTCTCGCTCGCGGGCGCTGGAGAGGTACTCGCGGCGGGCCTCGAGCAGCACCCGCCGCGCGTCGATCACGTCGAGGATCCCCGCCTCGCCGAGCTGGAACGTCCGCTCGAGCGTGCGCGCCGACTCCTCGGCGCGGGGCAGGATGCGGTTCTTCTGGCGGTCCGCGACGGCGCGGGCCCTGCCGCAGGCGGCGGCCGCGTCGGCAAGCGCCGCGGCGAGGGCACGGCCCTCCGCCTCCGCGCGGCTCGCCTCCGCGGCGGCCACCGCCTCGGCGCGGCGGACGCGACCGGACCTCCAGTCCCAGACCGGCAGCTCCACCCCCACGCGCCCGCCCACCGCCTCGCGATCGAGCTCGCTCGTGTAGAAGCCGCCCACCGACAGCGCGGGCACGCGCGACCGCCGCGCGGCGGACGCCTCCGCCCTGGCCGCCTCGGCGCGGGCCAGCGCGGCGCGGACCCGCGGGTGCGCGGACCCGTCGAGCACCGGGCTGCCCGCCTCGAGCGGCGGAGGTGGCGACGGAAGCTCGACGCGCTGGACCGGGACGGTCAGCCACGCCGCGAGCTGCGCGAGCGCCCCGTCCCGCAGCGCGAGCGCCGCGTCGATCTGGTTCCTGACGCGCTCGAGCTCGAGCTCCACCCGCGGGATCTCGACGGGGCGCCCCTCCCCCGCCTCCACGCGCCGGCGAACCAGGCGCGCCAGCGCGTCGACCTGCCGTTCGGTGGCCTCGAGCGTCTCCACCTCCGCCTGCGCGTAGGCCGCCCCGACGTGGAGCCTCCACAGCTCCGCCGTGACCTCGGCGCGGAGCGCACGGGCCTCCTCCGCCGCCTCGTCCACCGTCGCGCGGGCGGCGTCCACCTCGGGCCCGCGCCTCGCCAGCCAGTCGAGCGGGAGGGTGAGCGCGAAGCCCCACTCGTTCCGGCGCGTCGCGCCGTCCCGCGCGTCGGCGCGGCCGGCGGTCGCCTCGAGCTCGGGGTTCGGCGGGGTGCGTGCCGCCGTGAGCGCGCCCTCCGCGGATCGGACGCGCGACCGCGACGCCGCGACGCGCGGGTCGCGATCGATCGCGGCGGCGACGTCCGCCCAGCGGAGGGTGGCGGGGGCAGGTTCGGCTGCTCCAGCGAGCGCGGGCGGCCCGTACGCGAGCACGAGCGCGCACGCCCATCGAAGATGTGCAGGCAAGCGGTTCTCCTGACGTGGGACGTTCGGCCGGCCCGCGCGCTTGCGCGGCGGCCGGGTACGCGCGACGCGTGCCGGCGCAAGGCCGGCCCGCTCGCGCGAGGACGCGTCACGACGTCAGGCGATCGGCGGGCGGAAGGGACGCGCCGGCTCTCGCGTGGCCGGCGCCTGCTCGGCGGGCTCGACGGACGGCGAGCGGCCGCTCTCCACGGCCACGACCACCATCTCGCGCGCCGGGAGGACGAGCTGCGTCGCGCAGCACGCGCAGTGGTGCTGGGTCGCGCCGCAGCCGTGCTCGGCCCCCTGGTCGCCGAGGTCCCCGTGGTCCGCGGGCGTGTGGGCGACGTGCCCCGTCCGCGCGAGGTGCACGACGGCCTCGCCGGCCTCGGCGAGGCCGGGGACGAACCCGTGCACCAGGATCGCGACGAGGAGCCACCTCACGGCGCGGCATCCTACCCGCGCGAGCATCCGCCTGCAAACCACCGCGCGTCGGCGGGCTCCGGCACGGGGTGGCCGGCAGCCGCCCGCCTCCGCGCCCGGACGGTGGCGGCGCCCGGGCGGCGTGACGAGAGTTGCTGCACGCATGCACCCGCTGCTCCTCGTGATCGCCGCCCATCCGGACGACGAGACGATCGGTGCGGCCAGCCTGCTCCTGCGCCATCGGGCGGCCGTCGTCCACGTCACCGACGGTGCGCCGCGGGATCCCGCGCTTCGGGCGGGCGGCGCCGCGAACGGCCGCGAGGCGTACGCCCGGCTCCGCCGCGACGAGGCGCTCGCCGCGCTCGCCGAGGCGAGGCTCCGCGCCGCGGACGTCATCGGGCTGGGCGTGGTGGACCAGGAGGCGAGCGAGGCGATCGCCGCCGTGGCGAGGGACCTGGCGGCGCTGGTCCGGTCGCTCCGGCCCCGCCTCGTGGTGACGCACGCGTTCGAGGGCGGCCACCCGGATCACGACGCGACCGCGCTGGCGGTGCGCTCGGCGCGGGCGCTGCTCGCGCGGACGCCCGGCGGCGCCCCTGCGCTCGCCGAGATGACGAGCTATCACCGGGGCCCGGACGGCGCCGTCGTCACCGGCGCGTTCCTGCCCTCGCGCGCCGCCGAGCGCGTCCGCTGGCTCGAGCCGGCCGCGAGGGAGACGAAGCGCCGGATGCTCGCGGCGTACGCGAGCCAGCGCGAGACGCTGGCGCCGTTCCGGGCGGACGTCGAGCGGTTCCGGTCCGCGCCGCCGCTCGATCCCGCCCGGCGCCCGCACCCGGGCGCGCTCCACTACGAGGCGATGGGCTGGGCGACGTTCGACGCGCTCGCCGCGCGCGCGCGCCGGGCGGCCGCCTCGCTCGGCCTCGAGGAGGCGGCGTGGCGCTGACGATCCTCGGGGTCTCGTACGCGCTCGCCCCGCCGGTCGGCCCCGACGCGGTCGGCGGCGCCGAGCAGGTCCTCGCGCTGGTCTCCGGCGCGCTCGCGCGCCGCGGCCACCGCTCGATCGTGATCGCGCCGCGCGGGTCGGAGATCGACGGGCACCTCGTCGCGACGGATGCGCCGCCGGGCCCGTTCGACGCCGGCGCGCGCGCGCGCGCCGAGCAGGTGCACCGCGACGCGGTCCAGCGCGCGCTCGCCTCGGAGCGGGTCGACCTCGTCCACCTGCACGGCCTCGGCTTCGGGGCGATGCTCCCGGTGGGCCCGCCGCCCGTGGTCGCGCTCCACCTCCACCCCGCCTGCTACCCCGAGGCGGCGCTCCGGGCCGGCGCGCCGCTCGTGTGCGTCTCGGAGTCACAGGCGCGCGCCCTCCCCGCCGGCGTCCGCGCGCACGAGGTGATCCCGAACGGCGTCCCGCTCGACGCCTACCGGCCGGGCGGCGAGCGCGGCGGGTTCGCGCTGGTGCTGGCGCGGATCTGCCCGGAGAAGGGCGTCGCGCCGGCGCTCGCGGCCGCGCGCGCGGCCGGGCTGCCGCTGCTCGTGGGCGGGACCGCGTTCCCGTACCCCGAGCACCTCCGCTACCTGGAGGAGGAGGTGAAGCCGCTCCTCGACCGCGACCGGCGCCTCCTCGGCCCCCTCGGCCGCGCCGAGAAGGCCCTCCTGCTCCGCGCGGCGCGGTGCGTGGTCGTCCCGAGCCTGGCGCCGGAGACCTCGTCGCTCGTGGCCATGGAGGCGCTCGCCTCGGGCACGCCGGTGGTGGCGCGGCGGATCGGCGCGCTGCCGGAGATCGTCGAGGACGGGCGCACCGGGTTCCTGGTGGACCGGGACGACGAGCTCGGACCGGCCATGCGGGACGCCGCGCGCCTGTCGGCCGCCGACTGCCGGGCCGCGGCCGAGCGCCGGTTCTCGGCGGCGGTGAGCGGCGCGAGGTGGGTGGCGCTCGTCGAGCGGCTCGCGCGACCGCGGCGGCCCCGCGCGACGCGGCTCGAGACGGTGGCCGGCGCCGGGGCGCTGGAGGCGTTGCGCGGCGAGTGGTCCGCGCTGTGCGATCGCGCCGCCGCCACGCCGTTCCAGCGGCCCGAGTGGCTGCTGCCCTGGTGCCGCGCGTTCGGGGTCGCGAGCCCGCGGGCGGTCGTGGCCCGCCGCGCCGGGCGGCTCGTCGCGCTCGCTCCGCTCGTGCAGTACGAGGACGCCGGCCGGCGGATGGTCACGCTGCTCGGGTCCGGTCTCTCCGACTACCAGGACGCCGTGGTGGACCCCGGCGACGGTCCGGACGGCGCGGCGCTCGTCGGCGCGCTGCTGGGCGCCGCGGCCGGCGCCGACGCGCTGCTCCTCGAGCACCTCCCTGACCGGTCCCCGCTGCGGGCTGCGCTGGGACAGGGGCGCGGCGCCGGCGCGGCGGCGCCCGACGGCGTCTGTCCGGTGCTGGCGCTCCCGGCGGAGCCGGACGCGCTCGACCGGAGCCTCGCGCCGCGTCTCGCGGAGAACGTACGGTATGGCCGGCGCCGCCTCGCGCGCGCCGGGGCGAGCTTCACCACGGCGGGCCCCGGGGATCTCGATCGCCACCTCGAGGCGCTGTTCTCGCTGCACGCGGCGCGCTGGGGCGCGCGCGGGGAGCGCGGCGTGCTCGCGGGCGACGCGGTCCGACGCTTCCACCTGGAGGCCGCGCGCGGCCTGCTCGCGCGCGGGCTGCTCCGGCTGCACGTGCTCTGGGTCGGCGGCCGCCCCGCGGCGGCGTTCCACGGCTTCGTCGAGGGCGACCGCGCCTACTACTACATCGGCGGCTTCGACCCCGCCTTCCGTGCCGCCAGCCCTGGCGCCGTGATCATCGCGCACGCGGCCGCGTCGGCCGTCGCCGAGGGCGCCCGGGAGCTGGACTTCCTCCGCGGCCCCGAGCCCTACAAGCACGCGTGGGGCGCCCGCGACCGGCCGGCCTGGCGGGCCGTGCTGCCGGTGCCGCGCCGCTGGACCGCGAGCGCCGGACCGGCGGCGGCCAGCGTGCCCAGCCTCTGAGAGCGCCGCCCATTCGCGTAGAGCCCTGCTGCGGCGCACGCTGGCTGCCTGCGCCGGGCAGACTCGTCCCTGTGCTGCTCGACGTGCCTACGGGCACGCCTGCGCTGCTCGGTCCTCGTGTGCCCGGCTCGGCGACGCCATCGTGTGCCTCGCGACGGGCCCCACGCGAACGGGAGGCGCTATGAGCGGCCGGGGGCGCCGCGCGCGATCGAAGGCGCCGCCGCGCGCGGGAGCCCGGCGCGCGTGCGCGTCTCCGCCCCCGGGCCCCGTCGCGGGCCCACCGCTCGTCCCGCCCGGATGGTAACGTCCGCCGCGAGAAGGTGACGCCGCGGCGCCCGCGGCCCGGAGGATCCATGGCGGAGGCCACGAACGGAGGCGCGGTGATCGCGGCGGCGCTGCAGCGCGCCGGCGTGGGCCACCTCTTCACGCTGTGTGGCGGCCACATCTCGCCCATCCTCGTGGAGTGCAAGCGGCTCGGGCTGCGCGTGGTGGACGTGCGCGACGAGGCGAACGCGGTGTTCGCGGCCGATGCCATGGCGCGCCTCACCGGCCGGCCCGGCGTGGCCGCGGTCACGGCCGGCCCCGGCGTCACGAACGCCGTCACCGCGCTCGAGAACGCGCGGCTCGCGCAGTCGCCGGTGGTGCTCCTCGGCGGCGCGACCGCGACGCTGCTCCGCGGCCGCGGCGCGCTGCAGGACATCGACCAGCTCGCGCTCATGCGCCCCATCGCCAAGTGGGCCACGCGCGTCACCACCGTCGGCGGGCTGCGCCCCACGCTCGAGCGGGCGCTCGCGCTGGCGCGCGGCGGCGTGCCCGGGCCGGTGTTCGTCGAGGTCCCGGTGGACCTGCTCTACGACGAGGCGCTCGTCCGCGACCTGTACCGGCGCGAGTCGGGCGCCGACCGGGTGGGCGGCGTCGCCGGCACCGCGCTGCGGCTCTACCTGGAGGCGCACCTCGCGCGGCAGTTCCGGGCGCCCGCGCTGCCCTCGCTCGAGGACCTCCCGGCGCGGATCGCGGAGCGCATCGACCTGCGGCGAGGCACGTCGGGACGGGTCGAGCGGATCGCGGAGCGGCTCGCGCGCGCCGAGCGCCCGGTCCTGGTCCTCGGGAGCCAGGCGCTCGCGGGCTGCGAGGACCCTGGACGCCTCGCCGCCGCGGTGCGCGCGCTCGGCGTCCCGGTCTACCTGGGCGGCATGGCGCGCGGGCTGCTCGGCCGCCGCGACGCCCTCCAGTTCCGCCACGCGCGCGGGAAGGCGCTCAGGGAGGCGGACGTCGTCGTGGTCGCGGGATTCCCGTTCGACTTCCGGCTCGGCTACGGCCGCGGCTTCGGCCGCGGCGCGTTCGTCGCGGCGGCGAACCTCTCCGCGGCCGAGCTCCGCAAGAACCGCAGCCCGGACGTCGCCGTGGAGATGCACGCCGGCGAGCTCCTGGTGGCCCTGGCCGCGAAGGCGGGCAAGCCGCAGGCGCGGGACGCCTGGTTCGGCGCGCTCCGCGAGCGCGAGGCCGCGCGCGACCGCGAGATCGCCGCCGGCGCGGAGGCGGCCGGCGAGCTCGTGAACCCGCTGCGGTTCCTGCTCCGGCTCGAGGAGAAGATGGCCGACGACGCGGCGCTGGTGGTGGACGGCGGCGACTTCGTCGCGACCGCCGCCTACACGCTCCGCCCGCGCGCGCCGCTCGCCTGGCTCGACCCTGGCGTCTTCGGGACGCTCGGCGTCGGCGGCGGCTTCGCGACCGCGGCCGCGCTCGCCCGGCCCGGGCGCGAGGTGTGGCTGCTCTACGGCGACGGCTCGTGCGCCTACAGCCTCGCCGAGTTCGACACCTTCGCGCGCCACGGCCTCGCGCCCATCGCGGTGGTCGGGAACGACGGCTCCTGGCAGCAGATCGCCCGGGAGCAGGTGGACATGCTGGGCGACGACGTCGGCACGGTGCTCGCGCGCTGCGACTACCACCGCGTCGCCGAGGGCTACGGTGGCGTCGGGCTGCTGCTGACCGAGGACGCCCGGATCGACGAGACCCTCGACCGCGCGCAGGAGGCGGCGCGGGCCGGCCGGCCGGTCTGCATCAACGTCCACCTGCGCCGGAGCGAGTTCAGGAAGGGGTCGATCTCGATGTGAGGGGGGGGCGCCCGTCACGCCCCCTGCTGCCGCAGCCGCGCGGCGACGTATCCGGCGAGCGGGGTGGGCCCCCGCGACGGCGCGCTCGGCCGCTCGATGGCGCCGTCCACCACGGTCGCGGTCATCCGCGCGTAGGAGTCCGCCGCGGAGGGCGAGAAGCCCATCGCCCGGAACGTCTCGACCCACCGGGCGCGCGGGGTCTCGACCGCCCGGACGTCGCGCCCGAGCGCGGCGGCGGCGGCGCGCGCGACGTCGGCGGCCGAGTACGGGGTCGGACCCTCGACGTGGTGCACGCCGGCGTGGTCGCCCTCCTCGACGAGCCACCGCGCCGCGATGCGCCCGAGATCGACCGGCGCGACCATGGGCAGGGCGAGCTCGGCCGGGAAGAACGAGGGGAGGACGCCCGCCTCCCGCGCCGTCTCCAGCGCGAAGTCCCAGTTGCTCATGAAGTAGGCGCCGCGCACCACGCAGGTGGGGACGCCCGTCGCCGCGACCGCCTGCTCGAGCGCGTAGAGCACGCCGAGGTCGCCCAGGCCGTCGCCGGGCTGCGCGCCGTAGGTGGACTGCACCACGACCTTCTCCAGCCCGGCGCACTCGACGGCCCGCGCGATGGCCGCCGTGGTGCGCCGTTCCTCGGCGACGGTGTCGGTGGCCGGATCGGCCGGTGGCATGAGGAGGAACGCGCGCTGAGCGCCGCGGAGCACGGCCCGGAGCGCGTCCGCATCGCGGACGTCGGCGGCGGCCACGGAGGCGCCCCGGCGGGCGAGGGGCTCGGCCCGTCGCGGATCGCGGGTGACGACCGTGACCCGCTCGCCGCGGTCGAGGAGCGCGGCGGCGACCGCGGAGCCGACGCGGCCGGTGGCGCCTAGGACGACGTGCATCGGGGTGGACGTGGACATGGGCGATCAGGTACCGCTCTTCCCTGTCGAAACCTGTCCTCATCCTGAAGGTGAATCCCGAGCCGAGTTCCGCCATGCCCGTCCGTGCCGCGCGCCTCCTCGATCTCACCGACCTGCTCCGCGCCTCGACCGAGACCACGGTCGACGCGGTCGCCGCCAGGCTGGGGGTGAGCGCGCGCACGGTGCGGCGCGACCTGGCGCTGCTGCGCGATCGGGGCATGCCCATCACCGGGCAGTCCGGGCCGGGCGGCGGCATCCGGCTGGAGGGAGCGCGCGGCGTGGTGGCGGTCCACCTCGGCGTGCCGGAGATCGTCGCGCTCTGGCTCGGCGCGCGGCTGGCGCGGGCGGTCGCCGAGGTGCCGTGGGGCCGGCGCGCGGAGGATGCCCTCACCCGCCTGCTCGCGTCCCTCCCTGCGACGCGCGCCCGCGAGCTCCGGGACCTCTGCGGGCGCATCTTCGTCGGGCCGGCGGCGAGCCAGCGGGTGCGCGAGGGCCTCGCACCCGTCGCGCCCGAGCTGCTGCAGCTGTTCGAGGAGGCGGTCCGCCGCGGCGTCGCGCTCGCGTTCCGCTACCGGGATCGGACCGGCCGCGCGACGGCGCGCCACGTCGAGCCGCACGGGCTCTCGATCATGCCGCCGGTCTGGTACCTCCTCGGCCGCGACGTGGACACCGGCCTGCCCCGCATGTTCCGCATGGACCGCATCTCCGCACCCGCGCTGCGCTCCGCGCTCGCGTTCCTTCCGGACGCGCGCGTCGTCGAGGCGCTGCTGCCGCCGGAGGTGGCCTGGGTGCCACTGCGGCCGCGGCGGTGAGCTGGTCGCCTGAACGGTGCGAGGGTTCGCAGTACGCCCATCCGGGTTCACGAAGAGTGTCAGATGCGCGTGCGACAGTCTGCGTATGGACGCCGCTTCCATCGCCGGCCTCGGGGCCGCCGGCCTGCCGGGCACCGCCGGGGCGGCGCACGCGCTCGCGGACCTGCGCGAGCTGCTCCCGTTCAGCCGGACCGAGCTGGATCGCTGGTTCCGGGGCGGCGAGCCGGAGGCGGACGCGTGTGAGCAGGTTCTGGCGTGGGCCTCCCGCGGGCGCGGCGCGATCGACGTCGCCATCGCGGAGGGGCTGGCGGCGCTCCGCCGCGGCGAGCGGCTCGCGGCGCTGGGCTACCACCTCGACGACTACGCGCGCGAGGTCCTCGGGATCGGGAAGCGCGCAGCGGAGGGCCTGGCGCGGCTCGGGGACGGGCTGGGCACACGCCCGCGCCTGCACGAGGCGCTGCGGTCGGGACGGGTGGGGCTGCGCGCCGCGGAGACGGTGCTCGCGGTGGCGACCGGGGACGCGGAGGCGTTCTGGGTGGAGCGCGCGGCCGGCCAGACGGTGCGGGAGCTGGAGGCGGCGGTCCGGCGGGAGGGGCGCGGCGGCCCGGAGGAGGACGAAGACGAGGCGTGGCTGACCTTGCGCACGCAGCTGCCCGAGACCGAGCGGATCGTGGTGGACGCCGCGCTGGAGGCCGCGGGACGCGTCATGCCGGGGTCCACCCGGTCCGAGCGGCTGGAGGCGCTGGCGCAGGAGTACCTGGCGGAGTTCTCGACGGACGGCGATCGCGACGGCGCTCGGCCGCTCGGTTCGGAGTTCCGGGCGGTCC
Source organism: Anaeromyxobacter sp. K (assembly GCF_000020805.1). Classification (NCBI taxonomy): domain Bacteria; kingdom Pseudomonadati; phylum Myxococcota; class Myxococcia; order Myxococcales; family Anaeromyxobacteraceae; genus Anaeromyxobacter; species Anaeromyxobacter sp. K. Next base: position 1,207,961 of record NC_011145.1, on the reverse strand, counting down.
CGGCGGGCGAGCGCTCGCGGCGCGCCGTGCTCGAGGCCGAGCCGGAGCGCTGGCCGCTGCTCCCGCCGGTCGAGGACTGGCCGGCGCCGGACGTGCGCTTCGACGACGCCAAGACCCCCCAGGAGATCGACCGGACGCTCCGCGAGCTCGCCGCGGCGCGCGCGGCGCTGGAGGAGGTCATGGGCGCGTGCGCGTACGCGATCCGCCGGAGCGGCATGCACCTGCGCCTCGGGTTCGCCAGCTTCCGGCACTACGTCGAGGAACGGCTGCGCCTGCCGGCGCGCGCGGTGGAGCAGCGGGCGGAGCACGAGGAGCGGCTGGCGAGGTCGGCGGGGCTGCGCGAGGCGCGCCGGCAGGGCGTCTCCTACGAGCGGCGCCGGATCCTGGCGCGGCTGCCCGAGGACGAGCTCGCGTCGTGGATCCCGCGGGCGAAGGCGATGACCTGCGTCGCGCTCCGGCGCGCGGTCGAGGGCCAGCGGGAGCGGCAGCTGCGTGCGCAGCGGAAGGTCTCGGTCCCGCTGCCCCGGCGGGTGGCGGTGCTCCTCGCGGCGGCGCTGGAGACGGTCCGGAAGCGGGCCGGCCGCCTCGTGCCGGCCGGAAGCTGCCTCGCCGTGCTGGCCGCGCACTTCCTGGGGCAGTGGGGCGATGTCCTGAAGCGCACCTCGAGCCGCTCACAGCGGGTGCGGGAGCGAGACCTGGGCTGGTGCCAGGTCCCGGGCTGCAGCCACCGCGCCGCCCACTCGCACCACGTGCTGTTCCGCTCGCACGGCGGCGGGGACGAGGCGGAGAACCAGGTGGCGCTCTGCGCGTTCCACCACCTCCGCTGCGTCCACGGCGGCCACCTGACCGTCTTCGGGCGCGCGCCGGACGGGCTCACCTGGCTCCTCGGCGGCGTGCCGTTCACCGGCATGGCGCAGGGTTGAACCGCGCCCGGCGCCGCAGTCGCGCCGCCGCAGGCCGCGGATGCGGCCGCGCCCGCTCGACGTCAATGTCCGGACGGTCCCTCGGTCCGGATCCGCATCGGGACCTTGACCCAGAACGCGGCGGGGCGGCCCTCCGTGTCGCGCCCCGCGGTCCAGGCGCAGTCCTTCAACGCCTTCCACACGCCGCAGGCGAGCTCCGGCTCGGTGCCCTCCGGCAGCATCTCGAACCCGGCGAGGCGGCCGTCCGCGAGGACGGCGAACCGGAGCAGGTACTCCACGACGCCGGCGGGCGCGCGAAAGCCGGACGGCGGCCGGAACTTCCCCGGGAAGCACATGGGCGGGTTCATCGCCGGCCGCCGGTCGCCGGCCGCGGGCCAGCGGATCTCGAAGCCCGCCGGGACCACCGCGGCCGCCTGGAGGTCGCAGGGCGAGGCGCTGGACGACGCCGAGCGGGAGCACGCGAGGGCGAGCGCCGCTGCGGCGAGGTGCAGCCTGGGCACGGCGCCCAGCACATCACGCGCGGTGCGGGTCGTCCACTCCGGAGTGAGCCTACCGATTCGGGTATCCGAGCCGGGTCTCCGGAGCCGATGCACCGCGTCCGCAGCCGGGCTATGCCCCGCCAGCGCGAAAGGAGCGGGACCATGCGGAAGCTGATCGTGGGCGCGTTCACGACGCTGGACGGCGTCGTCCAGGCACCGGGCGGTCCGGACGAGGATCGCGACGGCGGCTTCCGGCACGGCGGCTGGCTGGTGCCGTACTTCGACGAGACGTTCGGCCGGCTCATGACCGACTGGACGAAGCGCGCCGGCGCGTTCGTGCTGGGGCGCAAGACCTACGAGATGTTCGCCGCCTCGTGGCCGAACGCGACCGACCCGGCCGACGAGGCCGCGGCGGCGCTGAACACGCGGCCGAAGTTCGTCGCCTCGCGGACGCTCTCGGAGCTGCGCTGGAGCAACTCGCACCTGCTGGGCGGCGACGTGGCGGGGGAGCTCGCGAGGCTGAAGGCCGAGGACGGCGGGGAGCTCCAGGTGCACGGCAGCTTCGACCTGCTCCAGACCCTGCTTCGCCACGACCTCGTGGACGCGCTGCGCATCTGGCAGTTTCCGGTCGTCCTCGGCACCGGCAAGCGGCTGTTCGGCGACGGGGCCCTCCCGCTCGCGTTCCGCCTGGTGGAGAGCCAGCAGACCGCGCCGGGCGCGGTGCTGCACGTCTACGAGCGCGCGGGGCGGCTGCGCTACGGCGAGGTGGAGGTGGGCCAGGAGACGCGTCACTTCGACGAGCCCCAGGCTCCCGGCGCGCGGCGCTGACGGCAGGCGGCGCCGCCAGGAGTCCTCCGGCGGCCGCGATCGTCCCGGGCCGCGCTCGCGCGGCGGCGCGGATGCGGGGTGCGACCGCCGGACGCGCCCCGCGCCCGTGCGCTCCCTCGTCGAGGTACGACCGCGTCTCCGCCGCGCCTGCGCCGCAGCGACGCACCGCGCGCCGGGAGGTGGCCTCGCTCCCTCCGGCGGCCTAAGCTCCGGGCCCGGGGCGCCGCGAATGACGGACGGGGTCGCGACGGGGAACACCACGGCGAGCTTCGCGCTCTCGGATCACCCCGAGCTGCGCCAGCACTACCCCTGGTTCTCGCAGGCCGACTACGACGCGCTGCTCGCCGCCCGACAGCAGAGCCCCGCGAGCCGGGCCTGGTGGCAGGGCGACGACGGCGCCGGCGGCGAGGTCGCCTCGCTCGAGCACGCGGCGCAGGGGCTGTACCTCTCCCTCGTGCAGGCGCGGCCGTGCTGGTGGCTCCCGGACCACGAGGACGGCACGCCGCCGACGCGCGACGAGATCAACGTCGCCGTGAGCGCCCGCCTCTCGGCGAAGCGCGGCCTCGCCGATCGCGCGCCGGCGCCGGGCTCGCCGGAGGACCTGGCCGAGCTGGCGCTTTTCCACGCGAGCCTGCGCCGCCGCGGGATCCCGCCGGAGGCGCTCCGCCCCTGGTACCGCGACGCGTACGCGGCGTACCTGGCGGCGGTGCGCGGCGGCGACCCGCGCTGATCCCGCGCCGCGGCGGCGACGCAGGGACGCGGGGACGCCGGCGCAGGGCGGCGCTTCAGGTGGGACCGACGCGGCGTCCGGGCCGGTGCGCGCGCCCGGGGTCGTGGCCCTGCCCGCGCCGCCACTGCGCCGGCGTGCGGCCGTGCACGCGGCGGAACTGGCGGATGAAGTGCGTCACGTCGGCGTAGCCCACCTGCCCCGCGATCGCCTCCACGGATCCACCGGTGGCGCGCAGGCGGCGGCGGGCCTCGGCCATGCGCTGCGCGAGGATCCACTCCCCCACGGTCCGCCCGGTCTCGCTCCGCACCACGGTGGCGACGTGCGCCGGCGTCCGCCCCACCGCCCGCGCCACGTCGGACAGCGACAGGGGGCGGAGCGCGCGCGCCTCCACGATCGCGAGCGCCCGCCGCGCCACGCTGGTGCCCTCGGTCCCGGGGAGCAGCGTGGCCGCGCTGGCGCGGAGCAGCTCCAGCAGCACGAGGCGGAGCAGCGCGGCGAGCGCCTCGTCGCGGCCCTCCTCGCGGCTCGAGGACTCCTCCTCGAGCGCCCGCAGCCACCGCTCGAGCCGGCGGCGCCGGGCGGCGGACGGCCGGAGCACCGGATGGCATCCCCCGCGCACCTGCGAGAACAGCCGCAGCGAGTGGCCGGACTGCTCGGGCCAGAAGGCGAGACCCCAGCCCTCGGCGCCTTCGAAGCGCGCCCCCGAGTGCGCGTCGCCGGGCGGGATGACGTGGACGTCGCCGGGCCGCAGCTCGAGCGCCCCCTTGTGCTCCACCCGCGAGCGTCCGGCGGTGAGGAGCACCACGACGGCATAGCCGTGCGCGAACCCGCCGCCCGCCCGCCGCGTCCCGGGACCGGCGCGCCGCGCGTGCGCCTCGAGACGCGTGACGAGCAGCGGCTCGCGGCCCTGCTCGAAGGCCTCGACCTCCGGTGGGCTGGACGGCTCGCCCTTCACGGCGCGGACTCCTCCGCTCGAGCCGGCGCGGCGAGCCCGGTCCGGACGGACGCCCGGACCGTACCCCCTGCCCGGTCGCGGACGCCGCCCCGCACGGGCCGCAAACGCCTCGGGACCTGGATCGCGCCTTCTCGGGGCGTCATGTCGATCCGGCCCGGGCTCGTTCGTCGCCAGGCCAAACCACCGGAGGTGCCTGCCATGAAGTACCTGACGTTCATGCGAAGCTCCGAGTCGTACCGCGCCACGCCGCCGCCGCCCGCGCTCATGCAGGCCATGGGGCAGTTCGTCGAGCGCTCGTTCAAGGACGGCGTGCTCGTGGACACGGGCGGCCTGCTGCCCAGCAAGGAAGGGTTCCGGATCCGGCTCGCGAACGGCAAGCTCGCCGTGAGCGACGGCCCGTTCGCCGAGGCGAAGGAGGTCATCGGCGGCTGGGCGGTCCTGAAGACCGCGACGCGCGCCGAGGCGCTGGCCGTCGCGACGGAGTTCATGGAGCTCCACCGGAAGCACTGGCCCGAGTTCGAGGGGGAGTGCGAGGTGCGGCCGATCGAGGAGTACGAGCCCGCGCCGTAGCGCCGCCCAGAAATCATCAGCAAATCCGGGGAGGTGAATTCCCCCTCCCCTGCGTCAGCCCCTTCCAGTACAAGGTGCCATGGCGGCAGACGCGACGAAGGGCCCTCCCGGCGGCGGGGAGGGCGAAGTCCATGCTGGCTCGGGGCCCGGTCCGTACCAGGACGAGATCGTCATCTCCTGGCCGGAGCTGCACCGCGACGCCCGCTACCTGTCGCGCGTGCTCCACGAGCTCGGCGACTGGAAGGGCATCATCGCCATCACGCGCGGCGGCCTCGTGCCGGCAGCGCTGGTGGCGCGCGAGCTGGACATCCGCCTCATCGACACCGTCTGCGTGGTCAGCTACGGCGCCGCCGAGGCGGGCGGCGCGGAGGCGAAGCAGGGCGCGCTGCAGTGGCTGAAGACGGTCCCGGGGGACGGCGAGGGCTGGCTGCTCATCGACGACCTGGTGGACACGGGCCGGACCGCCGCCGCGGTGCGGGAGAAGCTGCCGAAGGCGCACTTCGCCACGCTGTACGCGAAGCCGCTCGGCCGCCCGGTGGTGGACACGTTCGTGAAGGAGTTCCGCCAGGAGAAGTGGATCTACTTCCCGTGGGACATCGACTACCGGTTCGTCACGCCGATCCGGCAGCGGGGCGCGAAGGACCAGGGGCCGACGTGAGCGTTCCGCGCCTCGAGCTGAGGCACGTCACCAAGCGCTACGGGGACGTCGTCGCGAACGACGACGTGGCGCTCTCCGTCGCGCCGGGGGAGATCCACGCCGTCCTGGGCGAGAACGGCGCCGGCAAGTCCACGCTCATGAAGGTCGTCTACGGCGCGGTGGCCCCCGACGCCGGCGAGATCCTCTGGGACGGGCGGCCGGCCGAGGTGCGCACCCCGCACGACGCGCGCGCGCTGGGCATCGCGATGGTGTTCCAGCACTTCTCGCTGTTCGACTCGCTCACCGTCGCCGAGAACGTGTGGCTCGGCCTCTCGCGCAAGGTGGCGCTGCGCGACGTCACCGAGCGGATCCGCGCCAAGGCGGCGGAGTACGGCCTCGACGTGGACCCGCTCCGGCCGGTGCACGTGCTGTCCGTGGGCGAGCGCCAGCGCGTCGAGATCGTCCGCGCGCTGCTCGCCGACCCGCGGCTCCTCATCCTGGACGAGCCGACCGCGGTGCTCACCCCGCAGGCGGTGGACAAGCTGTTCGAGACGCTGCGCCAGGTGGCCGCGAACGGCTGCTCCATCCTCTACATCAGCCACAAGCTCGACGAGATCCTGGAGCTGTGCCACGCGTGCACGGTCCTGCGCGGCGGCCGGGTGGTCGCGACCTGCGACCCCACGCGGGAGAGCACCGCCAGCCTCTCGCGCATGATGATCGGCGCCGAGCCACCGAGGCTGGAGCGGCGCGAGGCGAAGCTCGGACCGGTCGCGCTCTCGGTCGAGCGGCTCGCCCTCCCCTGCCACGATCGGTTCGGCGTCGCGCTCGACGACGTGTCGCTCGAGGTCCACGGGGGCGAGATCGTCGGGATCGCCGGCGTGTCCGGCAACGGGCAGCAGGAGCTGCTCGCCGCGCTCTCCGGCGAGGACCCGCGCGCCGAGGCCGGCGCCATCCGGCTGTTCGGCGAGCCCATCGGCCGCACCGGCGCGGCCGGCCGGCGTCGCCGCGGGCTGCACTTCGTCCCGGAGGAGCGGCTCGGGCGCGGGGCGGTGCCGTCGCTCTCGCTCGCGACCAACATGCTCCTCACCCGGCAGGAGGCGCTGCGCGCGTTCGGCTGGATCGACCGCGCCGCGCTCCGCGACCAGGCGTCGGGCGTGCTGCGGCGCTACTGGGTCAAGGCGGCCGGCCCGGGCGCGGTGGCGCGGAGCCTGTCGGGCGGCAACCTGCAGAAGTACATCGTGGGGCGCGAGCTCGACGCGGTGCCGAAGGTGCTGGTGGTGGCGCAGCCGACCTGGGGCGTGGACGTCGGCGCGGCCGCGCAGATCCACGCCGAGCTGCTCCGCCTGCGCGACGCCGGCGCCGCGGTGCTGGTGGTCTCGGAGGAGCTGGAGGAGCTGTTCGCGCTGGCCGACCGGCTCCACGTCATCGCGAAGGGCCGCCTCTCGCCGCCGCTGCCCGCCGCCGACGCCACCGTCGAGCGCATCGGGGAGTGGATGAGCGGGCTGTGGGCCGGCGGCCCCGGCCGCCCGGAAGCCGCCGCCGGAGGGCCCGCGTGATCCGCCTCGACGTCCGCCCCACCCCGTCGCTCGCGATGAGCGTGCTGTCGCCCATCATCGCGCTGAGCGTGACGGTCACGCTGGGCGGCCTGCTGTTCCTCGCGCTCGGCCAGGAGCCCGGGCGCGTGCTCTCGATGTTCCTGTTCGAGCCGTTCAACGGCGCGCGCGCGCTCACCGAGCTGGGCCTGAAGTGCACCCCGCTCATCCTCTGCGCGCTGGGCCTCGGGCTCTGCTTCCGCGCGAACGTGTGGAACATCGGCGCCGAGGGGCAGTTCCTGATGGGCGCCATCACCGGGGGCGGGCTGGCGCTGTGGGTGACGAACGCGCAGCTCGCGCTCTCGCCGTGGGCGTTCTTCCCGCTGGTGGTGGTGGCGGGCGCGGCCGGCGGGGCCGCCTGGGCCGGCATCGTGGCGCTGCTCCGGGATCGGTTCCACGCGAACGAGATCCTCGTCAGCCTGATGCTGGTGTACGTCGCGGACCTGCTGCTCTCCTGGCTCGTGTTCGGGCCGTGGAAGGACCCGCGCGGCTTCAACTTCCCGCAGACGGTGAACTTCTCGGCGGCCACCGAGATCCCGCGCGTCGTGCCCGGCCTGCGGCTGCACTGGGGCTTCGCGTTCGCGCTCGTCGCGGCGGTCCTCATGTGGCTGTTCATGTTCCGGACCTACCGCGGCGTCCGGCTCCAGATCGGCGGGCCCGCGCCGGCGGCGGCGCGCTACGCAGGCTTCTCGGCGAGCGCCGCCATCTGGACGACGCTCCTCCTGTCGGGCGCGCTCGCCGGGATCGCCGGCGCCTTCGAGGCGGCGGGCCCGATGGGCCAGCTCACCCCGCACGTGGCGAGCGGCTACGGGTTCACCGCCGTCATCGTCGCGTTCGTGGGCAGGCTCCACCCCATCGGCGCGCTGCTCGGGAGCGTGGTGCTCTCGGCGCTCGTCATCGGCGGGCAGCTCGCGCAGTCGCGCGTCGGGCTGCCGGCGTCGGTGAGCGGCGTGTTCCAGGGCATCCTGCTGCTCTCGCTGCTCGCCTGCGACACGCTCATCCACCACCGGCTCCGGCTGGTCGGCTGGGGCCGGAGGACCGCGCCGTGAACGAGCTCGCCCTGCTCATCGCCGCGACGCTCGCGGCCGGGACGCCGCTCGCCATCGCCGGCCTGGGGCTGCTGCTCAACGAGCGCGCCGGCGTGGTCAACCTCGGCGCCGAGGGCATGCTGCTCGTGTCCGCCGTGGCCGGCTTCGCCGCCGCCCACGACGGCGGGAGCGAGTGGCTCGGCTTCCTGGCCGGCGCGGCCGGCGGCGCGGCCGTGGCCGCCGTGTTCGGCTGGCTGGTGGTGTGGCTCAACACCAACCAGTACGCGACCGGGCTCGCGGTCAGCCTGTTCGGCTCGGGCTTCTCGGCGTTCGTGGGCATCGGCTACGTGGGCAAGCAGCTCGGGGAGCAGCCGCCGCACCGCGTGCCCTTCCTCGCCGACCTGCCGTTCGTCGGTCCGGCGCTGTTCCGGCACCACCCGGTCGTCTACCTCGCCATCGCGCTCGTCGCGGCCGCCGCGTTCTTCCTGTACCGCACGCGCGCCGGGCTCCTCCTGCGCGCCATCGGCGAGTCGCCGCAGTCCGCCCACGCGCTCGGGTACGGCGTCCGGCGCATCCGCTTCGCGGCGGTGGTGACGGGCGGCGCGCTGTGCGGGATCGCCGGCGCGTACCTGTCGGTGGTGTACACGCCGCTGTGGGTGGAGGGCATGGTCGCCGGCCGCGGGTGGATCGCGCTGGCGCTCACCGTGTTCGCCACCTGGCGGCCGGGGCGCATCCTCCTCGGCGCGTACCTGTTCGGCGGCGTGACCATGCTCCAGCTGCACCTCCAGGCGCGGGGCGTCCACGTGCCGAGCCAGTTCATGGCGATGCTGCCCTACGTCTCGACCGTCGTGGTCCTCGCGCTCATCTCCCGGAACCCGCTGTGGATCCGGCTCAACATGCCCGCCTCGCTGGGGAAGCCGTTCTTCCCCGGCGCCTGAAGCCGCACCCCGAAGCACCTGCAGTCATCCAGACCCTGACAGAGGGGGAGATCGACACCATGAATCGCTCGTTCACCCGCCGGATCGCGCTCGGCGCGCTGCTGCTCGGCGCGACGCTCGCCGCCTGCTCCAAGAAGGAGGCGCCGCCCGCGCCTGCCGCCGCGCCCGCGCCGGCCAAGCCCGAGCCGCTCAAGGCGGCCTTCATCTACGTCGGTCCGGTCGGCGACGCCGGCTGGAGCTACTCGCACGACCTCGGCCGCCGCACCGCGGTCGAGAAGTTCGGCGCCGACAAGGTCACCACCACGTTCGTCGAGAAGGTCCCCGAGGGCCCCGACGCCGAGCGCGTGCTCCGCGACCTCGTCGCGCAGGGCAACAAGCTCGTGTTCGCCACCTCGTTCGGCTTCATGGAGTCGATCGTGAAGGTGGCGAAGGACAACCCGGAGGTGCGCTTCGAGCACGCCACCGGCTACAAGACCTCCGACAACCTGCGCGTCTACGAGGCGAAGTTCTACGAGGGCGCCTACCTCGCCGGCGTGGTGGCCGGCAAGATGACGAAGACGAACACGCTCGGCTTCGTCGGCTCGTTCCCGATCCCCGAGGTGCTCCGCAACATCAACGCGTACACCCTCGGCGCGCAGAGCGTGAACCCGAAGGTGAAGACGCGGGTGGTGTGGGTGAACTCCTGGTTCGACCCGCCCAAGGAGACCGAGGCCGCCCAGTCGCTGCTGAACCAGGGCGCCGACGTGCTGCTGCAGAACACCGACTCCACCGCCGTCCTCCAGGCCGCCGAGCGCAACGGCAAGCTCGGCTTCGGCTGGGACAGCGACATGAGCGCGTTCGCGCCCAAGGCGCACCTCGGCTCGGTCGCGCTGAACTGGGCCGGCTACTACGAGAAGTCGTTCCGCGAGGCGAGCGACAAGAGCTGGAAGCCCGAGGTGACGAAGTGGGGCGTGAAGGAGGGCATGATCGACTTCGTGAAGCCCGCCTCCTTCCTCCCGGCCGACGTGCAGCAGGCGCTCGAGACCGCGCGCGAGGGGCTGAAGACCGGCGCGGTCGCCGTCTTCAAGGGGCCGCTCGTCGACAACGCGGGCAAGGAGGTCCTCGCCAAGGACGTCGTCGCCGACGACGCCTGGAAGGGCGCCATCAACTTCTACGTGAAGGGCGTCGAGGGGAAGGTCCCGTCCGGCAACTAGCCGTCGCGTCGGAGCACCCCACGGCCGCGTCCGGCACCGCCGGGCGCGGCCGTTCCTCGTTCGCCGCGCGGCGCCCGTCCGGCGCGCGCCCTCAGGCGTCGTAGCGGATGTCGCCCGCGCCCTCGACGTCGTACCCCCGGATGGCGCCGGCCTCGGCCCGGAACGCCCTGCCCTGCGCCGTCTCGCACAGGCGGACCACGCGCGCGTCGCCGAGATCGCGCGCCTTCACGATGAGCCCGTAGGGCTCGGTGGCGATCGGCCGGAACGCCAGCCCGGCGCGCTCGCCCCACGCGCGCGAGCAGAGGCCCACGTCGGCGCGCCCCGCCGCCACGGCCAGCGCCACCTCGAGGTGCGAGCGCAGCAGGAGCGCCTTCCGGTGAACGCGCGCCGGGTCGAGCCGCCGCGCGCGGAGCGCCTCGTCGAGGTGCCTGCGGACGCCGGCGCTCCCGGGGCGCGACGCGAGCCGGCGTCGGGCCAGGTCCTCGAGCGTCACCGGCCGGCCCGGCGGGTGGACGAGCCCGATCTCCCGGGTCACGAGGTGGATCCGCGCCACGCGGTCGTCGCCGACGTGGCTCGGGAACCCGCCGGCGTGCGCGCCCGCGGCGAGCACCGCGCGCCGCCGCAGCAGGTCGGCGGCCTCGGCCATGTCGGCCTGCACGAAGCCGAGGAGCGGAGGGCCCTGGGCCGCGGCGAGCGCCAGCAGCGACAGCACGGCCACGTCGCCGTTCGCGGCGACGAGCGCCGGGGCCGCGTCGGGCGCGCCCGGCGGGGTGGACGCCGGCGCCGTCTCGAGCCGCGCCGCGTCGCCGGTGCTGCCGCCCGACCAGGCCAGCACGTCCTCGCGCGAGAAGCGCCACTCGGCCCCGACGCGGCGGGCCGGGAGCCCGCGCTTCAGCAGCCGGTACACGTGCTTCGGGTGGACCCGGAGGACCTCGGCGACCTCGGCGGTCGTGAGCAGCTGATCGGGCATGCGCGCCCCGGAGTATAGCGGCCGCGGCGCCCCCTGGCGAACCGGGGCGGCGGACGCTGGTTGCCGTATGCAGCTTGTCCGGAGTATACGGTTCCCTGTTGTTACCCGTACGTCCCAGCCGGAGTGCCGCCGTGATCCGCCGCATCCTGCTCGCCGTCGCGCTCCCGGGGCTCCTCGCGGCCGCGCCCGTGCCGGCGCAGCCGCCTGCGGCCACGCTCGCGGTCGCCGCCGCGGCGAACCTGAAGGACGCCGCCGAGGAGCTGAAGCAGGCGTTCGAGGCCGAGCGCCCGGGCGTGCGGGTGGCGCTCACCTTCGGCGCGTCCGGCGCGTTCTTCGCGCAGATCCGGAACGGCGCCCCCTTCGACGTGTTCCTCTCGGCGGACCGGGACTACCCGGCCAAGGTGATCGCCGCCGGGCTCGGAGCCGCCGCGGACGAGCAGGTCTACGGGTTCGGGAGGCTGGTGGCGTGGCTGCCGCCCGGCTCGACGGTGCCGCTCGAGCGCCGCGGCCTCGCGGCGCTGGCCGATCCCGGGGTGCGCCGGATCGCCATCGCCAACCCCGCGCTCGCCCCGTTCGGCCGCGCCACCGAGCGCGCGCTCCGGGCCGCCGGCGTCTGGGACGCGGTGCAGGGGCGGCTCGTGCTCGGCACCAGCGCCGGGCAGGCGGCGCAGTTCGCCACCACCGGCGCCGCCGACGTGGCGTTCCTGCCGTACTCGCTCACGCTCGGGGAGGCGCTCGCGGCCGGCAGGGTGGTGCCCGTCCCCGAGGCGCTCTACCCCAGGATCGAGCAGAGCGGCATCGTCCTCCGGACGGCCCGGGACCCGGCGCTCGCCCGCGCGTTCCTCGCGTTCCTGACCGGCCCGAAGGGCCGCGCGGTCCTCGCGAAGTACGGGTACGGGCTCCCCTAGCCATGGACGCCGCCGCGCTCGCGCTCTCCCTGAGGCTCGCCGGGCTCACCACGCTCGCCCTGCTCGTCCTGGGGCTGCCGCTCGCGTGGTGGCTGACGGTGAGCCGCTTCCGCGCGAAGTTCCTGGTCGAGGCGGTGGTGGCGCTCCCGCTCGTGCTCCCGCCCACGGTGCTCGGGTTCTACCTGCTCACCGGGCTCGGCCCGCGGAGCGCGGCAGGCCGCGTCTTCGAGGCCGTCGCCGGCCACCCGTTCCCGTTCTCCTTCGCCGGGCTGCTCGTCGCCTCGGTGCTCTACAGCCTCCCGTTCGCCGTCCAGCCGTTCGCCGCGGCCCTGGCCGGCGTGGACCGGCGACTCGTCGAGGCCTCGCACAGCCTGGGCGTCTCGCGGGTCGGGACGTTCCTGCGCGTGACGCTGCCGCTCGCCTGGCCGGGCGTGCTCGCGGGCGCGGTGCTGAGCTTCGCGCACACGCTGGGCGAGTTCGGCGTGGTCCTGATGGTGGGCGGCAACATCCCCGGCCGGACGCGCACGCTGGCGGTCGCCATCTTCGACCACGTCGAGGCGCTCGAGTACGCCGCCGCGCACCGCACCGCGGCGCTCTTGCTCGCGATCTCCTTCGGCGTGCTCACGATCGTCTACGCGCTCCAGCGCCGGCCCGCCTTCCGATGGAACGAGCGCTGACGTTCGACGTCGTCCGGCGGTTCCCGCGCGGCCCCACCATCCGGGCGCGCGCGAGCTGGCCGCTCGGGCGCGACGCGGTCACCGTGCTGTTCGGGCCGTCGGGCTCCGGCAAGACCACCGTGCTGCGCGCGCTCGCCGGGCTCGACCGGCCCGACGCCGGCGCCATCGCGTTCGACGGCGAGACCTGGTTCGACGCGGACCGGCGGGTGTTCGTCCCGCCGCAGGCGCGCGGCATCGGGCTGCTGTTCCAGGACCACGCGCTGTTCCCGCACCTCTCGGTGGCCTCGAACGTCGGGTACGGCCTCCACCGCCTGCCGCGCGCGGCGCGGGAGGCGCGCGTGGCCGAGGTCGCGGAGCGGTTCGGGATCCGGGAGCTGCTGCCGCGCCGCCCCGGGCAGCTCTCCGGCGGCCAGCGCCAGCGGGTGGCGCTCGCCCGCGCGCTCGCGCCGCGGCCGCGGCTCCTGCTCCTCGACGAGCCGCTCTCCGCGCTCGACGCGCCGGCCCGCGAGGCCCTGCGCGGCGAGCTCCGCCACCTGCTGGAGGCCTCGGGCGTGCCCGCCGTGGTCGTGACCCACGATCGCACCGAGGCGCTCGCGCTGGGCGACCGCCTGGCCGTGCTCCTCGACGGCACCGTGCGCCAGGTCGGCCCGGTCCACGAGGTCTTCTCGGCCCCGGTGGACGCCGAGGTGGCCCGGGTGGTCGGGACGGAGAACGTGTTCCCGTCGCGCCTGCTCCGCCGCCGCGACGGCCTCGTCGTGGTGCGCGCGGGCGCCGCCGAGCTCGTCGCGCTCGACCCGGGCGGCGTGGAGGACGAGGCGTACGCCTGCGTCCGGGCCGAGGACGTGGTGCTCGAGCCGCACGACGGCGAGCACCCCACCTCCGCGCAGAACCGGCTCGCGGGCGTGGTGGTGGCGCGCCGCGACGAGGGCCCGCTCGTCCGGATCACCGTGGACGTCGGCGTCCGGCTGGTCGCGCTCGTCACCCGCGCCAGCGCCGAGCGGCTCGGCCTCGTCGCCGGGCGCGAGGTCACGGCCATGGTGAAGGCCCCCAGCGTCCGGGTCGTTCCCCGCCGCGCGTGAGCGGTCCCGGGGGCGCTCGCCCAGGCTGGCGCCCCGGCGCGCCCCGCGTCATACCCCCGGTCCAGGATGCGGCGACCGCATGACGATCCTCACGCCCACGGAGGCCCGGGCCTTCCTCGTCGGCCACCACCTGCTCCGCGCGCCGGAGCTCCCGCCCGGCCCGGCCGGCGTCCGCGCGCTCCTCCAGCGGCTGCGGTGCATCCAGCTCGACCCGCTCGATCCGCTGGGCACGAACGCGGACCTGGTGGCGCTCGCGCGCGTGGACGGCATCGCGAAGGGAGACGTGTACCGGCACCTCCTGCCCGGCCACGCGTTCGAGCACTTCGCGAAGGAGCGGTGCCTCCTCCCCGCCGACGCCTTCCCCTGGTACCGCGACGAGCTCGCCATCGAGGCGCCCTGGTGGTCTCACGCCGAGCGGCTGCGGCGGCTGCCGCCGGGCGTGGTGGAGAAGGTGCTCGAGGAGGTGCGGGCGCGCGGCCCGGTGGCCGCGGACGATCTCTCCGACCACGGGCCGGTGGAGCGGCTCGACTGGAGCGGCTGGAAGGGCACGCCGCGGGCCGCGAAGATGGCGCTCGAGGTCCTGCAGACGCGCTGCGAGGTGGTGGTGTGCGGGCGCTCCCCGCGGGGCAAGGTCTACGACGTCCCGGAGCGCGCCCTGCCCGGCGCCGCCGGGGCGCGCGTCCACCCGCGCGGCCGGTCGCGGGCGCGGCGCGCCGAGGCGTTCCACCGCTGGGCCGTGGTCGAGCGGGTGGAGGCCGCCGGCCTGCTCTCCACCGCGGGCGGCTCGACCTGGTCGATGCTGGAGCCGGCGCGTCGCGCGCGGATCCCGGAGGCGCTCGTGGCCGAGGGCGCGGTGGAGGCGGTGCAGGTCGCCGGCTCGCGGCGAACCTTCCTCGCGCCGCGCGGCTTCGCCGGCCGCCGTCACCCGCCGCCCGACGGCCGCGTCCGGCTGCTCGGCCCGCTCGACCCGCTGCTCTGGGACCGCGGCCTCGTCCGCGCCGCGTTCGGCTTCGACTACACCTGGGAGGTCTACCGCCCCGCGCACCTGCGGCGCTTCGGCTGGTACGTGTGCCCGCTGCTCCAGGGCGACGCGCTGGTGGGCCGGCTCGACGGCGCGCTGAGGGACGGCGTGCTCCGCGTCCGCGCGGTGTGGGTGGAACCCGGCGCCACCCTCGACCGCGCCGACCTCCTCGCCTGCCTGGAGCGGCACGCGGCCGCGTGCGGCGCCCGGCGCGTGGCCCTGCCGCGCAGGTTCCGGATCAACCGAGCGTGAGCGGCCGGCTCACGCCGTCCTCGCCGGCGCCCGCTCGTACCGGATCCGCGCCGGACGCTCGACGAACCCGAGCCGCAGGTTGATGCCGAGCATCGGGTTCGTGTCCGCGTTGGACGTGCGCACCACCGGAGGCCGTCCCGAGGCGGTGCGCAGCGTGCGCGCCCACGCCAGCGAGGCGACCTTGAGCGCGGTCGCGAGGCCGTGGCGCCGGTGCGAGCGGGCCACGCCGGTGAACCCGGTGTAGAGGATGGCGTCGCTGGCCTGGCTCGCCCAGAGCTGCGTCATGCCGACCACCTCCTCGCCGTCGAGCGCGACCCCGTGCGCCTCGGGCAGGAGGTCGGGGTTCTCGTGGTACGCGCGCCGCCAGACCTCGAACGGATCGCACACGGCGTCGGCCGCGCCGGGGACGTCGCGGAGGACCGCCGCGTGCAGCGCGTGGAGCCCGCGGAGGAGCCGCTCGTCGCGCGCGCCGCCCGGGCCGAGCGCGCGCAGCACGATCCCGGCGGCCTGGGCCCGCCGCGCGGCGTCGCCGAGGCGGGCCGGGTCGAAGGCCGCGAGGTCCAGCT
The DNA here is from genome assembly GCF_000020805.1 of Anaeromyxobacter sp. K. Taxonomy (NCBI): domain Bacteria; kingdom Pseudomonadati; phylum Myxococcota; class Myxococcia; order Myxococcales; family Anaeromyxobacteraceae; genus Anaeromyxobacter; species Anaeromyxobacter sp. K. The sequence goes on along the minus strand of NC_011145.1, from coordinate 1,192,615 downwards.
CGGAGCTGGCGGTGCGCAGGACCGGCCGGAACGCGCGCCGCTCGAGGAACGCCATCGCCTCGGGACGGTCCTCGGTGGTCTCGCAGCCCATCACGCACGGCGTGCCCGCGGGCAGGTCCTCGAGCACGCGGCCGAGCAGCGCCGTCCCGAGCCCGCGGCGACGATGCGCCGGGTCCACCTCCAACGTGAAGAAGCGGTGCGGCTCGGCGGAGGTCGTCCGGAGGCGCCACCGCTCCGCGACCGCCGCGAGCCGGGACGGATCCCCCGGGTCGAGCACGGCCACGCGCTCGAAGGCGGCCCCGGGCTCGCGCTCGGCGTCGGAGCGCACGAGCCACGCGGCGCACGTGGGCGACTCCGGCCACACCCGGTTGCGCAGCGCCGCGAGCGCCTCGTACGTGGCGGAGCTCCGCGGGAGCTGGAGGATGGCGGCCGCGAGCAACGGGTCACGCCTCCCCGCGCTGCCGGCGCAGCCAGCGGCGGAGGGGACCGAGCCGCCCGCTCGCCGGCGGCTTCGCGCCGCCCGGGCCGTCCTGCGCTCCGCGGAGGAACGCGAGGACGTGCTCCGGCCGCAGCCACACGCGCGTGCCGGCCGCGAGCGGCCCCGGCACGAACGGCTGGTTCTCGAGCGCCCCGCCCCACCAGCCGTCCCCGCGCACCACGTCGAGCAGGACCCACATGAACTCGGTCCGCCGGGTGATCTCGCCGTGCGGGCCCGCGGCCAGGAACGCGAACGGCGCCTTCACGAGGTCGCCGGGCTCGGGCGTGGACGGCAACGCCTCGACCTCGCGGCCCACCTCGCCTGGCAGGAGCAGCGTCCAGCCCTCCGCCTCGAGGGTGGCCGCGCGCTCGCGCACGTCCGGCTCCGGCGGCGGCCGCGCGGCGCCCGGGGCGCACTGCGCGGACCAGGCGTGGACCACGGCGGGAGCGACGCCGAGCTCCTGCGCCCTCGTGAGCAGGTGCGACCCGTCCAGCAGCATGAGGTGCGGCCGCTGCCTGCCGCGGCCGAGGTGGACGTGCACCTCGAGGCCGAGCGTGGGCGGGAGGACGTGCGACTGGTTCGCGATCGTGCCGCGGAAGCCGGGGTGGTCGGTGGGGCCTTCGTCGTCGAACGCCCGGCGGTACGCCTCGAAGTCGCCCCGCGCGATCTTCACCCAGAAGCCCCAGGAGTACGGCGCCTCGCGCCCGCGGACGGGGATGGGCGCCACGCAGCGGATGAAGAACGCCTCGCCGTCGATCGAGACGAGGTCGTCCGACTCGCGGACCCGCGCGGCCCGCTCCTCCTGCGGGACGGCGAACACCGCGTCCGGCCGCCGGAACCCCGGCTCCAGCTCGTCGTGCTCCTCGCCGCACTCGGCGCAGCGCCCCCGCTCCATGTCCACCTCCGCGCGCGCGGCGCCGCCGGACGCCCGATGCGGCCAATCTAGCCCAGGCGCCCCTCACGCTCCGCGAAACCTGGAGTGCGCCCCCGAGAAGGCGGCCGCGGGGGCGCCCCCTCCCTCGCGTGCGGCGACACGGATCGAACGGGCGTCCCCGAGAAGCCGGGGCCCCCCGGCGCTCGGGGCGGGTGTAGACAGGGCTCGAGGAGGCTCCCATGACGCTCTCCGTCGATCGTGCCCGCGAGTTCCTCGCGACCCGCCGCATCGCCGTCGCGGGCGTGTCCCGCGACGAGAAGGACTTCAGCCGCTACCTGTTCGGCGAGCTCGTCGCCCGCGGGTACGACGCCGTGCCGGTGAACCCGGCGCTTGCCGAGGTCGACGGGCGCCGCGCCTTCGCGTCCCTCGCCGACATCGAGCCGCCGGTCGAGGCCGCGCTGATCCTCACCCCGCGCTCCGCGACCGAGGGCGTGGTCGCCGACGCCCTGCGCGCCGGCATCCGGCGAATCTGGCTGCACCGCGGGGCCGGCGCCGGGTCGGCGACTGCCGGCGCGCTCGCCCTGTGCCGCGCCAGCGGCGTCGAGCCGGTGCACGACCTCTGCCCGTTCATGGTGCTGACCGGCACCGCGTTCCCGCACCGGTTCCACGGGTTCTTCCGGCGCCACCTCGCGCACGAGCACCCGGCGCCGCAGGCCTGAGGTCCCGGGCTCCCGGTCCTTGACTCCGAGCGAACCTTTTTCTTACCGTGCGTGCACACGCCCGCGGCGGCGTGCCGCGGCCGCGCGGCAGGCGCCGAGGGCGCACGCATCCCGCCCCGCGCTCCGGAGCCGCGCCCATGCCCATCCCGTCGGTGAAGCGAACCTCGACCGTTCTCCGGCTCGCCCTCTCGCTCGCCGCTGCGGCGCTCACCGCCGGCTGCGGCGGCTCGGGCGCTGGGGGAACGGCGCCGACGCCGACGATCGAGTGGGCCCGCGTCTCCACTCGCGGCTCCCATACCGTGGCGATCGCGAAGGACGGGACGCTGTGGGCGTGGGGGATCAACGACGCCGGGCAGATCGGCGACGGCACGCGGGTCGATCGCGCCACGCCGGTCCGGGTCGGCGCCGGCTTCGCGCGCGCGGCCGCTGGCACCGGGTACACGCTGGCCGTGAAGGCGGACGGGACGCTCTGGGCCTGGGGCGACAATGCATCCGGCCAGCTCGGCGACGGCACGACCACTCCGCGCGCTGCGCCCGTGCAGATCGGGGCGGGGTTCGCGGAGGTGGCCGCGAGCCGGAACTGGCTGGAGCCGGTGTCGCTCGCCGTGAAGACGGATGGGACGCTGTGGGCCTGGGGGAGCAACCGCCAGGGCCTCGTCGGCGACGGCTCCGGGCTGGACCAGCACGCGCCCGTGCAGATCGGGACGGGCTTCACCCGGGTCGCGGTCGGCGACTGGCACGCTGCGGCGGTGAAGGCGGACGGCTCGGCCTGGACCTGGGGCTCGAACGCATCCGGACAGCTCGGCGACGGGACCATCGCGAGCACGCCGCGCCCGACGCCGGCGCAGGTGCTCCCGGCGGAGGTGATGGAGATCGCTGCGGGCGGTGCGCACACGGTGGCCTTGAGGTCGGACGGCTCGATCATGGTCTGGGGGACGAACCGCGACGGCCAGCTCGGGGACGGCACCACGACCGGACGGAGGTCGCCGGTGCTGCTGGGGGGCGGGGGCTTCGTCCAGATCGCCGCGGCCGCCAACCACACCGCCGCGCTGAAGGCCGACGGGACGCTCTGGACCTGCGGCGCGAACGAGTCCGGTCAGCTCGGGGACGGCACGTTCGCGAGCCGCAGCTGGCTCACCCGCGTCGGCTCGGGCTTCGCGCAGGTCGCGGTGGGCTCCCGCCACATGGCCGCCATCGCCGCGGACGGCTCGCGCTGGGCGTGGGGGAACGATGACTTCGGCCAGGCTGGCGACGGGAGCTGGAGCCGGAGCGCCGTCCCGGCGCAGGTCGGCAGCGGCTTCGCCCGCGTGGCCGCCGGCCTCGGGCACAGCCTAGGCGTGAAGGCCGACGGGACGCTCTGGGCGTGGGGCCTCAACGACATGGGACAGGTCGGGGACGGCACCGACGCCCCGCAGCGCGGCGCACCGGTCCGGATCGGCGAGGCGTTCGCCCAGGTCGCGGCCGGGTACCAGCACTCGCTGGCCGTCGCGGCGGACGGGACGCTGTGGAGCTGGGGGAGCAACTCCTCCGGACAGCTCGGCGACCCGTCCGTCGCGTCCCGGCACACGCCCGCTCAGATCGGCTCCGGGTTCGTCCGCGTCGCGGCGGGCCGGTGGCACTCGGCGGGCGTGAAGGCGGACGGAACGCTCTGGATCTGGGGCGGCGACGTCGGGGGCACCTACGACACGCCGACGCAGGTGGGGAGCGGCTTCCTCGAGGTGGCCGCAGGCCACGAGCACACGGTCGCGCTCGCGGAGGACGGGACGCTCTGGACCTGGGGCAACAACGGCCTGGGCCAGCTCTGCGATGGGACGTTCGATCAGCGGATCGCGCCGGTGCAGGTCGGCACCGGCTTCGTCCACGTGGCGGCGGGCGCCTACCACACCGTGGCGCTGGAGGCCGACGGAACGCTGTGGGCCTGCGGTGAGAACGGCGCCGGGCAGCTGGGCGACGGGACCACCACCTCCAGCGCGGCCCTGCTCGGCGTCGGCACCGGCTTCGCCGCCGTCTCCGCGGGGGAGCTCCACACCGTGGCCGTCAAGGCGGACGGGACCCTCTGGTCGTGGGGCTCCGGCAGCCTGGGCGAGCTCGGCGGCGGCGCGTTCGACTGGCGCCCGGAGCCGACGCAGATCGGGAGCGGCGCGGCGCAGGTGGCAGCCGGCGGCGCGCATACGCTGGTGGTCAAGGCCGACGGGACGCTGTGGGCGGTCGGCCAGAGCGCGTTCGGCCAGCTGGGCGACGGCACGGTGAGCACGCTGGTGCCGGTGCGCGTGGGCCCCTGAGCCGCGGGCGCGGAGCTCGCGCAGACGCGAAGAGGCCGGCGAACCCCGGGGGGGAGGGACGCCGGCCAGGCCGCTCGATGTGGATCCGCCACCGCGGGCGACGCCCCTCAACGGTGCGTCCGGGTACGGCCTGCGTCCACGCCAGCGAAGGGTTGCGGTCGGATGCCGCCCACCCGTTCGCGCCGGACGCTCACCCGCCCCGCCACCAGCTCCACTTCACGAGGAACGTGTCCACCGCCCGGCCGCGGAACAGATCGGGCGAGCCCAGGCCGCTCGGCACGTCGCCGTCGCGCGCGGGCAGCTCGCTCTGCGAGCGCGTGTAGACGGCGTACAGCGTCGAGCCGAGGCGATACTCCCACCGGATCACGGCGTTCAGGTTCACCGTCGCGTCGTGCGAGGCGGGATCGCCCGCGTAGGCGACCGGCGCGAGGTCGGCCCAGGACAGGCGGCGGCGGCCGTTCACCGAGGCGCCGTAGAACGTGTCGCCCCAGCGGATGGCGGAGCTGAACGCCTGCGCGTACAGCTGGGCGCTGAGCCGCGGGGTGAAGACGAGCTGCTGGCGGAGCGTCACCGACACGAACCGCGGATCCTGCACGCCGAACACCGCGGTGCCGTCGGGGAGCGTCTCCAGCCAGCGCGGCCCCTGCGGCTTGTGCTCGTACCCCGCCTCGAGCTTCGTCTCGAGGCGCGGGTGCGGCCGCCAGCTCCCGGTGAGCGAGCTGGACCAGCCGCTCGCGGGGCCGAACGGGCCCTCGTCCATGGTGCGGAAGTAGACGACGTCGAGCTTGCCCTGCAGCTCGCGGTGCGGATCCGAGGCCAGGCTCGCGGTGACGTACCAGTGGCCGGTGCGCTCGAACGCGATGCCCGATCGCGCGATCTCGCGCGTGTCCCACTGCGGGTGCTCCACGTTGAGGCGAACCTGCAGCTCCTGGTAGCCGGGGAGCTGGAGCTTCGACGAGGTCCACCAGTTGAGGCTCCGCGCCATCTTCCCGTCGGCGTCCCAGTTCACGTCGAGCGTGGTGTCCGCCTTGAACGAGTGGAACGGGCCGAACCCGTTGGGCCGGACGTAGCGGCCGACCAGATCCACCCACTGGAAGTCGGACAGCGGCTGGTACCCGACGTCGTTCAGATCGAGCTTCGCGTCCTCGTAGAGGTACTGCACCTCGAAGCGCCACGGCTCGCCGCCGAGCTTGCCCCAGCGCATGTGACCGCCGAACCCGAGGTCTCCCGCCCGCAGCACCGTCCCGTCGCGGAGCGTGCGCCCGCCGTCGGGTCCGCCGACCGCCTGCGACACCTCCACCTGCGCGAAGCCGCCCCACTCGCCCGGCACGGTGAGATCCAGCCCGAGCGCGTTCGAGCCGCGCGAGTCGCACCCGGCCGCACGGTAGTCCGCGTCGGTCGCGAACTCGTGGCGCCGGCAGCGCGGCTCGAGCGGCGTCGCGGCGGTGAACATGGCGCCCGCGGTCGCTCCACCCCCGAGCCGCTGCCGGCCCACCGCGGCGAAGTAGTTGGTGCTGACCGGGTGCGCGGAGGGCAGCGCGTTCTCCGGGCCGAACCGGAACGGCTGCCGCAGGCGGAAGCGCCAGCTGCGGTCCGGATCCTGCTCCACCGGCGCGAGCGCGGCGGGATCCGGGTTCCCGTAGCCGAGCGGCACGAGCGCCGCGTTCCCGGCACCCATCACCACCGAGTCGAGCACGCCCATCTCGAGCCCGCGGCGCGCGCTGCCGGTGACCTTGACGGCGCCGAGGATGGGGGCGTCGAGGCCGATCCGGCGCGAGTAGAACAGCTGCTGCTGCACGCCGTACTCGCTGCCCACCGGCTCGAACACGTCGAGCCCCTCCATGAAGAACGGCCGCTTCTCCGGGAAGAACGGCTCCGAGTTCTGGAGGTTCTGGATGACCTCGTCGCTCTCGACCTGGCCGAAGTCGGGGTTGATCGCGCCGGTGAGCGTCAGCCCCGAGCCGAGCGGCGACTTCAGGTCGAGCCCGACGTCCACCAGCGGGTCCACCAGCCGCGGCCTGGGCCGGGCCGGGTCGGAGTACTGCGGCCGGACCGTGGCGCGCGCGGCGACGTACGGCAGGAGCTCGAGGCCGCGCGGCGGGTCGAGCGCCGAGAGCCCCTCGAGCCGGCCGAACCGCGAGACCACCAGGTTGCCCGGGTTGAGCGGGTTCGCCTCCCGGGGCATCAGCACCGAGCCGAACACCTGGTGCGTCCGCGGCACGTGCCGGCGCACCACGAACCCCCACTGCTGCTCGGGCGCCGAGGAGAAGCGGAGCTGCCGGAGCGGGATGGCGAGCTCGACCGACCAGCCGCGCGCGTCGCCGGCGACCGCCGCGTCCCAGACCGCATCCCAGCTGTCGGTGGTGTTCACGTCCGCGTAGACGAGCTGGTCGCGGAGCACGCCCGCGGCGTTCACCGTGAAGACATAGGCGGTGCGCCCGCCCCCGCCCGAGTCGATCGCGACCTCCACCCGGTCCGCGGTGGTGTCGGTGTCGCGGCGCGCGAGCTGGCGCACGATGGCGCGGGGCTGCGGGTCGAAGCAGACCACGCCGACGTACAGCATGGCGTCGTCGTACAGGACCCGGACCTCGGTGCGGAAGCTCGCGGGCAGCCCGGGGCTCGGGAAGCTCTCCACGAACCGCGAGTACGCCGGCGCGGCGGCCCACTCCTCCTCGTCGAGGCGGCCGTCCAGGGAGATGGGCCGCGGGGTCCGCGCCGCCACGACGGCGTCCCCGGTCGGCGCGTCCTCCGGCGCCGCGGCGGCGGCCGAGGCGGCGAGCAGGCAGGTGATGGCGACGGCGAAAGGCTTCAAGACGGGTCCTCTGTGCTCCCCTCCGTTGGGAGGGCTCGACCGGGCGTCCGTGACAGGGGCGCGGTGCGGCGCCCGCCGCCCTGGCGCGCGGCCCCGTCGACGGAGGGCGGACCGATCGCCCGGACCCGCTCGCGGGATGCTCGCCGATGCGGTGTGGACGCCGGGGCGAGGACGCGGCGGTCGCGCTCCTCCCGAAGCACGCCGCGACGCGTCCGGTCGCCTGCCTCGAGCTCGAGGTCGGGGTCGCCCGCCGGCGGTCCTCACATCGCTCGCCACGGCCGGCGCGCAGATCCTGGAACCGCACCCGCGGCTCCTCCCGATGGGATCGCTGGCGTGCGGGCAGCCGGGATCAGCCGGCGGACCGGCCGGGCGCCGGCAGCGCGCTCACGGTGCGGCGCCGGTGGCCACCCGGTACATGAACTCGACCCACCGGGTCGCGACCATGGTGGCCCCGGCGGCGTTGAGATGGGCGTCATGCCCGCCGTCGGCGCTCCAGTCGTGGGCCAGCGCGGGCACGCCTCCCAGCGTGAACGGGTTGCCCTGCGCGTCGTGCGACTCGTGGTACGCGAGGTCGAACACGCGCCCGGTGCCTCCGTACTTCTCGCGGATGTGGTTGCTCAGGGCCTCACGCTGCGTGTTGCCGTCGATGTCGGTCACGTCCGGCATGAGCGGCACGGTCCAGTAGATGATCTTCCCCGGATATGCGGCCTCGAGGGCATCCATGGTGGCCTGGTACTGGGCCCATGTGTCGGAGACGTCCTGCGCCGTCCAGATGTCGGTGAAGCAGAACTTGAAGCCGAAGTAGTCCAGGGCGCCCCCGAAGCGCGTGCGGACCTGCGCGTCGAAGTCCAGGACCTTCCCGACCGGCTGCCCGTTCACGCCGATCGCCGTGTCGGCCACCGCGCCCACCGGTACCGCTGCCGCGCTGGCAGGGTGATACGCGATCGTGACCCCGCTGCCCGGGTTGGCGTCCAGGAGCCCGTCGAGCCCGCCGGTCCCGTTCCCGTACAGGATGTTGTTGCCGACGCTCTGGTGGGCGAGGAGCTGCCGCTTCGACGCGAGCGCCTGGAGCTTCTGCGCCAGCGTGGGATCCGTCGGCGGGGACGCCTGGATGGTGTAGGTGGCTGCGCGCACCGCGCTGGGCGCGAACCCGTCCGCGGTGGCGATGGCCCGGAGGGTGGCGGTGGCCTGGATCGTCACGGGGCTGGCGCACGCAGCGGACGCCGCCGTCGGCAGCGTCCCGTCCAGCGTGCAGCGCACCGTGGCGCCCGGGGTGGCGCTGGACACCGTCACCTGCTGCGCCGAGGCGTAGGTGCCTCCGGGCGGTGAGAACGTGGGCGCCGACGCCGCCGGCACCGCCGCCTCGATCGTGTACGTCGCGCTCGCGGCCGCGCTGGGCGCGAACCCGTCGGCGGTGGCGATGGCCCGGAGGGTGGCGGTGGCCGGGATGTTCACGGGGCTGGCGCACGCCGGCGTCGCCGCCGTCGGCGGCGTCCCGTCCAGCGTGCAGCGCACCGTGGCTCCAGCGGTGGCGCTGGACACCGTCACCTGCTGCGCCGACGTGTACGTCCCGCCGGGCGGTGAGAACGTCGGCGGCGAGGCCTCCACCGGCGCCGGCGTCTCGATGGTGTACGTCGCGCTCGCGGCCGCGCTGGGCGCGAACCCGTCCGCGGTGGCGATGGCCCGGAGGGTGGCGGTGGCCGGGATGTTCACGGGGCTGGCGCACGCCGGCGTCGCCGCCGTCGGCGGCGTCCCGTCCAGCGTGCAGCGCACCGTGGCTCCAGCGGTGGCGCTGGACACCGTCACCTGCTGCGCCGAGGCGTACGTTCCACCGGGTGGTGAGAACGTCGGCGCGGCGGCGATGGGCGCCGCCGCCGCGATGGTGTAGGTCGCGCTCGCGACGCCGCTGTCCGTGTACCCGGGCGCGATAGAGACCGCGCGCACCGTGGTGGTCTCCGCCACCTCCAGCGACGTGCACGCGGGCGACGCCGCCGTGGGCGCGCTGCCGTCCACCGTGCAGCGCACGGTGGCGCCCGGCGTGGCGCTCGCCACCGTCACCTGCTGCGCGGAGGCGTAGGTCCCGCCGGGTGGCGAGAAGGCGGGCATCCCCGCCTGCAGCACCTGCGGAGGCGATTCCGACGAGCCGCCCGAGCCGGCGCAGGCCAGCGCGGCGAGCAGCACCATCCACGAGCTCCGTTGCATGGAATGCGATCCCCCTGAGTGCGTCCGCGGCGTGCGGCCCAAGGCCCATACCAGACCCCGGCGCACGGTGGCTCGCCTCCGCGGGGGCAGGCGGCGCGGGGGGCGACCCTCGGCGTCCCCTCGGCGGGGCACCGCGGGGGACGCCGTTGCGCGCCCGCACGGTGCGTGCTTTCCTCGGCGCCCCGTCATCGAGCGCACGCCGCCGGCGACGGGCCGTGTGCCCCGGAGGTCGCTCGTGACCGACACCTCGCCGGACCCCCGTCCCGAAGCGCCGCTGCTCCGGCCGATCGGCGTCATCCGCTCCGCCCTCACCACCCGCGGCGACGCGCCGAAGCAGGGGGCGGAGGGCGCGCCGGACGCGTGGCTGGAGGTGTACCCGTGGGCCGCCGACGGCCTGGACGGGATCGCCGCCGGCGATTCGCTCCTGGTCGTCACGTGGCTGCACCTCGGGGATCGCTCGGTGCTCCGCGTCCACCCGCGCGGCGATGCACGCAGCCCGCTCACGGGCGTGTTCGCCACCCGGTCGCCGGATCGTCCCAACCCGCTCGGCCTGCACCCGGTGACGGTCCGGTCCGTGGAACGCCACCGGCTGCGCATCGGTCCCATCGAGGCGATCGACGGCACGCCGGTGGTGGACCTGAAGCCGGCGCTTCGATAGCCGCGGCGCGGCCGCTGCTCCCGGCGCCCGCAGCCCCGCCTCAGATCGACAGGATCCCCGGCCAGCGCCGCGCCCAGTCCCGCGCGCGCACGCGCCGCTGCCAGGCGGGATCGGCGCGATCCACGCGGGTGGAGCCGGCCAGGAGCGCCTGCACCCGCGCCTCGAACGCGCCGGCGACGGCCTCGTCCTGGACCACGAGCAGCAGCTCGTCCTCCCAGTAGCTCGCGGTGACGTCCAGGTTGGCGCTCCCCACCGCGCAGGCGCGCCCGTCGGCGATCATCGCCTTCGCGTGCACGTGGGGGTGGACCAGCCCGAGCTCCGGCGACCAGCCCGGCACGTCGCGCACGCCGAGCAGCCGGGCCTCGGCCCCCGCCGCCACCAGCGTGTCGATGCGCGAGTGGACCAGCCAGGTGGCCGCGGTGCGCGCGGTCGCCCAGGGGCCTTCGAACGGCTCGTCGCCGTGCGTGGGCGTGACCTCGCCGAGGAGCACCTGCACCTGCACGCCGCGGCGCAGCGCGCGAGAGAGCGCGTGCTCCAGCTCGAGCAGCAGCGGGAACCCGTTCACCGCGACCAGCCGGTGGCGCGCGCTCTCGACGAGCGCCAGGTAGGCCTCGAGCGTGCTCGCGTCCCGCAGGCCCTGGTGCACCACCACCCGCACCCGCTCCGCCCCGGCCACGCCGGGTGCCGCCACCTCGAACGGCGCGCCGCCCGCGCCGGTCCACGCCTCCAGGAAGGCGCGCTCCACCGCGGCGACCGCCGGCCCGCGCACCCGCGCCCCGCCGTCCAGCCAGGGCACCTCTCGCCACGGCGTCCGCGGCCCGACCCGGACCTCGTCGAACCCGGTGTAGTACTCGTGCGCGAGGTTCCGTCCGCCCACCAGCGCCACCGCCCCGTCGGCCACCACCAGCTTGCGGTGGTCGCGCCGCTTCAGGTCCTCCACGCTCGGGACCGCCGCCACCGGCCGCGAGACCCGCACCTCGACGCCTGGCTTCGTCGCGAGGCGCGCGAGGAGCGGGTTCTCCAGGCCGAAGGAGCCGTGCAGGCCGTGCAGGGAGTCCACCAGCACCCGCACCTTCACGCCGCGGCGCCCGGCGCCGGCGAGCGCGGCCTCGACCCGCCGGCCGGCGGCGTCGTCGGTGGCCAGGTAGACCTGGAGGTGGAGCGTCCGGCGCGCGCCGCGGATCGCCTGGAGCAGCCAGCGGCGGGCGGTGGCGTTGTCGAGCTCCAGCTCGACGTGGTTTCCCTCGATGGCGGGCGCGGCCGTGGCCGCGTCGAGCCGCGCGTCGAGCGTGTCGGGACGGGGCGCGAGCGGCGGCGCTCGCCAGGCCCGCCCGGCGAGCTGGCGCGCCTCCAGCGCCTCGAACCCGATCGCGGCGGGAGGGTGCGGTCCGCGGTGCACGATCGCCGCGACCGGGAACCCGGCCGCGCGCAGGCGGCCGCCCACCCGCGCCAGGCGCACGGCGTCGTGTGCCTCGCTCACGTCGGCCGCCTCGCCCTCGTCCAGCACCGCGCTCGCGTCCACCACGCGCGCGGCGAGCCCGGCGGCGCGCAGCCGCTCGCGCAGCAGGTGGCAGCTCCGCGTCGGGCGCAGGCGCACCGCGAGCGGCTCGGCGCCGTCCAGGCGGGCGAGGGCGGCGAGGTCCTCCGGGTCCAGCTCGGCGTCGAACGGCAGGAGCGGCCGCGCGCCCGGGCGGATCACCGCGACCTGCCGCTCCACCGCGACGACCGGGTCGAGGCCCTCGGCGTCGCGCGCGCGGAACACGCCCAGCGAGCCGGCGGCGAGCCCCGCCGGCAGCTCCGCCTCGCCGCCGCGCGTGCGCACGCGGGCGACGACGGCCCCGGCCGACACCAGCGCCAGCTCCTGGTCCTCGACCGGCGGGTTGCGCCCGAGGCCGTAGGCGTGGCCGACGCGCAGACGGACGGGGCCGCCGCCATCCACCAGATCCGGCACGTCGAGCGGCCGCCGCAGGCCGGTCCGGATCGGCGCGGCCGGCGGCAGCACCAGCAGCGGCGCCGGCCACGGTGCTCCGAGCAGGAGCGCCCCGGGGAAGCGGGAGAGGACCACGGCGTCCAGCCGGCGCTCGCGCGCGACGGTCTCGAGCGTCCGCCACGTCCCCGCGCCGAAGCCGCCGGCCAGCTCGACCCGCGCGCGGATGCCGGCGACCTGCAGCGCGGCGGCGAGCTCGCCCCGCGACGGCGCCGCGAGCGACAGGAGCGTGACGCGCTGGGAGGGATCCCCGTGATCCCGCAGGAAGCCCGCCAGCGCCGCACGGGCGCGCTCGCCGGGCGCCACGCAGAGCAGCTCCCGCGCCGGCCCGCTGGCCTGCGCGGCGGCGGCGGCGGCGGCGGCCGGCACCCACGCGACCGCGACCGACCGAAGGCGGCGCAGCTCGGACAGGGCGGCGCCGCCCGCCGCCGGGAGCGGCCCCGCGACGACCAGGTCCACCTCGCGGTCGCCGGCGAGCGCCGCCAGCGCCGCGGGATCGAGGTCCGGCACCGCGCCCACCGCCAGCCGAGGCGCGAGCGGCGCCGCGTCCTGCCGCAGCCGGTCGAGCCAGGCGGCCCCCGCGGCGCCCGCCGGGACCGGCGCGGCCACCCCGGGCAGCCACGGGTGCGGGCGCGGCGGCGGACAGGCCACCACCCCCAGCGACTCCGCGTCCGGCGCGAGCGCGCGCACGGCGCCGAGGGTCGGGCCGGCGTCGGCGCCCTGCTCCACCAGCGCGAGCACGCGGCGGTACCTCATGCCTCCGCCTCCGGCAGCGACACGCGCTCCACCGAGCGGCCGTCGGCCGCGATCACGTGCGCCTCGACCGCGGCCAGGCTCCCGTCGTCCCGGAGCTCGTAGCTGTTGAAGCCGGCCCGGACGCGCGGGTGCGGGTGGTCGAGCGCGGCGCCGCTCGCGCCGATCACCTGGAGCGCGCCGGCGGCGGTGGGCAGCCGCCACCGCACCCGCGCGTGCAGGTGGCCGAACAGCACCAGCCCGCGGCCGAGGCGGCAGAGCACCGCCCGCAGCCGATCCGCGTCCACCAGCCCGTCGCGGAGCTGGAGCGCCCGGATCCGGCCGTCCACCGGCGGGTGGTGCAGCAGCACCACCGGCGTGCGCCTGGCCACCTCGGGGTGGGCGAGCACCGCCTCCAGCGCCTCGAGCTGCGCCTCGCCCAGGCGGCCGCTCGCCACGAACGGCGGGCGCGGCACCGCGCTCGAGAGCCCGATGATGGCCGCCGGGCCGCGGAGCTTCACGCAGGGGAAGGGGCCGGCCGCGAGGTCGCGGGCCAGGTCCGGCAGATCGCCGCGCAGGAACGCGCCGAAGTGGTGCGGGAAGCGGCGCCCGTCCTGGATGGACGCGAGGTAGACGTCGTGGTTCCCCGGCACGACCGTCACCTCGACCCGGCGCGCCATCGCGTCCAGCAGCGAGCGCGCCTCCTCCAGCTCGCGCTCCAGGGCGAGGTTGGTGACGTCGCCGGTCACCACCACGTGATCGGCGCGCGCCGCGGCCGCCGCGAGCACCGCCGCGAGGTACTCGCGCCGGTGCACGCGACCGCGCTGCCGGATCAGGTTGACGTACCCGGTGATGCGCTTGTTGAACAGGATGCGCCGCCACTCGGTCCCGCGGGGCGAGCGCACGTGCAGGTCGGAGAGGTGGGCGATCCGGAGCACCGGCACCAGCGTCCCTCGACGCGCCGCCCGCTTCCAGCGGGGGGTGGAGGGAAACGCCTGGGCTCGGCAGGGGGATGCGACGGGATGTGCAGTCCGCGCGCGCGGCGCCCCCCTGCACGGGGGCCCAGGCGTGGCGCGCGAAAGAGGGGGCTCGACTTTACCCAGGATAAAGTGTATTCACGCGGCTCCCCATCCCAACTCCAGGCGGGGACCGGGCGGTTTTTCATCGCCCGCGAACAATGAGAAGAAACGAGTCTACACAGTAATGGCTACCGGTACCGTGAAGTGGTTCAACGATGCGAAGGGCTTCGGCTTCATCACGCAGGACGGCGGCGGGGACGACGTGTTCTGCCACCACACTGCCATCCAGGCCGACGGCTTCCGCACGCTCGCCGAGGGGCAGAAGGTCGAGTTCGACGTGACGCGTGGCCCGAAGGGCCTGCAGGCGGCGAACGTCCGCGCGATCTGACCGCGCGATCCGTCGCTCCGTCGACGCGAGAAGCCCGGCCCTTCGGCCGGGCTTCTTCGTTTTCGTGCCCCCGCGATCACCGCCGCGACCGGCGCCGCGCCGCCGCGCGCCGCGCCTGCGTCGAGAGCGCGCGCCGGGACGCGGCGGCCTTGCCCTCGCGCTTCAGCGCGCGCTCCGAGGCGGCGCTCCGCCGGCGCGAGGGCGCGCGCGGCTTGCGCTTGCGCTGGCCGACCTCGTAGGCCGCCTCGGCCGAGCGGCGGGTCCGGCGCGACGCCTGGCCCTTCTTCGGCGGCTTCAGCGGGACGCCGGCGCGCCGCGCCTTCGAGAGCCCGATCGCGATGGCCTGCTTCGTGGACCGCGCCCCGTGCTTGCCGCGGCGCACGTGCTCGATCTCCTCGCGCACGAACTCGCCCGCCGCGGTGGTGGGCTTCTTCCCCTTGCGCAGGGCCGCCTTGGCCCGCCGCTCCGTCGCCTTCTCCGGCATCCGCGTCTCCTTCCGCGCGCGCGCGCTCAGGCGTGCTCGCCCGGCGACTCCGCCGGGAACCCGCGCACGCCGTGGGCCATCTCCTCGTCCACGTAGCACCACGCCCAGTCCGCCCCCGGCTCGAACGAGCGCACCACCGGGTGATCGGTCTCGTGGAAGTGCCGGGTGGCGTGCCGGTTCGGCGAGCTGTCGCAGCAGCCGACGTGGCCGCAGGTGAGGCAGAGCCGGAGCTGGACCCAGCGATCGCCGGACGCGAGGCACTCCTCGCAGCCCTGCGTCCGCGGTCGCACCGCCGCCCGCCGGCGCTCCACCGTCTCCAGGTGCTCGCACATGGCCCGCTCCTCTCCCGTCCCGCGCTCCTCACCGCCCGGAGACCAGCTCCGGGTTGCCCCCGACCACCCGCTTCGCCGCCTGGCCCGCGCGCAGCGCCCCACCCGGCGCGACGCCGTTCAGGGCCGCCAGCACGTCGGGCGGCGCGGTCGAGGGGAACTCGCGCGCGAAGTCGGCGAGCGACATGTCGCGCGGCACCTTCACGACGTCGATGCGCGCCGGCTGCACCGCGCGCGCGGCCGGATCGGTCACCGGCCCGAAGCTCGCGAGCACGCGCTGGAAGGTGTCCGCCGCGCCCTGGAGCCGCTCCGCCGGCGCGTACTCCACGATCTGCAGCGTGGTGCCGCCCGCCGGCACGAACGCGACCACGCCGCCCACGTTCCCCTGCTCGGTCGTGGCCTCGAACCAGCGCGCCGCGCCGCCGTGCGGGACGGCCGGGGCCGGCGCCTCCACCGCGCGGACGCCCTGCTGCGCGAAGAACTTCTGGACCGCCTCCTCCGGCGAGGCCTTCCCGGCCCCGGTGAGCTGGAGCGCGGCGTCCTGCTGCGGGCTGACCGCGACGAGCGCGGCGGCCGTGTTCTGCGCCTTCCACCCCTGCGGCAGCGTGAGCTGGAACCCGAGCTGCGGGTGGACGAAGGTGCTGCCCTTCAGGTAGCCCTGCCGCGGGTCCTCGCCGAACACCACGTCGTCCACCTTCGCCAGGTACTGATCGCGGTCCACCTCCATCCGGTCGGGGGCCTCGATCTTCGCGGCCCGCTTCGCCGCGGTCTCGGCGCGGTCGCCCGGATCCGGGTGCGTGGAGAGCCAGCCCGGCACCCGCCCGCCGCCCTCGCGCGCGGACACCGCCTCCAGGGTGCGGAAGACCGCCGCCATCTGTCGCGGGTCGTACCGCTGCTCGACCATGTAGCGGAAGCCGAGCGCGTCGGCCTGCCGCTCGTCGTCGCGCCCGAACTTGAGGAACAGGAGCTGCATCCCGGCCCCGGCGACCTGCCCGTACCGGCGCACGTCCTCGCTGACCACCATCCCCACGCCCAGGCCCACCTGCGCCAGCTGCGCCTTCGAGAGCTGCTCGACCGAGTGGCGCGCCGTGATGTGCCCGATCTCGTGGCCGAGCACCGCGGCCAGCTCCGCCTCCGAGGTCAGGTACGTGAGCAGGCCGCGGGTCACGAACACCGGCCCGCCCGGCAGCGCGAACGCGTTGACGGCCGGGTCGTCCACGACGGTGAAGCTCCAGGGGAGCTCCGGCCGCTCGGACCCCTTCGCGATGCGCATCCCGACCCGCTCCACGTAGGCCTGGAGCTCCGGATCGTCGTACCGCCCCATGGTCGCGCGGACCTGCTCGGCGGCCTGCTTGCCGAGCGCGATCTCCTGGTCCTTCGAGACGAGCGAGAGCTGCCGCTCGCCGGTGGCCGGGTTGCGGGCGCAGGCCGCGGCGAGGGCCAGCGCCGCCCAGGCGGCCCTCGCGCTGCGGCGTGGCCGCACGGCGATGACGCGCCGCATGGCGGTTCCCCTCCGCGAGGCCGCCGCCTGCACGCCTCGCGGCGTACACGGTAGTCACCGCACTGCCCCCTCGTCGCGGTGCGGCGGCGAGGCGGGCGGGCGCTCGCGGAGCGCTGCGGCGACGCGGCGCTCACGCCTCGAGCGGCACCGACAGGACGATCATCGGGATCCCGGCGCGCTGGAGCCGCGCCTGCAGCCGCACCGACAGGTCCTCGTCGCGCAGGAGCGGGTCCACGGCCGCGCCGTCCGGCGTGGAGCGGAAGCCCACCACCATGCTCTGCGCGGGCCTCCGGCGCATCAGGTCGGTGACCAGCGAGGCGGTGGTCTCGAGCGCGTCCGCGCCGCGGCGCAGCGCGATCGCGACCGGCAGCCCGGAGCGGCGGACCTGCTCGGCGAGCCCCTCGAGCTGCCGGCGGCGCTCCCGCTCGCGGGCGCGGAGGTGCTCCTCGCCCTGCACCGCCTCCGCGTCGAGCAGCGTCGCGCCCG
Source organism: Anaeromyxobacter sp. K (assembly GCF_000020805.1). Taxonomy (NCBI): domain Bacteria; kingdom Pseudomonadati; phylum Myxococcota; class Myxococcia; order Myxococcales; family Anaeromyxobacteraceae; genus Anaeromyxobacter; species Anaeromyxobacter sp. K. Next base: position 1,175,664 of record NC_011145.1, on the reverse strand, counting down.
CCAGGATCACCCCGCCCAGCCCGGCGGTGAGCCGTGCCAGCCACGCGAGCCCGACCCGCGCGAGCGCGACGCGGTCGCCCAGCACCAGCACGGCGACGGGGGCGTCGCGAGCGATGAGCGTCCCGGCGCCGACCACCTCGGCCTGGCGCTCCTCCGGCACCACCGGCGGCGAGGCCTGGCCGGCCGCCGCCTCGGCGGCGCGCGCCACCGCGTCGTAGCGGCGGCGGATCGCGAGGGCCAGCGCCACCGCGGCGGCCACGAGCAGGAGCGTGACCGCGGCCCCCGCGCGCCAGCGGGCGGCGGTGCCGGCCAGGATCACCGCGCACAGCGTGAGCGCCAGCGCGTGGAGCGCGGCGTCCGCGCGCCAGGGCGCGTGCAGCAGCCGGCGGCGGAGCGCGTGCCGCAGCATCGCCCACTGGCTGATGCTGAACGTCACGAACACGCTGGTGACGAACACCGCGATGAGCGGCTCCAGCGCGGCGCCGGTGAGCGCGGTCGCGGCGAGCGCGACGGTGGCGACGACCAGGATGCCGGCCGCGGGCGCGAGCCGCCCGTTCAGCCGCGACAGGCGGCGGGGCATGTACCGGTCGGTGGCGAGCGCGCCGAGGATGCGCGGGCCGTCCACGAACCCGGTCTGCGCCGCCATCACCAGGAGCGCCGCCTCGGCGAGCAGCGGGACCGCGACCGCCAGCCGCCCGGCCAGGCCGCCCCCCACCAGCTGCGCGGCGGCGCGCTCGAACAGCGCCGCGTTCATGGGGACCCCGGGCGACGGGCGGACGTCGTACGCGAGGTAGCCGGCCAGGATCACCGTGATGAGCAGCGCCGGCACGCCGGCCAGGAGCAGCATGGTGCGCCGCGCCGAGCGGACCTTGGGCTCGCGCAGGATGGGCACGCCGTTCGAGACCGCCTCGAGCCCGGTGTAGATGGCGCCGCCCATCGCGTAGGCCCGCACCAGCGTGCCCAGCGCGCCGACCGCGCCGCGATCGGCGGCGAGCCTCGAGAGGTCGCCCGGCACGGCCGCGACCGCGTCCGGGATGGCGCCGGCGCGCTGGGCGAGCGCCGCCCCGAGCACCAGCAGGTGCGAGCCGACGAACGCGAGCAGGATGGGGGCGAGGAGCGCGACCGACTCCTTCACGCCCCGGAGGTTCACGATCGCGAGCAGCGCCACGAGCGCCAGCGCCGCCGGGAGCCGCATCGCCGCCCAGCCGGCCGGGAGCACGGCCGCGGCGGCCTCGACGCAGGTGACCACCGACACCGCGACGTTGAAGCCGGCGTCGAGCACCAGCGCCACGCCCGACACCAGCGCCGTGCGCTCGCCCGCGGCGTGCCGCGCGGCGGTGTAGCCGCCACCGCCGTGCGGGAAGTGCACGACCATCCGCGTGTAGGCCAGCGCGAGGACCGCGAGCGTCGCCAGCGTGGCCAGGCCCGCGACCACCAGCACGCCGCGGTGCCCGCCGCTGGCGCGTCCGAGCACGTCCGGGCCGTACACGCAGGAGCCGAGGAGGTCGCCGCCCATCGCGATCCAGGCGGCGAGGACGCCGACCGTGACCCGGTCGAGCACCCGCGGATCCGACAGGTCGGGATCGGTGCCGAGGACGGCGTGCCGGAGCCGGCGCACCCCTCGACGTTGTGCACGGGATCAGCGCGCCGGCTTCGGGCGGGCGGCGGACGGGCGCGCCGCCCTCGACCGGCCGGCCGCCGCCCCCGCGCGCCGCGTCGCGATCGCGTGGAGGAAGCACTCCACGTCCACGAGATCGCGCGCGCCGAGCGGCCGCAGCCGCTCGAGCAGCCCGTCGGAGAAGGTCCGCAGCGCCGCGTAGGCGCTCCACCCGGGCGCCGCGTCCAGGCGCAGGTCGAACCCGAGGCGATCCGCGGCGGCCGAGGCGAGCCGCGGCGACAGGAACACCTGCTTCGCCGGCGAGGCGACGAACGGGAGCACGGTCGCGAGCGGCCACGCCACGGCCGGATCGCCGAGCGCGCCCGCGGCGGCGAACAGGCGCTCGAACCGTGCCCGCGCGGGCGAGGGCACCGCCAGAACCGCGAGCAGCGCCTCGAAGAACGGGAGCGCGGCCTCCTCGTCGGCGAGCGCCGCCCCGGCCTCGTCGAGGTCCACGGTGCCGGGGGCCGCGGCGGCCTTCCGCAGCACGCGCAGGGCGCGCTCGACCAGCGCGCGGTGATCGCCGTCCGCGAGCAGCGCCGTGGCGGCGCCGTCCCCGAACGCGCCCTCCATCTCGGCGGCGGCGGCGCGCCAGGCAGCGGCGCGGCCGCCGGGCGCGAGGTACGCCTCGCCGGAGAAGCCGCCGGGGTACGCCGCGGTGAACTGCGCCACCGCCTGATCGTGCGTCATCCAGCTCGCCGCCAGCGCGTAGCGCCGCGTCTCGGCGTCGAGCGCGAACGGCGTGAGCCCCTCCAGCCAGGGATCGTTCCCGGCGGCCTCGCGGCGGAGCAGGCGCCGCGCGTCCGGCAGGCGGAGCTTCGCCGCGAAGCGCGACTCGGCCGCGGGGAAGAACACGTGCACCGCGGTCGGCTCGAGCGCCACCACGCGCCCGAGGCCCAGGGTCGCGTGCCGGACCAGCGTGCCCGTCGACAGATCTTCCATGGGTCGCTCCTCTTCGCGAGGGCGACCGTTCGACGCGAACGGAGGTCGGCGCGATGTTGCTGCCAGAGTTGTACGCTGCCGCCGTTCCCGCGGCCAGCCCCCTCCCCCCCGCTGGCGCCGCCACGAGCCGGCCGCCGGCGGCACCGGCGCGGAGCCGTCAGCGCGTGCCGGCGAGCAGCTCCCGCGCGTCGTCGACCACCCCGTCCACCCACTCGATCACCGCCCGCACCCGCGGGACGCGCCGCAGGTCGCCGTGCACGAGGAGCCACAGGTCGTACGAGGGCGGCTCCGGGCCGTCGAGCCGGACGAGCGCCGGGTCGCCGTCCGCGACGAAGCACGGCAGCACCGCGGCCCCGATCCCGGTGCGCGCGGCCGCGGCGAGCGCCAGGCTGGTGTTGCACCGGAACGCCACGGCGCGGGCCGGCGCGAGGTCGTCCATCCAGCGCTCCTGGGGCGAGGTCGCGCCCTCGTAGGCGAGCACCGGGTCGCGGGCCAGGTCCAGCAGGCCGCGCCGCTCCGCCGCGAACGCGGGCGAGGCGTAGAAGCCGTAGGCGACCGACGCGACCTTCCGCGCGACCAGGCCCGCGTCGCTGGGGCGGCCCAGCCGGAGCGCCAGGTCCGCCTCGCGGCGCGTGAGGTCGTAGTTCCGGAAGTCGGCCGACACGTCCAGGAGCAGGCGGGGATGCCGCGCGCGGAGCGACGGCAGCGCCGGGGCGAGCAGGTGGCTCGCGACCGGCACCGAGGTGGTGAGCCGCACCGTGCCGGCCGGCGTCCGGTCGCGGGCGTCGGCGTGCCGCGCGATGGCGAGGACGTCCTCCTCCACGCGCGACGCGAGCGCCGCCAGCTCCTCGCCCGCGGCGGTGCAGGCCCAGCCCTGCGGGCCGCGCTCGAACAGCGGCAGGCCGAGCTCCTCCTCCAGCGCGGCCACGCGGCGCCCGACGGTGTTGCGATCGACCCCGAGCCGCTTCGCCGCGCGCGCGAGGCTGCCGCTGCGGGACAGCTCGAGGAAGAACAGCAGGTTTCCCCAGTCGAGCGGGCCCGACCGCGCCATCGCGGCGCGCACCGGGTCCACCGCGCGCGGGTTCCTCGCCATCGCACCCCTCCCCGCCCCTCGTGCCGCGGGCGCGGCGGCGCGGACGCCGGAGCGCCCGCACGGGCAGAGGTGATAGCACGGCGAAGGGCGGGCCGGGCTCGCCCGGTCAGGCCGCGCGGCGCTCGGATCGGCTGGCGGGCTCCCGCGACGGGACCGCGGCGTACGCGGCGAACGCGAGCGCGCCCACCGCCAGGCCGCCCGCCATGCCGAGCGAGAGCGTCCGCGCCGAGCCCCACAGCAGCGGCGCGAGCGCCGCCGCCACCAGGGCGTTGCCCGCCGTCTGCACGAACGCCTGGCACGAGGACGCCATCCCGCGCCGCTCCGGGAACAGGTCGAGCGCCATGAGGGTCAGCGAGGGCATCGCGAGCGACGTGCCCAGCACGTAGCCGACGAGCGGCAGCACGCTCCACGGCAGGGCGGGCGCGTGCAGCGCGTGGAACAGCACGTTCGCGAGGGCGGCCACCGCCATCGCGGCGAAGCCCCAGGCGACCGTGCGCTGGTTCGTCATCCGTCCCGCGAGCGCGCCGGAGGCCCAGTTGCCGAGCATCATGCCGCCGCTGATGGGGCCGAACAGCCAGAGGAAGCCGGTCTCGCCGACCCCGAGGTGGCGGAGCAGGAACACCGGCGCGGCCACGATGTACAGGAAGACCGCCGAGAAGCTGCAGGTGACGCCCGCGACCAGCGCCAGGAACGCGCGGGACGAGAGCACCTCGCGGTAGCCGCGCAGCATGGAGCGGACCTGGAGCGGCCGCCGCTGCGCCGGCGCCAGCGTCTCGGGCAGCGCGCGCCAGCACCAGGCGCACAGGGTCGCGGAGAACAGCGCCAGGAAGCCGAACACCGCGCGCCAGCCCAGCCACACGTGCAGCCAGCCGCCCACCACCGGCCCGAGCGCCGGCGCGATCGCGAACACCAGCGCGATGCGGCTCATCAGCCGGCGCGCCTCGGCGCCGTCGAGCAGGTCGCGCACCACCGCGCGGCCGATCACCATGCCCGCCCCGGCCGTCGCGCCCTGCAGCGCCCGGAACGCGACGAGCGCCTCGATGCGCCAGGAGAGCATGCAGCCGACGGAGGCGAGCGCGAACAGCGCCAGCATCGCGAGCGTCACGCGCCGGCGGCCCAGCGCGTCGGAGATGGCGCCCTGCCAGAGCGTCATCACCGAGAACGGCACCATGTAGGCGGTCAGCGTCTGCTGCACCAGCACCGCCGGCGCGCCGAACACGCGCCCGATCTCCGGGAACGACGGGAGGTACGCGTCGGTGGAGAACGGGCCGAGCGCCGAGAGCGCGGCGAGCAGCACTGCGAGCCGCCCGTGGTGCCGGGCGGTGGCGGGGGTGAGGCGTGGCATCGGGGGGAGCCGAGGTGTAGCCCCTCCGGCGGCGGCGCTCAAGCCGCTTCCGGGCGGCGCGCCCGGCTCACCCGATGTTGAACGAGCGCATGCGCCGCCAGAGCGTGCTGCGCGAGAGCCCCAGCGCGCGCGCCGCCTCCGCGCGGCTCCAGCGGTGCGCCTGCAGGGCGGCCTCGATGGCGGCGCGCTCGTACGCGTCGGCCGGCTCGACGGCGCGCACCGGCGCGTGCTCCGGCGCCCCGCCGCCGAGCACCTCCGGCGGCAGGTCCTCGGGCTGCACCGTCTGGCCCCGGCACACCGTGACGGCGAACTCGAGCGCGTTCTCGAGCTCGCGCACGTTGCCCGGCCAGGCGTGCGACATGAGCGCCCGGAGCGCGTCCGGCGAGAAGCGCACCGCCCGCCCCGCCCGCGCGCAGACGCGGGACAGGAGGAGCTGCGCCATCGGCTCGATGTCCTCCCGCCGCTCGCGGAGCGGCGGGATCTCCACCGGGAACACGCGCAGGCGGTAGTACAGGTCCTCGCGGAACGTCCCCTCCGCCACGGCGCGGCGCAGGTCGCGGTTCGTGGCCGCGATGATGCGCGCGTCGGCGCGGCGCGGCTGGTTCTCGCCGACCCGCTCGTAGGTGTGCTCCTGCAGCACGCGCAGCAGCTTGACCTGCAGGTGCAGCGGCAGGTCGCCGACCTCGTCGAGGAACAGCGTGCCCTGGGCGGCCGCGGCGAAGCGGCCCGGCCGGTCGCGGGTGGCGCCGGTGAACGCGCCGCGCACGTGGCCGAACAGCTCGCTCTCGAGCAGGTCGCCCGGCAGCGCGGCGGCGTTCACCGCCACGAACGGCCCGCTCCGGCGCGGCGAGTGCGCGTGGATGAGCCGCGCCAGGACCTCCTTGCCCGAGCCGCTCTCGCCGGTGACGAGCACCGAGGCCTCGCTGTACTGCAGGCTCTCCACCAGCCGCACCACCCGGCCCATGGCGCGCGAGCGGCTGATGATGCCGGTGGTGGCGAGCGCGGCGGCGGCGTCGCCCGCCTCCTCCTCGGCGGGCCGGAGCACCACCAGGTACCGCGCGTCCCGCGCGCACACGCCGTGCGGATCGAGCTGGAGCGGCGCGGCGGTGACGGAGAGCAGGTGCGAGGCGCCGTCGCCGGCCCGGAGCAGCGCGCGCCAGCCCTCGCGCTTCTCGCCCGCCAGCAGCGCCTGGCGAATGGGGCCGTCCGCGCCGAACAGCTCCGCGCCGAGCAGCGCCTCCACCGGCGTCCCGACCGTCCGCGCCGCGGCGCCTTCCCCGAGCAGCACGTCCAGGCGCGACGACACGTGCCGCACCCGGAACTGGTCGTCGAGCGCCATGCACACGCGCCCGAGGGATCCGAAGGCCGCGTTCACCGCGGCGAAGGCGACCTCGCTGCCCTGCTCCGATGCGCTCATGTGCCGCAGGCTGGCATGTCGCGTCGCAGCGCGAAACGCGGTGTTTCGCCGCGCTGAAACGTTCCGTGTCGTCGCGACCGGCGCGCCCGGCGCAACCGCCCGGAATCAGGGCACTCCGTCGCGGGCACGCGTCCCGCAAAGGGCATGAGCGAGGCCCGTGCGGCCGTCCACTGAACAGGAGATCCCGCGTGCGCAAGCTGATCCGAATCATCGTGACGGGGGCGGCGCTGGCCGCCCTGGCGCTGCCGCTGGCCGGCCGCGCCGCCGACCCCGATCCGCAGCAGAAGAAGCTCGACGAGTTGGCCAAGGAGCTCGAGGCGCTCAAGCAGCAGGTGAAGAAGGACGAGGAGAAGTCGCTCAGCAAGTGGCTGACGGTGAGCGGCGACTACCGGTTCCGCCTCGACTCGCTGAAGGGCGAGGTCCCCGCGTACTACCAGTACATGGGGCCGGCGGCCATGCCGGTGCCGATGCCCGGCTTCGACCCGGAGAACGGGACGCTGATGACGAACCGCTTCGGCCTGAACCTGAAGGCCAAGGCGACGCGGAACGTCACGGTCACGACGCGCCTGCTCATGAACAAGACGAGCGGCATGCAGACCGCCGACGCGACCAACGCCGGCTTCTTCGCGGACCGGATGTCGGTCCTCGACGGCACCATCGGCCACATCCCGACGGACAACGTCCTCCGCGTGGACCAGGTGTTCGCCACCTGGAGCAACATCTTCGACCAGCCGGTGTGGTTCTCGGTCGGCCGCCGCCCGTCCACGGGCGGGTCGCCCACCCACGTGCGGCAGGACGGCGAGCGCCCCGGCAACGGCGGCGTGCCCGGCCTGCTGGTGGACTACGCGTTCGACGGCATGACGCTGGGCTGGGCGCCGGAGATCGACGCGCTCCCCGGCGCGTTCGCGAAGCTCTGCTACGGCCGCGGCTTCGAGGCCGGCTACAGCAACACCAACGACCTGAAGGACACCGACATGGTCGGCGTGCAGGTCGTGCCGGTGGACACCGATCCGCTCCGCGTCGACTTCCAGTGGAACCGCGGGTTCAACATCTTCGACGACCCGAACAACGTGGGCGTCGAGCTCGGCGACATCGACTGGTACGGCGTGGGCGTGCTCAGCACGCTGAAGGGCATCGGCCCCGGCAGCCTCACCTCGTTCGCGAGCGGCGGCGTCAGCATCACCCACCCGAACGGCAAGCACATGCTGCTCGGCGGGATGGACTCCGGCGCCGGCCTGCTCACCAGCGGCCCGGACGACTCCGACCGCACCGGCTGGGGCGCGTACGCCGGCCTCCGCTACGACCTGCCCGCCGGCACCAAGATCGGCGGCGAGTACAACCACGGCTCGAAGTACTGGATGCCGTTCGACCCCGCCGCCGACGACCTGTGGACGAGCAAGCTCGGCACCCGCGGCAACGTCTACGAGGCGTACCTGATCCAGGAGCTGCCGCTGCCGGCGATCTCGTCGTTCGTCAGCAAGGCGTTCTTCAAGGTGGGCTGGCAGTACTACGACTTCGACTACACCGGCAGCAACAACTGGATCGGCGCGCCGGTGAAGATCTCGGAGCTGATGGCCAGCCCCATGAACGCGCAGATGCTCCCGCCGATGAAGTCCGCCCAGGACTTCTACGGCACGTTCGAGGTGCGGTTCTAGGCCCGGCGCGCGCGGCGGGGGACGAGGCCGTCCCTCGCCGCGTGCGGCCTCTCGTCGCACGGCGAACCCGCCCGCACCGCCCCTGGCTCACGCCGCAGCAGGCACCAACCCTCCCCCGCAGCAGCAGCAACCGTTCCAAGGAGATCCCAATGAAGAAGGCTCTCGCAGTCGTGGTCGCGGTCGTCCAGCTGGCGATGTGCGTGGTGGCGCTGAGCGGCGTCGCCCGGGCCGACGAGACGAAGATGGTGGGCGTCATCACGAAGATCGACCTCGCGGGGAAGGACGCGAAGACCGCGACGGTCGTCCTGAAGGACGTCAAGACCGAGGAGCTGGTCGAGGTGGTGATCCAGGACGACCTCACGCTCGACAAGTTCAAGGACCACCGCATCGTCGAGGGCGACGAGATCCGGTGCAAGTACGAGGTCAAGGACGGCAAGAAGCTGTCGACCTACTTCCGCAAGACGGCCGGCTGCTGATCGCGGCGCGCCCCCTCCCACGTCCCCCCGACCGAGGAACCAGACCATGAGACGTTCGGCGGCAGTCGCGTCCGCGCTGATCGCGCTGCTCCAGGCCCCCGGCGCGCTCGCCGCTGAGCACCCGGGCCGGAGCCAGATCGAGAAGGACGGCTACGAGGGCCCGTCCACCTGCGAGGAGTGCCATCCCGGCAAGGCCAAGGAGTTCCTCGGCACGGTCCACTGGAAGCACGCCTCCAAGGTGGACAACGTCGAGAACCTGGACCCGAAGCAGGAATACGGGATGAAGAACCGCATCTACACGATGTGCAACGGCAACGACATCGTGAACAACCTGAAGGAGATCCCGAAGAACGCGGACGGCAAGTCCAAGTTCACGGGCTGCAACACCTGCCACCCGGGCAACCACCTGAACGACGTGGGCAGCACCGGGCCCGAGGCGGAGGCGGCGGTGGACTGCCTGGTCTGCCACTCCACCGAGTACGACTTCCGCCAGCGCAAGCCGTACAAGGACGAGCAGGGCCGCGTGGTGATGGGCCAGGATCGCAGCACGAAGGCGGCGCTCGCGATCGGCAAGCCCACCGTGAAGAACTGCATGACCTGCCACGAGACCGCGGGCGGCGGCGTGCTGGTGAAGCGCGGCTTCTCGTTCACGAAGGACACCGACGCGCACGCCGCGAAGGGCATGGTGTGCGTGGACTGCCACCAGGCGAAGGACCACCGCATCCCGACCGGCTTCGACCCGAACAACTGGGCGAACGACGGCCTGCGCCTCTCCTGCGACGGCTGCCACGGCGAGAAGCCGCACAAGAGCGCGGACTACAACCGCCACACCGCGCGGATCGCCTGCCAGACCTGCCACATCCCGCGCACCGGCGGCGCGGTGGCGAAGGACTTCACGGTCTGGGAGAAGGGCGGCGACGGCTTCTACGAGCCGACCACGCTGAAGAAGGACGCGAACGAGACCGTCCCGGTCTACGCCTGGTACGACCGGAAGGTCCGCAACGAGCCGCACTTCATCGGCCCGAAGGGCAGCCGCAAGGACGCGAAGAGCAAGATCTACCCGTTCAAGATCTACATGGGGAAGGCGTTCTACGACGCGAAGTCGGGGAAGCTGCTCTCCATGGACTTCGCGCCGCCGATGGCGAACGGCGACACCCGCGCCGGCGTCGAGTCGGCCGCGCGGACGCTGGGGATGAAGGATCCGGCGGCGGTGGCGAAGGCCGCGGTGCCCGGCTGGCAGACGATCTACTTCGGCAGCAACCACCTGGTGACGCGGTCGAAGGCGCTGAACTGCGTCAACTGCCACGGCGTGAACGGCGTGCTGAACTTCCGCGAGCTCGGGTACGCGCCCGCCGAGGTGAAGAAGCTGACGAACCCGGAGCTCTACTTCAAGCAGCTCGTCGAGAAGCAGAAGGAAGAGTGGTGACGGCCCGCGCAGCGCGCCCGCGCTCCCCAAGCGGCGCGGCCGCTGCGCGGCCCTCGGGCGCAGGAGCCCACGTCCGCCCTCCGGGCTCGCCGCCGCCGCGCGGGCGGCCGCGAGCTCCGGCCGGCGTGGGCCTCCGGCGCTGAGCGACGCCCCTCGTCCCGGAGCCCCCCCTGCTCCGGGACGAGGGGATCGCCTTCTCGGGGCGCGCCGGCGCCCGGCGAGCCCGCCGCCCCCGGACGGACGGTAGAGTCCTGGCTTCCCATCGCCTTCGGGCAGGAGACGCCATGAGCTCCACGCGCCGGCACCCGCACGTCGTGAACGTCGCCGAGATCCCCCAGACCGTCGCAGAGAAGGGCACGCGGTTCGCGTTCCGGCGCCGCCAGCTGTCCGCCGAGAGCGGCGGCGAGCAGCTCGGCTGCAGCCACATGGAGCTGCCGCCGGGCAAGACCGCCTGGGCGCACCACTTCCACTGCGCGAACGAGGAGGCGATCTTCGTGATCGCCGGGAGCGGGCTGCTGCGCGTCGGCGACGCCGAGGTGCGGGTCGGCCCGGGCGACTACGTCGCGCTGCCCGCGGGCCCGGGCGCCGCGCACCAGCTCCGCAACGACGGCGCCGCGCCGCTGCAGTACCTCGCACTCTCCACGATGCTCCCCACCGACATCACCGTGTACCCCGACTCCGGCAAGGTGGGCCTGTTCGCGGGCTCGGCGCCGGGCGGGCCGAAGGAGCGGCGCTACCTGGCCGGCTTCACCGCCCGGCCCGAGGGCGGCGCCTGGTTCGACGGCGAGCGCGTCGACGGCTGATGCGCCCCGCGGCGGGACGGGCCGCGGCATCGAGGTCCGAAAACGGCGAGCGCCGCGGCCGGACCGCGGCCATGATGCCGCGCATGCCCCGCCCCGCCCCGCCGCCCGCGATCCCCGGCCTCGACGCCGGCGCCTGCTGGCGCGCCCACGTCGCCCGCGACGCGCGGTTCGACGGCCGCTTCTTCACCGCGGTGCTCTCCACCGGGATCTTCTGCCGCCCGATCTGCCGGGCGCGCACGCCGCGCCGGGAGCACTGCGCGTTCTACCCGAGCGCCGCCGCCGCCCAGGCGGCCGGGTTCCGGCCCTGCCTGCGCTGCCGGCCGGAGCTCGCGCCCGGCGTGGCCGGCTGGCGGGGCACCGCGAACACGGTCGCGCGCGCGCTCGCGCTGATCTCGGCGGGCGCCTGGGGCGAGCGCGACGACGTGGAGGCGCTCGCCGAGCGCGTCGGCGTCGGCGGCCGGCAGCTCCGCCGCCTGTTCGCCCGCCACGTGGGCGCGCCGCCGGTCCGGATCGCGCAGGCGCAGCGCGTGCTGCTGGCGCGCCGGCTGCTCGCCGACACCACCCTGCCGCTCGCCGACGTGGCCTCGGCGGCGGGCTTCGGGAGCGTGCGCCGCTTCAACGAGGCGGTGCGGCGCACGTTCCGGCGCCCGCCGGGCGCGCTGCGGCGCGGCGCGTCCGCCCCGCCGCCGGACGGCGCGATCGCGATCGCGCTGCCGCACACCGCGCCGTACGACTGGCCGGCGCTGCTCGGGTTCCTGGGCGCGCGGGCGATCCCCGGCGTCGAGCAGGTGTCGGACGGCGCGTACCGCCGCACCGTGGCGCTCGACGGCGCCGCGGGCACGGTCGAGGTCCGGCCCCATCCGCGGGGCCGCGGCCTGGTCGCGACGCTGCGGCTGCCGCGGGTGGCGGCGATCGCGCCCGCGGTGGAGCGCCTGCGCCGGCTGCTCGATCTCGACGCGGACGCCCGGGCGATCGGCGCGCACCTCTCGGGCGATCCGCTGCTCGCGCCGCTCGTCGCGGCGCGGCCCGGGCTGCGCGTGCCGGGCGCGTGGGAGCCGTTCGAGCTGGTGGTGCGCGCGGTGCTCGGGCAGCAGGTGAGCGTCGCCGCGGCCCGGACGCTGGCGGGCCGGCTCGCGGCGCGGCTCGGCGCCCCGGTGGACTCCGGCGACCCCGCGCTGTCGCGGCTGTTCCCCGGCCCGGAGGCGCTCGCCGGCGCCGACCTGGAGGGGCTCGGGCTGACCCGCGCCCGCGCCGCCACGCTCGCCGCGATCGGCGGCGCGGTGCGGGACGACCCGTCCCTGCTCGCGCCGGGCGGCGAGCTGGAGGACACCGTGGCGCGCCTCGACGCGCTGCCCGGCATCGGCCGCTGGACCGCGCAGTACGTGGCGATGCGGGCGCTGCACCAGCCGGACGCGTTCCCGGAGGGCGACCTCGGCCTGCTCGCCGCGCTCGGCGACCTGCGCGGCCGCGGGCGGGCGCCGCCGGGGGAGCTGCTGCGACGGGCCGAGCGCTGGCGCCCATGGCGGGCGTACGCGGCGCTGCACCTGTGGACGAGCCTGCGGCCCCGCGCACGCGCGGCGCCGGGCGCACGGAAGAAGGGGAGGCGGTCATGACGCTCGAGCACGTGGTGGTGGAGTCGCCCATCGGCCCGGTGCACCTCGTCTCGGACGGGCGCGCGCTCTGCGCGCTCGAGCTGGGGGACACGCCGCTGCTGCGCCCGGCGCTGGCGCGGCGCTTCGGCCCCGACCTCGCGCTGCGCGCGGGCCGCGACCCGCTCGGCCTGGCGTCCCGCGCGCGCGCCTGGTTCGCGGGCGACCTCGGCGCGCTGGACGGGCTCCCGCTCGATCCGGGCGGCACGCCGTTCCAGCGGCAGGTCTGGGACGAGCTGCGGCGCATCCCGGCCGGCGAGACCCGCAGCTACGGCGCGCTCGCGGCCGCGCTGGGGCGGCCGGGCGCGGCACGGGCGGTGGGCCTCGCGAACGGGCGGAACCCGATCGCGATCGCCATCCCCTGCCACCGCGTCATCGGGGCGGACGGGAGCCTCACCGGCTACGCCGGCGGCCTCGACCGGAAGCGCTGGCTGCTGGCGCACGAGCGCGCCGCGCTGGACGGGGCCGTCCCCCGCGCGCCCGCCGGCGTCGCTCACGAGCCCGGCGCGGTGGGCGGCGAGAACAGGGCCGCGATGGCGCGGGCCACGGTCCGCCAGAGCGCCCGCACGACGTAGAGCAGCGCGGTGAGCAGCGCGAGCGCCGCCGCGAGCGCGATCCAGGGGTGCGCCCAGATCGCCCAGGCGAGTGCCGCCACCACCCCGAGCTCGCCGGTGGTCGCCGCCGCGTTCGTCACCGGCTCGGGCGACGTGTCGATGGTGGCGCGGAGCCCGAGCTTGGTCGCGTGCGTGGCGAGGCCGAGCGCGCCGCCGAGCAGCGCGGCGACGACCGCGAGGCGCGGCTCGCCCCAGGTGGCGAGGACCGCCAGCGCCGCGGCCGCGAACGGCCGGATCGCGGTGTGGATCGCCTCCCAGGCGGTGGCGATCCCGGGCACGAGCATGGCGAGCGCCTCGACGAGCGCGAGCGCGCCCGCGGTCCCGAACACCCACGGGTCCGTCAGCAGGCCGAGCGCGCCCGGCAGCGGCCCGATCCAGCCGAGGTGCCCCGCGAGCCCCACGAACGCAGCGGCCGCGTACGCGCTGATGCCCGACGCGAACGCGAGGCCGAGCGACTGCGCCAGCGCGGTGAGCGGCTCCACGCGGGGAGCCTAACCGAACCGGCGGTGCGCGTGCGGGGAGCGACCCGACGACCCACCAGGAGGCGCCCGTCTGCCGGCCCGTCCCACGCTCGATGGACGTGCCGGGCGCGCCGGCAGGGGCCACCCTCAGAGGCGAGGGCAGCACCGGCCAGGGCGCGAGGTTGCGGGCCGCCGTCCGGGGCTATACGAGTCGAGCGCACATGGCGGACCACGAAACCATCGTCGTCGTGGACGACGACCCCGACCTCCGCGAGACGCTGGGCGAGCTGCTCGAGGAGGAGGGCTACGAGCCGCGCCTGTTCGAGAACGGGCGCGAGGCGCTCGACTACCTGCGGCACGGCGGCGACCCGAGCCTGATCCTGCTCGACCTCATGATGCCGGAGATGAACGGCTGGCAGTTCCGGGAGGCGCAGCTCCGCGACGACCGGCTCCGCGACATCCCGGTGGTGGTGATGACCGCGAGCCGCGGGCTCGACGGCGCGCCGCTCACCGCCCGCGAGATCCTCTACAAGCCGATCGGCCTGGGCGAGCTCATCGACGCGGTCGAGCGCAACGCACGGTGAACCGCGCGCCCGGGCCGGCGCGTGGTAGAACCGCGCGCCATGCCCGAGGTCGGCCTCGCCCAGCTCGTCCCGCTCACCGCCGTCGCCCTGCTCGCCGGCGTGGTGGACGCGATCGCCGGGGGCGGCGGGCTGCTCACGCTCCCGGCGCTGCTCTGGACCGGGCTGCCGCCGCACCTCGCGCTCGGGACGAACAAGGGCCAGTCGGTGTTCGGCTCCTTCGCGGCGCTGGTGCGGTTCTCGCGCGCCGGGATGGTGGACGGGCGGCGCGCGCGGGTCACGTTCCCGCTGGGCCTCGCCGGCTCGCTGGCCGGCGCCGGGCTGGTGCTGCTCGTGCCCCCGGCCACGCTGCGGCCGGTCGTCCTGGCGCTGCTCGCGTTCGCCGCGCTGTTCGTCGGGCTCCGCCGCGGGCCACCCGCCCGCCCGGACGGCGCGCGCCGCGAGGCGACGCCGCTCGTCGCCGGGGGGATCGCGCTCGCGATCGGCGCCTACGACGGCTTCTTCGGCCCGGGCACCGGCACGTTCCTCATCGTCGCGTTCGTGGCGCTGCTCGGCGACGGCCTGGCGCGCGCCTCCGCGGGCGCGAAGGTGGTGAACTTCGCGTCCAACCTGGCGGCGGTGGCGTTGTTCTCGGTCAAGGGCGTGGTGGTCTGGCGCATCGCGGTGCCCATGGCCGCCGCCCAGCTCGCCGGCGGGTGGATCGGCGCGCACCTCGCGGTCCGGCGCGGCGACGCGCTGGTCCGGCGCACCGCGGTCCTGGTGACGCTCGCCCTGGCCGTCAAGCTGGCCTGGGACATGCGCTCCTGACGCGCCGCGCCCTGGACGACCGGAAGCCCGGCACGGGTGCAAAGGCGCGCGCCCCGCTGGTACACTGGCGCGCCGCACCGCCCTGCTCGAGAGGAGAGCCCTGCCGATGAGCCGCATCGTCTCCGCCGAGGAAGCCCTCTCGGTCGTCAAGTCCGGCCACCGGGTGTTCGTGCACAGCGTCGCGGCCGCGCCGCGCCGGCTCATCGAGGCGCTCACCGCGCGGGCGCCCGAGCTGAGCGTCGTCGAGATCGTCTCGATCCACACCGAGGGGGACGCGCCGTACGCCGCGCCCGAGATGGCCCGGCACTTCCGCGTGAACGCGCTGTTCGTCGGGCCGAACGTGCGCAAGGCGATCGAGGAGGGGCGCGGCGACTACCTGCCGGTGTTCCTCTCCGAGGTGCCGCAGCTCTTCCGCTCCGGGATCCTGCCGCTCGACGTGGCGCTGGTGCACGTCTCGCCGCCGGACCGCCACGGCTTCTGCTCGCTGGGCGTGTCGGTGGACGTCACCCGCGCCGCGGTGCAGACCGCGCGGACCGTGATCGCGCAGGTGAACCCGCGCATGCCGCGCACGCACGGCGACGGCCTCATCCACGTGGACGCGATCGACTACATGGTCGAGGTGGACGAGCCCATCCACGAGGCGCCGGTGCGCGCGCTCACCGACGTGGAGCGCGCCATCGGCCGGCACTGCGCCGAGCTGGTGGACGACGGCGCCTGCCTGCAGCTCGGCATCGGGGCGATCCCCCAGGCCACGCTGGCGTCGCTCGGCGACCACCACCGGCTCGGCATCCACACCGAGATGATCTCCGACGGCGTGGTGGACCTGGTGGAGAAGGGCGTCATCACCGGCGAGCTGAAGCGCGTGCACCCGGGCAAGATCGTGGCCGGCTTCGCGCACGGCACCCGTCGCCTCTACGACTTCCTGGACGACAACCCGCTCGTCGCGATGCTCGACATCGCCTACGTGAACGACACGGCGGTGATCCGCCGCAACCCCAAGGTCACCGCCATCAACAGCGCCATCGAGGTGGACCTCACCGGCCAGGTGTGCGCCGACTCGGTGGGCGAGCGGCAGGTGTCCGGGGTGGGCGGCCAGATGGACTTCATCCGCGGCGCGGCGCTGTCCGACGGCGGCAAGCCCATCATCGCGCTGCCCTCCACGAACGCGGCCGGCGAGTCGCGCATCGTGCCGGTGCTGCGGCCGGGCGCGGGCGTGGTCACCACCCGCGCGCACGTCCACTTCGTCGTCACCGAGCACGGGATCGCCGACCTGTTCGGCAAGAACCTCCGCCAGCGCGCGGCCGCGCTCATCGCGGTGGCGCACCCGAAGCACCGCGACGTCCTCACCGCCGAGGCGCGCCGCCGGTTCGGTTCCTGGTAGCCGGGCCGCGGCGCGGCGCTAGCCGGCGAGCCACCCGCGCACGCGCGCGTAGACGCCCGGGTCGCCGAGCAGGTCCAGGTGGCCGACCCCGGGCGCGATGGCCCGGCCCGCGGGACCGAACGCGAGCGTGCGCGCGGGGTCCCGGTGCCGGCCCAGCGCGCTGGCGAGCGGGACCAGCCCGTCGCCCAGGAGGTCGGCCGCGGCGCTCCGCCCGCGCGCCGTCGTGCCGGCGACGGCGAGGCAGCGGACCCCGGGCGGCAGCGGCACCGGCCGGCGCCGGTCGGGCGACCGCGCGAAGCGATCGCGGCCCCGCCAGTCCTCCTCGAGCACGTTCCCGTGGCGCAGGTCCGTGATGCCGGCGCTGCGGATCCGCCCGAGGTTCGCGAGCGGCGCGGTGTACGGGCTGACGCCCAGCACGACGTCGACCCAGTTGCCGCCGCGCTCCAGCGGGGCGCCGTGGTGCGGCGTGCCGAGGAACACCGCGCTCCTCAGCCGGCGCGGCCACGCGTGCCCGGCGGCCGCCCCCTGCCGGCAGGCGCTCCGCGCGACGAGGCCGCCGAGGCTGTGGCCGAGCAGGGAGAGGTCCTCGAGCTGGACCGGCCAGGCGCGCACGAGCGCCTCGAGGACCTCGTCGAGCCCCCGCCCGCTCGTCGAGACGTGCAGGCCGCTGTTGTAGTGCAGGTACAGCGGCGTGTAGCCGAGGTCCCGCGCCAGCGCGGCGCCGTGATCGTGGCCGCGGCGGCGCCAGCGCAGCGGGTCGGTGCAGAGCCCGTGCACGAGCACCACCACCTTCCCCGTCGCACCCGGGATCGCGTCCCGCAGCGCGCGCCGCTCGAGCGCGACCGGCCGGCCCCCGAACCGGAGCTGCATCGGGATCGCGAGCGGGTTCCCGGTGGCGACGAGGTGATCCCCGAGCACGCCGTTCAGCGCCGCCCGGACCGCCTCGCGCCGGGGCGAGCTGGCCTGCCCGGCGCCGCCGGCGGCCCGCGAGAGCGCCGCGTCCCAGCCCTCCCCCGCGAGCCGCGTGACGCCCCGGACCGCGCCGTAGACGAGGCCGGTGAGGCCCCGGGTGCGCGCGCTCCGCGGCGCGTCGAGGAACCACGGCCCGCGCGCGATGTTGTGGTGCATCCCCTCGACGACGGCGGTCACCCCGAGCGTCGCGTCGAACGCGAGCCGACCCCAGCCCCGGAGCTCCGCGACGTCGAGGCGCGTCCCCATCGCGACGCAGCATGCCGCAGCGCGGGGGCCGCGGCCAGCCGGCACGGCGCCTACCGCCCGCGCTCTCGATCCTTCGCCGGCTCGGGCGCCTGGCGCTCGCGCTCCACGCCCTCCTCCTCGCCCGTGCCGAAGTAGCCCTCGTCGTAGGGTTCCCGCGTGGGCGGGAGATCGGTGCGCGGCGCCTTGCCGGGGTCCTTGCGTGGCTGATCCTTGGGCTCGCCCTTCATGGTTCCTCCCCTCCCCGCAAGCTGGGGCTATCACCAGCCGAGGTGAACCCCGTCCTCGCCGGCGCGCGTTGCCGCCGCCGGCCGGGGGATGGAACGTTCGTCCGGAGGCATCCCGATGGCGAGGGCGATCTGGAGCGGCGCGCTGACCTTCGGCCTGGTGAACATCCCGGTGAAGCTCTACACCGCGGTGCACCAGAAGGAGGTCCGGTTCCACATGCTGCACGACGCGGACGGCGCCCGCATCCAGCTGCGCCGCTTCTGCTCGACCGAGGAGAAGGAGGTCCCCTACGAGCACATCGTGAAGGGGTACGAGGTGTCGCCCGGCCGCTACGTGACGGTGACGCGCGAGGAGCTGGAGGCGTTCGATCCGAAGGCCACGCGCACCGTGGAGATCCACGACTTCGTGGAGCTCTCCGAGATCGACCCGGCGTTCTTCGAGGCGAGCTACTACCTCGTGCCCGACCGCAGCGCCGCGAAGGCGTACCGGCTGCTCGGGGACGCCATGCGCAAGGCGGGCAAGGTCGCGATCGCGACCGCGGTGCTGCGCACGCGCGAGTCGCTCTGCTGCGTGCGCCCGGCGGCCGGCGGCGCCCTGGCGCTCTCCACCATGAACCGCGCCGACGAGATCGACTCGCCGGGCTCGCTGGAGCTGCCCGAGGCGGGCGAGCCGTCCTCGCGCGAGCTGCAGATGGCGGAGCAGCTCGTCGCGTCGCTCTCCGGGCCGTTCGAGCCCGAGCGCTACCCGGACCTGCGTCGCGAGCGCGTGCTCGAGCTCATCGAGCGCAAGGCGGAGGGCCAGGCCATCGAGGCGCCCGCCGCCGAGCCGGCCGGGGCCGAGGTGGTGAGCCTCGCCGACGCGCTCTCCGCCAGCCTCGCGGCGGCCCGCCGCCGGGGCGACGAGCACGAGGCGCCGGCGCGCGGCGAGCGACGCCACGCGGCCGCGGCCGCGGCCCGGACCACCGGCCGGCCCCGCGCCGCGCGCGCGTCGCGCAAGAAGCGCGGGTGATCCGTGGCGCGCGCGCAGCAGGGCGTCGAGGTCGAGGTGGAGGGGCGGCGGATCCTCCTCCGCAACCTCGACAAGGTGTTCTACCCCGAGGCCGGCTTCACCAAGGGTGAGGTGGTGGACTACTACCGCCGCGTCGCCCCCGTGCTCCTGCCGCACCTGCGGGACCGGCCGCTCACGCTGAAGCGCTACCCGGAGGGCGTGGACGGGCCGCACTTCTACGAGAAGCGCTGTCCGCGCCACCGCCCGGACTGGTTCCGGACCGAGGCGATCTGGAGCGAGGGCAACCAGGACTACATCGACTACTGCGTGGTGGACGACCTGTCCTCGCTGGTGTGGCTCGCCAGCATCGCCGACCTGGAGCTCCACCCCTCGCTGTCGCTGGTGGACGACGTGGAGCGGCCCACCGCGCTCGTGTTCGACCTCGACCCGGGCCCGCCCGCCGATCTGCTCGCCTGCTGCGAGGTGGCGCTGCTGCTGCGGCGGCTGCTCGCCGCGCTCGGCCTGGAGGCGTTCCCGAAGGGCTCCGGGTCGAAGGGCATGCAGCTGTACGTGCCGCTCTCCGGCGCCACCTACGCGGACACGAAGCCGTTCGCGCACGCCGTCGCCCGCCTGCTGGAGCGCCGCCACCCGCAGCTCGTGGTCGAGCGCATGGCGAAGGCGCTCCGCGGCGGCAAGGTGCTGGTGGACTGGAGCCAGAACGATCCGCACAAGACCACCGTCTGCGTCTACTCGCTGCGGGCGCGGCCGCGCCCCACCGTCTCCACCCCGCTCCGCTGGGCCGAGGTGGAGAAGGCCGTCCGGACCCGCGACGCGGGCGGGCTGGTGTTCGAGGCGGCGGCGGTGCTCCGGCGGGTCGAGCGCGTGGGCGACCTGTTCGCCCCGGTGCTGACGCTGCGCCAGCGCCTGCCCGCCCCGGCGGAGCTCGAGCGGGCGGCCGGCGCGTGAGCCCCGTCGGCGGCGCCTGCGGGCGCCCCGGCCGCGACGGCGGCACGCCTCCGGCGCGTGGCGCGCCCTGCGCCGCGGTCGCACCTTGTCCTCGGCGCGCGCACTCACCGCGCCGGGGGGAGAGAGAGCCATGACCGAGCAGCACCGGCCCGGCCGGCCCACGCATGTCCCGCCCGTGCACCCGGGCGGCGCGACCGAGGCGGTGCGCCAGCTGCCGACGCGCGATCTGGTGACGGAGCTGGCGCGCAAGGCCAGCGCGCTCGCCCGCAAGGAGGTCGAGCTCGCCAAGGCGGAGCTTCGGGCCGACCTGCGCGCCGAGGCGAAGATGGCGAGCGGGCTGGGCGTGGCGGGCCTGTGCGGGATCTTCACCGTGCAGCTCCTGCTCACCGCGGTGGTGCTCGCGCTCATGGAGGCGGGCCTGCTGCCGGGCTGGGCGGCGGCGCTGGTGGTCGCCGCGGTGGTGCTGGCCGTCGGGACCGCGGCCGGCCTGTGGGGCTGGGGGCGCCGCGTGCGCAAGCCGCTCGACACGACCCGCCGGTCGCTGCAGGACGGCGTCCGCTGGGCGAAGGAGCAGGTGGCATGACGCCGGACGCCGACGGGCAGGTGCGCCGCGTGTCGGGGGAGATCGACGCGCTGCGCGGGGAGCTGGGGATGCTGGTCGGCGAGCTGGACCGCCGCCGGAGCGAGCTGTTCGACCTCGGCCTGCAGGCGCGGCGCCACCCGGTGGCGGCGGCGATCGCGGCGAGCGCCGCGGCGCTGGTGGTCGGCGGCCTGATCGCGCTGGCGGTGCGCGCCCGCTCGGAGCGGCGGCGCCCGACGGTGCGGGCCCGCGACGCCCGGCGCGCGCTGGCGCGGCTGCTCGATCACCCGCACCGCGTGGCCGCGGAGCCGAGCGTGCTGCGCAAGGCAGCCGCGGCGGCGGCGAGCACGCTGGCCGTGGCGTTGGTGCGGCGCGCGGTGGTGGACCGCTACCTGCGCCCGCCTCCGGCGCGCGCTGCGCCCGCCGCGGCCCGCGCCCGCTGAGGCGGGGCCGCGTCGCACCGGCGCGGCGGCGCCCCACGGGAGCGCCGCCGCGCTGCTCACTGGACCCGATCCTGGATCTCGTGCGCGCCCGCGTGGTGGGCGCAGTGCGCGCAGCAGAACATCCGCCCCCCCGCCTCGGTGCCGTGCCCGATCACCCTGCACCCGCAGTGCGCGCAGCGCGGCGCGAGCGCCTGGATGGCGCACTCGAAGCTGTCGAACACGTGCCGCTTCCCGCTCGCCGTGATCTCGAACACCTTGTCGTACTCGTTCCCGCAGACCTCGCAGCTCCCCGTCATCGCGCTTCCTCCCGGCCGGTCGCCCCGGCCTCCGCCCACCCTCGGCCGGCGCCGCGGCGGAGCCGCCGCCGGGCCCCGGCCGCCGCCCACGCGGCCGCGAGCGCCAGCTCGCCCGCGCCGTCCAGCAGGTACACCGGCGCGATCCGGCGGCGCCTCCCCGCGTACCAGAGCTCGACCGCCGCGATGCCGGCCGCGCTCGCGAGCGCGAGCAGCCGGACCTCGGGCGTGATCCGGCGTCGCGCGCCGGCGGCGAGGAGCGTCGCGCCGATCGTGCCGACCAGCACGCCCACCGTCCGGACCAGCCAGGGCTCGAGCTTCGGCCCGGTGACCGCCACGAAGCTCGGCATGTGGACGAGCGGCCACGCGCCCGTGGCTGCGTAGAACGCGCCCTGGCCCAGCGCGAGCGGGCGCTCCCAGCCGCGCCCCGCCTCCCCGCCCCCGATCTGACGCGCCGCGAGCACGTCCACGAGGATGGCCACGGCCCGGCGCCGGTGCCGCGCCGCCCTCCCGCCCTGCCCCGCCCGCGCCCGCAGGGCGGGCGCCGGACCCGCGCGCCGCGAGCGCACGCCCCGGCGGACGGACCGGGGCCCTCCGGCCGCGCGCCACCGCGGGCGTCCGGACGCACCAGGGGTCCATGCCTAGGTTCGCGGGTACGAGGAGGACGACATGGCACGCGTGGAGAAGAGCATCGAGATCGACCGCCCCGTGCGGACGGTCTACGACCAGTGGACGCAGTTCGAGGAGTTCCCGCGCTTCATGGAGGGCGTCGAGGCGGTGCACCAGCTCGACGAGCGGACGCTGCACTGGGTCGCGAAGATCGGCGGGAAGCGCGAGGAGTGGGAGGCCGAGATCGTGCAGCAGATGCCCGACCAGCAGATCGCCTGGCGGCACACCCGCGGCGCGGTGAACCGCGGCGTGGTGACGTTCACGCCCATCGACGACGGGCGCTGCCGCGTGACGCTCGCGCTCGAGTACGACCCGCAGGGCTTCGTGGAGAAGGCGGGCGACGTCCTCGGCGTGGTGTCGCGGCGCGTGGAGGGCGACCTCGAGCGCTTCAAGCACTACATCGAGGAGCGCGGCGTCGAGTCCGGCGGCTGGCGCGGCGAGATCCGCCCCGGCGAGCCGCACCACGATCCCATGCGCTGATCACCAGACGGCGCGGTGGTCCTCCACCACCCCGGGCAGCCCGGCGACGGCCAGCGCGCCGCCGCCGGGCGCGGGGAGCACCCCCTCGAACGTCCCCGCCACCTGCGCGAAGCGCGTCCGCACCACGCCGAGCGCGACGTCCTCGCGGTGGACCGCCTCCGGCCGGAACGCGAGGCGCACGGCGCCGCCGGCGCTCTCCACGCGCCACGGGGCGAGCGGTCGCGCCGGGTCGAACGCGAACGCGACCGCGGGCAGCGCCAGCGGCCCGTCGCCGGCGAGCAGCGCGTTCTCGGCGGCGTCGCCGGGCGGGAGGCCGAAGCCGGCGCACAGGTTGAAGCCGACCGCCGCGCCGTCCGCGGCGAGGCCGGTGCCGAAGGCCCAGCGCCAGTCGGTGCGGCGGGCGAGCAGCCCCGCCGTGAAGTCGGCGCCGCCGGAGCCGCCGTCGAGCGCCAGGCTCCGGCCGCCCAGGCGCACCGCGCCGCGCGCCGCCATCCCGGCCCGCTTCTCGGTGAGCCGCGGCCCGGCGCCGGGCACCGGCGCGATCACGGTGAGCGGACCGGGCCCGCCGGCGGCGTCGAGCGAGAGGTCCAGCGCGAGCCCGGCGCGGCCGGCGCCCTCCACCCGCAGCGCACCGGGCGCGCCGGTGACGCGGAGCTCCAGGCCGCCCCCGCGCCAGGTCGCGCCGCCCCACGGGCGCTCCTCCACCCGCGCGTTCACCCCGGGGAGGCCCGAGCCGCGCCGCTCCGCCAGCATCCGCCCGGCGGCGCGATCCAGCACCCACAGGAAGGCGCCGGCGAACCACCCCGCCTCGACCACCGCCAGCCCGAGCGCGGCCCGTTCACCCGCCGCGAACACGTAGACCCAGCGCTTCGCGCGCGCCAGGTGCGCGACCGAGCCGGCCAGACCGGGCGGCGCGAGCGGCCGCAGCGCCGCGGAGGCGACGGTGCCGTGGTAGGCGCCGAGGCACGGCACGCCTGCGGCGTCGAGGATGGCGGGCGGCGCGGCGGGCAGCGGGCGGGGCGCGAGGTCCACGCCGCGAGCGTACCGCCCGGCGCGGGGCGCCGGCGCGGCCCGGGCGGACGCGCCCCAACGCGTGCGCGCGCCGGGGGGGCGCCAGCCGCTAGGCCGCGGAGCCCTCGTGGATCGCGAGGGCCGGCACCTTGGCGCGGAGCGCCGGCGCGTCGGCCTCGCCGGTCACCCGGACCACGCGATGCGAGGCGGGGTCGGCCAGGACCTTCTTCACCAGCGCCTGGTTCATGGCGTGGCCGCTCTTCACCGCGACCAGCGCGCCCACCACCGGGAGCCCGAACAGCGCCAGGTCGCCGATCGCGTCGAGCACCTTGTGCCGCGCGAACTCGTCCGGGAAGCGCAGCCCCTCGGGGTTCAGGATCGAGAACTCGTCCACCACGATGGCGTTCTCGAGGCTGCCGCCCCTGGCCAGCCCCATCGCCTGCATCTTCTCGATGTCGCGCCGGAAGCAGAACGTGCGCGCGCGGGCCACCTCGCGCTCGAAGGCGCGCTCGCCCAGCTTCACCTGGAACGACTGATCGGTGATGAGCGGGTGGCCGAAGTCGGCGGTGAAGGAGACCGAGAAGCCGTCCGCGGGCTCGAGGCGCGCCAGCTTGTCGCCGTCGCGGATCTCGACGGCCTGGTCGACGACCAGGTAGCGCTTGCCGGCGGGCTGCACCTTCACGCCGGCCTCCTGCACGAGGCAGGTGAACGGCGCGGCGGAGCCGTCCAGGATCGGGATCTCCGGACCGTCCACCTCGACGCGGCAGTTGTCGATGCCCATGCCGTGCAGCGCGGCCATGACGTGCTCGACCGTGGCCACGCGGGCGCTGCCGCGGCCGAGCGAGGTCGACAGCATCGTGTCGACCACGTGCTCGTTGCGCGCGGGGATCTCCACGCCGAGGTCCATGCGGACGAACGTGATGCCGGCGTCGGCCGGGGCGGGCGCGAGCGTCAGGGTCGCGGGC
The DNA here is from genome assembly GCF_000020805.1 of Anaeromyxobacter sp. K. Classification (NCBI taxonomy): domain Bacteria; kingdom Pseudomonadati; phylum Myxococcota; class Myxococcia; order Myxococcales; family Anaeromyxobacteraceae; genus Anaeromyxobacter; species Anaeromyxobacter sp. K. The sequence goes on along the minus strand of NC_011145.1, from coordinate 1,151,520 downwards.
CGGCCGGAGTGGAGGCCCACCCCCGTGCAGGAGACCCGCTTCGCGACCGTTCGCTGATTCCAGGAAGCCATGTCCAAGTCCGTTCTGGGCGCGTCGCCCGGGCGGCCCCCTTCCGAGCAATCGACGTGCCAATCAACCCGATTTCCGGGCACTTCATGGGTCCGCGGCACCACCGCTAACCCCTCGTTCCTACCGAGCCTTTTCGCCCCACCCTCCCGCGGCCGGGTCAGTCCGCTCCTCGAGGGTGTCGGAACCCCGTCCTCCGGGCGACACCGCCACGACACGGATGTCAGAGCGGACGATCGGGTCACCGGGTGGGCGGGCGGCCTTATAGCATTGCCGGCCGAGGCGAGCCCACGTGATCCCGCTCAGCGACGACGTCCCCACCGAACGCACACCGGCGGTCACCCTGCTCTTCATCGCGGCGAACGTGCTCGCGTTCCTGTGGCAGGTGGACGTGCTCGCCCTGCCCGACGCGCTCGCCTCCGGCCGCCTCATGGAGTACGTGGCCGCGCGCCTGGGCGACACCGCGCTCCGCGGCGGGGTGGTGCCGTTCGAGATCCTGACGTTCTCCGACGTCTACCCGCGCGACCTCGTGCCGCCGCCGCTCACCGTCCTCACCGCCATGTTCCTGCACGGGGGGCTGGTCCACGTCGGCTCCAACATGCTGTTCCTGTGGATCTTCGGGAACAACGTGGAGGACGCGCTGGGGCGCGGGCGCTTCGTGCTGTTCTACCTCGCGTGCGGCGTGGTGGCCGCGGTGGTCCAGGTGGTCGCCTCGGCGGCCACCGGCGATCTCGAGGTCCCGATGGTGGGCGCGAGCGGCGCCATCGCCGGCGTGCTGGCCGCCTACATGGTGCTGTTCCCCCGGGCCCGGGTGACCACGCTCGTCATCATCGTGATCTTCATCCGGATCATCCCGGTGCCGGCCGCGTTCTTCATCGGCCTGTGGTTCCTGCTGCAGGTCCTCTCCATCTTCTTCGGCGGCAACACCGGCGTGGCGCTGTTCGCGCACGTGGGCGGGTTCGTGGCGGGGTGGCTGCTGGTGCGGCTCATGGGGCGGCGCCCGACCTGGCGCGCGCGCCGGGTGAGCTGGTAGGCCGCGGGGCCGCGATCAGACCAGCGAGCCCTGCTTGCCGCCGGGGCGGTCGCGCCCGAGGTGCGCGTAGGCGGCGGGCAGCGCCACCCGCCCGCGCGGCGTGCGCGCCAGGTAGCCCTCGCGCACCAGGAACGGCTCGTACACGTCCTCGAGCGTGCCCGACTCCTCGCCCACCGCGGCGGCCACCGCGTCGATGCCCACCGGCCCGCCGCCGAACGTGTCGATGACCGCCGCCAGGATGCGGCGGTCCATCGCGTCCAGGCCGCGGGCGTCCACCTCCAGGCGGCGCAGCGTGCGGTCCACCACCTCGCGGGTGAGCCGCCCGTCCCCCTCCACCTGGGCGAAGTCGCGGGCGCGCTGCAGCAGGCGGATGGCGATGCGCGGGGTGCCGCGGGCGCGGCGCGCCAGCTCCTCGGCGCCGTCCTCGTCCACCGGCAGCCCCAGCTTGCGCGCGGCCCGCACCGCGATCTCCTTCAGCTCGGCCGGGCCGTAGTACTCGAGCCGCTCCTGGATGGGGAAGCGGTCGCGGAGCGGGCTCGCCAGCAGGCCGGTGCGGGTGGTGGCCCCGACCAGCGTGAACCGCTCCAGCTTCATCTCCATGGTCTGGGCGCCGAGGCCGGCGCCGAGCACCACGTCGAAGCGGTAGTCCTCCATGGCCGGGTAGAGCGCCTCCTCCACGGCCGGCGAGAGCCGGTGGATCTCGTCGATGAAGAGGATGTCGCGCGGGGCGAGCGCGGTGAGCAGGCCGGCCAGGTCGCCCTTCTTCACCAGCGCCGGGCCGCTCGTGACGTGCAGGGTGACGCCCAGCTCGCGCGCCAGGATGTGGGCGAGCGAGGTCTTGCCCAGGCCGGGCGGGCCGGAGAGCAGCACGTGGTCGAGCGACTCGCCGCGCTGGCGGGCGGCGGCGGCGTACACCTTCACGTTGTCGACGATCTTCACCTGGCCGACGTAGTCGTCGAAGGTGGCGGGGCGGAGCGACTGCTCCAGGCGCTCCTCGCCCTCGAGCGGCTTCGGGGTCACGTCGCGGAGCGGCTTCACGGTCATGGTCGCCCCCTACCCGCGCAGCCGCTTCAGCGCCTCGCGCAGCAGGTCGTCGAGCGGCCGGCCCTCGGCCGAGTCGCGCAGCGCCTCCGCCACGCCCTCCGCCTGCGGCGGCCGGTAGCCGAGGTTGAGCAGCGCGGTCCGGAGCTGCTCGAGCACGTCCGCCTCCGCGCCGGCGCGGGCGGGCCCGGCGGCGCGCGCCAGCGCGACCAGCTTCTCCTTCAGCTCCAGCACCAGCCGCTCGGCGGTCTTCTTCCCGATGCCCTGGACCTTGGTGAGCCGGGCGACGTCGCCCTGCGCCACCGCCTGCGCCAGCTCGCGCGCCTCGATGCCGGAGAGGATGTTCTGCGCCGCGCGCGGGCCCACCCCCTTCACGTCGATGAGGGCGCGGAACACCGCCTCCTCGTCCTCGGTCGCGAAGCCGTACAGGTCGAGCGCGTCCTCGCGGACGTGGGTGTACACGCGGAGCGCGGCGGGCTCGCCCGGCGGCGGGAGCGAGGCCAGCGAGAGCTGCGAGAGGTGCACGAGGTAGCCGACCCCGCCCACGTCCACGATGGCGTGGTCGTCGCGCTTCTCGGCGATCCGCCCGGCCAGGCGCGCGATCACGGGGTCCCCCGGTGGTCGCGGCGCGAGGGGCGGAGCCGGGCCGCGGCCGCGCGCGCCGCGGCGGCGCGGCCGGCGCCGGCCGCCGGCACCGCGAAGGCGCGCCGGGCCAGGTGGCACACGGCGATGGCGAGCGCGTCGGCCTCGTCGGAGAGGTCGGGCGCCGCGCCGAGGAGCATGCGGGCGGTGCGGAGCATCTGGTCCTTGCCGGCGCGCCCGTTGCCGGTGAAGGCGAGCTTCACCTCGGACGGCGCGTACTCGAAGACGGGGAGCCCGGCGCGCGCGGCGGCGGCGAGCGCGACGCCGCGCGCCTGCCCGAGCACCAGCGCCGAGCGCGGCGAGGCGCCGGAGAAGACCGACTCGACCGACGCCTCCACCGGGCGGGCCCGGGCGATGAGCGCGTCGAGGCCCTCGAGGATGCGCCCCAGGCGCTGGGCCATGGGCAGGTCGCCCGGGACGAGCACCCCGGACTCGACCACCGTCAGCCTGGCCCCCTCCCGCGCGACGACCCCGTAGCCGCAGCGGCGGGAGCCGGGGTCGATGCCGAGCACGATCACGCGGGCACCGTAGCACAGCCTGAACCGGCGTCCAGCGCCGGGCGCGCGGCTCGCGCCGCCGCCCGGCTCAGCTCGCGGCGGGCGGGAACATCGTCGGGTGCTCGGCCAGCACCACCTTGCGCAGCCGCGGCAGCGCGAGGTGGAACGCGACGCTCGCGGCGAGCACGACCACGGCCGAGACGCCGAGCGTCCGCGGCACGCCGGCCCGGTGGGCCACGAACCCGGCCGCGAGCGCGCCGAACGGCGTCACGCCGATGAACAGCATCGAGAACACGCCCATGACCCGCCCGCGCATCTCCGGCGGCGCGAGCCCCTGGAGCAGGGTCATGGTGCCGGCGGTCTGGGTGACGAAGCCGAAGCCGGTGACGAGCAGCGCGACGGCGCTGAGCGCCGGGTGGCGCGACAGCGACAGCCCCAGCACGCCCAGGCCGAGCAGCGACGCGCCGAGCGCCACGATCCGGCCGAGGCCGCGCAGGCTGCGGCGCACCAGCAGCCGGACCGCGCCCGCCAGCGCGCCGATGCCGGCGGCCGCGAGGAGCGCGCCGTACAGCGAGGCGCCGCCGTGCAGGACGTCGGCGGCGAGGGCGGGCAGCAGCGTCTGGTACGGCATGGCGAAGAAGCTCGAGACCGCGAGCAGCGCGAGCAGCGCGCGCACGTGCGCGGTCCGGCCGGCGTACGCGATCCCCTCGAGCAGGTGGGCGCGGTGCCCGAGCGCGGGCGGCGGCTGCGGCGGCGGCCGCATCACCCAGAGCGCGGCGTAGGTCCCGAGGAACGAGAGCGCGTTCAGGCCGAAGCACACGCCCTCGCCGAGCGCCGCCACCAGCACGCCCGCCAGCGCCGGGCCCACCGCGCGCGCGGCGTTCACGATGGACGAGTTGAGCGCGATCGCGTTGGGCATGTCCCTGCCGGCGATGTCGGCGAGCAGCGCCTGGCGGGCGGGGATCTCGAACGCGTAGGTGAGGCCCAGCATGGCGGCGAGCACCATCACGTGCCAGGGCTGCACCGCCCCGGCCAGCGTGAGCGCCGCGAGCAGCACCGACTGCACGATGGCGTTGCTCTGGGTGAGCAGCACCATCCGCCGGCGCGGGTAGCGGTCGGCGAGCGAGCCCGCCCAGACGCTGAACAGGAACACCGGCACCTGGCCGAGGAAGTTGACCAGGCCGAGCATCTGGGACGAGCGGGTGAGCCGCCACACCAGCCACGCCTGGGCGACGGACTGCATCCAGTTGCCGGCCAGCGACACGGTCTGGCCGGCGAAGAACAGCCGCAGGTCGCGCTGGCGGAGCGAGCGGAGGGCGTTCGGCCAGCGCATCGCGGCTCGAGCGCTACAGCTGGATCTGCGCGCCCATCTCCACCACGCGGTTGGGTGGCAGGCCGAAGAACGCGCTCGCGGTCTGCGCGTTGCGGGCCATCACGATGAACAGCCGCTTGCGCCAGGTCGGGATGTTCGACGGGCCGTTCGCGAGCAGCGTCTCGCGCCCGAGGAAGTACGTCGTCTCCATGGGGACGATGGTGATGCGCGGCCCGGCCAGCTCGCGGCGGGGGAGCGAGTCGAGCAGGGCCGGCACGTCCGGCGTCTCCATGAAGCCGTAGTGCGCGATCACCTGGAAGAAGCCGCTGCCCAGCTCGCGCGCGTTCACCCGCTCCGGCTCGTTCACGAACGGGATCTCGTGGGCCAGGATCGAGACCAGGACCACGCGCTCGTGCAGCACCTTGTTGTGCTTCAGGTGGTGGAGCAGCACCGGCGGGACGCCGCCGGGGTTGGAGGTCATGAACACCGCGGTCCCGGCCACGCGCTGGACCTTGCGCCGCGCCACGTCGGCCATGAACAGGTCGAGCGGGAGCCCGGCGTCCTTCAGCATGAGCGCGAGCGCGTCGCGGCCGCGCTTCCAGGTGGACATGAGCGTGAACACCAGCGCCGCCGCCGCGATGGGGAACCAGCCGCCGTCGCGGAACTTGACCACGTTCGCGAGGAAGAACGACGCGTCCACGGTGAGGAACAGGGACGTGAGCGGCCAGGCCTTCCAGCGCGCCCAGCCCCACCGGTCGCGCATCACCCGGTGGAACAGGAGCGTGGTGACGATCATCGTCCCGGTGACGGCGATGCCGTACGCGGAGGCGAGGCGCGAGGAGGTCTGGAACCCGAGCACCAGCGCCAGGCAGGCGGTGCCGAGCATCCAGTTCACCTCGGGCAGGTAGATCTGCCCGATCTCGCGCTGCGAGGTGTGGCGGATGGTGACGCGCGGCGAGTAGCCGAGCTGGATGGCCTGCTGGGTGAGCGAGTACGCGCCGGAGATGAGGGCCTGCGAGGCCACGATGGCCGCGGCGGTGGCGATGGCGATGGTGGGGTAGAGCGCCCACTCCGGCGCGAGCAGGTAGAACGGGTTGCGGGCGGCGCCGGGGTCGTGGAGCAGCAGCGCCCCCTGCCCCAGGTAGTTGAGGAGCAGCGCCGGCATGGCGAGGCCCAGCCAGGCCACGCGGATGGGGCGCTTCCCGAAGTGGCCCATGTCCGCGTAGAGCGCCTCGCCGCCGGTGATGACCAGCACCACGCCGCCCAGCACCAGGAAGCCGTGCCAGCCGTTCCGCGCGAAGAAGGAGAGCCCGTGGGTGGGCAGGAGCGCGCGCAGGATGGTGGGGTCGTGGAGGATGCCGCGCACGCCCAGCACCGCGATGGTCGCGAACCAGACCAGCATGACCGGGCCGAACACCGCGCCGACCTTGGCGGTGCCCTGCTTCTGGAACAGGAACAGGAACACCAGGATCACCACGGTGGCCGGCACCACCGCCCGCTCCATGGCCGGCGCCGCGACGGCGACGCCCTCCACCGCGCCCAGCACCGAGATGGCGGGCGTGATGATGCCGTCGCCGTACAGCAGCGCGGCGCCGAACAGGCCCAGCATGAGCAGCATGCGCCGGCCGAGGCGCGTGGTCTCGGTCTTCCCCACCAGCGCCATGAGCGCGAGGATCCCGCCCTCCCCGCGGTTGTCCGCGCGCATGACGAACGACATGTACTTGAACGTCACCACGAACGTCATCGCCCAGAACACGAGCGACAGGACGCCGAGCACGTTCGCGTCGGTGGGGTGGACCCCGTGCGGCCCGCCGAAGCACTCCTTCAGCGAGTAGAGCGGGCTCGTCCCGATGTCCCCGTAGACGACCCCGAGCGCGCCGACCGCGAGCGCCGCGAGCGCCTTCCCGGTGGGGGGCGGCCGGTGCCCGGGCAGCGAGAAGCCGGCCGTGGGCGACGGGGCGGGCGTGGCGCTGGGGCCGGCCGGAACGGCGGCGGACGAGGGCGCGGCGCCGGTTGACGCGGGGTCGTTGGGTGAGGGGATCTGGGACATCCGGAGGAAAGGAGGGCGCGAAGTAAGCAGATTGGAACCCGGCCGTCGAGCCCCAAACCCGCTCGCAGGGCGAACCCTGCAGATGGAGGCTGGAATTCGACGAGCCCCAGGCTGGCTGACCCGAACAGGGTACCTCAGGGAGCCGCGGCCGTGCGCCCGGAGGCCGGCGCGGCGGGCCTGCCGCGGCGCCCGTGCAGCCCTCCCGCACCTCGGGTATGTTGCGCGCCCCCCATGTCCCCGCCGCCGCACGTCCTTCGCACGGAGCTCCGCGCGCTCCTCCGGCTCGCCCTCCCGCTCTCGCTCGCGCACGGCGGCCAGGCGCTGATGGGCGTGGTGGACGCCGCCATCGTGGGACGCGCGGGCGCGGTGCCGCTCGCCGGCACCGGCCTCGGCGCCTCGCTGTTCTTCGCGGTGGCGGTGCTCGGCATGGGGATCATGCACGGACTCGACCCGCTCATCTCGCAGGCGATCGGCGCCGGCGACGAGCGGCGCGCCCGGCGCATGCTGTGGCAGGCGGCGTGGCTGGCGGCGATCCTCGCCGCCGCGTTCACGGTCCCCATCGCGCTCCTCCCGGCGGTGCTGGTGCCGCTCGGCATCTCGCCCGACGTCGCGGCGCAGGCGGCGCCGTACATCTGGTGGCGCCTCCCCGGGCTGTTCTTCTTCCTCTACTACTTCGGCGCGCGCGCCTACCTGCAGGCGCACGGCCTGGGCCGGCCCATGGTCGTGGCCACGGTGGGCGCGAACCTCCTGAACGTGCCCGCCGACCTGCTGCTCGTGTTCGGCGGCGCGTCGCTGCCGGCGTGGACCGGGCCGCTCCGGCTGGTGCCGGCGCTGGGCGCGGCCGGCGCCGCCATCGCCACCTCCCTGTGCATCGCGCTCCAGGCACTGGTCCTCGTGCGCGCCACGCGCGCCGTCCCGCTCGCGGGTCCGCGGCCGGCGGGGCTGGCGCGGCCGGACCGCGCCGCGCTCGCGACCGCGGTGCGGGTGGGCGGGCCGGTCGGGCTGCACATGTTCGCCGAGGTGGGCTTCTTCTCGCTGGTGAGCTTCCTCGCCGGCCGGCTCGGCGCCGAGGCGCTCGGGGCGCACCAGATCGCGCTGTCGGTGGCGAGCCTCACGTTCACCATGGCGGTGGGCCTCGGCGACGCGGGCAGCGTGCGGGTGGGGCTCGCGGTGGGCGCGCACGATCGCGCCGGCGCCCGCCGCGCCGGCCTGTGCGCGTTCGCGGGCGGCGCGTCGATCATGCTCGTCCCCGCGCTCGCCTTCACCTTCGCGCCCGGCGTCATCGGCCGGCTCATGACCGACGACGCGGGCGTGCTCGCGCTGGCGGTCCCGCTGCTGCGCGTGGCCGCGATCTTCCAGCTCTCCGACGGGCTCCAGGCGGTGGGCGCCGGCGTGCTGCGCGGCGCGGGCGAGACCCGCTTCACGTTCGCCGCGAACCTGGCCGGCCACTGGCTGATCGGCCTGCCCGCGACGCTGCTGCTCGGCTTCACCCTGGGTCACGGGGTGGTCGGGCTGTGGGGCGGCTTCTGCTTCGGCCTCACCGCGGTCGCGATCGCGCTCCTGGGCCGGTTCCTGCGGGTCTCCGCGCGCGGCATCGTGCCGCTCGCCGAGCGCGCCGCCGCGTAGCGGCGCCCCGGCGTCCCGCCCGCCCCGGCCGGCGCGCGTTGCTATCCTGCGGGGCGATGCGGCTCGCGCTGCCCCAGCCCTACGAGGACCTCGGCCACGTCGCCGACGTGGGCGTGCGGGTGCGCGGCGCCACCGCGGAGGAGGCGCTCGCGCGCCTGGCGCTCGCGCTCGGCGCGCTGCTCGCCGGGGGCGGCCCGGCGCCGGTCGAGGGCGCGGAGGAGCGGCTCGCGGTGCGCGGCGGGCCCGGGCTGGCCGGGACCGCGGTGGCGCTGCTGCGCGAGCTGCTCTGGCGCTTCGCGACCGCCCGGCGCATCCCGGCCGCGATCGAGGTCACGGCCTGCACCGAGGCCGCCGCCGAGGCGGTGGTCGGCTGGGCGCGCTGGGACCCGGCGCTGCACGCCGAGGGCGCGGACGTGAAGGCGGTCACCTGGCACGCGGCGCGGCTCGAGCCGGAGGGCGGCGGCTGGGTGGCGCAGGCGGTGCTGGACATCTGACGGATGGGGCGGAGGACGCGATGACGGCGCGCCAGGGCGAGCACGTGCCGCTGCGGCGGATCGAGGGCGACCTGTGGGAGATCCCGCGGCACGGCGGCATGAAGGTGCCCGGACGCGTCTACTCCCCGGGGCCGCCCGCCCCGGACGACCCGGCCCTGCAGCAGGTGGCGAACGTGGCCCACCTGCCGGGGATCCTGCGCTGGTCGCTCGCCATGCCCGACGTCCACTGGGGGTACGGGTTCCCCATCGGCGGCGTGGCGGCGGTGGACGGGGAGCACGGCGCCGTGTCGCCGGGCGGGGTGGGCTACGACATCAACTGCGGCGTGCGCGTGGTCACCACCGGGCTCGACGCGGAGGCGCTCCGGCCGCGGCTCCACGCGCTCGCGGCCCGGATCTACCGCGACGTCCCCACCGGCGTGGGCGCGAGCGCCGCCATCCCGAGGCTGAGCCCGCGGGAGCTCGACGAGGTGCTGGCGGAGGGGGCGCGCTGGGCGGTGGCGCGGGGCTTCCGCGCCGCGGCGGACGACGCCGATCGCTGCGAGGAGGGCGGGCGGCTCGCCGGCGCGGACCCCGCCGCGGTGAGCGCGCGGGCCCGCGAGCGCGGCAGCGACCAGCTCGGCACGCTCGGCAGCGGCAACCACTTCCTCGAGCTGGACCGGGTCGCCCGGATCCACGACGACGCCGCCGCCGAGGCGTTCGGCCTGTTCCCCGGGCAGCTCGTCGTGCAGATCCACTCCGGCTCGCGCGGCCTCGGCTACCAGGTGTGCGACGAGGCGCTCGCGGAGCTCGCGCCGCGGCTGGCGTCCTACGGCCCGGACTACGCCGCCCTGCCCGACCGGCAGCTCGCCTGCGCCCCCGTCGGCAGCCCGGAGGGGCGCCGCTACCTCGCGGCCATGCAGGCGGCGGCGAACTTCGCCTGGGCGAACCGCCAGGTGATGACCGGGCTGGCGGTGCGGGCGCTGCTCGAGACGCTCGGCGTCTCCGACCGCGAGCTGGGCGCGCGGCTCCTGTACGACGTCTGCCACAACGTGGCCAAGCTCGAGGACCACCTGGTGGACGGCGGCGTGCGGCGGGTGCTCGTCCACCGCAAGGGCGCCACCCGCGCGTTCGGCCCCGGCGATCCCCGCGTCCCGGCGCCGTACCGCGACGTCGGCCAGCCGGTGCTCATCCCCGGGGACATGGGCCGGTACTCCTACGTCCTCGCCGGGACCGAGAAGGCCATGCGCGACACGTTCGGCAGCTCGTGCCACGGCGCGGGGCGCCTCCTCTCGCGCGGCGAGGCGCTGCGACGCGCCCGGGGGCGCTCCATCGCGCGGGAGCTGGCCGATCGCGGCATCGAGGTCCTCGCGCGGGGGCGCAAGACCCTCGGCGAGGAGATGAGCGAGGCGTACAAGGACGTGGCCCGGGTGGTGGCCGTGATGGACGGGGCGGGCATCTCCCGGCTGGTGGCGCGGCTCGACCCGCTCGCGGTGGTCAAGGGCTGAGGACCGTCGGGCGGACCCGCTTCGCCGGGCCGCCGCGCGTGCCTAGCTTACGGAGCATGGGCGACGCGGGCGATCCGCCCCGGCAACCACGTCCGAGGCTCGAGCTGCTGCGGGGCGGGCGCGCCGGCGCGGAGCCGGACGGCCCGCCGCGGCTGTCCCGCGAGGCGCTGCGGGTCATCCCGGGCGGCCCGGCGGGCGACCTCCAGGCGGCCATCGAGGAGACCGTCCAGGCCGCGCGCCAGATGCGCCGCGAGATCGAGGAGCGCATCGCGCGGGCCCTGGACGAGCTGTTCTGAGGGTGCGCAGCCCCCGAGCGGCGCCTTTCGCCGAGCGTGCTCCCCGCGTAGACCCCTCCGCCGGAGGGACGCCCGAATGCACCGGAGCCGGTTGGTCGGCATCGTCATCGACTGCCAGGACGGGGACGTGGACCGCGCGGCGGCGTTCTGGAGCGCCGCCCTGGGACGGCCGCTCCGGCCGCCCGACCCCGGCAGCCCGAGCTACCGCGAGCTGGAGGACGCCGCCGGCGAGCCCGTCGTGCTCGTCCAGCGCGTGGATCACCCGAGCCGCGTCCACCTCGACATCGAATCGGACGACCTCGAGGCCGAGGTGCGGCGGCTCGAGGCGCTCGGCGCGAAGCGCGTCGGGTTCGTGCAGCGCTGGTGGGTGATGGAGGCGCCGACCGGCCAGCGCTTCTGCGTGGTCAACCCGCAGCGCGGGCCGATCGCCGGCAAGGGCCGGGCCTGGCCCTGACGGCGGAGCGCGCCCGCGCGCGTGAATCGCACGCCCGCGCCGGTTAAGCCCCGGGCATGCTCGAGCCCCTCCCCGGCGCCGCCCCGTTCCCCGACGACCTCGCGCGCCGGCTCGCCGACGCCGTCCGCGCCGGCGCCGCGGCCGGCCACGGCGGCGCCGCGCCGCGCTTCACCAACCGGCTGGCGCTGGAGCGGAGCCCGTACCTGCTCCAGCACGCGCACAACCCGGTGAGCTGGTGGGCCTGGGGCGACGAGGCGTTCGAGGAGGCGCGGCGGACCGGCCGCCCGGTGTTCCTGTCGGTCGGCTACTCCACCTGCCACTGGTGCCACGTGATGGAGCGCGAGTCCTTCGAGGACGAGGAGATCGCGCGCGTCCTGAACGAGCGCTACGTCGCCATCAAGGTCGACCGCGAGGAGCGGCCGGACGTGGACGCGATCTACATGACCGCGGTCCAGCTCCTCACCGGCTCCGGCGGCTGGCCGATGAGCGTGTGGCTCACGCCGGACCGCGAGCCGTTCTTCGGCGGCACCTACTTCCCGCCCCGCGACGGCGTCCGCGGGCCGGCGCGCGGCTTCCTGTCGATCCTCCACGAGATCGCCGGCCTGTGGGAGCGCGACCCGGACCGGATCCGCTCGGCCACCGGCGCGCTCGTGGAGGCGGTGCGCACCGCGCTGGCGCCGGCCGGGCCCGCCGCGGCCGAGGTGCCCGGGCCGGAGCCGATCGAGCACGCGGTGGCGCTCCTCGAGCGGAGCTTCGACGAGCGGCACGGAGGCCTGCGGCGCGCGCCCAAGTTCCCCTCCAACGTCCCGGTCCGGCTGCTGCTCCGGCACCACCGCCGCACCGGCGAGGAGCGCTCGCTCCGCATGGCCACCGTCACGCTGGAGCGGATGGCGGCGGGCGGCCTGCACGACCAGGTGGGCGGCGGGTTCCACCGCTACTCGACCGACGCCGAGTGGCTGGTGCCGCACTTCGAGAAGATGCTCTACGACAACGCGCTGCTGGCGCTCGCGTACGCCGAGGCCTGGCAGCTCACCGGCCGGCGCGACTTCGCGCGCGTGACCCGGCAGACGCTCGACTACCTCCTGCGCGAGCTGACGTCGCCGGAGGGTGGCCTCTACTCCGCCACCGACGCCGACTCGGAGGGCGAGGAGGGGCGGTTCTTCACCTGGACCGAGGCCGAGCTCCGCGAGGCGCTGGGCGACCGGGCGGAGGCGTTCCTCCGGTTCCACGGGGTGCGCCCGGAGGGGAACTTCGAGGGGCGGAGCGTGCTGCACGTCCCCGCGCCGGACGAGGACGCGTGGGAGGCGCTCGCCCCGGATCGCGCCGCGCTGTACGCGCTCCGCGAGCGGCGGCCCCGGCCGCTCCGGGACGAGAAGATCCTGGCCGGCTGGAACGGGCTGGCCATCTCGGCGCTCGCGTTCGGCGGGCGGGCGCTGGCCGAGCCGCGCTGGGTGGACGCGGCGGCGCGCGCCGCCGACTTCGTGCTGACGCGCCTGGTGAAGGACGGGCGGCTGCAGCGGAGCTGGCTGGCCGGCCGCGCCGGCGTGCCGGCCTACCTCGAGGATCACGCGTTCCTGGTGCAGGGGCTGCTCGACCTGCACGAGGCGACGTTCGACCCGCGCTGGCTCGCGGCGGCGGCGGAGCTGGCCGGGGCCCAGGACCGGCTGTTCGGAGATCCCGAGGGCGGCGGCTGGTTCCAGTCCGCCACCGACCACGAGCGCCTGCTCGCGCGGGAGAAGCCGACGCACGACGGCGCCGAGCCGTCCGGCGCGTCGGTGGCGGCGCTGAACGCGCTGCGGCTCGAGGCGTTCACGTCCGACCCGCGCTGGCGCCGCGCCGCCGACGGCGCGCTGCGGCACCACGCGCGCACGCTGGCCGAGCAGCCGCTGGCCATGTCCGAGCTCCTGCTCGCGCTCGACTGCGCGAGCGACGCGGTGCGCGAGGTGGTGCTGGTCTGGCCGGAGGGCGGCGACCCCGGGCCGTTCGTGGACGTGCTGCGGCGGACGTTCCTGCCCAGCCGCGCCCTGACCGGCGCGCCCGAGGGCGAGGCGCTCGCCCGGCTCGGCGCGGTGGCGGCCATCGCCGCCGGCAAGGCGGCCGCCGGCGGCCGCGCCACCGCGTACGTGTGCGAGCGCGGCGCCTGCCGGCTGCCCGCGATCGCGCCCGAGAAGCTGGCCGCGCAGGTCGCGCCGGTGCGGCCCTACCACCCCTGAGATCCCCGCGCCCATCCGTTAAAACGGAACCGCTGGACAGTCGTCCGCGAAAGCGTACAGTCCGCGGCCATGAACCCCGGCACCCCGTCCCACCCCGCCCCGCCCGCCCCCTCGGGCCCGCTCCGCCACTTCGCCTCCGACAACTACGGCGGCATCTGCCCCGAGGCGTTCGCGGCCATGGCCGAGGCGAACGTGGGCCACTCGCCGGGCTACGGCGACGACCGCTGGACGCAGGAGGCGGCCGACCTGCTGCGCGAGACGTTCGAGACCGACTGCGAGGTGTTCTTCGCGTTCAACGGCACCGCCGCGAACTCGCTCGCGCTGGCCGCGCTCTGCCAGTCGTACCACTCGATCCTCTGCCACGAGACGGCGCACGTCGAGACCGACGAGTGCGGCGCGCCGGAGTTCTTCTCCAACGGCACCAAGGTCCTCACCCTGCCCGGCCCGAACGGCAAGCTCCGGCCCGACGGCATCGACCACATGGTCCGGCGCCGCACCGACATCCACTACCCGAAGCCGCGCGCGGTCTCGGTGACGCTGCCGACCGAGCTGGGCACGCTCTACACGGTGGACGAGCTCGGCGCGATCGGCGAGCGCGCCCGGGCGAACGGGCTGCGCTTCCACATGGACGGCTCGCGGTTCGGCAACGCGGTGGCGGCGCTGGGCGTCGCCCCCAAGGACCTCACCTGGAAGGTGGGCGTGGACGTGCTCTGCTTCGGCGGCACCAAGGCCGGCATGGCGGTGGGCGAGGCGATCGTGTTCTTCGACCGCGCGCTGGCGGCCGACTTCGACTACCGCTGCAAGCAGGCCGGGCAGCTCGCGAGCAAGATGCGCTTCCTGGCGGCGCCGTGGGTGGGCATGCTCCGGGGCGGTGCCTGGCTGCGCCACGCCCGGCACACCAACGCGATGGCCGCGCTGCTGGAGCGCGCGCTCCGCGCCGTCCCCGGGGTGGAGATCCTCCAGCCGGTGCAGGCGAACTCGGTGTTCGCGACGCTGCCGGGCGACGCCGCCGCGCGGCTGCGCGCGAAGGGCTGGCGCTTCTACGACTTCATCGGCTCCGGCGGCGTCCGGCTCATGTGCGCCTGGGACGTGACGCCCGCCGACGTGGAGGCGTTCGCCGCCGACCTCCGGCTGGCGGTGGCCGGCCCGCGCTAGCGCCAGGGCGCGCACCCGGCCCTCCCGTAACGCGATCCCCGCGGCCGCATCCACTATGGGGTTCGCAGCGGCGCCCGGCGGCGCCGCGCCGCGGAGGACGCGATGGCCGGCTTCGACTACGTGGTGGTGGGCGGCGGGATGGCGGGGCACGCCGCGGCCCAGGGGATCCGGCTGGTGGACGGCGCCGGCTCCATCGCCATCCTGGGCGACGAGCCGGAGCGGCCCTACGCCCGGCCCCCGCTCTCCAAGGCGCTCTGGCGCGGGCAGGAGGAGGGCTCGATCTGGCTGCCCGAGGTGGACGGGACCACGCTCCGCGCCGGCGTGCGCGTGAGCGCGATCGACCGCGCCGGGCACCGGGTCGAGCTCGAGGGCGGCGAGGCGATCGAGTACCGCAAGCTGCTGCTCGCGACCGGGGGGACGCCGCGGCGGCTGCCCGGGGCCGCGGAAGGGGTGATCCACTTCCGCACCGTGGCGGACTTCCGCCGGCTGCGCGCGCTCCCGGCCGGTCGGCGCGTGGTGGTGATCGGCGGCGGCTTCATCGGCTCGGAGGTGTCCTCGGCGCTCTCCGACGCCGGCTACCGGGTGACGCTCGTGTTCCCGGAGGAGACCATCGGCGCGCGGACGTTCCCGCGCGACCTGGGCCTGCACCTGAACGGCTACTACGGCGAGCACGGGGTGGAGGTGCTGCCGGCCACGCGGGTCTCCGGCGTGGAGCGGCGCGGGGACGGCTTCGCCGTGCGCACCGGCGGCGGCGAGCTCCCGGCGGACCTGGTGGTGGCGGGGCTCGGGATCGCGCCGAACGACGCGCTGGCGCGCGGCGCCGGGCTGGACGTGGACGACGGCATCGTGGTGGACGCGTCGCTCCGCACCCGCGATCCGGACGTGTTCGCCGCGGGCGACGTGGCGCGCTTCTGGAACCCCGCGCTGGGCCGGCTGATCCGCGTGGAGCACGAGGACAACGCGAACAAGATGGGCGAGACGGCGGGGCGCGCCATGGCCGGCGCGGACGTCGTCTACGGCCACCTGCCGTTCTTCTACTCCGACCTGTTCGACCTCGGGTACGAGGCGGTCGGCGTGGTGGACGCGCGGCTCGAGACCGTCGCCGACTGGCAGGAGCCGTTCCGCCGGGGCGTGATCTACTACCTCGCCGACGGGCGCGTCCGGGGCGTGGTGACCTGGGGCGCGTTCGGCAAGCTGGACGCCGCCCGCGCGCTGGTGGCCGAGCAGGGGCCGCACCGGGCGGCCGACCTGCGCGGCCGGATCCCGGCGTAGCGGCGCCGTCGCGCCGCGTCAGCGCGGGCGATCGCGGTCCAGGATGGCGAAGGGCCGCTCGCCCTTGAAGACCCGGAACAGCAGGTAGAGCGCCGGGAACAGCAGCACCGCCCCGGCGGCGAGCGCCCAGAGCACCGGCACCTGCGTCGCGCGCGGCGCGCTCGCCGACGCGAGCGTGTGGTCCGGCACCACGAGGTACGGGTACTGCGACGCGCCCCAGCCCAGCACGATGAGCGTGACCTGCGCGGCCGCCGCGGCGCGCGCCAGGCGCACCTGCCCGCGGTACAGCGCCGCGAACGCGGTGACCGCCGCGGCGCCGGTGGCGAGGTGCAGCGGGATCGACCAGCCGCGCCGGGTCAGCCCGGCGAACACGAGCGGCGCCTCGCGCCAGGAGAGCGCGGCCGACAGGGCCGCGGTCAGGAACACCGCCACGCCCGCGGCGATGGCGCGGCGCCGGAAGTCCTCGCGCAGCGCGCCCTCCGCCTCGACCGCCAGGTACGCCGCGGCCACGTACGCGAACAGCGCGGCGGCGAACGCGCCCACCGCCAGCGGGAACGGCGCCGCCCAGGCGAACGGGGCCTCGCCGCGCGCGGCCGCGCCCAGGCCGCCGGAGGCGAGCGCGCCCACGATCACGCCCAGCGTGAGCGGCGCCACCACCGACGACCCGGAGAACACGAGCCCCCAGCGCGCCTGCACGCGGTCCTCGGGTGCGTCGTAGGTCCGGAACGTGAACGCCGCGCCGCGGAGCACGATGCCGACCAGCAGGAGCATGAGCGGGACGAACAGCGCGATGGTGATGGCCGCGAACGCCGGCGGGAACGCCGTGAACAGCAGCACCACGATCAGGATCAGCCAGACGTGGTTCGCCTCCCAGATCGGCCCGAGCGCCTCCTCGATCAGCGCGCGCTGCTCCTTCTTGCGGGGACCGCCGGCGAGCAGGTCCCAGATCCCGGCGCCGAAGTCCGCCCCGCCGAGCAGCGCGTACAGGACCGCGGCGACGAGGATCACCCCGCCCAGCAGGTCGGCCGGCGTCACGGCCGCACCTCCGCGGTGCCGGCGCCGGGGCCGAGGGCGACGGCGCGCGGGCTCTTCGCGATCTGGCGCCAGAGCAGCGCCACCACCACCACCGCCAGGAACACGTAGAGCACCATGAAGCCGATGAACGGGATCGCGAGGTTCGTCACCGGCGTCACCGAGTCGGCGGTGCGCAGCACGCCCCACACCGTGAACGGCTGGCGGCCCCACTCCGTCACGAGCCAGCCCGCCTCGAGCGCCAGGAAGCCGAACGGGGACGCCACGACCAGCGCCCGCAGCAGCCAGCGCCCCGGCTCGCGGCGGCGCACCCGGAGCACCGCCCAGGCCGCGGCGAGCAGCGCCATGATCGAGCCCAGCCCGACCATCACCTGGAAGGCGAGGTGCACGAGCAGCGTGTTGGGCCAGCGGTCGCGCGGGAACGCCTCCAGGCCGCGCACCTCGGCCTGCGGGTCGTGGAACGCGAGCAGCGAGAGGCCGTACGGGATCTCCAGCGCGTAGCGCGTCTCGCGCCGCTCCTCGTCGGGGATGCCGCCGATGCGCAGCGGCGCGCCGCGCTCGGTCCGGAAGTGGCCCTCCAGCGCGGCGAGCTTCACCGGCTGCGTGGTCGCGATCTGGCGCGCGGAGAAGTCGCCGGAGAGCGGCTGCAGCAGCGCCGCGAGCGCGCCCACGCCGAACGCGATGCGGAGCGCGGCGCGGTGGAACGGGTTGTCCCGCTCGCGCAGGAGCATGAACGCGTGGATGCCCGCCACCGCGAAGCCGGTCGCCGCGTAGCACGAGATGAGGACGTGGATGACCTGGTGCTGCCAGCCGGGCGGGAACATCGCGACGAACGGGTCGATGGCGGCGGCGCCGGCCGCCACCCCGCCGGCGCCCAGCTCGAAGCCGGCCGGCACGTTCATCCAGACGTTCGCGAGCGTCACGAAGAACGCGGAGGTGGCGCCGCTCGCCGCGACCACCCACCCGGCGGCGAGGTGCAGGCGCGGGCCGACGCGGCCCCAGCCGTACAGGTAGATGCCGAGGAAGATCGCCTCCGCGAAGAACGCGAAGCCCTCCAGCGAGAACGGCATGCCGATGATGGGCCCCGCGAACTGCATGAAGCGCGGCCAGAGCAGCCCCAGCTCGAACGAGATGACGGTGCCGGAGACGGCGCCCACGGCGAACAGGATGGCGGTGCCCTTCGCCCAGCGGCGCGCCAGCTCCAGGTGCACCTCCGAGCCGGTGCGGCGCCAGCGCCATTCGGCCAGGACCATGAAGAGCGGCATGGCCACGCCGACGGCGGCGAAGACGATGTGGAAGGCGAGCGAGACACCGAAGAGCGCGCGGGCGGCGAGGAGGTCGGTCACGGCGGCCGATACTTGCCCACCCGGACGGCTGTTCGCCCGGCCTCTCCGGGTGCGGCAGCGTGTCGCTTGCGCCCGGCGGGACGCGGCTTCCGGCGTGCGCCGGGCCGCCGCCCGGCGCTCGCCTCCGCGCCCGCCCCGCGGCCTCGCACCGGCGCGGGCACGTCGCCAGATTCGCGAAGACCTGCGGACACGGAGGACGGGATGGAACACGAGGATCGTGCGACGGAGATGGTGGAGGGGACGACGGCGCGGGTGCCGTCGCTGGCGTTCCTGGGGATCGCGCTCGGGGCGATGGCCGCGTCGGCCGCGCTCGTGATCACCGGGCGCAAGCAGCTCGGGAACTTCGTCGGCCAGTGGGCGCCGTCGATCCTGATCATGGGCCTGTACAACAAGCTCGCGAAGGAGGTCGCGGTCCCGAAGCGCCGCGGGCTCGAGAGCCCGTACACGGCCGGCGGCATCGTGACGGGCGCATAGGCGGGGCCCGGCGGCGGGCGCGCGCGGGCGCGGCGGCGATCGCCCGCCCTCCCGCGCGCGCTAGCGGCCGGTGAGCGCGCGCACCTGCGCCCGGGTGCGGCCCGGGACGTTGGTGATGAGGGCGGCCGCACCGAGCCCGGTGAGCCGCGCCACCTCGTCCGGCGCGTCCACGGTCCAGGCGTTCACCGCCAGGCCGCGCGCCCGCCAGGCCTCGGCGCGCGCCGGGGTGACGAGCGAGGCGTCCGGGTGGACGGCGGCCGCGCCCAGCAGCCGCGCGGCGAGCGCCGTGCGCAGGCGCCAGCGGTGCCCCGGCTCGAAGAGCAGCCCCACCGGCACCTCCGGCGCCGCCAGCCGGAACGCGGCCACCAGCCGGTAGTCGAAGGAGGAGGCGATCACCCTCCCCTCCGCCCCGGCGCGCCGCACGTCGCGCGCCACCGCCTCGGCCAGCCGCAGGTCGCGCCCGCGCGACTTCAGCTCCACGTTCACCACCGCCCCGGGGAGCGCCTCCAGCACCTCCGGCAGCGTCGAGATCCGCTCCCCCCGGAACCGCCCGCCCTTCCACGCGCCCACGTCGAGCGCGCGCAGCTCGGCGAGCGGCGTGGCGTCCACCCGGAACCGCGCGCCGGCCACGCGCCCGGTGTCCTCGTCGTGGACGACCACCACCTCCCCGGTGCGGCACCGCCAGACGTCCAGCTCCACCCCGTCGGCGCCCTGGGCGAGGGCCAGGCGGAAGGCGGCGAGCGTGTTCTCGGGCGCGTCGGCGCTCGCGCCCCGGTGGCCGAGCACGAGCGGGCGGCCGTCTGCGCGGGGGGCCCTGCGGTTCGGGGTGGGCATCGCCGGCGTCGCGCTCCTGCGCCTCCGCGCCGCCCGGCGCCTTGCCGCCTGGCGCCCGGAGGGTCGCGCGACTATCCTAGCGCGCCGCCTGCCGCGGGATCGCCGCGGCGCGGGCACGGAACCCCCGGATGACCGAGCTCCTCATCGTCGCCTTCGTCGCGCTGCTCGTCTTCGGCGCCACCCGGATCCCGGCGCTGGGGGACGCGCTCGGCCGGGCGGTGCGCGGGTTCCGGACCGCCGCGCGCGGCGACCGCGGCCCCGAGCGGCCGCCGCGGCCCTGACCCGGCGCCGGGCTCACCCGGCGCGCCCCGCCACGAGCCGCGCCGCCACCGCCCGCACGAGCGGGTGCAGCGCGCCGTCGCGGGCCACGTCCGCGACCTCGGCGCCGGGCAGCACCGCCAGCAGCTTCAAGGCCAGCTCCGTCTCGGCGTACGGGTTGCGCACCACCGCGAGCGCCACCGCGGTCCGCGTGCGCCAGCGCGGCGACTCGACCACGCAGCGCAGCGTCTCGGGGCGGCACGGGCGCCGGGCCGCGATCCGCACCACGAACGGCTCCGTGAGCTGCGGGTTGCGGAGCAGCTCGCGGACCACCGACGGCTCGCCCTCCGCCGCGAGCCTGGCCAGCAGGTCCGGATCGCGGTGCGCGCGCGCCAGCGCCTTCTTGTGGCCGAGCGTCAGGTGCGCGAGGCGCGCGTCGGCCCTGTCCCGCGGCGGGCGCCAGGGCGCCCGGGGCGGCGGGGCCACCAGGAGGCCGGTGACCTCGGCGAGGCCGCGCCCGGCGGCCACGGCGTAGAGGTCGGCGCGCCAGGCGTAGGGGAGGTCGGGCTCGGGATCGCGCAGCGCCTGGCCGACCGCCGCCATCGCGCCCCGCGCCTCGCCCGCGCCGCGGCGGGCCAGCGCGGCGATCAGCTCCGCCGCCCGCTCCGGCTCCACGGCCCCGAGCGCGCGCGCCGCGGCGCGCGCGCGGATGGGACCCTCCTCCAGCGCGTCCAGCCGGCGGATCAGCGCGCGGGCCTCCGCCTCCGGCCCGGGCGCCGCGGTCATCGGGCCGCCGCCTCCACGCCGCCGATCGCCGCCACCCGCACGGTGGCGCCGGCCAGGTCGTCCGGCGCGTCCGGCAGCACGACCAGGAACGGCAGCGACTCGCCGGGGCGGATCCGGGCGGGCGCGCGCGCCGCCACGGCGCGGGCCACCGCCTCGAGCTCGGCGGCCCCGCCGGCGCCGTGCAGCTCCTCCGGCGTGGCGACGGCGCCGGCCGGCGCGGTGCCGCGCGCGATCACCTGGCCGTCGCGGACGAGCTCCACCTCGACGCGCGCGCGGGCCACCGGCGACGGCGCGCGCGAGACGACCTTGCCGCGCACGAACAGCACCGGGCCGCCGCGCGCGCGGTCGTAGAGGCCGCTGCGCACCTCGGCCACCGAGAGCGGTCCGGCGGCGCGCTCGCCCACGCCCACCGCGCCCAGCACCGACGAGGGCCGGAACGCGCCCGGCTCGAGCGGCGCGTCGCCGCGCCACGCCACCCGGAACGCGAGCGCGACCAGCAGCAGCGCCGCCAGGGCGGCGGCGTTCACCGCCATCGAGCGCAGCCGCCCGCCGCGCGGGCCCGCGGGCCTCGACGCGTCGCGCGCCGGCGCCTCCGCCGGCACCTCCGCGACCGCGGCCGCCCGGGCGGGCCGCGGGAGCTCCGGGGGGAGCGGAGGCGGGGCCTCCTGCGGGCCGGACGGCTCGGTGGCGAGCGCCAGCGTCTCCTCGCCGCGATCCGCGAAGGAGAGCTCGTTCGGACCGGCGTCCCCGCCGCCCGCCGCCCACGGCGCGGCCCGCGCGAACGGATCGTCCTCGAGCGGCAGCTCGTCCAGCCGCGCCGGCGCCGGCGTCGAGCGCTCCTCGAGCGCCAGGTCCGGGCCGGCCATCGGGCCGCCGGGGAGACCGAGATCGGGCCCGCCGGCGAGGTCGAGGTCCATGGCGGGCGGCGGCGGCGGCGGGTCGAGCGGCGCCTCCAGCTCGGACGGGCCGGCGAGCTCCAGGGCCAGCCCGGCCGGAAGGCCGGGAGCCGGCTCGGGCGGGAACGCGAGGTCGAGGCCGCCCGCGGGCGGCAGCGGCTCGGGCGCGAGCGCGGGCGGCGCGGGGAGCGGCGGCGGCGCGGCGGGCGCCGGCGCGGGCGCGTCGCCGAGCAGGTCGGAGAGATCGGTGAGCGGCAGCGCCGACGAGCCGCCCGGCGCGGCGCCCGGCGCGGGCGCCGCCAGGCCCGCCGGGATCTCGGCGGCGGCCGCCCTGCGGCGGGGCGACACGGACGCGGCGAACGGATCGGCTGCACCGGCGAGCGCCGCGGCGAACGGGTCCGCGCCCCCGGCCTCCGGCGCGAACGGATCGGCCGGGCCGGCGGCGGCCTCGGCGGCGGGGCGATCACCCATCGTGAACGCGAAGGGATCCGCGCCCTCGGGCCCCGCGAAGCCGGTCGGGGGCGTCTCGAGCGCGAACGGATCCGCGGCCGGCGGCCCGCGGGTGGGGCCGGCGAACGGATCGGGGCCGAACGGATCCGGCGCCGGCGCCTGGACGGGCGGACGCGGCGCTGCGAACGGATCGGCCGCGAAGGGATCCGGCGCCGCCGCGAAGGCGGGCTCCGCGAACGGATCGGCCGGGCCGGGGAGCGCCGGGCCCGGCGGCGGGAGCGGCGCCGGACGAGGCTCCGGCGGCGCGGCGACCGGCGGGGCGTCGGGCCGACGGACCGCGAACACCGTCTTGCACCGCGAGCAGCGCACCTTCGCGCCGCGCGGGCCGATCTTGTCGTCCGCGATCCGGAACTTCGCCTGGCAGTGGGTGCAGTGGGCGATCATGCGGGGCGCCGGCAGGACGTTACACCGTCATGCCGCTTGACACCAAGCGCCAACCGCAGGAACAATGCCCGAAGTTTCGCACACTTACCGCCGCGGATGGAGCGATGAGCGACCAGCACACCGAAGGTACGGACACCAGCGCCGCCGGGGTCGAGCCCAAGGTCATCAAGCGGTACACGAACCGGAAGCTCTACGACACGGTGGAGTCCCGGTACGTCACGCTCGACGAGATCGCCGAGATGATCAAGGGCGGTGCCGAGGTCAAGATCATCGACAACCGCACCAAGGAGGACCTCACCTCCATCACCCTCGCGCAGATCATCTTCGAGGAGGAGAAGAAGACCTCCAAGATGAGCCTCGAGACGCTCCGGGACCTCATCCGCCACGGCGGCGAGGTGGCCCAGCGGCTGGTGGTGGGGACGCAGGCCGAGCTCCGCGGGCGGGTCGAGGCGGTCCGGGCCGCGGCCGAGCAGCGGGTGCAGAACCTGATGGCGCGGAGCCAGGCCACCGGCGATCGCGCCAAGGAGCTGATGGCCGCCTCGCAGGAGGCCATGGCGTCCCTCCAGCGCCGGGTGGACGAGCGGGTGCGCGCGGCCGTGGACGGCGTCTCCAGCCTGTCCGAGGTGCGCCGGCAGCTCGACGAGATCACCGCGCGCCTGCACGAGCTGGAGCGGAAGCTGGAGGAGTCGGCGCGCGACGACCGCCCGCCGCCGCCGCAGGAGCCGCCCGCCGCGCAGTGACGCGCTAGCCGAACAGCGCGGCGCGCATCGACAGCGAGCCCATGTCGAAGCCGGTGATGGGGAACCGCACCGGGTCCGCGCCCGCCGCCCCGGCCGCGTACAGCAGCGGCAGGTAGTGCTCGGGCGTGGGGTGCGCGCGCCGGCCGTCCGGCGTCCCCAGCGCCTCCACCAGCCAGCGCGCGTCGCCGCGCTCCAGCGCGGCGGCCGCGTCCGCGTCGAACCGCGCGGCCCACGCCGGCGTGGTGGCGTCGCCCCTGCGCCACGCGTCGAACGCGTGCCGCAGGTCGTGCACCAGGTTGCCGCTGCCCATCACCAGCACGCCCTCGTCGCGGAGCGGCGCCAGCGCGCGGCCCAGCGCGAGGTGGCCGGCCGCGTCCAGCTCCGCGGCGATCGAGAGCTGCACCACCGGGACGTCGGCCGCCGGGAACAGGTGGACGAGCACGCTCCAGGTGCCGTGGTCGAGGCCCCAGGCGTCCACCACCCGGGCGCCGTCCCCCGCGACCAGCGCCGCCGCGCGCCGCGCCAGCTCCGGAGCGCCCGGGGCCGGGTAGCGGACGCGGAACAGCGCGTCGGGGAAGCCGCCGAAGTCGTGGACGGTCTCGGGCCGCTCCTGGCCGGTGAGGACGCTGCCCTCGGTGACGAAGTGCGCCGACACCGCCAGGATCGCGCGGGGCCGCGGGAGCAGCGGCGCGAGGCCGCGGAACGCGCGGCTCCACCGGTTGTCCTCGATCGCGTTCATGGGCGAGCCGTGCCCCACGAACAGCACCGGCATCCGCCGCCCCGCGCCCTGCCGCTCCATCGCGCCTCCCGCGTGCCGCGGCCTACGCCGCGTCCGACTGCTTCGCGGCCTGCTTCACCGCCTCGAGCTCGATCGTGATCTCCACCTTCTCGCCCACCAGCACGCCGCCGGTCTCGAGCGCCGCGTTCCACGCCAGCCCGAACTCCTTGCGGTCGAGCGCGGCCTTCGCCGAGAAGCCGGCGCGCTCGTTGCCCCACGGGTCCTTGCCGACGCCGGCGAACTCGGCGTCCAGCGTCACCTCGCGCGTCACGCCGTGCAGGGTGAGGTCGCCCACCACGCGGTAGCCGTCGCCGGCCTTCTCGATGCGGCGCGAGCGGTACGTGAGCTCCGGGTACTTCGCGACGTCGAGGAAGTCCGCCGAGCGCAGGTGGGTGTCGCGGTCGGCGACCTGGGTGTCGATGGAGGCGGCGTCGATCTTCACGTCCACCTTCGCGCCGGTGAGGTCCTGCGGATCGAGCTCCAGGGTGCCGGTCCACCGGGCGAACCGGCCGTGCACCTTGGAGATGACCATGTGGCGGACCCAGAAGTGGATGGCGGAGTGGGTGACGTCGACGGTCCAGGGGGTGGTGGCCATGTCGGATTCCTTTCTGCTTCGATTCGTGAAGGTTCCGCGCGTTTTTCGCGGGTCGGCTCCTCGCTGACGGGAGGAATCTGATACCGTTCCGGTCATGGCGCAATCAGCCGCACAGGGAATGAGTGTTGCGCTGGAGGAACGATGGACCTCGACCTGCTCCGCGTGTTCGCCGCCGTCGCGCGCACCGCCAGCTTCTCCGCCGCCGCGCGCGAGCTGCGCATCCCGAAGTCGTCCGCCAGCCGCGCCGTGGCGCGGCTCGAGGAGGAGCTCGGGGTGCAGCTCCTGTTCCGCACCACGCGCCAGGTGTCGCTGAGCGCGGCCGGCACCGGGCTGTACGACCGGATCGCCCCGCTGCTCCACGGCCTGGAGAGCGCGCTCGGTGAGCTGCCGGAGCGCGAGGAGGAGCCGTCGGGGCTGCTGCGGGTCACCGCGCCGGTGGACATCGGCATCTTCTTCCTGGCCGAGCTCACCGCGCGCTACACGCTGCGCTACCCGGCGGTCTCGGTCGAGCTCGACCTGAGCAGCCGGCTGGTGGACCTGGTGGCGGAGGGCTTCGACGTGGCGCTGCGCGTGGCGCCGGGGCTGAAGGACTCGACGCTGGTGGCGAGGAAGGCCTCCCCGGTGCAGCTGCAGCTGTTCGCCTCCCCGCTCTACCTGGCGCGGCGCGGGACGCCGCGCACCGAGGCGGAGCTCGAGGCGCACGACTGGGTGACGTTCGGGACGCAGGCCCGCAAGCTGCGGCTCGAGGGGGCGCGCGGGACCGTGGAGGTGACGCCCCGCTCGCGGATCCTGTGCCCGGAGCTGCTGTTCGTGCGCGAGGCGATGCGGGCCGGCGCCGGCATCGGCCTGCTGCCCTCGTTCATGGCGGAGCAGGACCTGGCGGCGGGGACGCTGGTGCGCGTGCTGCCGCGCCTGGTGCGGACCGGCGGCAACCTCTACGTGGTGACGCCCGCGACGCGCCACGTCCCGCGCAAGGTGAGCGCGTTCCGCGACCTCGTGCTGGAGCTCGTCAGGAGCCGGCCGCTCGGGCCGCCGCTGCCGTGACGCCGGCCGGTGCGGGCGCGCGCGCCAGCACCTCGTCGCCGATCGCGGCGAGCGCGACCGCGCCGCTCGACCGGGGCGCGTGCTCGAACACGGTCAGCCCGTGGCTCTGCGCCTCGTCCACCTTCACCGACCAGCCCAGCACGGTCCGGGACAGCTCCCCCGGGAACCGCTCGCGCAGCTTCGCCAGGATCTCGTCGGCGAGCTGCGTCTTCCGGTACAGCGTGGGCACCACCAGCGCGAGGGCCGGCGCCGCGCCGCGCTCGGCCCGGAGCCGCTCCAGGCTCTGGACGATCTCGGCGCACCCGTCGAGCGCGAGGTAGGTGAGCGCGACCGGCACCACCAGCTCGCGGGCGGCGCGCAGCACGTTCTCGGTCACGAGCGACAGCGAGGGCGGCGCGTCGATGAGCACCGCGTCGTACCGGTCCTCGCCCACCGTGGCGAGCCGTCGATCGAGCCGCTCGGCGCGGTCCGCCGCCGCGGCCACCGCCACCGGGAAGCCGGCCAGGTCCTTGTTCGCGGGCAGCAGGTCGAGGCCGGCCACCGCGGTGGGCCGGACCACCCGCTCGAGCGGCACCGCGTCGTCGAGCAGCCACTCGTGGACGGTGGGCGACAGGCCGCGCACGTCCACCCCGAGCGACTTCCCGGCGTGGCCCTGCGTGTCGAGGTCGGCCACCAGCACGCGCAGCCCGCGCGCCGCGAGCCGCGCCGCCACGTGCACGCACAGCGTGGTCTTGCAGGTGCCGCCCTTCTCGTTGATGAACGCGATCCGCCGCATGCCGGCCACGTCCCCCCCGCCGGCGCGCTACTCCGGACCGGGCCCGCCGCGGTCCGGGCCGCCGCGGTCCACGCGCTCGGAGAGCCCGTCGATCATCTGCTCGAGCTCCTCCAGCTTGCGCTTCAGCGCCGCGACGTCGTCGCGCGACGGGAGGTTGGCCGCGTGCAGCGCCTGCCGGACCCCGCGGTCGAACGTGCTCCGCGCCTGCAGCGCCGAGCTCACCAGCGACTGGAGCCCCCCGCCGACCCGGTCGCTGGCGAGCAGCTTCCCGACCACCCGGCCCACCTGCTCCTCGCCGGCGGCGAGGGCGCGCTTCAGCACGGGATTCCGCAGCACGTCGTCGAGGATCATCGTGTGTGGACTTGTCCCTTTCCGCTCGATAGCTTGTCAAGCCCAGTGGCTTCCCCCGGCCTGCTCGATCGCCGCCTGCTCGTCGTGACCGGCAAGGGCGGCGTGGGCAAGACGACCGTCTGCGCCGCGCTCGCCCTGCTCGCCGCCCGCGCGGGCAAGCGCGTGCTGGTGTGCGAGGTGAACGCGACCCGCGAGCGGGTCGCCCCCCTGCTCGGCGCGCCTTCCTCGGGGCCCTTCGTGCGGGAGGCGCTGCCCGGGATCTCCACCATCAACGTGACGCCGCACGAGGCCATGCGCGAGTACGGCCTCATGGTCCTGAAGTTCCGGACCATCTACGAGGCGGTCTTCGAGAACCGGCTGGTGCGCTACTTCCTGCGCATGGTGCCGGGCCTCGCCGAGCTGGTGATGCTCGGCAAGGTGCTGCACGAGGTGCGCGCCGAGGAGGGCGGGCGGCCGCGCTGGGACCTGGTGCTGCTCGACGCGCCCGCCACCGGCCACGCGGTCCAGCTCCTGCGCGTCCCGTCCGCGCTCGTGGACACCGTGCCGGCCGGCCCGCTGCGCCACGACGCGGAGTGGATGCAGGCGCTGCTCGTGGACCCGGCGCGCACCGGCGTGGCGCTGGTCACGCTGCCGGAGGAGATGCCGGTCAACGAGGTGATCGAGCTCGACGGGCTGGTGCGCGGCGAGCTGGGCATGGCGGTGGCCGCGCTGGTGGTGAACGCCATGCCGCCGGCGCGCTTCGACGCGGGCGAGGCGGCGGAGCTGGCCCGCCTCGCCGCCGCCGCGCCGCCGCTCGGGCCCGCCGCCGAGGCCGGGCGGATCCAGGCGCTGCGCGCCGAGGCCGCCGGGCGCTACCTGGTCCGCGCCCGGGCCGCGCTCGACCTGCCCACCACCGTGCTGCCGCTCCTGCCCATGGTGGAGTGGGGGCCGGCGGCGGTGGAGGCCATCGCGGCGGCGCTCGCGGCCGCGCCGCCCCCGGAGGCGCGCCCGTGACCACCGTGCGCGACAGCCTGGACGGCCGCCGGGTGGCCGTGTGCGTCGGCGCCGGCGGGGTGGGCAAGACCACCGCCGCGGCCGCGCTGGCGCTCTCGCGCGCGCTGGAGGGCGGGCGGGTGCTGGTGTGCACCATCGACCCGGCGCGGCGCCTCGCGAACGCGCTCGGGCTGGCCACGCTCGGCAACGTCGAGTCGCGCGTGCCGGAGCACAAGCTCGCCGAGGCGGGGCTGCGCCCGCGCGGCGAGCTGTGGGCGATGATGCTGGACGTGAAGCGCACCTGGGACGACCTGGTGGGCCGCCACGCGCCGGACCCGGCCCGCCGCGACCGCATCCTGCGCAACCGGCTGTACCAGCAGATGTCCGCCGCGCTGGCCGGCTCGCAGGAGTACATGGCGATGGAGAAGCTCTACGAGCTCGCCACCGACCGCGACTACGACCTGATCGTCCTCGACACCCCGCCCACCGCGCACGCGCTCGACTTCCTGGACGCGCCCGACCGGATCCTCGACTTCCTCGGCAACGAGACCGCCCGCGCGCTGCTCGCGCCCGCGCTCGGCGCGGGGAGGTTCGGGCTGCGGCTGGCGCAGCTCGGCGGCGGGTACGTGGCGAAGACGCTGGCGCGCTTCACCGGCCAGCAGGTCCTGTCCGACCTGGGCGACTTCCTGCAGGGCTTCCAGGGGATGTACGACGGCTTCAAGGAGCGCGCCGGCGAGGTGCGGGCCATGCTGGCCCGGCCCGAGACCGGGTTCGTGCTGGTGGCGTCGCCGGCGGCCGCGGCCATCGAGGAGGCGCTCGCGTTCCACGAGCGACTTCACGCGGAGTCGATGCCGGTGGCGGGGCTGGTGGTGAACCGGCTCACCCCGGACCTGTGGCCGGCGGCGACGCCGCTGCCGGAGGCCGACGACCTGGCCGCGCCGCTGGCCGCGGCCGCCGCGAGCGCGCCCGACCTGGCCGCGCGGCTCGCGGCCACGCTGGCGGAGCACCAGGCGATGGCCGCCGCGGAGCGCCGCTCGCTCGCCGGCCTCCTCGCCCGGATCGGTGCGCCGCACGCGCTGGTGCCGCGGCTCGAGGGCGACGTGCACGACCTGGCGGGCCTGGCCCGGATGGCAGACCGGCTGTGACGCTCGCGGGTGGTGCCCCGGCGGGCGCGCAGCGCGCGGCGGCGGTTCCCGATTCCGGATCGGCCGTCTAGTATGTGCCCGATGCGCCTTCCCGATCTCGAGGTCGAGACCCACGCCGCGCGCGAGCTGGTGGAGATCACCGCCGAGGTGCGCCGCGCCGTCGCCGCCGCCGGCCTGCGCGAGGGGCTGCTGCTCGTCTACTGCCCGCACACCACCGCCGGGATCACCATCCAGGAGAACGCCGACCCCGACGTGCGGCGCGACCTCGTGCTCGCGCTCGAGAACGCGATCCCGGACGCGCCGGCGCGCGGGCGCTACCGGCACGCGGAGGGCAACAGCCCGGCGCACGTCATGGCCTCGCTGGTGGGGTCCTCGGCCACCGTGATCGTGCGCGACGGCGCGCCGATCCTCGGGACCTGGCAGGGCGTGTACCTGTGCGAGTTCGACGGCCCGCGCCGGCGCACGGTGCACCTGCAGGCGGTGGCCGCGTGATGCGCCGCCTCGCCCTCCTCGCGCTGGCGCTGTCGGCGGCCTGCGCGGGCGCGCGGCGCGCGCCGCCGGCCGCCGAGCAGGTCGCGTTCGCGCCGGGCGAGCCGGTGCCCGGCCCGGCCGAGCGCGACCTCGCCGGGAAGAACGAGGAGGAGCTGGCCGCCCTCGGCGCGGCCGCGACCCAGGCCGGCGACGTCGAGCGCGCCGCCGCGGCCTGGGCGCGCCTCGCGGACGCGTTCCCCGCCTCGCCGCGCGCGCCGGAGGCGCGGCTCCGCGCCGGACTCGCCTACCAGCGCGCCGGCGCGTGGCGCCTCGCGCTGGAGCGCTTCCGCGCGCGCGCCGCCGGGCCGGGCGACGCGGCCGGGGCGCTCGAGGCCGAGTTCGGCGCCGCCGAGTGCCGGTACCACCTCGGCGAGCTGGACGAGGCCGCCGCCGCGCTGGCGGGGCTGGCCGGGCGGCCCGGGCTGGAGCCGGCGGCGCGGATCCGCGCGCTGGCGCTCCACGGCGTGGTGGAGCGCGACGCCGGCCGCGCGGCCGAGGCGGAGCGGTCGCTCCGGCTCGCGGTGGCCCGCTTCGAGGAGGCCTCGGCGGCGGAGCGGCTCGAGCCGTACTTCGCGGCGCAGGCGCAGTACTACCTGGGCGAGCTGTACCGCGACCGCGTGGCCGCCGTCCGGCTCGACCCCTCCACCGGCGACGCGGACGCGCTGCACGGCGCGCTGGAGCGGAAGTCGGAGGCGCTCCTGTCGGCCCAGGGCGAGTACCTCCGCGCCATCCGCCTGGGCGACGCCCGCTGGGCCGTGGCGGCCGGCGCGCGCGTCGGCGAGCTGTACGACGGGCTCCGCCGCGAGCTGCTCGAGGCGCCGCTCCCGCCCGGCCTGGACGCTGCGCGCGCCGACGCCTACCGCGCCGAGCTGCGCGGGCAGGTCGCCGTGCTGGCGTCGAAGGCGGCGAGCGCCTACGAGCAGACGCTGGACTGGGCGCGCCGCGCCGGCGTGGACGACCCGGCGCTGCTCGACGGCGCGCGCGAGGCGCTCTCGCGGCTCGAGCAGGCGGCCGCCGGCGAGGCGCCCGCCGTGCCTTCGCGCTGACGCCTAGGTGCGCGGCGGCTCGCCGCCGTACATCGCGTCGATCTCGGCGCGGAAGTGCTGCTCGATCACCTTCCGCTTCAGCTTCTGCGACGGGGTGACCTCGCCCTCCGCCTCGGAGAGCTCGCGCGGCAGGATGGCGAACTTCTTCACGGTGGCGAAGCGCGGCAGCCCTGCGTTGAGGCGGTCCACGTGACGCTGCAGCAGCTCCTGCACCTCCGGGAGCCGCGCGAGCGCCGACACCGGCTGGCCCGCGTGGCCGTGCTCCGCCGCCCACCTCGCGATGGCGTCGGCGTCGAGCGTCACGAGCGCGGTGACGAAGTTGCGCCGGTCGCCGTGGACCAGCACCTGCGACACGAACGGCGAGATGGCCTTCAGCTTGGACTCGAGCTCGGCCGGCGCGACGTACTTGCCGCCGGAGGTCTTGATGAGGTCCTTCTTCCGGTCGGTGATGGACAGGAACCCGTCCGCGTCCACGAACCCGACGTCGCCGGTGTGCAGCCAGCCCTCCGGGTCGAGCGCCTCGGCGGTCTGCTCGGGCATGCCGCGGTAGCCGCGCATGATCCACGGGCCGCGCATCAGGATCTCGCCGTCCTCGGCGATGCGCACCTCGATGCCCCGGAACGCGGGGCCGACCGTGCCGATCTTCCGCTTCGAGGGCAGGTTCGCGTGCGTCGCCGCGGACGACTCGGTGAGCCCGTAGCCCTCCAGGATCACGATGCCCATCGCGTCGAAGAACTCGGCGATGTCGCGGGAGAGCGGCGCCGAGCCGGACACGAAGAAGCGCAGGCGGCCGCCGAACAGCTCGCGCACCTTGTGGAACACCAGCCGGTCCGCCACCGCGAGCTGCGCCTGGAGCAGCGTCCCGAGGGGACGCCCGGCCCGCCGCGTGCGCGACGCCTCCAGCCCCACGTCGATGGCCCACCGGAAGATGGCCGCCTTGAGGGGGCCGCCGTCGCGCGCGTTCGAGAGGATCTTGTTGTGCACCTTCTCGAAGATCCGCGGCACCGCGCACACGAACGTCGGGCGCACCACGCCGAGGTTCTCGACGATCCGGTCCACCCGGCCGTCCACCGCGGTGGGGAAGCCGATCCGGAGCTGGGCGGTGCCGATCATCTTCCCGAACGAGTGCGCGAGCGGCAGCCAGAAGAACTGCACCGGGTCCTCGTGGTCGAGGATGCCCGAGGCCTGCACCGAGGCCGACTGCGACACCCAGCACGAGTGCGTGAGCTCGACGCCCTTGGGCACCCCGGTCGTGCCGGAGGTGTAGAGCAGGGTGGCGAGCGCGTCGGGGCGCACCGACGCGGCCGTCTCCTCGAACGCGCCGGGGTGCTCCGCGTCCCAGGCGCGGCCGCGCGCCTCCAGGTCGGCGAGCGTCGTCACCCAGCCGTCCGCGCTGCCCTCCCCGTCGAACACCACCACGTGCCGGAGCGCCGGCATCTCGGCGCGGCGCGAGGCCAGCTTCGCGACCTGCAGCGCGTCCTCCGCGAACGCCACCACCGCGCCCGAGTCGGCCAGGATGTACGCGCACTCCTCCGCGGTGGAGGACGGGTAGATGGTGCTGGTGGCGGCGCCGGCGCAGAGGATGCCGAAGTCGGAGAGCACCCACTCGATGCGGGTGGACGCCAGGATGGCGCAGACCTGCTCCGACTCGACGCCGAGCGCCCGGAGGCCCGCGGAGATCGCGCGCACCCGCGCCTCGGTGTCCGCCCAGGTCAGGCTGCGCCAGCCCGCGCCAGCCGGATGGCGGAACGCCTCGGCGTCCGGCGTGAGGCCGACGCGCTCGAGGAAGAGCTCGGGGACGTTGCGGGGCTGGGTGTCGGGCAAGGGCTGGGTCCTCCGGTCGCTGCGGTTGCCGCGGGAATGTAGACCGATCCGGGCCGGCCGGCGAATGGTCGTCGCGGCCGGCGCGGCGGGCGTCCGATCGCCGTCCGTTAAAACGGACAAACGGTTTGGCGCACCCATCCATGGCCGCATTACGCCCGACCGGCTTGACATCCCGCGCGTCCGTTTCTTAGGATGACCATCCAACTCAACGGACCGTCCCCGCCCAGAGGAACGCATGGCCATCCCCCCGAACAGGAAGCTCCGCTTCGAGACGCTGCAGGTCCACGCCGGCCAGGAGCCCGCGCCGGGAACGAACGCCCGCGCGGTCCCCATCTACCAGACGTCGTCCTACACCTTCGACTCGGCGGAGCACGGCGCGAACCTGTTCGCGCTGAAGGAGTTCGGGAACATCTACACGCGGATCATGAACCCGACCACGGACGTGTTCGAGAAGCGCATCGCCGCGCTCGAGGGCGGCGTCGCCGCGCTCGCCACGTCCTCGGGCCAGGCCGCGCAGTTCCTCGCCATCGCGAACCTGGCGCAGGCCGGCGACAACGTGGTCTCGACCAGCAACCTGTACGGCGGCACGTACAACCAGTTCAAGGTCACGCTCCCCCGGCTCGGCATCGACGTGAAGCTGGTGGAGGGCGCCGAGGTGGACACGATCCGCAAGGCGATCGACGGGAAGACGAAGGCGGTCTACGTCGAGTCCATCGGCAACCCCGCCGGCAACGTCCCCGACTTCGAGGCGCTCGCCGCGCTCGCGCACGACAACGGCATCCCGCTGCTGGTGGACAACACCTTCGGCGCCGGCGGCTACTTCTGCCGGCCCATCGAGTGGGGCGCCGACGTGGTGGTGGAGTCCGCCACGAAGTGGATCGGCGGCCACGGCACCTCGATCGGCGGCGTGATCGTGGACTCGGGCAAGTTCGACTGGGCGAAGAGCGGCAAGTTCCCGTTCTTCACCGAGCCGTCCCCGGGCTACCACGGCCTGGTGTTCAACGACGTGTTCGGCCCGAAGGGCCCGTTCGGCAACATCCAGTTCGTCCTGCGCGCCCGCGTCGAGGGGCTGCGCGACCTCGGCCCGACGCTCTCGCCGTTCAACGCGTTCCTGCTGCTGCAGGGCGTCGAGACGCTCTCCCTGCGCGTGCAGCGCATCGGCGAGAACACGCTCGCGCTGGCGCGCTGGCTGAAGTCGCACCCGGACGTCGCCTGGGTGAACTACACCGGCCTCGAGGAGCACCCGTTCCACCAGCGGGCCCGCAAGTACCTGCGGAACGGGTTCGGCGGCGTCTTCACCTTCGGCGTGAAGGGCGGCTACGAGGCGGGCAAGGCGTTCATCGACTCGGTGAAGCTCGCCTCGCACCTCGCGAACGTCGGCGACGCGAAGACGCTGGTGATCCACCCGGCCTCGACCACCCACCAGCAGCTCTCCGACGCCGAGCAGCAGGGCTCCGGCGTCACGCCCGACCAGATCCGCGTCTCGCTGGGCATCGAGCACATCGAGGACATCAAGGAGGACTTCGACGAGGCCCTCCGCGCCACGCGGCGGTAGCCCCTCCTCCCGCCGCGCCGCGCCCCGGCCCCTCCTGCCCCGCGGCGGGAGGGGCCGTTCCGTCCGCGGCGGCGCTCAGATCCGCAGGCCGGCCGCGAAGCCCGCCCACAGGCGCAGCACCCGGTCGCCGTGGCCGAGCTCGCGGGACGGCGTCCCCGCCACCCCCGGATCGAACGCCGGGTCGCGCGACCACAGCACGTTCACGGTGGGGCCGGCCACCAGCGCCAGCCGCCGCGCGACCTGCCACCCGCCCAGCGCCCGCAGCGTCCCGCGGACGTGGTCGATGGGCTCGTCCGGAACCGACTGGCCGATCAGGTCCACGTCGGCGAACCGGCGCGCGCCGCCCAGCCGCACGCCCAGCCCGAGGCCGGTCCAGAGCCGCGCGTCGCCGCCGGTCCGCTGCACCGCGCCGGTGAGCAGGGTGTGGACCCGGCGCGAGCCGAGCAGGACGCCGGCCTCCAGCATGCCGGCGTCGTTCCCGAGCAGCAGCAGCCGCTGCTCGCCGTCGCGGACGAGCGGCACCAGGCCCACCGACGCGCCGTCCACCGTGTCGGCCACGTTGACGACCCCGACCTGCGCGCCGCGAACCGAGCGGGCCACGTTCACGACGCCGACCTGCGCGCCGTGGATCGCGCCCCCCACGTTCACCACCCCGAGCTGCGCGCCCGAGAGCGCGCCGACCACCGAGGTGACCGCGGCCTGCAGGCCGTGCACCTCGGCGGCGTAGCTCACCACCGCGTTCGCCTGCAGGCCGGTGAAGGCGCCGCCGGTCCAGCCCACCACGCCGCCGACCTGCACGCCCCGCCCGTCCCCGCGCACCACGTTCGCGAGGGCGCCGTACTGCCCGCCGCGAAGCGCGCCCGCCAGGTTCCCCATGCTGCCGAGCTGCAGGCCCACCACCTCGCCCCTGGCGGCGTTGCCCATGCCCAGCTGCACCCCGCGCACGTCCTCGTCGACCCACAGCACGGTGCCGATCCCCACGCCGGTGAGCCGCGTCGCGCGCGAGGCGATCAGGCCGAGCTGCAGGTGGTTCTCCACGGCGCGGTCGCCGTTGGTGGAGAGCGGCGGGAACAGCGCCAGGTCGACGAACGCCGTCTCCAGGGCGCCGCCGCGCGCCGCGGTCCGCTCGCGGGCCACCGAGGCGAAGCGCTCGGACGAGAGCTCGAGGCGCTGCCCGTCCGCGAGCGTCACCCGCGCCTCGCGCAGCCGGTCGCCCTCCTCGGCCGTCACGCGGTAGGTGCCCGGCTCGAGCGCCAGCGCCACCGGCCGGCCCGGGTACTTGCGCAGCTCGGCCACGAGCCGCTCGCCGTCGTCGCGCACGAACCAGCGGCCCTGCGCCGAGTCCGGGACCACCAGCGCGGCGCCCCCGCCGCGCAGCTCGGTGAGCACCACCTCGCCGGCCCCGGCGAGCTGGATGTCCCACTCCGGATGCTGGGGGCCGCTGCGGGTCCGCTCGGTGCGCGCGAGCGTCTCCTGGAACGCGAACTGGTACGCCTCGGACAGCGTCACGCGCCCGTCCTGGCTGGTGTCGGCGGCGCCGCGCAGGCCGGTGACGAGCGCGTGCGTGAAGAAGGACGCGCCGATGCGATCCGACTCCTGCGAGGCCTCGTCGGCGGCGCTCGAGGTGAGGATGGCCCGCCCCGACACGCGGCTCGACGCGTCCACCAGGAACGGCGCGGCCCGGGTGCCGCCCTTGCCGCGGGTGAACGCCCCGGAGGCGCACGAGTCGAGGATGGCGATGCGGACCTGCGCCCCCAGGCCGTCGAGCCACCCGCGCACCTCCGCGTAGGGGATGCGGGCGCCGCGCACGAGCAGCCCCTCCTCGTCGGAGTGGCCGGAGTAGTAGAGGAGCACCTCCACGCGCCCGGCGCCGCGCACCGCCGCCACGCGCGCGCCGAGCTCGGACAGCGCGGCGCGCAGGCTGGCCGCGGTGGGCTCCCGCAGCAGCACCGCGTCCCCGGCGGCCACGCCGCCCACGCGCCGGAGCACCTCGTCCATCCGCTCCGCGTCGGTGCCGGCGTACCGGAGCGACGCGCGCCCCGGCCCGCCGTCGTTGACGCCGACCAGCAGCGCGAACCGGCGCAGCGCGCCCGAGGGCGCGGGCACGGCCGCCGCGGGGCGCGCGGCGAGCGCCGCCAGGGCGGCCGCGAGCGCGAGGGAGGGGACGCGGCAGGCGTGGCGCGGGGTCATCGGACGTCCTTGCGGAGCAGGAGCGCGGACTGCTCGAGCCCGGGGGGCAACGGCAGCGGATCGCGGTCGGGGTGCGCGGCGCCGGCGAGCCGCCGGGCGGCGTCCACCACCGCGGCGGAGTCGAACGGCGCGTCGGCGGTGACGAGGAAGAAGCGCTCGAAGCGCGGCGCGTCGTCGAGCAGGTACGCGTGCGGGAGCGCCACCGCGCCGCCCGGCTCCAGCGGCGGCGCCGCGCCGCCCTGCTCCGGCCAGTGCAGCGTGACGGCGCCGCGGCCGTCGAGCGAGATCACCGCGCCGCGCCGCGCGCCGCCGGCCAGGTACGAGAGCTGGACCCGCTCGCCGCCCCGCGCCACGTCGCCGTCGCGGAGCCGCTCGGTCGCGCCCGACGGGGCCTGCCGCCAGGCGCGGAGCTCGGGCCGCTGCCCCTTCAGCCGCACGTCCTCGCCGCCCGCGTCCGGCCCGACGCGCGGCGCGCCGGCGCGGAGCAGCGGCACGGCGACGAGCGCGGCCGCCGCCGCGAGGACCGCGGGCGCCAGCCAGCGCAGGCCCGGCGCGCGCCGCGGGGCCTGCCCCGGCCCGCCGGCCCGGCGGCGGATCTCGGCGAGCGCGGGGCCGGGCGGGTGGTCCCCCGGGAACGCGGCGTCGTCGCGGGCCAGGGCGTCGAGGCGCGCCAGGCCGCCCTCCGCCTCCAGCCGGGCGCGGACGCGGGCCGCCTCCTCCGGCGGGAGCTCGCCGGCGAGGAGCCGCTCCACCAGCCAGTCCGGCGTGCGCGGGGCGGTCATGACGCCACCTCCGCCGCGCCGGCCCCGTCGTCGGCCAGCGCCTCGACGCGCGCGCGGAACGTCCTCAGCCGCTTTCGCACCCCCGCGCCGGAGAGCCCCACCTCGCGGCCCACCTCGTCGAGCGTGAGCCCGTCGACCCAGTGCAGCACCGCCATGACGCGGGTGGACTCCGGCTCGCGCCCGAGCAGCCGGTGGAGCGCGACCCGCGAGAGCGTGCGCGCCTCCGGCTCCTCCGCCGACGCGATGGCGAGCAGCACCCGCTCGTCGCGGTCGGCGGGGTGGCGGCGCTCGCCGCGCAGGACGTTCAGGCACACCCGGGTGGCGATGCGCATGAGCAGCGACGCCGGCGCCTCGCCGTCCACCCGATCGCCCGCGCGGAGCAGGTTCACGAACGTGTCGTGCATCGCGTCCACCGCCTTCTCGTCGTCGCGCAGGAGCCGACGGCACCGGCGCAACACCCGCGCGCCGTGCGCGCGGTACCAGGAATCGACGTCCACCGTCACCCGGGTCCTCCTCGCCGACCGCGCGGCCGGCGGGTTCTACATCGAACCGGGCCCGATCGCGATGTGGGTCGCGGACCGGGCACGAGCGCCCGCGCCGCCCCCCTCCCCGCACCCGACGCCCCTGCCAACACCGCAGGCCGCCGTCCGCGCTACCACGCCTCGTGAAGTCGGCGCGCCGGCCTTCCCCGCTCCCGCCGCCACGCGCTACGCTCGGGGCGCATGCGCCTCCTCAGCCTGGGGATCACCGGCCGGACCACCCTCCTCCTGCTCCTGGTGGCGGCCGCGGTCTCGGTCGTCGCCGGCGCCGCGCTGCGCCGCGAGGAGGAGCAGGCCGAGCGCGCGCTCCTCGAGGCCCGGGCCGGGGCCATCGCCGAGGCGCTGGAGCGATCGCTGACGGAGGCCATGACCGAGCACCGGCCGGACAGCATGGCCGCCATCCTCGGGGCCATGGGCCGCGCCGGCGGGGTGGCCGGGGTGTCGCTCGCGGACGTCCAGGGCCGGGTGCGCCTGCGGGCGGGCGAGGGGCCGGAGCGGCTCGAGCTCGCCCCGTCGCTGCGCTGGACCGACGCGCGGCTCGTCGTCACGCGGCCGGTGGCGAACGCGGCGTCCTGCCGCGGCTGCCACGGCGAGCGGGCGGTGAACGGGGCGCTGCAGGTCTCGCTGGACGTGAGCGGCCTCGGGCCGCGCCTGGCCGCCTCCACCGTGCGCATGGCGGCGCTGGTGGGCCTGGCGCTCGCCGCGGTGTCGCTGGCGGTGGTGCTGGTGCTCCGCTCCACCCTGGTCGCGCCGCTCCGCCACCTCTCCGGCTTCGCCGAGGCGCTCGGCCGGGGCGACCTGGCGGCGCGGCCGCCGGACGCGCCCGGCGAGGCGGGCGCGCTGGCCGGCGCGCTGCGGCGCATGGCCGAGGAGGTGCAGCGCACGCACGCCGAGCTGGAGTCGCGGGTGCAGGAGCGCACCGCGAAGCTGGCCGAGGCGCTGGAGGAGGCCACCGCCGCGCGCGAGGCCCGCGCCGCCGACCTGCAGCGCCTCCAGGCGATCCTCGACTCGATGGTGGACGGCGTCATCTTCATCGACGCCGAGGACCGGGTGGCCCTGGTGAACCAGGCCGGGCGCGCGCTCCGCAACCTCACCGGCGGGCCGGGGCGGCCGATCAAGGACTGCCACCCGAAGGCCAGCCACGGCATGCTGGATCGCGTGCTCGGCTACCTGCGCCGCGGCGACGACGCCGGCCCGGCCCACTCGATCATCAAGGAGCGCGAGGGCCGCTTCGAGACGACCTACGCGCCGGTGGCGGGCGCGGACGGGCGCTACCTCGGCACGGTCATGGTGATCCGCGACATCACCGAGCGGCGCACGCTGGAGCGGCGGCTGCTCGACGCCGAGCGGCTCTCCGGCCTGGGCCAGATGTCCGCCCAGGTCGCGCACGAGCTGCGCAACCCCCTGAACGCCATCGCCGGCGCCGCCCAGTACCTGCGCCGTCGCTTCGACGGGGACGCGGAGGTGGCCGAGTACTCCGAGCTCATCGGCGACGAGGTCCAGCGCGTGAACCGCTTCATCTCGGAGCTGCTGGAGATCTCGCGCCCTGCCGAACCGCGCTTCGCGGCGGTGTCGGTGAACCGCCTGCTGCGCGAGGCCGCGCAGAAGGCGGCGCTGGCCCGGGGCCGCCCGGCGGACGCGGTGCGGCTGGAGCTGGCGCCCGACCTGCCGGTGCTGGACGTGGACGCCCCCATGGTCACCGACGCGCTCGTGAACCTGCTCGCGAACGCGTTCGACGCGGGCGGCGACGAGCCGCCCACGCTGGCGAGCCGCTTCGAGGCGTCGGGCGGCGAGGGGACGATCGTGGTGGAGGTGAAGGACCGCGGCGTCGGGATCCCGCCGGACCAGCTCGACGAGGTGCTGCGGCCGTTCGTGACCACCAAGGCGACCGGCACCGGCCTCGGCCTGGTGGTGGTCACGCGGGCGGTGGAGCAGCACCGGGCGCGGTTCGCGCTGCGCCCGCGGGAGGGCGGCGGGACGGTGGCGGCGATCCGCTTCCCGGTGCGGCGGATCGTGACGGCGGAGGTGCCGGCGTGAGCGCGGGCGGCGAGGGGCTGGTGCTGGTGGTGGACGATGACCCGGGGACGCGGAAGGTCGCGCGCGCGAACCTGACGCTGGAGGGGTTCGAGGTCCTGGTCGCCTCGTCGGGCGCGGAGGCGCTGGCGCGCCTGGCCGAGTCCGACCCGCTCGCCATGGTGTCGGACCTGAAGATGCCGGACCTGGACGGCATCGCGCTCATGGAGCGGGTGCACGCGCTGCGCCCGTCGCTCCCGGTGGTGCTGGTCACCGCCCACGCCACGGTCGAGACGGCCGTGGAGGCGATGCGCAAGGGCGCGCTCCACTACCTGACGAAGCCGCTCCGCTTCGACGAGCTGGCGCTGGTGCTGCGCCACGCGGTGGCGCACGAGCGGGCCAGGCGCGACGTCCTGCGCCTGCGCGGCGAGCTGGAGCGGGCCGCCGGGTTCGAGGAGATCGTGGGCACCGCGCCGGCGATGCGCGAGGTGTTCGGGATGGTGGAGCAGGTGGCGCCGGCGGACGCGACCGTGCTGCTCCGGGGCGAGACCGGCACCGGCAAGGAGCTGGTGGCGCGCGCCATCCACCGGCGCTCCCCGCGGCGCGACCGGCCGTTCGTGGCGGTGAACTGCACCGCCATCCCGAAGGACCTGATGGAGAGCGAGTTCTTCGGCCACGAGAAGGGCGCGTTCACCGGTGCGGTGGCCCGGCGGGTGGGGCGCTTCGAGCAGGCCGACGGGTCCACGCTGTTCCTCGACGAGGTGGGCGACCTCGACCTCGCCATCCAGGCGAAGCTGCTGCGCGTGCTGCAGGAGCAGGAGATCACCCGCGTCGGCGCGCGCGATCCCCTCAAGGTGGACGTCCGCATCGTGGCCGCCACCAACCGCGACCTGGAGGCGCTGGTGCACGAGGGGCGCTTCCGCGACGACCTGTTCTACCGGCTGAACGTGATCCCGCTGCGCCTCCCGCCGCTGCGCGAGCGGCCGCAGGACCTGCCCGCGCTGCTCGAGCACTTCCTCCGGTCCTTCGCGCAGCGCTACGGCCGCACCTCGCCGGTGCCGCCGCCCGACCTGCTCGCCGCGGCCCGCGCGTACCCGTGGCCGGGCAACGTGCGCGAGCTGCGCAACCTCTGCGAGCGCGCGGTGCTGATGGGCTGGGCGGCGGTCGCGCCCATCTTCGGAGCCGGGGCCGGGGTGACGCCGCGCCCGGACGCGGGCGCCGGCGTCCCGGTGGACACCTCGCTCCCGCTGCTCGAGGCGAGGCAGCGCCTGGTGGAGCGCTTCGAGCGCGAGTACCTCACCCGCCTGCTCAAGGAGCGGCGCGGGCGCATCGGCGAGGTGGCCCGCGCGGCCGGCATCGCCGAGCGGAACCTGTACGAGAAGATGAAGGCGTACGGGCTGAGCCGGGACGACTACCGGTAGCGGGCCCTCCGCTGGCGCGCGGCGTGCACCGACGCCCCGCGCCACCATGCGATGCCCGATCTCCGAGCCGAGCCCCGTGCGCGCGGCGGACGGCTGCGCGATCCGCGGGCAGCCGCGCCCGGAACCCGGGCAGCGGCCCGGGCACGGCCGGCTCGCCACGGCCCGCGTGGACGGGGCCAGCGCGCTCGTGGCCTGCGTCGCGGCGAGCCCGCTCCAGCTCCTCTCCCCGGTGCCGCGCGGCCGCGCCGCCTGGGTGGTGATGGCGAGCCACGGCGGCGGGCTGGTGGCCGGGGACGACGTCGCCCTGGAGGTGGACGTGGGCGCGGGCAGCGCCGCGCTCCTGTCGACCCAGGCCGGCACCAAGGTGTACCGCTCGCCGCGCGGCGCGCCGGCCTCGCAGCGCCTCGACGCGCGCGTCGGACCGGGCGGCCTGCTCGCGGCGGTCCCGCACCCGGTGAGCTGCTTCGCCGGCGCGCGCCTCCTCCAGGCACAGCGGTTCACGCTCGCGCCGGACGCGAGCCTGGTCTGGCTGGACGCGCTGACCGCGGGCCGCGCCGCGCGCGGGGAGCGCTGGGCGTTCGCCGAGGTGCGCTCGCGCGTCGAGATCTCGGCCGGCGGGCGGCTCCTGCTCGCGGACGGGCTGCGGCTCGTGGCGGGCGAGGGGCCGCCGCTCGGGGCGCGCCTCGCCGACGTCGAGCTGCTCGCCACCGCGGTGCTGCTCGGCCCGGCGGCGGCCGGCGCCGCCGCCGCGCTGCGGGCGGAGCTGGAGCGCGCGCCCGCGGCGCCGGGCGCGGAGGTGCTCGCCGCGGCGAGCCCGCTCGCCGGCGGGCTGCTCCTCCGGGTCGCGGCCCGCTCCGTCGAGGCCGGCCTCTCCTTCCTGCGCGCGCGGCTCGCGTTCCTCGACGCCGTCGCCGGCGCCGATCCCTTCGCCCGTACCCCCTGATCGCCGGAGATCCCGTGCACCTCACCCCGCGAGAGCTCGACAAGCTCACCCTCCACCAGGCCGGCGTGCTCGCCCAGAAGCGGCTCGCGCGCGGGCTGCGGCTCAACCACCCCGAGGCGGTGGCGCTCATCGCGACCCAGCTCCTCGAGCTCGCGCGCGATGGCCGGACGGTCGCCGAGCTGATGGACCTCGGCCGCCGGCTGCTGGGGCGCCGCCAGGTGCTGCCCGGCGTCCCCGCGCTCGTCCCCGAGGTGCAGGTGGAGGGCACGTTCCCGGACGGCACCAAGCTCGTCACGGTGCACCACCCCATCGCCGCCGAGCACGGCGACCTGGCGCTCGCGCTGTACGGCTCGTTCCTGCCGGTGCCGCCCCGCGCGGCGTTCGCGGCGCCCCCCGGGGCCGAGCCGGAGGAGGCCGAGCCCGGCGAGCTCCTGCCCGCGCCCGGCGCCCTCGAGCTGAACGCCGGCCGCGAGGCCATCCCGCTGCGCGTCACCAACTTCGCCGACCGGCCGGTGCAGGTCGGATCGCACTACCACTTCGCCGAGGCCAACCGGCTGCTCCGCTTCGATCGCGGGCGCGCGTACGGGCGGCGCCTCGACCTGCCGGCGGGCATGGCCGTGCGCTTCGAGCCGGGCGAGGCGCGCACCGTCCAGCTCGTCGAGATCGCGGGGGAGCGCGTGGTCGCCGGCGGCAACGGGCTCGCGCCCGGGCCCGTGACGGAGGAGGGGCGGCGGCGGGCGGTGGACGAGGCGCGGCGGCGCGGGTTCGCCCACGAGGAGGAGCGCTGATGTCCCGGACCCTCGACCGCCGGCAGTACGCGCAGATCTACGGCCCCACCACCGGGGACCGGCTCCGCCTCGGGGACACGGCGCTGGTGCTGGAGGTGGAGCGCGACCTCACCACCTACGGCGACGAGTGCGTGTTCGGCGGCGGCAAGGTGCTGCGAGACGGCATGGGACAGGCCGCGGGCGCGCCGCCCGCGCAGGTGCTCGACCTCGTGATCACGAACGCGCTGGTGGTGGACCACGCCGGCATCTTCAAGGCCGACGTGGGCGTGCGCGCCGGGCGCATCGCCGCGCTCGGCAAGGCGGGGAACCCGGGCGTCATGGCGGGCGTGACCCCCGGGATGATCGTGGGCCCCGGCACCGAGGTGATCGCCGGGGAGGGGCTGATCCTCACCGCGGGCGGCATCGACACGCACATCCACTTCGTCTCGCCGCAGCAGGCGGCCGAGGCCATCGCCAGCGGCGTCACCACCCTGCTCGGCGGCGGCACCGGCCCGGCCACCGGGACGAACGCCACCACCTGCACCCCGGGCGCGTGGAACGTGGCGCGCATGCTCCAGGCCACCGACGCGCTGCCGGTGAACGTGGGCCTGCTCGGCAAGGGGAACGCCTCCTCGCCGGAGGGGCTGGCCGAGCAGCTCCGCGCCGGCGCGGCCGGGCTGAAGCTCCACGAGGACTGGGGCACCACGCCGGCCGCCATCGACGCCTGCCTGCGCGTGGCCGAGGCCCACGACGTCCAGGTGGCCATCCACACCGACACGCTCAACGAGTCGGGCTGCGCCGAGGACTCGATCGCCGCGTTCGCCGGCCGCACCATCCACACCTTCCACACCGAGGGTGCGGGCGGCGGGCACGCCCCGGACATCATCCGCGTGTGCGGCGAGCCGAACGTCCTGCCCTCCTCCACCAACCCGACGCGCCCGTTCACGGTGAACACGCTGGACGAGCACCTCGACATGCTGGTGGTCTGCCACCACCTCGACCCCTCGCTGCCGGAGGACCTGGCGTTCGCGGAGAGCCGCATCCGCGGCGAGACCATCGCCGCCGAGGACGTGCTGCACGACCTCGGCGCCATCTCGATGATGAGCTCGGACTCGCAGGCCATGGGCCGCGTCGGAGAGGTGGTCACCCGCACCTGGCAGACCGCCGACAAGATGCGGCGGCAGCGGGGCCGGCTCCCGGGCGAGCGCGGCGACCACGACAACCTGCGGATCCGGCGGTACGTCGCGAAGTACACGGTGAACCCCGCCGTCGCGCACGGCCTGGCCGACGAGGTCGGCTCGGTCGAGCCCGGCAAGCTCGCCGACCTCGTGCTCTGGCGGCCGGCGTTCTTCGGCGCGAAGCCGGAGCTGGTGCTGAAGGGCGGCCTGATCGCCTGGGCGCAGATGGGCGACGCGAACGCCTCGATCCCCACGCCGCAGCCGGTGCTGGCGCGCCCCATGTTCGGCGCGCTGGGCCGGGCGCTGGGCGCGACC
Organism: Anaeromyxobacter sp. K; assembly: GCF_000020805.1. Classification (NCBI taxonomy): domain Bacteria; kingdom Pseudomonadati; phylum Myxococcota; class Myxococcia; order Myxococcales; family Anaeromyxobacteraceae; genus Anaeromyxobacter; species Anaeromyxobacter sp. K. The sequence goes on along the minus strand of NC_011145.1, from coordinate 1,107,861 downwards.
TGCGTCGCGTTCGTCGCGGGCGCCGCGCTCGAGGACGGCGCCGTGCAGGGCTACGGCCTCTCGAAGCGCCTGGTCGCGGTGCGGGGGTGCCGCGGGCTGGGCAAGCGGGACATGCGGCTCAACGACGCCCTGCCGCGGATGGAGGTCGATCCCGAGACCTACGAGGTCCGCGCCGACGGCGAGCTGCTGCGCTGCGAGCCCGCCGCCCGCCTCCCGCTCGCGCAGCGCTACTTCCTGTTCTGATGACGCCCTGGCTCACGCTCCAGCTCGCCGACTCGGCCCTGCCCGCCGGCGGCTTCGCCCACTCCGGCGGGCTGGAGGCCGCCGTGCAGCTCGGCCGCTGCCGCGGCGCGGCGGGGCTGGCCGCGTTCGTCGAGGAGGCGCTCTGGCACGCCGGCGCGCTGGCCCTGCCGTTCGTCGCCGCCGCGGCCCGCGCCCCGGACCGGCTCGCGGCGCTCGACGCGCGCTGCGACGCCGCCACGCCGGGCGCGGTGGCCAACCGGGCCAGCCGCGCCCAGGGGCGGGCGCTCCTCCGGGCGGCGCGCGGGCTCCACCCCGCCGCCGCCGCGCTCGAGGACCAGCTCCGGCGCGACGGGCTGGCGGGCCACCTCGCGCCGGCCTGGGGCGCCCTGCTCGGACGGCTCGGGGCCGCGGAGGACGAGGCCTGCCGGCTCCACCTGTTCGTCGCCGCCCGGGGCATCGTCTCGGCCGGCGTGCGCCTGGGCCTGGCCGGGCCCCTCGAGGCGCAGGCGCTGCTGGTCCGCGCCGGCGCCGCGGCCGACGCGGTCCTCGCCGCCTGCGCGGCGCGGGCGCCGGAGGACGCCGCCGCCGCGTCGCCGCTGCTCGAGCTCCTGCAGTCCCACCAGGACCGCCTCTACTCGAGGCTCTTCCAGAGCTGACCGCCATGCACACCGCTCCCCTCTCCCTCCACTCCGGCCACGGCCCGGGCGACGGCCCCGGCGCGTTCGGCGACCGCGAGGCGCCGCGCGCCCGCGGCGACCTGCACCGGCGGGCGTTCACCGTGGGCGTGGGCGGCCCCGTCGGCAGCGGCAAGACCGCGCTGGTGCTGGCGCTGTGCCGGCTGCTGCGCGACGCCCACTCGCTGGCGGTGGTCACGAACGACATCTTCACGCGCGAGGACGCCGAGTTCCTGGTGCGCCACCAGGCGCTCCCGGCGGACCGCATCCGGGCGGTGGAGACGGGCGGCTGCCCGCACGCGGCCATCCGCGAGGACGTCACCGCGAACCTGCTCGCGCTGGAGGCGCTGACGCAGGCGCACCACCCGGAGCTGCTCTTCTGCGAGTCCGGGGGCGACAACCTCGCCGCGCACTTCAGCCGCGAGCTGGCGGACTTCACGGTGTACGTCATCGACGTGGCGGGCGGGGACAAGGTGCCGCGCAAGGGCGGGCCGGGGATCACGCAGGCCGACCTGCTCGTCGTCAACAAGACCGACCTCGCGCCGGCGGTCGGCGCGGATCTCGGGGTGATGGCCCGCGACGCGGCGCGCATGCGCGGCGACGGGCCGGTGGTGTTCGCGCAGGTGACGCGCGGCGCCGGCGTGCCGGAGATCGCCGCGCACGTGCTGCACGCGCTGCGGCACGCGCTCGGCGAGCCGCACTAGCGCCGGCGGCGCGCCCCGGCGCCCGGGGTGCCGAAAGCTCGCATTCACGCTTCGTGCATGCGCCGGCGCCGGCCGCGGCCATTTCCCCGAGCGAGTCCGGGCGCCTCTGCCCGCCCGCGCAAACTTCGCGGGGCGGTGGGTGAAATCACCCACCGTATTGCGCACTTCGAGAAATTGACACCCACATGGATTGCGCCCCTAGCATGCGCGCTCATTGCATCGGATTGGCGCGCGGGGACGGGGAATCCTCGCGGCCATGGAGGGGGCATGCGCCTCGGTCGCGCAGGGGGACTCGCCGCGCTCGTGCTGCTCGGAGGCTGCCTCGAGGCGCCGGAGCTCACGCACGCGCCGGCCGACGCCTGGTTCAGCGTGGGCGTGGTGAACTCGGGCGGCAGCATCCCGCAGTCCTCGAGCTCGGTGAAGATCGCGTTCCTGTCGGGCAAGCCCGGCGCCAGCACGGTGGCCGCGCGCCGCGTCGCCTCCCCGCCCACCGTGGACGGCGACGCCTCGGACTGGGCCGGCCTCCCGGAGAGCGAGATCCCGCTCGTCTCGCCCGGCGCCATCATGGGCATGACCGAGGCGCAGTGGACCGAGGAGTACACCGGCTACTTCGTCTCGCGCGGCGTGTGCGTGGCGGGCGAGCCGTGCACCCGCGTGCCGCGCTACGACTACGGCATCGATCGCATCCGCGTGCGCGTCGCCTACGACGACCGCCACGTCTGGTTCCTGTTCCGCTGGAGCGATCCGACCGAGAGCCGCGCCTGGCGCCCCTGGGTGTGGTCCGCCGGCGCGTGGGCGCAGGACGCCACGCTCGACGAGGACAAGCTCTTCCTCTCGTTCGACGCCGCGAACTTCAAGCCGCACGACGCGGTGGGCTGCGCGGCCGGCTGCCACGTGAAGGAGAACCTGGGCGTCTTCACCGATCCGGTCCGGTCGCAGCGCTTCAGCATGCACACGAACGGCGCGGGCCAGCTCGTGGACGGCTGGACCTGGCGCGCGGCGCGCACCGGCCCGCTCGGCCTCGCCGACGACCAGTTCTGGAACGAGACCCGCATCTACGGCGACTGCCCCGACCCGCCGGCCTGCGCGCAGGCCTGCCTCGCCGGCCGCACGCCGCCGTGCAGCGTGTCGCTCACGCAGACCAACTCCGACGGGCTCACGCCGGCCTCGCCGAAGTGGATGGGCGAGGGCGGGCTCGCCTCCAACCCGGCGACGCTGTTCGTGAGCGGCGGCGCGCCGCTGGCCGTGCCCATCGACACGCTCACCCTGCCCGCCGAGGGCACCCGCATCCCGGCGGTGGCGCTGCAGCCTCCCGGGCTCCACCGCGACGACGTGATCGCGGCGGCCCGGTGGGCCGATGGCACGTGGACGGTGGAGCTGCGCCGCACGCTCGTCACCGACGATCCCAACGACGCGCAGTTCCCGCCCCGGCCATGAGCCGCACGTCCCCGCTCGCGCTCGCGTTCGCGCTCGCCTCGGTGCTCGCCGCCTGCGCGCCCGATCCGCGCGTGGGCGAGCGGCTGCCGGGCGGCGGCGCCGTCCCCGGGACGTTCTCGTCGATCGCCGAGAACGTGCTGGTGCCGCGCTGCGCCACCACCGCCTGCCACTCCGGCAACCCGCCGCCGACCGCGCCCACCTCCCTCGACCGCGAGCTCGCCTACGGGCAGCTCGTCGACGTCGCGTCGATGCAGGCGCCCGCGCTCATGCTGGTCGAGCCCGGCGCGCCCGAGCGCAGCTACCTCGTCCTGAAGCTCCGCGGCACCGCCGGCGACGCCGGCGGCGTGCCCACCCCCATGCCCACCGGCGACACCCTGCTCGACGAGGCCGAGATCCAGGCCATCGAGGCGTGGATCGCCGTCGGAGCGCCCAATGACTGACCTCCTCGCCCGCCCTCGCGCCCTCCGCCTCGCCGCCCGCCTCTCGCTCGCGGCCTGCCTCCTCGCGGCCGCCGCGGCCGCCCGCGCCGGCGACGGCGTCATCGTCTCCGGCTCCGCCTACGTGGACTTCTGGGGCATCCCGGACCGCAGCGTGGGCCGCGGCGCGCCGCAGGGGCTCACGCTCGACGCCTCGCTGAAGGTCGGGGTGGACATCCACGACGACCTCTCGTTCACGGCGAAGGCGTGCGCGAGCTGCCACGGGTTCGAGATGGAGCACGTGGCGCTCGAGTACACGCCGAAGACCTGGTTCAACGTCCAGGCCGGCCGGATCCTGGTGCCGTTCGGCGAGTACTCGCAGCGCGCCGATCCCTCCGGCCACAAGCCGGCCTCGGCCCCGCTCATCTACGACATGGGGCGCATGGCCTACGGCGCCCGCACCGTCATGAACCTGGGCATCGTCCCCATGCCCTACAGCGACACCGGCGCGCTCGCCTACGGCGTGGCGTGGCTGGGGGAGCGCCTGCAGGTCTGGTACGGGCTGTACGGCGTGGCGGGCCTCAAGGGCTCGAACGACGTCGACTGGATGGCGCTCCGCACCAGCTCCTACTCCGACAACAACCGCGAGCTGGCGGGAGGGGCGCGGCTCGCGCTGACCTACTCCGCCGACGCGAACGCGTTCATCGGCGACGCCACGCTGGGCGGCTCCTTCACCGGAGGGCGCTACGACAAGGACGCGAAGCTGAAGTACCTGATGTGGGGGGTGGACGCGTCGTTCCGGCTCGGCCCGTTCACCGCCCGCGGCGAGTACGCCGCGCGCCGCACCGACCTCGATCCCGACGCGACCGGCTACCGCTACGGCCTGGTGGACGACTGGTTCGAGAAGGAGGGCTGGTACGGGGAGCTGGAGCACCCGCTGGGCCGGTACCTCGCCGCCGTCTACCGCTTCGACGAGCTGCGCCGCAAGGGCGCGCCGCTGCCGGGCGCCTCCGCCGAGCTCTCGATCGACAGCCGCATCCAGCGCTACACGGGCGGCCTGGTCGTCACGCCGGCGCAGGGCGTGTTCGTGAAGCTCTCCTACGAGTACTGGGACACGACCGACTTCGAGGACTTCCACTCGTACCACGTCGGGATGGGAGGTGCGTTCTGATGCCCGCGCTCCCGCTCGCCGCCGCGCTCGCCGCGCTGATCGCCGCGGCGGAGCCCCCGCAGGCCCCGCCGGATCCGCGCGACGGCGGCCCCGATCGCATCGACGTCACGCAGTACCCGCAGGACCAGCAGCGCAAGTACCAGGTGTTCTCGGTGAAGTGCGCCAAGTGCCACCCGCTGGCGCGCTCGGTGAACGCCCGGTTCAGCCCCACCGAGTGGAAGCGCTACATGAAGCGGATGCTGCGCCGGCCCAACTCCGCCATCAACGAGGAGCAGGCCCAGCTCATCTACGACTTCCTGAAGTTCCACGCCGTGCAGCAGGGCTACGGGAGCTAGCGGGTGTTCGCGTTCGTGGCCCAGCGCACGCGCACCTCCCTGCGCCTCCGCCTCCTGGTCGCGACGGTGGCGCTGCTCGCGCTGGCGCTCGCCGCCGCGGCGATGGCCTTCGAGCGCGTGGCGCGCTCGGTGGTGGTGGACGCGGTGCACTCGCACCTCGCCGCGCGCGCCAAGGAGGTGCACGAGGCGGTGGTGCGGTTCCAGGGCGAGCGCGCGCTGACCGTCCGCAACTGGGCCGAGGCCGAGGCCATGCAGATGAGCCTCGACTCCGGCGACCCGAAGTTCGCCGAGGACTACCTGCGCCGCACCATCCAGGACCAGGGCGGCGCCATCGGCGCGGCCGCGCTGCTCGCGCCGGACGGCGAGATCCGGGCGGCCGTGCGCGCGGCGCCCGGCGCGGCGCCTCGCGGGATCGCGCTCGGCGAGATGCGCGGCATCGTGGTGGACCTGCCCGGGCTGGCGCGCGCCGGCCAGGGCGCCGCGGTGGCCACCGACGTGGTGCCGCTCTCGAGCCTCCTGCGCGGCGCGCCGGAGGGGAACGCGCTCGTCCTCACCGCCCCGGTGAAGGACTTCGCCGGCGACCTCTGCGGCTACGTCGTCGGGGCGGTGACGCGCGACGCGCTGGCGCGCCTGCTCGGCGAGGTGAGCGGGCGCGACGGCGACTACCGGCCGGTCGTGGCGGACGCGACCGCCGCGCTCACGTTCTCGACGCCGGGGATCGACGCGGCCGCGCTCGCGCCGGTGCTGGCCGCGCCCGCGGGCGCGCCCGGCACGCTGGAGCGGCTCGAGCCGGCCGGCGGGGAGCCGGCGCTGGCCGTGCGCACGCAGGCCGCCGCCGCGGCGCCGCGCTGGGCGACGCTGATGCTGGTCCCGGAGCGGGTGGCGTACGGGAAGCTCACCTGGCTGCGCGTCGTGCTCGGCCTCCTCTACGCGGGCGTGCTGCTCGCCGCAGCGGGCGCCGGCGTCGCGGCGGTGCGGCAGGCCTCGCGCCCGCTGGTGGACGTCTCCGCGTCGATGGCGCGGGTGTCGCGCGGCGACCTCACCGCGCGCGTGCACGCGGAGTACCGCGACGAGCTCGGCGACCTGGTCCACTCGTTCAACGTGATGGTGGAGGAGGTGGCGCGCTCCCGGGACGAGCTGCAGCGGACCGAGGCGCTGCGCCGCGAGGTGCAGATCGCGCACCAGATCCAGACGGCCATCCTCCCCGTCAGCCCGGCCGTCCCCGGCTACGAGGTGGCCGCGCGGATGAAGCCCGCCGACGACGTCGGCGGCGACCTGTACGACATTCTGGCGTTCGAGGACGGCTTCTGGGTGCTGGTCGGCGACGTCTCCGGGCACGGCATCAACTCCGGCCTGGTGATGATGATGGCGCAGGCGGCCGCGTACGGCGCCATCGCCGAGGACCCGCGCTGCTCGCCGCGCCACGTGATCGCCGCGGTGAACCGCGTGGTCCACGAGAACGTCCGCCGCCGGATGGGCCGTGACGACTACCTCACGCTCATGGCGGCCCGCCACGTCGGCGACGGCCGCTTCGTCGCCGCCGGGGCGCACCAGCCCATCTTCGTCGTCCGCGGGCCCGGGGCCGTCGAGGTGGTGGACTCGCCCGGGCCGTGGGTGGGCCTCACCGCCGGGGTGCCGCCCGGCGTGACCGAGTACGAGTTCCAGGTCGGGCCCGGCGAGCTGCTCTGCCTGGTGACCGACGGCATGCTGGAGGCGCCCGCCGCCGGCGGGGAGCTGTTCGGCGAGGACCGGCTGGCCCAGGTGCTCGGGGACCTGCACGGTGCGTCCGCGCCGCAGGCGCTCGGAACCGTGTTCTCGGCGGTCGAGGCGTTCGCCGCCTCGCAGGAAGACGACATGACAACCGTGGTGCTGAGGCGCAAGAATGACGACCGCTGATGTCCGACGCGGAGGGACGCCCGTCTATCTCACGCTGCGAATGAAGCCGCCCTGGGTCTTCATCGACGAGATCCGCCGGTTCGTCGAGTCGTTCTGCGCGTGCGCCGGGACCACCGACAACCGCGAGGCGCAGCTCGCCCTGGCGGTGCACGAGCTGATGCAGAACGCCGTGCCCAACTCGCACGACGACGACGTCGAGCTCACGCTCGAGGTCGAGCCCGAGGCCGACCGCGTGGCCGTGGCGGTGACCAACCGCTGCACCGAGGCCGAGTACCACGCACTCGAGGAGCGGGTCGCGCGCATGAACGGCGAGCCCGACGCCCTCCGCCACTACCTGCAGGCGATGCACGACACGCCCACCGCGCAGCGCGGAGGGCTCGGCCTCGCCCGCGTCCGCTTCGAGGCGCAGCTCGAGCTGTCCGTGAGCCGCGCCGGCGGGCGCATGACCGTCCACGCGTCGGGGCGGCTCCGCCCCGCCCCGCTCCAGACCTCCGGAGGTTCCCGATGACCGCACCGTTCCAGCCCGGCGGCCGCGCCACGCCGTTCCAGGTGTCCGAGGAGAAGTACTCCGCCAGCGTGGCCAGCGAGCCGCTCGGGACCCGGGTGCTGTTCCGCGGGACCATCAGCACCGTCAACCCCGCGACCGTCCTGAACCCGTTCCTCGACGCCGTGCACGAGGAGGTGGTGAAGAAGGGCGAGCGCGCCGTGCGGGTGGACCTGCGCGAGCTCGAGTTCTGCAACTCCTCCGGCTTCAAGGCGTTCATCCACTGGATCCAGCGGATCCAGGCGCTGCCCGAGGCGCAGCGGTACGGGCTGCGGTTCCTGTCGAACCCCGCTCGCAAGTGGCAGAAGACCAGCCTGCTCGCCCTGTCCTGCTACGCGGTGAACACGGTGGCGATCGACTGAGAGCGCCGCCCATTCGCGTAGAGCCCTGCTGCGGCGCACGCTGGCTGCCTGCGCCGGGCAGACTCGTCCCTGCGCTGCTCGACGTGCCTAGGGGCACGCCTGCGCTGCTCGGTCCTCGTGTGCCCGGCTCGGCGACGCCATCGTGTGCCTCGCGACGGGCCCCACGCGAACGGGAGGCGCTATGAGCCCCCCGGCCGCCTGCGTCGCCCCCCGCTGCGGTCGCGGCTCGACGGCTCAGCGCGAGCCGCATGCGGGCGGACCGGGCGGACCGCCGAGAGCCACGACCGCCGGGACCTCGTCGACGGAGAGCAGGCCTCTTCGTCGCCACCCCGTCGCCAGCAGCCACGTCCGCGCCGCCGCGGTCACGCGAGCCGCCTCCCCCCGTCCCGCCGCGTCGCGCCACCCGTCGAAGCACGCGCCCGACGAGTACCGATCCACCGAACCCCGCCCCGCCCGCTCGCCCGCACGAGCGCGGTGGCTGCGGTGGTTCAGCAGCACGTAGGCGAGCGCGTTGCGGACCTCGGCGGGCGTGCGGAGCACGTGCGCGTGATACCGGTCCGCGAACACCCGCCCGCGCCGGGCCATCAGGCCGTTCAGCCCCTTCGCCAGGCGGATGGTCAGCCCCTGCATGCCCGCGGAGAGCGCCCCCGCCCCGCCCGCCTCGACGAGGAGGTGGAGGTGGTTGCCTTGCAGGGAGAAGTGGACCACGCGAAACCCGGAGCCGTCCCGGATCGCCGAGAGCGCCGCCTCGACGACACGCAGCGAGCGCCCGCTGCGAAGGTTCCAGACGTGCGGCAGCACCCGCAGCGTGACGTGGACCGGCGTCGCCGCGGTGACCTCCGGCCGCCCGTGGTGCGAGACGCCCGCCCGCGCCGCCTTCGGCTTCCGCCCCGCACCCCGCCGGCGCCCGCCGTGCGTCCGAGGAGCGGGGAGCCGGAACCGAAGCTGGCGAGCCGTGAACATGATTGGGCAGATATTAACGCACGGTGCACCTGGAATCCACCGTCCGTGTGGGTCGCAAGCGTTCGCTCGCGCGCGGACTCGCGCCTGCCCAGGCGAGCCCGCCCGGACGCGCCGAGCCGCGAGCGAGGAGTCACCGCGCTCCCGGGGACGTCACCGGTCACCCTGCTCCGATCTTGATTGGGCAGATGCTCCCGCCGACGAGCGTGCATCGCCTTCCGTTGCGCAACAGCCTTCGCTCGCGCGCGGACCCGCGCCTGCCCAGGCGAGCCTGCCCGGACGCGCCGAGCCGCGAGCGAGGAGTCACCGCGCTCCCGGGGACGTCCCCGGTCACCCTGCTCCGATCTTGATTGGGCAGATGCTCCCGCCGACGTGCGTGCATCGCCTCCGGTGCAAGAGCGTTCGCTCGCGCGCGGACTCGCGCCTGCCCGTGCGCGGCCTGCCCGGGTGCGCCGAGCCAGAATGGAGTCACCGCGCTCCCGAGGATTTCCCCGGTCGCCCTGCTCCGATTTTGATTGGGCAGATGAACCCGCCGACTCACACCTGGCGTGCATCGCCTCCGTATCGCAGAGCCTTCCGCCCGCGACCGCGACCGTCAGCGATGACTCGACTGGTTCCGGGCCCGCGACCCCACCTGTCAGCGATGTCTTGACTGGCTCCGCGCTCGGAAAGTCCCCACCTGTCAGCGATGTCTTGACCGTTTCCCGGCCGCGCGCCCCTGCGTGCCCGTCGCCCCCTCAGGCCTCTCGTAAGCCGATCCCGCGCCCCGCGGTTCCGGCACGCAGCCCCGCCCATGGCCGCCCCCGCACCTCCAAAGCCCCCCTCCCCACCCCCGCACCTCCAAACCCGCCCGCCCGAAACGCTCCCCCCCGCCCCCTACCCACCCCGCCGGACCGCCACCGCGCCCTTCTCCATCCTCGCCTTCAGATTGGCGAGCAGCGTGTCCGCCTCGCGCTCGTTCATGGCGCGCAGCGCCGCCCCGGCGACGATCTGCACGATCCCGGGCACCTCGTACTCGATGGCGAGCTCGACGGTCGTCCCGTCGCCGGCGGGGTCGAAGCGCCACCGGAACGTGCTGGGGATGCCGCCGCTGTTGTGGTCCTCGCGGCTGCGGCCGGGCACGACGGCGGTGGTGTCGCAGTGCCCGCGGAACGGAAGCCCGGCCATGCGGTAGGTCCAGTCGAACGCGTGCCGGCCGTCGTCGCCGACCTCCGCGTTCCGGACGGCCACCAGGCTGGGCCAGATCTCCAGCAGGTTCCCGGGCTCCGAGAGGTGCGCGAACACCCGCTCCGCCGGAGCCCGGATCGCGATCGAGCGCGTGATGCCGATCATGATCGCCTCCGGGCCGGTGCTCCGGCGATCAGGCTACGCCGCCGCGGCGCGCCCGGCGGCGCACCGCCCGGGCCGAGGCACGCCGCCGCAGACCGACGTCCGCTCGCGTGGAGCCCCTGCTGCGCGCCCGCTCGTTGCCCTCGGCAGGGCAGGCTCGTCCGGCGCCGCTGGATCCTGGCCGCCCGCTCGACGCTACCCCCGCCCGCCGGCCTCACGCCTCCGGGAGACGCCGCTCGGTGCTCGTGCGCCCCGCTCGGCGACGCTCGCCGTCCGCGCGCGCGACCGGCCCGGCGAAGACGGGCACCGGCCGTCAGGCGCCCGGCCGGAGCGCGAGCGGCAGCTGCCAGCGCCGCCCGGGCTCGGCGCTCTGGGCGGGGAGCACCTGGCCGGCGAGCGCGGCGCGGGCGCAGGACACCTCGGCCTCGGTCGCGCTGCCGGGCGCCTGCGCGCGCGCGTCGAGCACCCGGATGCCGCCCTCCACCGTCTCGAGCGCCACCAGCACCGCGGCGGCCTGGCCGTCGCGCGGCGCGCAGCGCTGCGCGCGCTGCTGCAGCGCCACCATCCCACCGGCGAGCTCGCGGCGGAACGTCGCCAGCGCGTGACGGCGCGCGGGCGGCATGGCGCGCTGCGGGGACCGGTCCACGCCGCCGGGCCGCAGCGGCGCGGCGCCGGTCGCGGGAGCGGCCGGAGGGGCCGCGGTCGCCGGCGCGGCGGGCCTCGCCGGCGCCGCGGGCGGGATCGCCAGCGCGAGCGGCGCCGCGGCCGCGGCCTCCGCGCCGGACGCGAGGCCACGCGGATCGCGGTCGGCGAACAGGGCCAGGAGCGCGAGCCCGGCGGCGAACGCGGTGGCGAGGACGGCGAGCAGGGTGCGCTGGGAGCGGCTCACGGCGACCTCCGGCAGGCCGGCCCGTGGCGGGCCGGGACGCTGGGTGGGAAGGCGAGGAGCGTCGCCGGCGCGGTCCGGAGGCCGGCGCCGGCGACGCCCGCGACCGCTACGGCGTGATCACGGTCGCCACGTTCGACCAGGCGGATGCCCCGCCGCCGTTCACGGCGCGGATCCGGTAGTAGTACGTGACCCCGCGGTACAGCCCGGTCTGCGTCACCGTGACGGTGTTGGCCGCCAGGGTGCTGGTGCTGAACCCCACGGTGAACGAGGCGTTCGTCGCGCGCTGGAGCTCGAACCCGGTCTCGTCCGTCGAGCCGTCCACCCAGGTGAGCGTGACGTTCGCCTTCTTGCCGGAGCGCACCGCGGTGCCGGCCAGGCCGGAGGGCGCGAGCGGCGGGCTGACCACGGTCACGGCGTTCGAGACCGCCGGGGCCGACGAGCCGCCCCCGTTCACCGCGCTCACCCGGTACTGGTAGGTGTGCCCGGCCGACACGGCGGGGTCGGTGAACGTCACCGTGCCGGTGTTGCTGCGGGCCGGCGGCGCGGAGAGGTACGCGAAGGCTCCGCCGTCCACCGAGCGCTCCAGGACGAAGTACGCCTCGTTGCTCGCGTTGTCGCGCCAGGTGACGGTGACGGACGGGCCGCCCGCCACGGTCGCGACGACGTTCGTGGGCGCCTGCGGCGGGGCCGGCACCGGACCGCCCGCCGGCGCCGACACGGACTCGCCGGCCGCGTTCACCGCCACGATCCGGTAGCTGTAGGTCAGCGCCGGGTCGGCGGTGGTGTCGCGGAACCGGGCCTGGTTCGCGAGCGTCGTGCCGAGCGAGACGTACGCGCCCGTCTTCCCGTTGTTCCCGATGGGCGCCCGCTCCACGCGGAAGCCGATCTCGTTCGACGGATCACCCCAGGTCGCGGTGCCGGCGTAGCTCACCGGCGTGGCGTCGAGCCAGGCGAGGTCCACGCCGCCGGCGGCGGGCGCGACCGTGACGCCGGTGGGCGGGTACGGCAGCGACGTCGCGACCGACACGGCCATGGGCCGCATCATGTCCATCTCCTCGTGGCTGAGGATGTGGCAGTGCCAGACGTACTCCCAGCCGAAGTCGGTCATCACGTTGGTGAGCGCCGGGCTGATGGGGTTGCCGTTCGCGTCCACGCTGTTGAAGCCGTCCGGCGAGCCGAGCGGCATCATCGGGTTGAGCGGACGGACGCTGTGCGGCAGGCCGAACGGGAGCTTCGGGACGACGGGCCGCATCGCCACGATGGTGTCCTCGAGCGGGCTGATCCGCACCGTGTCCTTCCACCCGAGCTCGTTCGCGTCCGGCCGGCGGACGATGCCGTCCCAGCCGACGCGGTTGACGAGCTGGATGTCGAACAGGTGGAAGTGGATGGGGTGCGTGTCCACGCCGTTGTGCGTGATCTTCCAGAGCTGCGTGCCGTCGTCGGTGGTGGTGATCGGGGTCACGTCCACGCCGGGCGGCAGCACGATGCCGGCGAGGACCTCGCTGGCCGGGTTGACGTACGGGTACAGGATCAGGTTCTGCTGCTGGCCGGCCTGCGCGTTGGGCGCCTCCAGGCCGAGGTTGCCGCTCATGCGGCCGTACTCCTTCTCGAACGCCTCGCCCATCTCGTCCTGGATGGCCTTGCGCTGCAGCGGCATGGTGAGCGGCACGCCGGAGACGGTGTCGAACGCGAACAGCTCGTCGTAGATCTGCACCAGGCCGGCGCGGGGGCCGTTCGCCTGGAACGCGGTGCCGAGCGCGGCGTTGTACGGCTCCTGGCCGACGACGATGGGGTGCTGCGAGGCCTCGAAGACGCCGGTCCCGTCGGGCTTGTGCGCGAACGCCGCGCGCAGCGCCGCCAGGTCGAACGCCGCGGCCGGGGTGCTCCCGCTCACCTTGATCTGCATGACGGTGCGGGTGTTCGGGCCGAAGCCGGGCGGCGTCGACGGCGCGCCGCCGGTCGAGGTCAGGTCCGCGTTGCCGGTGTAGTAGTCGTAGCGCGGGTCGCGCGCGGGGAACGCGGCGGGCGCGTCGTTGTAGAGGATGAGCGTCTGCCCCGCGAACGCCGACAGGTCCACGATGACGTCGGCGCGCTCGGCCGGGCCGAGCAGCAGCGAGTGCTTGTCCACGTTGCCGGCGTTGAACACGGTGGGATCGGTGATCCAGGTGATGGGCTGCGGCGGGACCACCACCGGCGACGGCAGGAAGCCGCCCTCGGTGCCGATCTGCACGAAGCTCGGGCCGGGCGGGCTGAGCGCGGTGTCGGGCGTGGGGAACACGCCGGCCGGGTCGGCCAGCGCCGCCTGGACCTCGGCGGCGTTCAGCGCCACCTCGGTGCCGCTCGCGTCGGCGACGTACAGCTGCAGGTTGAAGAAGCGGTCGTTGGCCGCGTTCAGGATGCGGAACCGGTAGGTCTTCGGCTCGAGCGTCACCGTGGGGTAGACCGTGCCGTTCACGGTCGGCGTGTCGTTGAACGCCTCCATGCCCATGGACAGCCACGGGGTGCCCGGGACCAGCGGCGGCTCGCACCAGCCGGCGCTCGGGTCGCAGGCCGGGTCGTAGTAGGGGTTCGCGATGGGCGGGTAGTCGATGTTCGACGTCGGCGGCCAGAACCACGGGCCGTACGCCCAGCGGCCGAACTGGTTCACGCCGCTCGCGTCACCCGGGTTCTGCGCGGGCATGTAGACGTGCGGGACCCAGAGGCTCCCCAGGCCGCCCCAGCGCGCCATGTCCCAGGTCGGATCCTGCGCCGCGAGCTGCGGCTCCGGCGGCACGAACGTCTTGTCCTGCACGATGAGCGGCAGCGTGTCGGCCGGGCCCGGGATGATCCCGTTCGCGACCAGCGAGCCCTCGGCCGCGTCGGAGATCACGTACGCCGCGGCCTCGCCGGCGTAGACGTTGAGGCGGGTGATGCCCCACGCGTGGTCGTGGTAGAACATGAGCCGCGCGCTCTGCTGGTTCGTGTAGAAGAACGTCATCGCGCCCGGGCCGGGATCCGGCATGTCGGGCACGCTCGTCACGCTGACGCCCTTCGGATACGAGGTCGAGTCGCCCGCCGGCGTGATCCACTGGTGCGGGGTGCCGTCGCTGATCCACGGGGTGATGCCGCCGTGGAGGTGCAGCGTGGCCCGGTTCTCCGCGAAGCAGCCCATCGGCTTCGGGGTCATGCCGCACATCGGGTTGCGCGGGTCCGGGTCGGCCATGCCGCCCATGTCCGGGCCCATGCCCGCGCCCATCACGGTCGTGTCCACCGGCAGGAACAGGTCACCGCCCTGGCCGGACGGGAGCAGGTTGCGGAACAGGATCCGGACCGGGCGGTCCCTGGTGGCGACGATCGCCGGCCCGAGGGAGTGCGCACGGTCCACCCCGACCGCCTGCTGGCCGCCGGGGAGCAGGATGGGCAGGCCGTCGGTCCCGGTGAGCGGGACGGTGGGCACGCCGGCCCCGGGGACCACCGCGGTGGCGAGCTGCACGTAGCCGCGCAGCAGCGTGGGCGGCAGGTCGGAGTGGAGCTGCTCGCGGTACTGCACCACCGCGATCTCGTAGTAGTCGGAGCCCGGGTACGTGGTCGTGTCCGGGACCGCGACCGGGATGTACTGGCCGAGGTCGTTGGCGGCGCCGGGCCCGAGCCCGGGCAGCCGGTTCACGAACTTGCGGATGCCCGGGCTGACGTAGCCCGTGCCCGGGGCGTCCAGCACGATCGCGGTCACCTCCCCGGTGAGGGGGTCCACCACCGCGGTCGCGGCCGCGCCGGCGGCGGTGGTGGCGGTGCTGGAGATGGTGACGAGCGTGCTCCCGTCGGCGAGGTAGCCGGTCCCGGGGGCGGTGACGGCGACGGCGGTGACGGCGCCGGTGGCGAGGTCCACGGTGGCGGTGGCGGCCGCCCCGGTGCCCGCGCCGGTGATGTCCACGGTGGCGTCGGCCAGCCGGAGCGGGCTGTTCGCGTAGTTCGCGTACGGGCCGAAGTAGTGCGGCGCCGACCCCGGCGCGGCCATGGTCGCCGTCGCCATGGCCGCGTCGAGGCTCTGGACCACCAGGCCGGACCCGGCGGCGGCCGCGTCCCGCTGCGCCTGCGTGACCCGCGTCTGCTGGAGCGACCCGCCCGCGCCGGACGCCGCCCGCGGCGCGTCCGCCGCCCACCCGACCGACATCAGGGCCAGCGCCAGCCGTGCCCCGTGCCGAAGCATCCTCGTCGTCATCGCCGTGTCCTCCCGTGCACCGTCGGTGCTGCGCACCGTCCGCGCCACGCCGCCCGCGGCCACCCTCGCTCCGTCGGTACGTGGTCTCCGCCGAAGCTATCCAGGGGTCGGCGGGCGACCATCCCGAACAACGGGGACACATTGATCAATGATTGAACTGGCGTAGTCCCGACGATGCTCGGGATTGCTCGGGGTCGGCGGCCTCGCGCGCGGAGCCGGCGCTCGCGCCTCACCGTGCGTGAATGCGCCCGCCGGGGACAAACCGTCCGGGCGGCAGGGACTTGGGTCGGCTCCCTTGATCTGGCGTGGCGCGTGCGGAGCGCGATGCACGCCCGCCCCGCCGCGGCCGCGGCTCCGCGTTCGATCCGCTGGCTGCGCGAGAACACGGTGAGAAAGATCTCATTGACGACCCAACGGAGCCGGGCGGCTCAATCACGATCCGTGAAGCCTGCGAGGCGCCTCGCCCGCAGGCCTGGCGCGCTCGGCCTCGCCCGGGGACCGGGGAACCCCCGGCGCGACCGCTCACGCGGCGCCGCGCGCCCGCGCGCGGTCGGCCCTTTGATCCGGATTGCAATCCGGCTCGCCGCCCTCGAGGCGGCTTCACCGGGAGCCACTTGATCCCGGCGCGGCGCCCGATCGGACGCGCGCATCCGACGCTCCGGCGCACCCCATCCGACCGGGTGGGGCGCGGCATCCCGCCGCCAGGGGATCTCCCGCAGTGAACGCGCGGGGTTGCGCGGGGGCGGGGCTTCCCGCGGTGGTGGCAGGGCGCTTGCGAGGAGGGAGGGCCGTCCCCGAACGCGAGGCTCCCCTCCATGCGCAAAGGAAGCTCCCTCCTCTCCCTGCCGGTCGTCCTCCTCGCGGCCGCCGCCGGCGCCGCGGTCGGCGTCGGCGGATACGCCTTCGCCTACGCGAAGGGCACGTCCTATCTCGGCAACGACCCCGCCACCTGCTCCAACTGCCACGTCATGAGCGGCCACTACGCGGGCTGGCAGGCCTCGGCCCACCACGCGGTGGCCACCTGCAACGACTGCCACACGCCCGCCGCCACCGTCTCGAAGTACGCGGTCAAGGCGGAGAACGGCTGGCACCACTCGATGGCGTTCACCGTGGGCGGCTTCCCGGACGTGATCCGGGCGCGCGCCGAGAGCAGCGCGGTGATCGAGGGCCAGTGCCGTCACTGCCACGCCCAGATCGTCGATGCCATGACCGGCGGCCGGGACGGCGTCTCGTGCATCCGCTGCCACGCCTCCGTCGGACACCTCCGCTGACCCACCGCCTCACGCCGCACTCCAAGGAGAACCCGCAATGACCGTCGAGACCCAGTCCCCGAGGAAGCGCGCGCTCGTCGTCGGCGCGATCGCCGCCGTCTTCGCGCTCGCCGCCGTCCTCGCCGCCGTGGTCCTGGTGGACGTCGCCCAGAAGAAGGCCGAGGCGCGCAACCCCGTGGTGCGCGTCGTCGAGCTCACCGACGAGACCGAGGACCCCGCCGTGTGGGGGAAGAACTTCCCCATCGAGTACGACCTCTACCGGAAGACCACCGACATGGTCCGGACCAAGCACGGCGGCTCGGAGGCGATGCCGCACGCGCCCGGCGACGGCGACCCGCGCACCGTCACCGCCCAGTCCAAGACCGACGCGGACCCGCGCCTGAAGACCATGTGGGCCGGCTACGCGTTCGCCGCCGACTTCCGCGAGGAGCGCGGCCACGCGTACATGCTCGACGACCAGTTCTTCACCCAGCGCCAGGTGGTCGCGAAGCAGCCCGGCACCTGCGGCCAGTGCCACGCGTCGGTGTACGTCCCGATGAAGAAGCTCGGGAACGGCGACCTGTTCAAGGGCTTCGAGGCCCTGAACAAGATGCCGTACTCCGAGGCGAAGCAGCACTTCAAGCACCCGGTGTCCTGCATCGACTGCCACGACCCGACCACCATGGACCTGCGCGTCACGCGCCCCGGGTTCCTGGAGGGCATCCGCGCGTACAAGGCGTCGCTCGGCGTGAAGGACTACGACCCGAACACCATGGCGACGCGCCAGGAGATGCGCGCGTACGTCTGCGGCCAGTGCCACGTCGAGTACTACTTCAAGGGGCCCGAGAAGCGGCTCACCTTCCCCTGGTCGAAGGGGCTGAAGGCCGACCAGATCGTCTCCTACTACGACGAGGTCGGGTTCAAGGACTGGGTGCACAAGGAGAGCGGCGCGCCGGCGCTCAAGGCGCAGCACCCCGAGTTCGAGATGTGGAACCAGGGCATCCACGCCCGCTCCGGCGTGGCCTGCGCCGACTGCCACATGCCGTACATGCGGGTGGGCGGCACCAAGGTGTCGGACCACCAGGTGCGCAGCCCGGTGCTGAACCTGAACCGCGCCTGCCAGGGCTGCCACAAGTGGCCGGAGGCGGAGCTGAAGGGCCGCGTCGAGGCGATCCAGGACAAGCACATGGAGCTCCGCGAGCAGGCCTTCGACGCGCTGGTCGCGCTCATCGGCGAGATCAAGGCCGCGCGCGAGGCGGGCAAGGCCGACGAGCAGCTGGTCACCGCCCGGTACCTGCAGCGCCGCGCGCAGTTCCTGTTCGACTTCGTCGAGGCCGAGAACTCCACCGGCTTCCACGCGCCGCAGGAGGCCGCCCGCGTGCTGTTCGAGTCCATCGACGCCTCGCGCCAGGGCCAGCTCGCGCTGCGCGACCCGTCCTTCGAGCCGACCGTCGCGGTGGTGAACGTCTCCACCGCGCCCGCGCCCGCGGCGCCCGCCAGCGCGCCGGTGGTCCCCGCGGTGCTGAAGTAGCAGCCGGGTCCCCGCGCCCGGCCGCCCCGTCCCCCACTCCCCCGGGGCGGCCGGCGCGCGGGGGTCCACGCCGTTCCACCCGTCGCCCCCGAAGGAGTCGAGAATGCGCACGCTCCTGCTCGCTTCCCTCCTCGCCCCGGCGCTCGCCGCCGCGGCCCCGGGCGTCCCCGCCCGCGCCAAGGCGCCGCCGCGCCACCCCGACGTCACCGCGCAGCTCCCGGTGCAGGACTGCGCCGAGTGCCACGCCACGCGCTCGCCCGCGGTGGTCCGGGCGTGGGAGGGCTCGCCGCACGGCCTCGCGCTGGTGAAGTGCGTCGTCTGCCACGGCTCGACCGGGAAGGACTTCACCCGCACCGTCGCCGAGGCGCGCTGCGCGGGCTGCCACCCGGCCCAGGCCGCCTCGCAGGTCCCGGCGCGCGCCGGGCCCGGCGGCTGCTTCACCTGCCACGAGCCGCACGCCCTCACCGCGAAGGGCGAGCCCCCGCATTCCAAGTGACCCGCGCAGCCCGAGGAGAACACCATGCCTCTCACGCGCCGTGACTTCCTGAAGGCCTCCGCCGCCGCCTCCGCCCTGGCCGGGCTGGGGCTCCCCGTGGACGCGCTCGCCGCCGAGGGCGGTGAGCGCTGGGTGAAGTCGGTCTGCCGCTACTGCGGCACCGGCTGCGGCCTGTACGTCGGCGTCCGCGACGGCAAGGTGTTCGCCGTCAAGGGCGACCGCGACAACCACAACCGCGGCCTGCTCTGCCTCAAGGGGTTCCTGCTGCCGCAGATCATGTCGGCGCCGGACCGCTGCCTGCACCCGCTGGTGCGCAAGGGCGGCAAGCTGGTGCGCGCGAGCTGGGACGAGGCGATGTCGCTCGTCGCGCGGCGGTTCCGCGAGGCCGTCGAGGCGCACGGGCCGGGCGCGGTGGGCTTCTACGGCTCCGGCCAGGGGCTCACCGAGGAGACCTACGCGGCCAACAAGCTGTTCAAGGCGGGCCTGCGCACGAACCACGTCGAGGGCAACCCGCGCCTGTGCATGGCGTCGGCGGTGGGCGGATACCTGAGCACCTACGGCAAGGACGAGCCGATGGGCTGCTACGAGGACCTCGACCACGCCGACGTCATGCTGCTGGTCGGCTCGAACGCCGCGGAGGCCCACCCGATCCTGTTCGAGCGGATGGCGCGCCGGAAGCAGACCGGCAAGGACGTGAAGGTGGTCGTGCTCGACCCGCGGCGCACCCCGACCGCGCGCATCGCCGACCTGCACCTCTCGTTCACCCCGGGCACGGACCTCGCCATCCTGAACGCGATGGCGAACGTGCTCGTCGCCGAGGGGCTGGTGGACGAGGCGTTCGTGAAGGCGCACGTCGCGTTCGGCGAGGGCAAGGACGTGAACAGGGCCTGGGAGGACTACCGGGCCTTCCTCGCCCCGTACACCCCGGTGCGCGCCGCCGAGCTGTCCGGCGCGCGCGCCGAGGACATCGTCACCGCCGCGCGCTGGTTCGGCGAGCGGGGACGCACCGCCACGTCCATGTGGTGCATGGGGCTCAACCAGCGGACCCGCGGCGTGTGGGCGAACAACCTCGTCCACAACCTGCACCTGCTGACCGGCAAGATCGGCCTGCCCGGCTCGACCCCGCTGTCGCTCACCGGCCAGCCCAACGCCTGCGGCGGCGTCCGGGACGGCGGGGCGCTCTCGCACCTGCTGCCCTACGGCCGGCTGATCGCGAACGAGAAGCACCGCGCCGAGATGGAGAAGCTCTGGAACGTGCCGCCCGGCACGATCCAGCCCGAGAACGGGAAGCCCACCATGGACCTGTTCCAGGCGCTGGAGCAGGGCGACCTGAAGGCGCTGTACGTGATGACCACGAACCCGGCCCAGTCGCTGCCGAACGTGGACCGGTACCGGAAGGCGCTCGAGGCGCGCAAGGCGTTCCTGGTGGTCACCGAGGCGTTCCACCCGACGCGCACCTCCGAGCTCGCCGACGTGGTGCTGCCGGCGGCGCTGTGGGCCGAGAAGGAGGGCGTGTACGGCTGCACCGAGCGGCGCTACCAGCTGCTCGAGCAGGCGGTCCGCCCCGCCGGCGAGGCGCGGCCGGACTTCGCCATCCTGTGCGACCTCGCGGCGCGGCTCGGGCACGGCGCGCTCCTGCCGTGGAAGGCGCCGGCGGAGGCGTGGGACGAGATCCTGACGCTGAGCAAGGGCACCGCGTACGACTTCACCGGCATGACCCGGGCCCGCCTGGCCGCGTCGCACGGGCTGCTCTGGCCGCTGCCGGCCGAGGGCCACCCGGGCACGAAGCGCCGCTTCGTGAAGGGCGAGGACCCGCTCGTCCCGGCCGACGCGCCCGACCGGATCCGCTTCTACGGCCGGCCCGACGCCCGCGCGGTGATCTGGCTCCGGCCGCAGCAGCCGCCGGCCGAGGTGACCGACGCCGCGTACCCGCTGGTCCTCACCACCGGCCGCGTCATCGAGCACTGGCACACCGGGACCATGACCCGGAACTGCAAGGAGCTGCGCCACGCGAACGCCGAGTCGGTGGTGGAGCTGCACCCGGACGACGGCAAGCCGCTCGGGATCCGGACCGGCGACGAGGTGCGCGTCAGCTCGCGCCGCGGCGCGGAGACGTTCAAGGCGAAGCTGGTGGACGGGGCGCGCCCGGGCACGGTGTTCGTGCACATGCACGACCCGCAGCGCATGTGCAACCGGCTCACCATCGACGCGGTGGACCCGGTCTCGAAGCAGCCCGAGTTCAAGATCTGCGCGGTGAAGATCGAGCCGATCCGCAAGGCCTGAGCCGGACGGAGGTCCACATGCTGGTCGCGGGGGTGGTGATCGAGACCGTGCCCGGGGCGGCGCCCCGGGTCGCCGCGCGGCTGCTCTCCGAGCCCGCGCTGGAGCTGGAGGGCGGCGACGGCGACCGCCGGCTGGCGGCGGTGTTCGCCGGGCCCGACGGCGCGGCGCTCGAGGCGCTCGCCGACCGGCTGCTCGCGACGGACGACGAGGTGCTGGGGGTGTACCCGACCTACGTCGCGGACGAGCCGGGGCACGGCGAGGCGTGAGCGGCGGCGGGCGCCGATGGGGCCGCCCCGCGCGGCGCAGGGACCCGCGGGCGCCGGGCTGCGAGCATCTCCGACCGGTCCGGCCGCGGCGCGGCCGCGGCCGTGCTCGCACCGATCGAAGACCAGGAGGAGGGACGCATGACCATGCTTCGCACCGCGCTCGCGCTGGGCCTGTGGCTCGCCGCGGGCGCCGCCGCCGCCCAGGCGAGGAAGCCGGCCCCCGCGCCGTCCGCCGGCCAGGGCTGCGTGGACTGCCACCAGCAGCGCACCCCCGCCATCGTCGCGGACTGGAAGGCCTCGCGGCACGCCGCGGTACAGGTGGACTGCGCCACCTGCCACGGCGACGCCCACCGCGGCAACGACGACGTGGCGAAGGCGCTCATCCCCACGCCCGAGACCTGCGCGCAGTGCCACGAGGCCCAGGTGGCGCAGTTCAAGAAGGGCAAGCACGCGCTCGCGTG
The DNA here is from genome assembly GCF_000020805.1 of Anaeromyxobacter sp. K. NCBI lineage: Bacteria > Pseudomonadati > Myxococcota > Myxococcia > Myxococcales > Anaeromyxobacteraceae > Anaeromyxobacter > Anaeromyxobacter sp. K. The sequence goes on along the minus strand of NC_011145.1, from coordinate 1,086,416 downwards.
GGCCTCGGTGAAGGCGATGCCCACGTTCCACTACCAGCCGCTCGCCATCCGCGAGGGCCTGAAGGGCTGCGGGGGCTGCCACAAGCTGGGCCTGAAGTCGCCGGCCGAGCTGAAGGAGCTGAAGGAGGCCTCCGGCGGCTTCGGCGTCGCCTCCTGCGACGCCTGCCACACCCGGCACCTGTTCTCGAAGGCCGAGGCGCGGCGGCCCGAGGCCTGCCAGACCTGCCACATGGGCTTCGACCACCCGCAGTGGGAGATGTACTCCGGGTCGAAGCACGGCGTGCGCAACGCGCTCAAGCAGCAGAAGGCGATCCCGGAGGACGCGGCCGCCCCCACCTGCCAGACCTGCCACATGCAGGAGGGGAACCACGAGGTCCGGACGGCCTGGGGGTTCCTCGCCCTGCGCCTGCCGTTCCCCGAGGACGACCCGCAGTGGAAGGCCGACCGCATCACGATCCTGCAGGGCCTGGGCGTGCTCGATCCGAAGGGCAACCCGACCGCGCGCCTCGACGCGGTGAAGGGCGCGGACATGGCGCGCCTCACCCAGGAGGCGTTCGACGCCGAGCGCGCGAAGACGCTGCGCACCTGCAACCCGTGCCACTCGGCCAACTTCGCGAAGGAGCAGCTCCGGCAGTCGGAGGGGCTCCTGCGCGACGCCGACCACCTGATGGCGGAGGGCATCCGCGAGGTGGCCGCGCTGTACCAGGACGGCGTGCTGCAGAAGCCGAAGGGCTACGCCTCCGCGTTCCCGGACCTGCTCACGTTCCACGACGCGCCCACGCCCGTGGAGCAGACGCTGTTCGTCATGTTCCTCGAGCACCGGATGCGCGCGTTCCAGGGTGCGTTCCACGCGAACCCGGACTACGCGAACTGGTACGGCTGGAGCGAGCTGCAGCGGGACCTGGTGGAGATCCGCGCCATGGCCGAGGACATGCGGCGGGTGGCGAGGAAGCCCGCGGCGAAGGCCGCCGCGAAGCCGCGGCCCAGCCCGACCCCGGCGGCGAAGCCGAAGCCGTAGCGCTGCCGGGCATCGCCTGCGCCGCTCCCGGCTCAGGCCGGGGGCGGCGCGGCCGGCACCGCCGCGTCCCCGTCGCCCTCGAGCCGCGCGTTCAGCGCCGTCGCGGCCACGATCGCGATGGAGCGGAAGAAGAAGCCGACGCCCGGGACCGCCAGCACCGCGCCCACCGCCACCCCGAAGCCGGCCGTCTCCCAGGGATGACGTTCGGTGAACTGGACCTCCTCGGCCCACGGCCGCGTCAGGCGCGCGAGCAGCCGGCCCGCCCAGCGGAACGGCCGCAGCAGCCACAGCGCGGCGCCGAGCCGCTGCAGCGCCCGCGCGTACCAGGGCGCGCCCGCGCCCCGCCGCGGCCCGGGGATCGCCTCCAGCGGCAGCTCGAACGCGTCCACCAGCACCCAGTAGAACGCCCACGCCGCGCCCAGGGCGGCGGTGGCGAGCTTCCCCGGCAGCATCGCGAGCACCATCGCCACGGGGAACAGCCCCGCGGAGACCACCACCGCCTGCCGCAGCGCCTTCACCCACTCGCGCAGCACCATCCGCGGCCAGCGCTGGCCGGCGAAGGGATCCTCGCCCGCCGGGACGCCGAGGGCGCGGCGCGCCTCCAGCGCGACGCGCATCCACTGTCGCTGCAGCAGCGTGGGGGGCATCGAGGCGAGCCCGACGAAGGTGACGGTGAACACGTGGAGCGCGCCCGGCCCGGTGACCTCGCCGTCGGCGGCGTCGCCCGCCACCGTGAGCGCGGCGAACACCGCGCACCCCGCCGCGGTGAGCGCGGTGGGGAGGAGCGCCGCCCGGCGCAGCGCCGCGTCGTCCGCCAGGAGCCGGGCCGCCCGCAGCACCTCGCCCGCCGCCCACCGGGCGCGCTCCAGCCGGCCCGCGTCCGGCGCCGGCGCCTGCGCCGCCCCGCGCTCCGCCGCGCCCGCGCCCGCCACCCCCGCCTCGCTCAACGGGTCACCTCGGCGAGGAAGCTCGTGCCGACGTCGGACCGGACGCCGAAGTACTCGGCCACGGTGGCCCCGAGATCGGCGAACGTCGTGCGCGTGCCGAGGTCCCCGCCGCCGCGCCCGGGCGCGTACACGAGCAGCGGCACGTGCTCGCGCGAGTGATCGGTGGACGGGGTGGTCGGATCGCAGCCGTGATCGGCGGTGAGCGCGAGGAGGTCGCCCGGCCCGAGCCGGTCGAGGATGGCCGGCAGCGCGCGGTCCAGCTCCTCCAGCGCCCGCGCGTAGCCCGCCGGATCGTTGCGGTGCCCGTAGAGCATGTCGAAGTCCACCAGGTTCACGAAGACGAGCCCGCGGTCCACCCGGTCGAGGAGCGCCGCGGTGCGGGCCAGCCCGTCGGCGTTGCCCGCGGTGTGGATCTCCTCGGTGATGCCCCGGCGGTCGAAGATGTCGGGGATCTTCCCGACGCCGACCACCGGCACGCCCGCCTCGACCAGCCGCTCCAGCACCGTCGTCGCCGGCGGCGGCATGGAGAAGTCCTTCCGGTCGTACGTGCGCGCGTACTTCCCCGGCGCCCCCACGAACGGCCGCGCGATCACCCGCGCCACGCGCCACGGGTCGAGGATGCGCCGCGCCGTCCGGCACCAGGCGTACAGCGTCTCGAGGGGCACCGTGTCGGTGTGGGCCGCCACCTGGAACACCGAGTCGGCAGAGGTGTAGACGATCGGCTTGCCGGTGCGCTGGTGCTCCTCGCCCAGCTCCTGGATGATGACGGTGCCGCTCGCGACGGTGTTCCCGAGGACGCCCGGCGCGCCGGTCTCCCGCACGAACGCCTCGACGATCTCCGGCGGGAAGCCGCCCGGGAACGTGCGCAGCCCCTGGCGCAGCACGACGCCCATCATCTCCCAGTGGCCGGTGGTGGTGTCCTTGCCCTCCGAGCGCTCCGCCATGCGCCCGTGGAACGCGGTGGGGGCGGGATCGGGCGGCACGCCCTGGATGGCGGTCACGTGGCCGAGGCCCATCCGGCCCAGCACCGGCAGCGAGAGCCCGCCCACGGCGCGGCTGGTGTTGCCCAGCGTGTCGGAGCCCGCGTCGCCGTAGGCGGCGGCGTCGGGGAGCGCGCCGCAGCCGGCGCTGTCGGCGACCAGGATGACGAGGCGGCGGTTCATGCCCGGATCCTAACCGCAGGGGCGCCGCGCGGCGCGGTCACGGGAAGGCGCCGGACACCAGCGCCACCGAGGCGGAGGCGCCGATGCGGCTCGCCCCGGCCGCCAGCATGGCCCGGGCCGCCGCCGCGGTGCGGATCCCGCCCGACGCCTTGACCCCCACCTGCTCGCCCACGACGGCGCGCAGCAGGGCCACGTCCTCCGCCGTGGCGCCGCCCCCGGCGAAGCCCGTGGACGTCTTCACGTACGCGGCGCCGGCGCAGCGTGCCAGCGCCGCCGCGACGACCTTCTGGTCGCGGGTGAGGCGCGAGGTCTCGAGGATCACCTTCACCGGCACCCCCACCGCCCCGATCACCGCGCGCAGATCCTCGAGCACCTCCTCGTGCCGGCCGGCGAGCAGCGCCGGGAGCCGGATCACCAGGTCGAGCTCCTCGGCGCCCAGCCGCGCCGCCTCGCGCGCCTCCGCCACCCGCGCGCCGGTGTCCGCCTCGCCGCGCGGGAAGTCCACCACCGCGACCGCCCGCACGCCGCTGCCCTCCAGCGCGCGCCGGACCTCCGCCACCGCCTCGGCGCGCACGCACACCCCCGCGAACCGGTGCGCGCGGGCCTCGGCGCAGGCGCGGCGCACGTCCTCGAGCGTCGCCTCCGGCGCGAGCACGGTGTGGTCGAGGTACGGCGCGAGATCGCGCGGGGTGCGGATCGCCTCGGGGGGAACGGAGCGCATGCGCGGATGCTACCGCCCGCCGCGGGCGCCGCCCAGCGACACCACGCCGTCGCCCGCGGACGGCTCGCCGCAGTCCTCCGCCTCCTCGTCCTCGGCGTCGAGCCACGGATCGCGGCCGGTCGCGTCGGCGAGCTGGCGGTGGAGGTCGCGGTCGAGCAGGTGCGAGGGGACGACGTGCGCGAGCGCGTGGAGCAGGTTGCCCTTCACCGCCGGGTGCTCGGCGGACAGCTCCGCCAGCAGGCGCTTCACGCGCTTGCGGCGCAGGTTGGGCTGCGAGCCGCACAGGTCGCAGGGGACGATGGGGAAGCGCATGGCCTCCGCGAACGCGGCCACGTCCTCCTCGGCCGCGTAGCAGAGCGGCCGCACGACCACGTTCCGGCCGTCGCGCGAGCGGAGCTTGGGCGGCATGCTCTTCAGCGCGCCGGAGTAGAGCGCGGAGAGGAGCAGCGTCTCGACGAGGTCGTCGCGGTGGTGGCCGAGCGCGATCTTCGTGCAGCCCATCTCGACGGCGGCGTTGTAGAGGACCCCGCGCCGCAGGCGCGAGCAGACCGGGCAGGTGGTCTTCCCCTCCGGCACCAGCCGCCGCACCACCGAGTAGGTGTCGCGCTGGAGCATGCGGTAGGGGACGCCCACCGACCGGAGGTGGTCCTCCACCACCTGCGCCGGGAAGCCGGGCTGCCCCTGGTCGAGGTTCACCGCCACCAGGTCGAAGTCGATGGGGGCCCGCTCGCGCAGCCGCATGAGCAGGTGGAGCAGGGTGTAGCTGTCCTTGCCCCCGGAGACGGCGACCATGATCCGGTCGCCCTGGGAGACGAGATCGAAGTCGCGGATGGCCTCTGCCGTCGCGCGGAGGAGCTTCCGCTCCAGCCGGTGGATCTGCTGCATGGCGGGGTTCTAGCGCGGCCCGGCCCCGGCGGTCGAGGGTGCGGCGCCATTTCCGTTTGACGCCGCCGCTTTCGTTGGGATAAAGGCCCGGCTTCTCCGCCAGGACGAGGAAACATGGCTGCCAAGGACCTCGGGACCAAGCACAGCTGCTTCAAGTGCGGCACCAAGTTCTACGACATGAAGAAGCCGGTCCCGCTCTGCCCGAAGTGCGGCGCGGACCAGCGCGAGAGCCCGGCCCTGAAGCCTCCGGCGCCCGAGCGCAGGGTGCGGGCGGCCGCTCGCCCGGTCGAGCCGGAGGCCGAGGAGGTCGAGGTCGACACCGACGACCTCGAGGACGACGCGGAGGACGTGGACGAGGCCGCCGAGGACGACGAGCCCTGATCCGCGGCCACGCCCCGCCGCGGGCGTGGGACCCGTTCACCGTTCGTGAATTCGAGGCGCGCCGTCGCCCGTCGGGGCCATGGGGACCTCCCGCTGCCGCGCCCGACACCCGGGCGAGGCCCCTAACGCGACGTTGACCCCCTGCCGAGCCCTGACTAAGTGCTCGCGGTGACCGTCGCCACCGCGCAGGCCCGCACCGCTCCGCAGCCGCTCGCCTACCTCAAGGACCTGGTCCTCCTCTCGAAGCCGCGGCTCTCGGGCCTGGTGATGATCACCAGCGCCGGGGGCATGTGGCTCGCGCCCGGCCACATCGGCACCGCCCGCGCCGTGCTGACCGTCCTCGCCACCGCGGTGGTGGTCGGCGCCGCGAACGCGCTCAACTGCTACCTCGAGCGCGACATCGACGCGCGCATGCGGCGGACCCGCGATCGCCCGCTGCCCGCCGGCCGCGTCGATCCGTTCGTGGCGCTCGGGCTCGGCATCGCCGCCCCCGCCTTCGCGATCCCGATCCTGTCGCTCGCCGCCAACGGGCTCACCGCCCTGCTCGCGCTGGTCGCGCTCCTGACCTACGTGCTCGTGTACACGCCCATGAAGCAGCGCTCCGCGGCCGCCCTGTTCGTGGGCGCGGTCCCGGGCGCCATCCCGCCGCTCATGGGCTGGACGTCGGTGACCGGCGGGGTGGACGCCGGCGGGCTGGCGCTGTTCGGGCTCCTGTTCGCGTGGCAGCTCCCGCACTTCCTCGCCATCTCGCTCTATCTCCGCGAGGACTACCAGCGCGGCGGGCTGCGCATGTTCGCCTCGGTGCACGGCGAGCGCGCCACCCGGCTGTGGATGGCGCTGACCACGATCCTGCTCCTGCCCGCTTCGCTGGCGCTCGTCCCGCTGGGCGTGGCCGGCACCGGGTACGCGGTCACCGCCGCGGTGCTGGGCGTCGCGCTGTCCGCCTACGCCATCTCCGGCGTCGGCCGCGAGGGCGGGCGCTGGGCGCGCACGTTCTTCCTCGGCACCCTCGTCCACCTCACGGTGCTGTTCGTGGCCCTGTTCCTCTCGCGCTGACGTGCCCGCCCCCGCCGCCATGCAGGCCGCTCCCGCGCGCCTCGCGCTGAAGGACGTCGCGTTCCACCACGGCGCGCGCGAGGTGCTGCGCGGCGTCTCGCTGGAGGTCCGCGCCGGCGAGGTGTTCGGGCTGCTCGGGCCGAACGGCGCGGGCAAGTCCACGCTGTTCTCGATCCTGGCCGGCCTGCTGCCGCCGGCGGCCGGACGCTTCTGGCTGGACGGCCGCGAGATCCCCGCGGGCGCCCGCGCGCTCCGGGCCGCCTCCGGGATCGTCTTCCAGTCGCCGGGCCTCGACGGGAAGCTCTCCGCCGAGGAGAACCTGCGCCTCGCCGCCGCCATGCACCGGGTGCCGCGCGCCGAGGCCCGCCGCCGGATCGCCGCGCTGCTCGCCGGCGCGGGTCTGGCCGACCGCGCCCGCGAGCCGGTGGACCGCTTCTCCGGCGGCATGCGGCGGCGGGTCGAGCTGGCGCGCGCGCTGGTGCACCGGCCCGCGCTGCTCGTCATGGACGAGCCCACCACCGGGCTGGACGCCGGCGCGTTCCAGGCGTTCTGGGACGAGGTCCTGGCGCTCCGGCGCGAGCAGGGGCTCACCGTCGTGCTCACCACCCACCGGCCCGACGAGGCGGAGCGCTGCGACCGGCTGGCGGTGCTCTCGGGCGGCGCGGTGGTCGCGTGCGAGTCGCCCGACGCGCTGCGGGCGCGCGTGCCGGGCGACGTGGTGGTGGTCGAGGCGGACGCGCCGGAGGCGCTCGCCGCGGACATCCGGGCGCGGCTGGGCCTCCCCGCCCGCGTGCGCGACGGCGCGGTGCACGTCGAGCGCGAGGCCGGCCACACGCTGGTGCCGCGGATCGTCGAGGCGTTCCCGGCCGGGCGGCTGCGCGCCGTCTCGCTGCGGCGCCCCACGCTCGCCGACGCCTACCTGGCGCTCACCGGCGCGTCGCTCGAGGACGCCGCGGAGGTGGCCGCGTGAGCCCAGCCCGCCCCGAGCCCGTCCCCGCCGCGCCGCCCGCCGGCGCCGCCCCCGCCGCGCCGCTGCCCGCGCCCGGCCCGGCCCTCGCCTACGACGTCGCCACCGCGCTGGTGCTGTGGCGCCGCGACCTGGTCCGCTTCTTCCGGCAGCCGTCGCGGCTCGCCGGCGCGCTCGGGCAGCCGCTGATCTTCTGGTTCGTCATCGGCTCCGGCATGTCCGGCACGTTCCGGATGGCCGGCAGCGGCACCGGCTACCTCGCCTACTTCTTCCCGGGCGTGGTGCTGATGGTGGTGCTGTTCGCGTCGATCTTCACCACGCTGTCCGTCATCGAGGACCGGCACCGCGGCTTCCTCCAGGGCGTCCTGGCGGGGCCCGGCTCGCGCGCGGCGCTCGTCGCGGGCAAGACGCTCGGCTCCGCGTCGGTGGCGCTCAGCCAGGCGGCGCTGTTCCTGCTCCTCGCCCCCGCGGCGGGCTTCCCGTACGGATCGATCGACTGGCCGCTGCTGGTGACGGCGCTGGCGCTCGCCGCGGTGGGGCTGGCGGCGCTCGGCTTCGCGGTGGCCTGGTTCATCGACAACGTGCAGGGCTACCACGCGGTGCAGATGACGCTGCTCGTGCCGCTGTGGGTGATCTCCGGCGCGATGTTCCCGGTGCCGGCCGACCGGCCCGGGTTCGCCACCGCCATGCGGTGGAACCCGGTGTCCTACGCGGTGTCGGCCGCGCGCCGGGCCCTGGCCGGCCCCGACGCTCCGGGCGCGCTGCCCGGCTCCGCCGCGCGCGACCTGGCCGTGCTGGCCGCCTTCGCGGCGATCGCCCTCGCGGCCGCCGTCCTCTCCACCCGACGGGCCCCCCGCGCATGACCCTGGCCGAGATCCTCCCCACCGTGAACGCCGTCCTGAACGGCACCAGCGCCGTGCTGCTCCTGGCCGGCTTCGTGGCCATCCGCCGCGGCGCCCGCGACGTGCACCGGGCGCTCATGCTCGCCGCCTGCGCGAGCTCGGTGCTGTTCCTGGCCGGCTACTTCACGCGCATCGCGCTGACCGGCACGCACCGCTTCCCCGGCGGCGGCGCGCTCCGCGCGGCGTACCTGGCCGTGCTCGGCTCGCACACCCTGCTCGCCGCCCTGGCGGCGCCGCTCATCCTCCGGACGCTGTTCCTGGCGTTCCGCGCCCGCTTCCCGGATCACCGCCGCATCGCCCGCGCCGCGCTGCCGGTCTGGATGTACGTGTCGGTGACCGGCGTGGTCGTCTACGTGATGCTGTACCACCTGGCGCCGGCGCCGTAGCGGCGTCGCCGGCGTGCCTTGACCGCCGTCACGCGGCGCTCCGCGCGTTGCGCTAGCGTTGCGCACGACGACCCGGCCCCACCCGATTCACCACCAGTCCGGCGCACGGGTCGACGGGGGGAACGCCATGATCCGGTCCAGCCGTCCCGCGGCTCGCCTGCTGCTGCTCTCGGCGCTCGTCGCGCTCTCGGGCTGCGCGGGCACGCACGTCAGCAAGTTCGAGTACGACCCCAGGGCCCACCAGGTGAACGTGCCGGCCAGCGGCGAGGGCTGCTACGACGCCTGCGTCCTGCTCGCCGTCGACGCGGCCAGGACGCGCGACATCGCCGGCAAGGTGCTGGCCGCCCTCGACGCCACCGTGACCGAATCCAGCGACTCCGGCCTGAAGGCGCAGCGCAACCGCCACATCGGCGTGTTCGTGGGGAGCGGCGGGGAGGTGCTGGGCGTGACGTGGAAGGTGGTGGACCCGGGGAGGACCTTCGTGACCGCCACCACCAAGACCGGCTTCGTGGGTGGCGCCGGGCAGAAGGCCTGGTCGTGCGAGGTCGTCGCCAAGATGGCGGAGCTGGCGTCGAAGTAGGCCCTCATGCCTCGGGTGAACGTGGTGCGGCTCCTGCCGTCGTGCGCGCTCCTCCTCGCTGCCTGCGCGACGACCAGCAAGGTGGACCCGGTCGGCCCGGGCCTCGCGGCGAAGCGCGAGGACTGCGAGATCGCGTTCTTCAAGGACTCGAAGCCGGCGGCGCCGTTCGAGATCGTGGGGAAGATCGAGACGCATATCGCGAAGAACCTCTTCTTCGGCGGGCGCGCGCTGCTCGAGCGCGACGGCTATGCGGAGCTCCGGAAGAAGGCCTGCGCGCTCGGCGGCGACGCGGTCATCGTCGACGATCGGCTCGAGAGCCAGGCAGCCGAGGTGACGCACCTGCACATCTGGGCCACCGTCGTGCGGTCGGTCCCCGCGCCGCCGCAGGGCGCCACGCGGTGAGGGACCCCCTGGCCGCACGGCGCGGCAGGGGGGAACGCGCAAGACGGGCGAACTCCGCGTCGCTGCCCGGTCACGCGAAGGCGGTGGCGCCCGCCCCGATGCACGCCCGCAGCCGCGGCGCCCGCCCGTCCACCGGCGTCGTTGAACGCCCCGCGTCGCGTGGCCATCGTTCGTCTCTCTTCCAGGGAGGGACGACGATGGCCACGACGACGGGCACGCAGGGATTCCAGGCGGCGTACCAGGGGACGCCGCACTTCGGGCACATGGGCGAGCAGATGCAGCGCTGCATCCAGGAGTGCCTCTCCTGCTTCAGCGTGTGCGAGCAGACGCTGGCGCACTGCCTGCGGAAGGGCGGCCGCCACGCGGCGGCCGACCTCGTCAAGGTGATGGTGGACTGCGCCGAGAGCTGCCGGATGAGCGCGGCGATGATGTCGCGGGAGTCGGCGTTCCACGCCCGGCACTGCGAGCTGTGCGCGGACATCTGCAAGGCGTGCGAGGAGGCGTGCGAGGAGCTCGGCGGCGACGCGCAGATGAAGGCGTGCGCGGACGCGTGCCGGTCCTGCGCCGACGCGTGCCGCCAGATGTCCGCCCGGCACTGAGCGACGGCGGCCGCCGCGCGGCGGGATCCTTCGCGCGGCGCCCGCGACGGTTCAGCGACGTGCGTCAGGAGACGGCGTCGGCGAGCGGCGGGGGGTCGTCGAGCCCGGTGGCCGCCGCGGCCGCCGTCGGCGGCACGGCGCGCGCGTCCGCCTCGTCGATGCGCGTCCCCGGCCCGACCCGCAGCCGGGTGCCGCGCCACACGACGTCGCGGCGGAAGAGGCCGTGGGCCCAGGCCGCACCGAACACCAGGTCCTTCAGCGGCACCACCGCGAGCTGCGCGAGCGTGAAGCCGCCGGACCGCAGCGCGCGCGCGGCGACGCCATCGAGGGCCGCCTTCGCCGCGGCGGTGGCGCCCAGCAGGGCCAGCGCCCTGCCGGACGGTGCCGCGGCGGCCGCGAGCGTGGCGAGGAGCACCGGGTTGAGGAGCACCTGCGCCGCGTAGGCGCCGGTTCCGGCCGCCTGCCGCTGGAGGACGGCCCAGCGGCGATACCGGGCCGCGAACCCGCCCACGCTGCGCCGGCCGCCCACGTTGCGGATCGGGCGCACCGCGATCGCGACCCGCTTGCCCAGGACCGAGCCGACCATGCGCCCGAGCACGTAGTCCTCGGCGAGCACGTCCTTCACCGCCGCGAAGCCGCCCAGCGCGCGCAGGTCGGCGCGCCTGAGCGCCATCGACTTCCCCACCACGATGTCGCGCCCCGCCAGCCGCTTCGCCGCGAGGACGCCCGGGGTGATGGAGCCGGCGAGGTGGAGGTCGTCCATGAGCGCACCGAGCGTCTCCGCGCCGGCGCCGACGATGGGGTGCGTCACCAGGCCCACCGCCTCGTCCTCGAGCAGGGCCACGATCTCGCGAAGGTACCCGCGCTCCACGCGCACGTTCGAGTCCGACACGACCAGCACGTCGTGGCGCGCCGCCGCGCCCAGCGTGGCGAGCTGGTTCACCTTGGGGTTCAGCCCCGGCTCGCCGCGCTGCACCGCCACCGAGTACCGCTCCGGCCAGCGCCGCGCGGCCCAGCGGGCGACCGGCCAGGCCGGGTCCGCCTCGCTGCGCACGCCGAGCACCACCTCGTAGTCCGGGTAGTCGAGGACCGCGAAGGCGGCCAGGTTCGCGGCAAGCCCGTCCTCCACCCCGCACAGCGGCTTCAGGATCGAGACCCCCGGGGTGCCGAGCGGCACGCGCGGAGCCTGCCGCACGTGCCGCCACAGCACGAGGTGCTGCGTCGCGACCGCCGCGATCCCCACCGCGGCGCCGACCAGGAGGACGTTCGAGAGCCACTCCATGCAGGCCACCTCCGCGCTCCGGGCGCACGCGCAGGCTCGCGCACGCCGGTGGCGAACGCGCGGCGGCGACGTGACGAGTGGCGGTCGGAGGAGGGCCGCGCCGTGCGACGACGCGGCGGCCGGGTTCAGGGCGATGCCGGCGCCAGCACGCGGACGGGCAGCACCATCGCGTTCAGCCCGCCGAGCTGGAGGCGGCGCTGGAGCTGGTAGGCCGTCTCGTTGTGCAGCAGCCGCTGGAACCAGCGCTCCTGCTGGAACACCAGCTTGCCCGCGAACACGACGCTCCGCGGGTACTCGCGGGCGAGCTCGAGGCACAGCTTCTCGGCCACGCTGACGGCCTCCGTGCCGATCTCCATCCGCAGATCCGCCGCGAGCTTCAGCCGGTGCGCGAGCGCGACGTACTGCTCGAGCGCCGCCTGGGTCCGGAGCCGGACCCGGTCCACCTCCTCGATCCCCTTCATGGAGGCGGCGTCGATGACGCCGACCGACACGAACACGAAGTTCCGGAAGTGGCCGGGGAAGGTCCGCTGGATGGTGAGGAGCGCGTGCACGCCCAGGCCGCCGTAGCCGCCGACGAGCAGCACGGCCGTCGGGCCCTTCGGATCCAGGACGGGGTGCGGGCCGGGAGGGTGCGGCGGCAGCACCTCGAGGATGTCGTCGAGCCGCTTCAGGTTCGCCTGCACGCTGCGGTAGTGGCGACGGATGGCGAGGCACAGGCCCACCACCAGGCTGGTGACGAGGATGGTGATCCAGCCCCCCTGCGCACCCTTCTCGTAGACGGTCCCCACCAGGATGGCGAGGCAGAGCACGAACGCGACTCCGTGGATCGCGAGGCCCCGCCGTCGCCCGCTCGCGCGGGCCCGCCGCCAGTAGCGGAGCATCGCGAACTGCGAGAGCGAGAACGTCACGAACACGTTGATCGAGTACATCGTGACGAGGTGCAGGATGTCGCCGCGCGTCCAGAGCAGGGTCGCGAGGGAGGCGCCGCCCATGAGCAGGACGCCGTCCTGGATGGTGAGGCGGTCCGAGAGCTGGCCGAAGCGGTGCGGCAGCCACGAGTCGTGGGCCATGTTGGCCATGACCCGCGGCCCGTCGATGAACCCGGCCTGCGCGGCGACCACGAGCAGCGCGGCCTCGGCGAGCAGCGCCACGACCACGAACCCCCGGCCGACCGGAACGCCGGGCAGGCTCCACCCGCCCGCGAAGCGATCGAGCAGCACCGCGTTCATCGTCTTGCCCTCCTCGGGCGCGACGCGGAACAGGAGGTAGCAGACCAGGATGCCGCCGGCCGTGAAGGCGAGCGAGACCGCCATGTACGCCATGGTCCGCTTCGCGGTGTGCACCTTCGGCTCGCGCATGATCTGGATGCCGTTGGAGACCGCCTCGATGCCGGTGTACGTCCCGGCGCCCATGGAGTAGGCGCGGACGAAGACGGCGAGCAGCCCGACCGCGCCCAGCTCGGCCAGGCCCGCGCGGAACTCGTGGCCCACCTCCCCGGCCACTCGCGGCACGTCCGGGAGGTGCGCGCCGACGCCGCCCACGATCAGGACGAGGTGCGTGACGAGGAAGAGGCCGAAGATGGGCGCGAGGATCGTGACGGACTCCTTCACGCCGCGCAGGTTGAGCACGACGAGGAGGCCGATCACGAGCGCCTCGACCGGCAGCTTCCACGCCTCGAGCCCCCGAGGGAGGAAGCTGAAGATCGCGTCGCCGCAGGAGGCCACCGACACGGAGATCGTGAGGACGTAGTCGACCAGCAGCGAGGAGCCGGAGACGACGCCCACGCGCGGGCCGAGCAGCTCCGTCGCGACGACGTACCCGCCGCCGCCGAACGGGAAGCGCTTGATGATCTGCGAGTACGCGACGGCGATGACGAGCACGGTCGTCGCGGTGGCGAGCGCGAGCGCGACCGCGAGGTAGCGGTGGTCGCCCAGCGCGCGGAACGCCTCGTCGGGACCGTAGGCGGACGACGACAGCCCGTCGGCGCCGAGCCCGACCCAGGCGAGCATCGCGACCAGCGAGATGGAGTGGTGGGTGCGCGGATCCTGGACGTCCCTCGGCGCGCCGAACACGAGCGTCCGGAGCCGCGCGAGCGACCGCCGCGGCGGCCCGAGGGATCCCGGCGCGCGCGCCCCTTCCTCCGGCGTCGTTCCCGGGGTGGCTGGCATGCCCGCAGCTTGCCGCCCACGCGTGTCGCCGCGACATCAAGACTCGACCGGCGGATGTCAACGGAACGTCAAGAAGGCGCCCCGTCACCTTGACACCTTCTTGATGCCGGCCGGGCTAGGCTCTCGTGGCGAAGGGAGCGGCCATGGCCACCGTCACCCCCCGACTCCACGCCGTCGCGGCCCACGGCAGGCCTCGGGCCGACGTGCCCGTCCCCGGCGACGAGGGGACGCTCGAAGACCTGCTCCTCATCGGGGTTCTCTTCGCGATCGCGTGCCTGCCCCTCGTCGGCGCGGCCGCCCACTTCGGCCAGTGGACGCCGGGCGAGCTGGGGCTGGCGGCGGCCGGGGCCCTGTTCACCGGACGCCACCTGTGGGCCTCGGCCGGCTCGGCGATCCGCGCAGGGAAGCGGCGCCGCCGCCGGGACCGCTCCGAGCACGTTGCGTGAACCCACCGCCACCCGGGGTCGCGCTTGACGGGCCTGGCGCCGCGAGCGTTGATGAGCGGCGGATCGAGCGGGGGCCCCCGACATGACGTCAGCGCCCGAGCGAGCAGACCCGGACCGCCGCCCGGCGCGGACGCCCGACGTCGGGACGCCCGCGCGCGAGTACCTGCGCGCGGCAGGCGTCATCGGAGCCACCGCCGCGCTGGCCGCGGCGGCGCGCGCGCTCCTCCACGTCCCCGATGTCGAGATGCTGTTCCTGCTGGGCGTGATGGTGGTGGCGCTCACCAGCGGCCGCCGTGCCTCCATCCTCGCCGCCGCGCTCGCGGTCGTCTGCTACGACTTCTTCTTCGTCCCGCCCCCGTTCACCCTCGACGTCGCCGACGCCCGCTACATCCTGACGTTCGCGATGATGCTCGGCGTCGGCGTGGTCATCGGGACGCTCACGCTGCGGCTCCGCGAGCAGCGGCGGGAGGCGATCGTCCGGGAGCGGCGCACCGCCGCGGTGTACGCGCTCGGCAAGGAGCTGGCGGCGGCGATGGACTCGACCGAGGTGGGCGCCGCGTGCGTGCGCGCGGTCGCGGAGGCCTTCGACTGCGCGGCGCTGTTCCTCCTGGCGCGGGATCGCGACACGCTCGAGGCGGTGGCTACCGCGCCCGCCGGCCAGTCGCTCGGGACCGGCGAGCTCGCCGCCGCCCGGTGGGCGTCCGAGCACGGACGTCCCGCCGGCTGCGGCACCGACGCGCTCCCGGGCGAGTCCGTGCTCTGCATCCCCCTCCGGACCTGGGGCGACGTCCTGGCGGTGATCGCGCTGCGGCCCGGGAACGAGCGCAGCCTCGGCGGCGAGCAGCAGGAGCTCGTCGAGGCGCTGGCGCGGCACGCCGCCGTCGCGCTGGACCGGGTACGCCTCGCCGACGAGGCGCGGCGGGCCGCGCTCCGGGCCAGGACGGAGGAGCTGCGCAGCGGCCTGCTGTCCTCCGTCTCGCACGATCTCCGGACCCCGCTCGCCGCCATCACCGGCGCCGCCACGCTCCTCCTCGACGACGGCGTGAACGATCCGGCGATCCGGAGGGACCTGGCCGCCACGGTGGTCGATGAGGCGGAGCGGCTCGAGCGGCTCGTCTCGAACCTCCTCGACATGACGCGCCTCGAGGGGGGCGCGGTCGAGCCGAAGCGGGAGTGGGTCCCGCTGACCGAGGTGGTCGGCGCCGCCATGAACCGCCTGGAGCGGCCGCTCGCGGGGCGCCCGGTCGCCGTCGCCATCCCGGACGAGCTCCCGCTGCTCTCCGTCGACCCGATCCTGGTCCAGCAGCTGTTCGTGAACCTGCTCGAGAACGCGACCAAGCACACGCCGCCGGGATCCGAGATCGCGGTCCGCGCCGTCCGCGAGGGCGGGACGGTCGCGATCGAGGTGGCCGATCGCGGCCCCGGCCTCCCCGAGGGCGAGGAGGAGCGCATATTCGAGCGGTTCCAGCGGGCCGCCCGTCCCGGCGTGCGAGGCGTCGGGCTGGGGCTCCCCATCGCGCGGGCGATCGCCCAGGCGCACGGGGGCCGCCTCACGGCGGCGAACCGGGCCAGCGGCGGGGCGGTGTTCCGCCTGACCCTGCCCGTCGGGACGCCTCCTGCCGCACCGCCGGAGCCCCCCAGCGAGCGCCTGCCGGAGCGAGGGGTCGGGCCGTGACCGGCGGCGGCCCGCTCGTGCTCGTCGTCGAGGACGAGGCGCCGGTGCGCCGCTTCCTGCGCGCGGCGCTGGCCGCGCACGGCTACCGGATCGAGGAGGCCGGGACGGTCGCCGAGGCGGAGCAGCTCGCGCCCGGCCACAACCCGGACGTCTTCCTCCTCGACCTCGGGCTCCCGGACGGAGACGGGATCGACCTCGCCCGGCGGCTCCGCGAGTGGACGCGCGCGCCGATCATCGTGCTGTCGGCGCGCGGCCGCGAGGAGGACAAGGTGACCGCCCTCGACGCCGGGGCCGACGACTACCTGACGAAGCCGTTCGGCGTGAACGAGCTCCTGGCGCGCCTCCGGGTGGCGCTCCGGCACGCCCAGGCGCCGCCGGATGGGCCTCCGGTGGTCGAGGTCGGGCCGCTCCGCATCGACCTCGCCCGCCGCGAGATCACGCGCAGCGGCGCCGAGGTGCGGCTCACGCCCACCGAGTACCGGGTCCTCGCGATGCTCGCGCGCAACGCGGGCAAGGTGCTGACCCACCGCCAGATCCTTCGCGAGGTGTGGGGCCCGAACGCGACCGAGGCGCACTACGTCCGCGTCCAGGTGGCCGAGCTGCGCAAGAAGCTCGAGGACGAGCCGGCCCGGCCGCGGCTGCTGATGACGGAGCCGGGCGTCGGGTACCGCCTGCGCGACCGCGTCGACTGACGGAAGCGGGGGCCGCTCACCCGCCCCACAGCCCCCAGCGCCCGGCGCCCAGCACCGCGGCGGCGATGGCGGCGTTCGCGACCGCGTGCGCCAGCACGGCGTCGCCGAGGCGGCCGCGCCAGCGGCGCACGCCGGCGAAGACCAGGCCCGCCGCCGCGCCGAGCAGCCACTCCGAGTGGATGGCGCCGAACGCGAGCGAGGACCCGAGCGCCGCCGGCCAGCTCCAGGCGCGCGGCGGGACGTCCCGGAAGCCGGGCGCGACCAGCCAGGGCAGCAGGAACCCGCGGAACGCGAGCTCCTCCACCACCGGCACCAGCAGGCAAGCGCCGGCCACCCTCGCCGAGATCCACGCGGCGCGCTCCGCCGGGCCCATCCGCGCCAGGCCCTCGGAGATCGCCGTCCCGTCGCCGCCGGCGAGCGCGACCCACGCGGCGCCCACCGCGAGCCCGGCCGCGATCGGCAGCAGCGCGGGTGCGAGCGCCGCCACCGGCAGCCGCCGGCGGACCGCGAGCAGGACGCCGGCGCCCGCGGCGATGCGGAGCCCGTAGAGGCGGTCGAGGCCGTCGCCCGCGAGCATCGAGGTGGCGAGCGCGGTCGCGAGCGTGGCCACGAACGGCGCCGCGTACGCGCCCGCGCCGGGCGGGACGCCGGCGGCCGCGCTGCCCTCCGCGTCGGCGGGGCGAGCGAGCCACCGCGACCGCTCGGCGATGGCCACGCTGCCGAGCGCGATGGCGATGAAGAACGCCCAGCCGAGCTTGGAGTGGAAGCCTCCGAACGCGAGGTCCGGGCGACCCGCGGCCGCGAGCAGCGTCAGGGCCGCGACCCGCAGCACGTTGCCGGCGAGCGCGGCCGCGGCGCCGAGCGGGAGGAGGACGAGGGCCCGCTCCCACCGGATCCGCTCGCGCGCGAGCGCGATCCAGACCGCCTGGAACAGGACCACCAGGCCGATGCCGTCGACGCCGGAGCAGACGGGCGCGATCTCGATGCGCAGCCCGCTCGCCCAGATCACGCTGCGGGCCGGGTCCACCTGGATCTCGGCGCCGGCCGCCGACGCCAGCGCGCCGGCCGCGTGCAGCGTCACCGCCGTGAGCGCTCCCCACAGCCCCTCCGCCGCCGACGCCGCGCGCCAGGCGAGCAGCCCCACCGAGAGCGCCACCAGCGGCGCCAGCCAGCGCCGCGCCAGCGCGGCGAGCAGCCACCCGAGCGGCGCGGCAGCGCGCAGGGCGAGCAGGCCCGTGGCGGCCGCGCAGGCGATGAACCCCGCCATGCCCGCGGGGGACGGCGGGGGCGCGCCGGGGCGGAGGAGCGCCACCGCCGTCGCGGCGGTGACCGCGTAGGCGCCGGCCTGGAGCGCGAGCGTGGGCCAGGGCCGCCAGGCCGGCAGCGGCGGGAGCGGGGCCGCACCCGTTCCGCCGCGCGACTCGCCGCGGGCGATGAGCCAGCCGGCGGCGGCGGCGCCGAACAGCACCGGCCCGAGCATGCGCAGGGGCCGGACCAGGGTCATGGCCGGGCCGGCCATGGGCAGGTCGACGAGCAGCGACAGGCCGAGGTACTCCGCGGCCACGATCACCGCCGGGACCGTCCATCGGACGCCCCCCCGCAGCCGCGCGACGCGCAGGCCGCGGCCGCAGGACCTCGCGGCGACGCCCGCGCCCGCGCTCATGCGGCCGTGCTCAGCGGCGACGGCGGCGCGCCAGCAGGATGCCGCCGCCGGCGACCAGGGCGGCGATCACGCCCGCCGCGGACGGATCGAGCTCGGGGACGCCGATGCCTCCCGACTCCCCGCCGCCGCCGTGGCCCGCGTTGCCGCCGCCCACGTCGACGCCGCCGACCCCGCCGGAGCCCCATCCACCGCCGGTCCCCTGGGTGCCGTCGTTGCCCTGGCCGACGCCGCTGCCGTGGTCGCCGCCGTTGTGGTGACCGACGCCGTTCTGCTCTCCCTGCTCGCCGGCGCGATCGCCGGCGGGCGCCTCGCCCTGCGCGTCGCCGGCGAGCGGCTCGCGCACGGACGGCACCCCGGGATCGGCCGGCGCCGTACGCCCGGCGCGGTCGGCGACCGGATCCGAACGGCTGGCGCCGTCCGGCCGGAACTTCTCCCGCGCCGTTGCATCCCCGGACCAGAGCAGCAGCGCAGCGACTGCGGACGCTCCCAGCGGCACGAACGAGAACCGCATGTCTGAATCCCCCGGGCGCCCACGGTGGCGCCAGTACGGGGAGTCTGGATCCCGCACGTCGCCGGCACAATCCCGAACGCGAGCGACAGCGGGTGGGGCTGCGCGCCCCGGAGCATTCCCGCGTATCACCCACCGTACGGGTGCGCGCAGGGGCGCGGCGCCGGGTTACACCCGGAGAAAGGCGCGCGATCGCGTGCGCCTGCGGAGGGACGACCCGATCAGTTCCCGCCCGCCAGGCGCGCGGCCTCGGCCGCGTGCGGCCCGCGCGGGCAGAGCTTTGCGTAGGTGCCCAGCTTGGTCTTCGCGTCCGCCAGCTTGTTCGCGTCGTGCTCGAGCTTGCCGGCGCCCCACAGGGCCTCGCAGCTCGCGGGGTCCTTGTCGAGCGCCTTGCGGTACAGGTCGGCCACGACCTCGGCGCGCGCGCCGCGCGCGCGCTCCACGTCCGCCATCTCGACGTAGGCGGCGGCCGCGCCGCCGGCGCCGCCCTGGCCGTACTCGTCGATGGCCTGCGTCAGCTCCACCAGCGCGCCGGGCACGTTGTTGCGGTCGCGGTGCAGCCGCGCCAGCGCCACCCGCGCGTCGGGGAACGGCTTGCCGAGCGCGATGGCCTTCTCGTACTGGCCCCGCGCCAGGTCGGCGTCGCCCGCGGCGCGGTACGCGTCGCCGAGCAGCAGCGCGAGCCGCGGGCTCTCGCCGACGCGCGCCACGGCCCGCTTCAGCGTCTCCAGGGCGCGCTGCGCGCCGCCCTCCTGCGCGAGCTGCGCCCGCACCAGGTCGGCGTAGAGCGACACGCGGCGGTCGTCGAGCGACACGGCGCGCTGGAACGCCTCCACCGCGCCGGCGGCGTCGCCGGCCCGCTGCTTGCGCTGCCCCACCAGCCACGGGATCTCCGGGCTGGCCGGGTCGAGCTTCGCCGCGGCCTGCTCCTCCGAGGCCGCCTCGGCGGCCTTGCCGTGCGCGGCGAGCACGCCGGCGCGCACCGCGTGCGCCAGCGCCTGCTGCGGCTTCGACGCGCCGGCCTGCGGCGCGAGGACCAGCGCGGCGGCGCGGGCCGCCTCGTCGAGCTGGCCGCGGCCGAGCACCACCAGCGCCTTGCCCAGGATCGACGGGAGGTGCTCCTTCTGGATCCGCAGCGCGTAGTCGTAGTAGCCAGACGCCTGCAGCTCGTAGCCCTCGCCGCGCCGCCGGAACTGCTCGGCCAGGAGCCAGGCGGTGCGCGCGTCGCCGGGGTTCGCCTTCTGCGCGCGGGTGAGCGCGTCGCGCGCGGCGTCGAGATCGCCGGCGCGCAGCTGCACCGCGCCGAGCACCGCGAGCAGGAACGGGCTCTGCGAGCCGTCCTCGCCGCCCAGCACCGCGTCGAGCGCCTGCTTCGCGCCGGCCGCGTCGCCCGAGCTCGCGCGCAGGTACGCCTCCGCCGCGACCAGGTGCGAGTGGCGCCCGAGCTTTCGCGCCGCGTCCACGTGGCGCATCGCCTCGTCGCGCACCGCGTCGCCGTCGCCGTGCTCGGCCCAGCGGATCGCGTCCACGTACGCGAGAAACGCGTGGCCCGCGAGCGCGTCGCGGTCGCGCTTCAGGATCTCCTGGAGCTTCGCCGCGGCCTCGCCGTAGGCGGCGTAGGCGTCGCGATCCACGAGCTCGCGCGTCTCGCGGAGCAGCCGGTCGATGGCCTCGATGCGCTCCTTGCGCGCCTTGCTGTACAGCGCCCAGCCCCCCAGCGCGACGGCCAGCGCGGCGGCGAGCGCCACGGTGGCGACGATGGGCCCGCGCCCGGCGCGCTTCGGCTGCTGGCGCGCGTGCGGGATCTGGAACGTCTGGGTGCCGTACTTCTCGGCGAGCTGCTGCGCGTACGCGGCGCCGCTCGCGCGCGCCGGCGGCGGGGTGGGCAGCGGCACCTCCTCCGATCGCTCGCGCGGAGCCGCCGCCGGCGCCTGCGCCGTGACCGGCGGGGGAGCAGGCGGGCGCTGGCCCGGCGCGGCGACGCGCGGGGCGACGGGTGGCCCCCCTGCGGCCGCCGCCGGCGCGGCCGGCCGCGGAGGCGCCGCCGGCGCGGCGGGCGCCGCGGGGCCGACCCCGTGCTTCTCCAGCAGCGCACGGATCTCCGGATCGTTCGGCGCGGCGTCGGCGGCGCGGCGCAGCGCCGCCTCGCCCGCCTCGCGCTCGCCGAGCCGCAGGTGGAGCACGCCGGCGAGCTGGTTCGCCGCCGCGAAGGTCGGGAAGGCCGCGAGGACCGCGCCGAGCTCCTCGAGCGCCTTGCGGTCCTTCCCCTGCTCGGCGTAGACGCGCGCCAGCAGCACCTTGGCGGCGGGATCGTCCGGGTGCGCCTTCACGCCCTTCTTGCAGACGACCATCGCCTCCATGAAGCGACCGGCGGCGAGGTATGCCTCGGTCAAGGGACGATAGGCGTCCGAGCCGGGGTCGGAGGCGAAGGCGTGCTCGAGCGCCGACAGCTCGGCGGGCGTGAGTGGCTTTCCAGGCGTGCGCATGGGGGAGACCAAGATAGCATCGAGGCCGGTGGGGCAGACGGTGCTTGACACCCCCCCGCCGGAACCGCTAGAGAAGGCGTCCCCTGACCTCGGGGAAGTCTTCGTGGGGCTGTAGCTCA
Source organism: Anaeromyxobacter sp. K (assembly GCF_000020805.1). Lineage (NCBI taxonomy): Bacteria > Pseudomonadati > Myxococcota > Myxococcia > Myxococcales > Anaeromyxobacteraceae > Anaeromyxobacter > Anaeromyxobacter sp. K. Next base: position 1,065,370 of record NC_011145.1, on the reverse strand, counting down.
GCTGGGAGAGCGCTAGAATCGCACTCTAGAGGTCGTCGGTTCGATCCCGATCAGCTCCACCAATCTCGAAGGGCCCGGCGGCGACGCCGGGCCCTTCGTCTTTGCGGGGAGGGCCGCCTGCGTGCCCCTCCTACCGGCGCGCCGGATCGGCGCCGCCCTCCGACACGAGCTGGACGGTGCGGGTCGGGAACGCGAACGAGGATCCCGCCCCCTCCACCGCCTCCATGATCTGCAGCAGCACCTCGGTGCGGATCTCGCAGAACTCGTTCCAGTCGGTGGTCTGGAACCAGGCCAGCACCTCCACGTTGAGCGTCGAGTCGAGCAGCGCGGTGAAGCGCACGCCGATGCCGTCGGGGTGGACCCTGGGATGCGCGCGGAGCAGCGCGTCCACCCGGCGGATCACCTCGCGCATCTGCGCGGCCGAGGTCGAGTAGGACAGCCCGAGGTTGAGCGAGAGCCGGATGCGGTCGCGGGCGCCGAAGGTCTCGCTGCGCATCTCGGAGAGCTTCCCGTTCGGGATGGTGACGAGCGTCCGGTCCAGCGTGCGGATGCGCGTGGAGCGCATGCCGATCGACTCCACCGTGCCGGTGACGCCCTCCACGTTGACGTAGTCGCCCTGCCGGAACGGCTGGTCCACGCCGATCGACACCGAGCCGAACAGGTTCTCCACGGTCTTCTGGGCGCCGAACGCCACCGCGATGCCGCCGATGCCGAGGCCGGCGAGCAGGCTCGCGACCTGGAACCCGAGCTCGTTCAGGACCGAGATGAGGCCGATGGCGACCACCGCCGCCTTCGCCATCTTGCGGCCGACCGGCAGGAACGCGGCCAGCCCCGGGTTCGTGGCGGTGCGCGGCGCCAGCGCCATGGCCTGGAACGCGACGCCCACCGAGCGATAGGCGCCCCAGAACACCACCAGGAACGCGACGGCGCGCAGCAGGTGGTGCACCACCGTGGCGGCGCCGTCCGGCAGGACCAGCCACGGGAGCATCGCGGTGACCAGGCCGACCGCCCACAGCGCGGTGAGCGGGCTGGCGATGCGCTGCAGCAGCAGGTCGTCCCAGGTGGTGCGGGTGCGCGCGGCGAGGTGGCCGAGGCCCTTGCGCGTGAGCCACCCGAGCACGGAGCCGAGCGTCACGGCGATCAGGACCACGCCCGGCATGGCCAGCCACTGCCACCAGAGCAGGCCGCGCGGCCCGCGCTCCCGGAGCGGCGCCGGCAGGTGCGCCTCGAAGAACGGGCGGGCCTCCGGCTCGGGCTCGACGCGCACCTCCACGCGCGGCGCGCGCGCCGGTGGCGCGGCCGGGTCGCGGGGGGACGCCGCGGCGGGCGGGGCGCCGGCGGCGGCACCCGGCTGCGCGGCGGCGGGCGCGGCGAGCACGGCCGCGAGCGCCAGCGCGGCGGCGCGGGCGAGGGCGAGGGAGGATCGCGTCATGGCGGGGGAGGATAGCGCGGGCGCGCCCGGCGCGGCGGGTTACATTGGCGCCGGAGGAACCGGATGGCACGCATCCCGATGGAGGCTTTCGAGGAGGGCACCGAGATCGTGCGCGTCTACCTGGCCGCGCGGCTCGAGGAGGCGCAGGAGGTGGAGCGTGCGCTCGACGGCGCCGGGCTGGAGTACGGCGCCGAGACCGAGGACCTGGCGCCGCCGAGCGCGTTCCGCGCGCGCCGCCAGGGGGTCGGGTTCTGGGTGGACGCGCCCGACGCGGACCGCGGCGTCGAGGCGCTCGAGCGCGCGGGGCTGGTGCAGGGCCTCGTCCGACGCTGAGCGGATCGACGCCGGGCGTCAGGCGCGGGCGCGCGGCAGCGGCTTGCCCTTCTCGAACGCCGCGTTCTCGCCGAAGCGGGCCACGATCTTCTTCTTGGTGTCGAGGCCGGTCGCCTCGATGACGAAGTTCGGCACGCGCCGCGCGCGGGCGTCGGCCACCCAGCGGGTGATCTCGACGCGGCGCCGGCTGGAGCGCGCCGGCCGCCCGGCGCGCCCGGCCGCCATCTCGCGCTGGATGCCGTCCTGCACGAGCTCGCCGACCTGCCGGGCGATGGCGGCGGAGATCCGCTCTACCACCCGGTCGGCGGTCTCGCGGATGATGGCGTCGATGGAGGTCTCGCGGGCGGGTCTCGGCATGGGCGTTTCCCTCGGGTGTGGACGAAACATAGTCCATCCGCATTGATTGTCCACGCTCCCTTCGCCCTTTGTTTGCGCGAACGATTGCGCGTCGGACGCCACATTGCCGCAAAGTCGCCCCCCGGGCGGGGTTCGGCCACCTGCCCCCACATGCGCGCCGGCACCACGAGGCGGCGCGCGCGGCGGCGGGTCGCATCCCCAGGCGTGCGGCGCGTCACGGACGGCGCGCGGCGCGCCGGCCGGCCGCACCCGGGCGCGCCCGCAGGCGCGCGAGCGCGCGCAGCAGGTCCGGGCGCTCGGTCAGGACCGGCCCGAGCGGATCGCGTCCGAGCCGGGCCGCGCGCGCAGGCACCGTGCGCACGGTGAACCGCGCCGGGTCCAGGCGGGCGGTCACCTCGCTCCAGCGCAGCGGCGTGGACACCGGCGCCCCCGGCCTCGGGCGCACCGTGTACGGCGCCGCGATGGCCGTCCCGTGGCCGTTCCGCAGCGGGTCGAGGTGCACGCGGCCGCCGCGCGCGGCGGCCGTGCGGGCGGTGGTCGCCAGGTCCGGCAGCTCGGCCTCCACCGTCCGCGCCAGCAGCTCGGCCAGCGTGCGGGCCTGCGCGTGCGTGAGCTGCCCGCCGAGCGGGACGAGCACGTGCAGCCCCCGCTCGCCGGTGGTCTTGACGTGGCTCGGCAGCCCGGCGGCGTCGCACAGCGCGTGGAGCGCGCGCGCCACCCGCACCACCTGCGCGAACGGCGCGTCGCCCGCGTCGAGCTCCAGCACGCACCAGTCCGGCCGCTCCAGCGCGCCGGCGCGGCCCGCCAGCACGTCGAGCGGGATCGCGCCCTGGTCCACCAGCCAGGCGAGGCCGTCGGCGTCGTCCACCACGAGGTGATCGAGGGTGCGGCCCCCCTCCCCCGCGTGCACCGTCGCCGCGCGCAGCCAGCGCGGCCGCCACGCCGGCGCGTCCTCCTGCAGGAAGCTCCGACCGTGGATGCCGTCCGGGAACCGGGTGAGCACCAGCGGACGATCGGCCAGGTACGGCAGCATGAACGGCGCGATGGCCCGGTGGTACGCGACGAGCTCGCCCTTCGTGATCCCGTCCTCCGGGAACCAGACCTTCTCCGGGTGGGTCACGTTCACGGTGCGTTGAACCGGGACGGCGCCGGTCGCCGCCGGCGCGTCGCCCCGGGGCCGCGGCGCGGGCGGGCGCGGGGCCGGGCTCCGGGCGGCGGGGACGAGGACCCAGTCGGCGGATCGGCCGGACCGGTACGGCGCCGCGGCGCGCCGCGCGAGCACGCCGGGGAGGCCCCGGCCCGCCGCCTCGCGGTGGAGCGCCCTCCCCTCGCGCTCGACGTGGCCGGCGAAGCGCACCGAGCCGACCGCGGGCGCGACCTCCGCGAGCAGCCGCTTGCGGTCGGCGAGCGCCAGCCCGCGCAGGTCGCGCCCACCCAGGGCCAGCAGGTCGAACGCGAACAGCGTCGCCGGCCGCTCCAGCGCGGCGCCGGCGGCCGCGCTCGCGCCGGTGCGGAGGCGAGCCTCGAGCGCCTCCGCCGACGCCCGCCCCTCCTCGTCGAGCACCACCAGCTCGCCGTCGAGCACCGGATCGCCCGGCAGGAGCGCCACCGCGAGCGCCACCTCCGGGAAGCGCGGCCCGAGGTCCTCACCCTGCGGCGAGCGCAGCACCGCCCCGGTGCCCTCGCGGCGCGCCGACACGCGCTGGCCGCCCTGCGCCACCTCGAACAGCCAGCCCGCGCGGTCGAACGGCGTCCGGCGCGCGCCGGGCGTCATCGGCGCGGGCCCTCGCCGCGGGAGCGGACGCGCCGGCGCGCCGAGGCGCGCGGCCTCGCGGGCCGCGGCCTCGGCGCGGCTCGTGCCGGCCGCGAGCTCCTCCACGGTGCGCCCCGAGAGCACGGACGCCTCCGGGAACGGCCGCCCCGGCCCGGCGAACGGATCGCCGCGGTGCTTCAGGAGCAGCCACTGGCGCTTCCCGCCGTCCCCGGCGCGGGTCCGGACCAGCGTCCACTCTCCCCGCAGCTTGTGGCCGCGCAGGCGGAACACGAGCTTGCCGCGGGCCAGCCCGTCCTCGGGATCGCCCACCGGCCACCACCCGCCGCGATCCCACACGATCACCGCCCCTGCGCCGTAGTTGCCCGCGGGGATGATCCCCTCGAAGTCCGCGTACTCGACCGGGTGATCCTCCACCTCGATGGCCATGCGCCGGTCGGAGGGATCGGCGGAGGGGCCCTTCGGCACCGCCCAGCTCCGCAGCGTCCCGCCCAGCTCGAGCCGGAAGTCCCAGTGGAGGCGACGGGCCGCGTGCTTCTGGACGACGAACGCCCGCGCCGGACCGGAGCCGTCCTCGCCGGGCGCACCGCCGCCGAACGGCTCCGGCGTCCGGCCCGGGTCGCGCATGGCGCGGTATCGCTCCAGCCGGTCGGGCACCGCAGCTGATCTAGCCCTCGGACGCTCCCGGGGCCCGCGCTTCCCAGAGCCGCCGCGGCGTGCGAACCTCCGCGGACGTATGTGGGGTTACCGCACCCGCGACGTCGCCCGCATGCTCGGCCTCCCACCGGCGGAGGTCCGGCGCTTCGCGCGCGCCGGCTTCGTGGCGGCGCGGCGCGGTCCGGGCAACGCGCTGCGCTTCTCGTTCCAGGACCTCGTCCTCCTGCGCGCGGCGGCCGGGCTGGTGCAGGCGCGGCTCCGGCCGGCCCGGGTGCGGCGCGCGCTGCGCCGGCTGGCGGCGCAGCTTCCCGAGGGCCGCCCGCTCGCGTCGGTCCAGGTGGCCGCCGAGGGCGGGCGGGTGGTCGTGCGCGACGGCGGCGCGCGGTGGCACCCGGACACCGGGCAGGTGCTGCTCGACTTCGAGATCGGCGAGCTGGCCCGGCGCGTGGCGCCGCTGGTGCGGGCGGCGGCCCGGCGCGGGCGCGGGCTGCGGCCGCTCGACGGCGAGGCGTGGTTCCGCTGGGGCCGCGACCTGCACGACGTGGCGCCCGCCGAGGCGCGCACCGCGTACCGGCAGGCGCTCGGGGTCGAGCCGGACCACGCCGGCGCCCACCTGCACCTGGGACGGCTGCTGCTGCGCGACGACGGCGACGCGCGCGCGGCGGAGCTGCACCTCCGGCGCGCGCTCGAGGATCCGGCGCTGCGCGCGGGCGCGGGGGTGGAGCTCTCCGCGGCGCTCGAGGCCCAGGGGCTCCTCGACGAGGCGCTGCTCGCGTGCGCCCGCGCCATCGAGGCCGACCCGGCGCTCCCGGACGCGCACCGCGCCGCGGCGCGGCTGCTCACGCGGCTGGGCCGCGCCGAGGATGCCCGGCGGCACCTCGACGCGGCCCGCGATCGCGGCTAGACCCGCGCCACGACGGGGCGGTCGCGGATCACGAACCGCCGCTCAGGGCGTGCCGGGCGGACGGCGCGCCGCGCGCTGCCCGTCCTGGCTGCGCTTGAGCGCGCGCGCCGCGGCGAGGTGCGCCTCGGCCACGTTCTCGGTGTCGTCCAGCCACTTCTTCAGGCGCGCGTCCTGGCCCGGCGTCCGGTTGCGCATCGTCTTCAGGTCCTGGACGTAGCGCTGCTCGACGTCGATGGCGGCGCGGACCAGTTCCCGGTCGAACGCGTCGCCCTGCACCGCGCGCAGCCGGTCCATCATCTGCTGGTGCCCGGCCCGCTCGTGCTCGGGCAGGGGCAGCGTGGCCACGTCCTGCCCGCGCTCGCGCACCAGGGACGCCAGCTCCCCGTCGACCCGGCGGGCGTCCTGCTCGAGCGTGCGGCCGAAGTCCTTCACCGGCTGCGAGCCGCCCTGCTGCTGCGCGAGCTGCCCGGCGTCCACCTCGAACGCGTTGCGCAGGTGCAGGGTGGCGAGCGTGTTGCGGGCGTCCTCGGTCAGCGCCGGCTGGCCTGCCGCCGGCTGCCCGGGCGCCGCCGTGATCGGCGGCGTGGTGGCCGGCGGTTGCCGCGGGATCGGCCGCGGCGTGCCCGGCGTCTGGGCGCCGGCGGCGCCGGCGGCGATCGCCAGCGCCGCGCCGAGCGCGAGCTTCGAGATTCGTACGATCATGCGTGTCCCTCCTCGCTGGAGAGGATGGGGACGCCGGCGAGCCCCGGCACGCTCCGTCGCGGCGCCCACCCCGCCGGCGGCGGGGCGGGCGGTTTCTCAGGGCCGCGGCAGCGGGGGGCGCGGCGGCACGGCGCCCCCCATGCGCGGCGGGGCCATGGCGGCGCTGCGCACCGGCTCCTCGGCGCGCGCGGTCTTCAGCACGTTCATGGCCGCCGCCACCATCGAGCCCACGTCGGAGAGCGTGGCCGGCAGGATCACCGTGTTGTTCACCTTCGCGAGCTGGCCGAACTGCTCCACGTACTGCTCGGCCACCCGGAGCTGGACCGCCTCCACGCCGCCCGGCCCGGAGATCGCCTCGGCCACCTTGCGCAGGCCCTCGGCGGTGGCGTGCGCGACCGCGAGGATGGCCTGGGCCTGGCCCTCGGCCTCGTTGATCTGCTGCTGGCGCGAGGCCTCGGACTCCTTGATGACCTGCTGCTTCTTGCCCTCGGCGTTGTTGATGGCGGCGTCGCGCTCGCCCTCGGAGGTGAGCACCACCGCGCGCTTCTCGCGCTCGGCGCGCATCTGCTTCTCCATGGCGGCGAGCACGTCCTGCGGCGGGGTGATGTTCTTGATCTCGTAGCGCAGCACCTTCACGCCCCAGGGCCCGGTGGCCTTGTCGAGCTCCGTGACGACCATGGCGTTGATGTGCGAGCGCTCCTCGAACGTCCGGTCGAGGTCGATCTTGCCGATCTCGGAGCGCAGCGCGGTCTGCGCCAGCTGGCTGATGGCGTAGTAGTAGTCCGCGATGCCGTAGGACGCGCGCTGGGCGTCGAGCACCTTCAGGTAGAGGATGCCGTCCACCGCCACCTGCACGTTGTCCTTGGTGATGCAGATCTGCTCGGGGATGTCGACCGCCTGCTCCTTCAGCGTGTGCCGGTAGCGGATGACGTCCGCGAACGGCAGCAGGACGTGGAAGCCGGCGTCGAGCACGCTGTGGAACCGGCCCAGCCGCTCCACCACGTACGCGTTCTGCTGCGGCACCACCACCGCGGTCTTCACCACCACGAACACGGCGAAGGCCGCGACCACGATCGCGATCATCAGCCCGGCGCTCATCGGCTCCATCCCGTCCTCCTGGACCTCGTGCGCGCCGTCAGGCGGCGCGGACCCACAGCAGCACGCCCTCGACCCGCTCCACCCGGCAGCGCTGGCCCGCCCTGAGCGCGTCGCCGCCCACCGCCCGCGCGCGCCAGGGCACGCCGCGCAGCTCGGCGGGCCCCTCGCCGCCGGCGGGCACGTCGCCGATCAGCACGACCTCCTCGCCGACGAGCGAGTCCACCGCGCCCCCCGGGCGCCGCGACAGGCGGTCCTGCAGCCGGCGGCGCAGCGTCGCGAGCAGCGCCAGCGAGACGGCGGTGAACAGCAGCCACTGCCCGACGCGGCCCAGGCCCGCCGCCGCGGCGGGCGCCACCACCAGCGCGCCCACGCCGAAGAACAGCGCGAACAGCCCGCCCGGCGTGATCAGCTCCACCACCAGCAGGCCGATCCCGGCCAGCACCCACATCCACCAGTCCATGCGCCCCTCCGACCGCCCGGATGCTAGCAGACGCGGGCCGCCGGCGCGCGGCGGCGCGGGCGCGGCCCGGCTGCCGCCCGGCGGCGGCTAGAGCTTCACCTGCAGCTCGTAGCGCCGGTTCTTCGCCTTCTTCGCCGGCGTGTCGTCGGGCTTCACCAGCGGCTTCTTCGAGCCCATGCCCACCGACTCGATCTCCGCCTGCGGGATCCCCCGCGCCACCAGCTCCTTCTCGATCACGGCGGCGCGCCGGGCGGACAGCTCCTGGTTGTGCGCGGCCGAGCCGGACGTGTCGGTGTGGCCGGAGACCACGAACTTGAAGTTCTTCACGCCCGCGCCGTTGAGGCGCTTCTTCGCGTCCACCAGCGCGTTCGAGAGCCGCTTCATCTTCTGGTCGCAGCCGGGCTCGAGCTGATCGGTGTCGGTCTTGAAGGAGCACTGGTTCTTGCGGCCCTCCTCCAGCAGGCGGCGGTTGATCTCCTTCTCGAGCTTCCCGACGGTGGCCTGGCCCGCCGCCTTCTTGGCGGCGTCCCAGGGCACCTGCGCGGCCGCGGGGGCGGCGAGGGCGAGGGTGATCACGGCGGCGAGTGCGAGGCGGGTCATGTCGGGCTCCTTTGCGCGAGGCGCGGATCTTCTACGCCGGACGGGGGCGCCGCAAGCGCCGAGCGCGTTCCGAGGGCGCCGCGGTGGGCCCCGGACCCACCTGCACCGGCGGCGGCGAGCGCGGACGCGCGCGCGTGGTGGAGGCCGGGCGGGCTCCCGCCGGCCAGGCGCCGTGCGCAGGATGTACGCGTCACGGAGGTGGGCCATGGCGCGACGGGTTTCGAACACGACGACGGATCACGACACGATCCGCAGGTGGGTGGAGGAGCGCGGCGGCTGGCCGGCGTCCGTCAGCGGCACCGAGCGGGGCGACGAGACCGGCATCATCCGCATCGACTTCCCCGGCTACAGCGGCGAGGGGAAGCTGGAGCGGATCTCCTGGGACGACTGGTTCGAGAAGTTCGACGAGGCGGACCTCGCGTTCACCTACGAGGAGACCACCGCCGGCGGGCAGCGCTCGAACTTCAACAAGCTCATCGGGCGCGAGACGGCGGCGGCACGGGCGCGCGGGCAGCGGACGTCGCGCCGCGCCAGCCGCGCCGGCGGCGCGCGCCGCGGCGGCGCCCGGACGGGCGCGCGGGCGCGGAGCCGCACGGCGGCGGGGCGGGCCGGGGCGCGGGCAGCGCGCGGGGGCACCGGACGCACGCGGAAGGCGGCGCGCGCGGGCGCGTCGCGGACGTCGGGTGGCGGGCGGAGCGGCGCGCAGGGCAGCACGCGCGGCCGGACGGGCGGGCGCCGCACGGGCGAGACGCAGGGGCGCCGCCAGGCCTCCCGCGCGGAGGCGGCCCGCACCACCACGCGGCGCGGCGGCACGTCGCGCTCGGGCACCGCCCGCGGCAAGTCGCGGAGCACGTCGCGCGGCAGCTCGCGCGGGACCTCGCGCGGCGGGTCTCGGTCCGGGGGCTCGCGCCGGGGCCGCGCGCGCGGCCGCGGCCGCGGTCAGGCGTAGCGCCGCACCATCCGCGCGCAGAAGTCCGCGTACTCCTCCGGCTCGCGCGGCGGGCTGGTGTGATGCGGCTTCAGCCCGCGGTGCTCCGGCGTGAAGCAGAACGTGACCGTCACCTCGAACGGCTCGAGCGCGCGCATCTGCCGGTCGAACCAGGCCTCCCAGCCCGGGCGGAAGCTGTCCGCCCAGGACAGGCCGGTGCGCAGGTGGCGCACGCCGAGGTCCTTCAGCCAGCGCACGCCGGCGTCGAGCCGCGGGTCCTCGAAGTGGAACCACTGGCAGATGCCCAGGCCGGGCGCGAGCGCGGGGAACGCGGCCAGCGCCGGCTTGGGCGTGCCGTCCTCGCGGATGAGCCCCATGTAGAAGTGCCGGTAGTACGACGAGCCCTCCGCCTCGCGGTGGCGGGTGGTGGCGGGCCAGGCGCGCGGCAGGTCGAACAGGCTGTACCAGTGGATCCGCGGCGCCCTGCCGAGCAGCAGCTCGGCGGTCCGGCGGAGCCCCCACTCCTGCACCTCCTCCGCGCCGAAGGACGAGACGCCCACCTCCGAGACCCACACCGGCAGCCGCACCGCCGAGGTGATCTCGGCGAGGCGGGCCGGCCACTCCTGGATCTGCCAGTGGTTCCAGTCGAGCGGGAAGCCGTGGACGGCGACCGCGTCCACCTCGGCGAGCGCGCCCTGGGACTCCACCAGGCGCAGGAACCCGGCGTCGATGGGCGAGGTGCCGCCCAGCACGCGCGTCAGGCCGGGGCGCTCGGCCCGCACCGCCGCGCCGGCGAGGCGCACCATCTCCGAGAAGCGGCGCCAGCCCGGGTCCGCGTCGAAGTCCCAGTGCGACAGGTTGTTCGGCTCGTTCCAGAGCATCACCGCCTCGATCACGGCGCACCTCCGTCGCGCGGCCGCGCCGGGTACACCGGGCCGCCGAAGGCCTCCGGCTCCGCCAGGCGGCACAGGTACACCTCGGTGCCCGGCACGGGCTCGGGGGCGAAACCGGCCGAGCGGAGCATCGCCTCGGCGCAGGCGCGGTTCGGGATCCACCAGTTGGTCTCGTCGTGCGCGTAGCGCCGCTCGACGAAGTGCAGCTTGGGCCAGGCGGGGTGATCGAACACCTCGCGCTCCTCGAACGGATAGTCGGCCTCCGCCGGGAACCGGCCGTTCGACCCGCGCAGCATGCTCTGGAACACGAGCAGGTCGCCGACCGCGTGCGCCCGCAGGAGGTCGAGCGCGAGCAGCGGGTGCCGCAGGTGGTAGAGCACGCCCATGAACAGCACCACGTCGAACCGCTCGCCGAGCCCCGCGACGTCGTAGACCGACAGCTCGCGGAACTCGATGTCGAGCCCGGACACCTCGGCGGCGAGGCGTGCCTGGGCCAGGTAGCGCGGATCGAAGTCCACGCCCAGCACGCGGTCGGCGCCGCGCCGCTTCATCTCGAGCGAGAAGAAGCCGGCGTTGCAGCCCACGTCGAGCACGCTCCTGCCCGAGAGGTCCTGCGGGAGCGCCGGCGCGATCGCCCTCCAGACCAGGCCCGGGTAGTCGCCGAGGAAGTGGTCCGGCGCGGTGCGCACGCCGTTCAGCTCGAGGTTGTGGAACCACGGCGAGAGCGCGCGCACGCGCGCCTCGAGCTCCGCTCGCGTCATCCGCTCACCCCATCCCCGGCGCCGCGCCGGCGTCCTCCGGCTCGGGCTGCGGCCCCTCGCGGAGCAGCCGCAGCGCCTGCCGGTACCCGTCCAGCGTCCCGACGTCCACGTAGGCCCGGCCCCCGCGCACGGCCTTCGCCGCACCGCCGCGCTCCAGCCAGGCGTTCACCAGCGTCCCGACGTACGCGTCGACCTCGCCGCGCTCCACGAACAGCGCGTGCAGCTCGGCGAGGACCGCGCCGGTCAGCTTGAAGCCGCCCCACACCCAGCCGGTGGACGGCGCCGCGGCCTTCACCTGGATCTCCCGCACCGCGCCGTCCGGCCCGCTCACCACCGCGTCGAACAGCTCCGGTCGCTCCACCGGGAAGCACAGGAACGCGAGGCCGCCGCCCGGGAGCGCGCGGAAGCCGTCCGCGGGGAACCAGACCGTGTCCGGCAGCCCGACCAGCACCTCGTCCCCGGGCGCCACGAACGGCAGCGCACGGAACAGCGCGTCGCACAGCCCGGCCGGCCGCGGCTGGACCACGTAGCAGATGCGGGCGCCGCCGACGGCGCCGCCGAAGTACTCGACGATGTCCGACTTGCCCGGCGAGATGACGAAGCACAGCCGGTCGGCGCCGCCGCGGAGCATCCGCTCGACCAGGTACTCCGACACGGCGCGCGGGCGCTCGCTGCCGTCCACCAGGCGGCTCCCCACCGGCAGCAGCTCCTTCGAGAACGCCAGCGGCTGGATCCGGCTCCCCACGCCCGCCGCCGGCACGATGCCCCACGTCATCCGGCCAGCCCCTCCGCCGCCGCGTCGAGCGCCGCGGTGGCCCCCCGGGTCCCGCCGGAGTCGCTCCCCGCGCGCGCCTCCGCCCCCGCCGCCGGGGGCGGCGCGAGCCGCTCGCTGCGCCGGGCCGCCTCGCACAGGCGGACCAGCTCCCGCGCGCGCGCGGCGGCGGAGTGCTCGTCGAGCGCGCGCTCCCGGGCGCGCGCGCCCATGCGGGCGAGCCGCTCGCGCGGCAGCTCCACCGCGGCCACCGCCTCGCGCGTCGAGCGGGCCACCAGGATCTCCTCGCCCGGCGTGAAGAACGCGTCCAGGCCGTCGAACCAGTCGGACAGCACCGGCACGCCGCACGCGGCCGCCTCGAACAGCCGCCCCGACGGACAGTGGCCGAGCGCCGCCATCTCGGCGCGCGTGACGCTGAGCGTGAGCGGCGAGGAGCAGAAGAACGCGGGGTGGAGCGAGGGCTCGAGGTGCCGCACGTAGCGGACGTTCGGGCGCCAGGGGAAGCGATCGTCGTACATCGAGCCGGCGAGGACGAAGGTGCGATCCGGGAGCCGCTCCGCCGGGCCGAGGAACAGCGCCTCCAGCAGCGCCTGCCGCGACGGCGCGTAGGTGCCCAGGTACGAGAGGTCGCCCAGGAACGGGCGGACCGGGCGCGAGGGGCGGTGCACCTGCGGATCGACCGAGCCGTAGAGCGGCGCGACCCGGCGGGCGCCCAGCAGCCCCGCCAGCGCGCCGAGCGCCCGGCCGCCGGTGAACGAGAGCACCAGGTCGTAATGGCGCAGCCCGCGGGCCCCCAGCCACTCGACCGGCTGCCCGCGCCGCGCCCGCTCCAGGGTGACCCCGGTGTCCATGTCGTAGTAGGCGCGGAGCGCCGAGCGGGCGGAGAGCACCCGATCGCCCGCCTCCACGCCGTCCGGGCAGTACGACGTCACCATGGCCACGTCGGCGGAGGCGATCGCCTCGTCCACGCGCGCGCGCACCTCCGAGAGGTCGCGATAGATCACGAGCTCGCCGGAGGGGAGCGTCCACAGGTCCCGGTGCGCCGCGTACCAGGGCTGGTCGCGCTCGAAGAAGTCGAGCCGATGCCCCGCGCGCGCGAGCGCCCCCGCCAGCGCGCGCCACAGCGTGGCGTGCCCGTTCCCCCACGAGGAGCTGACGGTCAGCCCGAAGACGACGAAGCGCACGCCCTGGAGTCCCCTCTCCGCCCCCGCGCTGCGGGCCCTCAGCCGGAAAGCTAGGGCGGACCCACACCGCCCACCACCGGCCCCACGACCGCGCCGCCGCCCGGGCGCCGGCTGCGGCGCGGCCGCGATGGGGTGCGCATGCTCTCCGGCGCGAGCGAACGGGAGGGACCATGGCGGAGGGACCGGTGAAGCGGAAGGGCGAGCAGGCGCCGCGGGAGGCGGCGGAGCAGGAGCGGGAGCGTGGCGTGCCCGGCGAGGCCGGCCGCGCGGCGCGCGAGGGGAAGCCGTCCGGGGGCGAGCGCGACCACGAGGCGTCCGACGCGCGCGAGGACGAGGGCTGGTCGCAGCCCGAGTCGTCGGCGCAGAAGGACCCCGAGCACCGGCAGCGCTGAGAGCACCTGAAACCATCCCCTCCCGTCGCCGCGGCGGCCGATCCGCGTCGCATCGCGTCGTTGCTCCTCCCTCACATGCCGACGGGCATGCTCGGTCGTCGCGCCTCGCGCTGCTCGCGTCTCGACCGCCTGGCTCGGTCCGGGGATGGATTCACGCGCTCTGACGGCCGCGCGCGGCGCGGCAGGACGCAGCAGCCCCGCCCGGCACGCGCCGCGGCGGGCCGCCGCTGCCATGATGGCCGCGCGGTTCCGCACGGAGGTCGAGGATGGCGCGCGAGGGCTCGGGTGGATTGCTTCCGGAGGGTGAATCCCTGCGCCGGGCGCTGCGCTGGCTGGACGAGCGCGCGCGCGAGGCGCCGAACGTCGATCGCGCCGGCGCCATCGCCGAGGCGGGACGGCGCTTCGACCTGACGCCGCTCGAGGAGGAGTTCCTGATCCGGAGCTGGCGATCGCCCGGGGCGGCGGGCGGCTGACGCCGCCTCGCCGGACGCAGAGGAGGAACCGCCCCCCGGCTCGGAGCTCCGGGGGACGGCTCCCATCCGCGGCGCGCGACCAGGGAGAGTGCGCGCGCCGCGGCGCTGCTCACTTCACTGCGAGCGACGGGACGGTCGCACCCGCCGGCGCGGCCGGCCCGTGCGCGGGGACGCCCTGCACCGCGGTGCCGCCGAAGTCGTAGCCCAGCACGCCCATCTCGCCGAGGTCGGCGCCGGCGATCTCGTCCTCCGGCGAGATGCGGTTCCCCACCACCTTGCCGATGATCCAGAACGACGCGGCGGCGACCGGCGCCACCCAGGCGATGTTCGCGAGGATGCCGATCACCTCGGCGACGAGCTGGCCCGCGTCCCCGTAGAACAGGCCGGTCACGCCCCGCGCCACGCCGTTCAGGCCCTGGCCGTAGGTGCCGTTCGCGAACAGGCCCAGCGAGAGGATGCCCCACGCGCCGTTGACGCCGTGCACCGCCGACGCGCCCACCGGGTCGTCGATGCGGAGCTTCGTGTCGATGAGCACCGCGGCCAGGATCACCAGCACGCCGGCGATGGCGCCGATGAGCGCGGCGGCCCAGGCGGAGACGAACGCGCACGGCGCGGTGATCGCGACCAGGCCGGCGAGCATGCCGTTCGCGAGCCAGGACGGATCCGCCTTGCCCCACCTCGCCTTCACGTAGAGGTAGGAGGCGAACGCGCCGGTGGCGCCGGCGATCATGGTGTTGACGGCCACCACCGTGAGGCGGGTGTCCATGCCGGACAGCGTCGAGCCGGCGTTGAAGCCGAACCAGCCGAACGCGAGGATGAACGTGCCGGTCATGACCTGCGGGATGTTGTGCGGCGGGATGGGGTTCACCCGGCCGTCCGCCGTGTACTTCCCGATGCGCGGCCCGATCATCTTGCCCAGCACCAGCGCGATCACGCCGCCGGTGAGGTGCACCACGGAGCTGCCGGCGAAGTCCACGTGCCCGTGGCCGAGGCCGAAGTTGGTCCCGAGCGCGGACAGCCAGCCGCCGCCCCACACCCAGTTCCCGTAGATCGGGTAGATGAGCATCGAGATCACGAACGAGAAGATCACGAACGAGCTGAACTTCCACCGCTCGGCGCACGCGCCGGTGGGGATGGTGGCGGTGGTGTCCATGAACACCATCTGGAACAGGAACATCGCCGCCACGCCGGCCGTGTAGGTGGAGAGCGGGTGGAGCATGAAGCCGCTCATCCCGAACAGCCCGAACGACTTGCCGAAGAGGGTGACGGTGAACTCCTTCGCGAGGATGGCGTCGCCGCCGAACACCGCGCCCACGCCGCCCATCTGCAGGCCGAAGCCCACGAAGAAGAAGCCGATGATGCCGATCGCGTAGACGAGGAAGTTCATGCCCATGGTGTGGGCCACGTTCTTCGCGCGGGTGAGGCCGGTCTCGACGAGCGCGAAGCCGGCCTGCATGAACATCACCAGGAAGCCCGCCATCATCGTCCACACGATGTTGAGGGCGGTTTGCGTGTCGGCGAGAGCCTTCGCCAGATCCGCGACCGACGGGTTCATGAATGCTCCTCGAAGGAGAAGGAAGACACGCCGGCCCGAGCGCCGGTGCGGCGGGCGGCCGACGGCGACCTGCGGTGCAGCGCGCGTGCCGTCCACCGCGGCGGCCCGCCGCCCCGCGCGAGGCGGGCGCGCTGCATCGTTCACGAGCACCGAGGGGCGGATCCGCTCGCGGCGCGGGCAGCCGGAGGCCGGCGCGGCCTCGCGGGGTGCCCGGCGCCAGGGCTCGAAGCGCCCGAAGGACGGGCACCGGCGCGCCGCGTCGGAGCGCGGGACCGCCGCGGGGCTCAGGCGAGGAGGCGCAGCAGGTCCTCGCGCAGGGCGGCGCGCTCCTGCGCCTCGGACGCCGCGGCGACCGCCCGCTCCAGCGTCCCGGCCGCGTTGCGGCGGAATCCCTTCTCCTCGTACAGCCGCGCCAGGGCGCGCAGGCCCGGCAGGTTCGGACGCAGCTCGACGGCGCGCTCGAGGGCGGTCATCGCGCCGAAGGCGTCGCCGGTCGCGGCGAGCGCCCGCCCGAGCTGGAGGTGCGCCTCGGCGCCGAGCGGGTCGGCGTGGGCCGCGTCGGCGAGGAGCGCCGCGGCCTCCACCGCGCGGCCCTCGTCGAGGAGCGCCCGCCCGCGGGCCACGCGCGCGTCCGCCTCGGGCGCGGGCGCGAGCGGCCGGGACGCGCTCGCCTCGCGCGCGGCCGCCACGCGCCGGGCCAGGTCGTCGAGCCGGAACGGCTTCTCCACGTAGTCCACCGCGCCGTAGTTCTCGCGCGCGTCCTCGGCGAAGCGCCAGCCGCGGTAGATGGCGGTCATCATCACCACGGGGACGTTGCGGGTGCGCGGCGACGAGCGGAGCCGGCGGCACGCCTCGAACCCGTGCAGCCGGGGCAGCATCGCGTCGAGGAGCACGACGTCCGGGAGCAGCGCGTCGGCCCGGGCCAGGGCCTCCTCCCCGTCGCCGGCCAGCTCCACGGCCCAGCCCCTGGACTCGAGCGTGCGCTGCACCAGCTGCCGGATCTCGGGCTCGTCGTCCACCACCAGCGCCAGCGGCCGGGCGTCCGCGCGCGGCGGCAGCGGCTCCGGCGCGCCCACCTCGATCCGCACGCCCGCGTCCGGCTCGTCGGGCAGGAGGTCGGCCTCGAGCACCTCCACCACGTCCAGCGGCTCGTCGGCGGCCTCGCCGTCCGGGAACGCCGCGCCCAGCTCCGGCAGCGGCCCGGCGTTCGCGCCGCGCCAGGACCGCTCGCCCCGCGCGCGCGCCTCGTAGGCGCCCTCGATGGCGCGGTCGAGCGCCGAGCGGATCGCCGCGTACACCGACACCTCGCGCCCGGTCACGAAGCGCAGCTCGGCGACGACGCGGTCGTCGAGCGGGCGCGCCATGGCGAGGTGGATGCGCCCGCCCTCCAGCGAGAGCGGCAGGATCAGGTCCTGCTCGGCCACGGTCCGCGGAACGGCCTCGAGCGCGTCGAGATCGATGGTGGTGCGCGACAGGTCCACCCCGGGCATGCCGAAGCGCTCCGCCAGCGCGGCGGCCAGCGCGCCCTCGTCCACGCCCGCCTCCAGCAGCCTCGACGCGAGCGGCAGCGGCCGATCGCGCGGATCGTGCAGCGCGGCCTCCACCTGCGCGGCGGTCGCCACGCCGCGCCGGACCAGCAGCTCCCCGATGCGCGGAACCACGCCCCCTCCCCCCGACCCGCAGGGCGGGTCGAGCCGGATTCTAGGCGGCGGCGGCGAGCGGCGGCGTCCCACGACGCCGCGACCCTCGACACCCCGTCGTGCCGGCGGGGGAGGTGGTCGCGGGGGGCTTCACCGGCAGCGAATCGCCTCAGCCCACCGTGTCGGCGTAGGTCATCACGAGGTACATGACCGTCTCGACGTCGGCCCGGCTCCGGTACACGTGCGGCGCGTCGGCCTGGAACACGATGGCGTCCCCGGTGCCGAGCTGCTCCTTGCGCCCGGGGACCTCGATCTCCACCGCGCCCGCGGCGACCACGAGGTTCTCGATGGTCCCGGGGTTGTGCGCGTCGGCGCGCTCCACGCTCCCCGGCGCCATGCGCAGCTCGTAGAACTCCACCCGGCGCGGCTCGTCGAACGGGAACAGCGCCCGGGAGGAGTAGCTGCCGTCGTGGCTGCTCAGCACCTTCGCGTGCTCGGCCCGGAGCACGTGCAGGCCGCCGGTGCTGCGCGCCGTGATGAGCGCCGAGAACGGCACGCTCAAGGCGGACGAGATCTTCCAGAGCACGTTGATGGTCGGAGCGCTCTGCCCGAGCTCGATCTGGCCGAGCATGGCGCGCGACACCCCGGAGAGCTTCGAGAGCTTCTCCAGCGACAGGTCGCGCTGGGTGCGCAGCCGGCGGAGGTTTCCACCGACGACCGGCGTCAGGTCCTTGCCGGCGGGCGCCACCTCGCCCGGCTCGGGGGCGGAGCGGGCCTCGGGCGGTGCCGCGGCCGGACGCCGGGATCGCTTCTGCGTGTCGCGGGCGGTCTTCATGAACCGATGGTTTTCCGTTACAACGGAGGCGTTGTCAACGCGCTCCGCCAGCGCCGCCGGCCCGTGGCGGCTCACGCTCGTCACCGACCCGGACGACTGCAACCTCGCCTGCGCCATGTGCCCGTGCGGTTCGGCGCGGGCGCGGGGCCGGCCGCGCTCGCCGCCGCGGCGCATGGCGCCGGCGCTCGCGGCCGGCGTGCTGGAGGAGCGGCGCGGCAGCCCGCTCCGCGAGCTCATCCCCTCCACCATGGGGGAGCCGCTGCTCTGGCCGGCGCTGCCGGACCTGCTGGCGCGTGCGGCGACGCTCGGGATCCGGGGCAACGTCACCACCAACGGCACCTTCCCCGGCCGCGGCGCCGCCGGCTGGGCCGAGGTCCTGGTGCCGGCGTGCCGCGACGTCAAGATCTCCTGGAACGGCGCCACCGCCGCGACCGCCGCGGCGGTGATGCCCGGCCTCGATCTCGACGCCGCGGTGGAGGGGGTCCGGGTCCTGGTCGCCGCAAGGGACCGGCACGCGGCCGGCGGTGGCGCCCGCTGCAGCGTCTCGTTCCAGGTGACCGCGCGCGAGGACAACGTGGCGGAGCTGCCCGGGATCGTGCGGCTCGCGGCGCGGCTCGGCGTGGACCGGGTGAAGCTGAACCAGCTCCAGGTGCGCAGCCCCGACCTGGCGCCGCTGTCGCTCCGCCGCAGCCCCGAGGCCATCGCGCGCTGGAACGCCGCGGCGCGGGCGGTGCGCGAGGCGGCCGCGGAGGCGCTCGCGCGCTCCGGACGCGCGCCCGCGCTCGAGAACGCGGTCGAGCTGGCGCCGGATCCGGCCGCCCCGGCGCCGCGCGGCCCCTGCCCGTTCGCGGGAAGGGAGGCCTGGGTCCACCCCGACGGCCGGCTGGCGCCGTGCCCGCACCCGGCCGCCGCCACGGGCGCGCTGGGCGAGTTCGGCTCGGTGACCGACGCGCCGCTCGGCGCGCTGTGGGCGGCCCCGGCGTTCCGGGCGTTCGTCGCGCCCGGTCCGGGGGGGCACCCCGTTCACCCGCTGTGCGACCGCTGCGCCTTCCGGCGCCCCGGCGGCGCGTGACGCGCCCGGGGCGTACGCTCGCGGCCCCACGGCGGCGCCGCCTCGGTTAAGGTCGGCAGGTGACCGAGCCACTCCCCACCGCGATCGCGCTCACCGCCACCGCGCTCCTGCTCGGCCTGAGCGTCCTCTCGTCCCGCACCTCCGGGCGGCTGGGCGTCCCGTTCGCGCTGCTGTTCCTCGCGGTGGGCATCCTGGCGGGCTCGGAGGGCATCGGCGGGATCGCGTTCGCCGACTACCACCTCACGTTCCGGGTGGGCACGGTGGCGCTGGTGCTGATCCTGTTCGAGGGCGGCCTCAGCACCGACGTGCGCGGGCTGCGCCGGATCATCGCGCCCGCCGCGCTGCTCGCCACCGCCGGCGTGGCCGGCACCGCCGCGCTGACCGCGCTGGGCGCGCGCGCGTTCGGCCTGCCCTGGTCGGAGGCGCTGCTGCTCGGCGCCATCGTCTCCTCCACCGACGCCGCGGCGGTGTTCTCGGCGCTGCGCAACGCCGGGGTGCGGGTGCGCCCGCGCGTGGCGCACCTGCTCGAGGTCGAGTCGGGCGGCAACGACCCGATGGCGGTGATCCTCACCCTCGCCGTGACCCAGGTCCTCGCGTCCGGCGAGCCGGTCCGCTGGACCATCCTGGTGGAGATCGCGATCCAGCTCGCGGTCGGGCTGGCCGCCGGCGTGGGCATCGGCCTGGGCGGGCGCTGGCTCCTCCGGCGCGCGCACCTCGCGGCGAGCGGCCTCTACCCGGTGCTGACGCTCTCCATCGCCCTGTTCGCGTTCGGCGCGCCCACGCTGCTGTGGGGCAGCGGCTTCGTGGCGGTCTACGCGGCCGGGCTCACGCTGGGCGCCGGCCAGCTCCCCTACCTGCCCGGTCTGCGCCGCGTGCACGACGCCATGGCCTGGTTCAGCCAGGTGGCGATGTTCCTGCTCCTCGGGCTGCTGGTGTTCCCGTCGCGGGTGGCGGCGGTCGCGGGCCCCGGGCTGGCGATCGGCCTGCTCCTCGCGTTCGTGGCGCGGCCGCTGGTGGTGGGGCTCATGCTGCTGCCGTTCCGCATGCCGGCGCGGGAGGTGATCTTCATCTCCTGGGTCGGGCTGCGCGGCGCGGTCCCCATCATGCTCGCCACCACGCCGGTGCTGGCCGGCCTCCCGTTCGCCGAGCACGTGTTCGACCTGGTCTTCTTCGTGGTGGTGGTGAGCACGGTGGTGCAGGGCTCGACCATCGCCTGGCTCGCGCGCAAGCTCGGCCTCGAGACCGCGGGGCCGCCCCCGCCGCGCGCCGTGCTCGAGATCGTGTCCACCCAGCAGCTCGGCGGCGAGGTCGCCTCGTACTACGTCGAGCCGGCGAGCGCCGTGGCCGGCTCGCGCATCTCGGAGCTGCCGTTCCCGGAGGGCTCGACCGTGATGCTGGTGGTCCGCGGCCGCGAGCTGGTGGCGGCGCGCGGGCGCACCGTGCTCCAGCCCGGCGACCACGTGTACGTGTTCGCCCCGCCGGACGAGAAGGCGTTCGTGCAGCTCCTGTTCGGGCGCGAGGAGGAGGGCTGAACCGCGCCGGGCGCCGTCAGGTCCGCGAGGCCCGGATGGCGTCCTCGAGCTCGTTCGGCGGCGGGCGGGCGGAGGGGTCGCGCGGGAAGTGCTCGGCGAGCCGGGCGCCGCACTGGGCGATGGCCTCGACGAAGCCGCGGCCCGGGTCGTCGTCGCGCATCCCGGCCACCAGCGCCGCGACCGCGCGGTCCCAGCCCGCGTCGCCCATCTTCTCGTGGATGCCGCGGTCGCCCAGGATCACCGCCTCGTGCTCGAACAGGGACGCGAACACCAGGACGCCGGTGCCCTCGGTGGTCCGGTGCAGCCCGTTCTCGTGGAAGGCGCGCACCGCCCGCGCGCGCACCGCCTGGTCGAGCGCGCGCGCGCCGGCGAGCCGGCGCTCCACCGGGTCCCACATCGAGAGCCACGCGCCGAGCAGGCCGGCCGCGAGCTGGACGAGCGGCAGCTCCGCGAGCGTGACCGGCAGGTGCAGCGCCAGGACCGCCGCGGTGGCGATCGCGGCGGCGACGAGCGCGCCGCGGTAGCGGACCTCCGGGTACGGATCGCTCTTCTCCACCACCACGGGGACGATCTGCCCCCGCGAGAGCGCCTCGGCGCGCCCGACCGCCTCCGCGATGCGGCGGCGGGCCGCCTCGTCGAACTGCGCCTCGAACTTCACGCGCGCCTCCTCACCAGCGCCCCGAGGCGCCGCCGCCCGAGAACCCGCCCCCGCCGCCGGACCAGCCGCCGCCGCCTCCGCCGAACCCGCCCCCGCCCCACGGGCCGCCGCCGCCCCAGGGCCCGCCGCCACCCCACCAGAGCGAGCGGCGGCGGCGCGGGCCGAAGCCGGTGAGGACGCGGATCACGAACGCGACCACGAACAGGAGCAGCACGAACAGCGAGGGCACGCGCACCTGCGGGCGGACGGCCTGGCGCGCGTCCACGCCCTGCGGGAGGGCGCCGAGCGCGCCCAAGATCTGCACGCCCGCGTCGTAGAGCCCGTCGCCGTAGCGCTGCTGCCGGAAGGCGGGCGCGATCGCGCCGCGGATGATGCGCGAGGACTGCACGTCGGTGAGGCCGCCCTCCAGCCCGCCGCCCACCTCGATGCGCACCTGGCGGTCGTCGACCGCGACCGTCACCAGCACGCCGTTGTCCTTGCCGCGCGTGCCGATCTTCCAGGCCTCGGCGACCCGGATCGAGTAGTCCTCGATCGGCTCGCCCTCCAGCGTGCGCACCAGCAGGTACTGGAGCTGCACGCCCTGCCCGCCCTCGACGCCGCGGGCCGCCCGCGCGAGCGCGGCCAGCCGCTCCTCGTCGCCGCGCGAGAGCACGCCGGCCGCGTCCACCACCGGGCCGGTGAGCGGCGGGATGGCCGCCTGGGCCGCGACAGGGGACGGCGCGGCGCCGAGCGCCGCGGCGAGCAGGAGCGCGGCAACCGCGAGCGCGCGCGGGCCGGCGGCCGGGGCGGCGACCGCCATCAGAACTTCACCGCGGGCGCCTTCTCCGCCCCCTGCGTGGTGGCGGTGAACTGCGCCTTCGGCTGCTTGTGGTACATCATCGAGTTCGTCCAGCTGGTGGGCGGCACGGTCACGAGATCGTTGAACCGCTGCACCTCCTGGATGTAGCGGCGGCGCGCGATGGCGATGCGGTTCTCGGTGCCCTCGAGCTGCGCTTGCAGGTCCCGGAAGTTCTCGTTCGCCTTCAGCTGCGGGTAGTTCTCCGAGACCGCCAGCAGCCGCCCCAGCGCCGAGGACAGCGCGCCCTGCGCGCCCTCGAACTTCTTCATGTTCTCCGGCGTGAGCTGGTCCACCGGGATGCGCACCTGCGTGGCCTGGGCCCGCGCCGCCATCACCGCCTCGAGCGTCTCGCGCTCGTGCGTGGCGTAGCCCTTCACCGTCTCGACCAGGTTGGGCACGAGGTCGGCGCGGCGCTGGTACTGGTTCTCCACCTCTGCCCAGGCGCCGGAGACGGCGTTCTCCGCCTGGGGGATGGACTGGAAGCCGCAGCCGGCGAGCAGCAGCGCGGCGGCGGCGACGAGGACGGATCGCGCGTGAGTCATGCACCGGAGGCTAGCGCGCGGCGACCGGCGCGAGAAGGACGAATTACCGCAGCCACACCCAGGTCGGGCCTGGGGATGCGGCCGGGGGCCCGCTTCACTGCCTGTGGACGGCGAGGACCCGCGCCGGCGGGCACCACACGCCCACCTGGGCGATCCACCCGGCGGGATCCGCCTGGATCGAGCTCGGGCAGGCGCTGCACGCGGTCGCGGCGGCGTCCGCGAACCGGGCGGTCGCGGGCGACGGGCTCCAGCTCCACTGCGCGTCGCAGTCGCTCCCGTCCCGGAGGTCGAACGTGGGCACGGCGGCGCCGGGCGAGGACGGATCGGCGACCAGCGCCTCGGCGCGGCTGATGAAGTCGGGCGCGACGATCCAGGCCTTCACGGTGTCGCCGCACACGCCCAGGGTCACGAACGCTCCGCCGGAGCGGCTCACGCAGGCCGCGTTGGGATCCGAAACGCAGGCGCCGCTCAGGCACACCTCGCCGCCGCCGCAGGCGTTGCCGCAGTCGCCGCAGTGGAGCCGGTCGGTGCGCAGGTCGTAGCAGATGCCGCCGCACGCCTCGAGCGGCGCCGGGCAGGGCTCGGTGTCGAAGCAGCCCGACGCTGCCAGCACCACCGCGATGACCCCCCACCTCGCCCCGTGCATGTGACCTCCCGCGGCGCCGCCGCGGCCCCGAGCCTAGCATCGGACGCCCGCGCCGGCACGCCGCGCGCGGGACCCGGCCGCCCGCCGGCGCGGTGGTAGGCTCCGCGCATGGCGGAGCCGTCAGGGTGGGCGCTGTTCTATCGCGTCGTGAAGCGGATCCCGCGGGGCCGGGTGGCGACCTACGGGCAGGTGGCGCTCGCCGCCGGCAGGCCCGGCGCCGCCCGTCAGGTCGGCTACGCCCTGGCGGCGCTGCACGGGAGCCGGCACGCGGTCCCGTGGCAGCGGGTGCTGGGCGCGCGCCCCCGCGGGCGGGCCGGGATCAGCATGCTCGATCCGATGGGCGCGGCGGTGCAGCGCGCGCTGCTCGAGGCGGAGGGCGTCCGCTTCGACGCGCACGGGCGCGTGGAGCTGGACGGGTTCGGCTGGCGCGGCCCGCGGGCGGCCCGCCCTACTCCACCACCCGCACCGGCGGCACCTTCCAGATCTCGGTCGCGTACTCGTGGATCGTCCGGTCGGACGAGAACTTCCCGGCGCGCGCCACGTTGAGGATCGCCTTGCGGGTCCAGCCGTCCGGATCGCGGTAGGCCTGCTCCACCCGCTCCTGGCACGCGCAGTACGCGGCGAAGTCCGCCAGCACCAGGTACGGATCCCCGCCGTTGAGGAGCGACTCGACCACCGGCCGGAACAGCCCCGGCTCGCCCGGCGAGAACACGCCCGAGGACAGCGCGTCGAGAACCTGCTTGATGCGGCGGTCCTTGCGGTACCACTCCCACGGGTCGTAGCCGCCCTTCCTCAGCGCCGCGACCTCCTCCACGGTGAGCCCGAACAGGAAGAAGTTCTCCGCGCCCACCTCCTCGCGGATCTCCACGTTCGCGCCGTCGAGCGTCCCGACCGTGAGCGCGCCGTTCAGCGCGAACTTCATGTTGCCGGTGCCCGACGCCTCCTTCCCGGCGGTGGAGATCTGCTCGGACACCTCGGCCGCCGGGAAGATCCGCTCGGCGAGCGACACCCGGTAGTTCCGCAGGAACGCCACCGCGATGCGGCCGCGGACGTCCACGTCCCGGTTCACCACGTCGGCCACCGAGCCGACGAGCTTGATGATCCACTTCGCCATCGCGTAGCCCGGCGCCGCCTTGCCGCCGAACAGGTAGGTGCGCGGGTACGGGTCGTAGCCCCGCTCCTCCTTGAGCCGGAGGTACTCGCTCGCCACCCGCAGGATCGCGAGCAGCTGCCGCTTGTACTCGTGGATGCGCTTCACCTGGACGTCGAAGATCGAGTCGAGGTCGAGCGAGATCCCGTTCTCGGCGCGGACGATTCCGGCCAGCCGCTCCTTGTTGTCGCGCTTCACGTCGCGGAACAGCCGGCGGAAGCCCGCGTCCTCGGCGAGCGGCTCGAGGTTGCGGAGCTGGGCCGCGTCCGTCACCCAGCCCGGCCCGATGACCTCGCTGATCGACCGCGCCAGCGCGGGGTTCGCCTGCAGCAGCCAGCGGCGCGGCGTCACGCCGTTCGTCTTGTTGTTGAACCGCTCCGGCCAGAGCGCGTGGAAGTCGTGGAACAGCTCTCGCTTCAGCAGCTCGGTGTGGAGCGCGGCCACGCCGTTCACCGAGTGCGAGCCGATCACCGCCAGATTCGCCATGCGCACCTGCTTGACCGGTCCCTCCTCGATGAGGCTCATGCGCTGCAGCGCCGGCTCGTCCGCCTTGCGCGCGGCGCGCACGCCGTCGAGGAACCGCCGGTTCACCTCGAAGACGATCTCGAGGTGGCGCGGCAGCACCCGGCCGAACAGGTCCACCGACCACTTCTCCAGCGCCTCCGGCATCAGCGTGTGGTTGGTGTAGCCGAACGTGCCGCCGCAGATCTCCCAGGCCTTCCCCCACTCCAGCCCGTGCTCGTCCACCAGGACCCGCATCAGCTCGGCCACCGCGATGGCCGGGTGCGTGTCGTTCATCTGGATCGCCACCTTGTCCGGGAAGTCGGAGAAGCCCTCGTGCACCTTGAGGTGGCGGTTCACGATGTCGTGGATGGAGCAGCAGACGAAGAAGTACTGCTGCTGGAGCCGCAGCTCCTTGCCCATGACGGTGAGGTCGTTCGGGTAGAGGACCTTGGAGATGTTCTCCGAGAGGTCCTTCTCCTCGACGGCCGACAGGTAGTCGCCGGCGTTGAAGTCGGCGAGGTCCAGCTCCTGCGACGCGCGGGCGCGCCAGAGCCGCAGCGTGTTGACGGTCTGGTTGCCGTGGCCGGTGATGGGCACGTCGTAGGGCATGCCCAGCACGTGGCGCGCGTCCGCCCAGCGCACCTGCAGCCGGCCCTTCTCGTCCACGCCGTGCTCGGTCCGCCCGTAGAACGAGACCGGCACGCAGGCGTCGCCGCGCGGGATCTCCCAGGCGCTGCCGAAGCGCAGCCACTCCTCCGGGCGCTCCACCTGGTACCCGTTGCGGATCTCCTGGTCGAAGATGCCGAACTCGTAGCGGATCCCGTAGCCGTACGCGGGGATCGAGAGCGTGGCGAGCGAGTCCAGGAAGCAGGCGGCGAGCCGCCCCAGGCCGCCGTTGCCCAGCCCGGCGTCGGGCTCCTGCTCCAGCAGCGCGTTCAGGTCGAGCCCGAGGTCGCTCAGGGCCGACCGCATGTTGTCGTAGATGCCGAGGTTCAGCAGGTTGTTCTCGAGCGCCTTGCCCATCAGGAACTCGAGCGAGAGGTAGTAGACCCGCTTCGCGTCGGCCTTGTAGTAGGTCTGCTGCGTCTGGATCCACCGCCGCATCATCCGGTCGCGCACCGCGTAGGCGACCGCGAAGTACCGATCGAGCGGGGTGGCGGTGTGCTCGTCCTTGCCCTGCGAGTACTGGAGGTGGTCGGCGAACGCGCGGCGCAGCGCGTCCACGTCCAGCGCGGTGCGGGCGTTGGGCAGGTCGCGGGCGCGCTCGAGCGCGCGCGCCTCCTCCGTGCGGGCGGCGGCGGCTTTCCTCGGTGGGGGCATGCTTCTCCTCAGGGTGCGCACCGGGCGCGGGCGGCGGCCACGGCAGGCGGCGGGACATCATAGCCGCATCCCCGCCGCGGCGCGGCGGGGCGGACGCCGCGCCGCACCGGCGGAGCGCGCGGCCGGGCGCTACCGGCGCAGCGCGCCGGCCAGCTCCTCGTAGAGGTGGATCGCGCTCCGGATGGCCTTCTGGAAGTCGGAGAGCAGCAGGCTCTCGTTCTCCGAGTGCGCGTTCGACGACGGATCCTCGACGCCGATGAGCAGGGCCGGGACGCCGCCGAGCGCCTTGGCGAACGGCTCCACGAACCCGATCGACCCGCCGCACCCGATGGCGAGGGCCGGGCGCCCGAACCCCTTCTCCAGGGCCCGGAACGCGGCGTCGAACGCCGGGTGGCCGAGGTCGGTGATCCAGGGCGCGCCGGCGGTGTCCGGCTTCACGGTCACCTCCACGCCCCAGGGCGCGGCGGCGTGCAGCGCCGCGACGAGCTTCTCGCGCACGTCCACCGGGTCCATGTCCGGGACCAGCCGCACGCCGAGGCGCGCCCAGGCCACGTCGTTGATGATGTTGCGCGCGTCCTTGCGCGAGGACGCCTGGATGGCGTTCACCGCGAGCGACGGCTGCCACCAGTTCGTCTCCAGCGGATGGCGGCCGCCCAGCAGCCGCACGCCGGGCCGCAGCCGGGCCTGCCGCCGGATGTCCTCCTCGGTGACCGGCAGCGCGGCGATGGCCTCGCGCTGCTCGCGGGTGAGCGGGCGGACGCGGTCGTGGATCCCGGGGATGGCGATGGCCCCGTCGTCGTCCACCAGCGCGGCGAGCATCTTGGCGAGCGCCATGGTGGGATCCGGCACCGGGCCGCCCCACATGCCGGAGTGGACGCTCTGCTCGAGCGCGCGGACCTCCACCTCGAGGACCACCAGGCCGCGGAGCGCCACCGTGATCGAGGGCACGCCCGAGTCCACGTTGCCGGTGTCGGTGAGCACCATCGCGTCCGCGTCCAGGCGCGAGCGGTAGCGGGTGAGGAACGCCGTCAGGTGGTCGGAGCCGATCTCCTCCTCGCCCTCGACCACGATCTTCACGTTGAGCGGCATGCGCCGGGCGCCGCGCACCCAGGAGTCCACCGCCGCCGCGTGCACGATGATGCCGGCCTTGTCGTCGGCGGCGCCGCGGCCCCACAGGCGGCCGTCGCGCTCGGTGGGCTCGAACGGCGGGGTCTTCCAGGCCTCCGCCTCGCCGGCCGGCTGCACGTCGTGGTGCGCGTACAGCAGCAGGGTGGGCGCGGCGGGATCCTCGACGCGCTCCCCGAAGACGTACGGGTGCGCGCCCTCGACCTCGAGGACCTCGACCTTCTCGAAGCCGCGCCGCCGCAGGAGCTCGGCGGTCGCCTCGGCGCTGCGCCGCACCTCGTTCTCCGGGAAGCCCGGGAACGAGACGCTGGGGATGCGGACCAGGCGCTTCAGCTCGTCCAGGTAGTTGGCGGCGTTCTTCTCGTAGTGGGCCAGGGCCAGGTCGACCGGCGTCTCGGGCATGGATGTCACCTCGGGCAGAAGGGTTCCCGCGCCGCGGGCGGGCGAGGGGCGGCCCGGGATATAAGGGCGCATGGCCGGGATCCCTCGACCCCTTCGGGACGGACGGCGCGACACGCTGACGCATGCACTCGGGGTGACGCGCGTCGCCCGCCTGACCGGCCTCGACCGGACCGGCGTGGAGGTGGCGAGCGCGGTGCGCCCGGACGGCCACGTGCTCCAGGTCACGAACGGCAAGGGTGCGCGGTTCGAGGACGCCGCGCTGGGGGCGCTGGCCGAGGCGGCCGAGCTGTGGGCGGCGGAGCGCCCCGGCCCGATGCCCCTGGCCTCCGCGGCGGAGCTCCGCGCCCGCCTGGGCGAGGGCGCGGTCATCGGGCCCGGCGCCCTGGCCGGCGGCGGCGCGGATCCGGCCTGGGAGACGCTGCGCGTCGCCTGGTGCCAGGGCGTGCCGCTCGAGGGCGGCGCACCGATCGCCGTCCCGGCGCAGGCCGTGTTCTGCCCGCCGCCCGGCGGCCCGCTCCTCGGCCCCGCGGTG
Organism: Anaeromyxobacter sp. K; assembly: GCF_000020805.1. Lineage (NCBI taxonomy): Bacteria > Pseudomonadati > Myxococcota > Myxococcia > Myxococcales > Anaeromyxobacteraceae > Anaeromyxobacter > Anaeromyxobacter sp. K. The sequence goes on along the minus strand of NC_011145.1, from coordinate 1,037,302 downwards.
CTGACCTGGACCTCGAACGGCATGGGCGCGCACCCGGACCCGCACCGCGCCGCCCTGCACGCGTTGCTCGAGGCGGTGGAGCGCGACCAGCTCGCGCGGGCGCTCCCGGACGGCTTCACCGAACGTGAGCTGGCGCGGCGCCTGCTCGATCCCGGCGGGCTGGCGGCGGCCGCGCCGCGCACCGCCGCCCTGGCGGCGTCGCTGGAGGCGCGCGGGCTGCGCGTGCACCTGCTCGATCTCGTGCCCGCCGGGCGCCGCGCCCGTGGCCTCGGGCTGCCCGTGGCCGGCGCGCTCCTCGGGGATCCGGGAGGGCCGGTGCCGCTCGCCGCCGGCTACGCCTGCCGGCCCGGCCGCGACGAGGCGCTCCTCGCCGCGCTCCTCGAGGCCGCCCAGTCGCGCGCCACCGAGATCCACGGCGCGCGCGAGGACGTGCTGCACGGCGACCGCGCGTCCGCCGCGCCGCTCGCCGCGCGCTGCGCCGCGCTGCGGCCGTCGCGCAGGGCCGCCGCGCTGCCCTCGCTCGCCGCGCCGTCGCCCTCGGCCGCGCTCCGGCGGATCGCCGGCCGGCTGCGCGCGGCCGGCCTGGGGTCCGCGGTGCGCGTCGCGCTCGAGGGCCCGCCCGGCCTGCACGTGGTGAAGATCGTCGCCCCCGGCCTCCTGCGCTCGGAGCTCCTGTGAAGCCCGCCTCCGCCCGCCTCCGCCCCGGCGACGTCGTCGCCTTCCTCGGCCCCTCGCTCCGCGCCGACGAGGCGCGCCGGCTCGCGCCCTGCCGCGTGCTCCCGCCCGCCCGCGCCGGCGACCTGCTGGCCGTGCTGCCGGCGCGCCCGCTCGCGATCGCGCTGGTGGACGGGCTGTTCGACACGGTCCCGTCGGTGTGGCCGCGCGAGGTGCTCGCCGCGCTCGACGCCGGCGTGGCGGTGTTCGGCGGCGGGAGCATGGGCGCGCTCCGGGCCGCGGAGCTGGCCGCGCACGGGGTGGTCGGCGTGGGGCGCGTGTTCGGCTGGTACCGCGACGGCGTCATCGACGACGACGGCGAGGTGGCGCTGCTGCACGGGCACGCCGAGGACGCGTTCCGCCCGTTCACGCTCCCGCTCGTGCAGGTGCGCGCCGCGCTCGAGGACGCGCGCGCCTCGGGAGAGGTCGGCCCGGCCGCCGCGCGGGCCGTGCTCGCCGCCGCGGCCGGCATCCCCTACACCGCGCGCACCTGGCCCGCCGTGCTGACGCGGGCCCGGCTCGCCCCCGCCGAGCGGGCGCGGCTCGGGGAGCGCCTTCCCCGCGCGCCCGACGTGAAGCGCGCCGACGCCGAGGCGTGCCTCCTTGCCGCCGCGGAGTTCGCCCGCGCACGCCGCCAGGGGGCGCCGCCCCCGCCCCGCCCCGCCGCCGGATCGCCGCCCGCGCACCTGCGCCGGGCGCGGCTCGCGCGCGCCGCGACGCTGCTGCCCGGCGGCGCCGAGGTCCCCTCCGGCGAGGTGCTGGCCGCGCTCGCGCGCCGGCCCGACGCCCGCCGCCTCGCGGCCGTCGGGCTGCGCCGCGCCGCGCTCGCCGCGCTGGCCCGGTCGATGGGGCTCGCCGCCGGCGAGGCCGAGACCGCGGAGGCCGAGCGCGCCTGGCTGCGCCGCGCCGGCGTGCGGCCCGAGGGTCGCGCCGCGTTCCTCGCCGCCTGCGGCCTCGACGACGGCGCCGCGCGCCGGCTCTGCGAGGACCTCGCGCTGGAGGCGCGGCTGCTCGGGATGGCCGAGCGCGCCGTGCCCGACGGCCCGTCCTGGGAGGAGGGCCTCGCGCTCGCCGCGCGGCTCGGTGGTGCGTGGCCGGAGGAGGCCCAGCGCCTCGTGGCACCGCCCACGAGCCCGCGCCGCCGCACGAGGAGGAGGAGGTCGCCGTGAGCAAGAAGAAGGCGCCGCCCGTGGACGCGCCAACCGGCCCGTTCAACGCCGCGTTCGAGAAGCTGCGCGCGCAGCTGCCCGAGGGCCACGTCCCGGCGCAGGAGCAGGAGCCGGAGCCCGCGCCCGCGCAGCCCCCCGCAGCCACCCGCCCCGCCCCCGCCCGCGCCGTGGTCCGCCTCGAGCGCAAGGGCCGCGGAGGGAAGGAGGCCACCGTCGTGGAGAAGCTCGCCCTGGCGCCCGAGCCGCTGGCCGCATGGGCCGATGCGATGAAGCGCGCCCTCGGTTGCGGCGGCGGGGTGGAGGGCGACGCCATCGTGCTCCAGGGCGACCAGCGCGACCGCGCCGCCGCGTGGCTCGAGCGCCGCGGGGTCCGGAAGGTGATTCGCGGCTGAACCATCGTTTACCGAGGGTGCGGTCGCTCCCAGGGCGCGGCCGCATCTCGCGACCCGCCGCCCCGTCGCCTCCCCGCGTACCCGGCCATCACCGCGTCCCCGAAGACCCGCCGCGCCTCCTCGAGGTTGTGACCCTTGCAGCGGATGCGAAGGTTGTCCGCCGTCGAGGCCCCGCCCCGCGCCCGCGGCACGACGTGGTCGAGCTCGAGCTGGTGGGTGGAACCGCAGGACTCACCGGACGGGAGCACGAAGGTGCACCGCCCGCCGTCGCGCCTCCAGACCTCTCGGCGGACGTGGGCCGGGATGTGGTCCGGCTTCGAGGGCCGGATGGTCTTCTGCGGCCGCGCCGTGAGCCCCTTCTGCCGAGAGCGCTCCCCGAGCAGCACGTCCAGCGCCGCCTCCAGAACGTGCTCGCGGGAGGCGCCCGGCATCGCATGCGAGAGCGCATCGCGCGCCGCTTCGAGCTTCTTCAGGAAGGCCTTGGACACGGTGAGGTGCATCCGCGCCTGGTCGCCATCGAGCCAGTCCACGGAGCTGGCGTTGGTAGCAGAGGTCACCGCCCGCAGTTCGACAGGCGCACTGCGAGCGGACTCTGGATGACCCGCAGCCTCGACCCCGCTGGGCACAGGCGTTTCGGGCGCCCGAAATAGAAGCGGAGCCGCCGGGCCTGACGCACCCGTCGCCGCCGAGCACGCCCCCCTGATCGGCACGATGACCTCGCGGCGAGGCGGGTTCTCGACGGGCCGGATCGAGGCAGCCACCTCCGCCGCGTCCCGGCTCGACAGCCCGTAGAAGCGGGGCAGGACCTCGGCGCAATTCTCGGTGGTCACGACCTTCGCCAGCTCGCAGACGGAGGACAGGCAGAGCTTGCCCTCGCGAAGCGCACCCTCGATGGCCGGGTAGCGCTGGATGAGCTCGGCTGCGGTCTTCCGGTACTGAGCGGCACCGGCCGAGAGCCCCAGCTCGCGTCGCAGGAAGGAGAAGAGCGAGGTGTGCCCGCGCTCCCTCCACAGCCCGCGCCCGTCGAACTCCGCCAGCGCGACCAGAAACTCCGCCATGGCGTGCCGCTCGGAGCGGAGCAGCGAGACAAGACGCTTCGTGAACTCGAGTGCGGTATCCATGCCCGAAGCATCGCACGCGGATTTCGCCCTCCGTAAAGCGCACGAGAACGCCTCGAGACGCGCGAACGCCACCAGGGCTCCGCGCCCCCTCGCTTGGCGCCCGCGCCGTCGCAGCGCCGCCCCGAGCGTGCGCAGAAGCCCTGCCGCGCAGCGAGTTCACCCACGCGAACCGACCAAGGGCCGAAACGCGTCAAGCATTCACCGTGAGACAAACGGGTGCTGCCGTCCTCCCCAGGCCCGCGCCCCGCGCCCCGCGCTCCGCGCCCGCGCGCCTCGCTCCCCGCCTCGCGCCCGCTCGCCTCGCGCCCGCTCGCCTCGCGCCCAGTCGCCTAGCGCACCCCACGCGACCCGCGCCTCGCCCTCGAGCTTCTCGCGAGCCGATCCGCGCCGCTCCGGTTCCGGTCAGCCGGACCCGCCCCGGATCACCGCTGCCCACTCACAGCCCCCTCAACGCCGCCCCATCGAAGACGCCGCGCCATCAAAGACGCCGCGCCATCGAAGACGCCCCGCCATCGAAGACGCCCCGCCCTCGCCCCCCCCCTCGCCCAGCCGCCTTCACCGCTCGCGCAGCGCCTCCCCCGGAAAGAACCCCGCCGCCGCGAACCCGCCCACCAGCTGCACCTCCATCACCTCGAGCCGCCACAGCGCGAAGTCGAGCGCGAGCAGCCCCTTCGCGCCCGGCACGCGCGCCGCGTACCGCTCGACCGCGTCCTCCTCCTCCGCCGCGCCCACCCGCACCGCCCGGCCGACCAGCGTCGCCCGCGCCGCCGTCCGCGGATCCCCTCGCGCCGCCTCGCCGTCGAACACCAGCAGCGTGCAGCGCGGATCGGCCGCCAGGTTCTGCGTGTGCTGCGCCAGCGCCGAGAGCAGCAGCAGCGGCTCCCCGTTCGCGGCCACCGCGAACGGCACCAGCGTCCCGTACGGCCACCCCGCGTGCCGCGACGAGATCGTGGACAGGACCCCGACCCGCTCCCGTTCGAGCAACCCCCGGACCGCCTCGATGCCGCCGGCGCGCTCCGCGCCGGCCTGCGCCCGCTCCTCCGCCTCGTGCCCCGCCATCTCCGTCCTCCCCGGGCGCCGCGACGCCGCCGCGCCCGCACCCTCCGATCGCCCGCCGGGCGGCCGCGCGCCACGCCCGCGCGGGGCCGCGGCGCCGGGTCGCGACCTCACAGCACCACCAGCCCGAGCCGCGCCGCGCGCACGATGGCCTCGGCGCGCGAGCCGGCGCCGAGCTTCCCGAGGATCGCGTTCACGTGGAACTTGGCGGTGTGCTCGGAGATGCCGAGCCGGGCGGCGATGGCCTTGTTGCCGAGCCCCTCCGCCACGAGCGCCAGCACCTCGCGCTCGCGCGGCGTGAGCGGGCCGCCCGCCTCGGCGGCGGGCGCCCGGAGCAGCGCCGCCGCGAGCTCGGGGTCGAGCGCGGTCAGGCCGGTCACCGCCGCGCGCAGCGCCGCGGCGATCGCCTCGGCGCCGGCGCCGCGCTGGAGCACGCCCCGCGCCCCGGCCCGGAGCGCCTCGCCCGCCTGCGCCTCCCCGGCCACCAGCGCAACGACTGGCAGCCCCGCCGCGAGCACCGCGAGCGCCTCGGCCCCGCCCGCGTCCGCGGCGCCGCGGACGGTGGCGGGCGCGCCCAGGTCCCAGAGCGCCGCGTCCACCTCGCGCGCCGCGGCCTGCGCGCGCGCCGGCTCCGCCTCGCCCGCGAGCCGGAGCTCCGGGCTCAGGCCGAGCAGCGCGGCGAGGCCCGCCCGCGCCAGCGGATCGGCCGAGACCACCAGCACCCGGAGCGGCTCCATCCCGCGGATCTAACCGCCGGCGCCGGGACCGGCCCGGTCGCGCGACCGGCGCCCCCTGCGGCGCGCGCACCTCCCCGCTTGCCGGGCGCGACCTGCCCATCGGGCCAGGCCGCGCCCTGGCCCTCCCGCCGATGTGCGCCGCCCGCGGACCGCCTAGCTTCCCGCCATGACCTCCGCGCCCCCCCTCGCCCCTGCCCTGCCGTCCGACCTGCTCGCCCAGCTCTCCGCGCGCCTCGCCGCGCTCACCGCGTCCGCCGCCGCGCACGTCGTGCGGGTGGAGGGACGGCGCCACGCGCCCGCGTCGGGCGTGGTGTGGTCGGCCGACGGCGTCGTCGTCACCGCGCACCACGCGCTCGAGCGCGACGAGGGCGTGACGGTCGGCCTGCCCTCGGGCGACGAGGTCGCGGCGGAGGTGATCGGCCGCGACCCCAGCACCGACCTCGCCGCGCTGCGGGTGCGCGCGACGGGGCTCGCGCCGCCGGACTGGGCGGACGCGGCCGGCGCCGCCGCGGGGCAGCTCACGCTGGTGGTCACGCGGCCGGGGCGCGGGCCGCGCGCGGAGCTGGGCCTGCTGGCGCGCGCCGGCGACGCGTTCCGCGCGCCCATGGGCGGGCGCGTCGACCGCTACCTGGAGCTGGGCGTCCCCCGGCACCCGGGGCTCTCCGGCGGCCTGGTGCTCGGCGCGGACGGCCTCGCGCTCGGCCTCGCGGCGGCGGGGCTGGTGCGGGGCGCGGCGCTGGCGGTGCCCGCCGCAACGGTCGCGCGGGTGGTGACCTCGCTCCTCTCGCACGGCGAGGTGCGCCGCGGCTACCTCGGCCTCGCCACGCAGCCGGTCCCGCTCCCGCCGGCGCTGCGCGCGCGCACCGGCGAGGAGCTGGCGCTGCTCGTCGCGCGCGTCGAGCCGGGCAGCCCGGCGGACCGCGCCGGCGTGCTGCTCGGCGACGCCATCCTCTCGGTGGGCGGCGAGGCGCTGCAGGATCCGGGGGAGCTGCTGGCCCTGCTCTCGGAGGACCGGATCGGCCAGGCGGTGACGCTGCGCGTGCTGCGCGCGGGCGAGGTGCGCGACGTCGCGGTCACCGTGGGCGTGCGCGGGAGGCGGGCGTGACCGGGCTGCAGGCGCTCTCGCGCGACGTCGCCGACCTGGTGGCCCGCGCCGCCCCGGCGGTGGTGGGCGTGGAGCAGGGCGGCGGCCAGGGCTCCGGCGTCGTGATCGCGCCGGACGGCTGGGTGCTCACCAACGCGCACGTCGCGCGCGGTCGCGGCCCCGTCCGCGTCCGGCTCTCCGGCGCGCGGGTGGTGGCGGCGGAGCGCGCCGGCGGCGACGACCGCACCGACGTGGCGGTGCTGCGGGTGGACGCGCGCGACCTCCCCTCCCTGGCGCTCTCCGAGCGGCGGCTCTCGGTCGGCGAGCTGGTGGTGGCCATCGGCAACCCGCTCGGCTTCGAGCGCTCGGTCACCCTGGGCGTGGTCTCCGCGCTGCACCGCAACCTGGCGGCGCCGCGCGGCGCGGTGCTGGAGGGGCTGGTCCAGACCGACGCGTCGATCAACCCGGGCAACTCGGGCGGACCGCTGCTCGACGCCGGCGGCGCGGTGGTCGGGCTCAGCACCGCCATGCTCCCCTGGGCGCACGGGATCGGCTTCGCGGTGCCGGCGCACACGGCGGCGTGGGTGGCCTCGGTGCTGATGCGCGAGGGCGAGGTGCGCCGCCCGTTCCTCGGGATCGCGGCGCGCGGCGAGGACCTCGACGCGCGCGACGCGGCGCTCGCCGGCCACGGGCGCGGCGTGCGGGTGCTCGAGGTGGTCGAGGGATCGCCGGCCGGCCGCGCCGCCCTGCGGCCGGGCGACCTGCTGGTCGCGGCGAGCGGCAGCCCGGTGCAGACGCTGGACGACCTGCAGCGCGTGCTGGTGCTGGCCCGGGCGGGCGAGATCGACCTGGCGGTCCTGCGCGCCGGCTGCCCGCTCCGGCTCGCCATCCGGCCCGACCCGCCGCGCGCCGCCGCGGCCTGAAGGTCCGCGGCGGCCCCGACGTCGCGCCCCACCGGCGATCGGGGCGTGACGCTGGCGGCGAGGCGTGGTGAACTGGCAGGCGATGCGCTCCTGGCTCGACGACGTCGGGATGGCCGCGGCCACGCTGCGGGCGAGCCCGCTCCGCTCGCTGCTCACCGCGCTCGGCATCGTCATCGGCACCGCCACGGTGGTGGCGATGATGGCGCTCACCGAGGGGCTGCGGCTGGAGATGACCGGCCAGCTCTCCATGCTTGAGGCGGGCGCGTTCCGGGTGGAGAAGTTCCCGATGGTCACGGTCGGTCACGAGGCCTGGCACCGGTACGCGAGCCGCAAGGACATCACCCGCGCCCAGGGCGAGGCGCTCCGCGGCCTCCCCCACGTCGCGTTCGTGTCGATCGAGGAGCAGGGGCGCCGGCCCGAGGCCGTCGCCACGCGGACGCGCGCGACGCGCAACGAGATCGACGTCCTCGGCGTGCTCCCGGACTACGAGTTCACCAACGCGGTGACGGTCTCGAGCGGGCGGTTCCTCACGCACGCCGACGTGGCGCTCGCGCGCCGGGTGGCCTTCGTGGGCGCGGGCGTCGCCGACGTGCTGTTCCCGGGGGCCGACCCGGTCGGCGCCGAGATCCGGATCCGCGGCGTGCCGTTCGAGGTGGCCGGCGTGGCGGAGCGGATGGGGACGGTGCTCGGGCTCGAGTCGCGCGACGGGTTCGTGGCGGTCCCGTGGACCGCCTACGACGCGGTCCTGGGCCGGGCCCGCGGCACGAACCTCGCCGTCCGCGCCACGCGCGTGGAGGACGTGCCGCAGGCCATGGCCGAGGTGGTCGCGACGCTCCGCCGGGTCCGCGGGCTCGGCCCGCTCGAGGAGAACGACTTCGAGGTGTTCTCGAACGACACCGCCGCGGAGCTGTTCGACGGGCTGGCGCGGGTGGTGGGCGCGGCCACGTTCGGCCTGTGCGCGCTCTCGCTGCTGGTGGGCGGCATCGGCGTGATGAACATCATGCTGGTCTCGGTGACCGAGCGGACCCGCGAGATCGGCGTGCGCATGGCGCTCGGGGCGCGGCGCGAGCGGATCCTGGCGCAGTTCCTGGTCGAGTCGCTGGTGCTCGCGCTGGTGGGCGGCGCGATCGGCGTCGCGCTCGGCGGCGGGGTGGCGCTGGCGGCGCGGGAGCTGGACGTCGTGCCGGCGCGCGTGCCGCTCTGGTCGGTGCTGCTGTCGCTCGGCGCCGCCGCCGCGGCGGGGCTGGTGTTCGGGATCTACCCCGCGGCGCGCGCCTCCCGGCTCGATCCGGTCGAGGCGATGCGGGCGGAGTAGCGCGCGCCCCGCGGTCCGGGCTCCGGCTCAGGGGGGCAGGTACCAGACCACCGCCACGATGACGGGCTGGTCCACCGGGGGGCGCGGGTACGGTGCGGCCTTGCGGATCACCGCCAGCGCGGCGCGGTCGAGCACCCCGTGACCGCTCGACACCACCACGCGGAGGTCGGCCACGCTCCCGTCGGTGAGGACGGTGAACCCGACCCGCACCGTCCCGGACCAGCCCATCAGCTCGGCCGCCGGCGGGTACGGGTCGCGCTCGATCTGCCGCTGCAGCTGGCGCAGCACCGCCGAGCGGAGCCAGGGCGGCCCCTCCTCGCCCTCGCCGTCTGCCGCCTCCCCGCCCGCAGCGCCGCCGCGGCCGGCGCCGAACCCGCCGCCGGGGACGAACGGACCGTCGCCGACGCCATCGCCGGTGAAGCTGGGCCCCTCGCCCGGCGCGAGGACCTCCTCCGCCTCCAGCGCCACCGGCGCGAGCTCCGCCGCCGGGAACGCCTCGGGCAGCGCGCGGGGCACGGGCATGCCGCGGTGGCCCCCGCCCGAGCGGGCGGCGCGGGGCGCGGGCCTCGCGGGAGCGCTGGCGGGCGCGGCCCGGGGCGGGGCGCGCAGCGCGGGCGCGCCCGGCAGGAGCACCATCACCGGCGCCGGCGGAGGCCGCGGGCGAGATGGACGCCACGCCAGCGCGGCGAGCAGCGCCGCATGCGCGGCGAGCGACGCCAGCCCCCAGCCCCCTCGCGCCCTCCCGCCGTCCCGCACCCGCCCTCACCCCGTGGCGCGCCGCCGCGCCGCAGCCGGGGCGGCCTCCGGGGCCGCCGCCGTCACGCAATGTAAAGGCGCATCGGTATCACGCCCGCACCCGGCGTGCCACCTGCTCCGGACGCCAGGTCGCGGTATACAGACCCCGCATGCAGAGCCCCCGCCGCACCGCGTTCCTCGCCCTCGGGCTGGCCCTCCTCGCGCTGCTGCTCGCGGCCGCGCTGCTGCGGCGGACCGCGCCGGACGAGCCCGGCCCGCAGGCGGCGACGGCGCCCACGGCCGCGGGCCCGGGGGTCGCCGCGGCGCGAGCGCCCGAGGGCCCTCCCCCGACCGCCCTGCCCATCCGCGTGCCCCCCGCCGCGCCGGCGCCGCCCGACGCCGCGCCGGCGAGCTTCGAGGGGACGGTGGTCGCGGCGGGGTCCGGCGCCGGCGTGCCCGGCGCGGAGCTGACCTTCTCGCGCGCGGGCGCGGCCGCGTCGGTGCGGGCGGGCCCCGACGGCGCGTTCCGCTTCGAGCCGCCGGAGACGGGGCGGTGGCTGCTCGCGGCGGTCACCGCGCCCGGGTTCCTGCCGTTCGCGCCGGAGTGGGGCCACAGCCCGGTCCAGCTCGACGCCGCGGCAGGCCGCCACGTGCGCGGCATCGAGATCCACCTCGCCCAGGCGGCGGAGCTCGAGGGCCACGTCGTCGACCGGGACGGCGCGCCGGTGGCGGGCGCCGACGTCCGGCTGCTCGGCGCCGCGGGCGAGGCGGCGCTGGTGCCCATCCCCGACCACTTCACCAGCGACGCGCGAGGCGCGTTCCGGTTCGCGGCGCCGGACGGCGCGGTGCTGGAGGCGCGCAAGGACGGCTTCCTCCCCGGGCGCGCCGACATCGGCCCGCTCGAGCGCGTCAACGGGCGCGTCACGGTGGAGCTCGGCCCGGCGCACCGCTCGCTGGGCGAGCGCGCCCCGGTGTCGGGGCGCGTGATCGCGAAGGGTGGCGCCCCGATCGCCGGCGCGCTGGTGACGGCGTCGCCGGAGCGCGTGCTCGGGCTGGACGACGCCCCCACGGCCCAGGTGGTCACCTCGGCCGACGGCCGCTTCGAGCTTCCGCCGCTCGACCCCGGCGCCTACCGCGTGCGGGCCCGCGCCGAGGGCCGCGCGCCGGCCGCGCTCCGCCGCGTCGCGCCGGGCGCGAAGGACCTCGTGCTCGAGCTGGCCGCCGGGGGGCGACTGCGCGGGTGCGTGCGGGCCGCGGCCGCCGGCGCGCCGGTGGCCCCGTTCACGGTGCTGGTGCTGGAGCGACGCGGCCCGCTCCGGCTGGTGCCGCAGCGCACGCGGTCCGTCATCGATCCCTCGGGCTGCTACGCGCTCGACGACCTCGCCCCCGGCCCCGCGACGGTGGTGATCACGGCGCCCGGCTACGCGCCGTCCGGCGAGCGCGCGGTGGAGATCCCGGGCGACGGCGGCGAGGCGGTGGTGGACGCGGCGCTGGAGTCCGGGGGCCGGCTGACCGGGGTGGTGCGCGACGACGCCACCGGCGCGCCCATCGCCGGCGCACGGCTCTCGGTGGAGGGCGCGCTGCCGAGCGCCGCGGCGTCCACGTTCCCGGTGCTGTCGGAGGCGGTGAGCGGGGCGGACGGGACGTTCGCGCTCGCGGGGCTGCCGCCGCGCTCCTCGATCTTCGTGGCCGCGGCCGGCCACCACGCGCGCGTGCTGGGCGGCGTGCAGGTCGAGCCGGGCGGGACGGCCGGGCCGGTGGAGGTGCGGCTCCGTCCCACGGCGGACGGCGAGGAGCCGCGGGTGGATCTGGCCGGCATCGGCGCGGTGCTGGCGCCGTCGGGCGACGGCCTGGCGGTGGCGCAGGTCATCGCCGGCGGCGGGGCCGCCGAGGTGGGGCTGGGCCGCGGCGACCTCATCGTGGAGGTGGATGGACGCCGGGTGGCCGAGCTGGGCATGGCCGGCGCGATCGACGCGATCCGCGGCCCGGAGGGCACGTCGGTGCTGCTGAAGGTGCGGCGCGGCACGTCCACGTTCGACGTGCGCGTGCCCCGGCGGCTGGTGCGCGGATAGCACGACGGGCCGGGAGCGCGACGCCCCCGGCCCGTTCGCATCCGCGCGCCGGACGCGCGCTCGGCGTCAGTGCGTCCCGCCGCCGCCCGTGCCGGAGCCCGAGCCCGCGCCGCCGCCGTGCGAGCCGGAGCCCGCAGCGCCGCCGGAGCCGGTGTCGGACGAGCCCGAGTTCCCGCCGGTCGAGCCCGAGCTGCCGCCGGAGCCGGTCCCCATCGAGCCGGCGCTCCCGTGCGCCTTCCGCGCCTGGCGACCCGCGCCGAGCGCCTTCTGCGTCTGCTGCGCCTCCTTGAGGTGCCCCTGGAGCGTGCTGTGCGTCTGCTCGAGGAACGAGGCGAGCTCCTGGTGCTGGCCCTGGCGCGCCTGCTTCGCGAGCGTGGCGACCTCGCGCGTGTCCTTCTTGTGGTCCTCGACCATCACGGCCATGTAGGACTTGTCGAAGGCGGCCCCGGTCTTCGAGGTCAGCTTGTCCATCTGCTTCTGGGCCTTCGTCTGCTCCTTCTGGAACGCGCTGCCGTTCAGGTCCACCCCCATCTGCTGCGCGGTCTGGGTGAGCTGCTCGTCCGCCTTCCGGTGGTCGTCCACCATCTGCTGCGCGAACTGCTTCACCTGCTCGTTCTGCGCGTGCTGCACGCCCATCTCGCCCATCTGCACCTCGGACAGGTTGGCCGCGTGCAGCTTCTGGAGCCCGTCCTCGAGGGTCTTCGACATCTTCTTCGAGGACCCCTGCGCCGCCGAGCCCGTCCCGGTGCTGCCGGTCGGGCCCGGCGTCGCGCCGGTGGCGCTCGATCCGGCGTCGCTCGCGCCGGCGCTGCCGCCCGCGGAGCCGGCGCCCATGCTGCCGGAGCCGCTCCCCATCGATCCCGAGCTGCCCGCGCTGCCGCGGTCACCCGCGGTGCTGCCCCCCGACTGCCCGCTCCCCGTGCTCCCGCCCGATCCGCCTGCGCCCTGCGCCACCGCCTGGCCGGCGAACGCGAGCGCCGCCGCGAGACCCGCGGCCATCCCCCAACGATTCCATTGCATCATCGATCGCTCTCCTTTGGGTTCCCGATGCGTCGGCGAACAAGGTGGAGAGGGACCGAGCGATCCGCACGCTCCGCCCGAGCGTCCTCCCCGCGAGCAGCGGCCCCGGGGCCCGTGCCGCGCCCGTTCGCCGCGCCCCGCCCGCCCGCGCCGGCCCGCCGTCGCCGCGGCCCGGCGGCGGTGGGACGATCGACCCGGCGAGGTGTCGGTGGTCCGCTCGGACCCCTTCACCGCGAGACCCGGCCCGTGCTAACGCCATGGACATGAACTTCGACGAAACCCGCGCGAGCGGCGCCCCGCAGCAGGCCGGCCGCGCCGAGACCGTCCGGGCCGCGCTCGTCGTGGTCCACTCCGCCGACGCCGGCCAGCAGGGGACGCGCTACCCGCTCGGCGACGAGGACGTCACCCTCGGTCGCGACGACGGGAACACGGTGGTGATCGGGTCCGACCAGGCCTCGCGCCGGCACGCCCGCATCTTCGTGTCGGGCGGCGTGCACGTGCTGGTGGACCTCGACTCCACCAACGGCACGTTCCTGAACTCGAAGCAGGTGAAGGAGCAGACGCTCCGGCACGGCGACGTGCTCCGCATCGCCTCCACCGTGCTGAAGTACGCGGTGGACGCGTAGCCGCGCGCCGGCCCGCGCCTACATGAAGCCGAGCTGGAGCTTGGCCGCCTCGCTCATCCGCGACGGATCCCAGGGCGGGTCGAACACCAGGTCCACCTCGGCGTCCTTCACCCCGGGCACGCCCAGCACCTTGCGGCGGACGTCGTCCACCAGCACCGGCCCGATGCCGCAGGCCGGCGCGGTCAGCGTCATGACGACCCGCACCTTGTGGCCGCCCTCGACCGGCTCGGCCGCGACCGCGTACACCAGCCCCAGCTCCACGATGCTGGCCGGGATCTCCGGGTCGTAGACGGTCCCGAGCGCGTCCCAGACCTTCTGCTCCTCGAACGGCCCCTCGGCGGCGGCGCTGCGCTGCTGCTCGAACCGCCGCGCCTCCTCGACGAACGCGTCGCCGAGCGCGTCGGCGTCCTTGCCGTCGATGCGCACCAGCCCGCCCATCTCGGTCATGGCGGTGAACTGGCCGCCCAGCGCCTGCTGCACCACCAGCCAGGTGCCCTGCGGCAGCAGCACCAGATGGCCGCTGGGCACCTGCACGGCCTCGACGTCACGATGAGTATGGGTGGGTGTGCGATCCATGTCCGCTCCTGCGTACCTCGGCGCGCTGCCTCGGGGATGCTCGCTACTCGGTGCTGACCGGCGCGGCCTCGCCGCGCAGCGCCTGGCGGAGCGCGTGCCACGCGAGGCTCGCGCACTTCACGCGCGTGGGGTACTCGTGCACCCCGCCGAACACCGCCAGCTTGCCCAGCGCCTCCTCGTCCTCCGGCGCCGGGCCCTCGGTCACCAGCCGGTGGAAGCGCTCGAAGATCCGGTCCACCTCCTCGGCGGTCTTGCCCTTCACCACCCCGGTCATCACCGAGGCGGAGGCCTTCGAGATGGCGCAGCCGCTCCCCTCGAAGCGCACCTCGGCCAGCCGGCCGCCGTCCACCCGGGCGTGGACCACGAAGTGATCCCCGCAGAGCGGGTTCAGCCCCTCGGCGTGGTGGGTCTCGCCGGGCAGCGGGCCGAAGTTGCGCGGCCGCTTGCCGTGGTCGAGGACCACCTCCTGGTACAGATCGCTCAGCTCCGACACGGGCGGGCTCCCTGGGACGGGCGGCGGCGACGGGACGCGGTCACGCGAACACCTCCCGGACCGCGTGCAGGCCGCGGACGAGCGCGTCCACGTCGGCCCGCGTGCTGTACGCGGCGAAGGAGGCGCGCACCGTGGCCGCCACGCCCATGCGCCGCATGAGCGGCTGGGCGCAGTGGTGCCCGGCGCGGACCGCCACCCCGTGGCGGTCGAGGATGGTGCCGGCGTCGTGCGGGTGGACGTCGCCGGGGAGGAACGAGATGACGCCGGCCCGCCGCCGCGGCGTGCCGATCAGGCGGATCCCGGGGACCTCGCGGAGCGCGTCCAGCGCGTGGGCGATGAGCGCGTCCTCGTGCGCCGCCGCCGCCTCCAGCCCGATCGTGGAGAGCCAGTCGATGGCGGCCGCGAGCCCGACCGCGCCCGCGATGTTCGGCGTGCCGGCCTCGAACCGGTGCGGGACCGCGTTGAACGTGGTCTTCTCGAAGGAGACCGAGAGGATCATGTCGCCGCCGCCCTGCCACGGCGGCAGCGCGTCGAGGAGCGCCTTGCGCCCCCACAGCACCCCGATGCCGGTCGGCCCGTACAGCTTGTGGCCGCTGAACGCGTAGAAGTCGGCGCCGAGCGCGGGCAGGTCCACCGCGAGGTGCGGCACCGCCTGGGCGCCGTCCACCAGCACCGGCACGCCCTTCGCGTGCGCGCGCGCCACGATCTCGGCCACCGGGTTCACCGTGCCGAGCGCGTTCGAGACGTGGGCCACCGCCACCAGCCGCGTGCGCGGCCCGATCATCCGGTCGAGCGCCTCCACGTCGAGGTCGCCCGCGTCCGACACCGGCGCGGCCCGCAGCGTGGCGCCCTTCTCCTGGCAGAGGAGCTGCCACGGCACGATGTTCGAGTGGTGCTCGAGCTCGGTGACGAGGATCTCGTCGCCGGGCCCGACCCGCTGGCGCCCGAACGTCTGCGCCACCAGGTTCACCGCCTCGGTCGTGCCGCGCACGAACACCACCTCGTGCGGATCGCTCGCTCCGAGGAACCGGGCCACCTTCACGCGCGCCCCGTCGTAGAGGCGGGTGGCGCGCTCGGAGAGCAGGTGGACCCCGCGGTGCACGTTCGCGTTGTCCTCCTCGTAGTACCGGCGGACCGCGTCGATCACCGCGCGCGGCTTCTGCGCGGTGGCGGCGCTGTCCAGGTACGCGAGCGGCTGGCCTCGCACCGGCCGCGCCAGGATGGGGAACTCGGCCCGCACCCGCTCGACGTCGAACGCGCCGCGCGCGCCGTCGCGCGCCTCCGGCCGCGCCGCCCGTCCGCCGGCCGCCTGTGCCTCCGCCGTGCTCATGCCGCCGCCTCCAGCACCTTCCGCCCCGCCGGCAGCCGCGCCGCGACGAGCTCCCGCGCGCGCGCGTGCAGGCCGGCCGGCCGCACCAGGTCCACCATCTCCGCCGCGAACGCCCAGATGAGCAGGCTGCGGGCCTCGGCCTCCTCCACCCCGCGCGAGCGCAGGTAGAACAGCGCCGCCTCGTCGAGCTGGCCCACGGTGCCGCCGTGGCCGCACTTCACGTCGTCCGCGAAGATCTCGAGCTGGGGCTTCGTGTCCACGATGGCGTCGTCGGAGAGGAGCAGGTTCGAGTTCATCTGGCGCGCGCTGGTCTTCTGCGCGCCCGGCTGCACCACGATCCGCCCGGCGAACACGCCGCGCGCGCGGCCGTCCAGGATGCCCTTGTACGTCTCGGTGGTGGTGCAGCGCGGGACCGCGTGCTCCACCCAGGTGAACGCGTCGGTGGTGCGCGCGCCGTCGGCCATGTAGAGCCCCGACACGGCCAGCTCCGCGCCCTCGCCGGCGAGCCGCGCCCGCACCTCGCTGCGCGCGAGCTGCCCGCCCAGCGCCAGGCCGTGCGCGGTGAGGCGCGAGCGGGCCGCCTGCTCGGCGAACAGCGCGCTCACGTGGAACGCGCGCGCGCCCTCGTCCTGGAGCCGGAGGTGCTCGATCTCGGCGCCCTCGCCCAGCACCAGCTCGGTCACCGAGTTGGCGAGGTAGGTGTCGCCGGTGCCGAGGTGCACCTCCGCGAGCGTGGCCCGGGCGCCCTCGCCGGCCACCACCAGCACCCGCGGGTGCACCGCCACCGCGCGCCCGGCCGCGCCGGTCGCGAAGACGAGCTCGATGGGCGCCTCCACGCGCGCGCCCGCGGGCAGCAGCAGGAACGCGCCGTCCTCCAGCAGGGCGCCGTTCAGCGCGGTGAACGCGAGCCCGTCCACGCGGGCCAGGCGGCCGAGGTGCGGCCGCACCGCCTCGGGCGCGTGGCGGAGCGCGTCCGCCAGGCTCCCCAGCACCGCGCCGGCCGGGAGCGGCGCCCCGCTGGACAGCTCGCGGCGGAAGCGGCCGTTCTCGAACACCAGGCGCGCACCCTCGGGCGCGGGCCGGCCGGCGAGCAGCGCGCGCGCGGGGCCCTCGCCGTCCTCCGGCGCGGGCGCCGGCGCGAGCGACAGGGTCGAGAGCGCGGCCAGGCTGGTGAAGCGCCAGTCCTCGTGGCGCGGGGTGGGCAGGCCGGCCGCGCGGAAGGCGGCGAGCGCCCCCGCGCGCGCGTCCGCCAGCCAGGCCGGCTCGCCCGCGCCGCCGCGGAACGCCGCCGCCAGGCTCTGCTCCGCCGGGGTCACGACAGCGCCCCCGCGCCGGCGGCGCGCTCCACCTCGGGCCGCGCGCCGTCCACCCAGGCGTAGCCGGTGCGCTCCAGCTCGTCGGCCAGCTCCGGCCCGCCGGAGCGCACGATGCGCCCGCCGGCCATGACGTGGATGCGGTCCGGCGCCACGTGCTCGAGCAGGCGCTTGTAGTGCGTCACGAGCAGCACGGCGCGGTCGGCCCGGCGCAGCGCGTTCACGCCGCGCGACACCACCCGCAGGGCGTCGATGTCGAGCCCGGAGTCGATCTCGTCGAGGATGGCGAGGCGCGGCTCCAGCACCGCCATCTGGAAGATCTCGTTGCGCTTCTTCTCGCCGCCGGAGAAGCCCTCGTTCACCGAGCGGCTGCCGAACGCCGGGTCGAGGTCCACCAGCTTCATCTTCTCGCGGGCGAGCGCGAGGAAGTCCATCGCGTCCAGCTCGTCCTCGCCGCGCGCCCGGCGGATCGCGTTCAGCGCGGTGCGCAGGAAGTAGAGGTTGCCGACGCCGGGGATCTCCACCGGGTACTGGAACCCGAGGAACACGCCCGCCGCGGCGCGCGCCTCGGGCGCGAGCGCGAGCAGGTCCTGCCCCAGGTACGTGGCGGTGCCGCCGGTGACCTCGTACGCCTCGCGGCCGGCCAGCACGCCCGCCAGCGTGGACTTGCCCGAGCCGTTCGGGCCCATGATCGCGTGGATCTCGCCCGCGCGGATCTCGAGGTCCACGCCCTTCAGGATCTCGCGGTCGGCGACCTTCGCGCGCAGCCCCTGGATGCTCAGCATGATGTGGTCCTTCACGGCCATGGCCTACCCGACGCTCCCTTCCAGCGACATGCCCACGCAGCTTCTGCGCGGTGATCGGAACGCTCCGAAGCTCCTGGGCATCATCCGACGCTCCCCTCGAGCGACATGCCCAGGAGCTTCTGCGCTTCGACGGCGAACTCCATGGGCAGCTCCTTCAGCACCTGCTTCGCGAAGCCGTTCACGATCATCGAGACCGCGTCCTCGTCGGAGATGCCGCGCTGCCGGCAGTAGAAGAGCTGGTCCTCGCTGATCTTCGAGGTGGTGGCCTCGTGCTCGACCTTGGCGGTCGGGTTGCGCACCTCGATGTACGGGAACGTGTGGGCGCCGCAGCGGTCGCCGATGAGCAGCGAGTCGCACTGCGAGTAGTTCCGCGCGCCGGTGGCGCCCTTCATCATCTTCACCAGGCCGCGGTAGGTGTTCTGCCCGCGCCCGGCGCTGATGCCCTTCGAGATGATGGTCGAGCGCGTGTCGCGCCCGATGTGGATCATCTTGGTGCCGGTGTCCGCCTGCTGGCGGTGGTTGGTGAGCGCCACCGAGTAGAACTCGCCCACCGACTCGTCGCCCTGCAGGATGCACGACGGGTACTTCCAGGTGATGGCCGAGCCGGTCTCCACCTGCGTCCAGCTGATCTTCGCCTTGCGCATGGCCTTGCCACGCTTGGTGACGAAGTTGAAGATGCCGCCGCGCCCCTCGGCGTCGCCGGGGTACCAGTTCTGCACCGTGGAGTACTTGACGTGCGCGCCGTCGAGCGCGACCAGCTCGACCACCGCCGCGTGGAGCTGGTTCTCGTCGCGCATGGGCGCGGTGCAGCCTTCCAGGTACGACACGTACGCGCCCTCGTCGGCGACGATGAGCGTGCGCTCGAACTGGCCGGTGTCCTTCGCGTTGATGCGGAAGTAGGTGGACAGCTCCATCGGGCAGCGCACGCCCTTCGGCACGTAGACGAACGAGCCGTCGGAGAACACCGCGCTGTTCAGCGCCGCGAAGTAGTTGTCGGTCGAGGGGACCACCGAGCCGAGATACCGCTCCACCAGCTCCGGGTGCTCGCGCACCGCCTCGGAGAACGAGCAGAACACGATGCCCAGGTCGGCCAGCTTCTTCTTGTAGGTGGTGGCGACCGAGACCGAGTCGAACACCGCGTCCACCGCCACGCCGGCGAGGCGCATCTGCTCCTCGAGCGGGATGCCGAGCTTCGCGAACGCGCGCTTCAGCTCGGGATCGACCTCGTCCATGGAGCCGAGCGCCTTCTTCTGCTTGGGCGCGGAGTAGTAGACGATGTCCTGGTAGTCGATCTTCGGGTAGTGGACGTTCGCCCAGGTCGGCTCCTCCATCGCGAGCCAGCGACGGTACGCCTCGAGGCGCCACTCGAGCATGAACCGCGGCTCGGCCTTCTTCGCCGAGATGAGACGGATGACGTCCTCGGACAGGCCCTTCGGGACCTTGTCCTCCTCGATGTCGGTGACGAAGCCGTACCGGTACTTCTGCTCGGTCAGCTCCTTCAGCTGCTCCGCGGTGCTCATGAGACGTGGGCTCCCAGGGTGACGACGTCCACGGCGTCGGCGTTCTTCGGGTCGTTGGAGTGCTGCAGGACGATGGACGAGAGCGGCAGCCCTCGCAGCGCGCCCTGGATGGCGCGGGAGACGGGGTCCCAGCTCGCCTTGGCCGGGCAGGTCGCCTCGAGGCCGCACGCGTCGGGCTGCGCGCCGGGCTCCACGCACGAGGTGAGCGCGATGGGGCCCTCCAGCGCCTCGACGATCTCCGCGATGGAGATGGCGTCGGCCGGCCGGGCGAGCCCGTAGCCGCCGTGCCGCCCGCGGTGCGAGAGCACGAGCCCTGCCTTCGACAGCTCCTTGCAGAGCTTGGAGACCGTCGGGAGCGGGACCTTGGAGCGCTCGGCGAGATCCTGGGCGGTGAGGGTGCCCTCCCCCGCCCTCGCCAGGTTCGCGAGGATCACGATCGCGTAGTCGGTGAGCTTCGACAGCCTGATCATCGATCGGCCTCCGCGGGCCGGAGCGGACGCTCACGGCGTGCGCGCCACGTGCGCGCACCCGGTGAGAGCCATCATGGACCGAAACAGTCCAGATACCCACTCATTTAACGGGCGGGGCCGCGGATGCATGCCTATCGGGCCAGGGGAAGCCCCGACGAGGTAACCGGCCGACGGAACTAGGGTTCCGGGTACGTGCCGCGGTGCAGCGGCCCGTCCACCGAGCGGCCGGCCAGGTCGAGGTACAGGTGGTCGGACACGATGGTGAGGGCCGCCTTCAGCCGGCGGTCCTCGTGCGCCCCGAGCGCCCCGAGCAAGTCAGGATCTAGTGCGGCCAGCTCCGCACGCGCCAGGCGATCGAGCCGGAGCTCCCGGGCTTCCTGGAGGAAGGCCTCCATCCTGCGCGGTCCCTCGAACAGGACCGCCACGCGCGCGCCCGCGCTCTGGGACACGTCGCGCGCCACCCGCTCCGGCGACGGCCGTCCGACGCGCACCAGGAGCGAGGCGCGCCCGTCCGGCCGGAGCGCCAGCACGTCGGCCGCGTCCGGCTCGCACAGCCCCGGCCCGAGCGCGATGCCCTCCTCCCACTGCCAGGCGAGCGCCAGCGCCCGGAGCCAGACCCGCTCCATCGTCTCCGAGGGGTGGCGCGCGATGCGCAGGGACAGGGCGCGCTCCACGCCACGATCGACGTGCGCGAGCTGGAGGTCGAGCTGGTGGAGGGTGGAGGGGAGCGCCATGGGCCGCAGTGATGGCGGAAAGCGCGCCGGAACGCCAGCCGGGACGCCACGGAGGCGGATCGCCCGGGCGCGGGGTGGGAGGGTCGCCCACGTTCCGCGGCCGGCGGGCGCGGCGCTATCCTGCCGCACCCCATGCTCCCGCCCTCACGTTCCCTCCTGCTCGCGCTCGCGCTCGCCGGCGCGCCCGCCGCGCGCGCCTCGGACGAGGTCCCGCTGCCGCCGCCGCCCGCGCTGGCCCGGCCGGCGGCCGCCGCCGCGGACGACGTGCCGCTCCCCCCGCCTCCGCGCCTCGCGGCCCGGGCGGCCCCGGCCCGCACGCCGTGGCTCGGGGTGTCGATCGACGCCGGCGCGCCGGAGGGGCTCACGGTCTCGCTGGCGTGGCGGCCGGTGCCGGCGCTGCGCGCGTTCGCGGGCCCGGCGTGGAACACGGCGGCGCCGGGGCTCCACGGCGGCCTCGCGCTCGTCCCCTGGCACTGGGCGGTGTCGCCGGCGCTCTCGGTGGAGGGCGGGCGCTTCTTCGACGGCGACGTGTCACGGTACGTGAACGGTGGCGTGCCGGACGGCATGAAGCCGCTGCTGAAGAAGGTCGGGTACGCCTGGGCCGCGGCGCACCTCGGGCTCGAGCTCGGCTCGCAGCGCGGGCTCGCGTTCTCGGTGCGCGGCGGGGTGGCCTGGGTCCGCGCGCAGGCGTCCGGCACGGCGGTCAGCGGCGATCCGGGCGGCACGCAGGTCACCTATCGCGACCCCCGCGTCACGGCGCTCATCCCGTCGGTGAAGCTCGGGCTCCAGTACTCCTTCTAGGACGTCCCATGCGCCCCGCCCACCTCCGCGCCCTCCCCGCCCTGATCCTCCTCCTCGCCGCCTGCGGCCCGCTCGGCAAGGCCACCCTCGAGGTGCCCGAGCTCCGGCTCACGCTCCCCTCGCAGCGGTTCCCCGCCTACCGCGGCGGCGGCGTGGGGAGCTGCGGACCGGGCTGCCTCTCGACCGACCTCGGCTACGATCTCGGGGCGGAGGTGGACCGCCTCTCGGATCCGGCGGTCGACTCCAAGCTCTGGCTGGAGCAGGTCGACCTCGCGCTCGCGGCCGGGTCGGGCACCGACCTGCGCGGCCTCGCGTCGGTGGTCCTCTCGGTCTACCCGCCGGCGGGCGGCGCGCCGGTGCCGATCGCCCGCTACGACCGCCCGTCGGGCGCCGCGCCCACCGCCGTCGCGGTGACGGGGGCGCCGGGCGTGGACCTGGCGAGCTACCTGGACGCGGGCGTGCTGCGGGTGCGGGCGGAGCTCACCTACGACGCGCCCACCCCGGCGTTCGACGCCGACGTGTCCGCCCGGTTCCGCCTCGAGATGGAGCTCGACGCCTCCCAGCTGCTATGAGCGGTGCGCGCGCACCAGCGCGAGCAGCGCGGCGCCGAACTCCTCCAGCTTGCGCGGCCCGACGCCCTTCACGTCCAGCAGCGCGTCCTCGCCGGCGGGACGCTGGAGCGCGATCTCCGCCAGCGTCGCGTCGGAGAACACCACGTAGGCCGGGACGCCGCGCTCCTTCGCCTCGCCGGCGCGCCAGGCGCGGAGCGCCTCGAACAGCTCCACGTCCGCCTCGGCGGTCTCGACCGGCTCGGCGCGCGTCCGGCCGCGCCCCGCCCCCTCGCGGCGCGCGCGCTCGCCGCCCCGCCGCTCGCGGGCGCCGCGCGGCAGCGCCGGCGCCGAGGCGAGCACGTCCTCGCCGGTGCACCGGTCGCAGGCGTCGCCGCAGGGATCGATCCGCTCGCCGAACCAGCCCACCAGCCGCTCGTGCCGGCAGCCGTCCTCGTCGGCCAGGCGGAACATGGAGCGCGCCATGCGCCGCTGCACCTCGGCGACCTCCGGCTCGGCGTCGTCGAGGAGCCGGTCCCAGCTCATCACGTCGGCCCACGAGTAGAAGAGCACGCAGTCGCTCTGCGCGCCGTCGCGGCCGGCGCGGCCGATCTCCTGGTAGTACGCCTCGACGGAGCGCGGCAGGTCGCGGTGGATGACGAAGCGGATGTCCGGCTTGTCGATCCCCATGCCGAACGCCACCGTCGCCACCACCACCTCGAGCGCGCCGGACTGGAACTCGTCCTGCACCCGCGCGCGCACGTCCGGCTCGAGGCCGGCGTGGTACGCGCCGGCGCGCACCCCGTGGTCGCGGAGCAGCTCGGCGGTCTCCTCGACCGAGCGCCGCGAGAGCGCGTACACGATGCCGCTCTGCCCGCGGCGCGCGCGCACCAGGCGCAGCAGCGCGTCGCGGGTGCGCACCCCCTCGCCCTTCTTCACCGCGGAGATGCGCAGGTTGCGGCGGAGGAACGAGCCGCGGACGACCAGCGGGTCGGCCATCCCGAGCTGGCCGGCGATGTCGCGGACCACCTCGCGCGTGGCGGTGGCGGTGAGCGCCAGCACCGGCGCGCGGAAGCGGGCCTTCAGGCCGGCCAGGTTGCGGTAGGCGGGGCGGAAGTCGTGGCCCCAGTGGCTGATGCAGTGGGCCTCGTCCACCGCGATGAGCGAGAGCGCGGTGCCCTCCAGCGCGTCGCCGACGGACGCCTCCAGCCCCTCGGGCGCCGCGTACAGCAGCTCCAGCTCGCCGCGCCGGAGCGCCCGGACGCGCTCGCGCCGCTCCTCGGGCGAGAGCGTCGAGTTGAGGAACGCGGCGCGCAGGCCCACCCGGGCCATGGCGTCCACCTGGTCCTTCATGAGCGCGATGAGCGGCGAGACGACGAGCGTGGTCCCGCCCAGCAGCCGCGCCGGGATCTGGTAGGTGAGCGACTTGCCGGCGCCGGTGGGCATGACGCCGATGCAGTCGCGCCCGGCCACCACCGCGTCCACGATCTCCTGCTGGCCGGGGCGGAAGGCGGCGTGCCCGAACACCTCCTGCAGCAGGGCCCGGGCCGCGCCGGGCGCGGGCGGCGCGGCCGCCGGGGCGCGGGCCAGCGCGACGGCCACCGCGCGCAGCCGCTCCACCGTGTCCGGCCCGAACAGCGCCGGCGCCTCGCGCCACCGCTCCCGCAGCGCCTCCAGCCGCTCCGCGCAGCGCCGTCGCGCCGCCGGATCCGCCGGCGCGTCCACCTCGGCCGCGCGGGCGAGATCCCGGACCTCGTCCTCCACCTCCCGGAGCGCGGGGGCGCGGCTGTCGACGTCGCTGGCCAAGACCGGCGGAATCTAGACGAGCCCGGCCGTTTGTGGAACGGGCCGCGAGGCGAATCTCGCCCGTCCGTTGCGCGGACCCCTCCGGCGGGGCCGCGTCCAGCGAGTCCCCGGGCAGCAGGGCTCACGTCCAGCGGGCCCTGTCCGCCTCCAGCGGGCCCTGTCCTCGCGATGCTGCCTCCAGCGGGCCCTGTCCTTGCGTGCGCCGCCTCCAGCGGGCCCTGTCCTGGAACGGGCCGCTAGGTCGGCGCTCCGGGCGTTCGCGGCGGTGCTCGCTCCGCAAGGCCCGGGACGTGGATGGATGGCCGGAACCGGGGCCGTGGGATCGATGAAGCCGACGCACCGGACGGGCCAGCCGCGGGATCGGTTCCAGCGCCGGCTGCGCCGGTCCCTTCGCAGCGGCTGTCCACGGCGGTGCAGGTCTAAGATCCTGGGGACGTGCCGAACGCTTGCTGCGCTGCGCTCCGGCGCGAACGCCCGGATCGCCTCGGGGGCGGCCTGACGTGAATGGGAGGCGGTGGTGGGGACGCTGTCGCCGGGGGAAGTTCTCGTACTGATCCCTCGAAGCCGCCCCCACGGACCCCGTCCGCAGCGCGGACGCCCTCGCCCGCGACCGCGACTGTCAGCGCAGGCGCAGCACGCGACGATCACGGATCGTGCGCGTGGTCAGCCGGCGTGCGCGGCGAGCATGTCTGAGGCCGCACGTCGCGTTAGCGGTACGTGCGGCCGAGTTTGCGAGCGCGCCCAGGTGCATCGAACGCCGTCCGCGCGCGTCCTACGACCGAAGCCCCGCGCCGAGCATTCCGCCTCCACGTCGCGTGAGCGGGCGAGGGCGGGAGCGCACACGAGGACCCGCACCCACGGCCACCCGGCTTCGAGTCACGCGACCGAGATAGACGCACGAACGACGACGGGCGCGGCCCCGGAGGACCGCGCCCGCGAAGCGCTTCGATGACGAGTCGCGGACTACTTCGCGACCTTGGCGTCCTCGACGATGACCGGGTACGCGTAACCCGCGCCGAAGTCCTTGTCGACGCGGACGGTGCCCTTCACGGTCACCACCTCGCCGACCGAGGTGCGGTCGGTGGTCGTGACGGTGAGGTCGTTGTCCTTGCCGGCGGTGCCCGACCCGTCGCGCAGGTGCAGCCAGTTCTTGCCCATGATGCCCTCGTTGTACTTCACCACCTTGCCGCGGATGGTGACGGGCTTCTCCTTGAGCGTGACCTTCTGCGCGTGCACCTCGGCCACGGTGCGCGCGTCGGTGCCGCTGGCCTTCGGGACCTTCACGTCGCCGACCTCGGTCGGGCCGGCCGCGGCGGCCGCGTGCTGCGCCGCCATGTCCGGCTGGGCGCCACCGCCCATGCCGCCGCCCATGCCCGGGGGCATGCCGGCCGGCGCCGCGCCGCCCATGCCGGGCATGCCGGCCGGCGCGGCCGCGGCCTCGCCGCCGCCGAGCGTGCCGAAGTAGACCACGTCGAACTTGCGCTGCAGCGTCTTCGACTCGAAGCCGTTCATCGGCATGGCGCCGACGATCGAGACCTCGGCGCCGACCTTCACGTCCGACTGCGGGACGGCGGCCCAGGCGTCGCCGCTGGCGGTCTGCAGCTTGAGGTAGACGTACGGAGGCGCGTCGAGGCGCTCGAGGACCTTGCCCGCCACGGGCGCGGCGGGCGCGCCGGCCGGCTGGGCGGCGGCGGGCTGCTGCGGGGGCGGGGGCTGCTGCTTCTTGCATCCCGCCACGGCGAGCGCGGAGAGCAGGACGACCGACAGACGACGCATGTGAAGTGACCTCCGTGAATCGAGATTTCGCGTTCCCCCGGTCTGAGGGCGCCGTAGCATAAACCCAAGCCGGGCCGAATTCGATCCCGAAAAGCTCCGGATGGGGCGTCCACCCGACGTGGGAGGCCGGGGGCTCGCCCGCTCAGCCCCTCAGCTTGTAGCCGGACCGCAGGAGCGCGTAGGCGCCGCCCACCGAGACCGCCGCCAGCAGCGCCAGCAGCGCCGCCCCCACCCACGGCGCGGCGTCGGAGATCCCGAGCATCCCGAACCGCACCCCGTCCACCATGTAGAAGATCGGGTTGAGCGCGGTGAGCCGCCGGAGCGCCGGCGGGAGCATCTCGATCGAGTAGAAGACGCCGCCCAGGAACGTGAGCGGCGTGATGAAGAACGTCGGGAAGAAGTTCACCTGCTCGAACGTGCTGGCCCAGATGGCCGTGATCACGCCGAGCGCCGCGAACACGACCGCGACCAGCACCAGCAGCGCCACCGCCGTGAGCGGGTGCGCGAGCTGGAACCCGCCGAACAGGCCGGCCACCCCCCACATCACCCCGCCCACCAGGATGCCGCGCAGCACCGCCGCGCCCATGAAGCCGGCCAGCACCTCGCCGTAGGAGAGCGGCGAGACGAGCAGGTCCACCATGGTGCCCTGCAGCTTCATCACGAACAGCGACGAGGCGCTGTTGAGGTAGGCGTTCGTGACCACGCCGAGCGTGACCAAGCCGGGCACGATGAAGCGCGCGTAGGGCACGCCCTCGACGTCGGCGAGGCGGGCGCCCAGCGAGTAGCCGAACACCACGAAGTAGAGCGTGGTGGTCACGAGCGGCGAGAGCAGCGTCTGCCCCGGCACGCGCAGGAACCGGCGCACCTCCTTCGCGAACAGCGTCCGCAGCCCCAGGGAGATCATCGGCCCCCCCGCGCCTGTCCACCGGCCAGGAGCCGGACGAACACGTCCTCGAGCGTGGTGCGCCGCGTCTCCACGTCCTTCACCCCCAGGCCTGCCGCGGCCGCGGCGCGCAGCGCCGGGCCGAACCCCTCGCCGGCCGGCACCTCCACCGCCACCGCCGCGCCGCCCTCCTCCAGCTTGCCCCCCAGCGCCGCGAGCGACGGCGGGACCACCGCCCGCGGCACGTCCAGCACCAGCCGCAGCGTCTTCGCGCCGTGCTGGCGGAGCAGCTCGTCCTTGCGCTCCAGCGCCAGGAGGCGGCCGCGGTCGATCACGCCCACCCGGTCGGCCAGCTCCTCGGCCTCCTCGAGGTAGTGCGTGGTGAGGACCACGGTGGTCCCGCGCGCGCGCAGCGTACGGACGTACTCCCAGAGCGACCGGCGCAGCTCGACGTCCACGCCGGCGGTGGGCTCGTCGAGGAACAGGACCTTCGGGTCGTGCACCAGCGCCTTGCCGATGAGGAGGCGGCGCTTCATGCCGCCGGAGAGCGCGCGGCTGTTCACGGTGCGCTTCCCGAGCAGGTCGAGCGCCCGGAGGATCTCCACCAGCCGCTCCTCGGCGAGCGGCACGCCGAAGTAGCCGGCCTGGATGCGGAGCGTCTCCTCCACCGTGAAGAACGGGTCGAAGTTGATCTCCTGCGGGACGAGGCCGATGGCGCGGCGGGTGTGGCGGTAGTCGCGCACCACGTCCTTGCCCAGCACCCGCACCTCGCCCTCGGTGGCCCGGAGCAGGCCGGCGATGATCGAGATGAGCGTGGTCTTGCCGGCGCCGTTCGGGCCGAGCAGGGCGAAGATCTCGCCGGCGCGGATCTCGAGGTCCACGCGCTCCAGCGCGGTCAGTCCGCCGAACTGCTTGCGGACCCCGCGGATCTCCACGACGGGTTCCATGGGTCGCGCGAATCTAGCGTGCCCCGCGGGCGTCCGCTCGACTTCCTGCATGCGCGTCCGTGCGCCGCCCGTGCGCAGGAACGCCGCCCGTCGTATGGTGGTCGCGGCGAGCCGCCCCGCCCCCCGACGGATCGAGCAGATGCCACCGCCCGGCCACGACCAGATCCAGCGCGAGGAGCTGTCCCGGCTGTTCGGGCAGCTCGTCGGCGCGCGCCTGCTGCTGGTGCCGCTGCTGGTCGGCACCGGCGCCTGGATCGCCTGGGAGGAGCCGGCGGGGTGGCGGCGCGCGCTGCTCGGCGGGCTGCTGGTGCCGGTCGCGGCGTTCTTCATCGTCGAGTACGTCCGCTTCCGGCGGCGCGGCGGCCTCGCGCCCGGCCAGGTCCGGCTCAACCTCTCGGTGGCGGTGATCGCGCAGATGCTGCTCACCGCGGCGACGGGCGGCCTCCAGAGCCCGTTCGTCTACGTGTCGGTGCTCCTCGCGGTCATCGTGAACGTGTTCGTCCGCCCGCCGGTGTCCTCCTGGCTCACCGCGTTCCAGGTGGTGGCCGTCTGGGCGCTCGCCGCGGTCGGCGCCGCCGGCGCTGCGCCGCTCGAGATCGAGCTCCTCGGCGGGGCGGCGCGGCGGCCGGTGCCGGTGGGGCTGTGGCTGCACGCGGCGCTCCTCACCATCGTGCTGGTGGCGATCGCGTTCGCGGGACGCGCCGGACGCAAGGTGTTCGAGGCCATCATCCGGCGCGCGCTCGCCGCGCAGCAGGACTCGCTCCGCGCGTACGCCGAGCGCGCCGAGGAGCTGACCGCCCTCTCCGGCGAGATCGCGCACGAGCTGAAGAACCCGCTCGCCAGCGTGAAGGGGCTGGCCGGCCTGCTCGCGCAGGGGGTCGGCCCGGGCAAGCCCACCGAGCGGCTCGCGGTGCTCCGCCAGGAGGTGGACCGGATGCAGACCATCCTGGACGGCTTCCTCAACTTCTCCCGGCCGCTGGTGCCGCTCGTGCTCGACGACTGCGACGTGGCCGCGCTGGCGCGCGAGGTCGCGGCGCTGCACGAGGGGCTGGCGCGCGAGCGCGGCGTGGCGCTCGAGCCGCGCGGCGCCGGGGTCCGCGCGCGCTGCGATCCCCGCAAGGTGAAGCAGATCCTGGTGAACCTGGTGCAGAACGCGCTCGACGCGAGCCCGGCGGGCGCCGCGGTGGAGCTGGAGGCGACGCCGGTGCGCGGCGGCGGGGCGCGCATCCTCGTGCAGGACCGCGGCCCGGGGCTCGACCCCGCGGTGCGCGACGCCGCGTTCTCGCCCGGCTTCACCACCAAGGCGAGCGGCTCCGGGCTGGGCCTCACCATCGCCCGGTCGCTGGCGCGGCAGCACGGCGGCGACCTGGTCCTCTCCCCGCGCACGGGCGGCGGGATGGTGGCCGAGCTCACCCTGCCCGCGACCCCCGCCGGCGCGGGGACGGGAGCGGTGGCATGAGCGAGCAGCCGGAGCGGCGCGGCGGGGCGCGGGTGCTGGTGGTGGACGACGATCCGGGCGTCCGCTACACGCTGCGCGAGATCCTCGCGTCGGAGGGGCTGGAGGTGGAGGAGGCGACCGACGGCGAGGCGGCGCTGGAGAAGCTCGGCGCGCAGCCGTACCCGCTCGTGCTCACCGACCTGCGCATGCCGCGCCTGGACGGCATGGCGCTGCTCCGCAAGATCACCGCCGGCCACCCGGCCACGCGCGTGGTGGTGATCACCGCGCACGGCTCGGAGCGGCAGGCGGTCGAGGCGGTGAAGGCCGGCGCCTACGACTACTTCAAGAAGCCGTTCGAGACCGAGGAGCTGCTGGCCGTGGTGCGCCGCGCGGTCGAGGCGGTGCGGCTCGCCGACGAGAACGAGCGGCTGGCCGGCGAGCTGGCCCTGTCGCGGTCGATGGTGTTCTCCTCGGAGGCCATGCGCCGGCTGGCGGTGCTGGTGGGCCGGGTGGCGCCGCGCGACGTCACCGTGCTCATCACCGGCGAGAGCGGCACCGGCAAGGAGCGCGTGGCCGAGGCCATCGTGCGCGCCTCGCGCCGGGCCGGCGGGCCGTTCGTCCGGTTCAACTGCGCCGCGCTCTCGCCGGAGCTGGCCGAGGCCGAGCTGTTCGGCCACGTGAAGGGCGCGTTCACCGGGGCGGTGCGGTCGCGGCCCGGCCTGTTCGGCGAGGCCGACGGCGGGAC
Organism: Anaeromyxobacter sp. K; assembly: GCF_000020805.1. NCBI lineage: Bacteria > Pseudomonadati > Myxococcota > Myxococcia > Myxococcales > Anaeromyxobacteraceae > Anaeromyxobacter > Anaeromyxobacter sp. K. Next base: position 1,008,152 of record NC_011145.1, on the reverse strand, counting down.
CATCCTGCTCGACGAGGTGGGCGAGCTGGCGGCGCCGGCGCAGGGGAAGCTCCTGCGCGTGCTGCAGGAGGGCGAGGTCCGGCCGGTGGGCGACGAGAAGGCGCGCACCGTGGACGTGCGGGTCATCGCCGCCACGCACCGCGACCTGCAGGAGCTGGTGCGCGCCGGCCGCTTCCGCGAGGACCTCTACTACCGGCTCGACGTGGTCCACCTCTCCATCCCGCCGCTCCGCGATCGCCCCGAGGACATCCCGGTGCTGGCGCGCCACTTCCTGGAGCGCTTCGCCGATCGCTTCGGCGCGTCGCCGCTGCACGTGCCGCCGCCGCTGTTCGACCGCCTGGCGGCGCACCGCTGGCCGGGCAACGTGCGCGAGCTGGAGAACGCCATCGAGGGGCTGGTGGCGCTCTCGCCCCCCGACGGCCTCGACCTGTCGCTCCTGCCGGGCGAGCCCGCCGCCGGCTCGCCCGAGGCGCCGGCGGCGGAGAGCGCGCCGCTCCCGCTCAAGCAGCGCGTCGAGGCGTACGAGCGCGGGCTCATCGTCGACGCGCTGCGCGCCGCGCACGGGAACCGGAGCGAGGCGGCGCGCCGGCTGGGCATGTCGCGCGTCACGCTGCACGACAAGCTCCGCAAGTACGGGCTCGCCGGGGGCGACGAGGAGGCGGGCGAGCGCTAGGGCTGGCGGCGCCGGCCCCGCGGGCGCGCGCGCGTGCCCCAACTTCCCTCCCCGCCGGAGGCGCCGCCGGACGCGCGCGCGCCGCATCGTGCCGGTGATGGCGCCTGCCCTCACCCTCGCCGCCGTGCTCCTCGCCGCCCAGCCGGCCGGCGAGCTGCGCGTCCCGGATCTCCGGCCGCCCGCGCCCGAGACGCTCCCGGGCGGCGTGCGCGTCCTCGATCGCGGCCCGTTCGGCACCGGGGAGCTGGCCGGCTCCGGCGCCGGGCTGCTGCTGGGGGACGCGGCCGTGATCGCGGCCACCTACGCCACCTTCAAGCTCTTCACCACCGGCACCGTCTCGGCGTCGGTGGGCAACTTCCGGCGGGCCGCGTTCGGGCTCGCGGCGGTCACGCTGTTCGTGCCGCCGCTCGGCGCGGTGCTGGGCGGGATGCTCGGGCGCAACGGGCCGTCGGCGGGGAGCGCGTGGAAGGCGTTCGCGCTCTCGCTGGTGGGGCACGCCGCGGCGCTCCTGGTGGGCTACCTCGCCGCGCCGGCCTACTGGGCGGTGCTGCCGGTCCAGCTCGCCACCATGACCACCGGGACCTCGGTGGGACTGCACTGGGGCCCCCGGGCGCGGACGCTCGACGCGCGCGACGCGCCGCGGCCGGGCGGCGGCGACCAGGCCGCGGCGCCGGCGCCGGTGGCGTTCCGCGGCCCGCCGGTCTGCCCCGACCCCGGCGCCTGACCTCCGGCGCCCGCCCGCCACCCGGCGGTGCTCCCGGCACGCGCCCCTGCCGCGACCTGGGCAGGATTCACCGGGAGGGGTTATGTTGCGCGCGCCCGAAACGGCCCTTGGAGGGTGGCACCGATGTCGAACGGCGCTTTCCGCATCCCCGATCCCCGCAACGAGCCGGTCCTCTCCTACGCGCCCGGCACCCCCGAGCGCGCCGCGCTGAAGGCGCGCCTCGCCGAGCTGTCCTCGCGGGAGCTCGAGATCCCGCTGGTCATCGGCGGGCGCGAGGTGCGCACCGGGCGCATCGCCGAGGTGCGCGTGCCGCACCGCCACGGCCAGCGCCTGGCGCGCTTCCACCAGGCCGGGCCCGCCGAGGTCCAGGCCGCCATCGAGGCGGCGCTCGAGGCGCGCAAGACCTGGTCCGCCATGCCGCCGCACGAGCGCGCCGCGGTGCTGCTCAAGGCCGCCGACCTGCTGGCCGGCCCGTGGCGCCAGACGCTGAACGCCGCCACCATGCTGGGCCAGTCGAAGACGCCCTACCAGGCGGAGATCGACTCGGCCTGCGAGATCATCGACTTCTGGCGCTGGAACCCGCACTTCATGGAGCGGATGCACCACGACCAGCCGGTCTCGCCCCCCGGCCAGTGGAACCGCACCGAGTACCGCGCGCTGGAGGGCTTCGTCTTCGCGGTCACGCCCTTCAACTTCACCTCCATCGCGGCGAACCTGCCCACCGCGCCGGCGCTCATGGGCAACACGGTGGTGTGGAAGCCGGCCTCGAGCGCGATCTACTCGGCCTGGCACGTGATGAAGGTGCTGGAGGCGGCCGGCCTGCCCCCCGGCGTCATCAACTTCGTGCCCGGCCCCGGCCGCGCGGTGGGCGATCCCGCGCTCGGCAGCGCCGACCTCGCCGGCCTGCACTTCACCGGCTCGACCGGCGTGTTCCAGCAGATGTGGCGCACCATCGGCGAGAACCTGCCGCGCTACCACGGGTACCCGCGCATCGTGGGCGAGACCGGCGGCAAGGACTTCGTGTTCGTGCACCCCTCCGCCGACGTGGACGCGGCCGCCACCGCGCTCGTCCGCGGCGCGTTCGAGTACCAGGGCCAGAAGTGCTCGGCCGCCTCGCGCGCCTACGTGCCGGAGAGCCTCTGGCCGCAGCTCCGCGAGCGGCTGCTCGGCATGGTGGCCGAGATCAAGATGGGCGAGGTGGAGGACTTCACCACGTTCATGGGCGCGGTCATCGACCGCGGCGCGTTCGACTCGATCCGCAAGCACATCGGCGTGGCGCGCGCGTCGTCGCAGGCCAAGATCCTGGCGGGCGGCGGCTGCGACGACTCGAAGGGCTTCTTCGTCGAGCCCACCGTCATCGAGACGGTGAACCCGCACTTCAAGCTCATGGAGGAGGAGATCTTCGGGCCGGTGCTGACCGTGTACGTCTACGCGGACATCCGCCTCGACGAGGCGCTCGAGCTCTGCTCCACCACCTCGCCGTACGGGCTCACCGGCGCGATCTTCGCCCGCGATCGCGACGCGGTGGCCGACCTCACCCGGCGCCTCGCCGACACGGCCGGCAACTTCTACGTGAACGACAAGCCGACCGGCGCGGTGGTCGGCCAGCAGCCGTTCGGCGGCGCGCGCGCCTCCGGCACCAACGACAAGGCCGGCAGCATCGCGAACCTGTACCGCTGGGTCTCGATCCGCTCGATCAAGGAGACGTTCGACCCGGCGGTCCGCTTCGAGTACCCGTACATGCGCGAGAAGTAGCGCGGCGCGGACCGGCCGGGCTTGTCCCGGCGCCGGCTTCGGGCTACTTCCTCGCCCCCGTGAGCCTCGTCTCCGCCAGCCGGCTGTCGCTCGCGTACGGCCCCAAGGTCCTGTTCGATCGCGCCGCCTTCTCCATCGGGCCGCACGATCGCATCGGGCTGGTGGGCGCGAACGGCACCGGCAAGTCCTCGCTGCTGCGCATCCTGGCCGGCCAGATCGCGGCGGACGAGGGGGACCTGGTGTTCCGCCGCGGCGCGCGGGTGGGCTACCTGCCGCAGGACGTGTCGGAGCTGGCGGACCTGCCGCTGGTGGACGCGGTGCTCGCCACCGTGCCCGGGCGCGCCGCGCTCGAGGACCGGCTGGCCGGCGCCGAGGCCGCGCTCGCCGCGGCGGCCACGCCGGAGGAGCAGCTCGAGCAGTCGCAGGCGCTCGCCGAGCTGCACGAGGAGCTGGACCACTTCGAGGAGCACTACGGCCGGCGCCGGGCCGAGCGGATCCTCTCGGGCCTGGGCTTCCAGCCCGGCGACCTGGACCGCCCCGCCCGCACCTTCTCCGGCGGCTGGAAGATGCGCGCGGCGCTGGCCGGGCTCCTGCTGCAGGCCCCCGACCTGCTGCTGCTGGACGAGCCCACCAACCACCTCGACGTGCCGACGCTCACCTGGTTCGACGCGTTCCTGCGCGGCACGCGCAAGGCTGTGGTGCTCATCTCGCACGACCGCGACTTCCTGAACCGGCAGATCGACCGGGTGCTGGCGCTCGAGCCGGAGGGGCTGCGCGCCTACGCCGGGAACCACGACGACTACCGCCGCCAGCGGGCCGAGGAGGAGGAGCGGCTGCTCGCGCAGGCGGAGCGGCAGGAGGCGAAGCGCGCCCAGCTCGAGGCCTTCATCGAGCGGTTCGGCGCGAAGGCCACCAAGGCGCGGCAGGCGAAGTCGAAGGAGAAGCTGCTCGAGAAGATGGAGGAGGTGCAGGTCCTCGAGCACCGCGCCACGCTGCGCTTCCGGTTCGCCGAGGCGCCGCGCTCCGGGCGCGAGGTGCTGCGGCTCGAGGGCGTGCGCAAGGCGTTCGGGCCGCGGGTGGTCTACCGCTCGCTCGACGCGGCCATCCAGCGCGGCGAGCGGGTGGGCGTGATCGGGCCGAACGGCGCGGGCAAGTCCACGCTGCTGAAGCTGGTGGCGGGCGAGCTCGCGCCGGATGGCGGCGAGGTGAAGCTCGGCCACGGCGTGCTCGCCGGCTACTACGCCCAGCACCACTTCGAGCGGCCCGAGCACCCGGAGGACGCCGCCGGCGCCATGCGCACGTTCGGCACGCTCGCCCCGGACCGCACCGTGCTCGACACGCTCTGGGACCTCGTGCCGGACCGCGGCGAGGCCTACGTGCGCAGCGTGGCCGGGTCGTTCCTGTTCTCCGGCGACGACGTGGAGAAGCGCGTGGGCGTGCTCTCCGGCGGGGAGCGCGCGCGGGTGGCGCTCGCGAAGCTCCTGCTCGTGCCGGCGAACCTGCTGGTCCTCGACGAGCCCACCAACCACCTCGACCTCGACTCGTCCGAGGCGCTCATCGACGCGCTGAAGGGCTACGACGGGACGCTCCTGTTCGTCTCGCACAACCGGAGCTTCCTGAACCAGCTCGCGACGGTGATCTGGGAGGTGAAGGACGGCGGGATCGTCCCCTGCCCCGGCAACCTCGACGACTGGCTGTACCACCAGCGCCAGCTCGAGGCGGCCGGCGCCGCCGACGGCGCCCCCGGGGCGGCGGGCGGCAAGGGCGGCGACGGGGCCGCGCGGGCCGCGCCGGCCAGCGAGAAGGAGCGGCGCCGCGCCGAGGCGGAGGCGCGCAACGCGCGCGCCCGCCGCGAGAAGCCGGTGCGCGACGAGATCGCCCGCCTCGAGGCGCGCATCGCCGAGCTGGAGCGGGACGAGAAGGAGACCACCGCCCGGCTCGCCGATCCGGCGCTGTACCAGGACTTCGCGCAGGCGAAGCCGCTCATCGAGCGGCAGGCCGCCGCCCGGTCCGAGCTGGAGACGCGCTACGCCGAGTGGGAGGCCGCCCAGGAGCGGCTCCAGGCGATGCAGGAGGGGTGAGCGGGACGGAGACGACGACACCCCGCCCACCCGCGGGAGCGCGGGCGAGCGGGGCGCGGGGAACCCCGTGATCCGTCGGGCTACTGCTTCGCCGCGGCGAGCGCGGCGTCGTAGTCGGGCTCCTGCCCGATCTCCGGGACGAGCTGCCGGTAGACGACCTTGTCGGACTCGTCGAGCACCACCACCGCGCGGGCGGTGAGGCCGGCCAGCGGGCCGTCCTGGAGCAGCACGCCGTAGTCCTTCGCCATGTGCTTCCCGCGGACGAGCGAGAGCGGGACCACGTTCTGCAGGCCCTCGGTGGTGCAGAAGCGCTTCTGCGCGAACGGCAGGTCGGCGGAGACGACCAGCACCACGGTGTTGGGGAGCTTGCCCGCGTTCTCGTTGAACTTGCGGGTGGAGGTCGCGCACACCGCGGTGTCGAGGCTGGGGACGATGTTCAGGATCTTCCGCTTGCCCTTCCACTCGGCCAGCGTGACGTCCTTCAGCTCGCCGGTGGTGAGGGTGAAGTCCGGCGCCTTGGCGCCGACGGCGGGCAGCTCGCCGTTCGTGTGGATCGGGTTCCCCTTCAGCGTCACCTGGGCCATGTCGGTCTCCTCGGGATGGGCGGACGCGCCGCGCCCGCGTGGACGGTTCACTGCCGGTCATGAGCGCCGGGGCCTCGGCCCGCGGCGCCAGCCGGATTCGGATGCTCGGTGCCCCGAATCTAGTCCGGCTGCTGAACGCTCGCTTACCCGTTCGACGCCCGCAGCCCCTTCCGGGACCGCGGCGCGCACGGTCAGCCGCGCGGCAGGCCGCGCAGCAGCGGCGAGGGCGTGCCCGGCGCCGCGATCCAGAGCTGGTGGGCGGCCCGGGTCACGGCCACGTGGAGCCGGCGGCGCGCCTCGTCGGTCTCGGGGTAGGCGCGGGCGGTGGCGTCCGGCACCACCACGTAGTCGAACTCGAGCCCCTTCACGCCGTCGACGTCGGTGAGGTCCACCCCCGGACGGAACGTGAACGCGCCGTCGAGCGAGAGCCTCGCCTCCGGCATGTCGGCCAGCAGCCGGTGCAGGCTGCGCGCGACCTCGGGCCCGCTGCACACCACCGCGGCGGACGCGCCGGGCTCCCGCTCCACCAGCTCGCGCAGCGCGCCCGCCAGGAACAGGTGGGCGTGCGCCTCGGTGGGGAAGTCGAAGCGCGACACGGGCGCGCCGCGCCGGCCGGCGCGCGGCCGCTCCGGCGGGGCGATCGGCCCGAGCACGGCGTGGGCCAGCGCCGCCACCGGCTCCGGGCAGCGGTAGGTCGTCGCCAGGCGCACCGTGGCCGCCGCCGGCGCGCCGAGCGCGGCGAGCGCCTGCGGCCAGCCGGCGTAGGACGCGAAGGTCTGCTGGCTCTCGTCGCCGGCGAGCGTGACGCTGGTGCCGGCGAGGTGGCGCCCGAGCACGTGCAGCTCGAAGAGCGTCACGTCCTCCGCCTCGTCCACCACCAGGTGCGCCGCCTTCCGCGCCGGCGCGCCCGCCCGCAGCGCCGCGAGGAACAGCAGGATGGGCAGGTCCTCGACGTCGAGCGTGCCGGCGGCGGCCTCGGGCGTGTCCTCGTCCACCGCCTTCCCGTCCAGCGTCTGGAGCCGCTCCGGGTCCACGCCCGCCAGCAGGTCCTCGGTGGAGGAGGAGAGCTGCAGCCGGGTGTGGCGGAGCGTCTCGTCGACGGCGGTCGCCGGCAGCGTCCCCGCGGCCGCCTTCACCACCGCCTCCAGGAACCCGCGATCGACGAACAGGTCGCCGAGCTCGCGGCGCAGCCGCGCCAGGGCCGGCCGCTCGCGGGCGACGTGCGGCCGGCGGCGGAGCAGCTCGTAGAGCGCCGGGTGGCGCTTCAGCCGGGCCACGAGCGGCGGCGTCTCCGGGAACAGGCGCGGCGGCGGGGCGCCGAACACGCTCTGGAACGCGCCGCGCGACCAGGACTCGAGCGTCCGGACCGGCGACCGCTCCAGGCCGAGCGGCTCGAGCAGCCGCGCCGCGAGCCGGGCCAGGCCGAGCTCCGGCACCACCACCTGCAGCCGCGCCGGCGGGAAGCGCCGCGGGTCCTCGAACGCGATCCGGGCGAGCCGGTGCAGCGCGACGGTGGTCTTGCCGCTGCCGGCCGAGCCCAGCACGAGCAGCGGCCGGTCCGCGGGCGCGGCGACCGCCTCGTACTGGTCCGGATCGAGCAGCGCGGTGATGTCGGCCGGACCCGCGCGGCCGGCCGCGCCGGCCCCGGTGCCGAGCGCGCCGGCGCGCGCCGCCGACCCCGCCCCGCCGCCCAGCGCCGCCGCCTCGGCCGCCAGCGCGCGCCACCGCCCGCCCTCGCGCACCAGCGTCAGCGGGCCGGCCGCGATCCGGGTCAGCACCCCGCGCTCCACCACCACCACCCGCCGCGCCTCCACCGTGCCGGTGGCGACGCGGCCCGGGAACGCCTCCTCGAACTCCTCGCCCTCCCGGTAGCGGTAGAAGATCCCGGCCACCGGCGCGAACCGCCAGTCCACCACGCGCACGCCGGCGGGCCGGTCCACGAACGTGTGGCGGCCGAGGAAGTAGTCGCGCCGCTCGCCGCCCTCGTGCACGCGCAGGTGCGCGAAGTACGGCGCGGCGGGGTCCGGGAGCTGGTCCGGGCGGACGCGCTCCATCACCGCGCGCAGGAGCCCCATCTCCTGGAAGACCGTGGGCAGGTCCTTGGGCGTCGCCTCCAGCGCCTCGTCGCGCAGGTCCCGCAGGCGCCCGACCAGATCGCCCTCCCCGCGCGCCGGCGCGAGCCGGGCCGCGAGCGCCCGCTGCACGGTGGCGAGGAGCGCCTCCTCCTCGGCCACGATGGCGCGCGCCGCCGCGGTGAGCGTGTCGCCCTCGAGATCGGGCGCGGGGCTGGCAGGGATCGCTCGCAAGCGGTCTAGCTTAAGCGGGCTCTCCGACGGGCGCACGACGCGCCCGCGCGCAGCGCTTGCGCGGCCGCGCGGCGCCGCCTGCCCACCGGAGCAGCACCGCTCACGGAGCGGCCAGGAGGACGGATGTGACGGACCCGAAACGTCCCGCCCGGACCGCTGCGTCCGCGGCGCGGGTCCATTAGCTTCGCTCGCGAGCTGCCGGGTCACGGCGGCGGCTCCCGGGGCGCGCGACCGGACCGCCCGGCGCGCGCCCCACCTCCGCTCTTTTCCGCCCCCGCGGGCGGCCGCTCCGTTACCTTCCCGCCATGGAAACCTCCCTCAGGCGCGCCGCCGCGCCGGCGGGCGCCGTGGCCGAGCGGACGGTGCTGCGAAACGGCGGCACCGTGCGCGACGCCGTCGCCGTCGAGGAGCCGCTCGAGATCCGCGTGGACGGCGACCGGCTCGCGACGACCATGCGGACGCCCGGCGCGGACGGCGACCTGGCGCTCGGCTTCCTGTTCGCCGAGGGCATCATCTCCGGCGTCGAGGACGTGGGAACGGTCATCCACTGCGGCCGGCCCGGCGAGGAGGGGTACGGCAACGTGATGGACGTCCGGTCCGCCGCCGGCATGCGCATCGACCCCGAGCGGATCCTGGAGGGCCGCCGGTTCGTCCCGGTGAGCGCCGCCTGCGGCGTCTGCGGCCGGCTGAGCATCGACCACCTCATGGAGCGGATCCGCACGCTGCCCGCGGGCGAGCCGGTCGCGCCGGCGCTCGTGGCGGCCGGCATGGAGATCCTGGCGCGCAGCCAGCCGGTGTTCGAGCGCACCGGCGGGCTGCACGCCGCGGTGCTGGTGGGCCGCGACGGCGCGCCGATCGCGTCCGCGGAGGACGTGGGGCGGCACAACGCAGTGGACAAGGTGGTCGGCGCCGCGCTGCGGGCGGGGCGCGTCGGCCCGCGCGCCGCGGCCGGGCCCGCGCCGGCGCTGCTCGCGGTGAGCGGGCGCGCCGGCTTCGAGATCGTGCAGAAGGCCGCGGCGGCCGGCGTGCCGGTGATCGCGAGCGTGTCGGCGCCGTCCAGCCTGGCCGTGGACCTGGCCCGCGCCGCGGGCGTGACGCTCTGCGGCTTCGTGCGCGGCGAGCGCATGAACGTCTACGCGAACGGCGAGCGCCTCGGGCTGACCGGGCCCTGAGCGCACGCGCCCTGGCGGCGCGGGGCCGGTTGCCGCTGCACCGGCCGAGACGGAGCTTCAGCGCAGGAGATCCCTGCGATGCCGAAGCTTCCCGTCCTCTCGGACTGGCCCGTGCTCCGCCAGCTCCACGACCGCGATCCGTCGGGCCTGGGCTCGACGGCCGCCTCGCCGCGCACCCGCTCGCTCGCGCCACGCACCGCGTCGGCGGATCGCGTGGCGCGGTCCGTCTGCCCGTACTGCGCGGTCGGCTGCGGGCAGCTCGTCTACGTGAAGGACGAGAAGATCATCGACATCGAGGGCGACCCCGACTCCCCGGTCTCGCAGGGCTGCCTCTGCCCCAAGGGCGCGGCCACGTTCCAGCTCGTGGCCGGCGCGCACCGCCTGGAGCAGGTGCTCTACCGCCGGCCCGGCGGCACGTCGTGGGAGACCCTGCCGCTCGAGCAGGCCATGGAGATGGTGGCCCGGCGGGTCAAGAAGGCGCGCGACGAGACCTGGCAGGAGCGGATCGAGGAGCAGGGGGCCGAGCACCACGGCGATCAGGTGCGGCGCACGCTCGGCATCGCGCACCTCGGCGGCGCCACGCTCGACAACGAGGAGAACTACCTGCTGAAGAAGCTCTTCACCGCGCTCGGCGTGGTGCAGGTGGAGAACCAGGCGCGGATCTGACACAGCTCCACGGTCCCCGGTCTGGGGATCTCGTTCGGCCGCGGCGGCGCCACCACGTTCCCCGGCGATCTCCAGAACTCCGACTGGATCGTCGTGCAGGGGTCGAACATGGCGGAGTGCCACCCGGTGGCCTTCCGCTGGGTGATGGAGGCGAAGAACCGGGGCGCCACCGTCATCCACGTGGACCCCCGCTTCACCCGCACCAGCGCGGTGGCCGACCTGCACGTCCCCATCCGCCCGGGCAGCGACATCGCGTTCCTGGGCGGGATCATCCACCACGTGCTCGAGCACGACCTCTGGTTCAAGGAGTACGTGCTCGCGTACACCAACGCCTCGACGATCATCGACGAGAACTTCCGCGACACCGAGGAGCTGGAGGGCTTCTTCAGCGGCTTCGACGCGCAGTCGAACAGCTACTCGTGGGAGACCTGGAAGTACCAGGGCGTGGACGGCGTCGTGCCCGCCGCAGGCCACAAGCTCGTGTACGGCGAGAAGGGCGCCGGCCGCAGCGACCTGCGCGGCACGAAGATGCTCGAGCGCGAGACCGACCCGACGCTGCAGCACCCGCGCTGCGTGTTCCAGCTCCTCAAGAAGCACTTCGCCCGCTACACGCCGGAGCGGGTGGAGGAGACCTGCGGGATCCCGCAGGCGCTCTTCCTCAAGGTCGCCGAGACGCTGGCCCGGAACTCCGGGCGCGAGCGCACCGGCGCGTTCTGCTACGCGGTGGGCTGGACCCAGCACACCGTGGGCGTGCAGTACATCCGCACCGCGGCGATCCTGCAGCTGCTGCTCGGCAACATCGGGCGGCCGGGCGGCGGGATCATGGCGCTGCGCGGCCACGCGTCGATCCAGGGCTCGACCGACATCCCCACCCTGTTCGACATCCTGCCCGGCTACCTGCCCATGCCGCACGCCTCGCTGCCCGACCGCGGCCTCGACCAGTACGTCAACAACAACGCCTCCGCGACGCACTGGTGGAGCGAGTTCCGCAAGTACGTGGTCTCGCTGTGCAAGGCCTGGTTCGGCACCGCCGCCACGCCGGAGAACGACTTCCTCTTCGACCTCCTGCCCCGCCTCACCGGCAACCACTCGCACATGGTGACCGTGTCCGAGATGGCCGACGGGAAGCTGAAGGGCTACTTCGTGATGGGCGAGAACCCGACCGTCGGATCGATGCACGGCGCCCTGCACCGCAAGGGCCTGCGCGAGCTCGACTGGCTGGTGGTGCGCGACTTCACGCTCACCGAGACGGCGGAGTTCTGGCGGACCGCCCCGGAGATCGCGCGCGGCGAGGTGCGGCCGGAGGAGATCCGCACCGAGGTGTTCTTCTTCCCGGCCGCCACCCACACCGAGAAGGACGGCTCCTTCACGAACACGCAGCGCATGCTGCAGTGGCACCACCGGGCGGTGGAGCCGCGCGGGGACTGCCGCAGCGAGTTGCACTTCACCTACCACCTCGGCAGGCGCCTCAAGGCGCTCTACGCCGGGTCGGGCGATCCGAAGGATCGGCCCATCCAGGCGCTGACCTGGGACTACCCGACCCGCGGCCCGCAGGAGGACCCCGACGCCGAGGCGGTGCTGAAGGAGGTGAACGGGTTCACGGTGGCGGACGGCAAGCCGGTGCCCGGGTTCGCCGAGCTGAAGGACGACGGCTCCACCGCGTGCGGCTGCTGGATCTACTCCGGGTGCTTCAAGGACGGGGTGAACCAGACCGCGCGCCGCCGGCCCGAGCGCGAGCAGCACTGGGTGGCGCCGGACTGGGGCTGGGCCTGGCCCGCCAACCGCCGCATCCTCTACAACCGCACCTCCGCGGATCCCGAGGGCCGGCCCTGGTCCGAGCGGAAGCGCTACGTCTGGTGGGACGAGGACAGGCGGCAGTGGACCGGCTACGACGTGCCGGACTTCGTCAAGGACCGGCCGCCTTCCTACCGCCCGCCGCCCGGGGCCCGCGGCACCGCCGCCATCTCCGGCGACGACGCGTTCATCATGCAGGCGGACGGCAAGGGCTGGCTGTTCGCGCCGTCCGGCCTCCTCGACGGTCCGTTCCCGACGCACTACGAGCCGGAGGAGTCGGTCCTCGAGAACCCGCTCTACCCGCAGCAGTGCAACCCCGCGCGCATGGAGTGGCACCGCCGCGACAACCCGTACCACGCCGCCTGGGGCGACCCGCGCTTCCCGTTCGTGCTCACCACCTACCGCCTCACCGAGCACCACACCGCCGGCGGGATGAGCCGCTGGCTGTCGTGGCTGTCCGAGCTGCAGCCGGAGATGTTCTGCGAGGTGTCGCGCGAGCTCGCCACCGAGCGCGGCCTGCGCAACGGCGGCTGGGCCACCATCACCACCGCGCGCGGCGAGATCGAGTGCCGGGTGCTGGTCACCGACCGCGTGCGCCCGCTGAAGGTGAAGGGCGGGCGGACGGTCCACACCATCGGCCTGCCCTACCACTGGAGCTTCGTGGGCCGGGTCACCGGCGATCCCGCGAACGAGCTGATCGGCTTCGTGGCGGATCCCAACGTCAGCATCCAGGAGTCGAAGGCGTTCACCGGCGACATCCGCCCCGGCCGCCACTCGCACGGCCGCCGCTCGGTCACCGACGGCGTGGCGCTGCGCGAGCCCGAGCCGCGGATCCACGCACCGCGGGACCTCCCTGGCCTGCACGCGAAGCAGCGCAGCCCGCCGGTGGAGCCGCCCGAACCCCGCTGATCGCCGCAAGGAGGCGTCCCGTGCAGGAGATGGGGTTCTTCACCGACACGACGCTCTGCATCGGCTGCAAGGCCTGCGAGGTCGCGTGCAAGCAGTGGAACCAGCTCCCCGACGACGGCTTCTCGCTGACCGGGATGAGCTACGACAACACCGGCACCCTGGGCGCGTCCACCTGGCGGCACGTCGCGTTCGTCGAGCGGACCGAGCCGCTGCCCGGCCAGGGCAGCCCGCGCGACGGGATCGAGGCGGGCGCGGGCGCGTTCGCCGAGCTCCGGCCGCTCGGCCAGCCCGCGCCGACGTCGCTGCTCCACGACCTGGCCCCCACCCACCTCGCCGACGTGCCGGTCGCGCTCGGCCCGTCGCAGCAGGCGCTCGGGAAGTTCGCCTGGCTGATGATGAGCGACGTCTGCAAGCACTGCGAGCGCGCCGGGTGCCTGGAGGCGTGCCCCACCGGCGCGATCCTCCGCACCGAGTTCGGCTCGGTGTACATCCAGCCGGACGTCTGCAACGGCTGCGGCTACTGCGTGTCGGCCTGTCCGTTCGGCGTGGTGGACCGGCGCGAGGACGACGGGCGCGCCTGGAAGTGCACGCTCTGCTACGACCGGCTCGAGGGCGGCATGGTGCCGGCCTGCGCCAAGGCCTGCCCCACCGCCTCGATCCAGTTCGGCTCGCTCGCGGACCTGCGCGAGCGGGCCCGGAACCGGGTCGAGCAGCTCCGCGCGCGCGGCGTCGCCGACGCCCGCCTGTACGGCGAGACCGCGGAGAGCCAGCCCGGGACCGAGGGGCTGCACGCGTTCTTCCTGCTCTGCGACCGGCCCGAGGTGTACGGGCTCCCGCCGGATCCGGTGGTGCCGACCGCGAAGATCGTGGCCAGCTGGCGCGCCATGGCCACGGGGGTGCTGTCGCTCGCGGCGCTGGCGCTCGGGGCGGTGCTCTCGGCGAGGAGGGCGTGATGATGGGGACCCGCACGGATCCCGCCCGCGAGTCGGCCCGCCCGCGCGACGGGCGCAACGTGGACCCGCGGCTGGGCGAGCTGCTGGGAGAGGGCTCGGGCCAGCAGGTGCGCGAGCTGGAGGGGGCGGCCACCGGCCACGACCGGCCGGCGGAGCGCGCCTGGGGGGAGCCGCCCGCCGAGGCGCTCGCGGCGCCGGAGGGGCCGAGCTACTACGGCCAGCCGGTCCTCAAGGAGCCGGTGTGGCGCTGGGAGATCCCGGCCTACTTCTTCGTGGGCGGGCTGGCGGGCGCGTCCGCGGTGCTGGGCGCCGCGGCGTCGATCGCCGGCGGCGAGGGCACCGCCGCGCTGGTGCGCCGCTGCCGGCTGGTGGCCGCCGGCGGCGCCGCCGCGAGCGCGGTGCTCCTCGTCCGCGATCTGGGCCGCCCCTCGCGCTTCCTCAACATGCTGCGCGTGTTCCGGCCCACCTCGCCCATGAACATGGGCACCTGGGTGCTGACCGGGTTCGGCGCGCTCTCCGGCGCCGCCGCCCTGCCCGCGCTCGTGGCGACGCCGCGCGCGCTCGAGCGCTCCGCCGGCGTCGCCGCCGCGGGCGCGGCGGTGCTGGGGCTGCCGCTGGTGGGCTACACCGGCGTCCTCCTCGCCAACACCGCGGTGCCGGTCTGGCAGGCCACCCGCAACACGCTCCCGGTGCTGTTCGCGTTCTCCGGGGCGGTGAGCGCGGGCGGCCTGTTCGACCTGTGGCGCACGCCCGGGCCGGGCGGGGAGATGGCCCACCGGTTCGGGCTGGTGGCGAAGGGGGCAGAGCTGGCCCTGTCGCGCGCGCTGCACCGCGAGGCCGGGGCCGTGCCGCGGGTCGAGCGGGCGCTCCGGCGCGGCCGGGGCGGGCTCCTGCTGCGCACCGCCCGCGGCCTGCTCGTCGCCTCGGCCATCGTGGACCTCCTGCCGGAGCGGGCGTGGCGGCGACGACACGCCGCGTCGGGCGCGCTGGCCCTGCTGGGCACCCTGGCGCTGCGCTTCGGGGTGGTGGCCGCGGGCCGGACGTCCGCCCGCGACCCACACGCGACCTTCGAGATGCAGCGCGCCGGGCGCGGGGCGGCGGAGCTGGCTAGGAAGGAAGGGGCCCGCCCTCGCATGCCGTCCCCTCCCGGCATCGATCCCACGGGCAAGGAGACCGCCGAGCATGGAGCAGCTCCGTGAACCCACGCCCGCCGCGCCGCGCAAGGGGCCGGCCCTGGCCGACGCCCAGGGGCGCCTCATCCGCTACCTGCGCGTATCGCTCACCGACCGCTGCAACTTCCGGTGCACCTACTGCTCCCCGGCCGAGCACGAGGCCCCCGACGCGCTCCTGCAGCGCCCCGAGATCGCGCGGCTGGTGCGCGTCTTCGCCGGGCTGGGCGTCCGGCGCGTGCGGCTCACCGGCGGCGAGCCCACGCTCCGCAAGGATCTGGTGGAGATCGTCGCCGACGCCGCCGCCACCCCGGGCATCGAGGAGGTCGCGCTGACCACGAACGGCCACCGCCTCGACGAGCTGGTGGCGCCGCTCCGCGCCGCCGGGCTGGGCGCGGTGAACGTCTCGCTCGACACGCTGGTGCCGGAGCGGCTGGGCGGCGTGTCCGGGAAGGGCGCGCGCCTGGACCGGATCCTGGCCGGCATCGACGCGGCGGCGGGCCGCTTCCGGTCGCTGAAGCTCAACACGGTGGTGATGCGCGGCGTGAACGAGGACGAGCTGGGCGCGCTGGTGCGGTACGCCTGGGACCGCGGCGCGCTCCCGCGCTTCATCGAGCAGATGCCGTTCGGCGGGGGCGTGCCGGTGCCGCTCGCGGAGGTCCGCGCCGGGCTCGAGGCGCAGGGCTTCGCGCTCGAGCCGGACGGCTGGAAGGGCTGGGGGCCGGCCCGGCACATGCGCGCGCGCGACGCCGCCGGGCGCACCGGCCTCGTCGGCTTCATCGGCGCCATGACCGAGAACTTCTGCGAGGACTGCAACCGCGCGCGGGTGGCGGCGGACGGCGGGTTCCAGGCGTGCCTGGGGGGCCAGGACCGGGTGAACCTGCGCGACCTGATGCGCGGGGGCGCGGAGGACGAGGGGCTGGCGGAGGCGGTGCGCGGCGCGCTCTGGCGCAAGGCGCCCCGCCACCACATGGAGGACGCGGGGGCGGGGCTGGTGCTCCTGCCCATGCGCGGCCTCGGCGGGTGATCGGGCCCGGCGGCGCAGGGGGTGCCGCCGGTGAGGGGAAGGGGGAGGGACATGACGTCGAACCGCTGGTTCATCGCGGTGGCCGGCACCATCACCATGGCGTGCCTCGGCACCGTCTACTCGTGGAGCCTGTTCACCCAGCCGCTCATCGCGGCGTTCGGCTGGTCCAGCACCACCACCACCTGGGCGTTCGCGCTCTCGATCTTCTTCCTGGGCGTGGGCGCGATCCTGGGCGGCCGCTGGCAGGACCGCTCCGGCCCGCGGCCGGTGGCGGTCACGGGCATCGTGCTGTGGGGCCTCGGGAACGTGCTCGCCGGGCTGGGCACGGCGCGCTTCGGGGCGCCCTGGATCTACGCCACGTACGGCGTGATCGGCGGCCTGGGGCTCGGGCTCGGCTACGTGACCCCGGTCGCGGCGGTGACGAAGTGGTTCCCGGACAAGCGCGGCTTCGGGACCGGCATGGTGGTGATGGGCTTCGGCCTGGGCGCGTTCATCTACAACAACCTGCTGAAGAACGTCGCCGCGTTCGCCGAGGCGTCGCGCGAGGCCGGCCGGGTGATCGCGGCGCGGCACGCGGGCGACGCGGCCGCGGCCATGTCGCCGGGCGCGATCTCGACCGTGATGCAGACGTTCCTCTGGTCCGGGGTGGTGTTCGCCGTCGTCGGCGGCATCTGCGCGCTGGCCATGCGCAACCCGACCGCGGTGGTGCCCGCGCCCGCCGCAGGCGCCACGCCGTCGCCCGCGCCCGCCGCCGCGCCCGCGGTCCGCGTGGCGCGCGACTACCCGCCCTCGGAGGCGCTGCGCACGCCGCAGTTCTGGGCGCTCTGGGCGATGCTGTTCCTGAACGTCACCGCCGGCATCCTGTTCATCTCGAACGCGGTGCCCATCATGCGCGAGCTCACCGGCGCCTCGCCGGAGAGCGCGCTGGCCGTCTACGGCTTCATCGCGCTGTTCAACGGCCTGGGGCGCTTCTTCTGGGGCGCGATCTCGGATCGCATCGGCCGCAACCTCGCCTACCTGCTCATCTACGGCTCGCAGGTCGTCATCTTCTTCGCCGTGGGCGGCGTCCACTCGCTGCCGCTGGTCGCGCTGCTGTTCGCGATCGTCCTGCTCGACTACGGCGGCGGCTTCGGCACCATGCCCTCGTTCACCGCCGACTACTTCGGCACGAAGTACATGGGCGTGAACTACGGGTGGATCCTGCTGGCCTGGGGCGTGGGCGGCATCGTCGGCCCGATCTTCGTGGCGCGGGTGAAGGACCTCACCGGCTCGTTCTCCGGCGCGCTGCCGGTGATCGCGGTCATGCTGCTCGTCGCGGCCATCCTGCCGATCGTCACGCGGCGCCCGGGGGCGGCGCGCGACGAGGGCAGCCGCTGGCGTCACCTGATGCCGCCGCGGCGCGTGCACGCCTGAGCCCTCGCCGCCGCCGGCGAGCCGCCGGACCGCCGGCGCTCGGGGCGAACGGATCTCCCGAGCGCAGCGCCGCACGCGCGGCGCGCGGTCGAGGGAGCCCTGCCCCTCCGGCCCGCGCGCGCGGCGCACGGTGCGCGCGTGCGCGGGCGCCCGCCCGGGCCCTCCGCACTCGCGTCCCGCGGTCCCCGTTCCCACCTTGAGCGCCGGTGCCCCAGCAACGGCGCCGGGAGGGGAACGACATGGACGTGAGTCGCGGATTGGGCCTGGCCCTCGGGGCGGCGGCGCTGCTCGTCACCGCGGGTTGCCAGGACAGGGGTGATCGCACGCAGCAGGGCTCGGCCCCGGGCGCCACGGCGTCGCGGCAGGCCGAGCGCAGCCAGGAGCAGGCGGCCGACGAGTCGAAGCAGGCCGCGAAGCGGCACGACGAGGCGGCCGACGCGCAGAAGGACGTGCGCGAGTCGCAGGAGAAGCTCGCGGAGGCGCAGCAGAAGGCCGGCCAGAAGACCGGCGAGGCGCAGCAGCACGAGCAGGCGGCGCAGCAGCAGTCGCAGACCGCGACGGCCGAGTCGGAGCAGGCGCGCCGCGAGTCCGCGCAGGCGGCCGGCACCGGCAGCGCCGCGGGCACCGCGGGCGCGACCGCCCAGGCGGGCGAGCAGAAGACCGCCACCGGGCAGGTGGTCAGCGCGAGCAGCCAGGAGCTGGTGCTGCGCGATCAGGCCGGCGGCCAGGAGCTGAAGCTGAAGGTCGGCGCCGACACGCCGGTGATGAAGGACGGGAAGCGGGCCTCCATCTCCGACGTGAAGGAGGGCGCGCAGGTCCGGGCGTCCTACTCGGAGCAGGGTGGGCAGCCGCAGGCCATCCGCATCGAGGTGCAGGGCGGATCGACGACGCGGTAGCCGCCACGGCGAGCGTGGCCCCGCCCACCCCGGGCGCGTTCCCGGGGCGGGCGGGACCTCGCGTCTCCGGGTCAGGGGGGCAGGACCGTCTCGCCGTGCGAGAGGAACTGGTCCACCGCCTGCGCCGCCTGGCGGCCCTCGCGGATGGCCCACACCACCAGCGACTGCCCGCGGGCCATGTCGCCCGCGGCGAACACGCCGGGCACGCTCGTCATCCGGTGCTCGTCCGTCCACACGTTGCCGCGGTCGTCCAGCTTCACGCCGAACTGCTGCAGCATGGGCTTCTCGGGGCCGACGAAGCCGAGCGCGAGCAGCACCAGCTCGCCGGGGATGATCCGGTCGGTGTGCGGGATCTCCTTCGGGCCGGAGCGGCCGTCGGGGCCCTTCACCCACTCCACCTCCACCAGGTGCAGCTCCTTCACCTTGCCCTGCGCGTCGCCGATGAAGCGCTTGGTGAGCGCGCAGAACCGGCGCGGGTCGTGCCCGAAGACCGCCTTCGCCTCCTCCTGGCCGTAGTCGGTCTTGAGGACCCTGGGCCACTGCGGCCACGGGTTGTCCCGCGGCCGCTGGTCGGGTGGGCGCGCCATGATCTCGAGCTGGGTCACGCTGCGGGCGCCGTGCCGGATGGCGGTCCCGACGCAGTCGGTGCCGGTGTCGCCGCCGCCGATGACGACGACGTGCTTGCCCTTCGCCGAGATGTACCGGCCGTCCTCGTGGTTCGAGTCGAGCAGCGACTTCGTGTTCGCGTGCAGGAACTCCATGGCGAGGTGGATGCCCTGCAGGCTGCGGCCCTCGATGGGCAGGTCGCGCGCGTGCGTGGCGCCGCCGGCCAGCACCACCGCGTCGTAGTCCTTCACCAGCCGGTCGGCGGTGATGTGCCGGCCGATCTCGGTCTCGGTGACGAAGCGCACCCCCTCGTCCGCGAGCAGCTTCACCCGCCGCTCCACCAGCGCCTTGTCGAGCTTCATGTTCGGGATGCCGTACATGAGCAGCCCGCCCACCCGGTCGGCGCGCTCGAACACCGTCACCGCGTGCCCGGCCTTGTTGAGCTGCTGCGCGGCGGCGAGGCCCGCCGGCCCGGAGCCGACGATCGCCACCCGCTTGCCGGTGCGCTCCGGCGGCGGCTGCGGGCGCACCAGCCCGGCGGCGAACGCCCGGTCCACGATCTCCGCCTCGATGGTCTTGATGGTGACGGGCGGCTCGTGGATGCCGAGCGTGCAGCTCCCCTCGCACGGCGCCGGGCAGACGCGTCCGGTGAACTCGGGGAAGTTGTTGGTCTTGGCGAGGCGGATGTACGCCTCCTCCCACTGCCCGCGGTAGACGAGGTCGTTCCACTCCGGGATGAGGTTCTGCACCGGGCACCCGGCCGCCATGCCGGCGATGATCTTGCCGGTGTGGCAGAACGGGATGCCGCAGTCCATGCACCGCGCGCCCTGCTGCCGGAGCGTCTGCTCCGCGTAGGCGGGGTGCGCCTCGCTCCAGTCCGCGATGCGCTCCAGCGGCGGCCGCTCGTGCTTCGGCTCGCGCGGGAACTCCATGAATCCGGTCGGCTTGCCCATGTCTAGTTCCCGCCCACGCGCGCGGCGTCCTGGGTGTTCTCCTCGAAGGCGGCCAGCTCCGCCTGCTCCGGCGTGAGGCCCTTCTCGCGCATTCGCGCCTGCGCCTCCACCACCCGCCGGTAGTCGTTCGGCATGACCCGCACCAGCCGCTTCAGCGTGCCGGCCCAGTCGTCGAGCAGCCGGCGGGCGTGCCCGCTCTCGGTGAGGGCGGCGTGCTTCTCCACCAGCGCCCTCACCTGCGCCGCCTCCTGCGGATCCGCCACCGGCCCGAGCGTCACCATGTCGCGGTTGCAGCGGCGCGCGAACGCGCCGTCCGCGTCGAGCACGTACGCGACCCCGCCCGACATGCCGGCCGCGAAGTTGCGGCCGGTGGGGCCGAGCACCACCACCTTGCCGCCGGTCATGTACTCGCAGCCGTGGTCGCCCACGCCCTCCACCACCGCCGACACGCCCGAGTTGCGCACGCAGAAGCGCTCGCCGGCGATCCCGCGCACGAACGCCTCGCCGGCGGTGGCGCCGTAGAACGCGACGTTCCCGATGATGACGTTCTCCTCCGGCACGAACCCGGCCTGGCGCGGCGGGAACACCACCACGCGGCCGCCCGACAGCCCCTTGCCCACGTAGTCGTTCGCGTCCCCCTCCAGCAGCAGCGTCATGCCGGGCGGGACGAACGCGCCGAAGGACTGGCCCGCCGAGCCCTGGAAGTGCAGCCGGATCGTGTCGTCCGGCAGGCCGGCCGGGCCGTGGCGCCGGGTGATCTCGGAGCCGACCATGGTGCCCACCACCCGGTTGGTGTTGCGGATGGCGAGCGTGGCGCGGACCGGCTGGCGCGACTCGATGGCCGGCCTGGCCAGGTCGAGCAGCACGGTGGCGTCGAGCGTCTTGTCGATGCCGTGGTCCTGCGGGATCTGGCAGGTCCGCCCGTAGTGCTTGGGCACGGTGGGCTTGAACAGGATCCGGCTGAAGTCGAGGTTGCGCGCCTTCCAGTGGTCCACCGCGCGGCGCATCTCCAGCCGCTCCGAGCGCCCCACCATCTCCTCGATGGTCCGGTAGCCCAGCTCGGCCATGTACTCGCGGACCTCCTGCGCGATGAAGCGCATGAACGTCACCACGTGCGCCGGGTCGCCGGTGAACTTGGCGCGGAGCCGCGGGTCCTGGGTGGCGACGCCCACCGGGCAGGTGTTGAGGTGGCAGGCGCGCATCATCACGCAGCCGAGCACCACCAGCGGCGCGGTCGCGAAGCCGAACTCCTCGGCCCCGAGCAGCGCGCCGATCACGACGTCGCGCCCGGTCTTGAGCTGCCCGTCCACCTCCACCGCGATGCGCGAGCGCAGGTCGTTCATCACCAGCACCTGGTGCGTCTCGGCCAGGCCGAGCTCCCAGGGGATGCCGGCGTGCTTGATGGAGGTGAGCGGCGAGGCGCCGGTGCCGCCGTCGTGGCCGGAGACCAGCACCACGTCGGCGTGCGCCTTGGCCACGCCGGCCGCGATGGTGCCCACGCCCACCTCGGCCACCAGCTTCACCGAGACGCGCGCGCGGTGGTTCGCGTTCTTGAGGTCGTGGATGAGCTGCGCCAGGTCCTCGATCGAGTAGATGTCGTGGTGCGGCGGCGGCGAGATGAGTCCCACGCCCGGCGTGGAGTGCCGCACCTTCGCGATCCAGGGGTACACCTTGGTGCCGGGGAGCTGCCCGCCCTCGCCCGGCTTCGCGCCCTGCGCCATCTTGATCTGCAGCTCGCGCGCGTTCACCAGGTACTGGCTGGTGACGCCGAAGCGGCCGGAGGCCACCTGCTTGATGGCGGAGTTCTTGGAGTCGCCGCCCGGCAGCTTCTCGTAGCGCGCCGGGTCCTCGCCGCCCTCGCCGGTGTTCGACTTGCCGCCGATCCGGTTCATGGCGACGGCGAGCGACTCGTGCGCCTCCTTGGAGATCGACCCGTAGCTCATGGCGCCGGTCTTGAAGCGGCGCAGGATCGACTCGACCGGCTCGACCTCGTCGATGGGCACCGGGCGCGGGCCCGGGACGAGGTCCATCAGGCCGCGGAGCGTGCACAGGTTCCGGGCCTGGTTGTCCACCAGCGCGCTGTACTCCTTGAACAGCGCGTAGTTCCCGGTGCGGCAGGCGTACTGGAGCTTGTGGACCGTCTCCGGGTTGAACAGGTGGTGCTCGCCACCGTTGCGCCACTTGTACTGGCCGCCGGCGGGGAGGCTGGTGTGCACGATGGGGCGCTTGGGCGGGAAGCCGCGCTCGTTGCGCAGCCGCGCCTCGCGCGCCACCACGTCGATGCCCACGCCGCCCACGCGCGTGGCGGTCCAGGTGAAGTACTCGTCGATGAAGTCCTGGTTCAGGCCGATGGCCTCGAACACCTGGGCGCCGTGGTAGCTCTGGATGGTCGAGATGCCCATCTTCGAGATCACCTTCACGATGCCCTTCGCCACCGCCTTCACGTACTTCTTCTCGGCGTCGGCGGCCGGCCCGGGGATGAGCCCGAGCTGGACCTGGTCGTGGATGGTCTCGAACGCGAGGTACGGGTTCACCGCCGACGCGCCGTAGCCGATGAGCAGCGCGAAGTGGTGCACCTCGCGCGGCTCGCCGGACTCGAGGACGATGCCGCAGCGGGTGCGGGTGCCCTCGCGGATGAGGTGGTGCTGCACCGCCGCCACCGCCAGCAGCGACGGGATGGGCGCGTCCTCGGCGTCGTGGCCGCGGTCGGAGAGCACGAGCAGGTTGTGCCCCTCGGCGATCGCCTCCGAGGCCTTCCAGCGCAGGTCCTCGAGCGCCTTGCGCAGCCCGTTGCCGCCGTCGGCGGCGCGGAACAGGATGGGCAGCGTGATGGCCTTCAGGCCCTTCGAGGCCGGGCCGCCGTCGAGCGCGCGGATCCGCTCCAGGTCCTCGTTGCGGATCACCGGCGCGGGCAGCGCGAGCTGGCGGGCGCACTCCGGACCGGGCTCGAGGAGGTTGCCCTCCGGCCCGACGGAGGTCTCCACCGCCATGATGATCTCCTCGCGGATGGCGTCCACCGGCGGGTTGGTCACCTGGGCGAAGAGCTGCTTGAAGTAGTTGAAGAGCGGCTGCGGCTTCTCCGACAGCACCGCCAGCGGCGTGTCGGTGCCCATCGAGCCGATGGGCTCGGTGCCGTCGGTCGCCATGGGCGTGACGATCATCTTCACGTCCTCGGCGGTGTAGCCGAACACCTCCTGGCGCCGGAGCACGGTCTCGTGGTCGGGCTCGATGACGCGCGCGGGCTTCGGGAGCTGGTCGAGCCGGACGGTGTACTGGTCCAGCCAGGACGCGTACGGCTTCTCCCGCGCGATGCGCTCCTTCAGCTCGTCGTCGCCGACGATGCGCTGCTCGCGGGTGTCCACCAGGAACAGCCGGCCCGGCTGCAGCCGGCCCTTCTTCAGGATCCGGTCGGCGGGCAGGTCGAGCACGCCCACCTCGGAGGCCATCACCACCAGGTCGTCCTTGGTGACGTAGTAGCGGCTCGGGCGCAGGCCGTTCCGGTCGAGCACCGCGCCCACCCGGACACCGTCGGTGAACGCGATCGAGGCGGGGCCGTCCCACGGCTCCATCAGGCAGGAGTGGAACTCGTAGAACGCCCGCTTCTCCGGGCTCATCGCCTCGTGCCGCGCCCACGGCTCCGGCACCATCATCATCATGGCGTGCGGCAGCTCGCGCCCGGACAGCGTGAGCAGCTCGAGCACGTTGTCGAACATGGCCGAGTCGGAGCCCTCGGTGTCGATGACGGTGAGGATCTTCTGCAGGTCCTCGCCGAACAGCGACGAGCGCATCATCGACTGGCGCGCGTGCATCCAGTTGATGTTGCCGCGCAGCGTGTTGATCTCGCCGTTGTGCGAGATGTAGCGGTACGGGTGCGCGCGCGACCAGGACGGGAACGTGTTGGTGGAGAAGCGCGAGTGCACCATGGCGAGGCCGGTGACGACCTCGGGCCGCGACAGGTCCAGGTAGAACTCGCGGAGCTGCCCGGCGTTCAGCATCCCCTTGTAGACGACGGTCTTCCAGGAGAGCGACGGGACGTAGAAGTGCGTGCGGCCGGGGATGGCGGAGCGGCTCACCCGCTTCTCCACCAGGCGCCGGACCACGTAGAGCTTGCGCTCGAAGGCCGCCTCGTCGGCGCAGCCCGCGCCGCGACCGACCAGGATCTGCCGGATCACCGGCTGGCTGGACCGGGCGGTGGGGCCGAGCGTGGCGGGGTCGGTGGGGACGTCGCGCCAGCCGATCACGTCGAGCCCCTCGGCGCGGACCCCCTCCTCGAAGATGCGGACGCAGGCGGCGCGGCCGCCCTCGTGCGGCGGCAGGAAGACCATGCCGGCCGCGTAGGCCCCCGGGGCGGGCAGCGCGAAGCCGAGCCGCTCCGCCTCGGCGCGGAGGAACGCGTGCGGGGTCTGGAACAGGATGCCGGCGCCGTCGCCGGTGTTCGCCTCGGCGCCCGCGGCGCCGCGGTGCTCGAGGTTCACGAGCACGGTGAGCGCGTTCTCGAGGATCTCGTGGGACGCGCGCCCCTTGATGTCCACCACGAACCCGAAGCCGCAGGCGTCCTTCTCGTTCTGCGGATCGTACAGGCCCTGCCTCGGGGGATAGCCGGTCTCGGTCATCTTCACCTTCAGTCGTACGGGAAAGTCGTCACCAGCCCGGCACGCGCCCGTGGCCGGTCGAGCCGTTCGATGGATGTTCGGGATGCATCGACCACGCACCAGGGAGCGATCCTTCCCGCCGGGATCCCCTGGCGCCGCGCCGCAGCCGCCGGCGCGCGCACCGCGTCTCTGACATGGACCGGCGAGTGTCCCCGAGCCGGGACGAGCGCGTCAAGGCAGCGGGCGTGAAACTCGTGATGCGCGCGCCGCGCGGGCGGCGGTGCACGGAAAGCGTGCACGCGGGCGCCCGGTAATCGTGCACCGTGCCGCCTCGGCGGGCAGCGGATTGCGCGCGGAGGCTGTGGGCTGCAACGTCGATGGGAGCGCTCCCGTGGCCTGGCCACCCCTCGATCTCCCCGTGCTGCCGCCGTTTCCGCCCATGGAAGCGCGCCTCGCGGACGTGCTCCCGGCGGACGACGGCTGGCAGTTCGAGCCGAAGTGGGATGGCTTTCGCTGCCTCCTATTCAAGCAGGATGCCGAGGTGGTGCTGCAGTCCAAGGCAGGCCAGCCGCTCGGCCGCTACTTCCCCGAGCTGGTGGCCGCCGGGCGCTCGCTCCGCGCGCCACGGCTCGTGCTCGACGGCGAGATCGTGGTGCCCTCCGGGCTGGGCCTCTCCTTCGACGCGCTCCTGCAGCGGATCCACCCGGCCGAGTCCCGCGTGCAGCGCCTCGCCCGGGAGACCCCGGCGCGGCTCGTCGCGTTCGATCTCCTGGTGGACGGCGACGGCCGGCGGCTGGTGGAGTCGCCGCTGGAGGTGCGCCGCGCCGCGCTGCTGCGCGAGGCGCCCGGGTTCCCGCCGGAGCTCTCCGTGTCGCCGGCGACGCTGCGGCGCGCCGACGCGGAGGCCTGGCTGGCGACCCCGTCCGGCACCGACGGCGTGATCGCGAAGCGCCTCGGCGTGCCGTACGCGTCCGGCGAGCGGGACGCGATGGTGAAGGTGAAGCGGGTGGTGACGCTGGACGCGGTGGTGGGCGGGTTCCGGCGCGGGCAGCGCGGCGGGCCACCGGCCTCGCTGCTGCTCGGCCTGCACGGCCCCGACGGCCGCCTCCACCACGTGGGGCACGTCACGCTCGCGCCGCGGCAGCGCGAGCGGTTCGCCGCGCTGCTCGAGCCGCTGGCGGCGCCGGGCGCGCCGGGGTTCACCGGCGAGGCGCCGGGCGGCCCGTCGCGCTGGGCGCGCGGGCGCTCCACCGAGTGGATCCCGGTCCGGCCGGAGCTGGTGGTGGAGGTGGCCTACCGGCACGCGGCCGGCGGCCGCCTGCGCCACGGCGCGCGCCTGCTGCGCGTCCGCCCGGACAAGGCGCCCGGGCAGTGCGTGATGCGCGACCTGCCCGGCGGCGAGGCCCGCTTCGGCTGATCGCGGGGCGGTCGCCGGGGGCCGCCCGCGGGGTCATCTCCGGCCGCGCCGCGCCTGCACCGCCGCCGCCGGCTGCTCGACGAGGATGCCGCGCTCGCTCGCGGAGGTCGGGTGGCGCGCCGAGACCCGCGGCGTCGCGTCGGCGAGCTCCTTCGCGCCCGCCTGCGCGAGCACGAGGTCCACGCGCACCGTCCCCTCGGGGACGTCCTTCGCGAGCAGGAAGCCGTTGCCGTCGGCGCTCGGCACCACGCGGCCGAGCGGCTTGCGCGTGCCGTCCTTCGCCCGCGCCGCCACCACGTACTCCTCGCCCTGCGGCGGCGCGACCAGCCCGTAGAGGATCACCCGCACCGCCTTCTGGTCGGGCATGGCCACCACGATGCCGCTCTCGGTCGGCTCCTTGGCCTTGGGATCGGCGAACAGGAGCGCGGCGGCCTGGCCCGAGCTGGTGAGCAGCCCCTCGTCGGCCCGCGCCTGGGTGAGGAGCTTGTCGCGCTCGTCGATCGTCTTCTGCAGCTCGGAGACCTGCGCCTGGCTGCGCTCGGCCTCGGTGCGGTACGTGTCCGCCTTCGACACCGTGGCGGCGGCCCAGACCACGCCCGCCGCCACGAGGACGATGAGCGGGATCACGACGAGCCAGACCTTCTTGTCGGAGCCCTCCTTCGCGAGGACGCTCCCGAACTCGATGCGGTCGCTTGGCATGCTCCAAAGGTAAGGAGCGTGCCGGCGCGGGCGGGAGGCGGCCTCGCACCGTCCGTGCGGGTCGATCCGGCAGCCGGGCCGGCCGCCCACCGCCCGCCGGGAAGAGCCGCGAGCCCTCGCCGGTTCGGTCCTCGAGGGCGGGGCGATGGCCTCCCCCGCCCTCACGCACCGTTTGCGCCGAACCAAGCCAAGGTCGCTTTTCCTGCGGTGCGTACCCGCCGGGACGGCCGGGTCTGCCCGCGATCCCGCGGTGTTGGCCGCTTCGGACGGGGCACGGCGATTGCTCAGGGTGCGCGTCGAACGGCCGCATCGGAGGTGCCAGTGACCGACAGCCCGACCCGCCCCACGCCCAGGCCCGCCGGCGCCGCCGAGGCGCCCGCCGTGATGGAAGCGCGCCTCACCGCGCTGCTCGTCACCGGCGCGCTGCTCGCCGGCGCGCTGCTCCAGGTCTGGGTCCCGCCGGGCGCGCTCACGCTGGTGGTGGCGAGCGGCATCGCGGGCGCGGTGGTGCTCGCGGTGGCCCTGCTCACGCCCGGGCGGCTGCGCGCCACCATCGCCGGCTTCCGCTTCACCTCCACGCTGCTGGTGGCGCTGGCGGTGTTCGCGATCGTCGGCACGCTGGTGCTCCAGGGCAAGCCGGCCGAGTTCTACCGGCTCCGCTACGGCGCGGCCGCGCCGCTGATCCTCGGCCTGCACCTCGACGACGTCTTCCACGGCCTGCCGTTCGCGGGGCTCATGGCGCTGTTCGGCGCGGCGGTGATCGCGTCCGCGGCGCAGCGCTGGCCGCTCCGCGCGCGCAACGCCGGCTTCTTCCTGTGCCACCTCGGCCTCGTCACCTCGCTGGGCGGCGCGGCCGCGTCGGCCGCGCTCTCCATCCGCGGCCGCATCGACCTGCACGCCGGCGGCGAGACCGCCACCCACGTGCGCGTCACCAAGGCGGGGATGGACACCGGCGGCGCGGCGCCGCTCGGCTTCGACCTGCGCCTCGATCGGTTCGACCTGGTGAACTACGAGACCGAGTACCGCGTCGGCTACTACCGCCAGGAGCTGGTCCGGGACGAGCACGGCACGCACAGGCAGTGGAAGCTCGCCGCCAGCTTCGACCCGGACCTCGAGCGCCACCTCCTGCCCGGCGGCGACACGTTCCGCCTGAAGGAGATCTGGCCCGACTTCACGCCGCAGGACCAGGTGGCGCCGGTCGCGGCGGGCGGGCAGCCCGCGCTGCAGGCCACGCTGGAGGGGCAGACGCGCTGGCTGCTGCCGGGCGAGCGGCTCGCCACCCCCGACGGCCGCGCCGCGGTGGTGTTCGGCTGGGAGCGCCCCGCCGCCCCGCCGGGCGCGCTCACCGCGTTCCTCGTCTCCGGCGCGGAGCGGAAGGTGGTCGTCCACACCGCCGACGGCGAGTCGGAGGTCCCGCTCGCCGAGGGGCTCGCGCTCGCCGGCGGCGCGGTGAGGCTCGGCGCGCTCGTGCCGCAGGCGCAGCGGACGCAGGTGCCCGCCACGGCGTCGGCCGAGTGGAAGCGCCCGGTGGTCCGCCTCGAGGCGGTGCGCGACGGCACGGCGGCCGAGAAGGTGATGGCCGCGGACCGGCCCGAGGCGCTGTTCCTCGACGCCGATCACGCGCTCGTCTTCGAGCGCCGCGACGGCGAGGTGAAGGCGTTCCTCTCGACGGTCACCGCCACGCGCGGGGACGAGTCGCTGCGCACCGTGGTGGCGGTGAACGAGCCGGTCACGTTCGCGGGCTGGACGCTCTACCAGGTGAACTACAACCCGCAGGACCCGAGCTACTCCGGCCTGGAGGCGGTGCACGACCCCGGGGTGGCCTGGGTGTTCGCCGGGTTCGCGCTCATCAGCCTGGGCGTGGCGTACATGTTCTACGTCGAGCCGCGCCTGAAGGCGCGCCGCCGCGCCCAGCCCGGCGTCCCCACCTCCCCCGCGCAGGCCGCCTGAGGAGAACGCGATGCTCCAGTACATCCTCGCCGAGCACCCCTTCTTCGTGGCCACCGGCGCGCTGTACGCGGCCGCGGCCGGCTTCTACGCCGCCGCCTGGCGCTCCACCCGCGCGCTGGTCGGGCGCGCCGCGACCGCGCTGCTCTGCGCCGCGCTGGCGTTCAACGCCGGCCTGATCGTGGAGCGCTGGATCGAGGCGGGCCGCGCGCCGTTCAAGTCGCTGTTCGAGTCGCTGGTGTTCTTCGCGTTCACCACCGGCGTGGTGTACCTCGCGTTCGAGCGGCTCTACCGCACCCGCGTGTTCGGCGCGCTCGCGGCGCTCCTCACGCTGGCGCTGCTCGGCTACGCGCTCGGCAAGTGGGACGCCGAGATCGTGAAGCTGCCGCCGGCGCTCCAGTCCGCCTGGTTCGTGCCGCACGTGGTGGTCTACTTCGTGGGCTACGCGGCGGTGGCGCTCGCGGCGCTGCTCGCCGCGGTGCAGCTCCTCGCCCCGCGCGTGCCGCTCCTGCAGCGGCTCACCACCCTGCGCGCCGGGACCATCCTCACCGGCAAGGCGCTCGACCTCGAGCAGATGACCTACGAGCTCATCCGCTTCGGGTTCGTGCTGCTCACGGTCGGCCTGCTGGTCGGCTCGGTGTGGGCGAAGAGCGCCTGGGGCGACTTCTGGGTGTGGGATCCGAAGGAGAACTGGTCGCTCGTGACCTGGCTCGTCTACGGGGCCTACCTGCACCTGCGCAAGGTGCGCGGCTGGCGTGGCGACCGCGCCGCGTGGCTGGTGCTCCTCGGCTTCGCGGTGGTGATGTTCACGTACCTCGGGATGAGCATGCTGCCCACCGCCGAGGAGAGCGCGCACGTCTACACCGGGTAGGACCGATCTCCAGGGAGAGCGCGCGCCCCCGCGCGCTCGGGGCCGCCCGGCACACCACTGCCGGGCGGTCTTTTTTTCGGGCCCGCGCGCGGGCGGGAAGGGAGCGGGGCTCGGGCCGGCGGCGCGCTA
This sequence comes from Anaeromyxobacter sp. K, assembly GCF_000020805.1. Taxonomy (NCBI): domain Bacteria; kingdom Pseudomonadati; phylum Myxococcota; class Myxococcia; order Myxococcales; family Anaeromyxobacteraceae; genus Anaeromyxobacter; species Anaeromyxobacter sp. K. The sequence goes on along the minus strand of NC_011145.1, from coordinate 978,816 downwards.
CTTGTGCGCCTCGGCGTAGGCGTCCTCGAGCTCGGGGGGCCGGCGTCCCGGGACGCCGCTCCGGTACTCCTTCAGGCGGTACTGGATCTTCCGCACCGAGACGCCCAGCACCTCCGCGGCGCGGGCGGTCGAGCCGCCGCACTGCTCGAGCGTGCGCAGGATCGCCTCGCGCTCGATCTCGAACAGCGTGGCGCCGGGGATGAGGGCGGAGGCGCCGCTCTCCTCGGGGCGGGCGCCGTGCAGCACCGGCGAGAGGTCCTCCGCGGTGATCTCGCGCCCGCGCGCCACCGACACCGCGTGCTCGACCACGCTCGCCAGCTCGCGCACGTTGCCCGGCCAGTCGTAGGCGAACAGCGCCGAGAGCGTCCCCGGGGTCACGCCGACGACCTCGCTCCCCTGGGTGCGGGCCGCCACCTCGAGGAAGTGGTTCACCAGCGCGGGGATGTCGCCCTTGCGCTCGCGCAGCGGGGGCAGCGCCACCGCCACCACGTTGAGCCGGTAGTACAGGTCGTCGCGGAACCGGCCGGCGCGGACCTCCTCGGCGAGGTCGTGCTGCGCGCCCGCCACCACGCGCACGTCCACCCGCAGCGTCTCGCGGCCGCCCATCCGCTCCATCTCGCCCTGCTGGAGCACCCGGAGCAGCTTCACCTGGACCGGCGGCGGCAGGCTCCCCACCTCGTGCAGGTACAGGGTCCCGCCGTCGGCGAGCTCCAGCTTGCCGACGTGGCGCTCCTCGGAGTCGGCGAACGCCCCCGGCTCGTGGCCGAAGAGGTCGGACTCGAGCAGCGCCTCCGAGAGCGCCGCGCAGTTGACCCGCACGAACGGCCGGTCGCGCCGGGGCGAGGCCTCGTGCAGCGCCTGGGCGACGTGCTCCTTGCCGGTGCCGGACTCGCCCAGCACCAGGACCGTCGCCTTGGTGGGCGCCACGCGGCGCACCAGCTCGACCACGCCCTGCATCTCCGGCGCGGTGCCCACCAGCGCGGCGCGCGCGCGGACGCGCTCGCGCAGCTCGGCGCGATCGCGGCGCAGCCCGCGCTTCTCGAGCGCCTTCTGGAGCACCACCAGCGCCTGGCCGGCGTCCACCGGGCGGACCAGGAAGCTCTCGGCCCCGGCGCGCAGCGCCTGGACCGCCGCCTCCAGCCGGTCGTGCGGCGCCGCGACCACCACCGCCGCGTCGGATCCCAGCTCGCGCAGGCGGCCGACCAGCTCGCCGGCCTCGCAGCCGGGGAGCGTCACGTCGGCCAGCACCGCGGCGGGCTGGAAGCTCGGGACGAGCCCGAGCGCGCGCTCCGCGCTGGCGGCCTCGACCGCGTCGAAGCCGCGCTCGCACAGGGCGGCCCTGAGGCCGGCCCCGTCGAGCGGGTTGCCGTCGATGACGAGGATGCGGTCGCGCTTCATCTTGCCGGGGCGGGGGATAGCAACTCCCGTACCCGGGAATCAACCGGCTTTGCGTGCACGAATTGCGCGCCCCCGGCCGCACGCTGCGTGCGCCACGGCGCGCCCGCCCGCACCTTCGCGGCCCGGCGGTGCTTTTCCGAGGGCGGGGCGGCGCCGGGCCAGGCGCGGGGACCGTCCCGGGCCGGCGCGCATTCCGTGCGGCCGTGCCCCGGTGCGCGCCTGCGGCCGCGCGGCGCAGGGTTCTCCCCCCGCCCGCTTGCCGCGGGCGCGGCACGTGGCTACGACGGCAGCATGGAACGGACCTGGCTCGACGGCCGCATCGCGCTCGTGCAGGGGGACCTCACGCGCCTGCAGGTGGACGCCATCGTCAACGCGGCGAACGCCTCGCTGCTCGGGGGCGGCGGCGTGGACGGCGCCATCCACCGCGCCGCCGGCCCGGAGCTGCTCGAGGCGTGCCGGGCGCTGGGGGGCGCGCACACCGGCGAGGCGAAGATCACGCCTGGCTTCCGCCTCCCGGCGCGCCACGTGATCCACGCCGTCGGCCCGGTGTGGCAGGGCGGCGGCGCGGGCGAGGACGCGGCGCTCGCCTCCTGCTACCGCGCCTCGATGCGGCTCGCCGCGGAGCACGGGCTGCGCTCCATCGCCTTCCCGGCCATCTCCACCGGCGCGTACGGCTTCCCCATCGAGCGGGCCACGCCCATCGCGGTGGCCGAGGTGCGGCGCGCGCTCGAGGCGGGCGGCCCGGTCCGCCGGGCGGTGTTCTGCTGCTTCTCGACGGAGGACGCCGCCGCCTACGAGCGCGTCCTCGCGGCCCTGCCCGCGTAGGCGATCGCGGCGAGCGCGGCCGCGGCGGCGCCGAGCAGCGCCGCCTCGCGCAGGACGTCCCGCGCCGCCCTCCGCGGCCGCCGTCCGCGCGCCCACGCCTCCGCGTCGAGCGCGGCGGCGCCGGGCTCCGCCGCGAGCCGCAGCGCCTCGGCCAGGTGGAGCCCGCGGCGGCCGGTGCCCTGCTCGATCTGCGTCCGGCAGGAGAACCCATCGGCGAGCACCAGGTCCTGCGCCGGCGCGCGCCGCACCGCCGGCAGGACCCCGCGCTCGCCAACCGCCATCGACACCCGGTACCGGTCGCCCGCCTCGAAGCCGAACGAGCCCGCCATCCCGCAGCAGCCCGCGTCGAGCACCTCGGCGTCGAGCCCCATGCGCGCGAGCACCCGCCGCTCGGCCTCCTCGCCCATCACCGCATGGTGGTGGCAGTGCACCTGCACGAGCGCGCGGCGGTCGAGCCGCGGCACCGGGAAGGCGTCGCCCGCCTCGTCCACGAGCTCGGAGAGGAGCCGGGTCCGGCCGGCCAGCGCGTCGGCGCGCCGGTCCCCGTGGAGCAGGTTGGGCAGCTCGTCCCGGAACACCGCCGCGCAGCTCGGCTCGAGCACCACCACCGGCGTCCCGGCCTCGGCGGCGGGCGCCAGCGCGTCCAGGTCCTGCCGGAGCAGCCGCCGCGCCAGGTCGAGCATGCCGTGGTCGTAGAGCGGGCGGCCGCAGCAGAGGCGCCGGCGCGGGATGCGCACCTGCCAGCCGGCGGCCTCCAGGACCTCCACCGCCGCGATCCCGATCTCCGGGTGGAAGAAGTCGGTGAACGTGTCCGGGAACAGCACCACCGAGCGCCCGCGCCCGCGCCCGGCGGCCGCGCCCGGCGCCGCCGCGCGCCGGCGCGCGAACCAGCGCCGGAACGTCACCGGCGCGAACGCGGGCAGCGCGCGCTCCGGGGCGATCCCGCCCGCGCGCCGCGCCAGCGCGGAGAGGCCCGGCGCGCGCGCGAGCGCGTTCGCCACGCCCGGCGCGAGCGACGCCGCCCGGGCCCACCAGGCCACCAGGCCCATGGCGTAGGCCGCGCGCGGTCGCAGCCGGCCGCGGTAGTGGTGCGACAGGAACTCGGCCTTGTAGGTGGCCATGTCCACGTTCATCGGGCAGTCGCTCTTGCACCCCTTGCAAGCGAGGCACAGGTGCAGCGCGTCGGCGACCTCGGCCGAGCGCCAGCCGCCGCGGAGCGGATCGCCCAGCATCAGCTCGTGCAGCAGGTGCGCCCGGCCGCGGGTGGAGTGCTTCTCCTCGCGCGTCACCCGGTAGCTCGGGCACATCACGCCGCCCTCGTCCCGCCGGCACTCGCCCACCCCGACGCAGCGCGCCGCCACCCGGCCGAAGCTGCCCTGGTCCTCCGGGTAGGCGAACGCGGTGCGCGGCCGGAGCTCCACGTAGCCGGCCCCGAGCCGCAGGTTCTCGTCGAGCCGGTAGGCGTCGATCTTCTTGCCCGGGTTCATCCGCCAGTCGGGATCCCAGAGCCGCTTGAAGTCGCGGAACGCGTCCACCAGGCTCGGCCCGAACATCTTCACCAGCAGCTCGCCGCGCGACTGGCCGTCGCCGTGCTCGCCCGAGAGCGAGCCGCCCAGCGAGACCACCAGGTCGGCGGCGGCCTCCACGAAGGTGCGGTAGCGCGCGATGCCCGCCGCGGTGGTCAGGTCGAAGTCGATGCGGGTGTGGACGCAGCCCTGGCCGAAGTGGCCATAGAGCGCGCCGTGGTAGCCGAACCCGTGCAGCAGGCCGTCCAGCGCCCGCAGGTACTCCCCGAGCCGCTCCGGCGCCACCGCCGAGTCCTCCCACCCCTCCCACGCGTCCGGCCGCCCCGGCACGCGCGCGGTGGCGCCCAGCCCGGACTCGCGCACCTTCCAGACGATCGCCTCCTCCGCCGGGTCGTCGTAGAGCTTCATCGCGGGGGCGCCCGGGCCGCGGCCGAGCGCGTCCATGCAGCGCCGCGCGCGCGCCTCGGCCTCGGCGCGCTCGGCGCCGCCGAACTCCACCAGCAGCCACCCGCGGCCGTCCGGGAGCAGCCGCAGCCGCTCCGGGTGGAGGCGCTTGCGGCGCATGTCCTCCACCAGCCGCTCGTCGATGCCCTCCAGGCCGATGGGACCGAGCGCCGCGACCTCCGGCACGCGATCCGCCGCGGCGAACACGTCGGGGAAGCCGAGCACGAGCAGCGCGCGCGCCGGCGGGCTGTCCACCAGCCGGACCTCCGCCTGCAGGATGGTGACGAGCGTTCCCTCGCTGCCGGTGAGCGCGCGCGCCAGGTGGAAGCCGCGCTCGGGCAGCAGCTCGTCGAGGTTGTAGCCGGACACGCGCCGGGGGATGCGCGGGAAGCGGGTCCGCACCTCGTCCCCGACCCGGTCCCGCAGCGCCGCGAGGCCGGCGTAGAGCGCCCCCTTCCGGCCGCCGGCCCGCACCACCGCCGCGCGCTCCGCGTCGGAGGTCTCGCCCACCCAGGTGCGCAGGCCGTCGGAGGTGAGCACCTCGAGCCGCCGCACGTTGTCGGCGGTCCGCCCTGCCATCATGGAGTGCACGCCGCAGGAGTCGTTCCCGATCATCCCGCCGAGCGTGCAGTGGTCGTGGGTGGACGGGTCGGGGCCGAACGTGAGGTGGTGGCGCTCCGCCGCGGCGCGGAGCACGTCGAGCACGCACCCCGGCTCGACGCGCGCCAGGCGTTTCCCCGGGTCGACCTCCAGCACGCGCGACAGGTACTTCGAGAAGTCCATCACCACCGCCACGTTGCAGCACTGGCCCGCCAGGCTGGTCCCGCCTCCGCGCGACAGCACCGGGGCCCCGTGCGCGCGGCAGGTGGCCACCGTGGCGACGACGTCGTCCACGCTGCGCGGCACCACCACGCCGATGGGCACCTGCCGGTAGTTGGATCCGTCGGTCGCGTACAGCGCGCGCGCGCCCTCGTCGAAGCGCACCTCGCCCTCGACCGCCCGCGCGAGGTCGCTCGCCAGCGCCCGCGCCGCCTCCGCCGGGAACGGCCCGCCGCGCCGGTACGGCTCGCGCTCGGCGCGCAGGCGCGCGGCCGGATCCGCCGACCGGCCCAGCCCGGGGATGAGATACCGTCCGCCCGCCTCCGGCTGCTCCATCGCCCCTCCCCTCAGGCCACCGCCCAGCGCTCCGCGTCGCGCGCACGGAGCTCGAGGCCGAGGCCGGGGCGCGAGAGGTCCGGCGCGAGCGCGCCGCCGGACGGGCGCGGCGCGCCCTCGAGCAGCAGCGCCTCGATGCGCTCGTGATCGTGGAACCACTCCAGGTGCGCGGCCCGCTCCACCGCGCACATCAGGGTCGCGTGGAGCGAGGGCGCGCAGTGCGACGACAGCGGCACGCCGAACGCCGCCGCCACCGCCGCCGCGGCCAGGAAGCCGGTCACCCCGCCGCAGCGGGTCGCGTCCGCCTGCAGCACGTCCACGGCGCCCGCCTCGAGCATGCGGCGGAAGTAGGCCGGGTCGTGCCCGTACTCGCCCGCGGCCACGTCCATCCCGGCCGGCGCGCGCTCGCGCACGAGGCGCAGGCCGGCCAGGTCGTCGGACGGCACCGGCTCCTCCAGCCAGGTGACGCCCTCGTCGGCGAACGCGGCGGCGAGCGCCAGCGCCTGCTTGCGCCCGTAGGCGCCGTTCGCGTCCACGAACAGCTCCGCCGCGCCGATCGCCTCCCGCGCCGCGCGCACGCGCTCCCGGTCCGCGCGCGGGTCGCGCCCGACCTTCATCTTCACCGCGGGGAAGCCCGCCGCCGCCCAGCCGCCGAGCTGCTCGCGCAGGCGCTCCGGCGCGTACGAGCAGAAGCCGCCGCTCCCGTAGGCCGGGACGGCCGGCCGCGCACGGCCCAGCAGCGCGAGGAGCGGCACCCCGAGCAGCCGCGCGTGGAGGTCCCAGAGCGCCGCGTCCACCGCCGAGAGCGCCATGCCGCCGACCCCTGCCGGCCCGGCGTTGCGCAGCGCCCGGCGCATGGCCCGGCTCGCGGCGGGCGCGTCGAGCGCGTCCACCCCCCGCACCGCCTCGGAGAGCAGGCCGTTCACCACCGCGGCGGCGGACGCGTCCGCGTAGGTGTAGCCGAGCCCGCGCGCGCCGCCGCCCTCCACCTCCGCCACCACCAGCGTGGTCGCGTCCCAGGCCAGCGTGCCGTCGGACTCGGGCGCGTCGGTGGGCACGCGGTACGCGGCCGCGTGCACCCGCTCCACGGTGGCCTCGCCGCGCGCCACGTCAGCCCTTCCGGTGGGGCAGCACGCCCTCCAGCGCGTCGCGCCACGAGCGCACGATCATGGCGCCGCGCTCCGGGTCGCCCTTCAGGATCGCCTCGAGGTAGCCCTTCGCCTGCTCCAGCGTGATGTGCGGCGGCAGCGGCGGCACGTTCGGATCCGTCCGCGCCTGCACCAGGCACGGGCGGTCGGCGGCGAACGCCCGATCCCAGGCCGGCCCGATCTCCTCCGGCCGCTCGACCTTCACCGCCCCGAGGCCGAGCGACGCGGCGAAGCCCGCGTAGTCCACCGGCGGCAGCGTCTGCGACGCCTCGAGCTTCGGATCCCCCTCCATCACCCGCTGCTCCCAGGTCACCTGGTTGAGGTCGCGGTTGTCGAGCACCAGGACCACCAGGCGCGGGTCGGACCACTCGCGCCAGTAGCGGGCGATGGTGGCCAGCTCGGCGAGGCCGTTCATCTGCATGGCGCCGTCGCCCGCCAGCGCCACCACCACGCGCTCCGGGTAGGCGAACTTGGCGGCGATCGCGTACGGCACCGCCGGCCCCATGGTCGCGAGGTTGCCGGAGAGCGAGGCCAGCATCCCCTCGCGCAGGCGCACGTCGCGCGCGTACCAGTTCGCGGACGAGCCGGAGTCGGCCGAGACGATGGCGCGCTCCGGCAGGCGCGGGGACAGCTCCCAGAACACGCGCTGCGGGTTCACCGGCGTGGCCGGGTTCATGGCGCGCGCCTCCAGCACCTTCCACCAGCGGCGCACGTCGGACTCGACCTTCTCGCGCCAGGACCCGTCCTCCTTGCGCCGCAGCAGCGGCCGCAGCGCCTGGAGCGTCTCGGCGGCGTCGCCCACCAGGTTCACCTCCATCGGATAGCGGATGGAGAGCATCCGGCCGTCGAGGTCGATCTGGACGCCCCGCGCCTGCCCCTCCTTCGGCAGGAACTCGGGGTACGGGAACGAGGAGCCCACCATCAGCAGCGTGTCGCAGCCGCTCATCAGGTTCCAGGAGGGCTTGGTGCCGAGCAGGCCGATGGCGCCGGTCACCCAGGGCAGCTCGTCCGGCAGCACCGCCTTGCCGAGCAGCGCCTTCGCGACGCCGGCCCCGAGCACGTCGGCCACCTCGGCGACCTCGCGCGCGGCGCCGAGCGCGCCGGCCCCCACCAGCATCGCCACGCGGCGCCCGGCGTTCAGCACCTCCGCCGCGCGGCGCAGGTCTCGGGCGGCCGGGACCACCCGCGGCGCCTCCCAGCCCACGCCGCTGTGGACCGTGGCGTGGGCGTGCGGGGGCGACGTGTACTCGAGGCCCTGCACGTCGTTCGGCACCACGATCGCGGTCACGGTCCGCTCCGCCCGCGCGATGCGCACGGCCCGGTCCACCAGGTGGCGGGCCTGCGACGGCACCATCAGCGTCTGCACGTACTCGTGCGCCACGTCCTTGAACAGCGAGGGCAGGTCCACCTCCTGCTGGTAGGAGCCGCCCATGGCGGCGCGCGCGGTCTGGCCCACGATCGCGACCACCGGCTGGTGGTCCATGCGCGCGTCGTACAGGCCGTTCAGGAGGTGGATGGCGCCGGGGCCGGAGGTGGCCAGGCACACGCCCACCTCGCCGGTGAACTTCGCGTGCGCGCAGGCCATGAACGCCGCCATCTCCTCGTGGCGGACCTGGGTGAAGCGCAGCGCGTCCACGGTCCGGAACGCGCCCAGGATCCCGTTGATCCCGTCGCCCGGATAGCCGAACACCCGGCGGACGCCCCACTCCACCAGCCGGCGCAGCAGGAACTCGCCGACGTTCATGCCCCCTCCTCGTCCGCCGCCCACGCGAGCGTCGTCATGAGCGCGCTCTCCGCGCGGCGCGCGTCGAGCCGGGTGTGCTGCACCACCACCGGCACGTCGGACCGGATCACCGTCGCGTAGTCGGTGCCGCGCGGGATGGGCTCCGGGTCGCGCAGGTCGTCGAGCCGCAGGTGCAGCGTGCGGCGGGCGCCCACGGTGAGCCGGTACGGTCCGGCCGGCTCGCGGTCGGCGAAGAACACGCGGAGCTCGAGGTGCGCGTCCTCGTCGCCGGCGTTCAGCACGCAGGCGGCCTCGTGGCTCTCCAGCGCGCGATCCTCCGGCCGCCCCCGGGGCGGCAGGTAGCCCTCCGGGATGGCCCAGGTGCGGTGACCGATGGCTCGCAAGGTGCGGCTCCCGCGCCCCGACGCGCGGCCCCGTGGCCGGCGCGCCGCGGGGCGCCGCATCAGAGATGCGAACGCGCGGGCCGGATCGCGAGCGGCGCGGGGCGGAGCGCCCGGGATGCGGACCGGGGGCGCGGCGGACGCCGGGCGCGGGCCGGGCGCGCCGGCGGCCGGGCGGGCCCCGGGACGGAAGCTCCCCGGCGGCGCGGGGCCACCGGGGAGCGGGAGCGTCGGGCGGGCCGGCGGCCCGGGCTACGGCAGCTTCGGGGGATCGCGATCCGCGCCACCCCAGGGCAGCGCGCCGGCGCTGCCGGGCGGGTTCGCGAGCGGGAAGCGGGTGGCGTTGTCGAGGATGGTGAGCCCGATGAGCAGCGCCACGAACGCGAGCGAGGTGACGAAGACCAGGCGGTTCGCGCCCCGCTGATCCCACAGGTGCATGAAGAACAGCGCCACCAGCGCGCCCTTCGCGATGGCGATGAGCAGCGCCACCGCCACGTGCCAGCCGCCGGGCAGGTGGACGCGCGAGGCGGCGTAGGTGACGACGGTGAGCACGAGCAGGGCGATCCACACCACCACGTAGCGCATGCCGTGCGCGTGGTGGGTCGCCTGGTGCTCCTCGTGCGCGATCGGTCGGGTGTCGGCCATGGAGGTGTGGCTCCCTACACGAGGTAGATGAGGGGGAAGACGAAGATCCAGATGAGGTCGACGAGGTGCCAGTACAGGCCGGCCAGCTCGACCGGCGTGTGGTACGCCGCCGTGTACTTCCCGCGCGCCGCCTTCACGCCCACCACCGCCAGGATCGTCATGCCGACGATCACGTGGACGCCGTGCAGGCCGGTGATGAGGAAGTAGAGCGCGAAGAACAGCGACGCGCCCGGCGCCTGCAGCTCCTGGAACGAGTAGTAGCGGCCCGGGAGCTGCCCCTCGTGGAAGTGGTGGCTGTACTCGACCGCCTTGAGCGCGAGGAACGCGACGGCGAAGGCGACCGACACGGCGAACCACAGCCCGGTCTTCTTGCCGTTCCCCTTCACCGCCTCGTTCAGCCCGAGCGCGACCGTGAACGAGCTGGTCACCAGGATGATGGTGTTGACCAGGCCGAGCCAGGTCTCGATGGCGCGGCTCGCCTCGGCGAACGCGTCCGAGTACAGGTACCGGTACACCGCGTAGGCCGCGAACAGCGCGGTGAACAGCAGCACCTCGGAGGCGAGGAACAGCCACATGCCGAGCCGCTCGGCGTGAGACTGCTTCTCGATGTTCTCGAAATGGTGTGCGAGCGGGCTAGCTTGCATGCTTCGGCTCGGGGGCGACCGGGGGAGGGTTGGCGTAGGAGTCCTCGTCGTACTCGTGCGGTCCGCGCGTGTAGACGGGGGTCTCCTCGAAGTTCTCGGGGAGCGGCGGCGAGGCCGTGTCCCACTCGTAGCCGCGCGAGTGCCACGGGTTCGAGCCGGCGATCGGGCCCCACTTCAGCGCCACCAGCAGGTAGACGAGGATGATGACGAGGCCCATCGCCAGCACCGAGGCGCCGGCGGTGGAGGCGACGTTGAGCGCCCAGAACCGCTCCGGGTAGGAGAAGTACCGGCGCGGCATGCCCTCGTTCCCGAGCAGGAACTGCGGGATGAAGGTGAAGTTGAAGCCCAGGATCACCATCACCGCGCCCACCAGCCCCCAGCCCTCCGGGTACATGCGGCCGGTGATCTTCGGGAACCAGTAGTGGAGCGCGGCGAGGAACGCCATCACGGTCGCGCCCACCATGATGAAGTGGAAGTGCGCCACCACGAAGTACGTGTCGTGCCAGTGGACGTCGAGCGACACGGTGGCGACCGCCACGCCGGTCATCCCGCCGAACACCAGGAAGAACAGGAAGCCGACGAAGTAGGCGAACGGCGTCTTGAACGCGATCGACCCCTGGTACAGCGTGGCGGTCCAGTTGAAGACCTTGATGGCCGTGAAGATGCCCACGAACATCGAGAGGATCCCGAACACGCCGGCGTCGAAGGCCGACTGGCCCGAGACGAACAGGTGGTGGCCCCAGGTGAAGAAGCCGACGAACGCGATGCCCAGCGAGGAGTAGGCGACCGCCTTGTAGCCGAAGATGTTCTTGCGCGAGAACGCGCAGACCACCTCGGAGATCACCGCCATGGCGGGCAGCACCATGATGTAGACGGCGGGGTGCGAGTAGAACCAGAAGAAGTGCTGGAACAGCACCGGGTCGCCGCCGCGCGCCGGATCGAAGATGCCCCAGCCGAACGCGTGCTCCACCGCCACCAGCAGCAGCGTCATGCCCAGCACCGGCGTGGCGAGGATCTGGATGATGCTGGTCGCGTAGATCGACCACACGAACAGCGGCACCCGGTTCCAGCCGATCCCCGGGGCGCGCATGGTGTGCGTGGTGACGATGAAGTTCAGGCCGGTGAGGATCGACGAGAACCCCAGGACGAACGCGCCGAGCAGGATCGGCACCACCTTGGTGGCGGTGGTGGTCGAGTACGGCGTGTAGAACGTCCAGCCGGTGTCCGCGCCGCCGTGGATCATCCCGTACAGCGCGATCGCGGCGCCCAGCAGGTAGAGGTAGAAGCTGAGGAGGTTCAGCTTCGGGAACGCCACGTCCTTGGCCCCGAGCATGAGCGGCACCAGGAAGTTGCCGAAGCCGCTCGGGATGGCGGGGATCATGAACAGGAAGATCATGACCACGCCGTGGAGCGTGAACATCCGGTTGTACGTCATCGCGTCCATGATCGTCGGACCGGGCGTGAGCAGCTCGATCCGGATGAGCATGGCGAACAGGCCGCCGACGGCGAAGAACACCGTGGCCGCCACCAGGAACATCACCCCGATCCGCTTGTGGTCCTGGGTCAGCATCCAGGACTTCAGGCCGGTCGCGGGCGAGTTGAGGTAGTTCCGCGGGTTGTACACGGGAACGTCACTTGCGTGGGATGGACTCATAGACCGGGCCCTCCGACGGACCGCTCTGGACCGCCGGGGTCTTCAAGGACTTGATGAACTCGACGATGGCCGCCGCCTCGGGCGGTGCGAGCTTGCCCTGGTAGGTCGGCATCACGTTCTGGTAGCCCGCCACGATGTCCGCGGCGGGATCCATCATCGACTTGGTGAGATACCCCTCGTCGGCCTGCACGCTCTTCCCGCTCTGGAGCTTCTCGTTCCGCTCGTAGAGGTCCACCCAGGTCGGCCCGATGTGCCGCGTGCCGTCCACCGAGTGGCACTTCAGGCAGCCCTGCTCGCTGGCCAGCCGCCGCCCCTCCTCGATGACGTTGGAGGCCGGGCGCACCGGCTCGCCGGGGACGGGCGTGCCGTCCTGCGACCCGGCCACCCCGCGCCCCTGCGTGGCGAGCCACTGGTCGAACTCCTCCGCCGGCATCACCACCAGCTCGCCGATCATCCCGGAGTGCGCGAGGCCGCAGTACTCGGCGCAGAAGATCTCGTAGCGGCCCGGCCGGTCGGCGTTGAACCAGGTCTGCGTGTAGCGGCCCGGGAGCGCGTCCTGCTTCACCCGGAGCGCCGGCACGTAGAACGAGTGGATCACGTCGCGCGAGGTGATGAGCAGCCGCACCGGCCGGCCGGCGGGGACGCGCAGCACGTCCACCGAGTTCGGGCCGCCCGGGTACGCGAACTTCCACATCCACTTCTTGCCCTGGACGTAGACGTCCATCGCGTCCTTGGGCGGCGTCTGCAGCTTCGCGAACTGCGGGAAGCCGATCGCGAACCACACCAGGAAGAACGCCAGCGGCAGCCCCACGAAGATGACCTCGTGGATGGCCTTCGGCTCGACGCGCGGGGTGACGTCGGTGTCCGCCCGCCGCCGGTACCGCACGAAGAAGTAGATCGCGGTGGCGAACACGCCCGCCGCCGCGAGCATGGTGGTGATGATGACGAAGTAGTGGAGCCCGTCCACCTGGCGCGCGTAGTCGCTCGCCTGGTCCGGGAGGAACAGCATTCTTCGCAGGAGGTCGTTCATGCCGTCTGCCTCGCCTTGGCCCGCCGCTCGCGCCAGACCAGCGCGGCGATCAGGCCGGTGAGGGCCACCAGCACCACGGCCGCGCCGGCGCGGACGATGCCGAACGCGTACGGCTCGTACTTCCGCGAGGCGGGGTCGTACCGGTAGCAGGTGAGGAGGAGTCGATCGAAGCTGGTGCCGACCTTGCCGCTGGCGGCCTCGACGACCGACAGCCGGAAGTCCTTGGGCGGGTAGTCGATGCCGTACAGGTAGCGAGAGACCTTCCCGTCGGGCGTGATGACGAAGATCGCCGCCTGGTGGGCCCACTCGCCGGAGGCCGGGTCCTTCTTGTAGTAGAAGCCGACCGCGTCGGAGACCTGGCGCGACGCCTCCGCCGTGCCGACCAGGAACGGCCAGTCGGTCCCCGCGTCGGAGCGGCCCATCGACTGCAAGTAGCCGCGGCGCCGCTCGGCGGCGAGCGCCGGCCCCTCCTCCGGATCGAAGGAGATGGTGACCGCCTGGTAGTCCCGGCCCAGCTCGAGCCCGTTCTCGCGCATGGCCTTGCCCATGCCCGAGAGGATGAGCCCGCACAGCATGGGGCAGTCGTAGTAGACGAGCGCGACCACCACCGGCTTCTTGCCGTCGAAGGCCTGGCGCAGCGAGAAAGGCTGGCCCTTCCAGTCGGTGAAGGACACGTCGAGCGGGACCGCCGCGCCGAGCTTCTCCTCGACGCGGACGTCCTCGAGGGCGACCGGCGGCACGTCCGGCGACGGGCCCGCCCCACCCTCGCGCTGGCGCCAGAACTGGGCCGCGGCCGGCGCAGGCGCGGCGAGCGCCGCGGCGGCCGCGAGCGCCAGGCCGGCCCCGGCGCGCCGGAGCATCGCGCGCGTCACGGCTGGCCTCCCGGGCCAGGCCCGAGGTCGGGCGCCTGCGACGGCACCGGCTCCACCGGCGGCGCGGGCATGGGGCGGATCCCCTGGACCACCAGGTCCATGGCGCGGTCGATGGGCAGGTGCACCACGCCGGCGCCCCGGTCCACCCAGCCGTACGACGCGAGCCGCTGGCGGCGGGCGGCGCGATCGCGCTCGCCGCGCACGGAGAGCTCGAACAGCTGCTGCTCCACCATGCCGATCTTGTTCTGGCCGATCTCCGCCGGGATGGGCGGCGCCTCGCGCGAGGCGCGCACGTCCCGCAGGTAGGCGATGGCGGCGTAGGAGCCGATGAGGAAGAGCACGAGCGCGGCCACGCCGACCGCGATGATCTTGCCGGTGTCGATCCGGTCCTCCTCGGACCGGACCCCGTGGGCGTGTTCGACGTGGTCGCTCATTGCGGCAGGTACCTCAGCGAGTCCTCGAGGTAGGGATCGCGGACCGGGACCGCCACCGTGCCGCGCATGCGGACCAGCGCGAACGCCACGGTGACGCCGCCCACGCCCACGAAGGCGGAGAGGTCCCACAGCGACGGCCGCGGGCCGCCCGGGTCGAGGTGGGGCATCAGCAGCCAGTAGAGGTCGATCCAGTGGACGAACAGGATCCAGACCGCGACCTTCGCCAGCCGGCCCGGGTTGCGGGTGATGGCGCGGTTCATGAGCAGGAAGAACGGCACCAGGAAGTGGAACAGCGCGAGGAACACGCCCACCGCCTTCCACCCGCCCTCGATGCGGAGGATGTACCAGGGCACCTCCTCCGGCACGTTCGCGATCCAGATGAGCATGAACTGCGAGAACGCGACGTAGGCCCAGAACGCGGTGAACGCGAGCAGGAACTTGCCGAGCGAGTGGAAGTGCTCGGTGTTCATGTGCGCGCCGAACTGGTTCGGATCGACCCGCGTGGCGTTGGCGGCGATGATCACCACCGCGAACGCGCCCACGAAGCTGCCGGCGAACCAGTACACGCCGAAGATGGTCGAGAAGAAGCGCGGGTCGAGCGACATCATCCAGTCGAACGCCGCGAACGTGAGCGTGAGCGCCACGAACGGCAGCGAGCCCGCCCCGAGCGCGCGCTGGCGGCGGGTCAGGTCGTGCCCGCCGACCTCGTCCTGGCGGAGCGACCAGGCGCGGAGCAGGTGCGCGACCCCGATCCAGCAGGCGAAGTAGATCGCGGCCCGGATCACGAAGAACGGCACGTTGAGCCAGGGCTTCTTGTGCTCGACCGCGTGGAGGACCTCGCCCTGCAGGCCGTGCGGGTCCACCCACGGGAACAGGTGGCCGCGGCCGAGCAGGATGGGGATGAACAGCACCACGAACAGCGGGATCACCGCCGGGAGGTGCTCGAGGAAGCGGCGCAGCACCACCGGCCAGCGCGCGTTCGACGCGTGCAGCGCGCCGAGCAGGATGAGCGCGCCGAGCGCCAGGCCCAGCCAGTAGACGAACGCGACGAGGTAGGCGTAGAGCGCGCGGCGCGGATCGCCGACCGCCGCGCCGAGCGCGGTGACGGCGAGGCCCGCGGCGCCGGCGGCGGCGGCGATCGTCATGAGGCGCCGGCCGCCCAGGTACGGGGTGAGGGTCATCGCCCCTCCTTCTGGAGCTGCTCGCGGGCGTCGGGGGGCACCTGGTCGAGCGATGCGTTCTGGCTGAGCTGGAGGGCGCGCACGTACGCCACGATCGCCCAGCGGTCCTGCACCGGGATCTCGGCGGCGTACGAGGGCATGAGCCCGAAGCCCTCGGTGATCACCTGGTAGATGTAGCCGTCCGGGCGATCGCGGTAGAGGTGCAGCGAGGGCGGCCGGCGCAGCGACATGTTCATGGCGACCTGGCTCTCGCCGTCGCCGAGCACGCCGTGGCACACCGCGCAGCTCACGTCGAAGCGCTGGCGCCCGCGCGCGAGCAGCTTCGCGTCCACCGCCACCGGCATCAGCTGCACCGGGCGGCCGTCGGGGCCGCGGCCGGTCGCGACGGCCGGGTCGAGCCGGGGGCCGTACGGCACGGTGCCGGCCGGCGGGTGCCGCATGGCGAGGCCGTTCGCGTAGTACTCGCTGGACTGGTAGGCCTTGTACTTCTGCTGGCGCTGCATCGGGTCGAGCCGCGGGCAGGCGGTCAGCGCGAGGAGCGGCAGGAAGAGGGCGAGGCGGCGGGTCATCTCACTTCCCCTCCGGGACGACCGAGACCTGGCGCGCGCCGAGCCGGCGCAGCTCCGCCGCGACCGCGTCGGCGTCGCCGCCGTCCACCTCGGCCGAGAGCCACAGGCCGTCGATGCTGGCGGAGCGGAACGCCTCCACCTCGAACACCGGGTGGTGGACGCGCGGGAAGCCGAAGTAGACGGCGAGCAGGCCGACGAAGATGCTCAGCGCGGAGAACAGCACGCCGAGCTCGAACGTGACCGGGATGAACGCCGGCGCGCTGTGCGGCGGCCGGTTGCCGACGTTGAGCGGCCAGTCGTAGCCGACCGTGTACCACTGCAGCAGGTACCCGGAGACCGCGCCGGTGATCCCGGCCACCAGCGCCACGAGCGGCACGGTGGACCTGCGCAGGCCCAGCGCCTCCTCGGCGCCGTGCAGCGGGTACGGTGAATGGAGGTCGAGGGTGGCCCCGCCGCGCGCGCGCAGCGTGCGCGCCGCGTCGAGGAGCGCGGCCTCGGCGCCGAACTCTCCCAGGACGTACGTCTTCATGCCCGCTCCGCGTGCGCGCCCTGCGCCACGGCCTGCCCGCCCTGCGCGGCGTGGTGATCCTGGTGCTCCAGCTCGCGGCGGAGCTCCTTCACCTCGGAGATGGGGATGGCCGGCAGGAAGCGCAGGAACAGGAGGAACAGGACGGAGAAGGTGGAGATCGACCCGAACAGCAGGCCCCAGTCGACCCACGTCGGCGTGTAGTTCGCCCAGGAGCCGGGGACGAAGTCGCGGGTGAGCGTCACCGCGATGATGACGAAGCGCTCCGCCCACATGCCGAAGTTCACCAGCACGGAGACGAGGAACAGCACCATCACGTTCCGCCGCAGCGCGGGCACCCAGAACACCTGCGGCGCCACCACGTTGCAGAAGATCTGCATCGCGTACACCAGCTTGTAGTCGCCGACGACGCGGTTGTAGAAGGCGAACCACTCGGCGTCGTTGCCCGAGTACCACGCGATGAACCACTCCATCACGTAGCCGTAGGTGACCATCAGGCCCGTTGCGAGGATCACCTTCGCCATGTTGTCGAGGTGGCGCGCGGTGACGACGTGCTCGAACTTGAACACCTTCCGCGCCGGGATCATCAGCGTCATCACCATCGCGAAGCCGCTGAAGATGGCGCCGGCCACGAAGTAGGGCGGGAAGATGGTGGTGTGCCAGCCCGGCAGCTGCGAGATGGCGAAGTCGAACGACACGATGGTGTGCACCGACACCACCAGCGGCGTGGACAGGCCGGCCATGAGCAGGTAGCCGATGCGCCAGTGCTGCCAGTGGCGCGCCGAGCCCCGCCAGCCGAAGGACATGATCCCGTAGACGACGCGCTGCGCCCGGGTCTTCGCCGCGTCGCGCAAGGTGGCGAGGTCGGGGATGAGCCCGAGGTACCAGAACAGGAAGGAGACGGTCGCGTAGGTCGAGATCGCGAACACGTCCCAGGGGAGCGCGCTCTTGAAGTTCGGCCAGATCTGCGTGGTGGCGGGGTACGGGATGAGCCACCAGAACAGCCAGGGCCGCCCGAGGTGGATGACCGGGTACGCGCCGGCCATCGCCACCGCGAACAGCGTCATCGCCTCCGCGAAGCGGTTGATGGAGGTGCGCCACTTCTGCTGGAACAGCAGCAGGATCGCGCTGATCAGCGTGCCGGCGTGGCCGATGCCGATCCACCAGACGAAGTTGGTGATGTCGTAGGCCCAGGCGACCGGGATGTTGTTGCCCCACACCCCGATGCCGACGAACAGGGTCATGTAGAGCGACAGGAGCCAGAAGGCCATCCCGCCGCCGAACAGGACCAGCATCACCAGCCAGCCCTTCTTCGTGGGCCCCAGCACCGGCTCGAGCAGGCTCTCGGTCAGCGCCCGGTCGTCGGGGCGGCCGACCAGCACGGGCGAGGTCTCGAGCGGATCGACGCGCTCGATCGTCTTGGTCGCGGTGGTCATGCGAGGTCGGGGTTCGGGTTGCGGAGCTTGACGAGGTAGGCGGTGCGCGGCCGGGTCCCGAGCTCGTGCAGCAGGTCGTAGCGGCGGGCGTCCGCGTGCCGCTTCGACACGGCCGAGCCGGGGTCGTTCAGGTTGCCGAAGACGATCGCCTCGGTGGGGCAGGCCTGCTGGCAGGCGGAGACCACCTCGTCGCCGCCGATCTTCCGGCCGCTCGAGCGGGCGTCGATGCGCGCGTGCTCGATGCGCTGCGTGCAGTAGGTGCACTTCTCCATCACGCCGCGCGCGCGGACGGTGACGTCGGGGTTGTGCACCATCTTCTCGGTCGGCTCGAGCGTCCCGTGCCAGTCGAGCCAGTTGAAGCGGCGCACCTTGTACGGGCAGTTGTTGGAGCAGTACCGGGTCCCGACGCACCGGTTGTAGACCATCTCGTTCAGCCCCTCCTCCGAGTGCACGGTGGCGTTCACCGGGCACACGTACTCGCAGGGCGCCGCCTCGCAGTGCACGCACGCGAGCGGCTGGGAGACGGAGGCGGGATCCTCGACCGGGCCCTCGAAGTAGCGGTCCACCCGCAGCCAGTGCATCTCGCGGCTGCGGAGCACCTGCTCCTTGCCGACCACCGGGATGTTGTTCTCGGCCTGGCAGGCGACCGTGCACGCGCCGCAGCCGATGCAGCGCGAGAGGTCGATGGCCATGCCCCAGCGGTACTCGTTCTTCGAGTAGTCCACCGGCTCGTGGATGGTGGCCTGCGGGCCGCGGTGCTCGTCCAGCTCGTGCTTCGCGTGCGCGAGCTCCGGCGCGTCGAGCGCGAGCGCGATGGCCCGGCCCTGCATCGAGAAGTGCTCCTGGGTGGTGGCGAGCGGGTGCCGCTTGCCGGTCTTGCGGACCTCCACGCCGCCGCCGAACCAGGGCGCGTCGGAGGTGCGGAGCGCGTAGGCGTCGTGGCCCACGCCCTTCCCCACCGGCCCGGACAGCGCCTGCCCGTAGCCGAGCGTGAGCAGCACCGAGCCGTCGGCGTGGCCCGGGACCACCAGGGCCGGCGCGGTGAGGGTGCGGCCCCGCCACGACAGCTCGACGAGGTCGCCCGACTCGACGCCGAGCTGCTTCGCGGTCGCGGCCGAGAGCTGCGCGGCGTTGTCCCAGGTCAGCTTGGTGATCGGGTGCGGGTACTCCTGCAGCCAGGCGTTCTCGAGGAAGCGGCCGTCGAGCACCTTGTAGTCGGCCGCGAAGCCCAGCTCGAGCGCCGCGCCCGGCGCGGCCACCGCGCGCACCGCCTCCGCGACCCGGGCCAGGTCCGCCTGCGCGGGCTCGGGCGGCACGGCGCTGCCCGCGACCACGCCCGCGGCGAGCCAGCCGTCCCAGCGGCCGTCGAACCCGGCCTCGCCGGCGCGGCGCCGCCAGCCCTCGCGCACGATGCGCCAGGTGCCGTGGTCCCCCTCGTCGAGGAACGCCGCGAGCAGCTCGAGCTCGCTCATCGACTCGTGCAGCGGCGCGATGAGCGGCTGCTGGATGGAGGCGGTGCCGTCGGCGGCGCGCAGGTCGCCCCAGGCCTCCAGCGGGTGGGTGGCCGCGATCTTCCAGGTCGCGAGCCGGACCGTGTCGTCCTCGCGGAGCGCGAGCGCGATCGTGTCCTTCGCCTTCGGGAGCAGCTTGCGGAGCGGGACGTCGGCCGGCGCGGTGTGCGCCGGGTTCCAGGCCGTCACCACCAGCGCGTCCACCTTGCCCGCCTCGAGCTCGCCGGCGAGCGCGCGGAGCCGGTCCGGCCCGGCGGCCGGATCGAGCAGCGCGGTGGGGCGGTACGCGACCGTCTTGCCGGCGTTGCCGAGCGCGTCGTTCAGCGCCGCCGCGAGCGCGTGCACCGCGGCGGGCTGCCGGTCGCCGGCGAGCACCGCCGAGCGGCCCCGCGCCCGCGCCAGGTCGGCCGCGACCGCCGCGGCCGCCTTCGCGCGCTCGCCCCCGGCCGGCGCGCCGAGCGGCGCGAGCTGGGAGAGGCCGTGCTTCGCGGCGAGCTCCGCGGCGACCGCGCGCCCGAACCCGAGCACGTCGGCGGAGCGCATCCGGAAGCGGTGGTCGGCGGCGCCGCCGGTCACGGTGTACGCCGACTCGGCCACGTAGAGCCGGTTCATCCGCTCGGCGGTGCGCCGCGCGCCGAACTCGCGCGCCAGCCGCAGGCTGTCGCCCTCGAGCGCGAGGAAGTCCGACTCGAGCGAGAGGATCACGTCCGCGTCGGCGAGGGAGGCCGCGGCGTCGAGCGGCTTGCCGAACGCGATCGCCGCGCCGGCGCGCCCCGCGTCGGCGCCCACCGGCGCCCACGCGTCGAAGCGGGCGCGCGGGAAGCGCTCCAGGATCCGGCGGCGGAGGTCGGCGACCGCCGGCGAGCTGCTCGGCTCGACCAGGAAGCGGAGCCGCGCCCCGCCGTCCTGCGCGTGCGACCGGGCCAGCGCCGAGACCTCGCGCAGCAGCGTGGCGAACCCGAGCGGGCGGCCGGCGCGGGTGAAGCCCTTCAGCCGGCGCGGGTCGTAGAGGTCGAGGATCGACGCCTGCAGCATGGCGTCGCTGCCGCCGCGGCTCGACGGGTGCTCGCGGTTGCCCTCGATCTTGGTGGGCCGGCCCTCGTGGCTGGTGACCACCACGCCCACCGCGTACCCGCCGCGCGACGCGACGGTGGCGTAGGCGCTCGGGAGGCTCGGGGTCACGCCGGCCGGCGGCCGCACGTACGAGACCACGTTCTCGCGCGGCGGCTTGCAGGCCTCCAGGCCCGCCAGCGCCACCGAGGCGCCGAGCACCTGGAGGAACCCGCGGCGCGTGAAGCCCTCCGGGACCGCGGCGGCGTCGTCCGGGAACTCGCCCGGCGGCACCTCCCTGGCCTCGGCGGCCTCCTCGACGCTGCGCCAGCGGCGCGCGTCGAGACCCGCACCCTGCTTCTGTCCGTAGATGGGAAGGCCTAGCGATGGCATGTGTAGCAGCTCGTGCGCGGTTTGACGTCGTACTTCTTCGCGATCTCCCTCCCGATCGCGGCGGGGTCACCGTCCGGCTTCCAGGCCATGTTGGTGACCTCCTCCGGCGGGCGGAGGCGGGGATACGGGTTGCGGTGGCAGTCGAGGCACCAGCCCATCGTCAGCGGCTGCACCTGCTCGATGGCGGCCATCTGGTCCACGCGGCCGTGGCACTCGACGCAGCCGACGCCCTTGTTCACGTGGATGGAGTGGTTGAAGTAGACGAAGTCCGGCAGCTTGTGGACGCGCATCCAGCGGATGGGCTCGTTCGCGAACCAGCTCGCGCGGACCACGTCGAGCAGCGGGCTCTTGTTCCAGACCTGCGCGTGGCAGTTCAGGCAGAGCTCGGTGGAAGGGATGCCCGCGCTCGCCGCCCGGTCCACCGTGCTGTGGCAGTACCGGCAGTCGATGAGGTCGTCCTGGACGTGGTGCCGGTGGTCGAACTGGACCGGCTGCGCCACCTGTTCCTGCTGGCCGGTGCCGTACGGCACGCGCCAGTACACCATGAACGCGGCGACCGTCCCGCCGGCGCCGGCGATCAGGAGGACGAGGACGAGGCGGAAGAGAGCGTTGGATCTCGGCGTGAACAGTGCGCTCATCGAGTGGGTCGCGCACCCCGAGGCAGACGTGTCCTGCTGCACCACGTTCCGGGGCCCGCGCCGGGGCGTAAACTGTTCGGCGCCTCCCACTGGCGGAAGGTCTCTGAAGGGGCGAGTCGCTTGCCTGCCCCCTAAACCCGCTCCGCCCTCGGTGCCCGGCGCCCCCGCCGGTCGAGCACGCCGGGTGCGCATCACGCTCAGTGAATGGAGGCCGGGCCGGACCCGCGACGACCGCGCGCTTGTGAGGGGATCGCGGGTGGACTAGGAAGGACGGGAGACACCATGGAAACCAGCGACGCCACCCTGATCGACCGCGCCCGGACCGGCGACCGCCGTGCGCTCGACGAGCTGCTCACGCGCCACCAGCGGCGCGTCTACCGCTTCGGCCTGAAGATGTGCCGGGATCCGGAGGACGCGAAGGACATCCTCCAGGAGACGCTGCTCGCGGCCGCACGGACGGTGAAGGACTTCCGCGGCGCGTCGTCGGTCTCGACGTGGATGTACACGATCGCCCGGAGCTTCTGCATCAAGAAGCGCCGCCGCTCGAAGTTCGCGCCGGCCGAGGAGACCTCCCTCGACCAGCGCGAGCCGGGGGCCGAGGCGCGGCAGGTCGCGGACCCCGGGCGCACGCCGGACGAGTCGCTCGCCGGGCGCCAGATCGAGCAGGCCCTGGAGACCGCCATCGGGCGCCTCGACCCGATGTACCGCGAGGTGCTGGTGCTGCGGGACGTCGAGGGGCTCTCCGCCCCCGAGGTCGCCGAGGTGATGGGCCTGAGCGTGGAGGCGGTGAAGAGCCGGCTCCACCGGGCCCGGGTGGCCGTGCGCGAGGCGCTGGTGCCGCTCCTCGGGATCCCGGAGGCGCCCGCCGCGGCCGCGCCCGCGGCGCGACCGGCCGCGCCGTCCGGTCCCGACGTCACCTGCCCGGACATCGTCCAGCTCTTCTCCCGCCACCTCGAGGGCGAGATCAGCGCGAACGTGTGCGCCGACATGGAGAAGCACCTGGCCGGCTGCCCGGCGTGCCAGTCGCGCTGCGACTCCCTCCAGCGCACCCTGGCGCTCTGCAAGGCCGCGCCGATGCCCGAGGTGCCGGCGAAGGTGCAGGCGTCCGTGCGCCAGGCGATCAAGAAGTTCGTCGAGCTGCACTCCTGAACGACGGTTCCTGCGCCGCGATCGCGGGGTCCCGTGCGCCGCCGCCGGCGGCTTCGCCGCGGGCCCGGCGGCGCCAAGGCGGGCTCGCTCCGCTCGCACTCCGAGCAGCGCCCGACCACGGGTGCCCTCCCTCGACCGCCCCGTCCGGTTTGCGCCTCGGCGGGGGCAGGCCCCAGCTTTGGGGTACGCGGCGCCCCGAGCGCCCGAGGGGGATGTATGAGGCTCGACAGGGGATCGGCGATCGTCGTCGCGGTGCTGGCGTCCGGCGCGGCCGGCGCGCAGGCGCCGCAGCAGCAGCCGCCGCCGTACTACCCGCCGCCGCAGCAGACCTACCCACCGTCCCAGCCGGCGTACCCACCGCCGCAGCAGGCGAGCCCGCCGCCGGCTCAGGCGCAGCCCGCGCCGCCGCCGGCGGCGAGCGGGACCGGGGTGGCGCCCTCGTCGTCGGCGCCGTCCTCGGCGAGCTCGGGCGCGGCCCCGTCGTCGTCTTCCTCCGCGACGTCGGGCAACAACACGCCCGGCGGAGCGGCGTCGCAGCAGGTGGTCGTGAACCCGCCGCAGGGGACGGGCTCCGGCGACCAGCCGCCCAGCACCACGGTGGTGAACCCTCCGCCCGCGTACGGCAGCCCGGTGGTGGTGGACCGGTACACCCGCGAGCGCCGGAACCCGCTCGCCACCATCGTCACCGACGCCGCGTACGGCGGCGTGGGCGGGCTCCTGGTCGGCACCGGCGTGGCGCTCGTGAACGACTGGGACCACTGGGAGCGGGACCTGTCGATGGGGGCCGGGATCGGCATCATCGTGGGCGCCGCGTTCGGCGCGGTCCACGCCACCCTGGACGCGCGCGAGGACAGCGAGGTGCGCCGCCCGGTGGCGTTCGACGGGCTGGGGAGCCCGGCGCGCGATCCGGTGATCAAGACGCCGCCCACGGTGGCGTTCTCCGGCCGGTTCTGATCCCACGCGGCTGCGCCCTCGCCCCGCGGCGGAGCCGTCGGGGCCCCACCCTGCTCCGCGAGGCCCGTGACCTCGCGGCGCGCCTGCCGGCGCGGCGCACGCGGGGCCGCGGCTCGCATACAATCCCGGCGTGCCCATCTTCCGCCTGCCCCGCGAGCCCGCGTTCCCGGACCCCGCGCTCGCCGAGCCCGACGGGCTGCTGGCGGTGGGCGGCGACCTCGAGCCGGAGCGGCTCCTCACCGCCTACGCCGAGGGGATCTTCCCTTGGTTCGACGCGGAGAGCCCCATCCTCTGGTGGTCGCCGGATCCGCGGCTGGTGCTCGACCCCGCCGCGCTGCACGTGCCCCGCTCGCTGCAGCGGACGCTGCGGCGCGGCGCCTACCGCGTGAGCGCCGACGAGGCGTTCGAGCGGGTCATCCGCCGCTGCGCCGAGCGGGACCGCCCCGGCCAGCAGGGCACCTGGATCACCGGCGAGATGGTCGACGCGTACGTGCGCCTGCACCGCTTGGGCGTCGCCCACTCCTTCGAGGCGTGGGAGGGCGACGCGCTCGCCGGCGGGCTGTACGGCGTCTCGCTGGGCGCGGCGTTCTTCGGCGAGTCGATGTTCGCCGACGCGCCGGACGCGTCCAAGGTCGCGTTCGTTCGCTCCGTCGAGTGGCTCCGGTCGGCGGGCGTCGAGCTGGTGGACTGCCAGGTCCGCACCGAGCACCTGGTCCGCTTCGGCGCGCGCGAGATCCCGCGCGCCGAGTTCCTGGCCCGGCTCGCCCGCGCGCTGGAGCAGCCCACGCTGCGCGGGCGGTGGCAGCTCGGCGGGGCGGGCCCCCCGTCCTAGGCAGCGCGCCGCGCCGCGCGCTCAGCGCGCCCCGGCCCCCGCCGCGGCGGCGGGCCGCGCGCCGCCCAGCATCCGCTGCAGGAACGCCACCGTGACCGCGTCGGCGTGGTCGCGGTTCTCCTTCTTCTTGAAGCCGTGCCCCTCGTCGAGCGCGACGAGGTACCAGACCTCCTGCCCGTTCGCGCGGACCGCCCGGACGATCTGCTCGGCCTCGGAGCGCGGGACGCGCGGGTCGTTCGCGCCCTGGATGACGAGCAGCGGCACGCGGATGGCGCCGGCCCGGCCCAGCGGCGAGATCCGCTCCTGGACCGCGCGCACCTCCGGCACGCGCTCGTCGCCGTACTCGGCGCGGCGCAGGTCGCGCCGGTACGCCTGGGTGCTCTCGAGGAAGCTCGGCAGCGAGGAGATGCCCACCACGTCCACGCCGGCCCTCGCCAGGCCCGGAAACAGCGTGAGCGTCGCGAGCACCATGTAGCCGCCGTAGGAGCCGCCCCACACCACCGCGCGCGAGGCGTCGAGGTCGGGCCGCGAGGCGATGAACTGGAACGTGGCCGGGACGTCCTTCAGCGCCTCCTCGCGGCGCACCCCGTCGTCGAGCGCGAGCCAGTCCTTCCCGTAGCCGGCGGAGCCGCGCACGTTCGGCTGGAGCACCGCCACGCCCAGCTCCGCCACCAGGAACTGCACCATGGGGCTGAACGCCGGCCGGTGCTGGCCCTCCGGGCCGCCATGCCAGTTCACGACCACCGGCACCCGCCCGCCGCCGCGCGGCCGGTACAGCAGCGCCGGCACCTCCGCGCCGCCGGCGCTCGGGTAGCGGACCAGCTCCGGCTCCACGAACCCGGCCGGATCGAGCCCGCCGACCTCCGAGCGCGTCCAGCGCACCGCCTTCCCGCCGCGGAGCTCGACCGTCCAGGCGTCCCAGGGCGAGGTGGCGCTCACCAGCCCGACCGCGAGGAGGTCGCTCCGCCCGGAGGGGAACCGGAGCGTCGCGACGCCCCGGCCCGGGAGCGCCACGCCGCGCAGCCGGCCGGTGCGCGGGTCCACCACGTGGAGCAGCGAGACGCCGTCCGCGTTGGCGGTGAAGGCCACGGTGCCGTCGCGCGCCACCACCACCTGCTCGACGTCCCAGGCCACCCCGGGCGCGACCGGGCGCGGCGCGGCCTCCGGGTGCCCGAGGTCCACGCGGACCAGCGCCGCATACCCGGCGCCGCGGTCGGTGATGGCGTACGCGTGCCTGCCGTCGGCGGAGAACGCGGCCCCGCCCACCGAGCCCTTGCCGGCGAGCAGCGGCGTCCGCGCGCCGGTCGCGAGATCCACCAGCTCGAGGTCGGCGTCGGAGGCGGCGCGATACCGGCGGACCAGCAGCCGGCGCCCGTCGCGCGAGAAGTCGAGCGGCGACCAGCTCCCCTCCGCCTCCACGACGCGCCGCGCGGCGCCGGGTCGATCGGCCTCGGCCACGTACACGTCCGCGTCCTTGCCGTTGCGGCCCGTCCCCGAGTACGCGAGGCGCCGGCCGTCCGGCGAGACCACCAGGTCCGAGTGGCGGCTCCGGCCGTCGGTGAGCAGCTCCGAGCGGCCGGTGCGCCGGTCCAGGCGGTAGAGCTGGAAGAACTCGCCGCCGCCCTGGTCCTGCAGGTAGAGCAGGCTCTCCGGCCGGCCCGGCAGGAACGCGGCGTCGGACACCGGCTCGTCGCCGAACGTGAGCTGCTCGCGCATGCCCAGCGGCGCCCGCACGAGGTGGAGCTGGGCGGTGCTGCCGAAGCGCGTGGTCACCAGCATGGCCCGGCCGTCCGGCGACACGTCGCGGAGGACCGCGGCGCGCGCGTTCTCGTACTGCTCGAGGCGGGCGGACACCTCCGGGGGGACCTCGGGGACGCCGAGCTGGAGCAGGTTGGGGCGGCCCGGGACCGGGGCGAGGTCGAGCGGGGCGGCCACGGCGCCGGCCGCGGCGAGGCATGCGAGGAGGAGGGCGTGCATTCCCCACCTCTAGGCGAGGCCGGGGAAGAAGGCGAGCAGCCGGCTCGGTCCTGCGGGGGAGCCCCGGGCCCGCGCGCAGGGGGCCTGCGGGTGCGCGCCGGGTCCGCCGGACGCATTAGAATGGACGGCCATGGCTGAACGAACCCGTCCCGGGGGCGATACCGAGGTCGTCGTCCCCAAGACGCGCGCGGAGCGGGAGACGAAGCGCCCGCCGCTGTACAGGGTGCTGCTGCACAACGATCATTACACGACGCAGGAGTTCGTCGATTTCGTCCTGATGACGGTCTTCAACCACGACCCGGAGTCCGCCCACCGGATCATGCTCCACGTTCACATGCACGGGGTGGGGGTCGCCGGTATCTATCCCTACGAGATCGCCGAGACGAAGGCGCGGAAGACGATGGACCTGGCGCGCGAGGCGGAATACCCGCTGCTCGTGACGATCGAGCCGGAGTAGCGATGGTGACGGTGTCCAAGGAGCTGCAGCAGACCCTCCAGGCCGCGGTGGGCGAGGCCCGCCGCCGGCGCCACGAGTACGTGACGCTGGAGCACCTGCTCCACGCCATGACCAAGGACAAGGTCGCGTCCGAGGTGCTGCTCGCCTGCGGCGCCGACCTGAAGCTGCTCGAGCGCGAGCTGGAGGAGTACCTCGACCGGACGCTCGAGTCGGTGGCCGCCGGCCAGGATCCCGAGCAGACCGCCGCGTTCCAGCGGGTGCTCCAGCGCGCCGCCTGGCACGTGCAGGGGTCGGGCCGCACCGAGCTGAACGCGGGCGACGTGCTCGTCGCCATCACGCGCGAGCGCGGCTCGCACGCGGTCTACCTGCTCGAGAAGCAGGGCGTCCGCCGCCTCGACATCCTCCAGTACATCTCCCACGGCGTGAGCAAGGACGGCGAGGACTCGCCGGGCGGCGCCGAGGGCGAGGGCGACGGCGACGAGGGCGCCCCGCGCCCGGTGAAGGATCCGTTCCGCACGTTCACGGTGAACCTGGTCGAGCGCGCCGCGCAGGGCCAGATCGACCCGCTCATCGGCCGCGACGCCGAGATCGAGCGGACCATCCAGGTGCTCTGCCGCCGCCGCAAGAACAACCCGGTGTTCGTGGGCGAGCCGGGCGTGGGCAAGACCGCCATCGTGGAGGGGCTGGCGCTCCGCATCCACGAGAAGAAGGTCCCGGCGGTGCTGGAGAAGGCGGCGATCTACTCGCTCGACATGGGCGCGCTGCTCGCCGGCACCAAGTTCCGCGGCGAGTTCGAGCAGCGGCTGAAGGGCGTCATCGCCGGGGTGAAGAAGACCCCCAACGCGATCCTGTTCATCGACGAGATCCACACCATCGTCGGCGCCGGCGCCACCACCGGCTCCTCGATGGACGCGTCGAACCTCCTCAAGCCGGCGCTCGCCTCCGGCGAGCTGCGCTGCATCGGCTCGACCACGTTCCACGACTACAAGCAGACGTTCGAGCGCGACCACGCGCTCGCCCGCCGCTTCCAGAAGATCGAGGTGCACGAGCCGTCGGTCGAGGACACGGTCAAGATCCTGCGCGGCCTGAAGAAGGTCTACGAGGAGCACCACGGCGTGGAGTACACGCCGCGCGCGCTCCGGGCCGCCGCCGAGCTGTCGGCGAAGCACATCAACGACCGGCAGCTGCCGGACAAGGCCATCGACGTGCTCGACGAGGCCGGCGCGCGCGACCGGATGCGCCCGGAGGCCCGGCGGCACCGCCGCATCACCGGCCGCGACGTGGAGCGGGTGGTCGCGAAGATCGCCAAGATCCCCGAGCGCACCGTCTCGGCGGACGACCAGGCGCAGCTCCGCAGCCTCGTGCCCGAGCTGCGGAAGGTCATCTACGGGCAGGACCAGGCCATCGACGCCATCGCCAGCGCCATCAAGCTCTCGCGCTCGGGCCTCGCGTCGCCCGAGAAGCCCATCGGCAGCTTCCTGTTCTCCGGGCCCACCGGGGTGGGCAAGACCGAGCTGGCGAAGCAGCTCGCCCGCATCCTCGGGGTCGAGTTCCTGCGCTTCGACATGACCGAGTACCAGGAGAAGCACACCGTCTCCCGGCTCATCGGCGCGCCCCCGGGCTACGTGGGCTTCGACCAGGGCGGCCTGCTCACCGACGCGATCCGCAAGACGCCGTACGCGGTG
This sequence comes from Anaeromyxobacter sp. K, assembly GCF_000020805.1. NCBI lineage: Bacteria > Pseudomonadati > Myxococcota > Myxococcia > Myxococcales > Anaeromyxobacteraceae > Anaeromyxobacter > Anaeromyxobacter sp. K. The sequence goes on along the minus strand of NC_011145.1, from coordinate 950,559 downwards.
CTGCTGCTCGACGAGATCGAGAAGGCCCACCCGGACATCTACAACCTGCTGCTCCAGGTGATGGATCACGCCACGCTCACCGACAACAACGGGCGCAAGGCCGACTTCCGCCACGTGGTGCTGGTGATGACCACCAACGCCGGCGCGCACGAGCTGGCCGCCCGCCGCGTCGGCTTCGGGACCGACCAGTCGGATCCGGGCAACGCCCGCAACGCCATCGAGCGCACCTTCACGCCCGAGTTCCGCAACCGGCTCGACGCGTGGGTGGCGTTCGACTCCCTCGCCCCCGAGGTGATCCTGCGGGTGGTGGACAAGATGGTGAAGGAGCTGGAGGGGCAGCTCGCGGAGAAGAAGGTCCGCATCGAGCTCACCGCCGAGGGCCGGGCCTGGCTCGCCGAGCACGGCTTCGACCGCAAGATGGGCGCCCGCCCCATGGCGCGGCTCATCCAGAACGAGCTGAAGAAGCCGCTCGCCGAGCGGATCCTGTTCGGCGACCTCGCCGCCGGCGGCACGGTCCGCGTGGACGTGGACGCGGAGGGCGCGAAGCTGGTGCTGACGGTCGCCGCCCCGGCGCCGAAGCCGGTGCCCGAGCCGGCGTAGCGCCGCCATCCGACTCCGTCCGCTCGCCCCGAGCGTGGCGCGGGCCACCGGGCCCGCGCGGAGTCGAGGGACGCTCACGGCAAGCGGGCCACCCCGCTCGCAGCGAAGCCGCAAGACGCAACAGCCCCTGCCGTCACCGCGACGGCAGGGGCTTCGTGCTTCCGGAGGCTCGGGCCAGCGCTACTTCACCTGCACCGCGATGGTCCGCGGCTTCGCCTCGTCGCGCTTCGGCAGCGTGACGGTCAGGACGCCGGCGTCGTAGCGCGCCTCGACGCGCGCGCCGTCCACGGTCTTCGGGAGCGTGAACGCCCGGAAGAAGGTGCCGAAGCGCCGCTCGCTCCGGTGCAGGGTCGCGCCGTCGGCGAGCGCGGGCTGCTTGCGGTCGGCCTGCACGGTGAGCGTGTCGTTCTCGATGTCGAGCTTGATGGCCGCCGGGTCGAGGCCCGGCAGGTCGAGCACCACCTGGAAGCCGGCCTCGGTCTCGACGATGTCCGCGCTGGGCGCCAGGCCGTAGCCCCGGGCGCCGGGCTGGGTGATGTCGTTCATGAGCCGGCTCACCTCGGCAGAGAGCGCGGCGAAGCCGGGATCGGGGTTCCTGAGCAGGGTCAGCATGGTCGTGTCCTCCTCGCGCGGACGGATCGCGGCCGCGCGCTGGTACGTGGTGGTCGGAATGGCCCGGGCGTGCGGCGGCGGGGCTCGGAACTCGGTGCGCCGCCTCGCGCCCTCGCCCATTCACGTAAGTCCGCGCCCGGAGCTGTCAAGCGCGCCCCCCGGCGCCCCCGGAACGGTTCTCCTCCTCCCCGCGCCGGGTTAGAAGGGGCCGGTGCAGCCGCTCCCCATCGACCCGCTCCTCCCCGAGGTGATCGCGGCGCTCCGCGCCGGCCCGTCGCTCGTGATCGAGGCGCCCCCCGGCGCGGGGAAGACCACCCGCGTGCCGCGCGCGGTGCACGAGGCCGGGCTGGCCGGCGCGGGCGAGGTGGTGGTGCTCGAGCCCCGGCGGCTCGCGGCCCGCATGGCCGCCCGGCGGGTGGCCGAGGAGCTGGGCGAGCGGCCGGGGGAGACGGTCGGCTACCAGGTGCGCTTCGACGAGGTGGCCGGCCCGCGCACCCGCATCCGCTACGTGACCGAGGGGCTGCTCACGCGGCGGCTCCTGTCCGAGCCCGCGCTCCCCGGCGTGGGCGCGGTGGTCCTCGACGAGCTGCACGAGCGGCACCTGCAGGGCGACCTGGCGCTCGCGTTCCTGCGGCGGCTGCAGCGCACCACCCGCCCCGACCTGAAGCTGGTGGCCATGTCGGCGACGCTCGACGCCGGGCCCGTGGCGGCGTTCCTGGGCGCGCCGGCGCTCCGCTCCGAGGGGCGCCGCTTCGAGGTCGCGGTGGAGCACCTCTCGCCGGAGGAGGCGGCCGCGCCGGACCTGCGGCTCGAGGAGCGGGTGGCGCGGGCGGTGCGCCGGCTGCACCGCGAGGGCGTCGACGGGGACGTGCTCGTGTTCCTGCCCGGCGCGGCCGAGATCCGGCGCGCGAGAGAGGCGCTGGCGGCCTGGGCCGCGACCGCCGACGTGGACGTGCTGCCGCTGCACGGCGACCTGCCGCCGGACGAGCAGGATCGCGCCGTCCGGCCCGGGCCGCGCCCGAAGGTGATCCTCTCCACCAACGTGGCCGAGACCTCGATCACCATCGACGGCGTGGTGGCGGTGGTGGACTCGGGCCTGGCCCGCATCGCCTCGCACTCGCCCTGGTCCGGCCTGCCCACGCTCGAGGTGAAGAAGATCAGCCGCGCCTCGGCGGCGCAGCGGGCCGGGCGCGCCGGCCGCACGCGGCCCGGGCGCGCGGTGCGGCTCTACACGCGGCACGACCACGACGCCCGGCCGGAGTTCGAGGTCCCGGAGGTCCTGCGCGAGGACCTGTCGGAGACGCTGCTGGCGCTGGCCGGCCTGGGGGCGGCCGCGGACCTCGAGTGGCTGGAGCCGCCGCCCGCCCCCGCGCTCGAGGCGGCGCGCGCGCTGCTCGCGGACCTCGGCGCGGTGGACGCCGCCGGCGCGCCCACCGCGGCCGGCCGCGCCATGCTCCGCTTCCCGCTCCACCCGCGGCTCGGGCGGCTGCTGGTGGAGGCGGCCGCGCGCGGCGTGCCGGACGACGGCGCGGTGCTCGCGGCGCTGCTCGGCGAGCGCGACCTGCGCGAGCGCCGCGCGCTGGAGGGGTCGGCGCTCCCGCCCACCGGCCCGTCCGACCTGCTCGAGCTGGCGCAGGCGTTCGAGGAGGCGGCCCGGGCGCGCTTCGATCCCGACCGGCTGCGGCGCATGGGCGTGAGCCCGGGCGCGGCGCAGGCGGTGGAGCGGAGCCGCCGCCAGCTCCAGCGGCTGGCCCGGTCGCTGCCGCGCGCCGCCCCCCCGCCCGCCCCCGGCGACGCGCCGGCCCGCGAGGCGGCGCTGCTGCGCGCCACGCTGGCCGCCTACCCGGATCGCGTGGCGCGCCGGCGCGCGCCGGGCTCGGACGAGGTGGTGCTGGTCGGCGGCGGGAGCGCCCGGCTCGACCCGGCCAGCGTCGTGCGCGAGGCGCCGCTGCTGGTGGCGGTGGACGCGGAGGCGCGGCGGGGCGACCGGCGCGCGCCGGGCGCGCGGGCGGCCGAGGCGCGGGTGCGGCTCGCCAGCGCGGTGACGCAGGAGCTGCTGCTCGACCTGTTCCCGGAGGCGCTCCGCTACGACGAGGCGGTCCAGTGGAACGCGCAGGCCGAGCGGATCGAGGTGGCCGAGCGGCTGCTCTACCGCGACCTCGTGCTGGAGGAGGCGCGCGCGGCGCGGCCGGATCCCGACGCCGTCGCGGACGCGCTCGCCGCGCAGGCGCTGGCGCGGGGCGCGCGGACGTTCGCGCCGGAGGGCGCGCTCGACGCGCTGGTGGCGCGGATGGCGTTCGCGGCGGAGCACGCGCCGGAGGCGGGCCTGGCCGCGCCGGGCGAGGCGGAGCTGGCCGCCGCGCTGCGCGAGGCGGCGCGCGGCCGGCGGAGCTTCGCGGAGCTGCGCGAGGCGGATCTCCCCGGCGCGCTGCTCGGCCGGCTCGAGCCGCGGGCGCGGGCGGCGCTGGAGCGGCTGGCGCCGGAGCGGGTGACGCTGCCGGGCGGGCGGACCGTCCGGATCCACTACGAGGCCGGCAAGCCGCCCTGGATCGAGAGCCGCCTGCAGGACTTCTTCGGCCTCGCGCAGGGCCCCGCCGCGGCGGGGGGACGCGTCCCGCTGGTCCTGCACCTGCTCGCGCCGAACCAGCGCGCGGTGCAGGTCACCACCGATCTGGCCGGCTTCTGGGATCGCCACTACCCGGCGCTCCGGCGCGAGCTCTCGCGGCGCTACCCGCGCCACGCCTGGCCCGAGGACCCGCGGACCGCCGCGCCCCCGGCCCCGCGACGGCGCTGATCCGGCGACCAGGGACCCGGTCCGACCGGGCTGGGCTCCTTCCCCTCGGTGAATACGCCGCGGTAAGCTCCGCCGCATGCGCACCCACCTGCCCGCCGCCGCCGCCGCCCTCCTCGCGCTCTCCTGCGCGGGCATGGGCACGAAGCCGCTCCCCCTCTCGCCGCTCCCCCAGGGCACGATCCCGGTGGACTACGCGCCCACCGGCGAGGTGCTGACCCGTGGTGAGAGCACCTCGTTCAACGCCTGGCAGGTGGTGGGCCCGCGGGTGCAGATGAGCCGCCGCGCCGACGGGAGCTGGGCCGGGACGCTGGTCGGCCGCAACTACATCCTGAAGCCGGGCGCCGACGGCAGCCTGACCGCGCCGGGCGCGGACCTGCACTTCGTGCGGTGGGGCGAGGAGCTCGCCGTGCTCGGGAACCTCGGCGACCTGCGCGTGCGCGTGCGCTTCCACCCGGGCCCCGGCGTGCCGACGGTGCGCGGCAAGACGTGCCAGTTCCGCGGGAACCTGGTGGACTGCCGCGAGAAGGAGTCGCGCGAGATGCCCGGCATCCGGCTGCACGGCGAGGCGGCGAACCTGGACGCGCCGGTGATGCCGCAGCTCGGGCTGGCGCTGCTCTCGATCATGTACATCGAGGGCGTCAGCGCGCCGTCGGAGCACCTCCAGGTCCGCGACCCGAACCCGTAGCGCACGTCCCCGCGGTGGCGGCTGCGCCACGCCGCCGCCGATCCGGCGGGCGGGCTTCCGCGGAGTGAAAACGGCGAGGTAAGCTCGCGGGCATGCGCCCATCCGTCGCCGCCGCCGCCGCCGCCGCGCTCGCGCTCTCCTGCGCCGGCGCCTCCACCCAGCCGCTCTCGCTCTCCCCGACGCCGCCCGGCGAGCCGCCGGAGGAGTACGTGCCCACCGGCGAGATCCAGACCCGGGGAGAGAGCACCTCGTTCAACGCCTGGCGCGTGGTGGGACCGCGGGTGAACATGACGCGGCGGCCGGACGGCACCTGGGCCGGCACGCTGGTCGGCCGCAACTACATCCTCAAGCCGGGGGCCGACGGACGCCTGACCGCCCCGGGCGCGGACCTGCACTTCCTCCGCTGGGGCAAGGAGCTGGCGGTGCTCGGGAACCTCGGCGACCTCAAGATCCGCCTGCGCTTCCGGCCCGGCCCCGGCCTTCCCGGGCCCGGCGGCAAGGTGTGCCGGTTCAACGGCAACCTGATCGACTGCCGCCTGGAGGAGGCCCGGGCCCAGCCCGGCGTGCGGCTGCGCGGCGAGGCGGCCGACCTCGACCAGCCGGTCATGCCTCAGCTCGGGCTGGCGCTCATCGCCATCACGTACCTCAGCCCGATCGACGGCTGACGCTCCGGCGCGGCGGCGCGCCCCTGGATGCCGGCCCGCCCCGCCGGCGCCCGCCGGGGGCGCCGCTTGCCCCGCCACGCCGGGGGTGGTGAGCTTTCCCGCGTGGCCCGCGCGCCCGTCCCGACCTACCGCGCCCAGCTCGCGACGCTCGTCGCGGCGCCGCCGGCGGGCGGCGGCTGGGTCCACGAGACGAAGTACGACGGCTACCGGATCGGCTGCGCGCTGGAGGGCGGGCGCGCCACGCTCTGGAGCCGGCGCGGCAACGACTGGACCGCGCAGTTCCCCGAGGTGGCGCGGGCGGCCGAGGCGCTGCCGGCGCGGAGCGCGCTCCTCGACGGCGAGGTGGCGGCGGTGCTGCCCGGCGGCCGGACCAGCTTCCAGGCGCTCCAGCAGGCGTTCTCCGGCGGCCGCCGCTCGCTCGCCTACTTCGTGTTCGATCTGCTCTGGCTGGACGGCGAGGACCTGTCCGGGCGGCCGCTGCGCGAGCGCAAGGACGCCCTGCGCCGGCTCCTCGGCGCGCGCGGCGCCGTGCTCCGGTACGCGCCGCACGTGGAGGCGCCCGGCGCCGAGGTGCTCCGCGAGGCGTGCCGCCTCGGCCTGGAGGGGATCGTCTCGAAGCGCGCCGACGCGCCCTACCGGCCCGGGCGGAACACCACCTGGACGAAGGCGAAGTGCCTCGCGCGCCAGGAGCTGGTGATCGGCGGGTTCACCGATCCCGAGGGCAGCCGCCAGGGCATCGGGGCGCTGCTGGTGGGCTTCCACGAGGGCGGCGCGCTGCGCTTCGCCGGGAAGGTCGGCACCGGCTTCACCCAGGCGTCGGCGCGGGCGCTGCGCGCGCGCCTCGACCGCCTGGAGCGCGCCGACCCGCCGTTCACGCCGCGGCCGCCCGGCGCGCTCGGGCGGATCGCGCACTGGGTGCGGCCGGAGCTGGTGGCCGAGGTGGCGTTCACCGAGTGGACCGACGACGGGAAGGTGCGCCACCCGTCGTTCCAGGGGCTGCGCGAGGACAAGCGCGCCGCGGACGTGGTGCGCGAGGTCCCCGGCGCCGGCGCGCCACCGGCGCCGCCGGCCCCACCGGCGCCTGCGCCCGCGCCGACCGCCGCGGGTCGCGCCCGGCGCCGCGCGGCGGCGGGCGCCGCCGGCGAGGTGGTGATAGGCGGCGTCCGGCTCTCGCACCCGGAGCGCACCATGTTCCCGGGCGAGGGGCGGGCCGCGCTCACGAAGGCCGACGTGGCCCGGTACTACGACGCGGTGGCCGGCGCGATGGTGCCGCACCTGCGCGGCCGCCCGCTCACCCTGTTCCACTGCCCGGAGGGCATCACCGGCGCGTGCCGCTTCATGAAGCACTCGAAGACCTGGGCGCCGCCCGCCGTGCGTCGGATCCGCATCCAGGAGAAGACCAAGGTGGGCGAGTACCTGATCGCCGACGATCGCGCCGCGCTGCTCGCGCTCGTGCAGATGGACGTCCTCGAGCTGCACACCTGGAACTCGACGGTGGAGGCGCTGGAGCAGCCGGACCGGATCGTGCTCGACCTCGACCCGGGACCGGAGGTCCCGTGGCGCGAGGTGGTGCGCGCGGCGCGGCTGCTGCGCTCGGCGCTGGAGGCGCTGGGCCTCGCCGCGTTCGTGAAGACCACCGGCGGCGCGGGGCTGCACGTGGTGACGCCGCTGGTGCCGCGGCGGCGCTGGGAGGACTGCCTCGCGTTCGCGCGCGGGCTCGCCGCCACGGTGGCGCGCCACGAGCCGCGCGCGTTCACGGTGGCGTTCGCGCGCGCCGGGCGCGAGCGGAGGATCCTCCTCGACTACCTGCGGAACAACCGGACCAACACCTCGGTGGCCGCGTTCTCGCTGCGCGCGCGGCCGGGCGCGCCCGCCTCGGTGCCGGTGGCCTGGGACGAGCTGGGGCCGCGGCTGCGACCGGAGCGCCTGGACGCGCGGACCGTCCCGCGACGGCTGGCGCGGCTCGGCGCGGATCCGTGGGCCGGCTGGGCGCGCGCCGCCCGGCCGCTCGGCGACGCGCACCTCGCCGCGGTGGGCGCCGCGCCGGTGGACGAGCCGGCGCGGGGCGGGGGGCGGCGGTGATCCGGGTCGGCACGAGCGGCTTCCAGTACCGCCACTGGCGCGGCGTGCTCTACCCGGACGACCTCCCGGCCCGCGCCTGGCTCCCGCGCTACGCCGCCCTGTTCGACACGGTCGAGCTGAACGCCACGTTCTACCGGCTCCCCACGGCCGAGGCGGCGGCGCGCTGGCGGGCGGTGGTGCCGGCCCGGTTCCGCTTCGCGGTGAAGGGCTCGCGCTACCTCACGCACATGAAGCGGCTGCTCGACACCGAGCGCGGGCTGGACCGCTTCTTCGCGCCGCTCGCGCCGCTCGGGCCGAAGCTCGGGCCGGTCCTGTGGCAGCTCCCGCCCGGCATGAAGCCGGACCTGGAGCGGCTGGACCGCTTCCTCTCGCGCCTGCCGCCGGGGCGGCACGCGCTGGAGGTGCGGGACGCGCGCTGGTACGTCGAGGAGGCCTGCGCGGTGCTGGACGCGCACGGCGCCGCGTTCTGCGAGCACGACCTCCTGCCGAGCCCTCCCCCCCGCCCGACCGGCGGCTGGCGCTACCTTCGCTTCCACGGCACCACCGGCAGGTACCACGGCCGCTACGGGCGCGAGGCGCTGGCGCCGGTGGCGCGCGACCTGCTCGGCTGGTCGGCGCGCGGGCGCGCCGCGTGGATCTACTTCAACAACGACCTGCACGGCGACGCCGTGCGCGACGCGCTCGCGCTGCTCGACCTCGTCGGACAGGGCCGGCCCGCGGCCGACGCGACGCTCCACGCGACGTGACGCCGCGCGGGTGCGCGCGTCACACCTCCAGCAGCATCCGCTCCGGATCCTCGATGCACTCCTTCACCTTCACGAGGAACGAGACCGCCTCGCGGCCGTCCACCAGCCGGTGATCGTACGAGAGCGCCAGGTACATCATCGGGCGGACCACCACCTGGTCGTCGGCGTCCACCACCGCGCGCTTCTGGATCTTGTGCAGGCCGAGGATGCCCGACTGCGGCGGGTTGATGATGGGCGTCGAGAGCATCGAGCCGTAGATGCCGCCGTTCGAGATGGTGAACGTGCCGCCGGCGAGGTCCTCCATGGTGATGCGGTTCTCCTTCGCCTTCTTCGCCAGCTCGCCGATGGTCGCCTCGACCTCGGCGAAGGAGAGCGCGTCCGCGTCGCGGATCACCGGGACCACCAGGCCCTTGCCGCCGCCCACCGCCACGCCGACGTCGTAGTGGTCCTTGTAGACGATGCTGTCGCCGCGGATCTCGCCGTTCACGCCGGGGTAGGCGCGCAGCGCCTCGATCGACGCCTTCACGAAGAACGACATGAAGCCGAGCTTCACGCCGTGCTTCTTCAGGAACGCCTCGCCGTGCTGCTCGCGGAGCGCGAGCACGCGCGACATGTCCACCTCGTTGAAGGTGGTGAGCAGCGCCGCGGTGTGCTGCGCCTCGACCAGCCGGCGCGCCACCGTGCGGCGCAGCGGGGTCATGGCGACCACGCGCTCGCGCGGGCCGGCCACGACCGGGGCCGCGGGTGCGGGTGCGGGGGCGGCCGGGCGCGCCTCGAGCGCGCGGGCCACGTCGTCCCTGCGGATCTGCCCGCCGGCGGCGATCGCCTCCACCTGCCCGGCCGTGACGCCCAGCTCGGCCATCCTGCGGCGCGCCGAGGGCGACGCGCGGAACCCGCCGGCGGCAGGCGCGGGGGCGGCCGGCGGCGGCGCGGCGGGCGCGGGCGCCGGGGCGGCGGCCCGGGCCGGTGCGGGAGCGACGGGTGCGGGTGCGGGAGCCGGGGCCGGAGCGCCGTCGCCGCGGGCGGCGGGGACGGTGCCTCCGGGCACCGGGCCGGAGCCGAACGGCGAGGCCCCCGCGGCCTGGGCGGCGCCGCCCTCGTCCAGCTCGGCGATCACCTCGCCGATGGCGACGGTCTCGCCGGACTGCCGGAGCACCTTCCGCAGCACGCCGGCGGCGGGCGCCGGGACCGCCACGGTGGCCTTCTCGCTCTCCACCTCCACCACGGGCTCGTCGGCCTGGACCGGCTCGCCCTCCTTCTTGAGCCACGTGCCGATGGTGGCCGTCTGCACGGATTCGCCGATGTTCGGGACCTTGAGCTGGATGGACATGGTGTTCTTCCGGGTGGATCAGTGCTCGTGCGCGGCGGCGCGCGTGTCGGTGCGGTGGATGCGGGGGACGGGGTCCCCGAGCGCCTCGGCCACGAGCTGCTGCTGCTCCAGCTTGTGGCGCGTGGCGGAGCCGGACGCCGGGCTGGCCGACGGCGGGCGAGAGACGAGGTCGAGCCGCGACGGCAGCCGCGGCGAGAGGTGCAGGTCCACGTAGTCCCAGGCGCCCATGTTGGACGGCTCCTCCTGCGCCCAGACCATCTCGGCGCCGGGCCGGAACGCGGCGATGGCGTCGAGGATGTCGTCCGCGTGCAGCGGGTAGAGCTGCTCCAGCCGGATCAGCGCCACGTGCCGCGCGCCCTGCGCCTCGCGGGCGGCCGCGAGGTCGAAGTAGAGCTTGCCCGAGCACAGCACCACGCGGGTGATCTCGCTCGGGTCTGCGACGGGATCCGCGATCACCGGGCGGAAGCGCGCCTCGGCGAGCTCGCCGAGCGGCGACACGGCCTTCGGGTGCCGCAGCAGGCTCTTCGGCGACATGACCACCAGCGGCTTGCGCCAGGGCGAGTACACCTGGCGTCGCAGCGCGTGGAAGTACTGCGCGGGCGTGGTGACGTTCACCACGTACCAGTTGTCGTCCACCGACAGCTCGAGGAAGCGCTCCAGCCGCGCCGAGGAGTGCTCCGGCCCCTGCCCCTCCATGCCGTGGGGCAGGAGCAGCGCGAGGCCGGAGAGCCGGTTCCACTTCGCCTCGCCCGACGAGAGGAACTGGTCGATGATCACCTGCGCCGCGTTCACGAAGTCGCCGAACTGCGCCTCCCACAGCGTGAGCGCGTCCGGCATCTCCAGGCTGTAGCCGTACTCGTAGCCGAGCGCGGCGGCCTCGGAGAGGAGGCTGTCGCGGATCTCCACCGCGCCCTGCCCCTCGCGCAGGTGCGAGAGCGGCGAGTAGGGCGTGCCGGTCTGGTGGTCGTACAGCACCGCGTGGCGGTGGCTGAACGTGCCGCGGCGGCTGTCCTGGCCCACCAGGCGCACGCGGCGGCCCTCCAGCGCCAGCGTGGCGAACGCGAGCGCCTCGGCGGTGGCCCAGTCCAGCGGCCGCGCGCCCCGGCCCATCTCGGCGCGCGCCTCGAGCACCTTGGCGAGCTTCGGGTGCACGTGGAAGCCCTGCGGCACCTGGGTGAGCCCGGCCGCGGCCTGGGCGAGCACCGCCTCGGCCACCCCGGTCTCCGGCTCCGGGCCGGTGATCGCGCCGCCCTTGATGCCGGCCCAGAAGCCGCCTGCCTCCTGCGCGCCCGGCTGCACCGCGATCTGCGCCGACGCCTGGTAGGCCGCGTCGAGGCGGGCGCGGTACTCGGCCGCCATCGCGTCCACCTCGGCCCGCGTGACCGAGCCCTCGCGCTCCAGCGCCTCGGCGTAGAGCTGCCGGAGCGTGGGGCGCTTCGAGATGGCGCGGTACATCACCGGCTGCGTGAACGACGGCTCGTCGCCCTCGTTGTGCCCGTGGCGGCGGTAGGCCCACAGGTCGATGACCACGTCGCGGTGGAAGCGCTGGCGGAAGTCGGCGGCGAGCAGCACCGCCTGCGCCACCGCCTCCAGGTCCTCCCCGTTCACGTGGATGATGGGGATCTGGAGCATCCGGGCCGGGCCGGTGCAGTAGGTGGTGGAGCGCGCGTCGCGCGGCGAGGTGGTGAAGCCCACCTGGTTGTTCACGATGACGTGGATGGTGCCGCCCACGCCGTAGGCCTCGAGCTGCGACATGTTGAGCGCCTCGGCCACGATGCCCTGGCCGGCGAACGCCGCGTCCCCGTGCACCAGCACCGGCAGGGAGCGGACGCGCTCGAAGTCGTGGTAGCGGTCCTGCTTGGCGCGCACGCGCCCCTGCACCACCGTGTCGATCCACTCGAGGTGGCTCGGGTTGAACGCGAGCGACAGGTGCACGAGCACGCCGTCCGGCGTCTCGCGGTCGGTCGAGTGGCCGAGGTGGTACTTCACGTCGCCGCCGGTCGCGTTGACGATGGCGTTGTCGCGGAACTCGGCGAAGATCTGGCGCAGCGGCTTGCCGACCACGTTCGCGAGCACGTTGAGGCGCCCGCGGTGCGCCATGCCGATCACCACGTTGCGGACGCCGTGGCCGACGGCCCGGTCCACCAGGAACTCGAGCAGCGCCACGAAGCCCTCGGCGCCCTCCACGCTGAAGCGCTTCGCGCCCAGGAACTTCGTCCCCAGGAACTGCTCCAGGCTCTCCGCCTCGACGATCTTGCGGAGCAGGAGCTTCTTCACGTCCGGCGCGAGCGAGAGCCGGTTCCTGGTGCGCTCCATCCGCTGCTCGAGCCAGCCGCGCAGGTCCTGGTCGTGCATGTGGGCGAGCTCGACGCCCAGGGTCCGGCAGTAGGTCTCCTCCAGCCGCGCCACCAGGTCGCGCAGCGTGCGATCGCCGCGGCCGTCCGCGTCGGCGCAGGGCCGGTCGAGGTCCGCCGGCCCGAGGCCGAACGCGTCCAGCGCGAACGGCTCGGCGGGGCGGACCAGGCCGAGCGGGTCGAGGTTGGCGCGGAGGTGCCCGTACTCCCGGTACGCCTGCACCAGCCGGTCCACCTTCGCCTGGAACGCCGCGTCGCCGCCCGCGCCCGCCGAGGGCTGCGGGCCGGCGGCGCCGTCCGGCCGGCGCCGGGGAAAGGACGCGGGCGCGGGGGCGGCGCCCGGCGCGGCGGGCAAGCCCTCGAAATACGTGCGCCAGGATCCGTCCACCGACCTGGGATCGGCGAGCCACGCGTAGTAGAGGTCTTCGGCGAAGGAGAGGCTGGGCGCGCTGGGCAGCGCCTGGGGTTCCGGCGGCGATGACATGGCGCGCTCTTCTTAATCCAGACACCCCCCGCCTGGCCGCTCAACCGCACGCGATCCGATGACGCGCACCGAACCGACCGCCGGGACGCCGCCCCGGGAGCTGGTGTGGCGGGATGCCACCGGGGAGCACAGGGCGCGCTGGGCGTCCGGCGCGGCGCCCGCGCCCGCCCGCCTCGGCACGGCCGGCGACGCCACCCGCGCCGGCGAGGCGCTGGCCCGGGCGCGGCGCGGCGAGGGGCTGGTCTACGCCGGCGACTACCACAACGCGCGCCAGCTCCTCGCGGCCATGGGCCGGCGCCTCGAGCACCCTGCGCCCAGGGGCGCAGGCCTGGGGGCGGCCTTCCGCGCGGAGCGGGAGCGGATGCGCCTCGAGCACGAGGTGCTGGCCCGGCTGCTCGTGCCGGTCGAGCCAGGGTGGCGGATCGCCCTGCGGCGCGCGCCGGACGTGGCCGCGGCCTGCGCCGAGGCGCTGGGGCCGCCGCCGGACGGGCCCGCGCTGCTGCCGCTGCGGGAGCTGCTCGGGCTGGTCGCCGCGCACGAGTGGCGGCGGCGCGGGGTGGAGGTCCCGGCGCTCGGGGCGCGGGTGCACCCGTTTCACGGAGTGTACGCACCCATTCGGGGCGAGTACGTGGACCTGGTCGCGTCGGCGGCCGCGGAGCGGCCGCTGGATGGCCAGCGCGCCTTCGACGTCGGGACCGGCACCGGGGTGCTCGCGATGGTGCTGGCCCGGGCGGGCGCCCGGGTGATCGCCACCGATCTCGAGCCGCGCGCGGTGGCCTGCGCCCGGGAGAACGCGGCCCGGCTCGGGCTGGCCGGACAGGTCGAGGTGGTGGAGGCGGACCTGTTCCCGGAGGGCCTGGCGGACGTGGTCGTGTGCAACCCGCCCTGGATCCCGGGCCCGGCGCACGGCCCGCTGGAGCGGGCGGTCTACGATCCGGGCGGCGCGTTCCTCGAGCGGCTGGTGCGCGGGCTCCCGGCGCACCTCGCCCCGGGCGGCGAGGCGTGGATCGTCCTCTCCGACCTGGCCGAGCGGCTCGGGCTCCGCCCGCCGGGCGAGGTCGAGCGGCTGGCGCGCGCGGCCGGGCTCGAGGTGGTGGACGTCCGCGAGGCGCGCCCGGCGCACCCGCGCTCGCGCGACCGCGCCGACCCGCTGCACGCGGCGCGCGCCGCCGAGGTGACGCGGCTCCACCGGCTGCGCCGGGGCTGAAGAGGAAAGACCCCCTCCTCCCGCTCCCTGGCGCGGGAGGAGGGGGAGCGGCGGACGCACCCGCGCGGCCCGCCCGCCGCCAGCCCTGCTACGCCGGAGGCCCCGGCGCGATCGCGGCCGCCGCCGGATCCACCATCGGTGACATGGGCGGCGCGCGACGGAGCACGAGCGGCGCCGGGCGCGCGGCGGCGGCGTCGAGGCGCCGCAGCACCTCGTCCACGGTCCGGCGCGGCGTGGGCCGCACCTCCGGCCCATAGCCGAGCCGCAGCAGGAGCTGCGGCATGCCCGGATCGCCCACCGCCTCGCGGAGCGGCCCGCGCAGCGCGTCCTGCTCGATCGGCTGGTTGAAGAAGGCGGCGGTGAGGCCGGCCGCGGTGGCGCGCAGCAGGATGCGCTGGAGCGCGATCCCGGCGACCATCCACTCGGCGAGGCCGTCGTGCGCGGTGGAGAGCACGAGCAGCGACTTCGAGGCGAGCGCGCGGCGCCGGTCGCGCTCGGCCTCGGCGCGGGCCGGGTTGGAGAGCCGGGCCACCAGCGGCTGAAGGCGGGCGGCGGCGTCGCTCATGCCCACCGCGTACGCCGGCATCCCGTCGCGGCGGCCGTTGCCGCTCGGGTGGATCCAGCCGGCCAGCTCGGCGCGGAAGCGCGGGTTGGTCCACTGGCGGCGATCGCCCTCCGCCACCAGCTCGGCCACCGCGCGGCGCTGGTGCGCCTCCACCGGCCGCAGCCAGGCACCCTCCCCGCGCGCCTCGCGCAGCAGCCGCGTGACCAGCCCCTCCGGCGGCTCGCGCCCGTCGAGCGGCAGCCGGTTGGTGCGGCGGCGCGGGATGGCCTGGAACAGCTCCTCGTCCTCCGGCGACAGCGCGCGCTGCTCCTCCAGGCGCACGCGGGCCACCAGCCCGTCGCGCCGGTGCGTGCCGATGATCTCCGCCGAGGTGGCGTGGCCGAAGTGCGCCGCGGCGAGCCGCAGGTTCGCGAGCGCAGCGCCGCAGGCCATCACCAGCTCGCGGCCGTCCGGATCCACCTCCGGCAGCGCGCGCGCGCCGTCGGCGTGGATGCCGACCTCGCCGCCGCGCACCTCGAACCACCACGGCTGCGTGTTGTGGCGCGACGGCGCGAGCACGGCGTACGCGAGGAGGAAGCGGAGTCGCTCGGCGGGGCCGCCCCATGACGGGAAGGCCCGCGGATCCGGCGCGGGGAGCGCCTGCGCATCGACGAACATGGGTCCCTCCCGAGCCTCGGGCACACGGGGCAGCGGCGCTGCGGGAGCGTTTCAGGTAAACCTCTCCTTCGCACGCCGGGAGTCCCCGCCCGGGCGGACCCCTGCCGCGTGCGCGGCTGCGCGCAGGCGCGGCCACGCACGCGAGCGGCGGCGGCCCCGGGGCGGCCACCCGGGGAGGGAACGCCACCTGTACGACACGGCCGTCGAGCTCCTGATCGTCCTGGCCCTCGTGGTCGCGAACGGCGTGTTCGCCGGCGCGGAGATCGCGGTCATCGCGATGCGCAAGACGCGGCTCGCCCAGCTGGTCGAGCAGGGGCGCGCCGCCGCCGGCGCGGTGCTCCGGCTGCGCGACGCCCCCGAGCGCTTCCTCGCCACGGTCCAGGTCGGCATCACCGTCATCGGCGCCAGCGCCGCGGCGTTCGGCGGCGCGTCGATCGCCGGCCGCCTCGCCCCGGTCCTCGAGCGGATCCCGCCGCTCGCGCCGTACGCGCACCAGCTCTCGCTGGCGCTCGTGGTCGCGCTCGTGTCCTTCCTGTCGCTGGTGCTGGGCGAGCTGGTGCCGAAGTCGCTCGCGCTCCGCGCCCCCGAGCGCTACGCGCTCCTGGTGGGCCGGCCGCTGCTCGGCCTCTCCCACCTGGTCCGCCCGGTCGTGTGGCTGCTGACCGCCTCGTCCAACCTGCTGCTGCGCCCGTTCGGCGACCGCACCACGTTCGCGGAGGCGCGGCTGTCCGCCGAGGAGCTGGAGCAGCTCGTGGACGAGGCCGGCCGCGCCGGCGCGCTCGACGCGCCCACCGCGGAGATCGCCTCGCGCGCGCTCGCGTTCCGCGACCTCACCGCCGGCGACGTGATGGTCCCGCGCAGCCGGGTGAAGGCGCTGCCCGCCGACGCGGACCAGGAGGACCTGAAGCGGCTGCTGCTCGAGGAGGGCCGCGCCCGCATGCCGGTGTACGACGGCACGCTCGACGACGTGATCGGCTACGTGATGGCGAAGGACCTCGCCGCCATGGCCTGGGAGCGCGAGCTCATCGTGCTCGCCGATCTGGTGCGGCCGGTGCACTTCGTGCCCGAGGGCGCCAAGGCGGTGCACGTGCTCCGCGACATGCAGCGGCGGCGCTCGCAGATCGCGGTGGTGGTGGACGAGCACGGCGGCATGGCCGGGATCCTCACGCTGGAGGACCTGGTCGAGGAGCTGGTCGGCGACATCCTGGGCGAGGCCGAGGAGCCGCAGCCGCTGTTCGAGGTCGAGCCCGGCGGCGCCGCGGTGGTGCGCGGCGACGCGCCCATCCGCGAGGTGAACCGCGCCCTCCACATCGACCTGCCCGAGGGCGAGGGGTACACCACGGTGGCCGGCCTGGTCATCGCGGTGGCCGGCGCGATGCCGGAGCGCGGCGCGCGCCTTCGGCTCGCGGACGGCACCGAGGCCGAGGTGGTGGAGGCCACGCCGCGGGTGGTGCGGCGGGTGCGGCTCGTGCCGCCGCCGCCCGGCGAGGCCGGCGCGGGCGCGAGCGAGGGGAACGGCGCGGCCGGGCCGGAGGCGTGACCCGCGCCCGCGGAGCAGCCGAGGACGTGACCCGCGACACGGAGGGGTTCGCGGCTCACGGCCTGTCGTTCTCGTTCAGCGCCTTCAGCTCGGGCGTGTCCGGCCGCAGGCGGCCGGTGGCGATGGCCCAGCGGTAGGTGTCGCGGACCATCTCCTCGAACGGGCGGACGCGGTAGCCGAGCTCGCGCTCCGCCTTCGCCGACGACGCGAACGTGTACAGCGCGCTGGCGCGGACGAGGCCCCGGCTCGTCCGCGGCCGCCGTCCGGCCGCGCGCGCCGCCAGCTCCTGCACCGCGGCGAACCCGAGCGCCAGCGGCACCGGCACGCGCGGCGGGGGCGGGACGCCGGCGATGGCGCAGGCGCGCCGGATCATCTCCGACATGGCGAGGTTGTGGCCGGCGAGCACGTACGCCTCGCCGGGGCGCCCGCGCTCCAGGGCGGCCACGTGCCCCTCCGCGACGTCGCGCACGTCGCAGAAGGACGCGCCGCCCTCCACGTAGGCGGGGATGCGGCGCCGCGCGAACGCGAGCAGGATCGACGCCGACGAGCCGTGGACGTCGCCCGGCCCGAGCACGTAGGCCGGGCGGACCACCACCAGCGCCAGGCCCCGCGCGGCGAGCGCCCGCGCGGCCCGCTCACCCCGGAGCTTCGAGACGAAGTAGGGCATCCCGAGCGCCTCGGCGTTGCCGGCGCTGGCCTCGTCGGCCACCTCGGGCGCGGCGGTGCCGCCCATCACCGCCGTGGACGAGGTGAGCACGGCGCGCGACACCCCCGCGTCCAGCGCGGCGCCCAGCACCGACTCGACGGCGCGCACGTTGACCGCCTCGAGCGCCGCCTCCAGCCCCGGCCCGAAGCCCACCACGCCCGCCGAGTGGACCACCGCGTCGCGGCCCGCCAGCGCCGCGCGCAGCGCCGCCCGGTCGTCCAGCTCGCCGCGCGCCACCTCCGCGCCGGCCGCCTCCAGCGCGGCCGCGTCGCTGGAGGCGCGGGCGTACAGCCGCACCGAGTGCCCGCGCGCGAGCAGGGCGCGCGCCACCGCGCCGCCCACCAGGCCCGTACCGCCGGTGACGAGGACGTTCACCGGGCCGGTCTACCCCGGCCCCGCGGCCGCGACAAGGACCCGGTCACCGGCGCCGCGCGTGGCGGGCCACCGTCTCGAGGAGCTGCTCCAGCTCGAACGGCTTCGTGAGGTAGCCGTCCGCCACCGGCACCGGGAGCTGCGCCGAGGGCAGCGCGGCGGTCATGAGCACCACCGGCAGGTCCCGCAGCGAAGGGTCGCCGCGGACGGCCTCCAGGAACTGGGCGCCGTTCATCACCGGCATGACGAGGTCGAGCACGACGAGGTCCGGCCGCCCGGACCGGCGGAGCCACTCCAGGCCCGCCACGCCGTTCTCCACCGTCGCGACGGCGTAGCCCTCCGCGTCGAGGCACTCGGCCACGCTCTCGCGGATGGCGTCGTCGTCCTCGACGAGCAGGATGCTGCGACCGTTCACGGGATCCCCCACACCGGCCGTTCTAGCACCCCGGCCGCCGGCGCGGCAGTCGCCCGGCCTGCTCCGCCCCGCCTGTGCCCGGGCGGAGGTCCTGGCGGTGGGGGCTAGATGGTGAGCGACGAGGGCGCCTGGAAGATGGGCGGCGCGGGCGTCGCCGGGACGGGCGGGTGGCCCGGCGGGAGGCGCCGGTCCGGCGGATCCAGCGCCGGCGCCGGGCGGGAGGCGTCGGCGGAGGCGCAGCCGTAGGCCTCGCGCACGTGGGCCACCAGGGCATCGAGGTGCGCGATCGCTCCGCCGCGCCCACCGCGCAGCGCATGGCGCAGCTCGGCCGCGAGCTGCGGGTCCTCGAGCATCTTCGCCGAGGTCATGTTCTCGCAGACGTAGTCGGGCGTGAGGCAGGCCCGCGCCATGGCGACGTGCCAGTCCGCCCAGCTGTGCGGCTCGCAGTTCCCGCCGCGCACCCGCCCCAGCACCGGCAGCGCGAGGGCCCCGAGCACCGCCAGCCCGGCGAACGCGACCACGCTCGCCCGCGCGGTGCGCGCGAGCCGGGACGGCCGCCGGGCCTGCGGCACGGCGATCCCGCAGTTCGGGCAGGCGCTCGCGCCGGCATCGAGGGTCGAGGCGCACAGGGTGCAGGTCTTCATCGGAGCCTCCGCGGCGGGCGGTCGCACCCGCTCCCTCCGATGTAAGCAATGCCCGGCGCCGCTGCCGTGGCCGCCCGCCCCCCCGTCGGGCAATTGCCGGCCGCACCCGCCCACCCGCCCTGCGTCCTTGGGGGCAGCAGCCCGGCGCCGGCCGGCCCGCGCCCCACCTTCGCCGTCAGCGCCGGAAGCGGCGCTCGATCCGCGAGCGCAGCAGCTCGAGCAGCTCCTCCGCGGTGGTGCCCGCCCCCGCGGCGACCGCGAGGCGGAGCGGACCGCGCCCGCGCACCCGCGCGCCCTTGCCGAGCGGACCGCCGTCGGCCAGCACCTGCACCGCCGCCGGCGCGAGGTCCACCTCGCACGGCCCCAGGTACAGCTCGGCGAAGCGGCGCCGCAGCCGCTCGGCGGTGAGCGCCTCCGCCTCGGCGGGCAAGAGCTGGAAGCCGATGGCGGTGCCGGCGAGCGCGGCGGTGACCTCCGCCACCAGGCCGAGCCGGAGCGCGTGCGGGGCGAGCGCCTCGAGCCCGTCCACCTCGCCGTACCGCCAGTAGCTGCGCAGCACCGCCCCGCACGCGGCGCAGGCGATGCCGTGCAGCGCGTCGAGACCGCGGGTGCGATACAGGTGGCGCGCCGGCCCGCGCGCGCGGCAGCGCGGGCAGGTCTCCTCGGGCCCGAGCGCGGCGAGCACCGCCCGCGCCACCTCCGCCACCGCCGGCCGGTCGAGCGCGATGCGGACGCCCGCCGCGAGGTCGGCCGCGGCGAGCTGCACGCCCGCGTGGACCTCGCCCCCGCCCTCTCGCGCGCCCACCATGAGGTGCCTCGGGAGCCGCGCGAGCATGCGCCCCAGGTCCGGCGCCCCGGGCCACCCGGCGCGCAGCGCGTCCCAGCGCGCCTCCAGCGCCGCGGCCGTGGCCATCGCCTCCGGCACGCGCCGGCCGCCCTCCTCCGCGAAGAACGCGAGGCAGGTGAGGGCCACCTCCCACGGCGCCGCGCGCGCCGCGTCCTCCAGCGCCCGCGCCAGCGCGCGCGCCTCCGCGCTCGCGCTCCGCCGCTCCAGCCGCGCCGCGCCCTGGCGCACCAGCGCGCTCTCGCCCAGCGGGTCGAACGCGCGGCGCGCGCCGGTGGGCCCCCGCCGCTCGATGCCGTCCATGGCCTTCCTCCTCGCGCGCGACAGCTCCGCCGCCGCGGCCGCCGCCCGCGACAGGCGCGCCCGGGCGTCGGCGCGCGCCGCCTCCGCGTCGGCGGCCAGCTCGGCGCGCGTCTCCTCCACCAGGTCGCCGCCCGCGGCGCGCCGGCGCTCCGCCTCGGCGCGGAGCCGCTCGGTGTCGCTGGCGCGCAGCCGGTCGCGCTCGCGCGCGAGGGACGCGGCGATGCGCCGGAGCGTCTCGATGCGCCGCTCGATGCGCGCGAGCCGCTCGGCCTCGTCGATCCCCTCCACCACCTCGCCGGCGCCGAGCCGCTCCGCGATCACCTGCAGGCCGGCGAGGTCGCCGCGCGCGTAGGCCGCGTTCACGTGGGCCATGAGCCCGGAGCGCCGCGCCTCCTCGCCGGCGTCGCGGGCGAGGTCGGGGTGGAGGAGCCGCGCCAGCCGCCGGTAGAGCCGCTTCAGCGCGGCGGCCTCGTCCTCGAGCGGCTCGAGCTCGCCGCCCTCGCCGGCGCCGGCCGGCGCGCGCCCGCCCGCGTCCCACGGGTCGCCGCCCGGGGGCGGCGGCGCCGCGGCCCGCCGGCGATCGCGCCGCGGCGGCTCCGGCGGCGCGCCCGAGCGGAGCCGCTCGGCGAGCGCGGCGAGCCCGTCCTCCAGCGCCTGGAGCGTCCGCACCAGCCGCTCCGCGGCCGCCAGCTCCGCGAACGCGTCGCCCAGCGCGCGCTCCCAGCGGTGCGCGAACGCCGCCAGCTCCGCCGAGCACGCCTCCAGCTCGCGATCCAGCGCGCCGATGTCGTCGAGCAGCGCCCGCAGCCGGGCCTCGGCCGCGTCGGCTGGTCCGGGGGGCGGGGCGGGGAGCCGGGCGAGCCCGAGCGCTCGCTCGCGAGGGGACATGCGCCCCCGGTTCTATCACCGGCGGCCGACGCCGGTGGAGACCCGGACCCGCTCCTCGTCGGACGTCCGCCGCGTGAAGCCCCACACCGCGTACGCGACGAGCGCCACCGCGAAGTACTGCGCGAACGTGAGGCCGAGGTGGCGCGCGTCGGCGTAGGACACGTCGGTCGCGCGCAGGAAGTCGAGCAGGAACCGCCCGATCCCGTAGACGAGCGCGAGCAGCGGGAGCAGCCGGCCGCGCAGCACGTCGCGGCGGTGCAGCGCCCACAGCACCGCCCCGAGCGCCAGCAGCAGGATGGCCTCGTAGAGCCCGAGGTCGTGGCGGGGGCCGTCCGGGAACCGGACCGCGAGGAAGAAGTCGGTGAGCCGGCCCGGGTGATCGTGCACCGTGAAGCAGCCCACCCGCGCGATCCCCCAGCCCGGCGCCACGCCCAGCGCGAACGCGTCGGCGTAGGAGGTGAAGCGCACGCGCTTGCGCCGGAAGTAGACCGCCGCGGCGATCATGCCGCCGGCGAGGCCGCCCATCGACGAGAGGCCCTCCCAGAACTTGAAGATGCGCAGCGGGTCCTGCAGCTCCTCCGGGTGGTAGAAGAACAGGTGTGCGAGGTGCCCGACCACCACGCCGGCCAGCACCCCCACCACCGCGAAGTCGAGGATGACCTGCGGGTCCTTGCCGAGCTGCTTCGCGCCGCGCGCGGAGAGCTGGACGGCGGCGAGGATCCCGAGCGCGGAGAGCACGCCGAAGGACTGGAGGGTGAACGGGCCGAGCGAGGCGCTGGGGAGCTCGAACCAGGGGATGATCGCGAGGGGCATCGGCGCAGCTTTACCTCCCGGACGGCCGGCGGTCCACGCGAAACCCAGCCCTCCGCGGCACCCCGCCGCGACCCGGCGGTCGCCGGCCCCGGCCCGCCCGCGCGGGCCTATCCTCGGGGCGGAGGAGGTGGGCCATGGCCCCGACCATCCCGGGCGCGGAGGCGCTGGGCGCGCTCGCCGCCGCGCTGTTCCCGGGCGGCGCGGTCTCGCGGATCGAGCCGCTCGGCCCGGACGCGGGCGGCGACAAGGCGGTCGGCTACGGCCGCCCGCTGCGCGTGACGGTGCGACTGCCCGGCGGCGGCGAGCGGCGCTTCGTGTTCCGCACGCAGGCGCCGAACGAGTTCGGCCACGACCGGCGCGCCGACCGCGCCGAAGGTGCGCTGCTCGCGTACGACCTGTTCGACCGCTTCCCGCGCCACGTGCGCGCGCTCGACGTGGGGGCGATCGCCGGCGACGGGCGGCTCGTGTCGCTGGGCGGCGCGGGCGAGTTCTGGCTCGCCACCGACTGGGCCGACGGGACGCTCTACGCCGACGACCTCCGGCGCGTGGCCGCGCACGGGGCCGGGCCGCTCGACCAGGCCCGGGCCGACGCGCTGGTGGACTACCTGGTGCGCCTGCACGCGGAGCGGCTCGACGACCCGGCGGCGTGGCGGCGCGCGGTGCGCGACCTCCTCGGCCACGGCGAGGGGATCTTCGGCCTGGTGGACGCGTACCCGGCGGACGTGCCGGCCGCCCCGCCGGCGCGGCTCCGGGCGCTCGAGGAGCGGTGCCTCGCCGCGCGCTGGGCGCTCCGCGCGCGGGCCGGCCGGCTCGCGCGGACGCACGGCGACTTCCACCCGTTCAACGTGGTGTTCCGCCCGCCGGGCCCGGGCGAGGACGGCACCGGCTTCACGCTGCTCGACGCCTCCCGCGGCGGGGCCGGCGACCCGGCCGACGACGTGGTCGCGCTCACCGTGAACTACCCGTTCTTCGCGCTGGGCCACCCCGGCGCCTGGGCGGGGGGGCTGCGCGCCCTGTGGCGGCGCGCCTGGGAGCGCTACCTCGCCGCGACCGGCGACCGCGCCGTGCTGGAGACCGCGCCGGCGTACCTGGCCTGGCGCGCGCTGGTGCTCGCCTGCCCGCGCTTCTACCCGCACCTCCCGGCACCGGCGCGCGACGGGCTCCTCGGGCTGGCGGAGCGGACGCTCGACGCCGGGCGGCTCGAGCCCGGCGACGCGGACGCCCTGTTCGCGGAGGAGGGCGCATGAGCGGCGCGGTGGTGTGGGTGACCGGGCTCCCCTCCTCCGGCAAGAGCACCTTCGGCCGGGCGCTGGTGGCGCGCGTGCGCGCGGCGGACCGGCCGGCGGTGCTGATCGACGGCGACGCGGTGCGGGCCGCCCTCTCGCCGGCGCCGGGCTACGACCCGGCCGCGCGCGCGGCGTTCTACGAGACGCTGGGGAACCTGGCGCTCCTGCTCGCGGGCGAGGGGCTGGTGGTGGTGGTGGCCGCGACCGCCGCCCGGCGCGTGTTCCGCGACCGCGTCCGGATCCGGGCGCCGCGGTTCGTGGAGGTCTGGATCGACGCGACGCCGGAGGCCTCCGCGGCCCGGGATCCCAAGGGGCTCTGGGCGCGGGCGCGCGCGGGCGGCGCGCCGGAGCTGCCGGGCAGCGGCGCGCCCTACGAGCCGCCGCGCGCGCCGGAGGTGGTGGCGCGGGGCGGCGGCGAGGACCGGGAGGCGCTCGCCGCCGCGGCGGCGCTGCTCGAGGACGGGTGAGTCCCCCGGAAGCCGCAGCGCCGGCCGGCGCGCGGGGCGGGCGTGCCGCTCTGCTATCCTCGCCGGATGGCCGCCCTCGATCCGGTCGCGTTCGTCCGCGGGACCCCGCCGTTCGACGCGCTGCCGGCGGACGCGTTCCGCGACGCCGCGCGCGCGCTCGAGATCGTGTTCTTCCCGACCGGCACGCGCGTCCTGGAGCGCGGCGGCACGCCGTCCGAGCACCTGTACGTCATCCGCAAGGGCGCGGTGCGGCTCGAGCGCGAGGGCCAGACGCTCCAGCTCCTGGAGGAGGGCGAGGTGTTCGGGTTCACCTCGCTCATCTCCGGCAAGGCGACGCTCGACGTGACCGTCGAGGAGGACCTGCTCGCGTACCGGCTGCCGCGCCAGGAGTTCCAGGCGCTCCTCGCCTACGGGCCGTTCGCCGGTCACTTCGCGTCCGGGCTGGCCGAGCGGCTCCGGAACAGCCTGGAGCGCTCGCAGGTGGCGAGCTTCCAGCCCGACCTGGCCGTCCCGGTCTCGACCCTGCTGCGCGGGCCGGCGGTGCGGATCGCGCCGGCGGCGACGGTGGGCGAGGCGGCGCGGGTGATGGCGGAGCGCGGGGTGGGCTCGCTCATCGTGGACTCGGAGCCGCCCGGGATCGTGACCGACCGTGACTTCCGCTCCCGGGTGCTGGCGCAGGGGCGCGGGCCGGAGACGCCGGTCGTCGACGTGTACACCGCGCCGCTCCGGACGGTGGGCGGCGACGTGCCGGTGTACGAGGCGTGGCGCATCCTGCTCGACTCGGGCGTGCACCACCTGCCCATCACCCGGAACGGCGGCGAGATCGCCGGCGTGCTCACCGCGACCGACCTGCTGAAGTGCACCGCGTCCGGGCCGGTGGCGGTGATGAAGCGGCTGGAGCGGCTGGGCGGCCGCGACGCCTTGCCCGGCTACGGGACCAAGGTGAGCGAGATGGTCTCGGCGCTGTTCGCGGGCGGGCTCGAGCCGACGGTGATCGGCGGGTTCGTGGCGCGGCTGAACGAGACGCTGGCCGGCCGGATCCTGCGCTGGGCCGAGGACGACCTCGGTCCGCCGCCCTGCCCGTACGGCTGGCTGGTGTTCGGCTCCGAGGGGCGCAAGGAGCAGATGATCCTCACCGACCAGGACAACGCGCTCGCCTGGCGCGACGACACGCCGGAGGCGCGGACCTACTTCGCGGCCATGGCGGAGAAGGCGAACGCGGACCTGGTGGCGGCCGGGTTCCCGCGCTGCCCGGGCGGCTACATGGCGACGCGGTGGCAGGGCTCGCTGGCCGAGTGGGAGGAGCGCTTCCGCGCCTGGCTCGACCGGCCGACGCCGCAGGCGCTCCTCGAGGCGTCGATCTTCTTCGACTTCCGGGTGGCGCAGGGCGCGCTCGACCCCGAGCCGCTGGAGGCGATCGTGCGCCGGGCGCGGAACGCCCGCACGTTCCTCGCCGCGATGGCGAAGAGCGCGCTCACCTTCCACGCGCCGGGCGGGCTGATGCTGCGGCTGCGCAGCGAGTCCTCCAAGTTCGACCTGAAGCTGAAGGGCGTGAGCCCGATCGTGTTCCTGGCGCGCGTCTACGGCCTGGAGGCGGGCGCCCGCACCTCCAACACGCTGGAGCGGCTCGCCGCCTCGGTGAAGGCCGGGCTCATCGAGCAGGACACCTGCGACACGCTCTCCGAGGCGTACCGCTACATCCTGCGGCTGCGCCTGCGCGAGCAGCTCCGGACCATCTCGGAGGGGAAGATCCCGTCGAACGTGGTGTCGATGTCCGACCTGTCCTCGATCGAGCGGAGCCGCCTGCGCGACGCGTTCCGCGCGATCGAGGTCTGGCAGGAGCGGGCGTCCTACCACTACCGGACGGACCTCTTCTGACGGGGCTGCGCCCCGCCCCGCCGAGCGGAGCTCGTCGGGGCCCCACCCGGCCACGCGGGGCCCGTGACCTCGCGCGCCCGCGTTCGCGGGCTCGCGCGAGGTCCCCGCGGGCGCGGCTGCGCCGCGCGTCCGGGGCTGCGCCCCGCCCCGCCGAGCGGAGCTCGTCGGGGCCCCACCCGGCCACGCGGGGCCCGTGACCTCGCGCGCCCGCGTTCGCGGGCTCGCGCGAGGTCCCCTCGGGCGCGGCTGCGCCGCGCGTCCGGGGCTGCGCCCCGCCCCGCCGAGCGGAGCTCGTCGGGGCCCCACCCGGCCACGCGGGGCCCGTGACCTCGCGCGCCCGCGTTCGCGGGCTCGCGCGAGGTCCCCGCGGGCGCGGCTGCGCCGCGCGTCCGGGGCTGCGCCCCGCCCCGCCGAGCGGAGCTCGTCGGGGCCCCACCCGGCCACGCGGGGCCCGTGACCTCGCGCGCCCGCGTTCGCGGGCTCGCGCGAGGTCCCCTCGGGCGCGGCTGCGCCGCGCGTCCGGCGCCGCGCCCCGGCTGATCTCGCCGCGCTGCGCTCCGCCTACCGCCCGGCCACCCGTGCGCGGTCCTTGAACAGGAAGCCCTGCACCAGGTCGAACCCGAGGTCGCGCGCCAGCACGAACTCGGCGGTGGTCTCGACGCCCTCGAGCACCGTGTGCGCGCCGACCTCGCGCGCCATCCGCGTGAGCGCCTGCACCAGCGCGCGGTAGCGCGGGTTCTCGAAGCGCGGGATGAGCGAGCGGTCGAACTTCAGCACCTCGGCCTCGGTCATCGCCTCGAAGGAGAGCAGGCCGTCCACGGCGCCGACGTCGTCGAGCGCGACGGTGACGTGGCGCGAGCGGAGCGACGAGAGCATGTCGCGCGCGGCGAGCGCCTCGGTGCGGGCCAGCGCCTCGGTCACCTCCACCACCACCTTGTTCTGCGCCGAGCCGAACAGCGCCAGGAACGGGTTCTGGTGGCGATCGCCGGCGCGGGTCCACGAGTCGGGGTCGAGGTTCACGAACACCGGCGCGCGCGGCGCGTGCTCGACCTGGTGCAGCTTCAGCGTCAGCTCGGCGCGGAGCAGGAGCGCCGGCTCGTCGCGCAGCAGCGGGAACACGCGATCCGGCGGGATGGGCCGGCCGCTGCGGTGGCGGAAGCGGGCCAGCGCCTCGAACGCGACGGTGCGCCCGGTGCGGCAGTGCACGATGGCCTGGTACTCGGTCCAGAAGCGCCCGTCGTCGAGCACGCGGCGGATCTCGTCCAGGTCGAGCGGCCGCGGCAGGCGCGGGCGCGTCTCGACGGCGTGGAGGTCGAAGGGGATCGGGGCGGCCGGGGTGGGATCCACCTCCGGCGGGACGAGACCGTGGAGCTCTGCCTCGACGCCCTCCGGACCGTACTGCCAGGCGACGGCGCTCATCGGCGGATCCCCCGCGCGATGTCCCGGCCCGGGGCGGCCAGGAAGGTGTGCGAAGCTAGGGTGTGGTAGGTGACGTCGTGCAAGCGCCTACATGCTGCCACCCGATAGCGCCTCATGCTAGGAAACGACCGCGTGTTCTGGCCCTCCCCTTCGTGGGACACCGTCGTCTACTGGGCCCTCGACCTGGAAACAGGCGGCCTGGACCCCCGCCGGGACGCGATCCTGGCCGTGGGAATGGTGCCCGTGCGCCTGGGCAGCGTCCGTCTGGGTGAGTCGTTCTCGACCCTGATCCGGCCCGAGGCGACCGCCGCCATCGACCCTGGCTCGATCCGCGCGCACCAGCTCGTCCCGCACGACGTGGCGTCGGCGCCCTCGCTCGACTCGGTGCTGGCGGACGTGGACGTGCGGGCGCGCGAGGGCGCGCTCCTGGTGCACCAGGCGTCGCTCGACGTGGCGTTCCTGAAGCGCGCCTACCAGCGCTGCGGGCGGCGCTGGCCGGACCCGCCGGTGGTCGACACCGTGGCGCTGCTCATCAAGGCCGCGAAGCGACAGCGGTTCGTCGACCCGGACGCGCCGGCCATCGAGCCGGAGCTGAACCTGCTCGCGGCCCGGCGCCGGCGCGGGCTCCCCGACTACGGCCAGCACGACGCGCTGACCGACGCGGTCGCCACCGCGGAGCTGTTCCTGGTGCTCCGGCGCCAGCTCGCGGCGCGGACCCTGCGCGACCTCCGCTGAGGAGGCGACGCGCCGCGCGGCTACAGGCCGAGGAGGCCCGCCGCGAGGAGCGCCACCGCGACGGCGGCCGTGAGCCAGCCGCTCCAGCGGTGGTCGAGCGTCTCGGGGCGGGCGAGCGCGACGGCCTGGGCGCGGGGGATGCGGGGAGCGCGGGGCATCGGATTCCTCCGGGCGGCGCGCAGCGCGCCGCCTCGGATCCTCGTAACGGCCGCGCGTCCGCTCGGCAACGCGACGGGCGCGCGGCCGGCCTCGAGCGCCGGGCGCAGCCGCGGGATCGGACCGCTCCCGGGCAGCCAGCGCGGCCCCTCGGGCCCGGCCCGCCGGAAGCCTCGCGACGGCGGATGGTGCGAGCGCATCGGTCCCCCCCCGCTCGCGCCCTCCCCGACGATCCCGGCGCGAACCTGGCCATGTTGCGTCGCCGAGGCTGTGGGCGGAACTCGCACGACGGGGGGACATGCAGGCGGGTGTGGCCTGCGGCCGCGCACGCCTGGTCGGCCCGGCGCCGGGCGCGCGGGGCGGGAGGCCCGGGGACGCGACGTCTGGCCTCAGTCCGCCTTCAGGTCGGCCGCGAGCGCCTCGCGCTGCGCCTCGTCGAGGCGGGTCTCCACGCTGAAGGCCGGCAGGTCGCACCCGACCGCGACCGGCGCCTCGCCCCGCACGTCGAACTTCAGGTACTGCACCGAGGAGAGCCGGTCGGTGCCGACCTGCCGCGGGTCGTAGGTGGCGCGCACCTTCTCGCCGGAGGGGAGGAGCAGGTACAGGTGCTCCGGGAGCTGCAGCCACTCGCGCAGCCGCCGGTCGCGCTCCTCCGGCTCGGCGATCTCGATGAGCAGCGACACGCCCAGCTCGCCCGGGCCGCCCAGCAGCTCGTTGTACGTGTCGAGCTCGTGCCGGACGTCCTCGTCGCGCGTGATCCGCTCGGCGCGCACCATCTCCTGGATCTGGTAGCGGACGGTGGCGGTGTTCTCGAACAGGAACGTGAGCACGCCGCCCACGTGCACGCGCCGCCGGGCCTTGGCCTGCAGCACCGCGGCGCGGACCTCCTCGCGCGACCGCTCGTAGGTGGACGGGTCGAGGATCTCCTCGCGCCGGACCTTCCTCATCGCTCGCCTCCTTCGCTCCTCATCGCTCGCCTCCCTCGCGCTTCGGCCCGAACCCCTCGCCGCGGTACGCCCGCGCCAGCAGGGTGATCGGGTGCAGTGGCTTCTTGCCCGCGTGCTGCTGGAACTGCACGGCCGCGAGCGGGCAATCGGTGGCCCACACCTCGGCCTCGGCGGCCTTCATCCCGTCGAACGCCTTCTTGCCCACGCGCTGCGAGGGCTCGAAGCCCTCCACCGTCATCGCGAACGTGCCGTCGTGCCCGCAGCACTCCATCACGGTGGACGCCACGGTGACGCCCGGGATCTTCCGCAGCAGGTCGCGCCCCTTGAAGCCGATCCCCTGCGCGCGCAGGTGGCAGGGCGCGTGGTACGCCACCTTGCCGCCCGGGGGCACCGACGCGAAGCTCGCGTCGAAGCGCGGCTCGTTGCGGATCGACCAGAGGTACTCCGACACGTCCATCACCGCCGGCGCGAGCTTCTCGGCGCGGGCCCGGTCCTCGCCCTCGAGCAGGTGCGGCCACTCGCGGCGCATCATCATCGAGCAGGTGGGGTTCACCACCAGCACCTTCGCGCCCTTCTCGACGTACGGCAGCAGGAGCTCGAGGTCGCGGTGCGCCCAGCGGCGGAGCGACTCGAGGTCTCCCGTCTCCCAGGCCGGCATCCCGCAGCACAGCAGCCCCTTCACGACCCGCACGTCCACGCCGTTGCGCTTCAGCACGTAGAGCGCGTCCTTGCCGAGGTCCGGCTCGTTGTGCTGCACGAAGCAGGTCTGGAACAGCACCGCCTCGCCGCCCGGCTCGGCCTGGACGTGCCCGTGCTTCTCGGCCCAGGCGTCGAACGGCTCGGCGGCGAACTCCGGCAGGAGCTTGTCGCGGTGCACGCCGACCACCTTCTCCATCAGCACGCGCAGCGGCCGGGTGCGGTTCGCGACGTTCGCCATGCCGAGCGACAGGCGCGCCAGCTTGCCGGCGGCGTCCGGGTCGTTCAGCACGCGCTGGCGCAAGGTGGGCGCCTTCCCGCGCCGGTTCACCCCGCGGTAGCGGTGGACCAGCTTCGGGAAGTCGAGCTGGAACTCGTGCCCGTCACGCGGGGTGTACGGGCACTGCACCTCGCACAGCTTGCACTGGAAGCACGCGTCCATCACCTCGCGGGTCTCGGCCTCGGTGACGCGGGTGACCTCGCCGTCGTGCCGGTCGTCCACGAAGGAGAACAGCTTCGGGAAGCTGTCGCAGTACTTGAAGCACATGCGGCAGCCGTTGCAGATCTCGAACGCGCGCAGCACCTCGCCGTCGAGCGCGGCGCGGTCCCAGTAGCGCTCCTCGGTGGGATCGTAGGAGAGGCCCGGGGTGGGCTTGAAGGAGACGGTCTTTTCCTGCGTCGGCGTGCTCATGGCGCGGAGTCTCCCGCGGGATCGGTGGGGACGAAACGACCCGATGCACTCCCCAATGGGGGCGCATCGGGTCGTCGCAGCGGGATCGCCGGCGGGGCCGGCGAATCCGGCGCGGCTAGCTGATGGTCTTCAGCATCTTGTCGAAGCGGCCGGCGTGCGACTTCTCGGCCTTCGCCAGCGTCTCGAACCAGTCGGCGACCTCCGCGAAGCCCTCCTCGCGCGCCGTCTTCGCCATGCCCGGGTACATGTCGGTGTACTCGTGGGTCTCGCCGGCGATGGCGGCCTTGAGGTTCGCCACGCTGTCGCCGATCGGGAGGCCGGTGGCGGGATCGCCGACCGGCTTCAGGAAGTCCATGTGGCCGTGCGCGTGGCCGGTCTCGCCCTCGGCGGTGTCGCGGAAGTTGGCGGCGACCTCGGGGTAGCCCTCCACGTCGGCGATCTTCGCGAAGTACAGGTAGCGGCGGTTGGCCTGCGACTCACCCGCGAACGCGTCCTTCAGGTTCTGCTCGGTCTTGCTTCCCTTCAGCTGGGCCATGTCACTTCTCCTTTTTCGGGTGAGGGTGATCGATCCGTGCTCGGGCGGAGCCGCGATCTCCGGGCGGGCACGCGGCGTGCCCGCCGGGAGCACCGGCGCTCGGGCCGTCGCTCGTTGCGGTGGGGGAGTGGTAGCGACGACGGGGCCGGATTCATAGACCCTGTGGGGGCCGTGCGGCGCGTCGCGCCATTCACGGTTCGTCAACCCGTCACGCAGAGCGCGGGCCCCGGCCCGCCCGCGCGCTGCGGGGAGGCTCGCCGGTGAGCACCGTCGGTGCGGAGGGCACCATGGCGGATCCCGACGAGCGCCAGCGCGACCGCGAGCTGCGCCTGCGGCGCGAGCAGGAGCTGAAGGACCTCGAGACCGAGAACACCCACGGCGAGCGGCCGCTCGAGGGGCTGTCGTCCGCGCCCACCACGTGGACGCAGGACCAGGACGACCGCGAGGCCGAGCGCGTGCACGGCGACGACGAGCCGGAGGCGCAGGCCCGATCGCTGGCGCAGATCCCGCCCGCGCCCGACGATCGCCGGCTGCCGGCGCGGACGGACCCGCCGCAGGCGGATCGCGAGGAGCCGGACCCGAGCTGAACGCCGCCTCAGCGGGCGGCGGCGCGCCGGCGGGCGGCGTCGGCGGCGAGCGCGAGGAGCAGCGCGGCGGCCGCCGTGCCGGCCTGCGCCTCGGCCGCGCGCGCGAGCGGCACGAGCCCGGCGAGGCCCCCCAGCGCGAGCGCGGCCCGGACGCCGCGGCCGCCCGGCAGCGGCCCGGGGAGCAGGCCGGCGGCGGCGGCGGTGCCGAGCGCGCCGGCGGCCGCGGGCGCGAGCGCGCCGGCGCGCGCCCACAGCGCCGGCCAGGCGGGCGGGAGGATGGCGAGGAACGCGAGCACGCTCCCCGCCGCGAGCGCCAGCACCGCGCCGGCGGCGGCGTCCTTCGCGATCCGCGCCCCCTCGCTCCGGCCCGGCGAGGCGAGGTCCACCGCCGCCTCCAGCGCCGAGTTGGCCGCCTCCGCCGCCGGGACGAGCGCCACGAGCGCCAGCAGCAGGGCCCGCTCGACCGGCGAGAGGGGCGCGGCGGCCGCGAAGGCCGCGGCGAGCACGCCGAGCGCGAGGTGGATGCGGAGGTTGCGGTCGCGCAGCGCGGTCTCGGCGAGGCCGGTCCAGGCGAAGCCGAAGCTGGCGGCGAGCCCGTGCTGGCCGCGGGCGGCGGGCGGCGGGGGCGCGGGGTGGGGCTCGCGGGCGCGCATGATCGCGCGCATGGTGCCACGGACGCGGGGCCGGGCGCGAGCGCGGCTAGATGTTCTGGGAGAGGATGAGGTGCACGTACTGGGCGCGCTCGTAGGCGCCCGGGTCCTGCGCCGCGCGCTGCGAGAGCAGCCCCCGGATCTCGTCCACGGTGCCGGTGCCGCGGCGGTCCAGCCAGTCGTCGACGCCGGCCACGATCTTGCCGAGCTGCGGGATCCCGTGCCGCACCAGCGCCGAGGCGACCTGCACCACCTGCGCGCCGGCGAGGAGCTGCTTCACCGCGCCGAGCCCGTCGTGCACGCCGGTGGTGGCGGCGAGGTGCGCGCGGACGCGGCCGTGCAGGATGCCGATCCAGCGCAGCGGGACCAGCGCCTCGGCCGGCGTGGAGAGCGACATGGTGGGCACCGCGGCCATGCGCTCCAGCGAGAGGTCGGGCTGGAGGAAGCGGTTGAACAGGACGATCCCGTTCACGCCGAGCGCGTCGAGCCGCGCGCAGAAGTGGGCGAGCGCGGTGAAGTAGGGCGAGAGCTTCACCGCCACCGGGATCGTCACCGCGTCGCGCACCGCCGAGACCGCCTCGAGGTAGCGCGCCTCCACCTCGGCCGCGCTCACCGCCGGGTCCGCCTCCACCGCGTACAGGTTCAGCTCCAGCGCGTCGGCGCCGGCCTGCTCGATGTCCCGGGCGAACTCGGTCCAGCCGCCCGCGGCCGAGCCGTTCAGGCTGGCGATGACCGGGATCTCCAGCGCGCGCTTGGCCCGCTCGACGAGCGAGAGGTACTCGTGCGGCCCGACCCGCTGCGGCGGGAAGTGCGCGCGCACGTCGGGGCTCGCCCAGGCGGCGCCGTCCAGCGCGGCCGCGATGGTCGCGCCGGCCCCCTCGAGCTGCTCCTCGAACAGCGAGCGGAGCACCACCGCGCCCGCGCCGTGCGCCTCCGCCGCCTGGAGGTTCTCCAGCCGGTTCGACAGGGCGGACGCGGCGAGCACGACCGGGCTCGGCAGGGCGAGCCCCATGTACTCGGTGACGAGGTCGGCCATGCGTCTCCCCGGGCGGCGCCGTCCGCCGCCCTGCCCTACTTCGCCGGGCCCTGCGGGTGCACCGTGACCACCGGGCAGCGCGCGCGGCGCACCACGCGCTCCGCGACGGAGCCCATCAGCGCGTGCTCCAGGCCGGTGCGCCCGTGCGTCCCGAGCACCAGCACGTCGGCGCGCTGGTCCGCCGCCCAGGCCACGATCTCGGCGGCCGGCTCGCCCACCGCGGTGGCGGTGTCCACCGCCGGCGCGCCGAGCGCCTCGGCCTCCCGGCGCCACTCGTCGAGGTGCCGCTTCGCCTGCTCCGCCAGGTCCTGCATCATCTTCGGGCTGGCCACCACCGAGCCGTCGGGGAACGTGTAGCCGGGCACCGGGTAGGCGTGGAGGAGCGTGAGCGAGCCCGCGTTCCGGCGGGCCAGGTCGGCGGCGACCTCCATCGCCGCGCGCGAGGCGTCGGAGAAGTCGATGGGGCAGCAGATCCGCTTCCAGTCGGCGTTCGGCATCGCGTCCCCTCTTTCCCGGAGGTCCGGAGGGGATCCTAACCTCGGCGCCGCCTTGCGGACAGGCCGGAGGGGGGAATCGGGTGCGCCTCGGCGCGCAGGGCTTTAGGATGCCGCCCCGTGGAATCCCGGTCCCGAGGCCTCGCCTACGCGCTCGCCGCCTACCTGCTGTGGGGCGCCTTTCCCCTGTACTTCAAGGCGCTGCACGGCGTCCCGGCCCCCGAGATCCTGGCCCACCGGGTGCTGTGGTCGGTGGTCCTGCTCGCCGGGATCGTCCTGCTGGGCGGGCGGTCCGGCCAGCTCCGCGACGCGCTCCGGCCCGGCCGGCGCGGCGTGCTCGCCGTGACCGCGGTGCTCATCGCGGCGAACTGGCTCATCTACATCTGGGCGGTGAACGCCGGCCGCGTGCTGGAGGCGAGCCTCGGGTACTTCGTGAACCCGCTCGTCAACGTGCTGCTCGGCATGGCGTTCCTGCGCGAGCGCCTCTCGCGCGTGCAGGCGCTCGCGGTGGCGCTGGCCGGCGCCGGCGTGGCGGTGCTGGTGGTGCGGCTCGGGACCGTGCCCTGGCTGCCGCTCAGCCTCGCGCTGTCGTTCGGCCTCTACGGCCTGCTTCGCAAGCGCGCCGGCATCGATCCCATCGGCGGCCTGCTGGCCGAGACCGCGCTGCTCGCCCCGGTGGCGCTCGCCTACCTGGTGCTGCGCGGGACCGGCGGCGAGGGCGCGTTCGGCCACGGCGCATGGCGCACCGCGCTCCTGGTGGCGGCGGGCCCGGTCACCACCGTCCCGCTGGTCTGGTTCGCGATCGGCGTCCGGAGCCTGCGCCTCTCGACCATGGGGCTGGTCCAGTACATCACGCCGACGATCCAGTTCCTGATGGCCGTGGCGCTGTTCCGGGAGCCGTTCACCCGCACGCACGCGATCGCCTTCGGGTGCATCTGGGTCTCGCTCGCGGCGTACACCTGGGACGCGCTCGCGCGCGTCCGGCGGGTGGAGGCAGCGGCCGCGGGGGCGGCCCGCGCCGCCTGAGGCCGCGATCCGGGCGCGGGAATCCGGCCGGGGCGCCGGGCGTTGCACCGGCCGAGCCCCCGCCCGATGGTGCTGCCGGGGCCCGCGAGGTAGGTTCGCGCCGCCCCCGCACCGCAAGGCTCCCCGTGAACCCGAAGCTCGACGTCCTCCCCACCGCGCTCCCCACCCCGCCTCCGCCCCCGCCCGCCGCCGAGCGCGGCGAGCGCTGGACCAACCCGTGGCGCAGCCTCCCCCGGGTCCGGTGGGCGGTGCAGCTGACCTACCTCGCCTTCCTCCTGCTGGTCGGCTGGCAGTTCATGCGCTTCTACGACGCCGTCCGCGGCGGCGGGCCCATCGACGTGGCGCGCCCGCCGTCGGTGGAGGCGTTCCTCCCCATCGCCGCGCTCGTGTCGCTGAAGCGCTTCGTGCTCACGCGCTACTGGGACGAGATCCACCCGGCCGGCCTCACCATCCTGCTCGCGGCGCTCGCGACGGCGTTCGTGGCGCGCAAGGCGTTCTGCTCCTGGGTGTGCCCGGTGGGAACGATCTCGCGCGCGTTCGAGTGGCTGGGGCGCAAGCTCCTGTGGCGCCGCGGCTGGCCGAGCGTGCCCCGCTGGCTGGACCTGCCGCTCGCGTCGCTGAAGTACCTCCTGCTCGGCTTCTTCGTCTGGACGGTGTTCGTCCAGATGCCGCTCGCCGCCATCGAGGGCTTCATGCAGGCGCCCTACAACGTCGTCGCCGACGCGAAGATGCTGGAGCTGCTCCTCCACCCCTCGACGACCTTCCTCACCGTCGTCGGCGTCCTCGCGCTCCTGTCGCTGGTGGTGAAGCACTTCTGGTGCCGGTACCTGTGTCCGTACGGCGCCCTGCTCGGCGTGGTGAGCTGGCTCTCGCCGGTGTCGGTGCGCCGGGACCCCGAGGCCTGCAACGACTGCCGCGCCTGCACCCGCGCCTGCCCGAACGAGATCCAGGTCCACACCAAGCTCCGCGTGCTCTCCACCGAGTGCACCGGCTGCATGTCGTGCGTCGCGGCGTGCACCACGCGCGACTGCCTGGGCGTGACGCGCAAGGGCGCGCGGACGCTCTCGCCGTGGCTCGTCCCGGCGCTGACGCTCGGGGTGATGATCGGGTTCTGGGCGATCGCCGCGGCGACCGGGTTCTGGCGGACGATCGTGCCGCCCGAGGCGTTCCGCTGGGCGTACCGGGTGATGGGGATCGGCTAGCCGCGCGAGCCCGGCGCGCGAGGCGCGGCGGCGCGCCGCCGGCTGCCCAGCCCGTGCGCGGCCGCGGAGACCGCCACCACCGCCGCCAGGGCGAGCCCCCAGCCGACCGCCACCACCCACGCCGGCCGCCCGAACAGCATCGGGAACCCGACCAGCCAGGCGAGCGCCGAGAGCGAGGACGCGGCCGCGGTGCGCGCCAGCCCGAACACCGAGACGCCGCGCCGGGCCAGCACCTCCACCGCGAGCACGCCGCCCGCGACCAGCGCCGACAGGCCGGGGCCGATGAGCAGCAGGTACAGCCCGACGAGCGCCTCGCCCGAGGTGCGCGGCACGAGCGCCTGCGCCGCGAGCGCCAGGGCGATCGCGGCCGCCGCCCCCGCCGCCCCGCCGGCGGCGCGCTGGGCGAACGCCCGCCCGCCCGCCGTGCGGACGCCGGCGAGCACCGCCGCCGCCACGGCGGCGGCGAGGACCAGCAGCACGGGCGCGAACGCGCCGGCGGGATCGGCGGGCGGGGGCACCGGCGGACTGTAGCCCATCCCGGCGCCGCGCCGCGGCAGGATGTCGCAGCGCGGCCGGGCGCCTGGCCCACCGGTGGGGTTCCACCTGGGCGCCTCCCGCCCGAGCGGCGGGCTGGATATGGGTCAGCGCGTACGAACAACAAGGAGGGCGCCATGATCCCCGAGCGCATCGACCGGTACCTGCGCGCGCACCACCCCGGCTGCGCGCACACCATCCACCTGCGCGCGGTGGCGGCGCAGCGCCTCGCCGCCGCGGAGCACGTGAGCGGGACGCGGGTCGCGAAGACGGTGGTGGTGAGCCTCGACGGCGACATGGCGCTCGCGGTGGTGGGCGCGGATCGCGTGGTGGACCTCGACGTGCTGCGGAGCGTGAGCGGCGCGGCGCAGGCCGGGTTCGTGCCGGAGACGGCGTTCGCGAACCGCTTCGAGCCGTGCGAGGCCGGCGCGGAGCCGCCGCTCGGCGTGTTCGGGCTGCCCATCTACGTGGACGCGGCGCTGGCGCAGCAGCCCTGGATCGTGATGCGCGGGGGCACGCACGAGGACGCGGTCCGCCTGCGCACCGACGAGTGGCTGCGCGAGGAGCACGCCACGGTGGTGGACGAGCTGGGCCGGGTGCGGATGTAGCGTCGGCGGGTCAGCGCCCGCGCTTCTGGTACGTGCCCATGAGCTGGGCCTGCTCGAGCACGTGCCCGCGGATCGCCTCGAGCACGCGCGCGCGGGTGGGGCGGCCCAGGTCGCCGAGCGGCGCGTCGAGCGCGTAGAGCGTGAAGAAGTAGCGGTGCCGGCCGATGGGCGGGCAGGGCCCGCCGTAGCCGGTGCGCTTCCAGTCGTTCAGCCCCTCGCGCGTCCCGGGCGGCAGCGCCTCGGGCGCGACGCCCTCCGGCAGGCCGGGGGTGGCCGGCGGCAGGTCGTGGAGGATCCAGTGCGACCACACCGTGCGCGGTGCGGCCGGATCCGGCGCGTCGGGATCGTCCACCACCAGCGCCAGCGCGCGCGCCGCGGCGGGCACGCCGGAGAAGCGGAGCGGCGGCGAGAGGTCCTCGCCCTCGCAGGTGTGGCGCGCGGGGATCTCGGCCCCGGCGGCGAACGCGGTCGAGTCGATGGCGAGCGGCACGCGGCCTCCTCCCTGCCGGCGGCGGGCGCCGTCAGCCGCGGTCGAGGGGCAGCTCGACCGTGAAGGTGGCGCCCCGGGACGGGGCGCTGTCCAGGCGCACCGTCCCGCCGTGCGCGTCCACCAGCTTGCGCACGATCCAGAGCCCGAGCCCGAGCCCCGGGTACTGCCGGGCCGGGGCGGCGCGCTCGAAGCGCTCGAAGATGCGGGCCTGGTGCTCGGGCGCGATGCCGATCCCCTGGTCGGCGATCTCCAGCACGGCCCGCCCCTCGCCGGCCCGCACCGCCACCCGCACCTCGCCGCCCCGCCCGTACTTCATGGCGTTCGAGAGCAGGTTCGTGATCACCTGGTCCAGGCGCTGGACGTCCACCGTGCACGGCACCGGCGCCGGCGCGTCCAGCACGAGCGGACAGTCCGCCTCCTCCGCCTCGTCGCCCGCGCGCGCCACCGCGTCGCGCGCGAGCTGGGCGAGGTCGGCCGGCTCGGGCTGGAGCTGGATCCGGCCCGCCGAGATGCGCGAGACGTCGAGGAGCAGGTCGGAGAGGCGCGCCAGCCGCTCGGCCTGCCGCGCCACCTTGCGCAGGCGGCCGTCGAGCGCGCTGCCCCGCTCGGCGCGCACGTCGCGCGCCAGCAGGTCCACCGCGAGGCGCAGGTTGCCGAGCGGGCCGCGCAGCTCGTGCGAGGCGACGTGCAGGAACTCCTCCCGCGCCTCGGCCCCGCGCTGCACCTCCCGGAACAGGCGCGCGTGCGCGAGCGCCAGCGCCGTGCGCCGCGCCACGTCGGCGAGCAGCGCCAGGTCGGCGGGGCCGCGGCAGCGGGAGGGATCCGCGCTCGCCGCGACGAGCGCGCCCAGGCTCCGGCCCTGCACCGACAGGCCCGCCGCCGCCACCGTCATCGGCCGGGGGTCCCCCTCGCGCGGCCCGACCACGAGCGGCGCGCCGCCGGACACCACCGCCTCGAGCCCGGCCTGCCGCTCCGCGACGAGCGCCAGGGCGCGCGGCCCCAGCCCGGCCGCATCGGCCTGCGCCACCGGCACGAGCGCGCCCCCGGCGTCCGGGAGCAGCACCGCCGCGAACTCGCACATCGTCGGCACGGCGGTCCGGACCACGCCGTCGAGCAGCTCCGCCTCGTCGAGGCGGTCCGCGAGCAGCGCCGCGAGCGCGTCCAGGAACGCGAGCCGCTGCTGCGCCGCCACCGCCGCGGCGCGCGCCACCCGCTCCGCGATCAGCAGCCGGGCCCGGTCGAGCGCCTGCGCCGCCTGGGCGGCGAGCGCCTCGGCGAAGGCGCGCGCCTCCGGCGTGAACGCCTGCTCGTCCTCGAACGAGACCGCGAGCACGCCGATGACGCGGTCGCGCACGCGGAGCGGCAGCGCGGCGAGGGCGCCCCGCGAGCCCACCTGCCGGCGCAGCTCGGCCACCAGCGGATAGCGCGCGGCGAGCTCGGCGTCGCTCTCCACCAGCACCGGCGCCGCGCTCCGCCACGCGTCCGTGGCCGGGGTGTGGTCGAGCCTGCCCGCGGCGTGCGCCACCGGCTCCGGCACGCCGGCGGACCGGAGCACGTCCAGCAGTCCGCCCGGCCCCGGCACGAGCAGGAAGCCGTGGGCGCCCCCCAGCGCCGCGATGCCCTCCCGCAGCGCCACCTCGGCCACCTCGTCCGGCGTGCGCGCGCCGGACAGGGCCGCGGTGGCGGCCTGCAGGCGCGCGATCCGCGCCGCCGCCGCCTCCGCGATCCGGCGGGCGGCGCGCTCGGACTCCCACGCCTCCGGCGCGGCCGGCTGCGGTGACTCCCGACGATCCATTGGTGCGCTCCCCCGACGAGCACCCGGTCGTCGCATTCGACACCACCCTTCTGAGGACCACAAGG
This sequence comes from Anaeromyxobacter sp. K, assembly GCF_000020805.1. NCBI lineage: Bacteria > Pseudomonadati > Myxococcota > Myxococcia > Myxococcales > Anaeromyxobacteraceae > Anaeromyxobacter > Anaeromyxobacter sp. K. The sequence goes on along the minus strand of NC_011145.1, from coordinate 911,956 downwards.
CGACATGGAGCCCGGTGCGGCTGCGCCAAACGGGTGATTCGGGTGCGACTTTCGGCTTGGACGAACGCCCCGGACGGGACAGACTGACGCCATGGGTGGGAAGCCGCAGAAGGACGGCGCCGAGGCACGCGGCGCCGGGCAGCGTGATCGGCCGGACGGGGCCGACCTCGGACCGGTGCTCGAGTTCATGGGCGCGCTGTGGAGCATGGACCACGCGCTGCAGTCCGCGTCGAAGCGGATGGAGGCGCGCCACGGGGTGACCGGGCCGCAGCGGCTGGTGATCCGGATCGTCGGCCGCTACCCCGGCATCTCGGCGGGCGAGCTCGCCGCGATCCTCCACCTGCACCCGAGCACGCTCACCGGCGTGCTGAAGCGGCTCGCCGGGCGCGGGCTGCTCGAGCGCGTGGCGGATCCCGGCGACGCGCGGCGCGTGCTCCTCCGGCTCACGCGGCGCGGGCGCGAGGTGAACGCGCTGAAGGGCGGCACCGTCGAGCACGCGGTGCGCCGTGCGCTCGCGCAGGTCGAGCCTCGCACCGTGAGCGCCGCGCGGGCGCTCGCCGGCGCCATCGCGGCGGAGCTCGATCGCCTGGGCTGATCGCGGCGCCGCAGGCGGCGACGCGCTCCGACGAGATCGCGGGACGCCTCGCCTGGCGGCCCGCGGCGATGGTGGTAGATTCTCGCGCGTGCGGGTCCTGCTCTCGAACGACGACGGCGTCCACGCGGCCGGCCTGAAGGCCCTCGCCGACGCGTTCCACGGTGACGAGGTCTGGGTGGTGGCGCCGGACCGCGAGCAGTCCGCCTCGTCGCACGCCATCTCGCTCCACCGGCCGCTCCGGCTGCTCGAGGTCGCGCCGCGCTGGTACGCCGTGGACGGGACGCCCACCGACGCGGTGTACATGGGGCTCAACCTGGTGCTGCGCGACGCCCGCCCGGACGTGGTGGTCTCGGGCGTCAACCACGGCCCGAACCTCGGCAACGACGTGCTGTACTCCGGCACGGTGGCGGCGGCGATGGAGGGCGCGCTGCTGGGCGTGAACGCGGTCGCGGTGTCGCTCGCCGCGCCGCCCCCGCACGACTTCGGCGAGGCGGCCCGGTTCGCCGCGGCGCTCGCGCGGCAGGTGGTGGCCCGGCCGCCGCCCGCGCCCGTGCTCCTCAACGTGAACGTCCCGCCCGGCCCGGTGCGCGGCTACCGCTTCGCGCGGCTCGGCCGGCGCACCTACGGCAACGAGGTGGTGGAGAAGACCGATCCTCGCGGCCGCAAGTACTACTGGATCGGCGGCGAGGGGCGCGTCCACAACGAGGACATCCCCGGCTCCGACTGCAACACGGTGCTGCTGGAGCGGCTCGCGGCGGTGACGCCGCTCCACCTCGACGGCACGCACGATCCGATGTTCCAGGAGCTGCGCAGCTGGACCGTGCCCGGCTACGAGAAGGAGCCGGCCCCGTGATCCGCCGGGCGGCACTCGCCGCCGCGGCGCTCGCGCTCCTCACCGGCTGCCCCGCGAAGCCGCCGGTGATCCGCCCCTCGCCGCCCGCGGCCCGGCCCCTGCCCATCCCGCTCCAGGCGCCGGCCGGCCACGACGAGCCGGCGCTGGCCGGGATCGTCCACGTGGTGCGGCGGGGCGAGACGCTGTACCGGATCGCCCGCGCGTACGGGATCGACCCGGCCGACCTGATGGAGACGAACGGCATCGCCGATCCGCGCAACGTGGCCGTCGGGACGGAGCTGTTCGTGCCCGGCGCGAGCGCGCCCGCCGAGGTGACGCCCTACCCCGGCCCCATGCCCGCCGGCCCCGCTCCCGCGGCGACGTCCACGGCGAGGCCCTCCCCGGCCGTCGCGTCCGCCGCGCCCGCGCCCGCGCCCGCCGCGGCGCGGGGCGCCGCCCCCGGCCGCGCCGAGATCGTGGCCGCCCCGCCGCGCGACGCCGACGACGGGCCGCCGGTCGTCCGCCAGGGCGCCCCGTCGCGCCTCGGCTGGCCGCTCAAGGGCGTGCTGTACGGGCGCTACGGCGTCCGCGCCGGCCAGCGGCACGACGGCATCGACATCGCGGCGCCGGAGGGGACGCCGGTGCTGGCCGCGGCGGACGGCAGCGTCATCTACGCCGGCGAGCAGGCCGGCTACGGCGCGGTGGTGATCCTGCGCCACGACGGCGGGCTGGTGACGCTGTACGCGCACAACTCCGAGGTGCTGGTGAAGGAGGGCGCGCGGGTCGATCGCGGGCAGCCCATCGCGCGCGTGGGCCAGACCGGCCGGACCACCGGCCCGCACCTGCACTTCGAGGTGCGGGAGGGGACGCGGCCGCGCAACCCGCTGCTCTTCCTCCCTTGAGCGCACGCGAGCCCATCCCCTCCCGTCGCCGCGGCGTCGGCTCGGTCCGGGCGCTGATTCACGCGCTCTGATGGCAGCGCGGATCCCGTGGTAAGGTGCGCCCCCATGATGGACGCCGTCCGCGCCAGGATCCGCGACGTTCCCGACTTCCCGAAGAAGGGGATCGTCTTCAAGGACATCACCCCGGTCCTCTCGGATCCGCACACCTTCCGCGAGGTGATCGACGCGTTCGTCGAGCGCTGGAAGGGCGAGCGCGTCGACAAGGTGATCGGGATCGAGTCGCGGGGCTTCATCTTCGCGGCGCCCATCGCCTACGCGCTCGGCGCCGGCTTCACCATCGTGCGCAAGCCGGGGAAGCTGCCCTGGGAGACCATCCGCGAGGTCTACGCGCTGGAGTACGGCGAGGGCGCGCTGGAGCTGCACATCGACGCCATCGGGCCCGGCGACCGGGTGCTGGTGGTGGACGACGTGCTCGCCACCGGCGGCACCGCCGGCGCGGCGGGCCGGCTGGTGGTCCGGCAGGGCGCGGAGCTGCTCGGCTACGCGTTCCTGGCCGAGCTCTCCTTCCTGAACGGCGCGCGGCAGCTCGGGCACGCCAAGGTCCACTCCCTCCTGACGTTCTGATCGCGACGCGGGCCGCGCGTGCCCGCCCGCGGCCGCGCGCTTATGATCGCGGCGTGACCGCGCCCGCGCACCGCACGCTCAAGTTCCTCGGCACCGCCGGCGCGCGCTTCGCCGTGTCCACCCAGCTCCGCCACTCCGGCGGGCTGGTCTGGTCGCTCGACGGCGCCACGATCTGGGTGGACCCCGGCCCCGGCGCGCTGGTCCGCGCGCTCTCCTCCCGGCCGAAGATCGATCCCGCCAAGGTGGACGCGCTGGTGATCACGCACCGGCACCTCGATCACGCCGGCGACGCCACCGCCGTGGTGGAGGCCATGACGCGGGGCGGGTTCTCGCCGCGCGGCACCCTGCTCGCGCCGCGCGACGCGCTCGAGACCGAGCCGGTGGTGTTCCGCTACGCGCAGGCGTTCCCGGCGCGCGTCGGCCAGCTCGCGCCCGGCGTGCGGCACGCGCTCGCGCCCGGGGTGACGCTCGAGACGCCGGTCGCGCACGACCACGGCGTCGAGACGTACGGCTACCTGCTCTCCGCGCCCGGCCTCCGCGCGGGCCACGTGGTGGACACGTTCTGGATGGACGCGCTGCCGGAGGCGTACGCCGGGGTGGATCTCCTGCTGGTGAACACCACCCGCCTGCGCGGGGGCGACCGCCGCTACCTGCACCTCGGCGCGGACGACGCGGAGCGGCTGGTGGCGGCGGTGCGACCGCGCCTGGCGGTGCTCACGCACCTCGGGATGCAGCTCCCGCCGCGGACGGCGGACGCCGCCGCGCTCGAGATCTCGCGGCGCACCGGGGTGCCCACCCTGGCGGCGCGGGACGGCTGGCTGCTCGACCTCGACGACCTCCCCGCCGCCGCCGCGCGCGCCGGGTCCCGCGCGCCGGCGGCGGATGCCGGGACGGCCCCGGAGGGCGGGCCCGCCGCGTGAGCGCGCTCGTGCTCGCGCTCGCGGCGCTGGCGCTCGCGGGGTGGGCGCGGGTGGCGTGGAGCGGCCTCCGCAGCGATCGCGCGCTGGCCCGGCTCGAGGACCTCCCCGCGCCGCGCTCGGTGCCGCGCGTCTCGGTGGTCGTCCCTTGCCGCGACGAGGCCCCGCACGTCGAGCGGGCGGTGCGCTCGCTGCTGGCGCAGGACCTGCCCGGCCTCGAGGTGGTGGCGGTGGACGACCGCTCCCGCGACGAGACCGGCGCCATCCTCGACCGGCTCGCCGCCGCCGAGCCCCGCCTCGCGGTCGTGCACGTGCGCGAGCTGCCCGCCGGCTGGCTGGGGAAGAACCACGCCTGCGCCGCCGGGGCGCGGCGCGCGCGGGGAGAGTGGCTGCTATTCACGGATGGTGACGTGGTGTTCGGGCCGGGGGCGCTGCGCCGGGCCGTCGGCCACGCCGAGGCGCTCGGGCTGGGCCACCTCGCCGCGGCGCCGCGCTTCGTCGCCCCCGGGGCGCTGGAGCGCGCGTTCGTGGCCGCGTTCGCCGCGTTCGCGGCCGGGGCGTTCCGGGTGTGGGAGCTGCCGCGCGCCGGGACGCGCGGGTTCGCCGGGGTGGGCGCGTTCAACCTGGTCCGGCGCGACGCGTACGAGGCGGTGGGCGGGCACGCGCGGCTGCGGCTCGAGGTGGTGGACGACGTGAAGCTCGGGCTCCTGCTGCGCCGCAGCGGCGTGCCGCAGGGGCTGGTGAACGGCGGCGCGCTCGTGTCGGTCCGCTGGCAGCACGGCTTCGTCCCGTCGGTGCTCGGGCTGGTGAAGAACGCGTTCGCCGGCGCGGAGTACCGGGTGGCCCGAGCGCTGGGCGTGGCGCTCTGGGCCGTGTTCCTGGGCGCGGCGCCGCTCGCCCTCGCGCTCGCCGCGCACGGCGGCGCGGCCCGGGCGCTCGGCGGGCTCGCGCTCGCCGTGTCGGTGGGCGTGCTCGGGGTCACCGCGCGCCGGGTGGCGGGCGGGGGCGGCGCCGAGGGGCTGCTCATGCCGCCCTGCACCGTGCTCCTCGGGGCGGTGCTCCTCGCCAGCGCCGCCGCGGCCGCCTGGCGCGGGGGCGTGGTGTGGCGCGGCACCTTCTACCCGCTGGCGGCGCTGCGGCAGGGCTGCCTGCGGTGCGCGGACCTCCCCGAGGCCGGTGCGGCCGGCTGGCCGGACGCCCCGGCCGAGCGGGCGCGGCGGAGCGCGCCGTGACGCGGCTTCGGTGATAGGTTTCGCGCGAATGCTCGGCCCGACCATCTACACCGAGGCGTCCGTGCTCGCCGCCTGGGACGAGACGGCGCCGTTCCGCGGCATCCGCCTGGCGCTGCCGCCCGCGCTGGCGCGCGCCCACCGCGCGCCCGGACAGGTGGTGAAGGTCCGGACGGCGGCCGGCGAGGGCTTCTTCGCGCTGGCGAGCGCGCCGTCCCCCGACGCCGTGGTGGACCTGCTGGTGAAGCGCGGCGGCAAGGTGGCCGACGCGGCCATCGCCGCGGCCGCCCCCGGCGCGACGCTCGCCGTCACCGAGCCGTTCGGGAAGGGGTTCCCGGTCGAGGAGGCCGCCGGGCGCGACGTGCTCCTGTTCGCGGCCGGGTCCGGCATCGCCCCGATCCGCGCGGTGGTGCAGCACGTGCTCGCGCACCGCGACGGCTTCCGGCGGGTGACGCTGTTCTACGGCCAGCGCCACGGCGCCGAGTTCGCCTACCGCGCCGAGCACCTCGCCTGGGAGCGCGGCGGGGTCCGGCTGGTGCTCTGCCCCTCCGGCGAGGACGACGCCTGGCCCGGCGTGCGCGGCCGGGTGCAGGAGGTGGCGCGCGCGCTCGCGTTCGGCGGCACGCCGCCGGAGGAGACGGTCGCGTTCGTGAGCGGGATGACCGCCATGGTGGACGACGTGCGCCGGGTCCTCGCGGGCGCCGGCATCCCGCCGCAGCGCGTGTTCGCGAACTTCTGAAGCACCGAGGAGGTGTCGGTGACCGCGACGCCCGACAGCGACCTGCACGCCCGCCGCCTGCTGCTCGCCCTGCTGGCCATGACGCTCCTCCTCGCCGGCTGGATGGTGAGGCCGTTCTGGGTGGCGTTCTTCCTGGCCGCGGTGCTGACCGCCGCGCTCCGCCACTGGATGGAGTGGCTGTCGGCGCGCCTCCGCGGGCGCCGCGCGCTCGCCGCCGGGCTGCTCACGGTGGGCGTGCTGCTCGCGGGGGTCATCCCGGTCGCCGCGCTCGGCGCGGTGCTGATCCGCGAGGCGGTGGACGGGATCCAGTGGCTGCGCAGCGCCCTGCAGAGCGAGGGGGTCTGGGGGCTGGTGAGCCGCCTGCCGGGGCCGATCGAGGACCTCGCCCACCGCGCCGTCGCCGCGCTCGGCGATCCGCAGCGCCAGCTCCAGCAGCTCGCCGGACAGGGCGGGCAGGCCGCCGCGGCGGTGGGCGGGGTGCTCGCCGCCACCGGCACGTTCGTGCTGCAGACGGCGATGATGCTCATCGCGCTGTTCTTCTTCCTGGTGGACGGGCAGCGGCTCATCGCCTGGGTGGACGCGCGCGTGCCGCTGCGGGCCGGCCAGTTCCGGACGCTGGTGGAGGACTTCCGGCGCACCACGCTGTCGGTGGTGGCCGCGACCGCCGCCACCGCCGGGATCCAGACCGTGACCGCGCTCGCCGGCTACTTCATCGCGCGCGCGCCCAACCCGATCTTCCTGGCGGTCCTCACCCTGCTGGTGGCGCTCATCCCCGCGGTCGGCGCGACCGCCATGGTGCTGGTGGTGGCGGCGCTGCAGTTCGCCACCGGCCACACCGTGTCCGGGATCTTCCTCGCGGTCTGGGGCGCGGCGGTGGTGTCGCTCGTGGACAACGTGGCGCGCCCCTACCTGCTGAAGGGCGGGATGGCGCTGCACGGCGGCGTGGTGTTCTTCGCGCTGCTCGGCGGCCTCGCCGCGTTCGGCGGCATCGGGCTCATCCTCGGCCCGCTCGTGGCGACGTTCCTGGTGACGGTGCTGAACATGTACCGCCGCGAGTTCGGGAAGCCCTCCCAGGCGGACGAGCCCGCCGGCGCGCCGCCCGGCGCCGCCTGACGAGGGCCGCCGCTCGCACACCCGCCGCCCGGCGCGCACCTCTCGGCACCCGGCGCGACGCACGGCCCCGCCCGCCCCGTTCCCGTGAACGCGGGACGCGGCTAGAGTGCGCCGCCATGAACCCGATCCGCCTCGCCCTGGCGCTCGCCCTGGCGCTGCCCCTGCTCCCGCAGCCGGCCCGCGCGCAGGTCCGCGCCCAGCTCCGCATCGACCTGCCCATCTCCCCCCGCCTGGTGGTGATCCAGCCCGGCGTCCAGGTGGTGCCCGAGTACCAGGACGAGGTGTTCCACCAGGGCGGATGGTACTGGCTGCGCCGCGAGGACCGCTGGTACCGCGCGCAGTCGCCGCGCGCCGCGTTCGTGATGGTGGAGCCGCGCGTCGTGCCGCGCGTGCTCGTGACGCTCGCGCCCGGCCGCTACCGGAACTGGCAGCCCGTGCAGGCGGCGCCCCCGCCTCCGCCGCCGCCCCCGCAGTACCGCCCCGCGCCTCCGCCGCCGCCCCCTCCGCCGCCGCGCCATGCGCCCCAGAACGTGGTGCGGGTGAAGGAGCTGAACGCCGGCTACGTGCGCGCGCGCGTCATCTACGCGAAGGAGGTCCGCGCCTCCGAGGGCCGGATCGGCCGCATCGCGCGCGACGACGAGTGGAAGCGCGGCATGCGCAAGCACGGCGGCGGCCGCATCGACGCCGACGATCTCGAGGCCGACGTGATCTACGCGAAGGAGATCAACGCCGACTGGATCGACGCCGAGGTGATCCACGCCAAGGAGCTCCGGCTCGGCGAGGGCGAGGACGAGCGCGACGACTGGCGTCGGTGAGCGCCGCCCCGGCGCCCGGGCCGCTCAGACGCTGCGCATCCCGGTGAACGGCACGCCGCCGAGGAGCCAGGTGAGCCCGTCCGGCGCGCGCCCGAAGACGGTCAGGTGGCCGGCGTGGACGCAGCGGAGGTGGTGGAACGCACAGAGCGCCACCTGGTTCTCCGCCTCGTCCCCGCCGCCGTGCGAGCGGAACAGCACGTGGTGCGAGTGGGCGGCGCGGTGGCTGCAGCCCGGGACCTGGCACCAGCCCAGGTCTCGCTCCCGCACCCGCTGTGAGCGGCTCGAGGTGCGCTTCAGGACATCGCCCCACTGCCCCAGGAAGTGCGCGGCCAGCACGGCGAGGCAGCTTCCGGCCGGTACGAGGCGGCCGACCCGCTTCCGGACCGTCTCCAGCGCCGCCGCGACGAGCACCGCCACCCGCCGGGGCAGCGGGACCGAGACCTTTCGCTGCGCACGCAGCTGCCGCTCCCGCTGGCCCTCGACCGCGCGCCGGAGCGCGACGCAGGTCATCGCCTTCGCCCGCGGGATCCACGACGCGAGCTCGTCCTCGGGCAGCCGCGCCAGGATCCGGCGCCGCTCGTAGGAGACGCCCTGCCGGCGCGCCTCGCGCAGCCCCGCCGACCTCGCCAGCCGCTCCTCGTGCTCCGCCCGCTGCTCCACCGCGCGCGCCGGCAGGCGCAGCCGTTCCTCGACGTAGTGCCGGAAGCTGGCGAACCCGAGGCGCAGGTGCATGCCGCTCCGGCGGACCGCGTATGCGCACGCGCCGATGACGTCCTCGAGCGTGGCGCGCGCCGCCGCGAGCTCGCGGAGGCTCCGGTCGATCTCCGGCGCCGTCGCGCCCTCGTCGAAGCGCACGTCCGGCGCCGGCCAGTCCTCCACGGGCGGAAGCAGCGGCCAGCGCTCCGGCTCCGCCTCGAGCGCGGCGCGCCGGGAGCGCTCGCCCGCCACGGCTCCCCGGAACTCCGAACCGAGCACCCGAGCGCCGTCGTGATCGCCGTCCGGCGAGAACTCCGCCAGGTACTCCTGCGCCAGCGCCTCCAGCCGCTCGGCCCGGGTCGAGCCCGGCATCACCCGCCCGGCGGCCTCCAGCGCGGCGTCCACCACGATCCGCTCGGTCTCGGGCAGCTGCGTGCGCAGGGTCAGCCACGCCTCGTTTTCCTCCTCCGGGCCGCTGCGCCCCTCCCGCCGGACCGCCGCTTCCAGCTCCCGCACCGTCTGCCCGGCCGCGCGCTCCACCCAGAACGCCTCCGCGTCGCCGGTCGCCACCGCGAGCACCGTCTCCGCGGCGCGCAGCCCGACGCGTCCCGACCGCAGCGCCTCGTGCAGGCGCGGCCGTGTGCCCAGCCCGTCCCCGAGCCGCGCCAGGCCCTCCGCCGCGCGCTTGCCGATCCCGAGGACCTCGCGCGCGTAGTCATCCAGGTGGTAGCCCAGCGCCGCGAGCCGCTCGCCGCGGCGGAGCGCCGCCAGCCCCTCCGCGATCGCGACGTCGATCGCGCCGCGGCCGCGGGAGGCCCACGCCAGGATCTGCTCACACTCGTCCGCCTCCGGCTCGCCGCCACGGAACCAGCGGTCCAGCTCCGCGCGGCTGTACGGCAGCAGCTCGCGGAGCGCCAGGAGCGCGTGCTCCGCCGTGGCGGTGCCCGGCACGTCGGCGGCCCCGAGGCCGGCGATGGGAGCGGCGTCCATGCGCGAACCATCGCACGCGCGTCTGACACTATCCGTGAACCCGGAAGGAGCGTGCGCGCAGGGTCACCGAGCGGCGCCGGCGCTCGCCCCCGCTCCGCCGAGCACGGCTGACCACCGAGACGCTCGCCCGGAACCCCGCTGCTCGGCGAAGGGGCAAGCCGGTCATCTCCGTGCTGCGCCTGACGAAGACGTGGGCGGAACGTTCCGTGCCATTCGGTGTGGAATTCGGTGCGGGGCACCCCGTTCGACCCTTAAGATCACGGTGCCGCCCCTCGCCTGCGCGCCGCTCGCTCGCCCGTGTCGTGGCGCGACGCGAACCCGTGGACCGAGGTGCCGCATGCCATCGAGCTACTCCGAGCTGAAGGTTCGGACCCATGTCGTCGGCATCGAGCGGCTCGAGCCGCTCCGGTGGCGCGTCAGCGTGGACGGACGGCGGCTGTTCACGTTCTGCTCGGAGTCGCGCGCCCGGAGCGCCGGGCGCCTGGAGGCGCACCGCCTGGACCTCGCGAAGCGCGAGCGGCTCGATCCGCGGACGCGCCGGTCGGGGCCGTGACCCCCGGGACGACCCGTCGGGCGGCCGGGTAGCGCACGGCGAGCCGCCCGTGCCCACATTCAAGGCGACCGGAGCCGCCGCCGGAGCACGCCCGCTCCCGACCCGGCCGGCCGGGAGAGAGCCCATGGACGCCCAGTCGCAGACCCCAGCCTCGCTCGTCCACTTCTACGACACGCGCACGCACGCCATCGCGTGCGGAGAGCACGGTCCGGATCGCCGATCCACCAAGCATCCGCGGCAGGTGACGTGCCAGTCCTGCGTCGCCCTGTTCGACGCGCCCCGCGCGCTCGCCGACGACGCCGGCGCAGTCTCGTGATCCGGTGGGGCGCGCGCGCCGCCCGCCGCGCCGCCCCGAGCCGACGCGGGCAGGACACCGTGAGACCCGTGCGAGCCCACAGGCACGCTACGAGAGGTGGCGGAGCTTGTCCGGGTTGCGCACGGCGTAGATCCCCACCACCCGCCCGTCGCCGATCTCGATCGCCAGGGTCTCGACGCCCTCCGGGCCGTGCACCACGAAGCCCGGCATGCCGTTGATCCATGCGGGCTGGTAGGACCTCGCACCCGGGAAGGCGGGGTGCTTCACGATCTTCTCGAGGAACCGCACGATGGCGGCCCGGCCCTCGAGCGGCTGGAGCACCGCCGCGCGCTTGCCGCCGCCGTCCGCGTAGAACACCGCGTCCTCCGCGAGCAGCCGCGAGAGCGTCCCGAGGTCGCCGCTCGCCAGCGCCGCCTGGAACGCGTCGGCGAGCCGCCGCGCCTCCTCGTCGGACGCGCGGAAGCGTGGCCTCGCCTCGCGCACGTGCCCGCGCGCGCGGGCCGCGAGCTGGCGGACCGCGGGCTCGGAGCGCTCCAGCACGCCGGCCACGTCGGCGAAGCCCATGTCGAACACGTCGTGGAGCAGGAACGCGGCGCGCTCCAGCGGCGAGAGGCGCTGCAAGGTGACGAGCAGCGCGATCGAGAGGTCGTGCGCCAGCCCCGTGCCCTCCGCCTCCACCAGCGGCTCCGGCAGCCACGTCCCCACGTACTCCTCCCGCTGGGCGCGCGAGGACTTCAGACGGTCGAGGCAGAGCCGCGTGACGGTGCGGATGAGGTACGCGCGCGGCGACTCGACCCCGTCGCGCGCCGCGCCGTTCCAGCGCAGGAACGCGTCCTGCACCACGTCCTCCGCCTCGGCCACCGAGCCGAGCATCCGGTAGGCGACCTGCACCAGGTCGGCCCGGTGCGGCTCGAAGCCGCTCGCCGCGTCGGTCACGCCGCCGCCCCCCGCACCACCGCGACCGGCAGGTCGCCCACGTGCACGCGCTGGCACGACTTGCCGTGGCCCATCGCGTACTTCAGCGTCGGGTAGAGCCGGCCCGCATTGATCGCGAACGCCAGCGACACGAGCGCGCGCGGACCCCAGCGCCCCACGATCTCCTCGCGCAGCCCGTCCGCCTCGGGCGCGTGCGCGAGCACCGCGCGTGCGTAGCGGACGCCCAGCCGCACGTCCTCCGGCATCCGCGCCAGGTCGTTCGAGAGCACCGCCTGGAGCACGTCAGCCGGGACGCCGTGCTCGAGCGCCATCGTGACCCCGAGCTGCGTGCAGGGCCCGCAGTCCTCGCTCGCCGTGACGACGATGCCGACGCAGGAGTGCACCGCCACCGGCACGTCGCGCTTGTAGTACCCGAGCTTCGCCGCCCGCATGAACATGCGGAACGCCTTGAAGTCGGTGTCCAGCAGCTCGCGGACGTAGCCCGCGTCGTACCCGTACTTCGCCTCGAACGCGGAGAGTTGCCTCCGGATCAGCCACTTCAGCATGTGTCGTCTCCCGTTCCGTCGATCTACCGGGAAGACGAGCGGGGAGCGCGTGGTGTGACATGGCGACGGCGGCGAACGTGGCTCGCTTGGGGGCACCCCGTGCGCATCCGGGTGACGGTGCAGGAAGGGCGGCGGGTGGCCTCTCGGTTGCTGGCGCTGGATGGGACGGAGCGCCGTCGCGGGGACGCGCGCGTGCGGGTGGTCGGCCTTCGTCCGGCGCTGCCGAAAGTGAGTCGCGGGCGGAGCGCGCACGCATCTGCCGCGGGGGCGGAGCTTCGTCCCCCGCCCCCGGCGCCGGTTCATGCCCGTGTGCGCGGGGAAGCCGCGACCGAGGACGAGGCGGGCACCTCCACCGCGGGTCGATCCCCGCGCACGCGGGGAAGCCCCGATGCCGAGGAGGAAGACCTCCTCGTGCGTGGGTCGATCCCCGCGCACGCGGGGAAGCTTGGTTCTCCGCGAACGACGGCTGGCTCCACGGGGGTCGATCCCCGCGCACGCGGGGAAGCCAAACACGGGAGCGACGATCCTGTGCTTGCGCGGGGTCGATCCCCGCGCACGCGGGGAAGCCCGGGATGAGCCTCAGACCGGCGTACATGGTCGGGGTCGATCCCCGCGCACGCGGGGGAAGCCCAGGTCTTCCTGCCGCAGAACGTCGACGTGGTGGGTCGATCCCCGCGCACGCGGGGAAGCCCCCAGGACCGACGACCGCGAGAACATCACCGGGGGTCGATCCCCGCGCACGCGGGGAAGCCCGCGACCGGCTGCGCGAGGTGGCGCCGCTCGCGGGTCGATCCCCGCGCACGCGGGGAAGCCGTGCTGCGCATCGTCGGCCTCGTGCTGTGGCCGGGTCGATCCCCGCGCACGCGGGGAAGCCCGGCACTGGCACTGGAACAGCCACTTCCCGGTGGGTCGATCCCCGCGCACGCGGGGAAGCCCGCGCTCGGCCAGCGCCTCGAGCCGGACCTCGGGGTCGATCCCCGCGCACGCGGGGAAGCCCGACGCGGGGCGCGCGGTGAAGGTCGGGGGTCGGGTCGATCCCCGCGCACGCGGGGAAGCCAGAGAGACGATCCCGGCGGGCGAGCGGACCGAGGGTCGATCCCTGTCAAACGACAGGAAGATCTGACCCCGTTACGACACTAAAACTGACCCCCTCCCTCCCGGTCAGTTCGCCTTCTCGGCCCTACCCAGCAGGCCCGTCTTGCGCTTCTGCTTCAGTCGGTAGCTCTCGCCCTGGATCATCAGCGTGAAGCTGTGGTGCAGGAGCCGGTCGAGGATCGCGGCGGCGAGCACCTCGTCTCCGAACACGGTTCCCCACTGCGTCACGACCTGGTTCGTCGTCACGAGCATCGAACCCTTTTCGCACCGCCGCGCGACGAGCTGAAAGAACAGGTGCGCGCTGCGCTTCTCGAACGGCAGGTACCCGAGCTCGTCCACGATGAGGAGCTTCGGCTTCGTGTAGAACGCGAGCCGCTCGCCGAGCTGGCCGTCCGTCTCTGCCTTCGAGAGCGCGCCCAGAAGCGCCGTCGCGCTGGTGAAGAGGACGGCGTAGCCGGCCTCGACGGCGGCGCGGCCGAGCGCGATCGCGAGGTGAGTCTTGCCGACGCCCGGCGGGCCGAAGACGAGGACGTTCTCGGCCTGGGCGACGTAGCGGCCGACAGCGAGCTCCCGGACGAGCTTCTGGTCGACGCTCGGCTGGAACCTGAAGTCGAAGTCGTCGAGCGTCTTCACGGTCGGGAAGTGCGCGATCTGGATCCCCATCGCCACTCGCTTGCGCTGCTTGGCACCGACCTCCTCGCGCAGGATCGTGTCGAGGAAGTCCAGGTAGGTCGGCTCGCCGCGGGCGGCGCCGGAGAGGACCGCATCGAGCTGCTCGGCGATGCGGCCGAGCCGCAGACGACCGAGGTGCTCCAGCACGCGGGCGCGCACGATTTCGGTGCTCACGCAGCACCTCCGATCACGGCCGCGTAGTCGTCGAGGCTACGGCCCAGGGCCGCGAGCGGCTGCGCGAGCGGCACGACGTTCTCGACCGGCGTGCGCCGCCAGAGCCCCTCGAAGTGCGCGGGGTCGACGACGCGAGCGTGCGGCTCCTGGGACCTCGCGTGGACGGCGACGAGGTCCTGGCCGTGGTAGACGCGGACCTCGGTCGCGGTGACGAGCGCCTCGACGTGCTCGCGAACGAGCCGGTGCGGCACGCTGTAGCGAACAGTGTCGATGTCGATGAGCGCGTCGTTCGCGACGCGCCGCTGCAGGCGGCGCGCGTGGGTCGGCAGCGGCCTCGCCGGAAGCGGTCGCAGCGCCTGGCGCTCGTCGCGCTCGAACCGCTCTGCGGGGCGCTCGTGGGTCGTGCCGTGGACGCGCTGGTCGGCCGCAAGCTGCCAATCGGCGAGGTGCGCCTCGAGATGCGCGAACGACTCACACTGCCGGCCGGCGATGGCGCTGCGCTTCACGTACTTCACGCCGGACTCGGTCTTGCCCTTGGTGCGCGCCCGGTACGGCTGGCACGCGCGCGGCTGCACGTCCCAGTCGCGGCAGAAGGCGAGGTACGCCGGGTGGAACGTCACCGTCTGTGCGTCGCGGTTGCGCGCGGCGACCAGGCAGCGCGTGTTGTCGCCGAGGACCTCGGCGGGCACGCCGCCGAAGTGCCGGAACGCGGACGCGATGCCGTCGAGCCACTCCCCCTGGCGCTCGTGGAGGAACGCCTTCACGAACCCCCGGCGCGAGTAGCTGAGCACCGCGGCGAGGAAGTGCACCGTGACTCGCTCGCCGGCGATCGAGACCTTCCGCTCGCCGAACTCGATCTGCATCTGCCGGCCCGGCGCCGTCTCGAAGCGCACCGTCGCGAGGTCGGCCGCGCGCTGCTCGCGTCGCCGCCCCGCCACGGCGCGCTGCACGGTCCGGACGCTCGCCTCGACGCCTCGCGCCGCGAGCAGGTCCGCGACCACGACCGCGTTGCCCTCGGCGGTGCCGTCGAACAGCGCCACCGCCTCGGCCCGCGCCGTCTCGTCGAGGCGGCGCGCCGCGGGCCGCTCCTGGACCTCGGCTCCCGGCCCGCCGCGCAGGTAGCGGCGCACCGTGTTGCGCGCCAGACCCAGCTCGCGGGCGATGCGCTTGGCTCCCCAGCCTCGTCCCGCGAGCGCGCGCATCTCCCGGACCGCCTCCGCCTCGACCATCGGCACCTCCGCGCTCGGGGGTGCCACAGCCAGCACTTCTCTGCCCATCTCCGCCTCCGCGTTCGAGGAGGGAGGGGGGGTCAGAATTAGTGTCGCGAGGGGGTCAGTTATCCTGTCGCTCTACAATCCCCGCGCACGCGGGGAAGCCAGCGTCGCGTAGGGCGCGGCCTGCGTGCCGGGGGGTCGATCCCCGCGCACGCGGGGAAGCCAGGTACCAGTCCCGCCCCCGACCCGGAGGCGGGGGTCGATCCCCGCGCACGCGGGGAAGCCGCATCAGTCGCCAGGCCCTGGACCCCGCCAGCGGGTCGATCCCCGCGCACGCGGGGAAGCCAGCGATCTTCCGGCGCGTTGCCGACGTGGAAGGGGTCGATCCCCGCGCACGCGGGGAAGCCGCATCTGGAACGGCAGGGCCGCAGCGAGACCCAGGTCGATCCCCGCGCACGCGGGGAAGCCAGCTCGAGGAGCAGTTCACGCGCCTCGCAGTCGGGTCGATCCCCGCGCACGCGGGGAAGCCACCGGCCCGACCATCGCCGGCGGCGACAAGGAGGGTCGATCCCCGCGCACGCGGGGAAGCCACCTACACCGGCGGTCGCCTAGCACTCGATGTGGGTCGATCCCCGCGCACGCGGGGAAGCCTCGACGCGCCAGCGCGGTCCGGTCGGTTCGAGGGGTCGATCCCCGCGCACGCGGGGAAGCCTGAGTCGCCGGTAGCTCCTCGAGCTGGCCGTCGGGTCGATCCCCGCGCACGCGGGGAAGCCGGTGCCGCGATGAGCGCGTCCACGCCGCGCGGGGGTCGATCCCCGCGCACGCGGGGAAGCCCCGACCTCCCTCGCCACCGCCGCCGCCATCGGTGGTCGATCCCCGCGCACGCGGGGAAGCCCCCGAGCGCGCCAGCGACACGACGGCCATCGCGGGTCGATCCCCGCGCACGCGGGGAAGCCGCGGGGCCGGTGGGCCACGGCTTCCCGCCGAGGGGTCGATCCCCGCGCACGCGGGGAAGCCGTCGCCTACGGACCGGACCCGGACGGTCACTCGGGTCGATCCCCGCGCACGCGGGGAAGCCAGGTACCCGGCGACGGCGGCCGGCGCGGGCGCGGGTCGATCCCCGCGCACGCGGGGAAGCCAGCGCGTCCCTGACCACCCGGGCCGCCCGCACGGGTCGATCCCCGCGCACGCGGGGAAGCCCAGTACGACCGCGACGGCGAGGAGCGCTCGCACGGTCGATCCCCGCGCACGCGGGGAAGCCGGCTCGGTGTTCGCCGCGCGGTAGCGGAGCCCGGGTCGATCCCCGCGCACGCGGGGAAGCCCGCGGCAACGCGATCCTGGCGCTGTTCGGCGCGGGTCGATCCCCGCGCACGCGGGGAAGCCTGACCAAGCGCGGTGACGTGCTGGAGCTGCTCGGGTCGATCCCCGCGCACGCGGGGAAGCCACGCCCGCGGCGGCCGGGACGTCCGCCGGCAGGGGTCGATCCCCGCGCACGCGGGGAAGCCACCCCGCGGTCGCTGACCAGCTCCGCTCCCTCGGGTCGATCCCCGCGCACGCGGGGAAGCCACCGCGCGGCGGCGGCTCTCGTCCCTTCCCCTGGGTCGATCCCCGCGCACGCGGGGAAGCCCTGCGCGGGCTTTTCTTGGCCCCGTCCTTGGAGGGTCGATCCCCGCGCACGCGGGGAAGCCCGATCTCGACGCCATCCAGCTCGAGGACTCGGAGGTCGATCCCCGCGCACGCGGGGAAGCCGCGCGCGGTCACGAGAGCCTCCCGGGCTTCGGGGGTCGATCCCCGCGCACGCGGGGAAGCCATGCAGGCCTCGTCGTAGTAGTCGCCCCAGACGGGTCGATCCCCGCGCACGCGGGGAAGCCAGCCCGGCCGTCGTCAACCTGGTGGGCGCCGGGGGTCGATCCCCGCGCACGCGGGGAAGCCGGGCACCGGCCGGTGCCTGGACAGGGCGGGAAGGGTCGATCCCCGCGCACGCGGGGAAGCCGCGATCGAGAGCGCCTCGCGGACGAGGAGGACGGGTCGATCCCCGCGCACGCGGGGAAGCCGCGAACTCGACCTCGATCCCGTCCACCCTGAACGGTCGATCCCCGCGCACGCGGGGAAGCCCTCGGCGCCGTGGTGGGTTCGTTCGCGGGCGCGGGTCGATCCCCGCGCACGCGGGGAAGCCGGCATCGGTCGCCACCTTGCGCGAGCCCATGGGGGTCGATCCCCGCGCACGCGGGGAAGCCGAGAGCTGCACCAGGTCGCCGTTCTCGATGTCGGGTCGATCCCCGCGCACGCGGGGAAGCCTCGGTGCTGTTCAACGAGGTTTTGCCCAACCCGGGTCGATCCCCGCGCACGCGGGGAAGCCGCCGCGGCCGAGCGCGCCGCTCGAGCTGGAACGGGTCGATCCCCGCGCACGCGGGGAAGCCGGCTGGTACTGGCAGCCCATCACCCTCGGCGAGGGTCGATCCCCGCGCACGCGGGGAAGCCACACGCCCCTGGGACTAGAAGGGCTCCTCACCGGGTCGATCCCCGCGCACGCGGGGAAGCCAACGCTGCCTCCTCCGCGCCGGTCGCCCAGCCGGGTCGATCCCCGCGCACGCGGGGAAGCCCGTCATCGCGGCCGCGACGCCCGGGTCGGTGACCATCTCGGCGAGGGGTCGATCCCCGCGCACGCGGGGAAGCCGAGCGGTGCAAGGCGGTCGAGGACGACCCGACGGGTCGATCCCCGCGCACGCGGGGAAGCCCTCTGGTCCTCGATCTCGAGCGTGGCGAGGCAGGGTCGATCCCCGCGCACGCGGGGAAGCCCTCCACGCAGCGTCAACCCGAGGAGGCGAGATGGGTCGATCCCCGCGCACGCGGGGAAGCCCACCCGCCCGTCGTCCTCACGACCGCCGCGCCGGGTCGATCCCCGCGCACGCGGGGAAGCCGCCTCCACGCGCGCGCCGAGCTCGGGAGCCTGGGGTCGATCCCCGCGCACGCGGGGAAGCCGAACACCAGGCAGCGCCGGCGAAAGAGGTCCGGGGTCGATCCCCGCGCACGCGGGGAAGCCCCGCGAAGATCGGTCCCCAAGGCGAGATCCGGGGGTCGATCCCCGCGCACGCGGGGAAGCCTCCTGCGCACCGTGGTGCGACGTGCCCTGGACGGGTCGATCCCCGCGCACGCGGGGAAGCCCCGAGCGCCATCGGCGACAGGACCTTCGTGACGGGTCGATCCCCGCGCACGCGGGGAAGCCTTGATGTGGGCGTGCCCGCCCAGGTGCGTCGCGGGTCGATCCCCGCGCACGCGGGGAAGCCATGACGTAGGTATCCGCGGCGCCGGCCGGGGTGGGTCGATCCCCGCGCACGCGGGGAAGCCGCAGTAGCCGCGTGACGGAGCCGGCGTTGGAGGGGTCGATCCCCGCGCACGCGGGGAAGCCAACTTCTGGATGGCCGTCGCGCTGAACGCGGCGGGTCGATCCCCGCGCACGCGGGGAAGCCCATGACGCGCTCGACGTACCTCGGTGCAGCGGGGGTCGATCCCCGCGCACGCGGGGAAGCCACCTACGTCATCGGCTGGAATGGCGCCTACGTCGGTCGATCCCCGCGCACGCGGGGAAGCCCCCTTCGTCCCGCGGCTGAACCCCTCGAAGAGGGGTCGATCCCCGCGCACGCGGGGAAGCCACGCCCTCGAGGAGCGCGAGGAACTCGTCCACGGGTCGATCCCCGCGCACGCGGGGAAGCCTCGTCCGCGTCGAAGTCGCCGGCGACCCCGCTGGGTCGATCCCCGCGCACGCGGGGAAGCCGTCCCGGCCAGCCCACGGTCTGCCACTGCTGGAGGTCGATCCCCGCGCACGCGGGGAAGCCCAGGGCTCCGGCAAGTGGCGCGACCGAATCGCGGGTCGATCCCCGCGCACGCGGGGAAGCCAAGCGCGCGCTGCGGGAGCAGGCCCGGCGGGAGGGTCGATCCCCGCGCACGCGGGGAAGCCGCTCCCGCCGCGGGGTGCAGGTCGGCGAGCCGGGGTCGATCCCCGCGCACGCGGGGAAGCCGATGAGGAGCGAGTCGAAGGCGATCACCTACGGGGTCGATCCCCGCGCACGCGGGGAAGCCGAGCTCGAGACGGAGCAGTTCGGGGCGCCGCAGGGTCGATCCCCGCGCACGCGGGGAAGCCCGCGTGAACGGCCTCACGTCCCAGGAGGCGCAGGGTCGATCCCCGCGCACGCGGGGAAGCCTCTTACATGAATGGGTATAGCAGCCAGGCGCGTTCCCTGCGCGCCTGGGCTGCCTATTCGGTTGTCATGGAACGAGCGAGGGTGCGCCCGGTTCAGCCGGTACGTCGCGGCGCGCCAACACCAAGCCATCTGCGACCCAGAGGTCCCGCGGCGCATCGCCCAACACGAGCACGCGCTGCCCGCCGGGCGCGGCACCATCGGGCCACGTCATCACGACGGCTCCCTGGCTCGCGTGCCGATGCCAGCTCTCCAGCACAGTCCAGGTACGCTCGCGCACCGAGGCGGTCATCTCCGGTGCCGTGTAGACGCCAGCCGCAATCTCCAGCGCGACCGACGCAAGGAAGCCTCGAAAGCGATCCGGCACGTCACGGGTCACGATGACCGTCATCGGCATCGAACATCTCCTTGATGCGGTCGATCATCTCAGGAATGACGTCCTTCTGCCGTAGCAGGCGACCCGCAGCACGCCTCGCGGTGCGCTCGAGCGGTTGGCGGGGATCGCGCGCGCACTCGCGGACCGCCGAGAAGGCGGCCGGCAGGGCTATCGCCGAACGGAACAGGTCGGCGACGTCGAGCGCGAACGCATTCCCCGAGTCCTCGTGGATGAACCCGAGCTGCGGGACCGTCCCGGTCACCGCCACCGCGACGAGCGCGGCAGCTTCGACCGCGCTCGCCGCGTGGTTGATCGCCTGGTTCACCGGGTCGTTCTGCTCTGGGCGTTGCCGGTCATATCGCCGGCCCGACCATGGAACCCCGTACTGTTCGGCAAGGCGCCGGTAGATCTCGCGCATGCGGGCGCCCTCGATGCCGCGCAGGACGGTGATGTCTTCGTCGGGCAGAACCTCGCCGAAGCGCCAGGCGTACATGCGGCGGGCGACGCGGAGCCGGCCGTCCGCGGCGCTCGCCCACGCCGTCACCTGCCGCCGAGCGAGAGCGGACGCGTCCGGGCCGAACGGCATGCTCGCGTAGAATCGCGTGCCTTCCTCTCCGACGGCGACGAGGCCCGTCCCGTGGCGCGCGAGCAGCCGGAGCGCGTCATGGCTGACGGTGGTCCCCGGCTCGAGGAGGACGGCGGTGACCATCTGGAACGGGATGGCGTAGTCGCCAGCGGGCAGGCCAGCCCAGCCCACGGTGCGAAAGCGGAGCGTCCCGTCCTCCACGTACAGGTTGCCGCGCGACAGCCAGAGCAGTCCGTGCCGGTCGCCCTGGGGAATGCGCGCGGTCTCGAGCCCGAGCCTGCCCTTCAGCACGCGTCACTCCGGCGGCCGCAGCAGTAGCATCCCGAAGCCAAACCCTCGATGCCGCCCCACCCCGCGCGCGAGCAGCGCCGCGAACGCCTCGGGATCGGTGACGTCCAGCTCGCCCGAGAACACCGCCTCGGGCCGCTCACCGCCGATTGCCTTGCGCTCCGGACGATGGTCCCGACGAACGAGGTGGGCTCGCTGATGGCCGAGCACGCGCGCGGAAACTATCCGTGCACCTCCTCGCCGCCCGAGCTCGTCCGCCAGCCATTCCCGGTACACCGCCTCCCGCTCGACGGTCCCCTCCGTTCGCCAGCACCGCGCCAGGAACGCGTCCACCTCCGCGCCGGCCCGCCAGCGTGGACCGTCGCCCGACATGCGCACCACCGGGCAGCACCGCACCTCGAACCCTACCCGCTCGCCGGTCCGCCACTGCCCCGGCATGGGCTTCTCGTCGAACGCGTTCCAGTCGCACGTTCCGTACACGTCGGGCTGTGCGAACTGCTGGGCGTGGCGCTGCAGCTCGGCTGCCGCCCGCGTCGAGTAGGCTAGTACTGCCACCGACCGGCCGGAGCCGTCGCGAACCGCGAAAGGGGTGGGAGACTCGGGCCCGAACATCTCCCGAAGCTGACAGTGGAGCAGGTAGCCGAGGTCGGTACGCGGCGGAAGCCGGCGGCGACGGCCCAGCTCGTAGAGCCGGCCGGAATCGAAGCGCATGCGCAGCATACGAAGCTCAACGGACATTCGCGACCTCCGGAGGCATGACCGACGTCTGGTGGACGATGCGGCGACCCACGACGAGCTGGTTGGCCCAGTCGCGCTCGTCGGTGACCGGGAGCTCGCGCACCAGCGGATCGGCGGCTTCGCTCCCCGGGATCCACGCCGCGAGCGGCGCGGGCTCGCCGCCCTCCCAGCGGTCTTTGGAGACCCGCTCGAAACTGGCAAGCGCGGCGAGCAGCGACGGGATCTGCAGCCGGCCGGCCAGGATGGGAACCGACGGCAGGCACGCCTTGCGTCCGAGGAACAGCGGTCGTTCCGGCTCCCGCAGCGCGCGCTCCACCGCATCGAGACCCGGCGACTCGGCCGGCGGGTCGAGCGTCACGGCGAGCGTGTACACCGCGTCGGCCCAGTAGGCGCGATATCGGATGTGCGTCCCGTCGGAGAAGGCGCCGTCGCGTCCCTCGACCGCGCCTCGCGTTGTCCAGCCGCGCTCCAGAAACGGCTGGCCGAGCGCGACCGTCTGGAAGTCCACCAGCCGCTGGCCGGATCGATCGCGCCGCACCGCGATGCGCAGCCTGCGCTGCAGCGCCTCGAGCCTGTCGCAGTCCCGGTGATCGTATCCCAGCGCGTTCGCGATCAGGCCCGCGACCATGGAGAGCCCGGGGAAATCCCCCACCTCGCCGTGGTTGTCCACGGCGACCCCACCGAAGGCGAGAAGCGGCGCGTCGAATCGGAGGATGAGCGCGTCGAGCATCACCCGCCTCGCACCTGGTCGGCGACCCAGGTCGCCACCTCGGCCAGACTTGCGTTCGCCGGAGCGCGCAGCACATCGGCCAGGCCGTCAGCCGGACCGATGGCCGCCAGCCGCCGCTGGAAGGCTGGCCCGTACATGCGATCGAGGTCGGCCGAGTGCCGCGCGAGCGCGCGATACGCTGCGGCGACCGGGTCCGGCTGCCGTGGGCCGGTGACGACCGGTTCCAGGAACGCGTTCGCCAGCGTGCGCGGCTGCGCGTTTCCCGACTCGGCGAGCACCAGGTGAGCGTAGGCGTGCGGCGCCGTCGAGCCGAGCTTGGCGCCGGGAGAGACGGTCGCGACCAGCTTCACCATGCGCTCGGCGAGCTGGGCCGCGAGCTTTCGGTCCGCCTTCTCCCACGCCTTCCGATCTACGCCTTCGAGGTTCGAGACGAGCAGCGGCACGTCGATGACGACGTACCCGTAGAACAGGCCGGACGTGAGCTCGGCGTTGCCGATGTGTCCGCTGCCCTGCCCGTCCTCGGTCCGCGCCATCGGCAGGTCGTCCACCGCGGAGAAGTAGTCGGTCTCGGTCGCCTCCCCGTGAACGGTGAATGCATGCGCGACGTGCAACGCCGCGTCGCCCCGTGCGAGGATGTCGCTCGTCACCATCCGACCGAACATGGCGGCGTCGAGACCCGCGCCGAGGCGCAACTCGCGCAGGTTCTTGCGCCCGTCCGCCCCGAGGTGGTCCGAGACGGCCTTGGCGATCTTGGCGGGATCGGGCTTCTTGCGGCAGACCGTGCGGGCGAGCTCGAGCAGGTAGGCCACCTCGGGCCGGCCGAGCACGGTGATCTGGCCAGTCTGCAGCGTCGACTCGGTCTTGGCGTCCTTATCCTCCTCCTCCTCTTTCTCGTCGGCCCTGGCGTCCGCCTTCGCCGCCTTGGCGCTCTTTCCGAGCACCTCGCTCATGAGCGCCCGCGTGACCTCGCGCGCGAGCTCCGCCGGGACGCCCTCCCCCACGAGCGGCTGCACCACCAGCTCGTCGAAGGTGTAGCGCGAGCGGACCGACATCGGCTGCCCCAGCCCGGAGAGCGCGCCCTCGCCCTCGAACGTGCGCCAGTGTCGCTTCAGGCACTGTGAGGAGACCCGGGTCCGGGTCACGCCACCGAACGGAATCCGCTTGGCGAACCCCGCGTCGTCGCGGTTGAGGAGCGAGGCCGGGTAGGAGGTCAGCGTGTGGATCTGCACGAACCTGTTCATGGGTAGCCTCGGGTCAGTCCTGCGTGGAGCGCTGCTGGTAGAAGCTGCGCGCGAGCGAGCGGCGGGTCCGCTCGGCAGATGGTCCGCCGTCGTTGAGCACGAGAGCGGCCAGGTCGGTCCAGTCGAACTCAGCCGCCTTGGAGGCGAGGAACGCCGCGGCGGCCCGCACCTCGCGGAAGAGCTGCGGCCCCGAGGCGCGCAACAGCCGCTCGAAGCGGAGCTCGGAGAAGCCTGCCTCGGCGAGTGCGGCGCCGGCCCGGCAGCGCGGTGCGTGAAGGCCGGCCGTGAGCGCCATCCCGCACATGACCGCCGCCCAGCTCCGCTCCGCCTCTTCGCGGGCCTCACCTCCGGAGGGAAGCGCATCGTCGAGATACGCGGCCGCGAGTCTCCAGAAAGCCGGCGAGGCCGGATCCTCCGGAGCGAGCCGCCGCAGCGCAGCCACATCGCCGGGCGACGCAGCCGCGATCGCGCGCGCCAGGGCGTTCACCCGGCTCGAGAGCGTCCGCTCGTCGGAGCGCTGCGCAGAGGACTCCTCCTCAGGCTTCATGTCGTTCCTCCTTCTCCAGGTCGAATGCAACCTTCACGTGCTTTCGGGCCGAGCCTTCGAAGACCCGCTCGGCGGCGGCGATGGCGCGATAGCGACGCGCGATGGGTACGGGAGCCACCTCCAGCGCCGACTCCAGCTGCGCACGAGCCAGCTCGAGCACGGTCCTCGCCCAGTCGTTCCGGGCGCCGTCCACGTCGCGAGTGAGATCCGCCCAGAGGCGCTCGAAGAAGATCCGATCGACCTCGGCGTCGTGCGCGTCGAGCCACGGATCGGCGCGGCGGTCCTTGAACTTGAGATCGTCCGGCGCGCCCTGCAGGTACGCCAAGATCGCGGGCTTCAGCACGAGCCGCTGCACATCCGCGGCAAGCTGGACGCGCTCGCGCGCGAGCGCACCAAGGAGCGCGCGCCGCTCGTCGTCCGCGAGCCACGGCAGCACGTCTCCGGGAACCGGAAGGCGCCGCTCATGGTAGCCGCCGGTCTTGCCCATCCCCCGCGCGAGAACGGTGGCGACGAGCTCGACCTCCCGGTCTGCCCGGCGCGGGAGCTGCGTCGCACCGGGCTCGTACTCGTCCCCGAGCAGCCGCTGCAGCACGCGGTACGAGAAGCCCGCCTCGGTCGCGGTGAACGCCTTCCCCTCCGCCTTCTGGACCGGAGTCCATGGGTCCCCGGTGTTGCCCCGGAGATCGCCCGCGCTGATGCGCGCGGCCGCGGTTCCGGTGGTGTGCGCATCGATCCCGCCGTCGCTCACGTCCAGTCGGACGCGCCGGCAGACCTCGATGAAGAGCGGATCCAGCTCGCCGGGCGTGATCGCAGAATTCCCGTCCCACGGCTCGAGCCAGAGCAGCGAGATCCCTCCGTGCGCCTTGTACCCTCGGCCCGCCCGAATGGAGTCGCGAACCTCGAGGAGGACGGAGACGTCCCGCCGGAAGCGCGCGCCGAGCGCGTGGCCCGGCGCCAGACCAAGGCCCGGCCTACTCCCGGCGCCGCCGTTCATCCGCGCAATGCCGTAGTTCGCCCTTCCGGAAAAGCCCTGCATCGTCTGCAGCGAGACGAGCGCATACACCCAGTGCTCCGGCCGCGCGTTCGCGGCCCGCGCCGCCTTGACGTCGTGGTTCTTGGAGGTGACGAGCAGGTCCAGCTCGTCGGACCGTGCGAGCCGTGACTTGAAGGCGGCGAGCGTCCCCTCCGGCACGGGCGGTTGGAGGAATGCGGGGCGGGACACGTCCGGCACCACCAGCGTCCACGGCTCATGACGCCCCCTGGTGAGCGTCTCGAGCAGCTCGCGCCAGCGCGCCGCCTTGAGCTTCGGCGACCGATCTTCGCCGCGTTGCAGAGCGATCGCGGCGAGCTGGACCAGGAACGCGTGCCATGCGTGCTGCTGATGCGCCTGCAGCGCCGAGAAGCCCTCGACCTCGTCCTTCCCGAGCGCCTCAAGCACGCCGGGAAGGTCGAGGCGCCCGCGCGAGCCGTCGCCGCGCGCGATCCCGAGCAGCGGCTCGTCCAGCAAATCGTGAAGGGGCAGCGATCTCGTCGGTGGTTCGCCCCGCACGTCCCTCCCGCGTGCGCTCTTCGCGCGCTTCCCCGTCACCCCGCTCCTCGCCCTAGGCATCTGCGGCATCCTCCTCGTGCGCTGGGGCCGCGGCTGCTTCCGGGCGCAGGCCGAGCCGATCGTAGACGAATCGCTTCCCGCCGAACTGGAACCCTACGCAGGGGCCGGACACGTTCACCTCGCGTGGCACCTCGTCCGGCCCGGCCCCGCTGGCAAACCACGCCGGGATGCTCAACACCTCCACGCTCCCCGCGAACGGAGAAGGGATCCCGCCATCGAACCGGGCGATCCGGTCCCCCGCGCCGAGCCGGGTCTTCACCAGACCGTCGAACCCGGCCCCGAACGCCGCATCGCCGAGCGGCCGGTTCCAGTCGAAGACGTTCGTCGTCGCAAGGACCTGCTCGCCGAGGAGGGCTCCGGTGACGGCGCGCGCGTGGAGCGTCCAGCGCTCGCCTCCCCGCGCGACCACGCGGCCGAGCGCCTCGGGGTGGGTAGCGGCTTCGACGAAGGCCCGGTTGTTCGCCGGGATCTCGATCTCCGCGTGCTCGCCGACGAAGGACCACGTCGCCTGGAGGATGCGCAGATCGCGATACACCGTCCCGATACCCTGGGGACCGCGAGCGTCGCCACGAGCGGTGATGTACTTGCCGAGGTCCGGGTCGCACGGCACGAGCAAGGCTACCCGCGCGCGCTCGAAACCGGCAGGCCGCTTCCGGACTGCGTGGCGATGCAGCCGGCCGGCGCGCTGCAAGAGCACGTCGGCGGGGCAGAGGTCGGTCAGGAGGAGGTCCGCGTCGAGGTCCAGGCTCTGCTGGACCGTCTGCGTCGCCACGACTACCCGGCCGCCGGCGCCGGCTCGCTTCCCGAGCGCGGCCTCGATCGCCCGGTCGAGGCGTTCGCGATCCGGGGCGGCGTAGCGCGAGTGGTGCGGCGCAGCCTGGCCCTCGCACTCGAACAGGAGCGCCCGGTCGCGCGATCCCGCGCGCGCCTCGAGGTCGCGCTGCACCGCCAACGCCCCCTTGACCGTGTTCCGGATCACCAGCACCCGGCCACCCGCCCTGGCCGCGTCGAGCGCCATCCCCGCGATCGCACTCGCTTCGTCGAGAATGGGCACGGGCTCGATTGCGAGCGGCTTCGAGTCGGCCGGCCCTCCTGCGGGCCGAGGCTCGCGGTCCGCCAGCTCTGTCCCGGCGCCGCGGCAGGAGATACCGGGGTAGCGCATTTCCTCGCACGCAGCGAGAGGTGGCAGGCTCCCATCGGCGCTCGACCGGACGAACCGCTCGCGCGCCGCCGCCCCCAGGGTCGCCGACATGAGCAACGCGTGCCCTCCAGCGGCGAGGTGGCGCTCCAGCACTGTCTCGAGCAGCCGGTTCATGTAGGCGTCGGAGGCGTGCACCTCGTCGACGACGAGGAAATGGCGCAGGAGCGCCGCGGCGCGCAGGTGAGCGTGCTTCAGCGGGAGCGCGGAGAGGAGGATCTGGTCGATGGTGCCGACCACCACGGTGCCCGCGAGATAGCGCTTCCCGTGCTCCACCGCCCAGCCTCGCCACCGCATGCGCTCCTGCTCGTCGTCCGGCCAGCAGACGGCGAAGGGGGGTAGACGCGGGTCGCGCCCTCCCACCAGATCGTCAACTCGCAGGTAGCCCGGAACTGCCAGCACCACGGGCGGCCGCTCTCGCTCGTCCGGAAAGCAGCGCCGCATGGCGTCCACCAGCCGCCGGTGAATCTGCGTGGCCGATGTCCTGGTCGGGAGGGCGAAGTACATGCCGTCGACCCGCCCTTCGGCGAAGAGGCGAACGAAGCGCGCGACAGCGGCCTCGGTTTTGCCGGAGCCGGTCTCGGCCTCGAGGATGCTGAGGCCGCCCTCGGGGGCGACCGCCAAGTCGAGCACCGCCTGCTGGGCCGGACGTGGTCGCTCGACGTCGAACAGATCCGTGAACGCGGGCATCACGCCGCGGAGCGCGGCCCGTGCCGCCGACGGATCAACCCACAGTCGCCGGAGCACTTGCTGCGCGCGCTCGCGGGCGAACGGCATCCGATCCGCTTCCGGATCCGCGGCGTACGGGAAAGCCGCCTCGTCGGAACCGATCCAGTCGGCCAGAGTGACGAGGCCGCTAAACGCATGCTGGAACGGCGGCCGGTCCGGGAACGGCTCCGCCGGCTCGCGCCACGCTGGGTACCAGGAGCGCGCCGTCGTTGCCAGCGCGGCGATGCCGGCGATCGGGTCGCGGTCCTCCGTCGCGCGCCACAGCGCCGCGCGAGGTGGCCGGCTCGGGTTCCGCACGTTCTCTGGGGCGCCGTGATGTGCGAGCGCCGCCACGAGCAGGCGCGAGGCGCCCCATGCATCGATCTCGCGCAGGCCGAGCGCAGCGACCAGCGCGGCGCGCTCCGGGCTGGGGACCGCCAGGGCCCCGAAGAGCTCACCGACGTGGCCGGCGACGTCCGCGGGCGCCAGCGCTCCTTTCCGCTGGAATCCGTGGTTGAACTTTCCCGCGTCGTGGAGCGCTGCCAAGATGCAGAGTCGCGCCCGCTGCGGCGCCTCGAGGTCGCGCAGTCCGGCGAGGCGCGCCAGGCGAGACCGGATGACGGCGTCAGCGAGCAGTGCCTCCAGGCACGCTGCGACATCTGCGCAGTGAGCGACGAGCGGATGCCAACGCTCCACCGGGGATCCCGGTGTGCGTCGCAGCTTCCCCCACACTCCGGACGGCGCACCGTCCATGCACCCTCCCCGCCCCCGGAATGCGTGGAACGGCGAGTCGGGCCGATGTGACCGGCAGTGTTCCGCTGCGCCCGGGTCCGCACGGACCCGAGCGTCACCGCGCCGCCTCGCCCCCTACACCCGGTGCTTCTCGAACGCCGCCCGGATCTCCGGCGGGATGGGCGCCTTCGTCCAGCCGGGCACCTCGATGCAGCAGAGCACGATCGTGGAGCTCGCGGCCGCCTCGGCCTCGTTCGGCCGGAAGACGTCGTAGCGGATCGAGATCGAGTGCGCGCCGATGTGCAGCGTGGTGAGCTGGATCGTCACCGCGTCGCCGTGCTGGAGCGGCTTCTCGAAGTCGGTCTCGATGCGCACCACCGGCAGCGCGACCTTGAGCTGGTCGCCGAGATCCCAGAACGGGATCCCGACCTCGGCGGTGAAGAAGTCCTCGAGCGCGCGGTGGAAGAAGTCGTAGAAGCGCGGGAAGTACACGATCCCGGCGCGATCGACGTCGGGGTGGCGGACCGGCTGGCGGATGCGGAAGGCCATGGCTCCTCGTCTCCTCGTGTCCTGGCGCTGCGGGCGGCTGCGGGCGGTGCGTCAGGCGAGCGGCTTGAACGCGCGGAAGGCGAGCAGCGTCTCGGTGTCGCGGACGCCGGCCACCTTCTGGACCTGGTCGGGGATGAGATCTCCGAAGGCGTCGTACTCGGGGGCGTAGAGCTTCACGAGCAGGTCCCAGGTGCCGGTGACGGAGTGGACCTCGGACACGCCCTCGATCTCCATGAGCGCGTTCGCCACCTCCTCGATGCGGCCCAGCTCGCACTTCACCAGCACGAACGCTGCCTTCATGTCGCCTCCGGTCGAGTCCGATCTTCTACCATTTCCCCGGCCGGGCGGCGCCGCGCCGGCGGCATCCCGCGCGGGCGCGGGTCAGGGCCAGCTCGGCGCGTCCCCGTGCCAGTCGGCGGTCACCTCCAGCCACATGGCCAGCCCGGCCCACCGCCCGTACGGCGCGAACCACCGCCGCAGGGTGCGATCGGCGGGGGGCCGGCGTTTCCCCCGGAGGCGTGCGAGCTTGGGGCGCGTCCACGAGTCCAGCGCCAGGTGGTCGTGGCGGCCGAGCAGGCGGAGCAGGTGCTCGGTCGCGTAGGGGCCGAAGCCCTTCAGCTCCGAGATCCGGCGACCGAGCGCGTCGGTGTCGAGCGGGGAGCGGCGCAGCGCCTCGAGGTCGAGCGTCCCGTCCGCGGCGCCGCGCGCGAGCGCGAGCAGGAACGGCGCGCGGTACCCGGCGCGGATCTCGTCGCGGTAGAAGCGCTCGGTCCGCGCGGCCATGGCCTCGGCGGTGGGGAAGGCGCGGGTCGCGAGCGGTCCGGGCTCGCCGAGCGTCTCGCACAGGCGCGTCACCATGGAGCGGGTGAGCGCCCAGGAGCAGTTGGTGGTGCAGAGCGTCTTCACCGCGTCCTCGTACACGGTGGGTGACCGGAGCAGCCGACCCGCGCCGCGCGCCAGCGCCCAGCGCAGGTCGGGCAGGTCCCGCCCCTTCCCCGCGGCGCGCCGGCGCTCGAGGTCCGCCGCCAGCGCCTGGAACGGCGCGAGGTCCTCGTCGAGCGCCAGGCAGGCGCCGAGCAGCGCGCGCGCCTCCCGCGCCTCGGCGGCGCCGAGCCGCCCCTGCGCGAACGCGCGGAACGCGAGCCGGCCGGGCTCCCCCTCGGCCACCTCCGCGTACGCGACGCGTGCGCCGGAGAGCCGCAGGGGGCGCCCGAGCACGCGGCGGGCCTCGTCCCAGCGCCACGGCGGCAGGTCGTACCAGCCTGGCTCCGGACGGTGAGGACGAGGTCGAACGGCTCGGGCACTTGCATCGCTCACCCTGCGGGGGCCCATCCGGGCCCGCATCGTGGAACCGACCAGCGGTGCAGCTTCTACCATCGGAGGGACCGCCGAGGCGCCACGTCGAACGCGGCGTCCGCGGCGGAGATCGCGGCGCCGGGCCGGCGCCGGTGGTAGCCTCTCGCGGCCGATGCGCCTCGCCGCCCGCTCCTCGCTCGCCCTGCTGCTGCTGCTCACCGCCGCCCGCGCCGCCGCGGCCCCATCCCCCGCCCCTGCTCCCGGGCCCTCCCCCGGCGCCGCGGCGTCCGCCGAGGCCGCCGGCGCGAGCGCGTCCGACAACCCGCCGCCCGCCGCCGAGCCGGGGGAGCGCACCGCCGAGACCGCGGCGCACCCGGAGGGCCACGTGGCCGCCGCCGAGGCCCAGCGCCACGGCAACCGCTGGTTCGCGCTGCCGGTGCTGTTCTGGCTCCCCGAGACGCGGCTCGGCTTCGGCGCCACCGGCGGCCTGCACCTCGACTTGCGCGGCGCGCCCCGCCCCTCGAGCGTGTTCGTGGGCGCGGTCTACACGCTGGAGCGGCAGGGCTCGGTGGACGTCGCCGGCGAGATCTACCTGCCGAACGGCACGCTGCTGAGCGGCCGCACGCGCGTGGTCCACTTCCCGGACGTCTTCTACGGGATCGGCCCGCACACCACGAGCGAGGACCGCGAGAAGTTCACCCGCCGCGGCGCGGAGGCGGTGGTCACCGCCGAGCTGCCGGTGGTCCCGAACCTCCGCATCGGACCGCGGGTGGACCTGCGCGCCGAGGAGATCCAGGAGCGCGAGCCGGGCGGCCTGCTGGCGCGCGGCACGGTCGCGGGCTGGGACGGCTACACCGCGGCCGCCGCGGGCGCGAGCGCCACCTACGACACGCGCGACAACACGTTCTGGCCGATGCGCGGGACGGTGCTGCAGGCCTGGTACGTGTACGCGCCGGCGGCGCTGGGGCGGCGGCACGCCACCTTCGGCCGCGGCGTGGCGGAGGCGCGCCACTTCGTGCCGCTCGGCCACCGGCGCGTGCTGGGCCTGCACGCCTACGCCGAGGGCGCGCACGGCGAGCCGCCCTTCACGCTGCTGCCGAAGCTGGGCAGCACCCGGTTCCTGCGCGGGATCCGCGAGGGGCGCTACCGCGACCGCGTGGACTGGGTCACGCAGGCGGAGCTCCGCACGCCGGTGGTGGGCCGCCTGGGCGCGGCGGCGTTCGCCGCGGTGGGCGACGTGGCGCCCTCGCTGCGCGCGCTCACGCTGCAGTCGGTGAAGGCGTCCGGGGGGCTCGGCCTGCGCTGGAAGCTCACCGACGACGGCGCGAACATCCGCGTCGATCTCGCGGCGAGCCGGTTCGGCGTCGAGCTGTACGTGCTCGTGCTGGAGGCGTTCTAGCGGATCGTCCAGACCCGCTCACCCTGAGCGTCCCTCGACCTCGCGCCGCTGGCGCGGCGCTGCGCTCGGGATGAGCGGTCGGAGTCGAGGGGCCGCTAGACCGCGGCCTCGGTCGCGCCGTGGCACTTCTTGTACTTCTTGCCCGAGCCGCACGGGCAGGGGTCGTTGCGGCCGACCTTCGGGTGCTGGCGCACCACCGTCTCCTGCTTGGGCGCGGGCTTCGCGTCGCCGTCGCCGGCGGACTCGGCGTGGCTGGCGGTGATCCGCTGGAGCGCCTTGCGCTGCATGGCCAGGCGCTTCGCCTCGAGCTCCTCGGCGGTCTCCTGGCGGACGAGCTGCAGGCGGAGGAGGTTGCCGATGACCGCGCTCTTCACGCGCCAGGTCATCTGCACGAACATCTCGTAGCCCTCCTTCTTGTACTCCTGCTTCGGGTCCTTCTGGCCGTAGCCCCGCAGGCCGATGCCCTGGCGCAGGTGGTCCATCGAGAGCAGGTGGTCCTTCCACTGCTGGTCGATGGCCTGGAGGTACAGGTACTGCTCCCAGCGGCGCAGCACCGGGGTGCCCTCGGGGTCCTTCCCGAGTTCCTCCTCCTTCGCCCGGTACAGCTTCTCCACCACGTTGAAGACCTGCTCCTCGAGCGCGCGGCGCGCCTCCTGGGCGCGGCCGACCGGCGGCGTGAACTTCATCTCCACGCCGAACTGCTCGCGGATGTTCGCGGACAGGCCGTCGAGGTCCCAGTCGGCGACGCGGCTCGGGCAGCTCGCGCCGACCATCTCGACCACCAGGTCCTCCACGAGGTCGAGCATGTGCTCGCCCGCGTCGGCCCAGGTGAAGACCTGCTCGTGCCGGGTCTTCTTCTTGGTCTTGGGATCCTCCTCGTACTCGACCACCGGCACGCCCGCGCCGAAGCCCAGCACCATGCGCCGCAGCCGGTAGATCGACCGGCGCTGCTGGTTCATGACGTCGTCGTACTCGAGCAGGTTCTTGCGGATGTCGAAGTTGTGCGCCTCGACCTTCTTCTGCGCGCCCTCGATGGCCTTGGTGAGCCAGGGGTGCTCGATCTGCTCGCCGTCCTTCATGCCCATGCGGCCCATGA
Source organism: Anaeromyxobacter sp. K (assembly GCF_000020805.1). NCBI lineage: Bacteria > Pseudomonadati > Myxococcota > Myxococcia > Myxococcales > Anaeromyxobacteraceae > Anaeromyxobacter > Anaeromyxobacter sp. K. The sequence goes on along the minus strand of NC_011145.1, from coordinate 879,707 downwards.
GCCCCTGGATCCGGTCGGACCCGAAGATGCGCATGAGCTCGTCCTCGAGGGACAGGTAGAAGATCGACGAGCCGGGGTCGCCCTGGCGGCCGGCGCGGCCGCGGAGCTGGTTGTCGATGCGCCGCGACTCGTGGCGCTCGGTGCCGACGATGTGCAGGCCGCCCAGCTTCACGACCTCTTCGTGCTCCGCGGTGGTCTGCGCCTTCAGCTTCTCCAGCGCGGCCTCGAGGCGCCGCCCCCAGTCGGCCTTGCGCTCGAGGAACGCCTGCTCCTCCTCGCCCTCCATGGGCGCGTCCGGCTCCGGGCCCACCTCGTGCTTCGCCATCATCTCGGCGTTGCCGCCCAGGATGATGTCGGTGCCGCGGCCGGCCATGTTGGTGGAGATGGTCACCGCGCCCTTGCGGCCGGCCTGCGCGACGATCTCCGCCTCGCGCTGGTGGTGCTTGGCGTTCAGGACGGCGTGGGGGACGCCGCGCCGCTTCAGCAGGGTCGAGACCACCTCGCTCTTCGCCACCGAGACGGTGCCGACCAGCACCGGCTGCCCGGTGCCGTGGCGCTGCTCGATCTCGGTGCAGAGCGCGTCGAACTTCTCGCCCTCGGTCTTGTAGACGACGTCCTCGGAGTCCTTGCGGACGTTCTTCTTGTTCGTCGGGATGACGACGACGTCGATGTTGTAGGTCTTGGCGAACTCCTCCGCCTCGGTGTCCGCGGTGCCGGTCATGCCCGCGAGCTTCGAGTACATGCGGAAGTAGTTCTGGAAGGAGATGGTGGCGAGCGTCTGGTTCTCCGCCTCGATCTTCACCCCCTCCTTCGCCTCGACCGCCTGGTGCAGGCCGTCCGACCAGCGCCGGCCGGGCATGAGGCGGCCGGTGAACTCGTCCACGATGAGGACCTCGCCGTCCTTCACGACGTAGTCCACCTCGTTCCGGTAGATGTGGTGGGCGCGGAGCGCCTGCTCGACGTGGTGGAGGGTCTCGATCTCCTCGGGCGCGTAGAGGTTCTGGACGGAGAGCTTCTTCTCCATCTTCTCCACGCCCGCGTCGGTCATCACGATGGTGCGGCTCTTCTCGTCCACCGTGAAGTCCTGGTCGCGGATCATCGACGGGATGACCCCGTTCACCCGCGCGTAGAGCTCGGACGACTCGTCCGACGGGCCCGAGATGATGAGCGGGGTGCGCGCCTCGTCGATGAGGATCGAGTCCACCTCGTCCACGATGGCGAAGTTCAGCTCGCCCTGGACGTAGTCCTGGAGCCTGAACTTCATGTTGTCGCGCAGGTAGTCGAAGCCGAACTCGTTGTTCTGCCCGTAGGTGATGTCCGAGCCGTAGGCCTCCTGGCGCTCGCGGTCGGTGAGGCCGTGGACGATGACGCCGGTGCGGAGCCCGCAGAAGCGATACAGGCGGCCCATCCACTCGGCGTCGCGCCGGGCCAGGTAGTCGTTCACGGTGACGACGTGCACGCCGCGCCCGGAGAGCGCGTTCAGCACGCACGGCAGCGTCGCGACCAGCGTCTTGCCCTCGCCGGTCTTCATCTCGGCGATCTTCCCGGAGTGGAGCACCGCGCCGCCGATGAGCTGCACGTCGAAGTGGCGCATGCCCAGCGCGCGGACCCCCGCCTCGCGCACCAGCGCGAACGCCTCCGGCATGAGGTCGTCGAGCGTGCGCCCGTTCTCGCGGACCTGCTGCTTCCACTCGGCGATCAGCCGGGGGAAGTCCTCGTCCCGGAGCGCCTTCATGCGCGGCTCCAGCTCGGCGACCCGCGCCACGAGCGGCCGGAGGCGCTTCAGCTCGCGCTCGTTCTTGGTGCCGAGGACCTTCTTCAGGACGTAGTTGAACATGATCTGCTCGAATCTCCGGTTGGCCCGGTCCCCGCGTGCGGGGGCGCGCACCTGTCCCCCTGACGAAACAGGCGCCCGCTCCGACGCGTTCCGTCGAGCGGGCGCCTCTTCCCTGGCGCGAGGTCACGCCGGACCCGGGCTCCAGGGGCCGCCGAGGCTACCTGCTTAGGTAACGCCGCGCCAGACGAAATCAAATGGGAGGCCCCACGCATGGTTGGCCGTCGTTTTGACAGCCGGAGGGGGCCCTCTACAGTGGCAGCGTGGCCCGCCTCGCCCCGCTTGCGCTCGCGGCGCTCGCGCTCGCCGCCTGCGCCGGACCGGCCCGGGTCGGCCGGCCCGATCCGGCGCGCGGCGGTGACGGCGACCTCGGCGAGCGCCTGGCCGAGCGGGCCGCGGCGCTCGTGGGCGAGCGCGGCGCGTTCCGGGCCGGCGGCGAGCGCTTCAACCCCGACTGCTCCGGCTTCGTCCAGGCGGTCTACCAGGCCGAGGGGATCCCGCTGCGCCGGCTCATGGCGCTCGCCTCGCCGCGCGAGACGTCCGGGGCCGCGGCCGCATACCAGGCGGTGCGCGCGTACGGCGTCGCCTTCGGCGGCGGCGGCCAGTGGCCCGCGCCCGGCGACCTGGTGTTCTTCCACGACACGTACGACCGCGATCGCGACGGGCGCGCCGACGACCCTTTCACGCACGTGGGCGTGGTGGAGCGCGTGCGCGGCGGGACGGTGGTGTTCCTGCACCGCGGCGGGCGCGCGGTGGTGCGGGCCGCGCTCACCCCGGGCCGGCCGGACGCGACGCTCGCGCCAGACGGCACCCGCCTCAACAGCCCGATCCGCGATCGGCGCCCGCCCCTGCGCGACGGCGCGACGCTCACCGGGCAGCTGTTCGCGGGCTACGGGCGCATCGACCCGGCGCGCGTGCCGCGCGACGTCGCGCGCGCCGCCGAGCGCTGAGGCACGGGCGCCGGCCCGCTCGCGGTTCGACGGGCTCGCCATCGGCGGATCCGGGGGGCTCACCACGGCCGCGCGCGAGCGCCGGCCGCCGGGATCACTCCAGGATGAACTTCCTCGGGTTCTCCGGGATGCCGTTCACGCGCACCTCGTAGTGCAGGTGCGGTCCGGTGGAGCGGCCGGTGTTGCCGACGGCGGCCACCTTGTCGCCGCGCTTCACGCGGTCGCCCAGGCGGACGAAGACCTCGGAGAGGTGGGCGTAGCGGGTCTTCACGCCGTAGCCGTGGTCGAGGACCAGCACCTTGCCGTACGCGCCCTCGGTGCCGGCGAACACCACCGTCCCGTCCGACGGCGTGTAGATGGGCTGGCCGTGCGGCGTGGCGATGTCGAGGCCCTGGTGCATCTTCCGCTCGGCCGTGTACGGGTCGATGCGGGTGCCGAAGTCGGAGGTCACCCAGCCGCGCGCCGGCCAGATCGACGGCGTGGAGGCGAGCAGCGAGCGCTGGTCGTCGAAGTACTCCTGCAGCTCGCGCAGGCTCTGCTCCTGGCGCGAGGCCTCGGTCTCGAGCGAGCCCAGCTTCCCGGGCAGCGCGGCGATGCTCGCCTCGGCGGCGGGGGCGGGCCCGGGGATTGACGGCTCGCCGTCGGCGTTGCCGACCGGCCCGATGGCGAGGTTCCGCTCCGGATCCTGGAGCTGCGTCACCGCGGTGCGGAGCTTCGCGTCGAAGCGCTCGACGCGGTCGAGCGTCGCCGAGATGTGGGCGACCTTCTCCTGGACCAGCAGGATCTGCGAGCGGAGCTGGGCGTTCTCCTCCTTGAGGACGCCGTTCTCCGAGGACGACCCGAGCAGGGAGAGGTAGTGACCGAGGGCGAGCAGCCCGACCAGCACGACGGCACCGCCGCCGTAAGCCGCCTTCTTCAGCCACTTCTGGGGGACGCGGAACTTGCGGATCGCCTGCGAGTGGTCGGAGACCACGATGACCGTGAACACCTGGGTCTTGGGCGGTACCGCCATCCGATCCACGCTCCGTTGGTCCCCAGGCATGCGCCCGAGAAGCTAGCGACGCGACGCCGCAGGATGAACGCCAGTCCCGGAGGTACGGGACCCCGAGGCAGACCGGTAACAGAGCCCGAAGTTGCCTGTCAAGAAAGGGTTTTGCCCACCTTACCCCAGCCCGGACCCGCACTCCGCGAGCGGGCGGGCAGGCGTCAGCCGGCCAGGATGGGCTCGCGGCCCGCCCGGATCACGATCACGGTGATGTTGTCGTCGCCGCCGCGATCGTTCGCGAGCTCGACCAGGCGCGCCGGCGACGCGTCGATGGGGCATTCGTCCACGATCTGGAGGATCTCGTCGTCGTCCACCAGGTTGGACAGGCCGTCGCAGCAGATCACCAGCCCGTCCCCGTCCTCGAGCTCGAGGCCCATGAGATCGACCTGGACCTGCGCCTCGAACCCCACCGATCGGGTGATGATGTTCTTGAAGCGGCTGTGCTTCGCCTCGTCGGCGCTGATGGTGCCGGCCTTGAGCTGCTCGTTGACGAGCGAGTGGTCCTCGGAGACCTGGTAGATGCGCCCCTCGCGCAGCAGGTAGCAGCGGCTGTCGCCCACGTGCGCCACGAACGCCACCCGGCCGTCGATGAGCGCCGCGGTGACGGTGGTCCCCATCCCGGCGAGCTCGGGAGCGTCCTGGGCCGTCTTGAAGATCCGCGCGCAGGCCGCCTCGACCGCGTCGCGGAGCAGGTCCGGGAGCCGGCTGTCCTCGACGCCGTTCGCCCCCTCGAACACCTCCGGCGCGCCGTCGCGCGCCGCGCGGATCGACTCCTGGATGGTCTCGACCGCGAGCCGGGACGCCGTGCCGCCGCCCGCGTGGCCGCCCATGCCGTCGGCGACCACGTAGAGCCCCAGCGCGGGATCGACCAGGAACGCGTCCTCGTTGTGATCGCGCCGCTGGCCGACGTCCGTGACGCCGTGGGCAGCGATCGTCAGGACAGGCGTGGCCGCCACGCGCGGAGCGTACCTTTCCGCAGACTGAGGGGTCAACGCGGTTGCCATCGTCTCGCCGAACGCCGCGGTCCGCGTTCGTGACCCCTCGACGGCCCGGTGCGACCACGCGGCGTCCCAGGATTCCCCGGTCGGCCGCGCGGGCGGCTCAGCCGGCCCGCGCCACCCGTCGCGCCGCGGCCCGGGCGGGCACCGCGCGCCGCCCGCGCTCGGCAGCCGCCGGCGGCGCGGCGGGCTGGCGTGCGGCCGCCATGAGGGCGGCCGCGTGCTCGAGCGCCGAGGGCGTCACGGTCACGCCCGCCATCATGCGGGCGACCTCCTGCCGCCGCCCCGCGTCGTCTCCGAGCAGCTCGACGCCGGTGTGCGTCCGCCCGCCCGCGACGCGCTTCTCGACGCGATGGTGCCGATCGGCGAACGCAGCCACCTGCGGCAGGTGCGTGATGCAGATCACCTGCCGGCCCTTCGAGACGTCGGAGAGCACGCGGCCCATGGCCTCGGCCACCGCGCCGCCGATGCCGGCGTCCACCTCGTCGAAGACGTACGTCGCCACCGGATCGCGGCGCGAGATGGTGCGCTTCACCGCGAGGAGCAGGCGCGAGAGCTCGCCGCCGGAGGCGATCCGGCCGAGCCCGCGCGGCGGCTCGCCCGGGTTCGGGGCGATGAGGATCTCGGCGCGCTCCGCGCCGGCCGGCCCGAGCAGCTTGCCGCCCACCTCGACCCCGGCCTCCGGCGGCAGCAGCGCCACCTCGAGCCGGCAGCGCCCCATGGCGAGCCCGGCGAGCTCGCGCCGCACCGCCTCCGCGAACGCCTGGGCCGCCTCCGCCCGCGCCCGGGAGAGCGCCGCGGCGAGGCGCACCGCCTCGCGGCCGCGCTGCTCGATCTCCGCCTGCACGACGGAGAGCCGCTCGCCGCCGCCCTGCAGCCGCGCCAGCTCCCCGCGCATCTGGTCGCGGCGCGCGATGGCGCCCTCCAGCGTGCCGCCGTGCTTGCGCGCGAGCGCCCGCAGCAGCTCGTGCCGGTCCTCCACCGACGCCAGCCGCTCCGGGTCGCCGCCCACCGCCTCGGCGTAGCGCCCCAGCTCGCGCCCGGCCTCCTCCAGCTCCACCGCCGCCGAGCGCAGCAGCCCGAGCGGCGCCTCCAGGCGGCGGTCGAGCAGCGACGCCTCGGCGAGCGCGCGCGCCGCCTGTCCCACCCGCTCCGAGGCGCTGCCCTCCTCGCCGTACGCCAGCGCCTCGGCGGCCCGCGCGGCCTCGCGCAGCTTCTCGGCCGAGGCGAGCACGCGCCGCTCGTCCTCGAGCGACTCCAGCTCGCCCGGCCTGGGATCGGCCGACTCCAGCTCGCGGAGCTGGAACGCGAGGTAGTCCGCCCGCCGCGCCCGCTCGCCCTCGTCCGCGGCGAGCGCTTCCCGCTCGCGGACGAGGGCGGCGAGCGCCGCGTGCGCGGCGCGGTACCGGAGGAGGGTCGGCTCCGCGCCGTTTTCCGAGATCGCGTCCAGGCCGGCGAACGCGTCGAGCAGCTCGAGGTGCACCGAGGGATCGAGCAGCGACACGTGCTCGTGCTGGCCGGAGATGTCCACCACGCCCCGCAGCGCCGTCTCCAGCATCGAGACGGTGCACAGGGCCCCGTTCACGAAGGCGCGCCCGCGGCCGCCGCGCGCCGCCACGCGCCGCACCAGGAGCTCGCAGCTCCCCGCGCCCGGCTCGGGCCGGATCGGGAGCCCGGCCGCGTCGAGGCGGCCGAACACCGGGTGCGCGGCGGGGAGCTCGAACAGCGCCTCGACCACCGCCTCGTCGGCGCCCTCGCGCAGCACGTCCGCGGTCATGCGGCCGCCCAGCACGAGGTGGAGCGCGTTCACCAGGATCGACTTGCCGGCGCCCGTCTCGCCGGTGAGCACGTTCAGCCCGGGGCCGAACCGGACCTCCACCGCGTCGACGACGGCGAGGCCGGAGATGCGCAGCGTCGTGAGCATGGGCCCATGATCCACGGGCCCCTGACACTGCGCAAATTTTCAGTGGTCGGCCCGTTCAGGGCCCGAGGCTCAGCGCTCGCCCCAGCGCAGCTTCGCGCGCAGGATCCCGAAGAAGTCGAGCGACTTGTTCCGCACCAGCAGCACGCGGTTGTACGACTGCTTCACCTGGACCCGGTCGCCGCGCTCGAGCTTCACGCCGCTCTGGCCGTCCAGCGTCATGAAGACCTCGCTGTCGTTCACCAGCAGGATCTCGATCTTCTCCTCGTCGGGCACCACCAGCGGCCGCTGCGTGAGCATGTGCGGGCAGATCGGCGCGATGATCACGCCGCGCATGGTCGGGTACATGATGGGCCCGTTCGCGGCCAGCGCGTAGGCGGTCGAGCCGGTGGGCGTCGCGACGATGATGCCGTCCGCCTTGTAGGTCGTGACGTACTCGCCGGAGCAGCGGGTGTCGAGCTCGACCATGCGCGACAGCGCGCCCTTCGCGATCACCACGTCGTTCAGCACCTCGGCGTCGAGCGCGCGCTCGGAGCTGCCGCCGCGGTGCAGGTGCACGCGCAGCTTCATGCGCTCGGACAGCGTGGCGCGCCCGGCCAGCACGTCGTCCATCGCCGCGTACATGCCGCTCTGCGGGACCTCGGTCATGAAGCCGAGGCTCCCCATGTTCACGCCGAGGATGGGCACCGGGCGGCCGTCGAGCAGGCCGGCGGCGTGGATGAGCGTGCCGTCGCCGCCGAGCACCACCACCAGGTCGGCGGACCGCGCCACCTCCGCCTCGTCGCGGAGCACCTCGACGCCCTTCCCCTCGAGGAACTGCCCCACGTACACCGCCGTCTCCGACGCCTCGGCGCTCGAGACCTTGTGCACGATCCCCACGCGCTTCGGCACGGGACACGGATGGCCGTCCATGCGGAGCATTATATAAGCGGTTTCATGGACCTCTTCGATCGCGCCGTCGCGGACGACCCGAGCGGCAAGCCGCTCGCCGAGCGGATGCGCCCACGCCGCCTGGAGGATTTCGCCGGCCAGGAGCACGTCCTGGGCCCCGGCACCGCGCTGCGGCGCTCCATCGAGGCGGACCAGGTGCCGTCGCTCATCCTGTGGGGCCCGCCGGGCACCGGGAAGACCACGCTGGCGCGCATCGTGGCGCAGCGCACCGGCGCGGACTTCGTGCCGTTCAGCGCGGTGCTGGGCGGGGTGAAGGAGATCCGCGAGATCGTGGCCGCGGCGCGCGACCGGCGCCGCATGCACCGCAAGCGCACCATCCTGTTCGTGGACGAGATCCACCGCTTCACCCGCGCGCAGCAGGACGCGTTCCTGCCGCACGTGGAGGACGGGACCATCACGCTCATCGGCGCCACAACCGAGAACCCGTCGTTCGAGGTGAACGCCGCGCTCCTGTCGCGCTGCCGCGTCGCGACGCTGCGGGCGCTCACCGAGGACGAGGTGGCGGCGCTGCTCGATCGCGCCGTGGCGGCGCCGGAGGGGCTGGCGGGCGCGGTCGCGCTCACGCCCGAGGCCCGCGACACCATCGCCCGCCTGAGCTACGGCGACGCGCGCAAGGCGCTGAACGCGCTCGAGGTGTCGGCCGCGGCGGTGCGGCTCGCCGGCCGCCCCGCGGTGGAGAAGGCCGACGCGGAGGAGGCGCTGCAGGCGCGCACCGTCAACTACGACAAGCAGGGCGAGGAGCACTACAACGTCGTCTCCGCGTTCATCAAGTCGCTGCGCGGCTCGGACCCGGACGCCGCCGTCTACTACATGGTCCGGATGCTGGAGGCGGGCGAGGACCCGCGCTTCGTGCTCCGGCGCATGGTGATCTTCGCGTCCGAGGACGTGGGCAACGCCGACCCGCAGGCGCTGCAGGTGGCGGTCTCCGCGCTGCAGGCGGTCGAGCTGGTGGGGCTGCCGGAGGGCGTGCTGCCCATGAGCCAGGCCGCCATCTACCTGGCGCTCGCGCCGAAGTCGAACACCGCCATCGCCGCCTACGGCAACGCGCGGCGCCTGGTGCGCGAGCGCGGGCCGCTGCCGGTGCCGCTCAAGCTCCGCAACGCGCCCACCAAGCTGATGGAGGGGCTCGGCTACGGCGGCGGCTACCGCTACCCGCACAACTTCGAGGGCCACTACGTGGCCGAGGAGTACCTGCCCGACGCGCTCCGCGGCGAGCAGGTGGTCCAGCTCTCCGAGAATGGCCTGGAGAAGGCGCTGGGCGAGCGGCTCCGGTCTCTGCGGGAGAAAGCCGGGAAGTAGGGCGGCGCGGCCCGTCCTCGGCTAGGCTGCCCCGATGCTCCTGTACCTGCACGGCTTCGCCTCAGGGCCCTCCTCGACCAAGGCCCGCGCGCTGGCCTCGCGCTTCGCCGACGCGGGCGTCCACCTGGAGACGCCGGATCTCACCCCAGGTGACGACGGCTTCGAGCGCTCCTCGCCGTCCTCCATGCTGGCGATCGCGGAGCGGCTGCTCGACGAGGCGGCGCCGCCGCACGCGATCATCGGCAGCTCGCTGGGCGGCTACCTCGCGGCGGTGGCGGCCTCGCGCGATCCCTCCATCGAGCGGCTGGTGCTGATGGCCCCGGCGTTCCGGCTGTTCGAGCGCTGGTCGCGCCGCCTCGGGCCGGCCGACCTCGAGGGCTGGCGCGCGCGGGGGCTCGAGGTGGACCACTTCGCCTCCGGCCGGAAGCGGCGCCTCGGGTGGCAGTTCTTCGAGGACGCGCAGGGCTGGCCGGCGTTCCCCGAGGTGCGGGTGCCCACGCTCTGCATCGCCGGCCGGCGCGACGAGACCATCCCGCTCGAGGACGTGGCCGCGTTCGTCGCGCGCACGCCGGGCGCGCGCCTCGTCGAGGTGGACGACGGGCACGAGCTGACGGCCTCGCTCGACCTCATCTTCGAGGAGGCGCGGGCGTTCCTGCGGCCGGTGACCGGACGCTAGCGGCCGGCGTCGTCGTGAGCAGGGAGGGGCCCCAGCCGCAAGGCTGGGGAGGGATGCAATCCCTCCCGCGGGGACCGCTCGCGCGCCCGCGCAGGCGGGCGCGAGCGGTCACGGGCCCCGCGGAGCCAGGGGTGGGGCCCCGCGAGCTCTGCTTGCGGGGCGGGGACGCCGTCCCCGTTCTACTTGTGCGCATGGACGCGCGCGAAGCGGGCCTCGTCGGTCGCGTGGCACTTCCGGCAGGACGCGAGGTCCGGGAGCACCAGCCCGGCGGCCACCGCCTTCGCCCGGTCGCGCATCACGCTCGCGGTCCAGTAGTCGCCGCCGTTCCCGTGGCAGCCCTCGCAGTCGAGCCCCTTCTGCGCGTGCGGTGAGGCGGACCACGACTCGAACTGCACCCGGTGGCACATCTTGCACTTCTGCGGGCCGACCTTGGCGTGCGCCGTCGCCGCGGGCGCGGGGGCGGGCGCCGGGGCGGGAGCGGCCTGCGCCGGCTCGGCGGGCTTCGCGGGCGCCGGGGCGGGCGCCGGTGCCGGCTTTGCGGTCTCGGCCGGGCGCGGCGCGGGCCGGGGCGGCGGCGTCACGGTCGGCGCGGCCGGCTGCTCTGCCGGACGGGGCGCCGGCGCAGGCTGGGCCTGCGGCGCGGGCTGCTCGGCGGGGGCAGGCGCGGGTGGCGTCACCTCCGGCGCGGGCGCCGCCGGCACGGCGGAGGGCGCGGGGGCGCTCGGGTACGCCGGCGCGGGCGCCTCCTTCTTGTCGGAGCAGGCGAGGACGGTGAGGACGCCCATCACCGCGACGGCGATGCGCAGATCGATGCGGGCCATGTGTTCCTCCGTGAGCGGGGGAGTGTAGCCGATGCACAGCGGAGAGGGGGGAGTGGCTGCTAGACTCCGCGCGTGCTCGTCGAGGTCGCCGTCGCCGCCGCGGTCCGCGGCACCTTCACCTACCGCGTGCCGTCGTCGCTCGCGGCGGAGGTGGCGCTCGGGCAGCGCGTGGCGGTGCCGTTCGGGAGGAGCCGGCGGGCGACGGGCTACGTGGTCGGCTTCCCCGCCGCGCCGCCCGAGGGGTTCGAGCTGCGCGACGTGGTCGAGGTCCTCGATCGGTTCCCGCCGTTCACGCCGAAGCTGGTGGAGCTGCTGCGGTGGGCCGAGGAGTACTACCTCGTGCCGCCCGGCGAGCTGCTGCGGGCCGCGCTGCCGCCCGGCCTGAACGCGCGCCGCGGGGCGCCGGCCCCGACGCGGCGCGGGGTGGAGTACGCCGCCCCGGCGGCCGACGCCGCCGCGTCGCTCGGCGCGCTGGGCCGCGCCGCCGCGCAGCGCGCGGTCCTCGAGTACCTGCTCGCCCGCGGACGGATCCCGGTGGAGGAGCTGCGCGCCGCGTTCCCGCGCGGGCGGCCCGCCCTCTCCGCGCTCGCGAAGCGCGGGCTGGTGACGCTCGAGACCGAGACGCCGGTCGCGACCGCGGGCGTGCTCCCCGCGAGCGCGGCCGCGCCGGCGGCGCTCACCCCCGCCCAGGCGGCGGCGCTGGCGGAGATCGACGCGGCCGCCGGCACGTTCCAGGCCTTCCTGCTCCACGGCGTCACCGGCTCGGGCAAGACCGAGGTCTACCTGCAGGCCATCGCCCGCGCGCGCGCCGCCGGGCGCGGCGCGCTGGTGCTGGTCCCGGAGATCGCGCTCACCCCGCAGCTCTCCGGCCGCTTCCGCGCGCGCTTCGGCGACGACGTGGCGCTGCTCCACTCCGGGCTGTCCGACGCCGAGCGCCACGCCGAGTGGCTGCGCCTCCGCCGCGGCGAGGCGCGGATCTGCGTCGGCGTGCGCAGCGCCATCTTCGCGCCGGTGCAGGACCTGGCGGTGCTGGTGGTGGACGAGGAGCACGACGGGAGCTTCAAGCAGGAGGACGGCCCGGCCTACCACGCGCGCGACCTCGCGGTGGTGCGCGCGAAGCGCGAGGACGCGGTGCTGATCCTGGGCTCCGCCACCCCCTCGCTCGAGACGCTGGAGAACGCGCGCCGCGGCCGGTACCGCAAGCTCGACCTGCCCGCCCGCATCGACGACCGGCCCATGCCGGACGTGGAGCTGGTGGACCTGTCGAAGCTGCGGCGCGCCGGCGTGAGCGGACTGCCCGGCCTGCTCTCGCCGCGGCTCGGCGCCGCACTGGAGGACACCCTCGCGGCCGGCCAGCAGGCCATCCTGTTCCTCAACCGCCGCGGCTACGAGACGCTGGTGGTCTGCGAGGTGTGCGGCGCCGAGGCCCGGTGCCCGGACTGCTCGGTGTCGCTCACCCACCACGCGCGCCGCGGCGTGCTCATGTGCCACTACTGCGGCCGGACGGAGCCGATGGGCGCGCGCTGCGCCGCGTGCGGCGGGGTGCGCTTCGGCGTGGGCGTCGGCACCGAGCAGGTGGAGGCGGCGGTGCGCTCGCTGCTGCCGCGCGCGCGGGTGGCGCGGCTCGATCGCGACGTGGTCTCGAGCGCCGACGACACCGCCGCGGTGCTGGCGCGGTTCGCGCGCCGGGACGCCGACGTGCTGGTGGGCACGCAGATGGTGACGAAGGGCCACGACTTCCCCGGCGTCACCCTGGTCGGCGTGGTGCTCGCCGACACCGCCCTGGCGCTGCCGGACTTCCGCGCCGCCGAGCGCACCTTCCAGCTCCTCACCCAGGTGGCCGGGCGCGCCGGGCGCGGGGCCGAGGCCGGGCGGGTGATCGTGCAGACGTTCAACCCCGCCACGCCGGCGGTCGCGCTCGCCGCCACCCACGACTACGCCGCGTTCGCGGAGGGTGAGCTGGAGCGGCGCCGCGCGTTCGGCTACCCGCCCTACGGGCGGATGATGGCGGCGCGGGTGGAGGGGACCGAGGACGGCGCGCGCCGCACCGCGGAGGCGCTGGCGCAGGCGGCCCGGCCGGCGCTCGCCGGCGAGGTGGCCATGCTCGGCCCGGCGCCGGCCGCCATCGAGCGGATCCGCGGGAAGAGCCGCTGGCACCTGCTGTTCCGCGCCCCCTCGCCGCCGCCGCTGTTCCGGGTCCACGCCGCGCTGGCGCGGGTGGCGCAGCGGCCTCCCGGCGGCGCCGCGATCCGCTTCGACATGGACCCGTACTCGATGTTGTAGGTCCGGCACGCACGCCCGCCGGCGGCGCGGCGGCGGCTTGGTCGCCCGGCGAGCCCGATCCATAATCCCCGCGCTTGCCCCGGATCCTCCTGGTCGACGACGACATCGCCGAGATATCGGCCGTGAAGCGCGTGCTCCTGCGCGCGGGGCACGCGCCGGCGCTCGCCACCAGCGCCGCCGACGCGCTCGCCGCGCTGGAGGGGGCCGCGCCCGACCTCGTCGTGCTCGCGGCCGCGTGCGACGGCGGCGAGGCGCTGGCGCTGGCGCGGCGCGTGGCGGAGGACGCGGCGACCGCCCACGTCCCGATGATCATCGTGGGCGAGGCCGACCCGCTGCCGCGCGGCGCGCGGCGCCTGCCGCGCCCCATCGACCCGGCGCAGCTGCAGGAGGAGGTCGCGGCCCGGCTCGGACCTGCGGCCGCCGCGCCCGCGCCGCGGTCCACGGCCCCGGCGGCGCCCGCGCGCCCCGCCCCGGCGGGCGCCGCGGGCGCGGATCCCGGCGCCGCCCGGCGCGCCGCCGCCGAGGCGCTGCGCGCGCGGGCCGAGGAGCTGCGCCGGAGCGGCGGCGGACCGGCCGTGCCGGCGCCGCCGCCCCGCGCCGGGGCGACCGCCGCACCGAAAGCCGGCCGTGCCGGGACCGGCCGCGCGCCCCGAGGTGCCGGCCGCGTCGCCGGCCGGGCGTGGCGCGCCGGAGCCCGCGCCGAAGCGGGCCGCCTCCGCCGCACCCGCGGGCCCGCGCGCGCCGGCCCGCGCCGGGCGCCCCGGCGCGACCCCGGCCGCCGGCGCGCGTGCGGCGTCCGGTCCCACGGACGGCCTCGACGCGCTCGCCCCGGCCGAAGCGCTCGCCGGCGCGCTGGCCGCCGGGCCGGCGACCGGGGGCGACCTCGGCCTCGCCGACGAGGACGGGCTGGACGCGCTGCTGCGCCGGCTCGAGGCGGGCGACGACGTCTCGGGGCCGGATGAGGCGTCGCCGCCGGACGCGGCCGACCGCGCCGTCCAGGCGCTGGCCGAGCTGTTCGACGACGCCCCCCTGCCCGCGCCGGCGCCGGCGCGCGCGCCGCCGTCCGCCGAGGCCCCCCGTCACCGCGAGCCGCCGCGCGCCGAGGCCGCGCCACCCCACGCCCCCGCCGCCGCCGCCCGTGCACCCACCGCCACTCCCGCCGCCGCGGCCGCCCGCGCACCCGCCGTCACTCCCGCCCCGGCCGCCGCGGCGCGCGCCGGGGCGCCCGCGCGACCGGGCGGCGAGCTCCGCGCGGCAGCGGACGCCGCGGCCGCTCGCGCCGCGGAGCGCGACGCCCGGGCCCGCGCCGAGGCCGAGCAGGAGGCGCTCCGCGCCCGCGGGGCGGAGGAGAAGGCCGCCGCCGAGGCCGAGGCCCGCCGCCGCGCCGAGGAGGAGCTGCAGCGCGTGCGCGCGCAGCTCGAGGACGAGCGGCGCAGCGCGGAGCAGCGCCTCGCCACGGTGATGGAGCGCGCCGCCGCCGAGGAGTCCGCGGCGGAGGAGCTGCGCCGCGTCGCGGAGGAGGACGCCCGGCGCCGGGCCGAGGAGGAGGAGGAGAAGCTCCGGGCCGCCATCGCGAGCGCGCGCGCCGAGATGGAGGGGCTGCGCCGCCGCGGCGAGGAGGAGGCGCGCCGCCGCGCCGAGGCGGAGGCCGAGCTGCGCCGCCTCGCCGAGCTGTCCCGCCCTCCGGCCGCCGTGCCGCCGCGGGCGCCCGCCGGGTTCCCGTTCCCACCGGCGCCGCCCGTGCCCGCGCCGGCGGAGCCGTTCCTGCCGAGCTTCGAGCCGCCCGCGCCGGCGGCCCCCGCCCCTCCCGACCCGGCCGAGGACGCCGCCCGCCGCCGCGTGGCCGCGCTCCGCGGCGCCGCCCCCGCCGCCCCCGCGCCCCGGCCCGCCGCCGCGCCCGCAGCCGACGACGACGCGGCGCCCGCGCCGCCGCCGGCCGAGCTGCGCGCCGGGACGCTCGCCGACCTCCCCGCGCCGCGCCTCCTCGCGCTCGCCGCCCGTGCTCGGCTCGCCGGCCGGCTCGACTTCCAGGGCGAGCTGGCGCGCTCGCTGTGGTTCGAGGACGGCCGCGTGGTGGGCGCCTCCAGCGCGGATCCCGCTGAGCGCGTCGAGGAGCTGGCGCTGCGCTTCGGCCTCGTCACCCGCGACCAGCACCGGCAGGTGGCGGCGGCCGCCGCGGCGCTGCCCACCCGCCGCGCCGCGCTGCTGCTGCTCGAGCGCGGCTTCCTGAAGCCGACCGAGCTCACCGGCCTCGCCCGGCGCCGCACCGAGGAGGTGGTCTCCGGCGTCTTCGCCGACGGCGCCGCCCGGTTCCGCTGGGTGGCGCAGGCGGTCCCGGCGGACGAGCGCACCGCGCTGGAGCGGGGCCCGCTGGCCCTCGCCGTGGAGGGGGTGCGCCGCCGCTGGCGCGCCGCCGAGGTGGAGGCGCTGCTGGGAGGGCCTGGCACGCTGCTCGGGCCGGCCGAGGACGCGCCGGACGAGGCGGAGCTCGGGCTCTCGGCCGAGGAGCGGCGCGTGGTGGCGCTCGCCGACGGCCTGCGCACGCTCGACGAGATCGTGCAGGAGAGCCCGCTCGACGGCCTCTCCACCCGCCAGGCGCTCGCGGCGCTGGTGGCGGTGGGCGCCCTGTCCGTGCGGCTGCTCCAGACCGGCCGGCCGGTGCCGGCCTCCGACGCGATCGATCTCGCCCGCGTCCGGGAGAAGCTCGATCAGGTCCGGCGCGCCGACTACTTCACCGTCCTGGGCGTGGGCCGACTCTGCACGCCGCACGAGGTGCGGGACGCGGCGGACCGGCTGGCCGCAGAGCTGCACCCGGAGCGCTTCGCGGCGCTGCGCGATCCCGCGGTCACCGAGGCGCTGCAGGAGATCCAGCAGGTGGTGCTCGACGCGCGCGACGTGCTGGCCGACGATCGGCTGCGCCAGGAGTACCTGCGCGGGCTCGGCGACGCCCGCTGATCGGGCGGGCGAGCGTCTCCCGGGGCCCCGATTCCGCGGGGATGCGCGGCGGCCCCTTCCCCGTTAGATGTGGGATCCGGTAGAAGGTGCTCGAATGGTTCGTGAAATCGTCATCTGGCCCGACCCCATCCTGAAGGAAGTCGCCCAGCCCGTGGACCGGGTGGACGACGGCATCCGCCGCCTGCTCGACGACATGGCCGAGACCATGTACGCGGCGGACGGCGTCGGCCTCGCCGCCCCCCAGATCGCGGTGAAGAAGCGCGTCATCGTGATCGACACGTCCCCCCGCCAGGAGGGGCAGACGCTCATCCACCTGGTGAACCCCGAGATCGTCCGCGGCGAGGGCGAGCTCACCTACACCGAGGGCTGCCTGTCGATCCCCGGCGAGGCGGAGGACGTGGACCGCTTCGCGCGCGTCTGGGTCCGGGCGCTCGACCGCCAGGGCAAGCCGTTCGAGCTGGAGGCGGAGGGGCTGCTCGCGGTGGCGCTGCAGCACGAGACCGACCACCTGAACGGCACCGTGTTCGTGGACCACCTCTCCAGCCTGAAGCGCGAGCTCATCCGCAAGCGGATGAAGAAGCTGAAGGCGCAGCGCGCCGCCGAGCCCGCCGCCGAGGTGAAGACCGCGGCGCGGCACGAGTCGGCGCTGTAGCGCGACCGGCGGCCCGCGCCGGAACGAGAGACGGCAGGCCCCGCGCGCGGGACCTGCCGTTCTCGCGTCTCGGGGGCGTGGCCCTGGCTACAGCTCGCCGATGGGCAGCACCTTCCGCCCGTAGACCTCGTTCAGGATCTGCGCCGCGCCCAGGTAGATGGCGCCCAGGCCGCAGGCGATGCCCTCGTACCCGGCGATGCGGGTGATGGTGGCGTTGCCGGTCGCGTCGCCCAGGCCGAGCAGGATGAACAGCACCACCAGCGCGAAGAAGACCAGCATGATGGTGCGGTTCATCTTGAGCGTCGCGATGAAGAGCACGATCGAGAACAGGCCCCAGATGAACAGGTAGGCGGCCATGGCGTTCTTGTCCGAGGCGTCGGCGATCCCGAAGCGCGGCATGACGATGAGCGCCACCAGCGAGATCCAGAAGAAGCCGTACGACGTGAACGCCACCATGCCGAACGTGTTCTTCTTCTTCCACTCCATCACGCCGGCGATGATCTGGGCGAGGCCGCCGTAGAACAGGCCCATCGCCAGGATCATGCTGCCGATGCCGATGACGCCGGCGTTGTGCAGGTTGAGCAGCACGGTGGTGAGCCCGAAGCCCATCAGCCCCAGCGGCGCGGGGTTCGCGGTGGTGTCCTTGATGACCGTCTCCGCCAGCGCCGCCGCCTGGCCGAGATCGATGCTGGGGATCTGGGGGATCGCCTTCGCCGTCTGCACGTCCTTCATTCCGTCGCCTCCGGGATCGGGTGGGTTCCGGAGCCCATAGCACGTGTTGCGCAATGACTTGAACGGCGGACGCACTTTTATGCGCAATCCACGTGACGCGCGTCAAATGAAATGGAAGGCTGCGGTCGACGTCTCGCCGCAGCGCACGGGATGCGCGCACGGGCTGCGGACGCGCCCCGGCGCGACGCGGGTTTCGCGCAGCCGGTGCGCCGCGGGCGCGATGGGGTGCGCGCGCGCGACCGCGCGCCGCGGGCGGCGCCGCGGGGCGCGAACGTGAACGGTAGGTGAACCGGGAGCGGCGCCCGCGCGCGGCGGGCGCCGCGTCGACGACGCTACAGCCGCTCGTCGATGGCGCGGTTCGACATCGCGTCCGCGAGCGTGTTCTCCTCGCGCGGCACGTGCCGGACCTGGATGCGGTCGAAGCCGGCGATGAGCGCGCGCGCCTCGTCGTGGAGCGGGCGGAGGTGGTCCGCCTTCACCGCGTAGTCGCCGGCGAGCTGCTTCACCATCAGCTCGGAGTCGGACAGCACCTCGAGCTCCTTGATGCCCATGGCCTTGGCGCGCTTCAGCCCGAGGATGAGCCCCATGTACTCGGCGACGTTGTTGGTGGAGTCGCCCAGGAACTTGCCGATCTTCGCCACGATGTGGCCGTCGGCGTTCACGATGACCGCGCCGGCGCCGGCCGGGCCGGGGTTGCCGCGCGCCGCGCCGTCGGTGAACAGGCGGGTGCACCGGGCCGCCTCGGCGGCGGCCGCGGCGTCGGCGGCGGCGCGCTCGGCCGCCTCGCGCTCGGCGCGCTCCTTCTTGCGCCGGTCGCGCTCCGCCTTGGAGAGGTCCATCGCCTCGTCGAGCTCGGCGGCCGCGCGCTGCGCCGCCTTCTCGACGTCGGACACCTTGCGGACCTTGATGCCCTTCGAGCCCGCGCCGGGGGCCGGCTCGCGCGCCTTCTCCGCCTCCTCCACCCGGTCGGCGGCGGCGGCGAGCAGCCGCCCGAGCGCGTCGCGGTCGTAGCCCGGGTACCGGGCGCGCGTCCGCGGGAGCTCCTCGTTGGCGGCGATGAAGCGGAGCAGCTCCGCGAGGACGGCCTTGGCCACGGCTAGGCCGGCGGCGGCGCCGGCGGGTTGACCGCCTCGGCCGCGTAGATGATGCGGTGGCAGTTCGGGCAGGTCTCGATCGAGTTCGCCCGCTGCAGGGTGATGGCGAGCTGGGGCGGGATGTGCCGGTGGCAGCCGTCGCAGGTCATGCCGATCACCTGCGCGACCGCCACGCCGGCCCGGCGCCGCTTGATGTTCTCGTACTTCGAGAGCAGCCCGGGGTCCACGCGCTTCACCGCCTCGGCGCGCCGGGCGTCGAGCTCGGCTAGGCGCTGCTGGGCGGCCGCCTGCCGCTCCTCGAGGCCCTTCAGCTCGGCCTCGTTCGCCTCCTCGCGCTCGGCCAGCGCGTCGGCCTTGCCCTCGAGCGTCTTCTGGAGCTCGCCGGCGCTCGCGACCAGCGCCTTGATCTGCTCGGACTGGCCGTCGTTCGTCTTCTTCGCGATGTCGATCTCGCGGGAGAGCGCGGCGTACTCGCGGGGCGTCCGGATCTCGCCCAGGCGGCCCTCCCACTTCTTGACCTTGTCCCGCTCCATCGCGAGGAGCGACTCGAGCTGCCGGCGCTCGCGCTCGTTCCCCTCGACGCGGGACTTTTCCTCGTCGTAGGCCCGCCGGGCCTCGGCGACCCGCTGGTCGATCTCGGCGCGCTTCGCCGGGAGGGTCTCCAGCTCAGCCCTGACCTCGTTCGAGTCGAGGTCGATCTGCTGCAACTCCTCCAGCGTCTTCAGCTTCTCACGCAGCGACGACAATGCCGTTCTCCCGTTCTCCCTGCTGGTTGCGACGAGTGGGCCCACCAGGATTCGAACCTGGATCGCATCGGTTATGAGCCGAGCGCTCTGACCGTTGAGCTATGGGCCCGAGGCCCCGGCAGGCACCCTCTATCATATTCGCGTCGCCCGAGACGGGGTCGATCAGCTCTCCACGAAGCTCTTGAGCCGCTTCGACCGCGACGGGTGGCGCAGCTTCCGCAGCGCCTTCGCCTCGATCTGGCGGATGCGCTCGCGTGTGACCTCGAAGTCCTGGCCGACCTCCTCGAGCGTGTGATCGCTCTTCTCGCCGATGCCGAACCGCATGCGGAGCACCTTCTCCTCGCGCGGGGTCAGCGTGGCGAGCACCTTCCTGGTCTGCTCGGCCAGGTTCATGTTGATGACCGCGTCCGACGGGGAGACCAGCGACTTGTCCTCGATGAAGTCCCCGAGGTGGCTGTCCTCCTCCTCGCCGATGGGCGTCTCGAGCGAGATGGGCTCCTTCGCGATCTTCAGGACCTTGCGGACCTTGTCGAGCGGGAGCTCCATCTTCTCGGCGATCTCCTCCGGCGTCGGCTCGCGCCCCAGCTCCTGCACCAGGTAGCGGCTGGTGCGGATGAGCTTGTTGATCGTCTCGATCATGTGGACCGGGATGCGGATGGTCCGCGCCTGGTCCGCGATGGCGCGGGTGATCGCCTGGCGGATCCACCAGGTGGCGTAGGTCGAGAACTTGTAGCCGCGCTTGTACTCGAACTTGTCGACCGCCTTCATGAGGCCGATGTTCCCCTCCTGGATCAGGTCGAGGAACTGCAGGCCGCGGTTCGTGTACTTCTTCGCGATCGAGACCACCAGGCGCAGGTTCGCCTCCACCAGCTCGGTCTTGGCGCGCTCCGCCTTCCGCTCGCCGTCGCCGATCATGCGGTAGGTCCGGCGCAGCTCCTCCACCGGCACCTCCGCCTCCTCCTGCACGCGCAGGATCTTGCGGCCGGCCGAGCGCAGCGTGCGGTCCAGCTCCTCCACCTCGTCGAGCGCGCAGCGGAGCTTCTTGGCGAGCTTCTTCCGCTCGGCCTCGTCCTCGCGCGTCTCGCGGAGCAGGCGCCGCAGGTCCTTCACCGGCACGCCGGTGCGGCGCTCGCAGTCGAAGAACTCGCGCTCCGCCTCCTCCACGCGCTTGATGAAGCTCTTCAGGCGCAGGACGATCCGGTCGATCTGCTTCTTGTTGAGCTGGATCGCCTCGAGGTTCTCCATCATCTCCGCCTCGATGGCGCGGATCTCGCCCTTCAGCTCCTTGCGCTTCACCTCGGAGAGCTTCTTGCCGCCCTGGAGCGTCTCGCGGACCTTGGCGACGTCGCGCTCCAGCTTGCGGATCCGGTCGATGTGCTTCAGCACGTGCTCGACCTTGCGCTCCTCCTCCTTCGGGATGCGGGGCTTCTCCGGCTCGGCGCCCTCGGCCGGCGCGGCGCCGTCGCCGGCCTCGGCCTCTGCGTCCCCCTGACCCTCCGGCGCCTCGGCGGCCTCGTCCAGCTCCTCCTCGGGCTCCTCCGCCTCGGCCTGCTGCTCGTCGCCGGCGTCCTTGATGATCTCGCGGACGCGGATCTTGCCCTTGCGGAGCCGCTCGCCCAGCTCGAGGATCTCGCGGATGGCGATCGACGACGAGAGCACCGCGCCGAGGATCTCCTTCTCGCCCTCCTCGATGCGCTTCGCGATCTCCACTTCGCCCTCGCGCGTGAGGAGGGAGACCGACCCCATCTTGCGCAGGTACATGCGCACCGGGTCGTTGGACTTGCCGTAGCCGGCGTCGTCCTCCTCCTCCTTCTCCTCCTCGGCGTCCGCCTTGGCCTCGGGCTCGGGCGGCTTGTCCGGGAGCTTCATCTTCTTCTCGGCGCCGTCCACGACCTCGATGTCGTGCTCGCCGAACATCGACATGACGTCGTCGATCTGGTCCGAGCCGATGTCCGACGGCAGCGCGTCGTTCACCTCGTCGTAGGTGAGGAAGCCCTTCTCGCGCCCGCGAGCCATGAGCTCCTTCACCTCGGACCGCTCGGTGATGTCGCTCATGTCGTCCTGCGGGAGCTCGTCGAGCTCGTCGTCGTCGTCGTCGCCGTCGTCGGCCTCGGCGCGCTCCGTCTCGGGCTCGGCCTCGTCGGCGGGGCGGCGGTGCTTGCCGGGGCGGCCCGCCGGGCGAGCGGGCTCGGCGGCCGCGGCCTCGGGCGCCTTCTTGCGGGCCTTCTCGGGCTTCTCGCCGGCCTTCTCGTGCCGGTCGGCCTTCTCGGCCTTCTCGTGCTTCTCGACCTTCTCCGGCTTCTCGCGGTCCGCCTTGGCGCGCTTGACCGGCGGCTTCGCCACCGCGCGCGCGGGCGCCCTGGGCGCGGGCTTGGCCTGGCGCTCTTCCTTGCGGCCGCCGGCCTTCGCCTTCTGCTTCGGCGCTGCCTTCTTCACGTGCTTCTTCGCGGCGTGGCCCTTCGTGGTCATCGGCTTCGGCTCCTTCGACGGCTCGGCGGCCCGGTGGTGCTCTTTCGTAACGTTTTTCGGCCGGGTGAGCCCGGCCAATGTATCCAGAATGCTTCGGAGCTTGCCTTTCATCCGGGACGTTCCAGCGAACGCAAGCGTCTCTGCAGGTCGCGGCGCTGGTTGATGAGGCGCTGGGCAGTCACGTCCAGCCCGTCCGCCGCGGCGCTGCCGGCCTTGGTGACCCGCCGCAGCGCCTCCCCGTACTCCTGGTCGAGGCGCTCCAGCGTCGCCTTGACCGCCGCCTTCCGGAGCTCGCGCTCCGCCTCCTCCGGCCTCGGCCGGCCGGGCCCCACCAGCGTGCGGAACCGCCGGGCGGTGGCCTCGTCGGCGCCGGAGGACAGCCGCGCCAGCGCGTCGTCGAGCGCGACCGGCCCGCGCACCAGGTCGCGGGCCAGGTCCGCCAGCGGCCCGGGCGGCAGGAGCTGCGGAAGGCGCTCCTCCTCCGCCACCGGCCCCAGATCGGGGAAGGCGGCCAGCAGCGCCAGCGCGTCCGCGGCCGGGCCGGGCAGCAGCACCCGCACCCTGGCGTGGGCGGGCGGCCCACCGCGCGCCGGCCCCGCGGACGGGGTGGGGCGGGATGGGGCGCCCGAGGGCCGCTCCGGGTGACCCGTCGGGGCGGGCGCCGGGACGCCCGGCCGCCGCCGCTCGGCGGACAGCTCGGTCCTGAGCGCGCCCGGGTCGAGGTCGAGCCGGCGCGCGATCATGTCCTCGAAGACGGAACGCGCGAGACCCTCCGGCATCATCCGCACGAACGGCTCGAGCTCGCGGACCGCGGCGAGCTTCCGCTCGAGCGCGGCCTCCCGCGGCCGGTCGCCGCACGCCCGCTCGACCGCCCGGTCCACCAGGAACTCCGAGAGGGGGACGGCGGCCGTCAGCAGCGCGTCCACCCCGGCGCGCCCGTTCGCGCGGGCGTACTCGTCGGGATCGCTCTTGCCCGCGGCGGACGGGAGCACCGCCACCTTGCCGGCCATGCCCGCCGGGAACAGCGCCTGCGCGGCCTTGGCCGGCGCGGCCAGGCCGGCCACGTCGCCGTCGAACAGGACGGTGACCTCGCGGCAGTCGCAGCGGGAGAGCAGCTCCACGTGCTCGGGGGTGAGGGCGGTGCCGCACACCGCCACCGCGCCGGTCACGCCCACCTGGTGCAGCCCGATCACGTCGAAGTAGCCCTCGACCAGCACCGCGCTGCGCGTCTTGCGGATGGTCTCGCGGGCCAGGTCGAGGCCGTAGAGCACCTTCGACTTCTTGTAGAGCGGGGTCTCGGGCGTGTTGATGTACTTCGCGCCCTGCTCGTCGCCGAGCGCGCGCCCGCCGAAGCCGATGACCTGCCCGTCCATGCCGGCGATGGGAAACATCAGGCGGTTGCGGAAGCGGTCGTACGTGCCGCCGCCGTCCCTCTCCCTCTCGATGACCAGCCCGGCGCGCTGCAGCGCCGCGACCCCGATGCCCTTCTCCTTCAGCCGCGGCGCGAGGTCGTTCCACGCGTCGGCCGCCACCCCCAGCCGGAAGCGCCGGACCGACTCCTCGGTGACGCCGCGCCGCTCGAGGTACGCCCGCGCCGGCGCGCCGAAGCGGCTGGCGAGCCGCGCCGCCCAGTAGCGCGCGGCGGCGTCGCTCGCGGCGAGGACCTCGTTGCGCTCCTTGCGCTTCGCCCTCGCCTCGGCCGAGTCCTCCTCGGCCGCCTCCGGGATCTCGACGCCGACCTCCTGCGCGAGCGCCCTGACCACCTCGGGAAACTCCTTCCCCTCGAGCCGCTGCAGGAACGTGAAGACGTCGCCGTACGCCCCGCAGCCGTAGCACTTGAAGTGCTTGTCCTCGGGGTAGACGTGAAAGCTCGGCGTCCGCTCCCCGTGGAAGATGCAGTTGCCCTTCCACGTCCTGCCCGATCGCTTCAGCTCCATGTGGCGGCCGATCACGGCCACCACGTCGACGCGCTCGCGGATCTGGTCGATGACCGCGTCGGGGATCAGGTTGCGCCTCCGCTGCCGCTCGCGGCACGCACGGCGCCCGGCCACCGCCGGGCGGCCGCGGCCGCCTCACCGCCCGGCCTACTTTCCGGCGAGGCGCGCCTTCACCATGTCGCTGACGGCCTTCCCCTCGGCCCGGCCCTGCACCTCGGGCAGGAGCGCCTTCATCACGGCGCCCATGTCCTTCGGCCCCTGCGCCCCGGTCGCCTGGACCGCCGCGTCCACCTTCGCGCGGAGCTCGTCCTCGGTGAGCTGGGCGGGGAGCCAGGCCTGGAGGATCCGGATCTCCGCCTCCTCCTTGTCGACCAGGTCCTGGCGGTTCCCGGCCCGGTACTGCTCGACCGAGTCGCGCCGGCGCTTGATCTCGGAGGCGATCACGCCCTGCACGCCCGCGTCGTCGAGCGGCTTCATCAGCTCGATCTCGCGGTACTTCACGGCGCTCTTCAGCATGCGGACCACGCTCAGCTTGAGCGTGTCCTTCTCGCGCATCGCGGACTTGAGGTCCGCGTCGAGCCGTTCCTTGAGCGCCATGGCGATGGCCCCGGCTAGAAGCCCTTGCGCATCTTCTTGAGCGCGCGCTTCTTGGCGGCGAGGGCCTTCTTCTTGCGCTTCACGCTCGGCTTCTCGTAGTGCTCGCGCTTGCGGATCTCCGAGAGGATGCCCGCCTTCTCGCACTGCTTCTTGAAGCGCTTCATGGCGTTCTCGAAGGACTCGCCATCCTTGACACGCACTCCGGTCATTCGTTCCTCGGTCTCGCTGATGAGGTAGGAGCTTTTGCTCGCCCTGAAACATGAGGAGCCGGACATCGCGGATGCCCGGCTCTCCACGCGGCTGAATCGCGGCTAATAGTGGAAAACCCCGCGACTGTCAAGGGTTTCCGGTCTTGGGGGCCGGGGGCTGCAGGTGCCGCCGCTCCAGCACGCCGTAGACCTCGGTCGGGGTCACGTCGGCCGACGCGAGCAGCACGTACAGGTGGTACAGCAGATCGGCCGCCTCGTGCGCCAGGTGGTCCTTCGTGTCCTTGCCGTCGAGGAGCGCCTGGTGCGCCTCGTTCACCTCGTAGGCTTCCTCGATGATCTTCCTGCGGATCCTGGCCGGCGCGGCGAGGAGCTTCTTGGTGTAGCTCTCGGCCGGCGCGGCGTCCGCGCGGCGCGACTCGATGGTGGCCCAGAGCTTCGCGAGGAAGCGTTCGTCTGCCATGGGATCTCCTCTCTCTCCGAGAAGCAGCTGCGCGTCCCGGTGTGACACGCCGGGCCGGTCTGGCGCACGACGTAGAGCACGGCGTCTCCGTCGCAGTCCAGCGCGATCGCGCGGATCTCCTGCACGTGGCCGCTCGTGTCGCCCTTGCGCCAGAGCGAGCGCCGGCTGCGGGACCAGTAGGTGGCGCGCCCGCCCTCGGCGGTGGCGACGAGCGCCTCGCGGTTCGCCCAGGCCAGCATCAGGACCGTGCCGTCCTCCTCCTGCGCGATCACCGGGACCAGGCCGCGGTCGTCGAACGCGACCCGGCCGAGCAGGCGGGCGAACGAGCGGGTGGGGCGGCTCACGGCCGCACCTCGATCCCGCGCGCCAGGAGGAAGGCCTTCGCCTCCTGCACGGTGTGCTTGCCGTCGTGGAAGATCGAGGCGGCCAGCGCCGCGTCGGCGATCTGGAGCCCCTCGGCGAGGTGCTCGAGCGTGCCCACGCCCCCGGAGGCGATCACCGGGATGGTGACGGCCGAGCAGACCTGCTCCAGCAGCTCGAGGTCGTAGCCGGCCTGCGTGCCGTCGCGATCCATCGAGGTGAGGAGCAGCTCGCCGGCGCCGCGCGCCGCCACCTCGCGCGCCCAGGCGATGCCCTCCACGCCGGTGGGCTTCGACCCGCCCGCCACGTAGACCTCCCACTCCTGGCGGCCGGCGCCGCGGGGCCGGCGCTTCACGTCGATCGCCACCACCAGCGCCTGCGCGCCGGCGATCCGCGAGAGCCGGTCCACCAGGTCCGGCGCCTTCACCGCCGAGGAGTTCACCGAGACCTTGTCGGCGCCGGCGTGCAGCAGCGCCACGAAGTCCTCCTCGCTGCGCACGCCGCCGCCCACCGTGAGCGGCGCGAACACGCGCGCGGCGGTGCGGGTGACGAGGTCGAGCAGCGTGCCGCGGTTCTCCTGCGTCGCGGCGATGTCGAGGTACGTGACCTCGTCGGCGCCCTGCGCGTCGTAGCGCGCGGCCGCCTCCACCGGATCGCCCGCGTCGCGCAGGTTCTGGAACTTGATCCCCTTGACCACGCGCCCGGCCTTCACGTCGAGGCAGGGGATGATGCGCTTCGCCGGCATGCGGTGCCCTTCCCTCTCCTACTCCGCCGCGGCGCGCACCGCCTCGGCGAGCGCGATCCGGCCCTCGTACAGCGCCTTGCCGACGATCACGCCGGCCAGCCCGGCGGCGCGGCAGGCGCGCACGTCGTCGAGGCCGGCCACGCCGCCCGAGGCGACCACCTGCACGCCGGCCTCGGCCTGCAGCCGCGCCGCGCCCTCGGCGTCCACCCCGGTGAACATGCCGTCGCGGCCGACGTCGGTGTACTCCACCAGCCCGACCCCGGCCTCCTTCACCCGGCGCGCCACCTCGGCCGCGCCGAGCCCGGTGCCCTCCAGCCAGCCGGCGATCTTCACCTCGCCGTTGCGCGCGTCGATGCCGCTGCGCACGCGCCCGGGGAAGCGGGCGCAGGCCTGGCGGACCAGGTCGAGCCGCTCCACCGCCGCGGTGCCGAGCACCACGTACCGCACGCCCAGCTCGAGCACCTTCTCGATGTCCGGCAGCGAGCGCAGCCCGCCGCCCAGCTCCACCTCGGCGCCCGGCACCGCGCAGATGGCGCGGACCGCGTCGAGGTTCACCGGCCAGCCGGCCTTCGCGCCGTCGAGGTCCACCACGTGGATCAGGCTCGCGCCGTCGCGCACCAGCTCGGCGGCCTTCTCGGCCGGATCGCGCGCGTACACGGTCTTGCGGGCGAAGTCGCCCTTCTCCAGCCGGACCACCTCGCCGCCGATGAGATCGATCGCTGGGATGACGAGCATGGCCCCCGCCTAGATGGAGACGAACCGCTCGAGCAGGGCCAGCCCCACGCGCTGGCTCTTCTCCGGGTGGAACTGCACCGCGAACAGGTTGCCGCGCTCCAGCGCCGCGCAGAAGTCGCGGCCGTGGCGCGTGAGCAGGGCCGCGCCGGGCGCCTCCGCGGGCGCGGCGTAGGAGTGCGCGTAGTAGACGTAGGCGCCGTCCATGGGCGCGAACAGCGCCGACCCGGGGGCCACCAGCCGCACCTTCGACCAGCCGATGTGCGGCAGCTTCACGCCGCCGGGCAGCCGCGCGATGCGGCCGTCCACCAGGCCGAGGCCGCGGGCCCCGCCCGCCTCCTCGCCCTCGGCGAACAGGATCTGCAGCCCGACGCAGATGCCCAGCACCGGCGTCCCGCGCTCGACCGCCTCCAGGAGCGCGCCGGCCACGCCGCTCCGGCGCATCGCCTCGGCGCAGGCGGGCATCGCGCCCTGCCCCGGCACCACCACCCGGTCGGCGCGGCGGACCGCGTCGGGATCGCGCGTGACCACCACCGCCGCGCCCACCTCGCGCAGCGCGTTCTCCACCGAGCGCAGGTTGCCGGCGCCGTAGTCCACCAGCGCGACGGTGCCGGCCGGGCGGCTCACAGCGTTCCCTTGGTGCTGGGCAGCGCGGTCCCCTCGCGCGCCGTCGCGGCGCGGAGCGCGCGCGCGGTCGCCTTGAAGATCGCCTCCACCACGTGGTGCAGGTTGCGGCCGTAGCGGACGTTCACGTGCACGCAGATGCGCGCGTGGTTCACGAGCGCCTGCAGGAAGTCCTGCGTCAGGTCCACGTCGTAGCCGCCGATGAACTTCTTGCCGCTCGGGAGCTTCGCGTTGAACGTGAGGTGCGGGCGGCCGGAGAGGTCCACCACCGCCTCCACCAGCGCCTCGTCGAGCGGCACCACCGCGTGCCCGTAGCGCGCCAGCCCGGCCTTGTCCTCGAGCGCCTGCCGCAGCGCCTCGCCCAGGCCGATGCCCACGTCCTCGACGGTGTGGTGCGCGTCCACCTGCAGGTCGCCCTTCGCCCGCACCGTGAGGGCCATGCCGCCGTGGCGCGAGATCTGGTCGAGCATGTGGTCGAAGAACGGGAGCCCGGTCGAGATCGCCGCCTCGCCCGGCTCGAGCCGGAGCTCCACCGCGACGTCGGTCTCCTTGGTCCGCCGCGCCACCGCCCCGCGGCGCGCGGCCGCACCCGCGCGCGGGGCCTTCACCGTGGCCCGCCGGCTCATCGACGCGCCCCCCCGGCCGCGGCGCGCGCGCGGGGCGCCCTCGACGCGACCTTCGCCTTCGCCGCCGCCGCCCGGCGGGGCCGCGCGGGCGCGCGCTTCGCGACCCGCACCTCCACCGCGCGCCAGTGCCCCTCCAGCCCCTCGGCCCGCGCCAGCGCCTCGACCGACGGCGCCAGCGCGGCGAGCGCCGCGGGCGTCAGGTCGAGCACGCTCATGCGGCGGCGGAACGTCGCCACCGAGAGCGGCGAGGCGAACCGGGCGGTGCCGGCGGTCGGGAGCACGTGGCTCGGGCCGGCCAGGTAGTCGCCCACCGCCTCCGGCGTGGAGCTGCCCACGAACACCGCGCCGGCGCGCGAGATCCGCTTCACGAGGCCGGCCGCGCCGCGGGCGTGCAGCGCCAGGTGCTCGGGCGCGAACGCGTCGGCGAGCCGCACCGCCTCGGAGAGGCCGCGCGTCACCACCACCGCGCCGCGCTCCTCGATCGAGCGACCGGCGATCTCCCGGCGCGGCAGATCGGCGAGCTGGCGCTCGACCGCCGTCAGCGCCGCCCGCGCCAGCGCGGCCGACGGCGTCACCAGCACCGACACGGCCCGCACGTCGTGCTCGGCTTGCGCGAGCAGGTCGCTCGCCACCTCGGCCGGATCCGCCGCCGCGTCGGCGAGCACCAGGATCTCGCTCGGCCCGGCGATCATGTCGATGTCCACGCGCCCGAACACCAGCCGCTTCGCGGCGGCCACGTACGCGTTGCCCGGCCCGCAGATCTTGTCCACCGCCGGAACCGTGGCGGTGCCGTACGCCAGCGCCGCCACCGCCTGCGCGCCGCCGACCTTGAACAGGCGCGCCACCCCGGCCACGTGGCAGGCGGCGAGCGTCCAGCGGTCCATCTCGCCGCTGCCCTTCACGCCGGGTGACGTGACGACGATCTCCCGGACGCCGGCCACGCGGGCCGGCACGGCGGTCATCAGCACCGAGGAGGGATAGCGGGCCGTCCCCCCCGGAACGTACAGGCCGACGCGCTCCAGCGGGCGGACGACCTGCGACAGCGTCGCACCCGCGGCGTCGCGACGGGCCGGCACCTGCGCGTCGGTCTCGCGGCGGTGGAAGTCGGCGATGCGCCGGGCGGCGAGCGAGAGCGCACGACGCGCCGCGGCGGGGAGGCCGCGGTACGCGGCGGCGAAGTCGGCCGGGCCGAGCGCCAGGCCGGCGGCGGAGCCCGGGTCCCAGGCGTCGTGGCGGCGGGTGTGCTCGAGCAGCGCCAGGTCGCCGCGGGCGCGGACGTCGGCCACGATGGCGGCGGCGGCCTCGCGCACCGGCGCCTCGTCCTCGTCCGACCCACGGGCGCAGACGCGGGCCCACGCTTCTTGGAAGCCAGGATCGCGGGAATCGAGCTTCAGCACGGCGGAACTCCTCGGGGAACCCGTTGGTATAGACGAAAAGGCCCTGGATGGCGAGGGTCGCGCCTGCCCCGGTCGGCCGCGACCTGCGGCGCACCTGACGGACGCATCGTCCGCATTGGCGCACGGCGTGTACGGGATTCCCCGGATAGCGAAGATCGGCGGATGGAATAGGCTCCGTTCTCGCAAATTCGCGCGAAGCCTTGGGGGGCCGCGAACGATGACCACCGTGCACGCGGGAGATCTCTCTCCCCGTGAAGTCGCTCCACCCGCTTCGATGCCTCCGCCGCCCGAGCGGCCGGAGATCTCCGCCCTCGCGACGGCCGCCCTCGACGCGGCGCTCGAGGCCATCCCCGCGCCGGCGGTGGTGGTCCGCGCGCCCGCCTCGATCCTGCTCGCGAACGCGCGCGCCCGGACGCTCCTCGCCACGGATCGCGAGCGGGTGATGGAGGTGCTCCGCGCGCCCCCGGCCGCCGACGCGCGCACGCCCGCCCGCTTCGCGGTCGAGGGCCACCCGGGCCACGCGCTGGTGGTCCTGCCGGACCTGGACGGCGACGCGCGCCATCGCGTGCAGGTGATCTCGCGACGCTGGGGGCTCACGCCGCGGCAGGCCGCCGTGCTGGCCCGCGTGGCGCAGGGCGACACGAACCGCACCGTGGCGTCGCGGCTCGGCTGCTCCGAGAAGACGATCGAGCTGCACGTGTCGGCGCTGCTCGCGAAGACCCGGTGCACCAGCCGCTCGCACCTGGTGGCGACGTTCTGGACCGACCCCTGCGACGCCGCGCGAGCCGCGGCCGCCCTGCGCTGACGGCGGTGGCGCGCCGGCCGGCTCCGCCTCCGGCGCCGGCCCTGCTACAGTCCGGCGCGCATGAACGTGCGCACCGACCTGTGGCTCCAGAACCTGCTCGACGAGCGCGACGGCGCCGCGCTGTACGAGGGGCTCGCCCGGCACGAGAAGGACCCCGCCCGCGCCGCGAGCTTCCGGGAGCTGGCCGCGGCGGAGCGGCGCCACGCGCAGGTCTGGGAGCGCAAGCTCCTCAAGGAAGGCGTGGCGGTCCCGCCGGACCGGCCCAGCTCGCGCGTGCGCGCGCTGGTGTGGCTGGCCAGGCGGCTGGGCAGCGCGGCGGTGCTGCCCATGGTCCTCGAGACCGAGGCCGGCGACGCCGACAAGTACGACCAGCAGGGCGGCGAGGCGACGGAGATCGCCGCCGAGGAGCGCGCGCACCGGCAGGTGCTGGCCGGCATGCACGGGCCGGACGCGCCGCAGGGCGCGCGGGCGCTCATCGGCGACCGCGAGCGGTGGCACCGCGGCGGCGGGCGGGCCGGGTCGATCCGGGCGGCGATCTTCGGGATGAACGACGGGCTCGTGTCCAACCTGTCGCTCATCCTCGGGGTGGCCGGGGCGGGCGTCGCGCCGGGCACCGTGCTCGTCACCGGGTTCGCCGGGCTGCTGGCGGGCGCGTTCTCGATGGCGGCGGGCGAGTACACCTCGGTCGCGAGCCAGCGCGACCTCCTCGCCCGGCAGATCGCGCTCGAGAAGCGCGAGATCGAGGAGGCCCCGGAGGAGGAGGCCGCCGAGCTCGCGCTCATCTTCAAGCAGAAGGGGCTCTCGACGGAGCAGGCGAGCCGCACCGCCGCCGAGATCCTGAAGAACCCGGAGAGCGCGCTCGACACGCTGGTGCGAGAGGAGCTGGGGCTCGACCCGGAGGACCTCGGCTCGCCCATGGGCGCGGCGGGCTCGTCCTTCGCGATGTTCTCGGTGGGCGCGCTCGTGCCCATCGTGCCGTTCCTGGTGACCTCCGGCACGCCGGCGGTGATCTCGAGCGCGATCCTGGCGGGCGGGATCCTGGCCGGCGTGGGCGGCGCGGTCGGGTTCCTCTCCGGCACGAGCGTGTGGCGATCCGCGCTGCGGATGGCGGGGCTCGCGGCGCTGGCGGCCGGGGTCACCTACGCGGTGGGGCGGATCTTCGGGGCCAGCATCACCTAGCGGGGCCCGTGACCTCGCGCGCCCGCATCCGCGGGCTCGCGCGAGATCCCGGCGGCCGCGCCTGACGCCGCGCGGCCGTCGGTCGCGACCGTGGCGCTGGCGCCGTCACTCGCCCAGATCGCCCTCGTCCGCGCCGGCGAGCCGCGCCGGCCCTTCCTCCGTGTCCGCCTCGCGCGCGCGCCCGGCCCCCTCGGCCGGCGGCCGCGTGCCGCGGCGGCGCGCGTAGTAGCGGGTCACCGAGGGCAGCGAGAAGCGGTTCATGGTCACGCTGTGCGTGGCGATCGCGTTCAGCCGGTCGATGTCGATGAACCACTCCGGCAGGTAGACCGGGCCGACGCAGATCCCCTCCTCCACCAGGTCCCGCACCAGCTCGGCGTCGTCCACGCTCATCTTGCCGGCGAGGAACGCGCGCACCAGGTCCACGTCGCGCTGCTCCAGCGCCGCGCGCAGGAAGTTGAACGTCCGGCAGTAGCCGCGCTGGTAGGCCGCGTCCTTCGTGAAGGGCGCGCCGCCCTCCAGCAGCCCGCCGCGGAAGACGCGCTCGCTCATGAGCGCCGCCTTCTCCGGCGGGAAGCGCGCCAGCAGGTACCGGTACACCTCGAGGAAGTCGGCGCCGCGCGCCGCCATGTCGATGGCGATCGTCCGCTCGCCGAGCTCGATGTAGCGCTCGTCGGTGATGTGGCCGGTGAGGAACTCGGCCACGATGCCGCCGCCCTCCTGCGACTCGGTGTGGCGGGGGAGGCCCACGCCCAGCACCGGCAGGTGCGGCTGCCGGTAGCCGTTCAGCGAGGTGAGCACGTGCCACAGCCCCTCGTGGTGCGCGAGCGCCCGCACCTGCCGCTCGGAGAAGCGCGCGCCCTTGCGGAGCGTGATGCTGGTGCCCCCCGCGGCGGCGTTGGCCGTCAGCCGGGTGCGGACCACGGCCTTCACGTGCCCGCCCAGCAGCGGGTTGCAGATCTCCGCCACGCGCGCCGCCGCCTGCTCGGCGTCGTGGACCAGCTCCTCGTCGCGCGCGCGCGGGCGCGAGGCCCACATGCGCGCGATGGCGAGGTTGTCCACGTTGTGGTCGGGGAAGCGGTCGCGCGGGTCGCCGTAGATGCGGCGGGAGAGCTCGTAGAAGCGCTTCGTCCCGCGCGCCGCGAGGAGCTGCGCCAGCGCGATGAACTCGTCGCACTTGCGGCGGAGCAGGTCCTCCACCGGGTTCTTGCCTCGCACCTGCCGGCGGATGGCGCGCAGCTCCTTGATCTTCTTCTCCGGCTCGAAGCCGAGCGGCGGGTACTCCGGCCTGGGCAGCTCGCGCGCGCCACCGCGGAAGAAGCGCTCGTGCACCGCGGGGTCCCAATTGATGGACCGCAGCACGCGGATGGGCCGCTGCGCGCGCAGGATCTCATCGCTGACGCGGCGGAACACGTCGGGCGGCACGCGCGGACGTTACCACGGTCCGCCGGCCGCCCGCCCCGGTCGCGCGCCGGCCGGCGCCCCGCGCCCGCCGCCCGCGCCGGCGGGCGCTTTCGCCGCGGCACGGCCGTTGCTGTGGGTCGCGCCGAGGAGGACGCACGCCATGAACCGAATCGAGTCGATCCACGTCGCACCGACCAGCACGCAGCGCGCGCTGCCCAGCCGCTTCGACGCCGCGCTGCGCGGCGCCGCCGAGGGGCTGGTCCGCGGGGTGGCCGCCACCGTCGAGCTCGCCGCGCCCATCGTCCCGGGCGGCACCATCCTGTCCGCCGCCATCCGCTCGGGCGCCGCGGCCGCCGGTGGATCGCCGCTCGGCGGCTCCCCGCTGGCCGGCGGGCTCACCGGGTCGCCCGGCGGCGGCGCCGGCGGCGACGTGCTCGACGCCACCCGCGCGCTGCAGCGCGAGGCCCAGACGTTCAACCTCCAGTACCTCCAGCTGCAGGAGCACATGCAGCGGGAGAGCCGCGAGTTCACCGCGGTGTCCAACGTGATGAAGGTCCGGCACGACAGCGCCCGGGCCGCCATCCAGAACATCCACTAGCGAGCGCGCCATGCCCGTCGCCCCGGTGGGCGCCGCCGCCCCGGCCCTCCCGGCCGCCGCGGTCGCGCCGCAGCAGAGCTTCGCGAAGACGCTCGAGGCGCGCAGCACCTCCGGCCCGGCCGCGCCGCCCGCGCGCGAGCCGCCGCGCCCGACCGCCGGCGCCGCCGCGCTCGCCGCGGTGGAGCGCGCCCAGGCCCGGCTCGAGGCGGTGCTCACCGCCGCCCGCTCCGGCCGGACGTTCACCGCCCAGGAGCTGCTCGGGCTCCAGGCCGAGGCGTACCGCACCGTCCAGACCGTGGACCTCGCCGCCAAGCTGGTCGAGCAGGGCGCCCAGGCCGTGAAGCAGGCGCTGAACACGCAGCTCTGAGGACCCGCCATGCGCCTCGCACCCCTCGCGCTCCCGCTCACCCTGGCGCTGGCCGGCTGCTCCGGCGAGGCGCTCCTGCACGGCCTCGACGAGCCGCAGGCGAACGACGTCCTCGTCGCGCTCGACGAGGGCGGGATCGCCGCGGAGAAGGCGCGCGAGGACGGCGCCGACGCCGGCTGGGAGGTGCGCGTCGCCCCGGCCGACGCCGTCCGCGCGCGGCGCGTGCTGGCCGAGCGCGATCTGCCCCGGCAGCGCCCGGCCGGCTTCGACGCCGTGCTCGCGAAGGGCTCGATGGTCCCGACGGCCACGGAGGAGCACGCGCTGTACCTCCACGCGCTCTCGGGCGAGCTCGCGCGCAGCATCGAGGCCATCGACGGCGTGGTGGGCGCCCGCGTGCACCTCGGCCTGCCGCAGGCGGATCCGTTCCGGCCGGGCGAGCGGCCCGCGCCGCGCGCCGCGGTGCTGGTGCGCTGCCGCGCGGCGGCCTGCGCCGCGGTGCGGGCGCTCGAGCCCGGGCTCCGGGCGCTGGTGGCCGGGGCCGCGGACGGGCTCGACGCCGCGGCGGTGTCGGTGGTCTTCGCGGAGGCGCCGCAGGCCAGCGCCCCGCCTCCGCCACCCCGCCGCGGGCGATCGCCGGTGCTGCTCGCGCTCGCGGCCGCGGCCGGCGCGGCGGCGATCGCGGTGGGCGGCGGCGCGGGGGTGCGCTGGCGCCGGGGGAAGCCGTCGTGACCGGTGCGGACCGGCGGCTCGCCGCCGCCGCCGCCGCGCTCGCGCCCGGGCGCGCGCAGGCGCTCCTCGCCCGCGGCCCGTCCCCCGCCGCCTCCGAGGAGGCCGCCCGCCTCGCCCGGCTCCCGGGCGGCGCGCGGCTGGACGCGCTCGCGGCCGCGGTCGAGCCCGCGCCGGGGGAGCGGCGCGCGCGTGCACGGGCCGTGGCCGCCGCCGAGCGCCCGCGGGTGGCCCGCCTGCTCGCCGACCTCGCCCTGGGTGGGGCTCCGCCGGCGGGCGTGGCCGGCGCCCTGGTGCGCCTCTGCCGGGAGCGGCTCGCCGGCTGACGGCGTCCGCGCCGCGGACCCCCCGCCTTCCCGGCGGACACGGGC
The DNA here is from genome assembly GCF_000020805.1 of Anaeromyxobacter sp. K. Lineage (NCBI taxonomy): Bacteria > Pseudomonadati > Myxococcota > Myxococcia > Myxococcales > Anaeromyxobacteraceae > Anaeromyxobacter > Anaeromyxobacter sp. K. The sequence continues at coordinate 845,147 of NC_011145.1, read as the reverse complement.
TGACCGTCCCCCCGGGCGCAACCCCGCGCCGTCCCGGCTGATCGCGCCCTGGCACGCCGGGTGGAAATCCGGACGCGCATGGCGCTTCCGTTCGTCCTCCCCGCGGTCTCGCGCGGCCACGCAGAGCTGACGTCCGCGGCCCGCCGGCTCGGGGCCGAGGTCGCCGAGGCGGCGGCGGCCTCGCTCTCGGCCCTCGTCGGCGCCGAGGTGTCGGTGACCGGCCGCGCGGTGCCCGGCCGCGCGTGGCCCCGCCCCGCCGTCGCGCGGATCGCGCTCGACCTGCCGGCGCTGCCCGGCACCGCGATCCTGGAGGTCGAGCCGGCGCTGGTCGTACGCGTGGTGGACCGGATGGCCGGCGGAGACGGCGCGCCCGCGCCGGCGGCGTCGCTCACGCCGGTGGAGGCGACCGCGCTCGAGCTGCTCGCCCTCGCCGCGCTGGACGGCGCGTGCGGCGTCGCCGAGCTGGAGGAGCGGCTGTCGCCGCGCCTCGCCCGCGCCGACGCCGAGCCCGCGGGCGCGCTCGCCGTCGAACTGGAGGTCACGGCGGGACCGGCGCGGGGCCGCGCCCGCCTGCTGCTGCCGCCCGCGGCCGTTCGCGCGCTGCGCGGGCCGGCGGAGCTCGACCGGCAGCTCCCGGTGCCGGGCTCGGTGCGCCGCGGGCGCGCCGCGCTCACCGCGGCCGAGCTGGACGCGCTCGAGCCCGGTGACGTGCTGGTGGTGGACCCGCCCGCGGACGGGCGCGACGCGCTGGTCCTGCCGGGCGGGCTCCGGGCGCTCGGGCGGATCGACGGCGAAGGCTTCCACGTGGAGGAGACGGAGATGGCCGAACGGCATGCGCAGCTCCCGGTGACGCTCGAGGTCGAGCTGGCCCGGGTGGACGTCCCGCTCGCCGAGGTGGCGCGGCTCGAGCCCGGCTCGGTGCTCGCGCTGAACCTCGACCGCCGCGGGCTGGTGACCCTGCGCCTGGGCGAGCGCGCGGTCGCGCGGGGCGAGCTGGTGGACGTGGAGGGCGCGGTGGGCGTCCGCATCCTGTCGCTGGAGGTGGCGCCGTGACCGCCGGGCTCCGCGGCCTCCCCGCCCGGCCGGGCGCGCGCGCCGCCGCCGGGCTCGCCGCCGCCGGCGTGCTGCTGCTCCTCTCACGCGCCCCCGGAGACCTGGCCCCCACCGCCGCGCGCGGCGGGCTGGCCGCCTGCGCGGTGGGCGCGCTCGCCGTGCTGGCGCGCCGCCGCGGCGCCCCGGCGCGCCCCGCCCCGGCGCTGGTGATCGTGGCCCGCGCGCCGCTCTCGCGCGACGCCGGCCTGGCGCTGGTGGAGGTGGACGGGCGCCGGCTGCTGGTCGGGTTCGGGTCCGACCGGGTCGCGCTGCTCGACGGCGCGCCCGCGGCGACCGCCCCGGGAGACCGGCCGTGATCGCCGCCGCGCTCGCCGCCTCCGCCGGCCCGGTGGCCGACCGGCCCGCCGAGATGCTGGTGCTGCTCGCGCTGCTCGCGCTCGTGCCCGCGGCGCTGGTGATGCTCACCTCGTTCCTGAAGATCTCGGTGGTCCTGTCGATCGCGCGCTCGGCGCTGGGCGCGCCGCAGGTGCCGCCGAACACGGTGGTCACCGGCCTCGCGCTGGTGCTGACGATGCTGGTCATGGCGCCGGTGGCCGAGCGCGCGGCCGCCCTGGCGCGGCCCGCGCCCGGCGAGCGCGGCCTCGCGGCCTCGCTGGCGGCGCTCCAGCGCGGCGCCGGGCCGGTGAAGGCGTTCCTCGCGCGCTTCGCGCGGCCCGACGACCGGGCCGCGTTCCTCGACGTGGCGCGGCGGCTCCGCGCGCCGGACGCCGCCCCGCCGGCGGACGACGATCTGGCCGTGCTCGCGCCCGCGTTCGTGGTGTCCGAGCTGCGCCGGGCCTTCACCATCGGCTTCCTGGTGTTCGTGCCGTTCCTGGTGGTGGACCTGGTGATCTCGAACGTGCTGCTCGCGCTCGGCCTCACCCAGCTCTCGCCCACCTCGGTCGCGCTCCCGTTCAAGCTCCTCCTCTTCGTCGCCGTGGACGGGTGGAAGCTCCTCGCCCGCGCCCTGGCGCTCTCGTACGCAGGGTGATCGCGATGGATCCCGCCCTCCTCCACCTCGGCCGCGAGGCGCTCCTGCTCGTGCTGGTGCTCTCCGCCCCGCCGCTCGGCGCCGCGCTCCTCGTCGGCCTCGTCACCGGCGTGCTCCAGGCCGCCACGCAGGTCCAGGAGCAGACGCTGGGCGTGGTCCCGCGCCTCGTCGCGGTGGTGATCGTGCTCGCGATCACGGCGCCCTGGATCGGCGCCCGCGCGGTGCGGTTCGCCGCCGACTGCTTCGCCCTCGTGCCCCGGATCGCGCCGTGACCGAGCTCGGCCCGGAGCTCCTGCCGCGGCTCGCCGGCGCGCTGCTCCACGCGCTGCGGCTCGCGCCCGTGGTGATGCTCTCGCCGCTGCTGGGCGGCCCGATGGCCCCGCCGGTGGCGCGGGTGGGGCTCGCGCTCGGGCTGGGCGGCGCGGCGGCGCTCGCCGCGGGCGCGCCGGCCGCGCCGGCAGGGGCGATCGCCTTCGCGATCGCGGCCGCCCGCGAGGCGGCGCTCGGCCTCGCGCTGGGCCTGCTCGCGGCGGCGCCGGTGGAGGCGGCTCGCGCCGCTGGGCGCCTCGCCGACACCTTCCGCGGCGCCACCCTGAGCGAGCTCCACGTCGCGCCGGTCCGGCAGCGCGAGAGCGCCTCCGGCGACCTGCTGGCGCACTGGGTGGTGGTCCTGGCCGCGTGGGGCGGCGGCGATCGCCTGGTGCTCCGGGGGCTGCTGGCGAGCTTCGCGACGCTGCCCGCCGGGGCGCCGTTCCCGGCGGGCGCGGCCCGCGAGGTGGTCCTGCACGCGTCGGCGGAGCTGCTCGCGGCCGCGGTGGCGGTCGCGGCGCCCGCCGCCGCGGGGGTGCTCGCGGCCGACCTGGCCCTGTCGCTGGCGGCGCGCGTCGCGCCGCAGCTCGGACCGGTGAACGTGGCGCAGCCGGCGCGCGCCGCGCTCGGGCTGGCGCTGCTCGCGGCGGCCGCGAGCGCCGGCGCCGGGCGGCTGGTCTCGCTGGCCGCGCTCCCGGGCCAGCTGGTCGCCGTGCTCTCCGGGGGGCGGCCGTGAGCGGCAACCGCACCGAGCAGCCCACCCCGCGGCGGCTGCGCGAGGCGCGCCGGCGCGGCGAGGTGGCGGTCAGCCGCGAGCTCACCGGCGCCGCGGCGCTGGCGGGCGGGCTGGCCGCCCTGGCGGTCTCCGCGCCGGGCGCCACGGCCGAGCTCGGCGCCATGCTCCGCGCGGCGCTCGCCGCGGCGAATGGGGAGCCGGCGGGCCCGGCGGCCGCGCTCCAGGGCGCGGCGGCGGCGGTCCTGCGGCTCTCGCTCCCCGCCTGCGGCGCCGCCCTCGCGGCCGGCGCCGGGGCGGCGGCGCTGCAGGCGGGGCCCGGACTCTCCCTCGCCGCGCTCGCGCCGCGGCTCGAGCGGCTCGACCCGGCGCGCGGCCTGCGCCGCCTCCTCTCCGGCGCGCAGCTCGCCGCCGCGGCCCTGGGGCTCGCCAAGTCGGCGGTGCTGGCGGCGCTGGCCTGGGGCTGGCTCGCCGGCGCGGCGCCGTCCCTCGCCGCGCTCCCGCGGCTCGGCCCGGCCGCGCTCTGGCGCGCCCCGGCGGTCCTCGGCGGGCTGGCCTGGCGGCTCGCGGCCGCGTTCGCGGTGCTCGGCGCGCTCGACCTCGCCCTGGTGCGCCGCCGCCACCGGCGCGCCCTCATGATGACCCGCGACGAGGTGCGCCGCGAGCACCGGGAGGACGAGGGCGATCCGCTGCACCGCGCCGAGCGGCAGCGGCGCCACCGCGCCCTGCTCGAGGCGCCCGCGGTGGCGCGCGCCACGGTGGTGGTGGTGAACCCGACGCACCTCGCGGTGGCGCTGCACCACGACCGCCGGGGCGGCGGCGCGCCGCGCGTGGTCGCGAAGGGCGCGGGCGAGGCGGCGGCGCGCATCCGGTCCGCCGCGCGCCGGGCCGGCGTCCCGGTGGTCCGGGACGTCGCGCTCGCCCGCGCGCTGCACCGCCTCGCCGAGGTCGGCGACGAGATCCCCGAGGCGCTCTACGAGGCCGCCGCCGCGGTCCTCGCACACCTGTACGGCCTGGAGGCCCAGCCATGATCCCCGTCCACGCCCTGCTCTCGCGCCTGCGCTCCTCCGGCGAGGCCCTGTTCGCGCTCGCCGTGCTGGGACTGGTGCTGCTGCTCGTCACCCCGCTCGCGCCCGCCGTGCTCGACCTGCTGCTCGCCGCGAACCTGGCGGCGGCCGCCACGGTGCTGGTGGTGACGCTGTTCGCCCGGGACGCGCTCCGGTTCGCGAGCTTCCCGACCCTGCTCCTGCTGACCACCCTGTTCCGCCTCGCGCTCAACGTGAGCTCGACGCGCCTCGTGCTCTCGCGCGGCGAGGCCGGCCGGGTCATCGAGGCGTTCGGCCGGGTGGTGGTCCAGGGCAACACGGTGGTCGGCGCGGTGGTGTTCGCGATCCTCACGCTGGTGCAGCTCCTGGTGGTGGCGAAGGGCGCCGAGCGCGTCGCCGAGGTGGCGGCCCGCTTCACGCTCGACGCGCTCCCGGGCAAGCAGATGGCCATCGACGCCGACCTGCGCGCCGGGACGCTCGACGCGGTCGAGGCGCGGCGGCGGCGCCGGGCCCTGGAGCGGGAGAGCCAGCTCTACGGCGCGATGGACGGCGCGCTCAAGTTCGTGAAGGGAGACGCGATCGCGGGCGTCGCGATCGTGCTCGTCAACGTGGCGGGCGGCCTCGTGGCCGGCATGCTGCGCGGCATGACGGCGGCCGACGCCGCGCGCCGGTACGCGCTGCTCGCCATCGGCGACGGGCTCTCCTCGCAGATCCCCTCGCTGCTCGTCGCGGTCGCGGCCGGGATCGCGGTGACGCGGGTGGCGGGGGAGGAGGAGGGCGCGACGCTCGGCGGCGAGATCGGGCGCCAGCTCCTCGCCGAGCCCGCGCCGCTCGCGGCGGTGGCCGCGCTGCTCGGCGCGCTCGCGCTCGCGCCGGGGCTGCCGGCCGCGCCGTTCCTCGCCCTCGCCGCCGCGGGCGGCACGGCGGCCTGGTGGATCGCGCGGCGGGCGGCGCGCGCCCCGGCCCCGGCGACGCGGGCCTCGGCGGCGGGCGCGCCCGGCCCGTCCGGAGCGGACGCGGACGGCCCGGCGCCGCTCGCGCTGGAGCTGGCCGGCGATCTCCTCGCCGCGGCCGCCACGCCGGCCGGGCAGGAAGGGCTCGCGGCGCTCCGCGAGACGGTGTGGCGCACGCTCGGGGTCCGCGCCCCGCCCATCGCGCTCCGGCCGGCCCCGCTGCCGGCGGGCGGCCACCGCCTGCTCGTCGACGAGATCCCGGCCGGCGGCGGCACCGCGCCCGCCGGACAGGTCGTGGTCCTCGCCGCGCCCGACGAGCTGGCGCTCGCGGGCATCGAGGCCGCGGTCGAGCGCGATCCGCTCTCCGGAAGGCCGGTGTCGGTGATCGCGGAGGCGGACGCGCACCGCGCCCGCGCGCTGGGCGCGGTGCGCGGCCCGCTCGATCGCGCGCTCGCGGACGCCGCTGCGGCGCTGCTCCGCCACGCGTCGCACCTCGTCGGCGTGCAGGAGGTGCAGGCGCTCCTCGACGGGCTCGAGCCCGTCGTCCCCGCGCTGGTTCGCGAGGCGAGCCGACAGCTCCCGCCCGCGCTGCTCGCGGAGGTGCTGCGGCGCCTCGTCGAGGAGGGCGTCTCCATCCGGCCGCTGCGCACGATCCTGGAGGCGCTGCTCGAGGCGGGCGGCGCCGGGCGCGGACCTGCCGCGCTGGCGGAGTGCGCCCGGCGCGCGCTGCGCCGCCACCTGGCGCACGCGCACGCGGGCGAGGGCCCGCTCGCCGCGCTGCTGCTGGATCCGGCCGCGGAGCAGGTGCTCCGCGAGGGGCTCGCAGGCGACGCGCTCGCCATCGACCCGCGGGTGGCCGCGGAGCTGGTCGAACGCATCGGCGCGGAGGCGGAGCTTCAGGCGGCGCCGCCGGTGGTGCTGACCAGCGCCGACGTCCGACGGGCGCTCCGCACCCTGCTCGCGCCCCGGCTCCCGGCCGTCGCGGTGCTCGCCTACGACGAGCTGCCTCCCGAGCTCACGGTCCGGCCGCTCGGGCGCGTCGCGCTGCCGGCCTGAGGCCCGGAACGCAGCGCGGGGTCGCGGCCTCGCGGCCCGACCCCGCCACCACCGAGCAAAGCCGCGCGGTTACGCGCCCGCGGCGACCGGGGGTGTGCCCTGGCCCTCGCCTTCGGGCTGCGACGGCTTCGCCACCAGCTCCGGCCGGTTCACGCGGTCGCGCAGCTCCTTGCCGGTGCGGAACAGGATCCCGCGCTTCGGCTTCACCGGAATCACCTCTCCGGTCTTGGGGTTGCGCCCCTGGTAGCCGTCGTAGTGCTTGACGTGGAACGCGCCAAGCCCGCGGATCTCGATGTTCTCTCCCTTGCAGAGCGCGTCCTTCATCGAGTCGAAGATCGTCTCGATGGTGGCCTCGGCCTGCTTCTGGGTCACACCGCGCTTCACGACGAGGATGTTGATGAGATCCGACTTCAGCATCGGGACTCCGGCTCGCTGACGGCCCCCACCCTTGGAAAGCCGCTCGGGATGGGGAGAGCCTAGCCGAAGGCTCCGAAATCAGCAAGGGTTCCACGGGCATGCGCGTCTGGGTGGGCGGGACCCCGACCTGGGGATCCGCGCACGCTCACGCGCGTGCCGGGCCTGCGGCGGTCGGATCCACCTCTTCAGGGGCACCCGTTCCCGGGGCACGATGGCCGGCCTCGCGGGCGCGCTCCCGGTCGCACAGGTCCCGGAACGTGATCGCGTCGAGCTGCCCGGCGGCCTTCGATTCGAGATCCGTCAATATTTCCGAGAGGATGCCGCGCTCGTCCGGACGTGCCTCCCGCCCGGACACCGCCCGCCTCACGTCCAGGAGCGTGATCTTCTCCAGCGGGCGGGCGGGCACCAGGCCGCCGTCGGCCAGCGACACCACGATCGCCCTCTGCCTGAGGGCGGCCAGGGCCTCGCTCGCCTCCTCGGGGGTCGCCCCGAGCCGGGCGGCCACGTCGCCGGGGTCCGGCGCGTCCTCTCCGCGGTCGAACGCCTGCGCGACCAGGAGCAGGGTCCGGCCGGCCAGGATCTCGCGCGCGATGGCGGAGTCCGCGCGCGGCGCCGGGGACATGAGCGTCCGCGCGTACTGCACCACGTACGCGAGCCGGGCCCCGAACAGCACGATGGTCCAGGACACGAACAGCCAGAACAGGAAGATCGGGACCGCCGCCACCGAGCCGTAGATCGCGTGGTACTTGAAGATGCGCGCGACCACGAACGCGTAGCCCCACTTCGCGAGGTCCCAGGCCACGCCCGCCGCGACGCCGCCCACCACCGCGGCGCGGAGCTTCACGCGCGTGTTCGGGACGATCTGGTAGAGCGTCGCGAAGAACGCGCAGTTGAGCAGCGTGCCGCTCAGCACCACCAGCGCGCGCACGCCGGTGTTCGCGAGCAGCGTCTGCGTGTACGCGCCGAGCGTGGTCGAGGCGGCCAGCAGGAGCGGGCCGAGCGTGAGCCCGACCCAGTACGTGACCGCCTGCTGCGTGATGCTGCGCCGGCGGCGGATGCCCCAGACGTCGTTCACCGCGTGGTCCACGTTGGTGAACAGCGTCACCGCCGACCAGACCAGGAGCGCGCCGCCCACCACGCCCGCGCTGGTCGCGTGCGCGTTGCGGATGAAGCGGTCCAGGTACGGCTCGATGGACGAGCGGGCGCCCACCGCCAGGTTCTGGATGAGGAAGTCGTGGACGCGGCTGGAGATGGCGTCCATCCCGGTGAACGCCTGCACCACCGAGAACGCCACCACCAGCGCCGGCACCAGCGCGAACAGCGAGATGTAGGTGAGGGCCATCGCGCGCAGGCGCACGGTCTCGCCCTCCACCACGCGCAGCGCCAGCCGGAGCGCGGTGCTGGCGAAGCGGAGCTCGCGCTCCACCCTCGCCACCCCCGAGCCCTGGTCGAGGCGCGCCGGCACGGCCCGCCTCAGGCCTTCTCGCCGCCCTGGGGCGGGGCCTCGGGCGCGGCGCGCGGCTCACCGCCCTCGGGACGCTCGCCGCCGCGGTCGCCGCGCTGACCGCGCTCGCCTCGGTCGCTGCGCTCGCCGCCGCGGTCGTTCCGCTCGCCGCGTTCGCCGCGCTCGCCTCGGTCGCCGCGTTCGTTGCGATCACCGCGCTCGTTGCGGTCGTTTCGCTCGCCGCCCCGCTCGCCGCCGCGCCCGCCGCGCCGGTCGCGGCCGCGGCCGCGGTCGCGATCCCGTCCGCCGCCGCCCCCGCCCCCGCCACCGCCCCCGGAGCCGCCCCCGCCACCGCCGGAGCCACCGCCGGAGCCACTGCCGCCACCGCCGCCGCCGCCCTGCTCGGCGCGTTCCTGGCGGCCGTAGATGTCGAACTGCTCCTGGTGGTAGCCGGACTGCGGCTTCACCTGGATGGTCTTGTTGAAGCGATCCATCAGGTAGCGGAGCTCCTCGCGCTCCGCGCCCTGCAGGATGCGCGCGACCTCCGGGTGCGAGTTCACCACCAGCACCGGCTCCGGGAAGTGCGGCGCCTCGCGCCGGATCTCGCGGAAGATCTCGTAGGCGATCGTGATCTTGGACTTCACGTGCCCGCGGCCGTCGCAGTACGGGCACGGCTCGTTCATCACGCGCGTCACCGACTCGCGCACGCGCTTGCGCGTCATCTCGACGAGGCCGAGCTCGGAGATCTTGAGGACGTTGGTCTTGGCCTTGTCCCGCCCCAGCGCGTCCTGCAAGGCCTTGAAGACCTTGTCGCGGTTCTGGGGTTTGTCCATGTCGATGAAGTCGATGATGATGATGCCGCCGATGTTGCGCAGCCGCAGCTGGTAGACGATCTCCTTGGCGGCCTCGACGTTGATCTTGGTGATCGTCTCCTCGAGGTTCTTCTTGCCGACGTAGCGGCCCGAGTTGACGTCGATGGCGGTGAGCGCCTCCGCCTGGTCCATGATGATGTAGCCGCCGGACTTGAGCCACACCTTGCGCTGGGCCGCGCGCTTCAGCTCCTGCTCGATCCCGTACGCGTCGAAGATGGGCTCCTGGCCCTGGTACGACTCGATCTGCGACTCGAGGTGCGGCGCCTGATCGTGCACGAAGCGCAGGATGCGCTCGTACTCGTCGCGATCGTCGATGACGAGCTTGCCCACCTCGGCGGTGAACAGGTCGCGGGTGGCGCGCAGGATGAGGTCGAGGTCGCCGTGCAGCAGCGCGGGCGCCGAGACCTTGTCCTTGGTGCGGATGATCTCGTTCCACACCTGGATGAGGAAGCGGATGTCCGCCTCGAGCTTGGCCGCCTCGACGTTCTCGGCGACGGTCCGCACGATGAACCCGGTGCCCTCGGGGCGCATGCGGTCCACGATCTCGCGCAGCCGGCGGCGCTCGCCGTCCTTCTCGATCCGGCGCGAGATGCCGATGTGGTCCACCGTCGGCATGAACACGAGGTGCCGGCCCGGCAGCGAGATGTGGCTGGTGATGCGGGCGCCCTTCGTGCCGATGGGATCCTTCGCGACCTGGACGATGACCTCCTGGCCCTCCTTCAGCAGGTCCTGGATGTTCTTCGGCTCCTTGGTGCGCTTCTCCTCGCGGCCGTTCCGGCCGTTGCGCTCGCGCCCGTCGCGTCCCTCGCGCCCATCGCGACCCTCGCGGCCGTCGCGCCGGCCGCGCTCGTCGCGCCGGCGGTCACCGCGATCGCGCTCGCGGTCCCCGCGGGCCTCGCGCGCGGCGTCGCGCGCGGGCGCCTGGATGCGATCCTTCTCCGGCTGGGCCGGCGCGGCCGGGGCGGCCTCGGTCGCCGGGGTCTCCCCGGCCGCGAGCGCGGCCTCCGCCGGCGCGGTCTCGACGGCCGGCGCCGCGGGGTCGGTCGGCCCGGCGGGGGTCTCCGCCGCGGCCGGCGCGGCGGCGGTGGGCTCGGCCGCGGGCGCGTCGGCGAGCGGCGGCACCGGGAGCCCCGGGATCGCCGGCACCGGCGCCATGCCGATCTCCTGGGTCAGCGCGATGGGCGTGAGCGGCGCGGGCGGCGGCTCCGAGGCCGCAGGCTCGGCCTGCGCGCTCTCGACCGGGGCGGCCTCCGCGACCGGAGCAGGCTCCGTCGGAGCAGCCTCCACCGGCCCGGCCTCCCCGTGCGCGGCCTCCGGGGGCACGGCCGCCGGCGGAGCATCCACCGTCGGTGAAGTCTCGGCGCTCGCCGCAGCGGCGCCGGGCTCGGGGGCCGGCGCCGACCGCGCGCGGGCCTCCGCCTCCTCGGCCTCCTGCTCGCTCGGCACGTCGGTCACCTCGGCGCGGTGCTCGCCCTCGGTGAGCTCGAACTCCTCCGAGAAGTCCGGGTCCCCGTACACGTCGCCGACGTACAGGAACGCCGCCTTCTCCAGGCCGATGTCCACGAACGCGGCCTGCATGCCGGGGAGCACGCGGACCACCCTGCCCTTGTAGATGTTCCCGACGATCCCCTTCTCGCGCTTTCGCTCGAGGTAGTACTCGTGGATCGTCCCGTTCTCGACCAGCGCGACGCGCGTCTCGGCGCCTGCCGCGTTGATCACGAGGATGCTGTTGCCCGCCATGATGGTCCTCTCTCGCCCCGTTCAGACGCGGGGAGAGCGAGGCCCCATCCGGCGGGCCACGATCGCGAACGTCCCGGTGGAGCCGGGAGGGTCGGATCTGCTGTCGAGCTGGCGCTCAAAGCTTCGCGTCTCCTCGCGCCCGGCGGCCGCGTTTCGTGCGCGGCACCGGCGGGGCGCGTCGTACGTTCAGGCGTCGAGGTAGCGAGGCGCGCGGGGCTGGCTCGGCTCCGGCCGGCCAGGTCCGCTCCTCGCGAAGCTCACGCCTTCCTTCAAAACCTTCACTCCCCGGGGCGGCGTGCCGTCTTCTCCGAAGATCGCCGCCAGCACCTCGGCTGGCTTGGCACTCCCCGACGGATCCGCCCGCAAGCTGAACGCGACCGCCCCCGGGCCCTCGACCGCGAGGTGGGTCACGATGTCCTTCAAGTCTATCTCTCTTTGCTTCCGTGCCGCGACCTTCTGACCCCGCCCCTTTCCGCGGGGCCGGGGCGGCGCCGCGCGGGTGACGACCGACTGATCCGCGTCGCGGAAGGCGGCGACGCGCGCCTCGAGGACCGCCTCTCCCCAGGTTTCCCGAGGAAACTCGGCGCGGTAATGGACGGCTCGCTGCGCCTCGGAGATCGACGCAGCGTGCGGATCGAGCACGTGCGCCTCCTGCACCTTCAGCCCTTCCGGGAGCTCGGGGGCGAGCCGCGCCAGGACCTCCTGCGGGTCAACCGCCCCGAGGAGATCGAGATCGAGGTGCTCGCACAGGCTCTCCAGGCCGACCGGGAGCGCCGGGCCGAACGACACGCGCGGCTTCGGGTGGTAGCCCTGCGAGTACGCGACCGGCAGCCCGGCGCGCCGGATGGCGCGGAGCAGGGCGTGCATGGTCTCGAGGTGGGAGAGCGCCACCAGCCGCCCGAGCTTCGCGTAGCGGACGCGCACCACCGTGCGCGCCGGCGGGTCGGCCGGGCGCGGCGGGCGCGGGGGCTCGGGGACGTAGTCCTTCGCCTCGTACGTGCGGTTCTTCACGACGTCGTAGTCGCAGGCGCCGCACACGGTGCACGGCTCGAGCACGCAGTCCGGCACCTCGGCGAGGTTGCGCGCCGCCGCGAGCTGCTTCTGGAGGTAGGCCTTGGTGACGCCGCAGTCGATGCGGTCCCAGGGCAGCACCTCGTCGAGCCGGCGGCGCCGGTGCGCGAACCAGTCCAGCCCCACCCCGTGCTCGCGCTCGCACTCCGCGAACGCCTCGAGCCAGTTCCGCTCGTCGAACCACTCGGTCCAGCCGTCGAGGCGCTGGCCGCGGCGGTAGGCGGCGAGCACCGCGGTGCCCACGCGGCGATCGCCGAGCGCGAGCGCGCCCTCGATGGACGACTGCCGCGAGTCGTGCGGCTTGAACTGGATCGCGCCGTTCCGGCCGCCCAGCGCCACGGTGACGAGCGACTGGCGGCGCCGCGTCTCCTCCGGCGGGATCATCGGCTCCCACTGGAACGGCGTGAACGGCTTGGGCACGAAGGTCGACGCGCCGAGGTGGATGGCCGGCGAGCCCTCGCCCTTGGGCAGCACGCGCCGGGCGGCGGCGAGGCAGCGCTTCGCCAGCTCGGCGATGGCCACCACGTCCTCGTCGCGCTCCTCCGGGAGCCCGATCATGAAGTAGAGCTTCAGGAGCGACCAGCCGTTCCCGAAGATCGACTCGACCGCCCGGAGCAGGTCCTCCTCGCGGTTGCCCTTGTTGATCACCGCGCGCATGCGCTCGGTGGCGGCCTCCGGCGCGAGCGTGAACCCGGTCTTGCGGATGCGGGCGATCTTGGCGGCGAGCGCCTCGTTCATCGTCTCGGTGCGGAGCGAGGGCAGGCTCATCGCGATCCGCTCGCCCTCCCAGCGCGCCAGGAAGTCGTCGAGCAGCCCGTTCAGCGCGCCGTAGTCGCCCGACGAGAGCGACAGCAGCCCCACCTCCTCGTAGCCGGAGGCGCGCAGGCCGGTCTCGGCGAGCGCCAGCACCTGCTTCGGATCGCGCTGGCGGGTCGGGCGCGTGATCATGCCGACCTGGCAGAAGCGGCAGCCGCGGGTGCAGCCGCGCTGCAGCTCGATGGGGAGCCGGTCGTGCACGGTCTGCATGAACGGGACGAGCGGGCGGGTGTACGCGCTGGTCGGGAGCGCGTTCAGGTCCGGCATCACGCGGCGCTCGACCTTCTCGTAGCCCGGCAGGAGCGGCTCGATGGCCGCGAGCGTGCGCGAGACCGGGTCGTAGCGCGGCGCGAACAGCGAGGGCACGTAGACCCCCGGGATGCGCGCGAGGCGCCGGAGCAGCTCGGGGCGCGTGGCGCCGCCGCGGCGGAAGCCGCTCTCCGCGACCGCGTCCGCGACCTCCAGCGCGACCTCCTCGCCCTCGCCCACCGCGAACGCGTCGAAGAAGTCCGCCACCGGCTCCGGGTTGAACGCGCACGGCCCGCCGCCCAGCACCAGCGGATCCTCGTCGCCGCGCTCGCGCGCGAGCAGCGGGATGCCGGCGAGGTCCAGCATGGCGAGCGCGCTCGTGTAGGCGAGCTCGAACTGGAGCGTGATGCCGAGGACGTCGAACCCGCGCACCGCGGCCCGCGACTCGAGCGTGAACAGCGGGAGGCCGCGCGCGCGGAGCATGCCCTCCATGTCCGGCCACGGCAGGAACACGCGCTCGCACGCGATCTCCGGCCGGTCGTTGAGCAGGTGGTACAGCAGCCGGAAGCCCAGGTTCGACATCCCGACCTCGTAGGTGTCGGGGAACGCCAGGGCGAAGCGGACGCGGGCCGCGGAGAGGTCCTTCACCACCGCGCCGAACTCGGCGCCGACGTAGCGGGAGGGCTTCTGCGCCTGGAGGACGAGCTCGTCGAGCGCGGACGAGGAGAGCGCGAGGTCGGTCTTCATGTCCCTTCGGGCCGCGGGTTCGAACCGCGTGTCGCCCGCCGGCTGGAGGTGCGAACCGCCGGATCTGACGGCGGTTTCCTGCGGAGCCGGCCTGAATAGCACGGCCCGCGGCCCGGGTCGAGCCCGCAGCGCGCGGCCGCGGCACGCCCGCCCCGACCGAGCCCGGCCTCAGAACCGGATCTCGAAGGCGCCCAGGCAGCCGGCGGGCTCCACCCACTCCATCTCGACGCGATCCACCCGCGCGGCGGGCGGGCCCGCGTGGCACCAGCGGACGAGCGCGCCCACCGCGGCGCGATCGCCCTCGACCTCGGCCTCCACCCGGCCGTCGGGCAGGTTGCGGACCCAGCCCTCCACCCCCAGGCGACGCGCCTCGTCGGCCGTGGACTGGCGGAAGGCCACGCCCTGGACGCGGCCGGACACCACGATGCGCGCACGGACCCGATCGGCCATCGCCCTCACTCCTTCAGCAGGCGGACGAACTCCTCCTCGCCGGCGATCCGCACGCCCAGCGATCGCGCCTTCTCCAGCTTGGAGCCGGCGTCCTCCCCGGCCACCACCAGGTCGGTCTTGCGCGAGACGCTGCCCGACACCCTGCCGCCGCGCCGCTCGATCTCCGCCTTGGCGTCGTCGCGCGACATCGTCGAGAGCCCGCCGGTGAGCACCACCGTCTTGCCGGCGAACGGGCCGCGCGCCTCCACCACCTCGGCCTCGGGCGTCACCCCGGCGGCGAGGAGCCGCTCGACCACCCGCCGGTTCTGCGGCTCCTGCGTCCAGGCGCGGATCTCCGCGGCGGTCTCCGGGCCCACGTCGCGGACGCCCTTCAGCGCCTCCTCGTCCGCGTCCATGACGCGCGCGAGGCCGCCGAAGTGGCGCGCCAGCGTGGCCGCGGTCGCCTCGCCCACCTGCGGGATCCCGAGCGCGAACAGGAAGCGCCTGAGCGTCGTCTTGCGCGACCGCTCCAGCGCCGCGACCATGTTCTGCGCGCTCTTCTCCGGCAGCTCGCGCGCCGCCCCCGCGTCCTGCTCCTTGCGCGGGCGGCTGAACAGCTGCTGCCACACCTCGAACGGCACCGCGTACAGGTCGGCGAAGTCCTTCACCTGCCCGCGCTCCACCAGGCCGGCGGCGAGCTTCTCGCCCAGCCCCTCGATGTCGAGCGCGCGGCGCTGCGCGAAGTGGCAGAGCCGGCCGACGAGCTGGGCCGGGCACGCGGCGCCGGTGCAGCGGTAGACCTTCTCGCCCTCCTCGCGGACCACGCGCGCGCCGCACACCGGACACTCGGCCGGGAACCGGAACGGCTGCTCCGCGCCGGTCCGGCGCTCGGGGAGCGGCTTCACCACCTCCGGGATCACCTCGCCGGCGCGCCGCACCAGCACCCAGTCGCCCTCGAGGATGTCCTTGCGGCGCATCTCGTCCTCGTTGTGCAGCGTGGCGCGCGCGACCATCGCGCCGGAGAGGCGAACGGGGTCGAAGTCCACCACCGGCGTGAGCACGCCGGTGCGGCCCACCGAGGCCCAGATCCTGCGGATCCTCGTCGCCTCCTCCTGCGGCGGGTACTTGAAGGCGACGGCCCACCGCGGGAACTTCGAGGCCGCGCCCAGCCGCCGCCGCCAGTCGAGGTCGTCCACCTTCACCACGATGCCGTCGGTGTCGTAGGGCAGCTCGAACCGGCGCTCCGCCATGCGATCGCGGTAGGCGAGCACCTCGGCGAGGCCGCGGCAGCGGCGGTTCTCCGCGTTCGTCTCGAAGCCCCAGGCGGCGAGCTCCTCCAGCTTCTCCCAGTGCGTGCGCCACGGATCGTCGCCCGGCAGCAGCGCCTCGTAGGCGATGAAGGAGAGCGGGCGGCGGGCGGTGACGCGCCAGTCGAGCTGGCGCAGCGTCCCCGCGGCGGCGTTGCGCGGGTTCGCGAACGGCGCCTCGCCGGCGCGGACCAGCTGCCGGTTCATCGCCTCGAAGTGCTCCTTGAACAGCAGCACCTCCCCGCGGACCTCGACCCGCGGCGGCGGCCTCCCCTCCAGCGCGTGCGGCACGCCGCGGTTCGCGCCCAGCCCGCCCACCACGCGCAGGTTCGCGGTGACGTCCTCGCCGTTCACGCCGTCGCCTCGCGTGGAACCGCTCGTGAACGCGCCGTCGCGGTACACCAGCTCCACCGCGAGCCCGTCGAGCTTCGGCTCGACGACGTAGCCGACCGGCTCTCCGTCGGGCAGCCCGAGCAGGCGGCGCACCCGCGCGTCGAACTCCTGCAGCTCGTCGTCGCTCTGCACGTTGCCGAGCGAGAGCATGGGCTCGCGGTGCACCACCCGCTCGAAGCGCTCGGAGGGTGCGCCGGAGACCCGCTGCGTGGGCGAGTCCGCGGTGACGAGCTCCGGGTGGTCGGCCTCGAGCGCCTGCAGCTCGTGCATGAGCCGGTCGTACTCGGCGTCGGCGAGGAGCGGCTGATCGAGGACGTAGTAGGCGTGGTCCGCCGCGCGGATCCGGTCGCGCAGCTCGCGGGCACGCGCCGGAGCGTCGGCCTTCTTCATGGCGCGAAGGATGGCGCGGCGACGGGCCGCGGGCAACGAGGAATGCGGCCCCGCGACGGGCGCCCGGCGCGGGGCGGCCCGTCAGAACGTCTCGTACGACTCGGCGTACGAGGACTCGGCCTCGATGAGGCGGAACCCGCCGTCGATGAGCTTGAACGTCATGAGCGCCGTGCTGGGCGTGCCGTCGCCGTCGAGGTCGCCCACCGCCCGGACCTCGATGGTCGGGGGCTCCGCCCCGCGCTGCCCCCAGGCTTCCGCGCGGAACGAGTAGTACACGTTCCCCAGGATCTCCTGCCCGGCAGGGAAGATGACGTCCCAGCCGACCGCCCGGAAGTCGATGGGCCGCTTGCCGGTGGCCGACGGGAGCGGCGGCTGGAAGTCCGCCAGGATGTGCCCTGCCGGGAAGTTCCCGTTCTGGATGAACACCTCCATCGCTGCGGCCTTCACCCGGAGCATGAGCTCGTTGCGCTCCGACGCCTTGGCGCGGAGCGACGCCCGCACGGACAGCGGAATGGCGACGCTGGCGAGGATGCCGATGATCGCCACCACCGTCATGAGCTCGATGAGCGTGAACCCTGCGCTCGCGTGCCGGACCTTCTTCATGGAGCCCTCTCCTTCGCGCCCTCGTCGGCGCGGCGAACCTCGAGGCCGCCGCCGCCGATGTCGCGCACCTCGTTGCCGTGCGCGCGCTGCGCCGCCTTGAAGCGCTCCGCCTCCGCCGGATCGACGGTCACCCCACCGAGCGGGATCAGGATCTGCGCCCCGTTCCTGGCCCCGGGCAGCAGGACCATCCCCTGCGGCGCGCCCGGGAGCGTCCCGAGGCGCGAGACCACCTTCTGGCGGACGTGCCACCGATACCAACCGTGATACCCGCCCGCGGCCGCGAGCGCGAGCACGAGGAGCGCCCACAGCCCCCACGACCGCCGCGGCCTCGGCTCCGCCGACACCGCCAGCACCCGGGCCTGCACCGGCCGGGCGGGCGCCCGCGCCGCGGTGGCGGCCACGGCGCCGGCCGAGGCGATGCGCTGCGCGAGGTCGGAGAAGTCGATCGCCTCGCGCACGAGCGCGTTCCGGACGGCCTCCACGCCGGGGAGGAGGTCCGGCGGCGCGCCGGCGACGAGCCCGTTCACGCCGGCCAGCGTCGCGTCGATGTCGGCGAGCACCGCCTGCACCGCGGCCCCATCCACCTCGGTGCCGCCCGCCGGCGCCGAGGCGCGCGCCGAGGCGACGCGGAGGCGCATCACCGCCGCGGAGCGGATCGGGCCCGGGTCGAGCGCCATCGGCCCGTCCCCGAGCGCGGCGCGCTCGAGCTCGGACAGCGCGCCGGCGATCCCGGCGGCGAGCCCATCGAGCGCGTCGCCGGGGCGCGCGGCGCCGGACGCGGCCCGCTCCAGCGACGCCTGCGCGTCCGCCGCGGAGGCGGCCTGCGCGGGCCAGAGGACGCGCACGGCCGGCGGCGGCGGGACGTAGACGGTGCCACCCCCGCGCGGAGGCTCGGGCGGCGCCACTGACGTCGCCTCGGTGCGCGACGGCGCGGCGGGCACCGGCGGCCCGGCGGGGAACGCGTCGTCCAGGCTCACGTCGAACGAGAGGTCCGGCGGCGGGGCGATGGCCTTCCGCGCCAGCGGCGGCGGTCCCGCGGCCGGCGGAGGCGGCGGCGCGAGGGGAGGAGGCTTCACCGAGGGAGGAGGCGCGGGCGCGACGGCCGGCGCGGCGCCCTGGACCATCCGCTCGACGGCGCCCAGCACGCCCTCCGCCCGGCCGTCCCAGCGCGCCAGCTCCACGCCGAGCGCGCGCAGCGGCGCCTCGGCGGCGGCGTGCTCCGGCGCGAGCGCCGCCACCACGCGGAGCCCGTCGCGCTCGCGCAGCAGGCGCTCGATCGCGACCAGCGAGCCCTCCCCCTGGTACTCGATCACCACCAGCCCGCCCGGCCCGCGGCAAAGCGAGAGCGCCTGCGCCGCATCCGCGGCGATGCGCGGTCGCAGGCCGAGCCGGGCGGTGACGGGCGCCAGCAGCGTGACGGCGAACGCCTTCGACCCTGCGACGACCGCTTCGGTGGTTGGGCTGCTGCTCGGCATCGATCTCTTTCTCGGACGGCCCTGCGCGGACCGGGGGGATGTTAACCCGCCGGGGCATCTCACCTCATCGAGCGCTGGCCCCCGCGTTCATGGCACACGGGAGGTGCGACGAAGGCGCGGGTGTGCGGCGTTGACACCCTGAAACCGACCGCATACGTTTGCCGCCTCTCCTAGGCCTCGCCCA
Source organism: Anaeromyxobacter sp. K (assembly GCF_000020805.1). Lineage (NCBI taxonomy): Bacteria > Pseudomonadati > Myxococcota > Myxococcia > Myxococcales > Anaeromyxobacteraceae > Anaeromyxobacter > Anaeromyxobacter sp. K. Next base: position 826,830 of record NC_011145.1, on the reverse strand, counting down.
GAGACCGCCCGCAGCCTCCGCCGGCCACGCACGCTCCGCAGCGCGCGGCCCAGCTCCCCGAGAACCGACATGCCCGCAGCCGCACCGACCTCCACGTCGAGCACGTCCAGCCTCACCGAGCTCAAGCACATGAAGGTCGCGGAGCTCGCCAAGCTGGCGCGCGACCTCAACGTCGAGGCCGCCGGCGCGCTCAAGAAGCAGGACCTCATCTTCGCGATCCTCCAGGCACAGTCGAAGGCGGCGGAGGCGGCCAAGGAGGAGATGGAGGTCGGCGGCGAGGGCACGCTGGAGGTGCTGCCCGACGGCTTCGGCTTCCTGCGCAGCCCGGACTTCTCCTACCTGCCGGGCCCGGACGACATCTACGTCTCGCCCTCGCAGATCCGCCGCTTCAACCTGCGCACCGGCGACACGGTGCGCGGCACGGTGCGCCAGCCCAAGGAGGGCGAGCGCTACTTCGCGCTGCTCAAGGTCGACACCATCAACGGCGAGCCGCCCGAGGAGAACCAGGCCAAGGTCCTCTTCGACAACCTGACGCCGCTCTACCCGACGCAGCGGCTGACGCTCGAGCACGATCCCGCCGAGATGACCACGCGGGTGGTGGACCTGTTCGCGCCCATCGGCAAGGGGCAGCGCTGCCTGATCGTGTCGCCGCCGCGCGCCGGCAAGACGGTGCTCCTGCAGAACATCGCGCACGCCGTCACCACCAATCACCCTGAGTGTACCCTCATCGTGCTGCTCATCGACGAGCGGCCCGAGGAGGTCACCGACATGGAGCGGACGGTGCGGGGCGAGGTGGTCGCCTCCACCTTCGACGAGCCCGCCACCCGCCACGTGCAGGTCGCGGAGATGGTGATCGAGAAGGCCCGGCGGCTGGTCGAGCACAAGAAGGACGTGGTGATCCTGCTCGACTCCATCACCCGCCTCGCGCGCGCCTACAACTCGACCGTGCCGCCCTCCGGGAAGATCCTCTCCGGCGGCGTGGACTCGAACGCGCTGCACAAGCCGAAGCGCTTCTTCGGCGCGGCCCGCAACATCGAGGAGGGCGGCTCGCTCACCATCATCGGCACCGCGCTGGTGGACACCGGCAGCCGCATGGACGAGGTGATCTTCGAGGAGTTCAAGGGCACCGGGAACTCCGAGATCGTGCTCGACCGCAAGCTGATGGAGAAGCGCATCTTCCCCTGCATGGACATCGGGAAGAGCGGCACGCGCAAGGAGGAGCTGCTCCTCGCGGCCGACTGGCTCTCCAAGATCTACATCCTGCGCCAGACCATCCTGAACGGCCTCGACAACGTGGAGGCGATGAAGTTCATCCTGGACAAGTTCCGCCAGGTGAAGAACCACGACGAGTTCTTCAAGATGATGGTCGGCGGCGGCAAGTAGCGGCGGCTCGCCCGCAGGAGGGAGTCCCCGCCCGCGGCGCGCTCCGCTTGACCTATCCCCGCGATCCGACTAGATCCCGCGGTTCCACAACCGGGCCCGGACCATCGCCGATCGACGGCATGCAAGCGGCCCAGAGGCGAGCATGAAGGAAGGCATCCACCCCGACTACAAGGCGACGAAGGTCGTCTGCGCCTGCGGGAACGTCATCGAGACCCGCTCCGTCCGCGGCGACTTCCACATCGAGATCTGCGCCAGCTGCCACCCGTTCTTCACGGGCAAGCAGAAGATCATGGACACGGCGGGCCGCATCGAGCGCTTCAAGACGCGCTACGCCGCCACCCCGGCCAAGGCCGAGCCCGCCAAGAAGGCGCCCGCCGCCGAGCCGGCGAAGAAGGTCGAGGCCAAGGAGAACCGCGCCGCCAAGCGCGCCAAGGCCGGCAAGAGCAGCAAGAAGCCCGAGGCCGCCCCGGCCGCCGAGGCGCCCGCCGAGGCGAAGCCCGAGTAGCGCTCGAGCGATCCCTCAGGTCCCGAGGAGCGGCGCCGTCCGGCGCCGCTCTTCGCGTTTCGGGGGCCGTCCTCCTCCGGTCGGCGCTCGCCTCCGGGCGGCGGGCGGGCCCTTGCCCGGGCGGCGTGCGCGACCTACAGGTCGGATCATGGCCGAGCCGGCGCACCGCTCCAGACCGTCGCGGCAGGGGCTCACCGAGTACCTGCTGCTGGTCGCCGCGCTCGCGATCCTGGCCGCCGGCGCGGTGGCGCTCTTCTCCGCCGAGATCCGCGCCGCGCTCGGCACCCCGCCGGCGGCCCGCCCCGCGCCGGGCGCGACGCCGCCTTCCCCGCCACCCGCCGGCGGCGGCTGACGCCCGGGTAGCGCGGGACGGTATATCCTCCCGGTCGTGTCCCCACTGGTCCTGGTCGTCGACGACGAGAGCCCGAACCTCGAGTCGCTCGGCAAGATCTTCGAGCGCGAAGGCTGGCGCGTGGCGCTCGCCGCCTCCGGCCTCGCCGCGCTGGAGCTGCTCCGCCGCGAGCGCGCCGCGGTGGTGGTCACCGACCTGATGATGCCGGGCATGAGCGGCGACGAGCTGCTCCGCGCGGTGAAGGCGGTGTCGCCCGAGTCCGAGGTGGTGGTGATGACCGCCTACGGCACGGTCGAGGCGGCGGTCGCCGCCATGAAGCAGGGCGCCTACGACTTCATCACCAAGCCGGTGAAGCGCCACGCCATCGTGAAGACGGTGCGACAGGCGCTGGAGCGCGCGTCGCTCGTCGCCGAGAACCGCGCGCTGAAGGCGCGCCTGGCGGAGCTCGCGCCCGGCGGCGCGGGCGCGCTCCTGGGCGACGCGCCGGCGTTCCGCGCGACGCTGGAGATCCTGCGCCAGGCCGCGCCGACGCAGGCCACCGTGCTGCTGCTGGGCGAGAGCGGCACCGGCAAGGAGCTCGCCGCGCGGCTGGTGCACGACCTGTCCCCGCGCGCCGCCGGGCCGTTCGTGCCGATCCACTGCGCCGCCATCCCGGAGACGCTGCTCGAGTCCGAGCTGTTCGGGCACGAGAAGGGCGCGTTCACCGGCGCGGTGGCGCGCAAGGACGGGCGCTTCGAGCGCGCCCACGGTGGCACGCTGTTCCTCGACGAGATCGGCGAGATGTCCCCGGCGGTGCAGGTGAAGCTGCTCCGGTTCCTGCAGGACGGGGTCCTCGAGCGCGTGGGCGGGAACGAGCCGGTGCGCGTGGACGTGCGGGTGGTGGCCGCGACCAACAAGGACCTCGCCGCCGAGGTGAAGGCCGGCCGCTTCCGGGAGGACCTGTTCTACCGGCTCGACGTGGTGCGCGTCCGCCTCCCGCCGCTGCGCGAGCGGCGCGAGGACGTGCCGCTGCTCGCCATGGCCTTCCTGCGGCGGATGGCCGAGCGCAACGGGAAGCCGATCGCGGGCTTCACCCCGGGTGCGATGGCGGCGCTGGAGCGGTACGCCTGGCCGGGCAACGTGCGCGAGCTGCAGCACGCCATCGAGCGGGCGGTGGTGCTCACCCGCGCCGACGTCGTGGAGGTCGGCGACCTGCCGGAGGCGATCCGCGCCGCGGGACCCGCAATCCCGGAGCCCGCCGGCGCCGCCGCCGGGGCCCCGGTGCTCACCGTGCCGCTCGGCACGCCCATGGAGGAGATCGAGCGGCGGGTGATCCGCGAGACGCTGCGCCACACCCAGGGTGACAAGAACCTGGCGGCCCAGCTCCTCGGCATCGCGGCCCGGACCATCTACCGGAAGCTCGATCGCGACGAGGAGGGGCGCCTCCTCGGCCCGCCGGAGGGCGGCGGCGAGGGCGCGGAGTAGCCTGCCAATTTGGCGGCGGCGCGGGGCGCGCCGGGGCGGCCTTGCCAATTTGGCAGCGCGGTGGCCCACGCTCCCCTCGGGCGGGCACACCGGTCGGGATTTGCATGTGGTCACGGCATGTTGTGCATCGGCCAGGGCCCGTCTCCGTGGCACGACGGTTGCTCATCCCGGCCCCTGGCCGCTCCCATGCTCGACCTCTTCTTCCGCAAGTACGCCTGGACCGCGAACCTCGCGCTGCTGTTCGCGGCGGCCTGGCTCACGGCGAAGACCGTCAACACGCTCGTCGGCGCGGTGATCCGGCCGCGCCCGCAGGCGGAGCTCGCGCTGCCGCCTCCGGCGCCCGTGCGGCCCGTGCTGCCCGCCTCCATCGACGAGGCGCGGCTGTACCACCTCATCGGACGGGAGCCGCCGCAGCAGTCCACCGAGGCGACGCCCGCGGCGCCCGCCCGCCCGCAGAACTGCGCGGATCCCCGCGCAGAGCCGACCCGCTCCGACCTGCGGCTCGCGCTGGTGGCCGGCGTCGTCGCCGAGCAGCCGCGCTTCTCGCTCGCGACCATCTCCGACCTCTCCACGCGCGAGACGGTCGTGCTCGGGGTGGGCGACCGGATCCAGGGCGCCCAGCTGCTCGGCCTCGAGCGCGTCCGCGCCGGCGGCGACGTCACCGGGAACGCGTTCAAGGTGATCGCCGTGCTGTGCAACCGCGGCACGAAGGAGTACCTGGACTTCGAGGGCGGCGGGAGCGAGGCGCCGGACGCCGGCACCAACCTCGGCTACGCGTCGGTCCCGCGGCCCAGCCCGCGCCCCGGCGCGCCCGGGCCGATGGAGGGCGTGCGCGCGGTCTCGAAGGACAAGTACGAGATCGACCGCAAGGTCATCGACGGCACGCTCAACAACCTGAGCGCCATCTCCACCCAGGCCCGGATCGTCCCGTCGTTCAAGAACGGCGTGGCGAACGGGTTCAAGCTGTTCTCGATCCAGCCGGGCTCGCTCTACGCCTCGATCGGCATCGAGAACGGCGACGTCATCCAGCGCGTGAACGGGTACGAGCTCAACTCGCCCGAGAAGGCGCTCGAGCTGTACCAGAAGCTGCGCGACTCCGGGCACGTGACCATCGAGCTCGAGCGGCAGGGGCAGCCGATCCGCAAGGAGTACAACATCACCGGCCCGTGATCCCGGCCGAGGGAACGCCATGAAGAAGCTCCTCGCCACGACGTTGCTCGTCCCGGTGCTCGCCGCCGCGCAGGTCCCGCTGCGCCCGACCGACGACCCCGAGTCGCCGGCGCGGCAGCGCCCGCCCACCACCCGGCCCACCTCGCCGCCGACCGGCATCCCCACCACCCCGCCGCCCCCGGGGACGTCCATCGGTCCGGGCGGCGTGGCCCCGATCCAGCAGAACGGGGCGCGGCCGCCCTCGGCGCGGCCCACCTCCCCGGCCCCGCGCCCCGGCGGCGCGGCCACGCCCACCCCCGCGCCCGCGCGCGGCGGCGGCGGCGAGGCCGAGACCACGCTGCAGGCGGCGAGCGGCAAGTGCGTCCCGATGCAGGGGCGCTTCATGCTGACGTTCAACCGGGCCGAGGTGGTGGACGTGCTCGAGCAGGCCAGCCGCTGGACCTGCCGGAACTTCATCTACACGGAGGACGTGGCGCGCGGGAAGATCACGCTGCTCTCCAAGACGCCGGTCACCGCGGAGGAGGCGTACGCCGCGTTCCTGGCCGCGCTGAACGCGAACAACATCACGGTGTATCCGACGGGCCGGTACTGGCGCCTGGGCCGCGCCGCCGACAGCAAGAAGATGCCCATCCCGACGTACACCGACCCGGAGAGCGGCACGCCGGCGAGCGAGCAGGTCATCACCAAGGTGATCCGCCTGCAGTACGCCGACGCCGACCAGCTCCGCGGCGTGATGGGGAACTTCATCTCGCCGCAGGGCGCGGACATCCAGTCCATCCCCCCCTCGACGCTGGTCATCACCGACACCGGCCTCAACATCCGCCGCATCGAGAAGATGATCGAGGCGATCGACAAGGTCGGCGGCGGCGACCTGGTCCGCATCGTCCAGGTGCGCTACGCGTCCGCCAAGGACCTCGCCGACAAGGTGAACCAGATCTTCCAGGCGCAGGGCGGGCGGAGCCCGCGCCCGGCGCGGATCTCCAGCGGCCCGGCGCGACCCGGCGTCCCCACCACCCAGCCCGCGGGCGGCTCGGTCGAGGTCTCCGTCTACAAGGTCCTCCCCGACGACCGCACCAACAAGCTCATCGTCATCGCGGACGAGAAGAGCTTCCAGCAGATCATGGAGCTGGTGCAGCAGCTCGACGTGCCCACCAGCGCCGACGGCGGCGTCCACGTCCTGTTCCTCAAGAACGCGAACGCGGAGGAGCTCGCCACCACGCTCTCGAACCTGGCGCAGGGCCAGGCCAAGCGCACCACCACGCCCGGCGCGCCGACGCAGCCGGCCGCGCGACCGGTGGGCATGCCCGGGGCGCCCCCCGCCGCCGCGGCGGCGCCCACCCCGGCCGGCGACGTCACCGCCGAGCTGTTCTCGGGCGAGGTGAAGATCACCGCGGACAAGACGCAGAACGCGCTGCTCGTGCAGGCGAGCGGGGCCGACTTCTCCGCGGTCCAGCGGCTGGTGGAGAAGCTCGACCGGCCGCGGCGCCAGGTGTTCGTCGAGGCGGTGATCATGGAGGTGAACCTCAAGAACTCCATGGAGCTCGGCGTCAGCGCGCACGGCGCGATCCCCTACAAGTACAAGGGGGACACCGGCGTCATCCCGCTCTCGTCGCAGACCGGGCGCGTCAACTCGCTCGACATGTCGAGCGCCATCGCGCTGGGCGGGTTCCTCACCGGCTACACCGGCCCGATCTCCGCGGAGCTGAAGGACCTCGGCTTCGGCAACATCCCCAGCCTCGGCCTGCTCATCCAGGCGCTGCAGTCCAACTCCGACGTGAACGTGCTCTCCACGCCGCACCTGCTCGCCACCGACAACGAGGAGTCGGAGATCACGGTGGGCCAGAACGTGCCGTTCCAGTCCGGCTACGCGCCGTCCGGGCTGTCGAACCTGCTCTCCGGCTCGAGCGCGACGAGCACCGTCGGCTCCGCGCTCGGCACCCAGGGCCTGAGCTCGCTCTACGCGCCCATCCAGCGCCAGAACGTCGAGCTGAAGCTCAAGATCAAGCCGCAGATCAACGAAGGCGGGAACATCCGGCTCACCATCGAGGAGCAGACGGAGGAGATCGCGGAGAAGGACCCGCAGCTCGGCCCGACGACCGCCAAGCGCAGCGTGAAGACGCAGATCGTGGCGCGCGACCAGAGCACCATCGTCATCGGCGGGCTCATCCAGGACCGCGCCATCCGCAGCGTGTCCAAGATCCCGTTCCTCGGCAGCCTGCCCATCCTCGGCTGGCTGTTCCGCGACACCACCACGACCAAGCAGAAGGTGAACCTGCTGCTCTTCCTCACGCCGTACATCATCCGCGACGAGGCGGACTACCGGCGCATCTACGAGAAGAAGCGCGAGGAGCAGCAGCAGTTCATCGAGCAGTTCTACGGGCGGCAGCCGCGCTACGACGTGGACGTGGACTTCAGCCGCAAGACCGGCCCGTACTCGCGCCTCCGCCAGGGCGTCAGCCAGGAGACCTCGCGCATCGAGAACGGCGGCGACGGCGCGCCCGGCGAGCACCTCTCCGCCCCGCCCGCCGGCGGCCCGCCGCCCACCACGGTCGTTCCCGTGCCGCGGCCGCTCTCCCCCGCGCCCGCGCCCGAGCCGGAGTCCGCGCCCGAGGCCGCGCCACCGGCCACCCCACCGCCCGAGGGCACGCCCGAGCCCGTGGAGCGGCTCTCGCCGCAGCAGCCGCCGCCCGCCGCGGAGCCGGCCGCGCCCGGAGGGACCCCGCCGCAGGAATGAGCGGGGGCGGACCGTCCGTTTCACGGGATCCTCATGCCCAACGACGCACAGATCGATAACGCCCGGGCCGCCGTCCAGGGCGCCATCCCCGGGCTCGCCGCCTCGGCCGGGCTCGCCGGCCGTCCCATCGGCGAGATCCTCCGGCAGATCGCGGGGCTGGACCCGGCACGCCTCGAGGAGGCGCTCGCGCTGCAGCAGGGCGAGCAGGCGGGCCAGCGCCTCGGCGAGATCCTCGTCCGCCTGAGGGCGGTCACCGAGGAGGACGTGCTGCGCGCGCTCGCGGCCCAGCTCGACCTGCCGTTCGTCGAGCGCATCGACCCGGAGTCGGTGCCGGGCGACCTCGCGGCCAAGGTGCCGATCCACTTCGCCAAGCAGTCGAAGGTGCTGCCGCTCGGCACCGCCGGCGACGCGGTGCGGGTGGCGGTGGGCGACCCGCTCGACACCGCCGCGCAGGACTCGGTGTCCATGCTGCTCGGCGCCGCGGTGGCGCCGGAGGTGGCGCCGCCGCAGGTGGTGCTCGACGCCATCAACGCGGTGTACGACCGCGCCGCCGACGAGCACGACAAGCTCATGGAGGACCTCGAGACCGAGGACCTCGAGAGCGTCGCGCACGAGCTGCAGGAGCCGACCGACCTCCTGGAGGCGGACGACGAGGCGCCCATCATCCGCCTGGTCAACTCGCTCCTGTTCCGCGCGGTGAAGGAGCGCGCCAGCGACATCCACATCAACCCCGAGGAGAAGGACATCTCGGTGCGCTACCGGATCGACGGCGTGCTCCGCGAGGTGATCCGCCCTCCCAAGCGCTTCCAGGCGTCCATCGGCAGCCGCATCAAGATCATGGGCGGGCTGAACATCGCCGAGAAGCGGCTCCCGCAGGACGGCCGCATCCGCATCAAGATCGCCGGCAAGGACGTGGACATCCGCCTGTCCACCGTCCCCACCGCGCACGGCGAGCGCATCGTGATGCGCCTGCTCGACAAGTCCAACGTGGTGCTGGACCTGGCCGAGCTCGGCTTCGAGGACTGGCAGCTGAAGGTGATGGACACGCTCATCACCCGCTCGCACGGCATCGTGCTCGTCACCGGCCCGACCGGCTCCGGCAAGACCACCACGCTCTACGCGGCGCTCGCGAAGATCAACTCGCCCGACCTGAACATCCTCACCATCGAGGATCCGGTCGAGATCCCGCTGAAGGGCGTGGGGCAGGTGCAGATCAACCCGAAGATCGACCTGACCTTCGCGAGCGGGCTGCGCTCGTTCCTCCGGCAGGACCCGGACGTCATCATGGTCGGCGAGATCCGCGACCTGGAGACCGCCGAGATCGCGATCCAGGCCTCGCTCACCGGCCACCTGGTGCTCTCCACCGTGCACACCAACGACGCCGCCGGGGCCATCACGCGCCTGGTGGACATGGGCGTGCAGCCGTTCCTGGTGGCGTCCTCGCTGGTGGGCGTGCTGGCGCAGCGCCTGGTGCGCGTGCTCTGCCCGACCTGCAAGAAGCCGTACGTCCCCACCGCCGAGGAGCGCGACCTCGCCGGGCTCACGCCCGAGATCCTGCGCCAGGCCGGCGACCCGACCCACCTCTACAAGGCGGTGGGGTGCCCGGCCTGCAACCACACCGGCTACCAGGGCCGGACCGGCATCTACGAGCTGATGATGGTGGACGACGACGTCCGCCCGCTCATCCTCAAGTCGGTGGACGCCACCACCATCAAGCGCGCCGCCGTCGAGCGCGGGATGGTGACGCTCATGGAGCACGGCGCGTACAAGGTCGCGCGCGGCATCACCACCGCGGCCGAGGTGCTGTCGGTCACCGCGGAGGACATCCGGTGAGCGGCGCGCCGCGCGCCCACGGAGCCCCCTGATGCCGGTCTTCGAGTACAAGGCGTACGACGCCCAGGGCAAGGCGATCCAGGGCCTGCGCGAGGCGGACTCGCCGAAGGCGCTGCGCAGCGTGCTCCGCCGCGACGGCGTGTTCCTCACCGAGGTGCTGGGCGAGCAGCAGGTGAAGGCCCAGCAGGCGCGCGAGGTGAGCGTGCGCCGCTGGATGGTGGGCCGGGTCGGCCCGGTGAACCTCGCCATCGCCACCCGCCAGCTGTCGGTGCTGGTGGGTGCGGGCATCCCGCTGGTCGAGGCGCTGACCGCGCTGGTGGACCAGGTCGAGCACGAGCGCCTGAAGCGCGTGCTCGGCGACGTGAAGCAGCGCGTGAACGAGGGCGCGGCGCTGGCCGACGCGCTCGCCGCCCACCCGCGCGTGTTCTCGACGCTGTACGTGAACATGATCCGCGCCGGCGAGCACTCCGGCGCGCTCGAGGTGGTGCTGGTCCGGCTGGCCGACTTCACCGAGAGCCAGGCCCGGCTGCGCTCCAAGATCATGGGCACGATGGCCTACCCGGCCGCGATGATGGTGATCGGCTCGGTCATCCTGGGGGTGCTGTTCACCGTGGTGATCCCGAAGATCACGAAGATCTTCGAGGACACGAAGGCGCAGCTCCCCTGGAACACCCGGGCGCTCATCGCCGCCTCGCACTTCGTCGCCGACTACTGGTGGCTCCTGCTCGCGCTCGTCGTGCTCTCGATCTGGGGCTTCGTGCGGTGGCGGCGGACGCCGGCCGGGCGCGCCGCCTGGGATCGCGCGGCGCTGCGCTTCTGGATCTTCGGGCCGCTGACGCGGCAGATCGCCATCAGCCGCTTCGCCCGCACGCTCTCCACGCTGCTCCGCAGCGGCGTCCCGCTGCTCACCGCCATGGAGATCGTGAAGAACATCGTCGGCAACACGCGCCTCGCCGACGTGATCGACCAGGCCCGGGACGCGATCCGGGAGGGCGAGTCCATCGCCGCCCCGCTGAAGCGCTCGGGCGAGTTCCCGCCGCTCGTCTACCACATGGTGGCGATCGGCGAGCGCTCCGGCGCGCTCGAGGAGATGCTCGGCAACGTCGCCAAGGCGTACGAGGACCAGGTCGAGACGACGGTGAGCGCGCTCACCTCGCTGCTCGAGCCGCTCATGATCGTCGCCATGGGCGTGGTGGTCGCCTTCATCGTGTTCTCCGTCCTTCTTCCCATCCTCCAGATCAACAACCTCGCAGGAGGCTAGAGATGCACGCCCGCAACCGGCGCCGCGCACAGCGCGGCATGACCCTCATCGAGATCATGGTGGTGATCGTGATCCTCGGCCTCATCGCCTCCGCGGTGGCCGTGAACGTGGTCGGCCAGATGTCCAAGGCCCGCGTGGACACCGCCAAGAATGACGTCCGCAAGATCGCGGACGGCGTGGACACGTTCAAGGTGCTGAAGGGACGCTACCCGACCACCGAGGAGGGCCTGGGGATCCTCATCAAGGAGAACATCCTCAAGGCGAACAAGGACGGCACGCTGAAGGACCCGTGGGACAAGGAGTACGTCTACCTGTACCCGGGCCAGACGCACCAGGACGGCTACGACGTGAAGAGCTACGGCGCCGACGGCCAGCCCGGCGGCGAGGGCGAGAACGCCGACGTCGTGAACCCGTGAGCCCGGGCGCTTGGACCGCCGCCGCCGCCAGCGAGGGTTCACCCTCATCGAGCTGCTGATCGTGATCGGCGTGATCGGCCTGCTCGCGGCGATGGTCGTGCCCGCGGCGGAGTCGGCCACCGGCGCGAACGCGCGCAAGGCGGCGGGCGAGCTGTCCGGGGCGATGCGCTACCTGTACGACACGGCCGCGCTGCGGAACGCCACCTGCCGGATCGCGCTCGACCTGGGCGAGCGCACCTGGTGGGCGGAGTGCGCGCCCGGCGCGGTGGGCGTCTCGGACCCGGCGCGGCCGCAGGACGACGCGGCGCTGGCGAAGCGCTTCCCGGACGAGAAGGACGAGGAGGTCCGGCGGCTGCTGGCGCGCAGCACGTTCGGCAAGTTCGAGGATCGCCTCGTCGGCGAGCGCAAGCTGCCCGGCGCCACCGGGTTCGGGCCCGTCCACGTCGAGGGGCGGCGCGACGCCGTCGAGCAGGGGCTGGCCTACGTGTACTTCTTCCCGGGCGGCCAGGCCCAGCGCGCCTGGGTGCCGGTGGTGGACCGGTCGAACGTCTACACCGTGGTGACGGAGCCGTTCACGGGACGCACGCGCGTCGTGCCGGGCAAGGTGGAGGTGCGCGAGTGACGCCCGCCGCCGCCGGTCGGGGGACGTGCCGCGGCCGCCGCGCCGCCGGCTTCACGCTGCTCGAGGTGATGGTCGCGCTCGCGATCCTCGCCATGGGGCTCATGGCGCTCTCCGACGTGGTGGGCGGCGCGCTCCGCAACCACGCCCGCGCCGGCCGCCTGGACGTCGCCACGCTGCTGGCGCGCGGGAAGATGGTGGAGCTCGAGGAGGCGTTCGAGCGCAAGGGGTTCCGCGAGTTCGACGAGGAGGACGAGGGATCGTTCGAGCGCGAGGGCCATCCGGAGGTGCGCTGGAAGCTGGAGGTGCTCCGCCCGCGCGTGGAGCTCGGCCCGGAGCGCATCCTGCAGCTCCTCACCGGCACCGAGGGCGGCGATCTCTCGGCGCTGCTCGGCGGGGCGAGCGGGGGGAAGGACGCGCAAGGCGGCGGCCCCCAGACCGTCATGCCGGGCACCGCCGCGGTGGCGGGCACGCTCAACGCGCAGCTCACCGCCATGGGCGAGCAGATCAAGAAGGCGGTGCGCGAGGTGCGCCTCACCGTCGCGTGGCCCGAGGGCGCGCGGCAGGACTCCTTCACGGTGGTCACGCACCTGGTGGTGCTGGCGCCGACGGAGCCGGGCACGTGAGCGCGGGCCGCGCCGCCGCGGGCGGGTTCACGCTCCTCGAGGTGCTGATCGCCATGGCGATCACCGCCGCGGTGGGGGCGATGACGCTCGGCGCGTTCCACCAGGTGGACCGCGCCCAGGAGATCGCCCGCGCGCAGGGGGATCGCTACGCGGCGGCGCGCTCCGCGCTCACCCGCCTGGCGCGCGAGACCTCGATGGCGTTCCTGTCCGAGCACTACGACAAGAACCGCCTGCGCGAGCGCCCCACGCTGTTCCGCGGGCGCGAGGAGGGGCTGCTGTTCACCACGCAGGCGCACCGGCGGCTGCTCCGCGACGCGCGCGAGTCCGACGCGTCGGTGGTGGAGTACACGCTGGAGTCGGCCCCGGACGGCGGCGGGGAGCAGGCGCTGTTCCGGCGCGAGAAGGCGCGCGTGGACGAGGAGCCCGAGCGCGAGGGGCGCAAGGACGTCGTCGCCGACCACGTCACCGGGTTCCGGGTCCAGTACTGGGACGCGAAGAAGAAGGACTGGGTGCGCGAATGGAACACCCGGTCGGTGGAGCGCGCGAACGAGCTGCCCGCGCGCGTCCGCTTCGATCTCGAGGTGAAGCTCGCCGACGGGCGCACCGAGAAGTTCTCCACCGAGGCGCGGGTCGCGTTGACGCGGCCGCTGGACTTCTGATGCGCGCCCTCCGCCCCGGCCCACGACCCGCTCGCCCGCGCCCCCGCGGCGCCGCGCTCCTCGTCGTCATGGTGTCGCTCGCCATCCTCACGGCGCTCTCGGTGGACCTCGCCTACGAGACCCGCGTCCGGCTGCAGATCGCCGTGAACGGCCGCGACGAGCTCCGCGCCACCTACCTCGCGAAGAGCGCGGTGTCCTTCTCGCGCCTGGTGCTCGCGTTCCAGCAGCAGATCGATCAGGCGAGCGGCGCGGCCTGCCAGGCGATGGGCGCGCTCACCGGCGGGACGACCGCGGCCGCGGGCTCGGCGACCGCGGCCGGCACGGCCGGGACCGGCGGCGCGGGCGGCCAGGCCGCGGCGGCGTGTCCGCGCCCGCAGATCTGGGAGCTGGTCCCGGTCAGCTCGGGCCTGGTGCAGGCGCTGTTCGGCGAGGCCGGCCCGGCGGCGCGGGCGGCGGCCGCGGAGGGCGCGCCGCCGCAGGCCCGCTTCGGCGACTTCGAGGGCGGGTTCGACTCGAAGATCGAGGACGAGGGCCGCAAGGTGAACGTGCAGCTCGACGCGCTCCAGACCAGCGGCCTGCTCGGCCCGCAGGTGGAGGCGATCCTCCGCCTCGTCTGCGACGCCCGCTGGGATCCGCTGTTCGACCGCGAGGACGCGGAGGGACAGCGCTGGACGCGCAACGACCTCCTCCTGCACCTGCGCGACTGGGTGGACGACGACGAGGCGGGCTCCGCGCTCGCGGTGAGCTACCCCGGCGGCGACGGGTGCACGTTCGTGGTCCCCGCCAACCCGTTCGAGAAGGGCTTCTCCGACGAGAACCGCCCCTACGACCACGGCCGCGACCGCTACCGCGCCAAGAACGCGCGCTTCGACTCGCTCGCCGAGCTGAGCCTGGTCGCCGGGGTGAGCGACGCGTTCCTGGCGGCCTTCGGCGACAAGCTCACGGTCTACCTGCCGCGCGAGGCGAAGATCAACGTCAACACCTCGGAGCCCTCCGAGCAGATGCGCATCGCCTGGATGATGGCCGAGCCGGCGGCGCAGCCGCTCCTGCTCGACCCGGCGTTCCCGCAGAAGCTGCAGCGCGCGCTCTCGGACGTGCGCATGGGCGGGCTGATGGCGCTCACCCCGCCGCAGTTCGCCGCGGTGGTCGCGGCGCTGGGCGTCCCGGTGCGCGCCGACTACCTGGCGCAGAGCCCGAAGTCGCCGTTCACCGACCGCTCGGCGGCGTTCCGCATCCGCGCGTTCGGCAACGCCGGCGCCGTCAGCAAGACCATCGACGCGGTGGTCACCTTCGACCCGAACCAGAACCAGCCGGCCGGCACGGCGCCCATCGCGGGCGCCGCCGGCGCGGCGCCGACGCCCGGGACGCCCGACGCCGGAAACCCACTCACCACCGCGCTCCAGGGCCAGGCCGGGATCTCGTCCGGCCGCCTCATCCACTGGCGCGAGGAGTAGAGCCATGGCCCAGCACATCCTCGGCCTCGACCTGGGCGCGCACGCGGTGAAGGCCGTGCTCCTGGAGAGCACCTACCGCGGCTACGCCGTCCTCGACACGGCCAGCGCGCCGGTCCCGACGGCGGAGGGCGACGACGCGCCCCCGCTGCTGGCGCGGCAGGCGGCCGCCGTCCACCAGCTGCTCGGGGAGCGCGGGTGGCGGGTGGACGAGTCGGTGGTGGCGTTCCCCGGCTCGTCGGTGTCCTCGAACGTGGTGACGCTCCCGTTCACGGACGCGCGCCGCATCGAGCAGACCATCGGGTTCGAGGTGGAGGGGCAGATCCCGTTCGACCTCGCGACCGTGGCCTGGGACTGGCAGCCCCTCGGCGTGCGCGACGGCAAGACCGACCTGCTGGTGGGCGTGGTGCGCAGGGAGGAGCTGGGCGCGCTGCTCGCGGCGCTCGGCCACGGCGGCCTCGACCCGCGCGCGGTGATCCCCGCCGGCCCCGCCTACGCGGCGCTGCTGGCGGGCGGGGCGGTGGAGCCGCTCGCGGCGCCGCCGGAGGGGCCCGCGCCGGCGGAGGGCGTGCTCGACGTCGGCGCCGAGCGCACCAGCCTGTGCGTCACGGCGGCGGGCGCGTGCGAGGCGGCCCGGACGTTCGCGTTCGGCGGCGCGCACCTGGTCCGCGCGCTGGCGCGCGCGCTCGGGGTGCCCGAGGCGGACGCGGGCGCGCTGCTCGCGGGCGAGCTGGGCGGTCCCCCGCCGCCGCCGGAGCTGGCGGCGCTGGCGCGGGATCCGCGGGCCGCGGGGGCGCTCTCGGCCGCGCTGCAGCCGCTCGTGCGCGAGGTGCGCGCCACGCTGCGCGCCTGGCGCGCGCGGGTGGGGCCGCGCCGCCTGGAGCGCCTCTCGCTGGCGGGCGAGCTGGCCAGGCTGCCCGGGCTCCCGGAGCTCCTCGCGCCGGACGTGGACGGCGCGGTGGCGCCGCTCGCGCTGGCCGGTCCGGCCGCGGCCGCCGTCGCCGCCGATCGCGCCCCCGGGCTGGCGCTGGCGCTCGCGCTCGCGCTCCGCGGCCACCAGGGCGCGCGCGCGCCGCGCCTGAACCTGCGCCGCGGCGAGCTCGCGTACACCCGCGACTTCGAGCACCTCAAGGGCAAGCTGGCGCGGCTCGGCCTGTACGCGGCCGCCATCCTGGTGCTGGCCGTGGTGAGCGCCGGGGTGAAGGTGTTCGCGCTGTCGCGCCAGGAGGCCGCCCTGGACCGGGCGCTCTGCGACGCGGAGCAGAAGATCCTGGGCCGCTGCTACCCGAACTTCGAGGAGGCGCAGGCCATCCTGCGCGGGCGCGGCACCGCGGCGGCGGCGCTGCCGCGCGTCTCCGCCGTGGACGTCCTGGGCGAGCTGGCCGACAAGGTGCCCGCCGAGGTCCCGGTGCGGTTCGATCGCATCGAGATCACCCGCGACAAGCTGCACCTCGAGGGCACCACCGACGGCGCGGAGAGCGTGGACAAGGTGGTGGAGGGGCTGCGCGGCTCGCGCTGCTTCGGCGACGCCCGCTCCGGCTCCGCCCGCAAGCGCGCCTCCGACGGCAAGTTCGAGTTCTCCATCGACTCCGGGCTGACCTGCCTCGAGTCCGGCCCGCGCGACGTCGCGGGCGAGAGGGGCTGAGATGGACTTCCTCCGCAAGCTGCGCGCCGACGTGGCGGCCTGGATGGCGAAGCTCGCGCCCCGCGAGCGGGTGCTCGTCACGGTCGCGGCGCTGGGCGTGGCGCTGTTCGCGATCTGGCTGGTCTCGCTCTCCATCAGCCGCGGCATCTCCGCGCGCGAGGCGCGCATCGAGGACAAGACCAAGGTCCTCTCGCAGGTCGGCAAGCTGGCGGAGGGCTACCGGCGCCGCCAGGCGGAGCGGCAGGCGATCGAGTCGCGCCTGAAGGGGCCGCCGGTGCAGCTGCTCAGCCACATCTCGCAGGCCGGCACCGCGCTCGGCATCGAGGTCACCGACCTGCGCCCCACCACCACGCAGGGCGACCTCGAGGGCCTGCGCGAGGAGGCGGTGGAGGTCAGCATCGCGCGCGTGGACCTGGGCCGGCTCGCCCGGCTGATGCAGACCCTGGAGCGCGGCCCGGGCGTGGTGAAGGTGCGCCGCGTCCGCGTCACCACCCGCACCGACGACCCCGCGCTCGTGGACGCGACGGTGGTGGTCTCGACCTACCAGCTCAAGGCCTGACCGATGAAGCTCGACCTCGAACGCCTCCGGCTCCCCTCGATGCCGTGGCTCGCGCGCCTCCCGGGGATGTCGCGGGTGGACTGGAACGTGTGGCGACCGCGCGCCGGCTACGGCGCGTTCGCGCTGCTCGCGTTCGCGGTGGCGCTCCGCGCCACGTTCCCCTCCGAGGCGGTGCGCGAGCGGCTGATCCTGGAGGCGGGCGCGCGCGGCTGGCAGTTCGAGGCCGACGACATCGGCCCGGGCGGCCTGCTCGGCGTGACCGCGGAGGGCGTGCGGCTCGAGGACCACGCCTCGCACCAGTTCGCCATCGACCGGGTGAGCGCGTCGCTCCAGCTGCTGCCGCTGCTGCTGGGCCGGCAGGTGATGGACGTGGACGCGCTCGTCTACGAGGGCCGCGTGCGCGGCAGCACCGCCCTGAACGGCGCCGAGCGGCGCACGGTCCTGGCGCTCCAGGGGCTCGATCTGGCCCGGGCGGTCCCGCTGAAGGTCGCCACCGGCATGGACCTGCAGGGCGCGGTCTCGGGCTCGGTGGACGTCACCGTGCCGGAGGCGCCGGCGGGCCGGCCCACCGGCCGCATGCAGCTGGCGGTGTCCCGCGCCGGCGTGGCCGGGGGCCAGCTGCCCATCCCCGGCATGGCCACCGGCCTGCGCCTCCCGCGCGTCGGCCTCGGCGAGGTCGCCGCCAGCGTGAAGCTGGAGGGCGGCAAGGCGGCGGTGGAGCGGCTCGAGGCGAAGGGCGGCGACGTGGAGCTCGCCACCGACGGGCTGGCGGTGACCCTCGGGCCGCGCCTCGAGCACGCGGCGGTGTTCGGCAAGGCGACCGTGCGCATCCAGCCGGGCTTCTGGAGCGCGAGCGCGACCGCCGGCCTGCGGCCCATCGTGGAGGCGGCGCTCGCCTCGGCCCGCACGCCGGACGGCGCCTACCGGCTCCAGGTGGTGGGGACGCTCGGACACCCGCGGATCGTGCTGACGCCGGGGCAGGGCCGCGCGCCGATGGGCGGCGGCGACGAGGAGTAGCCGGGGCGGGCCCGCCCGCCTCCGCCCGCTAGACCTTGAAGCGCCCCACCCGCTCGGCCAGCGCGCGCGAGCGGGAGCCGAGCCGCTCGGCCAGGCCGGACAGCCCCTCCACCGCGCGCTCGTGGTCGCCGGCCGTCTGCGAGAGCGCCCGCAGCCCCTCGCGGACCCGGCGCGTGGCCGCGTTGTGGTGCTCCACCGCGCGCCCGATCTCCGCGAGCATCCGCTCCACGCGCCCCAGGCTCTCCAGCTGCTGCCGGCCCCGCGTGGACTGGTCCTCCAGCGCGCGCGCCACCTGGTCGGCCATCGCGTTCACGCTGCGCGACGCGGTGTTCACGCCGGCGGCGCTGCGGCCCACCAGCTGCACCGCGGCCGCGACCGCGCGAGAGCCCTCCGCCACCGACTCCACCAGCAGCGAGACCTCGTGCGTGGACTGTGCGTGCGAGCCGACCGCCGCCCGGATCGCGGCGGCGGTCTCGCGCCCCTGCGCGGTGGAGCGGCGGATCTCGCCGAGCGCCTCGAGCGAGTTGCGGGCCAGCTTCACGCCCTCGCCGGCGAGCGCGTCGCCGCGGTCGATGAGGGCGGCGGTGCCCTCCACGTCGTCGCGCACCGCGCGGACGATGTCGCCGATCGAGGTCGTCGAGCGGGCGATCTGCGCCGCCAGCTCGCGGATCTGCTCGGCCACCACCGCGAAGCCCTTGCCGTGCTCGCCCGCCTGCGAGGCGATGATGGAGGCGTTGAGCGACAGCAGGCTGGTGCGCCCGGCCACCTCCGAGATGAAGTCCACCACCTGGTCGATGTCGTCGGAGCGCCGCCCCAGCGCCGCCACGCGGCGGTGCGCGTCGGCCACCGCCGCGCGCAGCGCCTCGATCCCGTGCACCGTCTCCTCCACCACCCCGCCGGCCCCCTCGGCGACGTCGGCCACCATCCCGGCGGTGCGCTCGCTCTCCTCGGCGGCGCGCTCCAGCGTCCCGATCGACGACCGCACCGCCGAGAGCGTCCCGGCGGCATGGCCGGCGTGCTGCTCCAGCTCGGCGAGCGTGGCGTCGGCGTCGCGGCCCGCGTGCGCGAGCGACTCCACGTCGCGGAGCGCGACCGCCATGGCGCGCTCCAGCTCGGCCCCCTTGCGCCGCACCTCGTCCAGGCCGGACGCCATCTCGCCCACCTGCTGCGTGGTCGCCGAGACGTACTCCGACAGGCCGCCGACCCCGCGCGCCACCAGCGCGATCGAGCCCTCCATCGCCTCCACCGCGCCCTGCGCCGCCACCGCCCCGGCGTGCTGGTCCAGCGCGCCGGCCCGCACCCGCTCGCCGATGGCGCCCGCCTCGCGCGCGCCGGCCGAGACGCCCTCGCTCGCCGACTGGACGTCCACGACCAGCGCCTTCAACCCCTGCGCCATGCGCCGGAAGTCGGCGGCGAGCTGGCCCATCTCGTCGCGCGAGACCGAGGGCGGGCTGGCGGCGAGGTCGCCCGAGGCGATGCGGTCCGCGGCGCGGCCGAGCGTCCGGAACGGGAGCGTGATGGCGCTGGCGGCGAGCCACGCGAGCAGCGCGGTCGCCGCGTAGACCACCAGGGCGCTGACGGCGAGCGCGCCCCAGAACGCGCGCCGCCGCGCGCGCACCGGCTCCTCCGGGAGCCACGAGACCACGCGCCCGCCCGAGGCGGTGGCGCGCGACACGAGCCAGCCGCCCTCGACCCGGAGCGCGCCCGCGGCCGCGGCGGCCGCGCCCTCGAACGGGACCCGGCCCGCGCCGAAGCGCGCCACCACCGCGCCGCCCGGGCTGAGCACGGCCGAGGGCGTGCCGGTCACGAGCCAGAGGTGCTCCGCCAGCTCCGCGTCGCTCGCGGCCACGCCGGAGGCGACCGCGCTCTCCTGCGCGTGGGCGGCGGTGGCGACGTACTCGCGATCGATGTCGCCCCGGTAGCGGACGTAGCCGGTGGCGGCGAAGAGGAGCACGCAGATGGTGATGAGCCCGAGCGCGAGGATCAGGATCTTCCCGCGCACCGTGCCCTGGACGGCGACCTCGGCGTCCGGGCCGAGCCGCTCGAACACCTCGCCGGCGGCGGTGCCGGCGAGCGCGTAGCAGAGCATCGCCGCGAGCGAGGCGCTGGCGAAGCCCACCGCGGCGCCGGCCAGGCCGAGGTCGAGCGGGACGCCGCGCGCGCGGGCCAGGGCGGTGAGCACCACGGTGGCGAGCACGCCGGCGGCGAGCACCACCGCGGCGGTGTAGGCAGGCAGCCGGTGGCCGGTGGCGGCGGCGCGCAGCGCGAGCGGCGTCGGGATGGCGCCGGCGCGGCGGTGCGCGTCGTCGGCGGCGCGCAGCGGCCGCGACAGGGCCCAGACCGCCCCGCCCGCCGCGGCCCACTCCAGCACCACGCTCGCGAGGAGCGCCCACCGCAGCGCCTCGCGCTGCGGCGCGGAGAGCGGGAACGCCTGCGTCACCCACCACCCCAGCGCCGTGCCGAGCAGGATCATCGACGCGACGTTCCGGACCAGCCGCCAACCGAAGCGCATGTGACCCGGGAGTGTATCCCGGGGGCGCGCGCCGGCGCTGCCCCAGGGCGGCCATACACGTCAGGCAACGCAAGGTCGCGTTTCCCCATGGGAAACGGCCGCCGCCGCCCGGGCTGCGACGCGGCGGCCGGTGAAAACCCCCCATTGATCAAGGGCTTCGCTTGAACTCGCCCATGGGGTCGTGATATCGCGTTTCGCCATGCGCATCCGTCGCCTCGACATCGTCGGGTTCAAGTCCTTCATGGACAAGACCGTCATCGCCTTCGACGACGGGGTGACCGGCGTGGTGGGCCCGAACGGCTGCGGCAAGTCCAACGTGGCCGACTCGATCCGGTGGGTCCTCGGCGAGCAGTCGGCGCGCCACCTCCGCGGCCGGTCCATGGAGGACGTGATCTTCAACGGGTCGGAGTCGAAGCCCCCGCTCTCCATGGCGGAGGTGATGCTCACCTTCGTCAACGACCGGCCCAGCGAGCTGCCGCCGCAGTACCAGGGCTTCGGGGAGATCACCGTCGGCCGCCGGCTGTTCCGCACCGGCGAGTCCGAGTACCTGGTGAACGGCGTCCAGGCCCGGCTGCTGGACGTGAACGACATCTTCTTCGGCTCGGGCGTGGGCCGCACCGCCTACTCGATCATCGAGCAGGGCCGCATCGGCCAGATCGTCTCCGCCCGCCCCGAGGACCGGCGCGCCATCATCGAGGAGGCGGCCGGCATCACGAAGTACAAGAAGCGCCGCGAGGCGGCCGAGCGGAAGATGGAGGCCACGCAGCAGAACCTGCTGCGCGTCGCCGACATCGTCCAGGAGCTGGGCAAGCAGCTCGAGTCGCTCAACCGGCAGGCGCGCAAGGCGGAGAAGTACAAGGCGCTGCGCGGGCAGATCCGCGAGCTCGAGCTGCGCACCGCCGCGGCCCGCTACCTGGAGCTGACCGCCACCCGCCGCGCCGCCGAGGAGCGGCAGGCCGCGCTGAAGGCCGAGGAGGCCGAGCTGTCGGCCCGCCTCGCCGAGCTGGACGGCGCGCTCGAGCAGGACCGCGCCCTCGGCGGCGAGAGCGAGGCGCGGGTCGCCGACCTGGGCACCCGCGAGCACGCGCTGGAGAGCGCCGCGCGCGTCTCCGAGGTCTCGGTGGAGGCGGCGGCGCGCGAGCTCGACCAGATCGCGGAGCGCACCCGCGCGCAGGCGGCCGAGGTGGAGGCGCTGAAGGACCAGGCCGAGGCGCTCGCCGCCGAGCGCGAGACGCTGCTCCGGCAGCGCGACGACCTGCAGTCCCTCGTCACCACCGACGAGGGCCGCCTGGGCGAGGCCGAGGCCGCGCTGCGCGACGCCGGCCGCGAGCAGGGCGCGCTGCAGGCCGAGGCCGACCGCTCCCGGGCCGCCGCCGCCGCCGCGCTCTCCGAGGCCACCTCGCACCGCAGCCAGCTCGCGCAGATCGAGCGCCAGCGGCTCGACCTGCGCGGCCGCATCGAGCGCAACCGCGCCGAGGCCGACGACCTGGCGAAGCGCGCCGGCCAGCTCGACGAGGCGCGCGCGCGCCACGTGGAGAAGCTGGGCCACACCCGCCAGCTGAAGCTCCGCCTGGACGAGCAGCGGGGCGCGCAGGAGGAGCTGCTCGAGCGCACCCGCGCCGAGTTCATCCAGAACGAGGCGAAGCTCATCACGCTGCGCGAGGAGCTGGCCGAGAAGCGCTCCCGCCTGCAGAGCCTCCTCGAGATCGTCCGCAACTACGAGGGCTACGGCCGCGGCGTGCGGAGCCTGATGACCCGGGCCGGCCAGGACGAGCCGCGCGACCACGGCATCTTCGGGCTGGTGGCGGACGTGGTGTCCGCGCCGGAGGAGTACGAGAACGCCATCGAGGCGGTGCTGGGCGAGCGGCTCCAGTACGTCATCGTCGAGAGCCACTCCCAGGGCGTCGAGGCCATCGACTACCTGAAGACCGCGGCCGAGGGGCGCGCCTCGCTCATCCCGATGGCGCGCCTGCGCGAGGCGGGCGCGAGCGATCCCACCGAGGCCGACCGGGCGCAGCCCGGCTTCGTGGCGGTCTGCCTGGACGTGGTGACGTTCGACCCCTCGTACGAGAAGGTGGCCCGCTTCCTCCTCGGCGACGCGATCATCGTGCGCGACCTGCCCTCCGCGCTGGAGATCTGGCAGCAGAGCGCGGTGAAGCGGACGCTGGTCACGCTCGACGGCGAGGTGCTCGACCCCTACGGCGTCGTCACCGGCGGGCCGCTCGAGGGCGAGGGCCACGGCGCGCTGCAGCGGCGGCGCGAGGTGCAGGAGCTGGAGGAGACGGTCCGCGGCTTCGAGGCGGAGTTCTCGCTGGCGCAGGAGCGGCACCGGACCCTGCAGGCGCGGCTGCTCCAGCTCGAGGCGGCGCTGAAGTCGCTCGACAAGGACGGGCGCGAGAAGGAGCTGGCGCTCGTCGAGGAGGAGAAGGACCTCGCCCGCGTGGGCTCGGAGCTGGAGCGCGTGGCCGACCGCACCGGCCAGCTCGAGGCCGAGCGGAAGCAGCTCGAGGACGGGGTGGCCGGGCTGGTGCGCGAGGAGGAGGAGCACCGGGTCGCGGCGGCGACCGCCGAGGCCGAGCAGGGACGCGCCGAGGAGCGGGCCCGCGAGGCGGTGGCGGCGCTCGAGCACACCCGCGCCCGCGGCGACGTGCTCTCCGCCGAGCTGATGAACCTGAAGGTGAAGGCCGCCGCGGACGCCGAGCGTCGCGAGGGCATCGGCTCCGCGCTCAAGCGGATCGACGACACCCGGCGCGAGGTGGACGAGCGGCGCGGGCGGCTGTTCGCCGCGCTCTCCGAGGCGAACGCGCGCGCTGCGGAGCTGCGCGGACGGCTGGAGGGCACGCGGGTGGACCTGGGCCGGCTGGGCCAGGACCTGGCCGCGGTGCGCGAGGAGCTGGCGCGCGCGCGCGCGGCGCACGAGGGGCTGGTGGCCGCGTCGCGCGGCCGCGAGGCCGAGGCGCGCGAGCTGCGCGGCCGCGCCGAGGCGGTGCGGCAGGCCTGCGCCGAGGCGGCGCTGACCGCGCGCGAGCACGCGCTGGAGCTCTCGCACCTCGAGGAGCAGACCCGGGAGCGCTGCCAGGCCGAGCTGCGCTGGGAGGTGGGCCGCTTCCACCTGGAGAAGCCGCCCGGGGAGGCCGAGCGCGAGCGGCTGGACGAGCTCAAGGGGCAGGCCGAGCGGATGGGCGCCATCAACCTGACCGCCATCGAGGAGTACGACGAGCTGTCGAACCGGCACGCGTTCATGAGCGAGCAGCGCGCCGACCTGGAGCGGTCGCTCGCCGACCTCAAGGCGGCCATCGTCAAGATCAACCGCGCCAGCCGCGAGCGCTTCCAGGAGACGTTCGACCGGGTGAACGAGAAGTTCCAGCAGGTGTTCCCGCGCCTGTTCGCGGGCGGGCGCGCCGGCCTGGTGCTCACCGCCGCCGAGGGCGACGGCGAGCAGGGCGTGGAGATCTTCGCGCAGCCGCCCGGGAAGAAGCTCCAGAGCGTCAACCTGCTCTCCGGCGGCGAGAAGGCGCTCACGGCCGTCTCGCTCATCTTCGCCATCTTCCTCATCAAGCCCACCCCGTTCTGCCTGCTCGACGAGGTCGACGCGCCGCTCGACGACGCGAACGTGGGCCGCTACAACGAGATGGTGAAGGAGATGTCGAAGAACTCGCAGTTCATCCTGATCACCCACAACAAGCGGACCATGGAGATGGTGGACACGCTCTACGGGGTGACCATGGAGGAGCCGGGCGTCTCCAAGCTGGTCTCGGTGCGGCTCTCCGAGCGCACCCGCGAGGCCGCCGCGGCCTGAACGACGGTCTCGGGATCCGCGTCACCTCCGGTCTCGCGGCGCACGCCGGCGTCCGGGCGGGATGGGACGGGGCGGCGCCCCGCCCCACCCTGCACGCCGGGTCCCGTGCGCCGCCGCGGCCGTCTTCGCCGCGCGCCGCCGCGAATTGACACCCGCGCGCCGGGGGCCCTATATGCTCGGGCTCCCGCAGCATTTTCCTCGCCCGGAGCCCGCCCGCCGTGATCCCGCTCGCACTCACCGCGAACGACGCCGCCGCCGTCGCGATCGTCGTCGCCGTGCTCCTCCTCGTGGTGCTGGCCGCGCTGCGGCTCGCCCGGAAGCGGCGCGCCGCGCCCGAGGCGCCGCCGCGCGCGGCCCCGCCCGCCGCCCCGCCGACCGAGCGGCTCGCCCGCGGCGCCACCGAGGAGGAGGCCGCCGCGGCGCTCCGCCGGGCCGGCCGCGAGGCCCCGCGGCCCGTCGCGCCGCCGCCCCCGGCGCCGGCCGCCGGGCCCGCGGCGCCGGCCGAGGATCGCGAGGCGCTGGAGGCGCGCCGCAAGGAGGAGTACCGCCGCAAGAAGGAGGCGGAGCGCCTCGAGAAGGAGCGCCGGGTCGAGGAGCGCGCCGAGGAGGCGCGGCGCGCGCGCGAGGAGGCGGAGCGGCAGGCGCGCGAGGCCGAGGAGGCGAGGCGCCGGGCGGAGGAGGAGGCGCGGCGGCGCGCCGAGGCCGAGGCGGGCAAGACACTGGCGGCGGGCCTGGAGAAGACCCGCGGCGGCTTCATGGCGCGGCTGAACGCGCTGTTCGCCGGCGGCAAGGTGGTGGACGACGCGGTCCTCGCCGACCTCGAGGAGGTGCTGTTCACGGCGGACATCGGCGTGAAGACCGCCACGCGGCTGCTCGAGTCCGCCCGCGAGAAGGTCCGCCGCAAGGAGCTGTCGGATCCCGAGCGGCTGAAGGCGGCGCTGCGCGAGGAGATCGCGCGCATCCTCGACCTGGCCGGCACCGGCGGCGCGGCCGCGCCGCTCGCGGTGGGCGAGGCGCGCCCGTGGGTGGTGATGGTGGTGGGCGTGAACGGGTCGGGCAAGACGACCACGGTGGGCAAGCTCGCCGCGAAGCTGCAGGGCGCGGGGCACAAGGTGCTCCTCGGGGCCGGCGACACGTTCCGCGCCGCCGCGGGCGAGCAGCTCGAGGTCTGGGCCGAGCGCGTCTCGGCGCCCGTCGTCCGCGGCAAGGAGGGCGCGGACCCGGCCGCGGTCTGCTTCGAGGCGGTGCAGCGCGGCGCGCAGGAGGGCGTGGACGTGGTGCTCTGCGACACCGCCGGGCGCCTCCACACCAAGATGCCGCTCATGGAGGAGCTGAAGAAGGTGCAGCGGGTGATCGGCAAGGCCGCCGCGGGCGCGCCGCACGAGGTGCTGCTCGTGCTCGACGCCACCAACGGCCAGAACGCGATCGCCCAGGCGCGCCAGTTCCACGAGGCGCTGGGCGTGACCGGCATCGCGCTCACCAAGCTCGACGGCACCGCCAAGGGCGGGGTGATCATCGGGATCTGCGACGAGCTGCGGATCCCGGTACGCTACGTGGGCGTGGGCGAGCGGGTGGCCGACCTGAAGCCGTTCTCGCCGCGCGAGTTCGTGGAGGCGCTGTTCGAGTGAGGCGCGCCGCGGTCATCCTGTGGGACGTGGACGGGACGCTCATCTCGTGCGGGGGCGCCGGCCGGCGCGCGCTGGAGCGCGCGCTCGCGGAGCGCTGCGGCCCGATCGATGGCGCGCTGGGCGGCCTGCGGCTCGACGGCATGACCGATCGGCTGATCGTCCGCGAGGCGCTCGCGCTCCTCGCGCACCCGTACAGCGACGACGCCTGCGAGGGGGTGCTCGCGCGCTACCTCGAGCACCTCGCGGTGGAGATCCGCAACCCGGGGTACCAGGTGCTCCCCGGCGTGGAGGCGGCGCTCCGGTCGCTGCACGGGCGCGTGCCGCAGGGCCTCTGCACGGGGAACGTGGCGGCGGGGGCGCGGGTGAAGCTCGCCCACGGCGGCCTCGACGCCTGGTTCGACTGGGGCCCGGACGCGATCTGCGGGTTCGCGGCCGACGGCGAGGCGCGGGAGCACGTGGTCGCGGCGGCGGTGCGGCGGGCGTCGGCCCGGCTCGGGCGCACGCTCGACCCCGCCGAGGCGCTGGTGGTGGGGGACACGCCCCGCGACGTGGCCGCGGCCCACCTGGTGGGTTGCCCGGTGCTGGCGGTCGCGACCGGCCGCTACTCGGCCGCCGAGCTCGCCGCGAGCGGCGCCGACCAGGTGATCGCGTCGCTCGAGGACACGTCCGCGCTCCGTGCAGTGGCCGGCTGATCCCGGCGGCGCCGGACCTCGACGCGCCTTGACCCGCCGCTCCGCGCCGGGCTATGCCAGTCACCTCGACGCACCACGTCGACGGAGGTCCCCATGACACCGGTGCACGGAACCCAGGGCGCGGGCCCGGGCGATGAGCTCGCGCCGCTCGACGGACCGCGGCTGCGCGCGGTGGCCGCCACGCGCGCGCACGCCGCGCAGATCCAGTCCTGCTTCCAGGGCGCGCCGGACTACTTCGTGCGCACCGAGGGCGGGCCGGCCGGCGCGGACGCGGCGGAGCGGCTGCTGGCGGAGGCCGAGGCGGATCCGGAGCGCCGCGTCTACGCGCTCGTCCCGCACACGGGAGGGCCCGCCGTCGGGGTCCTCGACCTGTACCTGAACCACCCCGAGCCCGGCACCGCGCACGTGGGCCTGCTGCTGTTCCGCGAGGCGTGCCAGGGCCTCGGCTACGGCAAGGAGACCACCGCCGCGCTCGAGCACGTGCTGGCGCGCTCCGGCTTCCGCGCGCTGCGCCTGTCGGTGGGCGACGAGAACCCCGGCGCGCGCGCGTTCTGGGAGCGGCTCGGCTTCGCCGAGGTGGGCCGGCTCGACCGCGGCGTCGCGGTATTCGAGAAGCCGCTCGAGCCCGCCTAGCGCGGCCCGGCCACGGGGCCGGAAACGGAACGGGCGCCGCGAGATCGCGGCGCCCGTCGTGCTTCGCGGACCCGCCGGGCGGGCCGCTACTCCGGCGAGGGCTGCGGCGAGAGCACGCGGACCCAGCGCCCGACCCGGCCGCGAAGGCCCTCGTAGATGCTGGCCAGGCCGACGTAGCCGAAGCCCACCTGGAACAGCAGCAGGAACGGCAGCGAGTAGTAGACCTCGCGCTCGATCAGGTACATCACGCCGTAGGTCATGTAGGCCGCGAGCGCCAGCTCGACGATGGGCTGGAACGTGACCGCCGCCTTGTACCGCTTGCGCGTCACCGACTCGCCCGCCGAGGCGACGCCGTGCTTGGGCGTGCGGGTGAAGGCGGTCTCGTAGCCCATGAGCGCCTCGACCACCGCGCGCGCCTGGTTCACCGACAGGCCGATGCCGATCGCCATCACCATGGGCAGGTACTTGATCTGCTGCCAGGTGGTGCGGCCCTGCTCGCGCTGGCTCGCCGCGTAGAACGCCACCACGCTGAAGGTCGCGGCGGCGAAGAACGGGATGTCGAGGAACAGCACCTCGTACCAGCCGTGGGAGACGCGCACCACCACGGTGATCGGCAGCAGGATCGCCAGCGGGATCATCAGCAGGTAGGCGAGGTTCGCGGTGAGGTGCATCACCGCCTCGCGCTTCACCTCGCGCGGCAGATCCGCGTCGAGCAGCCGCGGCAGGACCTTGAGCGCGGTCTGGATCGAGCCCTTCGCCCAGCGGTGCTGCTGGCTCTTGAACGCGTTCATCTCCACCGGCAGCTCGGCCGGCGTGACGATCTGCGGCACGTAGACGAACTGCCAGCCCTTCATCTGCGTGCGGTAGGAGAGGTCCAGGTCCTCGGTGAGCGTGTCGTGCTGCCAGCCGCCGCCCGAGGCGATGGCCTCGCGCCGCCAGATCCCCGCGGTGCCGTTGAAGTTGAAGAAGCGGCCGGAGCGGTTGCGCGCGGTGTGCTCGATGACGAAGTGCCCGTCGAGCAGGATGGCCTGCACCTGGGTGAGCAGCGAGTAGCCGCGGTTCAGGTGGCCCCAGCGCGCCTGGACCATGCCGACCTTCGGGTCGGTGAAGAAGTCCACGGTACGCCGCAGGAAGTGCGGATCCGGGATGAAGTCCGCGTCGAACACCGCCACGAACTCGCCCTTGGCGGTCTTCAGCCCGTTCTCCAGCGCGCCCGCCTTGAAGCCGCTGCGGTCGGTGCGGTGGATGTAGACGATGTCGAGCCCCTCGGCCCGGACGCGATCCACGCAGGCGCGGGCGATGCCCTGGGTCTCGTCGGTCGAGTCGTCGAGGACCTGCACCTCGAGGAGCTCGCGCGGATAGTCGATCTTCGCGATGGCGCCGATGAGCCGCTCCGTCACGTACATCTCGTTGAAGATCGGGAGCTGGATGGTGACGCGCGGCAGCTGCTCGAACCGGTCCTTCGGCGTGGGGAGCCGGTACTTGTGCCGGTAGTACAGGTACGCCATCGCGTAGCGATGGGACCCGTAGATCGAGAGGATGCAGAGCAGCAGTGCGTACCCGACGACGACCGAGAGCTCGAGTGAAGTCATCTTGACGTGTGTGTGCGCCGGTGGGCGCCTCCGGAGAGGGCCGCGAATCGCAATCTGCGGGCCAGGGCGTCGCCCCTCCGTCTCCGGAAGGATTGGCGCGGACTATAGCCTTCCGTACCGCGAAGTCAATTCATGAAAAGGTGCGCACCGACAAGGGAAAACCACATCCGCCCGCCCCGCGCGGCGCGGCCCGCGAAAGGCGTGCAACCGCGCGTGGGTGCACGTTCTGCGTGCAGGGGCGACCCGGACCGCGACACCGCTGCCACGCCGGGCTCGGAGGACCGAGCCTGCACGCTCCGTGGATTCCCTACCCCGTGCTCACTGCCGCTTCGGGGCGATCGCGGTGCTCCGCGCGCCCGGGCCGCCCCGGAGGACGTCCGTCGCGCGCAGGTAGTCCAGCGCGGTCCGGAGCTGGAAGTCCTCGGGCATGGCGGGCGCCGGGACCGAGGCGGGCACCGGCGCCGCCTCGTTGCGGAGGTGCCGCTTGAGGTCGCGCTCCGCCGGCGCGGGCTGCGCCGGGGCCGCCGGGGCGGTCTCGGCGACCACCACGTCCGGGGAGATGCCCAGCTCCTGGATGGAGCGGTGGCTGGGCGTGTAGTACCGCGCCACGGTCAGCTTCAGGCCCGAGCCGTCCTCCAGCTCGATGATGGTCTGCACGGAGCCCTTGCCGTAGGTCTGCGTGCCCATCACCACCGCGCGCCCGTTGTCCTGGAGCGCGCCGGCCAGGATCTCGCTCGCGCTGGCGGTCCCGCGGTTCACCAGGACGATGATCGGGTAGCCCGGCTCGGTCCCCTTGGGCCGCGCCCGCTGCACCTCGACCTCGCGCCGGTCGCGCCCCTCGGTGCTGACGATGACGCCCTCGGCGAGGAACGCGTCCGCCACCCGCACCGCCTGGTCGAGCAGGCCGCCCGGGTTGTTGCGCAGGTCGAGCACCAGCCCGCGGATCTCGCCGCCCAGCGCGGCCCGCCCGTCGGCGAGCGCCCTCGCCAGCGCGCGGTCGGTGCGCTCCTGGAACGCCTTCACGCGCACGTACAGGTACCCGCGCCCGGCGTCGAGCACCCGCAGGTCCACGCTCTGGGTGCGGACCCGCTCGCGCACCAGCGTGAGCCGCTGCGGCGCCGTGAACCCGGCGCGATCGACCTCCAGCACCACCTGGGACCCGGGCGCGCCCTTCATGCGCCGGATCGCCCCGGACATCCCCAGCTCGCGCGTCGAGGCCCCGTCGATGGACAGGATCCGGTCGCCCGGCCGGAGCCCGGCGCGCTCGGCGGGGGACTCGGCCGTGGGCGACACCACGGTGAGCACGCCGTCCTCGAGCGCGACCTCCAGGCCGAGCCCGTCGAACTCGCCGGTCGTCTCGTCGCGGAGCTGCTCGAACACCTCCGGCCGCATGAACGCGGAGTGCGCGTCGAGCTTCGCCATCATCCCGTCGATGGCGCCGTACACCAGCTCCCGCTCGTCCACCGGCTCGAGGTACGAGCTCTCGACGTGGCCGAGCACGTCGGCGAACACGTCGAGCGCGCGGTAGGGCCGGGACGCGGCGCGGCGCGCCGCCGAGGCGGAGCGGTCCGCGACCAGGCCGGCGAAGAACGCGATCGCCAGGGCGGCGACGAGGGCGAGGCGGCGCATCATCGGGGCGAGTCTACCAGGGGGGCGGGATCGTCTCACGTGCCCTCACGGCGCGAGCCATGGCCGCGGGTCCACCGGACGCCCCTTCTCGCGCAGCTCGAAGTACAGGTACGGCCCCTTCAGCGAGCCGGTGTCGCCGACCGTCCCCAGCACGGCGCCGGCGGGCACGTCCTCGCCCATGGCGGTGCGCATCGAGGCGAGGTGGGCCACCAGCGTGTGGTAGCCGTCCCCGTGGTCCACGATGACGATGTTGCCGTAGCCCTTGAACCAGCCGGCGTGGACCACGCGCCCCGGCGCGACCGCACGGACCGGCGCGCCCGCCGGCGCGTCCACGTCGAGGCCGTTCTGCACGGTGACCGTGTTGAAGCGCGGGTTCACCACCTTGCCGAAGCCGACCGTCACGTGGCCGGCGACCGGCAGCGGCAGCCGGCCCCGGCGCGCGGCGAAGCCCTCGGGCAGCGCACCGCCGCTGCGCGGCGGCGGCAGCGTCGCGACGAACTCGGCGAGCCGGCGCTGCTGCACGACCGCCTCGGCCGCGGCGCGCTCGTGGAACCCGCGGGCGGTGCGCAGGGCCGCGAGCAGCGTCTCCCGCTCCTCGCGGAGCGCGGCGGCGTCCTCGCGCCGCTCCGCCGCCTCCTTCGCCAGGGCCGCGAGGCGCCCCGCCTCGCGCTGCCGGGCCGCGCGCGCCCGCTCGCGCGCGTCGCGCGCCGCGTCGGCCTCGGCGAGCAGCGCCACGTCGTGCGAGAGGATCCGCTCCATGAGCCAGCGGCGCTTCACCAGGTCCGCGAGCGACCGGCTGGAGCTCAGGACCTGCAGCTCCCCGGTGCGCCCGAGCCGCTCGCGCGCCGCCAGCCGCGGCCGCAGCTCGGCGAGCCGCGCCTGCATGCGCGCCTGCGCGGCCGCCTCCTCCTCCCGCGCCTGCGACAGCGCGGCCTCGGCCCCGGCCCGGGCGGCCTCGGCCCGGCGCGCCTCCGCGGCCGCCGCGGCGAGCGCCGCCTCCGACTCGGCCAGCGTGTCGAGCACCGAGCGCTCCTGCTGCGCCAGCATCCGCGCGGCGGCCTCCTCGGCGCGGCGCCGCACCTCGAGCGCGTCGAGCTGCGCGCGGGGGCCGCCGCCGGCGGCGAGCGCGAGCGCCAAGGCGATGCCGAGCGGAGCGGAGGGGACCACGGCTCGGCCTCACAGGCGGCGCAGCGTGCGCGCCACCGAGAGCGCGCTGCCGAGCAGGCCCACCGCGGCGCCGGCCGCGAGCAGGCCCAGGAGGAGCGCCGGGGGGAGCACGTCGCCGAGGCGGAGCGCGCGCGCCGCGTCCACCGCCGCGCGGAGCCGCGGCACGAGCGCCGCGTGCAGCGCCAGCAGCGCCCCCACCGCCAGCCCGCCGCCCAGCAGGCCCTGCAGCACCCCCTCGATCAGGAACGGCGCCGACACGAACGCGTCGGTGGCGCCCACCAGCTTCATGATCTCGATCTCGTCGCGGCGCGCGAACACCGCCAGCCGCAGCGTGTTCGAGACCAGCACCGCGGTGGCGAGCGCGAGCGCCGCGAACAGCGCCACCGCCGCGATCCGGGCGCGGCCGAGGAACCGCTCCAGCCGCTCCAGCCAGGCGGTGCCGTAGTCCACCTCGGCCACCCCCGGCAGCGCCCGCAGCCGCCCGGCCAGCCCGCGCGCCTCCGCGAGCGAGATCCCCGGCGCCGAGACCTCCACCGCGTCCGGCAGCACGCCCGGGCCCACGCCCTCCAGCACCCGGCCCTGCTCGCCCAGCTCGGCGGCGAGCCCGCGCAGCGCCTCGGCCCCGGTGACGGCCGTGACGGCGCGACCGGGCGCGACCGCCGCCGCCGCCTCGCGCACCGCCGCCAGGTCGGCGCCCTGCGCCAGGTACGCGGAGATGCGGACCTCGCCGGCCCAGGCCGCGAGCAGCCGCTCCGCGCCGCCGAGGGCCGCCGCGAGCAGCCCGATCGAGAACAGCGCCACGAAGATGGTCGCGATCCCCACCAGCGCCACGTAGGGCCCGCGCACCAGCGCCTCGACGGCGCGCCGCGTGAAGTAGACGGGGCGGAGCGGCACCGGTCAGCCCCCCGCCCCCGCGCCGGACCCCGGGGCGCGGCGGATCGAGTCGCCGTCCGAGACCAGGCGCCCGCGCTCCAGCAGCACCACCCGCCGCTTGTAGCGCTCGAGCAGCGAGCGGTCGTGCGTCGCGACCAGCACGGTCGTGCCGCGCGCGTTCGCGTCGGCGAGCAGCTGCATCACCTCGAGCGTGCGCTCCGGGTCGAGGTTGCCGGTGGGCTCGTCCGCCAGCAGCAGCGCCGGGGCCGGCGCGAGCGCGCGCGCGACCGCGACCCGCTGCTGCTCGCCGCCCGAGAGCGACGGCGGGAACTTCTCGGCCCGGTGCTCGAGGCCCACCGAGCGGAGCAGCTGCTTCACCCGCCGCCGGATCTCCTTGTCCGGCATGGCCTGCACCTCCAGCGGCAGGGCCACGTTCTCGGCCACCGTCCGCTGCGGCAGGAGCTTGAAGTCCTGGAACACCACCCCGATGTTGCGGCGCAGGTAGGGCACCGCGCGCGCGCCGATCTTCGCCACGTTCTTGCCGAACAGCAGGAGCTGCCCGCTGGTGGGCGCCTCGTCGCAGAACACCAGCTTCAGCAGGGTGGACTTGCCCGCGCCCGACGGTCCGGTGAGGAACACGAACTCGCCCTTGTCCAGCTCGAGCGTCACGTCCTGGAGCGCGGGCCCGTCGCCCGGGTACTCCTTGGTGACGTGGAACAGCTGGATCACGGACGCTCCCGGGCCGGCGTGGGGAGTGCCGGACGCGACGTCACTTCCGCTCGCCGAGATCCTCGGCGAGGTACGAGAGGATCACCTCGTCGAGGCTGCGCTCGCTGATCAGGTCCTCGCCGAACAGCGTCTCGGCGCCGTCGTTGCGGAGCGCCGGCGCGGGCTGCTGGCGCGCGGCGAGCACCTCCGGCGGGAGTTGGGCGCCGCGCGGCGCGGGCATCGTCATGCCGGGCTGGAGCCGGACCGTACGGCCGTCGGCCTCGATCTGCCCGGGCTGGAACGCCTGCGCCTGCTGCGCGCTCGCGGCGTCGATGTCGTCGTACACGCCGTTGATGAGGTTGCGCAGCATCTCCTTGTGCTGCTCCTCCATCAGCTCGCGCACCACCTGTGCCAGGTTCTCGGCGGCGACGATGTCGGCGTAGGAGGTCTTCTTCGAGGCGAGGATGTTCCCGCCCACGAACAGGTGCGTGATGATGTGGGGGTTGTCCAGGCCCGAGTCCTCGGTCTGGATGTGGTACATCTTCCCCTTGTGCTTGATGTTGTGGTTGAAGCCCACAACCATCTTCTTGCTGGCGTCGGCACCCATCGCGAGGCGGGACTGTACCGCCGGCGCCCCCCTGCCATCAAGCGCGCCCCGGTCGAAATCCCCTGACGCTGCGGTGGGCTAGCCGCGCCCGACGCTCACACGTCCACGTGCTCGGCCGACTCCACGGTGCGTCCGAGGAACCGGCCCGCCACGCCGAGGAAGCGCTCGGGCACGTCGGTCACGAGGAACCGGTGCACGCCGCTCCGGCCGGCCACCGCCGGGATCCGCGCGCGGACCTCCTCGGCGATCGCGTCGGCGCTGTCGACCAGCCGCACCTCGGGAAGCGCGCGGGCGATCGCCTCGCGGAGCAGCGGGTAGTGCGTGCAGCCCAGCACCAGCGTGTCGATGGCGGCGTCGCGCAGCGGGTCGAGGTACCGGCGGACCACCCCGCGCACCACCTCGTCGTCCGGATCCGTCCACCCCTCCTCCGCGAGCGGGACGAACAGCGGGCACGCCCGGGCCACCACCTCCGCGCCGGGGCGCTCGCGCAGGATCGCCGCCTGGTAGGCGCCGCTCGCCACGGTCCCCTGCGTGCCGATCACGCCGATGCGGCCGGTCCGGGAGGCCTTCGCCGCGACGCGGGCGCCGGGCTCCACCACGCCCAGCACCGGGACGGGCAACTCGGCGCGGAGCGCCGGCAGCGCCACCGCGGAGGCGGTGTTGCAGGCGACGACGAGCAGGTCGATCTCGCGGCGCGCCAGCACCCGCGCGTTGCGGAGCGAGTACTGGGTCACCGTCTCGGCGGACTTGGTGCCGTACGGCACGCGGGCCGTGTCGCCGAGGTAGACGGTGTCCGCGGAGGGGAGCGCTGCGAGGATGGCGCGCTGGACGGTGAGCCCGCCGACGCCGGAGTCGAAGATGCCGATGCGTGACACGGCGCGGAGTCTACTCCGGTCGCCCCCCGCGCGCTCGCCCGCCGTGCCGGCCCCCGGACGACGGAGCGCGGGCCCCGTCGCCAGGGCCCGCGCTCGAGGCGGCTCGGATCGGCGTGGGGCTACGGCAGCGTGGTGGCGGGGCCCTTCGGCGCGCGGCGGGCCGGCGGCGGGGCCGCGGTGCGGGCCGGGCAGTAGGAGGCGCTGTCCGCCAGCGCGACCGAGAGCGTCGAGATCGCGGCCGGGGTCACGTTGAAGTTGGTCGCGCTGCAGTTCGCCGCCGTCGGCACCCACGCGCCGCCCGAGAACACCGCCTCCTCGGTGCGGGTGAGCGTGAACGCGCCGGCCGGGAGGGTGAACACGATCCCGTTCGGATCGCCGCACGCGTACAGGGCCGGGTTCGGGCTGGTCTCGTCCACCTGGGCGGCGACCACCCCGGCGATGGCGTCGTAGACCGAGAAGAACATGTACGAGCCGGCGGTGCAGACGTTGGTGGGCGTGAAGGAGTACGCGAGGTCGAACGTGCCCTCGGCCGGCTGCACGCCCACCCGCGTGTCGCCGCAGTCGTACGGGGTCACGTTCCGCTCGTCGCGGAGCAGGATGGTCGAGCCGTCCGACGCGATCCCCTCCACCGTGACCAGGTGCGTCCCGGCCGGCACGTAGGTGATGGTCGCGCCGCCGTCGCTGCAGTTCCAGCCGCCGGACACGGGCCCCTGCACGCGCTGGTCGTTCATGTAGATGTCGACGTACGCGACGCCGGCGTCGCGGCAGCCGGTCTGCGCGCCGTTGGCGAGCAGGAAGCTCGGCCACTCGATGGTCATGGTCCGGTCGGCGTCCACGCAGGAGTAGCCGCCGTTGTCGGTGGACACGGTGCAGCCGGCGACCAGGGCGGAGGCGGCGAGCAGAAGGGCGAGGCGTCTCATCGGAAGGTCCTCCAGCGTGGGCTCCGGACCGCGATGGGGCCGGGCATCTCGAAAATGAGCAACGGACGTGCCATCCCCCTGACGGCCGAAGCGCCGGGATTATGCACGTGCGAGGGCGCGATCGAGGGGTGAACCCGGCGCACGGCCGTGGCGCCGGGACCACGGTTCGCGGGTGGGACATGTCGGTGCCGCCTCGGGAGGGGAAACGGCCCGCCGGGCGTTTACTGTCGAGCGCCCCGGATCCCGAGGAGAATGGGGGGTCGGGGAGAGGCGCAGCCGAGCGGGCGCGTCCATGCTAGAGAACCCCTTTCCCGACCTGCACATGACCGAACTCGCCCTCTCGCAGCTCCTGCCCTCCGCCGGCGTGCCCCTCGCGGCCGCGGGCGGCCTCAACTACCTCGAGATCGCCACCAACTCCGGGCCCGTCGGCATCGGCGTGCTGGCGCTCCTGCTCGGCGCCTCCGCGGTGTCGTGGGCCATCATCGTCAAGAAGTGGCTCCAGATCCGGCGCGCGCAGGACCAGTCGGTGAAGTTCCTCGAGACCTTCTGGCAGTCCAAGCGGCTCGACGCCATCTACCAGGCGGCGGAGTCGCTGGGCGCGTCGCCGCTGTCGCACGTGTTCCGGGCGGGCTACGTCGAGCTCTCGAAGGTGACGGCGCGCAAGAACGAGGGCGACCCGGGCGCCATGAGCGACCAGCTCGGCGGCATCGAGAACGTCGAGCGCGCGCTGAAGCGGGCCGCGGCCTCCGAGGTCACCGCGCTCGAGCGCCAGGTGCCGTTCCTGGGCACCACCGCCAGCGCCGCCCCGTTCGTCGGCCTGTTCGGCACGGTGTGGGGCATCATGCGCGCGTTCCACGAGATCTACCTGATGGGCAACGCGAACCTCGCCACCGTGGCGAAGCCCATCTCCGAGGCGCTCATCGCCACCGCCGTCGGCCTGTTCGCCGCCATCCCGGCGGTGGTCGCCTACAACTTCTTCCTGTCGAAGATCCGCGTGCTCGACAGCGAGATGACCAACTTCTCGAACGACTTCCTGAACATCGTTCGGCGGCACTTCTTCAGCTAGGGAGCGAGCCGTGGCGATGTCCTCCGGCGGCTCGGGCCGCCAGTCCCTCACCGAGATCAACGTCACGCCGCTCGTGGACGTGATGCTGGTGCTGCTCATCATCTTCATGGTGACCGCGCCGCTCATCCAGCAGGGCGTCGAGGTGAACCTGCCCGACGCGCGCGCCAAGGCGGTCGAGGCGCAGGAGCAGAAGCTCGTCCTCTCGATCAAGTCGGACAAGAGCCTGTGGCTCGGCACCACCGAGGACGCCGCCCACGTGCCCTACGACGAGCTCGAGGACAAGCTGCGCGCCAACTCGCGCGCGCAGAAGGAGCACGAGCTGTACCTCATGGCCGACAAGACGCTGCCCTACGGCTTCGTGGTGGACGTGATGGCCACCGTGCAGCGCGCCGGGATCGTGAACGTGGGGATGATCACCAACCCCGCGCCGGAGCGGGTGAAGCCCGAGCGGGAGGCCCGCAGGCGATGAGCATCCCGGTCGCGACCGCCCTCGGGCGGCGGGACAGGATGTGGCCGGCGGTGCTGGCCTCGCTGATGGTCCACGCCGGGCTCATCACCTGGGCGCTGGTGCGCCAGCAGGGCCCCGCCATCGACCTCGAGCAGAAGCCCATCGTGGCGAAGCTCGTGCGCCTCGGCGAGAAGCGGCCGGAGCAGTGGCTGCCGCGCAAGGAGACGCCGCCGGAGCCGGCCGCGGCCGAGCCCATGCCGGCGGTCGCGACCGCGCCGGCGGCCCCGACCCCCGCGCCGCCCGCGCCCGCCGCGCCGGTCCCCGGCGCGAAGCCCTCGCCGGTGCCGCCCGCGCCCCGGCCGCCCGCCCGCACCGGCCCGACCACGGCCGGGAGCAGCACCTCGGTCGCGTCGATGCTCTCGCGCGTGAAGCAGCAGGTCGAGCGCGAGCGCTGGGGCGACCCCGAGGGCGACCCGGCCGGCGACGCCTCCGAGGCCGGCGAGGGCGACCGCTACCTCGCGCTGGTGAAGCGGGCGCTGCAGGAGAACTACCGCGTCCCGGCCACCATCTCCGAGCGCGACCGCATGTACCTGAAGGGCACGGTGGTCCTCTGGATCGAGCCCGACGGGAACATCGCGCGCTGGCGCATCGAGAAGTCGTCCGGCAACGGCGCGTTCGACGACGCGCTGGAGCGGACCGTCCGACAGACCCGCCTCCCCCCTCCGCCCGACGCGCAGCGGCAGCTGTACCGCTCGACCGGGCTCGCCATCGTCTTCGAGATCGGCTGATCTCCCGGAGCCCGCCATGATCGTCCGCCGTGCCCTCGCCCTCGCCGCGCTCGCGCTGGCCGCCTCGCCTGCGCTCGCCGCCCAGGAGCGCCCCACCATCGTGGTCGGCTCGCCCGACTTCCGCCCGCTGCCCATCGCGGTGGCGGCGTTCCAGGGCGAGGGCGACGCCGGCGTCGCCGCGACCCAGACCGCGGAGGTGGTGCGCGCCGACCTGGTGCTGTCGGGCCTGTTCGACGTGCTCGACCCGCGGGGCTTCCTCGCCGATCCGTCGGAGGGCTTCGCGGCGCCGTCGATCCGGTTCGCGCGCTGGGCCGACGTGGGCGCGGACGGCCTCGCCAAGGCGCGCGTGCGCCGCGGCCCGGCCGGCCTGGAGGGCGAGCTCCACCTGTACGAGGTCCGCGCCGGGCGCGAGGTGCTGGTGAAGCTGCTGCGCGTGGACGGCGCCGACGCGCGCTCGCTCGCCCACCGGATGGCCGACGAGATCGTGCGCTACTACACGCGCGAGCCCGGCATCTTCGCGACGCGCATCGCCGCGATCCGCCGCGGCCGCGGCACCTGGGAGCTCGTGACGCAGGACATGGACGGCGGCAACCAGCAGGTCCTGCTGTCCGAGCGGAGCATCCTCATGTCGCCGGCGTGGCGCCCGGACGGCCGCGAGATCCTGGTCACCAGCTACCGGTCCGGCCGGCCGGAGCTGTGGGCCTACCGCTTCTCCGACCGCGCGTTCCGCCCGCTGGGCCGCCACCGCAACGCGTTCGGCGGCGTGTACTCGCCCGACGGCTCCCGCATCGCGTTCACCGTCAGCGAAGGCAACGTCACCGATCTCTGGGTGATGTCCGCCGACGGCGTCGGCGCGCGCAAGCTC
The DNA here is from genome assembly GCF_000020805.1 of Anaeromyxobacter sp. K. Classification (NCBI taxonomy): domain Bacteria; kingdom Pseudomonadati; phylum Myxococcota; class Myxococcia; order Myxococcales; family Anaeromyxobacteraceae; genus Anaeromyxobacter; species Anaeromyxobacter sp. K. Next base: position 788,334 of record NC_011145.1, on the reverse strand, counting down.
ACCAGCGACCCCGCCATCGACGTGTCGCCCACCTGGTCGCCCGACGGCCGCCGCATCGCGTTCGTCTCCGACCGCTCCGGCACCCCGCAGATCTACGTGATGGGCGCGGACGGCTCGGGCGCGCGGCGCCTGACGTTCCAGGGCAACTACAACCAGACGCCGCAGTGGAGCCCGCGCGGCGACCTGATCGCGTTCACGGCGCGCGACGAGCGCAAGGTGTTCGACGTGTTCGTGGTGTCGCCGGACTCGGGCGCCATCAACCGCATCACCCAGGACCAGGGGCGCACCAACGAGGAGCCGTCCTGGGCGCCGAACGGCCGGCTCATGATCTTCCGCACCGACCGGAACGGCGGGATCCAGCTGGTCGTGTCGGACGCGCGCGGCGACCGCCAGACGCCGGTGACGAGCGGCAAGACCGACCTGGCCGCGCCGGCCTGGGGCCCGCTGGCGCCGTAGGCGGGGACGGCATGGCCGGGCGGCTCGCCTCGATCGACGTCGGCACCAACACGGTGCTGCTGCTCGTGGCGGAGCGGCGCGGCGGCGCGCTCGCGCCGGTGCGGGAGCGCGCCGAGATCACCCGGCTCGGCCGCGGCGTGGACGCGACCGGACGCCTCGATCCGGCCGCCATCCGCGAGACCGTGGCCACGCTGGCGGCGTTCGCGGCGGAGGCCCGGGCGCTCGGCGCCGACGAGATCGCCTGCGTCGCCACCAGCGCCGCCCGCGACGCCGCGAACGGCGACGAGTTCTTCGAGGCGGCGCGCGCCGCCGCGGGGCTCTCGCCGCGGGTCATCTCCGGCGACGAGGAGGCGCGCCTGGTGTACGGCAGCGCCTTCCGCGACTTCGGCGCGGGCGGGCCGCTCGCGGTGCTCGACGTGGGCGGGGGCTCGACCGAGTTCATCGTGGGCGAGGGACCCGAGCCGCGCGCGCGCGTGAGCCTGCAGGTGGGCGCGGTCCGGCTCACCGAGCGGCACGTGCGCGCCGATCCGGTGCGGGCCGAGGAGCTCGCGGCGATGCGCGCAGGGGCGCGCGAGGCGCTCGCGCCGCTCGCCGCGCTGGGCGCCGGCGCCGGCGCGCGGCTGGTCGGCGTGGCGGGCACGGTGACCACCCTCTCGGCCGTGGCGCAGGCGCTGCCCGCCTACGACGCGGAGCGCGTGCACGGGGCGGAGCTCCGGCTCGACCAGGTGGAGCGGCTGCTCGCGCGCCTCGCGGCGCTGCCGGTGGCGGCGCGCGCGGCGCTGCCCGGGATGGAGCCGAAGCGGGCCGACGTGATCCTGGGCGGCGGCGTGGTGGTCGCGGAGGCGATGCGCCTCGCGGGGTTCGACCGGCTGACGGTCTCGGACCGCGGCGTGCGCTGGGGGCTGCTCTATGAGCTCGCCGGTCCGTGACGGCGCCGCCCGGCTCTACGCGGCGGTGGCCTTCGGGCCCGCCGCGGCGGTGTACGCCTTCCTGGTGGACCAGCCTGCGTGGCGCGAGGACTGCCGCGCGCTCGGCGCGCTGGTCCCGGGCCCGCGGGTGCTGGATCTCGGGATCGGCCCCGGCACCGGCGCGGTGGAGATGGCCCGTGCCGCGCCCGGCACGCGGCACGTCGGGCTGGACCGCTCCGCCTCCATGCTCCGGCGCGCCGCGCGGGCGGCGGGCGCCGGCGCGGTGACGCTCCCGCTGGTGCGCGGCGACGCGCTCCGGCTCCCGGTCCGCGACGGCGCCCTGGACGGTGCCACCGGCCACAGCGTCCTGTACCTGCTGCCCGATCCTGCGGCCGCGCTGGCGGAGCTCCACCGCGCGCTGCGGCCGGGTGGCCGCGTGGCGTTCCTCGAGCCGCGCCGCCAGGGCGCGCCGCTCGCCGCGACGCTGGCCGGCGGCCCGCGGTTCGCGGCCGCCATGCTCCTGTGGCGGGGGATGTCGCGACTTCACCGTCGGTACGACGAGGCGGAGCTCGCGTCGCTGCTCTCGCGCGCCGGCTTCGCGGGCGCGCGCGCCTGGCCGGTGCTCGGCGGCCACGGCGTGATGGCGACGGCCGAGCGCGCCTGACGCGCGGGCCCGCCGCCCGGCGCGACCTCGCGTTCCACCGCCACGGCGTTGCGCGCCGGCGCGCACGCGGCGCCCGGACGCACCGCGACCGCGGCGGAGGGTCGCGGCGCTGCGGCACGGGCGCGCAGCACGCGCGCCAACAGTGCGTTCCCACATGCACGACCTAGCGCCGCGCGCCGCGTCCGATCGTCGCGCGCGCGCATTCGACGCAGGGTACGCCGTCCCGGCTTGCGTACCATCGCCGCAACCCGGACAGAGCGCATCCACCCCCGCGCTTGCCCCCGGACGCGACCCGAGACACGGGCCGCTCCCAACCCCCCACGGAGGAATGGACGATGGAGAAGGAGAACCTCGGTCGGCGGCAAGTGCTCGCGGTCATCGGCGGCGCGCTTGCCCTCGGCGGCCTGCAGGCCTGCGGTGACGACAACGACGACGGGACGACCACGCCGCCCGAGCAGCCGGCGACGGGGCCGCAGGTCGCGGACTACCCGTACGACCAGCACATCGCCGCGACGTACCAGATCGATCCGGCCAAGGTCCGCGAGCTCGCGTACCAGGCGTACTACAACGGCGGCTGCTGCCACGGCGCGTTCAGCGGCCTCATCGACCACCTGAGCGAGACGGTGGGCCAGCCGTTCAACCTGATCCCCCGCACGTTCGGCCAGTTCGGCGCGGGCGGCATCGCCGGCTACGGCAGCATCTGCGGCTCGATCCTCGGCGGCATCCTCATCATCAACTCGATCGTCTCCAAGGCCGACGTCCGCACGAACATGCTGACCGACCTGATGCGCTGGTACGAGCGCGAGTCGTTCCCGAAGTACGTGCCGCAGACGATCGCGCCGAGCGAGGCGGGCAAGACCACGCTCGACTTCACGAACGTCGCCGCCCTGCAGGTGGTCCCGGGCTCGCACCTCTGCCACGCCTCGGTGTCCACCTGGTGCGCCGCCAACAAGGTCTCCACGAAGAGCGCGGACAAGCTCGCGCGCTGCTCGCGCCTGACGGCCGACGTGGCCGGCAAGGTGGCCGAGATGCTGAACGCGTACCTGTCCACCGGGACGTACGCGGGCCCGGCGGCCATCGACGACGCGTCGGCCGGCTGCCTCGGCTGCCACGGCCCGACCACCACGTTCGAGCCGGTGGCGTCGGGCATGTCCTGCACGTCCTGCCACTCCGACAAGACGACCGGGCACCCGTAGCCGTTCGTCGTCTCCGCACCAGAGGGCCCGGTCGCGCGCTCGCGGCCGGGCCCTTTCGCGTCTCGGCCGCCGCGGCCGGGTGGCGGCGGGCGCCCCGGCCTGATAAGAGACGCGTCCCGCATGCGCGCACCCTGGGCCATCGTCTGCGACTTCGACGGAACGGCGCTCACCGAGGACCTCGGCGATCAGGTCGCGTTCCACTTCGCCGGCGTGGACGCCTACCGCGCCGCGGAGGACCGTTACCGCGCCGGCGAGCTCGACTTCGGGCGCCTCCTGCAGGCCGTCTTCGGCCCGATCCGCGCGAGCCGCGCCGAGATCGCCGCGTTCGCCCGCGCGCGCGCCACCTGGCGCCCGGGGTTCGAGGACTTCCTCGACGCCTGCCGCCGCGGAGGCCGGCCGTTCCTGGTGGTCTCGTCCGGCCTCGACGCGTACATCGAGCCGGTGCTCGAGGGGCTGCCGCCGGCGCTGCGCGCGCACGTGGAGCTGCGCGCGAACCGCGCCGCCTGCGGCGAGGACGGGCTGCGCGTCGGCTTCCACGGCGCGGACTGCGGGTTCTGCGGCTTCTGCAAGGGCGACGTGGTGCGCGAGCTCCAGGCCGCCGGGCACAAGGTGGCGGTGTGCGGGGACGGCACCGGCGACCGCCACGCCGCCGACGCCGCCGACCACGTGTTCGCGCGCGCCGGCTCCTCGCTGGTGCGCTACTGCGCCGAGCAGGGCATCCGCCACGACGTGTTCGAGACGTTCGGCGAGGTCATGGCGCGGTTCCCGGCCTGACCTCGCCTGCCCTCCTGACGCTGTTTCCGGCGGGCGACGCATCCAGCGAGCCGTGTTCTGGGGATGGAGCGCGGGTCGCGCGGTGCGGGGGCGCCGCTTCCAGCGGGCCCTGTCCTGGAGCGGGGCCGCTAGGTCGGCGCTCCGGGCGTTCGCGGCGGTGCTCGCTCCGCAAGGCCCGGGACGTGGATGGATGGCCGGAACCGGGGCCGTGGGATCGCGCAGGCCGACGCACCGGACGGGCCAGCCGCGGGATCGGTTCCAGCGCCGGCTGCGCCGGTCCCTTCGCAGCGGCTGTCCACGGCGGTGCAGGTCTAAGATCCTGGGGACGTGCCGAACGCTTGCTGCGCTGCGCTCCGGCGCGAACGCCCGGATCGCCTCGGGGGCGGCCTGACGTGAATGGGAGGCGGTGGTGGGGACGCTGTCGCCGGGGGAAGTTCTCGGGGGAAGTTCTCGTACTGATCCCTCGAAGCCGCCCCCACGGACCCCGTCCGCAGCGCGGACGCCCTCGCCCGCGAACCGCGACTGTCAGCGCAGGCGCAGCCCGCCAGGATCACGGATCGTGCGCGTGGTCAGCCGGCGTGCGCGGCGAGCATGTCTGAGGCCGCGTGTCGCGAAGCGATAGCCGAGCCCGGCTGATCTGGGTCGCGTCGCGAGGCACACGATGGCGTCGCCGAGCCGGGCACACGAGGACCGAGCAGCGCAGGCGTGCCCCCAGGCACGTCGAGCAGCGCAGGGACGAGTCTGCCCGGCGCAGGCAGCCAGCGTGCGCCGCAGCAGCGAGCCAGATCGGCCGGTCTCGGCCCAGTGCGGCCGAGTTTGCGAGCGCGCCCAGGTGCATCGGACACCGTCCGCGCGCGTCCTACGAATGAAGTCCCGCGCCGAGCACTCCGCCTCCACGTCGCGAGAGCGGGCGAGGGCGGGAGCGCACACGAGGACCCGCACCAACTCCCCCCCGGCTTCGAGGAAGTACGGAGCGCCCGATCAGAACAGCCCGATGGTGAAGTGCAGCGCGAACAGGCGCTCGTTGATGCGCACGTCGCGGTCCAGGTTGAAGCCGAGGTCGAGCGCGGCGGGGCCGATGGGGGTGACGAACCGGAGGCCGGCGCCGGCGTTGGTGCGCAGGTCGAGCGCCTCGAACCGGTTCGGATCGAGCCAGAGGTTGCCGGCGTCCAGGAACAGGCCGAGCTCGACGGCGCGGGTGAGCCCGACGCGCAGCTCGGACTTGCCGAGCAGGTACGCCTCGCCGCCCTCCGAGACGGGCCGGTCGCCGGACGCGACGCGGCGGCCGCGCTCGGTGCAGCCGATCCCGGTGTACGAGGTGGCGCAGAGCTTCCCCTCGGCAGCCAGCGCGCCGCGCACGTCCTCCTGGATCATCTCCTCCTCGGCGAAGCCGCGCATGGTCGAGGCGCCGCCCAGGAAGAACCGGCGCGGGATGATGGTGCGCGACTCGCGATCCAGCGGGAACACGCGGCCGCCGCGCACCGAGACCGCGAGCACGGTGGATCCGCCCAGCGGCAGGTAGCCGGACAGCGTCCCCGACAGCTTCAGCAGGTTGCTGTGGACCTCCGAGCCGGGGAGCAGCCCGAACAGCGCGCGGCGGTCCGGCGCCCCGGGGACGCCCACGCCGAGCGAGTGCGCCCACTCGGCGACGCCGGCCGCGAACCAGCCGCGGTGCGGGTGGGCGGAGTTGTCCCGGAAATCGAGCGTGAAGGACGGCCGGACCGCGTGCAGCGTGGTGACGCCCTCGTCGAAGCGGAGCCGCTCCAGGTCGGCCTGGGTCAGCACGCCCACCACGTTGGTGCGGCGGATGTCGTCCACCTCCAGCTCGTACTGGAGCGAGGCGCCCACGCGCGAGGTGACTCCCACGTCCATGCCCGCCACGCCGGAGACGCGCCGCAGGTCGTAGGCGCGACGGTGCAGGATCTCCCCGATGAAGTCCGTCCGCAGGCCCACCGGCACCGGCAGCAGCCGCACCCGGGTCGAGCGCAGGCCGAGGTCGGCCCTTCCCTCCAGCCGGTCGTACCCCTCCTTGCCGGACAGGTCCGGGCCGAGGCCGCCCACGTCCACGAGGTAGTTCACCTTGCCGCGGGCGGTGAGCTCCACCGCGCGGCCGAACAAGTTCGGCCGCGAGTACTCGAGCACCGCGCGCGGGCCGTTCGCGATGGAGAACCCGAGCGACTGGGTGAGGGTGGCGTACGGGCGCTCGGACAGCTCGACCGCCAGGTCCTTCGTCTCGGCCACCAGCTCCGGCTCGTGCAGCTCCAGCTTCGCCGAGCGGAACACGCCCAGGCGCAGCAGCGCCGCCTGGCTTCGCGCCAGCGCCTCCGGGTCGAACGTCGCGCCCTCGCGCACCTCCAGCTCGTCGCGGATCACGTCCTCGCGCGTGCGCCGGTTGCCGGTGAGGAGCAGCCGCCCGATCCGGACCTTCGGGCCCGCGTCCACCACGAACCGCACCGTGGCCAGGTGGCGCTCGCGGTCCAGCTCCTCGCGCGCCTCGACGCGCGCGAACGCGTGGCCCGCCGTGTAGTAGCGGCGCAGGATCGCGAGCCGCGTCTCCTCCACCCGATCGAACGCGAGGGGGTCTCCCGGCGAGAGGCGGGTCTCGCGGGCCAGCTCGGGGAGCGGCACCGCGCCGGTGCCCTCGAACGCGATCGACTCCACGTGCGTGCGGGCGCCCTCGCGCAGCCGGAGCGTCACGTCGGCGATCCCGCGCTCCGCGTCGAGCGCCACCGCGCTGCCCAGGGCCACCGCGTCGAGCCAGCCCTCGGCCCGGTACCCCTCCACGATCAGCTCCAGCGCGCGATCCCAGGTGGCCTCGTCGAAGTAGTCGCGCGGGCGCAGGGCCGGGGGCGGCTCCGGCGGCGGACGCGCGCCCGGCACCGAGAGGATCAGGGCGCGGGCCTCGTCCGCGTCCGGCGAGCCGGGGGTCTCCGCGTCCTCCTCCAGGATGGCGAAGAGCCGGTCGCGGAGGTCGCGCTCGGTGCGCGCGGTCGCGCCCTCGAAGCGGATCCGGCCGAGCCGGTACCGGCGCCCCTCGTCCAGGTGGAACACGACGGCCAGCACGCCCGGCCCGCGCCGCTCCTCCGTCGTCACGGCCGCGCCGGCGAAGCCGCGCGCGCGGTAGAACGCGCGCAGCCGGTCGGCGGCCTGCTCGATGGCGGGCGCGTCCACCGGCTGGTCCGCCTCGAGCCCCAGCTGCCGCTCCAGCAGCGCGGGCCGGAACGCCGCGTTGCCGCGGAACGCGAACGCCATGCGTGGCCCGGCCTGCACCGGGACCTCCACCTCGGCCGCGCCGCCGCGGACGCGCACCACGGGCGCGTCCACCCGCGCCCGCCGGTACCCGGCGGCGCGCAGCCCGGCGCGGAGCGCCTGGACGTCCGCGTCGAGCGCGTCCGCGTCGAGCGCCGCGCCCTCGCGCGTGCGCAGGCGGCCGCGGAGCGCCTCGGCGGCCGGCCCGGGGCTGCCGGTGAGCCGCAGCGACGCGACGCGCGTGGCCGGCCCGGCGCGGACCTCGAGGAGCACGTCCACCGAGGTGTCGCCCTCGGCGCTGGCGCGCACCTGCGCGTCCCGGTGCCCGCGCCGGGAGAGTGCCGCGCGCACCCTCGCCGCCACCGCATCGAGGTCGGCGTCGTCGAACGTCTCGCCGGAGGCGAGCTTGGCCGCCGCCCGGATCGCGTCCGGGCCCAGCACCTCGGGCGCGTCGGTCCGCACCTCGACGCGCGCCACCCGGCGCACCGGGAGCGCCTCCACCACCAGCCGGACCCACTCGCCCGCGCCGCCGCCCGGCGGCGCCGCGGCGGGCTCGGCGCGGACGACCACGTTGCGGTACCGGCCGGTCTGGAACAGGCGCTGCACCGTGCGCCGCGCGTCGCGGACCGAGAGCGGCTCCCCGGGGGAGAGCGTCACCAGCGCCGACGCCTGCGCCAGGTCGTCGCCCGGCGGCAGCGCCAGGTCCACCGCCGCGACGCGGGGCGGCGGCGACGCGGCCGCGCCCGCGGGCTCGGCCGCCGCCGGCGACACCGCGAGCGCCAGGGCGGTTGCGAGGGCGGCGATCACTCGCGGTCCGTCCATTCCCAGCGCAGCTTCAGGTCCACGCCGTGATCGCCGGTCGAGACGTCGGGGTTGTCGCTGTCCCACTGGTACTGCACCGCCGTGTGCTCGCCCAGCCGCAGCTCCGCCTGCGCCTTGCGGCCGCGCGCGCCCGCGAGCGGCGCCTGGAAGCGGAGCCGCAGCCGATCGCGGAGCAGCCAGGACTCGAACTCGGCCCGCGGCTCCACCTGGCCGGTCGCCTCGGAGTAGGCGCTGGTGATGCGCATGCCGATGTCGCGGATGGGCCCGCCGCGCGGCAGGAACCGGCGCACCTGCTCGTCCAGGCCGGACGCGGAGAAGATCGCCTGCGCGGCCGCCGCGGTCGCCACGCCGCCCACGCCGGTGCCGGCGGCGGAGTCGCGGCGCGTGAAGCCGAGCGAGAGCAGCGTGACGATGTCCGGCTCCGGGAGCGGCGGGGCGCTGGTGAGCGTCACCCGCGGCTGCTCCAGCGGGCCGAACGCGTGCATGAACACCTGGTAGTCGCGCACCTGCGCGTCCCCGTTCACGTCGAGCACGATCTCGATCTTGTTCCGGTCCACCAGCTCCAGCACCGCGTGCGTGAGCGTGAACTCGTTGCCGCGGAACGCCGCGCGGCTGCCCTGGCTCATGGTGAGGCTGCCCACCAGGCCCGGCGACGCGAGCGTCCCGGTGAGCGTCAGGTCCCCGGCCACCGTCCCGCGCACCAGATCGTTCTCGATCCGCGCGTCACCGTCCACCACGAGCTGCAGGTCGAAGCGGAGCCACTCGCCCGCCTTGTCGTACGGCTTCGGCGGCGGCGGCGGCCGGCGGCGCAGCTCCAGCAGGCTGCCCTCGAGGTCGACGTCGGCGGTGTAGCGCGCGCGGATCACGCGCAGCCGGCCGGTGACGTCGGTCGCCTCCGGCGTCCCCTGCGCCTCGATCCGCCCGGACAGCGTCGCCGGCAGGTAGGACGGGAGCGCCACCGGCACCTCGTCGAGCGTCCCCTCCACCCGGAGGCGCGACGGCGCGAGCCGCGCCAGCTCCACCTCCCCCTTGAAGCGCGCGTGCCCGCCGTTCAGGAGCGCCCCGAGGTCCTCGAACAGGACCCGGTTCTGCGAGAACGCGAGCGGCCCGGTCATGTCGGAGAACACCAGGCCGGCGCCGCGCAGCTCGAACCCGCCGTCCGCGACGCGGCCCGAGCCGACCAGCACCGGCTGGTCGAACGTGCCGCCCATGTGCGCCTCGAGCGCGAGCTGGCCGTGCGCGCGCCGCACCACCGGCGACAGCGCGCCGGCCAGGCGCAGGTCGAGCGTCCCCGAGGCGCTCAGGTCCACCGCGCCGGGCGCCGCCGACCCGGACACGGTCAGCTCGGTGCTGGTGCCGCGCAGCGTGACGGGCGCGAGCTCGACCCGCTCGCCGCGCACCGCCAGCACCGCCGGCCCGGCGGCCTCGACCCTCACCTCGGCGAGCGCGATGGCGAGCTGGGGGAGGCGCACGCTGGCGCGGGCCTGCGCGAGGTCCTCGAGCTCCCCCGAGGCGCTCGCCTCCCCGCCCACGCGGACGCGCAGCCCCTGCGGCGCGCCGCCCGGCCAGAGCCGCGCGGCGTCCTCGAGGGCCACCGTGGCCCGCGCCTGGAACGGCAGGCGGCCCTGCAGCGCGATCTCCGCGGAGCCCGCCAGTCCCTCCGCGCCGCCGGTCAGCACGAGCTTGCGCTCCACCACCGTGCCGCCGGCCTGTACCGTGCCGAGCGCCACGCCGGCCACGCGCACCGCGTCGCCGTTCGCGGCGAAGCGCACGTCGGGGTGATCGAACGAGCCGGCCAGCGTGGCGCGCCCGCTCGCCGAGCCGGACCACTCGCCGCCGGGGAGGTCGAGCGCGGCGAGCGGCACGCCCGAGAATCCCACCTCGAGGTCCCAGGGGAACGGCGCGTCCATGCCCCAGGTGCCCTGGGCCCGCGCCACGCCGGTGCCGCGCCGCAGCTCGGCGCGCTCGAAGCGCGCGGTGCGACCCGCCTCGATGCGGCCCTGCGCGCGGCCGGAGTCGAACGCGCGGCCGAGCAGCGTGCCGGCGCCGAGCCGCGCGTCGAAGGACGCGTCGAGCGCGGTGGCCGGGCCGCGCGCGGTCCCGGTCGCCTCCACCTCCGCGTCGAGCGCGTCGCGCACGTACCGGGTGGAAGGGATCCACTCCATCACGGAGTCGAACAGGTCGCGGAGGCGCCCGCGCGCCTCCAGGCGCGAGGAGACGATCTGGGTGGGCGTGCGCGAGAGATCCACCACCGCCTCGCCGCGGTAGCGGGTCTCGCCGCGCGTCCCCTCGGCGCCCTGGAAGTGGAGCAGGAAGTCCCGGTACCGGAAGTCGGCCGCCACGTGACCGAGATCCACCTGGAGGAAGTGGAGCCCCTCGCCGCGGGCGCGCCCGGTGACCACCGGGTTCCCGTACGGCGCCGCGCCGACCTCCGCCTCGACCGCCAGCCGCCCGGCCCAGGGGATGCCGGCGAGCGGGCCGAGCGCGTCCAGGTCGGCCACGCCGCGGCAGCGCACGTGGAACCCGCGCGCGGAGTCGAAGTGGACGGCGGCGTCCGCGTCCACGGTCCCCTGCCCCACCGCCACGCGCGCGCCGTCCAGGAACAGGCCGCTGCGGTCCACGCGCACCGCCGACTCGATCCGGCCGCGCGCGAAGGAGACGATGCCCGGATCGCCGTGGGCCTGCGTGTACGGGCGGGTCAGCGCCTTGAAGTCGTGGAGCTCGGTGGCGAGCGTCCCGGCGAGCACCGGCGGCGAGAGCGTCCCGGTCACGCGCGCCTTGCCGTCGAGCCGGAGCGTGATCCAGGGCTGCTTCACCGTCAGGCGATCCAGGATCTCGGCGAGGTCGACGCGGTCGAGCTGCACCTCCGCCTCGACCGGCAGCCCGCGGGCGAGCGTCACCGTCCCGTGCGCCACCGCCTTGCCCCCGCCGGCCGCTGCGACCGCCAGCCGGTCCACCACCAGCGTCCGGCCCGACAGCCGCACCGCGGCCTCGGCGTCGCCGGGCACGAACCCGTCCACCCGCACGCCGCGCGTGCGCAGCGAGCCGGAGAGCTCCGGCGCGCGGGGCGCGCCGGAGATGCGCGCCTCCACCGTCGCGGTGCCCTCCACGTCCGCGTGCACGCCGGCCAGCGCGAGCAGCGCGTCCACCCTGCCCTCCGCGCGCGCGGTCAGGTCGAGCCTGGGCGCGCACAGGTCCTGCACGCGGCCCTGCAGCCCGAGCCGGGCCCCGCCCACCTCCGCCTCGATCCCGGCGATCTCGGCGACCGACAGGTCGAGGGCGACCTCGCCGCGGGCGCGCACCTGCGAGGCGCTCCACCGGCGGCCCACCGCGTCCACCCGGACCGGGCCGGCGGAGACGTCCACGCGGCTGCGGCGCGCCGGCGTGGCGAGCGACCGGAGCGTCCGCGCGGGCGGTCCGGAGCGGATCTCCAGCCGCTCCAGCGAGACGTGGCCGCCGTCGGGGAGCCCCAGCTCCACCGAGCCGCCCTCGACCTGCAGCTCGCGGATCTCGAAGCGGCCCAGCAGGTCCGGGGGGCAGCGGGCCGGTGCCCCGGTGCCGGGGGGCAGCGCCGCGACCAGGCGCGGGCGGACCAGGCGCAGCCGATCGAGGTGGACGCGGCGGCCGAGCGCCTGCACCAGCGCGAGGCGTGCCGTGATCGCGTCGGCCACGAACGCGGGCGCCGAGGGCGGGCCGAGGACCACGCCCTCCGCGTCCACCGCGAAGCCGAGCGGGTCGATGCGGCAGGCGGCGAAGGAGAGCGGCAGGCCGGTGGCGGCCCGCACCTTCTCGGCGGCCAGCGCGCAGATCCGGTCCCCGGCCCAGCGCGTGCGCAGGGCCGCCAGCGTCGCGAGCACGAGGCCCACGACCACCAGCAGGAACACCAGCGCGACGGTCCGCTTCTTCAAGGGGGCTCGATTCTCTCGCGCGGACGGCGCGGCGCCAAGGAACGCGTGGGCCGCGCCAGCGGCCCGTCCGCGCCGGCGGCGGCGCGGTGGGTGGGGGTGTGGGATCGCCGCGCCGGCACGGCGGCGGGCGGGCGGGGCTACTTGACGCCGAGCGACTCCAGGTACCGGTCGATCTCGGCGAGATCGAGGGCGCCGCCCTCGCGGCCGCCGCGGACGGCGGGCGCGCCCGGGACGGGCCGCGCGGGGGCCTCGATGCCGAGATCGCGCGCCACGCGATCGAGCAGCCGCTCGTCGATCTCGCGGGCGCGGGCCATGGCCCCCTCGAACAGCGCGTTGTCGCAGAGCGTGTTGATGAGGCGCGGCGTCCCGCCGGTGTGATCGTGGATCCGCTGGATGGCCGCGGGCGTGAAGGGCAGGCGCGGGGCGCCGGCCAGGCGCAGCCGGTGGCGCACGTACGCCTCGGTGGCCTCCGCGCTGAGCGGCTCGAGGCGGTACTTCAGCGCCACGCGCTGGGCGAGCGGCGGATCGAGGCGGAGGTTGTCCTCGATCTCCGGCAGCCCGAAGAACACGAAGGACAGGAGCTTGCGCTCCGGCACCTCCAGGTTCAACAGCCCGCGGAACTCCTCCATGATCTCGCGCGAGGCGAGCATCTGCGCCTCGTCGATGAGCACCACCGCCTTCTTGCCCGACTCGTAGATGCGGACCAGCCGCTGGTAGAGCTGCGCCAGCAGCGCGAGCTTCTCCTCGGCCGGGCTCTCCACCCCGAGCTGCAGCGCGATGCGCTTCAGCAGCCAGCTCGGCGTGATCCCGGAGTGGACGATGACGAGCAGCGCGGCCTCGTACTCGTCCTCCGGCAGGCTGTCGAGCATGCGCCGCGCGAGCGTGGTCTTGCCGGCGCCGATGTCGCCCACCAGCACCGCCAGCCCCTTCATGGCGCTCACCGCGTGGTTCAGGCGGAGGAGCGCCTGCGCGTGCTGGGCGGACGAGTAGTAGAAGCGCGAGACGGGCGCGTTGGAGAAGGGCTCCTGGGCCAGCTCGTAGAATTCGAGATAGTTCACGGGCAGTCCTACAGGTAGCCGATGTTCTTCTTCGGGCCGGGGGCGGGCGCCGCGGGGGCGGCGGTGCGGGCGGGGGCGCGCGCCTCTCCCGGCGGCGGCTTCCCGGGGCCGCCGCCGAGCGCGCGCACGCGCTCCGCGACGTCGCGGTACCCGGGATCCACCCGGTTCACCTTCTGGAGGTGGTGGAGGGCGGCCTCGGGGTCGCCCGCCTCCTGGTACGCGACGCCCAGGTCGTGGTGGAGCGCCTTGGCGGCGTCGCGCGTCAGCAGCTCGGACGCGAGCGCGCGCCGGAACGCCGCGATGGCCTCGCGCGGCTGGCCGCGGGAGAGCTGGCACACGCCGATCATCGACAGGCAGTCCACCTCGCGCTTGCGGTCGTTGCCGCGCAGCGCGGTCTCGAACTCCTTCACCGCGTCCTCGAGCAGCCCCATCTCCTTGTAGGCGATGCCGAGGTCGTAGTGGGTGGCGCTGTCCTCCGGCCGGACCGTCTGCTCGACGCCCTTCTTGAACTGGTTGAAGACGTCCTCGACCGAGTACTGGAAGCCGTCGTCGCCCGCCGGCGCGGGCGCGGCGCCCAGCTCCTCGGCGAGCTCGCGCGCGATGTCGAAGCTGTCGTCGGCCCCGGGCGGCGGCGTGAGCGCCGGCGTCTCGTGCACCGGTCCGTCGAGCGGCGGGTGCGTCCCGGCGGCGGCGTGCGGCGGCGGTGCGCGCCGGCGCTCGACCTCGGCCAGCCGCGCCTCCACGCCGCGGTGCCCCGGGTAGAACGCGGCCAGGTTCCGGAGCGCCTCGCGCGCGTCGTCGAGCAGGCCCTGCTGCAGGAAGAAGTCCGCCTCCTCGAGCTCGTCGGAGAGGTCGGCCTCCTCCTCGTCGTCCGCGGCGGCAGCGATCGGTGGCGCCGGTGGCGCTGGTGCCGCCGGCCTGGCCGGCGCGGGCGCGGAGGCGCGGGTGGGCGGAGGCGGAGGCGGCGGCGCCGGCGGCGTGATCACCGGCGCGGGCGGCGCCGCGAACGCGGGGCGCTCGGCGGAGACCTCGTCGGCCACCTCCTCCGACTCGGCCGACGTCGCCGCGGCGGCCTCGGCCAGCGCGTCGCCGGCCGCGTCCAGGGCGGGCTCGGGCGCGCCGATCTCGAGCGCGATGCCCTCCTCCTCGTCCGGCGCGGGCGCGGGCGCTCCGGCGGACCCGGCCGGCGGCTCGTCGTCCGGCACGACCTCGTCGTCGCCGGCGTGGCCCGCCGCCTCGAGCGCGAGCGCGTCGTCCTCGGGCGCAGGCTCGGGCTCGAGGAGCACCTCTTCCACCTCGTCCGGCTCGAGCGCGACCTCCTCGCTCGCGCCGGCGGCCGCGGCCAGCGCCGCGAGCTCCGGGTGCTCCGGCGCGATCTGCCGGAGCCGCGCCAGCGCCTCCCGTGCGCGGTCCCCCTCGCCGCGGCCGAGCAGCGCCCGCACCGCCGCGGCGCCGTGCTGCGCGGCCTCGGCGAGGCGCCCGGCCCCGTGGTGCAGCTCGCGCGCGCGCTCGTGCGCGTCGGGCGCCTCCGGATCGATCGCGAGCACCTTGCGCAGGTGCTCCAGCGCGCGGTCGTGCAGCCCGTACTTCACGTAGACGTCGGTCTCGGTGAGGAGCTTCGCGACCGCGTCCGGGCCGGACGCCGCGGGCGCCGGGCGCGCGCCGGGGGGCGGCCCGGGCGGCGGCGCGGCCGGGGCCGGCGGGCGCGGGGGCGGCGCCACGGCGGCCACCGCGGCCACGGCGCCGGGGACGGGCGTGCTCGAGGCCCCCGGACCGAGCGCGGCGCGCGCGTCCTCGTCGTCCGGCGCCAGCTCCTGCACCTTCCGCCAGGTGGCGCGCGCGTCGGCGGCGCGGCCGCGCTCCGCGTGGACGTGCGCGAGCTCCTTGTAGACCGAGAGCGTCTTCGACACCTGGCCGAGATCGCGGAACGCCTGCGCGAGCAGGTTCAGCGTCTCCACGTCCTTCGGATCCGCCTTGAAGCAGAGCTGCAGCTTCGCGAGGGCCCGCTTCGTGTCGCCCTTCGCGAGGTAGATGTGCGCGAGCTCGCGGGTCAGCCCGCGGTCGTCCGGCTCGAGCCCGGCGATGCGCTCGGCGACCTTGAGGTACTCGTCGGCGCGGCTGTGCTTGCGCAGGTGGTCGGCGGCGCGCCGGAACAGCTCGAGCGCCTGCGCGGCCTGGCCCGCCCGCGCGTGCAGCTCGCCGAGCTTGATGGCCGACGGGATGTTCTCGGGGTCGAGCTCCACCATGCGGCGGAGCACGTCGGTGAGCCGGGCCACGTCGCCGGAGCGCTCGTGCGCGGCGGCGGTGACCTGCAGCTGCCCCATCGCGTCGCTCATCAGGCCGAGCTGCTGGTAGAGCGCCGCGAGCCGCTCGTTCACCCGGACGTCGCCCGGGTCGAGCCGCACGATCTGCTTGTAGACCGCGACCGACTTCAGGAAGAAGCCCTGGTCCGCGTAGGTCTCCGCGACCTTGGTGAAGGCCTCGGCCGCGAGCCGGTCGTCGCCCTTCTTCTGGAACAGCTCGCCGACCTTGAGCAGGATCCGCACGTCGCGCGGGTCCTCGGCGAGGATCTTCTGGTACGCGGCGATGGCCTTGTCGAGCGCGCCCTTCTGAACGAACCGGGTCGCCTCCGCGATGATCTTGTTCTTGTCGACAGCCATCGGGCCGGGCGGTGCTCGCGGAGAGGCTCGCGCATCCGTGGGACGCGCGGTCGGCGCGCACCGCCGTCGACGCGGGCCAGGGGCTAGCTGCGAGGGTAATGGATGCCCGGGGGGCGGTCAAGACGCGAATCCCGCGAAGTGACGCGGGAATTTTCCCGTCTCGACCCCTCCGGACCGGCCGCCGTGAGGGGCCCGGCGGCCCCCGCGGCGGCGGCGAGGCCTACGCGCCCGCCACCTTGGAGGCGGGGGTCTCCTCCGGCGCGGGCGGGTTCAGGATCTGCTCGACGATGCGGGTGTCGTACTGCCCCGCCGTGAAGGCCGGGAAGGTGAGCACGCGCTTGTGGAAGGGGATGTTGGTCTTGATCCCCTCGATCACGTACTCGTTGAGCGCGCGCATGGCCCGGCGCAGCGCGATCTCCCGGTTCGCCCCGGTGACGATCAGCTTCGCCACCAGCGAGTCGTAGTACGGCTGCACCTTGTACTGCTCGTACGCCATGGTGTCGACGCGGACGCCATACCCGCCCGGCTGGTGGTAGCCGGTGATCCGCCCCGGCGACGGCGCGAACGTGACCGGGTCCTCCGCGTTGACGCGGCACTCGATGGAGTGCGCCTGCGGGACCACCGAGGCCTGCGAGCGCTCCAGCTTCTCGCCCGCCGCGAGCCGGATCTGCTCCCGCAGCAGGTCGAGCCCGTAGACCTGCTCGGTCACCGGGTGCTCCACCTGGATGCGGGTGTTCATCTCCATGAAGTAGTAGCGGCCCTTCTCGTCCATGAGGAACTCGATGGTCCCCACGTTGTTGTAGCCGATCTTCCTCATGGCCTTGAGGGCCACCTCGCCCATCTCCCGGCGCAGCTCCGGGGTGACGGCGGGCGACGGCGACTCCTCGATGAGCTTCTGGTGGCGGCGCTGGACCGAGCACTCGCGCTCGCCCAGGTGGATGATGTTGCCGTGCTCGTCGGCCACGATCTGCAGCTCGATGTGGCGCGGCATCTCGACGTAGCGCTCGAGGTACATCGAGCCGTCGCCGAACGCGGCGAGCGCCTCGGTGGACGCGGTCTCGAACAGCTGGCGGATCTGGCTCCGGTCGCGACAGATCTTCATGCCGCGCCCGCCGCCGCCCGCGGCCGCCTTCAGGATCACCGGGTAGCCGACCTGCTCGGCGATGCGCTCCGCCTCCTCGGCGTCTGCGAGCTTGCCCCGGGCGCCGGGCAGCAGCGGCAGGCCGGCCTGCTCCGCCGCCTCGCGGGCCGCCACCTTGTTGCCCATGAGGCGGATCATCTCCGGCCGCGGCCCGATGAACTTCAGGCCCATCTTCTCGACCATCGCCGCGAACTCGGCGTTCTCCGAGAGGAAGCCGTAGCCGGGGTGGAGGGCGTCGGCGCCGGTGACGTCGGCGGCGGCGAGCAGCGCGCGCGGGTTCAGGTAGCTGTCGCGCGACTGCGGCGGCCCGATGCAGATCGCCTCGTCGGCGAAGCGTACGTGGAGCGACTCGGCGTCCGCGGTGGAGTGGACCGCGACCGTGGCGACGCCGAGCTCCTTGCAGGCTCGGAGCACACGGAGCGCGATCTCGCCGCGGTTGGCGATGAGGACCTTCTTGAACATGCCGGCCTCTCCGGGCCTAGCCCGCGACGATGCGGAACAGCGGCTCGCCGAACTCCACCGGGGTGGCGTTCTGGACGTAGATCTCGGCGACGGTGCCGTCGGTCTCCGCCTCGATCTCGTTCATGAGCTTCATCGCCTCGACGATGCAGAGCGTCTGGCCCTTCTTCACCTTCTGGCCCACGTCCACGAACGGCGGCGAGTCGGGCGAGGGCGCCCGGTAGAACGTGCCCACGAACGGCGACTTCACCTCGACGCCCGGCTTGTCGGCCTTGGCCTCGGCCTTGGGCGCGCCGGCGGGCGCCGGCGCGGCGACCGGGGCGAGCGCCGCCGGGACCGGGGCGGCCACCGGCGCGGCGTGGAACACCGGCGCCGGCGCGGCGACGCCGCCGCGCCGGATCACGACCTTCTCCTCACCCTTGGCCCAGGCGATGTGCGTCACGTCGCTCTTCTCCACCAGGGCCACCAGCTTCTTCACGTCCTCCATGGTGAAGCCGGGCGTCGGGGCGGGCTCGGGGGTGCGCTCGGGCTGCTGCTGCTTCAGGGGACGGGTGGCCATGTGCGGAGCTCCTGGCGAGGGACGTGGAGGGGACGGAGGACGGCGGCGGCGACCTAGCCGGCGACGCGGGTCAGGTACTCGCCCGACCGCGTGTCGATGCGGAGCGTGTCGCCCTCGTTGATGAACAGCGGGACGTTCACCACGTAGCCCGTCTCGAGCTCGGCCGGCTTCGTCGCGCCGGAGACGGTGTCACCGCGGATGCCCGGATCGCACTTGACGACCTTGAGATCCATCGAGTTCGGCAGGGTCACCCCGATCGCCTTCCCGTTGAAGAACAGGATGTGCGTGGTGGTGTTGTCCTTGATGAAGTTCTTCGCGTCCCCCATCTGCTCCGCGGTGAGGAACGTCTGCTCGTAGTTCTTGTTGTCCATGAAGTTGTAGTGCTCGCCCTCGCGGTAGAGGAACTGCATCTCCCGCTCGTCGATGTCGGGCTTGCCCACCACGTCGCCGGACTTGAACGTCTTCTCGATGGTGCGGCCGGTCATCAGGTTCTTGATGCGCGTCCGCACGAACGCGGAGCCCTTGCCGGGCTTCACGTGCTGGAACTCGATGATCTCCCACGGCTCGCGGTCGATCTCGATCTTGAGACCGCGGCGGAACGCCGAGGTGTCGAGGGTCTCTGCCATTGGTTTCGATGCTCCTTCGAATGTCGGAAGTGGAAAGATGAGCCCCGCCGCATGGCGACGCCCGGCGCATCGCCCGGCGTGCGCTCGCCCGCGCGGCTACAGCTCGGACCTCAGCTTGGGGGCGGTGACGCGCAGCAGGTACCGGGCCTTGCCGAAGTTCCCGTCCGGCGCGAGCGCCATGACCATGAAGTACTCGGGGTTGACGACGCGTGCGACGGTGAGGATGCGGTCCGTGGAGAGCGAGAGCTCCGCCAGGCCGCCCGCCGCGTGGGTCTCGGACGCCTCCTGGGCGCTCCGGAACAGCCCGGAGTACTCGATGAGCAGGGACTTGAGGTCCACGTCGGCCTCGGCCTCGACGTGGCTGTCCACCTCGATGCCGTCCATGCCCATGAGCGTGCAGGCGACCGCACCATCGCAGCGCCGGCAGATCTCCTGCAAATGTTCGCGAAAGCCCATCGATCCTCGCCTCCACGGCCGAAAAGAGCCGTGATTTCAGGCCCCGGACCCGCGGAGACCGGCCCGTTCTAGCCCGCTGCCGCCGCGGGCGTCAAGGATGGGGGCGGACGCGGCGCGTCAGGCGCGGCTACGGCGTGGTCGCCGCCGGCGTGCAGGTGTACTCCGCCGTCTGGGCCGTGTTCGGGCAGACGTACGTGATCGTGTCGGTCGCGTTCGGGCAGGCGTAGCCGGGGAACGCGTCGTTGTGCACGTCCACCGGGAAGGTCACCCCGCCGACCTCGAACGAGTCGCCGCTCGCATAGTGCCCCGTGACCGTCAGCTCGACCTCGACGAGGCCGGTGGTCACGCCGGCGTTCGTCATGGCGGCGGACATCGGTGCGCTGATCGCCTCCGGAATGAGCCGGACCACGGGGGCGCTGGTGCTCTCCGCCCTCAGGATGCCGCTCGCCGGGAAGTCGTAGTTCGAGTAGCTGAAGAACGCGCTCCGGTAGCTGAGCCGGTACTTCTCCAGGTACGCGTCGTTCGTGTTGAGCCGGCCCGCCGACGGGTCCGAGTTGTCCGCCAGCTGGTTCGTCATCTCGACGAACAGCTCGAGGAAGTTGGTGCCACCCTCGAGGTACACGAACGGCTGCGAGGCCAGGTAGGCGCCGCACCCGCCGTCGGTCGCGCAGGTCTCCTCCGGGGGCGCGCACAGCGCCACCACCTGGATCGAGGCATTGTTGTCCACCGTGCAGGCGAGGGCCGCCGTGGCGAGGAGGAGGGTCGCGAGTCGCGTCTTCATGGCTGGCTCCTAGTTGCTCGCGGCCGCCGCGGCCGTCGCCGACTGCCGGTTCAGGATGCGCGGCGTGATGAAGATGAGCAGCTCGGTGTGATCGTCGGTGTTGGTGTCGCTCCGGAAGAAGAATCCGAGCAGCGGGATCTTGCTGAGGAACGGCACCGACGCAGTCTTCGAGGCCGTGGAGCGGGTGTAGATGCCGCCGATGACGGTGGTCTCGCCGTCCTTCACGAGCACCTCGGTCTCGGCCTCGCGCTTCGAGATGGAGGGCTGCCCGTTCGAGCCCGTCAGCGACGAGTTCGGCGCGTTGTTGGTCGCCTTGATCTTGAGGAGGATGGAGCCGTCGGCGGTGACGTGCGGCGTGACCTTCAGCTCCAGCTTCGCCTCGACGAAGGTGGTGTTCACGCCCGACGCGGAGGTCTGCGAGAACGGGATCGAGATGCCCTGCCCGATGGTCGCCTCCTTGTTGTCGATGGTGGCGATCTTGGGCGAGGAGATGGTCTTCACCACGCCGTTGTTCTCGAGCGCGGAGAGGCGCAGGTTCAGGTTGAACGCGCCGTTCGCCGAGCCGAGCACCAGGCCGATGCCGCCGCCGGAGCCCTGGCCGATGGCGGCCGGAAGGTTCACGGCGTAGTTCGGCGTGCTCGAGGTGCCCTGGTTCGGCGACTGGCCGGCCGCGCCGGCGCCCGAGACGTTGTTGGGGAAGGCGACGCCGGTGGGATTGCCGGTGGCCTGCGTGAAGGAGGCGTTGCCGCCCCACTGCACGCCGAGCTGCCGGTTGAAGTTGGACGAGGCCTCCACGATTCGGCTCTCGATGAGCACCTGCGGGATCTCGGTGTCGAGGTTCCGCACCAGCCCCTCGGCCCGGACCAGCGCCTCCGGGATGTCCTTCACGATGAGCACGTTCGTGCGCTCGTCGGTGGAGACCGAGCCGCGCTCGGAGAGCACGTCCTTCACCCGGCTCGCCACGTCGGCGGCGCGGGCGTAGTTGACCGGGATGATGCGGACCTTGAGCGGGATGAGCGGGATCCGGGCCTTCTCCGCCTCCGCCTTCGCCGCCTGCTCCTTGGCGATCGCCTCGAACTTCGCGATGCGGATCACGTTGCCCATCTCCTCCTTCCCGAGCCCCTTGGAGCGCAGGACCAGGTCGAGCGCCTGGTCCCAGGGCACGTTGCGGAGCGAGACGGTGACCTTCCCGGAGACGTCGTCGGCCACCACGATGTTCTTCTTCGACACGTCGGCGATGAGGCGCAGCAGGTTGCGGATCTCGATGTCGTGGAAGTCGAGCGTGATGCGCCGGCCGCTGTAGCCGCGCGCCTGGGGCGCGCCGGACGAGGCGTACGCCGGCGCCTCGGCGGCGAAGCCCGCCACCTTCGCGTCGGCGGCCTGGGCCTGCTCGGGCACGGCCGGCGCAGCGGCCTCGGCCGCGTCACCGCCCTCGGTGAAGGTCCAGGTGAGGCCGTCCCGCGTCTCGACCATCCGATCGGTGGCGGACCCGCGCAGCGTGGCCACGATGCGGACCTGCCCCGTCTGCGGCTGGTTGAAGGACGAGACCATGGCCACCGGCCCGTGGAAGGCGGTGGTGTCGAGCGAGCGCTCCATGGCGCGGGGCAGCTTCGCGCCATCGAGCGTCAGCACCACCGTGCGCGCGTCGGGGCGGGAGATCACGAACGGCGCCTTGCCGGCGATGTCGATGCGCGACCCGCCGCCCGCGCTGGCGAAGCGGACGTCGGCGATGCGGGCCAGGCCGGGATCCGACGTCGGCGCCGCGGGAGCGGCCGCCACGACAGGCTCGGCCCGGGGCGCCGGAGCGGCCTTGCGCGCCGGCTCGGCCGACGCCACCGAGGCTCCGGAGGTGACCACGGCCACGCCGCCGGCCACGCGCTTCACCTCGTACCTGGGCAGGGCGCCGGACGCGTCGAGCACCACGCGCACCTTGCCGGAATCGCGGCCGAACCGGACCTGCGAGAACGCACCGCGCACCTTGACCGGCGCGCGCGGCGCGCTGGCCACGCCGTGGACGTCGATGGCGAGGCGCGCCGGGTCGCGCAGCTCGAGGATCTCGAGGCGCCCCGCCTCGCCGTCCGTGGCGATGACGAGCTGGGCTCCGGCGGCGCGCACCCCGGTGATGCGGGTGGCGGTGCCGCCCGGGCCCTCGT
Source organism: Anaeromyxobacter sp. K (assembly GCF_000020805.1). Lineage (NCBI taxonomy): Bacteria > Pseudomonadati > Myxococcota > Myxococcia > Myxococcales > Anaeromyxobacteraceae > Anaeromyxobacter > Anaeromyxobacter sp. K. The sequence continues at coordinate 766,464 of NC_011145.1, read as the reverse complement.
CGACGCGGCGCGAGACCAGGTGACCGTCGCCCGAGGACGCAGGCGCGGCCGGCACGGACGCGGGCGGCGCCGCGGGAGCGGTTGCCGCCGGGGAGGACGCCGCCGCGGCGGCGGGGGCGCCCACGGCCTCGGCCTCGAGCACCCGAACGACCACGGCATCGCCGCGGGGCGCCACGTCGTAGCGGCGCGCGCCGTCGAGCGCGATGATCACGCGGCCGACCGCGCTCCGCTCGTCCTTGTACTGGGCGGTGCTCACCGCGAGCACGCCGGCCTTGCCGACCTGGATGGGCGAGCCCACCCCGGACACGTCGGCACCAGCCAGGTCCACGACCAGGCGCGGCGGATCCTGGAGCTTGAACACCGAGTAGGACGGGGCGCGCGAGCCGCGGATCTCGAGCTCGAGCGCGCCCTCGCGCTGCCCGACCTCGATCCCACGGATGACGTTCGGCTCGGCCGCGGTGGCTGCGCTGATCGCGCCCCACAGGAGCAGACCGACGATGGGCTTCAGGCGGGAAGTCATGGGAGCTGCTCCTCGAGGTTGAGCGCCGCTTCCTTGGGGAGGCGGAGCACCGTCTGGGTTCGATCACGGGTCCCATCGGCGCGCAGGGCGAACTCGGTCACGACGACCTCGCCGCTCCGGACGGCCGCGACCGTGCCGCCGTTCTTCCCGAGGCAAGCGCCGCGCCGTACCGCGTAGCCGACTCCGGACGGCGCCTCGACCATCGCGACCGGATCTTCGAGGCCGGTGATGACCGCGACGAGCTTGAGCTGGTCGAGCTCGTACTTGCCGAGCGGGGTCGCGCAACGGGTCTGGAGGCCGGGACCTGACTGGCTCACGTCCGCCAGGAAGCTCCGGAACGGATCGCGCTTGCCGACCGACGAGTAGACCCAGTCGTCTACCTTCGGAGCGGGGGCGGCGGCGGCCCCGTCGCCGGCGCTGGCCGGGGCCGCGGCGGGCTTCTTCGGAGCGGGGGCGCGCTTCGGCCCGGAGTCTCCGCAGGCTGCCAGGAGCGCGCAGACGAGGAGGGGCGCAATGCGGCGCGGGCTCACTTGGCGCCCCCCTTCTTCGGCGCTGCGGCTGCGGGCTTGGCCTCGACGAACATGAACGTCGTCGCGAGGAACTTGCCGTTCAGCAGCATCTTTCCGTTCACGTCCTTGGGCGCGTCCAGCACGATGTCGGTGACGTTCACGATGCGCTGCATCCGGCCGAGCGCGTCGAAGAACGTCGCGATCTCGTGGAAGCTGCCGGTGACCGACATCGGGATGGGAATGCGCGCGTAGAACCGCTCGGTGACGGCGGGCCGCGGTTCGATGGTCCCGATCTCCAGGCCCGCCTTCTGCGCGCGGTCCTGGAGGAGCTGCAGCAGCTCGTCGATCTTCTTGTCCTCGGGGAGCTCCGCGAGCGCCTGGCGCAGCCGCTCCTCGAGCAGCTCCTTCTCCCGCCGGAACTGGTTCAGGTTGTTCGCGATCGAGGTCTTCTCGATGTACTCGCGGTCCAGCCTGGCCTGATCGGTCTTCGCCCTCGCGATGCGCGTCTCCACCTCCGAGATCGACGGTCCGAAGGTGGCCGACATGGCGAAGTAGTTCAGCGCGGTGACGGCGATCACGATCGCGGCGACCGCTCCGACCTTCGCGGCGGTCGACGCCCTGGCGATGGCCTCGATGAGCTTTTCCATGGCGCGCCCTACTTCTTCCCGGGAGTCGGCGCCGCGATCGCAGGCGCGCCCGGATAGACGACGTTCGCGGAGAGCGCGAACTCCACCAGCCTGAAGGTCTTGTCCGTCTTCGCGCTCGTCTTCTTCAGCTCCACGTCCTTGAAGTACGTCGAGCCCTTCAGCGCGGTCATGAGCTCGGAGACCTCGTCGATGCTCGCAGCTATGCCGGTGAACGCGAGGGAGTCGCCCTTCTGCTCGAGCTTGGTGAGCCAGAGCCGCTTCGGCGTGAGCTGGGCGAGCTGATCGAGCATCTTGACCGGCCCGGTCCGGCCGGCCTTGAGCCGATCCAGCACCTCGAGCTTCTCGCGGAGCTGCGCCTGCTGCTCCTTGATGTCCTTCACCTCGCCGATGATCCGGTCGAGCTGGGCGATGTCGGCCCTGGTCCGCTTCAGCTGCGCCTCGCGCGTCGCGAGATCGGAGCCGCGCGACGCCGCCCAGAGATAGTTCCCGACGAGCCCACCGATGACGACGACCGCGAGCAGCACGAGCTGCTGCGTGCCGGCCTGCTTCTTCTTCGAGACCCGCGCCGGGAGGAGGTTTATCCGGATCATGGCTACTTGTCCCCGGAGCGGCGGAGCGCCAGGCCCACGCTGACGGCGGCGGAGGGCGCGGCGCCCAGGATCATCGCCGGATCGAACCTGCGGTTGTCGATCTCGATGTTCTTGAACGGGTTCAGCACCTCGACCGGCACGCCGGCGCGGGCCTCGATGACCCGGAACAGCGCGGGGATGCGCGCGGTCCCGCCGGACAGGTAGACGCGCGTGAGCGCCGCCCCGCCGGAGGTCGAGGCGTAGAAGTCGAGCGAGCGCTGGACCTCGCCGCCGAGCTGCTCGGCGACGCCCTGGATCACCCGCTCCACCTCCTGCGGGACCACCGCATCGGACTCGCCCTGGCCGCCGATCTTGAGCGCCTCCGCCTCCTCGTAGGAGATGTTCAGCTGCTTCTGGATCTCCTCGGTGAACGCGTTGCCGCCCATGGTGATGTCGCGCGTGAAGGTGGTGATCCCGTGCGACACCACGTTCACGTTCGTGACCGCGGCGCCCACGTTGATGAGCACCACCGTCTCGTCGGGCGCGCCGTCGTAGTTCACCTCGAACGCGTTCTGGACCGCGAACGCGTCCACGTCCACCACGGTCGCGGTCAGCCCTGCCTCCGCGCAGACCGAGGTGTAGTCGTTGATCATGTCCTTCTTGGCGGCGACCAGCAGGACGTCCATCTGCCCGGCGGCGTCGCCGTCGGGGGTCAGGATCTGCGTGTCGATGTTCACGTCCTTCACGTCGAAGGGGATGTACTGCTCCGCCTCCCACTGGATGGACTCGTCGAGCTCCTCCTGCGACATGCGCGGGAGCGAGATCTTCTTGATGATCACCGAGTGGCCGCGGACGCCGATGGCGACGTCCTTCACCTTCAGCTTCTGCTGGGCGATCACGTCCTGGATCGCCTGCACGATCGCGGACGAGTTCATGAGCGCCCCGTCCACGATGGCCTCGGGGGGGAGCGGCGCGGTGCCGAACGCCTGCAGCGCCCAGCCGCCCCGCTTCTCCTTCAGCTGGACCAGCTTCACGCTGGACGAGCCGATGTCGAGGCCGACGGCGAGCTTGCTCTTCGCCATGGCGATCCCTTCACGAGAGGCGCGGGCAACGGCACCCGCGCCCCGTCTCGAGCCGCTCCGCGTCGGGGCGCGCGCTCAGGGTGAACGTCGGGGCGGGGCTCACGCGAGGCGCCCTCCGGTGCTGGGGCCGAACACCTTGCGCCGGTCCGACGGCGTGAGGCCCAGCGCGAGGATGATCTTCCGCTTCGTGTCCACGCGGCACTCCAGGCCGTGCTCGATCCGGGTCACGGTGAGCGGCGAGACGCCTGCCTTGCGGGCGAGCTCGGCCTTCGTGAGGAGCTGCTCCTCTCGGAGCCGCTGCACGTTGTTGGGCGCGCGCCGCGAGGGCTTCGCGAGGGGCGTCCGTGCGCTGGGCGATCGGTCGGCCATGCGGGGGCCACGCTATGCGATCGCCCCCCGAAGGATCAAGAAAGGCGCCTGCGCGGATATCGGCGGTTGTAGGCGACCGAGCGCTAGCTGACGCGAAGTGATGCGTAGTTATGCGTCATACGGCGCGTGGAGGAGCGGGCGAGCGGCCGGTCGGCCGCTGCGGAGGGGCGGTTCGGTGGCGCGCTATCCGACCCCGTACTCCTTGATCTTGTAGAGGAGCGCCCCGTAGGAGAGCTCGAGCAGCTCAGCGGCGCGGGTGCGGTTGCCGCCGGTCCGCTCCAGCGCCGCGCGGATGAGCCGCTCCTCCAGCGCGCGCGTGGCACGCTTCACCGAGAGGGACCCCTCGGCGGCCTCGGCCGGCCCGGTCGCGGGGCGCGCGGTCGCGCGCACCGCCTCGGGCAGGTCCTCCTCGCGCAGCACCGGCCCGTCCGCGAGCACCACCGCCCGCTCCACCGCGTGCTCCAGCTCGCGCACGTTGCCGGGCCAGCCGTGGGCGAGCAGGGCCGCGCGAGCCTCGTCGGACAGCGCCAGCCCGGGCAGCTCCGGGCGGAGGTGGCGGAACCGGGCCAGGAAGTGGTCCAGCAGCGCGGGGACGTCCTCCCGCCGCTCCCGCAGCGGCGGGAGGCGCACCCCGACCACGTCGAGGCGCCAGTAGAGGTCCTCGCGGAACCGCCCCGCCGCCACCGCGGCGCGGAGATCGACCGCGGTCGCGGCGATGACGCGCACGTCCACGCGGCGGATGCGGGTGTCGCCCACCGGCCGCACCTCCTCCTCCTGGAGGAAGCGCAGCAGCTTCACCTGGAGCCCGAGCGGCAGCTCGCCGATCTCGTCCAGGAACAGCGTCCCGCCGTCCGCCTCGACCGCGAGCCCCTTCTTCGCCCGGATCGCGTCGGTGAAGGCGCCCTTCACGTGGCCGAACAGCTCGGACTCGATCAGCTCGGGGGGGATGGCCCCGCAGTTGACCGCCACGAACGGGAGCGCCGCCCGCGGGGAGAGCTGGTGGATGGCGCGCGCCACCAGCTCCTTCCCGGTGCCCGACTCGCCCTGCACCAGCACGGTGGTCTTCTGCTGCGCGATCTTGCGGATCTGCCGGGACACCTCGCGCATCGGCTCGGAGGTCCCCACCATGTGCTCCGGGCTGTACCCGGCCGACAGCTCGGTGCGCAGCCGGCGGTTCTCGCGCGCCAGCCGCTCGCGCTCCTCCGCCTTGCGGAGCACCAGCACCACCTCGTCCGGCTTGAACGGCTTCGAGAGGTAGTCGTAGGCGCCCGTCTTCATCGCCTCGATGGCCGCGTCGTGCGCGCCGTACGCGCTCATCACGATGACCATCAGCTCGGGCGCGGTGCGCTGGATCTCGCGGAGCAGCCCGAGCCCGCCCATCCCGGGCATGCGCACGTCCGTGAGCACGAGATCGTACTCGCGGACGGCCAGCTCCTTCAGCGCCTCCTCCCCGGTCGCGACGGCGCGCGGGTCGTAGCCGTGGTCCACCAGGATCACGGAGAGCAGGTGACGGATGGAGGCCTCGTCGTCCACGACGAGGACGTTTCGCAGGCCCACGGCGCGACTCTAGCACGGGGCGGCGGGCGGACCGCCGCGCCGCAGCCGCAGGCGGAACACCGCCCCGCCGCCCGGCGCGTTGGCGGCGGAGATGGCGCCGCCCATCGCCTCCATCAGCCGGTGGCTCACCGACAGGCCGAGGCCGGTTCCCGCGCCGGGCGGCTTGGTGGTGAAGAACGGATCGAAGACGCGCGGCAGGTCCTCCGGTCCGATGCCGGGCCCCTGGTCGGCGACGTCGATCTCCACGCGATCCTGCACCTCGCGCGCCGTCACGCGGAGCGTGCCGCGCCCCCCCATGGCGTCGCCCGCGTTCAGGAACAGGTTGAGCAACACCTGCGCGAGCCGCGCCTCGTCCGCGAGCACCGGCGGGAGGTCGGCCGGCAGGTCGAGCTCGGCGCGCACGTCCTTGAGCCGCGCCTGCACGCGCGCGAGCCGCAGCGCCGCGTCCACCGGCCCGGACAGCGCGATGGGGGCGACCGCCGGCGCCGACGGGCGCGCCAGCTCCAGGAGGTCGCGCACGATCGCGTCGATGCGCCCGGCCTCCACCGCGATCCGCGCCACCAGGTCGTCCGCCTGCGCCGCCTCGCCCGCGCGGATGCGGCCGCGCGCCAGCTCGGCGTAGCCCGCGATGGCGCCGAGCGGGTTGCCCACCTCATGGGCCACGCCCGACGCGAGCCGTCCCACCGCCGCGAGCTGCTCGGAGCGGAGCCAGGACGCGCGCGCCTCCGCGAGCGCGTGGTTCGCGCCCTCCAGCTCGTCGATCTTGGCCGCGAGGCGGGCGCGCTCCTCCGAGAGCGCCTCGGCCACGCGCTCGAAGGCCACCGCCGCGCGCGCGAGCGAGCGATCCTCCGGCTCGCCCGGCGGCGCGAGCACCGGCAGGCCGCCGCCGGCGTGGCCGAGCCTCCGCGCGGACGCGAGCAGCCGTTCCACGGGCCGGGCCACCGAGCGGCCGAGCAGCACCGCGCCCACGGCGATGGTCGCCGCCGCGGCGACGCCCGCCAGGAGCACCAGCGGCCCGGGGCCGAGCGCGCCCCGCGCCGCGGAGGGAACCCCCAGCGCGAGCAGGAGCGTCGCGCCCGCCGCCGCGGCGGCGACGAGATCGAGCAGGAGCACCAGGCCCACGCGCCGCATCGATCACCGGAAGATGCCGAGGGAGGGGACGCCGCGCACGATGAGGTCCCCCAGGTACAGCCACTCCAGCGCCCCGGCCGCCAGGAACGGGCCGAACGGGACCGCGTTCCGGGGCGGGATCCAGTCGTCCGCGCTGGCGAGCGCGGCCGGATCTCCCGGCACGGCCGCCGCGGGCGGCCCGGCGGCCTCGGCCGGCTGGCCGGGACCCGGCTGTCCCTTGCCGAGCGCGAGCAGCACCAGGCCCACCACGCTTCCCTGCACCGAGGCGAGCAGCACCACCGGGAGCAGCGCCGCCACGCCCATCCAGGCGCCGATCCCGGAGAGGAGCCAGACGTCGCCGAAGCCGAGCGCCTCCTTCCGCAGCACCTTCTCGCCCACGACCGACACCAGCGCGAAGGCGCCGAAGCCGACCGCGGCGCCGATCGCCGCCCCCTGCAGCGTCGCCGGCCCGAGGCCGGCCGCGGATGCGGCGAGGCCGGTGGCGATGAGCGGCCAGGTGAGCGCGTGCGGCAGGAGCCAGGTGTCGAGGTCGATGAACGCGAGCGCCACCAGGAGCGAGACCAGCACCAGCTCGCCCAGGGCGGCGACGGCGAGTCCGTGACGCGCCCACGCCAGCAGCGCCACGCCCGCGACGAGCGCCTCGACCAGCGGGTAGCGGGCGGAGATCCGCGCGCCGCAGCTCCGGCACCGCGCGCGCAGCGCGAGCCAGGACACCACCGGCACGTTGTCGTACCAGGCGATGGGCGTCCGGCAGCGCGGGCAGCGCGAGCCCGGCGAGACGATCGACTCGCCCGCGGGGACGCGCGCGATCACGACGTTGAGGAAGCTGCCCACCACGCCGCCGACCAGCGCCACCCAGGCCGCCACCAGGCCCGCGGGGACGCCGGGCGCCGCGGGATCCATGCCTAGGCGCCTCCGGCGGCTGCCGCCGGCTCCGCCTCCGCGCCGTGCACCTCGGCCAGGCGGCGGACGAAGAAGTCCTCGAGGGTGTCGCGGTGCGGGGTGAGCGCGATCACCTTGCCGCCCGCGCGCACCACCGCGCCCACCGCCGCGTCGGCGGCGAGCGCGTCGTCGAACACCGCCGTGAGGCGATCGCCGTCGGCGCGCAGGAGCTTCCCGCGCGACAGCGCCTCGCGGGCTGCGGCAGGAACCGCCGCGGTCAGCTCCACCGCGCGCACGTTCCCGGAGAGCAGCTCGTCGATGCGCCCGACGTCGCGCAGCTTGCCGCGCAGGATCACGCCGACCCGGTCGCACAGGCTCTCGACGTCCGGGAGGATGTGCGTGGAGAAGAACACGGTCTTGCCGCGGCGCTTCAGCTCGAGGATGAGGTCGCGCACGTCCTTTCGGCCCACCGGATCGAGCCCGCTCATGGGCTCGTCCAGCACCACCAGCGCCGGGTCGCCCACCAGCGCCTGCGCGATCCCGAGCCGCTGCTGCATGCCCTTCGAGTACTTCCGGATCTGGCGATCGGCGGCCGCGCTCAGCCCGACCAGCTCGAGCAGCTCGTCGCAGCGCCGGCCGCGCTCCGCGCCCGGGACGTCCGAGAGCTTCGCGAAGAAGCGCAGCGCCTCACGACCGGTCAGGAATTCGTAGTAGGCCGGGTGCTCCGGGAGATAGCCGATGCGCGCCTTGGCGCGCCGGCTGGGGATGGGATCGTCGAAGATCGAGGCGCGCCCGCTGGTCGGGTAGATGAGCCCCATCAGCATCTTGATGGTGGTGGTCTTGCCGGCGCCGTTCGGGCCGACGAACCCGAAGATCTCCCCGGGGGCGACCTCGAGATCCAGCGCGTCCACGGCGGTGACCTTGCGCGCGAGCAGGCCCACCTCGAACACCTTCGTCAGCTTCTCCGTCCTCAGGATCATCGCCGCGGATGATCGGCGGGGTCCTGGCCCCTGTCAAAGGGACGGGCGGCCGGCGCGGTGACGAAAAACGTCACCGGACCCGGGCCGGGCGCCGCGTTCCGTCACCCGGGGTCCCACCATGGCGCCTCGGATCGCGCGCTTGCGGACGCCTGGCCGCTGGCACCCCCGATGCTAGGCAACCCCTCCGCCGGGCGGCCATCACAGCCCGGTCCGCGCGGGCCGCGAGGCTCACACCGCGGCCCACATCTCCGGAGGTCTCATGAAGAAGGCTGCCAAGGGCTTCACCCTCATCGAGCTCATGATCGTCGTCGCGATCATCGGGATCCTCGCCGCGATCGCCATCCCGAACTTCCTGCGCTACCAGCTCCGCGCGAAGTTCAGCGAGCTCCGCGAGAACGTGAACGCGGTGTTCAAGTCGGAGGAGGCGCTGCGCCAGGGCGAGGCCTCGGCCGGCCAGTACCGGGCGGTCGCGCTGCTGCCCGCGGGTTGCACGAACGCCGGTGGCGTGGGCACCGCCAAGCACCCCTGGGCCGCGGCCGACCTCGCGGCCGCCGCGCAGATCGACTGGGTGGTCGAGGGCTCGACGTACGGCTGCTACACGACGGACGTCTCCGCCCCGGCCGTCCACCTGACGGTCTTCGCCAGCTCGGACATCGACGGCGACGGGACCGAGGGCTGCGTGTACCTCTACAAGGCCACGCTCGACTCCGCGGGGGGCATTGCCGCCACGGCCGCCGGCGTCGATCACTCGTGCCCGAACCAGGGAGTGGCCATCGCGCCGTTCGGCCCGCCCTGGGGCCAGCCGCAGATCGCGGCGGAGGGCGTGTTCTAGAGCGCCGCGGGTCGCGAACTTGTCAAGGGCAGCGCTCCCGGACTACATGGGGGCGCTGCCCTCTTTCATTTCCAGATGATCCTCGGTCGCCAGAAGGTCCTCGGTCTCGCGGCGCTGCTGCTCGGCGCGGGCGCCTGCGCGCTCGCCGCGCGGCTCCCGGTGGCGTCGCAGCGCGCGTACGAGCTCGGTGCGGCGCCGAGGAGTGCCGCGCTCCGCTGGGCCTCCTTCGGGCACCCGACGCTGGCGGCGAACCTCTGGTGGCTGCGCGCGGTGCAGTACATGGGTGACCCACGCGCCGACCAGCGCGGCTGGGAGAACCTCTTCCCGGCGCTCGACCTGGTGACCGACCTCGATCCGGCGCACGGGTATGCGTACCAGGTCGGCGGGAACATGCTCGCGTCCGCGGGGCGGGTCGGGGAGTCGAACCGGCTGCTCGAGAAGGGGATCGCGCACGTCCCGGATCGCTACCTCATCCCGTTCCAGCGCGCGGTGAACGCCTTCCTCTACGACGGCGACTATGCGCTGGCCGGCACGTGGTTCCGGCGCGCCGCTCAGGTGCCGGGCGCGCCTTCCGAACGGATGCTGCAGTACGCGGCCGCGATGTACGCGAAGGGCAGCGCGCACGACACGGGCGTCGCCCTGCTCCAAGATCTCCTTCGCTCGGCCGAGGACGAGGAGTCGCGGAAGGCCGTCCGGAAGCAGCTCCAGCAGGTGCTCCTCGAGCGCGACGCCTCCCGGCTGGAGCGGGCGGTTGCGGAGTGGCGTTCGCGCCACGGGTTCGCGCCCGTGGCCCTCCCGCAGCTCGTCCGCGACGCGCTGATCGCGGAGATCCCCGCCGATCCGTTCGGCGGCGTCTACTACCTCGCTCCGGACGGGCGCGTGCGATCGTCGGCCAGCGAGTACCGCTACGAGGCCCCCCTGAGCGCCGCCCAGCGCGCCGCGCTCATCGGCGCCGCCTCCGGCGCGGCGCGCGCGGCGACGGAGGGAGCCCAATGAGCAAGGTCCTGGCGATCGCGATCGTGTCCGTCCGCGAGGCGCTGCGGCGCCGGCTGCACGTCAACCTCCTCCTGTTCGCGATCCTCCTGGTGCTCGCCAGCCTGGTGGCGTCGTCGCTCACCGTCGGCCACGCGCACCGGATCGCGGCGGACCTCGGCCTGACGGCGATGGAGCTGATGGGCTCGCTCACGGCGGTGTTCCTGGGCGCGGGCTTCGTGGCGGGGGACGTCGAGCGACGGGTCGTCTACCCGGTGGTCGCGAAGCCGGTGGCCCGGACGGAGTACCTGCTCGGCAGGTATCTCGGCCTGGCCGCGACGCTCTGGCTGAACCTCGCCGCGATGGCGGCGACGCTGGCGGCGCTCCTGTCGCTGCAGGCCGGCTCGCTCGACGTGGTGAACGCGCAGCTGCTGTCCGCGTTCGCGATGCTCGGGGTGCAGTTCCTGGTGGTCGCCGCGATCTCGGTCGCGTTCTCGTCGTTCACCACGCCGACGCTCGCCGCCATCTTCGCGCTCGCGCTGACGCTCGCCGGCCACATGTCGAACGACCTCCGGACGCTGTGGCAGGGCGCCGGCGCCTCCGTCGGGCGCGTCGTCTGGTACGTCCTGCCGAACCTGTCGGCGCTCTCGCTCAACGAGCACGTGATCTACGGGACCCCGGTGCCGGCATCGGCCTGGCTCGCCTGCGCGTACGGCGTCCTGTACGCGGGGGCGATCCTCGCGGTCGCCGCCGCGGTGTTCGAGCGGCGCGACTTCCGGTAGGAGCTCCGTTGACCGCCACGCTCGAGCCTCCCGCCGGGAGCCGTCCGCGTCACTGGCAGGCGCTCGCGGCGATCGCCGCCCTGGGCGTCCTCGCGTACGCCAACTCGCTCGACGCGGCGTTCGTGTTCGACGACATCCGGGTGATCCGGAACGACCCTCGCCTGCGCGACCTCCTGTGGTGGCTCACGCCGGAGGGCTACCACTCGGCCCCGACCCGGGTCGCCGCCTACGTCAGCTTCGCGATCAACCACCGCCTGGGCGGCACGGCGCCGTTCGGCTTCCATGCGGTCAACCTGGCGGTGCACCTGGTCTCGTCCGCGCTGGTCTACGCGCTCGGCGTGCTCGCGTTCCGCACGCCCCGGCTCGCGCCCTCGGTGCTGGCGCCGCAGGCGCGCACCGTCGCGCTGGTCGCCGCCGCCATCTTCGTCGCACACCCGCTCCAGACGCAGGCCGTCACCTACGTCGTGCAGCGCATGACCTCGCTCGCCGCGATGTTCTACCTGCTCGCGGTGGTCGCCTACCTGGCCTGGCGGCTCGGGGGCGTGTCCGGTGGGGGTCGCGGAAAGGGCGCGGTGGCGTACGGCGCCGCGGTGCTGGCCGCCTTCCTCGCCGTCCGGACGAAGGAGATCGCGATCACGCTCCCCGCCGCGATCCTGCTCTGCGAGGTGACGCTGTTCGAGCGGCCGCGCGTCCTCCCGGCGCTGCCGTTCTTCGCCGCCGCCGCGCTGATCCCGCTGTCGCTGGTGGGCCACGCCGGGCCATCCCCGGCCGCCCTGCTGGAGAGCGCCTCGTCGGCCACGCGCGTGCAGACCGAGCTGGGCCGGCTCGAGTACCTCGCGACGCAGCTGCCGGTCGTGGTGACCTACCTGTTCCTGCTCCTGCTCCCCATCGGCCAGAACATCGATCACGACTACCCGGTGTACCGGACGTTCCTCGCGCCCGAGGTCCTGTCCGCGGCGGTGGTGCTGGGCGCCATCGCCGCGACCGCCGCGTACGCGTACCTGCGCACCTCGGCGGGCAGCCGGCGTCCGCTCGACCCCGCGGCGCGCCTCGCGGGCGCCTGCGCCGCGTGGTGGTTCCTGACGCTCTCGGTCGAGTCGAGCGTGATCCCGATCGTGGACGTGATCAACGAGCACCGCGTGTACCTCCCGTCCGTCGGGTTCGCCGTCGCCGCGTCCATGGGCATCGCCGTGGCGGCCCGGAGGATCGCCGGGGTCGAGGTGGCGACGCGCGCCACCGCGCTGGCGGGGCTGGGGATCGCGCTGCTGCTGGCGGCCGCGACGGTGGCGCGCAATCGCGTGTGGGCGAGCGAGGTCACCCTGTGGGCGGACTCGGCCTCGAAGTCGCCCGACAAGATGCGGCCCAACCTGAACCTCGGCACCGCGCTCGTGGAGGCGGGCCGGCCGCGCGACGCCGAGGCCCCGCTGCGGCGCGCGGCCGCGCTGGATCCCGCGTCGGCACTCCCGCGCGTCCAGCTCGCGGGCGTGCTCCTCGGCCAGCGGCGGACGCAGGAGGCCGAGCAAGAGCTCCGCGAGGCGATCCGGCTGGCGCCGGCCGACCCGGAGGCGCTGTTCAACCTCGGCATGTTGCTCTCGCGCACCGGACGCGCCGAGGAGGCCAGGCCGCTGCTGGCGCGCTTCGTCGAGACCGCGCCCGCGTCCTACGCGGCCGCCCGGCGGATGGCCGCCGAGCGCCTCGCGCGGCCCTGACGCCGAACGCGACCGGTGCCCTGCGGGCCAGCAGGAGCTCCGCTGTCGCGGACCCGCGCACAGACAAACTTTGAACAACGCTTCACGGCTTGAAGTGCGGCGGCCGGCCGGGCCGGAAGAAATCCTCGCATTTCGGCAACTTGCGAACGGGCGCGACGGCCGGAACCTTGCTTGTCCTCGCCGCATGGACCGGAGAAGCCACGGCTTCACGCTCGTCGAGGCGGCGATCGTCATCGCCGTCATCGCCGCGCTGGCTGCGCTCGCGGGGTCGTCGTTCGCCGCGGCCAAGCGCAATGCAAACGCCGCCTCGGCCGCGTTCGATCTCGGCCTGCGGCTCCAGGCGCTCAAGACCCAGGCGCTCAACGAGCAACGAGACCTCGTGGCCGTCCTGGCCAACGCCGCCGACGGCTCCGGTGAGGGCTGTGGCTTCTTCTCCGAGCAGAACTGTGTCCGGCTGTTCGTGCTCGAGCCCGAGGCCGCGTGGACGCTCGCCGGGTTCGATCCGGCGAGCCCCGCCAGCCAGGCGGCCCTGGTCGACACGGTCGTCCTGCCGCAGGGGCAGTACCTGGATCTCGGCCAGGCGGGCGTGGCGGCCGACCCGCCCTTCGACCAGGTGAAGGTCTTCGATCCGGCCGTCGCCGTCGATGGACGCCTGGCGATCCGGTTCGGCGCGAGCGGCGAGGTGCGCCCCGTGTACGCAGGCGCGTCGCATCCGCGGCTGGGCGGGGTGGCGTTCGCGATGGCGACCTCCGCCGACCTGGGCGCCGGTCACCGCCGGAGGGTGGTCGTGTCCTTCCCGACCGGCATCGTCAAGACCGCGACGTACCAGGGGGCGCCATGACGCACGAACGGTCCGCAGGCATGCGCGGGGTCACGCTCATAGAGGCGATGATCTCGCTCACGCTCCTGCTCATCGGCATCCTCGGGATGATGCGCCTCCAGCTCGTCGGCATCACGTCCAACCAGGGCGCGCGCGCGAACGGCACGGCCCAGGAGCTGGCGCGCGAGCTCGCAGCGGGGCTGGAGCGGCTCGATCCGTCGCTCGATGCGCTCCTGGTCGCAGACACCATCTCCGACGCGCCCCCGAACAGCTTCGGGGATCCGCTGGACGCCTCGGGAAACCTCGCCACCTCCGGCTGGCGCGACTGGGACGACGCGTACCTCACCAGCACGACGTCCGGCTATCCGTCGCTCAAGGTCGTGGGCGTCCGGCCGGACTCCGCGCTGGAGGCCGATCCCCTCGACCCCTCCAAGCCGCTCTACCGGCGGCGCTGGTCGATCTGGCAGGTCGCCACCTCCAACACGGCGTCGGGCGTCCGGCTCGCGGCCGTATCCGTCGTCTATCGCGAGCGAACCATCACGCGGCCGCGGGTCGTCACGCTGTACGTCCAGATCCCGAACCTGGGCGCCTCGACCGTCAACGCTTCCGCCTACCGGTGAACGCATGACTCGCTCCCGCCGCGGCTTCACCCTCATCGAGCTCATGATCGCGACCGGCGTGGCCGCCATCGTGCTGACCGCCGTGATCGCCGCGTCCAGCTCGCAGCAGCGCGCGTTCTTCGGCGGCCAGAAGCAGCGCGCCACGCAGGGAAACGCCCGCGCCGCGCTGCTCTACCTCGAGCAGAAGCTCCCGCTCGCCGGCTGGGGACTCGACGGCTCGCTCGCGCTCGACTTCCAGTTCTATGAGCCCGGCTTCTGCCCCACGGAGATGACCTGCCCGGTCGAGCGGGACAGCGTCTCCGACGCCGACGAGCTCGTGTTCTACGCCCGCAACCCGGCGTACTGGGTACCGGCGGAGGGGCAAGCCGGCGCGCTGCGCGGGAACGCCTGGACCTTCGTCGCGCTGCCCGACGCAACGCACGCCACCCTGGCGGCCCGCGCCGGCGACGACTTCCTCAGGGGACAGATCCTCCAGGTCGTCTGCCCGGGCGAGCTCCGCTACGCCTACTTCACCGTCAAGACCCGCACGCCGGTCACTTCCGCGGGGAACGTCGACGTGGAGCTCGAGGACGTGGTCCTGGCCGATCCGTTCCGCCGCCAGGACGTCGCGGCCGGCATGGCCGGGTGCCGCACGTTCCTGGTGGATCGCTATCGCTTCCACGTGCGGCCGGTGGCGAGCGCCGACGGCACGTTCGACCCCTACCTGGTGCTGGATCGCGGCCTGGACGTCGCGGGCGCCGCGGACGGCTCCCCGGACGGCGCGGTGAACGAGAAGGACGAGGTGATCGTGGCGGAGGGGATCGAGGCGTTCCAGGTCGCCTACGTGTTCGCGAACCCGGCGATCGCCCCCGCCGGCGCGACCGCCGGGACGGCGATCGCGCTCGGGGAAGCAAACGACGATCAGAGCGTGCTCACGGACGGCGCCATCGTACCGACCAAGTTCGCCGGGTCGGCGACGGCCACCACGAAGGCCGCGTACACGCCCTCCAGCTTCTACTCGTATCGGTACTCGGATCCCATCCGGCAGACGAAGCACCAGGCGAACATCCGAGCCGTGCGGATCGCGATGGTCGCCCGGTCGCCGCAGCCGGATCCTTCGGCCCGCGCGACCTTCGCCGTCGATTCGTCCTTCGCGCTGCTGAACCAGTCCGGCGCGCCGGACTGGGTGACGAGCGCGCCGAAGATCGCGAACGGCACGGATGGCTTCCAGCGCACGCGGGTCGAGGCCGTCGTGAACCTTCCCAACATGACCGTCCGGTCCATCACCGGTTTCTAGCGCGAGGCTGGCATGTCCCTCTCACGTCCTCTGCCCCGCCGCGCGAGCGGCTCCACGCTCATCCTCACGGTGATCCTGCTGATGGTGCTGGCGGTGATCGGCGTGGCCGCGGTCTCGCTCGGCTCGCAGGAGCGCATCAACGCGTCCGGCAAGACCCAGCGCGACCAGCTGTACGCGTGTGCCGCGGCGGCTCGCCTGCAGATCTGGGCCGAGCTGGCCCGCTACGGCCGCGGCTATCTGGAGTCCGGCAACGTGGCGGGGTCCGTGACCCTGCCCGACGGCACGGTGCTCACCGCGCCCTCGCACTACGACAGCGCCGCGGACGTGACCGTCAGCTCGGTCGTGCTCAAGAACACCGTGACGACGGCGTCCGCCCCGACCGCCACCGATCTCACCAACTCGTTCAACTTCATGCAGGGCCTGAACACCGCGACCGGCTACACGGTGGTCGCGAAGTGCAAGGACCGGCGCGGCCGCCCGCTCGAGGTCGAGTTCGTGACGGCCATCATCCTGTAGGAGGCGGACCATGCGCACCCGCAAGCCCACCGCGATCGCCCTCCGCGCCGCCGGCCTCGCCGCCCTGACGCTGCTGCTCTCCCCCGGCGACACCCGCTCGCAGACCACCTGCGGCGACGACGCCGCGCGCAACCTGATGGTCTCGAGCCTGATGGACACCTGGCTCAACCCGCCCGCGGGCGAGGACCAGCAGTTCATCACGCGCGAGGACACCACCTTCCCGAACATCATGTTCCTGCTGGACACCTCCGGCTCGATGCAGCGCCTCCCGCCCGACGGCCCCGGGTCGCTCGGCGGCTCGAGCCAGGCGTGCACCGCGGACTCGCAGTGCCCGGCGCGGTACACCTGCACCAGCGGGCACTGCAAGCCCGCCCTCCCCGCCGGCGCCCTCATCGACAACCCGGCCAGCAGCACCCAGCAGACCGCCGCCTTCACCGCGCCGCGCGTGGTGGGGTGCGACGACGACCCGATCTTCAACGCCACGCCGAACGTGGGCGACAACCCGATGCTGGCGTCGATCCCCACCCGCCGCTTCTACACGCCCTGCGGCACCGCCGCGACGGTGTCGGTCGGCAGCCCGTACGCCGGTCACGCCAGCGTGGTCACGGGCGGCGTGGACTACGCGCGCGAGTACATCAACTGTCCGTACTACACGTCGTCCAACAACCAGCAGACCGGCGGGCTCGGCTTCGATCCGGACTTCTACGCCCAGTCGCCGAGCGGGACCGAGACCACCGCGAACGGAAAGCCGGCGTTCTTCGGCCGCGACCTCGTGTTCCACGACGCCAACTACGTCCCGGTGGTCACGGGCGAGTGGAACTACGAGAGGACGAACCTGGATTTCCGGACCAACTTCGGAAACGGCTGGACCGACAACGCGGTGTTCCCGGTCCGCCGGTCGAACAACGACGCCGCGACCATCGCCGAGTTCTGCGCGACGCAGGGGACCACGCCCCAGGGCCTGCGCAGCCGCGCCGAGATCTGCCAGTCCTGCCTCGAGAAGAAGGGCTGGTACTACGACGGGGTCATCCTCGAGGACACCAACGGCGATCGGTTCCCGTCCATCTGGTACACGGGCAACTACCTCAACTTCTTCCCGCCCAAGTTCCTGGTGGCGCGCAAGACCGTCAAGGACGTGATCGCGAAGCGCAGCCGGATCCGCATGGCGCTCGCGACCTTCGATTATCCGAACGGCTGGACGCTCCAGAAGGACTTCAACCCGACCTGCCAGATGGAGTTCAACACCACCTCCAACTTCGACAGCAACCGGGCCGCGTTCGTGACCGCGGTGAACGCGGTCACCAGCTTCCAGAGCGGCACGCCGCTCGCCATGTCGCTGTTCGACGTGGGCCGCTACTACCACTCGCCGGGGCTCCCCTGGTTCGGGTCGAGCTGGGAGAAGAACAACTCGTCCTACGAGTCCTCGTCGAACGACAACCAGTACTCGATCTGCTACCTGTGCCAGACCTCGTCGGTGGTCGTCCTCACCGACGGCGAGCCGTCGCCCGGCAGCGGGCTGACGCCGAACGACGGCGATCGGCTCCCCTCCGGCGGCACCACGCTCGCCGACACCACCAGCGGCAAGTACGCGGGCGCGGCCTCCACCGGCATCAAGGACATCACCTCCACCGACTGCCCGCAGTGCGCGAACTTCAGCGGCACGGCCGCATGGAAGGACAGCCTCGCCAAGGTCGCCTGGTACATGCACAACATGGACCTGCGCGACAACGCCGAGAGCACCTGGGACTGCAAGAAGAACGGCGGGAAGCAGGTCCTCGACACGTACACGGTCGGCTTCGCCACCAGCCAGCTCCCGGACGCGAAGACCATCCTGCACGCGGCCGCCGAGGCGGGCGGCGGCAAGTTCGTCCCGGCCGAGAACCCGCAGACCCTCGCCGAGGGGCTCACCTACATCCTGGAGAAGATCAACGAGCGCGCCACCTCCTTCTCGGTCGCGACCGTCTCCACCCTCCAGACCACGTCCGGCCGCGCGGTGATCGTGCCGCGCTTCGAGCCGAAGAACGGGACCAGCCGCTGGCGCGGCCACGTGCTCCGCTTCGATCTCTACAGCGAGTTCGTGAACGCCTGCGACGCGAAGCTCGACGGCACCGGGACCGGCGACCTCGACTGCGACGGCTCGTGCACCAGCGTGTTCCTCCAGGACAAGTCCAGGACCACCGGGCAGCCGGGCGACTTCATCACCGAGGACGGCGCCGGCAACTTCGTGAAGTCCGACCCCGGCACCACGCCGGTGTGCTCGCAGGCCCCGAAGTGCGCCAGCGTGGCCGGGAAGAGCTGCTCGGTGGCGAGCAGCGCGCCGGCCAACCCGTGGTGGGACGCGGGCGCCCTGCTGGCCGGCACCGGCACCTCGCAGAAGTGGAAGTCGCGCCGCGTGTACACGGTGGTGGACGACACCGGCGACGGCAAGATCGACGGGAGCGATCGCGTGATCCGGCTCGAGGCGACCGACACCGCCGCCACGGCGATCATGCCGTACCTCGGGCTCGGCGGCGGGACCGTGTGCAACGCGCTCGCGACCGAGTTCCAGAACGCGGGCGCGTCGACCTTCGCCGCGAGCGTGCAGGGCTCCACGGTCGACGCGCGCACCGCCTGCACCAAGGCCTTCATCCGCCTCGTGCTCGGCGCCGACCTCTTCAACTCGATGAAGCGCACGTCATACCCGCCGTCCTCCATGGACGACCTGTGGGACCGCGACTGGATGCTCGGGGACGTCTTCCACTCGTCGCCGGTGGTGGTCGACCCGCCGCTCCCCCGCGACGGCGTGATCTGCCCGAACGGCCTCTCGAACCAGTGCCTGCAGTCGCTCTGGGACACCCCCACCAAGAACGGGAAGGACGCGTACGACGGCTACGCGAAGAGCACGACCTACAAGGACCGGACCAAGCTCGTGCTGGTGGGCGCGAACGACGGCCTCCTCCACGCGTTCCACGCGGGCGAGTGGCACGGGAACCCGACGCCGGGGACGCGCAACACCGTCGCCGACGACCCGTCCACCACCGCGCTGGACGAGTCGCTGCCGCCGTTCAACGGCTACTACGACCGCGGCACCGGCGAGGAGCTGTGGGCCTTCCTGCCGCCCGACATGCTCGCGAAGCTGCGCCTGCTCATCGAGCCGAAGCACCAGTTCTTCGTCGACGGCACCGCCATGGTGCGCGACGTCTGGGTCGACGGCACCGGGAACTCGGTGGGGACCGGGATCCGGAACGACATCAAGGAGGCGGGCGAGTACCACACGGTGGCGGTGGTCGGCGAGCGGCGCGGCGGCACGCACTACTTCGCGCTGGACGTGACCGACGCGACCGGAAGCACGGACGTGCCGGCGTTCCTCTGGATCTACCCGCAGCCGAACGATCCCGAGACGCTGGACTTCGCCGAGAGCTACGACGACTTCCTGCCGCGCGCTCCACCCATCGGCCCGGTGCGGCTCGAGGCCGATTCCGCCACGGGGGCCGCCACCGCCGACACGCCACGGATGAGCGTGGGGACGGGCGAGGTCGCCTACCACGAGCGCTGGGTCGTCTTCCTGAACGGCGGGTTCGACCCGCAGTACGTCCGCGGCCGCGGCGTCCACATGGTGGACGTCTGGACCGGCAAGGAGGTCTTCGACTTCTCCTACGACGCGAGCCACGCGGTGAAGCAGTACCTCCGCTTCCCGGTCCCGGCGGTGGTGGGCATGGTCGGCTGGGGCGGCGGCGCCCGGCGCGCCTCCGGCGAAACCAACGACTACTTCTTCGACACGGCCACCTTCGGCGACGCCGGCGGCCAGCTCTGGGCGCTGCGCTTCCACCGCCCCGGCAAGATCGGCACGAGCGGCAAGGTGGAGAACTGGTACGGCGGACGGATCTTCCAGATGGGCACGGAGAACCAGGACTGCCGGTTCTGCGGCGGCCAGCCGTTCTTCTACATGACCGCCAACATCCCCCTGCCCTCCAACGGCGCCTACCGCGTCTTCGCGGGCACCGGCGACCGGTACAACCTGCTCGACAAGGACGGCGGCACCTGCGGCCCGGACAACATCCGCGCCTGCGTCCTGCGCGGCTGCAAGGTCGAGATGCCGCTGGACGCGACGGCGACGGATCCCATGGGCGGCAACCTGTTCGAGAGCTACGGCCTCGGCGGGATCAAGCGAGGCCTCTCGCACTCCACCTGCGGGACGAGCACCAACGTCCTCACCGCCAGCGGCAGCGAGACGGCGGGCCCCGGCTGTGCGGCCGCGGGCGCGACGGTGGTGAGCGCGCGGGCCCAGATCAAGATCTGGTGCCCGCAGCCGAGCAGCACGACCGCGGTGCCGACCACCGAGAAGAAGATGACCGCCAGCTGCACGTTCAACGCGGACGGCTACGACTGCCGGCCCGGCATCGAGACCCGCGGCGCCGAGCTCCCCCTCGCGGGCCAGATCAGCCGGGGCAACTTCTTCTACTCGCTGCTCGTGTTCGACGAGACCGGCCCGCGCGCGCCGTTCGACAGCGCGACGGCGGCGGCGACGTACGACGGCGCGCGCCTGTGGCTCAACCAGACCGGCGTCGACGCATCCTACGGCTTCTCCGGGTCGGCGAGCAGCGGGCTCGTCACCATCTCGGCGAAGGCCACGAACCCGAGCCCGCTCGCGGACGCGAGCTCGCCCGGCTGGGCGATCTACTACAACCAGGGGCCGACCGTGGCGGCGGACGGCTACACGTACAACGTGTACTGGGCCGACGAGCGGACGTCGTCGGGCACCTCCACCCTAGGCGACATCTACTGGAACACCGTGCAGCGCGCCTCCGGAACGATCGACGCCACCTCGTGCGTGCACGGCTCTGAGAAGCCGGTCTCGAAGTGCGGCACCACCGAAGCCCGGCGCATCGCGACGAAGTACGGCGCCAACATCGAGACCGGCGGGCTGCCGTCGCGGTTCAAGGACGAGAACGGCAACGTGGTCCGCTCGATGAAGGCCGCCCTGCTGGTCCCGACCCAGGCCGACCAGCCCACCGTCTTCGTCAACCAGGCCGGCCAGATCGCGGTGGGCCTCACCGCGGTGAACCCGGAGCGCGGCGCGACGAACGTCGGCATGACCGACCCGATCGATCCGACCATGGACTTCGGGTTCATGGAGGTGAGCGAGCCGCTGCACGCGTGCCGGCACGCGGCCACCTCCGACGCGGCCAGCTGCGATTGACGGAACGGGATCGCCGGCTCAGCGGCCGGCGATCCCGAACTTGGCCAGCCGGTACCGCAGCGAGCGGAAGCTGAGCGACAGCACGCGCGCGGCCTCCGTCTTCACGCCGCCGGTGCGCTCCAGGGCCTGTTCCAGCAGGGCGCGCTCGATCGCGTCCAGGTGCGCCTGGAGGTCGATCCCCGCCTCAGGAAGCGCGGGCGTCGCGCCGGCCGCGGGGGCCGGGGCGGCCCCGCGGAGCGCGTGCGGGAGGTCGCCCGGAAGGATCCGGCCCCCGTCGCAGAGCGTGAGCGCGCGCTCCACCACGTTCGCGAGCTCGCGCACGTTGCCCGGGTAGCCGTGGGCGAGCAGCAGGCGCTCCGCCTCCGGACTCAGCGCGGGTCGCGCCCGGCCCTGCTCCTCGGCGAAGCGGGCCAGGAAGTACTCGACGAACAGCGGCAGGTCCTCGCGCCGCTCGCGCAGGGCGGGCATGCGGAGCTGGATGACGTTCAGCCGGTAGTAGAGGTCCTCGCGGAACCGGCCCGCCCGGACCTCCTCGGCGAGGTCGCGGTTGGTGGCCGCCACGATGCGCGCGGAGAAGCCCAGGTCGGCGCTCCCGCCCACCCGGCGGAGCTTCCGCTCCTGGAGGGCCCGCAGCAGCTTGACCTGCACCGGCGGCGGCAGCTCGCCCACCTCGTCCAGGAACAGCGTCCCCGCCCCGGCGACCTCGAACAGCCCGGCCTTCGCCTCGGTCGCGCCGGTGAAGCTGCCCTTCTCGTGGCCGAACAGCTCGCTCTCGATCAGCCCCTCGGGGATCGCCCCGCAGTTGATGGCGACGAACGGCTGCCGATGCCCGGCGCGGGCGTGGATGGTGCGCGCCACCACCTCCTTGCCGGTCCCGCTCTCGCCGCTGATGAGCACGGTGGTGCGGGTTCGCGCCAGCTTCTCCACCAGGGCGCGGACCTCCTCGATGGCGGGCGACCGGCCGATGAGCTCGGCGTCCTGCCCGTCGTCGCCGCGCCGGCCCACCCGGTGCCGGAGGACCCGGTTCTCGGCGACGAGCCCGCGGTGCTCGAGCGCCTTCTCGATCACCAGCTTCAGCTCCTCGACCTTGAACGGCTTCAGCACGTAGTCGTACGCACCGAGCTTCATCGCCTGGATGGCGTTCTCGGTGGTGGCGAACGCGGTGAGGATGATCACCTCCGTCCCGGGCGCCTCGCGCTTGACCGCCTCGAGCAGCTGGATCCCGCTCTCCGCCCCCAGGCGCAGGTCGGAGAGGACGAGGTCGAGATCGCCCTCCGCGGCGCACGCGAGCGCGGCGCCGAGGCTCGCCGCCGCGACCACCTCGTGGCCCTGCTTGCGCAGCAGGATCTCGAGGAACTCGCGCATCGACTGCTCGTCGTCGACCACCAGGATCTTCGCCATGGCGCCCCGATCCTACCCCGTCTCCGTCGCGCGTGCGGGCCCGGGCAGGTGGACCGTGAACCGGGCGCCCTGGCCCGGGGCGGAGCGCACCTCGACCCGCCCTCCGTGCGCGTCCACGATCCGCTGCACCACTGCGAGTCCGAGGCCGGTTCCGCGCTCCTTGGTGGTGTGGAACGGGAGGAAGATGCGCTCCCGCTCCGCCGGCGGGATGCCCGGCCCGTCGTCCTCGACCGCGAACCAGGCGCCGCCGTCCTCGCCGCCGCACGCGACCGCGATGCGCCCCCCCCGCCCCCCGAGCGCCTGCGCCGCGTTGCGCAGCAGGTTCCAGACCACCTGCCGGATCTGGTCCGGGTCGCAGGCCGCCGGCGCCGGACCGATCTCGCGCGACAGGACCAGCCCGGCGGCGGCGGGATCGTTCGCGAACACCCGCAGCGCGTCGTCGAGCAGGCTGGCCAGGTCCACCGCGCCGGGCCGCAGCGGGGCCGGACGCGCGAAGCGGAGGAACTCGGTGACGAGCTCGTCCAGTCGCGCCGCCTCGCGGAGCACGATGTCGAGGAGCCGCCGCTCGTCGCCGCCGAGCGGCGCCTGCGCCCGCAGCAGCTCCACCGATCCCGCCATCGAGGCGAGCGGGTTGCGCAGCTCGTGGGCGAGCCCGGCCGCGACGCGTCCCAGGTCCGCCAGCCGCTCGCTGCGCTGGAAGGCCTGCTCCATGGCCCGAAGCCGCGTGAGGTCCTGGAAGATGGCGGCCGACCCGATCTCCGCGCCGGCCCGTCCCATCAGCGGGAAGACCGTGTAGCCCAGGGTGAGCCGCTCGCCCCGGGCGTTCACCCACTCGATCTCGTCGCGGCCGGTGCCGGCCTGGAGCGGCAGCACCTCGCGGATGGGCCGTCCGAGCGCGCGCGCCAGCGGGATGCCGGTCACCTGCTCGGCCGCGACGTTCAGGAAGGTCACGCGCTCGGCGCGGTCGGCCGTCACCAGCCCGCTGGTCAGCGACTGCACGATCGACTCGTGCAGCGCCGTGATGGCCTCGAGGTCGCCCTCGCGCTCCGCCAGGCGCTCGCCGGTGCTGCGGAGCAGCTCGGCGAGATAGGACGCGAGCGCCGCGGTGACCACGAACGCGCCGCCATGCGCGAACACGGTCACGACCGGCGCCGAGCCGGGCCGCCAGGTGGCGGCGAGCATGACGACGTACCCGAGCAGCGCCATGCCCGCGGCGGCGATGGCGCCGCGGCGGTACAGCAGGATCGCGCCGTTCACGACCGCCAGCGAGAACATGAAGACGAACACGCTCTCGACGCCGCCGGTGAGCGCCCCCACCGCCGACGCGATCGCCACGTCGAGCGCGATCTGCGCGTACGCGACCGCCACCAGGCCGGCGTTTCGGCGCAGCGCCACGGCGAACAGCAGCGAGCCCGCGTACGTGGCGGCGACGACGCCGTACAGCGGCGCGAGGTACGACCCCGCCTCCCCGCCGACCTGCCAGCCGACCAGGGCCGTGCCGCCGAGCAGCACGGTCACGGTCACCAGGCGGAAGAAGGTGAGCCAGACGAGCTTTCGGTGCAGCCCCGGCTCTGCCCCGGATCCGCTCATCCGTCCCTGGCTACTTGATGGTCCCGGCGATGTTGAAGATCGGCATGTACATCGCGATCATGAAGAAGCCCACCGTGCCGCCCAGGAACACCATCATCAGCGGCTCGATCATGCTGGTGAGCGCGCCGACCGCGACGTCCACCTCGTCGTCGTAGAAGTCGGCGATCTTGTTGAGCATGGCGTCCATGGCGCCCGTCGCCTCGCCCACGCCGATCATCTGCACGACCATCGCAGGGAACACCTTCGTCTCGGCGAGCGGGCCGGCGATGTTCTTGCCCTCGGAGATCTTGGCGCGGACGTACAGGATGCCCTTCTCGATGGTCCGGTTGCCCGCCGACTTCGCGACGATCTCGAGCGCGTCGAGGATCGGCACGCCCGAGGACAGCATCGTGCCGAGCGTGCGCGTGAAGCGCGCCACCGCCACCTTGCGGACGAGCGGCCCGAACACCGGCATCTTGAGCACCGTGTCGTGCCAGATCTCCTGCCCGCGGCCTTTCCGTGTCGCCGTCTTGAACGCCACGAACAGCGCGACCGGCACGCCGACGTAGACGAACCAGTAGTTCCGGAACCCGTGCGAGATGTCGATGAGGAACTGCGTCGGCGCCGGCATGGCGCCGCCGAAGTCCTTGAACATCTTCTCGAACGTCGGAACCACGAACGCGATCAGGACCGCCACGACGCCGACCGCGACCGTGAGTACGATCGCCGGGTACACCATGGCGCCCTTCACCCGGCGGCTCAGCTTCTCGTTCTTCTCGATGTAGGCGCCGAGGCGCTGGAGGATGGTGTCGAGGATGCCGCCGATCTCGCCGGCGCGCACGAGCTGGACGAACAGCTCGTCGAAGACCTTGGGGTGCTCGCCGAGCGCGTCCGCGAAGGTCGAGCCGGACTCGACCTTGACCTTGACGGTCGAGAGGACCTTGCGGAACTCGGCGTTGTCCGCCTGGGTGGCGATGATGTCGAGGGCCTGCACCAGCGGGAGGCCGGCGTCGATCATCACCGAGAACTGGCGGGTGAAGACCAGGAGGTCCTTGGTCGTGACCCCGCCCATCCCGGGGATCTTGAGCTGGATCTCCTTGGGCTTGCGGCGGACCTTCTCCGGCTCGATGCCCATCTGCCGGAGGCGGGCCTGCACCGCGGCGGCGTCCTGTGCCTCCATCTCGCCGGAGCGCACCTCGCCCTGCCGGGTCTTGCCGGACCACTTCCACACCTTGGCCGGCGTGGCTGCCCGGGTCTTCACGTTCGCGGCTGCGGCCTGGGCCATGGTCTCCTCACGAAGCGACGGCTCCCGCATCCTAGCGCGGGGGTGGGATCGGGTCGAATCCGGGGCTGCTACCGCGCCGCACCTTGTGGCGGGCCGCGCAGCGCGGCGCCGCTCGCGATGATGTTCTTCAGCTCCTCCGCGTCGGAGGACCGGCCGAGCGCCTCCTCCAGCGTGATGAGGCGCTTCGCGAACGCCATCGCCAGGCTCTGGTTGAAGGTCTGCATGCCGAACTTGGCCTGGCCGACCTGCATCTGCGAGTAGACCTGGTGCACCTTGTCCTCGCGGATGAGGTTCCGGATCGCGGGGTTCGGGACCATCACCTCGATGATGAGCACGCGGCCGGGGCCGCCGGCCTTGGGCAGCAGGTTCTGGGTGAGCACGCCCTCCAGCACGAACGAGAGCTGCGCGCGGACCTGCGGCTGCTGGTAGGGCGGGAACACGTCCAGGATGCGGTTGATCGTCTGGACCGCGCTGTTGGTGTGCAGCGTCGCGAAGGCGAGGTGGCCGGTCTCGGAGATCACCAGCGCCGCCTCGATGGTCTCGAGGTCGCGCATCTCGCCGACGAGCACGACGTCGGGATCCTGGCGGAGGATGTACTTCAGCGCCTTCTTGAACGAGGCGGTGTCCGCCCCGACCTCGCGCTGGTTCACCACGCAGTTCTTGTGCGGGTGCAGGTACTCGATCGGATCCTCGATCGTGATGATGTGCTCGTGCCGGTCGGTGTTGATCTTGTCGATGATCGACGCGAGCGTGGTGGACTTGCCGGAGCCGGTGGGGCCCGTGACGAGCACCAGGCCGCGCGGCTTCTTGGCCAGCTCGGCCACGATGGGCGGCAGGCCCAGCTCCTGGAAGGTGAGGATCTTGAACGGGATGGTGCGGAACGCGCCGGCCACCGCGCCGCGCTGCATGAAGACGTTCGCGCGGAAGCGCGAGAGCCCCTTCACGCCGAAGGAGAGGTCGAGCTCGCTCTCCTCCTCGAACTTGTGCTTCTGCGCGTCGGTGAGGATCGAGTAGCAGAGCTGCTTCGTCTCCACCGGCGAGAGCGGCGGGGTCTTCAGCGGCACCAGCTTGCCGTCGATGCGGAGCTGGGGCGGGGAGCCGGTGGTGACGTGGAGGTCGGAGGCCCCCTTCTCGACCATCGCCTTCAGGAGCTGGTGCAGGTTCGCCAAGGTTGGCCGTCTCCTAGAACTTGTCCGGCGCGGTGTTGCCGACCGCCTCGGCGAGGCTGGTCATGCCGGTCTTCACCTTGTTGAGCGCGCTCATGCGCAGCGTGCGGAAGCCGAGGCGGATCGCCTCCTGCTTCAGCTCGGCGGCGGAGCAGCCCTGGATGACGAGCTCCTTCAGCCCGTCCCAGAGCGGCATCACCTCGTACACCGCCACGCGCCCCTTGTAGCCGCGGTCGTTGCAGGCCTTGCAGCCGCCCGGCTCGTACACCTGGAACGTGCCGATCTCCTCGGCGGGGAACCCCGCGTCGAGCAGCGCCTGCTCGTCCGGCGCCACCGCCTTGCGGCACTCGGGGCAGAGCCGGCGGCAGAGCCGCTGCGCCACGATCGCGTTCAGGGACGCGGTCACCAGGAACGGCTCGATGCCCATGTTGAGGAGGCGGGAGACGGTGCCGGGCGCGTCGTTGGTGTGCAGCGTCGAGAGCACGAGGTGCCCGGTGAGCGCGGCCTTCACGCCGATCTCGGCGGTCTCGAAGTCGCGGATCTCGCCGACCATGATGATGTCGGGGTCCTGCCGCAGGAAGCTGCGCAGCGCGGCCGCGAAGTTGAGGCCGATGTCCTCGTGCATCTGGACCTGGTTGATGCCGAAGAAGTTGAACTCCACCGGGTCCTCGGCGGTGGAGATGTTCCAGGCGACCTCGTTCAGCTTGGAGAGCGCCGAGTAGAGCGTGGTGGTCTTGCCGGAGCCGGTCGGGCCGGTGACGAGGACCATGCCGTAGGGCCGGTCGATCGCCTCCATGAAGTCCTTGAGCTGCTGCTCCTCGAACCCGAGCTTGGTCATGTCGAGCTGCAGGTTCGACTTGTCGAGGAGGCGCATCACCACCTTCTCGCCGAACAGCGTCGGGCAGATGGAGACGCGGAAGTCCATCTCCTTGCCCTTGCCCAGCTTCAGCTTGATGCGCCCGTCCTGCGGCAGCCGGCGCTCGGAGATGTCGAGCTCCGACATGATCTTGAGGCGCGAGATGATGGCGTTCCGCAGCTTCATGGGCGGCTTCATCACCTCGTACAGCACGCCGTCGATGCGGAAGCGGACGCGGAAGTCCTTCTCGTAGGGCTCGACGTGGATGTCCGAGGCCCCCTTCTTGATCGCGTCGAGCAGGATGAGGTTCACCAGCTTGACGACCGGCGCCTCCTCCGCGCTCTTCTCGAGGTCGACGACGTTCATGTCGTCGCCGTCGGCCTCGATGATCGCGACCTCCGAGTCGTCGAAGCCCTGCATCACCTCGTCGAGGTCGGGCCCCTTCTCCGCGTAGTACTTCTCGATCGCCTCGCGGATCGCCTGCTCGGAGGCGACCACCACCTCGACGTTGTAGCCGGTGAGGAACTTGACGTCGTCGATGGCGAAGATGTTGGACGGGTCGCTCATCGCCACGATGAGCGAGGAGCCGGCGCGGTTCACCGGGATGACCTGGTGCTTCTCCGCGGCCGCCTTCGGGACGAGCTTCAGCACCTCGTCGTCGATGTCGAAGTCCTTCAGCGAGATCGCCGGAACGCCGTACTGCTTCGAGAGGAAGCCGGTGAGATCGCTCTCGGCGATGGCGCCCTGCTTCACCAGCAGCGAGCCAATGCGCCCTCCGGTCTTGCGCTGCTCGTCCTGGGCCTTCTGCAGCTGCTGCAGGGAGATGAGGTTCTCCCGCACCAGCAGTTCGCCGAGCCGTCCGGACATGTCGTCTTAGCCCTCGTTGCCTTCGCCGGAGCGCGGCGGGATCCGCGCGGGGAGCCCAGCGACCTTAACAGGCGGTTCCTGCGAGGGTCAAGGAACGGGCCAGGTCGAAGCCCGCGATTTGCAAGGAGAAAGCGACACGGTCCCTACATCGGACCCGCCCGTCGCCGGGCGCGCGGGGCGCCTCAGCCGGCGAGCACGCGGTGCGCCGCCTCGACGTCCCGGGCGATCTGCGCGCGCAGCGCCTCCACCGACGGGAAGCGCTGCTCGTCGCGCAGGCGGGCCAGGAACGCGAGCCGGATGGGCGTGCCGTAGAGGTCCCGGCCGTCGAAGCCGAACAGGTGCGCCTCGGCGACCGCCGCCGCGCCCGACTCCACGGTGGGTTTCACGCCCACGTTGCACACGCCGCCGTGCACCGCCGCGCCGGACAGGCCGGTCTCGCGGTGGGCGCCGCCCAGCTCCGCGCGGACCACGTAGACGCCGTTCGCGGGCAGCAGGCCGGTGGTCGCCACGTTCGCGGTGGGGAACCCGAAGCCGCGCCCGCGCCCCGCCCCGCGCGCCACCTCGCCGTCGAGGTCGTAGGGACGGGTGAGGAGCTGCGCGGCCGCCTCCACGTTCCCCTCGCGCAGGAACTCGCGGACCTTCGTGGACGACACCACCAGGCCGTCGACGGTGACCGGGTCCACCACGTGGAGCGAGATGCCGTGGCGCTCCAGCAGCGGGCGGAGCGCGTCCACCCGGGCGCGGTCGCGGCCGGCGGTGAAGTCCCAGCCCACCACCACGTCCGCGACCTCGAGCCTGCCGGCCAGGTCGCGCGCCGCGAACTCGGCCGCGGGCGTGCCGGCGTAGCCGAGGTCGAACGGCTGGACCACCGCCGCGTCGAGCCCGAGCCCGGCGAGCAGCTCGAGCTTGCGCGGCAGCGGCGTGATCACCCGCGGGGCGAGCTGCGGCCGGAGCACGCGGACCGGGTGCGGCTCGAAGGTGAGCACGCCGGCGCTGCGCCCGCGCGAGGCGGCCCAGGCGCGCGCCACCTCGGCGAGCTTCTGGTGCCCGAGGTGGACGCCGTCGAAGTTCCCGATCGCGACCGCGCCGCCGCGGAGCACGCCGGCGGCGGCAGCCTGCTCCAGGGAGCGGAAGACCTGCACGCCGCCGTTCATAGGTCCGGGACCCCCCGGCGTCAATCGCACGCGCGTGCGGCCGTTCGCCCGCGCCGGCGACCCGGACGACCGCCTACAGGAACCGGCGCCCGAACGCGCTCGGCAGCAGCGCGCCGAGGGTGGTCTCGACCCGGGCGCCGCGGGCGCCGGCGAGGACCACCGGGAGGTCCGGCCCGCCGAACTCGGCGAGCGTCTGGAGGCAGGCGCCGCAGGGCGGCGTCGGCGGGCTGGTGCCGCTCGCCACCGCCACCGCGTCCAGGCGGCGGGCGCCCGCGGCGACCGCGGCCGCGACCGCGGCGCGCTCGGCGCAGACGGTCAGGCCGTAGCTCGCGTTCTCGACGTTGCACCCTGCGTGAACGGCCCCGCCGGCGCGCACCGCCGCGCCCACCCGGAAGCGCGAGTACGGGGCGTAGGCCCGGCCCCGCGCGGCGCGGGCGGCGCGGACGAGCTCGTCGTGGGACCGGTCCGGCGGCGGCATGCGCTCAGGCCTGCTGGAGGAAGCGCGCGATGGCGAGCTCCGCGTCGAGCGGGATCTCCACGAAGCGCAGGTGCGTTCCGAAGCGCTCGTCCTCGCGCGTGACCCCCAGCACCTCCGCGACGGCGCGGATCTCGCCGCCGTGGCCGGGCAGGATGAACCGCAGCTCGAACCGGCTGCCCTCCGGCGGGTGGAGGCCGTCGAAGTACACGCCGCCCAGTGCCAGGTTGCCCCGGCGCGGCTCGAACGATCCGCCCAGCGCGGCGTCGCGCACCAGCAGCTCCAGCGGCACCCGGCCGCTGTCGCGTCGATCCGCCTCCGGCGTCACCGCCGGTCCACCTGCCGTGTTCGGCTCACGCATGCGCGCCACCTCGGGATCCCGAGGCTAGCAGCGCCCGGGGGGCGCCATCAACGCCCGGCCCGTGCGAGGAACGCCGACACCAGCGCCCCGAGCTGGTCCCGGACGCGGTCCGCGGTCGCGGCCACCTCCGCGTGCGTGAGGGGCTTCCGCACCAGCCCGGCCGCGTGGTTCGTCACCACCGAGAGCCCGGCCACCGGCACGCCCATGTGGCGCGCCACGATCACCTCCGGGACGGTGGACATGCCCACCAGGTCCGCGCCGAGCGCCCTCAGCATGCGCACCTCGGCGGGCGTCTCGTACGAGGGCCCGAGCATGCAGGCGTACACGCCGCGGCCGAGCGGGAGCCCGAGCTCCGCCGCGGTCGCGTCGAGCAGCGCGCCCAGCCGCTCGTCGTAGGCCTCGGACATGTCCGGGAAGCGCGGCCCGAGCCGGTCCAGGTTCTCGCCGACGAGCGGGTTCTGGCCGGAGAGGTTCAGGTGATCCGTGATGCGCACCAGCTCACCGGGGCCGAGCGCCGGGTTCACGCCGCCCGCCGCGTTGGTGACGAGCAGCGCGCGGATGCCGAGGCCGCACAGCACGCGGGCGCCGAAGGCGACGTCCTCCGGCGACCAGCCTTCGTACGCGTGCACCCGCCCCTGCATGGCCGCGATGGGCACCGGGCCACCCTCCGCGTCCAGCTCGCCCAGCACCAGCCGCCCGGGGTGGCCGACCACCTTGGCGACCGGAAACCCCGGGATGCGCTCGTAGGGGATCACCACGGGGTGCTGCAGGCGCTCGGCGAAGGCGGACAGGCCGGAGCCCAGGATGACGCCGGCGACCGGCGCGGCCTCGGCCTGGCCGCGCACCCAGGCGAGCGCGTAGGAGAGCCGGGTGGAGAGATCGGCGCGCCGGGTCATGCCAGCCTCTCGAGGAACAGGGGCGCGGCCGGCGGTGCGGCCGGGCCGATGCGGTACGCGCCCGCGAGCCGGGCGGCGATGCGCTCGCGCGGCTCGCTCCGCGGGCCGTGGTGGACGACGCAGAGCGGCTCGCCCCGCTCGACGCGGTCGCCCAGCTTGCGCTCGACGAGGATGCCCACCGCCGGGTCGACCGGGTCCTCCACCCGGGCGCGCCCGGCGCCGAGCGCGACCGCGGCGAGCCCCACCGCCTCGGTGTCCACCGCCTGCACGAAGCCCGCGGCGGGAGCGGGCACGGGGTAGGTGCCGGCGGCGCGCGGCAGGAGCGACGGGTCTCGGATGACGGCCGGGTCGCCGCCCTGCGCGGCCACGATCTCCTCCAGCTTGGCGAGCCCGCGCCCGTCGGCGATGGCCTGCTCCACCGCGGCGCGCGCTGCGGAGAGCTCCGGCGCGACCCCGCCGGCGAGGAGCATCTCGGCCGTGAGCTCGACCGTGATGGCCCGCAGGTCCGCGGGCCCGCCCCCGCGGAGGAGCTCGAGCACCTCCGCGACCTCCAGCGCGTTCCCCACCGCGCGGCCGAGCGGCTGGTCCATCCCGGTGAGCAGCGCCGTGACGCGCTTGCCCATGCCGCGCCCGATGGCCGCGAGCGTGCGCGCCAGCGCCCGCGCGTCCTCCGGCCGCTTCATGAACGCGCCCGAGCCGACCTTCACGTCCAGCACCAGCGCGTCGATCCCCTCGGCCAGCTTCTTCGACATGATCGACGCGGCGATGAGCGGGATCGACTCCACCGTGGCGGTCACGTCGCGCAGCGCGTACAGCTTGCGGTCCGCCGGCGCGAGGCGGGCGGTCTGGCCGACGAGGCAGGCGCCCACGTCGCGCACCAGCGCCCGGAAGCGCTCCGCCGGCAGGTCCACCCGGAACCCCGGGATCGCCTCCAGCTTGTCGAGCGTGCCGCCGGTGTGGCCCAGGCCGCGCCCGGAGATCATCGGCACCTTCACGCCGCACGCGGCCGCGAGCGGCGCGAGCGCGAGCGAGACCTTGTCGCCCACGCCGCCGGTGGAGTGCTTGTCCACCTTGGCGCCCGGGAGGTCCGAGAGATCGAGCACGTCGCCGGAGCGGAGCATCGCCTCGGTGAGCGCGCGCACCTCCGCGTCGTCCATGCCGCGGAAGAACACCGCCATGCAGAACGCCGCCATCTGGTAGTCGGGCACCTCGCCGCGGGTGAATCCGTCCACCAGCGCGGCGATGGCGTCCGCGGGCAGGGCCCGGCCGTCGCGCTTCGCGTGGATGATCTCGTAGGCGCGCAAGCGGCCCTCCCGGCGCCCGGCGGCGGCGCGTGTTCCCGAGCCTAGCCCAGCGCGCGGCGCCGCGCGACGGCGGAGGCGGGGCCCGGGCGGGCGTTCACCAGATGATCGACTCCACCAGCTCGTCCACCATGTCCCCGAGCCGCTCGATGCCGTGCGACTTGGACAGGAAGCCGTCGGCGCCGGCCTGCTCGGCGATGGGCTCGAGCTCCTCGTCGGTCTTCGAGCTGAACAGGATGATGGGGATCTTCTCGGTGTGGAAGTCCTGCTTCAGCACCCGCACGATGTCCTTGCCCGAGATGTCCGGCATCATGAGGTCGGTGAGGATCACCTCGGGCTGGAACCCGTCGAGCTGCGCCTGGAACTCGAGCAGGTTCGAGGCGGCCGCGACGCGGTAGCCGCGGTCCTCGAGCACGGCCTTCTCCATCTCGAGCGTGATCGCCGAGTCGTCGAGCAGGAGGATGCGCTTCTTCTCGGCCATGTCGATTCGCCTCCCGCCGGGAGCTCCGCGCCGCCCTACAGGGCGGCGAGCGCGTACTCGGCCGCGCGCGCGAACGCGCTGCCGTCCTCGGGGATGTCCGGATAGTACCCCAGGAACGCCTGCGCCCGCCCGTCCGGCCGGCGACGGTACGCCTCCAGCGCGTTGCGGTATGCCAGCCGGGCGCGGACCACGTCGCGCTGTGCCTCGCGGCAGCGGCCCAGGTAGTAGTGGCCGAGCGCGAGATCGGGGTCGAGGAACAGCGCGCGCGCGAGCTCCAGCGCGGCCTCCTCGGCGTCGCCGCCCGAGAGCAGGTGGATGCCGTAGAACAGGTGCGCCTCGGCGCTGAGCGGCTCGAGCGCCAGCGCGGCCTGGTAGCTGGCGCGGGCGCGGTCGGGCTGGCGCAGCACGCCGTACAGGTTCGCGAGCGTGAGCCGCGCGGCCAGGTCGTCGCCGCCCTTCTCCAGCAGCCGCTCCAGCAGCTCGCGCGCGGCGCCGAAGCGGCCGTCGGCGAACAGCGCCACCGCGGCGTCGAGGTACTCCTGCGGCGCGAGGGGCAGCGGCTCGGGGTCCGGCGCGGGCGCGGAGGGACGCGCGGCGGGCGGCGGCACCAGCGAGAGGTGGCGCACCGGCGGCGGCGCCGCCGGCATCTGCACCAGGTGCGGGCGGGACGGCGGCGCGAGCGGGACGGACGGGCCGGCGCGGGTGGGCGCCTCGGGGCGGCGGTACAGGAACGCGCCGGAGACCTCGGTGAGCTCGAAGCCGTCGAACAGCCGGAACAGCGACTCCGAGTAGCCGAGGAACAGGTACCCGCCCGGCGCGAGCGCCTCGTGGAACTGCGCCAGCACCGCCTGCGTGGTGGGCGTGTCGAAGTAGATGATGACGTTCCGGCAGAACACGACGTCCCAGCCGCCCTCGGCCGGGCGCGGGAACGCGGACGACACCAGGTTGTGCGGGCGGATCGCGCGCAGGTACCGCCGGAGGCCGGAGCGCACGTGGAACGCGTCGCCGTCGCGATCGAAGTGCCGGCCGAGGTAGTGCGCGGGGATCTCGCGCACGCGCCGCGGGTCGTAGGCGCCGCGCGCCGCGAACGCGACCGCCTCGGGGTTCACGTCGGTGGCGAGGATCTCGACGTCGTCCGGGCTCGCCCCGGCGTCGGCGGCGGCCATGGCGATCGAGTACGGCTCCTCGCCGGTGGCGCAGCCGGCCGACCAGATGGCGACGCGCCGCCCGCCGGAGCGCGCGCGCTCGAGCAGGCCCGGCAGGATCGCGTCGAGCGCCCGGAACTGCCGCTCGTCGCGGAAGAAGCTGGTCTTGCCCACCGTGACGAGCGGGAGCAGGCGCCGCAGCTCCTCGTCGCCGGCGTCGGAGCGGAGCAGCGCCAGGTACGCGCCGGAGTCCGCGACGGCGGCCAGGCCCTCGAGGCGCGCCGCCACCGCGATGCGCAGCGCGGAGTGGCCCTCGCGCCGCACGTGGAGCCCGACCCGCTCCTTGAGCAGCGCGGCCAGCTCCAGCAGGTGGTCGGACGCGATCGGCTTCACCGCGTCAGCTCCCGGAGCGCGCGCGGGATCTCGTCGACGGGCAGCACCCGGTCCACCGCCCCGAGCTCCACCGCGGCGCGCGCCATCCCGAACACCGCGCTGGTGGCCTCGTCCTGCGCCAGCGTGGGGCCACCCGCGTCCTTGATGACCCGCAGCCCCTCGGCGCCGTCCCGGCCCATGCCGGTGAGCAGCACGCCGCAGCAGCGCCGCCCGTACTGCCGCGCCGCGGAGGTGAAGAGCGGCGTCACCGACGGGCGGAACGTGTCCACCGGCGGCGCCTCGGAGAGCCGCGCCACGCCCTCGCCGAGGACCAGGTGCCGGCCGGTGGGCGCGATGAGCACGCGCCCGGGCCGCAGCGGCTCGCCGTCGCGGGCCTCGCGCACGTCGAGGCGCGACTCCTGCGCGAGCCAGCCGGCGAGCCCGGCGGTGAAGCCGTCGGCGATGTGCTGGACCACGGCGATCGGCGCGGGGAAGTCGGGCGGCAGGCCGCGGAGCACCGCCGCGAGGGCGCGGGGGCCGCCCAGCGAGGCGCCGATCACCACCACCTCCACCCGGGCGCCGTGCGCCGGCGCGGCGTCGCGGCGCTCCCGCAGGCCGCGCAGGTGGCGGATCACCTTCACGCCGGCGAGCAGCCGCAGCCGCGAGCGGATGAGCCGCCCGTACTCGCCCAGGTCGGCGGTGGCCGACGGCTTCTCCAGGATGTCGAGCGCGCCCAGCGAGAGGGCGCGGAAGCCCGCCGCCTCGGTGGGGTTCGCGGTGAGCACGAGGATGGGCGTGGGCGTCTCCGCCATGATCCGCGCGATGCCCGAGTAGCCGTCGGCGTCGGGCATGTGCAGGTCCATGGTGACGACGTCCGGCCGCAGCGCGCGGGCCATGGCCGCCGCCGCGTCGCCGTCCGCCGCCACCGCCGCCACCTCGAAGCCGGGCTCGCCCGCGACCACGCGCGCGAGCAGCTCGCGGAACAGCTCCGAGTCGTCGGCGACCAGCACGCGGATGGGCCGGTCCCCCGCGGCCAGGCTCACGTGGGGACCCCGCACAGCCGCTCGAGCGTGACCGCGAGGCTCTCCGCGTCGAGCTCGCCCTTCACCAGGTAGGCGTCGGCGCCGGCGTCCACGCCCCGCCGCCGCTCCTCGGGCGCGGAGAGCGAGGACATGATCACGATGGGCAGCTTCACGAACCGCGGCGTCGCCTTGACCCGCCGGGTCAGGTCGATGCCGTCGAGTACCGGCATCTGCACGTCGGTGACGAGCAGGTGGTACTGGCCGTTCTGCAGCCGCGCCCAGCCGTCCTCGCCGTCCACCGCCTCGTCCACCTCGTGGCCGAGCGAGCGGAGCAGCGCGGCCTCGGCCTCGCGCGCGATGGCGCTGTCGTCCACCAGCAGGATCCGGAGCCGGCGGCGATCGCGCCCGCGGGTCATGGCCGGCGAGGCGAGCCGGCGGGCGGCGTTCACCAGGTCCGGCGTGGAGAGCAGCACCGCCACGCGCCCGTCCTCCAGCGCAGCCGCGCCGGTGACGAAGCGCATGCCCTTCAGGAACGCGCCCGGGGCCTTCACCGCCACCTCGCGCTCGCCGTGCAGGCCGTCCACCACCACCGCGGCCCCCTCGGACCCGTGGCTCACGTACACGACCATGGGCCGCTGCGCGCGGGGGCCGCCGTTCAGCGACAGCAGCGGCCCGAGCGCCACCACCGGCATGAGCCGGTTGCGGTAGCGCACCGCGCGGATGCCGGCCACCTCGGTGCTGTCCTTGGGGTCGAGCCGGCCCACGCTGTCCACGTCCACCGCCGGGACGCCGTAGACGTCGTCGTCGATCCGGACCAGCAGGACCTTCATCAGCGACAGCGACTGCGGCATGCGCAGCGTGAAGCGCGTGCCCTTGCCCGGGCTCGACTCCACCGTCACCGATCCGCCCAGCGCCGTGACGCGCTTGCGGACCACGTCGAGCCCCACCCCGCGCCCGCTGGTCTCGCCGGCCTGCTCTCGGGTGGAGAAGCCGGGGGTGAAGATGAGGTCGAGCGCCGCGCGGGACGAGAGGCTCGCGGCCTGCTGCTCGCCGATGAGCCCCTTGCGCAGGGCCGCGGCGCGCACCGCCGCCGGGGTGATGCCGCGCCCGTCGTCGTCCACCGTCACCGCGAGCAGGTCGCCGTCGGTCCGCGCCGAGATGGTGATGCGCCCCACCCGCGGCTTCCCGGCCGCCTCGCGCTCGTCCGGCGCCTCGACGCCGTGATCGACCGAGTTGCGCACCAGGTGGACGAGCGGGTCGTTCAGCGAGAGCAGGATGGACTTGTCCACCCCCGTCTCCGCGCCGCGCACCACGCACTCGACCTCCTTCGCCTGCTCGTGCGCCATGTCGCGCACCGCCCGCGGGAAGCCGGCCAGCACGCCGGAGAGCGGGATGAGGCGGGCCTCGCCGATCCGCTCGGAGAGCTGGCCGAGCTGCGCGTGCGCGCTCGAGGCGGCCTCGGAGTGGACGCGCGCGAAGCGGAAGGTGTCGGAGCGGAGCAGGTGGACGTCGCCCTCGATCTGCTCGACCAGCTTGGCGGTGCGGGGGTCGCGCACGCGCTCGGCGAGCGCCACCACGCGGTCGGAGATCCGCGCCCAGCGGGCGAACAGGCCCACGAGGTCCTTGGAGCGGCGCATCGCGCGCGCGCCCTCGACCATCACGTCGCCGGCCAGGGCGGCGATCTCGTCCAGCCGGTCCACGTCCACGCGGATGGACGCGGCGGGCTTGTCCCCGCGCAGCTCGGCGCGCGGCGCCTCCTCGGCGTGCGGGGCCGCGGCGGGGGGGGCCGCGGCGGACGGAGCGGGCGGGGCGGCCTCCGCCTCGGCCGGCGCCGCGGACGGGGCGGCCGGCGGCGCGGCGGATGCGGGCGCGGGCGCGGCGGGGGCGGCCGCGGTGGCCTCTGGCGCAGGCGCCCCGGAGATGAGCGCGCGCATCCGCTCGGCCAGCGCGGTCGCGGCGGCGCCGCCGTCGGCGGGCGCGTCGAGCATGGGCAGGATCGTGTCGCACGCGCCGAGCAGCGCGTCGATCCGCTCGCCCGGGCGCTCCGCCGGGAGCGCCTTCAGCAGGTCCTCCGCCGCGTGCACCACGGTGGAGATCCCCGCGAAGCCCATCATGCGGGCCTCGCCCTTCAGCGTGTGGAGCTCGCGGGCCAGCTCCTCGCGCACCTCGGGCGTCGCGGCGCCGCGCTCGATCTCGAGCAGCGCCGCCGAGATCTTCTCCACGCGGTCCGCGGTGGTCTCGCGGAAGCGCGGGAGCAGCTTCTGGCGGATCTCTTCGGAGATGCCCATGGCGGCGGCGGTCTGCGGGGCGCCCCGCGGCTACTCGACCTTGAAGCGCTTCACCAGCTCCGCGAGCCGCTCGGCCAGCTTGGTCAGCTCGGAGGCGGCGCCGGTGGCCTGCTTCGACCCGGTCTGCGCCTGCCGCGTGACCTCCTCGATCTCCGACATGGACTGCACCACCTGCTCGGTGGCGGTCCGCTGCTGCTGGGTGGCGAGGTGGATGACGCGGGCCGCGTCGCTGGTCTCCTGGATCCCGGAGAGGATCCCGGAGACGCTCGTCATGGCGTTGCCGCCGAGCTGCTCGCCCTCGGCCGCCATCCGCTTGTTGCCGTCCGACGCCTCCTTGGCGGCGTGCGTGGCCTCGCGGATCTCGGTGATGAGGTTCTTGATCTCCTTGGTGGACTCCATCACGTTCTCGGCGAGCCGCCGCATCTCCGCCGCCACGATGGAGAACCCGCGCCCGGCCTCGCCCGCCTTGGCGCCCTCCAGCGCCGCGTTCAGCGCGAGCAGGTCGGAGCGATCGGCGATCTCGTCGATCACCTCCACCACCGTGCCGATGCGCTCCACGCGCTTCGACAGCTTGGCGATGGCGTCGTCCACCTCGACCGCGTTGTGCCGCACCTTCTCCATCGAGGACATGAACGACTTGATGGCACCCTCGCCCTGCTTCGCCCCGGTGAGCGTCTGCTCGGCGATGGCGGCCACCATCTGCGCGTTCTCGGCGATCTGGTGCGAGGCGCCCTTCAGCTCCTCCATCGTGGCGGTGGTCTCGTGGATGGCCGAGGCCTGCGCGCTGGTGGAGGACTCGTTCTGCGTGGCGGCGGCGAGCACCTCGGCCGAGGAGGTCGAGAGCTGCAGCGCCGCCTCGCGGATCTCGGTGACGAAGCGCTTCAGCGTCTCCATCACCTGACCGATGCCGGCGATGAGCGGCGCGAGCGCCGCGTCGCTCACGCCCAGCCGCAGCGTGCCCGAGAGGTCGCCCTGGATGACCAGGCGGATCATCGCCTCGATGGCCTCGTCCACGCCGGCGGTGACGACCTGCACGCGCTGGCGCGACGCGTCGAGCTGCCCCGCCGCGTGGTCGGCGGCCGCGTTGGCGGCCTCGGCGATGCCGCGCAGCATCGGATCCGCGAACGCGGAGACGTCGAGCCGCGCCACCCCGTGCTCGCCGGCGGCGAAGGAGCGCAGGAACGCCTCGACCTGCAGCGCGTCGCCGGGGGCGACGCCGGTCTTGCGGGCGGGCCGCGCGGCGCGGGCGGGCTTCTTCTTCGGCTTGTCGAGTTCGGAGGGGTCGCGCATCGGTGTGGGCCTCTTCAGGCGGTGAGCTCGGGCGCGGCGGGGGAGCGCTCGCGCACCAGGGTGGGGAGATCGACGAGGAGCAGGGGCGCGTCGTCCAGCATGACGAGGCCGGTGACGGCGCCGGAGACGAGGCAGGCGGCGGCGAACGCGGGGAGCGGCTGGACGTCGGCCTCCGGCACGCTGCGGACCCCGACCACCTGGTCCACCACCAGCGTGCGCTCGGTCGCGCCCTCGTGGCTCGCCACCACGATGCCGCGCTCGCGCGCGAACGGCGCGCCCAGCGCGCTCTCCAGCACCAGGTCGTCCTCGGAGACGTCGCGCACCGCGCCGATCCGCACGGCGTCGTGCACCACGGCCGCGAACACGCGCGCGCCCACCTGAAACAGGAGGATCTCGCTGGTGGGCTCGGTCACGCCGCCGGGCCCCCCGCCGGAACGGCGCGCGCGCGGGCGGTCTCCACCAGGCGCGGCAGGTCGAGCACGGCCACCGTGCCGGCGCGATCGCGCCCGACGCCGGAGAGGAACTCGGCCACGCCGGAGGACTCGGCCGGCGGCGGCTCGATGGCGCGCCGCGGGATCGAGACCAGCCCCTCCACGCCCTCGGTCAACACCGCCACCTTCCACGGGCCACAGTGCACGATGGCAGCGCGGGTGCTGGCGCGGATGGGGACGGCGCCGTGGCCCACCAGCAGGCCGATGTCGAGCACCGGCAGCACCTCGCCACGGTGCGTGAACACGCCCGGGAGGAAGGCGGGCGCGGCGGGCAGCCGGGTGAGCGGCCCCAGGCGCACGACCTCGGTCACGAGCGGCGCCTCGAACGCGTAACGCGCGCCCAGCAGGCGGAGGCAGAAGTACCAGGCGTCGGCGCCCGTCGCGTCGGTGGGCTTCGGGTCGGCCATTCGGCGCGGGATTATCCGCGAGGGTGGGACGGCCGGGCAAGATCGGTGCTAATTTCTCCCGTCCCGAGGGAACGCGTGAAGGTCCTCATCTGCTGCGAGAGCGAGATCATCCTACAGGTGACCGGGATGGCGCTGGAGGCCGCCGGCCACCAGGTGGCGCTGGAGCGCGAACCGCACGCGCTGCTGGCGCACGTGCAGGGCGCGGCGGCGCTGCTGGTGGACGCGGGGCGCGCCCGGCAGGCGCCCGCGCTGCTGCGCGATCGCGGCTTCGCCGGCCGGTCGCTGCTGGTGGGTGAGGGTGCGCAGGAGGAGCTGGCCCGCGCCGCCGCGGAGCTGACGCTGGACGGCGCGGTGGCCTCGCCGGCCACGGACGACTTCGCGCAGCGCTTCACCGCCGCGGTGGGCGCCCGGCGGCGCGTCCTCATCGTCGACGACTCCGAGATCGT
The DNA here is from genome assembly GCF_000020805.1 of Anaeromyxobacter sp. K. Classification (NCBI taxonomy): domain Bacteria; kingdom Pseudomonadati; phylum Myxococcota; class Myxococcia; order Myxococcales; family Anaeromyxobacteraceae; genus Anaeromyxobacter; species Anaeromyxobacter sp. K. The sequence continues at coordinate 726,239 of NC_011145.1, read as the reverse complement.
CGCGCGCCTGCTGCAGGAGGAGCTCGAGGCGAAGGGCTTCGAGATCCACTACGCGCCCGACGCGGAGAAGGCGACCTCGATCATCCTGAAGCGCCAGACCCGCCCCGACCTCATCCTCCTCGACGTCAACATGCCGAAGGTGGACGGCGGGCAGTTCTGCCGGTTCGTGAAGAAGAACGAGCGCTTCCGGTCGATCAAGGTGCTGTTCTGCTCGGGCGAGGACAAGGAGAAGGTCCAGCGCCTGGTGGCGGAGTGCGGCGCGGACGGCTTCCTCTCGAAGGGCGAGCTGCTCGGCAAGTGGATCGCCGAGAACGCCGGCTGACGCGGGGTCAGAGCGCGCCCGGCGAGCCGGCGGCGCAGGCCAGGTTGGCGGCGACGTCGGGGCCCGCGGGATCGCGCTTCACCGCCGCGGCCTCCGCACAGACCGGCGCGACGCCGCCCGCCCCGAAGCTCGCCACCATCGCCCCGCTCCCGTCGAGCAGCAGCAGCTCCGGCGGGCGATCGTTCGCGATCCCGCCGAGCAGCGCGGTGGCGCCGCAGGCGAGCACGCGCGTCCCCGCCGGCAGCGCGTACCGTCCGTCATAGGCGCCGCCCGCCAGCACCACCACCTCGCCCGGCGCGACCACCGCGTCCGGCGGGAGCGCGCACGAGGAGAGCGCGCCGGTGGAGGTGCGCTTGGCCAGCCGGTGGCCGTACAGGTCGAGCGGCCCCTCGCCCAGGTTGGCGAGCTCGGCGTACTCGCCGCCCGCCTCCGGCGTGGCCGCGTCGGCGCGGACCTCGGTCAGCGCCGGGGCCGGTGGAGGCCCGGCGGCGGCGCCGGTCTCGAACGTCGCGATCGACGGCCGGCGGCGACCGTCGGCGTCGAGCACCGGCCGGCCATCCGCCGCGCGGGCCCGCGACGAGAGCACGAGCGCGTATCCCGCGTGCGCGCGGAGCGGTGCGTCCGGCCGGAGCACCGCGCGCGTGCCGTCCGCATCCAGCGCCGCGCGCGCCGGCACCGCCTGCGCCAGGCCCGCCCCGCCCTCCTCCGACTCGACCGCGTCGAGCGCTGCCTTCACCGCGTCGGCCGGCACGAGCACGAGTCGCGCCCCGTCCGCCAGGCCGGCGGGGTCCACCGGCGCGCTGAACGTCACCGCCGCCTCGGCCAGCTCCGGCGCCACGCCGGGCCCGGCCGGCTCGAGCGCGATCACCCGCACGTGCGGCGCGGCCTCGGGCAGCCCGCAGCCCGCCGCGAGCGCCGCCGCCCAGACGACCGCGGGGAGCGCCGCGCGCCGCCCGCTCACCGGCCCGACCCGGCGGCCGCTCACCGCGCCACCCCGGCGCCGCCGGTCACCGCGTCCAGCTCGGCGCCGAGCCGCGCGATCTCCAGCTCCAGCTCGGCGCGCGCCAGCGCCTCCGCCGGCGGCGCGAGCACGAGCCGGACCCGGAGCCGCTGCCGCTCGAAGTGGAGCCGGGTGGCCCGCGCCACCGCCTCGTCCCGGCGCCGTGCGCGCGCCGCGTCCTGCGCCGCCGCCTGCAGCTCACCCGGCGCGGCCACCAGCCGCCCCAGGTCCCAGGTGGCGCGGAGGAGGAACGTGTTGCCGGGCGCGACGCGCAGGTAGTCCACCTCCCCCGAGCCCTGCAGCCCCACCACGCGGTTCGACTGCTCCTCGTGGCGGTACTCGGCGGTGATGCGCGGCAGGAGCGCCGCGAGCCGCGCGCGCGCCGGGAAGGAGCCGGACAGTGAGCCGGCGCGCTCGGCACGGCGTGCGGCCGCGGCCTGCAGCGCGGCGACCTCGGCGTCCGCCGCGTCGCCCGCGCCGGCGGGATCGGCGGCGCGGGCGATGGCGGCGGGGGGCGCGGCGTAGACGATGGCGTACGGCGCGCCGGCGGGCGGTGGCGCGGCGCGGGGCTGGGCGCGCGCGGGCGCCGCGGCGCAGAGCGCGAGCGCGGCCGCGAGGAGGTCGAGGTGGGGCGAGGCCATGCGGCCCGACGAGAGCACGGGGCGGACCAGCGCGCCGGGCCGTCGTTCCGCGGCCTTGCGCGGTGGGCATGGGACGCACCTCGGCCGCGCGGTACGCCGCCCGGGCGGTCACGCGTCCCGGGGACAGGTGCGTCCTCACCCACGCGCGCGCGACCCGAGGGGCCGCGGCGACCCGGCCCCGCACGCGCTCGCGGTGGAACGACTGCGGGTACGCGTCCGCGCCGGCCGGCGCAGGTGCCGCACCGGAGGGCGGAGGCGCGGCGCGGGTCGGCCGCATCTTGCCGCCGTTCCAGGGAAATCCGATCGGCCGCCGGGTGTGTGCGCGCTCCCCCGCGGCGACCACACCGTCCCGTGGCGCGGGGACGCCGCGTGGTGCCAGGCTTGCACGGAGTGCGAGGCCGACCTGGAGGCGAGATGGAGCGGAAGAAGATCCTGCTCGTGGACGACTCGAGCACCGTGCTGCTCATGGAACGCATGATCCTCGCGAAGAGCGCGTACGACGTGGTCACGGCGCGCGACGGGCAGGAGGGGATCGAGAAGGCGCGGGCCGAGCGGCCGGACCTCATCCTGATGGACGTGGTCATGCCGCGCATGGACGGCTTCGAGGCGTGCCGCAAGCTCCGCGAGCACGAGGAGACGGCCGCCATCCCGGTGATCATGGTGACCACCCGCGGCGAGCTCGCCAGCGTGGAGACCGGCTACGCGAGCGGCTGCACCGACTACGTCACCAAGCCCATCAACGGCCTCGAGCTGCTCGCCAAGGTGCGCAGCTGCCTCGGCCAGTAGCCGGAGCCCGACGCGCATGAGCGACATCCGTGGCAAGCCGGGCGGCACCGGCCGCGACCTGCAGCAGGTGAACGAGAAGCTGCGCGAGCTCATCAGCTCGCTCCGGACCGAGAAGGAGCGGCTCTCCGAGTCGCGCCACTCCGCCTCGACGCCCGCGCCCGTGCCGGCCGCCGCCGAGCCGTCGCCGCCCGCGGCGGTGGACCTCGAGAAGAAGCGGCTCGCGGCCGAGCTGGCGCTGGCGCGCGAGGCGGTCGAGCACGCCACCGCCGAGCGCGCGCGCCTGCGCGACCGGCTGGCGGAGATCGAGGCCGAGCACCAGCGCGTCTCCGACGACTACGTGGCGGTGGAGGAGCGCCACTCCGAGCTGGCGCAGCTGTTCGTGGCGCTGGAGCGGATCCACGGCGCGCCCACCCGCGCCGAGGTGCTCACCGCGCTCCAGGAGATCGTCATCAACGTGGTGGGGACCGAGGAGCTCGCGCTGCTCGAGGTGCGCGACGGCAAGCTGGTGCTGGCGCACGCGTTCGGCGTGGCGCCCGGCCCGCTCCGCGAGATCGCGCTCGGCGAGGGCGCCATCGGGCGCACCGCCCGGACCGGCCGGCTGTACGTGGCGGGCCGCGACGGCTCGCCCGACGAGGCGGACCGGGACCTCACCGCCTGCATCCCGCTCCGCGTCGGCGACCGCGTCACCGCGGTGCTCGCGATCTTCCGGCTGCTCGGCCACAAGCCGGGCCTGGGCGAGTCCGACCAGGCGGTGTTCGACCTGCTCTCGGCGCACGCGGGCCTGGCGCTCCACCTCCGCGCGCAGGCCGAGCGCGCCGGCGCGGCGAGCTGACCGTGACCCGCACCACCGGCGCAGCGCCGGATCGAGCAGCGCCGGCGGCCGGGGAGACCCCGGGCGGCGGCGGCCGCGCCCAGGTGTACCTGCACGCGGGCCAGATCGCCGTGGCGGCCGAGCCGACCGCGATCGTCACCGTGCTCGGTTCCTGCGTGGCGGTGTGCCTGCACGATCCGGTCGCGCGGGTGGGCGGGATGAACCACTTCCTGCTGCCGCTGCACGTCGAGCGCGAGCAGTCGGCGCGCTTCGGCACGGTCGCGGTCCCGCAGCTCGTCGAGGCGGTGGAGCGGGCCGGGGCGCGGCGGGCGCGCCTGGTCGCGAAGGTCTTCGGCGGCGCCAGCGTCATCGGCGCGTTCCGCGGCGCGCGCAACCTCGGCGACGAGAACGTACAGCTGGCCCTGCGCCTCCTCGAGGAGGCGCGCATCCCGGTGCTCGACCGCGACGTGGGCGGCGCGCGGGGCCGCAAGCTCATCTTCCACGTGGACGACGGCGCCGCCTGGGTGCGGCAGCTCTAGGGAGCGGTGATGGACGAGCTCGAGATCGATCGCGAGGCGCTGCTCGCCACGTTCCTGGCGGAGGCGGACGAGACGTTCGCGCACATGGAGCAGCAGCTCCTCGCGCTGGAGCGCACGCCGGAGGACGACGAGCTCCTGAACGCGCTGTTCCGCGACGTGCACACGCTGAAGGGCGCCGCGTCGCTGGTGTCGTTCGACGGCGCGCGCGACGTGGCGCACGACCTCGAGGACGTGCTGGAGCGCCTCCGCCAGAAGACGCTGGCGGTCACCGACCCCCTGGTGACGCTGCTGCTCCAGTCGGTGGACGTGCTCCGCGGGGCGGTGGCCGAGGCCGGCGCCGGCGGGGGCGGCGCCTCGGATGCGGTCCTGGCGTTCCGCGCCAGGCTGGCCGAGGCGGCCCGGGCGGCGGTGGCCGAGCGCGCCGCGCCCTCGGGCGCCGCCGAGGCGCCGGACGCGCACGAGCCGCACGCGCCGCACGCGGCCGCCGCGCGCACGCTCCGCGTCGACGTGGGCAAGCTCGACCGCATGCTCAACCTGTCCGGCGAGATCGCCATCGCGCGCGGCCGCCTGGGCGAGATGCTGGAGCGGCGCGGCGGGGTTTCGGCGGAGGACGCGCTCGACGCGCACCGCGAGGCGGACCGGCTCTACCTCGACCTGCAGGAGCTGATCATGAAGGCCCGCATGGTGCCCATCGGGCCGACGTTCCACCAGCACGTGCGCACGCTGCGCGACCTCGCCTCGAACCTGGGCAAGCAGGCCCGGCTGGTGATGGAGGGCGAGGACGTCGAGGTGGACACCGCGGTCATCGAGCACATCCGCGACCCGCTGCTGCACATGGTCCGCAACGCGCTCGACCACGGCATCGAGCGCCCCGACGAGCGCCGCGCCGCGGGCAAGCCGCCGGTGGGCACGCTCACGCTGCGCGCGTTCCACGACGCGGGCAGCATGGTGGTGCAGGTGCTGGACGACGGGCGCGGCCTGGACGTGCGGCGCATCGCGCAGCAGGCGGTGGCGCGCGGGCTCGCCTCCGACCCCGCCCGCATCGGGCCCGAGGACGCGGCCGGCCTGATCTTCGAGCCGGGCCTGTCCACCGCGGACGCGGTCACCGAGCTGTCCGGCCGCGGCGTGGGCATGGACGTGGTCCGGCGCAACATCGAGGCGCTGCGCGGCTCCGTGTCGGTGGAGAGCGAGCCGGGGCACGGCACCGCCATCACCCTGCGCGTCCCGCTCACCCTCGCCATCATCCAGGGCTTCAAGGTGGGCGTGGGCGGCGAGACGTACATCCTCCCGCTCGACGCGGTCTCCGAGTGCCTGGAGCTGCCGCCGGAGGAGACGCGGGCCGGCGCGCCCTGGGGCGTCATCAACGTGCGCGGGAAGCCGCTCCCGTACCTGCGGCTCCGCGACCACTTCAAGGTGGCCGGCGCCGCGCCGCAGCGCGAGAACGTGGTGGTGGTGCAGCACGGCGCCCAGGTGGCGGGCGTGGCGGTGGACGTGCTGCACGGCGAGAGCTCGACGGTGATCAAGCCGCTGGGCGGGCTGGTGGGCGCCGTGGCCGGCGTCTCGGGATCGTCGATCCTGGGCAACGGCCGGGTGGCCCTGATCCTGGACGTGGCGGGCATCCTGCGCGAGACGCTCCGCCGGGCGGCGGCGCAGGCGGCCGCCTGAGGCATCGCGAACCCGAGGGAGGAACCATGGCCGAGAGCACCGAGAGCGCGCAGCGCGCACAGTACCTGTCCTTCTCGCTGGGGGGCGCCGAGTACGGCGTCGGCATCCTCAAGGTGAAGGAGATCCTGCAGTACGAGACGATCACGCGGGTGCCTTCCACGCCGCGCTCCGTCCGCGGGGTCATCAACCTGCGGGGCGCGGTGGTCCCGGTGATCGACCTGGGCGTGAAGTTCGGCCTGGCCGAGACCGAGGTGACCCGCCTCACCTGCATCCTCATCGTCGAGGCGCTGCTCGAGGGCCAGCCCACGGTCGTGGGCGTCATGGCCGACGCGGTCCGCGAGGTGATCGAGCTCGGGTTCGACGACGTCGAGCCGCCCCCGTCGTTCGGCACGCAGGTCCGCGTGGACTTCCTGCTCGGCATGGGCAAGGTCGGCAAGCGCTTCGTGCTGCTGCTCGACCTCGACCGCGTCATCTCCGCCGACGAGAAGGAGTTCGCCGAGGCGGTGCGCGACGGGCTGCCCGAGGCCGAGGCGCCCGCCGCCGAGGGCGCGGGAGAGGCCGCCGCCGCGCCCGAGCCCGCCGCGGAGGCGCCGCCCGCCCCGTGAGCCGCGCCGCCGAGGAGGGCGCGCCCCGCCGCGCCGCGCTGGTCGAACCGCGCCCGCTCGCCACGGTGAGCGACCGCGACTTCCTGCGCTTCCAGGCGCTCATCAACCGCGAGGCGGGCATCTGGCTCGCGCCGGTGAAGAAGGCGCTGCTGGTGGGCCGGCTGGCGCGCCGCCTGCGCGAGCTCGGGCTGCACGGCTACGGCGAGTACTACGACCGCGTGGTGGAGGACGGCGCCGAGCGCGTGCGGATGCTCGACGCCATCTGCACCAACGAGACGCACTTCTTCCGCGAGCCGCGCCACTTCGACCTGCTGGCGGAGCGGATCGTCCCGGCCTGGGTGGCCGAGGCGGACGCGGGCCGGCGGCCGCGGCGGGCGCGCGTGTGGAGCGCCGCGTGCTCCACCGGCGAGGAGCCGTACTCGCTCGCCATGTCGCTGCTGGCCGGGCTGCCCGGCTGGGAGGTGGAGATCGTCGCCACCGATCTCTCCACCAAGGTGCTGGCGCGCGCCGAGGACGGGCTGTGGCCGGTGGAGAAGGCGAAGGAGATCCCGACGCCGTACCTGAAGGCCTACATGCTGCGGGGCTTCGGGAGCCAGGAGGGCCTCATGAAGGCCGGGCCGGAGATCCGCCGCCTGGTCCGCTTCGCGCGCCTGAACCTCAGCCAGGAGCCGTACCCGGCCATCGGGCACTTCGACCTCGTGTTCTGCCGGAACGTCCTCATCTACTTCGACCGCGACACCAAGGCCAAGGTGGTGAACCGGCTCATCGACCGGCTGGTGCCGGGGGGCCACCTGTTCCTCGGCCACGCCGAGAGCCTGGGCGGCCTCTCCACCCGGGCGCGCGCGGTCGTGCCCACCGTGTACCAGCTCGCCGCCGACGCGCCGCCGGCGCGTTCCGCCTGAGGTCCTGCCCGTGGCGCCGCGCATCCTGGTGGTGGACGACTCGGCGGTGGTCCGGATGGCGCTGTCCCAGATCCTGGGACGGGCCGGGCTCGAGGTCGAGACCGCCATCGACCCGCTGGTGGCGATGGACAAGATGCGCCGGGCCCGCCCGGACGCGATCGTCCTCGACATCGAGATGCCGCGCATGGACGGGCTCACGTTCCTCGACCGCGTCATGGCCCAGGATCCCGTGCCGGTGGTGGTGTGCTCGGGCCTGGCCGGGCCGGGGAGCGAGGTGGCGCTGCACGCGCTGGAGCACGGCGCGGTGGACGTCATCGAGAAGCCGCGCCTCGGGGTGAAGGGGTTCCTGGAGGAGTCGGCGCGGCGGATCGTGGAGGTGGTCCGCGCCGCCACGCAGGCGCGCCTGCGGGCCCGGGTCCGCGCGCTCCGCCCGCTGCCCCGGGCGCCGGCCGGCGCCCAGCCCCGGCCCGCCCCCCGGCTCGCGGCGCGGCCCGGGCGCGCCGAGCTGGTGGTGGTGGGCGCCTCGACCGGCGGCACCGAGGCGCTGCGCGTGCTGCTCGAGGCGATGCCGGCCGACGCGCCCGCCATCGCGGTGGTGCAGCACATGCCGGAGGTGTTCACCGAGCAGTTCGCGAGGCGCCTCGACAAGCTCTGCCGGATCGAGGTGAAGGAGGCCGCCGACGGCGATCGGCTGCTGCCCGGGCGCGCGCTGGTGGCGCCCGGCAACCGTCACCTCTCGGTGAAGCGCGCGGGCGGGCTGGTGGCGGTGGTGTCCGACGGCCCGCCGGTCTCGCTGCACCGGCCCAGCGTGGACGTGCTGTTCCACTCGGCCGCGCGCATCGCGGGACCGGGCACGCTCGCCATCCTGCTCACCGGCATGGGCGATGACGGCGCGGACGGGATGGTGGAGCTGCGGCGGGCCGGCGCGCACACGGTCGCGCAGGACGAGTCCACCTCGGTGGTGTTCGGGATGCCGAAGGAGGCCATCGCCCGCGGCGGGGCCGTCGAGGTGCTCCCGCTCCCGCGCATCGCGCCCGCCCTGCTGGCCTGGGCGCGATAGGCCGCTACTCGACCTCGTCGAGCCAGGCCATCTGGATGGCCTCGAGGACCTTCTCGCTCGACTTCTCCGGGTCGTCGGCGAAGCCGGGCAGCTCGCGGACCCAGCGGTGCAGGTCGGTGAAGCGCACCGAGAGCGGCGCCACGCCGGGGTGGCGGTCCGCCAGCTCGATCGCGATGTCCCGCACGTCCGTCCACTTCATGTTCGCCTCCAGCGCCGGCCGCGGCGGCCGCGGCTCACGACGCGATGCGGTTGCCGGGGATGCGGACCACCACGTCCTCGCCGCCGACGCAGGCCTGGCACCCGAGCCGCGAGCTGGGCGAGAGCCCCGCCGCCTCGTTCAGCTTGTCGTCCTCGCGGTCGCCGAGCTCCGAGAGCGAGGCGAGCCCCTGCTCGATCCACACGTGACAGGTGGTGCACGCCGCGACCCCGCCGCAGTTGTGCGGCAGGTCCACGTCCGCGGCCTCCGCCGCGTCGAGGATCGAGGTCCCCGCCGGCACCTCGGCCGACTTCCCGTCCGGGAGGAAGGTCACCCTCGGCACGTCAGCCCTCCTCCCCGTGTTCCTGGTCCTCGCCCTTCGCGCCGGTGGCCGGCGGGGCGTCGCCGAACTCGTCCACGCGGTGGCCGGCCATGGCCTTCGCCACGTGCTTGTCCATGCGCCGCTCCGCGAACGCCTTGGAGGCCGCGTCCACCGACTCGATCCAGGCCTTCACCGCCAGGTAGTCGGTGCCCTCCATGGCGGTGCGCAGGCCGCGCATCCGCTCCTCGACGGCGGCCCGCTCGTCGGGCCGGAGCAGCTCGCCGTCCATCGCGAACGCGGTCTCGAGCGAGGAGAGGATCCGGTCGCCCTCCACCCGCCACTCGCGCAGGAAGCGCTCGGACACGTCCTCCTCGGCGTGCTCGATGCTCTCCACCAGCATGTGCTCGACCTCTTCCTCGGTGAGGCCGTACGTGGGCTTCACCTGGATCCGCTGCTCGATGCCGGTGGTGAGCTCGCGCGCCGAGACCTGCAGGATGCCGTCCGCGTCCACCGAGTAGGTGATCTCCACCCGTGCGATGCCGGCCGGCATGGGCGGGATGCCCTTCAACGTGAAGCGGGCCAGCGAGCGGCAGTCGCGGGCCAGCTCGCGCTCGCCCTGCACCACGTGGATGACCATGCCGGTCTGGCCGTCGGCGTAGGTGGTGAACTGCTGGGTGGCGGAGGCCGGGATGGTGGAGTTGCGCAGGATGATCTTCTCGACCACCCCGCCCATCATCTCGACGCCGAGCGAGAGCGGGATGACGTCGAGCAGCAGCACGTCCTCGCGCCCGCCGCGGTCGAGCGCGTCGGCCTGCACCGCGGCGCCGAGCGCCACCACCGTGTCCGGGTCGAGGTCGGTGAGCGGCTCCTGGCCGAAGAGCGCCTTCACGTGGCGGCGCACCAGCGGCGTGCGCGTGGCCCCGCCCACCAGCACCACCCCGTCCACCTTCTCGACGCCCGCGTCGCGGAGCGCCGCCCGGCACGGGATCGTGGTGCGCTCCACCACCGGCAGGATGAGCGCCTCCAGCTCGGCCCGGGTCAGCCGCGCCCGCAGGTGGTGGCCCTCCGGCAGCTCCACCTCGGCCTCGACCGTCTCCTGGTCGGTGAGCGCCTCGCGGATCCGCTGCGCCGCCGCCACCGCGCCGCGCAGCACCGCCGGCGACGGGTCGGGGTTCGGCGGGGTGAGGCCGCCGTCGAGCAGCGTGCGCGCCACCAGCCGGTCGAAGTCGTCGCCGCCGAGGTGCGTGTCGCCGACGGTGGAGAGCACCTCGAACACGCCCTCCTCCAGCCGCAGGATCGACACGTCGAACGTGCCGCCGCCCAGGTCGTAGACCGCGAACACGCCCTGCGAGCGCTTGTCGAGGCCGTACGCCACCGCGGCCGCGGTCGGCTCGTTCAGCAGGCGCAGCACGTCGAGCCCGGCGAGCCGGCCGGCGTCCTTGGTGGCCTGGCGCTGCGCGTCGTCGAAGTACGCCGGCACGGTGATCACGCAGCCGCCCGGGGCGCCGCCCAGCGCCTCGCCCGCCGCGCGCCGCAGCACGCGCAGGATCTCCGCCGAGACCTCGATCGGCGTCACCGTGCGCTTACCGCCGCCGACGCGGAGGCGCACCATCGCGCCGGCCTCGTCGAACTGGTAGATGCCCCGGTCCTCCGGCCGGATGTCGCCCGGACCGCGGCCCATGAAGCGCTTCACCGACAGGATCGTGTCCACCGGCCGCTCGGGGGCGCGGCGCTTGGCGGCGCCGCCGACCTCGACGCTGCCGTCCGGCGGATAGAACACCGCCGACGCGAGCAGCGGCCTGCCCTCGTCCACCGGGAGGATGCGGGGGCGGTTCCGCTCGTCCACGTGGGCGACGAGCGAGTTGGTCGTGCCGAGGTCGATCCCGATCGCGCGGGGCATGGCTTTCTTCTACTACGGATCGCTAGGACGCGACCGCCGCGCTGGCGCGCTCCGCGTCCGCGATGATGTGGTCGTAATACCGGGCGCGGGAGAGCAGGCGAGCGATCTCGATCACCAGCTCCGAGAACCAGTGATCGTCCTCGAAGCAGCGCGCCACCTCGGTCTCGAGGGCCTGCAGGCGGGCCCGGGCGCGGGCCGCGATGTCGCGCAGGCCGGCCGCGTCGCGATCCGACTGGGCGAGCGCCATGTCCTCGCGCCACTCCAGCTGCTCCTCGAGGAACTGCGGGTCGGCGAAGGTCCTGCCCTCGGCGAACACGTCGGTGCCGGCCAGCTTGAGCAGGTAGGCGGCGCGGAGGCGCCAGTCCTTCAGGTAGCGGTGCGCGTCGTTCAGCCGGGTGGCGCGCTCCAGCGAGAGCCGGCGCTCGCGCGCCTCCGCCTTCGCGAAGCGATCGGGGTGCAGCGAGCGGGAGAGCGTGCGGAAGTTGCGGTCGAGCTCCGCGGGATCGAGCGCGAACTGGCGCGGCAGGCCGAGCAGCGAGAAGTAGTCCTCGGTGCGTCCGACCGGCTGGATCTTCTGGCAGCTCGGGCAGAAGGGGGTCTGCTGCTCCTCCTGCGCCTTGCAGCTCCAGCAGTGCGCCACGCGGCCTCCGTGGCCCCGATAACGATCGTTCCCGCCCTGCCTGCGCGCCGTGGCGCGGGGCGAAGCGGGAACGCGATCCAGCCGGGGCGGCTAGATCGTGAAGGACTCGCCGCAGCCGCAGGCGCTCTTCACGTTCGGGTTCCGGAACACGAACCCGGTCTGCATGAGCGTCTGCTGCCAGTCGATCACGGTGCCGGCGAGGAACACCGCGCTCTTCGGGTCCACGAACACGCGCGCGCCGTCGCGCTCGATGACCTGGTCGAACCTGGCCGGCTCGTTCGACCAGTCGATGAAGTACGACAGGCCCGAGCAGCCCCCGCCCTTCACGCCGAGGCGGAGCCCGCCCGCGGGCGTGCCCTTCTGCGCGCCCAGCGCCTTGATCTGCACCGCCGCCTTCTCGCTGATCTCGATCGCCGCCGCCATGTCCCGCGCTCCTAGATCCCGGACTTCAGCACGCCCTTCTCGATGAGCGCGCTGCGATCGCCCTGGACCGTGTTCGGCTTCACCGACGGCTCCCGGCCGTGCTTCTTCTGCCAGTCGGCCACCGCCGCCTTGATGGCATCCTCCGCCAGGACCGAGCAGTGGATCTTGACCGGCGGCAGGTTCAGCTCGTTCGCCACGTCGGTGTTCTTGATGGTGAGGGCCTCCTCCACCGTCCGGCCCTTCACCCACTCGGTCACGAGCGACGACGAGGCGATGGCCGACCCGCAGCCGAACGTCTTGAACTTCGCGTCCTCGATGACGCCGTCGTCGCTGACCTTGATCTGCAGCTTCATCACGTCGCCGCAGGCCGGGGCGCCCACCAGGCCCGTGCCGACGTCCGGATCGTTCTTGTCGAGCGAGCCGACGTTGCGGGGGTGCTCGTAGTGGTCGATGAGCTTCTCGGAGTACGCCATCGGTCGTTCCTTCCCTCGTTCCCGTCCACGTGGACCGGCTCGAGCAGTCCCGGTCCTAGTGTGGGTTCGCCCACTCGATCTGGTTCAGGTCGACGCCGTCCTTCACCATCTCGTAGAGCGGCGACATCTCGCGCAGCTTGCGGACCTTCTCGCCGAAGAGGCGGATCGCGTAGTCCACCTCCTCCTCCGTGCTGAACCGGCCCAGGCCGAAGCGGATCGACGAGTGGGCCAGGTCCTCCGACACGCCCATCGCCCGGAGCACGTAGGACGGCTCGAGCGACGCGCTGGTGCAGGCGGAGCCGGAGGAGACCGCCACGTCCTTCACCGCCATCATGAGCGCCTCGCCCTCGACGTAGGCGAAGCTCACGTTGAGGTTGCCGGGGACGCGGTGCTCCAGGCTGCCGTTCACGGTCAGGAGATCGAGCTCCTTCTCCAGGCCCTTGCGCAGCCGCTCGCGGAGCGCGGTGACGCGGACCGCCTCGGCGTCCCGCTCCAGCCGCGCCAGCTCGGCCGCCTTGCCCATGCCCACGATGCCGGGGACGTTCAGCGTGCCCGAGCGGAAGCCGCGCTCGTGGCCGCCGCCGTCCATCTCGGCGACGAGGCGCACGCGCGGCTTGCGGCGGACGTAGAGCGCGCCCATGCCCTTCGGGCCGTACATCTTGTGCGCGGAGATCGAGGCGAGATCCACGTTCATCGCCTCGACGTCGAACGGGATCTTGCCGATCGACTGCACCGCGTCGCAGTGGAACACCACGCCCGCCTCGCGGGCGATGCGGCCGATCTCGGCGATGGGGTGGACCACGCCGGTCTCGTTGTTCGCGTGCATCACCGAGACGAGGATCGTGTCGGGGCGCAGCGCCGCCTTCACCTTGGCGGGATCGAGCCGGCCGTCGCGCTCGGGCTCGAGGAAGGTGACCTCGAAGCCCTGCCGCTCGAGGGCGTGCATCGAGTCGAGCACCGCCTTGTGCTCGGTCTTGCAGGTGACGAGGTGCTTGCCCTTCGCCTGGTAGAAGTGCGCCGCGCCCTTGACCGCGAGGTTGTCGGACTCGGTCGCGCCGCTCGTCCAGACGATCTCCTTGGCCGAGGCGCCGATCAGCTTCGCGACCTCCTCGCGGGCTGCCTCCACCGCCTCCTCGGCCTTCCAGCCGAAGGCGTGGCTCTTCGACGCGGCGTTCCCGTACTCCGTGGTGAAGTACGGGAGCATGGCCTCCAGCACGCGCGGATCGACGGGCGTCGTCGCGTGGTAATCCATGTAGATGGGAATCTTCATCGCGCCCGGAACCTCTAAGATGCAGGGGCCTCGGCCGTGACCAACGTGGACGGCCGGGGTCGAGTATAAAGATTCACGTCATCGGGTCAAGCGGCCCCCCTCTACCAAACTATCGGGCGCGACAGGACTTTTTTTCTTAGATCTGCAAGGCCATTCGAATGCGCTTCGCCATCCGCACCCTCCTCGCCGCACTCACCTTCGCCGCCGTGGCGTGGATTCCAGACCTGATCGGTCTCGGACCCGCTGGGGGGTCGAGCGATCTGCGCCTCGGCGCACTGCTGGCGGAGGGGTCCGTGCTGGCGTTCGCGGTCGCGTTCGCCGGCGGCGTGGCGACCAGCCTCACGCCGTGCGTGTACCCGCTCATCCCGATCACCGTCTCGATCTTCGGCGCCCGCAAGGCGGGCTCCCGCGGCGAGGCGATGGCGGTGTCGGCGCTCTACGTGCTCGGCATCGCCGCCATGTACTCCGCCCTCGGGGTGGGTGCGGCGCTCACCGGCAAGGCGTTCGGCAGCGTGATGCAGAACCCGTGGGTGATCGGGTTCGTGGCGCTCGTGCTCGCCGCCATGGCGGCCTCGATGTTCGGCGCGTTCGAGCTGCAGCTCCCGGCCTCGATGCAGGCCCGCCTGAACGGCGTGGGCGGCGCGGGCCGCGCCGGCGCCTTCGCGATGGGGCTCGTCTCCGGGATCATCGCCGCGCCCTGCACCGGGCCGGTGCTCGCCGCCGCGCTCACCTTCGTGGCGGCCAAGGGCTCGGTCGCGTTCGGCTTCGGCATCATGTTCGCGTACGCGCTCGGCATGGGGCTGCTGTTCTTCCTCATCGGCGCGTTCTCCATCTCGCTCCCGAAGAGCGGGGCGTGGATGGAGACGGTGAAGTCGGTGTTCGGCGTGGCGCTGCTCGCGGCCGCGCTGATCTTCCTGAAGGACGCGTTCCCCGCGCTGAAGCCGCTGTTCTCGGCGGCCCGCGGCGCGGCGTTCGCGGCGGCCGCCGCGGCGGCGCTCGGCGTGCTGGCCGGCGCGCTCTCCGGCAGCTTCCACGCGCCCGCGCGGCAGCGGCTCGCGAAGGGGCTCGGCGTCGCGCTCCTGGTGGGCGGGATCGCCTACGCGGCCGGCGCGGCCGGCGCCCGCGAGCGGGCGCGCGCGCACGCGGGCTTCACGTGGCTCCACTCCGAGGCGGAGGCGCTCGCGCTCGCCAAGGCCGAGGGCCGGCCGGTCATCATCGACTTCTGGGCCGACTGGTGCACCGCCTGCAAGGAGCTGGACAAGATCGCCTGGGCGAAGCCGGAGGTGCAGGACGAGGCGGCCCGGTTCGTGGCGGTGAAGCTCGACGGCACCGACGGCTCGGACGCGTTCAACGCGCTCGCCGAGAAGTACGGCGTGGTGGGCATGCCCACCGTGATCTTCATCGACCCGCGCGGCCGCGAGGTGCCGGACCGGGTGATGGGCGCCATCTCCGCCCGCGAGATGGTGCAGAAGCTCCGCGCCGTGGACCGCGCCTGCGAGGGCCAGCCGTCGCCGGCGAAGCCCGCCGCGGTGCAGGGCGAGCCGGTCGCGATGGCCTGCGCCTCGCGCTGGTAGCCGAGGCGTTCGACCGGCCCGGCCAGCGGGGCGGGATCCGCTCCGGGGGAGCCCGTCGAGCCGAGCGGACGGCGCTGCCACGGTCCTGGGACGCGTCGCGCCCAGTCGCACTGTCCCGGCGGACGGGGGCGGCGCGATCCCGCGGCGACGCTCCTCCGGCCGGTGCTAGGAAGCGCGCGCCGCGTGCGGCGGATGGGCGAACGTGCCCGCCGCTGCGCGCGCGGGGGACATCCCCGGGGCGCCCCTCCATCGGCCCCGGCCCGGGTTCGACACCATGCGCTTCCGCACCGCGCTCGCCGCCGCCGCGATCGCCCTCTCCGCCGCCTGCTCCGGCTCGTCCGGCGCCCCCGGCCCGTCCGGCGGCCCGCCGCCCGCGCCGCTCACCGTGGTCGAGGTGGTCCCGGCCGACGGCGCCACCGAGGTCTCCCCGAGCGCGCCGGTGCGCATCACGTTCTCCGACGCGGTGGACCCGGCCACGCTGCCGGGCGCGATCGCGGTCGCCGGCGCGACCGGCACCGTGACCGTCGCCGGCGCGGTGGCGACGTTCACCCCGGCGGTCCTGCTCGGCGACACGACGTACGCGGCCCGCGTGAGCGCGGGCGTGCGGAGCCTGGCGGGCGGCGCGCTCGCCGCGGATCACGCCTGGTCTTTCACGACCGGCACGAACCGCGCGCCGGTGGCGGTCGCCGGGGCCGATCAGGACGTCGCGACCGGCGCCGCGGTCGCGCTCGACGGCTCGGGCAGCGTAGATCCGGACGGGGCCGGCCTCGAGCATGCGTGGACGCAGGTGGCCGGGCCGGACGTGACCGGTGGTGCGGGCGCGCTCCACGGGGTGGCGCCGGCGTTCACCGCGCCGGCGGAGGTCTCCACGCTGGTGTTCGATCTCACCGTCCGCGACGGCCAGTCGGAGAGCGCGCCGGACCGCGTCGTGGTGACGGTGCTGCGCAACCCCGCCGCCGCCGTGTTCGTCGCGCCCGGTGGCGACGACACCGCCGCCGGCACCCGCGGCGCCCCGCTCGCCACGCTGGGCGTCGCCCTCCAGCGGCTGAGCGCTCCCGGCGGCGCGGTGCCCGGCGCGGCCGTGTACGCCGCGGCCGGCACCTACTTCGGGCCGATCGTGCTCGCGAGCGGCGTCTCGCTGTACGGCGGGTTCGACGCGGCCACCTGGCTCCGCGACGCCGCCGCGCCGACCGTCATCGGGAGCTCGCTCCGCGGCATCGTCGGCACCGGGGCGACCGGGGTGGTGGTGGACGGCTTCACCGTCGCCGCCGCCGACGCGATCTCGCCGGGCTTCAGCTCGTTCGGCGCGTTCCTGGTGGACTCCGAGGTGACGTTCTCGCGCTGCTCGATCGCGGCGGGGAACGGCCAGGCGGGCGCGGCGGGCGGCCGCGGCGTGGACGGGGCGGCGGGGAACGCCGGGGGCTCCGGCGGCGGTGGCTCCTGCGACGGCGGCACGGTGGGCGCGGGCGGCGCGGCGGGGCTGGGCGCGTGGCCCGGCGGCGCAGGCGGCGCGGGCGGCGCCGAGGGCGCCAACGCGGGCAGGAACGGGTCCTCCGGCGGCGGCGCGAACGGGGGCGCCTCGGGCGGCGGCGGCGCGTACGGCAAGCCGGGCCAGCGCGGGCAGGACGGGTCGAGGGGCGGCGACGGCTTCCAGGGCCTGAACGGCGCGCCCGGCGGCGGGTTCGGCGGGCTCCTGCCGCTCCCCGACGCGTACCGCGCGAGCGACGGGTTCGGCGGCGGCAACGGCGGCGACGGCTTCGGCGGTGGCGGGGGTGGAGGCGGCGGCGGCCAGGGGCCCTGCGGGTTCCTGGAGTGCGACGAGGGCTCCGGCAACGGCGGCGGCGGCGGCGGCTCGGGCGGGAGGCTCGGCACCGGCGGCGGGGCTGGACGCGGGGGCGGCGCCTCCCTGGGCGTGGTGGTGGTCCGCGGCGCAGTGGTGCTGCGCGACACGACGGTGCGCGCCGGGAACGGCGGCGCGGGCGGCGCCGGGGGCGCCGGCGGCCTGGGCGGCGACGGCGGCCGCGGTGGGACCGGCGGCGCCACGTGCACCGGCGAGGTCGGCGGAGGCGGCAACGGCGGGGCCGGCGGGCGCGGCGGCGACGGCGGCTGGGGCGGCGGCGGAGGCGGTGGGCCCAGCGTCGCGCTGCTGAACGAGGGCGGCGCGGTGACGGTGGAGGGCGCGAGCACGCTCACCCCCGGCGCCGGCGGCGCGGGCGGCTCCGGGGCCAGGCCCGGCGCGCAGGGCGTCACCCACGCGCGCTGGGACCGCTGAGCGCGCAGCAGGAGTGGCGCCCCGACCGCTCCGCCGGCAGTGCGGGGGCGCAGCGGTGGCGCCACCAGCAGGGAGGGGCCCCAGCCGCAGGCTGGGGAGGGGTGCAACCCCTCCCCGCGGGGACCGCTCGCGCGCCCGCGCATGCGGGCGCGAGCGGTCACGGGCTCCGCGCGGCAGGAATGGGGCCCCGACGGCTCCGCCGGGCAGTGCGAGGGCGCAGCGGTGGCGCCACCAGCAGGGAGGGGCCCCAGCCGCAGGCTGGGGAGGGGTGCAACCCCTCCCCGCGGGGACCGCTCGCGCGCCCGCGCATGCGGGCGCGAGCGGTCACGGGCTCCGCGCGGCAGGAGTGGGGCCCCGACGGCTCCGCCGGCGGGGCGAGGGCGCAGCCCTCGTTACGATCAGAACGCCCGGAATCCGCCCACCACCAGGAACGTCAGCTCCCCGCGCGTCTCCTTCAGCGGCGCGTCGCCCGCGCCGGCGCGCACGCCCACGCCGGCGCGGGCCCCCAGCGTGAAGTCGCCATAGAACGGCGCCTCGTACGCGAAGGTGACCCGCGGCAGGAACAGCAGGCCGGCGTCGTGCCGGACGGTGAACACGAGCGGCAGCTCGCCCAGCGCCGACGCGACGCCGCCGCCGGCGCGGCGCGAGAGCGCGAGCCCGGGCGCGACCTCGAGCCCGCGGTCGGTGTGGTTCTTCGAGTCGATCCAGGTGCCGCCGAAGTTCGCGTACCAGGCCACGGCCAGGCGGGCGGCCACGTCGAGGCCGCTCGAGCGCCCCAGGCCGCGGCGGTACCAGCCGCCGAGGCGGAGCTCGGTCTTGGCCCAGTCCAGCGAGGCGAGCGCGCCCAGGTCGTCGATCCGGGTGAGGCCCTGGCCGTACATCGCGCCGAGCGACGGCCAGCCCGCCTCGACCTCGACGGCGGAGCCGCCGCCGAGCGGCTCGGCGGAGAGGAGCGAGCGGAGCGGGGCCCGGGCGGCGCCGTACGAGGCGGGGGCGGCCGGCGCCGGCGCAGGCTCGGCACGGGCGGGCGGCGGACGCGCGGGCGCGGGGGCCGGCGCGGGCCGGGCCTCCGGCGGCGCGGCGTCGGTGGGCGCGCCGGGGGGCGCGTCCTGGGCCGGCGGCGGCGGCGGGGGGAGCATCGCGCCGGGCGGCGGCGCCGGGCTGCGCTTCCCCTTCTCGGGCAGCGGCGGGTTGCCGCCGAAGGGCGCGTCGCCGGGGTTCGCCTGGGCGAGCACGGTGCCCGGGGCGGCGAGGACGAGGTGGAGCGCGGCGACGGTGGCGAGCATGGTGATTCCTCCGGAGTCGGCGGATTCTAGACGGCCGCTCCGGCTTCGGGAACGCTCCGCGAGCGAAGCGATTCCGCGTGCGTCGCGGCCGCAGCCCCGTGCGCGAGCGCAGCCCCGTTCAGAAGCCCCGCGACGGCGCGTTCCCGCGAGCGCAGCGAGCGCTGCCGGGGCGCCGGCGCGGAAGCGGCGCAGCCGCTCGCGCCGGCGCACGGGACCCGGCGAGCAAGGTGGGGCCCCACGGGGCTCCGCTCCGTGGGGCGGGGCGCAGGCCCCGTACTAGTTGACACCCCGGCCACCCCCGGCTAGAGAGGAGGCCCCTTCGCCCAGGTGGCGGAACTGGTAGACGCACCAGATTCAGGGTCTGGCGGCCTCAAAACCGTGGAGGTTCGAATCCTCTCCTGGGCACTGACCGGCGGGCGAAAGCCCGCCGGTCTTTTTTTCGCCTCCAGGCGCCGCTCCGGCCCGCTCCCGTGCCCGCCCGCGCCCCGATCGCCCGGCGCGCCCGCGGGCCCGGCCCGGCGCGTATTGACATCGCGGGCCGACTGCATATTTATGCACCCCCATGCATAGCCATTCGGCCGCGGTGATCGGCGCGTCCGGTTACTCCGGCCTCGAGCTCACCCGCCTGCTGGCGCGCCACCCGCACGCGCGCCTCACCGCGATCTACTCCGACCGCTGGAGCGGCGAGCGCGCCGGCGCGCGCCTGCCGCTGCCCGGCCCCGCCGCCTCGCTCGCGTACCTGCCGCTCGCCGAGGGCGAGTCGGCCGACGCGGACGTGGTGTTCCTCGCCACGCCGGCCGAGGTCTCGGCCGACCTCGTGCCGCGGCTGCTCGCGCGCGGGGCGAAGCTGGTGGTGGATCTCTCCGGCGCGTTCCGGCTCACCGACCCCGCCGCCTACCCGGCCTGGTACGGCTTCACCCACCCCGCCCCCGAGCTGCTCGCCGAGGCGCGCTACGGCTGCCCGGAGCTGGGCCGCGAGGCGCTGGCCGGCGCGCGGCTGGTGACGAACCCGGGCTGCTACGCCACGACCATCGCGCTGGCGCTCGCGCCGCTGGTGCGCAGCGGCGTGGCCTCGCCGGACGGCATCGCGGTGACCGGCCTCTCCGGCGTGTCCGGCGCCGGCCGCAAGTCGAGCGAGGACTACAGCTTCGTCGAGGTCTCGGACGACCTGCGCGCCTACCGGCTGGGCCGCCACCAGCACGTCCCCGAGATCGAGCAGACCGTGGCGCGCCACGCCGGCGCGTGCGGCCCCATCTCCTTCTCCCCGGTGCTCGTGCCCATCCGCCGCGGCATCCTCGCCACCGCGGTCCTGCGCCCCGCCCCCGGCGCGACGCAGGCCGACGTGGCCGCTGCGCTGGAGCGGGCCTACGGCGACGAGCCGTTCGTCTCGGTGCGCGCGCCCGACAAGGTGGCGGTGAAGGACGTGGTGCACACGAACCGCTGCCACGTGGGCGCGGCGCTGGACGCGCGCGCCGGCGCCCTGGTGGCGGTCTCCGCCATCGACAACCTGGTGAAGGGCGCCGCGGGGCAGGCGGTGCAGTCCATGAATGCCGCGCTGGGCTGGCCGGAGACGGCCGGCCTCGACCTGCTGGGAGGCTAGTGGTGAGGATCCCGAAGGGCTTCCGGTTCGGCGGGGTGGCGTGCGGCCTGAAGCCGCAGCGCCGCGACCTCGCGCTCGTCGTCTCCGACCACCCGGCCGCCGCGGCCGGCCTGTTCACCATCAACCGCGCCGCCGCCGCGCCGGTGATCGACGCCCGCACGCGCGTGCCGGCCGAGGGCATCCGCGCCATCGTGGTGAACTCCGGGAACGCGAACGCGCTCACCGGCCCGGCCGGCCTCGACGACGTCACCGTGATCCGCACCGCGGTGGCCGACGCGCTCGGGCTCCAGAAGCGCGCGGTGCTCACCGCGTCCACCGGCGTCATCGGCGCGCGGCTGCCGGCCATGAAGGTGGTCACCGCGCTGCCGGCGCTGGTGGACCAGCTCGGCGACCACCCGGATCTCGCCGCCGAGGCGATCATGACCACCGACACGCGGCCGAAGATGGCCGCGCGCGAGGTGACGCTGGGCGGGAAGACCGCCATCGTGACCGCGATCTGCAAGGGCTCGGGCATGCTCGCGCCGCAGCTCGCGACCACCATCTGCCTGCTCGTCACCGACGCGGCGGTGACGCCGCGCGCGCTGCAGGACGCGCTGGCGCGGGCGGTGGAGCGGACGCTGCACATGGTGACGGTGGACGGCGAGATGTCCACCAACGACACGGTCTACGCGCTCGCGAACGGGCTGGCCGGCAACCCCCGCATCTCCGACCCGGGGCCGGACCTGGATCGCCTGGAGACCGCGCTCACCGACCTGCTGGAGGAGATGGCCCGCGCCATGGCGGCCGACGGCGAGGGCGCCACCAAGCTGGTGGAGGTGGTGGTGTCCGGCGCCCCGTCCGACGAGGCGGCGCGCGACTGCGCCCGCGCCGTCGCCTCCTCGCCGCTGGTGAAGGCGGCGCTGTTCGGGGCCGATCCGAACTGGGGCCGGGTGCTCGCCACGGTGGGCGCGCGGGCCGGCGCCATGAACTACCCCATCGACCCGTACCGGGCGCGGGTGGTGCTGCAGGGCGTGACGGTGTTCGAGGGCGGCGCGCCGGTCGAGCTGGATCGCGAGGGGCTCCGGACGCGCATGCGCGACAGCCGCATCGACGTGCTGGTCGAGCTCGCCGACGGGACCGCGCGCGCGGTGGCCTGGGGCTGCGACCTCTCCTACGACTACGTCAAGATCAACGCCGACTACACCTCGCTCATCGTGCAGCGGCCCGACGGCGGCGTCGGCAAGGACGACCGCGTCTCCAACTACAGCCCGGCGTTCAAGCGGACCCTGCTCGCCGAGGCGCTGAAGTACATCGCCGCGTTCTCCGGGCAGGTGGCGGTCATCAAGTACGGCGGCGCCGCCATGGTGAAGGACAGCCTGAAGGCCGCGTTCGCCGAGGACGTGACGCTGCTGAAGAAGGTCGGGCTGAAGCCGGTGGTGGTGCACGGCGGCGCGCCGGAGATCACCCGCACGCTCGAGAAGCTGGGCGAGCGCAGCGAGTTCGTGGACGGGATGCGCATCACCGACGCGCAGAGCCTGCCGGTGGTGGAGATGGTGCTCACCGGCAAGGTGAACCAGGAGCTGGTGGCGCTGCTCAACGCGCGCAGCGCCGGCGCGGTGGGCCTGTCGGGGAAGGACGGCCAGCTGCTCCGGGCGCGCAAGGCGGTGCACGAATCCGGCCGCGACCTCGGCTACGTGGGCGAGGTGGTGGAGGTGAACACCCAGTTCCTGCGCATGTTCCTGGACGGCGGCTACGTCCCGGTGATCTCGCCCATCGGCCTCACCGACGACGGCACCGGCCTGTCGATCAACGCCGACGACGTCGCCGCGGCCATCGCGGTGGCGCTCGGGGCGCCGAAGCTCATCTACCTGACCGACGTCGCCGGGGTGCTGGAGTCGGCGCCGGACGGGCAGCTGGTCCGCCAGCTCACGCTCGCCGATCTCGACCGCCGCATCCAGGCGGGCGCCATCACCGGCGGGATGAAGTGGAAGGCCTGGGCCATCCAGACCGCGCTCCGCGGCGGGGTGGGCCGGGTGCACGTCCTCGACGGCCGGCAGCCGCACACCGTCATCGCCGAGCTCTTCACCGACCGCGGGGTGGGCTCGCTCCTCACCGCCGAATGACCTCCGCCGACCGCCGCCGCGACGCCGTCGCCCGCATCATCCGCGCCCGCCGCATCGGGACGCAGGAGGAGCTGCTCGCCGCGCTGGAGCGGGCCGGCTTCCGCGCCACCCAGGCGACGCTCTCGCGCGACCTCGCCCGCCTGGGCGCGCGCCGCGTCTCCGGGCCGGAGGGCGCGGTGTACGAGCTGGGCGCCGACGGCGCCGACGGCGGCCTGGCCGCGCTGCGCGGCCTGGTGAGCAGCATCGCCGCGAACGCGTCCATGGTGGTCATCCGCACCCACCCCGGCAGCGCGCCCGCCATCGCGCGCGCCATCGACCTGGCCCAGCCGCCGGAGGTGCTCGGCACCATCGCCGGCGACGACACAATCTTCGTCGCGCCCGCCGGCGAGCTGCGCCCGCGGCGGCTGGCGGCGCGGCTGGCCGAGCTGCTCGGCACCCCCTCCGCGCTGGCCGGCGACGGCGGCGAGCGGACCCACTGAGGAGCGCCGCGCGGCCCGAACTCGCGCTTTGCCGCCGCACGTACCCGTCGTAGGTTGTGCCGGCATGCGCCGCCCCCCCCTCCCCCGGCCCGCCACCCTCGTCGCGGCCGCGCTGCTCGCCGGCACGTCCGGCTGCGTCGCCCACATGCCCCGCTCCGACGAGCCCACCATGCTGCTCGAGCGCAGCTACGTGGGCGCGTCCACGGCGAGCGGCCAGTCCTTCGAGGCGGCGCCGGCCCTCCACGTGCTCCTGCACAACGGGCTCGACGACCCGGACGTCTTCGAGCGGGGCGGGTGGGCCAGCGCGCTCTCGGCCTCGTTCCTGGCCACGCTGCGCGTGTCGCGCGGCGACTCGGCGCCGGTGCGCACGCCGACCTACGAGCCGCACGCGAAGCTGCAGCTCTTCCATCTCGATCCGGCCGGTGCGCGCCCCGCGCCCTCGGCGCCGCAGCCCTGGATGCGGATGGCGGTGCTGGAGCTGGGCGGCGGCCACCGCTCGAACGGGCAGCGCGGGTGCTCGCTGGACGAGCACGTCCGCCGCCCGGGCGACGGCGACTGGGAGTGCGCCCCGGCCACCGACCCGCCCTCCACCGCGCTCAACCTCGACGACGGCAGCTTCACCACGAACTTCGTCGCCGGGGGCGCGTACCTGCGCCTGCTCCGGACCGGCGACCAGCCCGGCGCGTTCACCTCGGCGGTCACGGTGGGCGGCGGGCTCGAGTACGAGGTCGCCTGCGGCCTCGGCGCGTGCATGCCGCAGGGCATGCGCCGCCGCTTCGGGCCGGTGAACGCCCGGTACCTGGCCGAGTGGGAGGCGCTGGTGCTGCGCGGTCGCACGCGCCGCGTCCCGCTGCTCGGCACCGTCCACCTGGACAGCAGCGTGCGGGCGACGCTCTCGGGCAACGTGCACCTGGGGGCGGGGCGCGGCCCGTTCGGCGACCTGTCGGCGGAGGTGGCCATCCTGCCCCGCAACCCGAAGGGCATGGTGATGGGCCTCTTCGTGCGGCGCCACGTCGGGTACGACTATCTCAACATCCGCTTCGAGGAGCGGCTCGACGCGTGGCTGTTCGGCCTGGTGCTCGACCCGACGCCGCTCGACGGCGCGCGGCGCTGATCAGCCGGCGACCCGCTTCCACTCCTCGTTGGAGCGGAGCACGCAGTCCTCGATGGCGAGGCCGGCGAAGTAGTTGCCGGTGACGGCGAGCTTCCCGCCCGCCAGGCAGCGGTCCAGCTCCGCCACGATGTCCGCGTGCCCGAGCGCCGGCGACGGCAGCGTGGTCCGCCGCTCCACCGGCGTCCCCAGCCGCTCCACCGGCACGCGCAGCACCTCGCTCATGCGCTTCAGGCGCTGCTCGCGCGAGGTCCCGTCGCGGAAGTGGAACGCGAAGGCGCGCATCCGCGGGTCCGGGAACGGGTCGCGCGTCACGCACGAGAAGAACAGGTCGTCCACCGGCACCAGGAACGCGCACTCCGGCATCCAGCACTCGGCGCGCGGCAGGACCACGCCCATGCTGTCCACCCGGACCGTGCCGACCCGGCGGATCCCGGTGGCGAGCTCGTGGAAGTCCTGCTCGAGCATGGCCGCCGCCGCGTCGGGCGGCGCCGCCACCGCCACCAGCGGCGCCTCCAGCGTGCGCCCGTCGGCGGTGGTCACCGCGAAGCCGCCGGCGGTGCGCGCCACGCGGCGGACCTCGACGCCGGTCTCCACCGTCACGCCCTTGGAGCGGGCCGCCGCGTCGGCCACCAGCTGCAGGCCGCCGTCGAACCCGAAGCTGCGGACGAACTCCTCCCGCCGCGGCCGCTTCTTGAACAGCGAGCCGGCGCCCTCCAGCGGGAAGCCGTCCGCCTTCTGCGACGGCACCGCGGCGAAGAACGGCGAGATGACGCGGTCGTAGTTCCCGCGGCCGAGCAGCCGCGAGTAGTACGAGTAGACGGTCTCCCCCTCCTTCTTGCGGAAGATGCCGGCGGGGAAGTGCACCGCGGCCTCGAGCCAGCTCAGCTGGAGCAGGACCTTGGGCGGGGTGAGCCAGCGATAGGTCCCGTCGCGGAGCAGCCCGAAGCTGGCGCGGGCCGGGCCGCGCTGGACGATCTTCCCGGCCACGCCGCCGCCCACCGCGATGTCCAGGAACGCGCCGTAGCTGTTGTAGACGGTGTGCGCGCCCATCTCGAACCAGTAGCCGTCGGGGCGCCGCTCGGAGTGCAGGCACCCGCCGACGCGCCGGTCGCGCTCCAGGACCAGCACCTGCTTGCCCGCCTGCCCGGCCTTCCAGGCGAACGCGAGCCCGCTGATGCCCGCGCCGACCACGATGACGTCTGCCATGTCGATGGACCTTCCGCTGCGTGGCGTCCCCGCCGAGAGGACGAGGAAGCCTCGCAGAGAACGCCGCGACGCGCCAGAGGGCTTTTCGCCGGCCTCCCGCACGGCCGCGGGGCACGCCCGCGCGGCGCTGCGCCGCGCTGGCCGGGGCCGTTCGATTGATCTAGAGATCTCGGATGCGCTTGCGGATCGGCTTCATCGGCCTCGGGACGATGGGCGAGCCCATCGCCAACAACCTGCGCCGGGCTGGCCACGACCTCGCGGTCTGGAACCGCACGCCGGCCCGGGCGGACCACCTCGTGTCCAGGGGCGCGAAGCGCGCCGCCACGCCGCGCGAGTGCGCGAGCGGCAGGGACGCGGTGTTCACCTGCGTGTCCGACGAGCGCGCGCTCGACGCGGTCCTCGACGGACCCGACGGCGTGCTCGCCGGGCTGCGCGAGGGCGACGTGCTGGTGGACCTCACCACCGCGGGCGTCGCCTCCGCCCGCGCGGTCGCCGCCGGCGCGAAGGCGCGGGGCGCGCGCTTCGTCGCCTGCCCGGTGCTCGGCTCGAAGACGGCCGCGGAGCAGGCCCAGGTCGTGCTGGTGGCGGGCGGCCCCGGCCCGGCGCGCGAGCGGCTCCGCCCGGCGCTCCACGCGATCTCGGCCCGGCTGTTCGAGCTGGAAGACCCGGCGCAGGCCGCGCTGATGAAGCTGTGCGTGAACGCGGTCGGCGGCGCGATGATGACCGCGTTCGGCGAGGCGGTGGCGCTCGCCTCCGCGGGCGGCGTCGAGCCGTCGCGCCTGGTCGAGGTGCTGCAGGCGTCCGCCTTCCACTCGCCGCTCTACCTCATGAAGGGCGAGCTGGTGCAGAAGAAGGACTGGGCGCCGCGGTTCCGCATCGCGCTCGCGGAGAAGGACCAGCGCCTCGCGCAGGAGGCCGCGGCCGAGCTGGGCGCGCAGGTCCCGGTCAGCGAGGCGGTCCGCAAGCTGATGGCCGCCGCGACCGAGGCCGGCCGCGGGGACCAGGACGTCGCGGCGCTCGCCGACCTGTACCTGGAGTGGACGCGGAGGCGGTGACGCGCGTCGCGCCTACGGCGCACCTTCCGCCAGCGCGGGTCGCGGCGGTCCGGCTTGCTCGAGCGCCTCGGCCACGGCGCGGACCAGGTCGTCGAGGTGGAAGGGCTTCCGCACGTACCCGGCCGCCGGCGCGATCCGCTCCACCTCGCGCGCCACCTCGTCGGGCGGCGACGCCGACACGAACAGCACCCGCGGGCACCGCTCGCCGAGCGTGGCGCGCAGCTCCTGGAACAGGGTGGCGCCGTCCATGCCGGGCATGCGGAAGTCGAGCAGCGCGAGGTCGGGCGGGTTCCGCCGCGCGAGGACGAGCGCCTCGGCGGCGTCGCAGGTCGACACCGCGACGTGGCCCATCCGGCGGAGCGCCAGCTCGATGGCGCGCCGCACGATGTCGGTGTCGTCCACGATGAGAACCTGCGCCACGGCGTCCTCCAGCCCCCTGCCGTTGACGCGTTGCGTGCCGCGTGCCGGGCGCCGGCCCGTGTTTTCCGGAGGGATCCCAGGGCCGTCGCGCGACCCTGGGTCATTCGTTCCCGGGACAGCGGCCCCACCCCGTACGGTGCGTGCCGGTCGTACCCCGCGCGTCAGCGGTAGCGCGCCAGCGTGCGGCGCACCGTCTCGGCGAACGCGCGGCGCGCCGCGGCCGGCGCGACCACCTCGGCGCCGCCACCGAGCGAGAGCGCGAACCGGGTGGCCCAGTCGTTCCCGGCGCCGGCCACCTCCACCACGGCCCCGCCGCCCGGCGTCCGCTCCACCAGCGAGATGCCGGGACGCGACACCGCCCAGGGCGCCGCCTCCGCCCCGAGCCGGATCCGCACGGGCTCGCCGGCCGCCTCGGAGAACAGGCGGGCCCTGGCCAGCTCGACCTCGGTGGGCGGCTCGAAGCGCTCCGGCAGCAGCGTGCACTCCCGGATCCGGTCGAGCCGGAAGGCGAGCGCCTTCCCCCGCTCGGCGTCGTGGCCGTACAGGTACCAGTGGCCGAAGCGCTGCGCGAGCGTGTACGGGCGCACGGTCCGGTCGGTCTCGGCGTCGCGCGAGGCGGAGTGGTAGGCGAGGCGCACCGCGCGCCGCTCGGCGATGGCGCGCTGGAGCCGGCCCAGCACCGAGTCCCGCGCCGGCGGGGCGCCGGCGTAGATGCGCTCCACCAGCTCGTCGAAGCTGGCGCGCCGGTCGCGGGGGACCGAGTCGCGGAGCGCCTTCACGGCGCGCTCGCGCCCCTCGCCGCCCAGCGCGGCCGCGGCCGCGGCGAGCGCGGCGGCCTCGCTCTCGGTGAACCGCGGCGGGCGCGAGAAGCTCTGGTGCAGCGCCACGTAGACGCGGTCGCCCTCGACGTAGAGGTCGAGGAAGTCGTCGGGGGCGAACGGGGGCGAGCCGACCTCGAGCAGGAAGTCGAGGTCCTCGAGCAGCTCCTTCTCGGTGCAGCCGCAGCGCCGCGCCAGGTCGCGCACCGGGATGCCCGGGTGGCGGACCGCGTAGGGCACGAGGAACAGCACGCGGCGGAGCCGGTCGCGCGGGTCGGCCTTCTTCGGCGCCGCGGGTGCGCGGGCGGAGGGACGCGGGGCGGCGCGCGCAGCACCGCGGGCCGGCTTCGCCGCCGGCGGCGCCTTGGCGGCCGCCGCCTTCGTGGGCGCCTTCGCGGGCGCCTTCGCGCGCGCCCCGGAGGCGGGACGGCGCCGCGACCCGGCGGCGCTCACGCCAGCTCCTCCGCGAGCTGCTCGAGCACCGCCCGCGCGCGGTCGCGGAGCGCCTTCGGCGCGAGGAGCTCGGCTCCGTCGCCCAGCGCGAGCACGTGGCGCAGCAGCCCCTCGCCGTTGGTGGCGTCCACCTCCACCAGCGTGGCCGCGCCGTCCTCCCGCACGCGGGCGCGAGGGCCGAACGAGGCGAGCACCTCGGCCGAGACCGGCGGCTCGAGCCGCACCTTGCACCGCACCGGCGCGTGGACCGAGTACTCCCAGGCCTCGCGGGTGGCGTGATCGGCGAGCGAGAAGTCCTTGCGCGGCTGGAAGTCGGGGGTGCGCGGCGCGGACGGGTTCACCGTCAGCGACTCGATCCGGGACACGTGGAACGTGCGCAGGTCGCGGCGCAGGTGGCACCAGCCCACCAGGAACCAGGCCCCGCCCCGCTGGAACAGGCCGTACGGGTCCACGTCGCGCTCGGTCTGCTCGCGGCGCTCGGCGCCCAGGTAGGCGAGGTGCACGCGCTTCTTCAGCGCGATGGCGCGCGACAGCTCCTCCACGATGGGCCCGACCGCCGGCCCGGGGCCGTCGCCCTCGCCCAGCCGGCGCGCGGCGAACGCGGCCGCCTCGGAGGCGCCCGGCGCCCGGGCCGCGAACGACAGCTTGTTGAGCGCGTGGGCGAGATCGCGGGCGTACGGGAAGGTGCCGGTGGCGAGCGCGGCGGAGCCGGCCAGGTAGAGCAGCGCCAGGTCCTCGGGCGGGAGCTTCAGGTCCGGCAGGTAGAACTCGTCGCGGTCGATGAGGTAGCCGGCGGGGAGATCCTCGTCGCCGCTCGCGTAGCGCACCGGGATCCCGAGCTCGAGCAGGTCGGCCTTGTCGCGCTCGAACTTGCGGATCGCGGCCTCGCCCTTGCCGCCGTAGTCCTCGGGGAACTGCTCCTGGATCTCGCGCCAGGAGACCGGCTCGGCGGCCTTGAGGAGGAGCGCCGCGAGATCGAGGAGCCGCTGATCCTTCTGCATCGCGCGAGAACGTCGCAGAGCCCGCCCGGCCAGTCAATGTGCTAAACTGGCGGTTCCCCCGGGAGCGCGGGAGCGTGCTGATGGCAGGGCTGGGACTCGGTCCACCCGACTTCGCGCTGTTCGAGCTCGGCGATCCCGACGAGCGCGCCCGGGCCCTCGAGGAGGAGCTCCAGCCGAAGCTCCTCGCCCTCGGCGCCCAGTGCAGCTCGGGCCTCGCGCGCGTCGCCGGCAAGGAGCTGTTCGTCCACCCGGGCAAGCTGCCGCGCCGCCGCAACGCCGCGCCCGAGGAGGTGCTGGTCGCCTTCTCCGACAGCCCGAAGGGCTACCGCGGGCTCGCCTTCCTCGCCGTGGTCATGACCCGCGAGCACCTGCACGCCCGGGTGGGCGTCCGGGGCGACTCGCCGCGGCGCGCCGGCATGCAGCGCGCGCTCGAGCGCGAGGCCACCAACCTGGCGCGCAAGGGGAAGCCGTTCCGGAAGCTCCGCGAGTTCCTGGACTGGAACCACGAGGAGCTGCCCGAGCTGGCCCCGGCCCACTCGACCGCGTTCTGGCTGGAGATGGGCGAGGCGCTCGCGCCGGGCGGCGCGGGGCTCGACCTCGGGATCGCGTGGACGCAGGAGGAGGCGCGGAGCATCGCGCTGGGCGACCTGCTGGGCGTGTTCCGCGATCTGGCGCCCTTGTACAAGGTGCTCGCGAACGCCGAATGAACGGATGGCGGGCCGTGCCGCCCCGCCCCGCCGAGCGAAGCGCGTCGGGGCCCCACCCCTGGCTGCGCGGGTCCCGTGACCGCGGGCGCCCGCGTGCGCGGTCACGCGCGAGGTCCCCGCGAGCGCGGCTGCGCCGCGCCGCTGCCCTACGCCGCCGTCGATCCGCCGGGCTCGGGCTCGCCCTCGCCGTCGCCCTCCGGCGCGGCGGGCGGCGTGGCCGCCTCGGCGCGGGCGGCCTCCTTCTGCGTCAGGCGCCGCTCCTCGCGCGCGGCCTGGCGCACGGCCTCGACCAGCTCGTCGTGATCCTTGCGCAGTGCCTCGTGGCGGCGGCGCAGCTCGGCGTACCGGTCGCCGGCGAGCTCGAGCTCGCTCTTCTGGACGATGAAGACCCGCTTCTCGGTCTCGAGCCGGCCGCGGACGTTCTTCACGTCCTTCTCCAGGTCGGCCACGCGCTTGCGCGCCTCGGCGAGCTTCGCCTCGGCCTTGTCGGCCCGGTCCTTCTCCGCCGCGAGGCGGCCGTCGTCGACGGCCGGCGCGGCCGGGGCGGCGGGCCTCGGCGCGGGCGCGACCGGCGCGGGCGCGGCGACCTCGACCGGCCGGGCCTCGAGCCGCTTCACCGCGGCGGCGGCCTTCTCGAGCTCCTTCTCCAGCGCGCGCGCGCGGGTGGCCTGGTGCTCGGCCTCGGCGCGGGCCTCGGCGAGCCGGGCGGCGAGCTTGTCGATCTCGGCGCGGAGCGCCTGGGCGCCGCCGGCCTTCTTCGCCGCCTCCTGCTGCTCGAACGCCTTCTTCTTGGTGCGCTCCAGCTCCGCCTTCACGGCGGTGGCGTCGTCGCGCCGCTCCTTCGCCTCGGCGCGGGCGGCGCGCTCCGCCTTGCGGGCCGCCTCCAGCTCCTCGCCGCGCTTCACGTCCTCCGCGGCGCGCGCGGCCAGGGCGGCCCGGGCGGCGCTGGCGCTGCGGAAGGAGAGCACGGCGATGGCGATGCCGACGAGGGCGACGACGAGGGCGAGGCCGGTCATGAGGTGAAGGCTCCGGTGTGGGACTCCTTCACTACCCCAGGTGCTCGCGCCTGGGAAGCACCACGGCCATGCGAGCGGGCGCCCGGCGCGGCGCTTGCGGGTGGCGCCGGTTAGGAACGTTCCCGCCCGCCGCCGGGCCGGGCACGGTAGGATCGCCGGCTCCCCCATGCGACGCGTCGCCACCAAGATCTTCCTCACCTTCGCGGTCGCCCTGGCGGCGTTCGCGGCGGTGGCCGGGTTCGGTGTGGCGCGCCTCCACGACCTGCGGCGCGACCTGCGCACGCTGTCCTCCGGCTACATCCCGCTCACCCGGATCGCGGCGCAGCTCGACGTGAAGGACTGGGTCACCGCCCGCGCGCTGGAGGCGCGGGTGCTCGACCCCGCCGCCCGGCGGGCCTACCTCCCGGTGGCGAGGGCGCACTTCCCCGCGCTGGTGCGCGAGAAGATCGAGGAGGGCAAGCGCGTGGCCGCCGGCGCGCGGCTCAGCGCCTCCGGCGACGACGCCCACTTCCTCGGCGACGTGCTCGCCCGGCTGGACGGCCTCGCCGCGCGGTGGGCCGACTACGATCGCGAGGCGCGCGCGCTGCTCGACGCGCTGGAGGGCGGGGCGGGCCTGGGCCCGGGCGCGGCGGCGTTCGACGCGCGCGTGGCGGCGGTGCGCCAGCTGGAGAAGGGGCTCAGCCTGGACGTGAAGCTGCTGCAGGTCGCGCTCGAGACGCAGATCGCCGACCGCGTGCACGCCGCCGAGCGGACCGAGGGGAACACCGTCGCGCTGACGGTGATCTACTCCCTGCTCGCGCTGGCGGTGGGCGTGGGCGCGGCCGCCATCTCGCAGCGGCTGCTCGCGCCCATCCAGACCTTGACCGAGGGCGTGAAGGCGGTCGCGGCGGGCGACCTCACCCGCAAGGTGGAGGCGCGCGGCCGGGACGAGATCTCGGTGCTCGCGCACGAGTTCAACGCCATGGCGGCCTCGCTCGACCGGCAGCGCGCCGAGCTGCTCCGGGCGGAGCGGCTGGCCGCGGTCGGCCGCATCTCGGCGCAGATCACGCACGAGATCCGGAACCCGCTGAACGCCATCGGCCTGAACGCCGAGCTGCTCGCCGAGGAGATCGCCGCCCTGCCAGCGCCGCCGGCCGAGGCGACCGGGCTGGTGTCCGCGATCTCGCGCGAGGTGGACCGGCTGAACGCGGTGACCGAGGAGTACCTCCGCTTCGCGCGCCTCCCGCGCCCGCAGCTCGAGCGCCACGACCTGAACGAGATCCTGGGCGGCCTGCTCGACTTCCTCGGGCCCGAGCTCGCCGCCGCGCGCGTGGCGGTGCACCGCGCGCTCGCGCCCGGCCTGCCCGGCGTGCGCTGCGACGAGGGGCAGCTCCGCGCGGTGTTCCTGAACCTCCTGCGGAACAGCCGGGAGGCGATGCCCGGAGGCGGGACCGTCACCGTGGTGACCCGCCGGGCGGACTCCGGCGCGGCCGTCGAGGCCGAGCTGGGGGACACCGGGGGGGGGATCCCCCCAGGTGACCTGACGCGGATCTTCGAGCCGTTCTACTCCACGAAGGAACGCGGCACCGGCCTGGGGCTCGCGTTCACCCAGCAGGTCGTCGAGGAGCACGGCGGGACCATCCGGTGCGAGAGCACCGTGGGCCGGGGAACGATCTTCACCCTCCGCTTCCCGGCGGTCCAGGACAGGGTGGAACACGAGGTGGGTGCAGCCACATGAGGCGGTCGAGCCGGCAGGTGCGGGTGAAGCAGCGCAAGGATGCGTCGGAGAAGCGGGGCGGCGCGTTCCGCGTGGCGCTGCCGCGCGCCCGGGTGGCGGCGCGCGTCCGGCGCGCGCAGGAGGACTGGGGGGAGGTGCACCGGACCGTGCTGCCGAACGGCCTCCGCGTGCTCACCGCCCGCGCCCCCGGGCTGCACTCGGCCATGATCGCGCTCTACGTGCGCGCCGGCTCGCGCCACGAGACCGAGGCGCGCAACGGCGTCTCGCACTTCCTCGAGCACCTGTTCTTCCGCGGCTCGGTGGGCTACCCGGACACGGTCGCGATGAACGCCGAGGTGGAGGCCGCCGGCGGGAGCCTGAACGGGATCACCGCGCGCGACCACGGCTGCTACTACACGCCCATCCACCCCGAGGAGGTCGGCACCGGCCTGGCCGTGCTGGGCGACCTGATCCGGCGGCCGCTCCTCAAGGAGATGGACGTCGAGCGCGAGGTCATCCTCGAGGAGATCCTCGACGAGGTGGACGCGTCCGGCCGCGACATCGACCCGGACAACCTCTCGAAGAAGATCGTCTTCGGCCGCCACCCGCTCGGCTTCAAGATCGCCGGCACGCAGGAGATCGTGCGGCGACTCCGCCCGCGCGACGTGCGCGCGCACCTCGAGCGCTTCTACACCGGCTCGAACCTGGTGCTGGCGGTGGCCGGGCCGGTGCGGCCGGACCAGGTGGCGGACCTCGCCGAGCGGCACCTGGGCCGGCTCCCGCGCGGACAGCTGAGCGTGGACGTCCCGGCGCCGGGCTGGCCGGAGGGGCCGCGGCTCGAGATGGTGGAGCACGACGACGCGCAGGCGGAGTTCTCGCTGTCCTTCCCCTGCCCGCCCGAGCGCCACCCCGACTACCCGGCCCACATGTGCCTGCGCCGGATCCTCGACGACGGGCTCTCCTCGCGGCTGCCGTTCGAGATCGTGGAGCGGCGCGGCCTCGCCTACTCGCTGCACGCCGGCATCGACACGTTCGCCGACGCCGGCATGACGGTCATCGACGGCGCCTGCGCGCCCGCCAAGCTGCCGCGGGTCATCGAGGAGGTCCTGCGCGTGCTCGGCGGACTGGCCGAGCGCCCGGTGCCGGAGGAGGAGCTGCTCCGCGTCCAGCGGCGCCACCGCATGACGCTCGCCTTCTCGCTCGACTCCGCCGCCGACCTGGCCGGCTGGTACGGCGCCGGCGAGGTCCTGTCCGCGCCGGAGGGCTTCGAGGAGCGCTGCCGGCGCGTGGAGCAGGTGACCGCGGCCGACCTGCTGCGCGTGTCGCGCGAGACCTTCCGCCGCCGCAACCTGGTCGCGGTGGTGGTCGGGCCGTCGCGGCGCCGCGAGCGTGCGGCGGTGGAGCGCGTGGTCCACGGCACCGACGCCCTGCCGCGCTAGGCAGCGCGGGTGCGGCGCCTCCCGCGCGGCCGCGCCATTCACGCTGCGTGTCGCCCGCGAGGGCCGGCGGCGCGATCCGCTTGACCTGCGTCAGCGAGGCCCTTCCGCGCGCTGCCGCACGACCTTACCGTGGACGTGGCTGCGGGGGCCCGCCATGGCTTTGCACTGGACGAGCGTGCTGTCGATCGGCGTCCCCGAGCTGGACGCCGATCACCAGGAGATGTTCAGGCGGATGGACCGGCTGCACGACGCGATCCTCGCGGGCGATCGCTCGGAGGTCTCGCGCATGATCGCGTTCCTGCGCGAGCACGCGGTCCGGCACCTGGCGGCCGAGGAGACGATGATGCTCGCGATCGGCTACCCGGAGCGCGAGCATCACCTCCGCGAGCACGAGGCGTTCCTCGCCACCGTCCGCGAGCTGGCGCGGCGGCACGACGCGAACGGCCCGACCGCGGTGCTGGTGCACGACGTGGAGCGCGCGGTGTCGAGCTGGATCGAGGGGCACCTCGCCACGCACGACGTGGCGCTTGGCGCGTTCGCCCGCGAGCACCAGCGTCGCGGCCAGGTGGGCGAGCGCACGCCCGCGTAGGCGCCTCGGCGCGCCCTCGTCAGGCAGCGCGCACCGCGCGCAAGGGTGCGACCGGAGTGCGTCCGGCCGGCGGGCTTCATGCTAGGCTCGACGCTCCATGGCGGACTTCGTCATCCGCGCCGTCGAGCGCCTCCGGGAGGACCCCGGCTTCAGCCGCAACCGCTACTTCGTGGCGCTCTCCTCGCCCGAGGGGAAGCGGGCGCTGCGCATCCACCGGCACCTGCGCTCGCTCGAGCACGACCTCTCCGACGGCGCGACCGCCACGGTCGCGCACGACGCCGAGCGGGTGCGGCTCACGCTGCGCGGGAAGCGCGGCGCCCGCACCGCCTGGCTGACGCGCGCCGAGTACCGGCTGCTGCTCACCAGCCCGGTGGCCCGCGCCGCGCTCGCGGCGGGCGGGCTGGACCCCGCCGGCTAGCGCCGCACCGTTCGCGCAGCCCCCGCGGTCAGACCTCGAGGAAGCCGGACAGGAACTCGGCGGCCCGGCCGGCGATGCGGACCTTGCCGGCGTCCGGCTGGTCCTCGCACGCGAGCCGGCCGCCGCGCCGCGAGACCTGCAGCGCCTCCAGCGTCCGGCGGCCGAGCCGGTCCGCCCAGTAGGGCACCAGCGTGCAGTGCGCCGAGCCGGTGACCGGATCCTCCGGGATGCCGACCTGCGGGGCGAAGTAGCGCGACACGAAGTCCACGCCGGGCGTGCTGGCCGGCGCGGTGACCACGATGCCGTGGCCGGGCAGCTCCGACACGGCGCCGAGATCGGGTTTCAGCAAGCGCACCTCCTGCTCCGTCGCCAGCACCGCCAGGTAGTCGCGGCCGAGCAGCGTCGCGTCCGGCGCGCGGCCGCCGAGGGCCCGCACCAGGGCGGGCGGCGGCCCGGCCGGCGCCGGCGGGCGGCGGGGCAGCGAGAGGGCGATGCGGCCCGCGGCGTCGCGCGTGACCGTGAGCGTGCCGGCCTGCGTCCGGAACGCGACGGCGTCGCGCCCGCGGGCCAGGTGCTCGAACACCACGTGCGCCGAGGCGAGCGTCGCGTGCCCGCACAGCTCGACCTCGACCTCGGGCGTGAACCAGCGCAGGTGCCAGCCCTCGCCCTCGGGGACCAGGAACGCGGTCTCGGAGAGCGCGTTCTCGGCGGCGATGGCGAGCAGCGTGGCGTCGGGCAGCCAGGCGTCGAGGGGGCAGACCGCGGCGGGGTTGCCGGTGAAGACGCCGCCGGTGACGAAGGCGTCCACCTGCCAGATCGGGATGCGCATGCGGCCGTTCTACACGAGCGGCGTGCGCGCGCCAGCGCCCGCGAGGAGCGCGCGCAGTCCCTCGGCCGCGTCGCTGCCCTCGAACGCGAAGCCGCCCGGCGCCTCGCGCAGCACCTCCGGCACGCGCGCCTCCGACGGCCCGCACACCACCACCGGCAG
Source organism: Anaeromyxobacter sp. K (assembly GCF_000020805.1). Lineage (NCBI taxonomy): Bacteria > Pseudomonadati > Myxococcota > Myxococcia > Myxococcales > Anaeromyxobacteraceae > Anaeromyxobacter > Anaeromyxobacter sp. K. The sequence continues at coordinate 690,451 of NC_011145.1, read as the reverse complement.
CCGCTGCACCTTCACCAGCTCCTCCAGCAGCGGGTCGATCCCGTCGGCGGGCAGGAGCACCAGCGCGCCCACCGCGCCCGCCGCGAACGGCCGCCAGAGCGGCATGAGCGCGCGATCGCCCGGCAGCTCGGCGAGGTCCACCCGCACCCCGTCCGCGAGCGTGACGCGCCCCACCGTCCCGAAGCCACCGGTGGGCGGCTCCGGCTCGGGACGGAACCCCGGCACCGCCTGGAAGCGCGAGAGCGCGGCGCGGCGCGCCAGCGGCCCGCCGCCGGCCACCACGACCTTGCCGACCGTCTGCGGCCCGGAGGAGCGGCCGCGGGCGATGCGGGCGCGGAGCGCGTGCAGCTCGTGGGGCGCGAGGAGCTGGCCGCGCGGCTCCGGGGCGAGCGCCTCGCGCCGGCGGGCGTAGCCGTGCTCGAGCAGCGCGCCCACCGCGCGCATCGCCTCGAGGTCGGTGGCGCGGCAGCGGTCGAGCAGCTCCTGGAACGGGCGCGCGGCGCCGGACTGCAAGAGGCCCAGCACCTCCTCGGTGACCGGGTGCAGGCCGGCCGGGATCTCGCTGGGATGCACCGCCAGCTCCACGCCGTCCTCGGGCGCGGGCAGCTCCGGGAGCAGCCGCGCCACCTCGTCGGCCTGGCGCAGCCCCTCCAGCACCAGCTCCTCCACGCGCCGGTCGATCCGCTGCGCCGCGGGCGGCAGGCCGGGCAGGAACGCGAACTGGCCTTCACGGTGCGTGAGCAGCCGGTACAGCGCCTTCTCGCCGACCACCGTCCCCATGGCCGCGTCCACCACCCGCCCCTCGGCGAGCGCGATGGAGGCGCGGTCGCCCTCGCGCTCGACCGTGAGCGTGCCGGACTTGCGGTTCACCGAGAGGATCTGCAGCAGGTCCACGAGCGGGATCTGCGCCAGGTTGCCCTCGATCTCGCGCCCGTCGCCGGAGACCGCCCTCGACGCCTCGGCGCGGCGGAACACCTGCTCCACCCGCGCCAGCACCTCGTCCAGGTTGAACGGCTTGCGCAGGTAGAGCCCCAGCCGCGAGCGGTCCGGGTCGGACGAGACGCCGGTGATCACCACCGGGATCCGCTCGGTGCGCGGGTTGGTGCGCAGGATGCGGACGAAGCTGCGCGCGTCGAGCAGCGGGCAGTCCTCGTCGAGCAGGATGAGGTCGGGGAAGCGGAGGATGGCGGCCTGGAGCGCGCGCGAGCCGTCGCGGGCCGCGTGCACCTGGTAGCCGCGCTGGCGGAGCACCGGCGCCAGCGCGCGCACGGTGGCCGGGTCGGGATCGGCGACGAGGATCTTGCGGACGGTGGCCATTCGCGCGGTCGCTCAGATCGGCTGGAGGTCGTACGCGGTCTGCAGCTTCGAGACCAGCGCGTCCACCAGCGGCATGTCGGAGGTGTGGAAGGTCCGGCCGTCCGGGCCGGCGAGCAGCGCGTACGCGGAGCGCTCGGAGAGGAACAGCAGGAACTCGTGGCCGGCGAAGCGCTGGTCGCCGTCCACGTACACCTCGGTGACGAGCGGGTGCGGCGCCGCCTCGGCGTCGGTGCCGCGCGGGCCGAGCAGGTACACGCGGGCGGAGGGATCGCCGGCGCGCGCGGCCGGGTCGCCGGGCGGCAGCGCCGCCCGGACCGGCGACGCGGCGAGCGCGGTGCGCAGGCCGACGTAGAGCAGGCCACGGGCGCGCGGGTCGCGCGCGATCTCGCGGGCCGCCTCGCGCTGCGCGGCCGCGAACAGCTCCGCGTCCGGCTGCAGCCGCGCGCTGGCCGAGCTGTCCGGCAGGCGCGCCGAGCCGGAGAGCAGCACGTCGGTCAGCTCCCAGAACGCCCCCGGCTCGAGGTCGCCGAGGTGCAGGCGGCGCAGCAGCGACCCGCGCTGGTCCTGCACCCGGTCGCGCGCCCAGTGGAGCAGCTCGTCGAAGTCCTCCCCGTCCTTCGGGAAGCTGGCGGCGCCCATCGAGAGGAGCACCGGCACGCGCTCCTCCATGGTCCGGACCGACGCCTCGCGCCGGACCTCCTCGGTGGCGCGGCGCACGAACATGAGCGCGCCGAAGTAGTCGGTCTCGGGGAGCAGCACGTAGTACTCGCTCTCCGAGACCTTCGCGAGGATGTCCGCGTCGCGGACCGCCCGCCCCACCGCCGCCACCAGGTCGCGCATCAGCCGCCGGAACGGCTCGCGCCCCGCCTCCTTGCGGAGCTGCTCGACGTTGTCCACCGAGAGCACCACCAGCGAGAACGCCCGGCCGTAGCGGCGCGCCTTGTAGAACTCCTTGCCGGCGTAGTCGACGAAGTAGGACAGGTTGTACGCGCCGGTCTCGCGGTCGCGCAGCCCCACCCGCTCCACCGCCTGGAAGCGGCGCGCGTTCTTCACCGCGATGGCGGTGAAGTCGGCCACCACGAGCGCGGCCGCGTGCTCGTCCCGCCCGAAGCGCCCGCGGGCGCGGTCGGAGAGCAGCGCCAGGCCGAGCGGCTCGTCGTCGGCCACGAGCGGCACCAGGAACGCCTCGCCGCCCCAGCCGTCCGGCGCCAGGAACGGCGCGCCGCCGCGCAGCGCGTCGGCGAACGCGGGGTCGCGCGGGTCCACCCGGACCGGCAGCGCCGCCCGATCGACGAGCCCGCGGTAGCCGCGCAGCGCGAGCTGCCCCTTCTCGTCGGCCACCCACAGCGCCGCGCCCTGGGCGTCGGTGGTGCGCGCCAGCACCGAGAGCGCCAGGTCCACCAGCCGCTCGCCGTCGAGCGTGGCGAGGATCTGCAGGCCCTGGCGGTAGAGCGCCTGGGCCTTCACGAACTCGAGGTTCTCGGTGAGGAGCTGGCTGTGCTCGCGGCGGAGCCGCACCCGCGCCAGCACCCGCTCCGCCACGCGGAGCAGCTCCCCGGGCTCGAGCGGCTTCGTCAGGAAGTCGGAGCAGCCGGCCTTCATCGACTCGACCGCGAGCTTCACGTCCTCGCGCCCGGTGACCGCCACCACCTCCAGCTCCGGGTCGCGCCGCCGCGCCTCGCGGATGAGCCCCAGGCCGTCGAGGCCCGGCATCACCATGTCGGTGAGCAGCAGGTCCACGCGCTCGGCGGCGAGCACCTCCAGCGCCTCCTCCGCCGAGGACGAGGTGCGGACCGCGTGCCCGGCGCCGGTCAGCACGTCGCGGAACAGCTCCTGGAAGAACCGCTCGTCGTCGACGACCAGGATCCGCCCGTTCGCCATCTAGAGGTCCGTCTCGCCGGTGAAGGCGCGCTCGGCCGGGCCGCGCATGGTGACGCCGACGAGATCGGGGGCCACGGTGATGGCAAGCGCGCCGCCCGGCAGCCGGACCTCCACCGGCGCGGCGGCGCGGGCGAGGCCGCGCGAGACCGCGGCCACCGCGGCGGCGCAGGCCCCGGTCCCGCAGGCGTCGGTCAGCCCCGCGCCGCGCTCCCAGACCACCAGGTCGATGCCCGACGGGCCGGGCCGGGCGAAGCCCACGTTCACGCCGCCCGGCACGAGCCGCTCGAGCTCGGGGCCGACCGCGAGCGCGCGCGCCCGCTCCGGCGCGTCGAACAGCACCGCGTGCGGGTTGCCCATCGACACGCGCAGCGCCCGGAGCGCCTCGCCGCCCACCCGGAACTCCTGCTCGCCCTCGAGCCGCGCCGGGCCCATCTCCACCGAGACCGCTTCCACCGCGCGGTCCGCGCCGCGGTGGATGGTGCAGCGCTTCGGGCCGGAGTCGGTGTCCACGACGAGGTCGCCGTCGAGGCCGCGCGTGTCGGCGAGGTGCCGGGCCACGCAGCGGATGCCGTTCCCGCACATGGCGGCCACCGAGCCGTCGGAGTTGAAGATGTGCATGGTGGCCGTGGCGCCGGCGGTGCGCGGCGGCAGGACCGTGAGCACGCCGTCGGCGCCCACGCCGCGGCGGCGGTCGCAGATCCGCCGGGCGCGTTCGGCGTCCATGAGCGGCCCGTCCACCACCACGAAGTCGTTCCCGAGGCCGTGGTACTTCACGAAGGGCAGCGGCACGCGGCGCATCATATACCGGCGGCGCGCCCCGCGCTCCCGGTGCCCGCCGCGCCGGATCCGGCCCGGCCGCCGGACCGCGGGTGGCGCAGGGTGGTGCCCGGCGGCAGGCGCGGCCAGCCGCCGGCCGGCGCACGCGCGCAGGCTGGCGGCGCGGCCGTCCGCGGGGTAACCCTGGGACCGTGACCACCGCGCAGGCGTTCCAGCCCGAGCTCCTCCTCGCCGGCGGCTCCCTCCACGAGGGGGCCGCGCTCTCCGTCAAGGACGGCGTCGTCGCCGCCGTGGGGCCGCCGCTGCCCGGCTTCGAGCGCGTCCCGCTCCCCGGGCGCATCCTGGTCCCCGGCTTCGTCTCGGCCCACGGCCACTCCTTCCAGCGCGCGCTGCGCGGCCGGACCGAGGCGCGCGCCGGCGCGGACGGCCGGAGCGACTTCTGGGGCTGGCGCTCGGCCATGTACGCCGCCGCGCGCCGGCTCGACCCCGACCTGCTCGAGGCGGTGGCCCGCTTCGCGTTCTTCGAGCTGGCTCGGGCCGGTATCACCTGCGCCGGCGAGTTCCACTACCTGCACCTCGACCCCGACGGCCGGCCCTACGCCGACCCGTCGGAGCTGGAGCTGCGCGTGGTCTGCGCCGCCCGCGCCGTCGGCCTGCGGATCGTGCTGCTCCGCGCCGCGTACGCGCGGGCCGGCGCGGGGACCGACCCGGACCCGGCCCAGCGCCGCTTCGTGGAGCCGTCGCCGGAGGTGTTCCTGGAGCGGCTCGACCACCTCGCCCGCCAGGTCCGCAACGACGACGGCGTCCGCGTGGGCATCGCGCCGCACAGCGTCCGGGCCTGCCCGCCGGCGTGGCTCGCGGCGCTCGCCGACGCGGCGCGCGCGCGCGACCTGCCGCTGCACGTGCACGCCGCCGAGCAGCCGGCCGAGGTTGCCGCCTGCCGGGCCGAGCACGGCAAGAGCCCGGTGGCGCTGCTCGAGGCGGCCGGCGCGCTCGAGGCGCGCACCACGCTCGTGCACGCCATCCACCTCGACGACGCCGACGTCGCGGCCATCGGCCGCGCCGGCGCGACGGTCTGCGCCTGCCCGCTCACCGAGCGCAACCTGGGCGACGGGGTGGTCCCGGCCGACCGGCTGGTGGCGGCCGGGGCGCGCCTGGCGCTCGGGGTGGACGCGCACGCCGAGGCGGACCCGCTCGGCGAGGCCCGGGCGCTCGAGCTGCAGCTCCGGCTGGTGCGCGGCGAGCGGGCGGTGCTGGACGGGCAGCAAGGCACGCTCGCGGCGCGGCTGTTCGAGGCGGCGACCGCGGGCGGGATGGCGTCGCTCGGGCTCCCGGGCGGGCGGCTCGCGGTGGGCGAGCCGGCCGACTTCGTGCTCGTGGACGTGGACGATCCGTCCATCGCCGGGGGCGAGCGGGACGCGCTGCTGCCCTCGCTCGTGTTCGGCGCGCAGCCGGGGGCGGTGCGGAGCACGTTCGTCGCAGGGCAGCCGGTGGTCGAGGACGGGTGGGCGCCGCCGGGGCGGCCCACCGGCGCGGACCTGCTGAAGGACTTCCGGGCCGCCATGCGCGCCCTGTGGGGCGGCGCGTAAGAGAGAAGCGGCGCGGCGACGCGGCCTCGCGTAGGCTCGGGAGCGCATGGATCTCGTCCCGCTGCTCCGGTCCCTGGTCGCGCTCGACACGACCTCCGCCCGCACCAACCTGCCCGCGCTCGACCTGCTCGAGCGCGAGGCGCACGCCGCCGGCTTCGTCACGCGCCGCCAGCGCTGGACCGACGCCGCCGGGGTCGAGAAGGGCAACCTCGTCTGCCGGCGGGGGCCGGACGTGCCGGGCGGGCTCGCGCTGGTGGGGCACACCGACTGCGTGCCGTTCGATCCGGAGTGGAAGGAGGCGCTCTCGGGCGAGCTGGTGGACGGCCGGCTCGTCGGCCGCGGCTCCGCCGACACGAAGGCGTTCCTCGCCGCCGCGCTCACCGCGGCGCGCGCCGCCCGGCCCGGGCGCCTCCCGCTCACGCTGGTATTCACCGCCGACGAGGAGATCGGCTGCCTGGGCGCGAAGAAGCTGCTCGCGGAGGGCGCGCTCCACCCGGCCCACGCCATCGTGGGCGAGCCCACCCGCCTCACGCCCATCCGCGCGCACAAGGGCTACTGCGCGGTGGAGGTGGTGGTGAGCGGCATCGAGGGGCACAGCGCCTACCCCGAGGTCGGCGCCTCGGCCATCCACCACGTCGGCCGGCTCTGGCCCGAGCTCGAGGCCATCGGCGCGGACCTGACCCGCGAGACCGACCAGGCGTTCTCGCCGCCGTACACCACCTGGAACGTGGGCGTCATCCGCGGCGGCAAGGCCCGCAACATCATCGCCGGCGAGTGCCGCTTCACGTTCGAGTGGCGGCCGCTCCCCGGGCACGATCCCAAGCGCGCGCTCCGGCTGCTCGAGGACGCCTGCGGGCGCCTCGCGGCGGCGAGCGGCGGCAAGGTCGCGGTGAAGGTGATCCCGCTCCGCACCGACGCGGCCGCGGTGACGCCGCCCGATGCCGGCATCGTGAAGTTCCTCGAGGCCGAGAGCGGGAACGAGGCCGCCACCGTTCCGTTCGGCACCGAGCTGCCCGAGCTCATCGGCATGGGGGCCGAAGCGTGCGTGTTCGGGCCGGGCGACATCCGCGAGGCGCACCGCACCGGAGAGTCGGTGCCGCTCGACCAGGTCGAGCGGGCGGTGACGATCCTCGGGAACGCGATCGCGCGCTTCTGCGCGTGACCGTTTTACGCCGTCCGCTCATCCCGACCCTTCGACTCGGTCCGCTCATCCCGAGCGTAGCGCGGCCCACCGGGCCGCGCGGAGTCGAGGGACGCTCAGGGTGAGCGGGTGATTCCGGTGAACTCGCGCGGAGTCGAGGGACGCTCAGCGTGACCCTTCGACTCCGTCCGCTCATCCCGACCCTTCGACTCCGTCCGCTCATCCCGAGCGTAGCGCGGCCCACCGGGCCGCGCGGAGTCGAGGGACGCTCAGGGTGAGCGGGTGATTCCGGTGAACTCGCGCGGAGTCGAGGGACGCTCAGGGTGACCCTTCGACTCCGCCCGTGCCTTCGGCACGGGCTACGCTCAGGGTGAGCGGGTCAACAGAACTTCGCTCATGGTGAGCCCCGTCGAACCATGAGCGGGGCGCAGGGCCTGCCCCAGCTCACGGCACGATCAACGCGGCCGCGTCGAGGTCGAGCTTCACCCGCTCGATGGACTTCGCCACCACGTCGCGGTGGTGGCGCAGCACCGCCAGCGCCGCGTCGATCCGCTCGCGCGGCGCGCCGCCCGCGAACGCGGCCTCGATGAGCCGCTCCTCCTCGGCGTCGGCGTGCGCGACGAGCAGGCCCACGGCCTCCTCGCGGCGCCGCTCCATCACCAGCCGCGCCTCGCGCTCCGCCGCGGCGCGGGCCGCCTCCAGCGCGGCCGGCGGCGGCGCGCCCACCCGCGCGTCCTGCACGTCGTCGATCTCGTCCTCGAGCCGGTGCCCGGCGCCCGGCAGCACCCGGTTCCCGGCCTCCAGGTCCACCACCACCGCGATGGGCGAGAGGTCGAGGTAGCGCGAGGCCTGCCGCGAGGCGACCCGCGCGCCCGGCGCCACGTCGGCGGCGGTGGCGAGGCGCGGCTCGAAGCGCGCGTACAGCCCGCCCCGGCGCGGCGCCCACTCGCGCTTCACCGCGGCGCTCCGCCCGGCGTCGCCGTCGCGCACCAGCCCCAGCAGCGCCTCCACCAGCTTGTGGCCGGTCGCGTACCAGTGCAGCTCGTCGCGGGCGACCGCCGTCTCGCGCCAGAAGCTCCCCACGAACGTCTCCGGCTCGTCGGGGATCTGCATCCCCGGCAGCGCCTCGATGCGCATGCCCGAGCCGAGCGTGAACGCCACCTCGAACGGCTGGACGTTCTGGTCGGTGTCCACGTCCATGCCGACCCGTCGGCCCACGTCGGCGCAGACGTCCTCCAGCTCCTCCTCCAGCCAGCGCGAGAGCGTGATGAGCGACTGCTCCAGCGCGGCCCCCGCGCCGTCGCCGCCGTCGATGCCCTCCGGCGCGTCCTCGCCCATGCGCTCGAACGCGCCGCGCACCAGGCGCCCCAGCTCGGGCAGCGAGGCGGAGCGGATGTCGAGGAGCGGATCGCCCTCGTGCTGCGCCTTGCGGGCCGCGGCCACGCGGCGGGAGAGGTCCTTGCGAAACGCCTCGCGGGTGCGGTCGGAGCGCTTGCGCTGCAGCGCCGCCAGCTCCTCCGGCAGCGAGGCCAGCACCGCGTCCAGGCCGCCCACCGGCTCGTCGAAGATGCCGATCTCCTTCTCGTACAGGTCGGCCAGGAACGCCTCGTCGCCCGGCTCCACCGGCACGTGGATCTCGACGGGCCGCGTCTGGCCCAGGCGGTCGAGCCGGCCGATGCGCTGCTCCAGCACGAGCGGCGACGCCGGCAGATCGGCGCAGACCAGGTGGTGCGCGAACTGGAAGTTGCGCCCCTCGCCGCCGGACTCGCCGGAGAGGAGCAGCATGGGGCCCTCCGGATCGCGGAAGCGGGCCACCAGCCGGTCGCGCGCCTCGAGCGAGGGCGCGTCGTCGTAGAGGAGCGCCTCCAGCCCCGCCTCGGCGAGCCCGCCCTGCAGCCCGCGCAGCGCCTCGAGGTCGCCGCCGAACACGAGCACCTTCTCGCCCCCGCGCGCGAGCCCCGCGCAGAGGTCCACCAGCGCCTTCGGCTTCTCGCCCTCGCCCACGTCCACGCGGCGGAGCACACGGGAGGTGAACGCGCCCACCTTCACGCGGCGGTTGCGGATGAGCCGGGCCGACAGGCCGTAGCGCTCCGAGAGGTGCGCGAGGAGCGCGACGCGGTCGAGCGCCGGCTTGGCCTTCGAGAAGACCGGGTCGTCCGGCGCGAGCGCGCGGAGCCGCTCCGCCGCCGCGGCGAGGTCGCCGCCGGCGAGGAGCTCGCGGGCCACCTGCGCGTACGCCTCGTGCTGCTCCAGGCGGGCGAGGAAGTCGTCGAGTGAGGTGGACGGGACCGGCTCGACCAGCGAGAGCAGGCGGAAGTACTCGCGCGGATCCAGGCGCACCGGCGTGGCGGTGAGGAGGAGTACGCCGAAGGAGGCGCGGCAGATCGGCGCGATCCGGTCGTGCAGCGCGTCCTCCGCCAGGTGGTGGGCCTCGTCCACCACCACGAGGTCGAGCGGCAGGTCCGCCGCGGCCTCGGCCAGGTCCGGGTCGGCGCGGAGCGCCTCGAAGGAGACGATGGCGTGCGGCGAGCGGGCCAGCGCCGCCTCCGGGCCGCCCAGCGCCTCGATGCGCTCCGGGGTGAGGAGCGCGAACAGCGCGTTGAACTTGTGGAACAGCTCGGCGAGCCACTGGAACGCGAGGTGCTCCGGGACGACCACCAGGACGCGCTCGGCCAGGCCCAGCTGCCGCATGCCCGCGAACACCAGGCCCGCCTCGACGGTCTTGCCCAGGCCCACCTCGTCCGCCAGGACGAAGCGCGGCATCCGGTCGGAGAGGATGCGCCCCGCCGCGCCCACCTGGTGCGGCAGGACGTGCACGCGGGAGGAGAGCAGCGCGCCGAGCGAGTCCGCGCGGCGCAGCGCCTCCAGGCGATTCACGCGGGTGCGGAGCGCGAACGCGGAGGCCGTGGCCGGCTGGGCCGAGCCGAGCGCCTCGATCGGTCCCGAGGCCACCTGCTCGATCGGCGTGTCCGCCGGGACCTCGACCAGCGCCTGATCGCGGCCCGAGACCACCGTGATGCCCTCGCGGCCCGCGAACCGGACCGCCAGGCGGCGGCCCTCGTCGGCGACCTGCACCACCACCCCCACGCCCCATGCCCTCTGGGCGCGGTGGACCACCTTCATCCCTGCTTTCCAGGCCATCGCGCGCCCCTTACCATCGGCACCCAGGCCGGTCCAGCAAGACCGTTGCCTGATCGATCCCCCCGACCGGACGGCTGGTTCCGTCCCGGGCCCTCCCGTGAGAGAGCCCGTTGACACCGCCGGCGGGTCAAGCTAGAAACCCCACGCTTTCGCGCCTTGGGCGGATAGCTCAGGGGTAGAGCGTCGCCCTTACAAGGCGAGGGTCACAGGTTCGAAGCCTGTTCCGCCCACCAGTTCTTGGGGAGTTAGTTAAGTCGGTTATAACGCCGGCCTGTCACGCCGGAGGCCACGGGTTCGAGTCCCGTACTCCCCGCCACTCCACGAGGCCGGGACCCTGAGCAGGGGTCCCGGCCTTCGTCTTTTTGGCGTCGCGCGATCCGAGGTTCCTGCTTTGTGCGGGGACCTGCCTCCCAGCGCGGCCCACGCCCGCCGCCCACGCCCGCTCTCGCACGCCCTCGCACGCCCTCCGTCCCGCCCCGCTCACCCCGAGCGTAGGGCCCGGAGTCGAGGGGCCCAGCCGCCGAAGCGCGCGCATCGAAACCCTGACCAAGGCTGGCGCCTGGTCAAGCTTTCCATAGAAACCTTGACTAAGGCATCCCGCTGGTCAAGCTTTCCAGAGGATGTCCCGGTACGAGACCCGCTCCTGGCCCGCCGACCCGTCCGCGCCCGGCGGCCGCGCGGAGCGCCGCGCGTTCCGCTACCGCGCGTTCGTCCCGGACGCCATCGCAGAGCTCCAGCTCGCCCTGCCGTCCAGCGTCGCGGCGGCCGTGTCGACCGCGGAGCGCGCCGTCGACGCCCTGAACCGCGATCCCCCTCGCCTCGCCAGCCTGGAGGTGCTCGCCCGCCGGCTCCTCCGCGCCGAGTCGGTCGCGTCGTCCCGGATCGAAGGGCTCGTTCTCTCGCAGCGGCGCTTCGCGCGCGCCGAGGCCGAGGCGCCCGACGCCCGCGACGAGACCGCCCGATCCGTCCTCGGCAACGTCGCCGCCATGGAGCACGCCGTTGCGCTCGGCGCCGGCGCCAAGCCTCTCCGCCTGAACGACCTCCTCGAGATCCACCGCCACCTGATGCTGGCGACGACCACGCCCGAGATCGCCGGCAAGCTCCGCGTCCGCCAGAACTGGATCGGCGGCAACGCGTTCAACCCCGGCCGCGCCGAGTTCGTCCCGCCCGCGCCCGAGCGGGTGAAGGACCTCATGGACGACCTGGTCGCGTTCGTGAGCCGGACGGACCTCTCGCCGGTGGTCCAGGCCGCCATCGCCCACGCGCAGTTCGAGACCATCCACCCGTTCGCCGACGGCAACGGCCGCGTCGGCCGAGCCCTCATCCACGTCGTCCTGCGCCGGCGCGGGCTCGCGCCGCGCTACGTCCCGCCGGTCAGCCTCGTCCTCGCCGCCGACGCGAAGACCTACGTCGGCGGGCTGACCGCTTTCCGGGAGGACCGGACTGCGGAGTGGATCCTCCTGTCTGCGCACGCGATCGCGCGAGCCGCGGCGAAGGCTAGCGAGTTCGCGCTGCGCCTTGCAGAGCTTCAGGAACGCTGGCGGGAGCGTGCAGGTCGCCCGCGCCGGCACTCCAGCGCCGAGGCGCTCATCGTCGAGTTGCCCGCGCATCCCATCGTCACCGTCGCGACCGCCCAGGCGTTCCTCGGCCGCTCCAAGCAGGCCGTGAACGAGGGGATCGCCACGCTCGCAGACAAGGACGTTCTCCACCCGATCACGCTCGCGAAGCGGAACCGCGCCTGGGAAGCCCGCGACCTCTTCGACCTCATCAACGACTTCGAACGGGAGCTCGCGACCTCGACGGACGGCGACGAGCCGCCCCGGCCATCACCTCGCCGCGTTCGCTGATGGAGGCCTACTCCTTCGAACAAGCCGGCATCGAAACGACGTGGTTGCCCTTCGGCGTTCGCTCCTTCGCGCCTAGTCCCTGGATAACGACTTCGCCGTTGCGGTGCATGCGCCCGATGACGTCATTGAGGTCCGGAAGCGTGATGTGGCGCTTCAGGAGTACTTGCGGCCAGAGCACCTCATACCGCACGGGACCTCGATGAAGTACAGCGAGCACGTCCTGCGGAACGGAGGCCAAACCGTCCCCGTGCAGGCGGTCATACGAAAGATCCGCGACGGGCCTCGTATCGAGTAGAGAGAGTTGCGGGTTCCCCCTGTTCCTCGCTTCGTCCCGAACCTCCGCCGCCTCCAACCCGCAGACCTTCCTCTCCACATCACGGAAGAGCTTGATACTCGCGATGTGGTGAGCGCCTACGACGAGGCGGAACCACGTCCGCTCCTTCCGCGGGTGCGGGATAACGAGGTCCGCGACGAGCGGGACCCGGCACTTCGCCTTCACCTGGGATCGGTACAACTCGAACAGACCTTCCTCGTCTAGGCCGCTCGGAATCGCGCCTTCACCAAGCCCGAAGAACTCAGCAATCTGAGTTCGGAGAAACTCGCGCCGGTCGTCCTTGAACCGGTTCAGGTCGTTGAACATGACGTTGATGAGAACGTCACGGGTGGGCGCCGCCGCGAGAGGCGCGATGTACTTCATCGCGGCGCCGTTCCAGCCGGTTGGGTCGACGAAGAGGAAGGCCGGGTCGGAACCGATCCGCCTGTTAATTTGATCGACCGCAGCCCCGAACTCACCGGGGATCGCCACAACATCGATCCCGTGACTGTGCGTCTGGAGGTACGCCGAGAGCGCAGCGAAGGACCTTTCCTTCTTCTCGACGAAGATTGCCCCGAGGTCGACCTTGTGCCCCCCTTGCTCCCGCCAGGTGTTCGCGGCGTTGCGCAGCTCTGCGAGCCCGATCGCGACAGACGTGTCACTGAGCTCATCATCTGCGCTCTTCCACGGACCGGCAAAGCAGTCCACGTACCAGAGCTTCGTCGCCTTGTAGCGCGCGAAGGAGCCCAGCTTATGAGCCCAGGGCCGCAGGTACTCCTGAAGGACGCGGTGCTTCAGGTACGTCTGCTCTCGTCCCTCGTATTCTTTCCGAATCGCCACGCATCCCCCATCACGCGAGCGGCTATCAGAGTTCCGGGTTATACATCCGTTCAGAGGATCGACTCATGAGCGACCGGACCGCCATCGAATGGACTCACGCTACGTGGAATCCGGTCCGCGGCTGCACGAAGGTTTCCCCCGGTTGCAAGCACTGCTACGCCGAAACATTCGCGGAGCGATTCCGCGGCGTTCCGGGCCACCCCTTCGAACAGGGATTCGACCTTCGTCCCGTACCCGAGGCGCTTGAGCTTCCACTGCGCTGGAAGACGGGCCGCTTGATCTTCGTGAACAGCATGTCGGACCTGTTTCACGAGGACATCCCCGACACGTACATCAAGAGGGTGTTCGACATCATCGGCAGGGCTTCGCAGCACCAGTTTCAGATTCTGACGAAGCGCGCCGAGCGCATGCGGGCGTTCACTTCTACTACGAGTGTACCACCGAACGCATGGATGGGCGTCAGCGTAGAAACGGCCCAGTATCGCTGGCGCATCAAGGAGCTGCGCGGGGTGACGGCCTCGGTCCGATTCCTGAGTCTCGAGCCGCTCCTCGCGTCCGTCGATACCCTCGACCTTCGCGACATCCACTGGGTCATCGTCGGCGGCGAGAGCGGGCCCGGCGCAAGAGAGATGAAGCCGGAGTGGGTGCGGGACATCCAGCGGCAGTGCAAGCGCGCCGGTGTTCCGTTCTTCTTTAAGCAGTGGGGCGGCGTTCGGAAGGGCCTAAATGGCCGGACTCTTGACCGGCGCACGTTCAGTGAGATGCCACACGCCGCGAAGCGCCTCGGCCCTGAGTCGCGGGCAGGCTAATCGGCGAGCCCCTTCGTTCTACGCTGCCTCAACCAGCGGACGATCTATCGTCCGCAGCCGCGACTACCTTGCCCGTCACGAGTCGTGCGTCAACTGCGCGTACGATTCACGAGCTTGGCAAACGGGCCGTTCCCGCTCGCCCTAGACCTACACTTCCATTCACCCATAGCATCTCCGCCCTGCGCGCTCCGTGTATCCTCCCTCGGGGAGGTGATCGCATGAGCTGGTGGAATCGGAAGCCCGCCGTCGAGCAAGCGGGTTCGGTGCTGTTCCGCGGGAAGTGGGCGGCGCGGCCGGAGGACTTCGCCTCGGTCGCCGAGCACGGTGTGCGGCTCGGAGCGGTGGTGCGCGGCGCCGAGGGCGGCTGGACCGCGGAGCTCGAGCACGACCGCTGGGGCAAGGCGACGCTGGTGGTGCTGCCGGACCCGCCGCTCCCTCCGGGCAGCCTCGCCGACATGGACGGGCGGCTGACCGCCGCCGAGAAGGAGGCGGTGAAGTCGTGCCGGTACGCCGCGGCCGTCACCACCGGCTCGCGCTCGGGGAACGTGCTCGCGGACCGCAAGGACCTGCTGCGCTTCCTCCGCGCGGTGATGGGGCGCGAGGGCGTGGCAGCGGTCGATCATCAGGCCCAGGCGTTCTGGTCGCGGGACGGCCTCGACGACGAGCTCGCCCACGACGCGGACCTCGACATCGACGCGATCCACACGCTGCACCTCCTGTACGACCCGGACGCGCCCGGCGACGGCGACGGCGACCGGCGGGTGTTCTGGCTCCACAGCCACGGCCTGAAGGAGATCGGCTTCCGGGACTTCGACGTCCTCCATCCGGCGCCCGCGGTGAACGGCCACGCGCACGACCTGCTGCGCGCGCTCGCCTTCGGCGTGGTCGAGGGGCGGCTCGCGCCGGGCAGGGAGCCGATGCCGCTCGCCGATCGGGAGCAGGTCCTCGCGGTGCCCGCGCGCACGTTCCTCGCGGGCACGGGCCGCGACCACGCCGACTACCGCGCCAGCGTGGACGACGAGCACCTCGACGGCCACGTGGTCGTCTGCGACGCGGCGAGCGGAGGCTGGCTCGCGCGCCTGGTCGGCCGGGGCGGGCCTCGCCCGTCGCGCTTCCTCCAGGGCCCGCTGCCGGACGAGGTCCTCATCCACTACTCCACCTCCGCGACCGAGCTCATGGCGCACCGCGCCCGCGAGACGCTCGGGGTCCTCCGCGGCGCGGTCGAGGAGCTCGCCGAGTTCGAGTTCCCGGCGCTGGTGAAGCTCGGCCTGCGCGTGGACGGCGGGGCGGAGGACGATCGCGAGCACCTGTGGTTCCAGGTGCACGGCTTCCAGCCGGACGCCGTGGACGCCAGCCTCGTCAACGCGCCGTTCCACATCGCGCGCCTGAAGGAGGGCGACCGCGGCGTCCACCCCCTGGAGCTGCTCAGCGACTGGGTGATCTTCACGCCGGGCGGCCGCATCGATCCGCGCCAGACGCGCACGCTGCGCTTCATCCGCGACAACCTGCCGGAGCTCCGCAAGGCGATGAGCGCGGGCGCCTAGGAAGCCCGCTCGCGTCGCGCGCGGTGGGGCTCCATTCGTGCCAGCCCCGATGAAGCGGGCGTCCGGTCCCGGGGACGGGTAGGCGAGGCGCGCCACGACGCGGGCCTCGGGCCGCCGGGACGAGCGGCGAGGTCCCGCATCGGAAGGAGCGGGAGATGAAGACCCCGATCGCGCTGTCCATCCTGGGCGCGCTGCTGCTGCTGCCGGCAGGCAGCGCCAGCGCCGCGGAGAAGGCCGCCAAGGGCGGCGGCAACCAGACGTACCTCGTCACGACCACCCACACGCCGGAGCAGTGCCTCCAGGCGCTCGACGAGATGGCCGCCAAGAACAAGAAGATGCTCGGCAACATGGAGTGGGGCT
The DNA here is from genome assembly GCF_000020805.1 of Anaeromyxobacter sp. K. Classification (NCBI taxonomy): domain Bacteria; kingdom Pseudomonadati; phylum Myxococcota; class Myxococcia; order Myxococcales; family Anaeromyxobacteraceae; genus Anaeromyxobacter; species Anaeromyxobacter sp. K. The sequence goes on along the minus strand of NC_011145.1, from coordinate 674,892 downwards.
GCAAGTCCGGGGATCACACGGGCTACGCGTTCGTCAAGGCGGCGAGCGAGCAGCAGGCGCTGGCGCAGCTACCGGAGACGAACCGGGCCACCGCGAAGGCGACCCCGGTCACGAAGTTCACCCCGGAGCAGCTGGCGGCGATCCACAAGCAGATGGGGAAGCAGGAGTCGCAGCAAGAGATGAAGCACTAGCGCGCGGCTCGCGGTGCTGGCGGCCGGCGCGGCGGGGCAGCGCGGCCCCTCACCGCGCCGGCGGCGCCCTCGGACCGGGCTCCACCACCTCGACGAGCGCACGCGTCTGCCGGTCGAAGGTGACGCGGAGCGGACCGACGGCACCGGGACGACTCGCGCGGAAGTGGACGTCCCAGACCGGGCCGCGGGGGTGCGCCTCGACCAGCACGCAGGCGTAGCCGCTCGCGCCGCACCAGCCGTAGCCGCGCTCCACCGCCTCCCGCCGCGCCATGGGGGGAGGTGGCGGCGGGGGAGGCGGTGGACGCGCGGGCACCACGACGACGGCGCGCGGGGGCGGCGGCGCCACGATGACGGTGCGCGGGTGGGTGACGACCACGGTCCCGGCGATGGCGAGGGACGAGAGGGCGGCGAGCGGGGCGATCATGGTTCGGCTCCGGAAGCGAGGACGATCGGCTCAGCGCTGCGAGGCGGCGGCCACGCGGTGGCCGTGTACCTCGATGGTCCCGGTGCCGCGGCGACCCTGGATCTCGGCGTGCGACTCGAGGCGCGCGATCGCGCCGTCGGCGTCGAAGGTGATGCGGGCCCGGGCCTCGGACACGCGCCCGCCCTCCCCGCCCCCCGGCACGACCTCGAGCGCGCGCTTCGCGCCGGTCGCCGGGTCCACCTCGACGACCACCGCGGAGATCGCGCCGCCGGCGGGCGACCTCACCTCGACGAGGACGCTCCCGCCCGGCCCCGCCGATGGGCGCACCGCGAGCTGCGCGCCGGGCACGGAGAAGGGCGCGAGCGTGAGCGGCGCGAGGAGCTGCACGCCACCGCGGCCGCTGCGCCCGCCCTCGCTCGAGCCGGAGAGCTGGCGGACCTGCACGCTCCCGTCGGTGGCGTAGGTGATCTCGCGGGTCCAGGCGAGCTCGCGGGAGCGCCGGCCTCCGGAGGCGCGCCCCTCGGCCTGGACCTGCACCGGCGATCGCGCCAGCGCGGCGAGCTGGGCGGCTTCCTTGGCGCGCGCCCGAGCCACGAGGTCGGCGTCGGCCGCCGACGCGGTCATGGGCGAGGAGAGCGCGAGCACGGCGAGGGCGAGCAGCGACAGGGGTTCGGTGTGCATGTCCCTTCGGACGCCGCCAGCCCGTGGCGCCCTACGCGCTGCCCCGCCATGATGCGGGGCCGTAGGGAGCGGGCGGGCGGCGGCGTCGAAGGGATGAGCGCGAGGAGAACGCGAGCGGGCGGGCGGCGTGCCGGATCGTCGAGAGGCCGACATGGAGCGGATCGTCCGGGAGACCGCGCCGCGGCTCTACCGGCTCGCCGCGCGCCTCACCGGCGATCTCGCGGACGCGGAGGACGTCTTGCAGGAGAGCTACGCGCGGGCCTGCGTCCAGCTCGCCGGCCGCGGCTTCGAGGGCCGGTCGTCGACCGAGACCTGGCTCCACCGCATCGTGGTGAACGCGTCGCTGGACGTCCTGCGCGCGCGCCGGCGCCGCAGCGCGCGCGAGTCCCGTGGCGCGCCCGTGGACGAGGTGCTCGACCCGAGCAGCTCGCTCGAGGCGCGCGCGGCGCTCCGCGAGCTGTCGACGTGGCTGGACGACCTCCCCGCCGAGCAGCGGGCGGCGCTGGTGCTGAAGGAGGTCGAGGGCCTCAGCGCCGGGGAGATCGCGAGCCTCCTCGGGTGCTCCGAGGGGGCGGTGGAGCAGCGGCTGGTGCGCGCGCGGGCGTTCCTGCGCGAGAGGAGGAAGCATGGCTGACCACGAGAGCGACGACGCGCGCCTGGCGCGGATCCGGAGCGCCACCGAGGCGCTCGCGCCGCCCGCGGGGCTGATCGCACGGCTGGAGGCGACGGTCGCGGCCCGGCTGCGCGAGCCGCCCGCCTGGATGCTCATCGCCGGCCGGGCCCGGCCGCTGGCGCTCGGCGCGCTGGCGCTCACCGCGGCCATGCTGTTCCTGGGCTGGCGCGCCGAGGGGCGCTTCGAGGAGCAGGTCGCGCGCTCCCCCTACGTCCTGGAGGCGCTGCCGTGACGCGCGCCCGCTGGCAGGTGGTGCTGGTGCTCGCGCTCGTGTTCCTCGCGGGCGGCGTGACCGGGGCGGTCACCTCGCGCGTCCTCGTCCAGCGCGCCGTGGCGCGCTTGCTCGACGCGCCACCGGAGCAGGTCCGCGCCCGCGCGATCCTCTTCCGGCTGAACCGCGAGCTGGACCTCACGCGCGAGCAGCGGGCCGCGCTCCGCGCGGTGATCGAGCGGCACCAGGCCGAGCTCGCCGCGGTCCGGCGCACCGTCGCCCCGCAGCTCGAGGCCGCGCGGCGGAAGCAGTGGGCCGAGATGCGCGCGCTGCTCGACGAGCGGCAGCGCCCGGGGTTCGACCGCACGGTCGAGGAGATCGAGGGGCGGCTGGCCCGGTCGATGGCGCCCCAGCCGCGCTCGGCGCCGGCGCCCATCGAATGAGGGCGCTCGGGGCGCCGCCGGTCTCGTCGCGCAGCTCCGGCCCTCACCCGAGCTGCGCCTTGATGAGCTCCGTGATCCAGCCCATGACCAGGCGCACGTGGCGCGGGACGTTGCGACCGTGGGGGTGGACGAGCGAGACGGGGAGCGGCTCGGCGGCGTGCTGGGGCAGGACCTCGACGAGGTCGCCGGCGGCGATGCCGGGGAGCACGCCGGCGCGCGGCGCCTGGATGATGCCGAGCCCGGCGAGACACGCCGCCTGGTAGGAGTCACTGCTGTTGACGGTCACGAGCGCGCGCATGGGCCGCTCGCGGTAGCGGGCGCCGTCCTGGTATTCGAAGCCCGGCGCGCCGACGCCGAACCGTGACGCGTAGTGCACCACGAGGTGCCGGTCGAGGTCTTCGAGCGAGCGCGGGGTGCCGTGCCGCCGCAGGTACCCGGGGCTGGCGCAGTTCATGAGCGGCATCTCCCCGAGCCGCCGCGCGACCAGCCCGGACGCATCGAGCTTGCCGATCCGCAGCACGCAGTCGAACCCCTCGCGGATGACGTCCACCCGACGGTCGGTGGTGGAGAGCTGAACCTCGAGGTTGGGGTGGGCGTCGAGGAGCGCGGGCAGCCTGGGGATGAACAGCGAGCGCGCCAGGCTCTGGGGCATGTCCACCCGCACGCGCCCGCCGAGCGCGCTGGGCGCGCGGAACATCCCGGCGAGCTCGTCCGCCTCGGTCACGAGCTGGCGAGCGCGGGCGAGGAGCGCCTCGCCGCTGGTGGTGAGGCGGACGGCGCGGGTGGAGCGCTGCAGCAGCTGGCTTCCCAGCTCGAGCTCCAGGTCCCGTACCGCGGCGGACACCCGCGCCTTGGAGAGGCCGAGGTGCTCGGCCGCCCGGGTGAAGCTCGCCAGCTCGGCCACCTTCACGAACATCCGCAGCGCGTCGAGGTTCATGACCTCATGTTCGCTTTTCAGAGACAGTGTGTCACCTCCTGCCGGGCTTCTCTCGGTGACTACCGGCTCCTACTGTTCCCCCACACCGAACGACAACCCCCGGTGCAGGAGGAAGGACCATGGCAGTCACCCCTCGGACCCCGATCGCGCTCATCACCGGCGGCAGCCGCGGCCTCGGGCGCAGCATGGCGCTGCACCTCGCCGCGCGCGGCGTGGACGTCCTCTTCACCTACCGCTCCGCGGCCGCCGAGGCGGACGACGTCCGCGACCGCATCCGCGCCCTCGGGCGCAAGGCGGTCGCGCTCCCCCTCGACGTGGCCGACAGCGGCTCGTTCTCCGCGTTCGCGGCCGCCGTGGCGGCGGAGCTGGAGCGAACCTGGGGGACCCGGCAGCTCGACTACCTCATCAACAACGCCGGGATCGCGCTCCACGCCAGCATCGCCGAGACCACCGAGGCGCAGCTCGACGAGATCTACGCCGTCCATCTCAAGGCGCCGTTCCTGCTCACGCAGCGGCTCCTCCCGCTCATCGCGGACGGCGGGCGCATCCTCAACGTGTCGAGCGGGCTGACGCGCATGACCTTCCCCGGCTCGGCGGCGTACGGCGCGATGAAGGCCGCGGTGGAGGTGTTCACGCGCTACCTGGCGAAGGAGCTCGGACCGCGCCGGATCACCGCCAACGTGATCGCCCCCGGCGCGATCGCGACCGACTTCAGCGGCGGGCGGGTCCGGGACGATCCGGAGGTGAACCGGATGGTCGCCTCGATGACGGCGCTGGGCCGGGTGGGCCTGCCGGACGACATCGGCGGCGCGGTGGCGCTCCTGCTCTCGCCCGAGGGCGCGTGGATCAACGGCCAGCGGATCGAGGCGTCGGGCGGCCAGGGCCTGTGACCTGCGTCCCGCCTCACTCCCCCGCCCCCGACCTTCGCTCGATCCGGCGGTCGGGGATGAACCAGAGCGCGGCGACGAGCGCGTAGACGGCGTCGGCGGCCCAGGTGCGGACGAACGAGAGCGCGATGGCGGTCAGGTAGAGGAGCGGCGACAGCTTCCCTTTGAGGTCCGCGCCGATCATCCGCCGCAGCGAGCCGCCGGCGCGGATGATGGCGCGCTGCAGGACGAGCCACGCCAGCGACGACGCGAGCAGGACCACGCCGTAGAAGGCCGTGGGCAGGGGCGACACGGGGTAGTGGTCGGCCCAGGCGGTGACGGCGGGGATGAGCGACAGCCAGAACAGCAGGTGGAGGTTCGCCCACATGACGCCGCCGGTCACGCCGTGGACGGTATGCAGCAGGTGGTGGTGGTTGTTCCAGTAGATGCCGACGTACACGAAGCTCAGCACGTAGCCGAGGAACGTCGAGCGCATCGCGGCGAGCGCCTCGAGCGAGTCGCCGGGCGGCACCTTCAGCTCGAGCACCATGATGGTGATGATGATCGCGAGGACGCCGTCGCTGAACGCCTCGAGTCGCTGCTTGTTCATGGGCCGCGCACCCGCATGGCGCGAGGATGAGATCGGGCCGCCGCGCCTCGACCAGCGGGATCGGGCGCACGCCCCGATTTTCGGGCCTCGCCGAGCTCACCAGACGGCGAGCCCGTCACGGCACCGTGGTCGTGCCGGCGCTCAGGGGACGACGATGGCGCAGGACACGCCCTCGCCGTACGCGGTCCGGCACAGGTTGCCCTTCCAGGTGTTCGGTCCGCTCTGCGCCCAGATGTCGTAGCCGGGGCTCGTCCCGAGCACGATGTTCGACGCGACCGTGTTCCCGGACGACCCGCCCACCTGGATGTTGAGCCCGATGCCCGAGAGCACGTTGTCGAGGACCTTGTTCCCCTCGATCCTCGAGCCGGTGATGTCCATGAAGCCGAGCCCCTGGATGCTGTCGCTCACCGCGTTGTCCACGATGGTGAGGCCGGTGCACCAGGCGGCCGTGATCCCGCCGCCCACGAACCAGTACATGGGGTGCCAGCGCCCGGCGCGGGTGACGTGGTTGCCGGCGACGGTGACGTCGGAGGCGTACTCGACGTTGATGCCGGCCTGGTCGTCGGTGAACACGCTGTCCTTCACGCTCCCGGAGTTGGGCACGTCGCCCGGCGCACAGTCGCCACACGCGAAGCCCACGCCGTCCTTGAAGCCGCGGATGTGCACCCCCTGGAGGTCGGCGTTCGTCACGCGCTCGAGCAGGATGCCGCTGTCCGGCGCGACGATCTCGTCGAAGTAGCTCGGGACGGGTCCGGACGCCGTCAGCGTCCGGATCGACACGCCGGCGCTGTTCCGCGCGACGATCGCCGGGCTGCGGCTGGCGAGCGAGATCGCGGCCATCGAGATGCGGACGTCGGTGCCGTTCCGGATCGCGATGGGCCCCGAGTCCGTCACCTTCACGTTGGTGATCCGCACGGCGCTGCTGTCGCGCACGAACACGCTCATGTCGAGCTGGTCCGCGAAGGCGAGGTTCTGGATGACCGCGCCGACCGTCCCGTGGCGGATCGCGACGCCGTACCGGAAGCCGACGATCGTGCCGTTCATCACGCGGACGTTCTGCAGGGTCAGGGTGTGCTCGGTCTTCACCCCCGACCACGCGGCGTCGCCCGGCGCCCCCGGGACGCTCGCGATCGTGTGGCCGCCGAGATCGATCGTCACGTCATCGGCGCCGATGACGAGCCCGCTCGTCTCGCAGGTCAGGTCCTTCTCCAGCGTCAGGCTCGCGGTGACCAGGTCGCCGCACTCGGTCGCGCGCGCGACCGCTCCTCCGAGTCCGAGCAGCACCGCTCCGCACGCGAGGGCCAGACGCCTTGCGACTGTCATCCTTTCCATGGTCTTCCCCCTGCGACGCCGACCGTCTCCGCAGCGGCCTCCAGGCGCCGCAAGAGAAGTCGAGCGCTGCCGGTGCGAGACGTCGAGCCGGCCCCTGGGGCCGGTGGATCGCGGTAGCGGCCCCGGGTGCGTCCGGGAGTCCGTCCTGGCCGGGCTCCCGCCGGATTGCACGCTTCGCGGCCGCGTGGCAGCATCCGCGCCCTTCAGGAGCGTTCCGCGATGCACCTCTTCTCCCCGGCCCAGGTGGCCGGGTACGTGGCCCTGGTCCTCGGGGTCACCGGCTTCCTCCAGCGCGACGACCGGCGCCTCAAGCAGCTCGTGACGGCGGAGTGCGTCGCCTACGTCTTCCACTTCGCGCTGCTGGGCCGGCCGCCGGCGGCGACGAGCGCGGGCGTGTCGGGCGTCCGCACGCTGCTCTCCATCCGCTACCGGTCGGCGTGGCTCGCCGCGGCGGCCATCGCGGTGAACGTGGCCCTGGCGATCGGGGTCGGGACCCGCGGGACGGGGTGGGTCCCGGTGGCGGGCTCGTGCCTGGGCGCGATCGCCGTCTTCACGATGCAGGGCATCCCGATGCGGCTCGTGCTCCTCACCAGCACGTTCGCCTGGCTCGCGAACAACCTCCTCGCCGGCTCGGTCGGCGGCACGGTGCTCGAGTCGCTCATCGCCGCCGCGAACATCACCACCATCGTGCGCCTGGCGCGCGCCGACGCGGGCGAGGCGCTCACGCGCCCCGGGCCCGCTCGCCCCGCGGGATGGTGAGGACGATCGAGACGATCGCGACGACGACCATCAGCTCGTTGAAGCCGAGCGCGACGATGGCGGCCTCGCGCACGGCGAGGTTGTCCTGCCGGCCCTGGAACGTGATCACGCCCTCGAGCCAGCGCACGCTCTGCGGCGCGGCCCGGAGCGCGGTGAAGATCGCCGCGGAGATGGCCACGCCGAACGCGGCGCCGAGGGACGAGGCCATCTTGTAGAGGCCGGACCCGGCGCCGGCCTGCGACGCGGGCAGGCTGGAGAGCGCCGCGTCGGTGGACGGCGTCGCGTAGAACGCCAGCCCGACGCCGAACAAGGTGTAGCCGATCACGGCCATCGCCTCGTACCGCGCCAGCATCACGTTGGACGGCGCGAGCAGCAGGATCGAGGCGCCGGTGATGACGCAGCCCCAGAGCATGGGCCGGCGCGCGCCGAAGCGCCGGAGCAGCTTCTCGCCCACGCGGATGAACGCGATGATGGCGACGGCGTAGCCCAGCGTCAGGACGCCGGCGCGCTGGGCGGTCATGCCACCGCCCACCTGCACCAGCTGCAGCGACACGATCAGCGTCCCGGCGACGCCGTTCAGCAGGAAGTTCGAGACGGTCGCGCCGGTGTAGGTCGAGCTCCGGAACAGGCCGAAGTCGATGAAGGGGCTGCGGGCCCGGCGCTCGACCCGGAGGAACAGCCAGCCGAAGACGACCGTGGCCGCGGCGAGGCCGAGCGACGCCGGGCTGGTCCACCCGAGCTGGTTCCCCTGCGTGACCACCACCTGCAGGGCCACCATCGCGACCATGAACGTGAGCACGCCGGCGAGGTCGAACCGGTAGTCGGCCGCGCCGCCGTCGGCCCGGCTCTCCGGCGTCCCGCGCAGCAGCAGCAGGCCGGCGACGGCCACGCCCACCGAGGCGAAGAAGATGTAGCGCCACCCCAGGTTCTGGCTCACGAGCCCGCCGAACAGGGAGCACACCCCGGAGCCGCCCCAGGAGCCGATCGACCACAGGCTGATCGCGCGCTGCCGCTCGGCGCCGTCCCAGTACGCCTTCACGAGCGCGAGGCTCGCCGGCATGATGCACGCGCCCGAGAGCCCCTGCAGCGCGCGTCCCGCCAGGAGGAACGCCGTCGCCAGCCCGCCGGCCGGCGCGAGGCCGACCAGCAGCGAGCCGGCGATGCTCGCCAGGAATCCCAGCCGGACCATCCTCACGCGCCCGACGCGATCGGCGAGGCCGCCCATCACCACGATGAAGATGCCGGAGAACAGCGCGGTGAGCGCGACGGCGATGTTCATCACGCTCTCGCCGGTGCCGAGGTCGCGGCGCATGTCGGGCGCGATGTTGAGCGTCGTCTGCGCGAACAGCCAGAAGGTCAGGACCCCCAGGATGATCCCGACCAGCAGGCGATCGTTTCCGCGGAACGGCGCGACGCCGTCGTTCGCCGTGCGGGTGCCGGCCGTGCCCATGCCGACGACGGTCGTCGCGCGCCGCCGCGGCGTCCAGCACCGATGCGCGGCTCTTTGGGGAAGCGGCCGGGCGAGGGGCACGACCCGGGGCGCAGCCGAGCCCCGGGGCCGATGCCACCGATGGGGAGGCGGGCGCAAGCGGTGGCAGGCGCCGTTCGCCGGGAGTAAATGGTCGGGCCCGAGCCGGAGGAGACCCAGACCATGACGAAGCCCCTGGAAGGAAAGGTCGCGCTCGTGGCCGGCGCGACGCGCGCGGCGGGGCGCGGGATCGCGGTCGAGCTCGGCGCCGCGGGTGCGACGGTGTACTGCACCGGACGCAGCACGCGGGCGCGGCGCTCGGAGATGGACCGGCCCGAGACCATCGAGGAGACGGCCGAGCGGGTGACGCGCGCCGGCGGGCGCGGCATCGCGGTGGCGGTGGATCACCTGATGCCGGCGGAGGTGCGCGCGCTGGTGGAGCGGATCGACCGTGAGCAGGGCGCGCTGCACGTGCTCGTGAACGACATCTTCGGCGGCACGAAGATGGAGTGGAACAAGACGGTCTGGGAGTCCGACCTCGAGTACGGCCTCCACACGCTCCGGCTCGCGGTGGACACGCACGCCATCACCGCGCACCACGCGCTGCCGCTGCTCATCCGCTCGCCCGGCGGGCTGATGGTGGAGGTGACCGACGGCACCGCCGACTACAACGCGCGGAACTATCGCGTGTCGTTCTTCTACGACCTCGTCAAGGCCGCGAACCTGCGCATGGCCTGGTCGCTCGGGCACGAGCTCGCGCCGCACCGCGGGACGGCGGTGGCGCTCACCCCGGGCTGGCTGCGCTCGGAGCTGATGCTCGAGGTGTTCGGCGTGACGGAGGCGAACTGGCGCGACGCGCTGAAGCACCAGCCGCACTTCGCCATCTCCGAGACGCCGGCCTTCGTCGGCCGGGCGGTGGCGGCGCTGGCGAGCGATCCGGACGTGGCGCGCTGGAACGGCCAGTCGCTCTCGAGCGGCCAGCTCGCGAAGGTCTACGGCTTCACCGACGTGGACGGCAGCCGGCCCGACGCGTGGCGTTACATGGTCGAGGTGCAGGATCCGGGGAAGCCGGCGGACGTCACCGGGTACCGGTGACGCGTGGCAGGCTGGCGTCCCGCGGACCCATTACGCGACCCGCGCCCTGGTGGCGAGGTACACTGTGCGTCCACGGAGGTGGCAATGGACCGTTCGCCCGAGCGCCGTACCGCGGCGATGATCTGGGGCGCGCTCGTCGCGGGCCCGGCGCTGTTCCTGGTGGTGGCGCTCGCGCTGCCGCTGGCCGGCGACCCGGCGCCGGGCATCGTGCAGCCGCTGCTCCTCGTGCTCGTCGCGCTGGTGCTGGTCGAGGTGCCGCTGTCGTGGCTGTGGGCCGTCCGGGCGCGGCTGGTCGGAAAGGCCGGCGGTGAGGCGATCAACGTCGAGGAGCAGGCGCGCACCCGGCTCATCATCGCCGCCGCGCTGTGCGAGGGCGCTGCGCTGTTTGCGGTGGTGGTGTTCATGGTGACGCGCGACCTGCGCGCGCTCGCGCTGTTCGCGATCGCGTTCGCGGGACTGATCTCGCACTTCCCCAGCGACCGCCACTGGGCCCGGCTGTCCCGGGAGCCCGGCGCCGCGAGCACGCGGTCGAACCCGCTCATGCGCGAGTAGCGCCGCCCGGGCGTCGCGGCGATCTCGGCGACCGCTCCGGGATGGGCGGTAGGCCGGCGATCGCCGCCGCGAGGCGCGGCGCGGCGAAGTCCACGAACGCGCGCACCTTGGGCGCGACCAGCCGCGCGTGCGGGTGGACGAGCTGGACCGGCACGGGCGGCGGGGCGAAGCGGCCCAGCACCGGGACGAGCCGCCCGGCGGCGATCCGCTCCGCCACCATGTAGGAGAGCGCGAGCGTGATGCCGTCGCCGGCCTCGGCGGCGTCCAGCGCCGCGAGCGCGTCGTTCACCACCAGGCGCGGCGCGACGGGCACCGCCACCGGCCGGCCGCCGTCCACGAAGCGCCACTCGCGCCCTGCCTGCAGGCCGGTGAACGCGATCGCCGCGTGCGCTCGCAGCCGGGCGGGCGAGGACGGGGCGCCGTGCGCGCGCAGGTACGCCGGGCTCGCCACCAGCACCCGCCGGATCTCGCCGACCTTCCGCGCCACCAGATCCGAGTCGGGGAGCTGGCCGATGCGCACCGCCACGTCCACGCCCTCCTCCACCAGGTTCACGACGCGGTCCACCAGCACGAGCGAGGCGGTGACGCCCGGGTGCAGGCCCAGGAACGCGCGCACCACCGGCGCGAGCGCCCACCGCCCGAACGTCACCGAGGCGGTGAGCGTCAGGTGGCCGGAGGGCGCCGCGCCCTCGCCGGCGGCCTCGCGCTCGGCGGTCTCGAGGTCCGCGAGCACCCGGCGCGCGGGGTCGAGGAACCGGAGCCCGGCCTCGGTGGGCCGGACGGTGCGGGTGGTGCGGTTGAACAGGCGCGCGCCGACCCGCCCCTCCAGCGCGGCGATCGCGCGCGTCACCGCGGGCGGCGAGAGGCGGAGCCGCGCGCCCGCCCGGGCGAACCCGCCCGCCTCCGCCACGGCCACGAACACCTGGAGCTGGTGCAGCCGGTCCATCGTTCCTCTCCGCGGAAGAATGCCTTGCGCGCACCACGTATTCTTTCGGGCGGCCGCCCGCGCCACCTTCTCTCGCGTCCGGGGGCACTCCCGCCCCCGCGTTGAACGAGAGAGGTCCACGTGATCCCCATCCCCCCGACCCGCCGCCCCGCGCGGCCCCTCGCCGCGGCGCTCCTCGCGGCGCTGGCGCTCGCCCCGGCCGCGCTGCCGTCCCGCACGGCCGCGGCCCCGGCGCGGCAGGCCTCGACCGCCGCGCAGGTCCGCTACCGCACCGTGAACCTCGACGGCGTGGAGGTCTTCTACCGGGAGGCCGGCCGCCCCGGCGCGCCGGCGATCCTCCTGCTGCACGGCTTCCCGACATCCTCGCACATGTTCCGGAACCTCATCCCGGCGCTCGCGGACCGCTACCACGTCATCGCGCCCGACTACCCCGGCTTCGGCCACTCCGCCATGCCGGCCCGCGACGCGTTCTCCTACACGTTCGACCGCTACGCGCAGGTGGTGGAGGCGCTCACCGAGCGGCTCGGGCTCCGGCGCTACGCGCTCTACGTGATGGACTACGGCGCGCCGGTGGGCTTCCGGCTCGCCACCGCGCACCCGGAGCGCGTGACCGCGCTCGTGGTCCAGAACGGCAACGCGTACGACGAGGGCATCCGCGAGTTCTGGGATCCCATCAAGGCGTACTGGGCCTCGGGCAGCGCCGCGGACCGCGAGGCGATCCGCTGGCTCACCTCGCTGAAGGCGACCCACTGGCAGTACACGAACGGCGCGCCCGACCCGTCGCTCGTCAGCCCGGACACCTGGACGGTGGACCAGGCCCGGCTCGATCGTCCCGGCAACCAGGAGGTCCAGCTCGACCTGTTCTACGACTACCGCACCAACCTCCCGCTCTACCCGGCGTGGCAGGCCTACTTCCGCTCGCACCGCCCGCCCACGCTGGTGGTGTGGGGGAAGAACGACGCCATCTTCGTGGCCGCCGGCGCGGAGCCGTACCGCCGCGACAACCCGTCGGCGGAGGTCCACCTCCTCGACACCGGCCACTTCGCGCTCGAGACGCACGGGCCGGAGATCGCGCGGCTCATCCGCGAGTTCCTCGGGCGCGCGGTGCCCGCGAAGGCGGCGGGGAACTGAGCCGGCCCGTCCCGCCCGCGTCCGGCCGCCGTCACGGCGCCGGGCGCGGGCGGGGCCGGCCCCCGCTCACGGAGCGCCAACCATGGGACACCGATTCGCCGAGCTCGCCTTCACGCCGTCGGTCCGCGCGGCGCAGGAGGCGATGGGGAGCCGGGCCGCGTACGCGCGGATGGAGGCCGGCCCCGACCACCACGACGCGCTCGGACCGGACGAGGCCGGGTTCATCGCCGCGCGCGACAGCTTCTACCTCGCGAGCGTGGGCGAGACCGGCTGGCCCTACGTGCAGCACCGCGGCGGGCCGCCGGGCTTCGTGCGCGTGCTCGGGCCGCGGACGATCGGGTTCGCGGACTACCGCGGCAACCGGCAGTACGTCACGGTCGGCAACGTCACGCACGACGACCGGGTGGCGCTGTTCTTCATGGACTACCCGGCGCGCACGCGGCTGAAGCTGCTCGGCCACGCGCGGCTGGTGGGGCCGGAGGAGCCGGCGCTCCTCGCGGCGCTCGGGCCCCCGCCCGCCGCGGCCCGGGTCGAGCGCGCCCTCGTGGTGGAGGTGGCGGCGTTCGACTGGAACTGCAGCCAGCACATCACGCCGCGGTGGACGGAGGCCGAGGTCGAGGCGGCGACCGCGCCGCTGCGGGCCCGCATCGAGGAGCTGGAGCGGCGCCTCGCCGACGCGGAGGCGGCGGGCGGACCTGGACGCCGCTGAGGCCGGGCGTACGCGGCGCGGCGCGCGCCGGCTCGAGCGCGCTGCGGTACAGTCCGGGGATGCGCCCTTTCGCTCCCGTCCGCGTCCCCGTCCTGCTGACGCTGTCGCTCTGCGCGTTCGCCACCCCGGCCGCGGCGGCCGATCCGGGCCCGGTGAAGCCCGGCGGCGCGGCGGCGGCAGCGGCGGCGCAGGCGCCCGACCGCTGGGCGGCGTTCCGTGGCTTCCTGGGCGTCTGGGAGGGCACGAGCCGCGGCGCCCCGGGCACCGGCACGGTGCGCCGCGAGTACCGCCTCGTCCTCGGCGACCGCTTCATCGAGGTGCGCAACGCCTCGACCTACCCGCCGCAGGAGGGGAACCGCGAGGGCGAGCTGCACGAGGACGTGGGCTACATCAGCCTCGATCGCGCGCGGAGCGTCCACGTGCTGCGGCAGTTCCACCTGGAGGGGTTCGTGAACACCTACGCGGCGCCGGCGGGATCGCCGCCGGCGAGCCCGCTCGTCTTCACCAGCGAGGCCATCGAGAACATCGCGCCGGGCTGGCGCGCCCGCGAGACCTATCGCTTCGAGGGACCGGACGAGCTCGTGGAAGTGTTCGAGCTGGCGGCGCCCGGGAAGGACTTCACGACGTACACGGAAGCCCGCCTGAAGCGGGTGCGCTGAGCCCGCGCCCTCGTCAGCCGTGGGTGCCCGCGGCGAAGTAGCGTCCGGGCGGCTCGCCCGTGACGGCCCGGAACTCGCGGATGAAGTGCGACTGATCCGAGTAGCCGGCCTGGTACGGCGCGCTCGACAGTGACGCGCCGCCGAGGTGGACCTCGACCGCGTGGTGCAGGCGCAGGAGCGAGGCGAGCCGCTTCGGCGAGGTGCCGACCACCCGGCGGAAGCGCTTCTCGAGCGCGTCCTGGCCGACGCCGAGCTCCCGGGCGAGCGCTGCGATCCGCAGGCAGCCGCGCCGCGCCCGGATGGCCTGGACCGCGGCGCCGACGAGGCGGTCCGGGGCGCGCGGGCCCCCGCGAGCGCGCAGGAACGCCTCCAGGCTCGCCACGCGCTCCTCGTCGCTGGCCGCCCCGGCGATCCGGGCGGCGGCGCGGTCCACGTCGGCGCGCGGGGCGAGCACGTCCGCCGGCAGCACGGCCCCGTACAGCTCGTCCACCGGGACGCCGAGGAGCCGGGCGGCGCCGTCCTCGCGGAGCTTCGCCACCACCAGGGCTCCGCCGGCGAACGTCCGGATGCGCCGGCTCGTGCCCCGCGGCCCCGTGATCGAAGCGTCCGGGATCCGCGTCGCCTCCCCGTCCTCGACGAGCGCGGCGGCGCCCCGGTAGCGGAAGGCGACCACCGCGCCCGGGTCGGGCAGGAGCGTGCGCGTCGCCTCCTCCGGCGCCTCCACGATCTGGAAGCAGCGGACGAGGTCCGCGAGCGCCGGTCCCGGCTGGAACGTTCGCACCTGCACGACCGGTACCTGGCGCCGGAAGGGGCCGGGCGCAAGGCCATGAATTCGTACAATCGCCCGGCGGGCGCGCGCGCCAGATCCCGGGGCATGACCCTGCTCACCACCCCGCTCGAGAGCGATCCTTCCCTGCAGTTCCGCATCGACGCGTTCGAGGTCCCCGAGGACGCGCGCGCCGAGTTCGAGGCGGCGATGCGCGGCAACCTCGAGGTCCTCGCCGGCCTGCCCGGCTTCCGCGGGCACCTCGTGTTCCGCCGGACCGGCGGGCCCTCGCGCTTCGGCCTCATCACGCTCGCGGTGTGGGAGAGCCGGGCGGCGCTCGACGCCGCCGCAGCGGCGGTCCGCGCGCACTACGAGCGGATCGGCTTCGACCGGACGGCGGCGCTGGCCCGGTGGCGGATCCGGTCCGAGCTGGGCGGGTACGAGGTGCTGCGCCCGCCGGAGTAGGCGCGACGCGTCGCCACGCCTACCGGTCCACCGTCCGCATCCGCTCGTCGTCGTAGCGAGGACCGGAGACGTTCTCCGGCGAGAGCGCCGCGTCCAGCTCGGCCCGTTCCTCGGGCGAGAGCGCGATCGTGGCGGCCGCGACGTTCTCCTCGAGGTAGCGGCGGCGCTTCGTGCCGGGAATGGGCACGACGTCCTCGCCCCGGTGCAGCAGCCACGCGAGCGCGAGCTGCCCGGGCGTGGCGCCCTTCCGCGCCGCGAGCGCGCGGACGGCGTCGGCGGCGCGCACGTTCGCGTCGAAGTTCGCGCCCTGGAAGCGTGGGTCGCGGCGCCGGAAGTCGGTCTCGGGGTACTCCTCGGCCCGGCGCACCGCGCCGGTGAGGAAGCCGCGCCCGAGCGGCGAGAACGCCACCAGGCCGATGCCCAGCGCGCGGAGCGCCGGCAGGATCTCCGGCTCGAGATTGCGCTCCCACAGCGAGTACTCGCTCTGCAGGGCGGTGATGGGGTGGACGGCGTGGGCGCGGCGGATGGTCCTCGCGCCTGCCTCGGAGAGGCCGAGGTAGCGCACCTTGCCCTCCTCCACCAGCCGGGACATGGCCCCGACCACGTCCTCGATCGGCACCGCCGGATCGACGCGGTGCTGGTAGAGGAGATCGATCCGGTCGGTGCGCAGGCGCCGCAGCGAGCCCTCCACCGCCTCGCGCACGTGCTCGGGCCGGCTGTCGAGCGCGCCGGTGCGCGCGCCGCCGCCGATCTGGAAGCCGAACTTGGTGGCGACGACCGCCCGGTCGCGCTTCCCGGCCAGCGCGCGGCCGAGCAGCTCCTCGTTGTGGAACGGTCCGTACACCTCGGCCGTGTCGAGGAAGGTCACGCCCAGCTCGAGCGCCCGGTGCAGCGTCGCGATCGACTCGGTCTCGTCGGCCTCGCCGTACGACTGGCTCATCCCCATGCAGCCCAGGCCGAGCGCCGAGACCTCGAGCCCCTGGCTGCCCAGCCTGCGTGTCGCGAGCGTCATGACGCCTCCTGGCTCACAGCGCCTCCCGTTCGCGTGGGGCCCGTCGCGAGGCACACGATGGCGTCGCCGAGCCGGGCACACGAGGACCGAGCAGCGCAGGCGTGCCCGTAGGCACGTCGAGCAGCACAGGGACGAGTCTGCCCGGCGCAGGCAGCCAGCGTGCGCCGCAGCAGGGCTCCCCGCGAATGGGCGGCGCTCCTCACAGGGTGATCACCTTCGCGGCCGCCAGCGTGCGCTGCGCGATCTCGCGCATGTTGCTGACGTGCCCGACCTCGAGCTTGCCGGTGAGCTGGAAGAACTCGAGGCAGGTGATGCACGCGAGCAGGTCCACGCCGGCGTCGTCGAGCTGGCGCAGCGCCTCCAGGTGCGCCGAGCCGGGCCCGAGCAGCCGCACCGCGCCGTTGTAGAAGACGATGGCCTCCGGCTTCGGCTCGAGCGAGGCGAGCGTGCGCAGGTAGTTCCCGAGCAGCTTCGCCCCGAGCCCGTCGTCGCCGCGCCCCATCTGCTCGGCGTTCACCACCACCACCGTGCCGCCCTGCCTCGCCGTCGCCTCTGCCATCGCTCCTCCCGATGCGCGCCGCGCGCGCCGCCGAAGCGGTCATCCATACACCCGGGAGGCGAGCGCGTGGGGACGGACGCAAGGGCCGGCGGCGGGGTGCGGCGGCTACCGCGCGAGGAGCGCCTCGCCGGCGGCGATGGCGCGATCCCAGGCGGCCGACCGCCGGAGCGCGTCCACCGGCAGGATCGGCCCCGGGGCGCCGGTGCGCTCGCGCAGCTCGAGCTGCCAGTAGCCGACGTCGTGCCACGCGCCCATCTTCCAGCCGACGCGCGGGTACACGCCGATGGGCCGGAAGCCGAGCGCCTCGTGCAGCCCCACGCTCCCGGCGTTCGGCAGCGTGATCCCGGCGTGCGCGGCGTGGAAGCCCTGCGCGCGGAGCAGCTCGAGGAGCGCGGTGTAGAGCGCGCGCCCGAGGCCGCCGCGGCGCCGGCCCTCGCGCACGTACACCGTCACGTCCACGCTCCAGCGGTAGGCGGCGCGCTCGTGGTGGCGCGAGGCGTAGACGTACCCGTCCACCCGGCCGTCCTCCTCGCACACCAGCCACGGCGCCAGCTCGAGCACCGCGGCCATCCGGCGCGCCATCTCCCCGGGGCCGGGCGGCTCCAGCTCGAAGGAGATGGGCGTGCCCGCCACCACCGCGCCGTAGATCTCCGCGACGTCCCCGGCGTCGTCGAGCGTGGCCATCCGGATCCGCTTCATGGCGTCCTCCGCGGGGCGGTGCCGCCCCCGACCCGCTCAACATAGCGCCGGCGCCTCGATTGACGCACCCGATGCACCGTATAGTTCGCATCGACGTCCTCGATGGAGGCGCGGCATGGACCGGGAGCAGCTGGCGGCGTTCGATCAGGTGGCGCGGGAGGCGAGCTTCACCCGCGCGGCCATCGCGCTCGGCCTCGGGCAGCCCGCGGTCAGCGCGCGCATCCGCGCGCTGGAGGACCAGGTCGGGGGCGCGCTCTTCACGCGGGGGCGGCGGGTGGCGCTCACCGCGCTCGGCGAGAGCCTGCTGCCGTATGCGCGGCGCGCGCTCGAGGTCCTCTCCGAGGGGCTGGAGGCGGCGCGGCTGGCGCAGGTCGGCCAGCGCGGCCGCGTGCGGCTCGGCACGCTCGGCTCGGTGGCGGGCGGGCTGGTGGGGCCGGCCCTGGGCGCGTTCGTCCGCGGCCACCCGGAGGTCGAGTGCCTGGTGCGGGCCGGCGACCACGAGCGGATCGTGGCGCTGCTGCTCGACGGGCTGGTCGATCTCGGGATCGTGACCTGGCCGTGCCCCGAGCCGGTCGCCGCCGAGCTGCAGGACGTGCTGCGGTTCCACGAGCCGGTGCTGCTGGTGGCGCGCCCCGGCCACCCCGTCACCACCCGCGCGGACCTCGCCGCCGACGAGCTGGTCCGGCTGGGCCGGCCCATGTTCCGCCTGCGCTGGTGGCAGGGGCAGCACCCGCTCCTCACCCGCCTCGCCGAGCAGGCCGGCACGCCGGTGGAGATCCCCATGGAGACGGCGCGCGCGCTGGCGCTGGAGGGCGCGGGGGTGGGGTTCTTCGTGCGGACCTACGTCGCGGAGGACCTGGCGCGCGGCACGCTGGTGGAGGTCGCCGTGCGCGACCTCCCGCCGGTGTTCCGCGACACCGCGCTGGTGCGGCGCCGGCGCGGCGGGCCGCTCTCGCCGGCCGCGGCCGCGCTGGTGGAGCTGCTGCGCCGGCAGGCGGCGGCGCTCGGGGTGCTGGAGGGCGGGCGCGGCCCGGTCAGCGCGGGGCGCCGTTCCCGGGGGGCTGCTCCGATCCGCCGCCAGGGCCGAAGGTGAGCTGATACGCGAGGTAGGCCTGCGCGGCGCGGGAGCCGAGCGCGCGGCCCGCCGACACGAGCACGTGGTGCAGCTCGCCGAGATCGAGGACCGCGCCGACGTTGAACCGCGTGTCGCCGCCCCCGCCGATCTCGCGCGCGCTCGAGTGGAACACCTCCGCGCCGAGCGCCACACCCTCGGCGACCCGACGCTGCGCCTGCCACCCCACGAGCCACCAGTTCCGGTTCCCCGCGCCCGGGTTCAGCCAGTACCCGCCGCCGCCGTAGGTGGTCCACTCGCCCAGGCTCTTCTGCACCCACACCGGCAGGAACACCTGCGTGCGCCCGGCGCCGAGCCCGCGACGATCGTCGCCGGTGGGCAGCTCGACCAGCGGGAACACGCCCACCTGCGGCCGGCGCTCGCCCTCGGCCACGAAGCGCCACTTCGCGCCCAGCTCGGTGTCGCCGGGCCCTGCGTGACCGGGCCCGCCCGGCGGCCGCACCCAGGCGAGCGGCGCGACGAGGTGGAGCTGCACGCCCGGGACGGCGCCGTAGTTCACCTCGAGGTGCGGGCAGGTGCCGCCCCAGCCGTCCGCGTGCGACCACTGGTCGGCGGTGGCGAGGTAGACCTCCCAGTGGCGGAACGGCACCGGCTCGGGATCGTCGGTGGTGTACGGCGGGCCGGCGAGCGGGCGCGCCGGCGCGAGCGCGGCGGCGCACGAGACGGCGACGGCGAGACCGACGGCGAGGGAGCGCGGGCGCACGGCGCGAGCCTATCCCAGGCGCGCCGAGAGCCAGCGCGCCGCCTCGCCCAGCGTCTCGGCGGTGACCTCGTGGGCGCCGTCGAGCTCGCGGTGGACGAGGCGCGGTCCGAGCGCGGGGGCGAGCAGGTCGCGGATGGCGCGACCGTGCTCCGGCGGGAGCACCGGGTCGGCGCGCCCGTGCAGCACCAGCACCTCCAGGCCGGCCAGCTCGCCCGCGGGCGCGGGCTGGCCCGGCAGCGGGCGGCCGGAGTGGAGCACCGCGCCGCGGACCAGCTCCGGGCGCGCCAGGGCGGCGGCGAGCGACATGGCCGCGCCCTGGCTGAAGCCGAACAGGAACGTGCGCGCCGGATCGGTGCCGAGCGCGGCGGGCGCGGCGGCCAGGAACGCCACCAGGATGTCGAGGCTGGCGGCCGCCTGCGCCGCGTCGTGGCGCGGCGGCGACGTCCGCCAGTCGATGGCGTACCAGGCGAAGCCCATGGGCTCGGCCTGGTTCGGCGCGCGCAGCGACACGACGAGGAAGCGCGGATCGAGGTGGGCGGCGAGCGGCAGCAGGTCGCGCTCGTCGGCGCCGATGCCGTGCAGCAGCACCAGCAGCGGCGGGTGCGCGGACGGGACGCGCGGCGGGCGCACCACGTGGACGAGCGGCAGCGCGGGTCGGGAGGTCATGGCCGGCGACGATCTAACGCGCCGGCGGGCGGCGCGCCTCGCCCGTGCGCGCCCTTGCGCCCACGCGCCGGAGGTGGTTCCTTGGCGCGCCGCACCCGCGGCCACGCAGCCCAGCCATGCCCGCCCCGAACACCGACCCCGCCCCGCCGCGCCCCGCCCCGTCTCCCCCGCTCGCCCGCGTGCACCGGCTGGTCTGGACGGCGCTCCTCGCGGCCTGCATCGCGGTGGGCGCCTGGATCCAGGTCCCCATCGGCGCGGTCCCCATCACGCTCCAGCCGCTGTTCGCGTTCCTGGCCGGCTACCTGCTCGGCCCGGCGCGCGGCGCGGCGGCGGTGGCGCTGTACGTGGCGGCGGGCGTGCTCGGCCTGCCGGTGTTCGCCGGCGGCGCCGCCGGGCTGGGGGTGGTGCTCGGGCCGACCGGCGGCTACCTGCTCGGCTTCGTGGTCGCGGCGGCGCTCACCGGCCTCGTCCCGCGGCGCGGCCCCCTCGGCTGGGCCGCCGGGCTCGCGGCGGGCGCAGCGGCGCTCGCGGCCGCCTACCTCGTCGGCGCGGCCTGGCTGGCGGCGGTGCTCCACCTCGGCGCGCGCCAGGCGATCGTGGCCGGCGTGGTCCCGTTCCTGCCGTTCGACGTGGTGAAGGTGGTGGTGGCGCTGTGGGTGGCCCGCCGGCTGCGGGCGCAGGGGCTCGCGCCGGCATGATCCGCGCGGACGGGCTCGGGTACGCGTTCGGCGCCGGCGGACCGGCGCTCGAGGCGATCGGCTTCGCGCTGCCGCGCGCCGCGCTCTGCGCGGTGGTGGGCGCGAACGGCTCCGGCAAGTCCACGCTGCTCGCGCTCCTGGCCGGGCTGTTCACGCCCAGCGCCGGCACGCTCGCGGTGGGCGGCGACGCCTCGCCCGGCGCCGAGGAGGCCATCCGCCGCCGCGCCGCGCTCGTGCTGCAGGATCCGGATCAGCAGATCATCGGCGCGACCGTGGAGGAGGACCTGCTGCTCGGCCTGCCGCCCGGCGACGCCGCCGCGCGCGACGCGGCCCGGGCGCTCGCGGCACGGCTCGGCCTCGCCGACCTCGCGGCGCCGGTCCACGCGCTCTCGCTCGGCACGCGGCGGAAGCTCTGCATCGCAACCGCGCTCCGCGACGCGCCGGAGGTGCTGCTGCTCGACGAGCCGTTCGCCGGGCTCGACTACCCGGCCATCCGCGAGGTGCGCGCGGTGCTCGCCGCGAACCGGGCCGCCGGCGTCACCCAGGTCGTGGCCGCGCACGACCTCGAGGCGCTGGCGGACCTCGCCGATCGCTGGCTGGTGCTGGAGCGCGGTCGGCTGGTGGCGGACGGCGCGGCCGAGGCGGTGTTCCCGCTGCTGCGGCGGCACGGGGTCCGGCCGCCGGGCGCGTGGCTCTCCGCGCACGGGCTCGACCCGTGGGCGTGACCGGGGCGCCGTCCTGGCCCGCCGCGCGGCGGGCGCGCGGTCCGCTCGCCGAGGTGGACGGCCGGGTGGTGCTGCTCCTCGCCTTGCTGTTCGGCGTGCTGGTGTGGCGCGCCGGCGCCGCGGCCAACGCGCTCTACGCGGCCGGCTTCGCGGCGGCGCTGGCGGCGTCCGGCGCGACCGCGCGCGAGGCGCGCCGGCTGGCGCGGTGGGCGGGCGGGTTCGCGCTCCTGTGGGGCGGCGTGAAGCTCGCGCTCGACCTCGCCGGCGGCGTCCCGCCCCCGGCCGCGCTCGCCACCGCCGGCCTCCTCTGCCTGCGGCTCGCGGCGCTGCTCCTGCTCGGCGCGGCGGTGAGCGCGCTCGTCACCCCGCGCGCGCTGGGGCTCGCGCTCGCGACGCTGACGCGGCCGGTGCTGCGCGATCGCGCCTGGACCGCCTCGCTCGCGCTCCTGCTCATGGTGCACTTCGTCCCGCGCGCGCTGGCCGCGTTCGAGGCCGCGCGCGCCGCCCTGCGGGCGCGCCGGGTCCGCCTGTCGAGGACCCGCGCGCTGGCGCTGGTGGTCGAGGCCGGCACGCGCAACCTCGCGCGCATGACCTGGGACCAGACGCTGGCGGTGGCCGCGCGCCGGCTCGATCGCCCGGAGGCCTGGACCGGCGCGCCCCCGCCCCGCGCCCGCGACTGGTGCGCCGGCACCGCGGTGGCGGTGCTCGCGCTGGCGGCGGCCGCGCTGCTCTGACTCAGGCGGCCCGGGCGCGCCGGGGCAGCGTGGCCCGGACCACCGTGCCCTTCCCGGGCTCGCTCTCGTAGCGGAGCGAGCCGCCGTGCATCGCGATCACCGACCGCACGTGCGCGACGCCCAGCCCGTTCCCCCCGGACCGGGTGCTGAAGAACGGCGTGCCCAGCCGCTCGAGCGCGTCGGCCGTGATGCCGCTGCCGGTGTCGCGCACCACCAGCTCGGCGCCCTCCGCCGACGACAGCACCTCCACCGCGACCTCCCCGCCCGGCGGGGTGGCCTCGATCCCGTTCGCGACCAGGTTGACGAGCGCCTCCTCGAGCCGCCGCGGATCGGCCTCGACCGTCGCGTCGCCGCGCGCCACCAGGCGCACCCGCGCCTCGCTCGCGCGCGCCGAGAGCCCCTGCAGCACGCCGGTGACGAGCGGGCCGACCTCGACCTGCGCCGGGGCGAGCTCGGCCATCCCGCGCGCCGAGGCGAGGTAGTCGCGCAGGATCCGCTCCATCCGCTCGACGGCCCGCGCCACCTGCTCGAGCCGCTCGTGCGACGCGGCCTCCCGCGGGTTGGCCAGCCCGAGCTGCACCAGCGCCTTCACCGCCGTGAGCGGGTTCTTCAGCTCGTGCGCGAGCGTCGCGCCGTCGAGGCCCTCGCCGCGGGATGCAGCCCGGTCCGCGCCGCCCGCCGCCGCTGGCTCGCCCGGTTCCCTCGCGTCCCTCATGGCTGCGACCTCCTCCCCGTCGCCCGCGGTCGCGGACGACGGGGAGATACCAGCGGGCGCGCGCCGGCTGAACGCGCAGGTTGGCGCAGGGCCCGCGCAAGAACGCGCACGTCACGCGCGCGGCCGGGTCGCCTCCCGTCTAGAACCGGTAACCGACCCCGCCGCCGATCAGCCACGGATCGACGCGGACCTCGCTCACCTTCGTCCCGCCCGCCTTCACGTCGGACCGGATCGTGACGTACTTCACGTCCGCGTTGACGTACCAGCGCCCGGTCACCTGCACGTCCAGGCCCGCCTGGGCCGCGAACCCGAAGCTGTAGTCCTCCAGCTCGAGCTTGCCCACGCCGGGCACGTTCAGGCTCGTGTCGGTGACGAGCGTGAGGTTCACGCCGGCGCCGAGGTACGGCTTCACCCGGCCGAGCGGCAGGTGGCCCTGCACGGTGAGCGTCGGGGGCAGGTGGCTGAACGTGCCGATCTTCGTGCCCGACAGCTTCACGTCGTGCTCCTGCGGGTAGGTCAGGATGAGCTCGGCCGCGAGGTAGCGGTTGAAGAACCAGGAGAGATCGACCTCCGGGATGACCTTGTCACTCACGGTGATCGCGTCCTTCGGGACGCCGAGGGCGGGGATCGCGTCGGACCGGTCGGACGGGGAGAGGTAGAGCGCCCGCAGCCGGACCATCAGGCCCGACTCCGGGGTGGGCTCCTGCGCCTTCGCCACCGGCGCCATCGCGAGCGCGAGCGCCATCACGAGCAGCATCCGCTTCATCGGGCTCTCCTTGGAGGCCGGGCGCGCCCGGCCGTCACGTTGTGTGCGCGGCCTGCTCTGCAACCGGGGCGCCGACGCGGAGGTGCGCGGGGCGACGGGCGTCCCGCGCGGTGGCCGGCGCCGGTGGGGCGGGCTTGCCGCCCGCGCGGTGGGATCGTCTTGCGCGTTCGCGGCGCGCGTGCGGCGGCGCGCCGCGGGGCACGAGGCTAAGAACATCGAGCCCGGCGCCCGCCACGCGCCGCGACCGGAGATCGAGGATGACGCCCGCCCAGACCGACCGAACGCTGACCCTGCCGCTCTCCCGCGACCTCGCGCTGCGCCGGCGCTTCATGGTGGTGGACGAGCCGCTGCAGGGGAACCTGCGCTTCGGCCTGCTGCTCGAGGCGCTCGACAAGCTCGCCGAGGAGGCCGCGCTCGACTACGCCCGCAGCGCGCACCCGCAGGCGCGGGTGGTCACCGCCGCTGTGGACAACATCCTCGTGCGCCACCCGCCCGACGTGGAGCGCGATCTCGAGCTGTCCGCGCGCGTGAACCACGTGGGCCGGACCTCGATGGAGGTGGGCATCCGGGTCACGCAGCCCGGCGATCCGCCGCTCCACGTGGCGTCCTGCTACTTCACCATGGTGGCCCGGCTCGGCGAGGGCGACGAGGCGCGCAGCGTGCCGCTGCCGCCGCTCGAGTACCCCGGCGAGCGGGCGCGCCACCGGGAGCGGCGGGCGCTGGAGCGGCGCGACGAGTACCGGCGCCACCTGGCCGCGTCGGACGAGCCGCCGGACCGCGCGGAGTTCGAGCTGCTCCGCGGGCTCCACCGCGCGCAGGACGTGCCCGGGTTCACCGGGCTGCTCGCGGCCGAGCTCGCGACCGACGCCTGGGAGCGGATGTTCCCGGAGCAGGAGAACGTGCCGCGGAAGATCTTCGGCGGCTACGTGATGCGGCGCGCCTACGAGCTGTCCTCGATCTGCGCCGAGCACGCCGCGCCGGAGCGGCCGGTGCTCGCCGCCGTGAACCGGGTGAACTTCTTCCACCCGGTGCGCCTCGGGGACACGCTCCACTTCTCCTGCCGCGTGGTGCACACCGCCGGCAGCTTCGTGTCGGTCGAGGCGAGCATCGAGCGGCGCAGCCGCGACCGGACCGTGCGCGCGCTCTCCAACTCGTGCCTGTTCACGTTCGTGAACGTGGACCGGGAGATGCGCCCGCGCGACGCGCTCGCGGTCTACCCGACCACGTTCGCCGAGGACGCGCGGCTGCTCGCGGCGCGCCGGCAGCACGCGGCGCTGCTCCGGCACGCGCACCGCGGCTGGATCTCCGAGGGCTGGACCTCGGAGGCGCCCGCCGGGGCCTAGCCGCCGCGCGCCTTCCGGGCGGCCCGCGCGAAGCCCGGGGCCGCGCGCCGGATCACCTGCTCGTCCACGCAGAAGGTGAGCCGCATGTAGCCGGGCATCCCGAACCCGCGCCCGGGCACGGCCAGGATGTTCTCCTCGAGCAGGAGCCGCACGAACGCCTGGTCGTCGCCGCCCGGCACCTCGGGGAAGAAGTAGAACGCGCCCTCGGGCAGGTGGAACGAGATCCCGGCCCCGGTGAGCGCCTCGGCCATGGCCCGGCGGCGCCGGTCGTAGACTCCCACGTCCACGCTCTCGTCCACCAGCGCCTCCACCAGCCGCTGTCCCACCACCGGCGCGTTCACGAAGCCGAGCGTGCGGTTCGTGAGCGTGAGCGCGTCCACCAGCACCTGCGCGTCGGGCATGGCGGGGTTCACCAGCAGGTAGCCCACGCGCTCGCCGGCGAGCGACAGGCTCTTCGAGAACGAGCCCACCAC
Source organism: Anaeromyxobacter sp. K (assembly GCF_000020805.1). Lineage (NCBI taxonomy): Bacteria > Pseudomonadati > Myxococcota > Myxococcia > Myxococcales > Anaeromyxobacteraceae > Anaeromyxobacter > Anaeromyxobacter sp. K. The sequence goes on along the minus strand of NC_011145.1, from coordinate 649,749 downwards.
CAGCGAGAACGGGGTGAGCGGGAGGATCGCCGGCACCGCCGCGCCGCCGTAGGCGAGCCGGCGGTACGGCTCGTCGGAGACGAGGAACACCGGCCGCTCGCGCCCCTGGTTGACGCGCGAGAGCAGCGCCCCGAGCGCCTGCATGGTGGCGGCGTCGTAGATGCGGCCGGTCGGGTTGTTGGGCGAGTTGACCAGCACGACGCGCGTGCGCGGGCCGATGGCGGCCTCCAGCGCGGCGAGGTCGGGCGTGAAGTCCGGGACGATCGACGGCACCGCCCGGAGCACGCCGCCGAAGTGGCCGGCGTAGGCGCCGTACTCCACGAAGTACGGCGCGAAGCAGAGCACCTCGTCGCCCGGCTCCAGCACCGCGCGGAAGAACGTGACCAGCCCGCCGGCGGCGCCGCAGGTGAGCACCAGGTGGCGCGCCTCGACCGGCGCCTGCTGCTCGGCCGCGAGCCGGCGCGCCAGCGCGGCGCGCACCGAGGGCAGCCCGGCGTTCGGGCAGTAGCCGAGCCCCATGGGCGCGGTGACCTCTCCGGCGAGGTCGCGCAGCGCGGCGGCGGCCGCGGCCGGCGGCGGGACGTCCGGGTTGCCCAGGCTGAAGTCGAACACCTGGTCCGCGCCGATGCGCTGCTTCAGCTCCAGGCCGGCGTCGAACATGCGCCGGATCCAGGAGGCGCCCTCCATCTCGCTGCGGATCTGCCGGGTGACCACGTCCATGTTCGCCTCCGTGCCGGGCCGTCCGTTCTACACCATCCGGCGGCCGGGCGAGGCGGGGCGGCGCAGCGGCGGTCACGGGCCGGCCGCGGGCGGGCCGGCGGTGCGCTCCAGCGCGGCGCGATCCCAGCCGCCCCGGCTCGCGCCGGCCCGGTACGTGGCCTCGCAGAACGCCCGGATCTCGGCGGCCGGATCCGGCGCGGCGCGGACCGCCGCGTAGGGGAGCAGGAACTCGCCCAGGCGCCCGTCGTAGCGCGCCGCCGCTGCCCCCGGGTCCGCGTCGCGGAAGCCCGCCGGCTCGGGCGCCGCGTACGCGAACAGCACCGGCTCGTCCACGCGGATCCCGCTCATGGCCGCGCCGCCCGGCCAGAAGCCCCACGAGATCACCTCGTGCGAGTACGCCTCGCGCATCATCGCGTCGACGCCCGGCCGCGCCGGCGCGCGGCGCCCGGAGAAGCGCGTCGCCGCGAGATCGAAGCCTCCCCAGAAGAAGTGCACCGGGCTCTGCTTGCCGACGAACCCGTCGCCGAGCGCCTCGAGCGCCGCCGCGCAGCGCCGGAGCACCTGCCAGAACCGGTGCGCCGCCTCGGCGTCGTACGGCCGCGGCGCGTCGTCCCGATCGAACGGGACCGGATCCGGCACCTCGACCGGCACCGGCCACAGGCGGACGCGGACGCCGAGCGCGTCGAGCACGGCCAGGTACTCGTCGTAGAACGCGTGCACCGATCGCGTGACGAGCGGGATCGACACCGTGCGCCGCTCGGTCCGCACCACGAGCGCGTGCTCGACGAGGTCGAGCTCGAGGTCGAGGCAGCCGTCGCGGGTGGGGATGGCCGCCGCGCTGGCGAGGCCGCGGGCGGAGACCCGCAGCGCGACGTGCCACCAGTGGTTCAGCGGCGCGGCGCAGGCCAGCAGGGTCTTGCCCATCATCTGCGTCCACATGTGCAGCGCGTACCGGGTGGCGTCCCACTGGGCGAGCGGCAGCTCGGGCCAGGCGCCCGGGGCGGGATCTCGGGTCATCGGAGGACCTCCGGCCTCGACATGTGCGCCCGCAGCCCGGGCCGCCGCGCTCGGGCGGGGGCGCCGCCGATGGCCCAGCCCTGCGCGCCGGGGCCGGCGCGTCCCCTCGCGGTCGCCCGCTCGACAAGCCCCTCACCGATGGCAAAGTGGCCTCGCTGGACCAGCCGCGAGGGCACCGCATGCAGACCGGAACGGGAAGCGCCGACGGACTCCTGGAGTGCGACCTGGTGATGAAGGGCGGCATCACGAGCGGCGTCGTGTACCCGCTCGCGCTGGTGGAGCTGGCGCGCCGGTACCGCTTCCGCTCGGTGGGCGGGTCGTCCGCAGGCGCGATCGCGGCCGCGGCGGCGGTGGCGGCCGAGTACGGGCGCCAGACCGGCGCGACCGCCGAGGGCGCCGGCTTCGCCGGCCTGGCGGCGCTCCCGGCCAGCCTCGGCGAGCGGCTCCCGGACGGCCGCTCCCGGCTCGGCTCGCTGTTCCAGCCGTCGCGCCGCACCCGGCCCGTGCTGGAGGCGCTGCTCGGCGCCGCCCGCGGCCGGAGCGCGGCCGGCAAGGTGGCGCGCGCGCTCGCGCCGCTCGTCCTCGCGGCGCCCGGCTGCTGGGTGGCGCTCGCCGGGCTCCTGCTCGCCGGCGCGGTGGGCGCGCTCGCGGCGCGGCAGGAGGGCGCCGCGGCCGCGATCGCGGTGGCGCTCTCGGCCGTCGCGGTGCTGGTGCTCTCCGCGCTCGGCGCGATCGCGATGTCGGGCGCCGCGGCGCTCGGCGCCATCGCCGCCAACGGGCTCGGCGTGTGCAGCGGCTTCGCGCCGCCCGGCGGAGACCGGCCGCCGCCGCTCACCCCCTGGCTGCACGGGCTCATCCAGCGGCTGGCGGGCACGCGCGAGGTGCTCACGCTCGGCGACCTCGAGCGCCACGGCCTGCGCCTCGAGGTCACCACCACCAGCGTCACGCACCAGCGCCCGTTCCGCCTGCCGCTCCACCCCGACGACCCGGTGTTCTTCTTCCGCGAGGCGGAGTTCCGGGCGCTGTTCCCGGGCGAGGTGGTGGACCGGCTGGTGGAGGCCGGACGCGCCGAGGAGGCGGAGCGCCGGGCGCGCACCGACGGCCGGCGCGTGCGGCTCCCCGCGCACGATCCGTCGCTGGTGCTGTTCCCGCGCGGGCCCGGGCTGCCGGTGGTGGTGCTCGCGCGCATGAGCCTCAGCTTCCCGCTGCTCCTCGGGGCGGTGCCGCTGTACGGCGTGGACTGGACGCGCAAGCGGAACCAGCGGCGGCGCGCCCGGCCGGAGCTGGAGCGGGCCTGGTTCTCCGACGGCGGGATCTGCTCGAACATCCCCATCCACTTCTTCGACGCGGCCCTGCCCACCCGCCCCACGTTCGCGATCGACCTCCGCGAGCAGCACCCCGATCATCCCCTCGGCGCGTGGCTGCCCGCGAACAACGCCTCGGGCATCGCGCAGCGCTGGCACCGCCTGGGCGAGGGGCGCGCCGCGCCGCTCCGGTTCCTGGCCGCGGTGGTGACCACCATGCAGACCTGGGTGGACGAGATGCAGCTCGCCGCGCCGGGCTACCGCGACCGCATCGTGCACGTGTCGCACGCCGCGGACGAGGGCGGGCTGAACCTCGAGATGCCGCCGGAGGTGATCGAGCGGCTCGCCGCGCGCGGCGCCGCCGCCGGCGAGCGGCTGCGCGACCGGTTCCGCTGGGAGGACCACCGCTGGATCCGCTTCCGCTCGCTGCTCGACGTGATGCAGCGCTACGTGGCGCCGACCTGGACCGCGCACGCGCCCGGCACGGCGGGGCGGGCCGCGCTGCTCGAGCTGCTCGAGGCGCATCGCGGCCGGCGCGGCAGCTACCCGGTCACCGGGCCGCAGGCGGACTGCGCGCGCGCGGCGCTGCAGGGCGTGGACCGGCTGGTGGAGGCGACCGCCGCGACCGGCGGCGACCTGACCGAGCGGGCCCCCCGGCCGGCCCCGGAGCTGCGGGCGCGCCCGCGCGTGTAGCGGCCCGCCCCCGAGCCGCGCGAAACGGGGTAAGAGGAGGGCCGCAGGCCCACGCTCCCCGGGGACCCCGTGCTCGCAGCGATCACCCACGACCTCCACACCGCCGGCGAGGCCTGGCTGTTCCGCGCGCTGAACGCCGACGGCGGCCCCATCCTCGACGGCCTCATGGTGGTGCTGTCGTCGAAGCCGTTCGGCGCGGCGTGGGCGATCCTGCTGGCGGTGCTCATCGCGCGCGCGGTCCGCGGGCCGGCCGGGCTCCGCCTGGTCGCCGCGCTCGGCGCCGCCATCGCCATGAGCGACGGCCTCGGCTCGCAGCTCCTCCGGCCGCTGCTCGCGCGCCGCCGCCCGTGCTACGCGCTGCCGCCCGGCACCTTCCGCTGGCTGGCGCCCGCCGCCGACGTGGGCTCGCTGCCGAGCCTGCACGCGGCGAACTTCTTCGCCATGGCCACGGTGGCCGCCGCCGCCGGCCCGCGCCTCGGGCTGGCCGCGCTCGGCGTGGCGGTGCTGGTGGCGCTGAGCCGGGTCTACGTGGGCGTGCACTGGCCCACCGACGTGCTGGCCGGGGCGGCCTGGGGGGTGGTGTGCGGGATGGTGGCGCGCCTGCTCGCGACCCGGCTCTGGGCCGCGTGGGGGCGCCGCCGGGCGGCGCCGCCGCCGCCCGCGCCCTGAACGGACGTTCACCCGCCCGGGGCCTCGATCCCGGCGGTGCCCCGTGACACTCCTCGTGCGAACCCGAGCCGAGGAGCACCCGATGCCCGCCGTGAAGCACATCCCCGATGGCTACCAGGCCCTCACGCCGTACCTCGTCATGAAGGACGCCGCCCGCGCCATCGACTTCTACGCGAAGGTCTTCGGCGCGGTCGAGCTCATGCGCATGCCCGGGCCGGAGGGGCGCGTCGGCCACGCCGAGCTGAAGATCGGCGACGCGCGCCTCATGCTGGCGGACGAGCACCCGGAGATGGGCGCGCTCGGCCCGAAGTCCATCGGCGGCACGGCGGTCGGCCTCGTCGTGTACGTGCCCGACGTGGACGCCACCGTGGCGCGCGCGGTCGCCGCGGGCGCCACCGTGAAGGGCGCCGTGGAGGACAAGTTCTACGGCGACCGGATGGGCTCGATCGTGGATCCGTTCGGCCACCTCTGGCACGTGGGCACGCACAAGGAGGACGTCTCGCCGGAGGAGATGCAGCGGCGCATGGCGGCGCTGCCGCCCATGTGAGCCGTCACTGCGCCCGCGCTCCGGACGCCGGGAGCATCCGGAGCGCCAGGCGCAGGTGGCTGTCGATGGGATCGAGGAGCGGGACCTCGGTCCCCATGAGATCCATGAGATCGGTGCAGGCGACCACCAGCGCGTCGAGCGGCTCCCGCCTGGCCATGCGGCTCACGATCGCGGCGAGCTCGCCCTGCATCGCCGGCGTCTTCTCGCCGCGCGCGAGCGGCCCGAAGATGAGCGCGTCCAGGTCGTCGGTCCCGGCCTCGTCGGGGACCACCACCCGCACGCCGGCCGCCTCGAGCGCGTCGCGGAAGAACGGCTCGGAGACGGTGAAGCGCGTGCCGACGAGCCCGACCACGCGGTGGCCGGCGGCGCGCACGTCCTCGCAGGTCGCGCCCACCAGGTCGGCGATGGGCAGCGGCGAGCGGGGCCGGAGCGCCGGCAGGAACCGGTGCGGCGTCACCGCCGCGAACAGCGCCAGGGTGGCGCCGGCGCGCTCGAGCCGGCGGAGCGATCCCAGCAGGAGCTCCAGCGCGTCCGCGTCGGCGCCCGCCCGGAGCAAGGCCGAGAACCGGTCGATCCAGACGTGGTCCACGGCGATTCCCGGCCGGCCCGCGTCGAGCGGCAGCGCGGCGAGCCGGGCGGTGAGCTTCCGGTAGTAGTGGACGGTCCCCTCCGGACCGAGCCCGCCCACGATTCCGACGATCGGCTGCATGGCGATGACCTCGTGCTGATGGGTGTAACGGACGGGCGCCGGCCGGGCTCGGGCGCCGGCGGGCGGCAGGGCGGACGAGACGGCGAGCGGCGCGCCCATGGCGCCGTGGACGGGCCCTGCGGTCGCGATCCACGTCTCCATGCCGGCACCGTCCATGGCTGGGATCTGCCACGCGGGGCCGGTCGGGCGGGGCGCGGAGTTCGGTCTCGGAACGAGACCGTTCTAGGAGGGGACCGGCCCGCAGGCGCGGGCCTGGTCCTCGAGCCACCCCACCACCGCGGCGGTGGCGGGGCGGCCGCGCCCGTGCGGCGGGAGCACCAGCCAGTAGGCCGGGCCGATCGCCACCGACGGCTCGAAGGGGCGGACCAGCAGGCCGGCGGCCAGGTCGTCCGCGGCGAGCCGGTGCCGCGCCAGCGCCACCCCCTGCCCCTGCGCCGCGGCGCGGAGCACGAGGTCGGTCGAGGCGAGGCGCGGGCCCCGCCGGACGTCCAGCGAGGCGGGCCCGTGGGCGCGGCGCCACAGCTCCCAGGTCGCGCCCGGATCCCGGTCGTGCAAGAGCCGCAGCCGCGCCAGCGCCGCCGGCCGGCGCGGCGAGCCCGCCGCGCGCCAGGCGGCCGGGCTCATCACCGGGTACAGCACCTCGTCGAGGAGCGGCTCGCAGTCGAGATCGCGCCAGGGGCCGTGCCCGAGCCGGATCGCGAGATCCACCTCGCCGACGCCGGCGGTCCCCAGGTCCACCGGCCGCGGATCCACCAGCACCGAGACCTCCAGGTCCGCGTGGCTCGCCTCCAGCGCCGGGAGCCGCGGCAGGAGCCAGCGAGCCGCGAACGAGGCGGTGGTCGAGATCACCACCGAGCGCTCCGAGCGCGCCTCCCGCACCGCCGCCGCCGCACGCTCCAGCTCGCGCAGCGCGGCGAGCGCGGCCTGCCCGAGCGCCTCGCCCTGCGGCGTGAACGCGAGCCCGCCCCGTCCGCCCGGCCCGCGGGTCAGCGGCGTGCCCGCCCACGCCTCCAGCTCGGCCAGGTGGCGGCTCAGCGACGAGTGGGCCACGCCCAGCTCGCGCGCGGCCGGGCGCACGCCGCGGTGCGCGAACACGAGCGCGAGGGCGCGGAGCGCGTTCAGGGGCAGGTCCTTCACGGTCGCGAGAATAGACCGGCGGCGGGCCGGGCGCCCGGCCTTCGCGCGAGGCGCGGGCGGGAGTCGCGGTCAGCGCGCGTCGGCGGCGGGCCCGGGCGCGCACAGGCCGCCGCAGTCGGCGCCGCGGGGCGGGGCGCAGTCGTCGCGCGGGTCGTCCACGCAGGCGCGGTCGCCGGGGCAGCGGATCGCCGCGAAGCCGCCGCAGGGCACCGGCTCGACGCAGGCGCCCGGGCAGGCCGGGTCGGAGGGCCAGGTGCACGCGTCGCCGGGCACGTCCACGCAGACCTGGCCCTCGGGGCAGCCGGCGCCGCAGCCGCCGGTGGCGGCCGCCGCGCGCGCCGCCTCGCCGCGGTGGCCGCGGCCGGCCCCGCAGGCGACGAGCAGGGCCGCGACGCCCAGGATCGCGAGCAGCCGGGGCGCCATCACGGCTCCCGCACCGGCTGCCGCGGCCGGCTCGGGATGCGCAGGACGAACGCGGCGCCGCCCGCGACGAGCGCGGCGGCGGCGAGCAGCACGTACCGCGGCGGCCGCACCGCGAACGCCAGCCACGCGAGGCTCAGCGTCATGCTCCCGAGCGCGAGCGCCTTCACCCAGGCCGGGATGGCGCGATCCCGCTGCCACTTCTGCAGCGGCGGCCCGAAGAGCCGGTGCGTGTAGAGCCAGCGGTGGAAGCGCTCGGAGCTGGCCGAGAACGCCCACAGCGCCACCAGCATGAACGGCGTGGTGGGCACGATGGGCAGCAGGAGCCCGATCGCCCCCAAGGCGAAGGCCGTCCAGCCGAGCGCGAGGAGCAGCAGCCGGCGGGCCGGGGCGGCGGCGCGGGTCGCGGCGGTCGTCGGCTCCGGGTCGGGCGGCACGGGAGAGGTGTAGGGCCGACCGGCCGGGCCGCGCAAGGCGCATCGAGCCGGGGCCGCGGGCCGTGCCGGGCGCCGGCATTGCACCCGGCAGGGCGCCGGTGCCGGGACGGCGCGGCCCCGATCGCGGGCGCGAACGGGGCCGCTCGTCCGGCGCGCTAGTCGCAGTTCTGCGGCTGCGGGCACCGCGCCGGCCGCTCGTACTTGCACGTGCAGGGGCAGGCCTCCTTGCACGCCTTCAGCAGCGCGACGTTGCCCTTGTCCGCGCCGCGGCCGACCGGGAACTGCGCGTCGCAGGACTGGGTGCAGGCGCTCTCGCACGGGCCGATCCCGCAGCTCGTGTCGCCGCCCTCCTCCACGCAGCCGGTGGCGACCTGATCCGCCTCCTGCACCGCGGGCAGCATCGCGACCACCTGGTCGGCGGCGCACACGGTCTGGCCCAGGTCGTCCACGTAGCTCTGGCAGGCGCCGGACCTCGCGAACGCCTCCATGCCGACGGTCACCGGGATCGACTCCGGGCAGCCGAGCACCACGCGGACGCCGTCACAGCCGGTGTAGTAGTGCCAGCGGTTCTGGAACGGCGAGAGATCGGCGACGGTGTCCCAGACGTACCGCACCGTCCGGTCCTGCGGGTTCACCACCTCGGTGAAGTTGCCGGCGGTGACGCTGCTCAGCGTCGCCACCACGCCCAGATCCGCGGAGCAGGGGGTGGCGCCCGCCGCGAGGCGGGTGACGAGCGAGGTCTTGGTCCGGTCGAGCACGTTGCGCGTGCTGAACCAGCCCTTCGGCATGGGCTGCGTCTGGACGGCGGTGGTGCCGGTGGCGTCGATCTGCGCGCCCGCGAGCAGCAGCGGGCTGGTGTCGGCGGCGGCGAGCGCGGGCAGCAGCGCCGCGAGCCAGGTGAGCTTCTTCATGTGAGGTCCCCCCTCGAGTTCGTTCGGCCGGCGCGCCTGGAGGCGGCACCGGCATGCGCGGAAGTGTCCACGCCCCCTTCCGCGTGCGGCAGTCCCGCGATCCCGCGTCGCGAGCGCCACCGACGGGGCACACCCGCGTCGGGGAGGTTCGCCCCGCGTGGAGGCGACGCGGGCGCGGGGACGCTACGCTGCGTCGGTGGACACGCTCGCGCTCCAGGCCAACGGCCTCCGCTTCGCCGCGCTCGCCGACGGCCCGGGCGACGGTCCGCTCGCGCTGCTCCTGCACGGCTTCCCCGAGCTGGCCCGCTCCTGGCGGCACCAGCTCCCCGCGCTCGCCGCCGCCGGCTGGCGCGCGGTGGCGCCGGACCTCCGCGGCTACGGCGGCACCGAGAAGCGCGGGCCGTTCGACCTCGCCACGCTGGCGGCGGACGCGGCCGGGCTGGTCCGGGCGCTGGGGCGCGAGCGCGCGGTGGTGATCGGGCACGACTGGGGCGGCGCGGTGGCGTGGGCGGTCGCGGGCCGGCATCCGGAGGTGGTCTCGCGGCTCGTCGTCCTGAACGCGCCGCACCCGAGCGCGTTCGCGCGCGAGCTGCGCCGCAACCGCCGCCAGCTCCTCCGCTCGTCGTACATGCTGCTGTTCCAGGTGCCGCTCCTCCCCGAGTGGCTGCTCACCCGCGACCGTGCGGCCGGCGTGGCGCGCGCGCTCCGCGGCGGCTCGTACGTGCGCAGCGCCTGGCCCGCCGAGGAGCTGGAGCCGTACCGCCGCGCGTTCCTCCAGCCCGGGGCCGCGCGCGCGGCGCTCGGCTACTACCGGGCGGCCTTCCGCGGCCGGCGCTCGCCCGGGCCGCGTCCCCGGCCGATCTCCGCGCCCACGCTCATCCTGTGGGGCGTGGAGGATCGCTTCCTGGGCGTGGAGACGATCGCGCGGGCGAAGCTCGCGCCGTACCTCTCGCCCGGCAACCCGCCGGAGATCGTGCCGATCGAGGGCGCGGGCCACTTCGTGCAGAACGAGGCGCCGGAGCAGGTGAACGCGGCGCTGCTCCGCTGGCTCGGCCCCGGCGCCGGGAGGTCCGCGACGTGAGACGCCATCGCCTGCTCGTCCCCCCCGCGCTCGCCGCGGTCCTCGCGCTCTCGGCCCTCCCCGCCCCGGCGCGGCCCGCGCCGGCGGAGCTCCGGGTGAACCTCGCGGCCGACGGCGCCGTCACCGCGGGCGCGCTCGCGGCCGCGCTCGGGCTCCGCCTGCTCGAGCGCGACCTGCTCCCCGCCACCTGCCGCTGGTGCAGCCCGGGCCGCTTCGACGCCTGGGCGCACGAGACGCTGGCCTGGAAGCACCCGTCGCGCGCGGCGACCGCCTCCGACCTGCTCGGCGTGGGCGTGCCGCTCGGCGCGGCGGCGGCGCTGACGGTACCCGACCTCGCGGCGGGCGCGCCCCGGCGCGCGGCCGAGGACGCGCTGCTCCTCGCCGAGGCGGTCTCGATCGCGACGCTCGGCACCGAGCTCGTGAAGGTGGGCACCGACCGGATCCGGCCGGACGCCTGGGACGGCAGCGGGCCCGCGCGCGCGCTCGACTCGCGCGTGTCCTTCTGGTCGGGCCACACCGCCACCGCGTTCGCGGCGGCCGCCGCGGCGGGCACCCTCGCCACCCTGCGCGACGCGCCGGCGGCGCCGTGGATCGTCGGCGGCGGCGCGGCGGCGGCGGGCGCCGTCGGCTACCTGCGGCTGGCCGCGGATCGCCACTGGGCGACCGACGTGCTCGCCGGCGCGGGGTGGGGCACGGCGGTGGGGATCCTGGTGCCGTGGCTCCACTGGCACCCCGTCGCGCACGTGCGCCTGATGCCGTCGCCGGGCGGGATCGCGGGCGAGTTCTAGCTCAGCCGTCCCAGGTGTAGACGCGGACCGAGAGCGCGGGCAGGTCGAACGAGGCCGCGCCCGCCGCGTCGGCCGTGACCGCGGGCGCGGTGCCGGGCAGCCGCGGCGCGAGCGCGGCGCCGGGCGGGAGGCCGGTCACGGGGAGCGTGAGCGGGACGACGTCGTAGTTGAGCAGCACGAGCGCGTGCGAGGTCCCCAGCGTGCGGCGGAAGGAGAGCGTCGCGCCGGACGCGCGGGCGCCCTCGTAGCCGCCGCGGTCGAGCGCCGGCACCGACCTGCGGAGCCCGATGACCTCGCGGTAGAACTCGAGCAGCGAGCCGGCGCGGCCCTGCTCCGCCTCCACGTTGTGCGTGGCCGCGTTGGACGAGAGCGCGCGGAACGGCTTGCCGGTGGTGAACCCGGCGGTGCGCGCGTCGCCGGTCCAGCTCATGGGCGCGCGCAGCCGCCAGTCGCCGGAGAGCGAGGCGGCGCCGCCCATGCCGATCTCCTCGCCGTAGTAGACGAACGGGATCCCCGGGAGCAGCAGGTACGTCGCGGCCGCGAGCCGGTACCGCGCCTCGTCGCCGCCGAGCTGGTCCCAGGGGCGCTGGCCGGCGAACGCGTCGTGGTTGGAGAGCAGGGTGGACGCGGCGAGGCGGGCCGGGTCCTCGAAGTACGCCGCCACCCGCGCCACGGCCGCGGCGTCCCCGCGCGCCGCGCCCATCACGTCGTACTGGAGGCCGAACGCGAACGCGCTGCCGCAGGCGGCGGTGAAGCCGGCCGGGTCGTCCGGCCCCTCGCACACCATGAAGCGCCGCTCGTAGCCGTCGAGCAGCGCCCGCACCTCCGCCATCCGGACGTAGTTCTGCGGCTGGTCGTTCCAGGCGCCGGGCCCGTTCTCGTACAGCATGCCGACCGCGTCGAAGCGGAACCCGTCCACGCCGCGGTTCAGCCAGAAGCGCTGGCTGTCGGCGTGGTACGCGGCCACCGCCGGGTTCGCGAGATCGAAGTCCGGCATGTTCGTCGCGAACGGCGCGTAGTACCAGCCGCTGCCGGACTGGCGCCACGGGTTGCCGCCGTACACCGACCAGCCCGACGGCTGCGACGACCTCCACAGGTACCAGCCGCGGTACGGGTTCGACTTGTCGTCGGCGGAGTTGAGGAACAGCGGGTTGTTGGCCGCGCTGTGGTTCATGACGTAGTCGAGGATGACGCCGATGCCGCGGGCGTGGGCGGCCGCGACGAGCGCGTCGAGGTCCTCGAGCGTGCCGTACCCGGGCTCGACGCCGCGGTAGTCGGCGACCGCGTAGCCGTGGTCGTGGTCCTGGCTGGCTGTGACCGGCATGAGCCAGATGCCTCGCACCCCGAGGCCGGCGAGGTGGTCGAGCCGGCTCGCCAGCCCGCGCAGGTCGCCGACGCCGTCGCCGTCGGAGTCCTGGTAGCCGCGGACGTAGATCTCGGCGAACGGCCCGCGCTCCCAGCCGTCGGGGAGCGCGCTGCCGGGATCGGCGGCGGGCACCGGCGAGACGTCCACCGGCGGCGGAGGGGTGGAGCCGCCGCCGCAGGCGAGGGCGGCGAGCGCGATCGCGGCGAGGAGGGCGAGCGGGGTGCGGCGTGGCGATCGCGCGGGCGTCATGGGCGCCTCCGGCGGACCGGCCGGGCGCGGGAGCGCGTCCGGCGGGCGCTGCCCTGCTCTCTACGTGCGGACGCGGAGCGGCGTCAACGTCCCGGAGGTCGCGCGGCGCGCGGACCCGCTCACGGGCGGAACGCGCGCAGGAACGTCTGCACCGCGCGGCGCACCGTGGCGCGGACGTCGTCCGGCGAGGCCTCCTGGAGCACGCCCAGGTGCAGGCGCATCATCACGTCGCCGTGGCACAGGTTCACGAACTGCACCGCCGCGTAGTACGGATCGTCGAGCCGCAGCAGGCCGCGCGCCGCCCAGCGCGAGAGCGCCGCGGCGATGAGCTCGTGCGTGACCCGAGGCCCGCGCTCGTACAGCATCTTCCCGATCTCGGGCAGGCGGAACCCGTCGAGCGCGCTCCGGTACAGCGCCACCGCCTCGCTGGAGAGGAACTTCCCGAGCAGGCGCTCCCCGGCGGCCTGGAGGGCCGACTCGAGGTCGTCGCTCGTCTCGCCGAACAGCGCCTCGAGGTCGGACCGCATCTCGTGGGAGCCCTGCTCGAAGCAGGCGACGAACAGCGCGCTCTTGTCGTCGAAGTGGTTGTAGAGCGTGGCCTTGGAGACGCCGGTCCGGGAGGCGATCAGATCGACGCTGGCCCGCTCGTACCCGAGCTCCGCGAAGACCTTCCGCGCCCCATCCAGGATCTGCTGGCGCTTACCAACGCACCAATCGGGGGGTCTCTGGGCCTGATTCTCAGCCATGTCGGATGAACTAAACGGTTCAGTCTTGACTGTCAACCCTTGCCCAGCTAGTTTCCGGCCGCGCATTGAACTGAACGGTTTAGTCTTGACCGTTTCCGAGCGCGCGACTATCTGTACCGCCCTCCCGGGCTCACGGATCCGTTCCCCGGGCCTCAAAGGAATCGTGATGAACCCCTCCCTCCGCTCCTCTCGCGCCGCCGCGCGGCGCGCTCCCGCCCTCTTTTCCGGCAAGCGCGCCCTGGCGCTCGCCGCCCTCGCGCTCGCGGCGGCCGGCTGCGGCGGCAAGAAGCAGGACGCGCGCGCCCCCGGCCCGGTGGAGGTCGGCGTGGTCACCATCTCCCCGCAGGCGGTGACGCTCACCACCGAGCTGCCGGGCCGCGTCTCCGCCTCCAAGGTCGCCGAGGTCCGCGCCCGCGTGAACGGCATCGTGCTGAAGCGCCTGTTCACGGAGGGCAGCGACGTGAAGCAGGGCCAGCCGCTGTTCAAGATCGACCCGGCGCCCTATCAGGCGGCGCTCGACAGCGCCCGGGCGCAGCTCGCCCGCGCCGAGGCGACGCTCGCGTCGGCCAGGCTCACCTCCGAGCGCTACACCGAGCTCGTGGCCGCGAACGCGGTCAGCCGGCAGGAGCACGAGGACGCGGTGGCCGCGCTGAAGAAGGCCGAGGCCGACGTCGCCGCCGGCAGGGCCGCGGTGGACGCGGCCCGCATCAACCTCGGCTACACCACCGTCACCTCCCCGGTGAGCGGCCGGATCGGCCGCTCCGAGGTGACCGAGGGCGCCTACGTGCAGGCCGCGCAGGCCACGCTGCTCGCCACCGTGCAGCAGCTCGACCCCGTCTACGTGGACGTGACGCAGTCCAGCGCCGAGCTGCTCCGGATGCGCCGCGACCTCGAGGCGGGCAAGCTCCAGTCCGCCGGCGCCGGCAAGGCCAAGGTCGCGCTCACCACCGAGGACGGCCACGAGTACGGCCTGCCGGGCACGCTGCAGTTCGCCGACGTGACCGTGGATCCCGGCACCGGGTCGGTGAAGGTGCGCGCCATCTTCCCGAACCCGCGCGCCGAGCTGCTGCCCGGCACGTACGTGCGGGCGCGCCTCGCCGAGGGCGTGAACCCGGCGGCGCTGCTCGTCCCCCAGCGCGCCGTGGCCCGCAACAACAAGGGCGAGCCCACCGCGCTCGTGGTCGCCGGCGGCAAGGTCGAGCTGCGCAACCTGGTCACCGAGCGCGTCGTCGGCGACGCGTGGCTCGTGACCTCCGGCGTGAAGCCCGGCGAGCAGGTGATCGTCGAGGGCCTCCAGAAGGTGCGCCCCGGCGCCCCCGTCAACCCGGTCCCGGCGGGCGGCGCGAAGCAGGCGAACGCCGCGACCCCGGGCCAGCCGGCCCCGGCCGGCGCGGCGCGCTGAGGCGCCGGACAGCGTGACCGCGCGCGCGGCCGGACCCGAGCCGGCCGCCCGCGCACCCATTCCCTTTTCGCAGTCGAGGAGTCGTCGTGGCCAGGTTCTTCATCGATAGGCCCATCTTCGCGTGGGTGATCTCGATCATGATCATGCTGGCCGGTGGGCTCGCCATCCTGGGCCTGCCGGTCTCGCAGTACCCCGCCATCGCGCCGCCGGTCGTCACGGTGTTCGCGACCTACCCGGGCGCGAACGCGCAGACGCTGGAGAACTCGGTCACCCAGGTCATCGAGCAGAAGATGACCGGCATCGACCACCTCCGGTACATGTCCGCCGCGAGCGACAGCTCCGGCAACGCCAGCGTCACCCTGACGTTCGAGGCCGAGGCCGACCCGGACATCGCGCAGATGCAGGTGCAGAACAAGCTGCAGAACGCCATGCCGCTGCTGCCCCAGCAGGTGCAGCAGCAGGGCGTGCGCGTCCTGAAGACCGTCAGCAACTACCTGCTCATCGCCGGCCTCATCTCCGAGGACGGCAGCATGACGCGCGACGACCTGAACGACTACGCGTTCTCGAACATCGTCGACCAGATCAGCCGCGTCACCGGCGTGGGCGAGGTGACCGCGTTCGGCACGCAGTACGCGATGCGCATCTGGCTCGACGCCGACAAGCTCGCCAGCTTCAAGCTCACCCCGCTCGACGTGAGCGCCGCCCTCCGCGCGCAGAACGCGCAGGTGTCCACCGGCTCCCTCGGCGCCGCCCCGGCCGTGCCCGGCCAGCAGCTCAACGCCACCGTCACCTCGCAGACCCGCCTGCAGACGCCCGAGCAGTTCCTGAACATCCTGCTCCGCGTGAACCCGGACGGCTCGCAGGTGCGCCTGCGCGACGTCGGCACCGCGAACCTGGGCGGCGAGACCTACGAGCTCGAGAGCTACTACAACGGCAAGCCCGCCGGCGGCATGGGCATCCGCCTCGCCTCCGGCGCGAACGCGCTCCGGACCGCCGACCTGGTGCGCGCCAAGCTCTCCGAGCTGTCGCAGTACTTCCCGCCGGGGATGAAGGTCGTCTACCCGGTGGACTCGACGCCGTTCGTGCGGATCTCGATCGAGGAGGTGGTGAAGACCCTCGCCGAGGCCATCGTCCTCGTGTTCCTGGTGATGTTCCTGTTCCTCCAGAACTTCCGCGCGACGCTCATCCCCACCATCGCCGTGCCGGTGGTGCTGCTCGGCACGTTCGGCGTGCTGGCGGCGGCCGGCTTCACCGTCAACACGCTCACCATGCTGGGCCTGGTGCTCGCCATCGGCCTGCTGGTGGACGACGCCATCGTGGTGGTGGAGAACGTCGAGCGCGTGATGAGCGAGGAGGGGCTCTCGCCGCGCGAGGCCACCCGCAAGTCGATGGGCCAGATCACCGGTGCCCTCGTCGGCATCGCGCTGGTGCTCGCCGCGGTGTTCGTCCCCATGGCGTTCTTCGGCGGCTCGGTGGGCGTCATCTACCGGCAGTTCTCCATCACCGTGGTCTCGGCGATGGCGCTCTCGGTGGTGGTCGCCCTGACGCTCACCCCGGCGCTCTGCGCCACGATCCTGAAGCCCGTCGAGAAGGGGCACCACGCCGGCGAGACGGGGTTCTTCGGCTGGTTCAACCGGCTCTACGGCCGGGGCAGCGGGGTCTACGAGAAGTCGGTCGGCTGGATCCTGCGCCGCACCGGCCGCGCCCTGATCGTCTACGCCGTGCTGCTGGCTGCGCTGGGCGGCCTGTTCCTGCACCTGCCCACCGGCTTCCTGCCGGAGGAGGACCAGGGCTCGATCATCAACATGGTGCAGCTGCCTGCCGGCGCCACCATGGACCGGACGCGCACGGTGATGCAGGAGGTGACGCGCCACTACCTCGAGGACGAGAAGGACAACGTCGAGGCGGTGATGGCGATCACCGGCTTCAGCTTCTCCGGCCGCGGCCAGAACGCCGGCCTCGCGTTCGTGCGCCTGAAGGACTGGGCCGAGCGCCCGAAGAAGGAGCAGCACGCCCCGGCCATCGCCGGGCGCGCCATGCGGGCGTTCTCGCAGATCAAGGACGGCCTCGCGTTCGCGTTCGTGCCGCCGGCCGTGCCCGAGCTCGGCAACGCCACCGGCTTCGAGCTGCAGCTCCAGGACCGCGGCAACCTCGGCCACGAGGCGCTCATGGCGGCCCGCAACCAGCTCCTGGGCATGGCCGCGCAGGACCCGCGGCTCGCCAAGGTGCGCCCGCTCGGCCTGGAGGACACGCCGCAGTACCGCATCGACGTGGACCAGCAGAAGGCCGCCGCCCTCGGGCTCTCGCTCGCCGACATCAACGCCACCCTCTCCAGCACCTGGGGCATCAACTACGTCGACGACTTCGTGGACAAGGGGCGCACCAAGCGCGTGTACGTGCAGGCGGCGGCGCCGTTCCGCATGAAGCCGGAGGACCTGAACCGCTGGTACGTGCGCAACGCCGGCGGGCAGATGGTGCCGTTCTCGTCGTTCTCCACCGGCACCTGGGTGTACGGGCCGACCAAGCTCGAGCGCTTCAACGGGTCCCCGGCCATGGTGATCCAGGGCGAGCCCTCGCCCGGCCACAGCTCGGGCGAGGCGATGGCGGCCATGGAGGAGCACGTGAAGGCGCTCCCGCCGGGCATCGGCCTGGAGTGGTCCGGCCTCTCGTACGAGGAGCGGCTCTCCGGCGCGAACGCCCCGGCGCTCTACGCCATCTCGCTGCTGGTGGTGTTCCTCGCGCTGGCGGCGCTCTACGAGAGCTGGTCCATCCCGTTCTCGGTGATGCTGGTGGTGCCGCTCGGCGTGCTCGGCGCGGTGCTGTTCACCGAGCTCGCCGGGCTCGAGGCCGGCGTCTACTTCCAGGTCGGCCTGCTCACCACCATCGGCCTCTCCGCCAAGAACGCCATCCTCATCGTCGAGTTCGCGCGGGCCCTGTACGAGCAGGGCATGAGCCTGTTCGACGCCGCCGTGGAGGCGGCCCGCATGCGCCTCCGCCCCATCATCATGACCTCGCTCGCCTTCATCCTCGGCGTGCTCCCGCTCGCCATCGCGAACGGGGCCGGCGCTGCCGGGCAGAACGCCATCGGCGTGGCGGTGATCGGCGGCATGCTCTCGGCCACCTTCCTCGCCATCCTGCTCGTGCCGGTGTTCTTCGTGAAGATCGCCGGCAAGCGGAAGACGCCGCCGCCCGACCTGGTGGCCGGGCCGCGCGACGACGAGGACGAGGCCGCACCCAAGGAGATCGCCCATGCGTAGCCCGGGCCTCGCGGCGCTCGCCGCCCTGTCCGTCCTCGCCGTCTCGGGGTGCACGCTCGCGCCCCGCTACCAGCGCCCCGCCGCGCCCGTCGCCGCCGAGTTCGCAGGCGGCGCCGAGCCGGCCGCCGGCCCGGCCGCCGCCGACCTGGGCTGGCGCGACGTGTTCCAGGATCCCGGCCTGCAGGCCGTGATCGACCAGGCGCTGCGCGAGAACCGCGACCTCCGCGTCGCGGCGCTCAACGTGGAGCTGGCGCGGGCGCAGTACGGCATCCAGCGCTCCTACCTGCTGCCCACCGTGGGCGCGACCGGGAGCGGCAGCCGCGCCCGCACCGCCAAGGACCTCAGCTTCACCGGCGAGCCGTCGGTCGGGAACACCTTCTCGGCCGGCGTGGGCCTCACCTCGTTCGAGATCGACCTGTTCGGCCGCGTGCGCAGCCTGCGCAACCAGGCGCTGGAGCAGTACCTCGCGACCGAGGAGGCCCACCGCAGCGCGCACCTGGCGCTGGTGTCGGAGGTCGCCGTCCAGTACCTCGCCTCGCGGGCGCTGCAGTCGCAGGTGGCGCTGGCGGAGCAGACGCTGCAGACCGTGCAGCAGTCCTACGACCTCGCGAAGCGCACCTTCGAGGCCGGCCGCACCTCCGAGCTCGACTTCCGCACCGCCGAGGCGCAGGTGGAGACCGCCCGCGTGAACCTGTCCGCCTACCGGCAGCAGCTCGCGCAGGCGGAGAACGCGCTGGTGCTGCTCGCCGGCGGCCCGCTCCCGAAGGACCTGCCCGCGGCGACGCCGCTCGAGCAGCAGCCGCCGGTGGCCGAGCTCCCCGCCGGCCTCCCCTCGGACCTGCTGCAGCGCCGCCCCGACATCCTCTCGGCCGAGCACCAGCTCAAGGCCGCGAACGCCAGCATCGGCGCGGCGCGCGCGGCGTTCTTCCCGTCCATCTCGCTCACCGCCTCGGTGGGCACGGCCTCGACCGAGCTGTCCAACCTGTTCACCGTCGGCTCGGGCACCTGGGCGTTCTCGCCGCGCATCGACCTGCCCATCTTCACGGGCGGCCGCAACAAGGCGAACCTCGACGCGGCGAACGTCCGCAAGCAGATCGAGATCGCGAGCTACGAGAAGGCCATCCAGGCGGCGTTCCGCGAGGTGGCCGACGCGCTGGTGGCGCGCGGGCGCCTCGACGAGCAGCTCGAGGCGCAGACCCGGCGCGTCGAGGCGGAGCAGCGGCGCTACGACATCTCCGAGCTGCGCTACCGCAAGGGCGTGGACAGCTACCTGAACGTGCTCACCGCGCAGCGCGATCTCTACGGCGCGCAGCAGCAGCTCATCCAGACGCGGCTGGCCCGCTTCTCGAACTCGATCGGCCTGTACCGCGCCCTCGGCGGCGGCTGGCTCGAGCGCGGCGCCGCCGCCGCCACCGCGCCCGCCCCGGCCGCGCCCGCGTCCCCCGAGACGCCGGCGCCCGCCGAGACGGCCCCGGCCGCGCCGGCGCAGCAGGGCTAGAGCCGAGCCCGATGGATCTGGTCGCGTCGCGAGGCACACGATGGCGTCGCCGAGCCGGGCACACGAGGACCGAGCAGCGCAGGCGTGCCCGTAGGCACGTCGAGCAGCGCAGGGACGAGTCTGCCCGGCGCAGGCAGCCAGCGTGCGCCGCAGCAGCGAACCAGATCGAGCGGTCTCGGCCTTAGCGGCCGGTCCCGCCCGCGTCGCTCTCCGTTCCGCGCGCGCCGCCGTCGCCGGGGGCGACCACCGTCACCCGGTAGACGCGGCGCGCGCCGAGCGGCGACCCGCCCGCGGCCGAGCAGGTGGTGGTTCCCGGGCCGACGCCGCGCAGCGCGCCGCCCTCCGGCGAGTCCGCGCCCACCGCCACCTTCGGATCGTCGCAGAGGATCGCGCGCGGCGGGCACTGCACCGTGCCGGTGGGGCAGAGCGGCTTCACCTGGCCCACGTCCAGCGTGAGGGGGTACGGCGCGTCGGCGGCCGGCTCGCCCTGCGCGCGCGCGGCCGGCGCGGTGGCGAGCGCGAGGGCGGTGAGGCACCAGCGGGCGGCACGGCGGAGCACGGTCATGCTCGCGTCATATCGCATCGCGGGCCGCCCGGGCGCTCCAGGGCCCGCCTGCCCGCCCGCCGGCACCCAGGTTTTCTGAATGTGCCGGACCATCATTTTGTCATGGTCTAAGCGATGGCCGAGGCCCTAGATCCGCCGGGAACTTCTCCGGAGGAACGTCTTGGTCGAATCGATCGGCTCCCCCACCCTGTGGATCGGCTTCCTCGCCTTCGTCGCGCTGATGCTGGCGCTCGACCTGGGCGTGTTCCACCGGAAGGCGCACGTCATCCGCGTGCGCGAGGCGCTGGGCTGGAGCGTGGTGTGGGTGACGCTGGCGCTCGGCTTCAACGCGCTGGTGTGGTGGCAGTTCGGGGCCGACCGCGGCCTCGAGTTCCTCACCGGCTACCTCATCGAGAAGTCGCTCGCCGTCGACAACATCTTCGTGTTCGTCATCATCTTCTCGGCGCTGGGCGTGCCGCCGATCTACCAGCACCGGGTGCTGTTCTGGGGCATCCTCTCCGCGCTCGTCCTGCGCGCCGGGATGATCTTCGCCGGCACCGCGCTGCTGGCGCGCTTCCACTGGACCATCTACCTGTTCGGCGCGCTGCTGGTCGCGACCGGCGTGAAGCTGTTCCTCGGCCGCAACGAGGCGCCGGACCCCACCGGCGGCCGGCTGATGCGGCTGGTGCGGCGGGTCATCCCCTCGACCCACGCGCTGCAGGGGGGCCACTTCGTCACGATCGAGAACGGCCGTCGCGTGGCGACGCCGCTCCTGCTCGCGCTGGTGCTGGTGGAGATCTCCGACGTCGTCTTCGCGGTGGACTCCATCCCGGCGATCTTCGCGGTGACGCTCGACCCGTTCATCGTCTTCACCTCGAACATCTTCGCCATCCTGGGCCTGCGCTCGATGTTCTTCCTGCTGGCCGGCATGGTCGAGCGCTTCTCGGGCCTGAAGACCGGCCTCTCCGCGGTGCTGGTGTACGTGGGCCTGAAGATGCTGGCGATGGACTGGGTGAAGGTCCCTCCGGCGCTGTCGCTCGCCGTCGTCGCCGCGCTCCTCGTCGCACCCGTGCTGTTCGGCGCCTGGCGCGACCGCGCGCGCGGCCACCGCGCCGCCCCGGCATCGGGTAGAGTCCTCGGGTCGTCCAGCCCCGAGGAGAGCCGATGACCCGCACCCCCTGGATCGCCGCCGCGGCGCTCGCGCTCGCGCTGTCCGGCTGCGCCTCGGTCGCCGCGCAGCGCGCGCGCACCCGGTACCTGGAGGCCGAGCTCGACCGGCTCCGCTTCCCGCAGCCGGCGGAGGAGATCTGGGGCGACGTGCGCCGGCTGCTCATGAAGAACGAGTTCCCGCTCGCCGACGAGGAGGATCCGCGCGAGGGGATCCAGGGGCTGGTGGTGAACCTGTTCACGCCCGCCCGCCCCACCGAGATCGACAGGGCCGGGCGGCGCACGCTCGACACCGGGTGGCGGAAGGACCAGACCCGCGTGCACGCCGAGGCCGCGCCGGGCGAGGGGGGCGTGCAGGTGCGGCTGACCCGGCTGGTCGAGGACCAGACCGAGCACGGCCGCGGGAAGCCCTACCGCGACGTGGACCTGGAGCTGGAGCTGGCCCGCCTGCTGGCGCCGCAGGAGGCGGCGCGCATCGAGGCCGGGATCCCGAAGCCTCGATAGCGCCCGGCGCCCCGCCGGGCGCGGCGCCGACGCGCCCGCGCCGGTACATCCGCTCCCATGCCCCTCCTCGTCTCCGTCCGCGACCTCGTCTTCCGCTCCAAGATCCACGCCGCCGGCGAGCGGCTCGGCGTCGCCCTCCGCTTCGCTCCGCGCGGCGGCCGCCTGTCCGAGGCCGCCCGCGAGCTGGGCCAGGGCACGATCCTCGCCGACCTCTCCGAGCCCGGCGTCCTCGACGAGGTGCGGGCCACCCGCGCGGCCGGGCTGCCGGTCCGGATCATCGGCTTCCTCGGCCACGTGGAGGTCGAGCTGGCGGGCGCCGCCCGCGCGGCCGGGGTGGACGAGGTGATCTCGCGCGGCCAGTTCGTGCAGCGCCTGGACGCGCTCCTCACCGAGCACGCCTGACGCCCCCGGCGCCGCGCCGCGCGATCGCGGGTTGCCCGCCGAGCGGCCTGCTGCGATGTTGCGGGCCGTGTCCTCCGAGCTCGCCTACATCGCCCTGCTGTTCGCGCTGTTCGTCATCCCCAAGGCGCTGCAGCGCTTCCGGATCCCCGGCGCCATCACCAGCCTCCTGCTCGGGCTGGCGGCGGCCCGCGCCGGCCTCTTCACCGGCGATCCCACCCTGGCGCTGCTCGCCACGCTGGGCATCACCGGGCTGTTCCTGTTCGCCGGGCTGGACGTGGACGCGAAGGATCTCCGCCGCGGCGCCGCGCTGGTCGCGCAGCACCTCGTCATCCAGGCGCTCCTGCTCGCGGGCGTGGCGTGGGCCATCGCCGCCGCCACCGGCGTGGACTGGCGGCCGGCCACGCTGGTCGCGCTCGCGCTGGTGACGCCCTCCACCGGCTTCATCCTCGACTCGCTGCAGTCCTTCGGCCTCGACGCCGACCAGCGCTTCTGGACGCGCACCAAGGCGGTCGCCACCGAGCTGCTCGCGCTGGCGGTGCTGTTCGCGGTGCTCCAGTCCACCTCGGTGGCGCGCTTCGCCGGCGCCACCGCGGCGCTGCTCGCGGTGGTGGTGCTCATCCCGCTGGTGATGCGCGCGTTCGCGGTGGCGATCGCGCCCTGGGCGCCGCGCTCCGAGTTCGCGTTCCTGGTGATGCTGGCGGTGATGGCGGCGTTCGCCACCCGCAAGCTGGGCGTGTACTACCTGGTGGGCGCGTTCCTGGTGGGCGTGGCGGCGCGCCGCTTCCGCGAGCGGCTCCCCGCGTTCTCGTCCGACCGCCTGCTGCACGCGGTCGAGGTGTTCGCGTCGTTCTTCGCGCCGTTCTACTTCTTCAGCGCCGGCGCGCACCTGCACCCGGAGCTGCTCACCCTGTCGTCGCTGGCCACCGGCGTCGTCTACCTCGCGGCCATGATCCCGCTGCGCGTGGGCCTGGTGGCGGTGCACCGGAAGCTCGCGCTCCGCGAGCACCTGGGCCAGGCGCGGCGGGTGGCGACGGCGCTCGTGCCCACGCTCGTGTTCTCGCTGGTGCTGGCCGAGATCGTGATCGAGCGCTTCGAGGGCGTCCCGCCCTGGCTGGTCGGAGGGATCATCCCGTACGCGCTCCTCAACACCATGCTCCCGGCGCTGACGCTGGGCGCGACCGCGAGCTTCGACGAGGTCCACCTCGAGGTGACGGAGCCGGAGCCCGGGCCGGCGCTGGCCGCCGCGCCGCCCCCGGCCGGCCCGGGGCAGGCCGGCTGAGCGGACGCGGCGGGCTCACACCGCCGCGCTCGCGGCCGGGGCGGCCGGGGGCGGCTGCACCGAGCGCACGCGCAGCTCGACCTCGCGCCCGTCCGGCAGCGTCCAGGAGATGGACTGGCCGGTGGACAGCCCGAGCAGCGCCGCGCCCACCGGCGCGAGCACCGACAGCCGGCCCTCGCGCAGGTCCGCGGCGGTCGGGTAGACCAGCGTGACCTCGCGGAGGCGGCCGGTCGCGCCGTCCTCGTAGACCACGCGCGAGTTCATGGCGACGACGTCGGCCGGCACCTGGCCGTCGGGCACGCGCACGGCGCGGTCGAGCTCGGCGTCGAGCCGCTCCGCCGCGGCCGCGTCGCGGCCCTCCTGGTGCTGCTCCACCAGCGCCCGCAGGCGCTCGTGATCGGTCTCGCTGACGTAGATGCGGTCGCGGCTCATGGTTCCTCCAGTCGCTCGGTCCGGGCCTGGCCCGGGCGTGTCCAGCGGTGAATGCCCGCGCGCGGCCTCGAGCGGCGGCGCGACGAGCGGGCGGTCCTGCGGTGCTGCGGTGCGGGTGGGGCGCGCCTCGGTCCTGCGCTCTAGCGCGAGGAGATCGAGGCGCCCTGGCCGAGGAAGGCCGTGCCGTGGGCGCACGGGCGCCCGCTCGCGATCCGCCGGGGCGGGGCGAGGCAGGGGCGCCGGGAGGTGTGGACGGGCGCGTGCACGGTCCCTCTGATGTAGCCGCGCGCGCCGAGAAGATCAACCGCCCACCAGCCGCACCACCAGGTCCCGCTCCGCCGGGCAGGTCCCCCGGCCGTCGCAGTTGCTGGTGGTGACCCACAGCGCGCCGTCCGGGCCCTCCACCACCTCGCGGACGCGGCCCAGCCCCGACGGCGGATCGCCGGCGAGGTAGACCTCGTGCGCGCGCAGCCCGCCGCGCCCGTCCAGCACCACCCGGTGCAGGTGGCGCGAGCCGAGCGTCCCGAACAGGAAGCTCCCCCTCCACTGCGGCACCGCCGACCCGCGGTACACGCTCCCGCCGCCCGGCGGCGCGGCCCTGCGGAACGAGAGGATCGGCGCGACCGTGCCCGGCTCGGCGTCGCACCCGGACACCGCCGGCCAGCCCAGGTCGTCCCCCGCGCGCGCCACCGTCACCTCGTCCTGGCCGGTGCGCGAGCGCTCGCCGCTCGGCCCGTGGTCCGCCAGGATCAGCGTGCCGGCGTCGAGCCAGTCGAACGCCTCCAGGTTGCGGACGCCGGAGAGGAGCACCGGGCTGTCCGGCCGCGGGTTGCCGGGCGCGGGCGCGCCGTCGGGCGTGACGCGCAGGAGCTTGCCGCTCGGGCTCGCCGGGTCGCGGGCGCGGTCGGGGCGGCCGCCGTCGCCGGTGCCGACGTACAGCATGCCGTCGGGCCCGAAGCGGATGCGCCCGCCGTCGTGGTACCGGGCCGCGGGGATGCCGTCGAGGAGCACCTTCTCGCGCGTCGCCGCGCGGCCGTCGGCCGAGAGCGTCCAGCGCGACACCTGGTTCACCGGCGCGCCGCCCGCCTCGACCGTGGCGTACAGGTAGAAGCGCCGGTTCTCGGCGAAGCGCGGATCGGCCGCGATCCCGAGCAGCCCGCCCTCCCCGCCCGGCGCGATCGCCACCGTGGCCACCGGCTCCGGCTGGAGCTGCCCGTCGCGGATGAGGCGCACGCGCCCGGGCCGCTCGGTCACCAGCACGTCGCCGCCGGGGAGGAACGCGAGCCCCCAGGGCACCTCCAGGCCGCTCGCCACCCGCTCGACGCGGATCGGGATCGCGCCCGCCGGGCCGAAGCCCTCCTCCACCATCGTGCAGCCGGGGGCCGGCCGGCGGGCGGAGGCGGCGCCGCAGGCGAGCAGCAGCAGGAGCGGCGCGAGGGCCGGGCGGGCGGGACGCATGCCGTCGATGTAAGCAGCCGCGCCCGGCCGAGCGACCCGCCGGCGTCCGCGCCCCGCGCGGCGCCTCCCGCGGGCCGCGTGCCGGGACGCAGCGCTCGCCCGCCGCGGGACCGGACGATCACTCGCCGCCGGGCGTGCCCGGCGCCGGCGCGACCACCACCGGGTCGGCCTGCTCGGAGCGCGGCTCGAGCGCCTCGAGGTCGAGGAGGTGCCCGGACCGGCGCGCCTTCGTCTCCAGGTAGAAGCGGTTGTGCTCGCCCGGCGGGATGACGTGCGGGATGCGCCCGCTCACCTCGACCCGGTACGCGGTGAGCTGCCGGAGCTTCTCCGGGTTGTTGGTGATGAGCCGGATCGAGCGGAGCTCCAGGCCGTGGATCATGTGCGCCGCCACGGCATAGTCGCGCTCGTCGTCGCGGAAGCCGAGCGCGAGGTTCGCCTCGACGGTGTCGAGCCCCTGCTCCTGCAGCGCGTACGCGCGGATCTTGTTGATGAGGCCGATCCCGCGCCCCTCCTGGCGCAGGTACAGCAGCACCCCGCGCCCCTCGCGCTGGATCGCGGCGAGCCCCTCGGTGAGCTGGTCGCGGCAGTCGCAGCGGAGCGAGCCCATCACGTCGCCGGTCAGGCACTCGGAGTGGAGGCGCACCGGCACGTCCGCCGCGCCCACCACGTCGCCGTGCACCAGCGCCACGTGCTCCTTCGCGTCGCGGTTGTTCCAGAACGCGACGATCCGGAACGGGCCGGCGCGCGTCGGGAGCCGCGCCACCGCGACCACCCGGACGCAGACGCGGCCCGGCCCGAAGCCCTCGCACTCGTGATCCCGATCGCGCAGCACGAGCTGCGCCAGCGCGTCGCCGCCGCCGGTCATGCCCCCTCCCCCGCGAGGATCCGCCCCGCCAGCGCGCGGCCCGAGCGCCACGCCGCCTCGATCCCGCCGCCCGGGGCGAAGCGATCGCCCGCCACGCCCAGCCGCGCGCCGCCCGGCAGCGCCAGCAGCAGCGGCCGCGCCAGCTCCGCCGCGAGGTCGGTACGGGCCCAGCGCCAGCGGTGCGGGTGCGCGGTGCGCGGGTCCGCGGCCCACGGGCCGAGGAGCCGCGCCGCCTCGTCGAGCACGTGGCGCGGCCAGTCCGGATCGTCGAGGTGCTGGCGCGACCAGGCCGGGTGCGCCTGGTAGGTGAGCACGAGCAGCGGCGAGCCGGGGCGCTTGCTCGACTCGTGCGAGACGAGCTGGACGATGCGCGAGGTCTCCGGGTAGCTCACGTGCCAGGGCGGGCGCGGCGCGGCGGGCCCGTACGCGGCGAGCAGCGCGAGCGCGCAGTGGCTCGAGGCGGTCGCGAGCAGCGCCCGGGCGGCGGCCACGGCGGGCGGCGCGGGCAGCACGGTGGCGAGCAGCTCGTCGGCCTGCTCGGCGGCGAGCGCCAGCACCGCGATCTCGGTCTCCAGGAACGAGCCGTCGTCGAGCCGGAGCGCCACGGTGCCGTCGCCGGGCACGAGCCCGACCACCTTGCGCTGCAGGCGCAGCTCCAGCCCCTCCGCCAGGTGGCGCGGGAACGCGTTCACGCCCTCGGCGAACGCGCGGCGGACTTCACCCGGCGAGAACGCCTCCGGCTGGCAGGGCGGGCCGCTGCCGTGCACGTCGGCGGGCCAGTCGAGCCGCGTCGCGGGCACCGCGTCGAGCGCGGCCAGGAACGCCGGGTCGCGCCCGTGCAGGAACACCGCGCCGTAGTCCACCGGCTGGCCCTCCAGCGCGCGCGTGGCGCAGCGGCCGCCCACGCCGTGCGCCCGGTCCAGCACCAGCGCGCGCCGGCCGCCCTCCGCGAGCGCCCTCGCGCAGGAGAGCCCGGCCACGCCGGCCCCGACGATCACCACCGGCGATCCCTCGGTCCCCGCCATGAGCGGGAGTGTAGCCCGCGCGCGGGGCCCCGGTTCGCGCCACGGATCGGGCGCGGCGTTTCGCCGGACGGGTCGTGCGATCGCGACGCGGGGGACCGGCCGGGCGTCCGCACGTCGCCGCGCGTCCCGCGCCGCGGAACCTGTTGGGGCGGGCGTCGAACTGCCGCGGCGCCAGCCGCGCGTCGAGGCAAGATTCCCCCCGTCGGGTGCGCGCGAGCGTTCGCGCTGGCGCGGTGCACCTCGTGCCTCGAGACGATGAGCGACCCCAGCGATCACCGCCCGCACCCGGCCGGCCCGGGACACCTGCAGGAGCAGGAGCAGCTCCTCCGCCTGCTGGTGGACAGCGTGAAGGAGTACGCGATCTTCATGCTCGATCCGTCGGGCCACGTGCTCACCTGGAACCCGGGCGCGGAGCGGATCAAGGGCTACCCGGCGCACGAGATCGTGGGGCGGCACTTCGCGGTGTTCTTCACGCCCGAGGACGTGCGCCGCGGCAAGCCCGACGCGGAGCTGCTCGAGGCGGCCGAGCAGGGCTCGAGCGAGGACGAGGGCTGGCGCGTGCGCCGGGACGGCACGCGGTTCTTCGCGAGCGTGGTGGTCACCGCGCTCCGCGGCCCGGACGGCGCGCTCCGCGGGTTCGCGAAGATCACGCGCGACCTGACCGAGCGCCGGCGCGGGGAGGAGGCGCGGCGGAACCTGGCCGAGGCCCGCGAGGCGGTGCGGTCCCGCGACGACTTCCTGGCGGTCGCGTCGCACGAGCTGCGCACCCCGCTCACCTGCGTGCAGCTCGTGGCCCAGTCGCTCGCCCGGCAGACGCACGAGGGGCAGCCGGTCACCGGGCAGCAGGTGGAGCGGCTCCACCAGCTCCAGCGCCACGTGGCGCGGCTGGGGGAGCTCGTGAGCGGGCTCCTCGACCTCGCCGAGATGTCGCGCGGCGCCCTGCAGCTCGAGCCGGCCCCGTTCGACCTGTCCGAGCTGGTGCAGGAGGTGGCGGCGCGCTTCGAGCCCGACGTCCGGCGCAAGGGGACCGCGCTCAGCGTGCACGCCCCCGGGCCGATCCCCGGCCGGTGGGACCGCCGCCGGGTGGCCGACGCGATCGCGGCGGTGCTCGGGAACGCGGTGAAGTACGGCGGGCGCTCGCCGATCGAGGTCACCGCCAGCCGCGACGACCGCCGCGCGCTGGTCGTCATCGAGGACCGGGGGCCGGGCATCGCGCCGGAGGACCAGTCGCGCGTGTTCGAGCGGTTCGAGCGCGCCGCGCCGGTGGCGCACTACCCCGGGCTCGGCGTCGGCCTGTGGACCGCGCGGCAGATCCTGAACGCGCACGGCGGCGACATCGCGGTCGAGAGCGCGAGCGGCAAGGGGGCCCGGTTCTCGCTCCGCCTTCCGCTCGAGTCCCCCGCCTGACGGCGGGGGGCACCGCGAGGCAGGACGCCCGGGCGACTTCCGGTTACCATCCCCCCGTGCCCGCATCCCACGTTCCCGACACCTCCAGGGGCAAGCAGCCCGATCGCGGGGGGCCCCCCGCCCGCTCGCGCGCGCTCGCGCTCGCCATCCTCGTCCTGGCGCTGGCCGGCGCCGGCCTCGCCGCCGAGCTGACCCTCCTCCACGGCCGCGCCCACGCAGGCGGTGCGTCCAGCTTCTGCGCCATCTCCGAGCGCGTGAACTGCGACAAGGTCGCCCTGAGCGCCTGGTCGTCGCTGCTCGGGGTGCCCCTCGCGGCCTGGGGCCTCCTGGCGTACCTCGTCGTCGCCGCGCTCGCGCTCTCGGCGCTCCGGCGGCCGCGCGGGGACTCCGGATGGCCGGCCGGGCTCCTGTTCGCCGCGTCGGCGTTCATGGCGGCCGGGGCCGTGTTCCTGGCGGCGATCTCCGAGCTGGTGATCGGCTCGCTGTGCATCGTGTGCGCGGGCTCGTGGCTGGTGTCGTTCGCGCTCGCCGGCTGCTCGTTCGCCCTGGCGCGGCGCGCCGGCGGCCCCGCGGCCGCGCTCCGGGCCGACGTGGCCACGCTGCGCGCGCGCCCGCTCGCGTCGGCGACGGCCGCGCTCGCGCTCCTGGCCGCCTCGGGCGGGCTGCTGGCCCGCTACGCCGGCCCGCCGCCCGCCCCGGCGGGCGCGCCCGCCGCCGCGCCGGCCGCGAGCCTGGGCCCGCCCGGCTCGATCGTGCTGTACGAGTACAGCGACTACGAGTGCCCGTTCTGCGCCAGGAGCCACGAGGCCAACAAGCCCATCCTGGCGTCCCGGCCCGACGTGAAGGTGGTGCGGCGCCACTTCCCGCTCGACGACACCTGCAACCCGAAGCTCACCCGGCCGTTCCACGTGGGCGCCTGCGATCTCGCCCGCGCGGCCATCTGCGCCGAGGCGCAGGGCCGGTTCGAGCAGATGGACGACGCCTTGTTCCGCAACCAGGCGGAGAAGGCGCCGGTGCGGGAGCTGGCCCGGCGGATCGGGCTCGACCTGCCGCGCTTCGACGCCTGCCTCTCCTCGCCCGGGACCGAGAAGCGTCTCGCCGACGACATCGAGAGCGCCATCCAGGCCGGCGTGCGCGGGACCCCGAGCTACGTGTACGGCGGCAAGGTCTACCCCGGCGACCTCGCCACGCTGCTCGGCGCGAAGCCGGCGGCCGCGAGCGGCGGGTAGGTCGGGCCGGCCGCGCGGCGTCAGTCCCGCTCGCCGCCCTCCACCGCGAGCCCGTGGCTCGCGAGCAGCGAGTACAGGCGGCGCCGGGTCACCCCGAGCAGCCTCGCGGCGCGCGTCTTGTTCCCGCCGGCGCGCGCGAGCGCGGCCTCGATCACCTCGCGCTCGAACGCGTCCAGGCCGAAGCCCTCCACCAGCAGCTCGGCGGCGCGCCCGGCGGCCCGCGGCGCCGCGCCGGGCGCGACGTGCTCGGCGCGGATCTCCCCCTCGCCCGCCAGGATGAGCGCGCGCTCGAGCGCGTTCTCCAGCTCGCGGACGTTCCCCGGCCAGGGGCGCTCCAGCAGCCGCGCACGCGCGTCGGGGCCGAGCCGCTCGGGGGGCACGCCGTGGCCGGCCAGGTGGCGCTCGGCGATGGGCAGCACGTCCTCGCGCCGCTCGCGGAGCGGCGGCACGCGGATCGCGAAGACGTCGAGCCGGTAGTAGAGGTCCTCGCGGAACGCGCCCGCGCCGACCGCCGCGGCGAGGTCGCGGTTCGTCGCCGCCACCACCCGGGCGTCCACCGTCCGCGGCGCGGTCGCGCCGAGCGGCACGAAGCTGCGGTCCTGCAGGAACCGGAGCAGCTTCACCTGCGTGGACGGCGGGATCTCGCCGATCTCGTCGAGGAACAGCGTGCCCCCGTCGGCGGCGGCCAGGTGGCCGGGGCGGCGCTGCGCCGCGCCGGTGAACGCGCCGCGCTCGTGGCCGAACAGCTCGCCCTCGAGCAGCGTGTCGGGCAGCGCCGCGCAGTGCACCTCCACCAGCGGCCCGGCCGCGCGCCGGCTGCGCCAGTGGACGAGCCGCGCGAGCTGGCTCTTCCCGGTGCCGCTCTCGCCGAGCAGGAGCACGGTCGCGTCGGTGGCCGCCACCTGCTCGGCGGCCGCCACCGCCGCGCGCATGCCCGCGCTCTCCGCCACCAGGTCCGGGGCGAGGCGCGCCACCAGCCCGGCGCTCCGCGCCGCGGCGGCGCGCTGCTCGGCGAGCCGGCGCACCCGCAGCCGCAGCTCGTCCATCGGGAACGGCTTCGTCACGTAGTCGGCCGCGCCCGCCTTCATGGCCTCGACCGCGCTCTCGGCCGAGCCGTGCGCGGTCATCATCACCACCTCGGGCGGCGGGGTGCGCGCGCGCGCGGCGCGGAGCACCGCGAGGCCGTCCACCTGCGGCATGCGCAGGTCGGTCACGACCACGTCGAACGCCCCCTCGCCGAGCCGCGCCAGCGCCTCGACCCCGCCCCCGGCGCGCACCACCTCGTGCCCGTCCAGCTCCAGCATCTCCTGCACGAAGCGGCCGAGCTTGGGCTCGTCGTCCACCACCAGCACGCGGGACATGCGGCGATCCTATCCGGGCTCGAGCGGCAGGGTGAGCGCGAAGGCCGCGCCGGGCGGGCCCGGGTCGGCGAGCTCGAGCGCGCCGCCGTGCCGCTCGGCGATGCGCCGGGAGATGGCGAGCCCCAGGCCGGCGCCGCGGGCGCGGCCGCTCGCGAACGGCTCGAACAGGCGCGCGCGCACCGCCGCGTCCACGCCCGGCCCGTCGTCGCGCACCTCCAGCCGCGCCATCGGGCCGGCCGGGCCGCCGGTGACCGCGACCCGGCGCGCCCCGGCCAGCGCCGCGTTCTCGAGCAGGTTCGCGAGCACCTGGCGCACCCGCGCCGCGTCGGCGCGCACCCGGAGCGGCGGCACCGAGAGCGCCACCTCGACCGACGGGTGGGCGCGGCCCAGCGCGCGCGCCGCCTCCGCGGCGAGCTCGGCGAGGTCGGCCGGCTCGGCGGCGATGGCCGGGTCGCGCGCCAGGTCCAGGAAGTCCTCGGTGAGGCGGCGCAGCCGCTCCACCTCGCCGAGCACGTCGGCGAGCGCCTCCTGGTCGCGCGGCGCGAGCGCGGCCCCGGAGCGCGCGCGGACCAGCTCGGCCGCGCCGCGGATGACGCCGAGCGGGTTGCGGATCTCGTGCGCCACCATGGCGGCCATGGTCGCGAGCGCCTCGCCGCGGGCGGCCCGCGCCGCGGCCTGCGCCGAGCGGCGCTCCGCCCGCGCGAAGCCGGCCGCCCCGAGCGCCAGCGCCAGCGCGGCCAGCGCCGAGAGCGCCACCCCGGTCCACAGCGCCCGCCGCAGGCCGGCGCGCGCGGCCGCGAAGCCCTGCCCCGCCTCGAGCGCCAGCGCGGCCACCGGCGCGCCGTCCGGCCCGCGCACCGGGAAGTAGCCGGTCGCGACCGGGAGGTCCCCGACCGCATAGGCGAACGCCACCGAGGGCTCGCCGCGCAGCGCGCGCGCCACCCGCGCCGGGTCCGCCCGGAGCAGGTCGGCGCGCCCGCCGGCCGCGCCGGTGGCGTCGGCGAGCACCCGGAGGTCGCGATCGACGAGGTACGCGCCCTCCAGCCCGTTCGCGGCCATCACCGCGCGGAGCGCGGCCGGGTCCGCGCCGGCGCGGCCGAGCAGCTCGGCGGCGGTGGCGCCCGCGCCGGCGAGCCGCTCCTCGAGCACGCGATCCAGCGCTGCGGAGGCGGCGCGGTGGAGCGCGAGCGTCGCGCCGAGCGCGCCGGCCAGTCCGAGCAGGCCGGCGAGCAGCGGCGCGAGCGCGCGGCCCATCAGTACCCCGCCGTCCACTGCAGCCCGACGGTGGGCACGAGCTTGTCGTACTCGAGCGACGGGATGCTGGAGAGCGCGCGGCGGGCCTGCAGGCCCAGGCGCGCGGTGAGCCGGCGGCCCAGGTCGAGCTCGCCGAGCAGCGCCGCGTCGAGGTAGGTGTCGCGCCGCGTGTCGAGCAGCACCGGGTCCGCCGCGTCGTACGTGCGGAAGGAGGCGCCGACCTCGCCGGCGAGGCGGGCGCGCGCGCCGAGCGGCAGGCGCAGCTCGGCGCGGGGACCGTGCTCCACCCAGGACAGGTAGCCGACGTCGGCCGCGTCGCGGCCGGCGCCGTAGGCGAGGCCGAGCCAGGCCAGGCCGACCGGGAACGCCAGCTTCACCTCGCCGCGGGTGAGCACGCCGGAGAACGGATCGTACGCGCCCGAGTACGACTCGAGGCGCACGAACGCGGTCCCGGAGAGCACCGCCCGGCCGATCGGCAGGCCGGCCGACGCGAGCAGCCGGTGCGCGGAGAGGTATCGATCGCCCGCCAGCGTGCGGTAGCCGTAGGCGTACTCGGCGAGCAGCGAGGCCGCGCCGGCGCGCATCTGCCAGCCGGCCGCGCCGTCGAGCGCCGCGAGGTCGTAGGCGCCGAGCTGGAACTGCTCGTGCGCGGCGCCGCCGGCCCGGAGGTACGGGCCCGCCGCGCCGCGCGGCCGCCACAGCCCGGTCGCGCCGACGGCCCAGATGCCGTCCGCGTCGCCGCTGCCCGCGGAGCCGGGCGACGCCAGCGTCACGTTGGAGTCCCAGCCGCTCTCGGCCCAGGCCGACAGCACCAGCCGGCCGTCGCGGCTGGCGAGGCGCGACAGGTCGGTGGCCATGCGCGCCAGGGCCGGGCTGGCGGTGGCGGCGTCGAACAGCGAGGCCGCCTCGGCGCCCTGGCCGGCGCGGAGCGCGACGAGGCCGAGGTAGAGCCGGGCCAGCTCGCGGTGCGCCGGCACCCGCTCCGCCTCGCGGAGCAGCGGCCGCGCCGCGTCGTCCTCGCCCAGATCGTAGCGGCAGATGCCCTCCAGCAGCGCGGCGGACTCCCCTGCCCCGGCGGCGCGCGCGGCGGCGAACGCGTCGGCGGCCTGGCGCGTCTCGCCGGCGTCGAGCAGCCGCAGCCCCTCCTCGAACGGATCCGGGCCGGCCGGCCCTGCCGCGCACAGCTTCGCGAGCGCGGCGCGCGAGCGCGCGTCGGCGGGATCGCGCTCGGCCGCCGCCCGGAACGCGGCGGCGGCGGTGCCGCGGTCGCCGGCGCCGAGCGCCGCCTCCGCCACGGCGCGGTACTCGGCGGCGGCGGACGCGTCCGGCGCAGCGGCCGCGGCGACCGGCGCGCAGGGCGAGGTGGCCGCGGCGGCCGCGGCGAGCAGGAGGGCGGCGATCACGGGCGTGCCTCCGCCGCCTCGGCGCGGGCGGTGAGCCCGGCGAGCAGCTTGCGCGCGTCGTCGCGGCGGTAGCCGTCGCGCCGCCGGGCGGAGAGCCCCGCGGCCTCGCGGCAGAACGCGGCCGCGGCGGCGGGGCGCCGCTCGCCGCCCAGCGCCTGGCACCGCGCCAGGTAGAAGTCCACCGCGGCGGTGGAGGGCTCCGCGCGCAGCGTCCGGGCGATGTCGGCGCGGAGCCGCGCCGCCTCGGCGGCGACGCGCGGCCCGGAGCGCTCGCCGACGCCCGCGAGCAGCGCGTCGGCGCAGAGGTACAGGCGCGCGTCGTAGCACGCGAGCGCCTGGTAGTAGGCGATGAGCGCGTCGCCGCCCGCGGCCGCGCCGGTCCCGAACGCCTCGAGCGCCTCCTCGGGACGGCCCAGCTTGACCAGGGTCGCGCCGGCGTACGGCCGCGCGTCCGGATCGCCCATCCGCTCGGCGACCCGGAACTCCACCAGCGCCTCGGTGTAGCGCCCCTCGCGGAAATGGCGTGCGCCGGCGAGCAGGTGCTCGCCGGCGTCCGCGCCGGCCGCGAGCGCGACTCCGAGGAGGATCAGGGCGTGCATGCTCACGGCCGCACCGCTCAGTGCATCCCGCCGTGGTCGCCCGTGCCGCCGCCGGTGCCGGACCCGCCGTCCATGCCGCCGGTCCCGCCGTGGCCGCCCATGGTGCCGCCGTGCATCTCCATCAGGTGGCGCGCGCCCGCGGCCTCGCCGCACTCGCCCGCGCCGTTCATGCCCTCGCCGTGGCCGGTGCCGTGGTGCCCCTGCGCGCCCTCCGGCCGCTGCGTCGCGGCCTGGCCCGCCTGGTGCCGGAGCGCGTGCCGCTCGGCCGCGCGGGTGGCCTGCGCCTCGCGCGCCTCGGCCGCGCTGCGCTGGGCCATGCCCTGCATCGCCTGGCCGGGCAGCTCGGGGTGGGCGGCGCCCACCGGCGCGTGCTGCATCATCGCCTCGTGCATCTGGGCGCGCGCCTGGTCGTGCATCCGCGCGCGGGTCTGGTCCCCCGTGCCGGCGCCGTCGTGCAGCCGGTCGCGATCCTGCGCCATCTCACGGACCTGGTCGCCCATGGCGGTGGGATCCGCCTGGTGCGCCGGGTCCTTCGCCATCTGCCGGACCGGGTCGCCGATCCCGCTGCCGTCGTGGAGGCGGTCGTGCTGGCGGACCTGGTCGCCGGTGCCGGCGCCGGTGCCGTCGTGCAGGCGATCGTGATCCTGCTGCTGGACCGGGTCGGTGGTGGGGGTGGTCTGCGCGCGGGCGGCGCCGGAGGCGAGCAGCGCCGCTGCGGCTCCGATGATCCATCGCTTCATGGTGTCCTCACTGCGCCGCGACATGCGGCTCGACCGGATCCCAGAGCAACCCGCGTGCCGCACCGGATCTCGCGGGGTTGCGCCGCCCGGAGCGCCCCCCGGTGTACCGGATGGTACGCCCGCGCGTACGGGCCGGTACAGCGCCCCCGTTCAGCGGAGGGCGTCGGCCAGGAAGGTGCGCACCGCCTCCAGGGCGCGGGCCTCGACCTCCGCCTGCGTGGTGCCGCGGGCCCGGAGCGCGCGCACGCCCGCCTCGAGCGAGTGGTTCCCGTCCTCCACCACGTGCAGCGCGCTCGGCGCGCGCATGCGCCGGCGCACGCCCTCGAGCGCGTCGAGCGGGCAGAGCGGATCGCGGGTCCCCTGCACGAACAGGACGGGCGCGCGGAGCGCCAGCAGCACCTCGTCGCGCAGCGCGCCCGAGGCGCCGCGCAGCGGGTAGCCGAGGCACACCAGCGCCGCGACCTCCTCCTCGAGCGCGAGGTGGCAGCCGACGCGCGAGCCCATCGACTTCCCCGCCAGCACCACCGGCCGGCGCGAGCGGCCGCGCAGCGCCCGGAGCGCGGCCCGGTGCGCCTCGAGCAGCACCGGCAGCCGGTCCGGCGAGCGGCGGCCGGCGAGCCGGTAGGGGTAGTCGAAGCGGCCCACCTCGCCGAGGGCGGAGAGGTGCCCGGCCCAGCGCTCCATCCACGCCGAGGTGGACGGCGCGCCCGCGCCCGGCGCGAGCAGGACGAGCGGGCGCTGCCGCCGCGCGCCGCTCACGGCGCCTCCAGCGGGAGCTGGCCGTCGCGCGGGTCCACCGCGCGCAGCACCGCCGCCCCGTGGCGGCCCGCCGCCGCGCAGGCGTCGCGGAGCGGCAGCCCCGCCGCGAGGAAGAACACGAGCGCGCCGGCGAAGCTGTCGCCCGCGCCGTAGGCGCCGCCGACGGCCTCGGGCGAGGGCGGCGCCGGGAAGCGCTCCACCCCGGCGGCGGTCTCGATGATCCCACCGGCCGCACCCTCGGTGAGCACGAGCGCGGCCGGCGGCACCGGGTAGTCGGCGCGCGCGCTCACCTCGCGCGCGTCGAGGCGGCTCCCCACCACCACGTCGGCCGCCACGCCGGACCGGGCCAGCGCCTCGCGGCGGCGGGCGGTGACCACCAGCAGCCGCGCCGCCCGGGCGGCGCGGAGCGCGGCGGGATCCTGCGCGGTGAAGTACGCGGCGTCGCAGCCGGACAGCGCGCCCCAGGGCAGCGGGTCGTCGGCGCGCGGGTGCAGCGGCTCGCCGACCACCACGATGGTCCGCTCGCCGTCGGGCGTGAGCAGGACGAGGTCGCGGGTGTGCGGCTCGGCGCGGCGCGCCGCGTGCACGCGCACGCGCGCGCCGGCCGCGCCGAGCGCCCGCTCCACCTGCGCGCCGGCCTCGTCGTCGCCGAGCGCGGTGTACAGCAGCACCTCGGCCGGCGAGCGGGCGAGCTGCCAGAACGCGACCCCGCCCCCGCCGCCCGGGAACCAGCGCGGCGCCTGGAGGTGCGCGATCTCGCCGGCGCGCGGCACCGCCGGCACGCGGCCGATGGTGACGTGCTCGACGTGGCCGACGACGGCGAGCCGGAGCGGGGGGCGAGCGGGCGGCGTCATGGCCTGGGAGGTAACACGGCCCGGCGCCCGCGGCCCGTCCCGGCGCGGCGCAGTTGTGGGCGGGGCCGCCCTCCGGTAGCGTCGGCGCGCACGGAGGCCACATGCTGGAGCGCATCGGGATCTCGCTCGAGGACGGGCTGCTCGAGCAGTTCGACAAGCTGATCGCCGAGAAGGGCTACGTCAACCGCTCGGAGGCGATCCGCGACCTCATCCGCGACGCGCTGGTGCAGCGCGCGTTCACCGAGTCCTCGGGGCGCGAGGAGCGCGTGGCGGTGGTGACGCTGGTCTACGACCACGACTCGTCCAGCCTGGCGCAGAAGCTCGCGCACATCCAGCACGAGAACCACCGGGCGGTGGTCTCGGCGCTGCACGTCCACATGGACCCGCACAACTGCCTCGAGGTGCTGGTGCTCCGCGGGCGGGGCAAGGACGTCGTCGCGATGGGCGAGAGCCTGGTCGCGACCAAGGGCGTGAAGTACGGCAAGCTCGTGCCGGCCACCGCCGGGCACGACCTCGGCTGAAGGGCCCCCGCGCGCCGCCTGCGTCGTCCCGTCCGGTTGACCCCGCCGCGGGACTCCAGTATCACGCCCATCGGAATCGTGCTACGCGCCCGCGCCCCCGGCGTCCGGCGCCGGGAGCCTCGCCGATGCGCGCCGTGCTCGTCCTGCTGTCCCTGCTGCTCGCCCCCGCCGCCGCCCGCGGCCACGAGGTGCTGCACGAGCTGGTGCCCGGGCACGCCGCCGGGCTGCGCGTGTTCGAGTCCGACGGCGAGCCGCTCGGGGATCGCGCCTACGAGCTGTGGTCCCCGTCCGACCCGCGCGCGCCCTGGCAGGCGGGTCGCACCGACCGCGCCGGCTGGATCGCGTTCGTGCCCGACGTGCCCGGGGCCTGGCGGGTGAAGGTGGTCGATCCGGGCGGGCACGGGCTCGACACCACCGTGCAGATCTCCGGCGCGCAGGGGCCGACCGCGCCGTCCGGGCCCGGCGCGGGCTTCGTGCTGCGCCCGCTCGTCGGGGCGGCCGTCGTCGCGGCGATCTTCGCGGCGCTGTTCCTGATCCAGCGCCGCCGGGGCGCCCGCCCGTGAGCCAGCGCGCTGGCCGCAGGGGCTAGCCGATGCACGTCCCGGACGGCTTCCTCTCGCCCGCCATCACGCTCCCGGCCTACGCGGCCGCGGCGCCGCTGTGGGCGCTGGCCGCCCGCCGCCACCTCGGGCGCGACGCCGCCGACGCGCTGCCGGTGGTGGGCGCGCTGACCGCGCTCGCGTTCGTGGTGCAGACCCTCGCCATCCCGGTGCCGGGCGGCACCTCCACGCAC
Source organism: Anaeromyxobacter sp. K (assembly GCF_000020805.1). Taxonomy (NCBI): domain Bacteria; kingdom Pseudomonadati; phylum Myxococcota; class Myxococcia; order Myxococcales; family Anaeromyxobacteraceae; genus Anaeromyxobacter; species Anaeromyxobacter sp. K. Next base: position 612,202 of record NC_011145.1, on the reverse strand, counting down.
CTCGTGGGCGTGACGCTGCTCGCGCTCCTGTACGACCCGCTGCTCGCGTTCCTGTGCCAGTCGCTCGTGCTCTTGCTGCAGGCGCTGTTCTTCGGGGCGGGCGGCGTCACGGTGCTGGCGGTGAACGCGCTCGCCATGGGCCTGCTCGGCCCGCTCGCCGGCTGGGCCGTGCACCGGCTGCTGCGGCGCCGGGCCGCGCGCGCCGCGGCGTTCCTCGGCGCGTGGGTCTCGATGCAGGTGGCGGCCGGGGCGGTCGCGCTCGTGCTCGGGCTCCAGCACCGGATCGCGCCGGAGTACTTCCCGGTGCCGTTCGCGGTGTCGGGGGCGGCGCTGCTCGCGCCCAGCCTGGCGGTGACCGGACCGGTGGAGGGGCTGTACACGCTGCTGGCGCTGGCGCTCCTCCGGAGGGCGGATCTCCGTGGCGCCGCCTGACCCGCGCCGCGAGCGGCTCCTGCTGGCCGGCTGGCTCGCCGCCGCGTTCGCGCTCTCGGCGGTGACCGACCTGCGCACCCTGGGCCTGGCGGCGCTCGCGGCCGCGGTCGCGTTCCGGCGCGGCCTGCCCCGCGCGCTGGCGCGGGTGGCGCGGCTGGTGCTGCCGGTGACGCTCGGCATGTCCGGGCTGTCCTGGGCCTTCCTCCGCCTCGGCGCGCCGGCCGCGCCGCCGCTCGCGCCGTTCCTCGCGCTCGCCGCGCGCACGCTCCTGCTCGCGTTCCTGGCGTTCTCGGTGCTCGCGCGGGTGAACCTGCTCCGCGCGCTCGCGCCCTGGCCGGCGGCCACGCGGCTGGTGGTGATCGCGCTCGCGCAGATCCACGCGCTCCGGCTGCTCGCCACCGAGTCCGCCGACGGCCTGCGCAGCCGCCTGCCGCGCCGGCCCGGGCCGCTCGACGTCGTGCGGAACGCGAGCGGCATCACCGCCGCGCTGCTGGTGCTCGCGGTCCGGAACGCGCGCGAGGTGTCCGACGCCATGCGGTCCCGGGGGTTCTAGCCGTGGAATTCGAGGTGGACGTCGGTCGGATGGCGCTGCGCGGGCGGCCGGTGCTGCGCGAGATCCGGTTCTCGGTGGCCGCGGGCGAGCGGGTGGTGCTGCTCGGGGTGAACGGCTGCGGCAAGACCACGCTGCTGAAGCTCATGGACGGGCTCGCGTTCCCGCAGGAGGGCGCGGTGCGCTGGCGCGGGCGCGCGCTCGACGCCGCCGCGCTCGCCGGGGCGGCGTTCCGGCGCGCCTTCCGCGGCGAGGTGGCGCTCCTGTTCCAGAACGTGGACGCGATGCTGTTCAACCCGTCGGTCGCCGACGAGATCGCGTTCGGGCCGCGGCAGCTCGGCGTCGCGGAGCCGGAGGTCGAGGCGCGGGTGGCCCGCTGGGCGGGCGCGTTCGAGCTCACCGCGCTGCTGGAGCGGCCGCCGTTCGAGCTGTCCGGCGGCGAGAAGAAGCGGGTGGCGATGGCGGCGCTCATGGCGGTCGGGCCGAAGGTGCTGCTGCTCGACGAGCCCACCGCCGGCCTGGATCCCGCGAGCGCGGGGCGGCTGGTGGACTTCCTGGCCGGGCTGGAGGGGGTGACCGTGGTCACCTCCACGCACCACCTGACGCTGGCGGAGGAGCTGGGCACGCGGGCGGTGCTGCTCGGGCCGGATCGCCCCGGCGTCCTGTACGACGGCCCCACCTCCGCGCTGCTCGGCGACGAGCGGGCGCTGGTGGAGAGCGGGCTCGCGCACCGGCACGTCCACGCGCACGGCGTCGAGGTGCACGCGCACTTCCACGTGCACGACACCGAGTAGCCGCGGGCGCGCGCCCGCGGGGATCAGCGGATGGGGATCACCACGGCGCCCGCCGGCTGCACGGGGCGGACGTGATCGGCGAGGCGGCGGTCGGAACCCGCCATGTGGCCGGCCAGGCCGGCGCGGAGCTCCACCGCGAACGCGAGCGCGAGGTCGTCCTCACCGCGCTCCAGCGCCCCCTGGATCTCGCGCATCGCCTCGAGGAGGGTGCGGTGCTCCGACGCGTGGTCGGCGAGCCCGACGAACGCGCTCGCCTGCATGAGCATCTCCTCGCTGCCGAAGTGGATGCCGCTGTACGAGAGGAGCTGGGCCGAGAGCTGCCGGGCCATCCAGGGACGCGCCTGCTCGATGGCCTCGGTCAGCGCGGTGACGAGCGCGATCTGCAGGTGGTGCTCGTGATCCATGGCCTCGTGGCCGAGGTCGAGCTTCTCGTTCCAGGCGTGCGCTTCGATCATGTCCGGGCTCCCGGCGCCTGGTCGGGCGCCTCGCCACAGTCCTTCCATCCGTACCCGCCAGAGGCAAGGCCTATCCGGGTAGGCCCGAACGAGCGAGCCTGGCGTGCGCAGGGCAGCTACACGGTGGGTGACGCCAGGTGAGCGGAGGGTGACGCGAGCCGGTGCCGCGGGCTCGGTTACCGGCCGCCCAGGCAGGGCGGGCGATCGCGGAAGCGGCGCTCGTACGGAACGTAGACCAGGCAGGAGCGCCCGCGGCCCTCCCCCGCGCACACCTCCTCGCAGGCGCGGTACGTCCGCGCGTGCGGCCGCGCCGTCGCGGCGCCGGTGCGCGCGTCCACGAGCCGGTCGTACGCCCCGCGCCGCCCCAGCCCGGCCTCGCCGGCCGAGTGCGCGCTCGAGACGATCACGTCCGGCACGCCCTCCGCCCACATGCCGGCGCCGGCGCGCTGCGCCTCCTGCTGCGCCGCGAGCAGCGCGGGATCGGCGGGCCCGTCCATCGCGAACACCGTCGCGAGCCCCTCGCGCACCAGCGCGCGCGACAGCCCGGGGCAGTCCACCAGCAGCCGCCCGTAGCGATCGCGCGCGCCGCGCCCGTGCACGCTGCGGCAGTCCCAGGTCCCGGCGGCCGCGCGCGGCCCGGCGGCGCGCGCCACCGCGAGCAGCGCCTCGGGCCGCCAGCCGCCCCAGCGGTGGACGGGGCCGTAGGTCTCGAGCGTGTTCACGCCGGCGAGCCGCGCGCGCTGGCCCGCGCGCGGGCCGGTGAGGAGCCGGAAGGTGTCGCCGTCGGTCCAGCGCACCGCGGCCGCCTCGCCGTCGAGCACCACCCGCCCGTCGGCCGCGCGCGCGGAGCGGCCGCGGCGGGCGCGGGCCTCCGACGGCGCGGCGAGCGCCAGGGCGAGGCAGCAGAGCGCGAGGAGCGGCGGTCGGGACCGGATCACGCCGCCAGGATCGCACGGCGGGCGGACACGCGTCAGCGGAGGCCGACCACCAGGATGACGAGCGTCACCGCCGACGAGCCCACCAGCGCCCAGCCCAGCTCGCGCAGCCGCTTCGGCGAGACGCGCACCAGGCACACCGCGATCGAGAAGAGCGCGGTGGGGAGCGTGGCGAGCGCGAGCGCGCCGGGCAGGCCGGCCGCGCTGAGCGCCACGGCCGCGAGCGCGAGCAGGCCGGCCAGCACGGCGTGGCGGCGGCCCGGGTCGGCCGCGCCCTTCGACCGGACGCGCACCAGGATCACCTGCACCGCGAGCGTGGCGGCCCCGAACGCGAGGATCCAGGCGAGCAGCGCGGCGAGGGCGGCCGGGTGCTCGGCGCCGGCGGCGAGCGCCACCGCGTAGCCGGCGGAGGCGAGCGCGGCGGCCACCGTGATCTCGCCGGCGACCGTCTTCTCGAGCCGGCGCCAGACCAGCACGCCCACCACCACCGCGAGCGCGGCCGGGAGCAGCAGCGCGAGCCGCGCGGCGGGCGGCGCGAGCGCGATGCCGGCGAGCCCGGTGGCGGCGGTCAGGGCGCCGAGCGCGGCGAGCCAGCGGCGGGCGCGCGCCCCGTCCTCGGCGACGGCGCGGCGGCCCCGCTGCCCGAGCACGATCAGCAGCGGCTCGTGCGCCACGAACGCGAGCACCACCGCCGCGGTGAGCAGCCAGGCGGCGGCGCCCGGCCGGGCGATGGCGAGCGCGGTGAGGAGCGGCATGGCGAGCTGGCCCCAGGCGCCGTGCTCGTGCGGCAGCATCGAGCGGCGCTTCGCCGGCGCGGCGGCGGGGGCCTGGGGGGCCTGGCGGGCCTGGGGGACGATGGGCTGGCTCGGCACTTCGCGGGCTCCGGAGGACGGGGATCACCCGTCGATGTAGCAAGGGGGCTGCCAGCCGCAACCCCCGGGTGATCCGCGGGTTTCCTGGTCGGCGCCCACCGCGCACCCGCCGGTCGGTGCAGGCCCCCACGGATTCCCGACGGTCCCGACCGCCCGGGGACCCTCCGGGCGGCACCGGGTCACTGGGTCAGCAGCGCCGGGTCGAGCGGCTCGGGCGGCGCGTGGAAGCCGTTCATCTCCCAGAAGACGCGCACGCTGCGCCCGGTGAACGCCTCGCGGCCCCCCGTCTCGGGCCAGAGGGTGCGGGTGTGGAGCGTGCCCTCGATGCCCACCCCGTGCTCGCCGGCGATCCGCACCACCACCGCCGCGTCGCCCGCGCCGATCAGCTCGTCGCCGCCGATGGTCCCGGCGCCGAAGAGCAGGTAGTTGCGCAGGCCCAGCCGCACCGTGGCGCGCTCCGCGGCGGTGAGCTGCAGCTCCAGCACCGACTGGCCTCCCGGGCCGAGCCGGTAGTCGCGCCCCTTGCCCTCGGCGTCGCGCGCCACCTGCCCGCCGCCGCCGATGAGGATCCCGGACACGATGGCGGTGCCCTCGACCCGCACGTCGTGCGCGAGGAGGCGGCCGCCGGAGGTGCCGAGGCCGAGCGCGCTGGTGGAGACGCGGAACACGCCCGGCGTGTCCAGGTCGAAGCTCCCGTACAGCCCGTAGACGCCGCGCCAGCCGGCCGGGTCGCCGTAGGTCGCGCCCGCCAGCAGGCCGCGCAGGATGAGGGTCGCGTCGGGGTTGGAGCGGCCGGCGTACGCCGCCTCCAGCTCGAAGTGGTCGAACGGCCGCTCGAAGCGGAAGGCCGGGTGCCACGCGAGCCCGTGCACCATCCGGAACGCCACCTCGGGCGAGGTCTCCCAGCCCGGCGGCGGCCCCGCCGCGTCCCACGCCAGGCGCGCGGCCACCGGGCCGGCCGAGAGCGTCCACGCGCGCGGCTCGTCCAGCTCGTCGTGGCCGTCGTGGAGCAGCCCGTGGTTGAGCGCGTCCATGGGCGCGAGCAGCCCGGCCCCGAGCTCGCGCCACGGGTTCCTGCCGTCGCCGCGCAGGATGCCCGCGAGGCGGAACAGCACCTCGCCGAGCACGATGCCGCCGATGGGCGTCGTGATCTGGTCGTTGATGGAGGGCGGCTCGGTCTCGCCGGCGATCTCCCAGACCAGGCTGGAGGCGATGGTGTACGGCGTCGAGCCCCAGAAGCCGAGGCCGGCGCTGCGCGCCGCGGTCATCGACCACATGCCCTGGTACGGGTGGCCGAACTGGTTGATCCAGAACTGGTCGTCGTCGAGCACCCAGGCGCTGCGGAGGTTGCGGCCGATCGAGTCGCCGGTGATGTCGGCCCAGGGCGCCTCGCCCACCCAGCGGTTCCAGCCCATCATCGCCAGCGTGACCGCGGCCGACTCCGCCGCCGGGAGGAACACGTTCGCGCCGGGCGGGAGCGGGTGCGGCGAGGGGTGCGGCGAGAGCGCGGGCGGCGGCAGCACCGAGGCCGGGAGCGTCGCCGCCGTGGCGGCGGGCGCGTCCGGGGCGCCCGCGCGCAGCGGCGCAGCCGACGCCGGTGCGGCCGCGACCTCGTCCTCGGCGGCGGGTGGAGGCGACCGCGGGTCCGCGGCGTCGTGGGGCTGCGGCCAGGAGAGCGCCAGGCAGGCGGCGGCGATCAGGACACGGCGTGCGGGCACGGCGGAGCCCCGCATCTAGCATCCCCGCGCGCGCCGCGCCAGCCACCGGCGATTGGCTTTGACCCGCCCGCGCCGGTCCGGTATCCGTGCGCTCCCCGCCCTGCGGCCCACCATGGAATCCATCCTCGGATCGTTCCTGCTCGTCGCCGCGAGCGAGATGGGCGACAAGACCCAGCTCCTCGCGTTCTCGCTCGCCACCCGCTTCCGGAAGCCCTGGCCCATCATGGCCGGCATCCTGGTGGCGACGCTCGCGAACCACGGCCTGGCATCTTCGCTCGGCGCCTGGATCTCGGCGAACGTGCCCGCGCGCATGCTGGCCGGCGTGCTCGCGCTCACGTTCCTGCTGTTCGGCCTGTGGACGCTGCGCCCGGACTCGCTGGAGGCGTCGAAGGGGCCGGAGCGCTTCGGCGCGTTCCTCACCACCACCCTCCTCTTCTTCCTCGCCGAGATGGGGGACAAGACGCAGCTCGCCACCGTGGCGCTCGCCGCCCGCTACGGCGACGTGATCCGGGTCACCATGGGCACGACGCTCGGCATGCTCGCGGCGGACGGGCTGGCGGTGTTCCTGGGCGAGAAGCTCGCGGCCCGCGTCTCCTCGGCGCGCATCCGCTGGGCGGCGGCCGGCCTGTTCTTCCTGTTCGGCCTCATCTCGGCCTGGGCGGCGATCGCCGGCTGATCCACCGCGGGATCGCGCGCGCGACCGGCGGGCGTGGCGGGTCGCGAGCTTGCGCCCGGCCGCCCGAGGGGCGAACCTTCCGACGTGCCGCCCGCGATCGTCGACGCCGAGGACCTCCGCATCCTGGGCCACCTGTGCGTCGCGCTGGTGGTGGGCGGCGCGATCGGCATCGAGCGCTCGTACCACGGCCGCCCGGCGGGCTTCCGGACGCACGCGCTCGTGTGCCTGGCCTCCAGCCTCCTCATGCTGCTGACGCTGTACCAGCAGCGGTGGTTCCCCTCCGCGGAGTCGGTGCGGCTCGACCCGACGCGCATGGCGCAGGGGATCATGACCGGCATCGGCTTCCTCGGCGCCGGCGTGATCTTCAAGGAGGGGATCACCGTCCGCGGCCTCACCACCGCCGCGTCCATCTGGATCACCTCCGCGATCGGCGTGATGGTGGGCAGCGGCATGTACTTCCCGGCGCTCGCCGCGACCGTGCTGACGCTGGGCGTGCTCTCGGGGTTCCGGCTGATCGAGGCGCGGCTGCCGGCGCACCAGTACGCCGCGCACCGCCTGCGCTTCCACCGCGACGAGGCGCTCGGCGAGGAGGCGGTGCGAGAGCTCCTCGCCCGGCACGGCTGCAAGGTGAGCTCGATGTCCTGGCGGCTCACCGACGAGGGGCGCTGCGTGGAGTACCGGATGACCGTCCGCACCTCCGACTCGCGCAACTTCTCCAGGCTGGCCGCGACGCTGCAGGGGCTCGCGGTGGTCCGCGAGTTCGTGCTCTCGCCCGCCGGCGACTGACCGCCCGCGCCCGCCGTTGCTCGCGCGCGCCGCGCGGCGCGCTGGCGTGCCGGGCGGCTCTCCTCCACAATGAGGGATCCCCAGCTCCGGTGCGTCCCACATGAACCTCCGTCTCCTCCCCGCGCTCGCCGCCGCGAGCCTGTCCCTCCTCGCCGCTCGCGCCGGCGCCGCCGACGCGCCGTGGGAGGGCGCGCCGTTCTCCGCCGACCCGAAGGCGATGCTCGCCGCCGCCCAGGCGCTCGCGCCGCCGAAGGCGGCCGGGGTGGACGTGCTGCTCGAGGAGGGCCGGTTCCGCTACGACGCGCGCGGCGCGCTCACGCTCGAGCACCGGCTGGTGTTCCGGCTGCTGACCGCCGAGGCGGCGCGGAGCTGGTCGCGGGTGGAGCGGTCCTACGCGCCCTGGCAGCAGGCGCGCCCGGAGCTGCGGGCCCGCGTGATCACCGCGCAGGGCGAGGTGCACGAGCTCGACCCGTCCACGCTCACCGAGCAGGGCGTCGCCGACCGCGCCGACCTCATGTACTCCGACCGGCGCGTGGTGGCCGGGCCGCTGCCGGCGGTGCGGGCCGGCTCGCTGGTCGAGGAGCTGATCGTGGTCCGCGACACCGCGCCCGCGTTCGACGGCGGCACGAGCGCGCGCTTCTTCCTGGCGCAGGCGCTGCCGGCGCGGCGGATCCGCGTGGAGGTGGCCGCGCCCGCCGGGCTCCCGCTGCGCTGGGTGGTGCGCGGGATCGACGCCGCGCCCAGGGAGACGAAGGACCGCGGCGAGCGCCGCCTGGTGATCGACCGCCGCGACGTGCCGGGCTGGACCGCGGTGGAGCCGGGCGCGCCGCGCGACACGCCGCCCGCGCCGTACCTGGCGTTCGGCTGGGGCCGGTCCTGGGCCGACGTGTCGGCGCGCTACGCGGCCACCTGGGAGCGCCAGCTCTCGGGCAGCGACCTCGCCGCGGCCGCGCGCGAGGCGCTCGGCGAGGGCAAGGCGCCGGATCGCGCCGAGGCGGTGCGCCGCGTGGTGGCCTGGGTCCACCGGAGCGTGCGCTACACCGGGCTCGAGCTGGGCGAGGCGGCGCTGGTGCCGGCCACGCCCGCCGAGGTGCTGAAGCGGCGCTACGGCGACTGCAAGGACCTGTCGCTCCTCGTCGCGGGACTGCTGCGGGCCGCCGGCCACGACGCGCGCCTCGCGCTGGTGCGCACCGACTGGCACGAGGTGAACCCCGAGCTGCCCGGCATCTCGCAGTTCGACCACGTGGTGGTGCGGGTGGAGGGCTCGCCGGCCATCTGGGTGGACGCGACCGACCCGTACACGCCGCCCGGCGTGCTGCCGCCGGCGGTCGAGGGGCGGCTGGCGCTGGTGACGCCCGGCGGGCGCGAGCTGGTCCGGACGCCGGAGCGCGCCGCGGCCGACAACCGGGTGCGCATCGTGCGCGAGCTGTTCATGGCGGAGAGCGGGCGCGGCCGGATCCGCGAGACGCGCGAGCTGGTCGGCGCGCTCGCCGCCACCGAGCGCGCGTTCCGGGAGCGGATCCCGCCGGAGCGGCGCGACGAGGTGGCCGAGCACTACGCGAAGGAGGTGCTCCGCGCCGGCGAGGTCCTCTCCGCCACCACCGAGGGCCTCGACGATCCGTCGGCGCCGCTGCGCATGGTGGTGGACGCGAAGGAGACGGACGCGGTGCGCACCGCCGACGACGAGGCCGCGCTGCCCGTCACGCCCGACCAGGTGTTCGACGCGCTGCCGGGCTTCCTCACCGGCGATCCCGAGGGCCACGCCGCGGCGCCGGCGAAGCGCACCGCCGACCTGCTCCTCGTGGTGCCCTACCAGTGGGAGGTGACCTACCGGATCCACGCGCCGGACGGCTTCAAGCCCCGCCCGCTGCCGGCGAGCACCACCGAGCGCTTCGGCCCGGCCACCTACTCGCAGGCGTACGCGCTCGAGCCGGACGGCACCGTGACGGCCACCTTCCGGTTCGACACCGGCGGCCGCCGCCTCTCCGCGGCGGACGCGGCCCGGCTCGGCAAGCGCGCCCGCGAGGTGGTGCGCGGCGGCTCGCCGGTGGTCGCGCTCGATCGCACCGCCGCCACCCTCCTCGCGGGCGGCAAGGTGCCCGAGGCGCTCGCGGAGATGCGGCGCCTCGCGGCGCTCCATCCGAAGGAGGCGCTCCACCACGTCCAGCTCGCCGCCGCGCTGGTCCGGGTCGGCTTCTCCGAGCAGGCCGCCGCCGAGGTCCGCCAGGCCATCGCGCTCGAGCCGGACAGCGCCTGGGCGCACCGCATCCTGGGGTGGATCCTGCAGCACGACGCGGTGGGCCGCTACCAGGGGCCGGGGCACGACCGCGCCGGCGCGCTCGCCGCCTACCGCAAGGCGAAGGACCTCGACCCGGATCACGCCGGCGGCCGGGCGGCGCTCGCCGAGCTGCTCGCGCGCGAGGCGAACGGCGCGCCCGCGGCGACCATCGGCGAGGCCATCGAGGAGTTCGAGGCCATCCGCTCCGACCTGCACGAGCAGGCCTTCGACGGCCCCTACCTGCGCACGCTGTTCGACGCCGGCCGCGACGCGGACGCCGAGAAGCTCGCGCGCGACGTGCCGCGGGGGCGCGAGCGCGACGCGCTGCTCCTCGCCGCGGTGGCGATGCAGCGCGGCGCGCCCGCCGCCGAGGACGAGGCGCGCGGCATGGGCGAGGGGCGCCGCGACGCGCTCCGCGACGCCGCCCGCCTGATGGTGGGGCGCCGCAGCTACGCGGCCGCCGCGGCGCTCGCGGGCGCGGCGGCGCAGGGGGCGCCGAACGCGGCCGAGATCCGGCAGCAGGCCGACCTGTTCCAGGGGCTGAAGCCCTGGGAGACGCTCGCGCCGCAGGGCAGCGAGGCGGCCCGGCTGGTGAAGCGCCTGTTCGTGGTGGCCCTCCGCGCCCCGGAGCCGGGCCGCGAGCTGCCGGGCATGGTGGCCCGCGCGCGCCTCGGGCCGGAGCTGGCGCGGATCGCCGACCAGGGGCTGGGCGGGCCGGTGGCCGGCGCGCGCCGCTCGCTGCACGAGCAGGGCATCCCGCCGGACGTGCTGCTCGACCTGGTGCTCTCGCGGGTGGAGATGCTGGAGGACGGCGACCCCCGCGCCGCGGTGCGCGTCCGGGTCCAGTTCCCGTTCACGCCGGGTGACGGACGGTCGGCCGTGTTCGTGGTGCGGGACGGCAAGGAGCCGAAGGTGCTCGCCACCGACACCGCCTGGCCCATCCTCGGCGCGGAGGCGCTCCGGCTGGCCGGCGCGGGAGACCTCGCCGGCGCGCGCCGCTGGCTGGACTGGGCGCGCGAGACGCTCCCCGGCGCGGAGTCGGATCCGTCCACCCCGGCCGGCGTGCTGGCGCGGCTGTGGCGCCCGGGCGCGGAGGCCGGCGCGCCCGAGGTGCGCCGCGCCGCCGCCGCGGTGCTGGCCTGGGCCGACGAGGCCGGGCGGACGCTGCCCACCCTCTCCGAGGCGCGCGCGCAGGCGGCCGATCCCGCCGAGCGCCGGGCGCTCGGGTTCGCGCTGGCGCAGGCGTACCGCGCCGCCGGCAAGCGCGAGGACCAGCTCCGCGTCGCGCGCGAGCTGCTCCAGGACGACCCGGCCTCGCGCGAGGCGTTCGCGCTCGGGGCGGTGGCGCTCGCCGACCTGAAGCGCCCCGCCGACCTGGAGGCGCTCGCCGCCGGCGTGCTGCAGCGCCTGCCCGACGATCCCGAGGTGCTCGGGCTGCTCGGGAACCTGCGGCTCGGGGCCGGGAAGGTGGACGAGGCGGCGAAGGCGTTCCGCCGCCTCATCGACGCCGGCAAGGCGAGCCCGCTCGTGCTCAACAACGCCGCGTGGCTGGAGCTGTTCCGCGCCACGCCGGGCAAGGACGCGCTGGACTGGGCGCGCCGCGCGGTCGAGGGCGAGCGCGGCCAGAACCACCCCTCGCTCAACACGCTCGCGGCCATCTACGCCGCGAGCGGCCAGCCGGCGGAGGCCCGCGAGGTGTTCCTGCGGTCGCTCGACGTGAGCGGCGACGCGCTCGAGCCGGCCGACTGGTTCGTGTTCGGCCGGATCGCCGAGGCCTGGGGCGTGCCGGAGGCGGCGCGGGCCGCCTACGCGCGGGTGGCGCCGGATCCGCAGGATCCCACCGCCCCGCACGCGCTCGCGCAGCGCCGCCTGGCGCTGCTCGGCCCGGCGCCCGCCGTCCCGGGCGCCCCGGCGCAGCCGGTGCCGGCGGGCCCCGCCCCCGCGCCGGCGGACGCGCCCGTCGTGAAGCCCGCCGGGCCCGCGCCCGCGCCGTCGCCGGCGGCCGCGCCGCCACCCGCGCCCGCCACGCCCGACGGCGCGAAGCCGGGGAAGAAGGCGCCGGCGCGGAGGAAGCTGGCGCCGCCCGCCCCGAAGGCGCCGGTGGCGGGCGAGCGGCCCGCCTAGCCGGCGTGCCGCACCCTCCGTGAACTGCGTCACGGGCGGGGGCGCATCGTCGCGCGGCAACCACGGACCTTGCGTCCGGCCGCACGGGCCGCGAGAGTGGCCTGTCCATGCTCGCCGCCGCCGGCCGCCCCGCCGCCCGCGTCGCCGCCGCGCTGCTCGCGCTGGCGCTCTCCGGCGGCGTGCGCCTGCTGCCGGCCGGGCCCGTGTCCGGGCCGCACCGGTGCTCGTGCCGGTCCCACGGCGAGGATCACCTCTGCGCCTGCGCGGTCTGCAACGCCCAGGCGCGCCGGGCGCGGAAGGCGGCGCGGCCCGAGGACCTGCCCCCCTGCCACCGCGACGCGGCCCGCCGCGCGGCGGCGCAGGAGGAGGCGCGGGCCCGGCGCGCGGCGCTGCCCGGCATCCTGCCGACCTGCGGCGACCCGGACGGCGGCCTGGCCGCCCCCGGCGCGCTGGATCCGTTCGCCGTCCCGGCCCGGTCGGCGCTCGCGCTCGCGGAGTGGCGCACCACACCCGCGGATCCGGCCGCCACGGCGCCGGAGCGGGCGCCGCGCCCCGCCGTGCCGCCGCCCCGGCCGTCCGCCGTGCGCGCGTCCTGATCCGGCGCGCCCCGCACCATCACGAACCGTGAACCTGCGGCCGCGGCCGCCGGCGCGAGCCGGCGTGCGCGCGGCGGACGTGTACCCGTCTGTCCGGAGGACCGATGTCCAGGAACTGGAAGCTCGCGCGGCTCGTGGCCGCGCTGACGCTCCTCCCCGCGCCCGGCGCGGCGGAGGAGCCCGCGGCGGAGCCGCGGACCGAGGTGCTGCTGGAGGAGATCGTGGTGAAGTCGCGGCGCGAGCCGCGCGCAGACGGGCTGGAGGTCCGCGAGGTGCGCGAGACGCCGGCCCGGGACCTGGGCGAGGCGCTGGAGCAGACGCTCGGCCTCGGCAAGGTCCGCAAGGCGGGCATCGCCAGCGACGTGGTGCTGCGCGGCCTGAAGCGCGACGACGTGAACGTGCTGGTGGACGGCACGCGCACGCACGGCGCCTGCCCGTCGCGCATGGACCCGCCCGCGTTCCACCTCGACTGGGCCGAGGTGGACGGCGTGGAGGTGCGGCGCGGGCCGTTCGACGTGAGCCAGCCGGGCGGGCTCGGGGGCATGGTGGACGTGCGCACCCGCGCCGCGCGTCCGGGGCCCGGCGCGGAGGTGAACCTCGGCGCGGGCTCGTCCGGCGCGATGGAGAGCAGCGCCGTCGCGTCCTACGGCGGCGGCCGCGCCTCGCTGCTGCTGGGCGGCGCGTTCAAGCGGAGCGACCCGTACCTCGCCGGCGACGGGCGGAACATCACCGAGGTGATCCCGGCGACGAGCACCGGCCGCTACCGGGACACCTCGGATCACCAGACCGCGTACGACGTCCGGAGCGGCTGGGCCAAGGTGGGCCTGACGCCGGCGGAGGGGCAGCAGCTCGAGGTCGCCTACACGCGCCAGGAGGCGGACGACGTGCTGTACCCGTACCTGCTCATGGACGGCATCCGCGACGACACCGACCGGGTGAACGCGACCTGGCGCGCCGGCGCGCTCGGGCCGCTCGCGTCGGCGCGGGCGCAGCTCTACTGGACCCGGGTGGCGCACGACATGGACGACCGCGACCGCTGCAGCTCCGCGGCCGATCCGGCCGCCTGCGCCGGCGGCCTCGCCGAGGCCTGGTCGATGCGCACCGAGGCGCGCACGCGCACGCTCGGCGCGAAGCTGGAGGCCAGCCTCGGCGAGGCCGGCGACGCGATCGAGGCGAGGATCGGGGCCGACCTCCTCGTCCGCAACTGGGACAACGAGACCATCCGCGTCCGGCGCGCCATGCCCGGTCAGCCGTACGTGGGGGAGGCGTCGATCCCCGACGTCACCCAGACCACCGGCGGCGCCTACGCCGAGCTGCGCCGCGCGCTCGCGCCGTCGGTGCGCGCCACCGCCGGCGCGCGGCTCGACGTGGCGGAGTCCTACGCCGGCGTGGACCGCCGCGACTTCTACGCCACCTGGCGGCCCGACACCACGCCGGAGCGCTCGCGCACCGACCTGCTGCTCGCCGGCAACGTCCAGCTCGACTGGGACGCGGCGCGCGGCCTGACGGTGTTCGCCGGCTACGGGCACGGCACGCGCCTGCCGGATCCGCAGGAGCGCTACATGGCGCTCGCGGGGCTGATGGGGAAGCCGGCCTGGGTGGGCGACCCGTCGCTCCGCCCCACGCGCAGCGACGAGCTGGACGCGGGGCTGCGCTTCACCGCCGACCGGCTGCTCGCGAAGGCGCAGGTGTTCCACGCCTGGGTCGAGGACGAGATCACGCTCGTCCCGCTCGCGCTCGCGAGCGGCGCGACGGCCAAGACCTACGCCGGCGTCAGCGCGCGCCGGGTGGGCGGCGAGGCGTCGGCGCGGCTGGCGCTGCCGCTGCGGCTCTATGCCGCCGCGGCGGTCGCGTACGTGTGGGCCCGCAACGACACCGCGGGGACGCCGCTCGCCGAGGTGCCGCCGCTCCGCGCGAGCGCGTCGCTCCGGTGGGACAACGGCCGCTTCTTCGCCGAGGCGGAGGAGCAGTGGGCGGCGCGGCAGGACCGGGTGGACCCGGCGCTCGGCGAGCGGCCCACCGACGCGTGGTTCATCACGAACCTGCGCGCCGGCGCCGCGTGGCGCGGCGTGAAGGCGTTCGTGGGCGTGCGCAACCTGCTCGACAAGACCTACGCCGAGCACCTGTCGTACCTGCGGGATCCGTTCGCGGCCGGCGTGAAGGTGCCGGAGCCGGGGCGGACGCTGTACGCGAACGTACAGTGGACGTTCTGACGGGGCTGCGCCCCGCCCCGCGGAGCGGAGCTCCGCGGGGCCCCACCGTGCTGCGCGGGTCCCGTTGACCTCGTGCGGCCGCCTTCGCGGGGTCGCACGAGGTCCCCGCGGGCGCGGCCTCCGCCGCGCGGCCGGAGCCGACGCCACCGGGGCCGCTCTCGCCCGCCCGGGCGGGAGCGGCCTCCGTCGCGCGGCCGGAGCCGCGTCAGCGCGCGGTGAGCGCGTCGGCGGTGACGAACCGGGGCGCGATGTCCACCGGCACGTCCTCGATCCGCGCGAGCGCGCGCGCCACCTCGGGCCGCACCACGCCCAGCTTCTCCAGCATGGCCTTCGCGCCGGCGCGGTCGCCCTTCGCCTGGATCGTCATGATCTCGCGGGTGAGCCCGGCGACGGCGTCGCGCATCTTCGGGCCGTCCACCGCGAACGTGCCGTCCTTGCGCGCCACGATGGCGCCGTGGTCGAGCAGCCAGTTGAGCTGGATGGCCATCCCCTTGCCGTGCGCCTCGTTCAGGCCGAAGCGGATGGAGCGGAACGCGCCGCACAGGAACGTGGGGTAGAGCGTGGCGCGCATGCGCCGGTCGAGCTTGCCGTCGTCGAGCAGCTTCTCCAGCGCGAACAGCCCGGCCACGTCGGCCTTCGCCTCCTCGAGCGCGCTGTAGGTGTCGGCCAGCGCGGCGCGGACCGTGACCTCCTCGCCGTTCACCTTCGCGTGGTGCGGGCCGAGCCCGTGCACCAGCTCGTGCATGAGGATGTGCGTGAAGAACGGGTCGAACGCGACGTGGGCGCGGTCGGCGGGCGACAGCAGCCGGCGCGCGACCGGCAGCAGCACCTTCTGGAACTTCGCCTCCTGCACGTTCTTCAGCATCACCCGCTTCGACCCCATGGTCCGGGTGACCCACTCGTCGTTCGGGAGGTTGTAGGCCGCGGTCTGCACGCCCTTCGCGGCGTCGCCGCCGGCGTAGACCTCGTTGACGACGCGGATGGGCGCGAGCGCGCCGATCTTCGGGTTCTTGAACGCCGCGTCGATGGGCAGCGCGTCCTCGATGCCCTGGAGCTCGGCGGCGAAGCGGGCCACCTTCGCGGTCTCGGCCTCGTCCCGCACCCCGATGAACGCCTCGAACGCCGCCTTGGCGTTGAACCAGCCGTCCTCGTAGACCTCGTACGGCCCGATGGTCGGCTCGACCGCCGAGTCGAGGCGCATCCAGGCCACGTCGGAGTCGCGGTAGGCGTTGCCGACGAACGCGGCCGCGCGCGCCTCGAGGAACGTGCGCAGCCCGGCGTCCTGGGTCGCCGCGGCGGCGTCGCGCAGCAGCGCCGCCGCCCGCGCCAGCTCGCCCTGGTACTCGAGGCTGTAGGGCACCGCCACGAGCTTGCCCGCCGCGTCGCGGCGGACCGTGGTGAAGAACCCCATGGCCCGATCCTTCTCCTCCGGCGCGAGCCCGGCCGCCCAGCGCTCGACCTCGTCCTTGCCGGCGCCCGCCGGGTAGAAGTTCGCCTGCTGCGGCTTCTCCGGGACGCCGGGCAGGAACGCGCGGTCCTCCTCGAGCCGGTCCCACGGCCCCTTGTTGCGCAGGAACAGGCGGAGCCGCGCCTCGCCGAGCGGGCTGCGATCCTCGACGAGCCGCAGCAGGAGCGCCTCGTTGCCGGCCCACACCTGCCGCAGGAACAGCGCGTCCATGATCCGGCCCGCCTCGACCAGCTTCGCGAGGGCGGTGCGCTCGGATGCGGGCAGCTTCGAGAGATCCACCTTCAGGTCCACCGGCGCGAAGCGGGCCTCGGCGCGGCGGAGCGCGGCGACGCCGGGCGGCGCGGCCTCGGCGGCGCGCGACGGGCCGGGCACCGCGGCGGCCAGGGCCGCGATCGAGGCGAGCAGCGAGGTGGAGAGGTTGCGGACGGCGTTCATGAGGGCTCCTCCGGGAGGCCCATGTTCTACACCGGCGCCGGTGCGCCGGGCGGGCCGGCAGGCGGTCGCCCCGGCGAGGTCGCGACCGGTCGCCTTGACCTGCCCGCGCCGCCCGGCCTTTACTGACCGCGTGCCGCTCCCGGAGCCCAGCATCGGCCTGCTCGTCCTCCTGGCGCGCCACGGCATCCGCGACGTGGTCGGCCCGCGCGCCGCCCGCCACCGGCTGACCGTGCAGCAGTTCTGGGCGCTGTACTGGCTCCTGCACCAGCCCGGCCTCGCGCCCGGGGAGCTCGCCGCGGCGATGCTGCTCGACGCGCCGGCCGGCTCGCGCCTGGTGAGCGAGCTGGCGAAGCGCAACCTGGTCGAGGCGCGGCCGGACCGCGTCGATCGCCGCCGTGCGCGGCTGTTCCTCAGCGAGAAGGGCGAGCCGCTGGCGCGCCGCGTGGCCGAGGACGCCGCGCGCTACCACGCCGAGTCGCTCCGCGGCATGGAGCCCGCCGAGGTGGCGGCGCTGCGCTCCGGGCTGCGCAAGCTCATCGACAACCTGGCCGCGCTGGCCGGTGCGCCCGCGCAGCCGCCCGCCGCCGCGCGCCGGAACGGCCGCGGCGCGCGCGCCGGCTGACCGCGCCGCGGGCGCGGCGCCCCGACATTTCCCGCGCCGCCGGATTGGCGCGGTCCACGCTCACGCATGGTCAATTCACGCCTTGCGGGCTCCCCGCGCGGTCCCGCACGCTCCGTGCGCGTGGATCGGGTTCTGCGCCCCGGATCCGCTCGGCCGCGCGGGCGAGGCCGGATTTTTTTCGATCCCGGAGCGCGCGCAAATTTTGTATCCGACCGGACAGGTCAATGTTGCGTCGCGGAGTCCAGAAATGCCATTTTTCGGGGGCTCCGTGCGCTTCTGTCCGGGTCGGCGTTGACGTCTGTCAATTCTGGACGCGTCCGCTCGGTGCGCGCTGGCGCGCCTGCGGTCATTCGTCCCACCGGCCGCTCCGCAAATCGTGCGCCGCCGGGAATCCCGTTTCCTTCCGCAATTTTGCCGCGTTGCAATTCCAATCCGGGGCGCTAGTCTCGCGCGCACCCGGAGGACGGAATGGACAATATCGGCTCCCAGATGATCAGCGGCCCGGAGACCAAGGGCGTCTCTCGCCGTGACTTCATCAAGGTGTGCAGCGTCGCTGCCGCCGCCGTCGGCCTGCCCGCTTGGGCCGGCGAGAAGATGGCGGAGAACGTCGGCAAGAAGAAGCCGTCGGTCGTCTGGCTCCACTTCCAGGAGTGCACCGGCTGCACCGAGTCGCTCCTGCGGACCAGCCACCCGGACGTCGGCGCGCTGATCCTCGACCTCGTCTCGGTGGACTACCACGAGACCTTGTTCGCCGCGGCGGGCAAGCAGATCGAGGCGGCGCTCGAGACCGCGAAGAAGGCGGGCGGCTACGTGCTCGTGGTCGAGGGCGCGATCCCGAAGAAGGACGACGGCATCTACTGCATGGTCGGTGGCAAGACCGCGGTGGACTCGCTGGTCGAGTGCGCCGAGAAGGCGGCGGCGGTGATCTGCATCGGCTCCTGCTCGAGCTGGGGCGGCGTGCCCTCCGCGGCGCCGAACCCGACGCAGGCGGTGGGCGCCCCGGAGATCCTGAAGGAGAAGGGGATCAAGAAGCCGGTGGTGACGCTGCCCGGCTGCCCGGCGAACCCGTACAACCTGCTCGGCACCGTGCTGCAGTTCGCGACGTTCGGGACGCTGCCCAAGCTGGACGAGAAGGGCCGCCCGGCGTTCGCGTACGGCCGCGTGATCCACGAGGACTGCCCGCGGCGCCCGCACTTCGACGCCGGCCGCTTCGCGCAGGCCTACGGCGACGAGGGCCACCGCAACGGGTGGTGCCTCTACAAGATCGGCTGCAAGGGACCGCAGACGCACGCGAACTGCTCGCTGCTCTCGTTCTGCGAGGTGCCGGGCGCGTGGCCCATCGGCATCGGCCACCCATGCGTCGGCTGCACCGAGCAGGGCATCGTCTTCAACGTGCCCATCAACCAGAACCTCCCCATCGAGCACCCCACCGCCCCGATGGCCTACCCGGCCATCCACCCCGAGCACGGGGTGGTGGGCGGCAGCCCGGTCGCGGTCGGCCTGGGCGGCGCGGTGATCGGCGCCCTGGTCGGCGCGGGCGTGGTGGCCTCCCGGAAGATGGCCGCCGCCGACGACGCAGACGGGAAGGAGTAGCGGCGATGACCATCTCT
This sequence comes from Anaeromyxobacter sp. K, assembly GCF_000020805.1. Classification (NCBI taxonomy): domain Bacteria; kingdom Pseudomonadati; phylum Myxococcota; class Myxococcia; order Myxococcales; family Anaeromyxobacteraceae; genus Anaeromyxobacter; species Anaeromyxobacter sp. K. The sequence continues at coordinate 593,638 of NC_011145.1, read as the reverse complement.
CGACGAGACCTGCTCAAGGGAGCGGTCGCCGCGGGAGCCGCCGTCGCCATCCCGGCCACGGCGGAGGCCCGGCACGAGATCGAGCCGCTCCCCGACGCGGTGGGCATGCTGTTCGACTCGACGCTCTGCGTGGGCTGCCGCGCCTGCCAGAGCGCCTGCAAGGCCTCGAACAAGCTCCCCGAGGACAAGGTGGAGGCGAACGGCGGCGTCTACGACGCGCCGAACGACCTGAACAGCACCACCAAGAACGTCATCAAGGCGTTCCCCGCCGGCGACGTGCAGCACTACATGAAGCAGCAGTGCATGCACTGCGTCGATCCCTCCTGCGTGTCCGTCTGCATGCTGGGCGCGCTGCACAAGGAGGGCGAGGGGAAGCGCGACTTCAAGGGCGAGAAGAAGGGCACCGGCATCGTCCTCTGGGACAAGTGGACCTGCGTCGGCTGCCGCTACTGCCAGATCGGCTGCGCCTTCAACGTCCCCAAGTTCGAGTGGTTCGAGGCGTTCCCGGCCATCGTGAAGTGCGAGCTGTGCCGGCACCGCCGCGACGAGCAGAAGACCGGCCCGTACGCGGTCGCGAACCCCGCCTGCTGCGAGGTCTGCCCGCGCGAGGCGGTCGTCTTCGGCTACCGCAAGGACCTGCTCGCCGAGGCGAAGCGGCGCGTCGCCGCCGACCCGCAGCGCTACAACCCGCACGTCTACGGCGAGCACGACGGCGGCGGCACGCAGGTGCTGTACCTCGCCGCCGCGGGGGTCCAGTTCCACGACCTCGGCCTGCCCGACCTCCCCGAGCGCTCGCAGGCCGAGTTCTCGGAGAGCGTCTCGCACGCGCCGTACCTGCACGGCGTGACGCCGATCGCGCTGTACGCGGCGATGGCCTTCGTCATCAACCGCAACAAGAAGAAGGAAGAGGCCGCCGAGCACGGCGAGGAGGGCAAGCGATGAGCGGCCACGACCACCCGCAGGCCATCGGGGGGAAGATGCTCGACCCCCTCATGAAGATCCTGCTCGCCGTCTTCGGCGTCTCCGCCGTGGTGATGGCGTACCGCTTCGTGATGGGCGTCGGCGCGGTCTCCAACATGACCGACGGCTTCACCTGGGGCATCTGGGAGCCGATCAACGTCGTCGTCTTCACCGGCATCGGCGCCGGCGCCTACGGCGTCGGGCTCCTCTGCTACCTGCTCAACAAGGGCCAGTACCACGGCCTGGTGCGGCCGGCGGTGCTGCTCGGCGCCATCGCGTACACCCTGGGCGGCAGCTCGATCATGATCGCGCTGGGCCGCTACTGGAACGCGGTGACGCTGCCCATCGTCCCGTGGTGGAACCTCAGCTCCGCGCTCCTCGAGGTCGCGGTCTGCGTGATGATGTACGTGATGGTCCTCTGGATCGAGGTGCTGCCGGCGGTCTTCGACGGCGCCGCCCAGAGCAAGTCGCCCCGGTGGTCCGCCATCGGGAAGAAGTGGGGCGCGCGCATGGCGAAGGCGATGCCCTACATCATCGCGCTCGCCATCCTGCTCCCCACCATGCACCAGAGCTCGCTGGGCGGCCTGTACCTCATCGCCGGCCCGAAGCTCCACCCGCTCTGGCACACCGCGCTGCTCCCCACCCTCTTCCTCGTCTCCTGCCTGTCGATGGGCTACGGCGCGGTGGTGGTGCTGGTGAACATCCTGCGGCTCAACTGGAACGCGAAGCAGGACCAGGCGCTGTTCGCCAGCATGTCCAAGGTGAACGCGGGCTTCCTGCTGCTGTACGTGGTGCTCCGGCTCGGCGACGTCGTCCTGAACGGCAAGCTCCGCTTCCTCGGCGCCGACTTCGCCACCTTCCTGTTCGTGGTGGAGCTGGCCCTGTTCATCGCGCCGGCGGTCATGTTCGTCATGCCCGGCGTGCAGCGGAACCGCGGCAAGCTGTTCGGCGCCGCGCTCCTGGCCCTGCTCGCCGGCGCCGTCTACCGCGCCGACACGTACATGACCATGTACCGGCCGGCCGGCTGGACCGCCGACGGCAAGTCCATCGCCGCGGGCTGGGACTACTTCCCGTCGCTCGGCGAGACCGTCGTCACCGTCGGCATGGCCGCGGTCGGCATGGCCATCTTCATCTTCATCTCCCGCCTGTTCCCCGTCGTCGTCGTCGACCAGGGGAAGAAGTCCACGATCGGCCGCGGCGAGGTCCGGGCCGCTTCCGGCCACTGAGGGGTGCCTAAATGAGCAAGCTCATCACCATCGACCCGGTCACGCGCATCGAGGGTCACCTCCGCATCGACGTCGAGGTCGACGGCGGCGCGGTCAAGAACGCCTGGTCCTCGGGCACCATGTGGCGCGGCATCGAGACCATCCTCCAGGGCCGCGATCCCCGCGACGCCTGGATCTTCACGCAGCGCATCTGCGGCGTGTGCACCACCGTGCACGCGATCGCCTCGGTGCGCAGCGTCGAGAACGCGCTCGGCCTCGAGATCCCGCTGAACGCGCAGCTCATCCGCAACCTCATCGTCACGGCGCACACGCTGCACGACCACATCGTGCACTTCTACCAGCTGTCCGCGCTGGACTGGGTGGACGTGACCAGCGCCCTGAAGGCCGACCCGGTGAAGGCGGCGCAGCTCGCCGAGTCGATCTCCAGCTGGCCGGGCAACTCGAAGCACGAGCTCGCGGCGGTGAAGGCGCGCCTCGAGGGCTTCGTGAAGGCCGGGCAGATGGGCATCTTCACCAACGGCTACTGGGGCCACCCGGCGATGAAGCTCTCGCCGGAGGTGAACCTGCTCGCGGTCGCGCACTACCTCCAGGCGCTGGAGATCCAGCGCAAGGCCAACATGGCGGTGGCGATCCTCGGCTCGAAGACGCCGAACATCCAGAACCTGGCGGTGGGCGGGGTCGCCAACGCCATCAACCTGGACAGCCCGGCCGCGCTGAACATGGAGAAGCTGTACCAGGTGAAGACCCTCATCGACGAGGTCGCCACCTTCATCCAGCAGTGCTACCTGCCCGACGTGGCCGCCATCGGCGGCTTCTACCCGGACTGGTTCAAGTACGGCGCGGGGGTGACGAACTACCTCTCGGTGCCCGAGCTCCCGCTCGACGAGAAGATGTCGAAGTTCGACATCCCGGGCGGCGTGCTCTGGAACGGCAAGCTCGAGGTCGCGCACAAGATCACGGGCTGGAACGACGACTACCTGAAGCAGAACGTGACGGAGTCGATCGCGCACGCCCACTACGACGGCGCGTGGGCCAAGGGGCCGTGGGAGGAGGACGACAAGCCGAAGTTCGCCGGTGAGTGGAAGCACGAGACGCCGGCGCCCGACCGCTACACCTGGGTGAAGGCGCCGCGGCTCGAGGGCAAGGCGGTGCAGGTCGGGCCGCTCGCCTGCGTGCTGGTGGGCCTCGCCTCCGGCCACGAGCCCACCACCCGGTGGGCCACCGCGGCCATCGGCGCGGTGAAGGCGGTCCACAAGATCGACCTCACCCCGGCCCACCTCCACTCCACGCTCGGCCGCCACGCGGCGCGCGCCATCCGCGCGGCCATGATGGCCGAGATGGCCCAGAAGCAGTGGAAGCTCCTGGTCGAGAACATCGGCAAGGGCGACACGCGCATCTGGGTGGACCCGATGGCGAACCTGAAGCCCGGCATCTACAAGGGCGTCGGCTTCCACGAGGCGCCGCGCGGCACGCTCTCGCACTGGTGCGTGATCGAGGCCGACAAGAAGGGCATGAAGCTGAAGAACTACCAGGCCGTCGTGCCCTCGACCTGGAACGCCGGGCCCCGCGACGCGAGCGGCGCCCTCGGGCCGTACGAGAAGTCGCTCGTCGGCAACCCCATCGCCGATCCGAAGCTGCCGCTCGAGGCGCTCCGCACGATCCACTCGTTCGACCCGTGCCTCGCCTGCGCGATCCACACCGTGGACGCGGAGGGTGAGGAGATCTCGCGGGTGAAGGTGCTGTAGCTTCCTGCGTCGAGTGGTACACCCGATCCCGTCCTCGACCGCCGAGGACGGGATCGGTCTTTTCGGAGGCCCCGCCGCGCGGGGAGGAGGCCCGGGGTGGCGCGCATCGCGGTGTTCGGCATCGGCAACGTGCTCACCGGCGACGACGCCGTCGGGCCGTACGTGGTGAAGGTGCTGGAGGCGGGCTGGGAGCTGCCCGGCGTCGAGGTGGTGGACGCCGGCACGCCCGGCCTCGACCTCACCGCCTACTTCGCCGGCCTCGACGCGGCCGTCCTGGTGGACGCGGTGAAGGCGCGCGCCGCGCCGGGCGAGCTGCGGACCTACTCGCGCGAGGACCTGGTGAAGCGCTCGCCGGTGCTGGCCGTGAGCCCCCACGAGCCCGGGCTGCGCGAGGCGGTGATGAACGCGGAGTTCATGGGCGTGTGCCCGGCCACCGTGCGCCTGGTGGGCGTGGTGGCGGAGCGGACCGATCTCGGGTGCGCGCTCTCCCCGGCGGTGCAGGCGGCGGTGCCGGCAGCGGTCGAGCAGGTGCTCTCCGAGCTCCGGGCGCTGGGCATCGCGCCGCGGCCCCGTGACCCGCCCGCCGAGCCGGACCTGTGGTGGGAGAAGGGCCGCGCCGGCTAGCGCCGTGCCCGCCCGCAGGGAATGCGCGACGGGCAAGCGGACGTTGATCGACCGGGTGGCTGCCGTGCGTTGCGGCGGCGAAACGCGCGGCGGTAAGCTCGCGCCGCCCCAGCACGGAAGGCCGAGGCGCACGCGCCGCGCCGCATGACCACGCAGCGGACCACAGACGGCGGGCCGGACCTCTCCGCCGAAGGGCGACGCATCGCCGTGAGCGGCACGGTGCAGGGCGTGGGCTTCCGTCCGTTCGTCTACCGGCTCGCGCACCAGACCGGCGTGACCGGCCGCGTCCGGAACGACGCCGCCGGCGTGACCATCGAGGCGTTCGGTACGTCCGCCGCGCTCGACGCGTTTCAGGCCCGCCTGGTGAGCGACCGCCCGCCTGCAGCCTCGATCGCCGCGCTGCGCGCCGAGGCGATCCCCGCCGAGGCGGCGCCGCGCTTCGAGATCGTGGAGAGCGGCAGGTCGGCCGAGCGCCGGGTCGCCATCCCGCCGGATCTCGCCACCTGCCCCGAGTGCCTGCGGGAGCTCGGCGACCCCGCCGATCGCCGCCACCGCTACCCGTTCACGAACTGCACCGCCTGCGGCCCGCGCTTCACCATCGCGCTCGGCGTCCCCTACGACCGGCCCGCCACCACCATGGCCGGCTTCCGGATGTGCCCGGCCTGCGCGCGCGAGTACGGCGATCCGCTCGACCGGCGCTTCCACGCGCAGCCGAACGCCTGCCCCGCGTGCGGCCCGCGCGTCGCGCTCCGCGACGCCGCCGGCGCGCCGCGGCCCTCCGCCGACCCGATCCGCGACTGCGCCGGCCTGCTGCGGGCGGGCGGGATCGCCGCGGTGAAGGGGCTCGGCGGGTACCACCTCGCCTGCGACGCGAGCGCGCCCGCCGCGGTCCGGACGCTGCGCGAGCGGAAGAGGCGCGAGGAGAAGCCGCTCGCGGTGATGGTGGCCGACCTCGACGCCGCGCGGGCGCTCGCCGAGGTCTCGCCGGCCGAGGCGGCGCTGCTCACGTCGCCCGAGCGCCCCATCGTGCTGTGCCGGCGCCGCCCGGGCGCGGCGCTCGCGCCCGAGCTCGCGCCGGGCAGCCCCATCGTCGGGCTCATGCTGGCGTACGCGCCGCTCCACCACCTGCTCCTCGCCGACGCCGGCGTGCCGCTGGTGATGACGAGCGCGAACCTCTCCGACGAGCCCATCGCCTTCGACGACGGCGAGGCGCTGGCGCGGCTCGCGGGCATCGCCGACCTGTTCCTGGTGCACGACCGGCCCATCGCGTCGCGCTGCGACGACTCGGTGGCGCGGGTGGTGGCGGGGCGGCCCATGGTCATGCGCCGCAGCCGCGGGTTCGTGCCGCGCCCGGTGCGCACCGCGCGGCGCTTCGCCCGCCCGGTGCTGGCGGCGGGCGCGCAGCTCAAGAACGCCTGCTGCCTGGCGCGCGGGGACGAGGCCACCCTGGGCCCGCACGTGGGCGACCTCGACGGCCTCGAGACCTACGGCGCGTTCGAGGCGGCGGTGGCGCGGCTGGAGACGTTCCTCGCCTTCCGCCCCGAGCTGCTCGCCTGCGACCTCCACCCGCTCTACCTCTCCACGCGCTGGGCCCGCGAGCGCGCCGCGGCGCTGGCGCTCCCGCTCGTCGAGGTCCAGCACCACCACGCGCACGCGGCCGCCTGCATGGCCGAGCACGGGCTCGAGGGCCCGGTGCTGGCGCTGTGCTGGGACGGCACCGGGCTCGGGACCGACGGCGCGTCCTGGGGCGGGGAGCTGCTGCTGGCCGAGGCGGCGCGGTTCGACCGGCTCGCCACCTTCCGGCCGGTGCTGCTCGCGGGCGGCGACCGCGCCATCCGCGATCCCTGGCGCATCGCGCTCGCCGCGCTGCTCGACGCGTTCGGCGAGGACGCGCCGCTCGACCGGCTCCCCCTGTTCGCGGGGGTGCCGGCGCGGGAGCTGGAGGTGGTCCGCCGCATGCTGGCCACCGGTCTGAACGCGCCGCCCGCGCACGGGGCCGGCCGCGCCTTCGACGCCGCGGGCGCGCTGGCGCTCTGCCGCCCGTCGACGCGCTTCGAGGGCCAGGTGGCGCTCGCGCTCGACGCGGCCGCCCACGGGCACGAGGCCCCGCCCTACCCGTTCGACCTCGACGCGTCCGGGCCGGTGGAGGCGCTCGACCTGCGCCCGCTCTGGCGCGCGCTCGCCGCGGACGTCCTCGCGGCCCGGCCGGCGGGGGAGATGTCGGCCCGGTTCCACGCGGCGCTCGCCGCGGCCGGCGCCGAGCAGGTCCGGCGCGCGGCGCGCCGGGCCGGGAAGCTGCCGGTGGTGCTGACCGGCGGCTGCTTCCAGAACGCGCGGCTCGCGGAGGCGATCCGCGCGCGGCTGGAAGGGGAGTTCGCGGTATACCAGCACGGCGAGGTGCCGCCCGGCGACGGCGGGATCGCGCTCGGCCAGGCGGTGGTCGCCGACGCGGTGGCCCGCGCCTAGCGCCGGCCGCTGGAGGAGACGGAAAGACATGTGCCTCGGGGTTCCAGGGAAGGTCATCGCCATCGACGGGCTCGACGCCACGGTGGACTTCTTCGGCGTGCGCAAGTCGCTCCGCCTCGACATCGTGGACGAGCCGGTGCAGGTCGGCGACTACGTGCTCAACCACGTGGGCTTCGCGATCCGGCGCATCCCGCCGGAGGAGGTCCAGGAGACGCTGGCGCTGTTCGATCAGATCCTGGAGGTCTCCGGCGCGAAGGAGGACCTCATGGCCGCCGACGTCCGGGGCGAGATGGCCGCCGGGAAGGACCAGAAGTAGGGAGGCCCCGCGATGTCGAACGAGGATCTCTTCCGGCAGCTCAAGTTCCGCGATCCGGCCCGCGCCCGCGCGCTCGCCGAGGCGCTCCGCCACAACATGGACGCCATCGGCCGCGAGGTGTCGGTGATGCACGTGTGCGGCAGCCACGAGCAGGCCATCGCCCGCTTCGGCCTGCGCGCGGTGCTCCCGCCCGGCCTGGAGCTCATCATGGGCCCGGGCTGCCCGGTCTGCGTCACCGACGGCCCCGAGGTGGACGAGGCGGTGGCGCTGGCCGGCCAGGGCGTGCGCGTGTGCACCTACGGTGACATGCTGCGGCTGCCCGGCACGGCGCGCTCCCTCGCCGACGCGCAGGCGGACGGCGGCAAGGTCGAGGTGGTGTACTCGATCTCCCAGGCGGCGGAGCTGGCGCAGGCGCACCCCGACGAGCAGGTGGTGTTCCTGGCGAGCGGCTTCGAGACCACCGCGGTGGCCACCGCGGCGGTGGCGCTCGCCTCGCCGCCCCCGAACTTCTCCATCCTCTCGGTCCACAAGTACGTGCCGGCGGCGATGGAGATCGTGGCCGCGTCGAAGGAGACGCACATCGAGGGCTACATCGCGGCCGGCCACGCCGCGATCATCACCGGCTGGGCGATCTTCGAGCCGTTCGCGGCCCGCACCGGCGCGCCGGTGGTGGTGGCCGGGTTCGAGCCGCTCGACATCCTGGCGGCGCTGGTGAAGCTCACCGAGCTCATCCGCGAGGGCCGGCCGGAGGTCGCGAACGTCTACCCGCGCTGCGTCACGAAGGAGGGCAACCTCCCCGCGCAGCGCTCGCTGTGGCGCGCGTTCCGCACCGTGACCGGCCGGTGGCGCGGCATCGCCGAGGTCCCGGGCGGCAACCTGGAGCTGGTGCCCGAGCTGGGCGCGCTCGACGCGCGCCGGCGCTTCCGGATCGACACCGCGGGCGTGCGCGACGCGGCGGCGGAGGAGGAGGCGAAGGGGTGCATCTGCGGCCGGATCATGCTCGGCCTCGCCACCCCGGAGCACTGCGCGCTGTTCGGCACCACCTGCGTCCCGGAGTCGCCGGTGGGCGCGTGCATGGTGTCGTCGGAGGGACAGTGCCGGATCTGGCACACGTACGGCGGCGTGCCGGATCTGCGCAAGGTCGGCTAGGCAGGAGGGCGCGGAGACCCATGGACACGAAGGCGCAGCAGAAGATCGGCCTGAAGCACGGCTCCGGCGGGCGCGCCATGCGCCAGCTCATCGAGGACGTGTTCCTCTCGCTCGCGTCGCCGGTGGACGGCATCGGGCTGTCGGCGCTGGACGACGGCGCGGCCATCCGCGTCGGCGACCGCTGGCTGGTGATCACCACCGACTCGCACGTGGTGCACCCCATCTTCTTCCCGGGCGGCGACATCGGCCGGATCAGCGTCTCCGGCACGGTGAACGACCTCGCCATGATGGGCGCCACCGAGCCGGTGGGGCTGACCTGCGCGGTCATCCTCGAGGAGGGCTTCCCGCGCGGCGACCTGGAGCGGGTGGTGGCGTCGATGCGCGAGACGGCGAAGGAGGCCGGCGCGCCCTTCGTCACCGGCGACACCAAGGTGATGGGCAAGGGCCAGGTGGACGGCATCGTGCTCAACACCACCGGCGTGGCGCTGGCGGACCGGGTGGTCTCGGACGCCGGGCTGCGCGCCGGCGACCTGCTCGTCGTCACCGGCTCCATCGGCGACCACGGCATGGCCGTGATGGCGCGCCGGCACGACCTGCGGCTGGAGGGCGACCTCCGCTCCGACGTCGCGCCCATCAACGGCCTGGTGCGCGCGGCGCTCGCCGCCGGCGGCGAGGACGTGGTCGCGATGAAGGACCCGACCCGCGGCGGCGTGGCGGGCGTGCTGCACGAGATGGCGGCGAAGGGCGGCGTCGGCATCGTGGTGGACGAGCCGTCGCTGCCGGTCAACGACGAGGTGCGCGCCGCCGGCGAGATGATCGGCATCGACCCGCTGCTCGTCGCGAACGAGGGCAAGGCGGTCATCGGCGTGCGGGCCCGCTCGGCCGACAAGGTGCTGGCGGCGCTGCGGGCGCACCCGCTCGGCGCGCGCGCCACCGTGTTCGCCCGGGCCATCGCCGAGCGGCCCGGCGCGGTCATCCTCGACACCGGGTTCGGCAGGCGGATGCTGGCCGAGCCCGAGGGGGAGCTCCTGCCGCGCATCTGCTAGGCAGGGCGAGCCGCATGCACGAGTATTCCCTGGTGGAGGCGCTGGTCCGGCGCGTGGAGCAGGAGGCGCGGCGGCGCGAGGCGGTCGCGATCCGCTCGCTCACCGTGAGCGTGGGCGAGCTCTCCGGCGTGGACCCGGAGCTGTTCCGCACCGCCTACGAGACGTTCCGCGCCGGCAGCCTGTGCGCCGACACCCCGCTCACCCTGAAGCGCCTGGAGGCGCGCTGGTCCTGCCCGACCTGCCGCGCCCCCATCGCGCGCGGCGCGGTCCTGCGCTGCCCGACCTGCGACGTCCCGGCCCGGCTCGACGAGGGCTCGGACGCGCTCACCCTCGACAGCATCGACATGGAGGTGCCCTGATGTGCACGACCTGCGGCTGCGGTGACCCCGAGCTCGTCCCGGTGGAGCTGCACGAGAAGATCCTGGCCGGCAACGATCGCGCCGCCCGCCACAACCGGGAGCACTTCCTCGAGGCCGGCGTCCTGGCGCTCAACATCATGGGCTCGCCGGGCGCCGGGAAGACCGGCGTGCTCGAGGCGACCGCGAAGGCCGCGGCGACGAAGGGCTGGAAGCTCGGCGCGGTGTCCGCCGACCTCGCCACCGACAACGACGCGCGCCGGCTCGAGAAGGCGGGCATCCCGTCGAAGGCGATCACCACCGGCCAGGCGTGCCACCTCGACGCCGAGCTGGTGCACCGCAGCCTGCACGACTTCCCCTGGCGCGACACCGACGTCTTCTTCATCGAGAACGTCGGAAACCTGGTGTGCCCGGCCATCTACGACCTGGGCCAGGCGGCGAACGTGGTGGTGCTCTCGGTCACCGAGGGCGAGGACAAGCCGCTCAAGTACCCGGTGATGTTCAAGGCGGCGGACCTGGTGCTGGTCAGCAAGGTGGACCTCGTCCCCCACCTCGACGTGGATCTCCCGAAGCTCCGCGACGCCATCGCGCACGTCATGCCGACCGCGAAGGTGATCGAGCTGTCCGCTCGCACCGGCGAGGGCATGGACCGCTGGATCGCGTGGCTGGAGGAGCTGCGGCGGCCCATCCTGAGGCCGGCGCACGCGCGGTCGCACACGCACACGCACGAGCACGGGCACGAGCACACGCACGCGGACGGCACGACCCACGCGCACGCGCACGACCACGCCGCCGAGCACACCCACGACCATGGCCATGGCCACGGTCACGGGCACCGGCACTAGCGGCCGGCGAGGCCCTGCGGCCTACCCCACCGACGCGGTCGAGGACGACCGCTCCTGGATCATCGCCGCGAGCCGGCCGAACGCCTTCTCCAGCGTCTCCAGCGAGGGGCCGAAGGAGAAGCGCACGTAGGAGCGGAACCGGGCGACGTGGCGGGCGCGGCGCTTGCCGGGGTTCACGTCGAAGAACTCGCCGGGCACCACGATCACCTTGCGGCGCAGCGCCTCGCGGAAGAAGCCCATGCCGTCGTTGAGCGGCGCCGGCAGGTTGGCGAGGTTGCCCCAGACGTAGAACGTGCCGTCCGGCGCGCGGTCGATGCGGACGCCCATGGTCTCGAGCGCGTCGAGCATGTGGCGGCGCTTCTCGCCGAAGCTGCGGTGGATGGCCTCGGTCTCCTGGCGCACCGCCTCCTCGGCGAGCAGCGGGATCGCGGCGCGCTGCAGCGGCTTCGAGCCGCCGCCGTCGAGGAACGAGCCGGCACTCGCCACCGCGTCGATGACCTTGCGCGGCCCGACCGTCCAGGTGACGCGCCAGCCCGGGTAGCGCCAGTTCTTGGTGAGCCCGTCGAACAGCACGATGGGATCCCGGTCCACGTCCTCGACGTAGCGCGCCGCGCTCTCCACCGGCAGCCGGCCCGGCGGCGCGGTCCAGACGTAGTGCGAGTAGAACTCGTCCATCAGCATGGCGCACTCGAGCTCGCGCGCCAGCTCCACCCAGCGCGCCAGCTCCTCGCCCTGCACCAGCTTGCCGGTGGGGTTGCACGGGTTCGAGAGCAGGAGCGCCGAGAGCCCGCGGCCGGTCACCTCGCGGCGCAGGTCGTCCACCGTGAACGCGTACCCGCGCTCGCCCTCCAGCAGGATGGGGATGGGCGTGAAGGTGCGGAACAGGTCGAGCAGCTCCTCGTAGGCGGTGTAGTCGGGCAGGAAGTGCCCCATGTTCACGCGCCCGAGGCTCGCCGCCGCGCGGGTGAGCGAGGTGCGGCCGCCGCCGGAGATGGAGACGTTCTCGGCCTTGTACTGGGACGGCAGGCCGCGGCGGTAGAGCCGGTTGTAGAGGCCGGCCACCTCCTCGCGCAGCTCCCAGAGGCCGGCGACCGGCGCGTACTCCTGGTCGTCCACCGACACGGCGACGGAGTGGACGCGGTCGGGCGCGCCGGACAGCGGGCCGGTCTCGGGCTGCCCCTGCCCGAGGTTGCACCACTCCGGATCCTGCATCGAGAAGCCGAGCTTGGTCGCCTCGGACGTCGCGTAGATGACGCCGGTGCGCGGGACCTGCCGGAACGAGGACAGCTTGCCGCCTTGCGGGATGGGTTCGTCGGTCACGGGAGCGCGAGATTACCACGCGCCCGCGAAGCGATCAGCGCCGCCGCGGGACGAGATCGCCGGCGTCCGGAAGGACGAGGACGTCCGGCTCCGCCTTGCCGACGATCTCCCGCGCGCTCGCGAGCGCCGCCTCCAGCGAGGGCGCGAACGTGGCGTAGGTCTCGCGGACGGTGGCCTCGGGCATGCCCGAGACGAGGAGCAGCGTGTAGCGCTCGGGCAGGAAGCGGCGGACGCCGAGCTGGAAGATGCCCTCGTTGACCGTCCTGAGCGGCCCGACGCCGCCGGGGCACTCCGCGCAGACGACGACCACGCCGCCCTCCCGCAGCAGCATCCCCGCCGGCGGGACCAGCTTCGAGGCCTGGTACAGGCTGCCGGAGACCGGCAGCGGCGCCGAGACCACCACCACGTCGGCGGGCTCGGCGGCGACCTCGCACCACGGCCGCGCCATGCGCACGCCGGCGCGGTGCGCGTAGACCACGTCGCCCGCCACCGCGCCCAGCACCACCCCGCCGGCCTCGACCACGTTCAGCATGTACGTGTCGCGCCCGAGCCGCCGGATCGCCTCCTCCAGATCCTCGCGGCACGGGTTGCCGTCGGCGCGGCCCAGGCTGGAGGCGGGGTCGGCCTTCAGCTTGTGGTTCTGGCGGATGTCGTCGTCGTGCCCGAGCCCGGGGAAGATCCCCTTCGCGCCGCCGCCCCAGCCGGCGAAGTAGTGCGGCTTCACCCGGCCGGTGGTGACGACGAGGTCGCTCTCCGCCACGCACCGGTTCACCCGCAGGCGCGTGCCGCGGCTGGTGCGGCCCATCTCCACCATCGACGCCTCGTCGCGCGCGTCGTGGTTCACCACGCGGTGCCGCCGGAACACGTCCTCCGGAAGCCCGAGCGCCTCGAGCGGCCCGGGACCGTGCGTGCCGTTCGCGACGCCGACGGTGAGGTGGTCGTCGGGCACCACCGCGAGCGCGCGCCGCACCGCCGCGAACAGCTCGGCGCGCGGCTCGTCGCGCGAGGCGTCGCTCACGATCACCAGCACGCGCGTGCGCGGGCCGGCCACCTCCTGCAGCGGCCGGGCGCCCTCCGGGTGCGCGAGCGCCGCGTCCAGCGCCGCGGGCAGGTCGGCCACCGCCGGCGCGGGCGGGGCGCCGAGCACGCGCGCCGGCACGCCGGAGGGGAACGGGAGCGGGCGGGTGCCGTAGCCGAGCAGGACGGGGGCGGACGCGCTCATGCGCCCATCCTACCGCACCCGCGCGGCGCGCCGCCGCACCGGCCCGGATTCCGGCGCGCGGCCCGGCGCCCGCGCCGTACACTGGGCGCGCTCACCCAGGGAGCCGGGGATCCGATGGCGAACGTCCCGGAGTGGCACGCGCTGTCCGCCGACGAGGCCCTCGCTCGGCTCGGCTCGGGACCGGACGGCCTCGATCCCGCGGAGGCGGCGCGCCGCCTCGCCGAGCACGGCCCCAACGAGCTGGCGCGCGGCCGCCGGGCGCCCTGGATCGCGCTGCTCGCGGCGCAGTTCAAGAACGTGCTGGTCGTCATCCTGATGGTGGCGATCGCGCTGTCGCTGTTCCTCGGCCACGATCTCGAGGCGCTCACCATCGGCGCGATCCTGGCGTTCACGGTCGTGCTCGGCTTCGTGCAGGAGCACCGGGCCGAGAACGCGCTCGCGGCGCTCCGGCAGATGGCCGCGCCGCACGCCACGGTGATCCGCGGCGGCGCCGAGCGCCGGGTGCCGGCGCGCGAGCTGGTGCCCGGCGATCTCCTGCTCGTCCACGCCGGCGACCGGATCCCGGCCGACGCCCGGGTGATCGAGGCGGTCAACCTGCAGGCCGACGAGGCGGCGCTCACCGGCGAGTCGGTGCCGGTGCCGAAGGTGGCCGGGCCGCTCCCCGCCGGCCCCATCCCGGTCGGCGACCGGACCGACATGCTGTTCGGCGGCACCGCCGCGACCTACGGACGCGGCCGCGCGGTGGTGGTGGCCACCGGCGCGAGCACGGAGCTGGGCGCCATCGCCCGCATGCTGGCGGAGGTGAAGCCGGCGCGCACCCCGCTGCAGCTCGAGCTGGACCGGGTGGGGACGCAGCTCGCGCGCGCGGCGGGCGTGGTGGTGGTGCTGCTCGCCGGGCTGGGGCTGCTGCGCGGCCAGCCGTTCCTCGAGATGGTCGTGTTCGCCATCGCGCTCGCGGTGGCGGTGGTGCCGGAGGCGCTGCCGGCGGTGGTCACCATCGCGCTCGCGCTGGGGGTGCAGCGGCTGGCGCGCCGGAACGCGCTCGTGCGCCGGCTGGCGGCGGCGGAGACGCTGGGCTCCACCACGGTGATCTGCTCGGACAAGACCGGCACGCTCACCCGCGACGAGATGACCGTCCGCGCGCTGCACGTGGACGGGCGCACGCTGGAGGTGACGGGGTCCGGCTACCGCGTGGAGGGCGACTTCCGCCACGACGGCGCGCCGGTGGACTCGCCGCCCGCCCTGCTCGCGCTGCTCGCCGGCGCCGTGCTCGCCTCGGACGCGAAGGTGGAGCGCACCCCCTCCGGCGAGCTGACGGTGTCGGGGGATCCGACCGAGGCGGCGCTGGTGGTGGCAGCGCTCAAGGCCGGCCTGGACCGCGCCGAGCTGGACGCGCGCGCGCCGCGGGTCGGCGAGATCCCCTTCACCTCCGAGCTGAAGCGGATGACCACGCTGCACCGCACCGAGCACGGGCGGGTGGCGTTCGTGAAGGGCGCGCCGGAGGTGCTCCTCCCCGCCTGCGCCCGGGTGGCGAGCGGCGAGGGCGAGCGGCCGCTCGACGAGGCCGGCCGCGCGGCGCTGGCCGAGGTGGTGCGCGGCATGGCGGAGCGGGCGCTGCGCGTGCTGGCGGTGGCGCGCCGGGAGGGCGTCTCGCTGGCGGAGTCCGACCGCGACCTGACGCTGCTCGGGCTGGTCGGGATGATCGACCCGCCGCGCCCGGAGGCGCGCGCGGCGCTGGAGCGGTGCGCGGCGGCGGGCGTGCGCGTGGTGATGATCACCGGCGACCACCCGGTCACGGCCCGCGCCATCGCGGCGGAGCTGGGCCTCCTGCGCACGGGCGCGGTGGTGACCGGGCCCGAGCTGGCGCGCCTCTCCGACGCGGAGCTGGCCGGGCGGGTGCAGGCGCTCGAGGTCTACGCGCGGGTCTCGCCCGCCGACAAGCTGCGCATCGTCACCGCGCTGCAGTCGCGCGGCGAGGTGGTGGCCATGACCGGCGACGGCGTGAACGACGCGCCGGCGCTCAAGAAGGCGGACATCGGCGTGGCCATGGGCATCACCGGCACCGACGTCACCCGCGAGGCGGCGGCGATGACGCTCACCGACGACAACTTCGCCTCCATCGTCGGCGCGGTGGAGGAGGGCCGCGCCATCTTCGCGAACGTGAAGAAGTACCTCATGTACCTGCTCTCCTCGAACGTGGGCGAGATCGGGCTCATGGCCGCCGCCACCCTGCTCGGCCTGCCGCTGCCGCTGACGGCGGTGCAGATCCTGTACGTGAACCTGGCCACCGACGGCCTCCCGGCGCTGGCGCTGGCGGTCGACCCGCCCGACGCCGACCTGATGCGGCAGCCGCCGCGGGATCCGCGGGCGGGGATCTTCACGCGGCCGGTGGTGGCGCTCATCGCCACCGGGGGCGCCTGGTCCACCGCCGTCAACCTGGGCCTGTTCGCCTGGGCGCGCGCCTCGGGTCGCGGCGACGCCGAGGCCATGACCATGTGCTTCATGTCGCTCGTGCTGGTGCAGTTCGCGAAGGCGTTCGCGTTCCGCTCCGAGCGGCACTCGGTGCTGCGGCGTCCCTTCGCGAACCGCTGGCTCGACCTCGCCATCGCCTGGGAGCTTGCCCTCCTGCTCCTGGTCGTCTACCTGCCGCCGCTGCGGGCCGCCTTCGGCACCTACGCGCTCCCGGCGGCGGACTGGCTGCTGGTGACGGGCGCGGCCCTCACGGTGCTGCCGGTGCTGGAGCTCGCGAAGCTCGCCGTCCGCCGCGCCACCCCGTCCGCGTGAAGCCCACCGGGGACGGATGCCGGACGGGGCGCCCGCGCGCCACGGCGAAACGTCCGGGTGTCCTGGTCATCGAATGCTGCGAGCGACACGGCAGCGCGTCCCGCGCGGCCCGGCAGCGGAGGTGAGCCATGATGAGCTGGAAGACGTGGAGGCTGGGAGCGGCCGCGCTGGCGGCCGCCGGCGTGGCGGCGTGCGGCGGCTCGAGCGACAGCGGGAGCGCGTCCAGCACGCGCCCGACGGCGGCCGGCTACTACATCCAGATCTCGGGCATGCGCTTCAACCCGCTCGATCTGAAGGTGCCGGCGGGCGCGACGGTCACCGTCATCAACGACGACTCGATGGCGCACTCGGTGACGAGCGAGGCGACGCCGGGGGCGTACACGCCCGGCGAGGTGAGCGGCATCGCGTTCGACACCGGCGCGTTCAACGGCGTGCACACGTTCAGCATCCCCGCCTCGGCCGCGCAGGGGACGGTCATCCCCTACTACTGCTCGACGCACCTGGGCGGCATGGCGACGCCGAACGGCAGCATCACCATCGATCCGGCGGCCCAGCCCGCTCCACCGCCCGCTCGCCCCGGCACCGGCGGCGGCGGTGGCGGCGGCGGTGGTGGGGGCGGCGGCTACTGAGGACTCCCGGTCGTCCGCTCGCCCAGGTCGAAGGGCGAGCGGACGGCCCCGCCGTTGCGGACGTTCAGCGGGGCGAGCGGATGGCCCGCCGCTGTTGAGGACGTTCAGCGGCGCGCAGGGATCGCCGCGAGCACCGCGGCGACCACGCGGTCGCAGCGCGGCGCGAGGAACCCGAACGCCTCGGGCGCGCTCTGGCCGACGCGCTCGGCGATGAGCTCGCGGAGCGCGAGGCGGGCGCGGTGGAGGCGCACCTTCACCGCCTCCTCGCCCAGCTCGAGCGCGGCCGCCACCTCCGCGGTGGAGAGCTGCTCGATCTCGCGGAGCACGTACACGGTCCGCAGGTGCAGCGGGAGCCGGTCCACCGCCTGCTCGAGCAGCGCCCGTGCCTCGTGCGTCGCCGCCTGGTCCTCGGGGCTCGGATCCGCCACGTGCTCCTCCTCGCCGACGCTTCCGCCCTCGGGCGGCTCTGCCGCGAGCACCAGCCGCCCGCGCCCGCGCAGGCGCATGAGCGCCTCGTTCACGCCGATGCGCACCAGCCAGGTCGGGAACGCCGCCTGCCCCTGGAAGTCGCCCAGGTGTGCGTACGCCTGGAGGTACGCCTGCTGCATCGCGTCCTCCACCTCGGCCTCGTCGCGCAGCACCGAGCGGATCGCCCGGTACAACCGCGGGTTGTGCCGGCGCATCAGCACCTCGAAGAGCGCCGCGTCCCCATCGAGCACCCGCGCCACCACCTCGTCGTCCGCGGGCGCCAGCGTGGGCACCACGCGGGTCCTGCCTGCCTGCACGGCCATGGAGCCTCCAGTCCCCTCGTCCATCCGATGCACGGGCGCCCGGATCGTTACCGCCGTAACGCCGCCGCCGCCCGTCGCATCCATGGGGCAGGAGGTTCACATGACCGACAGGACCGACAGGGACGAGATTCACCGGACGGCTCCCGCGTACTGGGCGCTCCGGATCGCGCTCGGCGTGGTGCCGATCGTGGCCGGGCTGGACAAGTTCACCAACCTGCTCGCCGACTGGGCGGGCTACCTCAGCCCGCTCGCGGTGCGGCTGCTGCCGGTGAGCCCGACGGCGTTCATGCGCGCCGCCGGCGTCATCGAGGTGATCGTGGGCGTCGGCATCCTGTCCGGGCGGGCGCGCACGTTCGGCTGGATCGCCATGGCCTGGCTCGCCGCCATCGCGCTCAACCTCATCGCGAGCGGCGCTTTCCTGGACGTGGCCGCGCGCGACGCGGTGATGGCGGTGGCCGCGTTCGCGCTGGCGCGCCTGGCGGCGGTCCACGAGCCGGTGCGGGCGCGACGTGCGGCGGCGGTCGAGCCGCAGGCGACGGCGGCGCACCCGGCGGCGACCCGGTCCTGAGGATCGGGAGGCGGAGACGGCGGGACCCCGCCTCTGGCGAGGCGGGGTCCCCGGGATCACGACGTGGGCTGGGGCGCTAGACCGCCTCCACCCCGGCCCAGGCCACCTCCTCCTCCGGCTCCTCGAACCGGACGGGCTCGACGGTGGTGAACTTCTCGGCGAACGTCATCAGCACGCCCTCGAGGTGCTTCTGGGTCCGGGTGCGCCGCTCGCGCTCGACCGCCTTCGGGTCCACCGGGACGAACTTCTCGTCCGGCGTGATCTTGAAGAGCGGCTGGCCCTTCTGCACCACGGTGCCGTCCGCGCCCTGCATCAGGACCTTCTCGATGGTCCCGGAGAACGGCGCGCGCACCGTGTTGAACATCTTCATCACCTCGATGATGTAGAGCGGCTGCCCCTTCTCGAAGTGCTGGCCCTCCTCGACGAACGGCGGCCGGCCCGGCGCCTCCTGCCGGTAGAACATGCCGCCGAACGGCGCCACCAGCTCGTCCGCCTTGGTGGCCGGCGGCGGGCACAGCACCTTCTTCATGCGCGCCTGCAGCTCGGGATCGTGCAGGTGCTCGGGGATGGTGACCTCGAGGTCGTCCTCCACCTTGAAGTCGAAGAAGCGCACCGACTCCGCCACCATGAACAGCAGGCCGAGCAGCTCGTTGCCCGCCTCGTAGCCGAGGTGGGCGGAGCGGATCTTCGTCCAGGTCTCGGCGTCGAAGCCGTCCTGCGGCTCCTCCTTCTGCAGGATCTCGTTGAGCTTGTAGTACTCCTCGCGCTTCAGGCCGAAGCGCTCGCGGAGCGCCACGTAGAAGCGCAGCGACTTCGTCAGCAGCTCGTGGTCGTGCTCCCACATCACCTGCGACGCGGGCCGCCGCGGGTGGAACGCCATGTTCAGGTAGGCGTAGGCGTCGTTGAGCACGCCCAGCGGGTTCCGGATCCAGAGCAGCTTCCCGTTCTCGATCCGGTAGTGGCGGCGGTTCATGCTCAGCCAGCCGGCGAACAGGTGCGGGTCGTCGAGGAAGCGGTCGATCACGCGGGTGAGCAGCGTCACCTTGCGATCGAGCACGTCCGTCATGGCCTTCTGCGCGGCCGCGTCGCCCGGGTTCTCGGTCGCCATCAGCTTCGCGTAGTGCTTCTTCATCTCGGCGAAGGCGTAGGCGGTGTCGAGCTTGTTCGCCTCGTCCTTCAGCATGCCCACCAGCGTGAGGTAGGGCACCACGAAGCGCGTGGTCGGCTTGGCGTTCACGCTCTGGCCCAGGAACCAGTTCACCAGGCCGTAGTGGAACTCCATGTTGGTGGCGAGCGTGGTGCCGCGCAGCTCCATGCGCGCCAGCACGCGCGCCATGTGCTTGTAGCTCTCCAGCCGCCGGTCGCCCTTGGTGAGCAGCAGCGCGATGTTCGAGTCGTACGCGCCGGCCACCTTGTACCGCATGAACATGCGGGTGTCGGGGTTGGGCATGCTGATGCCCTGGTCGTCCCGGATCTCGCCCTCGATGGGCTTCGACCAGTAGCGGATCACGCCGCCCGCGTGCGGCGACAGCGAGGCGTCGGTGGCGTTGAGGCGGGCCTCCACCGCCGCGCCGAAGCGCGGGATGCGGCGGGGCTTGGGCAGGCGCTTCTTGTGGCGCGCCAGCAGCGCCATGGCCTCGACGAGCGACTCGACCACGAACGTGTCGCTCGGGTCGTCCGGGTTCGCGAACTCGAGCGAGTAGCAGAGCTCGGAGACGCGGTGCTCCACCTGGATCCGGGTGTTGACCTCCATGAAGTAGTAGCGGTCGCGGTCGACGATGCACTCGAACGTGGAGGCGGAGTCGAGCCCCACCGCCTGGCCGAAGCGCGCGGCGTCGTCCTCCATGCGCTTCAGGATCTCGAGATCCACCGCGAGCGCCTTGGCGCGGGCCGTCTTCCCGTTGTTCGCGGCGCGCGCGATCGTGGCGGCGAGCGCCTCCTGCGTGACGGAGACCTCGAGCAGCTTCTGCTCGTGCATCTGCAGCGAGCAGTCGCGGCCGCCCAGCGAGACGCACCACTCCCCGTTGCCGAGGAGCTGGATCTCGTTGTGCCGGGTCTGCTCGATGTTCAGCTCGATGAGGACGTTCTTGTTGTCGCCGACGCCGGTGGCTTTCACCTCGCTCAGCACCTCGCGCACCATGGCGGGCGCCTCGGCCGCCGCCGCCGCGACGGCCTTGTCGTCGGCGTCCTTCGCGGTGAGCAGGGACGCTCCCAGGATGCGCTGGCCCTTGCCGCCGCCGCCGCCGATGGCCTTCAGGCGCACGCGGCTGCGCGGGTACTTCCGGAACATCTCCGCCACCTCGACCTGGACCTGCGCGCCCAGCTCGTCGATGGTGAAGAGGTCGAGGCCCCTGGCGTAGGACGCCTGGAGGACGTGCTCGGCGAGCACCGGGAGCTCCACCTTCTCGTCCGCCAGCACCTTCGCGTCGCAGGCGAGGCCCTCCGCCTCCACCAGCGCGAGCAGCTGCTTGCGGGTCCTGTGCTTCGCGAGCAGCGTGCGCGCCGCCACGTCGTTCACGCCGGGCGTGACGCTGACCTTCACCTCCAGCGCGGTGCGCTTCGCCTCGTCCTTCTTGCCGGCGCGCGCCTGCGTGATCGAGTTCGGGCCGATGAACTTCAGGCCGGCCCGCTCGATCGTGGCGACGAACTCCTCGTCCTCGGCCATGAAGCCGTAGCCGGCGAAGATGGAGTCGTACCCGTTGTCGAGCGCGATCTGGACGATCTGGTTCATCCGCTCGACGCGCTCCTCCTTCGTGGCGCCGGTGTAGTCCGGCACGCGGTGGACGCGGTCGTGGTTCGCGAGCTGGCGCAGCTCGGGGGCGAGCGCGTTGGCGTAGACGATCGAGTCCTTCTCGGAGAGCAGGATGCCGACGTGCGTGATGCCCATCTCGGCGAAGACGTCCATCGCCTCCTTGCGGATGGGACCGCGGCACACGATGAGCGGCTTCAGGTCCTCGCAGGCGAAGGAGCGCACCCAGGCCGAGGGCGAGCTGCCCAGGCGGCGGTCGCGGTGGATGAGCGGGTTGTTCCGGTAGTGGTCGACGTTGGAAGCCATGTCGTTCGGTTCTCCGGGTCTCGGGTCCGGTGCGCGGGGCCTAGTGGAACTCGCGCTGCGGGCCGCTCATCGGCGACGGCGTGTAGTGGCGGAGCAGGAAGTGCAGGTTCTGGCCGAGCACCTTGCGGAGGTCGGTCGGCATGACCAGCGACGAGATCGACCCGAGCGCCAGGCCTTCCTTCGGGTTCATCAGCTCCTTCTCGTAGCGGCGGCCCAGCGCGGCCTCCTCGCCCTTGAGCCACTCGGCCGCCTCCTTCTCGGCGTCCTTGCGGGCGGCCTCGCCCTCCATGCCGGCGGCCACGCGCTGCTGCGCGCCCTTCCTGGCGCGCTCGGCCGCGGCGCCGCGCATCTTGCGGAGCTCGTCCTTGTAGACGAACTCCTTGCCGGCCGGCCCCATCACCGCGAGGCGCGTGGTGGGGAGCGCCAGCACCACGTCGGCGCCGGTCGGGTAGTTGTTGTACGAGGCGTAGGCGCCGCCGAACGCGTTGCGCAGGATGAGCAGGATGCGCGGCGTGCGGACGTCCACGATCGCGTCGAGCATGGAGCGGCCGGCCTGCACGATGCCGCGCGCCTCCTGCTCGCGCCCGGGGAGGAAGCCGGTGGTGTCCTCCATGAAGATGATGGGGATGTTGTAGATGTTGCAGAAGCGCACGAACCTGGCGATCTTCAGCGCGGTGTCGCAGTCGATCTGGCCGGAGCCGATGGCGCTGTTGTTCGCGACGAAGCCGACCACGTGGCCGCCCAGGCGGCCGAACGCGGTGACCACCTCGCGGGCGCGCTCCGGCTGGATCTCGAAGAAGTCGCCGTAGTCGCACACCTGCTGGATGATGATCGACACGTCGAACGGCGTGTTGAAGCCGGTCGGCGAGTTGAACGCCTTCTTGAGCAGGGTGTTGATCTCCCAGGTCTTGCGGTCGAGCGGATCGCTCGTCTCCTGGAACGGCGCCATCGACCGGTTGTTGTCCGGGACGTAGTTCAGCAGGCGCACCGCCTGGCGGAGCGCGGCGAGCTCGTCGATGACGGTGAGGTCGGCCACGCCCGAGGCGCCGTGCACCTTCGGGCCGCCCAGGTCCTCCGGCGAGATCTCCTCGCCCAGCACCGACTTCACCACGCCCGGGCCGGTGAGGCCGAAGAACGTGTCGGCCGGCTGGATCACGAAGCTGCCCTGGCGCGGCAGGTAGGAGCCGCCGCCGGCGTTGAAGCCGAACATGCACATGATCGACGGGACCACGCCGCTGATCCGCCGCAGCGCGGTGAACGCCTCGGCGTAGCCGTCGAGGCCGCCGACGCCCGCCGGCACGTAGGCGCCGGCCGAGTCGTTCATGCCGATGAGCGGGATGCCCTTCTCGCCCGCCATGCGGAACAGGCGCGCCAGCTTCGAGCCGTTGGTCGCGTCCATCGAGCCGGCGCGGACCGTGAAGTCGTGCCCGTACACCGCGACGTCGCGGCCGCCGATGTTCAGGATGGCGGTGACGAGCGAGGCGCCGTCGAGGTTCTTGCCCCAGTTCTGGTAGAGGACCATCGGCTCCTTGTCCGAGAGGACGCGGATCCGCTCCCACACCGTCATGCGCTTCTTGATGTGCTGCTTCTCGATCTGGTCCACGGGGACCGAGCGGATGGGCCGCTGGATGAGCTCCCAGCCCTCCTGCATGGCCTCCTCGTAGCCGCCGGTGGCCCTGGCGATCTCGCCGGGGATGGTGAACTCCACCTTCTCGGGCGGATCGAGCGGGTTCGTCAGGGTCGGTTTGATCGCCTTCGTGGTCACGGGCACGGACCTCCAGGAGTGAGCTGGCGTCGACTGCGGCCCTGCGCGGAACCACCGCACTGCCCTGGATTCGAGCAGCGAACGGCGCGGACACCGCCCAGGAAAAAAAGGAGCAGAAGTGTGGCAAGGTCGGCTCCCCGGAGCAAGGGGGGTCCGTCTTTTGCCTCGGCGCGTCAAACACCGACCGGTGCGGTCTAGAACGCGCCGGCCGGCCGCTCGCTCCTTCACTCAGCGCGAATACGGTGCGGCCCCGCCGCCCTCCTCCGCCCTCCTCCGCCCTCCTCCGCCCCGCCGCTGGCCCGCGGCCCGCGTCGCCGCGTGCCAGCGCACCCGCGCACGGGTCAGGCCGCCACGGCCCAGGTCAGCCGTCCACCACCGAGGCGACCGACGCGAGCGCCGGGACGCGCCGGGTCACGACTGGCCGATGGGGCCGATGGGGCCGATGGTGCCGGAGTCAGGTCGAGCCGATTGGCCGATGGGGCCGATGGGGCCCGGAGTCAGGCCGAGCCGATGGCGCCGATGGCGGGCCGATGGTGCCGGAGTCAGGGGGGCGCGGTGCCGGCGGAGGGCCGATGGTGCCGGAGTCAGGTCGAGCCGATGGCGCCGATAGTGCCGGAGTCAGCCCGATCGCGGGGCGCGGAGGGGCGCGGTGTCGGAGTCAGCCGGGGGGCGCGGTGCCCGAGCGCGGTGTCGGAGTCAGCCGGGGGGCGCGGTGCCCGAGCGCCGATGGTGCCGGAGTCAGCCCGATCGCGGGGCGCGGTGCCGGAGTCAGGCCGCCACCGCCCAAGCCAGCCCAACGGTCACTGAGGCGACCGACGCGAACGCCGGAACGCGTCGGGTGACCAGCTCGAGCCCGGGACCCGCCGTCGCGGCGAGCGCGGCGACCGCGGCCGTGACCGCCGCCATCGCGGCCATGCTACCCGCTGCGAAGCCGGCGAGGGTGAGCGCCTTCACCGGCGCGCTCGCGTGTGCCAGCGGCAGGAGCACGAGCAGCGCAGCGGCGCCCGTGATCCCGTGCACCAGCCCCACCGAGAAGACCGCGCGGCGTAGGCCGCGGGTCGCGACGGCAGCCGCCGCGGTTCGCCTGCGGCGGAGCGCCCAGAGGTTCGCCAGGCCCATCGCGACCAGCGCCAGGCCCGCAACGCGCTCGGCCCACGCGTCCACCCCGTGCAGGCCGGTGCCAGGCCGGTGCCGGAGACGACCGCGAGCAGCGCCGCCCCGGCCGCGGCGGTACCCGCCGCGTGCCCTAACCCCCACACCAGCCCGATGCGCCAGGCCCGGCGCCCGTGCCCCACCGAGAGCGGCGCCAGGCTGAGCAGGTGGTCTGGGCCGGAGACGGCGTGCAGCGCGCCGAAGCCTGCGGCAGTGAGCGCGACGGTCATGGACGTCCTCCGTTCGTCCGCGGAGGCCGGCCGGCACCCGGGGACGCATGGAGGATGCGTCGGAGCGGCGATGACCTCCAATACATCGTTCGCTGTCTCCTGATAGGCCGCTGCTATCTGCGTCGCCCTGGCGCGCCCAACCGGCGGTGCCGTGAGGCGTGCAGCCCCTTGTACCGATCGTAAGATGCGCGGAACCGACGCCGTGTTCGATGAATGGAGCGGACCGATGGAACGATACGCGCTGGACGTTCAGTGGAACGAGGCACGTGACGCCGCCGGCGTCCTCCCGCAGTTCGCTCGGTTCCAGGCCGTAGCCCCGCCCAGACGCACGCGCGTCCGAGTTCCTCGCCGCGCTCATCGCCGAAGTCGCGGCGGACGAGCGGGTCGCGTGCGTGGCCAAAGGCGCCTTCGTCGCGCCGGCGGAGGTCCAACGCCGTGTCGTGACCCCCGGAATCACACCTGCCGGCGGGCGGCTTCTCCGCCGCGCCCCGCGCTCGCGGGCTTCCATGGACGCCGTCGCGCGGCTCGGGTGCGTGATGCGCGTCGCGCTGGATCACGCGTCGCTGGAAGCCTTCGCCGACGTGCCGACTATGCTGCGTTTCCTCGACGGCCGGGACGCGCCACAAAAGGCTAACGAGCATGGTTCGCCGGCTGGAGCTCGAGTGCATCGGCTCTGCGGCCGAGAGGGTTGAAGGTGCCGAAGTACGCCGCGGGTAATCAGACCGGAGGTGTGGGTCCGGCAGCGGAGTTGAGCACCAGCAAGACAGCAGCTTGGCGCCGTTAGGGCCGACGTGGCCCCTCGAGCCGTCGAGGACGCCAAGCCTCATCAGTTCAGCGCGCGTCCGGCCGGAATCTGCAGCACGCCACCCGCAACTCGGTATCCGGCGCCGCAGCCTCCCAAGGACATCCGCGCGGACGGCTCGCGTCAGAGCAAAGGGACGTTCCGTTGGCGCGATGCCGGCGGCGGTCAATCAGGTGGCGACAGGCCCGCCAACTCGAGTCGATGCATCACCCAGCTCGCGTCGCCGACGAACGGGAAGCTGACGAGCTCGACGCGACGCGTGCGAAGCGACTCGGACAGCGGCAGCGCGAAGAGCGCCTGGTACGCCTTTCGGCGCTCCTGAGGCGTCTTCCCGAGCGCCAGGTACTCCGGCGCATCGGTGATGAGTGGGTTCGGCTCCCCGAATGCGTAGTGGCGATAGCTCGACCACTTCCAGTCCTTCGGGCTCTTCACCAGCCCCGCTCGCACCGGGTTCAGGTCGCCATAGCGCATCACCCTGAGCTGGTGGGCACCGCCATCCTGGATGCGCGGCGAACGCATTCGCTCCATCACCACCTGACCGCGCCGGTTCCGCACCTTGTTGTACCAGCGCGCGAACAGACCGTTCACCGCCTGCCAAAAGCGGCTGAACTGCACCTGCTCTTGCCGGCACGTGCAGGTAACGTGCGGGTGGGTGCCCATCAGACAGTACGACCCGATCTCGATGCAGTAGCGGTCCTTGTACCGCCCCAGGAGCTCGAGGAACTTGTCGCGCGCGCCCACCTCTTCGAAGACGAACTCGAAGTCGTGCGCCCTCCAGGTGCAGTGGTTGGACGAGTCACGTTCCACCATCGCGAACCGCGGGACCCGGGCCATCCCCGCGTGCAACGCAAGTTCGGTACCACCACTGAGTGCGGCGATTCTCGCGAATCATCGGAGCCGTCTGTCCGCAGTGCGAACTCGATGGCCGCGGCGCGAACCATCTTCTGGCCTGATGGCGCGACTCCGGCACTGCTCGTTCTTGCCTTGTTGCCGTTGCCTGCCGGCGACTCCGGCACCGTTGCCCCTAACTGTCGGCCTCATGATTTAAGAACGAAATGCCCCCACGCGTCCCTTACGGCCCTAGACGTCGCCTCGCGATGACCCTGCTCGCCGCACCGCTCATCTTCTCCACCTACACGGTGGTGGACAAACTGGCGGGCAACGTTGCCCTACCCTGGGCGGAAACGGCGCGACTGAACCTCGGCTTTGCGTACGGATTCAGCGCATTTGCGGCCTTTTTGTTCGCGAGGCCGCGCCGCCATGGTTTGCCCGCCGGCGGAAGGGTAGTCCTCAGGATTCCAACTTGGCGCCGGTTCGCGTTCGCATCCATGATGCCCGGGTTCTTCGCACTTGCCGACCTGGATGTCGTGCTTCGAGGCGAGGCACCACTGGACGTCGTGGCGGCGCTCGCCGGGGTCGCGGCGGTTTGCCTCGCCGTGACGACCGAACGCCTGGCCTTTTTCGGTGAGGGAATCCAGCGCCTCTCCGGGCTCGGAGCGCGTCACCGCATCTTGTGGGGCGACATCTCCAAAGTCGAGGTCTCCCCCGCCTCCATCACAATCCACGGGAAGTCAGGCAAGACGATCGCGGTGGCTGGCCTGTGGCTCGACGGCTACCCTGAGCTGGTGGTGGCCGTGCTGGAGCGCGCGCCAAAGCAGGTGCTGCACGCGCTCGACGAGGAGCGCCGCGAGCAGCTCCTGTGTATTGCCGAGCTGATGGATCCCGCTGCTGCAGCGCGCCACCGCGCGGCGTTCCAGGGCGGCTGACCGCCGGGCACCGCCCGAAGCCGCAGGACGCCAAGGGACCCGCGACGCGCGGCGGGCCAACGGACCGCGCCGCGCGCCCGGGCCTCGCGAGGCCTCAGTCCTTGATGAGCCCCGCCGACTTCGCGGCCTGCTCGATGTTCTTGTACGCGTCGGGCGAGGTCGGGATGAAGCGGCTGGCGCGCTGGAGGTCGAGGATGGCCTTGTCCTCGGGCTTCGCGGGATCGAGCGCGAGGAACGCGGCGCGGAGCTTCTCGACGAGCTTCGGGTCGAGGTCGCCGCGGACGGTCCAGTTGTAGTCCTGGTACTCCGGCGTGGTGGACAGCACGCGCACCTTGCTCGTGTCCACCTTCTTCTCGTCCACGAGCCGCTGCCAGATCGACTCGTTGAGCGCGCCGGCGTCCACCTTGCCGGCCTCGACCCACTTCGCGGTCACGTCGTGCGCGCCGGAGTAGGCGACCTTGGCGAAGTCCTTGTCGGGATCGATGCCGGCCTGGAGCAGGAAGTAGCGCGGCATGAGGTGGCCGGAGGTGGAGCTCACCGAGCCGAACGCGAAGCTCGCGCCCTTCAGGTCCTTCAGCGACTGCGCCTTCGACGACGCGGGCACGATGAACTTCGAGTGGAACCGGGCGTCCTCGGCGCGCTGCACGATGGGGATGGCGTTGCCGGTGCGGCGCCGCGCCTGCACGAACGTGAACCCTCCGTACCAGACCATGTCGAGCTTGCCGGCGGCGAGGCCCTCCACGGTGGCGGCGTAGTCGGTCACCGGCACGAACTTCACTGGGATGCCGATCTGCTTCTCGAGGTACTTGCCGAGCGGCTCGAACTTCCGCTGCAGCTCGGTGGGCGACTCGTCGGGGATGGCGCTCACCCGCAGCGCGTCGAGCGCGCGGGCGGCGGGCGGGAACAGGAGGACGGCGGCGAGGGACAGGACGGCGATGCGATGCATGAAGGACGCTCCGAGGTTCCGGCGCGGGCGCGCCGGAGGTGAGAAGCATGCGGGCTTGGGCGGACGTGCCGGGGCGAACTCGCCCCGCGGGCCTCGCGGCCTCAGGCGTCGAGGGGGACGCGCTGCTCGATGCGCTGCACGCGGCTCACCTCCCCTCGCGGCTGCGGGCCGGGCTCAGGTCGCATTCGCGAGCCCGGGCGCGCAGGCGGCGCGCGGCGCGGCACGGCTCGCCGGGCCCGCCAGCATGCGGGCCCGGAGCCAGCCGGAGAACAGGTCCACCGCCGTCACCAGCACCACGATGGCGGCGACCAGCGTGAGCGTGCGGTGGTGCTGGAACAGGTTGAGCGAGACGTGCAGGAGCGCGCCGATCCCGCCCGCGCCGACGACGCCGAGCACCGCCGAGGCGCGGACCGCCACCTCCCAGCGGTAGAGCGTGTACGCGACGAGCTGCGGCCACGCCTGCGGCAGCGCGCCGAGCAGCGTCGCCGCGAGCGGGCGCGCCCCGGCGCCGCGGAGCGCCGCCACCGGGCCGGGCGGGACCTCCTCGAGCGCCTCGGCGTAGAGGCGCCCGAGCACGCCGGAGTTGTGGATGCCGAGCGCGAGCGCGCCCGCGAACGGGCCCAGGCCCACCGCGAAGATCGCCAGGAGCGCCCAGAGCAGCTCCGGCAGCGTGCGGAGCAGGTTCATGGCCCCGCGGGCGCCCGCCGCGAGCGCGAGGCGCGCGCCGGACCGCAAGCGCGAGTCGCCGGGCGAGCCGGCCAGGCCGCGCGCGCCGGGGTGCACCGCGGCGAGCGCGAGGCCCAGCCCGAGCACGGACGCGATCGCGCTCCCCAGGATGCTCACCGCCAGCGTCTCGGCCGCGGCGGGAACGAGCCCGCGCAGGAAGCCGGGCGAGAGGTCGGGCGGGAACATCGAGGCGAAGAAGGCCGCCGCGCTCCGCAGCGTGGCCCCGGAGAACAGCTCGCCGAGCGGCAGCTCGAGGTATGCGGCCGCGCCCGCAGCGAGCGCGAGCCAGGTGCCCACGATCGCTGCGCGCCAGCGGAGCGCGCCCGGACCGGCGGGGTAGAGCCCGCGGCTCCCGGCGAGGCGCCGGCGAGCCCACGCGGAGAGCAGGTCCACCGCGGCCACCACCGCGAACAGCGCCAGCACCAGCGTCGCCACCTCGTCGTACGCGAACATCTTCAGCGAGAGCTCGAGCTGCACGCCCATCCCGCCCGCGCCCACCAGCCCCAGCACCGCCGAGGCGCGGAGCGCGCAGTCGAGCCGGTAGAGCGCGTACGAGGCGAGCAGCGGCGCCGACCCCGGCAGCACCGCCAGCGCGAACGCCCGGCGCGGAGGCGCGCCGGCCGCGGCGAGCGCGCGGGCGGGCGCGCAGGGCGAGGACTCCCAGATCTCGGCGAACACCTTCCCGACCACGCCGGCGTACCCGATCCCGATGGCCGCGACCCCGGCGGCCGGCCCGAGCCCGAGCGCGCGCACGAACACGAGCGCCCAGACCAGCTCCGGGACGGAGCGCATCAGGTTGAGCACCGTGCGCGCGCCGACCCACGCCGCCCTGCGCAGCGGCCCCGGCGCGTCGCCGTCCGCGCGGGCGACGCCCGGTGCGGTCGCGAGCCAGGCGAGCGGCGCCGCGAGCACGAGCGCGAGCGTCATGCCTGCGAACGCGATCGCGACCGTCTCGCCGAGCGGCCGGACCAGGAAGCGGAGGAACTCGGGCGAGTGCGCCGGCGGCCAGAAGCCGCGCGCGAAGTCGGCCGCGGCCGAGCGCGCCTCCGGGCCGAGCAGCGCCCCGAGGCTCCCCTCCGACATGCGCCACGCGATCCCCAGCACCGCGGCGAGCACCAGCCCCGGCCAGCGGAGCAGGAGCGGGAGCGGCGGGCGCTCCTGCAGGACGGCCGCGCTCACGGTGGCACCTCGGCGCGCGCGACCTCCAGGAAGGCCCGCGCTGCCGCGCCCGGCCCCGGATCGCGCCGCAGCACCGCGAAGACGTGGCGCGGGATGGAGAGCCCCTCCACCCGAACGACGCGCACGTGCCCGCCGCGCAGGTCGTCCTCGATGGCGCGGCGCGACACGAACGCGACCCCCATGCCCGAGACCACCGCCGCCTTCAGCGCGACGAGCGCACCGGCCTCCAGCACCACCGCGGCCGGATCGAGCGCCGCCCCCATGTTCGCGAGGTGCTGCTCGACCACCGCGCGCGTGCCGGAGCCCGGCTCGCGATCCACCCGCGGCAGCCGGACCGCCGCCTCGAGCGCGATGGGCTCGGGCGGCAGCTCCAGCGCGGGCGCCGCCACGAGCACGATCTCGTCGCGGGCCACGTCCTCGTAGGCGAGCGAGGGATCCTCCTCGCGGGCGCCCACGAACCCGAGGTCGAGCGTCCCGGCGCGCACCGCCTCGGTCACGGCCGCCGAGTCGCTCAGGCTGAGGCTCACCCGCGTTCCCGGGTAGGCTCGCGCGAACGCGCGCACGATGGAGGGGAGGAGGTGCTCGCCGGGCGTGCTCGACGCGCCGATGCGGAGCGTGCCGCCGGGCGCGACCTCGGGATCGGAGGGCGGCCGCGCCGCGGGCGCGCTCGCCGGGAGGGCGGCGCCGCGGCGGGCCTCGTACAGCTCGCCGAGGTCTCGCAGCGTGAGCGCCGCGGCCGGCTTGTCGAACGCGAGCGCCCCGTCGCGCAGCGCCACCACGCGGTCCACGTGGGCGAGGAGCGGCTCGATGCGGTGCGTGGAGACGACCAGCGTCCGGCCCGCGAACGCGCGCGCCAGGAGTGCGGCGATGTCCGCGGCGCGAGCCGGGTCCACCGAGGCGAGCGGCTCGTCGGCGAGGATCAGCTCCGGGTCCTGGTAGAGCGTCCGCGCGATGGCGACGCGCTGCTGCTCGCCGCCGGAGAGCCGGTCCACCCGCTCGAAGATCTTGTCGCCGATGCCGACGTCGTCGAGCAACGCGCGGACCCGCGCCGCCTCGCGCCGCGAGACGAGCGCGGCGAGCGTGCGCGCGAGCGAGGTGCGGCCGAGCCGCCCGGCGACCACGTTCTGCATGGTGGTGGCCTGCGGGACGAGCAGGAGCTGCTGGTGAACGGTCCCGATGCGCGCCCGCAGGGCGCGGAGGCGGCGGGCGTCTGCGGCGGCGATCGGCTGCCCCAGCACCTCCACCATGCCCTCCGACGGCGCGAGCGAGGTGTCGAGCAGGCGGAGCAGCGTGGACTTGCCGGCGCCGCTCGGGCCGAGGAGCGCCACGCGCTCGCCGCGGCGGATCTCCAGCGTGAGCGGCCGGAGCGCGCGCACCGGGCCGTAGGCGCGCCCGGCGCCGCGGAGCGCGAGCGCCGGCCCCGGGGGCGCGGAGCGGGTGGCGTCCGGCCCCGCGACGGGACCCGCGCGGGCGGCTTCCAGGCGCTGCGGCATGCGGGGCTGTGTAGCGGCGGAACGGCGGCCGGGCAAGCTTCGCGCCACCCACGAGGGCCGTCAGCCGCGGACCACCCGCGTCTCCGGCACGGGCGGCCGCAACGTCTCCGGCACACCCGGCGGCGCCGGGGACCCCGTCTCCGGCACGCAGCCCCGGCGGGACCCCGCGTCTCCGGCACCGGGGGGTCGCGTCTCCGTCTCCGGCACACCGGCGTCTCCGGCGTCTCCGGCACCGGCGGCCCCGGCACCGGCGGCCGCGTCTCCGGCACCGGTTGCGCCGGCACCGGTTGCGCCGGCACCGGTTGCGCGGCACCGGTTGCGGCCCCGCGCCCGTGCGCGCCACCCCGCCCGCCGGCGGCTACCGCGCCTCGCGGAGCCCCAGCGCCTCGCGGATCTCGCGCGCCTTCGCCTGCACCTTGCCGGCGTTGCGCGGGCCCATGCGCAGGAGGTGCTTCTCCACGGCGCCCAGGTGCTCGAGCGCCGGATCCGCGTAGGCCCATCCGGCCCCGGCCTCCGCGTGCGGGACCACCTCGACCGGCCCGCCAGGGTGCGGCGCCGACTCGAGCCGGTGAAGCGCCCGCGCGGTGACACGGTCGAGCACGGCGTCCGGGTAGCCGAGCAGCCGGTAAGCGGTCTCGACGGCGGGCCGCAGCGCACGATAGGCGGCGGCGATCGCCTTCGCGTCGATGGACGCCACCGCGTCGCCGAAGCGGTCGTAGCGCGCGTACGACGCGGGGGCGATCACGCGCCGGCCGCCCTGCTCCGCCACCGAGAACGGTTGCTCCGGCACCAGGAACGGGAGCTGCTTCCGGGGCGAGACGCCCTCGGCCAGGTTGTCGGTGAGCACCGCCCAGAGCCGGACGAGGTCGCCGCCGGCGCCGATCCAGCGGCGGTACTCCGGATCCGCCGAGGCCGCCTCGAGGAGCGTCTTCACCCGCGCCGGGTCGGCCTGGACCGCGGCCGAAGGCGGCGCGGGGGGCGGCGTCGCCGCGGGGGCGGATTGCTCCGGCACCGCGGGAGGGGTCGCTGGCGCCGCGGGGCGGCGGTGGACCCAGAAGTAGGCGATGGCGCCGGCGACGGCCAGCGCCAGCACGATGGCCGCGAGGTCGCCGCCGCGAAGAGGGCGGCGCTCGCGCTGGGTGGGCTCGGGCATGTGAACTGGATCGCTCCGTTTGGCCGTGGGCGCCAGCCCCGCGTCGAGGCGAGCACCTCGATGTCAGACCATCCTGATATTGCGTTCAGGTCGAAAGATGGAGGTGCAACGATGCGCGAACGGATGAAGACCCCGGGCCCCTGCGGCCCCATCACCGGCAACCGCCGCCTGGGCGACCCGGTGCACGAGGTGCGGGCCGCCCTGGACCGCTCGCTCGATCCCGCGTGCCGCCGCCGCGCCGAGCGGCGCGTCCGCATGATCGCGGCGCTGCTCGACGGTGGAGCGCCGACGCTGGACGTGTGACGGCGCGCTTGACGCCGCGGCGTGCCGGCCGTTCTCTCTCGCCCATGCCGCCCCGCGCGCCGCGCCGCCGTCCCGCTCGCCCCGCCCCACCGCCCGCGGCCGCGTCCGCCCGCCGTGCGTCGCCGGACGCACCCGGGCGCTTCGACGCCGCCTACTACCGGCGCCACTACCGGGGGAAGGACCGCGTCCACTCGGCGCCGGAGATCGCGCGGCTGGCGAGTGGGGTGTGCGGGCTCGCCGGCTGGCTCGGGGTGGAGGTCCGCTCGGTGCTCGACGTCGGCGCGGGGACCGGGCTGTGGCGGGCGTGGCTGCGCCGGCATCGGCCCGAGGCCTCCTACCGCTCCATCGACGTGTCGCCCTACGCCTGCGCGCGGTACGGGCACGAGCAGCGCGACATCTCGCGGTGGCGGGCGCGCGAGCGCTTCGACCTCGTCGTGTGTCACGGGGTCCTGCACTACCTCGACGACCGCGCCGCGGCGCGGGCCATCGACAACCTGGGCGCGATGTGCCGCGGGCTCCTCTACCTCGAGGTGATCACCCGCGGCGACCTCGAGACGGTGGTGGACCTCGAGCGCACCGACACCGCGATGCACCGGCGCACCGGCGCCTGGTACCGGCGGCGGCTGGCGCGGCACTTCGTGCAGGTGGGCGCGGGCCTGTGGGCGGCGCGCCGGGCCGGCCTGCCGTTCTACGAGCTCGAGGCGGCGCGCGGCTGATGCGGCGCCGCCGGCCGCGCGCCGAGGGTGCGCGCGCACGCGCGGGTGAACGCGGGGCCGCGCGCGGTTAGATCCCCCGCACCATGACCTCCTCGATCCCGCAGCGGCGCCGCCTCGGCGCCACCGACCTGTCCGTCTTCCCCGTCTGCCTGGGCGGCAACGTGTTCGGCTGGACCGCCGACCGCGCCGCCAGCTTCGCCGTGCTCGACGCGTACCGCGAGGCGGGCGGCAACTTCGTGGACACGGCCGACGTGTACAGCGCCTGGGTCCCGGGCCACCGCGGCGGCGAGTCGGAGGAGATCCTCGGCGCCTGGCTGCGCGAGCGCCGCTGCCGCGACGAGGTGGTGATCGCCACCAAGGTCGGGATGGGCGGGCCGGACGCCGCGGCGGGGCTCTCCGCGGAGAAGATCCTGCACGCGTGCGACGGCTCGCTGCGGCGGCTCGGGGTCGAGCGGATCGACCTGTACTACGCGCACCGCGACGATCCGGCCACGCCGCTCGAGGAGACGCTCGGTGCGTTCGACCGGCTGGTGCGGGCGGGCAAGGTGCGCCACCTCGGCGCCTCCAACTACTCGGCGCCGCGCCTCGCGGCCGCGCTCGACCTCTCGGCGCGCGCCGGCCTTGCGCCGTTCGCGGTGCTGCAGCCCGAGTACAATCTCGTCTCGCGCGGCGGCTACGAGGGCGCGCTCGCGGACCTGTGCGCGGCGCGCGGGCTGGGCGTGTGCACGTACTACGCGCTCGCGTCCGGCTTCCTCACCGGCAAGTACGGCCCGGGCCTGCCCCCGCCCACCGCCCGCGCCGGCAAGGTGAACGCGCTCCTCGCCGACCGGGCCGCCATGGCGGTGCTGGCCGCGGCGCGCGAGGTGGCCCGGGCGCACGGCGCGACCGTGGCGCAGGTCGCGCTCGCGTGGCAGCTGCGGAGCCCGCGCGTCACCGCGCCCATCGCGAGCGCGACGAGCGCGGCGCAGGTGCGGGAGCTGGCCGGCGCCGTCGAGGTCGCGCTCACGGCCGACGACGTGGCGCGGCTCGAGGGCGCTGGCGGACGCTGACCGGCTGGCTCAGGCGTGCATGGGCGCGGCGCTCGCCGCCGGCGCCGCCGCACCCGCGAGCGACTTCCGGTAGCGGTTCAGGTCGCGGACGGTCTCGAAGCTCTCGCCGAGGAGCGCCGACAGGCTGCGCAGCATGGTCCGCACCACCCTCCGCTCGCAGCCCTCGTCGAAGCGGATCTGGCCGTCGAGCCAGCGGTCGAGCCAGCCCGGGTCGGGCAGCCGGCTCTGCACCGTGTCGCGCGGGAAGAGCTGCTGGTTGACGTGCAGGTTGGTCGGGTGGAGCGGCTTGCCGCTGCGGCCGCTGCTCGCCATGAGGACGCCGAGCTTCGCGAACGCCGCGCGCGCGGCGTCGCCGTGCCGCTCGATCGCCTGCCGCATGTAGCGGAGGTAGGCGCCGCCGTGGCGCCCCTCGTCCTGCGAGATGAGGCCGTACACCTGCTTCAGCACCGGCTCGGTGTGCCACTCGGCGGCGCGGCGGTACCACTGGGTGAGCCGGATCTCCCCACAGAAGTGCAGCGCGAGCGTCTCCAGCGCGGGCGCCGGGTCGAACTCGAACCGGACCGCGTGCAGCTCGTCCTCGGTGGGCACGAGATCCGGGCGGAAGCGGCGCAGGTACTCCATGAGCACGAGCGCGTGCTTCTGCTCCTCGTAGAACCAGATCGACATGAACGCCGAGAAGTCGCTGTCGTGCCGGTTGTCGCGCAGGAACATCTCGGTGGCGGGCAGCGCCGACCACTCGGTGATGGCGTTCATCTTGACCGTGAGCGCCTGCTCGTCGGAGAGCGCCGCCGGGTCGAAGCTCGACCAGGGGACGTCGTCCTCGAGGCTCCAGCGGGCGCGCTCCAGGGACCTGAACAGCTCGGGATACAGCACGTGGGCACCTCGTCGTCGGAAGGCCCACTTGCCTATGCGGGACGTGTGATGGGGGTGTCACGGCGGCGGCCCGCGAATGGGGCGTCCCATACGGCGCAGCTGGTCTGCCGCCGCGTCCGCGACTCCGGCACCCGATGCTCCACCGTCCGCGACTCCGGCACCCGATGCCCCTCGACTCCGGCACCCCATGCGTCCGCGACTCCGGCACCCGATGCACCGGCACCCGATGCATACGGCGCAGCTGGTCTGCCGTCCCCGTCCGCGACTCCGGCACCCGATGCCCTCTCCCCGGCCGGGGCTCGCAACGGCTACAGCAACCCGCGCAGGAAGGCCCGTGACTCCGGCACGCCGGCGAGGCGCAGGGGGGCGCGGCTCGGCGACGGCCCCACGTGGACCGCGATGGCGCCGGTCGGCAGGGCCGCGAACATGTCCTCGTCGGTCCGGTCGTCCCCCAGGGCGGCGAGCAGGCTGCCCTCGGGCGAGGCGGCCGCGGCGCGGGCGACCACCTTGCCCTTGTCCACGCCCTGCGGACGCACCTCGACCACCAGGGCGCCGGGCAGGATCTCCACCGGCGCGTTCGACAGCACCGTGGAGAGGTGGAGCATGAGGTCGTGCGCCTGCGCCGCCCCGAAGTCGGGGTCGGCGGTGCGGTAGTGCCAGGCGAACCCGGCCGACTTCTCCTCGACCAGCGACCCCGGCGTGCGCGCGGCGAACTCCTCCAGGATGGCGCGGGCCGGCTCGCGCCAGGCGGTGGACACCGGGGCGGCGAGCTGCCAGCCGTTGCCGGGCAGCTTCGACCAGAACCCGTGCTCGGCGTGGAGCCCGATGCCGAGGTCGCCGAACCAGCGGTCCACCGTGTCGCGCTGGCGCCCGGTGACGAGGTGCACGGCGAGGCGCGGGTGGCGGGCGAGCTCGCGAAGCAGGTCGCGCAGCTCGCGGTCGGGCCGCGCCAGCTCGGGGGTGGGCGCGAACGGCACCAGCGTGCCGTCGTAGTCGAGCAGCAGCGTCGCGTGCGGCGCCGCGCGGAGCCGGGAGAGCGCGTCCTGGACGGCCGCGCGCGGCGACACCTCCAGCCCCTGCGGCCGGACCGGCGCGGGGGCCTCGCGCAGCCGGTCGAGGAACGTCCGCGCCCACCAGTGGACGTCGTAGCGGGTGACGCGCCGCCGCAGCCCCGTCATGCGCGTGCGCCGCTCGTCCTCCGGCATCTCCAGCGCGCGCTGGATCGCCGCCGCGGTGCCCGCCTCGTCGTACGGGTTCACCTGCACCGCCTCGGCCAGCTCGGCCGCCGCGCCGGTGAACTCCGACAGCACCAGCACGCCGTCGCCGTCGTCGCGCACGGCCACGAACTCCTTCGCGACCAGGTTCATCCCGTCGCGGATGGGCGTGACCAGCATGACGTCGGCGGCGCGGTACAGCGCCACCACCTGCGGGCGATCGAGCCCGCGCGAGAGGTAGTGGATGGGCGACCAGGTCGGCGTGGCGAACGCGCCGTGGATGCGGCCCACCAGCCCGTCCACCTGATCCCGGAACTCCTGGTACGCGCCCACCTCGGTGCGCGACGGGACCGCCACCTGCACCAGCCGCACCTTGCCGCGCAGCTCCGGGTGCTCGCGGAGCAGCCGCTCGTAGGCGAGCAGGCGGCGCGGGATGCCCTTCGTGTAGTCGAGCCGGTCGATCCCCACGATGAGCCGGCTCCCGTCCCGGCGGAGCGCGCGGACCTCCTCGTCCATGTCGGCGCCGTGCGCGGTGCCGGCGAAGTCGGCCGCGTCCACGCCCATCGGGAACACGCCGATGCGGACCTCGCGCCCGCGCCAGCGGATGCGGTCCACGTCGGTCCACGCGCCCAGGACGCGCAGGACCGACGAGGAGAAGTGGCGCATGTAGGACGCCGTGTGAAACCCGATCAGATCCGCGCCGAGCATGCCCTCGAGCAGCGCCTCGCGCTGCGGGAGCACGCGGAACAGGTCGGACGACGGGAAGGGGATGTGCAGGAAGAAGCCGATGCGCGCCTCGGGGAGCCGCTCGCGCAGGAGCGCCGGCAGCCGCAGCAGCTGGTAGTCGTGGATCCAGATCACGTCGCCCGGCCGCGCGGTGGCCGCGACCGCGTCGGCGAAGCGCGCGTTGACCCGCTCGTACTCGGCGGCGCCGCCGATCTCCAGCGGCACCTCGCCGGGGAACGAGTGGAACACCGGCCAGAGCAGCGCGTTCGAGTAGTCCTGGTAGTAGCGCTGCACCTCCTCGGAGGTGAGGTGCACCGGCACGAGCCGCAGGTCCGAGAGCCGCGCCTCGACGCGCGCCTGCTGCTCGGGATCCAGCCCGGCCAGATCGCCCGGCCAGCCGACCCAGGGCCCGCCCCCTTGCTCGTGCGGGCGCCGCAGGCCCGTGGCGAGGCCCCCCACGCTGGGCACCACGCGAACGGCCTCGGCCGCACGCTCCACGGTGACGGGCAGCCGGTTCGACACGATCACCACGCGCGACATCGCACCTTCCCTTCGCAGGATCCGGAGATCCGCGCCCGGCGCGCTCGGGGCGCGGCAACCGGTCGCGGTGACCCCGGATCCTACCAGCCCGGTCCGTTGGTGTCCCAAACGATCCATGGGAGGGGCGCCAGGCGGACCGGGGGTGCTTTGACCGGCCGCCCTCCGGGCGCTACGGTGGTCGTCCCCCGCAGAGAGGAGGCCGGTCATGTGGGAAGCGGTCGCGATCACCCTCCGCGAGTCGTTCCAGCGGCTCGCCGTCAACGCCGCCCGGCTGGTGCCCGGCCTGCTCGCCACGCTCGTGTTCGCGCTGCTGTCGCTCGCGCTCGCGTGGGCCTGCGCGCGGCTCGTGCGCCGGATCCTGAAGGCGGTCCAGCTCGACCGGCTCCTGCGCCGGTGGGCGCCGGCGGAGGATCGCTCGCGCCTGCCCTCGCTCGTCACCGGGGCCACCCGCCTCACGTTCTGGCTCACGTTCGCGGTGGGCC
Source organism: Anaeromyxobacter sp. K (assembly GCF_000020805.1). Lineage (NCBI taxonomy): Bacteria > Pseudomonadati > Myxococcota > Myxococcia > Myxococcales > Anaeromyxobacteraceae > Anaeromyxobacter > Anaeromyxobacter sp. K. Next base: position 555,421 of record NC_011145.1, on the reverse strand, counting down.
TCGCGCTCAGCCTGACCTCGGTCGAGTCGCGCTGGACCAGCGCGCTCGCGGAGCGGGTGCTCACGTACGCGCCGAGCGTCATCGTGGCGGGCGTGCTGTTCGCCGCGGCGGTGGCGCTGTCGCGGTGGGTCGAGGCGAGCGTGCTGGTGAGCGCGGTGAACATGCAGATCCGCTCGGCCCGGCTGCTCGCCACCGGCGCGCGCTGGCTGGTGACGGTGCTGGGCGGCGCCATGGCGCTGCAGCACCTCGGGGTGGGCGGCGCGCTCGTCACCATCTCGTTCTCGATCCTGTTCGGCGGGATCGTGCTGGCGCTGGCGCTGGCGGTGGGGCTCGGCTCGCGCGAGGTGGTGACGCGCTCCTGGGAGCGGCGCCTGCGCGATCGCGACGAGGCGCACCCCCACGACGAGGAGCCGCCCCGCATCGCGCACCTGTAGCCGCGCGGCCGCTCTCACCCGCATCACGTTCCTCCGGGGCGGCCCCACCGGGACGTCGTCTCCTCGTTGCATGTTAGTGAGTACTCACTTACATCAACGGGGTGCAGAGCTCCTCCGCCAGCCGCAGCGCGCGCAAGCCCGGGACCGATCGTCGCCGCGAGATCGCCGACGCCGCGCTGCGCGTGATCGCCGCCCAGGGCGCCGCCCACTTCACCGCGCTCGCCATCGCGCGGGAGGTCGGCGTCTCCGACGCGGCGCTGTTCCGCCACTTCCCCACCAAGGACGCCATCGCCGCAGCCGCCATCGACCGGATGGAGGAGCTGCTGTTCGAGGGCTTCCCGCCCGAGGCGGCGGATCCCCTGGCGCGGCTGGGCGCGTTCTTCCGGAAGCGCGTGGCGGTCATCCGGGCCAACCCGGCCATCGCCCGCGTGTTCGCCTCGGACGACGTGGGCCTGGTGGGCGACGGCGCCGGGGCCGCGCGCCTCGAGGCGTTCCGCCGCCGGTCCACCGCGTTCGTGCGCGGCTGCCTCGAGGAGGCGCGCCGCGCGGGCGGCCTCTCGCCGGAGGCGGGGATCGACGAGGCGCTGGTGCTGGTGCTGGGCGCGCTGCTCGCGCTCGCCCACTCCCCCGGCGCCGCCAGCCGCCCGCCCGAGCTCGTCGAGCGCGTGTGGCGCACGCTCGAGACGTTCCTGCGCCGGCCCGACGGCCGCGCAGCCGCCGCGGAGCGCCGTCCTCCGCGGGCCCCCCGGTCACGACGGACAGACGAAAGGTGAAGCACATGAACCCGAAGCAGCTCGTTCCCCTCCTCTCCCTCGCGCTCGCCGCGCTGCTCGCCCCCGCCGCCGCCCGCGCGCACTGCGACACGCTCGACGGCCCGGTGGTGGTGGCCGCGAAGGCGGCCCTCGAGTCCGGCAAGCTCTCCCCGGTGCTGGCCTGGGTGCAGCCCGCGGACGAGGCCGAGATCAAGGCGGCCTTCGCGAAGACCCGCGCCGCACGCAAGGCCGGCGGCGAGGCCCGCGAGGTCGCCGACACCTGGTTCCTCGAGACCCTGGTCCGCGTGCACCGCGCCGGCGAGGGCGCGCCGTACACCGGCCTCAAGCCCGCCGGCGCCGACCTCGACCCCGCCGTGGTCGCGATGGACCGCGCCATCGCGAAGGGCGATCCGGCCGAGGTGGAGCGGCTGCTCCAGGCGGCGGTGCACCAGGGCCTGGAGAAGCACTGGACCCGGCTCGCCGCCGAGAAGGCGCCCGCCGACGACGTGGCCGCCGGCCGCCGCTGGGTGGCCGCCTACGTGCCGCTCGTGCACTGGGCCGAGGGCGTGAACGCCGCCGCCACCCAGGGCGGCGCCCACGCCGGGCACGCCGAGGCCGGCGCCGCGGATCCGCACGCCGCGCACGCGAAGCCCGGCGCCCGGGCACCCGCGGCCGACCCGCACGCCGCCCACGGCCGCGCCCCCGCCAAGGCCCCCGTGAAGCCGGCTGCGGACACGCACCACGCCCACTAGAAACGGTTCGCGCATCCGCGATCACCTGGGGTGCTCGCGGGTGCGCGCCGTCGATCGGCAACGTCGCCCCGGGGCGTGCCGCCCCGCGCTCGAGGTCCTGCAATGCCCACCCCGGCCGCCGAGATCGTCACCCGCTACGCCGCCGGCGCGGCGACCCATCCCAACGGCAAGCCGCTCGCTCCCGACGCGGCGGCCGCCTGGGCCGCCCTCGCCCGCCCCGACGCCGGCCGGCTCGGGGCGGCGCGGGTGCGCGACTCGGCGCGCCGGGAGTGGCTCCTGGAGGCGCACCGCGAGCTCGAGCGCGGGCGCTTCGTGGTGCTCCGCCCGGCGCACGGCGATCTCGAGCCGTTCCGCGCCTCGGCGGACGGCTACCGGCCCGAGGCCTACCTGCCCATCTCGGAGCAGGACTGGCTGCTGCTGGCGCTGCTCGCGGCCGGGCGCGACGGCGACGCCGGCCGCGACGATCCCGAGCTGGCTGGCGCCGCGTTCCCGCTGGTGGACCGCATGGTCCGCGAGGCCCAGCACCGGCAGCTCATGGGCGAGGCGTCCGACGAGGACGACGAGGAGGCGCCGTGAGCGCGCGCGAGGCCGGCCGGATCGAGCGGTTCCTCTCCGACGACCACCTGCAGCTGGACGGCCTGCTCACCCGCGCCGCGGCCGACCCGGCCGCGATCGACCGCCCGTCCTACGACGCGTTTCGCGGCGGCCTGCTGCGCCACATCGCGCTGGAGGAGAAGGTGCTGCTCCCGGCCGCGCGCGAGGCGCAGGGCGGCGAGCCGCTCCCGCTCGCGCGCCGCCTGCGCATCGAGCACGGCGCCATCGCGTCGCTGCTCGTCCCCACCCCGACGCACGCGCTGGTCGGCGAGATCCGCAAGATCCTCGAGCCGCACAACCTGCTCGAGGAGGCGCCGGACGGCCTCTACGCCACCTGCGATCGCCTGCTCGCGGCCCGCGCCGAGGAGATCGTCGCGCGCATGGCCGCGTACCCGCCGGTGAAGGTGGCCGCGTACAACGACGGGCCGCGGGTGTTGCGCACCGCCGAGGCGGCGCTGGAGCAGTCGGCGAAGCAGGCCGAGGCGCGGCCCGGCCCGCGGTAGTCAGCGCGCGGCCCGGGCGCCCGGCGCCGCCTCGCAGGCGTGCACCTCGATGGTGAGGTGTACCAGGTCCGGGAACGCGTGCAGCCGCTCCTTGTACTCGGCGGGCGCGCGCGGCGCGGTCGAGACCACCGACACGATCGCGGCGAGGTGGCGCGGGCCCACGCGCCACAGGTGCAGGTCCGCCACCCGGTCCTCGCCCTGCTCCAGCGCGGCGCGGATGGCGGCGCGGCGTCCCTCCGCGACCTCGGCGTCGAGCAGCACCGCGCCGGTGTCGCGCAGCAGGCCCACCGACCAGCGCGCGATCACCAGCGCGCCGACGATCCCCATCACCGGGTCCATCCAGGTCCAGCCGAGCACCCGGCCCGCGAGCAGCGCCACGATCGCGAGCACCGAGGTGAGCGCGTCGGCGAGCACGTGCAGGTAGGCGGCGCGCAGGTTGTGGTCCCGGTGCTCGTCGTGGCCGGGGGCGTGGACCGCGTGCGCGTGCGCGTCGTGGTCGTGGTCGCGGTGCGCGTGACCGTGCTCGTCGTGGTCGTGGTCGTTGTGCGCGTGACCGTGCGCGCCGTGGTCGTGCGCGGGGTGGTCGTCGTGGTCCTCGTGATCACCGTGGTCGTGCGCGTGCCCGTGGTCCTCGTCGCGCAGCAGGAACGCGCTGAACAGGTTCACGAGCAGCCCGAGCACCGCGACGCCGATGGCCTGGTCGAAGCGGATCGCGACCGGCGAGGCGAGGCGGACGGCGCTCTCCCCGAGCACGAGCAGCGCCACCACCGCCAGGCCGACCGCGCTCGCGAACCCGCCCAGCGCGCCCACCTTGCCGGTGCCGAAGCTGTAGCGAGGGTCGGCGGCGTGCCGCCGCGCGTACGCATAGGCGAACGCCGCCACGCCGAGCGCCGCCGCGTGCGTGCCCATGTGCCAGCCGTCGGCGAGCAGCGCCATCGAGCCGTAGACCATCCCGGCGGCGATCTCGCCCACCATCATCGCGAGCGTGAGCGCCACCACCCAGCGCGTGCGCCGCTCGCCGCTCGCTTCCACCGCCGTGCCGAACGCGTGGCCGTGCTTCCAGGGTCCGAGGTCCTCGAGGTGCATGGGGGCGGGAGTATAGCGCCCGCGGCGGCGGATCCGGGTCGAACGGGCGAGCCCGCAGGACCGCCGCCGGCGCCGCGGGAACGGCGTAGCCTGGAACCAGCTCGGAAACCGCGCGCCGAGCTGCGAAGGCCCGCCGTGAGGACCGATCGCGAGGAGGCGTCCCTCCTCCTGTCCGGGCGCTGGAACGAGGCCCGTACACGGCACGCGCGGCACGGGAAGTCCCCCGAGCCAAGAAGGGCCGCCACGGCGCACGGCGGCCCTTCGATCGTACCGGGCCTCTCGATCCACCCCGTGGCGCGACCGCGCGCCTGCTCGCCCGCCCGCACCACCCGAGCGGCCTGGCGACCCGGGCACCTCGGGGTGCGATCCTGTCGGCGAGGCTCCCGTGACCGCCGCGGTCCCGCCCCGTCCCCGCCCCGCCCCCCCCGGCGCGCTCGAGCTGCGCGCCTGGCACGAGGCCGGCCACGCGGTGGTGGCGCTCCTCGAGGGCTTCGAGCTCCGCCACGTCACCATCACCCGCCGCGGGGACGTGGGCGGCTCCTGCGAGTACCGCTACCGCGCCCGGCCCCCGCGCTCGCGCCGCGCCGTCGATCGCACGGTGCGCGCGGCGGTGGCGGTGGCGCTCGCCGGCAGCGTGGCGCAGGACGCGGCCGCGCTGGGCCGCGGCCTCGTGGCGGTGGACGCCCGCACCGGCCGCCGCTTCGCACCCTTCGCCCCCGGATCGGAGGACGACGCGCGCATCGCGCTCCGCTTCACCGCGCGCCTGCACCGGGGCGCCGCCGCGCAGCGCGCCTACCTGCGTCGCATGCGCCGCCGCGTGGAGCGGCTCCTCGGCGACCCGGTGGTGCGCACCGCGGTGGCCGGGCTCGCGCGCGCGCTGCTGCGGGACCGGACCCTGAGCGGCCCGCGCGCCACCGCGGAGGTGGGGCGCGCGGTGCGGAGGGTCGGCGAGCCCTCACGCGCGGAGACCGGAGGCGGCCACCAGCGCGGCGGCGCCCGCGAGCAGCGCGATCCAGGCCAGCGCCGCGGCACCGGCCAGGCGCCGCTGGAGCGCCGGGAGCGGGCCGGCGAGCGAGGGGACGCGGCGGAACGGCTGGAGCACGCCCACCGCGACGCCGGCCACGCAGCCGACCAGGACGGCCGCGTGGAGCGGGTAGCCCACCCAGCCCTGCTCCGGCTGCAGCAGGCAGAACGGGCAGCGGTGCCCCGGCGCCTCGTACACGTACGGTGACAGCCAGGCGATCACCCCCGCGGCCGCGGCCGGCCCCGCCAGCGCCGAGAGCGCGGCCACCGCCCGGGCGCCGCGCCCGGTCCGGCGCAGGGCGAGCGCCGCCAGCGCCGCCGCGCCGGGGACCGCGACCAGGAGCGCGCCGGCGGCGCGCGGCGGCAGCCAGGCCAGCCCCGCCCACCCGCCGCGCCCCTCCCGCCCGAACAGGCTGCCGCAGCACGAGGTGATGATCTCGGGCCGGAGCGCGAGGAAGTGCGCCGCCTGCAGCGCCGCCCCGGCCACCACCGGGATCGCGACGGCCGGGAGCAGCGCGTGCTTCACGCGCACCAGCGGCTGATCGGGCGCGAGCCCGTCGGCGCGATCGATCGCGAGCCAGGCCCCGGCGACCACCGTGGCCGCGACCTGGACGGCGAGCGCCGGCCAGCCGTACCGGCTCGCCGAGAGCGTGCCGGCCGCGCACATGGCCCCGGTGAACATGGGCGCGAGCGCGTCGGAGGCGTGGACGAACAGCGCCAGCGAGGCGAGCTGCACCGCGAGCGCGGTCCGCACCAGCACGCCGACCAGCAGCGCCCGGCGCTCCAGGCGGAGCTGGGCGCGGCTCCCGCTCGCCGGATCCCAGCGCCGCACCACCGGCGCCGCCCAGCGCAGCGCGTAGAGCAGGAAGCCGCTCGACGCCGCCGCCCCCGCCTGCAGCGCCAGCACCGGCGGGCTCAGGATCACGGCTCGGCCCCGGGGGCCACGATCCGGCCGTCGCGCATGCGCACCACCCGGTCCACGCAGTCCGCGGCGTACACGATGGGATCGTGGCTCGCGACGACCACGGTCCTCCCCTCCGCCTTCAGCCCCCGCACGATCTCCATGAGCGCGCGGGCCCGGGCGCTGTCGAGGTGCGCGGTCGGCTCGTCGGCGACGATCACCTTCGGATCGTCCACCAGCGCGCGCGCCAGCGCGACGCGCTGCGCCTCGCCGCCGGAGAGCCGGCCGGCGCGGACCCCGGCGCGCGCCTCCACCCCGAGCCGCGCCAGCGCCGCCCGCGCCCGGGCCTCCACCGCGCGGCGCGGCTCGCCCGACGGCAGGGCGGGCAGCATCACGTTCTCGAGCGCGGTGAGCGCGGGCAGGAGGTGGAACTGCTGGAACACGAAGCCGAACGTCCGCCGGCGCAGCGCCGCCAGGAAGCGCTCGGGCAGGCTGGTGAGCTCGCGCCCGTCGAGGAAGATGCGCCCCTCGGTGGGCCGAGCCATCGCCCCGAGCAGCGTGAGCAGCGTGGTCTTGCCGGAGCCGCTCGGCCCCACCAGCACGGTCACGGCGCCGCCGGCCACCTCCAGCGTGACGCGGTCCACCGCGGCGAGCGCGCCGGGGCGGCCCTCGTCGAACACCTTGGTGACCTCGCGGAGCTGGATCACGCGTCCCCCCGCATGAGCGCGTCGGGGTCCACCGTGGCGGCCCGCCAGCAGGGGACCACCGTCGCCGCGACGTAGGGGATCACCGTGAGGAAGAACAGCGTCCCGAGCGCCAGCGGCTCGACCGGCGGCGCGGGGCGCAGGTCCGGGTAGAGCGCCGCCCAGCCCTCCAGGATCGGGCGGAGCAGCGCCGCGCCGCCCAGGAAGACGTGCGCGTAGGCGGCGAGCGTCCCCACCGCGAAGGCGGAGAGCGACACCGCGGCGCCCTCCCACGCCTTCGCCGCGAGCACGTCGCGGGTGTCCCAGCCGAGCGCCTTCAGGATGCCGAGCTCGTGGCGCTCCTCGGCGGAGAGCCCGCTGGCCCGGTCCCAGGCCAGGATCGCGAACGCCAGCACCGCGCCGGCGAGCACCGCCGCGGCGAGCCCGCTGCGCCAGTCGAGCACGGCGTCGTAGGTGCGGATCATCTCGGCGCGCGTCACCACCCGCGCGTCGGGGAACATGCGGACGATCTTCTCGGCCAGCCTCGTCACCTCGTCCGGGTTCGGGACCGCCACCGCCACGTCGGTGAACCGGCCCGGCTCGGCGCCGAACAGCGCGCGGTAGTCGCCCTCCGAGACGAGCAGGAGATCGGACGCGACCAGCTCGACCGCCGGCGAGGCCACCGCCGCGACCCCGAGATCGAGCGCCTCGCCGTCGTAGGTGCGCAGCGGGAGGCGATCGCCCTCCTTCAGGCCGAGCACCCGCGCCACGCCTGGCCCGGCCACCGCGCCGCCCGGGGTGGCCCAGCCGCCGTCCGGCACCATCACGGTGAGGTTCGCCCCGCTCACCGGCTCGAAGTAGTAGCCCCACAGCCGGCCGCGCGCGGCCGACACCCCGCGCAGCGCGCCGAGCGTCTCCACCCAGCCGGCCGGCACCTGCTCGTGCCGCCCCGCCGCCATGCGCTGCACCACCAGATCCGGCGCCCCGCGGAGCGCGGCCCGCACCTGCTGGCGCAGGCCGCCGGTGAACAGCAGCACCGAGGCGAGCGCGAACACCAGGAGCGCGTGCACCGCGACGAGGGCGACGGTCTTCCCGCGACGCCGGCCGAGCGCGCCCAGCGCGAAGTCGAGCAGCGAGCGCTGCCGCTCCAGCGCCGCGCGCAGCCTCACCGCGCCCCCGCGGTGAGCGAGCCCGAGGGGAAGTGCTCGAGCGCGCGCGGGTGGTCCTGGAACGGCGCGAAGCGGTCGGCCTGCGAGAGGTGGCGGGTGTAGCGCGCGTCGTTGAACAGGCACGGATCGGTCAGCCCGAGCCGCGCCACCAGGCGCGCCCGCTCCTCCGCCGCCGGCCGGTCCGCGGCCCGCCGCGCGCGCGCGTCGGCGAGCGCGGCCGCCCCGAGCACGGCGGCGACGGCGAGCACCGCCAGGAACCGGTCGGAGCGCCGCAGGCTCACCGCAGCGCCTCCAGCACCGCGGGCGTGGCGTCGTCGAAGCGGAGGATCCGCTCGCCGCGGTGCTCGTTCAGGAACGCCTTGGCGTCGCCCTCGCGCGCGAACGCGACCAGCTCCGCGCCCATCGGCCCGCGCACGTCGCCGCCGATCACGTAGAACGCCGCCCGGCCGTCGATGGGCCGGGTCGAGTAGTAGTCGGTCACGAAGATCGCGGCGACGTCGCCCTGCGCGCGGCCCGGCGCGTGGCGCGGCAGGTCGTGCCAGTAGACGAGCAGATCCTTCACGCCGTCGAAGAACGCCACCTCGCCGTCGCGGTAGCGGATCGAGGCGACCCACTGCGGGAACCTCGCCACCAGCATGCCGCAGACGGCGCAGCGGTCCTTCGGGCCCGGGGACGTCGCGGCGGCGGCCGGGGTGCCGGCGGCCGGCTGGGCCGGCGCGGCGAGGGTGGTGAGCGTGGCGAGCAGGACGAGGGATCGCAGGGGGGACATCGCAGGGCTCCGTCGGTGGTCCGACGATGGTAGGCCCCGGCTCCCGGGCGAGGTGCGTGGCACGTCGTCGCGCGCGGCGGCTACAGCCCCGCGAGTGACAGCGCCAGCCGCACCGCGCCGCCGAGCGCCATCACCAGCACCGGGTTCACCCGGAACCGCACCAGCGTGAGCAGCGACGCCGCCGCGATGGCGAGCTCGACGCGTCCCTCCAGCGAGCGCCCCAGCGCCAGCGCCGCCGCCGCCATGAGCCCCACCACCGCGGGCGTGAGCCCGCGGAGCGCCGCCCGCACCGGCCGCCGCGACCGCACGCGCGCGAGCCACGCGCCGACCGCGAGCACCAGCGCGAGCGGGCCGGCGAACACCGCCGCGGTGGCGACCGCGGCGCCGGCGATCCCGTGGACGAGGTACCCGATGAACGTCGCCATCAGCAGCACCGGGCCGGGCGTGAGCTTGCCGATCGCGACCGCGTCGGCGAACTGCCGCGGACCGATCCAGTGCTCGGCGAGGACCGAGGCCTGCAGGTGCGGGATGATGGCGAAGCCGCCGCCGTAGGCGCCCAGCCCGGCGCGCAGGAACAGGAGCGCCATGGCGCCCAGCGCGCCGAGCGCGGGGACGGAGAGGAGCGCGAGCGCCGGCAGGCGCGTCGGGGTGTCGGCGCTGGCGGGAGCGGCCAGCGGGTCGTCCTCGCGCTCGGGCGCGGGCAGCGGCATCCCCTCGTCCGGCAGCGCCACCGGCGGCGGCGGGCGCCGGGCCCGCCGCTGGAAGCGCGCGAGCCGCATCCGCTTCACGCCGAGGTCGAGCACCAGCCCCGCGCCGATCCCGAGCGCCGCCATCTCGCCGGCCGAGGCGGCCGCGCCGAGCGAGAACAGGAGCGTCGCCGCGGCCACGCCCATCTGCCAGGGGCGCTGCACCGCGGCGCGGAGCATCTGCAGCGTGATCGAGGCCACGATGCCGACCACCGCCGCGTTCAGCCCGGCCAGGAGCGGCGCCGCGGTGGGCGTCACGCCGAGCCGCACGTAGAGCGCCGCGAGCGCGGTGACCCCGATCGCGCCGGGCGCGATGAACGCGGCGTACGCCGCCACCGCGCCGGCGGGCCCGTGGAAGCGCAGGCCGGTGTACGCGAGCGCGTTCGCGGCCGCGCCGCCCGGCAGCATCTGCGAGACGGTGGCGGTGACGGTGAACTCGCGGTCGGTGAGCCACCGGCGGCGCTCGACGAGCAGGTCGTGCATGGTCCCGAGCACCGACAGGCCGCCGCCGAAGCCGGTCAGGCCGAGCCACGCCGAGGCGCGCGCGAGGGCGGGGAGCGTGGGGCGCGGGCGCCGGGAGAGCGTCGCCGGCGCCGCGCCCGGCGGAGGTGTCGCGTGCGCGCCCACGCCCGGCCCAACCCGGCCGCCGCCGGCGGGATTCCCGCCGCCCCGCACGGCCCCGCCGCCGCCGGGCGGCGCGAACCCCTGCGGCGGCCCGCGGCTCTCACGCGCCATGAAGGTCCCCTGGTGGTTCCCCTTCGGCAGCGTAGCCGAGGTCTCGGCGGTCGAGCTGAACGATCGGCTGCGCGGGCGCCCGGCGCCCCAGCTCGTGGACGTCCGCACCGCGGCCGAGTTCGCGCAGGGGCGCATCCGCGGCGCGGTGAACGTGCCCATCGGGGAACTGCGCTCGCGCCTCGACGCCCTGAAGCTCGACCCGGCCCGGCCCGTGGTGGCGATCTGCCTGTCCGGGCACCGCAGCGTGCCGGCGGTGCGCCTGCTGGAGCGCGGCGGCTTCGAGGCCGCGCAGCTCGCGGGCGGGATGCTCGCCTGGCGCGGCGCGCGCCTGCCCGAGGTGAAGGGCTAGCCCCGTTCACCGTCGGTGATGGCTCAGTACGCCATCCCCAGCTCCTCGGCGCCGAAGGGCACGTCCTCCACCACCGTCGCGGCCTCGAGCGCCGCGCGGCCCATGCGCTCGCCGAGCTCCGCGCAGAGCCGCTCGCGCGCCTCGGCGTACGTCGCCCCCAGCGCGATCGCCTCGGGCATGCCGCACAGCGCGGCCCAGCTCCCGTCGGCCAGCGTCACGTACTCGATCACCAGGTGCACCCGCTCCGACTGCAGCCGCCGCCGCAGCCGCTCGGACCTCGCCTGCGCTCGTGCACCCATGCCCTGCCTCCTTGCCCCCGACCCAGTACGGAACGTCGCCGCTGGGCGCGCGTGACGTCCACACGGGCCCCGGCTCCGTCCGGTGCACACGTCCGGTGCGGAATCTCGGCCCCGATCCGCACGGCTCGTGCGGAAGGCGCCGCGCGCCCACCTCGTCCGACACGGTCTTTGGCGTGAGGCGGCCGCGGGACCGCCGCTGCCGGACGCGGACGGCGCATGTCCGACCGGCGCGTATCCTCCTGGCGTCCGTGGCCATCCGCATCCTCCACACCGCCGACTGGCACCTCGGCCACGCGCTCCACGGCGTGGACCGCGGCCCCGAGCACGAGCGCTTCGTGGCGTGGCTGCTCGACACCGTCGAGGCCGAGGCGGTGGACGCGGTCATCGTGGCGGGGGACGTGTTCGACGCCTCCAACCCGCCCGCCGGCGCGCAGGCGCTCTGGTATCGCTTCCTGGCCGAGGCCTGGCGGCGCCTGCCGCGGCTGCAGCTCGTGGTGGTGGGCGGGAACCACGACTCCGCCTCGCGGCTCGACGCGGTGGACCCGCTGCTGCGCGAGATGGGCCGCCTGCACGTGGTGGGGGGCGTGCCGCGCGCCGCCGCCGGCGCGCCGGATCTGGAGCGGCTGCTCGTGCCGCTGGAGGACGCGTCGGGCCGGCGGGCGGCCTGGGTGGCGGCGGTGCCGTACCTGCGCGCCGCCGATCTGGGCGCGGGCGCGGCCGACGACGACGCCGCCGAGGCCACCCGCCGGTTCTACGCCGCCGCGGTGGAGCGGGTGCGGGCGCGGCGCGCGCCGGGCGAGGCGCTCCTCGCCACCGGCCACCTCTATGCGGTGGGCGGGAAGACCTCGGAGCTCTCCGAGCGGCGGCTCGCGGTGGGCAACCAGGCCGCGGTGCCGGCCGACGCGTTCCCCGCCGACCTCGCCTACGTCGCGCTCGGCCATCTGCACCTCGCGCAGGCGGTGGGCGGGCGCGAGACGGTGCGCTACTCGGGCTCGGTGCTGCCGCTCTCCTTCGGCGAGCGCGGCTACCGCCACGGCGTGGTGGTGGCCGACGTGGAGGGCGAGGCGGTGCGCGCGCAGCGGGTGCTGCGCGTGCCGCGCTTCGTGGAGCTCGTGTCGGTGCCGGACGCCGAGGCGCCCGCGCCGCTCCCGGAGGTGCTCGCCGCGCTCGAGGCGCTGCCCGCGCGCGGCGACGGGCCGGACGCGCTGCGGCCGCTCCTCGAGGTGAAGGTGCGGCTGGAGCGGCCCGAGCCGGCGCTGCGCGCGCTGCTCGACCAGGCGCTCGCGGGCAAGGAGGCGCGCCTCGTGCGCATCGCCACCACGCTCGCCGGCACCGGCCGCGCGCTGGGCGACGGCGAGCGGCGCGCGCTCGGCGACCTCGTGCCGGAGGAGGTCTTCCGGCGAAAGTACGACGCCGACTACGGCGGGCCGCCGCCCGACGCGCTCCTGGAGGCGTTCCGCGCGCTGCTCCAGGAGGTCGAGTCGGAGGAGGGCGCGCGGTGAGGATCCTGGCCATCCGTGGCGAGAACCTCGCCAGCCTCTACGGCAAGTTCGAGCTTCGGCTCGACCGCGCGCCCATCGCCGGCGCCGGCATCTTCTCCATCGCCGGCCCCACCGGCTCGGGCAAGTCCACCCTGCTCGACGCGCTCTGCCTGGCGCTCTACGGCAAGACCCCGCGCCTGCGCGACCGCGCCGCCGGCAAGCGCGTCATGGTGGGCTGGTCGGAGGAGGGCGAGACCCTCGACATGAACGACGTCCGCGCGCTCGTGTCGCGCGGCACCGCCGGCGCCACCGCCGAGGTCGAGTACCAGGGCATGGACGGGCGCCGGTACCTGGCGCGCTGGCGCGTGCGCCGCGCGCGCGACCGGGTGGAGGGCGCGTTCCAGGCGCAGGCCATGACGGTCGAGGACCTCGACACCGGCGAGGTGCTGGCCGAGAAGGTCACGCAGGCGGTGGCCCGCAACGAGGCCGCCATCGGCTTTACCTTCGACGAGCTGAAGCGGGCGGTGGTCCTGCCGCAGTTCGAGTTCACGAACTTCCTGCGCGCCGACGCCGACGTGCGCGCCGCCATCCTCGAGCGCGTCACCGGCACCGCCGTGTACGGGCGGCTCTCGCAGGCGGCGCACCAGCGGCTCGGGCGCGAGCTCGCGGCGCGCCAGGCGCTCGAGGCCGAGCTGGGCGGCGTGAAGGTGCTGGACGCCGAGGCCCGCGCCGCCCTCCAGGCCCGGCAGGCGGAGCTGGCGCGGGCGCTCGAGGAGGCGAAGGCGGCGGCGCGTGCCGCGGAGGCCGAGGTCCGCTGGCACCAGCGGGACGCGGAGCTGCGCGACGGGCTGGAGCGCTCGGAGGCGGAGCTCGCCCGGGCGGCGGGCGCGGTGGAGGACGGGGCGACGCTGCGCGCCGAGCTGGCCGAGGTCGAGGCGGCCGAGCCGCACCGGGCGGCGCTCGCCGAGGCGGTCCGGGCCGAGCAGGCGCGGGCCGGCGCCGAGGCGCGGGCGGCGGAGGCGATGGGCGCGCTCGGGCGGGCGGAGGCGGACGCCGGCGCGGCGGCGCGCGGCGAGGCGGACGCGCGCGCGGCGCTCGAGGCGGCGGCGGAGGCGGAGGCGCGAGCGCGGCCGGAGCTGGCCGAGGCGCGCCGCCGGGACGAGGCGCTCGCGGCCGCGCTCCGGGCGGAGGCGGACGCGGGGGCGGCGCACGCGACCGCGCGCGCGGAGCAGGCGCAGGCGGCGGCCGGCGCGGACGCAGCGGCGCGGGCCCGCCAGGCGGCGGAGACGGCGCGAGACGCGGCCGAGGCGTGGCTCGCGGCCCACGCGGCCGAGGCATCGCTCGCGGCCGAGTGGAACCGGTGGGCGGCGCGGCTCGCGGAGCACGCGGCCGAGTGCGCTGGTGCCGCGCAGGCCGGGGCCGGGCTGCGCGGCGCGCGCGAGGCCGCGGCGGAGGCGGCGCGCGCGCTCGCCACGGAGGCTCGCGGCGCGGAGGAGACGGCGCGGCGGCTGGAGTCGGCCGGCGCGGCCCTCGCGGAGGCGGCCCGGGCGGCCGCCGGCGCCGACGCGGCCGCGCTCACCGCCGAGGTGGCGCGGCTCGGCGAGCTGCGCGCGCTGCTCGGCGAGGCGTGGAAGGCGGCCCAGGCCGCGGGCGTGGCGGCGGCTCGCCGCGAGCAGGCGCGGGCGGAGGCGGCCCGGGCCGAAGGCGAGGCGGACGCCGCGCGGCGGGCGCACGGCGCGGCCTCGGCCGCCGTGCACGCGGCCGAGGGCGGGGCGGAGCAGGCGCGCGCGGCGCTGCGGCGGGTGGAGCTGACGCTCGGGCTCGCCGATCGGCGCGCCGACCTCGCCGACGGAGAGCCGTGCCCGCTCTGCGGCGCCACCGAGCACCCCTATGCGCACGGCGCGCCGCTCCCGGCGCTGCTCGAGGCGCAGCGCGCCGCCGCGGCCGACGCCGAGGAGGCGGTGCGCGCGGCCACCCGCGAGCGCGAGGCGCTCGCCGCGCGCGCCTCCGAGCTCGCGGCGCGGGTCGAGGCGGAGCGGCGGAGCGAGGTTCGGGCGGAGGCGGACCGCGCGCAGCACGCGGCCGAGTACGACGCGCTCCGCGCGCGGCTCGCAGCGCCGGCGGGCGGTGCGCTCGAGCTGCCGGCGCACGCCGAGGGGGCCGCCGCCGCGGTGGAGGCGTGCGGGCGCGACGCCAAGGCCGCGCTCGAGGCCGCGAGGGTCGCGCTGGAGGCGGCGCGCCACGCCGCCGACGCCGAGCGCGCCGCACGCGCGGAGGTGGACGCGGCCCGCGAGGCGCACGACGCGGCGCGGGCGCGGCAGCGCGCGCTCGAGAAGGCCCGCGACGACGCCACCGCCGCCGTGGCGGCGCACGAGGCCGCCGGCGCGCGCCACGCCGCCGCGCTCGGGCGGATCGAGGCCGAGCTCGCCCCCGCGCTCGGGTTCCTGCCGGGCTGGCCGGAGGCGGCGCGGCGCGGGCCCGAGGCGTTCCGGGCCGCCTGCGCTGGGCGCGCCGAGGCATACGCCGCCCAGGTCCGGGCCCGCGACGCGGCCGCGGCCGACGTCGCCGCGCGCGCCACCGGCGCGGAGAAGGCCGCGGCGCTGGCCGCCGAGCGGGCCGGGCGGGCCGCGCGCGCCGGGGAGGCCGCCGCGGGCGCGGCCGCGGCGCGCGAGCGGGCCGAGGCCGAGCGGCGCGGCGTGCTCGCCGGGAAGCCGGCGGACGAGGTGGAGGGCGCGCTGCGGGCGGCGCTCGACCGCGCCCGGACCGCGCACGAGCGGGCCCGCGCCGCGCGCGCGGACGCCGACCGCGCGCACGCCGCGGCCGCGGAGGCCGCCCGGGCCACCGCGACCGCACGCGAGGACGCCGCCGCCGAGGCCGCCCGCGCCGGCGAGGCGCTCGCCGCTGCGCTCGCGGCGCTCGGCGTCGACCGGCCGGCGCTGGAGGCCCGGCTCGCCCGCGGCCACGCCTGGGCCGCGCAGGCGCGCGCCGAGCTCGAGACCCGCGCCCGGGCCGCCCAGGCCGCCGGCGCCGTGCGCGACGAGCGCCGCCGGCAGGTGGAGGCGCACGCCGCCGGCCGCCCTGCCGGCGATGCCGAGGACGCCCGCGCGCGCCACGCGGAGGCGGAGCGGGAGGCGGCCCGGCTCGGCGACGAGCACTCACAGGTGAAGCTCGAGCTGGACCTCGACAAGGAGGCGCGCGCCCGGCACGAAGAGGTGTCCGGCGCGCTCGAGGCCGCGCGCACCGCGGCGGATCGCTGGGAGCGGCTCGCCAAGGTGATCGGCTCCGCCGACGGCAGCCGCTTCCGCCGCTACGCCCAGGGGCTCGCGCTCGACGGCCTGCTCGCGGCCGCCAACGTCCACCTGCGCGACCTCGCCCGCCGCTACGAGCTGATGCGCGTCCCCGGCGCCGACCTCGAGATCCAGGTGATCGACCACGACCTGGCGGACGAGGTGCGCACCGTGAACGGCCTCTCCGGCGGCGAGCTGTTCCTGGTGTCGCTCGCGCTCGCGCTCGGCCTCGCGTCGCTCTCCACGCGCGCCGCGCACGCGCGGACGCTGTTCATCGACGAGGGCTTCGGGACGCTCGACCGCGACACGCTCGAGCACGCCATGGCCGCGCTCGAAGGGCTGCGCCAGACCGGCCGCACGGTCGGCGTCATCTCCCACGTCCCCGAGCTGCACGAGCGCATCGGCGTGCAGGTCACCGTCGAGCGCGTCTCCGCCGGCCGCAGCCGCCTGGTGGTGCCGGAGGGGTGATGCCCGCGGCCGCGGCGGGGAATGCGCTGCCCGACCCGGGCGCCGCGTCGTTCCCGCGCGTCCGCTTCGTCCCCCGCGTCCGCCGGCGGTTCGCCGCGGAGCCTGCGGCGCCGCTGCTCCGTGGTCCGCGCCGATGGGCACTCGGCGCTGAAGCCGGCGATCGGCTGGCCGTCGGGGTCGGTGACGCGGAGGCGGCGTGCGTCGAGCTGCGCACGCAGCTGCCGCCGGAGGAGCGGCGGGTGCTCGAGGCCGCGGCCCGCGCACGCGGGCGCTGGGCGCGCCGGGGGCGCTGGTGTGGGTGCCGACCTTCCACCCAGAGATCGCGCACGAGCGGTGGCCGCCGCGGGCCACCTTGACCAAGAGAGAATCCCTCCGCGACGCCAATGGGTTGCCGGCGCGCGCCGCGACGCCCCTTGGCGCTGGACGGTGAGTCACGTAGCGTGTCCTCACGTTGCGTGCGAGACCGGCTTGCGCTCGACGACGTGATGACCGCGAGCGGCGACGTCAGCATCGTCCTGGACGGCAGCACCAAGGTCAGGTGCGATCGTGTGCCTTCGTCATGATCCTTTGGGGGCGCCAGACGCTCGTCGGCAGCGGCGCCAACTCCGGAGGCGATGGGATCTCCTGCGCCCGTGACGCAGACGTCAGCGACCCGACGGCGCGATTCAAGTACGACGCTCAAGGGCGGCGCATCGCGCGCTGGGTTGCTGCGACCGGACAGTGGACGTACTTCGTGTTCGGCCCTTCCGGCGAACTGCTCTCGGAGCTGGCGTTCACGAACGATCCATCCCAGCCGTGGATGCCGCTCCGGGACTACGTTTGGCTCGATGGACGGCCGCTCGCGCAGCTCGAGTACGCGCCTTCGGCGGCTCCCCGGCCGTACTATTTCCATCTGGATCACATCGGCATGCCGCGGGCGCTCTCCAGCCTGGAGGGCGCGACCGTCTGGTCCGCGGCCACGAAGCCCTACGGGGAAGTGAGTGAGACGATGACGCCCGATCCCGTCACCGGGCGGCCGATCGTGACGAACCTGCGGCTGCCGGGGCAGTACGACGAGCGGCTGCTGAGGAGCGTCGGGCTCCAGGGGCCGTACTACAACTGGAGCAGGTGGTATCTGCCGGGGGTGGGGAGGTATCTGGAGTTGGACCCCATCGCGCTGGCGGGTGGGTTCAACGGCATCGGGTGGTTCGCGCCCGACTGGTACAACTACGGGGGTGGGAACCCCCTGAGATGGACCGACCCCACGGCCTACAGGTCCCGGATTCAGTCACGAACTAACGCAGGGCGCACTACGACCCTCTGGTGTGTCAGCCTGCACCGCGACGCCCGTTTCCTATCCCGTGGCCCCCTCCAATGTGGCCTTGGAAGCCGTGGAACGACCCGCAGCCTGACCCAGCGCCGAACGATTGCGCACCGAAGGGCAAGTGCTACTGCATGTGCCGGGGGGGGAAGGCTGGGGGCCGGCTCCGAACGGCGACGACGAGGAAGGCCGCAGGGTCAAGAACCAGAGCGACTGTCAGAGGCTGTGCGAAAGCCGGTACTCAGACGAGCACTTCGGGAACATCAAGGGCCGGTGCAAATGACAGGTCGTAGCGAGATTCTCCCGGCGTTGGTGTCGTTCGTCGTCGGCGCGAAGGCGGACGACCACTCTCGGCGCGTGGCGGCTACCGTGCTCCTGCTGGAGCATCCGGAGAACCCGGAACTCGCGCGGGCACTTCGCTCCGGCTCGGTTGCCGTCCATGAGCGGTTCCTGGCGCAGTATTGCGGAGCAGCACCGAAGGACTCGCTCACGGCGCTTGTTGGGACGCCACTAGTGCGCCGGCTCCGGCCGCATCTGTTCGAGAGCCTGTGGCGCGCCGCGCTCCGCGCCGCGAAGTCGGACGCGCGCAGGACTGCACTCGGAAGCGCGCTTGCAGCGTACCTGCGCGCGTGGCCTCGGGCAGCACGGCGCTTTCGGCAAGACGTGAGGTCGTATCTCCACTCCACGCGCCCGGCGCTGCGCCAGCGAGGGCTCGAACTCGCGGGTCTGCTGGACAAGATGGGAGGGGATGACCTGGCCGTGGTTCAGGGCTCGCTAGCTTCTCGGAGCCAGTACATCCGGATGGCCGCTCTCTTCGCCGTCTACCAGATGGCGTCCCGCGGTGCCTCCGCGCCTCCGGCGGCGCGCCGCTTCGTGGCGTCGCCGGTCATCAAAGAGACGGTGCGGGCGCTGGCGACGCGGGACCGAGACGCTGATGTTCGAGTCGGAGCGAGGAACTGCCTGGCGAGCCTTCCCTGACGCGGGTCCACGTGGTCCGGGGGGACACCGCCACCAGCACGCTCCAGGGCTACTGGCCCTCGTCGCCGCATGCGCAGGCCAGAACTCGCGTCAGGGGGTTCGTCGAGCCGCCGGAGGGCCGCGTCGGGCGCTCGTGCGGCTTCAAGCTCCCGAACGCCCTCGGGTTCGTCGTGCTCCTGCGGTGAAACGGCATCGGGCCGACAGAAAGTGACGAACCTGCGGCTCTCGGGGCAGTACGACGAGCGACTGCTCGGGCCGCTCGGACTCCAGGGGCCGTACTACAGCTGGAACCGGTGGTATCTGCCGGGGGTGGGAAGGTATTTGGAGCTCGACCCGCTGGCGGTGAAGGGGGACATCAACAGCGGAGGCAGCGATGCCCGAGAACATGAGGACGAGCTTCCTGAACGTCGACTGGACCTTAGGGCGACGGCTGGGCTTGCTCGCCTGGTGAAGGCTCTTCGGAGGGAAATGGTGGCGCTTCACGCTTCAGACCAGGAGGCGACTCTGGAGCTTGCAGCGCAGCCAGCCAACGTCGCCCAAGCGATTGACGACATCGTGACAGCGGTGCGCCGCCTACCCACGGAAGTAAGGGGCGTGTGGGATGCCTGTGAAATGAGGCGCATGGATGTGGGAGTGGCCGCGGGCTGTGCACCACACCAAATGCTGTTCATGGTGCCGCTTTCGACGCTGCTGAACATGTCCGCTATTGGTGCCGACCTCCTTTTCACGGTGTACGGGGCGGAAGCGTTGGGTCCAGCCAGGGGATCGAAGGTGCGTAAGGCGAGACGACCCGGACCCGCGAAGCGATCTTCAGGACGACCCCGTTCCAAGGGATCGCGAAGGAACACATAGGGAACCGCCCTAGGGAACCCGTACTGTATGATGGGACTGTTCTGCATGGCCTCACACAATTGTCAGGATTGGGCCGGCGAGACTTGCAAGGCGTATGCGCGCCTAAGCAAAGACCCAACGGTCCAGGAGGACTGCAAGCCATGCGGCAAGTGACGGAGTGGGGCGCCGCAGAAGGTTTCCACGTGGCTGAACTAGGTGTGCGGGGGTCGGCCGAATGCGTCGTCTCTTTCGAGAGTTCCCTGCCGCATGGCGGAGGCTAAGAATGCGTCGGGCTCTCGTGGTCGTGGCGGCATTTGCACTTATGGTGACTACTGCTGTCGCCGCCGTGTGCGCTGTTCGAGCTTTGACTTCGTCGACCCGCTATCCGCGCTTGCGACAACTGGCGCAACTGCTTTTCCCGCCCGGAGACCTCTACGGGCCCCTCGTCGAGATCCCAGTCAACCTGGCGAAGGAGGGAGTGACCATCGAGTTCGAGTACAGCCACAGATACCCGGGGCGCCATTCTCTCGACTTGGATGTACCCGTACCGGTCCGCACGGGCATGGCGTCGCCTGGAGTATCGGCGCTCTCTGTGGTTGCCGTGTGTGTTGACTCAACGGGTCGCCAGGTGGATGCACGCGGCAACTACATGAATCCCTATTGGCGCAATGACGGGTGGGGCGTCTCTATCCTTGTATACGACGTTCCAGACCAGTTGGCGTTGACGGGCCGTATCCGATGTCGCGTGTCCTGCTCCGGCGGGGCAGTGTTCGCGCGCGAGTTTCCGGCCCACCGCCTCGTGGTCAGGAAGCGGTCGGAGGAGTGATGCGCAAGGTAGTGTCCAGTTCGGTGGGCGGGCTCGAAGCACTGCTATCTCCGAGTTGGTGGCGGGTTCGAGACTACGAGCTTCTGGGCCGAGGGGCCGAAGGGTCAGGGCTTCGTCACCGGCGACAAGAACCCGAAGCCGGGCGACAAGTGCTACCCGATCACGCCCCCCGACGACGAGTCATGCACGTGTACGCCAGAGCGCACTTCATTTGATCAGTGTTTGCAAACCCAAATGGCGAAATGCGTCCAGCGTGAGTACGACATCGGGATCAACAACTGCTGCGACTGCGTTGCCCGAGCAATCGGCGCCTGCAACGGACGATTCGATGGACCCTGGCCTTTCAACCTTGGCTGGGGTCCGCCTAAGCCGTCAATCTGCAAGCGTCGTTGAGGACTTGTGCCCAAGGTGCAGGCGCTAGTGCTCGGGGTCATCCTGGCGTTGCTGGCGTCGCCTGTGAATCTGCTGCTGCTGCGGATGGACTGGCTGCCGGGGCCGGTTCCGCTGGCGCTGGTTCTCGCGGTAGATGTGGCCGCAACCCTTCTCCTCGGGCGAGTACTCGGTTCGCTATGCCGAGCGGCCCTGGTGGTCGCAGTTCTCGACCTTCCACTTCTGTTCCTTCTCGGAACGGCCGAGTCCGGGCCATGGGCGAGTGTGCTGGCCACACCGAAGTACATCATGCAGGCGGCGCTTGCCTGGGCGGGATGGGCACGCTCGAAAGCGGGTTGGGCGCGCTGGGCGAGCGTGTGTGTGGCCACTGGGGGAGCGCTGGTCGCAATTGCCTCGTGGTTGCCCTAACGGCAGGATTCAGGGGTACGGGCACCGTCCACCCGGTCCGCTTCGAGGACCGGAGCGTGGCCGGGCGTCCGCACCGGCGTCACCGGCCGCGTTGCCCACGGCGCGCCAGGCAGACGGCGACCCTCGTCTCCTCCACCTGCTCCGCCGAGTGGTTCCGGTACAATTCGGAGTTCGGGGTTCCGGGGTTCCCGAGCATGTCCGACCTCACCACGGCCGAGAAGCGGAAACTGGAGCGGCCGTTCAAGATGGGCTCTGGCTGCGTGCTGAACCTCTCGAACCGCACCATGGCAGACTTCATCGAGGAGCACTCCGGTCGCGACTACGCGAAGGACCACCCGCAGCGGGGCACGGGCTCGAAGGCATGAAAGCCCCGGACGTTGGAAACCAGCCGAGGTCATCTCGGAAGCAGGCCGGGAGGACGTTCCAGGCCGTGGTGTTCGGCATTCTCGAGTAGGGGAGCCGCGGGCAGCGGATGGTTCGTTCGCGCATTGACCGGGGCGGTGCTGCTGGATCGCTCCTCCTCAGGTTGGCCCCCAACCGAGCCGCCGCTTGCCGGCAATACCGTGACCGTGAGTGTCAGACGCTTGCGCAATGATGTGCGCAATGGATGCCGCGCTCGCCACCGCCGGATTGGACGCCGCCGCGCTGGACGCGGCGCTGGCGAGGCACGCGCCGCCGCGGGTCGAGCTGCCGCCGTTCACGCCCGCCGAGATCGAGGCCTGGTTCCGCGGGGGCGAGATCGAGGGGGACCTGGGCGAGCAGCTCCTCGTCTGGGCGGCGCGGGTGCGCGGGTGCATCGACGTCGAGCTGGCCGAGGGGCTCGCGGCGCTGAAGCGGGGCGACCGGCTGGCGGCGCTGGGCTGTCACTTCGACGACTACGCCCGCGAGGCGCTCGACCTGGGGAAGCGCGCGGCCGAGAACCTGGCGCGGCTGGGTGCAGGGTTGCCGGACCGGCCGCTGCTCCGGGAGGCGCTGCGCTCGGGGCGGGTCCGGCTGCGCGCGGGGGAGACGATCCTGGCGGTCGCCGTCGGTGACGCGGAGGCGGCGTGGGTCGAGCGCGCCGGTGAGGAGTCGGTGCGGGGGCTGGAGGCGGCGGTCCGGGCAGCGAGGGCACGGGACGACGCGTCCGGCCACGCGCGCGGCGGTACGGGCGACGAGGACGGGGCGTGGGTCGAGCTGCGCACGCAGCTGCCGCCGGAGGAGCGGCGGGTGCTGGACGAGGCGCTCTCGGTCGCCCGCGAGCTGGAGCCGGGCGCGAGCCGGATCGAGCAGCTCGAGGCGCTGGCGCAGGAGTACCTGGCGGAGCACCCGGGCGACCCGGATGCCGACGACGCTCGGCCGCTGGGGCCGGGGTTCCGGGCGCGAGGCCCCGAGCCGGCGAGGCGGGGCGCCGTGGCGAGCCTGGGGCGGGACGGCTGGGCGGACCTGCCTGACGTTCCGCCCGTGGCGGCGCCGGACCTCTCCCTTGATGACGGCCTGACCGCACAGGAGCTCGACGCGCGACTGCGCGCGCTGGCGGCGTGCCGTGCGGGATGGGACCGGCTCATCGGCCTCTGCGGGTACGCGGTGAAGCGGAGCGGGATGCACCGGCTCTCCGGCTACGGCAGCTTCCGCGAGTACGTGGAGGAGCGGCTGGGGCTGCCGGCGCGGGCGGTGGAGCAGCGCGTCGCGCTCGAGGCGCGGCTGGCGGCCTCGCCGGCGCTGGAGGAGGCGCGGCGGCGGGGCGTCTCCTACGAGAAGCTGCGCGTGCTGGCGCGGCTGCACGAGCCGGAGATCGCCCAGTGGATCCCGCGGGGGCTGGACGCCACCTGTGTCGCGCTTCGCCGCGAGGTGGAGGGCGAGCGCGAGGGGCAGCTGCGTGCGCGGGGGAAGCTGGTCACGACCCTGCCGCGCGGGGTGGCGGTGCTGCTCGCGGCAGCGATCGCCTCGGTCCGGGAGCGCCACGGGCACGCGCTCTCCACGGGAACGTGCCTCGCGGTCATCGCCTTCCACTTCCTCGCGACCTGGGGCGACGCGCCGGGGCGCTCACCGACGCGTTCCAGGCGCATCCGCGAGCGGGACTCGGGCTGGTGCCAGGTGCCGGGCTGCAGCCGGCACGCGGCGCACGCGCACCACATCGACTTCCGCTCGCACGGCGGCAGCGACGACCCGGAGAACCTGGTGGGCCTGTGCGCGTTCCATCACCTGCGCTGCATCCACGGCGGATACCTCCGGGTGCTGGGGCGGGCGCGGGGGGAGCTGGTGTGGCTGCTGGGCGGCCAGGTCTGGGCGGGACCGCAGCGTCCACCCGCGACGGGCAGCGCAGGCGATGCGGCGCCGGCGGCGTGCTGAGCAACGAGTGGCCCACGAGGACCGCGGCGCGGCGCGCGCCTGCGATCGGGTGCGCTCCGCTCACAGCCCCAGCAGCCGCTCCGCCAGGATGAGCGCGTCGCCGGGCCAGCAGACCGGCGGGCGCGGGCGCCGGACGCCGGGCGCGCCCTCCACCGGCCAGCAGCTCAGCACGGCGCGGCGCCAGCGCTCCGGGACGGCGAGCACGCCGTGCACGGCGCCGAGCAGCGCGCCGGCGATGGCGGCGTTCGTGTCGGTGTCGCCGCCGCGGCCGACGGTGTCCACCAGCCCCGCCTCGAGGTCGGGCGCGTGGCGGAGCTGGAAGAACGCGTTCTGCAGGGCGATGGTCACGAGCCCGGCGCTCGTCTCGAAGTCCTCCGGCGGGCCGGTCCGCGCCGCCGCGAGGGCCTCGCGCACCTCCGGGCCACAGCCCAGCTCGGCCGCGAGCGCCTCGCCGCGATCCGCCACCTCGGCGGCGGACGCGCCGGTCGCGATGGCGAACGCGACCGTGGCCGCGAAGACCGCGCTCGCGTCCTGGCACGGCGCGGCGGGGTGGGTGAGCGCGGCGTCCGCCCGCGCCCAGGCCGCCACCTCGGCGGCGGGCGAGGCGTGGCCGGCGATCCCGAGCGGCGACACGCGCATGAGCGCGCCGTTCGCGAGGCTCCCGCGCGACGCGGCGGCGCGGGCCGCCTCCGCCACCTGCTCGGCCCCGGCGCCCGCGGCCCGGAGGCGCAGCGCGGGCCGGAGCGCCGCGTCCACGGTCCGGCCGACGTCGAACGGCTCGGAGCCGAGCCAGTCGGCGTAGGCCTCCGCCACCCGCGCCGCGTCGAAGCGCCCGAACGCGATCACGGTGCGCGCGAGCGCCAGCGCCAGCTCGGAGTCGTCGGTGGGCTGGCCGGCGAGCGTGCTCCAGTGGCCGCCGTCGGCGAGGTCCCGCACGCCGCCCGGGTGCGTGGCCGCGATGCGCGCGGGGCCGGAGAACTCCACCTGCCCGCCCAGCGCGTCGCCGGCGAACTGTCCGAGCAGCGCGCCCTGCCCGCGGCGGAGCAGCCCGTCGTCGCGCACGGCGCGCCCGGCGAGCGGGGCGCACAGGCCCGGCGCCCCGGGCCCGTACGCCTGCGCCTCGACCCAGCTCCGGCTCGCCAGCCGCGCGGCCACCGGGGGCGCGCCGCCGAAGCAGAACGCCACCCGCCCCTCGCCCGCCGGCCCGTAGCGCACCTCGCGGCCGGCCTCGTCGAGGAGCACGCCGCCCGCGCCGCGGACCAGCGCGTGCCCGGCCGCGATGTCGAGCGCGCGGGGCCGGTGCAGCGAGATGGCGCCGCGAGCGTCGCCGGTCGCGACGAGCGCGAGCCGGTAGGCGATGCTGGTGAGCGGCCGGAAGCGCGCGGGCTGCACCGCCTCGGCGTTGCCGCGCGCCCGCTTCGCCGCCGACGAGGACACGAGCACCACGTCGCCGGCCCGGAGCGGCGCCGCGGACATGGGCGGGAGCGGCGCCCCGTTCCGCCGCACCGGCCCCTGCCCCTCGGCCCAGGCGAGCAGATCCTCCCCGCCGTGCGGCGCGGTGTGGGCGAGCACCACGCCGAGCACCGGCACGCCGCCCTGCACCAGGCCGATCGACACCGCGGCGCCGCGGTGACCGCGCTGGAAGTCGGCGGTCCCGTCGTTCGGATCGACGAGCCAGCACCGGCCGCCCGGCAGGGCCGGCGGCCGGTTGCGCTCGGGCCGCTCCTCGCCCACGAGGCCGTCGCCCGGGAACTCCGCGTCGAGCACGGCGCGGATGAGGTCCTCCGCCTCCTCGTCGGCGGGGCAGTGCCCCGGCTCGCCCCGGGGCCCGCCGGCCCGGAACAGCTCCGCCCGCAGCAGGTCGGCCGCGGCGCGGGCGGCGCGGAGGGCGGCTTCCAGGGCGCGGGACAGGTCGGTCACTCCTCCATGTGTATCAAGCGCGGCGGCGCCCGGCGGCGGGATCTCCGCCCCGCCCGGCCGCCCTCGGCCTCAGGGGGAGCGCGCCCGTGCCCGGTGACATCCGCCCGCCGGGCCCTTAGACAGGAGGCCGGGAGGGGACCGCGTGAAGATCGGCACCTGGAACGTGAACGGCATCCGCGCGCGCGAGGCGCAGGTGGGCGAGTTCATCGCCCGCGAGGCTCCCGACGTCGTCTGCCTGCAGGAGATCAAGGCGCCTCCGTCGAAGGTCCCGCCCTCGCTGTGCGAGCTCGAGGGCTACTGGTGCCTGTGGCACGGCGAGACCGCCTACTCCGGCGTGGCGCTGCTGGTGCGCAAGGCGATCGCACCCGAGCGGCCGGCCTTCGTCCACCCGCCGTTCGATCTCGAGACCCGCATCGCCACCTGCGAGCTGGGCGGCGTCACGGTGGCGTCGATCTACGTCCCGAACGGCGGGAAGGACCTCGCCGCCAAGCTCCGCTTCCTCGAGGCGATGGAGCGCTTCGCCGCCGACGCGCAGGCCTCCGGGCGTCGCCTGGTGCTCTGCGGGGACCTGAACGTCGCGCGCACCGACCTGGACGTTCACCCGAAGGAGCGAAAGGCGGGCGCCATCGGCCAGCTCCCGGAGGAGCGGGCGCTGTTCGAGCGCATCCTGTCGCGCGGCCTGGTGGACGTGGGGCGCGCGCTCGACCCCGCCAACGAGGGGCTGTTCACCTGGTGGGCGCCGTGGCGCAACCTCCGCCAGCGGAACATCGGCTGGCGCATCGACTACGTGCTGGCGAGCGCGTCGCTCGCGGCCAGCGCCACGCGCTGCCGGGTGCTGGCCGACTTCGGCACGAGCGATCACGCGCCGGTGGTGGCCGAGTTCCCCGTGGCCGCGTCGTCCCCGGCGGGCGCGACGAACGGCGCGAGCGCGGCCTCGTAGGCGGCGAGGAGCGGCGGGGGCACCGCCACGCGGCGGTGCTCCACCATCGCCTCGAGCATCTTCGCGTTCGCGGGCGCCTGGCCGCGGAAGTGGTTGTTCGTGACGACGTACACGTCGGGTGCGCGCGGCGAGGCGGCCATCTCGGCGATGCGCCCGGCCCACGGCTCGAGCTCGTCGGCGCCGTACAGGTAGTCGTAGCGCGCGTCGCGGGGCGCGCCCTTGCGGAACCAGTCGCGGTAGTTGCGGCCGTGCACGCGCACGTAGGCCACCGGCGCCGTGACCCGCGCCGCCGGCGCGAGCGAGCGCTGGAAGCGCGGCTGGTCCACGTTCACGAGCGCCACGCCCGCCGCGGCCAGCTCCTCGAGGACCTCCGGATCGTCCCACGACGCGTGGCGCACCTCGAGCGCGAGCGGCAGGCCGGCGAACGCGCGGAACAGCCCGCGCAGCCACTCCTCCGACGCCTCGCTGCGCTTGAACGACCACGGGAACTGGAGGAGCGCCGCGCCGAGCCTGCCCTCCTCGTGCAGGCGATCGAGCGCTGCCCGCGCCTGCGCGACCTCCTCGGCGCCGTACGCCTCGCGCTCGTGCGTGAAGCGCCGCCACACCTTCGCGCCGAAGCGGAAGGTGGGCACCTCACGCACCCGCTCGCACCAGCGCGCCGCGACCGCCGCCGGGAACGGCCGGTAGAACGTCGCGTCCACCTCGACGGTCGAGAACCAGCGCGCCAGATAGGCCAGGCGATCGAAGCGCTTGCCCTCGCCCGGCGGGTAGACCACGCCGGCCCAGTCCCGGTACTCCCAGCCCGCCGGCCCGTAGCGGATCACGCCGGTCGCGTAACGCGGGGTGAGCGCCCGTTCAACCCGCGGCCAAGGGACGCGGGCCGGGGACCCGCGTGCGGGTAGAATCCGCGCCGGCGCGGGAGGCCACTTGCCGGTCGAGCGACGGAGCGAGCGCACCTGGACCACACTGCCGACCACGCCGTGCGCGGCGGGGCGGCGCCACGCCTTCCTGCTCGTGCTGGCCGGCCCGCAGCTCGGGGACATCTACCCGCTCGCCTCGGACCGCGAGCTCGTCATCGGCCGGCGCGACGACTGCGACCTCCCCATCCACGACGACGGCGTGTCCCGCCGCCACGCGGCCATCCGCGTCGAGGGCGAGGGCGCGCTGCTGCGCGACCTGGGCAGCGCGAACGGCACCTACGTGGACGGCGCGCGCGCCGAGGGCGAGGTGCGGCTCGCCGACGGCGGCCGGGTGAGCCTGGGCGGTGCCACCGTGCTGAAGTTCGCCTGGGCCGACGAGCTCGAGGCGCGCTGGCAGATGAAGCTCGCCGAGATCGCGCTGCTCGACCCGCTCACCGGCGTGTTCAACCGGCGCCACCTCGACGACCGGCTCGCCGCAGAGCTCGCCGCGGCGCAGCGGCACGGCCGGTCCATGTCGGTGCTGCTCGTGGACGTGGACCGGTTCCGGGCCGTGAACGAGGCGCACGGCCAGGCCGCCGGCGACGAGGCGCTGAAGATGGTCGCGTTCGTGCTCCGCGGCGCGCTCCGGCGCGAGGACGTGCTCGCGCGCGCCGGCGGCGCGGCGTTCGCGGTCATCGCCCGCGAGACGACGCTCGCGGGCGGCCGGGCGCTCGGCGAGCGCATCCGGCGCGCGGTGGCGCGGAGCCGCTGCGCGTGGCAGCCGCAGGACGGCGGCGAGGCGGCCTCCATCGGCGTGAAGGTCTCGGTGGGCGTGGCCGAGGTCGCCGAGGGGCGCACGCAGCGCGAGGTGATGGAGTCGGCCGGGCGGGCGCTCCAGCTCGCGAAGCAGGCGGGCCGCAACACCGTGGTCGCGCTCCCGATGGCGCCGGCCGAGGGGCGGCCTGATCCGGCGCAAGCGGCCATGACGCGCGGCGGCGCGGCGCCTTGACGCTGGGGGGAGGGCCTGCGATCCTCGCGCCGTTCCGCCCCCCGGCGAGCCCGGCGGCGCCCGCGACGCGGCGCCGCCCGACGGCTCCGGGCGGCGGCGATCCGGAGGCAGCCAGATCATGCGGTCTCACGACGCACGGGCGGCGGCGATGGGCGGGACGGGCCACGCCGGCGGGGTGATCCACGTCCCGGCGGTCGCCGACGAGCCCGCCCCCGCGCCGGCGGATCTGGCGAGCCTCACGCAGGCGCAGCGCGCCGAGCGCGCGCTGGCCGAGGGCAAGCGGGAGCCGGAGATTCCCATCGAGCGCGCGTTCCTGCAGGCGGCGCTCGACTTCCGGCAGACCCTGCGCGTGCTGGTCTCGGCGGTGGTGCCGAAGTTCGCCGACTGGTGCTTCGTGGACCTCATCGACGGCGACGGGATCCCGCGCCGCGTCGAGGTCGCGCACGGCGATCCGACCAAGGCGCCGCTCGCCCAGGAGATGCGCTCGATCGCGTTCGGGCCGGGCTGGGCCACCCCCGGCGCGCAGACCATCCGCGACCGCGCCCCGCGCCTGTTCCGGCAGGTGACGACCGAGGTGATGGAGTGGGCCACCCACGGCGAGCGCCACCTGGCGGTGCTGCGCGCCATCAAGCCCAACTCGCTCCTCTCGGTCCCGCTCGTCGCGCGCGACCGCGTCATCGGCTCCATCACGCTCATCCGCTCGGCCATGCTCCCGGGCCTGGACGAGTCGGACCTGCTGTTCGCCGAGGCGCTGGCCGAGCCGGCCGCGCTCGCGCTCGACAACGCGCGCTGGTACCAGGTCGAGAAGGCCGGGCGCGGGGCCGCGCTGGAGGAGGCGGACCGCGAGCGGCACGACCGCGTCGAGGCGCAGCGCGGGGTGCTGCGGCTGCGCCGGATCGAGTCGGTCTCGGCCAGCCTCGCCTCGGTGCTCGCGCCGCAGGCCATCGCGCGGGTGGCGGTGGAGAACGGGCTGTCGGTGCTGGAGCCGGCCACCGCCATGGTGGTCCGCGCCGCGCCCGGCGCGAGCGTGCTCGAGGTGCTGCACTGCCAGGGCTGGGCGGACGACCTGACCATCGACCTGCGCGAGCTGCGGGCCGACTCGCCGGCGCTGCTCGCCGAGGCCTACCGCATCCAGACCGCGATCTGGGTCTCCAACCCGGAGGCGCTGGCGCACTCCTACCCGAACGCCGCCGAGCTGGCGCTCCGGGTGGGCGACCGCGCCTGGGCGGCGGTGCCGCTCCGCTGCGACGGCCGCACGGTCGGCGCGCTGGGCCTCGGGTTCGCGCACCCGCGCGATCTCGACGCGGACGAGAAGCGCTTCGTGCTCACGGTGGCGCAGATCGTGGCGCAGGCGCTCGAGCGCGCCCGGCTCCGCGACGAGGCGCGGTAGCCCCGGCTCAGCGCCGCGGCTCAGCGCCGGGTCGGGTGGAACGCGCCGGCGGCCTTCAGCACCCGCAGCGCCGCGAGCTGCGCGGTCAGCGACTCGGTGATCTGGCCGACCTCGGCGGTGCGGAGCTGGGCGGTCGCGTCGGCCTGCTCCACCGCGGTGGCGGTGCCGGCGCGGAAGGCGACGTCCACCAGGCGCTGGTTCTCGGCGGCGAGGTCGCGCTGCTCCTTCGCCTTCGCGGCGTTCGCGCGGGCGCTCTCCAGGTCGAGGTAGGCCTGCTCCACCTCCTGCCGCGCCTTCAGCTCGGCGCTCCCGCTCGACGCGTTCGCCTCGTCGATCTTCGCGTTCGCCTCGCGGATGTCCGACTCGCGCAGGCCGCCGTCGAGCACCTTCCACTGCAGCGCCAGGCCCGCCGCCCAGGCGTGGTTCGTGCCGGTGAAGCCGGCCTCGTTCGCGAGCGTGTAGCGGCCGAACGCGCCCAGGTTCGGCAGGTACCGCGCCACCGCCTGGTTCCGGGCGCCGCGCTGCAGCTCCACGTTGAGGCGGGCGGCCTGCACGTCGGGGCGATCCCGCAGCGCCGCCGCGACCAGCGCGTCCGCGTCGCCGGCCAGCACCGGCTCGGGCGGATCGACCACGTCGAAGTCCGGCCGGCGGTCGAGCAGCGTCGCGAGCGCGATGCGCGCGGAGGCGAACGCGTTCTGCGAGCGCTTCACGTCCTGCTCGGCGCGGGCCCGGTCGATCTCGGCGCGCAGCAGGCCCACCTTGGCGATGGCGCCCGCCTGGTAGCGCACCCGGGCGTCCTTCTCCTGCCGCGCGGCGATCTCGAGCAGCCGCTCGGACACCTCCATGGCCCGCCGCAGCGAGGCGGCGCCGTAGTACGCCTGCGCCACGCCGAACAGCACCTCGCGCCGCGCCGTCTCCACGTTCAGCCGGGCGATCTCCTCGGCCCGGCTCGCGTTGGGGATGGCGAACAGGAGCTGCGGCGCGAGCAGCGCCTGGGTCGCCTCGACCAGGCCGTTCAGCTGGTCCTGCGCCTGGATGGTGATCTTCGGAGAGCCGGGTCCGAGCGAGCCGGCCGGCAGCACCGCCTCGGTCTCGTTGCGCGTGTAGGTGCCGCTGGCGGTGACCTGCGGCAGGTACCCGGACCACGCCTTCCAGGAGAGCTCGTCGGCCTGGCGCAGCCGCGCCTGCGCCGCCTTGAGGTCCAGGTTCTGCGCGGCGGCGGCGGCGAGCGCGTCGTCGAGCGTGAGCACCGGCAGCGCGACCGGGGCGGCGGGGGCGGCGACCGGCGCTGCGTCGGGCGCGGGCGCGGGCGCGGGCGCGGCCGGCGTCGCCGCGGCGGGCGCGGGGGTCGAAGGGGTCCCGGGCGTCTGCGCGAGCGCCAGCGCCAGCGCCGCGGTGATCAGTGCGTTCATGCGTCCTCCCGCCGTTCGTGTTGCCTTCCGCCCGCGCCGCGGGGCGGCCGCGCGCGCGCCGTCCCCGGGGCTGCGGCCTCCGCCGCCGGCCGGAGCCGCTCGTCCAGCCGCGCCAGGATGCGGACCAGGTCGCGCCGGTCGCGCGGCTCCAGCAGCGCGAGCAGGCCCTCCAGGCGCGCCGAGATCTCCGCGTCGAGCGCGCGCCAGGCCGCCTCGCCGCGCGCGGCGAGCGACACCCGCACCACCCGGCGGTCGTCGCGGCTGCGCGCGCGCTGCACCAGCCCGTCGCGCTCCAGCCGGTCCACCACGCCGGTGATGGTCTTCTCGGTCACCGCCACGTGCCGCGCCAGCTCGCCCATGGTGAGCGCGCCGCCCAGGCCGAGCCAGAGCAGCGCGTGCACCTGCACCGGGGAGAGGTCGAGCCCGTGGCCGCTGCCGCCGATCGGATCGCGGAGCGAGCCGCGGCGCGACAGGCGCACCAGCAGCTCGCGGACGCGGCGGGCGTCGGCGGCCGGGCCGGGGCCGGGGCGGGCGGGGGTACTCCGCATTGCGGAGCACCCCTAGAGCGGACCGTCGCGCCTGTCAACGAAGACCTGGCGCGCCGCTCCGCCCCGTCCGGGCGGCGCGGGTCAGCGCGCGCCGCCCAGGTCCTCGATCTCCGCCTCGATGTCCCGGCGCTCCGGCGCGTCGGGCTTCAGCGCCAGGAACGTGCGGAACGCCTGGATCGCGCGCTCGCGCTGGCTGCGCTCCTTGTACGCGTACCCGAGGAAGTAGTGCGGCATCGCGTTCTTCGGGTCCTCGCGCGCGGCCCGCTCGTACAGCGGCAGCGCCGCGCGCGCCCCTTCCGCCTGGTGCACCTCCCGCGCGAGCGGGTACAGCACCTGCGCCGCGGCGGGGTCGGCCCGCTGCGCGGCGCGGAGCGTCCGCACCGCCTCGGCGTGCTTGCCCAGCTTGCCCTGGCACTCGCCCAGCTCGACGCGCAGCCGGGTGGCGCGCGGCGCGAGCTCGATGGCCCGCGCCAGCGGCGCGAGCGCCAGGTCGCAGCGCCCGTTCGCGGTGTAGAGCAGCGCCGTCCGCTCGTGCGGGTCGGGCAGCGCCGGGGCGGCCGCGGCGGCGTCCTGGTAGGCGTCGATCGCCTCCTGCAGCGCCCCCGACCGCTCCAGCGCCTGGCCGAGCTCGAGCCGCGGCTCGGCCGCGCCGGGCGAGAGCTCCACCGCCTTGCGGAGCCGCACCAGCGCGGCGGGCGTCTCGCCGCGCGCGAGCAGGGCGCGCCCGAACCAGAGCTGCGCCTCGCCCGCGCCGGGCGCCTCGCTGGTGGCGGCGCCGAGCAGCTTCACCGCCGCCTCGGCGTCGCCCCGCTCCAGCTTCACCGCGCCGAGGCGGGTGAGCGCGGCCGCGTTGCGCGGCTGCAGGTCCACCGCGATCGCGAGCGCCGCCTCGGCCTTCGCCAGGTCGCGCGCCGACCACTCCAGCGTCCCCAGCGCGAGCTGCGCCTCGGCGCTCCGCGGCTCGAGCGCGAGCGCCCGGACCAGGCCCTCGCGCGCCGCCGCCACGTCGCCGCGCGCCTGGGCGAGGCGGGCCAGGCCCAGCACCGCCGCGGCGTGCTCGGCGTCGAGCGCGAGCGCCGCCCGGTAGGCCGCCTCGGCGCCGGCCGCGTCGCCGTCGGCGGCGCGGAGCTCGCCGAGCGCGGCGTGCGCGGCGGGGTCGCGCGGCCCCTTCTCCACCGCCTGCGCGAGCGCCTCGCGCGCCGCCGGGAGGTCGCCGCGCGCGAGCGCGAGCCGCCCGAGCGCCACCCGCGGCTCCACCGCCGCCGCGTCGCGCGCCAGCGCCTCGCCATAGAGCGCCGCCGCCTCCTGCGGCTTGCCGGCCGCGGAGAGCGCCACCGCCTTGGCGACGAGGAGCGCGGGCGTCCCCGGCGCCGCGCGCAGCGCCTGGTCCGCGAGCTGGGCCGCGTCGAGCGCGCGCCCGGCGAGCGCCAGCGCACGCACCCGCGCCGCGGCCAGCGCCGGGTCGGACGCCGCCTCCGCCGCCACCGGGTCGGAGGCCGCCACCGCCCCGGCCGCGTCGCCGCGGCGCAGCCGCTGCCGCACCAGCGCCGCGCGGGCGGCCGCGAGGCGCGGGTCCGCGTCGAGCGCCGCGAGCAGCGCCTTCTCCGCGTCCGCCGCGGTGGCCGCCGAGCGGTCGAGCAGCGCCGCCTCCACCATGCGGGCCCGGCCCCGCTCCAGCGGCGCGAGGCGCGGCTGGGCCGCGTCGGCCAGCACCGGCGCGAGGTGCGTCCGCGCGCCCTCCACGTCGCCGGCCGCCTCGGCCAGCGCCGCCAGCTCGAGCCGGGCCGGCAGGTAGGCCGCGTCGGCGGCGGCGAGCTTCTCGAGCGTCGGCCGCGCCTCGTCGGGCTTGCCCCGCAGGAGCGCGGCGCGCGCGAGCCCCATGGGCGCGCGCGGCCCCTGCTCCAGGCTGCCCAGCCGCTGGAACGCGGCGGCCGCCTTCACCGCGTCGCCGCGCGCCAGCGCCGCGTCCCCGAGCAGCGCGAACGCCTGCGGGTCCGGCCTCGCCCGGGCGAGCGCCGCGGCCAGCGCGGCCTCGGCCGCGGCGGTGCCGGCGCCCGGGGCGGTCGCGAGCGCCACCGCCAGGCGCGCCTCCAGCGCCGGGAGGCTGCCCGGGTCGTCGCGCTCCAGCGCCTCCGCCGCGCGGCGGGCCTGGTCGAGCGCGGGGCCGGGCGCCGCGTGGCGCCGCTCCAGCGCGGCCACGGCCATGGCGTGGAGCGCCGCCGCCTCCGCCGACCCGGCGTCGGCCGCCACCGCCTGGGCGGCGAGGTCGAGCGCGCTCCGCTCCGAGGCGTGGTCGCCGCGGGCCAGGGCGGCGCGCGCGCCGGCGAGCTTCGGGGCGAGCGCCTTCGCGTCGCCGCGGCGCAGGTGACCGGTGAAGAACCAGCCGTGGCCGGTGAGCCCGGCGCCCAGGCCGATCGCCAGCACCGCGGCGACGGCGAGGCCGGCCGCGAGCGGCTTCGCGAGGCGCCGGGCCAGCGGCTCGCGCTCGCCCTCCACCACCTTGGCCGCGGCCATCCGGTCGCCGAACGGCTGCCCGCCGGGCGGGCGGGCCGCGGCCGCCGGCGGCGCGTGCGCCGCCTCCTGCGCCGCGAGCCGCTCCAGCTCGGCCGCGAACGCGGGCACCGCCGAGAGCGCCTCGAACGTGGCGCCGTCGGCGGACACGTCCTCGTTGCCGAGCAGCTCGCCCTTCGAGAGCATCTCGGCGATCTGGGCCTCGCTGAACGGGCCGAACACCTTGCCCGAGCGGCGGCGCACCCGGTACCCGTCGCCGTGCGTCGCCTGCGCCGGGGCCGTGGCCGGCCGGGCCGCCTCGCCGAAGAGCATCTCCAGCTCCTCGCTGGCGCCGGCGCGCGCCGCGCCGCTCGGGCCGCCCATGCCCGGACCGGCCGCGGGCGCGGCGAGCGACGCGCCGAGCCCGGCGTCCGCGAACGTGGCGTCCGCGAACGGGTCCGCCTGCGGCCCGGGCTCGTCCACCACGATGTCGGCGTCGTCCACCGGCGCCGGCCCGGCGTCGAGCGCGTCCGGCGTGCCGCCGGACGGCGGCGCCGCCGCCCCGCCGGAGAAGTCCACCTCGCCGAACCCGAGCGGCGCATCGTCCGCACCGGCGGGCGCGGGCAGCTCCACCGGCGCGGGCGTGCCGGCCGCGCCCGTGAGCCCAGGCTCCGGCGCGGGCCCGAACGCGAACGGCGACGGCGCCTCCGGCGCGGGCCCGAACGCGAAGGGAGAGGGCTCGCCGGCCTGGGCCGCGTCGGGCGGCGGGAGCGGGATGCTGCCGGTGCCGGACGGGGGCGGCAGGGGGATCCCGCCGGTCGCCGCGGAGGGCGGCGCGGGGAGCGGAACCCCGGCGGCGGACGCCGCCTCTCCCCCGGGCAGGGGGACGGCGGCGGCCTCGTCGTCCGGCCGACGCACCGGGAAGGACTGGTGACATCTGGGACAGCGGACCTTGACGCCGGCCGGCGTCACCCGCGCGTCATCGATCTTGTACGCGGCCTTGCAGTGCGGGCAGGTGACCCTCATGGCGTCGTCCGGGGCAGCGGGGCTCGTGGTGTGGATCCAGGAATCCCCAGGATTCTCGCGACCGTAACACCGGCGCCGCGCCCCATTCAAGGCGACACCGCCGCCGTCCCGTCGGGGCCGCGCACGTGATAGGACCGGGGCATGGCCGAGCTGTCCGAGGCGATCAAGGCACGGCTCCGCGCCTGGACCTTCGCGCTCGGCGGCCCCGGGACGCGCGGCCGGCTGGAGAAGCTCACCCCGCCGCGCAACGAGTACGGGGTCGACCCCTACGGCTTCGACAGCGAGTACGCGGTGGCCGCCATCGCGCCGCTGCTGTGGCTGTACCGCAAGTACTTCCGGGTCCAGGTCCACGGCCTCGAGAACCTGCCGACCGAGGGCCGGGTGGTGCTCGTGTCGAACCACTCCGGCCAGCT
This sequence comes from Anaeromyxobacter sp. K, assembly GCF_000020805.1. Lineage (NCBI taxonomy): Bacteria > Pseudomonadati > Myxococcota > Myxococcia > Myxococcales > Anaeromyxobacteraceae > Anaeromyxobacter > Anaeromyxobacter sp. K. The sequence continues at coordinate 520,279 of NC_011145.1, read as the reverse complement.
CCCCTTCGACGCGGCCATGATCGAGGTCGCCTGCCTCATCGAGCTCGACCCGCCGCGCGCGGTGCGGGCGCTGGTGGAGCGCTGGGTGCCGACGCTCCCCTTCGTCTCCACGTTCATGGCCCGCTGCGGGCAGATCGTCGGGACGCCGGAGAACTGCCGGCGGCTGCTCGCGGCGGACGAGGCGATCCTGGTCTTCCCGGAGGGCGTTCGCGGGCTCAACAAGCCGTTCAGCCAGCGCTACCAGCTGCAGCGCTTCGGGGCCGGGTTCCTGCGGCTCGCGCTCGAGTCCGGCGCGCCGGTGGTGCCCATCGGCGTGGTGGGCGCGGAGGAGCAGGCGCCGGCGCTGTTCGACCTGAAGCCCCTCGCGAAGCTGCTCTCGTTCCCTGCCTTCCCCATCACCCCCACCCTCCTGCCGTTCCCGCTGCCCTCGCGCTACCACATCCACTTCGGCGCCCCGATGCGCTTCCAGGGCTCGCCCGACGAGGAGGACGAGGCGCTCGAGCGCAAGGTGGCGGAGGTGGAGGCGGCGGTGCGGGGGCTGCTCGCGCGCGGCCTGGCCGAGCGCGAGCACGTCTACTGGTAGCGAACATGCCCGCCGATCCCGTCACCTTCCCCGGCATGCCGCGCACGGTCCTCGTCACCGGGATCTCCGGGAACCTCGGGCGCGCGCTCGCCAAGCACCTGCACACCGAGGCGCAGGTGGTGGGCCTCGACCGGCGGGCGTTCCCGGGCAAGCCCAAGGACATCGAGCACCACCAGGCCGACCTGCGCAAGGCGCGCTCCGAGGACGCGTTCCGCCGCCGGCGCGTGGACGCGGTGATCCACATGGGGATCATGCACGACCCGCGCATGCCGTTCAGCGAGGCCCACAGCTTCAACGTGGTGGGCACGCAGCGGCTGCTCGAGCTGTGCGTGCGCCACCGGGTCAAGAAGGTGGTGGTGCTCTCCTCGGCGAACGTCTACGGGCCGCGCCCGCAGAACTCGAACTTCCTGCCCGAGGAGACGCCGCTCATGGGCGCCGACCGGGCCAGCGACGTGCGCGATCTCGTCGAGGTGGACATGTACGCGCAGTCGTTCATGTGGCGCCACCCGGAGCTGGAGACGGTCATCGTACGACCGGTGAACATCGTCGGCCCGACCGTGCGCAACGCGCCCAGCAACTACCTGCGCCTCGAGTCGCCGCTGACGGTGATGGGCTTCGACCCCATGCTGCAGCTCATCCACGAGGAGGACGTCTGCCGGGCGCTCGTCCTCGCGCTCCGGCCCGGGCTGCGCGGCGTCTTCAACGTGTCCGGCCCGGGCGAGGTGCCGCTCTCGGCCGTGCTGCGCGAGCTGGGGCGCAGCCCGGTGCCGGTCCCGCACCCGCTCGTCCGGCCGCTCGTCCGGCGGCTGTTCGACGCCCGCCTGACCAGCTTCCCGCCGGACGAGGTGGACCACATCCAGTACCTCTGCGTGGTGGACGGCTCGCGCTTCGCCCGGGAGGCGGGGTGGGCCCCCCGTTTCTCCATGCGCGAGACCATCCGCAGCGTGCTGTGACCGTCGGGCCGCGTTATCGTCGCCCCATGCGTACCCCCACCCTGCTGCGCCTCTCCGCCCTGTGCGCCGGCCTGCTCGCGGCCGCCGCCGCGCGCGCCCAGGACGTGCCCTTCGAGCCCTCCGGCGAGGTCCGCGTCCTGGCCTGGGGCACCATGGGGACGAGCGCCGCGTTCGACGAGGGCCGCATCGTGGGACCGACCGTGAACCTCACCCGGCGCGAGGACGGCACCTGGGCCGGCGACCTCGCCGGCCGCAACATCGCGCTGGAGATCCGCGAGGGCCGGCTCACCGGGGCGAACGTGAACCTGGTGCTCACGCAGAAGGGCAGCGCGACGCACGGCGAGGGGCTGTTCTACGGCATCCGCTTCCGCTTCGACCTCGACGGCAAGCGGCTCTCGGCCCGCTTCGGCGACTGCACCGTGGACGCGAAGCGCCTCAAGGCGCCGGGCCAGCTCCGCGGCGACGCGGCGTGCCTGCGCCGCGGCGCCTCCTTCCCGTCCAGCTCGCGCGCCACCGTGCAGCTCATCGGCGACGCCGCGAACGAGCCGCCCCCGCTGCCGCAGCTCGCGCTCGCCCTGCTCGCGACCATGGCCGACTGAGCCCTTCGGCTCCGGGGAGCCGCTGGCGCCGCCCGTGCTCTCGGGTGCGCGGCGCTCCAGGGCCGCTCGTCCCGGGCGTCGCGCCGGCGCGCCGTCGAGGGGCGGGGTGGCGCGCCGCGCGCTTTCCGAACAGAATCCGGCCGATGACCGACCGCCTCTGCCGTGGCCTCCTCCCGCAGCGCGGGCTCCGCGCCGTCTTCGTTCGCGTGGGCGACACCGCCCGCATGGCGCGCGTGCTCCACGGGCTCTACCCGACGAGCGCCCACCTGTTCGCCCAGGGGCTGGCGGCCGGGGCGCTGCTCGGCGCCCTGCAGAAGGAGCAGGGCCGCGTCAACCTGCAGATCGAGTGCGACGGCCCGGTGGGCGGGATCTTCGTGGACGCCGACCGCGACGGCAACGTGCGCGGCTACGTGCGCCGCCCGGCGGTCCACTTCCCCGGCGATCCCGCCCGCGCGGCGCGCGCGGCCCTGGGCGGCTCCGGGTTCCTGTCGGTGCTGCGCGACCCGGGGAGCGGCCAGTACTACCGGAGCGCGGTGGAGCTCGAGGCGCTCGACGTCGCCCAGGACCTGCGCCGCTGGTTCGCCGCGAGCGAGCAGGTGGAGACGGCGCTCGACCTGGCGGTGGTGGGCCGCGAGGGCGAGCCGCTCGCCGACGTGGGCGGGCTGCTCCTCCAGAAGCTGCCCGACGGCGACGCGGCCGCGGTCCAGGCGGCGCGCGAGCGGCTCGCCGACGGCGCGCTCCGGGCCGCGCTGGCGCGCGGCGCCCCCGCACAGGAGATCATCCGGGAGGTGGCGGGAGACGGCTTCGAGCTGCTCGCCGACGAGGAGATCGCCTACCGGTGCGGCTGCAGCCCGGAGCGGGCCCGCGCGGCGGTGTCCGCGCTCGGGCGGGACGGCATCGCGCAGGTGCTCGCGGAGGAGAAGCAGGCGGTCATCTCCTGCGAGTTCTGCCGCCAGCGCTACGTGATCGGCGAGGCGGAGCTCCGCGACATCGCCCGGCGGCTGGCGGACGCGGACGCGGAGGGCGGGTAGCGGCGCCATCCGCCCCGCCGCGTGGTAGATTCCGGGCGCCCGTCACGGGCCGCCCGCGGCCCGAGTCCCGGAGGGACATCATCGCTTCCGCCACGAAGAGGAAGACCGTCCGCAGGCGTCCGCTCGCCCGCGGCAAGGCCGCCCGCACCGGCGCCGCCGCGCCGCGCAAGGCCGCGTCCCGCAAGCGCGCCGCGCCCCGCGCCAAGGTGAAGCGCCGTCCGGAGCAGCCGCTCGGCATGGGCGTCGCCGACGGCTTCGCGATGGACCGGCTCGCCGCCCCCGCCCACCTCCGCCGCGCGCCCAAGAAGGCGATGCGCGAGATCGGCTGGGCCGCGTTCGGCGAGGTGGCCCGCAGCCTCGCGGCGCGCATCCACGAGTCCTACCGGCCCGACGTGGTGGTCGGGATCGCCAAGGGCGGCGTGTTCGTGGGCGGGGCGCTCGCCGCCGCGCTCGGCGCCGAGTTCCAGCCGGTCCGCATCGAGAAGCGCCGCCGCGACGCGGGCGGCCCCGGCGCCCCCGCCTCCGAGCTGCCGCCGCTGACCGGGCGGCGCGTGCTGGTGGTGGACGACGTGGCCGCGACCGGCGCCACGCTCGCGAAGGCGCGGGCGGTGGCGCGCAAGGCGGGCGCCCGCGAGGTGCGCACCGCGGTCCTGGTGGTGCGCCCGAGCGGCGCCCGGCCCGACTTCCACGCGTTCGAGACCGACGAGCTCATCCTGTTCGCCTGGGACTACCAGCTCGACCAGCTGGGCGCGGCCGTGGATCCGGGCGAGGTCGGGGTCTAGCCGGTCGCGGCCGGGGAGCCATGAAGCGCGTCGTCATCGGCACGGCCGGCCACATCGATCACGGGAAGACCTCGCTCGTCCGGGCGCTCACCGGCATCGACACCGACCGGCTGCGCGACGAGAAGCGGCGCGGCATCACCATCGAGCTGGGCTTCGCGCACCTGGCGCTGCCCGACGGCTCGGTGGCCGGCGTGGTGGACGTGCCCGGCCACGAGCGCTTCGTCCGCTCCATGGCGGCCGGCGCGGGCGGCATCGACCTCGTGGTGCTGGTGATCGCGGCCGACGAGGGGGTGATGCCCCAGACCCGCGAGCACCTCGACATCTGCCGGCTGCTGGGCGTGCCGCGGGGGCTGGTCGCCGTCACCAAGGCCGACCTGCTGCCGGAGCTGGGCGCGGACTGGCTGCCGCTGCTCGAGCAGGACGTGCGCGAGGTGACGCGCGGCACGTTCCTGGAGGGCGCGCCCATCGTCCCGGTCTCCTCCGCGACGGGGGAGGGGCTGGACGCGCTGCGCGCCGCGCTGGCCGCGCTCGCCGCCGAGGTGCCGGAGCGGCCCACCGACGGCCCGCTGTTCCTGCCCATCGATCGCGCGTTCTCGATGAAGGGCTTCGGGACCGTGGTCACCGGCACGCTGCTCTCCGGGCAGATCGCCGAGGGCGACGCCGCCGCGCTCCTGCCCGCCTCGCCCGGCGGCGACGGGCTGCGGGTCCGCTCGGTCCAGGTGCACGGCAAGCCCACCCCGCGCGCGCTCGCCGGCCAGCGCACCGCGGTGAACCTGCCCGGCATCGAGCCCGCCGCCATCCGCCGCGGCCAGGTGCTGGTCCACCCCGGGGTCGTGCCGCCGTCGTCCATCCTCGACGCGGAGCTGACGCTGCTCGCGGCGGCCCCGAAGCCGCTCCGCCACCGCGCCAAGCTGCTCCTGCACGTGGGCACGGCGCAGGTCCCGGCGGTCATCTCGCTCCTCGATCGCGCCGAGCTCGCGCCCGGCGCCACCGCCCACGCGCAGCTCCGGCTGGCGGAGCCGGCCGCGGCGCTGCCGGGGCAGCGCTTCATCCTGCGCGGGTTCGCGGTGCTGGAGGGGCGCGGCAAGACGGTCGGCGGCGGGCGGGTGCTCGCGGTGGCCGCGCCGAAGCGGCGCCGCGGGCGGCCGGAGTCGCTCGCGCAGCTCGCGGTCCTCGCCGGCGCCGACCCGGAGGCGCGCCTCGCCACGGTGCTCGCCATGGCCGGACCCGCCGGCCTCGACCTGCCCGCGCTGGTGGGGCGCACCGCGCTCTCCCCGAAGGCCGCGCAGGCGACGCTGGACCGGCTCGGCGCGCGCGGCGGCGCGGTGCTGTTCGACCGCGAGCGGCGCGCCTACGTGGCGGGGACGGTCGCGCAGGAGCTGACCCGCCGGATGGCCGCGGCGGTGGCGGCGTTCCACCGCGACCACCCGCTCGCGGCCGGCATGGGGCGCGAGGCGCTGCGCGGGAAGCTGCCGCCGGTGACCGATCCGCGGCTGTTCCAGCGGCTGCTGGCGCACGCCGCCGAGCGCGGCGAGCTGGTGGTGGAGGGCGACGCGGTCCGCGAGAAGGGCCACGCGGCCGCGAGCGGCGAGAGCGCCGGCGGCGCGCTCAAGGAGAAGGTCGCCGCCGCGCTGGCGAAGGGCGGGCTCACCCCGCCGTGGCTGGCCGAGCTGCCCGGCGCGGTGGGCGCGAGCGCCCCGGACGTGCAGGCCGTGCTGAAGCTGCTCGCCGCGGAGGGGCGCGCGCTCCGCGTCTCGTCGGAGCTGTACTTCGACGCCGCGGCGGTGAAGACGCTCGAGGCGAAGCTGGTGGCCTGGCTGCGGGAGCGCCGCCAGATCACCACCCAGGAGTTCAAGGACCTGGTGGGCGCGACCCGCAAGCACGTCATCCCGCTGGCGGAGTTCTTCGACCGCGAGAAGGTCACGCTGCGGGTGGGCGAGAAGCGGGTGCTGCGCGGCGAGGGACGCTGATGGCGGAGCGGTTCCAGGCCGGCTCGCTGGTCGTGCGCGATCGGAAGATCGTGCACGCGAGCGAGGGCGCCGCGGCGCTCGCCGGCCGCACCGTGCCGGACATGGTGGGGCTGGACGTGCTCGACCTGGTCGCGCCCGAGGACGTGGCGCGGGTGGTGGAGCGGCACGAGCGGCGCCTGCGCGGCGAGGCGGCGCCGGCCGAGTACGAGGTCGGCGTCCTCCTGCCGGACGGCACCCGGCGGCCGGTGGAGCTGCGCGTCCGGGTGCACGGCGCCGACGTCATCCTGGAGGTGCGCGACGCGACCGCGCAGGCGGCCCGGCGGCCGCGCCTGGAGGCGCTCGCGGCGCTGGGCGCGGCGCTCCAGCGCGAGCCCAGCGAGGCGGCGGTGCTGGAGCGGCTGCGCGGCGCCGCCGACGAGCTGTCGGCGCTCGTGCTGCTCGCGCGGCCCGACGGCGGCGGGCTGCGGGTGGACTGGTCGGCGCTGCCGCCCCCTGCGGCCGCGCGGCTGGAGCGCGCGCTGGAGCGGCCGCTGGACGGGCAGCCCGGGCGCTGGCCGCCCATGTTCCGCGCGGCGTGGGACGCGGGCGCCGCCTACTCCGACGACCTCCCCAACGAGGCGGCCGCGTTCGTGCCCGAGGCGCGCGCCGCGGCGACGCGCGAGGCCATCGCCGCCATCGGCATCGCCCGCGCCGTGGCGGTCCGGGTGGACACGCGCGCCGGCCCGGCGCTGGGGCTGCTCGTCGCGGCGCGCTGGCTGCGGAGCGAGGACCTGGGTGCGCTCCGGCTGTTCGGCGCGCAGCTCGCGGCGGCGCTCGACGCGGCGCGGACCATCGCCGACCTCTCCCGCCACAACGCCGACCTGGCGCTCCTGAACCGGGTCGGGCGGCTGGCGGGGGACGCCCCCGACCTCGACACGTTCTTCGGCGAGGTCACCACCGTGCTGACCTCCGCCACCGGCTGCGCGGTGGTGGCCGTGTACCTGGTGGAGGACGGCGGCCGCGAGCTCGTCCGCACGTTCGCGAGCGGGACGAGCCCCGACGTGCAGGCGCGGCTGCAGCGCGTGCCCGTCACCGCGCGCATCGGCGAGGTGCTGCGCGACCGCGCGGCGCGCGCCGTCCCGGTGGACGACGCCGAGTCCGGCGCCGACGCGCTCCGCGCCCTGGGGATCCGCGCCGGCATCTGGGTGCCGCTGGTGGCCCGCGGGCGCGCCGTCGGCGTCATGGTGGTCGCGTTCCGCGAGGCGCTCGAGGCGGTGCGGCCCTGGCTCGGGCTGCTCGGCGCGGTCGGCCCGCACGTGGCCAGCGCGGTCGAGACGCAGGGGCTGCTGGGCGCGCTCCGCCGCCGGGTGGCCGAGCTCACGCTCATCAACGACGTGGCCATGGGCAGCGCGCAGCTCGACCCGGTGCTGCTGCTCGACACCTCGCTGCGCCGGGTGGTGGAGACGTTCCAGGCCGACACCGGCGCGGCGTTCGTCCGCGAGGGCGAGCGGCTCGCGCTGGTGGCCGGCCACGGCCTCTCGGCCGAGACGCTGCGGCGCACCGCCCGGCTCGGGCTGGGCGAGTCCCTGCCCGGCCTGGCGGTGAAGCGCTGCGCGCCGGCGCGGTACCCGGACGACGCCGACCCCACCGCGGTCCAGGTGGCGCAGGCCGAGGGGCTGCGGGAGGCCATGGCGGTCCCGCTGCTCGCGAAGGGACAGTCCGCGGTGGGCTCGATCGTGCTCGGGCGCCGCACCGCGCGCCCGTTCGCCGATCGCGAGGTGACGCTGCTCTCGGCCATGGCGGTGCAGATCGGCGTGGCGGTCGAGAACGCGCGCCTGTTCGCCGACGTCCGCCGGCGCCTGTCCGACCTGGAGGCGGTGCACGCGCTCGCGCTGCGCATCTTCGGGAACGCGCCCGGGGACGTGCCGGCGCTGCTCGACGACGGCTGCCGCGAGGTGGCGAGCGCCCTCTCCTGCCGCGGCGCCGCGGTGCTGCTGGTGGACCCGCAGGAGCGCTGCCTGCGCGGCGTGGGCGGCTGGGGCGGGCCGCTGCGCGCCGAGGCGCTGCGCATCCCGGCGGGCCAGGACCTGCTGGCGGAGGACGCGCTGCGCCGCGGCGCGCCGGCCTGGACCGAGGACGCCTCGCGCGACCCGCGCAGCGCGCTCTGCGGCCGCGAGGACCTGCCCCCCACCGCGCTGCTGGTCGTCCCGCTCACCTCGCGCCAGGCCACGCGCGGCGTCCTGTTCCTCCTCGACGACGCCGGGCGCAGCTTCTCGGATCCGGAGCTGGCGCTGGCGAACGCGCTCGGCGGCGAGCTGGCGGTCGGGCTGGAGAACGCCGAGCTGTACGCGGAGGCCAGCCGCCGGGTCGAGGACCTGTCGCTGCTGAACGAGATGAGCCGCACGGTGGCGGGCTCCCTCGACCTCGACCACGTCCTCTCCGAGGGCGTGGTGGCGGCGCGGCGGCTGCTCGGCGCCGGCGTCGGCGTGGTCCACCTGTACGACCCCGTCCACCTCTCGCTGCGCGCCGCCGCCGTCAGCCCGGGCGGCCCCGCCGCGCTGGAGCGGGCCTCCGCCGCGCTCGCCAGCGGCGAGGGGCTGAGCTGGCGCTCGGTGCGCGAGCGGCGCACGTTCGTGGTGGAGGACGTCGACGCCGAGGCCGCCGGGCTCAACCGGCTGCTGGTCGAGTACCACCGGGCGCGCGCCGCCATCGTGGCGCCGCTGCTGCTGCGCGGCGAGCCGCTGGGCGTGCTGGTGGTGGTGGACACCGAGCGCCCGCGCCGCTTCGCGCCGGCGGAGGTGGAGCGGGTCACGGCGGTCGCGAACCAGCTCGCGGTGGCGATCGAGAACGCGCGGCTCTACGCCGAGGCCCGCGGGCGCCTGCACGAGCTCTCCACGGTCATCGACGTGGCGCGGGTGGTGTCCTCGTCGCTCGACCTCGAGGAGGTGCTCTCGGCCGGCGCCGAGCACCTGAAGCAGACGCTGCAGGGCTCCGACTGCACCATCCTGCTCGACGACTACCGGCGGCGCGAGCTTCGGCGCGCGGCCACCCGCGGCGCGCCCATCGGGCCGGCCTCGGTGCCGCTCGCCGAGCGGTCGCTGGCGCGGGACGCGCTCGAGGCGCGCACCCCGATCGCCGGGCGGCTCGCCGAGCCCGGCGTGCCCGACCGGGCGCTGCTGGCGGTGCCGCTCCACGTGCGCGACCAGCCGGTGGGCGTGGCGCTGGTGGCCGCCGCCACCACGGACCGGACGTTCTCGCCGGGCGAGCTGTCGCGCGCCATGGCCATCGCCAGCCAGCTGGCGGTGGCGGTGGACAACGCGCGGCTCTACTCGGAGACCCGCCGGCGCGCCGAGGAGCTGGGGCTGCTCCACGAGGTGGGCCGCTCGCTGGTGGCCACGCTCGACTTCGAGCAGGTGCTCGACGCGGGCGTGCGGAACCTGGCGCGCATCGTGGACGCGCCGCGCGCGGTCATCGCGCTGTCCTCCCCGGGCGGCGAGCAGCTCCGGGTGCGGGCGGTGTGGGGGTTGCCGCAGGCCGCGGTGGGCGTGGACCTGTCGGTGGAGGCCGCCGCCCCGCGCCTCGCCGCCCTGGTGTTCGAGCGCCGGGAGCCGATCGCCATCGAGGACGCGGCGCGCGATCCGCGGGTGCGCGAGGACCTGTCGCTCGACCCGTCCATCCGCGCCATGCTCGGGCTGCCGCTGCTGGTGCGCGACCGCTACATCGGCGCCGCGGTGATCCTGGAGACCCGCGGGCCCCGGCGGTTCAGCCCGGCGGAGATCGAGCGGGGGGCCGCCATCGCGAACCAGCTCGCCGTCGCCGCGGAGAACGCGCGGCTCTACGAGGACCTGCGCCGCAGCTACGCCGAGCTGGCGCACGCGCAGCGCCAGCTCATCCAGCAGGAGCGGCTCGCGGCGCTGGGCGAGCTGTCGGCGGTGGTCGCCCACGAGGTGCGCAACCCGCTCGGCGTCATCTTCAACTCGCTCGGCTCGCTCCGGCGCATGCTGCGCCCCCAGGGCGACGCCCGGATGCTGCTCGACATCGTGGGCGAGGAGGCGGACCGGCTGAACCGGATCGTCGGCGACCTGCTCGACTTCGCCCGCCCGTCCACGCCGGAGGTCCGCCCCGAGCCGCTGGACCGGGTGGTGGAGGAGGCGCTCGCCACCGCGCTCGCGCAGAACGGCCAGCCGATCCAGATCCAGCGCGAGGTGGACCCGGCGCTGCCGCAGGTGCCCATGGACGCGCGCCTGGTGCGGCAGGCGGTGGTGAACGTGGCGGTGAACGCGGTCCAGGCCATGCCGCGCGGCGGCCGGCTCACCGTGCGGCTGCGGCGGGACGGCGACGCCGCGGTGCTCGAGCTGGAGGACACCGGCGCGGGGATCCCCGACGAGGTCCGCGGCCGCATCTTCGAGCCGTTCTTCACCACCAAGGCGAGCGGGACCGGCCTCGGGCTGGCGGTGGTGCGGCGGATCGTCGAGGGGCACGGCGGCGAGGTGACCGTGACCAGCCGGCCCGGCGCCGGCACCGCCTTCGCGCTGCGCTTCCCGCTCACCCCGCTCGCGGGGGAGGACGGCGGCCCGGTTGAAAAGGAGGCGGGGATTGGCTGACATTCCGGGACGCATGATCGACCCCGTTCCGCCGGAGGACCCGCGGGCGCCGCGGATCGCCGAGCCGCCCACCGGCGGCAAGGTGCTGGTCGTCGACGACCAGAAGAACATGCGCGCCACCACCGCCATCCTGCTCCGGCAGGCCGGCCACGCGGTGGAGGAGGCGGAGGACGGCGCGTCCGCCACGCAGCGGGTGCAGCACGAGAGCTTCGACGTCGTGCTCACCGACCTGCGCATGCCGACCGTGGACGGCATGGAGGTGCTGCGGGCGGTGCAGCAGGCGTCGCCGGAGACGCAGGTCATCGTGATGACCGCGTACGGCACCATCGAGTCGGCGGTGGAGGCGATCCGGCGCGGCGCGTACGACTTCCTGGCGAAGCCGTTCAAGGAGAGCGAGGTCCTGCTCCGCGTCGCCAAGGCGCTGGAGAAGCGGCGGCTGCTCGGCGAAGTGAACCTGTTCGCCGAGGAGTTCCGCAAGCGCTACGGCCTCGAGCACATCGTGGGCCGCTCGCCCGCCATGCGCGAGGTGCTCGACCGCGTGCTGCGCGTCGCGCCCACCGACGCGACCGTGCTCGTCACCGGCGAGTCCGGTACCGGCAAGGAGCTGGTGGCCCGCGCGCTCCACGTGACCAGCCGCCGCAGCGACAAGCCGTTCGTCCCGGTGAACTGCGCCGCCATCACCGACACGCTGCTCGAGTCGGAGCTGTTCGGCCACGCGCGCGGCGCCTTCACCGGCGCCACCCGCGCGCGCCGGGGCATGTTCGAGGAGGCCAACGGCGGCACCCTGTTCATCGACGAGATCGGCGAGACCTCCCCCGGCTTCCAGGCGAAGCTGCTGCGCGCGCTGCAGGAGGGCGAGATCCGCCGGGTGGGCGAGTCCAGCCCGGTGCAGGTCAACGTGCGGATCATCGCCGCCACCAACCAGGACCTGCGCCGCGCCATCGCCGAGCGGCGCTTCCGCGAGGACCTGTTCTACCGCCTGAACGTGGTGCCGCTGCGCATCCCGCCGCTCCGCGAGCGCCGCGAGGACGTCCCGCTCCTCGCCGCCCACTTCCTCCAGCGCTTCGTGCAGCGCACCGGCAGCGAGCGCGTGCTCACCCCGGAGGCGGTCGCCTCGCTCGTGGCCCACGACTGGCCGGGGAACGTCCGCGAGCTCGAGAACATCATCGAGCAGGCCGCCGCGCTCTGCACGGGCCGCGAGATCCGGGCCGCCGACGTCCAGATCGAGGCGCGGGCCGCGCCGGCGGGCGGCGCCGGGGTGACGCTCGCCGATGCGGTGGAGGAGACCGAGCGCCGGGCCATCACCGCCGCGCTGGCGCGCTGCGGGAACGACCTCGGCCGGGTGGCCCGCGACCTCGGCATCTCCGGCACCACGCTGTGGCGCAAGATGAAGCGCCTCGGCATCGAGGCGCGCGAGCACCCTCCGGTCACCTCCTGACGGGTTGCGTCGCCGGACCCCGGGGGCGTCGGGGCCCGGGTCCGTTTTCACTTCTGCAACGCCATCTTGCACTTACGAAATCACGCCCCCGACCTTCGAGGGATCCGGTCCAGGAGTGATCCCGCCGGCCAGGCGGGCAAGTGCCCGGATAGAGGGCCTATCCTCCCGGGCAGGCGGGCGCGCGCGGGCTGGCATCGTCATTGCTCTTCGGGACAGGGAGAAGTGCAAAGCAGCCTGTTGAAGTAGGTCCCCCCCCGCCACTTCAGCTGCGCTTTGCACTTCTTTTTCTTTTCTCCCGGAAGCGTCCCCATGGCGCAGTGCTTCCTGCTCGTGGATGCGGATCGGAACTTCCGGGAGGCCCTCGCGATCGCGCTCCGGCTGGACGGGCACCGGGTCGAGGTGTGCGTGGGCGCCGACGAGGCGCTCGCGCTCCTCGCCGCGGGTGGCGTGGACTGCTGCCTGGTGGACGCCCACATGCCCGGGGCCGACGAGGTGCTCGCGGCGGCCACCGCCGCGGGCGCGCGCCCGGTCATGACCGGGCCCTACGCCGACGTGCTCGAGCAGGCCGCCCGCCGGCACCCCGCCGCCACCGCGCTGCCGAAGCCGTTCCGCGCAGCCGAGCTCGCCGACGCGGGCCGCGCGGCGCAGTAGCCGGCCCACCCGCCCCGCCGCCCCCGCGGCGCGCCGCCCGGAGACGACGGCGCGGCGGCCCGGTCGCCCCGGCCGCCGCGCGTGAGGTGAGGCGTACGCCGGCGCTACAGGATGATGGCGCTCGCCGCCTGGGCCAGCCGGACCATCGGGTCGGCCACCACGCCCAGCAGGACCACCACCGCCACCGCCGCGGCGAGCGCGATGGTGAGCGACGGGGCCGAGAGCACCACCTCGCCGGCCTCGTCCTTCGACGGCAGGAAGTACATGTAGAGGACGACGCGCAGGTAGTAGTACGCGCCGAGCACGCTGGTGAGCACGCCCAGCACGGCCAGGCCGTAGAGGCCCGCGCCCATGGCCGCCTTGAAGATGTAGAACTTGCCGATGAAGCCGGCGGTGGGCGGCACGCCCGCGAGCGAGAACAGGAACACCGCCATGGCGAACGCGAGCGCCGGGCGGCGCCGCGCCAGGCCGGCGAAGCGGTCCAGGTCCCACGCGTCGGCCGGCTCGAAGTCGCCCCGGGTCCGCCGCTCCAGCGCCCCGACCACCGCGAACGCGCCGATGACGGTGGCGGTGTAGGCCGCGAGGTAGAACAGCAGGCCCGCGAGCGCCTTGTCGCGCGCGCCCGCCACCACCGCGGAGACCACGCCCACCAGCAGGTAGCCGGCGTGGCCGATCGACGAGTACGCCAGCATCCGCTTCACGCTGCGCTGCGGCAGCGCGAGCAGGTTGCCGAAGATCATCGTCAGCACGGCCAGCGCGGAGAGCACCGTGCCGAGCGAGGTGGACATGGCGGCCGAGCCGCTCTCGGTGGCCAGGAACAGGCGGACCAGCACCGCGAACGCGGCGGTCTTCACGCCGGCGGCCATGAACGCGGTCACCGGGGTGGGCGCGCCCTCGTAGACGTCCGGGGTCCAGGCGTGGAACGGGACCGCGGCGATCTTGAAGGCGACGCCGCCGGCCACCAGCGCGATGCCGGCGAGGTACAGCGCCGAGCCCTGGCCGCGCGGCAGCACCGAGAACAGCGTCGAGCCCGACGCGCCGTAGAGCAGCGCCGACCCGTAGAGCAGCAGCGCCGACGAGATCGAGCCGAGCACCACGTACTTGAACGCCGCCTCGGCGGGCTTCTTGCCGCGCCGCAGGAAGGCGGCGAGGCAGTAGGTGGAGAGGCTCATCACCTCGACCGCGATGAACGCGATGAGGAGGTCGGTGGCCATGCCCAGCAGCACCATGCCGGCGGTGCCGAACAGCGCCAGCGCGTAGAACTCGCCGCGCTCGGAGTTGCGGGCGTTCAGCCAGCTCTGGCCCACCAGGGCGGAGAGCGCCAGGCCGGCGCACAGCACCACCGTGACGAAGGCCGAGAAGCTGTCCACCACCGCCTGGCGCCCGAACACGTTGCCGGGCACCGGCATCCAGGCCGCGTACGCCGCGGCGGCGGCCGCGAACACCATGGTCAGGTAGGCCTGGTAGGCCCGCCGGCCCGAGGTGAGGAACACCTCGGTCATCAGCAGGACCAGCGCCCCCATCGTGAGGATCGCCACCGGGACCAGCGCGACGAAGTCCTGGGTCGGGAAGCCGCTCATGTCAGTAATTCCCTCCGGGCTGCTGGAGCGGGACCGGCGCCGGCGCGGGCAGCGGGGCGGGCTCCGCCGCCGGGGCCGGCGCGGGCGCGCGCACCATCACCGCCGGGACCGCGGTGCCGACCTGCGGGCCCTTGCCGAGGCGCGCCTCGGCCACCTGGAAGCGCTGGATGAGGCGGTCCACCGCCGGCTTGGCCGGCGCCAGGAACGGCCCGGGCAGCAGGCCCATCACCACGATCAGCGCGATCATCGGGGCGAGCACGAAGCCCTCGCGGACGGAGAGGTCCGGGAGGTGGTGGTTCTGCGGGTTCTGGTTCGGCCCGAAGAACACCTTCTCGACCAGCAGCAGCATGTAGACCGCGCCCAGGATGACGCCCAGCGCCGCGACGGTGGCGAACACCGCCGAGCCGCCCAGGCGCGAGAGCCAGGTGCCGGACAGGATCAGGAACTCGCCCACGAACCCGTTCGTGCCGGGGAGGCCGATCGAGGAGAGCGTCACGATCACGAACGCCGCCGCGATCACCGGCACGCGCTTGGCGATGCCGCCGTACTCGGAGATGAGGCGGGTGTGGCGCCGCTCGTAGAGCATGCCGACGAGGAGGAACAGCGCGCCGGTGGACACGCCGTGGTTCAGCATCTGGTAGACCGACCCGGTCATCCCCTCGGCGGAGAGGGCCATCAGGCCCAGCATCACGAAGCCGAGGTGCGAGACCGAGGAGTAGGCCACCAGCCGCTTCATGTCGGTCTGCACGAGCGACATGAGCGCGCCGTAGATGATGCCGATGACCGCCAGCACCGCCACCAGGTTGCGGTGCTGCAGCGCCGCCTCGGGGAAGAGCGGCAGCGCGTAGCGGAAGAAGCCGAACGTGCCCATCTTCAGGAGCACGCCGGCCAGGATCACCGAGCCGGCGGTGGGCGCCTCGGTGTGCGCGTCCGGCAGCCAGGTGTGCAGCGGGAACATCGGCACCTTGACCGCGAACGCCAGCGCGAACGCCAGGAACAGCCAGCTCGCGGCGCCGGGCGTCACCGCCAGCGCGCGCCGGGCCTCGACGTAGTCGAACGTGCCGCCGTCGTGGAAGTACACGTACAGGATGGCGAGCAGCATCAGCACGCTGGCCGCGAACGTGTACACGAAGAACTTCACGGTCGCGTAGAGGCGGTTCTGCGAGCCCCAGATCCCGATGAGCAGGTACATCGGGATGAGCATCGCCTCCCAGAACACGTAGAAGAGCACCAGGTCGAGCGCGATGAACGTGCCGAGCATGGCGCTCTCGAGCACCAGCAGCGCGATCATGAACTCCTTCACGCGGTCGCCCACCGCCTTCCAGGCGGAGAGCACCACCACCGGCATCAGCACGGTGGTGAGCATGAACAGGAGCAGCGCGACGCCGTCGATGCCGACGTGGAACCCGATGCCGATGGTGGGCATCCACGGGACCATGAGCTCGAACTGGAACTCGGGCGCGCCCGGGCTCGCGTCGAACCCGAACCAGAGCCCCAGCGACAGCGCGAACGTGACGAGCGAGGCGACCAGCGCGAGCGCCCGGTGCTGCGACGGCTCGTCCCGGGGGACGAGCACCATCGCGAGCGCGCCGAGGAGCGGGAGGAAGGTGACGACGGTGAGCAGGTTCACGAGCTAGCGCCCTCCTGCGCCGACCACGGTCCAGAGGATGACGGCGGCGGCGACCACCATGATCGCGGCGTAGCGCTGCACGTCGCCGTTCTGGGCCAGCCGGAGCACCGCCCCCGCGTAGCCCACCAGCCGCGCCACGCCGTTCACCACCAGACCGTCGATGGCGAACACGTCCACGATGCGCCAGAGCAGGTAGGCGGCGGTCTTGAGCGGCTCGATGACGACCATCTGGTACAGCTCGTCCACCCGGAACTTGTCCACCGCGAACTGGTACAGGCGCGGGAACGTGCGGGCCAGGGCGGCCGGGGCGGAGCGGAGCGCGCCCGCGTACATGAGGAACGCGACCAGCGTGCCCACCGCCGCGAGGCCCCAGGCCACCGCGAACGGCCAGGCCGGGTGCGCGCCGGCGTGCAGGTGGCCGACCTCGTGGAGCCGCTCGGTGCCGGCGGCGAACACCGGCTCGGTGAAGCGCGCGAACACCTCGGCGAGCGGGCCGTGGCCGGGCAGGCCGAGCACGAGCGCCACGATCGAGAGGATCGCGAGCACCCACAGCGGCACGTACATGACCGGCGAGGACTCGTGCGCGTGCGCGGCCGCCGCGGTGCGCGGCTTGCCGGTGAACGTCAGGAAGAACAGGCGCGACATGTAGAACGCGGTGCCGAGCGCGGCGAGCGAGCCGAGCACGTACGCGATCTGGCCGACCTGGTGCCAGGCCGGGTTGTGGCTGAACAGCGCGTTCCCGAGGATGGCGTCCTTCGAGAAGAAGCCGGACAGCGGCACGAAGCCGGTGATGGCCAGGGTGGCGATGCCGAAGGTCGCCGCGGTGTGCGGCATCTTCTTCGCCAGGCCGCCCATGTTCCGGATGTCGGTGTCCTCGTTCATGCCGTGCATGACCGAGCCGGCGCCGAGGAACAGGCAGGCCTTGAAGAACGCGTGGGTGACGAGGTGCAGCACGCCGGCCCACCAGGCGCCGACGCCGACGCCGATGAACATGAAGCCGAGCTGGCTGACCGTGGAGTAGGCGAGGACCTTCTTGATGTCGGTCTGGACGAACGCGATCAGCGCCGCGAACAGCGCGGTGAGCGCGCCCACCAGCGTCACGGTGGCCATGGCCGCCGGGGCGAGCGAGAACAGGTAGGCGTTGCGCGCCACCAGGTACACGCCGGCGGTCACCATGGTGGCGGCGTGGATCAGGGCGGAGACCGGCGTCGGGCCGGCCATCGCGTCGGGGAGCCACACGTAGAGCGGCAGCTGGGCGCTCTTGCCGCACGCGCCCACGAACAGTCCGATCAGCGCGAACGTGACGGCCGCCTGGTAGGTGCGGCCGGCGAACACCCCGGTCTGGATCGCGGCGGCGGGATCGACGCCGTGCGCGAGCGACTGCAGGTCGGCGTAGCCCACCGTCCCGAAGATCGAGAACAGCGCGAACACCCCGATCAGGAACCCGAAGTCGCCGATGCGGTTGGTGACGAACGCCTTGCGGCCGGCGTACGCCTTGGCCGGGTCGGTGTACCAGAACCCGATCAGCAGGTAGCTGCAGAGACCCACGCCCTCCCACCCGACGAAGGTGAGGATGAGCGAGTCGCCGAGGACGAGCGTGAGCATCGCCGCGACGAACAGGTTCAGGTACGTGAAGAAGCGCGCGTAGCCCGCGTCGTCCTCGTGCGACATGTACGACGCCGAGTAGACGTGGATGAGCGTGCCCACGCCGGTGACGACCATGATCATCGTCGCCGACAGGCGGTCCACGAGCAGGCCCCAGCCGATCGAGATGATCGTGCGCCCGTCGGCGCCGGTCACCTGGATCCACGGATCACCGCGGAAGCGGAGCACGGTGCCCGTCAGCGCGTGGTAGAACGCGACCGACGAGACGAGGAACGCGCCCACCATCACGCCGATCGCGATCACCGTCACGTTCCCGCGACCGAGCCTGCGGCCGGTGAGACCGTTGACGATGGCGCCCGCGAGCGGGAACAGGATGATGGCCCACAGATAGGACTCTGCCGCAGCGGGAGAGGGTACGATCGAGGGCATAGAGTGGGGCGAAGGATTACCTTCATAGAGCCGCTCTAGCAAGGGTCTTGTCGGCCGAAAACCTCCCGGAGCATGCGGACATGACCACTCCAAAATTCGCCCCCGGGCCCGCCGGCGCGGCCTTGCGAGGGCTCCCGCGGACGGATCGGCTGGTGGAGGCGGCGGATCAGGCCGGCATGGTCGAGAAGCTCGGGCGCGGCGCGGTCCTCGAGGCCGTCCGGGCCGAGCTGGACCGCCACCGGGCGGCGGTGCTGGCGGGGGAGCCCTGCCCTTCCCCGGAGGCGATCGAGGCAGGGCTGCTGGACCGGCTCCGCGAGGACGCCCGCGGGTCGCTCCGGCCGGTGGTCAACGCCACCGGCGTCGTGATCCACACCAACCTGGGTCGGGCGCCGCTGTCCGATGACGCCATCGCGGCCATGGGCCGGGCGGCCCGGGGCTACACCAACCTCGAGTACGACCTGGTCGCCGGCGAGCGAGGCGACCGGTACGGTCACGCCGAGGCGCCGCTGTGCCGGCTGACCGGCGCCGAGGCGGCGGTGGCGGTGAACAACAACGCCTCGGCGGTCATGCTCGCGCTCGCCGCGCTGATGGACGCGCCGCCGGATCGGTCGGGCGGTGGGGAGGCGGGGGTGCGCCCGCTGGCCGCACCCGGCCGCGGCGAGGCGGAGCCGGGCCTCCCCGAGGTGATCGTGTCCCGCGGGCAGCTCGTCGAGATCGGCGGCGGCTTCCGCATCCCGGACGTGCTGCGCCGCTCGGGGGCCGCGCTCGTCGAGGTCGGGACCACCAACCGCACCTACCTGCGCGATCACGAGGCGGCGGTCGGCCCGCGCACACGCATCCTGCTAGCGGTGCACCGGTCCAACTTCCGGCTGTCCGGCTTCGTCCACGACACGCCGCTCGAGGAGCTGGTGGACCTGGGCCGCCGCCGCGCGCTGTGGGTGGTGGACGACCTGGGCTCGGGCACGCTCCTCGAGACGGCGCCGTTCGGCCTGGGGATCGAGCCCACCGTGCAGGAGCGGATCCGCGCCGGCGCGGACCTGGTGTGCTTCTCCGGCGACAAGCTCCTGGGCGGCCCGCAGGCCGGGATCCTGTGCGGCACGCGCGAGGCGATCGCGCGCGTGAAGCGCCACCCGCTCATGCGCGCGCTCCGGGTGGACAAGGTGACGCTCGCGGCGCTCTCGGCCACGCTCGCGCACTACGAGCGCGGCGAGGCGCTCGAGCAGGTGCCGGTGTGGCGCGCCATCGCGGCGGCGCCGGAGGCGCTGGAGGCGCGGGCGCGCGGCTGGCTCGCGGCGCTAGGGCCCGCCGGCGCCGGCTGCGCGGTGCGCCCGAGCCGCTCCGCGGTGGGCGGCGGCTCGCTGCCCGAGGTCACCCTCCCCACGTCCGTGCTCTCGCTGCCCGGCGCCCCCGACGCGCTCGCCGCCCGGCTGCGCCGCGGGGAGCCGCCGGTGGTCGGCCGCATCGAGGAGGATCGCGTGGTGCTCGACCCGCGCACCGTGCTGCCGGCCGAGGACGAGGCCCTGGTGGCGGCCGTGCGGGCCGCGCTGGCCGGCTGAGGGAGCAGCCAGTCGCGGACCGCGCGCCGCGAGGCGCGCCCGCGGGGACCTCGCGCGAGCCCGCGAATGCGGGCGCGCGAGGTCACGGGCCCCGCGCAGCAGGGTGGGGCCCCGCGGAGCTCCGCTCCGTGGGGCGGGGCGCAGCCCCGTCAGACATTGAATCTGTAGCCGATGCCGCGGACCGTCTCGAGGTGGCGCGGCTGCTCGGCGTCGTCGCCGATGTGGGCGCGGAGCCGGGCCACGAAGTTGTCCACCGTGCGGGCCGTGCCGAAGTAGCGCGAGCCCCACACCGCCTCCATGAGCTGCTCGCGCGAGTAGACGCGGTCCGGGTGGGTGACGAAGAAGGCGAGCAGGTCGAACTCGCGGCTGGTCAGGTCGAGGGCGCGGCCATCCACGAGCGCGCGCCGCGCGTCCAGGTCGAGCTCGATGCCCCCCGCCCTGCGGATCGCCTTCGGCTGCACGCCCTCGCCGCGCGCGCGGCGCCGGCGCAGCAGCGCGTCGAT
Source organism: Anaeromyxobacter sp. K (assembly GCF_000020805.1). Classification (NCBI taxonomy): domain Bacteria; kingdom Pseudomonadati; phylum Myxococcota; class Myxococcia; order Myxococcales; family Anaeromyxobacteraceae; genus Anaeromyxobacter; species Anaeromyxobacter sp. K. The sequence goes on along the minus strand of NC_011145.1, from coordinate 500,386 downwards.
GCGCGCCAGCAGCTCCTTCAGCCCGAACGGCTTGCCCAGGTAGTCGTCGGCGCCGAGCTGGAGCCCGGCCACCTTGTCGGTCTCCTGGTTCTTCGCCGACAGGATGAGGATGGGGAGCTCGGGATCCTCCTTGCGGATCTCGCGGACCACCTCCAGCCCGCCCATGCGCGGCAACATCACGTCCACCACCACCAGATCCGGCTGCTCGGTGCGCGCGAGCTGCAGCCCGGTCTCGCCGTCGGTCGCGGAGCGGACGGTGTAGCCCTCCATCCCGAGGTTGAGCTGCAGGCCCCGGAGGATGGAGGGGTCGTCCTCGATCACCAGGATCCGCTCAGCCATGGTTCCCTCCGGCCACGGGCAGCGCGATGCGGAACGTCGCGCCGCACCCGGGCTCGCTCTCCACCGACACCTTGCCGCCGTGCCCGACCACGATGTGCTTCACCATCGCCAGCCCGAGCCCGGTGCCCTCCACCGTCCGCCGGAGCGGGTCGGAGGCCCGGTAGAACTTGTCGAACACGTGCTTCTGGTCGCGCTGCGGGATCCCGGGCCCGTTGTCGGTCACCGCGATGGTCACGGTGGGCCCGCTCGCCACGGCCGAGAGCCGGATCCGCTTGTCCGGCCCGGTGTACTTGAACGCGTTGTTGAGCAGGTTCAGCACCGCCTCGACCAGCGCCGAGCGGTCCGCCATCACCGAGGGCAGCCGCGGCGGGAGGTCCCGCTCCAGCTGCACCGGGTGGTGCAGCAGCTGCGGCTCGAACGCCGCCAGCGCGGCGTCGAGGACCGGGCCGAGCGGCTGCCGGGAGAGCTCGTAGACGCGCCGGCCGGACTCCATCCGCGCCCAGTCGAGCAGGCGGTTGATGAGGCCGGAGAGCCGCGCGGTCTCCTCGGCGACGATCTCGAGCGCCTCGCGCTGCCGCTGCGGGTCCTGCAGGCGGCCGAGCTGGAGCGTCTCCACGAACATGCGGATCGAGGTGAGCGGGGTGCGGAGCTCGTGGCTCACCTTGTTCACGAAGTCGGTCTGCAGCTTCGCGACCCGGGCCTCGCGGAACAGCACCGCCAGCGTGGCCGCGCTGCCGATGATGGTGGTGCCGACCAGCGACACGATCAGGATGCCGAACAGGTAGTCCCGGGCCACCGAGCCGTAGACGAGGATCAGGATCCCCACCGTCAGCATGAGCGCGGCGGGCACGAAGACGAAGCCGATGATGAGCGGAAGGACGTGGCGGAGCTTCAAGGGGGCCCTCTGGCGCGGCATCTTAAGCCGACCGCCTGCCCGACGCCTCCGTCCCCGGCCTCCCCGGCCGCCGGGGGAGCGGGCGGGCGGCGGGCGCCGCCCGGGCGCTCCGGCGGCCGGCCGCGGTCCGGAGCCGCGGCACACATTGGCCGCCCGCGTCGGGTGGCGATTGGCGCGCGCGAAATGGCTGCGAGAGATCTGCGCAATCCTGTCGGCGCCGGGGCCGTGACCACCCGCCGCCGGGCCGGCCCGCCGGGCGCTCCCGTGCGTGCACGGGCGGGCGCGCACCGCGCCGTGGTCACTCCGGGTTTCGCCTCGATTGCCTAACGCGGAGGGGCACGCGCCCGCGCAGCGGCGCGCGATTGCGCGCATGCGGCGCAATGCCCGCGGCGGATCGCCGCGGGGCGCCCGCCGCGGCGATCGCGCCAAAACGCCGCGAGATCAGGGCTCGCACCCGATCCGCGATCCGGCCGCCCGCCATCCCGTTGCGGCCGATCACGGTTGATTGCGGTCATCCGAAGCGCACATCCAGATTGCCGCCTGGACAAAAGCGCCCACCCCCATCTCGCCGACCCGGGCATGATGTCGCAGGCCCGAAACGCACGGAATCCCGATGGATTGTGGATCCGACGCGGAGCGCCGACGGAAAAATAGACAATCGTCTGGCCAATCGGTTTCGCCTTGGTAGACTCGCGCCGCGATCGGATTCGGGGGCGATATTGCCCTATCCACGCTTGGGAGCTTCACGCCATGCAAAATGTCATGCGGTACAGCGGCGCGCTGTTCTTCGCCGGCGTGCTCGCGCTTGCTGGGTGCAAGGGTTCTGACGGCGACGTCGGTCCCCAGGGTCCTGCCGGCCAGGATGGCCAGGCCGGACAGCCCGGACAGCCCGGCCAGCCGGGCCAGGACCTCACTGCCACCGCCAAGCCCGAGTCGTGCTCGGTGTGCCACGGCTCCGCCGGTGGGCAGCACCAGGCCATCTACGACAACTTCACCGACGGCCTCGACCCGGCCACCTCCAAGCTGCAGATCTCCAACATCACGGTCGTGAGCGTCCCGGGCACCGCGGCCGGCACGTTCGACTCCACGCTGACCTTCAACGTGACCGTCAACGGCCAGCCGTACACGGCCGGGATCGCCGCGCTGAAGCAGAAGCGCTTCACGGCGACCGAGTTCGACACCGCGACGAACACGTTCACGACCGCCACGGCCTTCAGCTGGGGCACGCCGGCGCACGTCGCGAACGGCCAGTACACGGCCACCAAGACGGCCGCGGCCTTCGCGCCCGAGGCGTCGAACGCGTTCGTGTACCTGTACCTCGGCGACAAGCTGATCCTGCCGGCCGAGGGGCACTACAACCTGATGGACAACGTGGCCAGCGCCGGCGTGACCTACGGCACCTGGTCGTACACGTCCGCCGCGAACGTCGCCGGCTGCGAGAAGTGCCACCCGGCGCCGTACGCGAAGCACGGCTACCGCCAGGCGACCGTCAACGGCCTCCAGGACATGGTGGCCTGCAAGGCCTGCCACACCGACCAGCGCGAGGGCACGGACTTCGTGTTCCAGATCCTCGGCGACGACCCGGCCGCGGCCGCCGCGCTGCAGACGGACGAGTCGGGTGAGACGATCTACAGCGCCGACCAGATGACGAAGTACGCCTACACCGCGACCATCGTGAACGACACGCACATGTCGCACGCGATGGAGTTCCCGTACCCGCAGTCGATGGCGAACTGCGTGACCTGCCACGAGGGCAAGCTCGACCTGATCCTCACCGACGCGAACTTCACGGTGAAGACCTGCAAGAGCTGCCACCCGGTCACCGGCACGGGCGCGAACGCCCCGGCGCTGAAGGACGTCGTCAGCGTGATGCCGTACCACCCGACGGACTTCTACGCGACGCAGATCGCCTGCAACGACTGCCACAAGGCCGGCGGCATCGGCCCGGTGTTCAGCGTCATCCACACCGGCTACAACAAGGCGATCTACAAGGACGCGGCCACGAAGTACGCGACCGCCATCACCTCCGCGGTCTCCTCGGCGACGTTCGACAGCGCCACCAACAAGCTGACGGTGAAGTTCACGGTGACCGGCGCCGACGCCGACGCGCTCGTGAAGCCCACCGTGGTCGCCGGCCTGTACGGCTACGGCACGAAGGACATGTACGTCAGCGGCCACAACGGCCAGGCCGACGGCACCCGCAACCTCGAGTGGTCCGAGGGCGCGGTCCAGCGCGGCGACCCGACCAAGTCGGCCAACAGCGACCGCCTCACGGTCACCCCGGCCACCGCGGCCGCGGGCCAGGCCGAGTGGACGGCCGTCGCCGACCTGACGCTGTGGGCGAACCTGATCGCCGACGGCACGGTGCAGAAGGTGGAGATCGCCTTCCTGCCGGTCCTCGGCCTCGACCAGGGCGCGGCCGTCAGCGCCACCAACGCGGCCATCGCGGTCGCCGGCAAGAGCGTGACGTTCGACCTCGCCGCCAACGCGATCGTCCCTGACGCCGACGCGTACGGCAAGGCCATCGTGAACACGGCGAAGTGCAACGCGTGCCACGAGTCGCTCGGCACCACGTTCCACAGCCCGTCGTACGGCAGCGCCGGCGTCGTCGCCTGCCGCATCTGCCACACGCCGCGCGACGGCGGCTCGCACCTCGAGATGCAGTCGCGGTCGATCGACTCCTACGTCCACGCCATCCACTCGTTCCAGGTGTTCGACGTGGCCGGGGTCGACTTCGCGAACCCGGTCGAGAAGATGGAGTACGAGCACCACATCGGCTCCGCCTACCCGAACTTCACGATCCTGAACTGCAAGTCCTGCCACGAGGACGGCACGTTCGAGGTCCCGGATCAGACGAAGTCGCTGCCGGGCGTGTTCTCGAAGGCCGCGGCCAACACGAGCTGGGACCGCACCATCGGCGCCGTGCCGATGTACGTCTCCGGCCCGGCCAGCCGTGCCTGCGGCTCGTGCCACCGGTCGCAGGACATCAACGCGGACGCCGCGAGTGACCTCGCGTCGTTCAACCAGCACGCGGCCACGTTCGGCTTCCTGCTGGAGACCTCGTCGGCCACCGCCGGTGCCGACTACGAGGCCGCCATCGCGAAGATCTTCTCGATCTTCAACTAGCCGCGAGGGCGGGGCGGGCTCCGGCCCGCCCCGCTCACGCGACACCCCGTAGCACGCGAGGCGAGCCGGCACCCCCGGCTCGCCTCGCTCGTTCCGGGGCCGCCTGCGGCCGGCGCTAGCCGCCGTGGAACGGCCGGCCCGCCCGGCCCAGCTCGGCGAGCAGCGGCGCCGGCTCGAAGCGCTCGCCGTGCCGCGCGCGCAGCCGCTCCATCCGGTCGAGCAGCGCCTTCGTGCCCACCGCGTCGGCCCAGCGGAACGGCCCGCCGCGGAACGGCGGGAAGCCGAGGCCGAACACCGCGCCGACGTCGCCGTCGCGCGCCGAGCGCAGGATGCCCTCGCCCAGGCAGCGGACCGCCTCGTTCACGAGCTGCAGCACCAGCCGCTCCTGGATCTCGTCCGCGGCGACGCGCTTGCGGCGGCGGCCCCCGGGCAGCAGGTCGTAGACGGTCTCGTCCACCCGCTTCTCCTTGCCGCCGTAGGTGTAGAAGCCCTTGCCGTTCTTGCGGCCCAGGCGCCCCGCCTTCACCACGTCGTGCAGCGCCGGCGGCGGCGCCATCCGCGCGCCGAACGCCTCCTGCAGGATCTTCCCGACCTTGTCGCCGACGTCGATGCCGACCTCGTCGAGCAGGGTGATGGGGCCCACCGGGAACCCGAACGCCACCAGCGCGTGGTCCAGGTCCTCGATCGCCGCGCCCTCGACCAGCAGGTGCGCGGCCTCGTTCATGTACGGCGCGAGGATGCGGCTCGTGTAGAAGCCGGGCCCGTCGCGCACCACGATCACCGTCTTGCCCTGCTTCTTCCCGAGCGCCACCGCGGTGGCGGTCGCCTCCGGCGCCGTGCGCGGCGTGACGATCACCTCGAGCAGCGGCATCTTGTGGACCGGGGAGAAGTAGTGCATCCCGAGCACGGTCTCGGGGTGGCGGGACGCCTCGGCGATGCGGCCGATGGGGATGGAGGAGGTGTTGGAGGCGAAGATGCCGGTCGGGTTCACCGCCTCGAACGCGCGCACCATCTCCTGCTTCAGCGCCAGGTCCTCGAACACCGCCTCGACGAGCACGTCCACCCGCTCCAGGCCGGACCAGTCGGTGGTGGTGGTGAGCAGGCGCAGCTTCTCGGCGCGCTCCAGCCGGTCGATCGACCGGCGCTTCACCCGCTCGTCGAGGACGCCGCGCACCGCCGCCACCCCGTGCGCCGCCGCGGCGTCGTCCCGCTCGCGCAGGCGCACCGGCAGGCCGGCGTTCACGGTCACGTAGGCGATCCCGCCGCCCATGAGGCCGCCGCCGAGCACGCCCACCGCGGACACCGGGCGCGCCTTCACGGCGGGATCGTCCACCCCGTTGTCCTTCTTGAGCGCGGTGGTGGCGAAGAAGATCTCCATGAGCCGGTGCGCCTCCGGCGTCATGGCGAGCTTCCCGAACAGCTCGGCCTCCTTCTCCAGCCCCTTCTCGAAGCCCTTCGCGTACCCGTGCTCGATGGCCTCGAGGGCGCGCAGCGGCGCCGGGTAGTGCCCCTTCGTCTTCGCGAGCGTGAGCTTCCGCGCCTGCCGGAACAGGACCTCGCGGCCGAGGAAGTTCTCCTCCAGGGCGGCGCGGGTGACCCGGGCCACCGCCCCGGCGTCCCGGCGCGGGGCGCGGCGCAGCTTGCCCGAGGCGAGCGCGGCGGCGCGCTCCTGCGCCACCTGCCGCAGCAGCGGCGGCGGGACCGCCTCGTCCACCAGGCCGAGCTTCAGTGCCTTCCGCGCCTTCACGGTCTTGCCCGCCAGGATGAGGTCGAGCGCCGGCTGGATGCCGATGAGCCGCGGGAGCCGCTGCGTCCCGCCGCCGCCCGGGATGAGGCCGAGCTGCACCTCGACCAGGCCGAGCGAGGTCTTCGGGTGATCGGTGGCGATCCGGTAGTGGCAGGCGAGCGCCCACTCCAGCCCGCCGCCCAGGCAGGCGCCGTGGATGGCGGCCACCACCGGCTTCCGGCAGCGCTCCACCCGGTCGAACAGCGCCTGGCCGTCGCGCGACAGCCGCTCCGCCTCGGCGGCGTCCTTCGCCTCCTGCATCAGCTCGACCTTCGCGCCGGCCACCCACACGTCGGGCTTGCCGGTGGCGACCACGACGGCCTTCACCGCCTCGTCCTTCTCCAGCCGGTCGAGGTGGGCCGCGAACTCCCGCATCGCCTCGGGGTGCACGGTGTTCACGCGCTCGCCCGGCTCGTCGAGCACCAGCGTCGCCACGCCGCCGGCGACCTCCACGCGGAAGTACCTCGACGCGCCCTGGCCCGCCGTCATCGCCTCAGCCGACATCATGCGTCCTCCGTGCACGCCGGCGCGCCGCCGCGGGGCGGGCGCCGGGGGCGAGTCACTCCCGCTCGAGCACCACCGCCGCGCCCAGGCCGCCCGCCGCGCACACCGTGATGAGCGCGTGCTGCCCGCCGCGGCGCCCCAGCTCGCGGAGCGTCTGCAGGATCATGCGCGCCCCGGTGGCGGCGAACGGGTGCCCGAGCGCGATCGAGCCGCCGTTCACGTTCAGCCGCGCCGGGTCCACCTCGCCGAGCGGCTCGGAGCGTCCCAGCTCGCGCTCGGCGAAGTCCTTCGAGGCGAACGCCTGCAGGTTCGAGAGCACCTGCGCGGCGAAGGCCTCGTGCATGTCCACGAGGTCCATGTCGGCGAGCCGGAGCCCGGCGCGCTCCAGCGCCACCGGCGCGGCGTAGGCCGGCCCCTGCAGCAGCTGGTCGCGCGGGTCGAGCGCGGCATAGGCGTAGGCCTTCAGGAAGCCGAGCGGCTTCATCCCGAGCGCCTTCGCCCGCTCCTCGCTCATGAGCACGAGCGCCGCCGCGCCGTCGGTGAGCGGCGAGGCGTTGCCGGCGGTGATGGTCCCGTACTTGCGGTCGAACACCGGGCGGAGCTTCGCGAGCGTCTCGACGGTGGTGTCCTTGCGCACGATGTTGTCGCGGGCCGCCACGTGGTCGTAGCGCGGCGGCACCGGGACGTGCATCACCTCGGCGTCGAAGCGGCCGGCGTCCCAGGCCTCGGCGGCGCGCCGGTGGCTCTCGTACGCGAGCCGGTCCTGCGCCGCGCGCGAGATGCCGTTCACCTGCGCCATCTTCTCGGCGCTCTCGCCCATGGTGAGCCCGGTGGTGGGCTCCTTCAGCGCGGGCGGCGTGGGCGTGAAGTCCTTCGGGCGCAGGCCGGCGAGGATGCGGGCGCGGTCGGCGAGCGTGCGCGCGCGGCTCAGCTCCACCAGCGCCTGCGCCAGCGGGCGCGAGGCGAAGATGGGCGCGTCCGAGACCGACTCGGCGCCGCCGGCGATGGCGCAGTCGGAGTGGCCGAGCCGGATCTGGTCGGCGGCGTCGGTGGCCGCCTGGATCGAGGTCGCGCAGGCGCGCGCCACGGTGTGCGCCTGCACGCTCCGCGGCAGCTGGGTGCGCAGGACCATCTCCCGGCCGATGAGCGTGACCGTGGGCGAGGGGATGACCTGGCCGAAGATGACGGAGTCGAACGCCTTCGGCGGCAGCCCGCTCCGCACCACCAGCTCGTTCACCACCAGCGCGCCGAGGTCGGTGGCGGAGAGGTCCTTGAAGTCGGTGCCCGCCTTGACGAACGGGGTGCGAAGGCCGGCCACGACCGCGGCCCGCCGGCCGGGCGGAGGAGAACCGTTCATGCCCATGAGCGCAGCTCCGGTTGACTCGGAAATCGGTCGGTTGCCTGGCCAGATGTAGTGAGCATGGCGCGAAGCGTCAACCAAGGACCGCTGCTCCCCCCCGGGGATTCGGGGTGCGGGGATGGAGCCGGCAGGCGCCCTTGCGCACGTCAGGGGGGCCGGGCACGATTGATCCATGAGGCGTTCCCGCCAGCTGAAGCCACTTTCGAGCGAGCACCACCAGGCGATGCTGGTCGCGTTCCAGCTCAAGATGGGGCTGGCCGGCCACCCGGAGAGCGCGGGCGCCCCGAAGGACCTGCCGGGGCTGCTCGCCCTGGCGCGGCGCTTCGACGAGCAGGTCTTCCGGACCCACAGCCGTACCGAGGAGGACGTGCTCGGGCGGCACCTCACCGGCGCCGACCTCCACCGGCTGGGCTCGGAGCACGCCGAGCTGACGCGCCTGCTCGAGAGCGCGCGCACGGCGCGCCCCCAGGAGCTGCGGGCCGCGCTCACCGCGTTCGCCGAGCTGCTGGAGCGGCACGTGCGCTGGGAGGAGCGCGAGGTCTTCCCCTACGCGGAGGACCACGTGGACGAGGCGACGCTCGCCACCATCGGGGGCGAGCTCGAGCTCCGGCTGGTCCTGGCGCGCACCGAGGCCCGCGGCGCCCAGCGCCGCTGAGCCCCCCGAGCGCGGCCGCTACTCCGCCTCGGGCGCGCCGCCGCTGCGCGCCACGTCCTCGCTCTTGATCTTGCCGGGGTCCATCCCCTGGGCGCGCTTCGTCATCTGCGCGAACAGCTCGTCGAACGGGGGCGCCGCCCCCTTCATGAACCGGAGCGGGTTCACCCGCGCCACCACGAAGTTCTTGAGGTAGGGCGAGTCGAACCCGCGCGCCTTCAGCCGCGCCACCGCCTCGCCCACCGCGTCGTCGAACGCGAGCAGCACCCCGGCGCGCCGCTCGCGCTCGGCCAGCGCCCGGGAGAGCTTCTCGTCCGAGAGCGCGTCCACCTTCCGCAGGATGGGCGCGTAGGCGCCGCCGGAGAGGCGCGGCCGCTGCTCGTAGGCGAAGCCGAGCGTGACGAGCGCCGGCTCCTCGAACTCGAGCGCCATCTCGCTCTCCCTGGGATCGAGCGCGCCGGCGAGGTCGCGGTACATGCGCACCACCTCGAGCGCCTTCTCGCGGAGGTTGTGCGCCTTCTCGATGTTGAGCGCGAGGATCTGGTACGCGACCTCGCGCTCCGGCACGAGCAGCGCCAGCACCGTCCGCGCCCCGAGCTCCTTCAGCGCGGTGAGCCGGTGGCCGCCGTTCGGCGTGAGGTACCGCTCGCCCTCGCGCACCGCGACGATGGGATCGAGGTACCGGCGGGTCTTGTCCATGGCGAGCGTGAGCTTGCGCACGTGCGCGTCGGAGACGTCGCGCTGGAACGCGGTGCGCTCCACCTTCTCGACCGGCAGCGCCACGAACAGGAGCGGGTGGCCGCCCAGCGGTTCGCGGTAGGCGGCCAGCACCGCCCCGCCGTCCGCCTCGACCGCCTGCGCCAGCGCCTCGAGCTCCGGCGGCCGCTCCGCGAGCGCCACCTGCTGGGCGCCGAGCTCGGTCGGCTTCAGCGTCACCCCCTTGCGGGCGCGGGGACGGCCGGTCTTGGTGACCGGGCGCTTCTTCTTCGTGGCGGCCATGAACCCATGGTAACCGGCCGCGCGACACGGGGGTTGCCCCCGGGAGGTCCGGGCCGCAATATCTCGCCCCCGTGATCCAGGTCCGCGCCCTCGCCAAGCACTACCGCGTCGCCCGGCGCCCCCCCGGCCTCGCCGCCGCGGTGCGCGCGCTGTTCCACCGCACCTACGAGACGGTGCGCGCGGTGGACGGCATCGACTTCTCCGTCGGTGAAGGCGAGCGCGTCGGCTTCCTGGGGCCGAACGGGGCGGGCAAGACCACCACCCTGAAGATGCTCTCCGGGCTGCTGCACCCCACCGCCGGCGACGTCACGGTGGCCGGGCACGTGCCGCGCCGCCGCGAGCCGGCGTTCCTGAAGGCCATCACGCTGGTGATGGGCCAGAAGCAGCAGCTGATCTGGGACCTGCCGCCCGCCGAGACGTTCGAGCTGAACCGCGCCGTCTACGACATCCCGCGCGCACAGTTCCAGGAGACGGTGGCGGAGCTGACCGAGCTGCTCGAGCTGGGGCCGCTGGTGCAGAAGCCCACCCGCCAGCTCTCGCTGGGCGAGCGGATGAAGTGCGAGCTGGCGGCGGCGCTCCTGCACCGGCCGCGGGTGCTGTTCCTGGACGAGCCGACCATCGGGCTCGACGTCTCCATGCAGGCCACCGTGCGCCAGTTCGTGAAGGCGTACAACGAGCGCTACGGCGCCTCGGTGATCCTGACCAGCCACTACATGGAGGACGTGCTGCAGCTCTGCCCGCGGGTGGTGGTCATCGACCACGGCCGGATCATCTACGACGGCGACCTGCGCGCGCTCGCGCACCGGATGCGCCCGGACAAGCGGATCGTGCTGCGGCTCGCGACCGGCAACGGCGCGGGGCCGTCGGGCGGGGACCTGGCCCGCTTCGGCCAGGTGGTGTCGGCCGAGCCCGGGAGCGCCACGCTGCAGGTGGCGGCCGAGGAGGTCTCGGCGGTGGTGGCGCGCCTGCTCGCGGCCATGCCGGTGACCGACCTCACGGTGGAGGACCCGCCGCTCGAGGAGGTCTTCTCCGAGCTGTTCCGCGCGTCGCGGCGCGCGGCGGAGCCGGCGAAGTAGCGGGCGCCTCAGAGCGCGTGAATCCATCCCCGGACCGAGCCAGGCGGTCGAGACGCGAGCAGCGCGAGGCGCGACGACCGAGCATGCCCCGAGGCATGTGAGGGAGGAGCAACGACGCGATGCGACGCGGATCGGCCGCCGCGGCGACGGGAGGGGATGGGTTCACGTGCTCTCAGCGCTCGTCGCGCGGTGGCGGCACCGGCCGCCCCGCCGGCGCGAGCACCTTCACCGTGGAGGCCTCGCCCAGCGCCAGCCCGTCCCCGCGCGGCTCGGCCCCGGTCACCTCCACCACGTCGCCGCGCAGGAGCCGCTCGAAGGCGCGGTTCTCCGGGCGCACGTGCTTCTCCTGGAGGCTGAGGCCCATCCGGCCCTCGGGGCCGCAGCCCATGTAGCGCAGCCGGCCCTTCGACGGCAGCGGCTCGGAGACGATGCGGAACACCTTGCCGGCCGGCGGCGCCTGCCAGGCCTCGCCCGGCGCCGCCACCACGAGGTAGCTCATCTTCACCGCCTCGCGCCGCAGCCCGGCCGCCTTCGCGATCTGCGCCACCAGCGGCGGCGGGTCCACCGGCCGCTCGGCGTGGCACCAGTCGGTGTCGCGCAGCAGCGCCGGGCACGGGCCGCGGAACAGGCACGGGGCGCGCACCGCGGCGCCGCGCTCGACCAGGAGGTCGCGCACGCGCAGCAGCGCCCGCGAGGTGTCGCGGAGCGCCGGCTCGATCACGAGGAGCGAGCCGCCCGGCGCCACCAGGGCGAGCGCCTCCTCGAGCAGCCCGGCGCGGCGCCGGTCCTCGTCCTGGCCCTTCCACAGCTCGTTCAGCACGTGGCCCATCGAGACGAGGTCGAAGCGCCGGCCGCCGGCGAGCGCGGCCAGCCCGGCCCGGGCCGGGTTCCACTCGCGGGTGGCGAGCGGCTCGCCGGCGTGGCGGGCCAGCTCGCGCGCGGCGGCGAGCGCGCGGGCGGAGCGGTCCGCGGCGGTCACCTCGGCGGCGCCGGCGTCGAGCGCGGCGAACGCCATGGGGCCGGGCCCGCTGCCGAGGTCGAGCACGGCGCGCGGGCGGCGCGGCAGCTCGGAGAGGACGCCGCGCGCCTGGAGGTACGAGACCGGCCAGTAGAAGAGCAGGTAGGCGCCGAGGAGCCGCTCCTCGTCCATGTAGCGGGCGCCGGCCAGCTCGCGGTCGCGGGTGAGGCCGCGCGAGAGCCGGGCCACCGCCGCCCCGACCTCGCGCAGCTCCTCGGGCAGGAGCGCGTCCGGCGGGGGGCGGGGGCCGCGGCGCGGGGGACCCTTGCGCGCGGCGCGCCAGGTGGCGAGCAGGCGGGGGACCCAGCGCGCCAGGTCGTCGGCGGGCGTGTTCGGCACGCCCGTGGTTCTAGACCAACCCGCGTTCCGGCGGAACAGCGGCGCGCGGGCCAGGCGGCAGCCGGCCCCGGCGAGCCCGCGAGCCCGCCGGGGCGCCGCCTCGCGCACGTTCAGGCGAGGTCGAACACCAGCAGCTCGGCCGTGCCCTCCCCCGCCCCGGCGAGCGCGACCTCGGCCTCGCCGGAGAGCGCCGCGCCGTCGCCGGCGCGGAGCCGCTCGCCGTTCACGGTGGCCTCGCCGCGCGCCACCTGCACCCAGGCGTGCCGGCCCGCCGCGAGCGGGAGCGCGGCGCGCTCGCCGGCCGCGAGGAGCGTCGCGTACACCCGTGCGTCCGTCTGGATGGTGGTCGCGCCCTCGGCGCCGTCGGGCGCGGCGATCAGGCGCAGCCTGCCGCGGCGCTCGGCCTCCGGGACCTCCCGCTGCTCGTAGGAGGGCTTCACGCCCTGCCGGTCGGGGATGAGCCAGATCTGGAGGAAGTGGACCTCCTCGCGGTCCGATCCGTTGAACTCGGAGTGCATCACGCCCGTGCCCGCGCTCATGCGCTGCACCTCGCCCGGCCGCAGGCGCCCGCCGCCGCCGGTGGAGTCGCGGTGCGCGAGCGTGCCGGCGAGCACGTAGGAGAGGATCTCCATGTCGCGGTGGCCGTGCGTGCCGAACCCCTCGCCCGGCTTGACCCGATCCTCGTTGACGACGCGCAGGGCGCGGAAGCCCATGTGCGCCTCGTCGTGGTAGTCGGCGAACGAGAAGGTGTGGCGGGTGTCGAGCCAGCCGTGATCGAAGTGGCCCCGGGCCTCGGACTTGCGGACGGTGATCATGCGCGGAACCTAAGGACGGGATCCGCCCGGTCCAGCGCAGGCCATGCCGATGGCCCCGCGTATGGGCGAGGCAGGGCGAGGCGCCGCCCCGTCACGCCGGCAGCGGGACCTCGAGCACCATGCCGTCGTGCGCCACGTCGAGCGGGCCCTGCCAGACCTCGCGCGCCTGCTCCACGAGCGGCTCCCAGGCGCGGTCGTAGCGGGTGGACAGGTGCGTGAGCACGAGCCGGCCCACGCCCGCGTCGTGCGCCACCCGGGCCGCGCCGCGGGCGGTCGAGTGGAGCGTCTCCTCGGCCCGCTCCGCCTCGCCGTCGCCGAAGGTGCAGTCATGCACCAGCACGTCCGCGCCCCGCGCCGCCTCCACCGTCGCCGCGCACGGGCGCGTGTCGCCGGTGATGACCAGCGACCGGCCGCGCCGCGCCGCCTCGACCACCTCCTCCGGCCGCACGGTGCGGCCGTCGGGCAACGTCACCGGCTCGCCGCGCTGGAGCGCGCCGAACAGCGGGCCCTTCGGGATCCCGAGCGCCTCGGCCTTGTCCGGGTGGAAGCGGCCCGGCCGGGCGTCCTCGCGGAGCGCCCAGCCGAGCGACGGCGTCCGGTGCTCGGTGGGGAACGGGACCATGGCGCAGCCGTCGCGGCGCACCGCCTCGCCCGCGCGCACCTCGTGGATCCGGACCTCGTAGCTGAAGCGCTCCGCGCCGGTGAACAGCATGGTCTCGAGCAGCCGCTTCGCCGGGCGCGGGCCGTAGAGGTCGAGCGGCTCGGTGCGGTTCTGCATCGACAGCGTCCGGAGGAAGCCGATCGCGCCGAGGTAGTGGTCGGCGTGGAAGTGGGTGAAGAAGATGGCCGCCACGTCGAACCCGGCGCCGAACTGGATGAGCTGGCGCTGGGTGCCCTCGCCGCAGTCCACCAGGAACAGCTCGCGCTCCCGCCGCACCGCGTGGCCGGTGAGGTTGCGCCGGATGGTGGGCTGGGCGGCGGAGGTGCCGAGGAAGGTCAGGCGGAGCATGCCGGCCGGAATGTAGTCGAAGCGCGGGCCCGGCGGCACGCCGGATCGATGGGGGGCGCCTCTCGCTAGGACGACGCGGACGTGTAGCGGGAGATGGAGCGGAGCCAGACCGCGCGGGCGAGCCCCGCGAACGCCACCGCGCCGGCGGCGATGAGCAGGGCCCTGGGCGGCGCCAGCCGGCCCAGCAGCGCCTCGGCGGGGAAGGTCGTCATCACCGCGAGCGGCACGATGAAGGTGAAGATCACCCGGAGCGCGCCGCGGAACACCGACGCCGGCCAGCGCGCGGCGTCGTAGATCGACACGAACAGGAACGAGAGGTTGTCCACCTTCACCACGAAGAAGGCGGCGGCGACCACGATGATCCAGAGCGAGTACAGGATCACCGTGGCGGCCCCGAACAGCAGGCACGCCGCGAGGACGCCGCCCGCCGCCGGCGGCCGGCCCATGCGGTGGAACGCCACCGCGAAGATGACGAGCCCGCCCAGCACGTCGATGATCCGCCACGGCTCGAACTTGGCGGTGGAGACGAGGAACTGCGCGTCGGCCGGCTTCAGCAGCACGAAGTCGAGCGTGCCCTTGCGGATGTGCTCGACCACGGTGGTGAGCGACGGGTTCACCGCGCCCTCCAGCACGCCCTTCATGAGCGTGAACCAGCCCATCACCACCAGCGCCTCGTCGAAGCTCCACCCGGCGACGGCGTCGCGGCTGCCGTAGACCACCAGCAGCGGCACGAGCGACCACCCGGTCCAGAACAGCGCCAGCGCGCCCTCCACCAGGAACTCGACGCGGTACTGCATGGCCACCGCGGCCGAGGCGCGGAACTGCACGGCGAGCAGGCGGAGGTAGCGTCTCACCTACCCTCCGAACGCCGCGAAGCGGCGCAGCCCGAGCGCCCAGGCGGCCCGCGCGCCCAGCGCCAGCGCGCCCACGAACGCCCACTGGATGGCGAGCTCGGCGAGCGCGGCCGAGCGCGGGGTCATCCCGATGATCATCTCCACCGGGAACGCCAGCATGTACCGGAACGGCAGGAAGCGCGCCGCGGTCGCCACCCAGTGCGGGAACAGCTCGAGCGGCACGAGGTACCCGGAGAACACGCCGAACAGGCCCAGCCAGATCTCGAACAGCGAGCCGGCCTGGTCGATCCAGAACGCCAGGGCGCCGATGATCGCCATGGCGAGGAACGTGATGAGCCAGGCGCCCAGCACCGTCACCGGGAACAGCGCCACCAGCAGCGGGTCGCCGGTGAGCCGGTCGCGGCCGACCACCAGGAGCGCGCCGAGCGCGATGGGCAGCGACACCAGCAGGCGCACCGGGATGGCGGAGAGGTTCTCCGCCGCGTAGGCGAGCAGCGGGTGGACCGGCCGGAGCAGCCGGAACGCGAGCGTGCCCTGGCGGATCTCGTAGTTCAGCTCCCAGATCACCCAGGCGCCGGTGAGCAGCCGGACCACCAGCGTGGCGAGGTAGTAGGCCACGAAGTCGCGCTGACCGAAGCGCCCCACCGGCGCGTCGCGGGCCACCGCCGTCCACAGCGCCAGCATGACGAGCGGCATGTTGGTGGAGAGCAGCCACACCACCATCTCGGCGCGGTACGCGACCGCCTCGGCGAAGCCGATCTTGAGGAGCGTGGGGATGGCGCGCAGGGTCCGGGGCACGGGCGGGCGGAAAGGTAGATCGTCGCGCGCGCGGGCGCCACGGAATGGCGCCCGGCGCTACCCGTACGACTCGCGCTTCACCCGGTCGCGCGGCACGCCGAGCTCGTCCAGGGCGGCGAGCGCGGCCTCCAGGAACCGGGGGGCCGGGGTCTCCCCGCGCTCCTTCGCGGCGGCGCGCTCGATCGGCCCGACCGCGGGGCCGCACGCGTACCAGAGCGCGGCGCGCGGATCCGGGACGAGCTCGCGGAGCAGCTCCGCCGAGATGCGGCCGCGCCGCACGCCGGGCCCGCGGCGCTCCGGCTCCGGCTCGCGGGTGAGCGTGTGCACCACGCGCAGCCGGTCGGGGTGCTCGGCCGCGAGCTGGCGCAGGCCGTCGCGGTAGATGACGTCGTCCCAGGTCCGGTTCGAGTAGACGAACGTGTGGCGCAGGCGCGGGTGCTCGCGGAGCGCGTGCTTCAGGATCGACCAGTTCGGCACCGAGCCGGAGCCGGCCACCACGTGTACGAGGTGGTCGGTCTTCTCCTCGACCCGCGGCGGCAGCACGTACGGGCCGGTGAAGCCGGTGATGACGAAGCGGCTGCCGCGCGGCGTGCGCCGCACCAGCATCGGCGAGAGGAGCGGCGGGTACCGGGTGCGCCCGCTCTGGTACGTCTCCTCCTTCACCGTGATGGCGAGGTAGCGCTCGTGCGGCGCGGACGCCAGCGAGTAGGCGCGCGGCGCCTCGCGCTTGCCCTTCAGGTCCTCCAGGTAGGCCACCCACCGCTCGAGCGCCGGGAACTGGCGCGGGTCGATGGTCAGGAAGTGACCGGCCAGGTAGTCGAGCCGATCGTTGCCGGTGAAGAGCACGAGCGTGGTGGTGTCGGCGGTCTCCTCGATCACGTCCGCGACCATCACCTCGAGGTCCTTGATGCGCCGCCGCGGGACCTCGGCGCGCACCGGCTCGCCCTCCGGCGGGACGGCGGTGCGGACGGCGCGGGTCTCGAGGGCGGGCTCGCTCATCGAGAGGACATAGGCGGGCCTGCGGCGGCCCGCCATGCCGCGATCGAGGCTACGGCGCCGGGTGACGGGCGCCGGCGGGCGATCAGGCCTCGAGCCAGGCGGCGAACGCGTCGAAGGCGTGCGGCCGGCCGAGGAAGTCCTTCACGAGGTCGGCCGCGGGCTTGGAGCCGCCCGGCTCCAGCACGGCCCGGCGGTAGCGGCGGGCGGGGGCGGGGTCGAGCAGCCCGGCCTCGCGGAACGGGCCCAGCAGGTCCTTCGCGATCACGAGCGACCACATGTACGTATAGTAAATGGCGCTGTACCCGTCGAGGTGTCCGAAGGACTCGTGGAAGTAGGTCCCGGGCACGTGGCGGAACGGCGTGTAGCGCTCCTGCAGCTCGGCGACGAGCGCGGTGGTGTCGAGCGCGGCGGGATCGCGCCGGTGCAGCTCGAGGCTGGTCGCGGCGTAGAACATCTGCTGCCGGACCATCAGGCCCTTGCCGTACTCGTCGGCCGCCTTCATCCGCGCCACCAGCTCGGCGGGGATGGGCTCGCCGGTCTCGACGTGGCGCGCGAAGGTGGCGAGGACCTCCGGGTCCCACACCCACTCCTCCAGCATCTGCGAGGGCGCCTCCACGAAGTCCCACTCGGTCGCGACGCCGGACTGGCCCGCCCAGCGGGTGTGGCCGCCGAGCACGTGGTGCAGCAGGTGGCCGAACTCGTGGAAGAAGGTGCGGACGTCGCCGTGCTCCATGAGCGCCGGCGCGCCCGCGGCCGGGCGCGGGAAGTTGCACACCAGCACGCCCTCCGGCAGCCGCCGGCCGGCCTGCCCCGACGCGAGCGTGAACTGGGCGTAGTGCTTGTACTTGCCGTCGCGCGGGTGCATGTCGAGGTACACGCGGCCGAGCAGCGCGCCGTCCTCGATCACGTCCCAGGCCTCGACCTCGGGGTGCCACACCGGCGCGTCCGGCGCGCGGCGGTAGGCGATGCCGAAGATCCGCCCGGTGACGTCCAGCACCCCCTGCTTCACGCGCTGATACTCGAAGTACGGCCGCACCGACTGCGAGTCGAAGCCGTAGCGCTCCGCCTTCACCCGCTCCTGGAGCCAGGCCGAGTCCCACGGGTCGACGCGGTCGGCGCCCGGGCTGTCCTCGCGCTTGCGCTCGAGGAGCTGGGCGTGGTCCCGCCGCATGCGCGCCTCGGCGGCGCCCGCGATCCGCTCGATGAAGTCGGCCGCGGCGCCCTCGCTCCCGATCATCTTGTCCTCGGTGACGTAGGCGGCCCAGCTCGGGTAGCCGAGCAGCCGCGCCAGGTCGGCGCGCCGCGCCAGCATGCGCGAGAGCACCTCGAGGTTGCGCGGGTGGCCGCGCAGCCGGTACAGCCGCCAGAGCGCCTCGCGCGCCGCGGCGCTCCGCGCATAGGTCAGGAACGGCACGTAGTCGGTGTTGTCGGTGGTGAGCGTCACCCGGCCGTTTGGCCCGGGGGCGTGCGCGCGGCGCCAGTCCTCCGGGAGCCCGTCCAGCGCGGCCGGCTCGACCTCCAGCCGGCGCACGTCGTCCTTGATGTTGCGCCCGAACTCCTGCCCCACCCGCACCAGCTCCTCGCGGAGCGCCTTCACGCGCGCGCGGGTGGCGTCGTCTCGGTCCACGCCGGCCCGGCGGAAGTCGCGCAGGCTCTTCTCCACCAGGTGGCGGGTGGCGGCGTCGAGGCCCGAGGGGTCGAGCCCCGCCAGCGCGTCGTACAGGCCGCGGTCGAGCGACAGCTCGGTGGAGAGCGCGTCCACCTCGCGCTCCGCGGCCTCGGCCGCATCGCGCAGCGCCGGATCCGGGTGGACGTTGCGCGCCAGGCTGGCGCGCGAGGCGGCCTCGGAGAGCGCCGCGAACGCCGCGTCGAACGCCTCCAGCGTGGCCAGGCCGCCCGCCGGCCCGAGCGCGCGGGCCCGGGCGGCCTCGGCGCGGGCGCGGTCCATGTCGCGGCGGCAACCCTCCGTGAACGCGAGGGGCGTGCCGGTCAGCTCTCGGGAGGCCTCGGGGCGCAGGGGCTCGGACATGGCCTCATGTGTACTTCGCCCCGGGCCGATCCGCACGGGGCCGGTGCGGGGCCGCACCGGCGGTGCGCGCGGGGCCGCGGCGGCGCGGGCCCCGTGCGCGCCCGGCGCCGGTCACAGCTCCGGCTTGGTCTCGCGCATCATGAGCGCCGTCACCGCCTCGCGCGGCGCGAGCCCCTCGTACAGCACCCGGTAGATCGCCTCGGTGATGGGCATGTCGACGCCGAGCCGCTTCGCCAGCTCCCGCGCGCTGCGCGCGTTGCGCACGCCCTCCGCCACCTGCCCGAGCTCGCGCTGGATCGCGTCGGCGGTCTTGCCCGCCGCGAGCCCGCGCCCGACCGTCCGGTTGCGCGACAGGTCCGACGAGCAGGTCAGCACCAGGTCGCCCAGGCCGGCCAGGCCGGACAGCGTGAGCGGGTTCGCGCCCTTGCGCACCGCCAGCCGCGTGATCTCGGCGAGCCCGCGGGTGACGAGCGCCGCCATCGCGTTCGCGCCGAAGCCCATGCCGTCGGAGATGCCGGCCGCGATGGCGACGACGTTCTTCACGCAGCCGCCGACCTCGCAGCCCACCACGTCACCGGAGGTGTACGGGCGGAACGTCTTGGTGTGGAAGGCGTCCTGCACCTGCTTCGCGATCCGCTCCCAGCGCGCCGCCACGGTGACCGCGGTGGGCAGGCCCTTCGCGACCTCCTTCGCGAAGGACGGGCCGGAGAGGACCGCCAGGTACGGGTGGAGCGGGACCGGCAGCACGTCCTCGACGACCTCGGTCATGGTCATGAGCGTGTCGAGCTCGATGCCCTTGGCGACGCAGACGATGGGCGTGCCGGCGTGCACGTGGCGCTTCGCCTCGATCACCACCGGGCGGACCGCATGCGAGGGCACGGCCAGGACCACCAGCTCCGCGCCCTCCAGCGCCTTCGCGACCTCGCCGCTGGCGTGCAGGGTCGGCGGGAGCTGCAGGCCGGGCAGGTAGCGCTCGTTGCGGTGGTTGCGCGCGATGTCGTCGAGGACCGCGGCGTCCTTGTCCCACGAGGTGACGGTGTAGCCCTTGCCGGCGAGGAGGGAGGCGAGCGCGGTTCCCCAGGAACCGGCGCCCAGGACGGTGGCGCGCATGATGGGTTCTCCTTTGCGGCCATCCTAGCCAGGAGCGGTCCGCGAAACGGTCTTGATTCTGCGGGGCGGGCCGTGATGGGGCGGAACGCGGGGGCGTCCCCGGCGATGCGCGGTGCGTCAACCGGCCGCGGCGGCGACCGCGGCGAGGACCAGCACCACCCCGAGGGCGACCGCCGCGGGGCGCCAGGGCTGCAGCCGCCACGCGAACGGGCGCTCGTGCTTGCGGTGGAAGCGGGGCAGCGAGACGTACTCGCGCCAGCCCTCCTCGCGCCGGCGGCGCGCGCCGTCCTGGTCCCCGAGCTTGTCGAGCGCGCGCGCCAGCCAGAGCCGCCCCTCCACCGAGCCGGGGCGCTCCACCAGGAGCCGCTCCAGCGCCTCGCGGGCGCCGGCGGCATCGCCGCGGCCCAGGCGCTGCCGCCCGAGCTCGAGGTCGATCTCCCCGGCCCGGAAGTCGGGATCCGCGGCGCGGGCCACGGCGAGCGCGCGCTCCGCCGGCTCGGCCTGACCGCTCCGGCCGAGCGCCGCGCCCATCAGGAACGCGGTGTGCGCGTCCTCGTCCCCCGCCTCCACGTTGGGCCGGAGCACCTGGGCGGCGCGGGCCGGGCGGCGCCCGGCGAGCAGGAGATCGGCGAGTTCGAGCCGCGCGCGGCGGTCGTGCGGGTTCACCTCGAGCGCGCGGGCGAGCTGGAGCCGGCGGCGCCACCGTGCCACCCCGCGGAGCGGATCGGGCAGGACGCCCACCGTCATCCGGTCGGTCGCCCACCAGACGGCGAGCAGGAGCGCGAGGGCGCCGAGCGGGCTGCCGGTGAGCTGGACCAGCAGGTAGAACAGGAGGAGCTTGGACATGGGGCGGCGGGAGCCTACCCGCCGGCGCCCCCGGATGCGAGCGCCGGCGGCCTGCCCTCACCGTTGCGCGGCCACGACCTGGACGTCCTGGCCGTACTCCGCGCGATACGGCCCCGCCGGGAAGCCGGGGCCCGGCCACGCGAACGCCTGCGCGTTCGCCTGCCGCGCCAGCGGCATGTAGTTCGGCGAGGCCTTCGTGACGGCGGCGTTCACCAGCGCGCCGATGAGGCCGCCCCCGGAGTTGCCGGGCTGGTAGCTCATGGACCGGCGCTCGGTCCAGAGCGTCTGGCCGGTCTTGCCGTCCTTCAGCACGTACTCGAACTCGACGTTCACCTGGGTGGTGACGACCATGTACTTCGCCTCCCACTTCTCGATGGAGGCGAGCAGCACCGCGTCGGCCCCGAACAGCGAGCAGAGGCGCACCGGGTCGGCGCCGTGCACCAGCGAGGCGTCGGCGAGGCCGTCGTCCTCGAGCACGCGCTTCACCAGGTTGACCGGGAACACGTAGTAGCCGCGCTCCGCCACCGGCACCGGCAGCGTGGAGAGGAAGTACTCCGGCGCGTCGATCTCGACGCTCTTGTTCACCACCGGCACCACCAGGATGGCGCGCGGGCGGGCGGTGTTGAACGCGCCGTAGTCCTTCTTCACCTGGGCGGTGCCGCAGGCGGAGAGCAGCGCGGCGAGCGCCGCGAGCGATGCGATGCGTCCCGCGACCGATGCGAGCCGTTCCATGTTCACCTCCGCTCCAGCGCGCCGGCCGGACCGTGCGTGGCGGCGGCCTTGGCCGGCGCCTTCGCGGGCGCCCTGGTGGCCTTCGGCGGGGCGCTGGCGGGCTTCGCCGGCGCGGGCGCCGCCGGCTCCTTGCCGCCGCGCCGGTCGGCGAGGCCGATCATCTTCTGCATGAGCACGCCGGACTCGGGCCACTTCTCGCGCTCGAGCTTGAAGTACCGCGAGGCGTCCTCGTACCTGGCCTCCTCGTAGAGCGCGTACCCGTACTCGGCGTAGCAGCCCGGCGGGACCTTCTCCCCGGCCTGGTCCGCCTCGTCGATGACGACGCGCAGGCGCTCGACGAACGCCTCGCGGTCCTGCGGGTTCTTGTAGTGGGCGTACAGCGCGTCGTCGTACGCGCCCCAGCGGTAGAGCGTGCGCCCGGCGCACCCCTGCAGCAGGGCCGCGGTCGCGGCGAGGACGAGGACCGCGCGGAGGGACGCGCGCATCAGTGCACCCTCACCGTCTTCAGCTCGCTCTCGACGAACACCGTCTGCCGGTACACCGCGGCGCCGGACGGGTCGCGGATCTCCACCTGGTGCGTGCCCGGCTCGACGCGCAGCACGGTGGGGTTGCCGTCGTACGCGCTCGCATCGCCCACCGGCTGCCCGTCCACCACCAGCACGGCGCCGGCGGGCGCGCCCGCCACCGCGAGGCTGGGGCGGCTCTCGATCGTCTTCACGACCGTCTGCGGCATGGCGCAGCCCGCCACCAGCGCGGCGGCCGCCGCCGCGAAGACCACGTTCCGCATGGCGTACCTCACGGCGTGGCCTCGGCCACGAAGAGCTTGGGGAGGGCGGCCTTCTCGATGGCGCCGGACGTCACCTCGCACACGGCGCCCTCGCTGGTCTCGCCGTCGCCGAACAGCGACAGCACCTTGATCGTCCCGACGCGCTTCGGCGGGAGCGCCACCTCGAACCCGGTCTGGCGGCTCTTCACCGTGTTGCCCGCCTCCATCACCGCGAGCACGTCGCCCTCCCGGACGCCCTGGTGGCGGCCGCCGGAGATGAACACCTGCCTGCCCTGCACCTCGAGGATGTCGGAGCGCCAGGGGCGGGCGGCGAGCGTGGAGACCAGGCGGTCGATCACGTCGGAGATGGCGGCCGCGATGGCGCGGTCGTTCAGGGTGGCGTCGTACTCGGCGCGGCTGCCGAAGCCGGCGATCTCGCCCGACTCGGTGCTCGCCTCGCCGGCGCCGAGCGCGGAGAAGTACGCGTGGCCGGTCTTCACGTCCACCAGGCGGATGTCCACCTTGGCGCGGGCGGTCTGGACCTTGGTGCTGCTGAGGAAGCCCTTCTTGCCCCCGACCGAGCGGCCGAACTCGGTGACCGAGCCGGAGATCACCGTGTCCGCGCCCACCAGGCCGGCGACGCCCCGGAGCGCCTGCTCGCGCTCGAGCTTCTGCAGGTCGGGGCGCTCCAGCACCACGAAGCTGCCCGACATGACGAGGCGCGACGCCAGCATGTCGGAGGCCTGCTTGCCGATGCGATCGAGGTCGGCGTCGTTCAGCAGCGAGCGGCCGTAGCTCGTCTCGTTGGTGAACCGCGCGATGGCGATCCGGGTCTTGTAGCGCTTGGCCGACGGCGCGGGCGCCTGCGCCTGCTGCTGGGCGGCGACCTGGGCGGCCTTGGGGACGGGGGACTCCACCTCCACCGGAGGCTGCGAGACGGTGGCGCACGCCTGGAGCGCCAGCGCCGCCGCCGGCAGGGCGAACCGGATCCGCATCGGACTCTCCTCCGCACCGGGTGCGGGAAAGGGACGCGGCACGCTACCACGAGGGGTGTTCCCCACAGTGAACCGAATCGACCGCGCCCCCGATCCACGGGACGCGCGGATGGAGGCGCGGGGCGCAGGGACGGGCGCGGTGTGCGATGACGGCGGAGGCCTCGCCCTCAGCCCACCGCGGCCGCGACCGCCCGCTCGAACGGGCGCGGGGCCGCGGCCGCGAGGGCGATGACGCGGCGCCGCAAGGCGGGGTGTCGCGCGAGCGCGAGCACGAGCCGGGTCCAGCGGGCGTACGGTCCGTAGCGGCGCCGCCACGCGCCCTCGTAGGCCGCGAGGTCGCGGGGGGTGGCGCCGCGGGCCAGCGCGCGCGGGAGCAGCGCGGCGAGGTCGAGGGCGCACCCGAACGCGAGCGAGAGCCCTTCCCCGGTGACGGCGTCCAGGTAGCCGCCGGCGTCGCCGAGCAGCACGAGCCGGTCCGCCACCCGCGCGCGGGCGGCGCGCGCCAGGGGGCCGGCGCCGCGGGCCGGGCTCGCGAACGCAGCGCCCTCGAGCCGCGCCGCGAGCGCCGGGAAGCGCCCGATCAGCGCCTCGAACGAGCGCGCCGCCCCGCGCTCGAACAGGAACGCGACCCCGACCTGCCGCGGGCCCACCGGCGTCACGTAGGCCTCGACCCCGTCGCCGAAGTGCACCTCGACCGCGTCGCCGGCGTCCGGGACGTCCACGTGGCGCCGCACCCCGAAGCGCTCCGGCGCGCGCACCGGGCGCTCCAGGCCGGCCCGCCGCCGGGTCGGGGAGCCGAGCCCGTCGGCGGCGACGAGCACCCGCCCCTCCGCCGCCTCCCCGCCCGCCAGCGCGACCCGCACCCGGTCCGCGAGCACGCGGTGCTCCGTCACCTCGGCGCCCTCCCGGAGCTCCGCGCCGGCCTCCCGCGCGCGCCCGCGGAGCGCGGCCTCGAGCGCCACGCGCCGCACGCCCAGCCCTCCCGGCCCGGGCAGCACCAGCCTGGCCGCGGCCCCCGACGCGTCCACCCAGCGCAGCTCGCGCAGGGGCCGCGCCTGCGCCGGCCCGAGGCGCGCGCGCACCCCGAGGCGCTCCAGCGCGGCCACGCCCGCCGGGAGGATGCCCTCGCCGCACGCCTTGTCCACCGGTCCCCGCCGGCGCTCCAGCACCAGCACGTCGAGCCCGCGCGCGGCCGCGGCGGCGGCGAAGGCGAGCCCCGCCGGTCCGCCGCCCACCACCACGGCGTCGCGGAGCCGCGCCACCGCTCAGCCCCCGCGGCGCCGCGACCGCCCGAAGGCGAGCTGCGAGCGCGCGGCGGCGAGGGCGAGGCGGAGCGCGCTCACCGGCTGCGGCGGCGTGAGCGTCCCCGCCTGGAAGCGGCGCAGCGCCTCGGCGCGCCGCAGCTTGCCGGAGGACGTCCGCGGGAGCGTGCCGGGCGCGAGCAGCCGCACGGTGTGCGGCGCGATGCCGGTCGCGGCCAGCACCGCGCGCCGGACCCGCGCCTCGAGCTCGGCGTCCGGGGTCCCCTCGTCCCGGGCGCGCTCCGCGAGCACGAGCAGCGCCTCGCCGGCGCCGCCCTCCGGCTCGAAGCCGAGCGCCACCGCGCAGCCCGGGCGCAGGCCGGGCAGCGCCGCGAGCGGCGCCTCGAACTCCTCCGGCGCGTGGTTTGCGCCGCGCACGATCACGAGGTCGCGGGCGCGGCCGTGGAGGTGGAGCGCGCCGTCCACCACGAAGCCGAGGTCGCCGGTGTCGAGCCATCCACCCCGGAGCGCCCGCGCGGTCGCCTCCGGGTCGCCCAGGTACTCGCGCATGAGCGCGGGGCCCCGCACGAACACGCGCCCGACGCGCCCCTCCCCCACGCGCACGCCGGCCTCGCCGCGCAGCTCGACCTCGACGCCCGGGACCGGGGTCCCGACGGGCATCACCTCCCGCCCGCCGGGCGCGACCACGCCGTCCGACGCGAGCCGGGCGGCGTCCACCCCGAGCCCGCCGAGCGGCCCGCCGGGGCGCGCGAACGTCACCGCCAGCGCCGCCTCGCTGAGGCCGTACACCGGCACGAGCGCCCGCGGGTCGAGCCCGTGGGGCCGGAAGCGCTCGGCGAAGCGCCGCAGCGCCACCGCCGAGACCGGCTCGGCGCCGTCGAGCAGCAGCCGCACCGTGGCGAGCGAGAGGCCGGCGAGGTCGGCGTCCTGCACCCGGTCGGCCGCGTACGCGTACGCGAAGCTGGGCGCGGCCGAGATCGTGCCGCGCCGCCGGGCCAGCGCGCGCAGCCAGAGCGCCGGGCGGGTGAGGAAGTGCTCGGGCGGGATGAGCACGAGCGGCCCCGGGTAGCTCATCGCGGCGAGCAGGCAGCCGATGAGCCCCATGTCGTGGTAGAGCGGCAGCCACGACACGAGCACGTCGTCCGGGCCCGCCGAGGTCGCCGCGACCAGCGCGTCGGTCATGGCCGCGAGCGCGCGGTGGGTGAGCGCGACCGGCTTCGGGTCCACCGTCGTCCCGGAGGAGAACTGCACCAGGCCGAGCGCGTCCGGCTCCGGCTCGCGCGCGATGCGGGCGGGCAGCGCCGAGAGCGCCGACACGTCCACGCACCCGAGCTCCGGCCCGCCCCGCTCGACGGCGCCGCCGAGCAGCCGCCGCGTGCCGCCCGCGGAGACGACCAGGCGCGCCCCCGCCACCTGGATCATCCGGCCGGTGTCCACCGCGTACGCGTCGAGCCGGCCCAGCCGCACCGGCGGGTAGAGCGGCACCGGCACCGCGCCGGCCAGCCACGCGCCGAAGAACGCGTCCAGGAAGGCCGGCTCGGTCCGGAGCACGATGGCGACCCGATCGCCGCGCCGGATGCCGAGGTGGACGAGGTTGGCGGCGGCGCGCTCGGCCCGGGCGCGGACCTCCGACCACGGCAGGAACGTCTCGCGCTCGTGCAGGTCGAGGAAGGTCGCGCCGGAGGGGTGCGCGGCCGCGGCCGCCAGCGCGTGCGCCAGCGTGGCGTGGCGCGGCGGCGGCTGGGGCGGCCCGCGCAGCCTCACGGCAGCAGCTCCGGCGCGGTGCGCGCCACCACCAGCCGCGCGAGGTCGCCGAGCGTCCGGACCGCCAGGCCGGCCTCGTCGTCGAGCGCGATCCGGAACCGGTCCTCGACCGCGACCACCAGCGAGAGCCGCGCGAGCGAGTCGAGGGCGTCCACGAGCGGCGCGTCGCGCCCGGCCGCCAGCGCGGCGTGCGCGCCGTCCAGGCGCAGCTCGGCCCGGGCGATCCGCACGATCTCCTGCGCGACGCGCCCCTCCGCGTCGTCACCCGCCGCCTGGCCGACGTCCCGGGCGCTCACCATCGCAGCAACACCAGCTCGGCCGCGAAGCCGGGGCCCATGGCGGCGAGCAGCCCGAGGTCGCCCGCGCGCGCCTCGCCCGAGTCGAGCAGGTCGCCGAGCACGAACAGCACCGAGGCCGAGGAGAGGTTCCCGATGTCGTGGAGCGAGCGCCAGGAGCGCTCCAGCGCCGCGCGCGGCAGGCCCAGCGCCGCGCCCACCGCCTCCAGCACCTTCGGGCCGCCGGTGTGCGCGACCCAGTGCCGGATGCGCCCGCGATCGAGGCCGTGCGCGCCGAGGAAGCGGTCCACGTCCGCGCCGAGGTTCGCGGCGATGACGTCGGGCACCTTCGACGAGAGCAGCACCTTGAAGCCGCCGTCCACCACCTCCCAGCCCATCACCCACTCGGTGTCCGGGTAGAGCACCGACGCGGTCGCGACCACCTCCGGCCCGCGGGGCCGCGCCGAGGCCGGGCGGGCCCCGCCGCCCAGCACCACGGCCGCCGCGCCGTCGCCGAACAGCCCGGTCGCGACGACGTTCGCCATCGAGGTGTCGTCGCGCTGCAGCGTGAGCGAGCAGAGCTCGACCGACAGCAGCACCGCGACCTCGTCCGGGAACGCGCGCAGCGCGTCCGAGGCGCGCGCCAGCCCCGCCGCGCCCGCCAGGCAGCCCAGGCCGAAGATGGGCGTCCGCTTCACCGAGCGCGGGAGCGCCATCCGATTCACCAACCGTGCATCCAGCGACGGGGTCGCGACGCCGGTGACGGTCACGTAGAACAGGTGGCCGACGTCGGACGGCCCGAGCCCGGCCCGCTCCAGCGCGTCGCGGACCGCCGCCTCGCCCAGCTCCGCGCCGGCCTGCGCGTAGGCGGCGTTGGCCTCGCCGAAGCCGCCCAGGCGCGAGTACGCCTCGAGCGGGAGCGCGAGGTGGCGCCGGGCCACCCCGGTGGCCCGGTGGAGCTCGGCCAGCCGGCCGGTGTTGAAGTGCGCCTCGCCCCAGTGGGCGGAGAGCGCGGCGATGAGCGTTTCCTGGTCGGCGACGGTCGCGGGCAGCGCGCGGCCGACGGAGAGGACTTCGGGGTTCGGGCTCGTGGATGGAACGGGCGACCTCCGCGGCGAAGCCCATCGGATGCGGGGGCGCGGCGCGCGTTGCAAGGTCCGCCCGGGTCCGCCCGGGGCGTCCCCCCATGGCGCGCCACCGGCGGGGGCGGGCGGCCGCTCCCTCGATCCTAGCTCAGTCCAGATCCAGCTCGATCCAGCTCAGCTGGCCGCGGCGCTCCACCCGGAGCACGCCGGGACCGCCGGGGGGGAGCGCGGCCACGGCCGCCTTGAGCGCGGCGAGCGAGGCGACGGGCGTCCGGTTCACCGCGTGGATCACGTCGCCGGGCTCGAGCGCGGCGCCCGCCTGCCCGGCCTCGGGCACCCGCGCCACCACCACCACGCCCGCCGGCGAGCGCAGCTCGGGCATGGCGGCGCGCGCCTGCGCGTCGAGGTCCATCGCCACCACCCCGAGCCGCGGGACGGTGCTGCGCGCCAGGTCCGCCACCTCGGCGAGCCGCTCGGCCGGGCGGCGCGGCTCCACGCCCGCCACCTTCACCGAGAGCACGTCCTCGCCGCGCCGGAGCGCCAGCGCGAGCGGCGCGTCCGCCGGGTGCAGGTAGATCGCCGGCGCCAGCGAGGGCATCCCGTCGATGGGCCGCCCGTCCACCGACACGATGATGTCGCCGGCCAACACGCCCGCCTTCTCCGCCGGGCTGCCGGGGGCCACGTCGCCGACCACCACGCCCCAGTCCTGCGAGAGCCGGAGCCCGGCCGCCAGCCCGGGGGTGATGGCCTGGGCGGCGAGCCCGATCATGCTGTGCTCCACGCGGCCGTGGCGCCGCAGGCTCTCGTACACGTACTTCACCACGTCGGAGGGGATCGCGAAGCCCAGCCCCTCGCTCCCGCCGCCCTGCGTGAGGATGAACGTGTTGATGCCGACCACGTTGCCGTCGGTGTCCACCAGCGGCCCGCCGCTGTTCCCCGGGTTGATGGGCGCGTCGGTCTGGATGTAGACGACCGGCCGCGCCGGGTCGGGCTGCCGCGCCACCGACGAGACCACGCCCATGGTCACGGTGCTGGCGAGCCCCTCCGGGCTGCCGACCGCGAACACGAGCTGGCCGGGGCGGACCTCGCGCCGCCCGAGCGCCAGCACCGGCAGGTTCCGCGCGTCGATCTTGAGGAGCGCGAGGTCGATCTCCGGCTCCACGCCGATGACCCGCGCGTCGTAGATGCGCCGGGCGGTGTGCGCCGCCGGGCCGCGTCCCTCCGGCAGCAGGATCCGGACCCGCTGAGCGCCCGCGACGACGTGCGCGTTCGTGACGATGTAGCCGTCCGGGTCCACCACGACGCCGGACCCGAGGACGCGCTGGCGCACGATCGCGCCGGAGGCGGTCTCGTCGGCCGGCGCGTAGCCGCTCACCGTGACCTGCACCACCGCGGGCGAGATCTTCTCGATCACCTCGCCGAGCGCCGCGTCGAGCGCGCGCAGGATGCCGGTGCCGGCCGGCCCCTTCGCCTTCGGGGGCGCCTGCGCCGGCGGCGCCGCCTTCGGGCCCGCGCCCGCCGCCCCCGGCGCCCCGAGCACCCCGAGCGCCGCCGCCAGCGCCATCGCCTTCCACCCCTGCCCGCCGCTCGCCATGGCCGTCCTCTCCCGCCCGGACCGCCGGGCCTCGGGCGGAAGTCTCCACGCCGGGCGCCCCCAGGCAAGGGAGGAATGCGTGACGGATCGTGCGCGATCGGCGCCCGGACGACCCTCCGGCGAGGGAACCCGACCCCCCCCCCCTCCGGCCCGGCGGCGCGGCGGGACGGCTCGCTTGCCAGGGGTCCTCCCGGTCTTACGTTGGCGCCATGCGAATGGAAAAGCTCACCGTGAAGGCGCAGGAGGTCCTCGCCGCCGCGCAGGGGGAGGCGCGCCGCCGCGACCACCAGGCCGTGGACGTCGAGCACCTCGTGCTCGCGCTGCTGGCGCAGGAGGAGGGCATCGCGCGCCCGGTGCTGGAGAAGATCGGCGCGGACCCGCGCCTGGTCGCCTCGCGGGTGGAGGACGAGCTGCGCTCGCTGCCGAAGGTGTCGGGCGCGGAGCCCTACCCGGCCAACCGGCTGCTGAAGCTCTTCGACCGGGCCGAGGACGGGGCCCGCAAGCTGAAGGACGAGTACGTCTCGACCGAGCACCTGCTGCTCGCCGCCGCCGAGGACAAGGGCGGCGCCGGCGACGCGCTGCGCGCGTCCGGCGCCACGCCCGACCGCGTCCGCCAGGCGGTGCAGGAGGTGCGGGGCGGCGCGCGCGTCACCTCGCCCGAGGCCGAGAGCCAGTACCGCGCGCTCGAGAAGTACGCGAAGGACCTCACCGACCTCGCCAGGAAGGGCAAGCTCGACCCGGTCATCGGCCGGGACGACGAGATCCGGCGCGTGGTCCAGATCCTGTCGCGCCGCACCAAGAACAACCCGGTGCTGGTGGGCGACCCCGGCGTGGGCAAGACCGCCATCGTGGAGGGCCTGGCCCGCCGCATCGTGGACGGCGACGTCCCGGAGGGCCTGAAGAACAAGCGGCTGCTCGCGCTCGACCTGGGCGCGCTGCTCGCCGGCGCGAAGTTCCGCGGCGAGTTCGAGGAGCGGCTGAAGGCCGTGCTGAAGGAGGTGACCGGCTCGGAGGGCCAGATCATCCTCTTCATCGACGAGATGCACACCATCGTGGGCGCCGGCGCCGCCGAGGGCGCCATGGACGCGGGCAACATGCTGAAGCCCGCGCTCGCCCGCGGCGAGCTGCACGCGGTGGGCGCCACCACCGTGAACGAGTACCGCAAGCACATCGAGAAGGACCCGGCGCTGGAGCGGCGCTTCCAGCCGGTGTTCGTGGGCGAGCCGTCGCTCACCGACACCATCTCGATCCTGCGCGGCCTGAAGGACCGGTACGAGCTGCACCACAAGGTCCGCATCCAGGACGCGGCGCTGGTGGAGGCGGCGCGGCTGTCGAGCCGCTACATCACGGATCGCTTCCTGCCCGACAAGGCCATCGACCTGGTGGACGAGGCGGCCAGCCGGCTGCGCATCGAGATCGACTCGATGCCGACCGAGGTGGACGAGGTGCGCCGGCGCATCGGGCAGCTCGAGATCGAGCGGCAGGGCCTGCGCAAGGAGCAGGACGAGGCCTCCCGCGCGCGGCTCGCCGCGGTCGAGAAGGAGCTCGCCGCGCGCAACGAGGAGTTCACCGCGCTGAAGGGGCGCTGGGACGCCGAGAAGGCGGTGATCCAGGAGCTGAGCCAGGCGCGCCAGGAGCTGGAGACGCTGAAGGTCGAGCAGGCCGCGGCCGAGCGGCAGGCCGACTTCCAGAAGGCCGCCGAGATCAAGTTCGGGCGGCTGCCGGAGCTGACGCGGCGGGTGAAGGCCGCCGAGGAGAAGCTGGCCGAGGCGCAGACCCGCGGCGCCATGCTGAAGGAGGAGGTGACGCCGGAGGAGATCGGCGAGGTGGTCTCGAAGTGGACCGGCATCCCGGTCTCGCGCCTGATGGAGGGCGAGGTCGAGAAGCTGCTCGGGATGGAGCAGCGCCTCCACGAGCGGGTGGTCGGGCAGGAGGAGGCGGTGAGCGCCGTCTCCGCGGCGGTGCGCCGGGCCCGCTCCGGGCTGCAGGATCCGAACCGCCCCATCGGCTCGTTCATCTTCCTCGGCCCGACCGGCGTGGGGAAGACCGAGACCGCCCGCGCGCTCGCGCAGTTCCTGTTCGACGACGAGCGGGCCATGGTCCGGCTCGACATGTCCGAGTACATGGAGAAGCACACCGTCTCGCGGCTCATCGGCGCGCCCCCGGGCTACGTCGGCTACGAGGAGGGCGGGCAGCTCACCGAGGCGGTGCGGCGGCGGCCGTACGCGGTGGTGCTCTTCGACGAGATCGAGAAGGCGCACCACGACGTGTTCAACGTGCTGCTCCAGATCCTCGACGACGGCCGGCTCACCGACGGCCAGGGCCGCACGGTGGACTTCCGCAACACGGTCATCATCATGACCTCCAACATCGGCTCGGCCGACATCCAGCGCCTCGCCGGCCGCCCCGGCGCGGACATGCAGCAGATCCGCGAGGCGGCGCTCGAGCACCTGCGGGGCGAGTTCCGCCCCGAGTTCCTGAACCGGGTGGACGAGATCGTGGTGTTCCGGCCGCTCGGCCGCGAGGACGTGGGCCGGATCGTGGAGATCCAGCTCGCCCGGCTGCGCAAGCTCATCGAGGAGCGCCACGTCACCCTCGAGCTCACCGAGGCGGCGCGCGAGGCCATCGCCGACGCCGGGTACGATCCGGTCTACGGCGCGCGCCCGCTGAAGCGCGCCATCCAGCGGATGGTGCAGGACCCGCTCGCGACCCGCCTGCTCCAGGGCGAGTTCAAGGCCGGCGACCACGTGGTCGTGGACGAGGGCAAGGACGGCAACATCGTCTTCCGCAAGGGCGAGCGGCCGGAGGTCACCGTCCACTGAGGGTGACGGGGGTGGGACCGGCGGCGCATGTGCGCCCCGGCCCCACCTCGCCCGACGCCGGGCCTGTCGGCCCCGGATCGCGGCGGACTACAACCGGACGGCCCGCCTCCCGCGGGCCCCGGAGGTCCCCGCATGCGTCCGCTCGGCCACGCAGCCCTCGCCGCCCTCGCCGCGCTGCTCGCCCTCGCCGTCGCCTGTGGCGGCCGCGCGGCGCGGACCCCGCCGCTCGCGGTGGACCCGCCGGCGTTCCGCCCCGAGGCGCTCCTCCCCACCGGCGCCGACGCGTACGGCGTGGCGCTGGCGCTCTCCGGCCGGATCGAGAACCCGAACCCGGTGGCCCTGCCGGTGGCGGGCTTCACCTACGCGTTCGAGGTGATGGGCGCGGCGGCCGGCGGCGGGCAGGTGGCGAGCGACCTCGTCCTCCCGGCCGGCGGCGCGTTGCCGGTGACGGTCCCGGTCCGGCTGCGCTGGGCCGACGTCCCTGGCTTCCTGGAGGCGCTCGCGACGCGCCCCTCGGTGCCGGTGACGGTGAGCGGCGCCGCGCGGGTGCGGGCCGGCGACGGCACGGTGGCGGCGCCGTACCGGATCGACGGCAGCGTGGTGCTGCCGCGCCTGCCGACGGTGACGCTGGCCGACGCGGTGGTGCGCGAGTCCACCCTGTTCCACACCGTGGTCGAGCTGCGCATGAGCGTTCGGAACCCGAACCCGTTCCCGCTGCCCACGGGGCGCCTCTCCTACGACCTCCGCGTCTCGGGCGTGCCGGTGATCCAGGCGGCGAAGTCCGCGCTCGACGCGGTGCCGCCGCAGGGGCAGGCGACGGTGGTGGTGCCGGTCCGCTTCTCGACCGTGGGCGCGGCCGCGGGCGCGCTGGCCGGCGCGGCGCGCGGCCGGGCGGACCTGTCGATGTCCGGGCGGGCCGGCTACGGCGCGCTGGAGGTGGGCGTGGACCTGCGCGGCGCGCTCGCGGCGCGGTGAGGCCGGCCTACACCGCGGCGGCGCCCGGCGCGCCGGGGCGCGAGACCACGAAGCGCGCGGTCATCGCGTCCATGGTCCGGATGTGCTGGACGAACCAGGCCGGCACCGTCTCGAACAGGTAGCCCCGGAGCCGCACCGGATCGCCGCCCTCGCGAAAGGCGCGCGCCTCCCCGTCCATCTCGGCGAGCACGCGGTCGTGCTCCCCCTTGTGCTGCGGATAGGCGGGGAAGCCCGTCTCGCGCATGACCTGCTCCTCCCGGAGGAAGTGCTCGCGGGTGTGGACGGCGAGCAGCGAGAGCCGCTCCAGCACCGTCTCCAGCCCGCCCGTCCGGGCGCGGTGCGCCTCGAGCGCCTCGCCCAGCCCCTCCAGCAGCCGCACCTCCTCCGCGTGGTCCTCGTTCATGAACGGGAGCGGCAGCTCGGGGATCTGGCTGGCGTCGACGAAGCGCATGGGGCAGGCGGCCTCCGGCGGCTCCGGTGGGATGCCGCGGCAGCGCTGATGTAACCCGGCGCGAACCGCGGCGCCTCGCCCTCGGCCGGGGCGGCGGCGGCCGAGACGGCGGCCCCCTCGCCGGCAGGCCGGCGAGGGGGCGCGGGGGAGGCGGGCGAGCGGGCGGGGCTACTTCGCCTGGATGTAGCCGTCCGAGGTGAGGAGCTCGGCGGTGAGCACCGCGCCGCCGGCGGCGCCGCGCACCGTGTTGTGCGACAGGCACACGAACCGGTAGTCGAAGATCGCGTCGGGGCGCAGCCGGCCGATGGTGACCGCCATGCCGTTGCCGGCGTCGCGGTCGAGCCGGGTCTGCGGGCGGGACTCGTCCTCGAAGTACTGGAGGAACGGCTTCGGCGCCGAGGGCAGCCCCAGCTTCTGCGGCTTGCCGGAGAAGCTCTTCCACAGCTCCAGCACGTCGTCCCTCGACGGCTTGCGCTCGAAGGACACGAACACCGCCGCCATGTGGCCGTCGGAGGCGGGCACGCGGATGCACTGCGCGCTGATGACCGGGTCCTGGGCGGCGACGATCCTGCCGCCCTCCACCCGGCCCCAGATCTTCATCGGCTCCTTCTCGCTCTTCTCCTCCTCGCCCTTGATGAAGGGGATGAGGTTGTCCACCATCTCCGGCCACGACTCGAACGTCTTCCCGGCGCCGGAGATCGCCTGATACGTGGCGACCGCGATGCGCTTCGGGCCGAACTTCATGAGCGGGTGGATGGCCGGCACGTAGCTCTGGAGCGAGCAGTTCGGCTTCACCGCCACGAAGCCGCGCGAGGTGCCGAGCCGCTTGCGCTGCGCCTCGATCACCGCCGCGTGCTCCGGGTTGATCTCGGGCACCATCATCGGCACGTCCGGCGTGCCGCGGTGGGCGGAGTTGTTCGAGACCACCGGCGTCTCGTGCTTCGCGTAGTCCTCCTCGAGCCGGGCGGTCTCGTCCTTCGGCATGTCCACCGCGCAGAAGACGAAGTCCACCTCGCCGGCGATGGCCGCCACGTCGGAGGCGTTCTTCACCGTGAGCCCGGCGGTCGCCGCGGGGAGCGCCGACCTGAGCGCCCAGCGCCCCTTCACCGCGTCGGCGTACTTCTGCCCGGCCGAGTTGGCGCTGGCCGCGACCAGCGTGACCTCGTACCAGGGGTGGTGCTCGAGCAGGGCGACGAAGCGCTGACCGACCATGCCGGTGGCGCCGAGGACTCCGACCTTCAGCTTCTTCTGGCTCATGGCTCCTCTCCTCCGAGGAGGGGCGAACGCGAGGGGAAAGGCGGAGAGGGTAGCACACCGGGGGCGGGGGCCCACGGCTCCCGCCTCCTGGGGAGCGGCCGCGCCCGGGTCAGTAGAAGACCTCCTCCAGGAACAGCCCCTGCGGCGGCGCGGTCGGCCCGGCCTCGGTGCGATCGCCGCGCGCGAGCAGGTCGAGCATGGAGCCGGGCGCCCGCCTGCCCCGCCCCACCTCCACCAGCGTGCCGACGATGTTCCGCACCATGTGCTTCACGAACGCGGTCGCCTCGATCACGACCTCGATCCGCCCGCCCGCCTCGCCCAGCACGTCCAGGCGGCGCACCTCGCGCACGGCGTGCTCGCAGGCGCAGTCGGAGGCCTGGAACGCGGCGAAGTCGTGGCGTCCCACGAGGTGGGCGGCCGCCTCGCGGACGCTCGCGAGCTCGAGCGGGTGGAAGTGCTGCCAGGCCTGCAGCCGGGTGAGCGGGGCGCGGGTGGGCAGGTTCTCGATCACGTAGCGGTAGCGCTTGCCGCGCGCGCTGCGCCGGGCGTCGAAGCCGTCCGGCTCCAGGCTGGCCGCGCGCACCGCCACGTCGGGCGGCAGCAGCGCGTTCATGCCCATGACGTACGCCTTCACCGGCAGCGGCCGATCCTCGGGGAACGAGACCACCTGGCCGCGCGCGTGGACGCCCGCGTCGGTGCGCCCCGCCGCGGTGACCCGGCGCGGCGCCTTGTGCAGGGTGGCGAGCGCCCGCTCGACCTCCGCCTGGATGGAGGGCCCGTTCGGCTGGACCTGCCAGCCGACGTACGCGGTCCCGTCGTACTCCAGCACGAGCTTCACCACCGGCACGCGGCGAAGGTACCACGCCCTCGCGGCCGGGCGGCCCGATGCGCAGGGTCCGGGCATGCGGACCGCCCCCGTCTCCGCCGTCGTGGTGCTGCGCCCGGTCGCCCTGCTCGCGGTGGCGCTCGCGGTCGCCGCCCTGCTCGCGCGGTGCGGCTCCGGGGGCGACGGGGGCGGCGCGACGCCGCCGCCCGGGGACGGCGGGCCGAACCCGCCGCCCGCCCCGCCGCCGGGGGCGCCGGGCTGGGCGGTCGCGGCCGCGGAGCGCTTCGAGGCGACGCTGCCCGACGGCGCGTTCGCGCCGGACCCGGTGCCGGACGACGGCCCGTTCTCGGACGGCGGCGCGTTCTTCGCTTCACGCAGCGTGACCCCGCCGGCGGCGTTCCGCGCCTCGACGCCCGCGGGCGCGGGCGGCTGGTTCACGATCGAGTCGTACACGCGCCGCGCGGGCGCCTCGACGCACGAGCTCGCCGAGGTGGTCCAGGACCCGGCCGATCCCTCCAACCACGCGCTGCGGATCACCTCGCGCGCGCACACCGACGCGACCGTGCTCCGCCCCTCCGCGCCGCTCCCGGCGCGCTACCGCGTCTCGGTGCGGGTGGGCTTCCCGTCCTTCGGCGACGGGGTCGCGGGCGGGCCGAACGGCTACGACGGGCCCGCCGACGCCGGGCCGTGGTGGCCGGGCGAGGACGCGACCCGGCAGAACGGGTTCTACTGGCTCACCATCCTGGATCGGCTCCCGCGCCCGCACGTCAACACCTGGATCCACCACCACCGCAAGGTGGTGGTGGACTCGGACAACCACTACCCGCCGTGGATGGAGATCTGGGACGGCGGCCGCTTCGTGTGGTCGGGCGAGCACCCGGTGATGCTGTTCGCGCTCGACGGCACGCAGCCCGGCACCGAGCGCACCGGCCCGCCCTTCCTCTCCTTCTCGAACGGCGCCTGGCAGCCGTCCGGCGCGATCCGCGCGGTGGACGCCTACCTGCCGGACACCTGGTACCGGCTGACCATCGAGCGCGACGGGCCGCGCTACACGATCGAGGTCTCCGGGCGCTTCCGGTACGGCGGCGAGCAGACCTACCGCGCCACCATCGACGCCGCGGCCGCGTGCGTTTTCCACTACCCGGTGGACGCGGCCGAGGCGGCCGGCGCGGCGCGCTGCGTGGACGAGGGCGCGTTCGCGTCGGTGGGGCCGGCCTACCCGCGCTGGCCCGCCGGCGGCGCCTGGCCGGACTGGTTCATGCTCGGCGATCCGCACGTGAACTACTACGAGGGCAGCGTGCTCTACGACGACCTCGTGCTCGAGACCTGGCGCGAGTGAGCCGCCCGGCCCGCCAGGGAGCGGGGCCGCGGCCCCGAGGCGGGCTAGGCTCGCGGCGTGGACCCGACCCAGCGCGCGCGCCGGCCGCTCGTGGACGCGCCGCGCGCGCTCGCGGCGCTCGCGTTCGCGCTGCACGCCGCCTGCGGCGGGCGCTACGGCATCTTTCGCGACGAGCTCTACTTCGTCGCCTGCGGGCGGCGCCTCGCGGCCGGCTACGTGGACCAGCCGCCCGGCATCGCGGTGGTGGCGCGGCTCGCCTCGGAGCTGTTCGGCACCTGGGTGCCCGGGCTGCGGCTCCCGGCCTGGCTCGCCTCGGCGGCGACGGTGCTCCTCGCCGGCCGCCTCGCCGCGCGGCTCGGGGCCGGCGCGGCCGGGGCGGCGCTCGCGTCGGCGGCCACGCTCGCGTGCGGCGTCCTGCTCGCGCTCGGGCACTACCTCACCATGAACGCGTTCGAGCCGCTGCTCGTGCTCGCGCTGGCGCTGCTCCTGGTGCGCCTCGCCGACGGCGGCGACCCGCGCCTCTGGGTGGCGGCCGGCGCGGTGGCCGGGCTCGCCGCGCTCTTCAAGTACACCTCGGCGCTGGTGGCGCTGGCGCTCCTCGCCGGCGTCGCGGCGACCTCGGCGCGGCGCGCGCTCCGGACGCGCTGGGCGCTCGCGGGCGCGGCGGTGGGGCTGCTCGCGGTGCTCCCCAACCTCGCCTGGCAGCTCGCGCACGGGCTCCCGTTCCTGGAGCTGGTGCGGAACGGGCAGCTCCACAAGAACGCGCCCACCTCGCCGTCCGCGTTCGCGCTCGCGCTCCTGCGCGACGCGAACCCGCTGCTCGCGCCGCTGTGGCTGGGCGGCCTCGGCTGGCTCGTCGGCCGGCCGGGAGCGCCGGGCGCGCGGGCGCTCGGGATCGGGGCCGCGCTCTACCTCGCGCTCCTCGCCGCCACCGGCGGGAAGCCCTACTACGCCGCGCCGGTGCTGCCGCTGCTGCTCGCGGCGGGCGGGGCCGCAGCGGCGCGGCTGCTCCGCCGCCCGGCCCTGCGGCTCGCCGCGCCCGCGCTGACCGTCCTGTCCGTCGCGCCGGCGCTGCCGCTCGCGCTCCCGCTCCTGCCGGAGCCGGCGTTCGTCCGCTGGCAGGCGGCGCTCGGCGTGGAGCCGGAGCGGATGGAGCGGACCACCTACGGCGTCCTCCCGCAGATCTTCGCCGACCAGCACGGCTGGCGCGAGCTCGTGCGCGGCGTCGGCGAGGCGGCCGCGACGCTCGCGCCGGCGGAGCGCGCCACCGCGGCGGTGTTCGGCCAGAACTACGGCGAGGCGGCCGCGGTGGACGTGTACGGCGCGGACCTGGGGCTGCCGCCGGCCATCTCCGGCCACAACCAGTACTGGCTGTGGGGCGTGCCGCCCGGCCGCGGCGACCCGATCCTCGTGATCTCCGACGCGGACGAGGACTGCGGGGGCGCGTTCCGCGAGCGCGTGCTGGCGGCTCGGCTGCCCTCGAGCCCGTGGGTGATGCCGTACGAGGACGCGCGCTGGATCTGGATCTGCAGGGGGCTGCGGCGCCCGCTCGCCGGGCTGTGGCCCGCGCTCCGGTCCTACCAGTGAGCGGCGCGCCCGGCGGGCCGCATTCGTTGACCCCGCGGCGCCAGCCGCGCTATATGCGGCTTCAACTTTCGTTGAAGGTTCCCCCGGAGGCGCGGAAATGGCGGCGCAAGAGCAGGCCATCCTCTCCCAGCTCGACGCGAGCGCGCAGCGCGGCGTCCGCCCGGAGCGCGCGCAGGCGGCGCTCGCCGGCGTGCCGAGCCTCCCGGAGAGCCTGCTCGAGCTGGAGGCGCAGCTCACCCGCGCCACCGAGGACGCCGAGGCGAAGCTCCAGGCCGCCGCGCGCCACCTCGTCTCCGCCGGCGGCAAGCGCATCCGGCCCATGGTGACGCTGCTCGCCTGCGGCGCCTGCGGCGGCGAGATGCGCGGCGCGGTGCCGTACGCGGTGGCCGCCGAGCTGACCCACTCGGCCACGCTGCTGCACGACGACGTCATCGACGACGGCCCGGTGCGCCGCGGCCAGCCGGCCTCGCGCGTCATCTGGGGCAACGCCGTGTCGGTGCTCTCCGGCGACTGGCTGCTCACCCGCGCGCTCGAGATCGTCTCGGCCGAGCCGGCCCGCTCCGCGGCGCTGCCGCCGCTGCTCGCCACCATGCGGCGGCTGGTGGAGGGCGAGGTGCTCCAGCTCTCGCTCCGCGGCGGCTTCTCCGCCACCGAGCAGGCGTACATGGACGTGGTGATGGGCAAGACCGCGTCGCTGTTCGGCTGGGCGGCCGCGGCCGGCGCCTGGGCCGCCGGCGAGGTGGGCGAGATCCCCGCCGCGCTGGTGCGCTTCGGCGAGGGCATCGGGGTCGCGTTCCAGCTGGTGGACGACGCGCTCGACTACGCCGCCGATCCGCGGCTCCTCGGCAAGCGGCTCGGCACCGACCTCATCGAGGGGAAGGCCACGCTGCCGCTCATCCGCGCCTGCGAGGCGGAGCCGGCGCTGCGGGAGCGGCTCGGGGGCGTGGTGGACGGCACCGCGGACGTGGAGACGGTGGCCGGCGAGGTCATCGCGGTCGTGAAGCGCGTGGGCGGGGTGGACGCCGCGCGCGCGCTCGCCCGCGAGCACACCCGCACCGCGCTCGAGGCGCTGGAGCAGGTGCCGGACGGCGTGCACCGCCGGGCGCTGCACGCGGCCGCGCTGCAGCTGACCGAACGGGCGTTCTGATCGTACCGAGGGCTGCGCCCTCGCCCCGCCGGCAGAGCCGTCGGGGCCCCACTCCTGCTGCGCGGGGCCCGTGACCGCTCGCGGAGCGTGACGACGAGGGCTGCGCCCTCGCCCCGCCGGCAGAGCCGTCGGGGCCCCACTCCTGCTGCGCGGGGCCCGTGACCGCTCGCGCCCGCCTTCGCGGGCGCGCGAGCGGTCCCCGCGGCGAGGGGCTGCGCCCCTCCCCCGCTGCGCGGGGGCCCCCTCCCTGCTTGCCGTCGTGCTGCGTGGATTCGCCGGTTCGACGTGGCGCGGGAGGCGCGTGGCACCGACGCTCGGTTCGGGGACCACCCGGGTACTCCGTTTCGCCCGCGCCGGTCCATACCTGCCAATCGATGCGCGCCCGCGTCGCCGCGCTCGTCCCGCTCCTGCTCGCGTCCTGCGCCCTCGGCAGGCCCCGGCTCTCCACGCCGGCCTGCGCCACCGGCGCGGAGGCGCTGCCCTCCGGGATCCAGCTGGTCGCGTATGCGCTGCCGCACCGGCCGGACACGCTGGTGGCCGCGTCGTACCGGGTCGGCAGCGCGCGCGACCCGGCCGGGAAGGAGGGCCTCGCGCACCTCGTCGAGCACCTCTCCTTCCGCGCGCACCGCGGCGGCGGGCGCGCCCTGTCGGCGCAGCTCGAGGCGGAGGGGGTCGAGTTCGACGGGCGCACCTCGGCGGACGCCACCGACTTCCACGCGGTGGGCGACCCCGAGCAGCTCGACGCGCTGCTCCGCATCGAGGCGGACCGGCTGCGCGACCCGCTGGCGGGGGTGGACGAGGCGGAGCTGCGCCGGGAGCGCGAGGTGGTCCTGCAGGAGCTGGCGCTGCGGGGCGACCCGGACGCGCTCTGGCCGCAGGTGGACTGGCTGACCGCCCGCGCGCTGGCGGGCCACCCCTACGGACGGATCGCCACGCCCGGCTCGCTGCGCGCCATCACGCTCGAGGACGTGCGCGCGTTCGCCCGGGCGCACTACCGCCCGGAGAACCTGCTGCTCATCGTGGCGGGGCCCGCGCCGGCGGAGGCGGTGGCCGCCCGCGCCCGCGCCGCGCTCGGCGAGCTGGCCACGCGGCCGGGCCAGGCGGCGGACCCGCCGGTGCCGCCGCCCGAGCTCGGCGCCGCGCGGCCGGCGGCGCTCGACGTGGTGCGCGCGCCGGTGGAGCGCGCCTGGCTGCTGCTCACGGTGCCGCTCCCGGGCGACGCGGCCGCCGGCGGCGCGCGCGCGTACCTCGCGCTGCGCGCGCTCGAGGCGCAGGTGGAGCAGGTGCTCTCCGGGCCGGACCGCGAGCGCGCGCTCTCGGTGGAGCTGCTCGTCCACGGGATGGACGGCGCGTCGCTGCCGGTGATCCGGATCGGCCTGCGCGGCCCCGACGACGCGCGCCCGCTGGTCGAGCGGCTCCGCGCCGGCCTGCGCTTCGCCGGCTGGCAGGGCGGGCCGGATCCGGGGGGCGAGGAGCTGCGCGACCGGCTGGTGCTGGACGCGCACGTGCGGCTCGAGGCGCTCGACGCGTCCGAGGTCGCCCGCTGGATCCGGCTCACCGGCCGCACCGACTACCTCACCGGCATGCCCGCGGCGGTCGGCGCCGCGGTGACGCCGGACCGCGCCGAGTTCGCCCGCCGGTGGCTGCGCGAGGAGCGCCTGGTGGCGCTGGCCGTCGTTCCCGGCGAGGCGCCGCGGGACGACGCGCCGCCGCGCCTCCCCGGCGCGAGCGCGCTCGACGACGACGACCCGCACGGCGCCGCGGCCGCCGGCGAGCCCGCGCCCGCGCGCGACGCGGCCCGCGCCATGCGCCCGCCACACCTCGACAGCGCGCGCCGGCGCAAGCTGAAGAACGGCGTGCGGGTGATCGTGTCGCCGCGCCCCGGCTACCGCGTGCTCTCCGCGCACCTGGTGGTGCGCACCGAGCCCGCCGGCCCGCTGGAGCGCGTGTTCGAGGTGCTGGCGCTCCGCTCGGCCCGGTGCGCGGACCGGCCGGCGACGGTGGGCGGCGACCGGCTGGAGTTCGGCGCGCGCGCGCCCACCGAGCTGGTGGACCTGGCGCTCGCGCAGGTGGCCTGCCGCGCGGGCGACCTCCGCGTGGACGCCGCCGCGTTCGAGCGCGAGCGCGACGCCATGGCGGACGCGCTGCGGCGCCGCCCGCCCACGCTGCACGAGGCCGCCGGGCAGCAGCTGCTCGAGCTGCTCTACCCCGGGCACCCGTACTCCGCCGAGGTCACCGAGGCGCGGGTGCGCGCGTTCCGCGCCGCGGACGCGGGCAAGTGGCTCGGCCTGAACGTCCGGCCGGAGCGGGCCGCCCTCGTCATCGCCGGCGACGTCGCCGCGACCGACGCGCTGTTCGAGCGGATCGAGCAGCGGCTCGGGCGCTGGCGGCCGCGCGGCGGCGACGGCAAGCTGCCGCCCCGCCCGCCGGCGCCGTTGCCCGGGCGCCGCGAGCTGGTGGTGGTGGACCGCCCCGGCTGGCGGGTCGCCGAGGTGCTGGTGGGCGTGCGCGTCCCGCCGCGCGGCGCCCGGGACGAGGCGGCGTTCCGGACGCTCTCCTGGCGGCTCCAGCACGCGCTCACCGCCCGGCTCCGCGACGACGCGGGCCTCACCTACCGCGTGTCCCTGTCGATCCTGGAGCAGTCGCTCGGCAGCGCGCTGGTGCTCTCGACCGCGGTGGACCGCGCGCGCGCCGGCGAGGCGCTGGCGGCGATGCTGGGCGAGCTCGCCGCCTCGGCGCGGCCGCTCGAGCCCGAGGCGCTGGCGCAGGCCCGCTGGCGCGCGGTGCGCCGCGCCGGCCGCGGCCTCGGCACCTCCTGGCGGAACGCGCTGCGGCTCACCGAGATGTTCGTCCACGGCCTGCCGCCGGACGAGTGGGACACGTTCGCGGCGCGCACCGCGTCGCTCGACGCGCGCGCGCTCGTCGCCGAGGCCGGACGCTGGGCGCTCGGTCGCGAGGCGATCGTGGTGGTGGGCGATGCCGCGGCGATCGCGCCGGCCCTGCAGGACGCGGGGGTCCCGGCCCGGGTGCTGCCGGCGATCGCGCGGCGGCTGCCGCCCGGCGCCGCGCAGCCCCTGCCCGGACCGCGCGCAGCGGTGCCGTGAGCGCGGGGGCGCGCGCGGCGCGGCGGGGTCAGGCGTTTCGCCAGGCCCGCTCGGCGCGCAGGATCACCTGCCCGAGCGGCACGTCGTAGGGCCAGGAGTCGAGGATCAACCGGCCCAGGTCCTCCGCCCGGTCGCGCTTCGGCGGCAGCGCGTCGCCGTCCAGGGCCGAGAGGTAGCCCTGCAGGCGCGAGCGGCACGTCCCGAGCTGCTCGGGGCAGAGCCGGTGCTGGTTCGTGGACAGCTCGCCGTCGAGCTCAGTGAGGGCGAGCACGATGAGGTCGCGGGCGCGGTTTCGGCGTTCCATCGAGGCGAACCATCACGCGTCCGCTTGACCGAAGTCAAGCGGCCCGGGCCAGCGTCCCGGAATCATGAGGCTCTCCCCGCCGCGGCGGGGCCTCCGGATCCGTTCAACGAACATTGAAACCCCCGGGAACCTGGGGTACAGATCCGCGCGCCATGGCCTACCGCTCGCTGCGTGAGTTCCTCGCCCGGCTCGACGAGGCCGGCGAGCTGGTCCGGATCACCGAGCCCGTCGACCCGGTCCTCGAGATGGCCGCCCTCGCCGACCGCGCCGCCAAGCAGGGCGGCCCGGCGCTCCTGTTCGACCGCCCCGGGACCCTGCCCGTCGCGATGAACCTGTTCGGCACGCGCCGGCGCACCAGCTGGGCGCTCTCCTGCGACGACTTCGAGCAGCACGCGGACGAGCTGCGCGCGCTGCTCCGCACCGCGCCGCCCCAGTCCTTCTGGGACAAGCTGAAGATGCTCCCGAAGCTGGGGAAGCTCGCGGCGATGGCCCCGAAGCACGTCTCCTCCGGCGCCTGCCAGGACATCGTGGACCGCGAGCCCGACCTGGGCACGCTGCCGGTGCTCACCACCTGGCCGCACGACGGCGGGCCGTTCGTCACGCTCCCGCAGGTCATCACCCGCGACCCCGAGACCGGCATCCGCAACGTGGGCATGTACCGGCTCCAGGTGCTCGGGCCGCGGCGGCTCGCGCTGCACTGGCAGCTCCACAAGACCGCCACCGCGCACTACCGCGCCTACCAGCAGCGCGGCGAGCGGATGCCGGTGGCCATCGCGCTCGGCGGCGACCCCGCCCTCACCTACTGCGCCTCGGCGCCCCTGCCGCCCAACGTGGACGAGTACCTGTTCGCCGGCTTCCTGCGCGGTTCGTCGGTCCACACCGTGACCGGCGTCGCCACCGGGCTCGACGTGCCGGCCGACGCCGACCTCGTCATCGAGGGCTTCGTGGACACCGCCGCGCCGCTCGTGCGCGAGGGCCCGTTCGGCGACCACACCGGGTTCTACTCGCTCGCCGACGACTATCCGGCGCTCGACGTGGTCGCGATCACCCGCCGCAAGGACGCGGTCTACCCGGCGACGGTGGTGGGCCCGCCGCCGGTCGAGGACCAGTGGCTGGGCAAGGCCACCGAGCGCATGTTCCTGCCGCTCATGCAGATCGTGGCGCCCGAGATCGTGGACATCTGCATGCCGGTCGAGGGCGTCTTCCACAACCTGTGCCTCGTCTCCATCAAGAAGGAGCACCCGGGGCAGGCGAAGAAGGTCATCCACGGGCTGTGGGGCTCCGGGCAGATGGCGCAGACGAAGACGCTGGTGGTGTTCGACGACGACGTGGACGTGCAGGACGTGCCGCAGGCCGCCTGGCGCGCGTTCGCGAACGTGGACGTGAAGCGCGACCTCGTGATCGCCGACGGGCCGGTGGACGTGCTCGACCACGCCGCCGGCGGGTTCGCCTACGGCGGGAAGATCGGCGTGGACGCCACGCGCAAGTGGCGCGAGGAGGGCGGGCGCGAGTGGCCGGAGGTGTGCGTCCACCCCCCCGAGGTGATCGCGCGGATGGACGCGCTCTACGACCGGCTGGTGCCGGGCGCGGCGCCGCTCCGCCGCCCGCGCATCGCCCCACCCCCGGCGGCGTCCTGGACGCCGCGCCGCGGAGGGATCCTCCAGTGAACGTGAACGTTCCGCTGCCCGGCGAGGCGCACCGCGGCTCCGCGGTCCGGGCCATGTTCGACCGCATCGCCCCGCGCTACGACCTGCTGAACCGGGTCATGACACTGAAGGTGGACCAGGCCTGGCGCCGTCGCCTGCTCTCCGACCTCGCCCCGAAGGACGGCGAGCGGATGCTGGACCTGTGCGCCGGGACCATGGACGTCGCCGACCTGGCCCGCCGCCGCGCCCCGGGCCTGCGCGTCACCGGCGCCGACTTCTCCATGCAGATGCTCCGCCGCGGGGTGGAGAAGACCGCCCTGCCCGCCTCGCAGGCCGACGCGATGGCGCTGCCGTTCCTGGACGCGCGCTTCGACCTCGCCACGGTGACGTTCGGC
This sequence comes from Anaeromyxobacter sp. K, assembly GCF_000020805.1. Lineage (NCBI taxonomy): Bacteria > Pseudomonadati > Myxococcota > Myxococcia > Myxococcales > Anaeromyxobacteraceae > Anaeromyxobacter > Anaeromyxobacter sp. K. The sequence goes on along the minus strand of NC_011145.1, from coordinate 455,506 downwards.
ATGCGCAACCTGGAGCGCTACGAGGTGGGCCTGGCCGAGCTGGCGCGGGTGCTGCGCCCGGGCGGCCGCCTCGGCGTGCTCGAGTTCTTCCGCTCCGAGTCGCGCGGCTCGCGCCTCGTGCACGGTGCGTACAACCGGCTGGCGCTGCCGGTGCTGGGCCGCATCCTCTCGCCCGACCCGGAGGCGTACCGCTACCTGGTGGCCTCGATGGAGCGCTTCGCCTCGCGCGTCGAGTTCGAGGACGCGGCGCGCCGCGCCGGCTTCCGCGAGGTGCGCGGCGAGACGCTGTTCCCGGGCGTGTGCGGGCTCGTCACGGCGGTGCGCGCGTGAAGCTGGTGGTCGCCGTCTCCGGCGCGTCGGGCGCCCCCTACGCGAGGCGGCTCCTCGACTTCCTGGCCGCGAACGCGGACCTGGGCGTGTCGGCGGACCTCGTCTTCACGCAGACGGGGAAGCAGGTCTGGAAGCAGGAGATCGGCGCCGAGCCGCGCTACCCGTTCAAGATCTGGAAGAACCAGGACTTCACCGCGCCGTTCGCGTCGGGCTCGTCGATGTACGACGCCATGGTGGTGATCCCCTGCTCGGCGGGCGCGCTGGCGCGCATCGCCTACGGGATCTCGGTGGACCTCGTCGGCCGCGCGGCCGACGTGATGCTGAAGGAGCGCAAGCGCCTGGTGCTGGTGCTGCGCGAGACGCCCATCTCGCTCGTCCACGCCCGCGCCATGACGCAGGTGATCGAGGCGGGCGCGTTCGTGATGCCGGCCTCGCCCTCGTTCTACTCGGGGCCGAGGACGGTGGACCAGGTGGTGGACACGGTGGTGGCGCGGGTGCTCGACCGGCTGGGCATCCCGAACGAGCTGATGAAGCGCTGGGACGGCATCTCGCCCCGCGCCCCGGAGCCGGTGGAGGAACCCTGACATGCTCTCGACCCTGGCGAACCGCGCGCTCGAGCGCGACGGCCTCGGGCCCATCCGCGACAAGGTGCTGGCCGGCGAGCGGCTCACCGACGAGGACGGCCTGAAGCTGTTCGAGGCCTCGGACCTGCCCGCGCTCGGCGCGCTCGCGAACCACGTGCGCGAGGCCCGCCACGGCGCGCTCGCGTTCTACAACCGCAACGTCCACCTCAACCCGACCAACGTCTGCGTCGCGTCGTGCAAGTTCTGCTCGTTCGCGCGCAAGGACGACCAGCGCGCCTCCGACGGCTACACCATGTCGATCGACGAGGCGGTCGGGAAGGTGCTGTCGCGCAAGCCGCTCGGCGTCACCGAGGTGCACATCGTCTCGGGCCTGCACCCGGACCTGCCGTTCGAGTACTACACCGAGCTGCTCTCGCGGATCCGCGCCGGCTGGCCCGAGGTGGCCATCAAGGCGTTCACCGCCATCGAGATCCACTTCTTCGCCGAGAAGTTCGGCATGAGCTACGAGCAGGTGCTGCGCCGGCTCATGGACGCCGGGCTGCAGACCATGCCCGGCGGCGGCGCCGAGATCTTCGCGCCGCGGGTGCGCCGGAAGATCTGCGACGACAAGGCCACCGCCGACCAGTGGATCGAGATCCACCGCACCGCGCACCGCCTGGGCGTGAAGACGAACTCCACCATGCTCTACGGCCACATCGAGCGGCTCGACGAGCGGGTGGACCACATGCGCCGGCTGCGGGCGCTGCAGGACGAGACCCACGGCTTCCAGGTCTTCATCCCGCTCGCGTTCCACCCCGAGCACAACATGATCGGCAAGGCGTTCCCGAAGCCCACCGGCTACGACGCGCTGCGCACGCTCGCGGTGGCGCGGCTGTACCTCGACAACTTCGACCACGTGAAGGCGTACTGGGTGTCGCTCGGCGAGCGGCTGGCGCAGACGGCGCTCTCCTTCGGCGTGGACGACCTCGACGGCACCGTGCTGGAGGAGCGCATCTACCACATGGCCGGCTCGACGGTGCCGCAGGCGCTCAGCGAGCGCACGCTGCACCAGCTCATCCGCGCCGCGGGCCGGGTGCCGGCCGAGCGCGACAGCCTCTACCGCGTGCTGAAGGTCCACGACGCGCCGCTCCCCGAGGAGCCGCCCGCGCGCCTCCAGGTCACCGCCTGATCCCGAGAGCTCCCATGCCGAAGAAGATCCGCGCCGCCGCCGTCTCGTTCCTGAACGCCTGGCCGCTCACCGCCGGGCTGGAGGGCTCCGAGCGCATCGAGCTGGTGCTGGCCGAGCCGTCCCGCTGCGCGGCCATGCTGGAGGCGGGCGAGGTGGACCTCGCGCTCGTGTCGGTCGCCGCGCTCACCAAGGGCCAGTACGACATCGTGCCCGGCATCGCCATCGGCGCCGACGGCCCGGTGCAGACGGTGGTGCTCGCCGGCGAGCAGTCGCCGGCCATCTGGGACGAGGTGTTCCTCGACACCGCCTCCCGCACCTCGCACGTGCTCGCGAAGCTGGTGCTCGACGCCATGGGCGTGCACCCCAGGTTCACCCCCATGCACGCGGACGAGGGGCTGGCCCGCGCCAGGGGCACCAAGGGCGCGCTCGTGATCGGCGACCGCGGGTTCGGCGTCCGCGCCAACCACGTGCTCGACCTGGGGCGCGAGTGGACCCGGCTCACCGGGCTCCCCATGATCTTCGCGCTGTGGGCGGCGCGGCCGGGCGCGGTCACCCCCGAGGACGTGCAGGAGCTGACCCGGGCGGCGCAGCACGGCCTCGGGATCCGGACCGAGCTGGCGCAGAAGTTCGCCGCGCAGAAGGGCGGCGACCCGGAGAAGTACCGCCGCTACCTCACCCAGAAGATCCGCTACGGCCTCGGCCCCTACGAGCTGCAGGGGCTGGAGGCGTTCCTGGAGCGCGCCGCCGCGAAGGGCTTCCTGCCCCCCATGCCGCTCCGCTTCGTGGACGACGTGGTGCGGACCCGGCGGGTGCGCCGCGCCGTCTCGGTGGACACCGCGCTGCAGAAGGGCGCGGACGGCGAGCGGCTCGACGCCGACGAGGCGGCCACGCTCGACGAGAAGGCGCCGCTGCTCGAGCTCGGGCTGGCGGCCGACCAGCGCCGCCGCGCGCTCCACCCCGGCGACCTCGTCACCTACATCGTGTCGCGGAACGTGAACTACACGAACGTGTGCACGACGGCGTGCCACTTCTGCGCGTTCTACCGCCCCCGCGGCCACCAGGAGTCGTACGTCCTCACGCGCGAGGAGCTGACGCAGAAGATCGACGAGACGGTGGCGCTGGGCGGGATCGAGATCCTGCTGCAGGGCGGCCTCCACCCCGACCTCGGCGTCGAGTGGTACGAGGACCTGTTCCGCTGGGTGAAGCAGACCTGGCCGGTGATCAACCTCCACGCGCTCTCCCCCGAGGAGATCTGGCACATCGCCCGGACCAGCGAGCTCGGGCTCGAGGCCACCATCGACCGGCTGGTCGCGGCCGGGATGGACTCGATCCCGGGCGGCGGCGCCGAGATCCTGGACGACGAGGTCCGCCGCAGGATCGCGCCGCTCAAGTGCTCCACCGACGAGTGGCTCACGGTGATGAAGGCGGCCCACCTGAAGGGGCTGAAGAGCACCGCCACCATGATGTTCGGGGTGGGCGAGGGGCCGGAGCACCGGGTGGCGCACCTGATGCGGCTGCGCGAGCTGCAGGACGAGACGCACGGCTTCACCGCGTTCATCTGCTGGCCGTTCCAGTCGCAGAACACGCGGCTCGAGCCGGGCGACGGCAGCGCCCACGCCTACCTGCGCACCAACGCGCTCTCGCGCCTGGTGCTCGACAACGTCCCGAACCTGCAGGCGTCCTGGGTGACCATGGGCGGGGGCGTGGCCCAGGCCGCGCTGCACATGGGCTGCAACGACTTCGGCCAGGTGATGATCGAGGAGAACGTGGTCTCCGCGGCCGGCACCACCTTCAAGATGGACTCGGAGGAGGTGGAGCGGCACATCCGCGACGCCGGCTTCCGCGCCGCCCGCCGGAACATGAAGTACCAGCTGGTGGAGGAGACCCGCGCGTGATCCGGGTGGTGGCCGCGCCCTGGGTCCTCCCAGGCCTCGCGCCCGGCGCTCCGGCGGCGTCCGCGCCGGCGATCGCCGACGGCGCGGTGGCGCTGGAGGGCGATCGGGTGCGCGCGGTCGGGCCGCGCGCCGAGGTGGAGGCGCGGTTCGGGCCGGGCGAGCGCCTCGACGCGGTGCTCCTCCCGGCGCTCGTGAACGCGCACCTGCACCTCGAGCTCTCGCACATGAAGGGCTGGGTGGCGGGCGGCGAGGGGCTGCCCGGCTGGATCCAGCTGTTCGTGGCCGCGCGCCGGCGCACGCGCGAGGGCGAGCCCGAGGAGGCCATGGGCATGGCCGCCGAGGACCTGGTCCGCGCCGGGGTGGCCGCGGTGGGCGACATCAGCAACACGCTCGACTCGCTCGCCCCGCTCGCGGCCGCCGGCCTCGGGGGCACGATCTTCCACGAGGTGTTCGGCTTCACGCCGGAGCGCTTCGAGGAGGCCCGCGCCGCCGCGCGCCAGGTCCGCGAGGCCGCCGCCCCGCCGCCCGGGCTCCGGGTGGTGGAGAGCCCGCACGCGATCTACTCGACGAACGCCGCGGCCCTGCGCGCGCTGCTCCGCGGCGGCCCCGGCTCCCTGCACCTCGCCGAGGATCCGGCCGAGCGCGCCTTCTGCGCGACCGAGTCGGCCGGCCCCTTCGGGCGCATGTACGCGACGCTGGGCGCGGCGCTGCACGCGCTGCGGATCACCGGGCGCTCGCCGGTGGACGCGGTGAAGGCCGAGCTCCGCCCGCACCACCTGGCGGTGCACTGCGTGGACCTCGACGACGAGGACGTGCGCGTGCTCGCCGCCACCGGCGCCACCGTGGTGCTCTGCCCGCGGTCGAACCGCTACATCCTCGGCGCGCTGCCGCGCCTCGAGGCGCTCCTCGCGGCGGGGATCCCGCTCGCGGTCGGCACCGACTCGCTCGCCAGCGCCCCCTCGCTCGCGCCGCTCGCGGAGCTGGCGCTGCTGCGGCGCGAGGTTGCCGCCGTGGCCGCTGCCCGGCTGCTCCCGCTCGCCTGGAACGGGGCCGCGCTGGCCGCCCCGCACGTGGGCCGGCTCGCGCCGGGCGCCGCGCCGGGCGTGGTCGCCGCACCGCTCGAGGGCGCGCGGCCGCCGGATCCGGCCGAGTGGCTGGTCTCCACCTTCGGCGCCGAGGAGCGCCCGTTCACCTGGCTCGCCCGGCAGCGGCCGGGCCCGGAGCGTCCCGAATGACCGTCGCCGCGCTCGCGCGCATGGTGAAGCTCAGCCACTCGCTGTTCGCGCTGCCGTTCGCGGCCGCGGCGGTGGCGCTGGTGGCCGCCGAGGCGCGGCTGGACCTGGCCCGCCTCGCGCTGGTGGCGCTGGCGGTGGTGGCGGCGCGCACCGCCGCCATGGCCATGAACCGCATCGCCGACCGGGCGTTCGACGCGCGCAACCCGCGCACGCAGCGGCGCGAGCTGGTCACCGGCGAGGTCTCGGCCGCCGCGGCCTGGGCGCTGCTGGCCGGCTCCTCGGCCGCGTTCGTGGTCGCCGCCGCGCTCATCTCGCCCATCTGCGGCGCGCTGGCGCTGCCGGTGCTCGCGATCCTGCTCGGCTACTCCTACGCGAAGCGCTTCACCTGGGCCTGCCACCTGTGGCTCGGGGTGGCGCAGGCGCTCGCGCCGGTGGGGGTGGCGATCGCGCTCACCGGGACGGCCCCGCTCGCCTCGGTGGTGCTCGGGCTCGGCGTGGGCGCGTGGATCGCCGGGTTCGACGTCTTCTACTCGATGCAGGACATGGACTACGACCGCGGCGCGGGGCTGCGCTCGATCCCGGCGCGCTTCGGCGTCGCGGGCGCGCTCCGCTGGGCCCGCGGCCTCCACCTGCTCGCCGCCGCCGCGATCTTCGCCGCCGGCGCGCTGGCCGGGCGCGGCGCCGGCTGGATCACCGGGTCGGTGATCCTCGCGGCCACGCTCGCGGCCGAGCACCGCTACGTCGCGCCGGGCGGCGCGCTCCGGCCGGAGCGGATCAACGTCGCGTTCTTCAACTATAACGCCTTCGCCTCGATCGCGTTCGCGCTGTGCGCGCTCGCCGATCTGGCGCTCCGGTGACCGGGGGACCCGCATGACCGCCGCCGCGCAACGCGCCGCCGCGCCGACCTCCCACGCGCTGCAGAAGGCCGACCTGGCCGTCGCCGACGCGGTGGGCGCGCTCATGGAGCTGTGGGGCTTCCGGCGCCAGCTCGGGCGCATCTGGGCGGTGCTGTTCCTGTCGGACCGGCCGCTCGCCGCGCCCGATCTGTGCGACCGGCTGCAGATCTCCACCGGCCTGCTCTCGATGAGCCTCGCCGAGCTGCGCCGCTGGGGCGTGGTGCGGACCGTGGAGGTCCCGGGGGACCGCAAGGAGCACTTCGAGGCGGAGACCAACGTCTGGAAGCTGGTGGCCCGGGTGCTGCGCGAGCGCGAGAAGCGCGCGGTGGAGCAGGCGCTCGCCGCGTTCGAGCGCGCGCTGGGCGAGGTGCGGGGCGCGCTCGCCGACGTGGACCCCGCCGTGAAGGCACAGGCGCGCTTCAAGGTGCGGCGGCTGGAGGTGCTCTCGGACCTCGCGCGCGCGGCGCTCACCGTGCTGAAGCTGCTGGTGGACTCGAGCCGCGCCGACGTGGGGCCCATCAAGGCGCTCTCCGAGGCGCTGGCGCGGCGGGACTGACCGCCGCGCCCGGCGCCCCGGCCCGCTCCGGATCGGCCGGCGCGAGCGGCAGCGCGACCGTGAAGGTGGCGCCCTCCCCCGGCGTGCTCTCCGCGCCGATGGTGCCACCGCTCGCCTCCACGATCTCCCGCGCGATCCAGAGCCCCAGGCCCAGCCCGCCGTAGTGCCGCGCCTCGTGGGCGCGCTCGAACCGCCCGAAGATCCGCTCCAGGTCCGTCGCCGGGATGCCGATGCCCCGGTCGCGCACCCGCAGCACCGCGCGCCCGCCCTCCCTGCGCAGCGCGATGGTGACGGGCCGGCCGGCCCCGAACTTCAGCGCGTTGGAGGCGAGGTTGGTGAGCACCTGCTCGATCCGCAGCCGGTCGCCCTCGCAGGCGATCCCCGCCTCCACCTCGAGCTCGAGCGCGCTGCCCGCGCGCGCGGCCGGCTCGGCGAGGCGCGCCGCCGCCTGCCGGACGGCGTCGGAGAGGTCGAACCGCCGCCGCTCCAGCGCGGCGCGCCCGGTGGCGAGGCGCGACACGTCGAGCAGCGCCTCGACCAGCCGGCCCAGCCGCTCCACGCTGCCGGCCGCCGACGCGACCTGGCCGCGGGCGCGGCCGGCGTCGGGGGGGTCGCGATCGAGCGTGCGGAGCGCCTGCTGCGTCTGCAGCAGCGCGGCGGTGACCGGGGTCTTCAGCTCGTGGCTCGCCACCGACAGGAACACGTCCCGGGCCGCGATCGCCTCCGACTTGTGGCGCTCGACCTCCTTCTGCGCCTCGATGTCGGTGAAGGTCCCGAACCACTTCACCACGCGCCCGCCGGCCTCCCGCAGCGGCACCGCGGACACGAGGAACCAGCGGTAGCCGCCGTCGTGCCCGCGCAGCCGGTACTCGCCCGAGACCGTGCGCCGCGCGGCGAAGCCGGCCGCCCAGTCGGCGCGGGCCCGGGCCCGGTCGTCCGGGTGGAACTGCGCCTCCCAGCCGGCCGCGCGGATCGCCTCGTTGTCGAGGCCGGTGTAGGCCTGGAACTGCGGGCTGTGGAAGTCCGGCGTGCCGTCGGGCGCGAGCGTGAACACGAGCTGCGGGATGGTCTCGACCAGCGTGCGGAAGCGCTCCTCGCTCTCGCGCACCGCGCGCTCGCGCGCGGCCCGCTCGACGAACCCGTCGCGGATCGCGCCGACGGCCGCCACCAGCAGCGCCGAGAGCGCCACGAACGCGCCGGTCGCGGTCAGCTCCCGGGCGCCGAAGCTCCATCCGGAGGCGGGGCCCAGCAGGACCAGGTTCACGCCCAGCGCGGAGAGCAGCGCCGCGAAGATCCCCGGGCCCACCCCGCCCAGCCACGCCGAGAGCAGGACGAACGGGATCACCGGGACGAAGGGCGCGCGCGCCAGGTGCTCCGCGCCCGCCGCCGCGAGCGCCGCGCCCGCCACCGCCAGCGACGCCGACACCGCGTAGGCGGGCGCGCGGCGGAGCGCGGGCGGAGGAGGAATGCGGAGCGGCGGGCGCATGTCCATCCGGCAGCTGCCTCCAGCTGCGAGGGTACCCACGCCCGCGGCGAACGCCACGCGCCCTCCCCGGCCCTGCGGGGGTGACCCTCCTTTGCGCGCCGCACCCGCGGTGCGCGTGCGGCGCTTCGCCCGGCCGGTGCGGCGCGCCGGGCCCGGCGGCCGCCGGCGGCCACACGCCTTGCCCATCCCCGCGTGGAAACGGTAAGAAGTCCCCCCCATGCTGTCCCCCGACGTCCTGAAGAAGCTCGAGGCCATCGAGCAGCGGTTCGAGGAGCTCACCCAGCTCCTCTCGGACCCGGCCGTGGCCGGCAACGGCGACCGGTTCCGGAAGGTGGCGAAGGAGCGCGCCTCCATCGAGCAGACCGTCACCGCCCTGCGCGCCTATCGCAAGCTGCTCGAGGACGTGGAGGGCAACGAGGCGCTGCTCGCGGACAAGGACCCCGAGCTGCGCGAGCTCGCCAAGGAGGAGCTGGCGCAGCTGCGGCCGCAGGTGGAGCCCGCCGAGGAGCAGCTCAAGCTGTACCTCGTGCCGAAGGACCCGAACGACGAGAAGGACGTCATCGTCGAGATCCGGGCCGGCGCGGGCGGCGACGAGGCGGGCCTGTTCGCGGCCGAGGTCATGCGCATGTACGTCCGCTACGCCGAGCGCCGCGGCTGGCGCGTCGAGCTGATGGACACCTCGGGCGGCGCGCTCGGCGGCGTGAAGGAGGCGACGCTCACCGTCTCCGGCGACGCGGTCTACTCCTCGCTCAAGTACGAGTCCGGCGTGCACCGGGTGCAGCGCGTCCCCGCCACCGAGGCCCAGGGGCGCATCCACACCTCCACCGTCACGGTGGCGGTGATGCCCGAGGCGGAGGAGATCGACGTCCAGGTGAACCCGGCCGACGTGGAGATGGACGTGTTCCGCTCCACCGGCTCGGGCGGCCAGTCGGTGAACACCACCGACTCCGCGGTGCGCCTCACCCACAAGCCGACCGGCATCGTGGTGAAGTGCCAGCAGGAGAAGAGCCAGCTGAAGAACCGCACCATGGCCATGAAGATGCTGCGGGCCAAGCTGTTCGAGATCGAGCAGGAGCGGCAGCGCAGCGCGCGCGACGCGACCCGCAAGTCGCAGGTGGGCACCGGCGACCGCTCCGAGAAGATCCGCACCTACAACTTCCCGCAGGACCGGCTCACCGACCACCGCGTGAACTACACGCGCCACAACCTGCCCGCGGTGATGGACGGCGACGTGCAGGACGTCATCGACGCCTGCCGGACGTTCTACGCGGCCCAGGCGCTGCGCGAGGCGTCGCGCGGCGAGGCCGGGGCGGCGGAGCGGCGCGCGTGAGCGAGGGCGAGGCCTGGACGACGCTCCGCCTCCTCGCCTGGACCCAGGAGTTCTTCGGCCGCAAGGGCGTGGACGCGCCGCGGCTCACCGCGGAGCTGCTGCTCGCGCACGCGCTGCGCTGCGAGCGGATGCGGCTCTACCTCGACTTCGACAGGCCGCTCGGCGAGCCGGAGCTGGCCGCGTTCCGCGAGCTGGTGCGGCGCCGGGCCGAGGGCGAGCCCACCGCCTACCTCACCGGCCGGCGCGACTTCTACGGCCGGCCGTTCCTCGTGGACGCGCGCGTGCTCGTCCCGCGGCCCGAGACCGAGCTGGTGCTGGAGGCGGCGCGCGACGCGCTGCCGGAGGGCGGGGCCGCGCTCGACCTGTGCACCGGGTCCGGCGCGCTGGGCGTGTCGCTCGCGCTGGAGCGGCCCGGCGCGCGGGTGGTCGCGACCGACCTCTCCGCCGACGCGCTCGCGGTCGCCGCCGAGAACGCGCGCGCGCTCGGCGCGGCGGTGGACCTGCGCCAGGGCGACCTGTGGGCGCCGCTCCGCGAGGGCGAGCGCTTCGACGTGATCGTGTCCAATCCGCCCTACGTGCCGCGTGGCGAGCTGGACACGCTGCCCCGCGAGGTCCGGCGCGAGCCGCGGCTGGCGCTGGACGGCGGCCCGGACGGCCTCTCGCTGCTCCGGCGCATCGTGGAGGGCGCGCCCACCCGGCTCGTGCCCGGCGGCACGCTCGTGCTGGAGATGCACGAGGGCCACCTGGAGCTCCTGCCGCGCCTGTGCCGCGACGCGGGCTTCGAGCGGGCGGAGGCCCGGCGGGACCTCGCCGGCCTGCCCCGGCTCACGGTGGCGCGCCTGCCGGGCGCCGCGTAGAATCCGCGCCGCCGCTCGCATCCCGCTTGCACGCTGCACCGTCCGGGCGATCCCCTGCCCTGACGCGAAGGAGCCACCGTTGGACAAGATCGTGATCGAGGGAGGCGTCCCGCTCCGCGGGAGCGTGGACGTCTCGGGCGCGAAGAACGCCGCGCTGCCCGTCATCGCCGCCGCCCTGCTCGCCGAGGGCGAGCACGAGGTGCGCAACGTCCCGGACCTCGCGGACGTGCGCACCCTCGGCAAGCTGCTCGGCCACATGGGCTGCGAGGTGGCGCGCGGCGAGGGCGACCGGCGCACGGTCCGGCTCCGTGTGCCCGCCGCTGTGGCGCCCGAGGCGCCCTACGAGCTGGTGAAGACCATGCGCGCCTCGGTGCTGGTGCTCGGGCCGCTGCTCGCGCGCCTCGGCCGGGCGCGCGTCTCGCTGCCCGGCGGCTGCGCCATCGGCGCCCGCCCCATCGATCAGCACCTGAAGGCGCTCACCGCGCTCGGCGCCGAGATCCGGATCGAGCACGGCTACGTGAACGCCACCGTGCCGCGCGGCCGGCTCCGGGGGACGGTTTTCACCTTCGACGCCCAGACCGTCACCGGCACCGAGAACGTGATGATGGCGGCGGCGCTCGCCGAGGGCGAGACGGTGCTGCGCAACTGCGCGCGCGAGCCGGAGGTGAAGGACCTCGGCGACGCGCTGGTCGCGATGGGCGCGCTGGTCGAGGGCGCCGGCACCGACGAGATCTGGATCGAGGGCGTCCCGTCGCTCCGGCCGCTGTCGCACGCGGTCATCCCCGACCGGATCGAGGCCGGCACGTTCCTGGTGGCGGGCGCGCTGCCCGGCAACGACGTGACCGTCCGCGGCTGCGTGGCGGCGCACCAGGAGGCGCTGGTCGAGAAGCTCCGCGCCGTCGGCGCCGAGGTGACGAAGGTGGAGGGCGGCCTGCGGGTGGTGGGCGACGGCCGCCCGCGGCCGGTGGACGTGCGGACCGCGCCGCACCCCGGGTTCCCCACCGACATGCAGGCGCAGCTCATGGTGCTGCTCTGCCTCGCCGACGGGACCTCGCGCATCACCGAGACCGTGTTCGAGAACCGCTTCATGCACGTCCAGGAGCTGATCCGCCTCGGCGCCCACGTCGAGGTGGACGGGCGCGTCGCCATGGTGAAGGGCGTCCCGGAGCTGTCCGGCGCGCCGGTGATGGCGTCGGACCTGCGGGCCTCCGCCGCGCTGGTGCTGGCCGGCCTCGCGGCGAGCGGGACGACCGAGGTGCTGCGCGTGTACCATCTCGACCGCGGCTACGAGCGGATCGAGGAGAAGCTGGCGCCCCTCGGGGCGCGCATCCGGAGGGTGAGAGGCTGATGCCGGGCACGAGCGAGCTCATCACGGTGGCGGTGCCGAAGGGGCGCCTCCTGCAGGAGTCCTCGGCGCTGTTCGAGCGGGCGCTCGGCGTGTCGCCGCGCAAGCTGCTGGAGGGCACGCGCAAGCTGGCCGCCGACGCCCCCGAGGCCGGCCTGCGCTTCATCTCGATCCGCGCCGGCGACGTGGCGAGCTACGTGGAGCACGGCGCCGCCGAGGTCGGCATCGTCGGGCTCGACGTGCTGCGCGAGGAGCCGCGCGACCTGTACGAGCCGCTCGACCTGGGGATCGGCCGCTGCACCGTGATCGTGGCCCGCCCGAAGGGCGCCCGGCCGCTGCCGCGCGGGGTCGCGCCGCGGGTGGCGACGAAGTACCTGTCGCTCGCGGCCCGCCACTTCGCCGCCAAGGGGGTGCCGGCGGAGATCATCCCGCTGCACGGCTCCATCGAGGTGGCGCCCTCGCTCGGGCTCGCCGACACCATCGTGGACATCACCGAGACCGGGGAGACGCTGCGCGCGAACGGCCTGGTCATCGAGGAGAAGGTCCTCGAGGTCTCGGCGCGCCTCGTCGTGAACCGGGTGGCCCTGAAGCTCCACCCGGAGCGGCTGCGTCGTCTGATCGAGGCATTGCGCGCCGCCGTCGCCGCCGCGGGCGCCGAAGCCCGTTGAAACGTGGCACGGCTTCTGCCTAGTATGACCAGGACTCGGCAAGAGCCCGTCCTCGCTTGAAATCCCGATCCCAACCCGTCGTGTCACCGGTCCGAGGAGGACCCGCTACGTCATGGATTGCCCGCGGTGCAGCGTCGAGCTGAACGAGATCGCCCACGAGGACAGCGCCGTCCAGCGCTGCGCCGAGTGCGGAGGCATCTGGGTGGGTGACGCCGCCGATCTCAACAAGGTGCTGCTGCACGCCAACCTGCCGGCGCTGTCAGCGCTCGGCGGGTACGTGAACGCGGACGAGATCTCCGGGATGTGCCCGGCCTGCAACGTGGACCTGGTGGTCGTCGAGGGGGGCGAGAAGCGTGCCCTCGCCTACGACACCTGCGAGTCCTGCGGCGGGATCTGGGTGGACGGGACCGAGGACGAGCCGGCGGCCGAGCTCGACTGGAAGGGCGCCACCGCGCAGATCGTGGCGTTCTTCAAGGCGTTCGCGAAGAAGAAGTAGCCGGCGCCCGCGCGCGGGCCCCCGCTCACCAGGTCCGGTCGTCGCGCCACGGGTGCGCGGTGTTGGAGTAGCCGCGGATCTCCCAGTAGCCGCGCCGGTCCTGCGTCATGAGCTCGAGGCGCGTGACCCACTTCGCGCCCTTCCAGGCGTAGAGCTGCGGGACCACGATCCGCACCGGCCCGCCGTGCTCGCGGGTGACCGGCTTGCCCTCGACCGCGTGCACCAGCAGCACGTCCGGCTTCAGCGCCTCCTCCAGCGGCAGGTTGGTGGAGTAGCCGTCGGCGGAGTGCGCCATGAGGTGCGTGGCCGACGCGGTGGGCCGCGCCAGCGCGAGCACGGTCTCGAGGCGGACCCCCCGGAACGCCACGTCGAGGATCGACCAGCCGGTCACGCAGTGGAAGTCGGCCTCCTCGTCCACCTGCGGGAGCGCCAGCAGGTCGGCGTAGGAGAGCTCGAGCGGCGCCTCGACCGCGCCGTCCACCGCCAGCCGCCAGCGCTCGGGCGCGACGTCCGGCGTGCCGGTGCCGAGATCCATCACCGGCCACTCGTGCTTCTCGAACACGTTCTGGCCGGGCGGCTCCTTCGGCATGCCGTGCCGGTTCGCCGGCCCGTCGCCCTGCGGGCTCGCGTCCGCGAGGGAAGGCGTGGCCTTCATCTTCTCGCCGAAGCGCGCGCGCAGGAGCGCCACGCCCTCCGCGATCCGCCGCTGCTGGTCGTCCACCGGGGTGCCCTTCCCCGGGCCCGCCGCGGGCCCGGCGCGACGAGCCTAGCCCGGCCCGCGCGCCGGCGCAGCCCCGATGCATCGGAGCGCGGCCGCGACCGCGCGCCGCCCGGCGCGCCCGCGGGGACCTCGCGCGCGCCCGCGCACGCGGCGTGCGAGGTCACGGGCCCCGCGCAGCAGGAGTGGGGCCCCGACGGCTCCGCCGGCGGGGCGAGGGCGCAGCCCTCGTCACGATCAGAACGGGTACTTCTCGCTCTCCAGCACCGCGTCCGCCAGGCGCCGCTTCGCCTGGAGCAGGCCGGCGGCGTCGTACTTCGAGAAGCGGCGGATGCCGCCGAGCAGGATGGTGAGCGTGTCGCCCTCGCCCACGTAGAACGCGGCGCGGCGGGCGGCGGTGGCGGCCTTCTCGGCCGCGGCGAAGGTGTGGACCTTCACCGCGGCGGCGGCGAGCGCGCGGCGCGCCTCGGGCTGCGTGGCCGCGGTCTTCTCGGCGCGGAGCACCACGCTCTCCGCCGCGAACGCCTGGATGGCGACGTCGGCGAGCGCGAGCAGCACCTCCTGCTCGTCCTTCAGCGCCTCGCCGTACTTCTGCACCGCGGCGCCGGCCACCACCAGGAAGGCGCGCTTCAGGTTGGCCACGGTGGCCTTCTCGGCCGCGAACGGCACCGCCGGATCGACCTCGTCGAGCGACGGGTTCATGAGGGCGTCCATCGCCTTCATGACCTCGCGCTGCAGCGGCAGCTCACCCTTCAGCGCGCGGCGCAGGATGGTGCCCGGCACGAGCAGCCGGTTGATCTCGTTGGTGCCCTCGAAGATCCGGTTGATGCGCTCGTCGCGGTAGTACTTCTCCGCCGGGTACTCCTGGATGAAGCCGTAGCCGCCGTGGATCTGCACCACCTCGTCCACCACGTCGGCGAGCACCTCGCTGCAGAACACCTTCGCGATGGCGCACTCGATCGCGTACTCCTCGATGCCCTGCTGGTAGGCCTCGTAGTACCCGGGCTGCTCCGCCGGGATGGTGGCGAGCCGGTCGTCGATGAGCCCGGCCAGGCGGTAGATGAGCGACTCCGAGGCGTAGACGCCGGCGGCCTGGTCGGCGAGCTTCTCGCGGATCGCGCCGAAGCGGGCGATGGGCGTGCCGAACTGCTTGCGGGCGTTCGCGTAGGCGGCGCCGGTGGCGAGCGCGAGCTTCGCCGCGCCGGTGACCGCGGCGCCCAGCTTGAAGCGGCCCACGTTCAGCACGTTGAAGGCGATCTTGTGCCCCTTGCCGATCTCGCCGAGCACGTTCTCGACCGGCACCTTGGCGCTCTCGAAGATCACCGAGGTGGTGGAGGAGCCCTTGATGCCGAGCTTCTTCTCCTCGGGCCCCACCGTCACGCCGGGGAAGGTGCGCTCCACCAGGAAGGCGGTGAAGTGCTTGCGGTCCACCTTCGCGAACACGGTGAACAGGTTCGCGAAGCTGCCGTTGGTGATGAACTGCTTGGTGCCGTCGAGCAGGTAGTGCTTCCCGTCGGGCGAGAGCGTGGCGATGGCCTTGCCGCCCATGGCGTCGCTGCCCGCCTCCGGCTCGGTGAGACAGTACGCGGCGGCCCACTCCCCGGTGACCAGCTTCGTGAGGTAGCGGTCCTTCTGCGCGTCGGTCCCGTAGTAGACGAGCGGCAGCGTGCCGATGCCGGTGTGCGCCGCGTAGGAGACCGAGAACGCGCCGCCCATGCCCATCCGCTCGGCGGCGAGCATGCTGGTGGCCTTGTCGAGCGCCAGGCCGCCGTAGGCCTCGGGGGCGTCGATCATGAGCAGGCCCGCGTCGCCCGCCTTGCGCATGAGCGCCGCGGCCACGCCCGGCTCGTGCTGCTCGAGCGCGTGCTCGGCCGGGAGCGCCTCGGTCTCGGCGAACTGCTCCGCGGTGTCGGCGATCTGGCGCTGCTCCTCGGTGAAGTCCTCCGGGGTGAAGACGTCGTCCTTCGTCGCCTCGGAGATCAGGTACTCCGCGCCCTTGAACAGCCTGGCCATGGTCGCTCCTCCTCGTCGCCTTCCGTGAGCCGCCCGCGCGCCCTCAGGCGCGCTCGAACACCGCCGCCGCGCCCATCCCGCCGCCCACGCACATCGACACGATCCCGTGCCGCGCGCCGGTCCGCCGCAGGCCGTGCAGCAGCGTGGCGGTGAGCTTCGCGCCGGTGCAGCCGAGCGGGTGCCCGAGCGCGATGGCGCCGCCGGTGGGGTTCACCCTCTCCGGATCGAGCCCGAGCGCGCGCACGCAGGCGAGCGACTGCGCCGCGAACGCCTCGTTCAGCTCGATCTGCCCGACGTCCTCGAGGCGCAGGCCGGCGCGCTTCAGGGCGGCCGGGATGGCCTCGACCGGGCCGATGCCCATGATCTCCGGCGGCACGCCGCGCACCGCGTAGGAGACGAAGCGCGCCAGCGGCGCGAGGCCGGTGCGGGTGAGGAACGCCTCGGAGACCACCAGCGCGGCCGCGGCGCCGTCGGTGGTCTGGGAGGCGTTGCCGGCGGTGACGGTGCCGTCGAGCTTGAACGCCGGCTTGAGCTTCGCGAGCGCCTCCTGGGTCGTGCCCGGGCGCACGCCGTCGTCGGCCGTGACCTGCTCGGTGCGGCGCACCGGCTTGCCCTTCTCGAGCGTGACCTGCTCCACCTCGACCGGGACGAGCTCGTCCGCGAACAGGCCCTCCGCCTGCGCCCGCGCGGCGCGGGCGTGGCTCTGCACCGCGAACGCGTCCTGGTCCTCGCGGCTGACCTGGTCGCGCGCCGCCACCAGCTCGGCGGTGATGCCCATGGCCGCGAACGACTCCGGCCAGGACGCGACCAGCGCGGGGTTGGCGCTGAAGTGCGAGCCGCCCATGGGCACGAGGCTCATGCTCTCCGCCCCGCCCGCCACGATGCAGTCGGCCTGGCCGGCCATGATCCGCTCGGCCGCGGTGGCGATGGTCTGCAGGCCCGAGGCGCAGAAGCGGTTCACCGTCTGGCCCGGCACGCCCACCGGCAGCCCGGCCCGGAGCGCCGCGACGCGCCCCAGGTTCATGCCCTGCTCGCCCTCGGGGAACGCGCACCCGAGGATCACGTCCTCCACCTGCCCCGGGTCGACGCCGGTCCGCGCCAGCAGCGCGCGGATGGCGACCGCGGCGAGGTCGTCCGGGCGGACGTCCTTCAGCTTCCCCTTCTTCGCCTTGCACCCGGGGGTCCGCACCGCTGCGAGGACGTAGGCTGCGCTCATTCCAGTCTCCTCTCGCGCTCGCGCGCTCGACGCCGGTTCGACCGCTAGTTCCGGAGCGGCTTGCCCTTCTTCAGCATGTGCTGGATGCGCTCGAGCGTCTTCCGCTCGCCGCACAGCTTCAGGAACGCCTCGCGCTCGAGATCGAGCAGGTCCTGCTCGCTGACGGGCGTGCCCGCCGGCACGTCGCCGCCGGTCATGACGCCGGCGATGGTGCGGCCGAGCTGCTCCTCGTACTCGGTGATGAAGCCGCCCATGCGCATGTTCCAGAGCTGGGAGGCGATGCTCGCCGCCGCGCCGCGGCCCGGCGCGCGCAGGCCGGTGGCGGGCGTGCCCGGCCGGAAGTTCGCGGCCAGCGCCAGCGCCTTCTGCTTCGCGTCGTGCACCAGGCGATCCGGCGAGAGCGTCACCGCGTCGCCCTCGCGGAGCATCCCCATGGCGACGAGCTCGTCGGCGGAGGCGCTCACCTTCGCGAGCGCGACGGTGTTGAAGTGCTTGAACACGAACGGCGAGGCGTCGATCTCGTACTTCTCGGCGAGCCGGATCGCGCGGAGCGCCATCTCCTTGGTGCCGCCGCCGGCGGGGAGCAGCCCCACGCCGATCTCGACGAGCCCCATGTACGTCTCGGCGAGCGGGTTCATGGCGGTGGCGTGCAGGCACACCTCGCAGCCGCCGCCCAGGGCCAGCCCGTGCGGCGCCGCCACCACCGGCACCCGCGCGTACTTGAGCGCCATCATCGCCTTCTGGAACGCGCGGATGGTGAGCGCGATCTCGTCGAAGGCGCCCTCGGCGATCGCGACTGCGATGAGCATCAGGTTCGCGCCGGCCGAGAAGGCCGGCTGGCCGCGGTTCGCGATGACGAGCCCCTGGCCGTCGCGCTCGGCGCGCGCCACCGCCTTGTGGACCATGGCGAGCACGTCCGGGCCGATGGCGTTCATCTTGGTGTGGAACTCGAGGCAGAAGACGCCGTCGCCGAGGTCCAGCACCGAGGCGCCCGCGTTCCGCTCCACCACCGCGCCGGACTTCTCCAGCACCGCGAGGTCGATCTGGTCGGCCGGGCGCGGCACGTCGCGGTAGCCGCCGCCGGCGAGGTCGAGGAAGCGGCGCCGCCCGTCCTCCTCGGCGTAGAAGCGCTCGATGCCGCGGAGCCGCTCCGGCACGGCCACGCCGTCCTGCGCGGCCCGGGCCACGAACGCCGGGACCCCGATGGCGTCGAGCATCTCGAACGGGCCGAGGTCCCAGCCGAAGCCCCAGCGCATGGCCGCGTCCACGTTCACCACGTCGTCGGCGATCTCCGGGATGCGCTCGAACGCGTAGAGGAGCGTGTCGCGCAGGTTGCGCCAGGCGTGCTCGGCGGCCTTGTCCTTCCCGGCCAGCGCGGTCCGGAGGCGCTGCACCGGGTCGTCGATCCCCTTCGTCGCCTCCACCGCCGCGCTGCGCGGCTTCGCCGCCGGCACGTACTCGCCCTTGCGGTGGTCGTAGATCGAGAGGCCGCCGCCCTCGCCCTTCTCCTTCCGGAAGAAGCCGCCCCTCGACTTGTTGCCGAGGATCCCCTTCGCGACCATCTGCTCCAGGAAGGCGGGCAGCTTGAACTCGTCGCGGCGCGAGTCGCCCGGGAGCAGGTCGTAGGAGTTCTTCGCCACGTGCAGCAGCGTGTCGAGGCCCACCAGATCGGCGGTGCGGAACGTGGCGCTCTTCGGCCGCGCGGTGGGCGGGCCGGCGATGGCGTCCACCTCCTCGACGGTCAGGTCGAGCTCGACCATGTGCCGGATGGCGTTGCACATGGCGAAGACGCCGATGCGGTTCGCCACGAAGTTCGGCGTGTCCTTGCCGGTGACGATGCCCTTGCCGAGGCGCACGCGGATGAGCTCGGCCATCCCCGCCGCGATGGCCGGGTCGGTGTGGCGGCTCGAGACGATCTCGACGAGCCGCATGTAGCGCGGCGGGTTGAAGAAGTGGGTGACGAGGAAGCGCGGGCGGAGCGCCTCGGGCAGCGTGTCGGCGATGGCGTTCACCGAGAGGCCGCTCGTGTTCGTGGTGAGGACCGCGGTGGGCTTGAGGTGCGGGGCGATGCGCCCGAGGAGCTGGCGCTTCACCTCGAGGTTCTCGAGCACGACCTCGACCACCCAGTCGCAGCTCGCGAGCCGCGGGAGGTCGTCCTCGAGGTTGCCCACGTCGATGCGCGACGCGTAGGAGGGCAGGTAGAGCGGCGCCGGCTTGAGCTTCTCGAGGCCGGCGCGCGCCGCGGTGGCGAGGCGGTTGCGGACCGCCGGGCTGTCGAGCCCGAGGCCGGCCGCCCGCTCGTCGGCGTTCGGCTCCTTCGGGACGATGTCGAGGAGCAGCACCCCGAAGCCCGCGTTGGCGAGGTGCGCGGCGATGGTGCTGCCCATCACGCCCGACCCCAGCACCGCCACCCGCTCGATCCGGTCCATCGTGGCCTCCGTGGTGCGTTCGCGTCCGCTGCGCGGCCCCTGCCGGCCGCCGCGCCGACGCGCACAAGTTGCACGTGCCGCACCACGTCATCGCCGGCGGCCGGTCGAGCGGCCAAGGCGGCGGGTTGACATGCGAATCAATGTGGCGTCCCCAGGCGGGTCTTAGTCCCCGACGTGTTCCGATCTGTTCCGCCTCTGGCGCGCAACGTTCCGGTTTCGGTACATTCCCCGGTACACCAGGCCCGCCTGCCCCCGACCCAGAGTCGTTTGCTCCTGACCCAGAGTCGTTTCGCGAGGAGCCGTCATGACCCCCGCCGACCGCCGCCCCATCGTCTGGGCGTTCAGCACGAGCCGACTCCGGCACGTGTTCGAGAGCGTGGCGCCGCTCATGGCCGACGTCGCCGAGGTCCGGGTCTTCGACAAGGGGTTCGAGGAGGCGCTCCAGGTCGCGCGCGAGCTCCGGCAGTCCGGCGAGGAGGTGGACGCGTTCGTGGCGGCCGGCACGAACGGCGCCTACCTCCGCGACCACGCCGACGTGCCGGTGGTGGTGGTGACGGCCTCGACCGTGGACGCGCTCCAGGCGCTGGTGCAGGCGCGCAAGCTCTCCAGGCGCATCGGCGTGGTGAACTTCCGGCGCACGGTGGCGGGCCTGGAGGGCGTGCACCTCATCGACGACACGGTCATCGAGCAGCGGCCGTACGTGACGCCGGAGGAAGGGCAGGCCGCGGTGGACGACCTCTCCGCGCGCGGCTTCAAGGTCATCGTCGGCCCGGGGCCCATCTGCTCGGTCGCGGAGCGCTCCGGGCTGCGCGCGGTGCTGCTGTACGGCCAGGACTCGCTGGAGGAGGCGATCCGCCAGGCCGCAGAGGTGGCGCGCATCGCGCGCGTCGAGGGCTCGCGGCGCACGCACCTCCAGGCGATGTTCCAGCACCTCGAGGTCGGGATGGTGGCGGTGGACACCGAGGAGCGCATCCAGGCCATCAACCCGGCGCTGCAGCGGCTGCTGGGCGTCACCGCGGCCGAGGTGCACGGCCGCAGGCTGTCCGCGGTCGCGCCGGAGCTCGCCCTCGGTCCGGTGCTGGAGGGGGGCCCGCCGGAGGTGGAGACGGTGCAGCGCATCGGCGTCTCGGCCGCGGTGGTGAGCCGGTTCCCGCTGCACGAGCACGGGGTGCTGCGCGGCGCGGTGCTCACCTGCCAGCCCGCGCCCATGATCCAGCGGCTCGAGCGCGGGCTCCGCTCGACGCACCGCCCGCCGCGGTTCGTGGCGCGGTACGCGCTCTCCGGCCTGGTGGGCGAGTCGCCGGCGATGGACCGGCTGCGCGAGCTCGCCGGCCGATACGCGCGCACCGACGCCACCGTGCTCATCACCGGCGAGAGCGGCACCGGCAAGGAGATGGTGGCGCAGGGCATTCACGGCGCGAGCCGCCGGCGCGACCGGCCGTTCGTGGCGGTGAACTGCGCCGCGTTCCCGGAGACGCTGCTCGAGGCCGAGCTGTTCGGCTACGAGGAGGGCGCGTTCACCGGCTCCCGTCGCGGCGGGCGCCCCGGCCTGTTCGAGGCGGCGCACACCGGCACGCTGTTCCTCGACGAGATCGGCGACGTGCCGGTCACGCTGCAGACGCGGCTCCTGCGCGTCTTGCAGGAGCGGCAGGTGCTCCGGCTCGGCAGCAACGACCCCACCCCGGTGGACGTGCGCGTCATCGCGGCCACGCACCGCGACCTCCGCCAGGCCATCGCGCGCGGCGAGTTCCGCGAGGACCTGTACTACCGCCTCGACATCCTCCCGCTGCACCTGCCGCCGCTCCGCGAGCGGGGCGAGGCGGACGTCGAGCTCATCGCCTCCGACCTGCTGAAGCGCGCCCTGCTCCGCCACGACGCCGCCGATGCGCACCGGCGCGCGCTCTCGACGGTGCTGCCGCGGCTGCGCGGCCACGCCTGGCCCGGAAACGTGCGCGAGCTCGAGAACGTGCTCGAGCGCGTGGCGGTGCTGTTCGCGGATCGCGACCCGCGCGCGCGCGTGACCGAGGAGGAGCTCGCCGCGGTGATGCCGGAGATCTCGGACCCGTCCGCGCGCGCCGCCGCGCCCGCCGCGCCCGCCGTGCCCGCCGCTCCCTCCGCGCTCGCCGCGCCCATCGACCTCCGCCTCGCCCGCGCCGCCCAGGAGCGGGCCCTCATCGAGCGGACCGTGGCCGAGTGCGGCGGCAACCAGGCCGAGGCCGCCCGCCGGCTCGGGATCGGGCGGACCACGCTGTACCGGAAGCTCGGGAGGGTCAGGGCGTAGGCCTCTCGCGCCGGCGACCGGGGCGCCCCCCGATCTCCTTGACTCCCGGCCGCCTTCACGGCAAAAACGGGGTCGCGACGCGGGAATAGCTCAGTTGGTAGAGCATCAGCTTCCCAAGCTGAGGGTCGCCGGTTCGAATCCGGTTTCCCGCTCCATCTTCCAGGCCGGAACTTCTTGAGCTTTCGCTCGCGGGGTTCCGGCCTTTCACGTTCTGGCGGTTCACGCTCGCGTCACGCTCGCGCCTCCCGTTCGCGCGGGCCGGTCGCGACGGCACACGGAGGCGCGGCGTCTCGCGCGCCGCCGGAGCCGGTCACCGACGCTCCCGGACGGCGGGCCCCGTTCCGCTGGGTGGACCGGCGTGCAAGTACGGCAACCCGTCCATGCGCTCGATCGCGAAGAGCCCGTGCCGGGCTCCCCACGATGCCCACGCCAGCTCCGCTCCCCTGACCCAGACGACCTTGCCGGCCGATCCGGCGAGGACGCGCCGCTGCCGGATGCACCAGGCGAGCCTCGCCCATCCAGTCCACTCCGGCGCGAGGAGGGCCACGCGCTCCCGCACCCTCTCCATCCAGCGTCTGCTCATCTCTCGACCTCCACGTGCGCTGTGGTCGGCCCCCGCGGCCGCGCAGGGGCCGGTGCGCCCGCCGTGAGGAGGACGCGCCTTCGTTTCGTCGCAGACGGGGGAGCGAGCTGCCGCGCGCCACGATCGCCTCGGCCGACGCGGGCGGACTCGTGCGGTCGTCGTACCCGGCCCGAACCAGTCTACCGGCGCCGCCACCCGCGCGCCCTCCCGCGGCGTCGCCGTGCCCCATGAGACCGTCGCGGCCGAGGCGTCGGGGGCGCGGCGCCGCTTCGGTCCGTGACGAGCGGCGCCGCCGCCGGATCGCTATTCTTCGGTCGAGGTCGCCTCTCCACCCGCATCTCGCTCGCGCCGTGGCGGCTCCAGGAGCTGCACATGGCGACGCCACACATCGCACACGACGACCGGCGCCCGGAGGCACACGAGGGCACGCCGGGCGCGGGGATGGGGCTCACCCCCGGGCACCTCGCTCGCCTGCTCGAGCTCTCGCGCGCGCTCGCCGGTGCGTGCGAGCACACCGCGCTCGCCGTCATCGCGGCCGAGCGGGCGCGCGACCTCACCGGCGCTTCGTGGGCGCAGGTGATCGGGCTGCGCGACGACGGCGCCGCGGTGGTGCTCGCCGAGGCGTCGGAAGCGGCGGCGGGATCCCGGCTCGAGCCCGGCGGGAGCCGCGCGACCGGACCGGCACCGGAGCACGTCCTCCGGGCCGGCGAGCCCCTCTGGCTCGGATCGCGCGCGGAGGCGGTCGAGCGCTGGCCGGACCTGCCGCTCGACGTGCTCGCCGCCGGGCCGCATGGTGCGTGGGCGTTCCTGCCCCTCGCCGCGGACGACGAGACCACGGGCGTGCTCGCGCTCGCGTTCGATCGCGCGCAGCCGTTCGACGCCGTGACGCGCACGTTCCTCGCCGAGGTGGCCGCCGCGTGCGGGGCCGCGCTCGCGCGCGGCAGCCTCTTCACCCGGGCGCGCGCACGCGCGAACGCGTCGGACGCGGCCCGCGCTGCCTGCGAGCTCCGGCAGCGCCGCACCGACGCCCAGGTCGTGCATCGCACGCACCTCTACGAGCGCGAACGGTTCGCGCGCGCGCGCGCGGAGGCGGAGACCGCGGCACACGCGGCCCCGAGCGCGTTCCTGGTGGAGTACGAGGAGATCGGCGTGGACGGGCCGGTTTCACGGTTGCTCGGGGTCTTCTCCTCGGAGGCGTCCGCGCGAGCGGCGGTGCACCAGCTCGACCGGGCGCGCTCGCTCATCATTCGCGCCTCGATCAGCGCGTGGACCCTGGACGCGATCCATCCGCGCACGTCGGTCGACATCGACCTGAGCCCATGAGGCGCCCGCCGGAGGTCTCGGCACGTGCCGTTCGTTCGGGCGGGCAGGTCCCGCCGGGTCAGCCGCGCACCCGCGCGCCGCGTCGGTGCGGTCCGAGCGCCAGCTCCATCCCCGCGAGCGCCGCGAGCGCGGCCCCGCCCAGCGCCAGGGTCCCGACCGTGATCCCGAGCGCCACCGCCGCCGCGCGCGAGCCCGCCGGGGGAAGCAGGACGCCCCCTGCGGCGCGGAGCGCCCACGCGCCCATCCAGGTGAGCAGCGCGATCACCGCGTACCGCAGCGCGAACGACGACCGGCCCCCAGGCGCCTGGCTTCTCGCGCTGCCGCTCCCGCGCGTCGAGGGCTCCCCCCCGCGCAGGCCGGCGCGCATGGCATCCCTGCACGCGACGCAGGTGACGCCGGGCCACGCCGTGGTCCAGTCGGTGTCCGTCGAGCCCCAGACCCCGCACCAGGGCACGACGTGACCGGTATCGGACGTCCGCTGGAAGTGGACCACGCGCATCACGGCCGCCCTTCCGCGGGCACCGACCCGTCACGTGCCGGCGCCCGGCCCCGCGCGGTCCCGGAGCGCAGGCGCTTCGCGTCGGCGTCGGCGCGAAGCACCTGCGTGAAGAAGCCGATGAAACCGACCACGATCCCGATCACCGCCCCGGTGAGCAGCAACCAGTGCACGGTGTGGCCCAGCCAGCGGTCGAGGCCGTAGCCGAGCATCGTGAAGCCCGCCACCGAAGCCATGAGCGTGCTGGCCGCCGCCATGTAGGGCTCGGCGCGCCGGTACGCGACCGCACCGCTCGAGAGCCCGCGCTCCGACTCCGCGGTCGGCGCGCCCAGCCGGGCCGGGTGGCGCGCCGGCATCACGCCCTCACGCTCGGCGGCGGAGGTCCCAGCTTGCTCCAGCAGGCGCCGCAGCGCGTGGCGGCGCGCATGCCGACGCTCCCGCAGAAGGGACACGCCCGCAGCTCGGGCGCCGGCCCCAGCGCGAGGAACGCCACCAGCTCCGCCCACGCCGAGAACAGCGCCGCGTCGTCGCCCGGCGCCCCTCCGCGCGCGTGGAGGCGAGAGAGCCCGCGGTCCACGGCTTCGACGATCGGCCTCAGCCCGTCGCTCCGGATCATGATCCACCCCGCCGTCGGACGCCGTGAGCGAGCGGTCCAGAGGCGAGGAGTCGGTGGCTCGGCGCGGGTGGGCGGGGGTCGGGCAGGGCGTCCGTTCGCACGACCACCTCAAACATAGGCCCGGTGGCGCCCTTCGACAGCCCTCCGCGGGAAGGCATCTGGCGGGGCCGTGCCTTCCCGCCCGGCCGTGGGTGACGTCGCACGGTCGGGCGGTCTTGCAGGCGGGCCGCCGGCCGGCTCAGGCGCGCGAGGGGAGCTCGAGCGCCGGGCGTCCGGCGCGGCGTCGGAGCGCGTTCACCGGTCGGTGCACGACGGGGCGGGAGATGACCCATCGCTGGAGCCGGCGCTTGCCGGGGAAGTCCAGCAGGAAGAGGGCGACGAAGATCGTGACGAGTCCCTGTCCAGGCACGATCAGCATGAGCAAGCCCAGCAGGAGCAGGACGCCGCCGAGCGCGTTCTTCAGGCCGCGAAGGATCACGAAGCGAAACGGTCGATCGCGCTCGGCCAGCTCGAGGCGGCGGCGCTCAGGGCGGGAGAAGAAGTCGGTCGGCATGCGGGTCAGGATCAGGGGCAGGGCGACCACGGTCAGCGCGAACAGCGCCACCGACGTGCTCCCGAGGACTCCGAGCACGATCGGCTGCAGCATCCAGCCTGCGACGCCTCCCACCCCGTCGGGCAGCCACGCGGGAATCCAATCCGTCACGAGGCCAGGATGGTGCGCGGCCGCAGGCATGTCGAGCCGAGCCGTCCCCGAGGTCACGCCGCGCGGCGAGCAGCCAGGCGCGCGCCGGTCTCCACGGGGGCCCTCTGGTTCGCATCGGGGCGCGCCCTCCTTACCGTTCGTCCGGGCGCCGGGATCTCGACGGCCTCGGCGGACGGAGCGACGATGGCGATTCCGGACTCACCCACCGTCCGAGTCGAGGGTGGCGCGGTCCACTGCAGCGGCGCGTGGACCGTCCACCTCGTCGCCGGCCTCGATCGCGCCCTGCGGAGGCTTGCCTGGCCCGAGCACGTCGCGGTGGTGATCGACGCCTCCGGCGTGGCCGCGATGGACACGGCGGGCGCCTGGCTGCTGCGGCGAGCCGCACGCGACCTCGAGCGCGGCGGGCGCCCGGTCACGCTCACGCTCCGCCCGGAGCACGAGGCGCTCCTCGCGCTGGTGACCTCCTCGGGGGAGGTGGCCCCGCGGCGTGCCCGCGAGCGCGCGCGCTTCCTCTCGGAGCTGGGTCGCTCTGCGTGGAGCTCGGCCCTTGCGATCGGGGGCGTCCTGACCCTCGTCGGCGAGCTTGCCGGCAGGGTCGCACGCGCCCGCGCCGGCCCGCTCCGCGTCCGAGCGCGGCAGGCCGTTCTGCACGTGCAGAGCGCAGGGTTCGAGGCGCTCCCCACCACCGCGCTGCTTTCGTTCTTCGTGGGCGTCGTGCTCGCCTCGCAGGGAGCGACGCTGCTGCGCCCCTTCGGCGCCGGCATCCTCATCGCGGACCTCGTCGGGCTCGCGATGCTGCGGGAGCTGTCGCCGCTCGTCACCGCCATCGTGGTGGCGGGGCGGTCGGGCTCGGCGTACGCCGCGCAGATCGGCGCGATGAAGATGGCCGGGGAGATCGAATCGCTTCGGGCGGGCGGGGTCTCGCCCGTCGACGCCCTGGTCGTGCCGAGGATCGCCGCGCTCGCGCTGGTCGTCCCGCTCCTCACGGTGGCGGCGGACGTCCTCGGCCTGGCGGGCGCCACGCTGGTGGCCCGAGCCGAGCTCGGGATGCACGCCCCCGAGTTCCTCGGGCGCGTCGCCCGCGAGGTCCACGCGTCGAGCTACCTCCTCGGCGTGGCCAAGGCGCCGGTGTTCGGGGTGATCGTGGCGGCCGTCGGCTGCCACCAGGGTCTTCGGGCGTCCGACGACGCCGGCAGCGTCGGGCGGCGCACGACCGGCGCGGTGGTCCAGTCGATGTTCCTCGTCGTCCTGGCCGACGGGCTCGTCCTGGTGGTCTCGAGGCAGCTCGGGATCTGATCCATGGCCCCCCCGGTCCCCTCCGCCCCCGAGAGCGTGATCGCCGCTCGTGACGTCCACACGCGCGTCGGCGCCGACGTCGTCCACGCCGGGGTGACCCTCGATGTTCGCCTGGGGAAGATCTTCGCGCTCGCCGGGCCGAGCGGATGCGGAAAGACCCTGCTCCTCAGGGAGGCGCTGGCGCTGCACGCGCCGGACTCCGGATCGATCCGGGTGCTCGGACGAGAGGTCGTGGGGCTCGGCGAAGCGGAGGCACTCGCGCTGCGGCGTCGCTGCGGCGTCGTCTTCGAGCGTGGCGCGCTCTTCAGCTCCCTCACCATCGCGGAGAACGTCTCGCTGCCGCTGCGGGAGCACTCGCGGCTGGGCCGGAGGGTACGGGACGAGCTCGCGGCGTTGAAGATCGCGCTGGTGGGGCTGCCCGCTGGCGCCGGCACCAAGTATCCGTCGCAGCTCTCCGGCGGGATGCGCCGGCGCGCCGCCCTGGCCAGGGCGATCGCGCTCGACCCGGAGCTGCTGGTCCTCGACGAGCCGAGCGCTGGGCTCGACCCCGCGAGCGGCAGGGAGCTCGAGGAGCTGGTGCGGCACCTCAACGAGGTCCTGGGGCTCACGGTCCTCGTGGTCACGCGCGATCTCGGGCTCCTGTGGAACCTCGCCGACCACGTCGCGTTCCTGGCCGGCGGGCGGATCGTCGCCGCGGGCTCGATGGCGGAGGTGTCGCGGTCGGATGAGCCCCTCGTGCGCGCCTACTTCCCCAGGGCGCGCGGCGCCCCGCCGGAGGCGCGGCCATGAGGGCGCAGCCGAACCTCGCGGTCGTGGGCGCTTTCGTGGTGGGGCTGGGGGCGGCCGCGATCGTCGTCGGCCTGTGGCTCGCCGCGGGAGGCTTCCACCTGAAGCGGCAGGAGCGCTACATCGCCCGGTTCGAGGAGTCGGTGTCCGGCCTCGGCCGCGGCGCGCCCGTGAGCTTTCGCGGGGTGCCCGTCGGATCCGTGCGGGATCTCTCGCTGGAGCCGGGTGATCCCGCGCGCGTCCGGCTCGTGCTCGAGGTCGCGCCCGGCACCCCCGTCACCCGGGACACCGTCGCGGTCCTGGCGTTCCAGGGCTTGACCGGCATCGCCTCGGTGGAGCTGAGCGGAGGCGGCCGCGGCGCTCCCCCGCTCGCGCGCGCGGCCGGCGACCCGTACCCCGAGATCCGGACCGAACCTTCGATGAAGAGCCGCCTCGAGGCCGTCGTGACCGCGCTCCTCGGCGACCTGCGGCAGACCACCGCGGACGTGCGACGGGTGGTCGCGTCGCTCGCGGGGCGCTCCGAGGACATCGACACCGCCATCGCCGACGCCGCGAGGTCCCTGCACCACGTCGCCGAGGCGAGCGCCCGCCTGTCCGGGGTGGCCGCGCGGGCGGGGCGAGGCGCCCACGCGGTCGAACGGGCCGCCGACGAGGTGAAGGCGGTGGGAGCCGCGGCGCGCGCCGCCCTCGCCGACGCCGGGCGCGCGGCCCAGGACGCGAGCCGGACGGTCCGGCAGCTCGACGGCCGATCCCTGGCGGAGATCGACCGGCTCGTCGCCGAGCTGACCGAGGCCGCCGCCGCGCTCGCCCGTGTCTCCCGCGAGCTCGAGCGCAACCGGGGCGCGCTCCTCGGCGGCCAGACACCTCCGCCCGGGCCGGGGGAGTGACGTGAGCCACGCGCCGCCGAGCCGCGGAGCGGCGCTCGCGATCGCGCTGGCGAGCCTGACCGCCTGCGTCTCCTTCGGGCCGTCCACGCCGCCGACGCGCTTCGCGCTCCAGGCGGACTTCGAGGGCCAGCCCATCGCCGGGCCGGGGCCCGCCCTGGTGGTGGCGGTGCCCACGGCCGCCGCGGGCTTCGACGGCCCGCGGATCGCCTACGTGCGGCGGGCGCACGAGCTCCAGTTCTTCGCGAGGAGCGAGTGGGTGGACGCGCCGGCGCGCATGCTCGCCCCCTTGCTCGTCCAGGCGCTCGAGCGCAGCGGGGGGTTCCAGGCCGTGGCCGGGGCTCGCACCCCCGCTGCCGCGGGGCTGCGGCTCGAGTCCGAGCTCGTGCGCTTGCAGCAGGAGTTCACGGTTCGTCCGAGTCGCGTCAGGCTCACCCTCCGCGTCCAGCTCTCCGACGTGGCCTCCCGGCGCGTGCTCGGGACCCGCGAGCTCGAGGCCGTGGAGGAGGCGCGCTCCGACGATCCGTACGGCGGCGTCGAGGCCGCGAACCGCGCCGTGCGGCGGCTGCTGGACGAGGTCGTCGCGTACTGCCTGGAGGTGTCGAGGGAGGCGAGCGCGACGCGTGGGCCGGCGTCGGGCGGCCCCTCGAGGATCGGGGACCGGTGAAGGCGCCAGAAGAGCCGCCGGCGCGGGCCGAGGACGCCGAGCCGCCACACCGCGCGACCGAGGGCGCCGAGCGACCCGTCGCCGACGCTGTGGGGGGACCGGCGACCGATGGGACGGGGCGCCGATCACCGGGCGCTC
Organism: Anaeromyxobacter sp. K; assembly: GCF_000020805.1. Lineage (NCBI taxonomy): Bacteria > Pseudomonadati > Myxococcota > Myxococcia > Myxococcales > Anaeromyxobacteraceae > Anaeromyxobacter > Anaeromyxobacter sp. K. Next base: position 426,511 of record NC_011145.1, on the reverse strand, counting down.
CAGCCGTGACGCCCGCGTGACATCCCGTGCCCACCTCTCCTCCATGACGGCCTCGACCCTCCGCGCCCGCTTTCCGCGGGACGACGGGTTCCACGCGGACCTGAAGCGCGGCGTCGCCGCGCACTTCGCGCGGACGGGCGAGCCGCCGCAGGGTGGGCGGGCCATGCACGCGAAGACGGCCGTCATCCTCGGCTGGTTCGCGGTCTCCTACGGGCTCCTGCTCGCGCTGGGCGGCGCGTCGGCGTGGGGCGCGGTGGGGCTCACGGTGTCGCTGGCGCTCGCGACCGCGGGCATCGGCTTCTCGGTGATGCACGACGCCAACCACGGCGCCTACTCCCGATCGCCGCGCGTGAACCACGCCGTCGGGCTCACGCTCGACTTCATCGGCGCGAGCTCGTACGTCTGGCGCTTCAAGCACAACGTCCAGCACCACACCTACGCCAACGTCGCCGGCCTCGACGCGGACATCGACGCCGAGCCGTTCCTCCGGCTCTCGCGCGCGCAGCGCCGGCGCGCGCTCCACCGCTTCCAGGGCGTGTACGCCTGGCCGCTGTACGGCGTCCTCTCGCTGAAGTGGTGGCTGGTGGACGACGCCGTGGATCTCGTGCGCGGGACCATCGGCGGCCACGCGTACCCGCGCCCGCGCGGCCGCGAGCTCGCCACGGTGGTCGCGGGCAAGGCCACGTTCGTCGGCTGGACGCTGATCGCGCCCCTCCTCGTCTTCCGGAACGCGTGGCCCGTGGCGTTCTTCGTGCTCGGGTCCCTCGTGCTCGGGGTGGTCATGGCGGTGGTCTTCCAGCTCGCGCACGCGGTCCCGGACGCGGAGTTCCGCAGCGCGCCCGACGCGGACGGGCGCCTGCCCACCGGCTGGGCCGAGCACCAGGTCCGGTCGACGGTGGATTTCGCCCGCTCGAGCCGCGTCCTCGCCTGGTACCTCGGCGGCCTCAATTTCCAGATCGAGCACCACCTCTTCCCCGGCGTCTGCCACGTCCACTACCCGGCGCTCGCCGCCATCGTGGAGGAGACCTGCCGCGGGCGCGGGATCCCATACCGCGCGCAGCCGTCGCTCCGGGCGGCGGTGGCCGCGCACCATCGCCACCTGCGGGCCCTCGGCGCGCCCGCGCCCGCCGAGGCGTGAAGGGCGGCGCCCCGGGTGAAGGTCCGGTCAGGCCCCGAGGGGCAGGGCCACCGTGAACACGCAGCCGATCCCCGGCAGATCGCGCACGCGCAGGGCGCCGCCGTTGGCCTTCACCGCGTCGTGGCTGATCTTGAGCCCGAGGCCGAGCCCGGTGTGGTCCGATGCCTGGCGGTCGAACGCGCGGAACATCGTCTCCGCGCGCCCCTCGGCGAGCCCGCCGCAACCGTCGGCGACGTGGATGAGCACGCCGGCGGCCTCCCGCCCGGTGCTGAGCGTCACCCGGCCGCCGGGCGGGGTGAACTTGATCGCGTTCTGGAGGAGGTTCCCCACCGCGGAGGCGAGGAGCGGGCGATCGGCGACGACGGCCACCGCACGATCGACCGCTGGCACCTCGAGCACGAGCCCCTTCTCCTTCGCCGCCAGCGTGGCGCCGACCTCCATGTCCTCGATGAACTCGGCGAGGGAGACCCGCTCCGGGTTCCGGATCGCGGCCGCGAGGCGAACCTCGGAGAGCGAGCGATCGATGAGCGCCTGCAGCTCGCGCAGGCTGCCCCCGAGCAGCTTCCCCGTGGCGCCGTCCACGCCGACCGCGCCCCGCTGGAGCGCCTGGTACGAGAGCAGCGCCTTCGACAGCAGGTTCCGCATCTCGTGCGCGAGCACGCCGAGCCGCTCGACCTCCGCGCTCTCGGTGCGTCGGTCGCGGGCGGCGGAGAACGCCGTGACCGCACGCGAGGTCGCCACGTCGATGCACAGGTTCAGCGTCCGGTACTCCTCGACGCTGATCGGCGTCGCGGTCTCCGCCGCGTGCTCGGCGATGGCCTGGCACACGTCCCCGTAGCCCTCCACCACCTGGGCGACCGTCAGGCCGGCGCGGAGCTGGGCATCCCCCTGCCGATCGGCGGACGGCCCCATCGCCGCGTTCGCGGCCGCGTCGCTCGTGCGGGCGGCCGCCCCGGCAGGCGCGCGCTCCTCCTCGCGCAGCAGCTCGATCACCTGCGCCAGGAACGCCGGGACGCCGAGCGCGAGCTCGTCGTTCGAGGCGGCGGGTACCCGCCGCGCCGCCACCTTGGCCCGCGCGCGCTCGACGAGCGCGGCGCGGTGCTGCGTGAGGAAGTCGTGGAGCATCGCGTCCCCGCGGCTCGTTCCGTGTGAACATACCATCCGGCCCCCCGCGTCGCAGGATGGCGATGGGGCCACCCGTGACGGGGGCGGTCGCGACGCTGCTGACCAATCATCGGAGGCGAAAGCAGCGGGATCGTCCGTGGGTGCTCGCGTTTCGCGCCAGGAGCGCTCAGCATGGTGTCTCGCGCTGGACCGAAGGCCCTGGCGTGCCCAGAGGTGATTCACCGTGATCGACGAGGACGCGAAGGTAGCGAGGGACGCCCAGGAGCACGCCTGGCGCGCGGCCGAGGGGCAGCGGCTGCTCGTGGTGGGCGTGGGCGCCTCGGCCGGCGGGCTCGAGGCCTTCGAGCGCTTCCTCGCGCGACTCCCGGCGGCGAGCGGCCTCGCCTACGTGCTCGTCCAGCACCTCGATCCCGAGCACGAGAGCCTGCTCGCGGAGCTGCTCGGACGCGCGACCGACCTCCCCGTCACGTTCGCGAAGGACGGCGAGGAGCTCCGGCCCGATCACGTCTACGTGATGCCGCGGGACGCGACGCTCCTCGTGGACGGGGCGCGACTCCACCTGGTGGCCGCCGAGGCCCGCGGCGTTCGGCAGCCGATCAACGCCTTCCTGACGTCGCTGGCCGAGAACCTCCGCGAGAACGCCGTCGGCGTCGTGCTGTCCGGGACGGGATCCGACGGCGCCCTCGGGATCGCGGCCGTGAAGCGGAACGGCGGGACGACCTTCGCCCAGCTCCCGGCCGACGCCCGCTACGAGGGCATGCCGCAGGCCGCGATCGCGACGGGGCAGGTGGACCGCGTCCTCCCCGTCGAGGAGCTCCCCGCGGCGCTGGCGGAGTACGCCGCCCGCCGGTGGCAGCAACCCGGCGAGAGCGTGCGCGGGGAGGCGGAAGGCCTCCGCGAGCTGTTCGAGCTGCTCGCCCGTCACACGGGACACGACTTCAGCCGGTACAAGCAGAGCACCATCCTGCGCCGGCTGCACCGCCGGATGGAGGCGACGGGCGCCGCGACGATCCGCGACTACGTCGCCCTGCTCGCGCGAGACGAGGGAGAGAGCCGCCGCCTCACCGACGACCTCATGATCAACGTGACCGCGTTCTTCCGGGACGTCGAGCCGTTCCACACGCTCGAGAGCGTGGTCATCCCCGACGTGCTCGAGCGCCAGGGCGGCGACGGGGTCCGGCTGTGGGTGCCCGCCTGCGCCTCCGGCGAGGAGGCGTACTCGATCGCGATGCTGGTGCGCGAGCGGCTGGACCGCATGAGGCGTCCCCCGAAGGTCCAGATCTTCGCGACGGACATCGACGCGGCGGCGCTCGCCGAGGCACGCCGGGGGCGCTACGGGGTCGTGGTGGAGAAGCAGGTCACCCCGGAGCGCCTCGCCCGGTTCTTCGTGCAGCGCGGCGACACGTACACGGTCACGAGGGACATTCGCGACCTGTGCATCTTCACGGCCCATGACCTCGCGCGCGACCCGCCCTTCTCGCGCATGGACCTCGTTTGCTGCCGCAACCTCCTCATCTACCTCGAGCCCGCCCTGCAGCGGCACGTGCTCGAGACGCTCCACTACGCGCTCCGGCCCGGCGGGTACCTGCTCCTCGGCAGGGCCGAGATGATCGGCTCCCGGGAGCTCGAGCTCTTCGAGGTGGTCGAGAAGTCCGACCGGCTGTTCCGCCGCCGCGACGGCGACCGCCGTCCGGCGCCCCTGCCGCGCGTCGACCGGGACGCTCCGGCCCTCCCCGCCGGCATCGCGCCGCTGGCGCGCCGGAGCGGACCGGACGTGCGCAGCGCCGCGGAGCGCTCCCGCAAGATCGTCCTCGAGGAGTACGCCCCCCCGTCGGCGGTCGTCGACGGCCGCGGGGAGATCCGCTACCTCTGGGGCCGGAACCTCGCCCTCTTCCTGCCGCCCCAGCCCGGGCCTCCCGCGACGAACGTGATGCACCTCGTGCGGCCCGAGCTCAAGGTCGGGCTCGGCGCGTCGCTCCACGGCGCGGCGAGGCAGCCGGGGCCGGTCGTGCACCGGGACCTCGCGGTGGTGGTGGACGGCGTCGAGCACCGGCTCGACGTGGTGGTGCGGCGCCTCCCGCCCGCGGAGCAGGACCCCGACGAGCTGTTCCTGGTCGTCTTCCAGGAGGTCCAGGCACCCGCCGCCGCGCGGGGCACCCCGCTCGACACGCCCACGCAGGAGCAGTACCGGCGGCTGCAGGCGGAGCTCGCGAGCTCGCGCGAGCGGCTGCAGTTCACCGTCGACGAGCTCGAGAACGCGAACGAGGCGCTCCGCGCCTCGAACGAGCAGCTCCAGTCGATGAACGAGGAGCTGCACTCGTCCAACGAGGAGCTGCAGACCTCGCAGGAGGAGCTGCAGTCGGTGAACGAGGAGCTCAACACGGTCAACGCCGAGCTCTCCAAGAAGATCGACGAGCTGGAGGTCCTCAACGGCGACCTCCACAACCTCCTCCAGAGCACGCAGATCGCGACCGTGTTCCTCGATCGCCAGTTCCGCATCGCGCGCTTCACGCCGGAGGCGATGGCGGTGTTCCGGCTGGCCGACGGCGACGTGGGGCGGCCGCTCTCCGACTTCGCCGCCCGCTTCGACGCCGAGGACGTGCCGCGCGAGGTCGCGCGCGTCCTGCAGTCCCTCGAGCCCGTCGAGCGGACCGTCCGCACGGTCGAGGGAGCCCGCTGGTACCTGATGCGGATGCACCCGTACCGCACGCCCTCGAACGTCATCGCGGGCGTGGTGATCTCCTTCATCGACGTCACGCCGCTGAAGGAGGCGGAGGCGGCCCTCCGCGACGCGGTGACGGAGCGGGAGCGGGCCGAGGCGGCGCTCCGGGACGCGGACCGGCGCAAGGACCAGTTCCTGGCGGTGCTCTCGCACGAGCTCCGGAACCCGCTGGCCCCGATCCGCAACAGCCTCCACCTCCTCGAGCGCTCGCCGCCCGGGAGCGAGGGCGCGCGGCGCGCACAGAAGGTCATCGCCCGGCAGGTCGGCCACCTCGCCCGGCTCGTGGACGATCTCCTCGACGCGACGCGCGTCGCGCACGGCAAGCTCCAGCTGCAGCGCGAGCGGCTCGACCTCGCGGAGGTCGCGCAGCGAGCGGCCGAGGACCACCGGGAGCTCTTCGCCTCGCGGGGCGTGCGCTTCGACCTCGAGCTCCCCGATCGCCCGGCCTGGGTGGACGGCGACCGCATCCGGCTCTCGCAAGCCATCGGGAACCTCCTGCTGAACGCCGCGAAGTTCACTCCGCGGGACGGCGCGGTCCGGCTCGCCGTCACGGTGGCCGAGCCGCGCGCGGAGGTGCGCGTCAAGGACACCGGCGTCGGCATCGAGCCGGCCATGCTCCCGCGCCTGTTCCAGCCGTTCAGCCAGGCCGACGAGACGCTGGATCGGAGCGCGGGCGGCCTGGGGCTCGGCCTCGCGCTCGTGAAGGGCCTCGTCGAGGCGCACGGCGGAACGGTCGAGGCGAGGAGCGCCGGCCACGGCACCGGGACCGAGTTCGTCCTGCGGCTGCCGCTCGCGCCGGCGCGGGCCGACGCGCCCGAGTCGGAGCCCTGCGCGGCGCCCCGGCACCGCCGCGTCCTCGTCGTGGACGACAACGTGGACGGCGCGGACAGCCTCCGCGCGCTGCTCGAGCTCGATGGGCACGCGGTCGAGGTCGCGCACGACGGGCCCCACGCCCTCGAGCTGGGGCGCGCGTTCCGGCCCGAGGTGATCCTCTGCGACATCGGGCTCCCGGGGATGTCCGGCTACGACGTCGCGCGGGCGATGCGGCAGGACGGGGCCCTGGCGGGCGCGTTCCTGATCGCGCTCACGGGGTACACGCTCCCGGCCGACCAGCGCCGCGCCGCCGAGGCGGGGTTCGACCTCCACGTCGCGAAGCCCCCTACCGTGGACACGCTGCGCGCGGCGATCGCGCGAGCGCCCTAGCGCTGCGTCTCCGTCGATGCCCTGCCCGCTCGGACCTTGGGGGCCGTCCCTCCAGCCGCGCGCGCCCGCTGCGCGTCAGGCTTCGCGCGTCTACGCCTGCTTCTTGACCGGGGACTGCCTGTAACGTGCTAGGCCTCCCCTCCACGGTCCTCCGGCTCCCCTCGACTCACCTGCCCCGCTCTCCCACGCGGCCACGCCCTGCCACGTACGCCTGGGCCAGCTCCGCCGTGTGGCGCAGCAGCTCGGGGCCTCCGGCTGCGCCGTGGCCCGGGACGACGGTGCGGGGCTGCGGGTAGCGGCGAGCGGCTGCGGCGGCACCCTTCGCCCACTGCACGGCGTCGATCTCCTGGAGGTTCCCGAGCGTCGTCGCGTCCGCCGCCTTGACGAAGCACCCGCCCACCAGCAGCGCGTCCGCCGGGAGCCACACGACGAGGTTGTCGGCGGTGTGCCCGTGCCCGGGGTACCAGGTCTCGAGCTTCACGCCCGCGAGGACGAGCCGCTCCTCCCGCCGCAGCTCGCGCTCCGGGACCACCAGGCCGTGGCGCCGCGCGAGCGCGCGCGTCTTCCCGAGCGCGTACGTCCGGATCCGGTTCGTCCGCGCCAGGACGATGCCGCCCATCCGGTCGGCGTGCCAGTGCGTGACGACGAGGTGGCGCACCGGCTGGCGCAGCGTGTTCGCGGCCCAGGCGAGCACGGGCGCGGTCTGCGCCTCGGTCGCCGGCGTGTCGATCAGGACGGACTCCGCGGCGCCCGCGACCAGGACCGCGTTCGACTCGACGTCCCCGAACCCGTCGATCGGGCTCACCGACCGGATGATCCAGGCCTCCCGCGAGATGGGCCGGACCCAGACGCGCTGGCCGAGGTCGACCTCCGCCTCGCCGTGACCGTGGGCGTCGGCCAGGCTCGCGAATGGGAGGACCGCGAGCGCGACGGTGAGCAGCATTCGCATGGGCGGCGAAGCTAGCTGCCTTCGGCGCGAGCAGGAAGCGCTGAGTCGGGTCGTCCGCGGCGCACGGCGCCGCACGCGATCCCGGCTCGGGCCGACGAGGGCCGGATCCGCTACCCTGTCCGGATGCCCCGCCTCGATCCGCGCCGCCTGCAGTCCTTCCGCGAGGTCGCGCTCGCCGGCCGCATCTCGGTCGCCGCGCGCACGCTCCACCTGTCGCCGTCGGCGCTCTCGGAGCAGGTCCGCGAGCTGGAGCGCGAATGCGGGCGGCCGCTCCTCCTGCGCACGGCACAGGGGGTCCAGCTCACCGCGGACGGGCAGCGGCTCCTCGAGCACGCGCAGCGCGTGGACGAGGCGCTGCGCGCGGCGGAGGCCTCGATGGACCGCGAGGCGGAGGAGGGCGGCCCGCTCGTGCTGGGGGCGAGCCAGACGACCGCGGCGTGGGTGGTCCCGCACCTCGTCGCGGAGCTGCGGCGCGCGCGCCCGGGGGTGGCGGTGCGCGTGGAGGTCGGCAACACCGACGCGGTCCTCGGCTGGCTCGCCAAGGGCACGGTCCCGCTCGGCCTGGTGGAGGGGCTCTCCCGCGCGCCGCACGTCCGCCTGGAGCCGTTCGCGCAGGACGAGATCGTCGCTGCGGCGTCGAGCGCGGCGCCCGCCGAGCTCCTGCGGCTGCGCCGCGTCGCCGACCTGGACCGCGTGCCCATCGTGTGGCGGGAGGTCGGCTCGGGCACGCGCGCGGTGGTGGAGAAGGCGCTCCGGCGCGCCGGCGTCCGGCGGACGCGTCGCAACGCCGACCTCGAGCTCGGGACGAACGACGCGGTGAAGGCGGCGGTGCAGCTCGGCCTGGGCGTCGGTTTCCTGTCGCGCTGGGCCATCCGCACCGAGCTCGCCACCGGCGCGCTGCGCGCGATCCCGCTCGACGGCCTCCGCATCGAGCGCGCGTTCTCGTGGGCGCTGCCGGCCGGCGGGGTCTCCGGGATCGCCGGCCGGTTCCTGCGCGAGGCGCAGCGGCTCGCGGCCGGGACGGTGCGCCCGGCCTGGTTCCCATGAGGCCGGCGGCGCCGCCGATGTCCCATCGGAAATCCCGGCGGGCCGCGGAGCCGCCGAGCGACTAGGTTCGCGCCGCATGGAACGGTCCGCCCCCGAGCCCCGCACCCCGTCGCCGCGATCGATCGCGTCCTTCCTCGTGCCGGCCCTGGGCCTGGCCTGCGTCGCCCTCCCGCACGTCTCCCCGGCGCTGGCGCTCACCGCCGGCGCCGCGCTCGCGCTCTCGACCGCGAACCCGTACGCCGCCACCACGCGCGCGCTGGCCCGCCGGCTCCTGCCCCTCTCGGTGGTGGCGCTCGGCGGCGCCATGGACCTCCGCGTGGTCGCCCACGTCGGCGCGCGCGGCGTGGGCTACACCTTCGTCAGCATCGCGGCGTGCCTGGCGCTCGGGGCGCTCCTCGCCCGCGCCGCGCGCGTGCAGGCCCGAACCGCGGCGCTCATCTCGGTCGGCACCGCCATCTGCGGCGGGAGCGCCATCGCCGCGGTCGCGCCGGTGGTCGGGGCGGACGAGCACGAGACGTCGATCGCGCTCGGCGCGGTGTTCCTGCTGAACTCCGCCGCGCTGCTCGTGTTCCCGCTGGTGGGCCACGCGGCAGGCCTTGCGGAGCCGGCGTTCGGCCTGTGGGCGGCGCTCGGCATCCACGACACGAGCTCGGTGGTGGGCGCCACGCTCGCGTACGGCCCCCAGGCGCTCGCCGTCGGGACCACCGTGAAGCTCGCCCGCGCGCTCTGGATCGTGCCGGTGACGCTCGCCATCGCGATCGTGGCGCGGCGCGCGCGGGGCGGCGCGGCGGCGACCGCGGCGCGCCCGCCCTGGTTCATCCTCGGCTTCGTGGCGGTGGCCGCGCTCGCGACGTTCCTGCCCGCGCTGCGTCCCGCCGGCCTGCTCGCCGCCGAGGCCGGGCGCCGCGCGCTGGTGCTGACGCTGTTCCTGGTGGGCCTCGGGCTCTCCCGGCAGGCGCTGCGCTCGGTCGGTGCGGGCGCCCTCGCGATGGCTGTCGCGCTCTGGCTCGCGGTCGCGACCGCGACGCTCGCCGCCGTGCGGTCCGGGCTCGTGCACCTCTGACCGTTCGCGCGGTCCGGGCGGCGCCGGCGGGAGCGCGGCCGGCGGGCGGGGCTCGGGCGTCATGCCGCCCCGGCCCGCTGCGCCGCGGAGGCCGCCTCGCGAACGCTCGCGCGCGCGAAGGAGAGCCGCTCGAGGTCGGGCAGCGCGATCACCTCGCCCAGCCGTGCGCGCAGGAACGGCGCCGCGCGGGCGAGCGCCTCGGCCGCCTCGCGCTCCGCGGCCGGACCGTCGCCTTCGGGCACCTCGAGGTCGTACCCGATGCGCGCCTCCGCGCCGTCCGGCGAGAGCCGGAGCGCGACGAGGTCCACGCCGCGGAGCCCGGGATCGGTGACCTCCTCGCGCACGAGGGAGCCGAACAGCGCGAGCAGGATGCGCTCCAGCCGCTCGACGCGGAGCGCGGCGGAGTCCGCGCCGGGCGCGGCGTCCTGGGGGCGAGGCTGGGGGGCGCGCACGGGCGCGCCGGGGCGATTCGATCGATGGGTCATCACGACGGGTTCCTGGCGCGCGCTCCCGCGGGAGCGCGGTCGCGTGGACGTGCCTTGGCGCAGCGCTTCGGAGGCGGGCGCGCGCAGCGAGAACCGGTCGTCGAGGATCGATCGGGTCGGCTAGGCGCGCTCCGAGGGGCATCCCGGGCGGGCGACGAGCTCGAGCTTCAAGGGACACCTCCTCCGGCGCGAACACCGAGCGTGAGAAGGGCGCACGGATACCCCACGGCTGGCTGAGCGTCAAGCGCCGCTGCACGCTGCGTCTCCTCGCCGCGGCGCCGCGCTCGCCGGAGCGGCGTCCCGTTCCGCGGGCGGCCCCGGACCCCTGCGACTACACTCGTCGCCGATGCCGTCGCTCGTCTTCCTCCCCGGCGCCGGCGGCCGGGGCGCCTTCTGGGCTCCGGTCGCCGAGCGGCTCGCCGACCTCGGCCCGTCCCTACGCCTCGACTACCCGGGCTTCGGCGGCTGCCCGCCGGACCCCGCGATCCGCTCCACCGGCGACCTGTTCGCCTGGGTGGTGGCGCGGCTGCCGCCGGGCCGGAGCCACGTGGTCGCGCAGTCGATGGGGGGCGCGCTCGCCGTGCGGCTCGCCCTCGAGCACCCGGAGCGCGTGGAGCGGCTCGTGCTCGTCGCGACCTCGGGCGGCGTGGACCTCCGCGGCACCGGCGCCGCCGACTGGCGACCGGAGTACCTGGCGTCGCTGCCCGGCGTGCCGCGCTGGTTCGTGGACGACCGGAGCGATCACACCGCGCGGCTCTCCGATCTCGCCGCGCCCACGCTGCTCCTGTGGAGCGACGCCGACCCGGTGAGCCCGCTCGCGGTGGGGCGCCTGCTCGAGGCGCGGATCCCGGGGGCCAGGCTGCGCGTCTTCCCGGGCGGCACGCACGCGTTCGCGCAGGAGATGCCGGACGAGGTGGCGGCCGAGATCCGCGCGCACCTCGCCGGCGCCGCGGCGCCGTCGCGTCCCTGAGGCGCCGGGATCGGCTGGGCCGCGGAGGCGCTACGGCGCCGCGCCCACGCCGGCGCACGCCCCCGGCCCGTCCGGACAGAGCAGCCGCTCGATGACGAGCGCGAACGCGTACGCGCCCAGGAGGCCGATGCCCACGTGCAGCGCCGTGAACGGGGCGCCCATCACGCCCGCCTCGAACATCAGGATGGGCAGCTTCGCGCCCGACCACACGCCAAGGAAGAAGAAGACGTTCGCCGGGCGCGCGCCCTTCGCGAGCAGCACGGCCGCGAGCGGGAACGCCGCGTAGAGCGGTCCGGCGGCGACCGAGCCGAGCGCGAGCGGGATGAGCACGCCGCGCAGGCCGGCGCCGGCGCCGACGTTCCGCACGATCACCTCGCGCGGCACCCAGACCTCGAGAAGCCCGATGAGCAGGAGGACCGGCGGGAGCAGCCCGAGCATCTCGCGGGTGCTGCCCGCCGCGTTCCGCAGGGCGGCCGCACCCGCGGAAGGCGACGCCATCGCGGTGAGCGCCACCGCCGCCGCCACCGCCAGCGGGACGCGCCACGCCTTCAGGAGCCGGGTCATCCGAGCACCTCCACGGCCGCGAGCGCGAACAGCATCGCGGTGACGAGCGCGAGGGCGTTCCGGAGCGCCGCGGCCCGCCATCCGAGGACGCGCGCTTCGAGCGGCAGCGTCACCACCCCGACCGACATCACCGTGCCCACGAACGCCGCGATCTGCGGGTACCCGGCGCCCGCCTCGCGCAGCGCCCCGGCGAGCGGGAACGCCACGAAGCTGGGCAACATCGCGGCCGAGCCGATGGCGAGCGCGGCGGCGACGCCGCCCACGCCGGAGCCCGGCCCGATGGCGCGCGCGATGGCCGCCTGGGGGACGACCGCCAGGGCGAGGCCGACGAGGAGGATGAGCGCCGCGACCGAGGGCAGGATCCGGACGAGCTGCACGAGCGCGGCGCGCACGGCCGCCGCGGTCCTCCTCCGGTCCCGCGCGAGCGAGAGGAGCAGCGCCGCGAGCGCCACCCCGTCGAGCCAGAGCCCGGACGCGCTCATCGCCCCTCCCCACCGCCGCCGCGGTAGTCGAGGAAGAAGGCCAGGTAGGCCATCCGCCGGCGCACGTCCTCCTCGAACGCGTCCAGCATCCGCCCGCCGTCGCGGGTGATCCGGTACCACTTGCGCGCCGCACCGCCGCCCGGATCGCGGGTGGCGGCGACGGCGCCCTGCCGCTCGAGCGCTTGCAGCGTGCGGTACACCGCGGCGCTGTCGTACCCGCTGCCCGGCAGGTGCCGCTCCAGGAACTCCAGGATCTCGAGCCCGTAGGAGGGCTTCCGGCTGAGCGCGAGGAGCACGAATGCGGGCGCGTGGCGGCCGCGGCGGAAGGGCGTCCGGGAGGCTGCGGCCTTGCGGGGAGGCGTCTTCATGTCACAAGCATATGCGAATGACATAATCGGCGCCAGGGAATCTCCAAGGCGCGAAGCCGGCGTCATCGGCGGCGGCGGCGGCGCCCGCCGTCCAGGCGGCTGGCGGCTAGGCGGCGATCCGCGTCCCGAGCACCTGGAGGAACTTCGCGATCCAGTCCGGGTGCGCGGGCCAGGCGGGCGCGGTCACGAGGTTGCGGTCGACCGCCGCCTTGTCGATGGCGATCTCGGCGTACTCGCCGCCGGCGAGCCGCACCTCCGGCGCGCAGGCGGGGTACGCGGAGACGAGCCGGCCCTTCACCACCCCGGCGGCGGCGAGCAGCTGCGCGCCGTGGCAGATGGCGGCGATGGGCTTCGCCCCCTCGGCGAAGTTGCGGACCACCTCGATCACGCGCGCGTCGAGCCGCAGGTACTCGGGCGCGCGGCCGCCGGGGACGCAGAGCGCGTCGTAGTCCTGCGGCCGTACCTCGTCGAACGTGGCGTTCAGCGTGAAGTCGTGGCCGCGCTTCTCGCTGTAGGTCTGGTCGCCCTCGAAGTCGTGGATGGCGGTGCGCACCTTCTCGCCCGCCTTCTTGCCCGGGCAGGCCGCGTGCACGGTGTGCCCCACCGCCTGCAGCGCCTGGAACGGCACCATCACCTCGTAGTCCTCGACGTAGTCCCCGACCAGCATCAGGATCCTCTTCGCCATGGCGCACCTCCTCCTGCGTGGCCGCATAGCCGCGGGGGCGGCGCGGAGCAACGCAGCGAGGGGGTGTGGCGAGGTTGATGCCGGGCGCGGCCCGGCGGGGCCGCCGCGGGTCCGCAGGCGCGGTCAGTCGCAGAGGTCCACCACGAACCAGCGCGCGCCGAGCGCGCCGGGCCGCAGGTGCGTGCAGACCACGTCGCCGACCTCGACCTCGCCGTAGAGCTCCCGGCCGACGTCCACCTCGTGCGCCTCGGCCATCGGCCCCCAGGGCGGGAGGCGGAGATCGTAGCTCGTGTGCTTGCCGCTCGAGACGTGCTTGTGCAGCACCGGAACCTCGTGGACCTCGGCCGGCGTCCGGTCGAGCAGCACGTCCGCGGCGTTGAGCGCGCCCCAGGGATAGGGGGCGATGAGCGCGAGGATGAGGGCCGGTACGTACCACCGGCGCCGGAGCGCCGCGTCGCCCCGCACCAGCAGGGCGGTGAGCGCGACCGCGGCGGCGGCGGTCCACCCGAGCACGCGCGCGACGTCCACCACCTGGTAGTCGAGGAGGGCGCGGAGCATGAGCACCACGCCCGGCCCGAAGATGGGCACGCCCACCCCCGGCCGCACCTCGTTGCGCCGCTCCTCCACCGAGTACCGGCCGCGGCCGGCCAGCACGAGCGCGAGCGTGGCGAGCGGGATCGCGGCCAGCACGGCGATCGCGACCGGGTACGGCCGCGGGAAGAGCAGCCCCCAGCCGCCCGCCGCGAGCGCGGCGCCCTTCAGCACCTTCGCGACGCGGTGGGACCCCGCCAGCGAGGCCCGGCGAGCCTCCTCGTCCGGACCGAGCTCGGCCGAGGCCAGCAGCGCCGCCTCGGCGGAGGCCCGGTCCGCCACGTCGAGGTCGGGGAGGGACGCGAGCCACGCGTCCAGCGTGGCGTCGCGCTCGAACAGGAAGCCCATCGAGACCGGCTTCTCCCCGCGCTCCCGGCGCTCCAGCACCAGCTTCTCCATCCCGTACTGCAGCGGGATGGTGCGGCGTCCCGCGATCTGATCGTTGCGCAGCCGGCGCGGCGACCGGCCCAGCTCGATCACCTCGACGCCGTCCGCGTGCAGGAGGAGCCGCCCGCGCTGCGCCGCCGCGACGGCCGCGGCGCCCAGCGCCCCGAAGCCGAGCGGCACGATCAGCACGGGCCCGGCGAGCGCGCCGCGGAGCGCCGCGATCGAGCCCGCCACCGCCGCAGCGAGGCCGAGCGCGCCGAGCCCGTGGAACAGGAGCCGCCATCGCCTCGCGAAGGGGTAGGTACGCGGCCAGACGCCGTCGCGGCGGTCGAGGGTGCCGAGGTTCCGGTCGGATCGCATGCGCCGGATACAGAGCATGGGGCCGCGCGCCCCGTCCACGGAGCGTGCAGGCGGCGATCTCGCACACCGGCGCACCGGACGCGGGCCGGTGGGTCGGGGCTGCGGCGCCCCTCGCCCGGCGCGTGGAGCGCGGGCGCTCCTCCGGTTACGATCCCGGCCGATGCCAGCGACGCCCCCTGCCGCCGCCGCCGCCCGTGCGCTCCAGGCCGGGGATCCGCTCGGCGCGCTCCGGGAGGTGGCGCTGCGGCGCGACGCGACCGGGCTCGCGCTGCGGGGCATCGCCATGGCCCAGCTCGGCGACCTCGACGCGGCGCGGCGGCTGCTGCGGCGCGCCGCGCGCGCGTTCGGGCCGGCGGCGCCGCTCGCCCGCGCGCGCTGCGCGACGGCCGAGGCGGAGGTGGCGCTCGCCGCGCGCGGGCCGGACGCGCCCGCGATCGACCTGGAGGACGCGGCGCGCGCGCTCGAGGCGGGCGGGGACCGGGCCAACGCGCTGCACGCCCGGCTGCTCGCGGTGCGGCGCCTGCTCCTCGGCGGCCGGGTGGCCGAGGCGGGCGCCGCGCTCGACCGGCTCGCGCTGCGCGGCGCGCCGCCGGCGCTCGCCGCGGTGGCCGGCCTCGCCGCGCTCGACGTCGCGCTCCGGTCCGGGCGGAGCGCCGCCGCCGCGGAGGCGCACGCGCGGGCGCGGCGCGCCGCGGACCGCGCCGGGATCCCCGCGCTCGTGGCGGAGGTGGCGAGGGCCGGCGAGGCGCTGGCGAGCCCCGCCGCGCGGCTCCTCTCCGCCGGCGCGGAGCGGCCGCTCCGGCTCGGCGAGGTCGAGGCGCTCCGCCGGAGCGACCGGCTGGTGGTGGACGGCTGCCGGCGCACCGCCGGCCGGGGTGGCGCCGCGGTGGACCTGGCGCGGCGGCCGGTGCTGTTCGCGCTGCTCCGCGCGCTCGCGGAGGCCTGGCCGGGCGACGCGCCGCGCGAGGTGCTGGTGCGCCGCGCGTTCGGCGCGGCCCGCGCCACCCCGTCGCTGCGCGGGCGGCTGCGGGTGGAGGTGGGCCGGCTGCGGCGGGCGGTCCGGGCGCTGGCCTCGGTGCACGCCACGCCCGCGGGGTTCGCGCTGGCGCCGCGCACCGGGGCCGGCGTGGCGGTGCTCGCGCCCCCCGCGGCGGCGGGGGACGCCGACGGCCAGGCCGCCGCGCTCGCGGCCCTGCTCGCCGACGGCCAGGCCTGGTCGTCGTCGGCGCTGGCGCTCGCGCTCGGCACCAGCCGGCGCACCGTGCAGCGCGGGCTGACCGCGCTCGCCGAGCGCGGCGCCGTCCGCGCGCTCGGCCGCGGGCGCGCGCGCCGCTGGGTCTCGGCACCCACGAGCGGCTTCAACCCGGCGTTGCTGCTGCCGCTCCCCCGCGCTATCGGGCAGGGATGAGCTCCGGAGCGAGGAAGCACGCCGTGCCCGCCGGGGCGCCCGGCGCCGAGGTCCCCTGCGCCGACGCCGAGGTGGTGCGCGAGTACGGCCCGTTCGACGGCGCCCCGGTGGCCGGGGTCAGCTTCGACGGCGAGCGCGTCTGGGCCGCGACCGGGGCGCGGCTGATCGCGTTCGACCCCGCCAGCGGCGAGACGGTCCGCGCGCTCGACGTCGCGTGCGACGCGGGCACCGCCTTCGACGGCCGGCACCTCCACCAGCTCGCCGGCGACCGGATCCTGCGCCTCGACCCGGGCACCGGCGCGGTCCTGGGCAGCATCCCGGCGCCGGAGGGCGCCGGCGGCTCGGGCCTGTGCTGGGCCGAGGGGAGCCTGTGGGTCGGGCGCTACGGCGAGCGGCGGATCCTGCGGGTCGATCCCGCCACCGGCGCCGTCCTGCGCACCATCGAGTCCGACCGCTTCGTCACCGGGGTGACCTGGGTGGACGGCGAGCTGTGGCACGGGACGATGGAGGGGGGCGAGAGCGAGCTGCGCCGGGTCGATCCGGCCGGCGGCGCGGTGCGGGCGCGGCTCTCGATGCCCCGGGGCGCGCTGGTGAGCGGGCTCGAGTCCGACGGCGCCGGCCTGTTCTTCTGCGGCGGCGCCGCGAGCGGGAAGGTGCGCGCGGTGCGCCGCCCCGCGCCGGCGGGCGGACGGACGGCGAGCCGGGCGCGCCGCCCGGGCCCCCGCGGCCGGCGCCCGCGCTAGGGCTGCCCCGCCAGCGCCGGCCGGGCGCGCTCCACCAGGCCGTCCAGCCAGTCGATGACCGCCCGCACCCGCGGCGTGCGGCGCAGGTCGCCGTGCACGAGGAGCCACAGCTCGTGCGGCGCCGGCTCCGGACCGTCCAGCCGCACCAGCGCCGGGTCGCGGTCTGCCACGAAGCGCGGCAGCACCGCCACCCCGAGCCCGAGCCGCGCCGCCTGGAGCAGCGCGGTGGTGCTGTTGCAGCGGAAGACGATCCGGCGCGCCGGCGCGACCCGCTCCAGCCAGCGCTCCTGCGGCACCGCGGCATGGCCCTCGTCGAGCCCGACGAACGGATCCGCCGCGAAGTCCACCGCCCGCGGCTTCCCGCCCACCACCTCCCGCCCGCCGTACAGCCCGTAGGCGACGTCAGAGAGCTTGCGCGTGACGAGGCCGGCGTCGCGAGGGCGGCCCATGCGCACCGCCAGGTCGGCCTCGCGCCGCGTGAGGTCGAAGGCGCGCTGGTCGGCGGCGATCTCGAGGACGAGCCCGGGGTGCCGCTCGCGCAGGACGCCCACCGCCGGCAGGAACAGGTGCGTGGCGAGGTGCGAGGCGGTGGTGAGCCGCACCGTCCCGTCCAGCGCGCGGTCGCGCGTGTCCGCGTGGCGCGCGAGCGCGAGCACGTCCTGCTCCACCCGCAAGGCGAGCTCGGCCAGCTCCTGGCCGGTGGTGGTGCACGCCCAGCCCTGCGGCCCGCGCTCGAACAGCGCCAGGCCGAGCGCGCCCTCCAGCGCCGCCACCCGGCGCGCCACGGTGTTGCGATCCACGCCGAGCCGCCGCGCCGCGCGGGCGTGGCTCCCGGTGCGCACCAGCTCGAGGAAGAACTCGAGGTGCCCCCAGTCCAGCCCCGCGCGTTGCTGCGCGGGGCCGGCGCCCCCCTGCGCGTTCAAGGCGCGCTTCGACATCGGTACATCCTCCACGTGCCGCGCAGCCCGCGCGGCGAGCACGAGGGAGAAACCACATGAAGTCGCGAGCGTCACCCTCCACCGCCGCGCCCTCCTGGGGCGCCCTCTGGCTGACCGGTGGCCCACAGGCCCTCGCCCCCCGGCTTCCCCCGCCGGCGCCCCGGCCGGCGCCGGTCGGCCGTGCCGGCGCGGGACGCCTGCTCGCGCCCCGGTTCGCGCGCGCCGCCCGCGGCTCCCCGGACCTCGCCGTCGGAGCGCTCCTGGCCGCGCTCTGGATCGGGCTGTGGGCCGTCTTCACGGTGGGCGTGGCCGGTGCGCTCGGCGAGGTGGCGGCGGGCTCGGCCGCGGGATGGACCGCGTCCGCGCCCGGCACGCCGCACGCGTCGGTGGCCGCCGCACGACGGCCGGCGCCGACGCCGCGGGTGCGGCGGTGAGCGTCGCCGGCCGGCGTGCCCGGTCGCCCGCGGCGCCATGCCGCGCACCGCGGCCGCGCCACGCCTCCCCGGTTGATCGAAGCTGTGCGGGTGAGCACGCCATCTCCCCACCTCTCCGGCCCGCCCGAGGAGCTTGGCGCCGCCGAGGTGCCCGCGGCCTCGGCGCGGAGCATCTGGGTGGACCTGCTCGTGTACCCGACGCACTCGCTGCCCACCGCCGCGCAGCCGGTGCTGGTCGGCCTGGGGCTGGCGGTGCACTTCGGCGTGCTCTCGCCCTGGCCGGCGCTGGTGGGCCTGTTCGGATCGTGGGTCATCCACGTGGCCGGGCTCTTCACCGACAACCACGAGCTGCTCCGGCTCCACCCGAAGCTCCCGGAGCACCCCGAGCTCGTCCAGGCCGTGGAGACGGGCGCCCTGCGGCTCGCCACGCTGCGCCTCGCGATCGTCGGGTGCCTCGCGCTCGCGCTGGCGACGGCGCCCTACCTGTACCGGATCGGCGGCGCGCCGGTGCTGGCGTTCGGCGCCCTGGGGATCGTGACCAGCCTCTCGTACAACGGCGGCCCGTGGGCCTACGCCCGCCGCGGCCAGGCCGACCCGCTGTTCGTGGTGATGTTCGGCGTGGTCGGCGTGGTGGGGACGTACTTCATCCAGGCGGCCGCCGTGCAGGGCGCGCCCGAGCCGTGGCGCCTGCTCGCGTCGCTGCCGCTGGCCGTCTACCTCGTCGGCCTGCCGGTGGGCGCGCTCGTGACCGCGGTGCTCCTGGTGGACGACCTCCGCGATCACGAGTTCGACCGCGTGAAGGGCTGGCGAACCGGCGCGGTGCTCCACGGGCCGGGCTTCAACCGCGTCGAGATCTCCGCCCTGCTCGCGCTCGCGTACCTCGCGCCGCTCGGCTCCTGGCTCCTGCTCGACCTCGGCCCGTGGATGCTCCTGCCGCTCGCCTCCGCGCCGATGGCCCTCGGCGCGCTCCGGACCTTGTTCACGGTGCGTGAACGGGCGCGCCTCATCCCGCTCACGCCGCGGATGGCGCGGGTCGGGCTCGTCTACTCCGCGCTGCTCGGGGCGGCGCTGGCCCTCGCGCCGCGGTGACGGCCGCCCCGCGTCCGGGCCAAACGACGTCAGGCTCCTGACGTCGGGGCGCCGCCGCGTCCACGATCGATCCGCGCGCGCGACCCACGCGCTCCACCCTGGGGCGCCCGCCACTCGACCGAGGACGCGGGACGGCGTGCCGCCCGGAGGGGCCGCAAGCGCCCGCCGTCCCGATGCCACGGCCCGCCGCGGACGCGCTGGCACGTCGGGTGCTCCCCCGCCTCCGAACGTCCACCGCGCCCGCCTCGCCAGGTCCCGACATGCTCCGCTCGCTCCCGGTCTCGACGAAGATCCTCGGCTCCTCCCTGCTCGCCGCGGGCGCCACGCTCGCGGCCGGGATGGCCGGCTGGCTCGCCGCACGGGGCGGCCTGCCCGGCGGTGCCACCCTCGCGCTCGGCGCCTCGGCGGCGGTCGCGGCCGTGATCGCCGCGGGCGGGCTGTTCGTCTCGCTCGTGGTCGGCCGCGCCATCCGCGCCATGCGCACCGAGTCCGCGCGCGTGCGCGACGCGGTGCGCGCCGGGACGCTCACGGTGCGCGGGGGCGAGGGGCACATCGACCCGGAGTTCCAGCTCATCATCCGGACGCTGAACGAGACCCTGGACGCGTTCTCGGTCCCGTTCGCCGCCACCGCGGACGCGGTGGAGCGCATCTCGCGCGGCGACCTCCCCGCGCGCATCACCGCGCCGTTCGAGGGCGACTTCGACCGCCTGCGCGAGGCGGTGAACGCGGTGATCGAGGTGGTGGAGCAGCGCAACGAGGACATCCGGCGGCTGGTGGAGGCGGCCACCGCGGGCCGCCTGGACGTCCGGGCGGACGTCACCCGCTACCACGGGTACAACGGCGCCATGATCGGCCGGATCAACCTGCTCCTCGACACCGTGATCCGGCCGATCGAGGTCGCCACGGACCGGGTGGTGCGCCTCGCCGCCGGCGAGGTGCCGCCCGACGTCGATCTCGCGGTGCAGGGCCGCTTCCTCGACCTGAAGCGAGGCGTGAACGCGCTGCTCGAGGTGGTGCGCCTGCGCAACGCGGACCTGGCGCTGCTCCTGCGCGCGGCGGCGGAGGGACGCCTGGACGTGCGCGCCGATCCGTCCCGCTACCCGGGCCAGAACGGCGAGCTGGTGCGCGGGATGAACGCCCTGCTCGACGCGGTGGTGGCGCCGCTCCGCGCGGCAGCGGGCGCGCTCGAGCGGCTGGCGCGCGGAGAGGCGCCCGCGCCGATCGAGGAGACCTATCGCGGCGAGTTCGATACGCTCCGCCGCAACGTGAACGCCTGCACGTCCGCCATCCGCGCGCTGGTCGGCGAGGTGGACGTGGCCATCGAGGCCGGCCGCGCCGGCGACCTCGGCCGCCGGGGCGACCCGACCCGCTGCGCGGGCGACTACCGCCGCGTCCTCGCAGGGGTGAACGAGATCCTGGACGCGATCTCCGCGCCGGTGCGCGAGGCCAGCGAGGTCCTGGCTCGGCTCGCCGCGCGCGACCTGCGAGCGCGCATGGGCGGGCGCTACCTGGGCGACCACGCGCGGCTCCAGCAGGTGGTGAACGGCACCGCCGGCGCGCTCGACGCGGCGCTCGGCCAGGTGGTCGAGGCGGTGGGCGGGATCTCGGCGGCCGCGGCCCAGATCGCCTCCTCGAGCCGGGCGGTGGCGGGCGGCGCCGCCGAGCAGGCCTCCGCCATCGGCCGCACCGGCGCGAGCCTCGAGGCGGTGGCCGGGCAGGCGCGCGCCACCTCCGAGCACGCCTCCGCCGCGGACGGCCTCACCGCGGCGGCGCGCGACGCCGCCGCCGAGGGCACCGCCACGGTGTCGCGCATGACCGCCGCCATGGCGCAGGTGCGCCTGGCGGCCGAGCAGACCGCGCAGATCATCAAGGACATCGACGAGATCTCGTTCCAGACGAACCTGCTCGCGCTGAACGCGGCGGTGGAGGCCGCCCGCGCCGGCGACGCCGGGCGCGGGTTCGCGGTGGTCGCCGAGGAGGTCCGCTCGCTCGCGCTCCGCTCCAAGGCGGCGGCCTCCCGCACCGAGGCGCTCATCCACGAGTCGGTGCGCCAGGCGGCGGACGGCGACGCGATCACGCGCGCGGTCGCGGAGCGGCTCGAGGCGATCCACGGCAGCTCGGACCGGCTCGCCGCGCTCGCGGCCGAGATCAGCGCGTCGGCGCGGGAGCAGGCCAGCGGGGTCGCGCGGATCACCGGCACGGTGGCCGAGATCGACCGCGTCACCCAGCAGAACGCCGCCAGCGCCGAGCAGTCCTCGGCGGCGGCGGCGGAGCTGTCGGCGCGCTCGGGCATGCTGGCCGAGCTGCTGGGCGAGTTCCGGCTGGGCGGCGCCGGCGATCGCGCCGCGGCGAGGGCCGCACCCCGGGCCGCGTGCGAGGCAGGCCGGGGATCGGACGACCCGACCTGCCTCGCGGCGGGTGCTACAGGGGGAGCATGAACTTGAGGAAGACGCGATCGGCCTGCAGGCGGCTGTCGCTCGTGACGTCGTGGTGCCACATGCCGATGAACGTGCCGAACGGTGCCTGGTAGGCGGCCTGAAGCCCCAGGGCGAGGCCCTCGGCCTTGTCGTTGACCTCCTGTCCATCGAGCTCGTCGTCGGTGGTCTGCACCGTGTAGTAGCCGCCGACGCCGGCCTCGAACGGCCCGAAGAGCTTCGCCACCGCGAAGTCGACCTCGAGCTCGTCGCCGGACCGCACGCCCGTCACCGGGTTCTCGCGCTTGAGGTTGTACAGGAGCTTCCCGGAGGCCTCGAAGCCGCCCGGCGCATACCAGGTCGCGGCGACGTTCGGGCTGACGCTGTAGTACCCGACGCCCTGGCTCAGGCCCCCGTCGGTGCGGAAGCGCCCGGTGGGCAGGTTCAGGTCGACGGTGGCGAGCAGGTGGAGGTTCTGCGGGAAGTGCCAGTTGAGGTAGACGGGGTTCAACGTGATGTCGCCGGGGCCGTCCGCGTCGAACTCCAGCTTGCCCGCCGGCGTGCGGACCTTCGCGGTCTGGTGCCAGTAGGGAAGGATCGCGCCGAACCCGTACTGCGCCCCGAGCACGCGGAGCTTGGTGACGTGGACCAGGCGCAGCACGCCGAACTGCGCGCTCGCCTCGATGCCCGCGTCGTGCCCGTCGGCGTCCTGGACCTCGCCGTGCACCAGCGCGACCATGCTCAGGAGGTAGGTGCCCGGCGGCGGGAGCGCGCCGGCGGCGAGGCCGTCGACGCCCACCGGGTACTGATCGCCGCCTTCCTTCGCGGCCGCGGGCGTCGCCAGGGTGATCGCCGCGACGAGCGCGAGGATGGGCTTCCATGGATGCGGTTTCATGTTGGTCACACCTCTCCGTTGGCCGCCCGGGCTGCCGGCGGCGGTGATGTGGAGCGGCGGCGCTTCAATGGCCGTGCCGGGCGCGCATCCGTCGAGATCCCGCCGCCCTGGAGCGCCGCCGTGCGGCGCGGACCTTTCAATCGGAAAGCGCACGCTTCAATGCGAAGCGATCGCGCTGCCGGGCTCAGCTCCGCGGGCACGTCGCCGGGATGATCGGACGAAGGGCCTCGAGGAGCTCTGCGCGGCCGACGGCGCCTGAGATGACCGCGTGGATCTTGCCTCCGGGATCGACGAGGTACGTGGTCGGCACCGCGTCCACGCGCCACGCGCGCATCGCCGCGCCGTCCGCGTCGAAGCCCATCGGATACGGCTGCCCTGCGGCGACCTGCGCCACCTCCTCG
This sequence comes from Anaeromyxobacter sp. K, assembly GCF_000020805.1. Taxonomy (NCBI): domain Bacteria; kingdom Pseudomonadati; phylum Myxococcota; class Myxococcia; order Myxococcales; family Anaeromyxobacteraceae; genus Anaeromyxobacter; species Anaeromyxobacter sp. K. The sequence goes on along the minus strand of NC_011145.1, from coordinate 404,050 downwards.
CGACCGCCGTCGCCAGCGACCCCGATCAGCTCCACGCAGGCGTCCCCCAGCTCCCGCTTCACCTCGGCCAGGTCCGGAAGCTCGGCCCGGCACGGGCCGCACCAGGGTGCCCAGAAGTTCACCGCGACGGCGCGCCCGCGCAGCTTCCCGAGATCGATCGCGCCGCCTCCGCCCACGGCGGTCAGCACCAGCGGCGGCGCGAGCTCGTCCAGGCCGGGCGCTCGCCCCGCCGCCGCGCGGCGGTCGGCCACGACCAGTGCACCGATCGCCAGCGCAGCGCCCGCGAGGAGCGCCAGTCCCGCCCGAGCGCCGCCGCGCGCTGGCGGCGCCGCGCGACGCCGGTCGCCGGCCCCGTCCATGATCTCCGGTCCACGTTCCATGCTCGCTCGCGGAGCAACCCTCGTGCCGCGGCGCGCTCGCGCTTCAGGCTGAACTGCCCGGCTCCCGACTGAAACGCCTGGGCGCCGCCGCGCCGCCTCCGCGCGCGCCGGATCCGGCGCGATCGCGGCCCAGCGGCGCTGGCGCGCTTCGTGAAGCGCCCTGGTGCGAACGTTCCCGTCCACGGAGAGGCGCACGCGGTGTCTCGCACCAGGGCATATCCGGAGTGGCATCTCGCGAGCTCGCTCGCGGAGGCGACGTGGCGCGCCTTCCAGGGGGCAGCGGTGGTGGCCGGCGGCGTCGATCTGGGCGAGCGGCTCGGTCTCGTGCGCCGCGCGCCGCGGAGCATCGTGTGCATCCGCGGCCTCGCCGAGCTGCGCCGCCTCGACGTCCGGCCGGACGGCCTGTGCATCGGGACCCTGGTCACGCTGCAGGAGCTGGCGCAGAGCCCCCTGGTGCTGGAGCGGTTCCCGGCGCTCGCGCGCGCCGCCGGACTCGCCGCGACGCCTGCGGTGCGGGAGGTCGCCACGGTGGGCGGAAACCTCATGCAGTACCCGCGCTGCTGGCAGCTGCGCACCGAGGGGCGCCCGTGCCGGCGATCCGGCGCGGGGCGCTGTCGCTCGGACGGAAGCTGGCGCGCCGACGGCGCCCTCTTCGATCGGCGCGCCTGCGCGAGCGCGCACCCGTCGTCGCTCGCGCCGGTGCTCATCGCGCTCGGCGCGCGCGCCGAGGCTCACAGCGTCTCCGGGCTCGTGCGCGTCCCGCTCGATCGCCTCTACCCGCCGCGCCGGTCGAGCGCGGGGCGGCCGGTCTGCACCACGCCGGCGGACATCCTCACCTGCATCCACCTCCGCTGGCCGGCCCCTGGCGAGGTGACCTTCTTCGACGCCAGGCGCACGGGGGACGCCGTGACGGCTGCGGTGGCGGGCTCGGTGGAGGTCCGGGACCAGGTGGTCGAGGCAGCCCGCATCGTGCTGGGCGGCGTCGCCCCCAGCCCCTGGCGCGCACGCGCCGCAGAGGCGCGGCTGCTGGGAGCGCGCCTCTGCCCCGCCGCGCTCCGCGACGCGATCCATGCGGAGCTGGCGATCGCGGCCGCACCGGCGGGCAGCACCGCCAAGGCGCGTGACCTGCAGGCCGCGGCGCTCACCGCGCTCCGCGCCGGGGAGGGGGTCAGCTGAGCGAGAGCCCGTACTTGCGCACGCGGCGCCAGAGCGTGACCGGGCTGATGCGCAGCGCGGCCGCGGCCTCCTTCCGGTTGCCGTGGTAGCGGCGGAGCGCCTCCTCGATGAGCTGCCGCTCGTTCGCCTCGACGTCCAGGTCGCCGTCGGGCGCGGGGTCTCCGAGGCGCCCGGCCACCTCCGGGTTCAGGTCCTTCACCGTGAGCACCGACTGGGAAGCGACGACCGTGGCGCGCTCGATGGCGTGCTGCAGCTCCCGGACGTTCCCGGGCCAGGAGTAGCTCATGAGGCACCGCATCGCGCCCGGGCTGATGGTCTGCACGCCCTTGTTCCAGCGCCGCGCGGTGGAGTGCAGGAAGTAGTGCGCCAGCGCGGGGATCTCCTCCCGCCGCTCCCGGAGCGGCGGGATGGTGAGCACGAACCCGCCCAGCCGGTAGAACAGGTCCTCGCGGAATGCGCCCGTCTGCACCTGCTGCCGGAGGTCCCGGTTCGTGGAGGCGACCACCCGCGCGTCCAGCCGCAGCACCTTCTCGCTGCCGACTCGCCGGAACTCGCGGCTCTCCAGCGCGCGCAGCAGCTTCGCCTGGAGGCACAGCGGCATCTCGCCGATCTCGTCGAGGAGGATCGTGCCTCGGCCGGCGTGCTCGAACAGCCCCGGCTTGTCGCGCACCGCGCCGGTGAACGCGCCTCGAGCGTGGCCGAACAGCTCCGACTCGAGCAGCCCCTCGGTGAGCGCGGCGCAGTTGATGGCGACCATCGGCGCGTCGCCGCGCATGCTCTTCTCGTGGATGAACCGGGCCAGGAACTCCTTGCCGGTCCCGCTCTCGCCCTCGATGAGCACGTTCATCTCGAGCGGCGCGACCCGCTCCGCGAGGACCAGCAGGTCCGTCATGGCCTGGCTGCACACCACGAAGTTGAGCGGCGCGGTGGTGCGGTCGGGGCCGTTCACCGTGGTCACGGTGGCGGTGGGCGCGGACTTGGCGCTCGCCGCAGCCGTCCGGATGGCCCGGGCGTGCTCGCACTCCGCGTGGATCTCCTTCCACTGCTGCGAGAACGAGGTCTCGCCCGCGAGCGTGTAGCGCGCCTCGATCTCCGCCGCGCGCTCACCCCAGCCGTCCAGATCGTTGCCCACCACCGAGCAGCACTGCGCGCCGGAGCAGCGACACGCGACCTCCTCGAACAGGATGAGCGCCCCGATCACGTACGTGCCGAACCCGGAGGCGTAGCCCAGCGTGGCCCAGCACGAGCTCGTCATGCCAGCTCCGAACACGCGGGCGTGGTCGTCGGCCTCGGCGCAGTGCCACCAGTTCGCCTCCATGTGCAGCTTGCCGGGCCCCTCCGCCTCGATGACCTTGGGCGCCACCCGGACCATGCCTTCCATGGTGTGGAGCGTGCAGCCGAACACGAACCGGTCCACCGGCTGCAAGCTCGCCAGGTGGTCGGAGCACATCATCGCGTCGAAGTACCCCTGGGCGAAGCCCCAGCGAAACACGATGGCCCGCGCCGCGTCCTGGCCCATGCTGCGGATCAGCTGCGCCCGCATGATGCTGACCGCCGCCGCGCTGTGCACCACCATGCGCTGCTGGCGCATGCTGAGCCAACCCTGCTCGGTGCCCACGTCGAAGAGGTCCAGCAGGTGAATGTCGTGGAGCTTCATGGTTCGCCTTCCGGTGGATCGATGCTTCGCTCCAGGCGCCGCCGTGCACCTCGAGGCCTGGGTGGCGACAGGTCAGCGTCCCGGCGCGCACAGGAGATCGGCAGCCCACGCCCATCCCTGTGCGCCCATCGGACAGACCTCCACCGCCTCCTGCGCGTTCCGGGTCACGGGGTCGAAGCGCTGCACCCTCCCTGTATACTGATCGCTCACGAAGCCCGCGCCGCGGCAGAAGGCCACGGCGCCGGGCGCGTCGAACGCGGTGAGGAGCAGGCCTCCGACCACCGGCGCGGCGGGGTTCGAGAGGTCCACCGGCAGCAGCCCGGCGGCGCCCGCGCCGGCGCACGAGATCCAGAGGGTGGATCCGTGTGCGGCGAGCGCGCCCGGGTTCTTGCAGCCGTCGCCCAGCGAGAGCACGCGAGACGCGCCGCTCGCCGCGTCGATCGTCACGAGGCGGCCCGGACCCGCCGGCGTCACGTAGTACCCGTAGGTCCAGCTCGTCGGGTCCGAGTCCTTCGCCAGGTTCGCGAGCGTCACGTGGACGTTCCCGTCCAGCGCCACCGCGTGCCCCGGAAACGGCAGGGCGCCCGCATCGGCCGCGCCGCGCAGATCGATCGTGCGCTCCAGCGTGGCGCACGGCGCGCCGGCGCACCCCGGAACGCGGGAGACGTCGAGCACCGCGACCGCCTGCCCCCCGCTCGCCTCGTCCTTTCCGTACAGCGCCACGTACGCACGCCCATCGAGGACCGCGATGCCCCGCGGGTTGGCGCTGGGCGGCCCCGGCAGGATCACGTCGTCCAGCACGCGCCCGGTCCCGGGCTCCACCACCGCGACGGAGCCGCCACCGGAGTTCGAGACCAGCAGCCGATCGCCCACGGCGGCGATCCCCTCCAGGTCGGCCGCATGCAGCGCGTGCTCGACCGACGGCGCGGCGAGCTCGAGCGGCAGCCGCACCAGGCTCCCGGACAGCGCGGCGGCGGCCCAGACGTCCCCGTCGAGCCCGGCCAGCGCGACCGGGCCGTCGCCCGCGGGTCGTGGCGACCCGGCGCCGGCGAGATCGGGCGCGAGCGGGCGGACGTCATCGGTCGCGAAGCAGGCGACCTGGAGCGAGCGGCAGGTGCCGCCGTCGCAGGCCTCCCCCGGCTCGCACAGCACGCCGCAGCCGCCGCAGTGATAGCGGTTCGAGGTCAGGTCCACGCAGGCGCGCTCGCATGCCGTCAACCCCTCCGCACACGCGTCCGCGCAGGCGATCGCGCCGCCGGCGGTGCCGCACACCTGCGCGCCGGGGCAGGTCTTTCCGCAGGCGCCGCAGTTCGCAGGGTCGCTCTCGAGCTGCGCGCAGGTCTCGCCGCAGCGGACCGTCCCCGGGCCGCAGTCGCACGCGCCCGCGCGGCAGGCACCGCCCGCGCCGCACACCGTGCCGCAGGCGCCGCAGTTGAGCGGGTCGGCGGAGAGCGCGACGCAGCGCCCCCCGCAGTCGACTTGCCCCTCCGGACAGGTGCTCCGTGCGCTGCACGCGAGGAGCGCTGCGGCGGCGAGCGTGGCGAGGAACGTCGATCTCATGGTGCGTACTCCTGGGCAGAGGACCCGGCGCGCAGCGTGACCATCACGGTCCGCGGCGGGAGCGGATCGCCGACGCCGTCGGTGAGCGTCCGATCGTCGGCGAGGTTGAGGACCTCGAGGTGGATCCGGACCTCGGGGCGGCGCGCCACGCGCACGCCGAGGCCGGCGTTCCAGCTCGTCGAGGAAGGGACCGGGTTCACGCCGCGGCGATCGCGGTAGCGGCGGCCGAGGCGGTGGAGCTCCACGTGCGCCGACAGCGGCCCGGGGGCGAGCGCGACGCGCAGGAAGGCGCGCTGCTTCGGGCGATAGGGGATCCAGTGCCCCACCTCCGCGGGCGCACCGCGCAGCAGCTCGGTGACGAGCAGCGTGTAGCTGCCGCTGGCGCTCGCGCGGAGCGGACCGCCGACCGGCGCGGACGCGCCCTCGACCTCGAGGCCGGTGGCCGACGCGCGCCCGGAGTTGAAGGGCTTCAGCCGACCGAACGCATCGCTCGGCTCGTACACCACCAGGTCCTCGTAGCGGGTGAGGTGTCCGGTGACCGCGAGCAGCCCCGCGCGGCCGTCCGCCACCAACCCCGCGTCGGCCGCGACCGCCGTCTCGGGCCGGAGGTCCGGGTTCGGGACCAGGAGCCCCTGCTGAAGGTGCAGCTCCGCGAGACCGGGCGGCCGGAAGGTGCGGCCCACGCCCGCGCGGGCGCGCAGCGCGGGAGCGAGCCGGACCGACAGGCCGAGCGAGCCGGAGACGCCGCCGAACTGCCCGGCCCGCTCCGCGCGCGCGGCGGGGGCGATGCGGAGACCGCCGTCGGCGAGGCTGAGGTCGTCGGCGACCGCCGCAGCCACGCCGTACAGGTCGCGGCGGCCGCCCAGCCCGTCTGCGGCGAGGAGCTCGGCGTTGGTCTCGAGCGAGGCGCTGAGCACGCCGTTCCGGTGCGACCCGGTCGCCTCCAGCGCCAGCCCGGCCGCCGCGCCGCGCTGACGGATCGGCGAGTCGTCGGGGCCGGTGAGGCGCGCATCCAGCCGGTCGAGCCGCAGGTGGCCCCGGGCGGCGAGCGTGGCCGGGCCGAGCGCACCGAAGCGCGCGACCCGCCCCATCGCGAGCAGCCGCGCGTCGTCCTGCCAGGCCCACGGCGTGGGCGCCGCGGCGAAGCCGGGGAGGCCGCGGTGCCCGCCGGACACCTCCAGGAGCGCGTCGAGCCGGCCGCGCTCCTGCGGCCGGACCAGCTTCGCGAGCAGGCCTCCGCGCCGCACCTCGGCGTTCTCTCGCGTCGCTGCCACGGTGGGACCGCCCGGAAGGCCCGGATCGAGCCGGAACGGGAACCGACCGCTGGTGGTCTCGGCGGTGGCGCCCAGCAACACCGCGCCCGGCCCGAGCGAGGTGGCGACGTCGGCCGCGACCCGCGCCGTGTCGAAGGAGCCGCCGCCGGTCTCGAGGCTCCAGCTCCCCGCCTCGGGCCGGCGCGTGACCACGTTCAGCACTCCGCCGAGCGCGCCCGAGCCGTAGCGCGCTCCCGCCGGCCCTCGCACCACCTCCACCGCGTCCACCCAGGAGCGCGGGATGGTGGAGAGGTCCACGCCGCCGCCGAACGCGGTGTTCAGCGGCAAGCTATCCAGCAGCACCTTGACGCCGCTCGGCGGGGAGCCGCGGATGGAGATCGTGGTGAGCTGGCCCAGGCCGCCGTGCTCCTCCACGGCGATCCCGGGGGCGGTGGAGACGAGCTGGCCGACGTCCTTCGCCTCGCCCTCGAAGGTCGCGCGGTCCACCACCGTGCCGGACGCCAGCGACCGCGCCTCCGTCGTCGCGCGCGGCAGGCGGACCACCTGCTCCTCCAGCACCACCAGCGGGACGTCCGGATCCGGTCCCGGGTCCGCGCCGGCCGCCGGCGCGGGGCACGTCGCGCACGCGAGCGCGAGCGCGATCGCCGTCCGGGCGGCCACCCGCGCCGACGCGCTCATGCGGGATCCTCCGCGGCGTGGCGCGACGCCACCCGCTCGGCCTCGGCGCGCCAGCGCTCGACCTCGCGCTGCGGCGCGAGGCCACGCGGGCACACGTGCGTGCAGGCGCCGCAGGAGGTGCAGTCGAGCGCGCCGGCGGCGATGGCCGCGTCCACCTTGCCCGTCTTCGCCGCCGCGAGGATGCCCTTCGGACCGGGGAACGCCTCGCCGCGCTTCACGCACAGGGGACAGGCGCCCATGCACAGCTCGCACTCCATGCAGAGCAGCACCTGCGTGTGCCCGCGCGCCACCAGCCGGACCACCATCCCGGCGACCAGCACGACCGGGAGCAGCACCACCGCGATCTCCATCGCCTCGAACACCGCGACTCCTAGTTGGTGAGGGACCCGCTGTCGCGGATCACTCCGGACGGGCACCAGACGAAGCACTTGCCGCAGCGCGGGCAGCTCCCCTTCGCGAACACCGGCTCCACGTTCCCGCGCTCGCCGACGCGCATCGAGATGGGGAAGTCGCCGCGCATGACGCTCTTGCAGCCATCCAGGCAGCGGTTGCAGATGGGGTAGAGGCAGCGCTGGACGCCGAAGCGCAGCCCCTTCGCACGCGCGTCCAGGATCCGCTCGAGCATGTCCTCGCGCTCGACGTAGCGGTCCATCGCCTTCAGCAGCCGGTGCTCGCCCACGTCACGGCCCCGGACCGCCAGGCGGTAGTCGGCGAGATCCCCTCGTCGCACCGTGACGGCGCCATCGACGATGGGCTTGAGCAGGCCGAGCAGGCTGCCGTCGGCGGCGTGTGCGAACACGATGATGCGGCCGCTCTTGGTCTCCTCGTCGAGGTGGATGCGGATCTCGTCCGGCAGGAACTCGAACCGCGCGTCGGCCGGCGCGTGCACCCGCGGGTAGGAGCCCGGGAACTGCTCCGTCCACGGCGCCTGCGCCACGCGCGCCCCGAGCGCGACGGCCAGGAACGTCAGGGTGGCGAGGAACGCAGGGCTACGGAGCATGGGCCGCCCACTCGTTCCCGGCGTCGCCGCGGAGCTGCGCGATCAGCCGCAGCAGCGGCAGCCGCAGCCCGCACCCCTTCTCGCAGGCCCCGCAACGGAAGCAGACGCGCGCCGCGTCGCGCGCCCGCATCTTGAAGGTGACCAGCTCCGCGTCGGGCCCCAGCGCGGCGGCCGCCTCGCGCGCGGTGAGGTGGCGATCCGCCACGGTCACCAGCATCTCCGGATCGATCTCGAGCGCCCTCCGCACCGGGAGGCGCACGTTCGTCGCGTACATGTACACGTCGCCGCTCCCGGCCAGCGCCGCAGAGACGAAGCCCTGCGGATCCAGCCCGAGCACGCAGCGCGCCGTGCACGCCTTGCAGTCGTAGCAGGTGATCGCCCACGGCTGGCGGGCGCGCAGCGCGTCCGCGAGCAACCAGCCCAGGTACGCGAGCGTGGCGCCGACCGCGATCGCGTTCACGGTGACGAGCGCGCGCCTCACAGGAGCACCAGGAGCGCGCCGGTGAGCAGGCCGCCGAGCAGGCCGCCGAGGTGGTGCACCCGGTAGCCGTAGACGAGGTTCACCACGCCCCCCGCCACCGCCCCGAGGACGAGCGCCGCCGGGAAGTAGCGCGGGTCGAGGGCCGTCGAGGTGAGCGGCAGGCGGGAGACGAGCAGCGCCGTGACCGGGACGCCCAGGAAGATCCCGAGCGTCTGCGGCCGGCCGGACCAGGCGTCGCGGATGCGCAGCCGCCCCTCGCCGATGCTGCCGATGCCGCCGATGGCGGAGGGGCCGCAGGACGCCGCGCCGGCGAGGATGAAGGCGGAGAGCAGCGCCGGCGTGGCGCGCTCGAGCCCGGTCACGTCGGCGAGGCGCACGCCGAACAGGAGCACCCCGGGGATGAGCGCCAGCGACACGATGCGACCGCACGGCATCGCCAGCATCACCGGCACGTAGGCCAGCACCACGCTCACGCCCACGTAGCCGAGCGGGGTGTGCTCGGCGGCCCACACCAGCAGCGCCAGCAGCGCGTCGAACGCGCCCGCGATCGAGAGCGCGCCCGCCACCAGGAACCCTGCCAGCATCGCCGAGAGCGGGTGGAGCATCACGCCGCCCAGCAGATCGTCGAGGCCGAGCCGCGCGACCAGCATGACGCACGCCGTGCCGATCGTGAGGGTCACCTGCAGCGGGACCGGCGGGCGCACGAGCACCACCACCAGCAGCACGGCCAGGAAGATCGCGAGCGCGAGGTATCCGTGCTCGGGCACCGGGCGCTCGGCGGCCTCGGGCGGCGCGGCGCGCATCCTGAGGGTCGTGCCGTAGCCCCACCGGATCAGCGCCATGGTGGCGACGGTGATCACCAGGATCGCGATCTGCGCCGGGTTGGAGAACGAGCCCGGCGGATACCGCCCCATCCCCTCGCCCAGCATCCCGATCCCGCCGATCACGGAGGGGCCGCAGGAGGCGGCCGCGTTCACCACCAGCCCGAAGACGGTGACCGCCACCAGCACCGGCTCGCCGCGCTCCTTGGCGAGCGCCCAGCCCAGCATGAGCGCGAGCGGGATGAGCGGCGAGACCAGGATGCGGCCGCACGGCATGGCCAGGATCGTGGGGAGGTTCACCAGGAGCGAGATCACGAACGGCGCGCCGAGCCGGGTGCGCGTCAGCCGCCCGAGCAGCCGCGCCGCGGCGTCGAACGCGCCCGCGGCGTGCAACGCGCCGGCGAGCAGGAAGCCGGCGATGACGCTGGTCACCGGATGCACGTTCGCCGAGGCGAGGAGCTGGGGCCACGGGATGGGCCGCCCCGCGAGCGCCGAGAACCCGATCGCCAGCGCCGCGACCGCGAGCAGCAGCGCCTGGAGGGTGACCACGCGTTGCGGGATCCACCCGCGCAGCGAGGCGATCACCCCGCCCACGAAGAGGCCCAGCGCCGCCGGGCCGGCCCAGGTCATCGGCGGACCCTCCCGCGCGGCCGGCCGAGCTGGACCAGCGGCGCCCGCTCACCCTCGCAGCCGCCACGGCCGCCGTCGCAGCGACCGTCGCAGCCCGCGCCGGGGCGGCGCAGCAGCGCATAGACCCCCACCGCGAGCAGCAGGGTGGTGACGATCTCGGTCATGACAGGAGCCTCAGCAGTGCGGCGGCGGCGACGCCGCCGAGCAGGCCGCCCGAGCTCCAGGGCGCGGCCTGGAACGCGGCGTTGAACAGCGCACCCACGAGCAGCCCCGCCGCGATCAGGGCGAGCCACTCCTTCACCGGCCTGCTCGGACCGCGCGAGCTCACGACCGCGCCTCCGGCCCCGGAGACGCACCCGCCGGCCGCGGCGCCTCGCCGGGCGCTCCCAGCGCCTTGCGCGCCTCGTCGCGGAGCCGGAACGCGGACCGGCCGTAGCCGAGCAGGTCGTCGAGCCACACGAGCAGGCGATTGGCGACGACGGACTTGCGCGAGATGAGCGCCACCGCCCAGCGGTGCGCGAGCAGATCCTTCTTGTTGAACGGGCAGGCGCCGGTGCACGCCATGCACTTCGGGTTGACCTTGAGATAGGTCCAGCACTTCGGCCCGTCCACCTGCCAGCGCGAGACGCCGCCGGCCGGCGCGCCCGCCTCCCCGCGCGGCACCGCGCTCACCGGGCAGGCGTCCGCGCACTTGTTGCAGACGCGACAGAACTCCTGGACGCCCAGGTCGCGCTGCCGGTCCACGGCGAGCGGGATGTCGGTCGTCACCACCGCGAAGCTCCCGCGCGGCCCGAACCGGTCGTTGATGAGCATGCCGTTCTTGCCGACCTCGCCGAGGCCCGCGGCGATCGCGAGCGGGATCACCTGCACCTCCGCCCACCGGCCGAAGTGGGCTCGGGCCGGGTAACCCAGGCTGCGAATGGCCTTCGCGAGCTCCACCGCGACCCGTCCGCCCTCGGCGTAGAACTCGAGGGTGTCGCGGTACTCCTGGACGGTCTCGGGAGGGATGGGGACGGCGGGGTTCGTGCTGCGCCCGGAGAGCACCGCCGCGACCTCCTCCGGGATGGAGCTGTAGTAGTCGCGCCAGGGCAGCGGCGCGGACGGGCTGGCCAGCCGGTAATCGAGGCCGGTCCCGATCACGATGGCGTAGCGGTGGTGGAGCGCGACCGGCTGGCCGTCGTTGTCCTTCTGGAACACGAACTGCGGGTGGAGCTCGGTGATCCCTGCCACCTGCGCCCCGAGCGCCCGCGCCTCGTCCTTGATCTGCGCGGCCAGCACGGCGGGCTCGGTCACCTCGACCGCGACCGGCGCCACCGCGCCGTCGCGCGCCGCGCGGTGGGCGACCTTCCCCACGCACACGTCATAGACGGAGAAGGTGAGCTCGTCACGGCCATCGGGGCCACGGCTCCGCTCCACCTTGCCGAGGACGTCGTTGCCGGGCTGCGTGGTCGCGTCGTAGGCCTGCGTCGGCGTCCCCGCGCCCACCCGCTTGTCGGGGAAGCTCCGGTCGGACGGGATCACCAGCGCGAGCGCGAGCAGCGCCGCCAGCCCCAGGACGCCGCGCAGCGTCCACCGGGCGCGCGCGCCTTCCAGCGCGCCGCGGCGCTTCGCCAGCAGCAACCCCGCGCACAGCGCGGCGCAGCCGAGCGCCGTCGCGAGCGAGATCCAGGTGGCGCGCCACTCGCGCTCCACCAGCGCGGCCGAGGTCATGGCCGTCCACGCGGCCGTACCCACGGCGAGGAGCGCCACGCACCCCAGCTCTCGAGCCTTCCAGCGCACGCGATGCTCCCATCCGTCCCCCGGGGGCGGGGCCAGCGCCCCGCCCCGGGGACCGGGGACCTACGGGGTGACCTGCTGCCGTGGAGCGGGCGGGGCCGCCGGAGGCCGGGGGCGCACGAACGCGAGGATCGCGATGCCCGGCAACGACCAGACGACGAACAGGGCGAGGAAGCGCCACGCCGCCACGGGAGACGCGATGAGGAGCGTGTCCACGAGCGCCCACAGGCCGAACGCGAGCAGGCCCGCCGTGACGCCGATGAGGAGGATCTCGTACCACTCCAGCGCGATGCTGAGCTTCAGACGCTTGAGCCGGGTCATGTCACTTCTCCTCCGCCCACATGCGGGCCGCCTGCTCGTAGGTGAGCGTCTGCTTCTCGTACTTGGGATCGCGCGGAGGGAAGACCTCGTCGTCCGGCGAGTAGGACGCGCCGGAGAACGCCTTGCCGTCCTTCAGCAGCGCGGTGGCCTCCTCCGGCGTGAGCAGCTTGCCGGGGAGCGGCAGGTTCGGCGGGAGCTCGCCGGCCTCGTAGTCCCAGTGGACGTTGCGGTTGCGGCCGCTGGCGTCGAGCAGGCGGTCCGGGATCTTTCCCCAGGTCGTGCCCTTGTAGCTGAGCCCGACCTTCCCCATCTTCGGGTCCACGCCGGACGCCCACTCCTCGTTCTTGGAGCGGTCACGCTCGGTGTAGATGTACTGGCCCACCTGGTAGGGGAACCTGGCCTTCCAGCCGGGATCCTCCTGGATCCAGCGGGCAGGGCGGCTCACGTTGTACGGGCTGGCCTCGGAGCTGTACTCGAAGTCGAGCCAGTCCTCGAGGCCGACCCCGTGGATGTTGCCGAACAGGTACGTCGCGATCGGGCTGTGCCGGATGATGTAGTTGCCCACCCGGTGGAACGCGGTGTCCGGCTTGTTGTACGGGCAGACCGCCAGGCAGGCGCCGCACATGTTGCCGTTCAGGTTGCCGGTGCGGAAGCGCGTGCACTTGTCCTTGTCGACCTGCCAGATCTTCACGCCGTTCTCGACGGTGGGCTCCCCCATCGGCACGGAGTTGACGGGACACGCGCGAGCGCAGCGATCGCAGTTGGCGCACATGCGGGTGATGCCCCAGCCCTGCTTCGGATCGCCCGCCTCCAGCGGGAAGTCGGTGAAGATGGTGGCGGACTTGAAGCGCAGGCCGCCCGCCGTCGGCACCACCGCGTCCGAGAGCCGGCCGTACTCGCCGATGCCGCTGTACACCGAGGCCGGCGTCTCGATGTTCTCGTAGTTCATCCCGCCGAACCCGACGCGGGCCACGTAGCCCATGTCACGGAGCATCTGCGCCATGCGGATGCCGATCCACGCGCTCGTCGAGTACGCCTGGCCGCTGTTCGACACCGACCACCAGGAGGTCCCGGCGTCGTTGTGGATGCGGGTCCAGTCCTGGTCGGTGAAGATCTGGATGACGTACTTCAGGTCCTTCGCGTCCTTCAGCGGCAGCGGCGTGCCGTACGTGCTGAGGTCGTGCGAGTAGAACCAGCGGGGATCGACGGCCGCGATGGCGATGCGCGGCGAGCCGAGCCACGACGCGATCGACTTCACCATGAGCGTGTTCTCGTGCGGCGTGTAGGTCGCCTTCGCCGAGCCCATCGCCTTGGCCACCTCGCCGAGGAGCAGGTCTCCCTTGTTCCAGCCGAGCTTCTTGTCGCGCTTCTCGCCCTGGAAGTTGCTCCAGCTGTAGCGGAGCGGGTTCGCCGGCTCGCCGCCGATGGTGGTGGCGCCGCGGAGGCGCTCCATGAGGATGGTGCCGCCGAACAGCGCCCGGGCGAGCGGGTAGCCGCTGATGAAGTTCGGCGGCCAGCCCCACTCCGTCATCATGCTCTGCTGGTCGGCGGGGTCGCCGTACACCAGGCCGCCCGCCGCGATGTTCGGGCCGGTGACGCCGGTGAGCACGCGCGAGAAGCCGTGCTCCATCTCGCTGAACCGGTGGACCTCGCCGACGATGTACTCCGGCTTGTCGGGGATGGGCCAGGGCGCGAAGAGCAGCGCCATCGCCACCGTCCAGAAGCCGGTCACCCCGAGCGCGGCGTTGCGGCGCATCGGCTCCGTCACCTGGAAGCGGAGTCCCCACCAGGCGAACCCGAGCGCGGCGATCACGAAGAGCGCCAGGAACGCGTAGATGTGGAAGTCGCTGAGGATGAAGGTCGCGAGGTCCAGGGCCCACACCGCGCCGATGCCCCAGAGGACGTAACGGTCCGTCTTGGTCATGGCGCGTTCCCTCGGGTCGATTCCTGTCCGTGTTGGTTGGTCATGGGTGCTGTCCATCTCCTGCTTCGGTCGGATGTCCGTGCTGCATTCCGGGGCATTCACCTCGCTGACGCGGAGGCCCGGGCTCCTGCGCCAGGCATCTACGCCAGGAGCTCCCTCAGCCCCTGCGCGAGGAGCGCGGCGCCGGCGATGACGGACGCGACGCGGCCCACGCGCTGCCAGAGCTCGCGCCGCGGCAGGTACCCGAGCATCGCGATGGGCAGGACGTACAGGGTGGTGGCGACGAAGAAGGCGAGGAAGAAGGCGACGCCGCCGAGCACCTGGCCCGAGCGATCCATCGCGTAGGCGACCGCGAGCAGGAACGGCGGACAGACCGAGAGCGCCGCGGCGAGGCCGAGCAGGAACGGGAACGCGCGCGACCGCACCAGGCGCGTGGTCGCGCCGCAGAGCCCGCGGTGCCCGAGGCCGCGCCCGAGCCCGTGGAGGATCAGCACCACGCTGAGCGCGAGCCACACCGGCGTCACCCAGCGGCGCAGCGGGCCAGCCAGGGACGACGCGAGGCCGGTGAGCACGCCCACCGTCGAGTAGGCGACCAGGCGGCCGGCCAGGAACTTCAGCAGGAACCCCCATCCGCCGCGGCGCGACCCTGGCCCTGCGTCGGGGCCGGGCAGCGCGAAGGGCAGCGCCAGCGGGATGCAGCCGATGAAGCAGAGCGGTCCGGTTCCCAGGCCGAGCAGGAAGCCGCTGGAGAGCGGCCCGAGGAGCGTCATGACCGCTCCTCCGCCCCGGCGCCGTGCTCGATCATCCGCTTGCGGACCTCCGGCGCGACCCGCTCCCAGCTCCACGGAGGATCCAGCGTCACGGTGAGCGACACCTCCTTCACGCCCGGGTGCGCGAAGAGCGCCCGGCGGACGTCCTCGACGAGCTGCTTCGCGAACGGGCAGCCGGGGACGGTGAGCGTCATCACCAGGGCCACCTTCCCCTCCCTCGGCTCGGCGATCTCGTAGACGAGCCCGAGATCGACGACGTCGATCCCGAGCTCGGGATCGAGCACCTCGTGCAGGCGCTCGCGGACCTGCGCCGCCGTGACGTCCCCGCGCGCGGGATCGCCCGCGGGCCGGCTCCACTCGTAGTGCGTGTCCGCCCGGCTCACCGCCGCCGCGATCAGGATGGCCGACGACGCCCCCAGCAGCAGGGCGGCGAAGATCCACTCCAGGGCGCGCGAGGCGCGGCTTCGGGGCTCGGGACCGGGCGACATGCCCGTCCGGGTTACATGGTCCGTGCCACGTGCTGCGCCCGCGGCGCGCTGCAATTGCGCACGGATATCAAGGTGCGCGGCGCTGCGCGGTTTCTCTCTGAAACGGGCGCGGGCAATCTGAAACGCGCCCGGCGCCGCCCGCGCGCGGGCAACGGCGACGTGCTCGCCCGCGGCGTGTCCGCGGAGCCGGTTCCGGGGCGTGGGTGAGGCGGCTCGCTGCGCACTGACCCGCGCGAGCGAGCGCGGTGAGACGGCGGGGACCCGGAGCGGACGATCCCGGGACCGTGGCGGCGAACCAGGGCGTCACGTCCGCAAACGAAGCGCCGCCACCCCCGAGCGTCCTCGGCGGTGGCGGCGCGAGCGCCCGGCGCCCGCCGGGCCCGGCGAAGACTGCGAGGAGCACCCCGGCCGCGGAGGAAGGCGGCCGGGGTGCCCCTCGTCCCCGTGCGCTCTACGGGGAACCCTTCGGCGCGCCGACGTTGGCCGTCGCCGCGAACGTGTACAGCAGGCCCAGGCCGAAGCCGCGGGTGTCGCCGCCCGGCGCGACCGCGCCCGGCCCGCCCACCACGCCGTAGCTGGCGGAGCGGTCGTTCCGCGTCTCGTAGTACGCGACGTACACGTCCGCCGCCTTGGTGAGCGCGTACGAGTAGCCGGCGTTCCACTGCGTGGCGCCGAGGCCGTTGACGGTGCAGGCGCCGCCGCCCACCACCTTGCACTCGCCCGCGTCGGACTGGCCGAACGAGCCGAACAGCTGGTGCGGGCCGAAGCGCTGCTGCAGGAGGGCGTAGTAGGCCAGCCGGGCGTACTCGCGCACCGCGCCCACGGCCCGATCCTCGTTCTGGTAGGAGAGCCGCTCGCCCACCAGCGAGACGCGCGTCCCGGTGGGCAGCGACAGCTGCGCGATCGCCTCGTGGCCCTGGTCGGTGGACGACCGGTTCGTCAGCGACACCGGCGAGCCGCCCAGCTGCGACAGGCCGAAGTAGTCCTGGTGCCGCTCGTACGCGTACCGCAGGAGCAGCGGGCCGTGGCCCCAGCTCACCAGGCCCGAGTAGATGGTCGGGCTGATGGACGGCGCGGTGGCCGACGCCACGGTCCTCGACTCGTTGGCCGAGTACGCGAGGCGCGCCGAGAACCCGTAGAGCTCGGGCGTCCAGTACTGGACGCTGTTGCCCTGGCGGCGGTTGAAGGCCGCGTCGGCCTTCCCGTTCACCCGGCCGCTCTGGGTGGTGGTGCCGGGGACGCCGAAGCCGGGGTTGGCGGTGATGGTGTTGTCGAACGGGTTCAGGCCGCGGACCGCGCCGACCAGCAGCACCGGGTACTTGTACGGCGTGTCCCAGTTGCCGAAGAACGCGCGGCCGAACTTGCCCTTCACGCCGACCGCGCTGTTGCGCGAGGCCCAGGCGTTCGGCGCATCGCCGTCGGGGCTGACCGCGCTCTCCACCTGGAAGAAGACCTGCAGGTCCTCGCCCAGCACGTCGAACCCGCCCTTGAAGCCGATGTTGGACGTGCCGGAGGTGAGGCGGAAGCGCTGCGGGATGGCGACGCCGGTGTACGCAGCATCGGAGACCTGCGTCGCGCCGCCGGTCGCGGGCGAGAGGCCGGGGCGCGTCGGGTCGGACACGCGCGCGTTGTCGAAGAACGGCATCAGCGTGCCGTAGAGGGTCACGTCGCCCTCCAGCGCGGAGGCCGCCGCAGGGAGGAGGAGCGCCGCGAGGAGCGCCAGGGAGCGTCTGTGGGTCATGTTCATGTTCGATCCGCGTCGTGCAGCGGGTTGGACGGCTACGGCACCTCGAGTCGAACGCGTGGCTGTGGGCGCACCCGTTGACGGTCGCCTCGGGCTGGCGGTGGCAGACGGACGCTCCGTCGGCCCCGGTGCGCCGAGTCGTGCGCCGCGGCGCCGCGTCGCGGTCCGGCGCACGGCGAGGAGCCCTCGAGCACCCGACGTGCCACCCGGGGCGTGACGCACCGTTCATGGACTTCACGGTTCTTTTCGGGCGGCCGGCCCGCGACCGGTCGCTCGTTCCGAGAACCGGTGACTCGTTTCGAGAACCGCCTGCGACCGGCGGTCCGCGCCGGCGCCGCGCCCGGCGCGGCCGCGCGCCGCAGCACGGACCGTGAACCCCCGCGACACCTGCAGTCCTGCGACCTCACGCCGCTTTTCCCGGGCCGCGGCCGGGCGCATCACTCGTCCTGAGAAACGGACCTCCCGTTTCGAGAAACCGGAGCGGTGATGCGCATCGAGGACCTCGACCTGAGGGAGATCCTCTCGTTCGATCCCAGGGGCGGGGTGATCCGCTTCATGGGCCAGCGCGTGGTGCTGTTCGACGCGGTGGCCCTCGGCCTGCTGCGCAAGGAGCTCACGGACGCGTTCGGGACGTTCGCGGCCCGCGGCGTCCTGACGCGGTTCGGCTACGCCCACGGGTGGCGCGTGGGCGAGGCGCTCGAGCACGAGCACCCGGACCTCTGGAAGGAGGGGAAGGCCGGCCCGTTCCTGCCGCCGCTGAAGGGCCAGTTCATCCTCGGGGAGAACGTCCGCACCGACGGCCTCGGCGACGCGCCGCTGGTCGAGACCGTGTGGCACCGCTCCTACGAGGCCGAGCAGCACCTGCTGCACATCGGGCTCTCCGACGATCCGGTGTGCTGGACCTCGGCCGCCTTCGCGAGCGGCTACCTCTCGTACAAGGAGCGGCGCGAGGTCTACGTCATCGAGGACCGCTGCGTCGGCAAGGGCGACTCCGAGTGCCACATCACCGCGCGCTTCAAGGAGCGCTGGGGCCCGGAGCTGGAGCGCCACCTGCCCTACTACCACATGGAGTCGATCGATCACGCGCTGCAGGAGGTGTCGAGCAAGCTGCGGCGCACCGAGCGTCGCCTGCGCGAGCGCCAGGCGGAGCTGGAGCGGCTCGCGACCTGCTCCGACCAGGACACCGGCCTGGTCGCGCGCAGCGAGGCGATGCGCCGGGTGCTGGAGCGCGCGCGCAGCGTGGCGCGCACCGGCTCGTCGGTGGTGGTGACCGGCGAGAGCGGCGTGGGGAAGGAGGAGGTGGCGCGCCTCGTCCACCGCTCCTCGGAGCGCGCCGGCGGGCCGTTCGTGGCCGTGAACTGCGGCGCGATCCCGGAGACGCTGCTCGAGCGCGAGCTGTTCGGCCACGTGAAGGGGGCGTTCACCGGCGCCGAGACGGACGCGGTGGGCCTGTTCGAGGCCGCCGACGGCGGCACGCTGTTCCTGGACGAGGTGGGCGAGGTCTCGCCCGCGATGCAGGTGAAGCTGCTGCGCGCGCTCCAGGAGCGCGAGGTCCGCCCCGTGGGAGACAGCCGCTCGCGCAAGGTGGACGTGCGGATCGTCGCGGCGACGAACCGCGATCTCGCCGTCGAGGTGGCGTCCGGCCGCTTCCGCCAGGACCTCTTCTACCGGCTCAACGTCATCGAGCTGCGCGTGCCGCCGCTGCGCGACCGGCCGGACGACGTGGTGCCGCTGGCGCGCTGCTTCCTCGCGAAGCTGTCCCGCAGCGCGCACCGGCCGGTCACCGGGTTCACCGCGCAGGTGGCGGACCTGCTGGTGCGCTATCCGTGGCCTGGCAACGTGCGGGAGCTTCAGAACGCGGTGGAGTACGCGGTGGCGCTGTCCGCCGGGAACCAGGTGGGCGTCGACGACCTGCCGGAGGCGCTGCGCCACGCGCCCCCCGCCCCGGCGCGGCCCGGCGTGATCCGGCCGCTGCACGAGGTGGAGCGCGAGCACGTGCTCGCGGCGCTCCGCACCGCCGGCGGCAACAAGGTGGCGACCGCCGCGGGGCTCCACATCGGGCTCGCCACGCTGTACCGGAAGCTGAAGGAGTACGGCGAGCCGGCGCCCTGAGCCTCGCGCCCGGCCCGTCCGTGCCCGGCGCGCGGCCGCGGGCGCGGTTACGTACCCCGGCGCGGCGAGGCCGCCCCTCGCGCGCGAGGTGCGCCGCGAGGCGCCCCAGGTGCCCCGAGGTGCCCGAGGTCCCCATGGACAAGCTCATCCTCTCCGACGCCGAGTGGCGCGCGCGGCTCACGCCGGAGCAGTACCAGGTGCTGCGCGGCCACGGCACCGAGCCGCCGGGCACCGGCTGCTTCCTGGGCACGCACGAGCCGGGGACGTACGTGTGCGCCGGCTGCGGGAACCCGCTCTTCCGCTCGGGCGAGAAGTTCGAGTCGGGCACCGGCTGGCCTTCGTTCACCCGGCCGGTCTCGGCCGACGCGGTGGTGGAGGTGCACGATCGCTCGTACGGCATGCGCCGCACCGAGGTGCGGTGCGCCCGCTGCGACGGCCACCTGGGCCACGTGTTCCCCGACGGTCCGCCGCCCACCGGGCTGCGGTACTGCATGAACTCGGCGGCCATGCGGCACGTGGCCGAGGGCGCGCCGCTCGATCCGCCCGGCGCGGGCTGAGGGCTCGCCCCCATCCTTCGCCTCGCCCGCCGGAGGGGATCGATCCACGCGGGCCGGGTGCGGCTAGCGCGCGAGGAAGCGCGCCACCGCGGGCCCGTTGCGAGCGCGGGCGGCGCGGCAGGCGCCGGCCTCCTCCAGCGCGCGCGCCAGCGCCGCCGGCGCCCCGTCGAACGCCTCGGCGCGCGGGCGCAGGAACGCGGCGACCTCGGCGGCGCGGCCGGGATCGCAGGCGAGCCCGGCGGCCTGCGCCACCAGCCACGACGCCTCGTCGCTGCGCAGCCGCGGCGCGAGCGCGTCCCACCGCCCGCGCAGGAGCGCCCAGGCGCGCCAGCGGGTCTCCCTTCCGGCGAGCGCCGCCCGCAGGATCCCGGAGGTGTCGCGCAGGTCCTCCTCGCCGGACGCGACCAGCCCGAGCGCGCGGTCCGCGAGCGCGGGCCGCTCGAAGCGGCCGAGGAACGCGAGCAGGCGCGCGCGGACGGTCCGGTCCCGCGAGGCGCGCGCCGCCGCGAGGATGCCGTCGAACAGCGCGACGTCGCCGGTGCGCGCCGCCACCTCCAGCGCCGGCCAGGCCGCCTCGGCCGGCACCGAGCGCCGGTCCGCGAGCCACCGCCGCGCCAGCGCCGCCGCCTCGCCGGCGAGCGGGGCGTCCTCGCCCTCGTCCGCCACCGCGGGCACGACCAGCCGCCGCAGCGCGGCCGTGTCGTCGGGCTCGCCGCGCCGGGGCATCCACCCGAGCGACCGCGCCCGCGGCCCCCACGTCTCCCGCAGGAACGCGCGCCAGCGCGCGTGGTCGTCGGGCCCGAGCCACTCCGGCTGCGCGAGGCGCGCGAGCTCCAGGGAGGCCTCCACCTGCAGGCGATCGTCGCTGGCGGCGAGCGGTCCCACCCGGCCCAGCGCGGCCTCGACCGGGAGGTCACCGCGGCGGGCCAGCAGCGACGCGTCGGTGGCGAGCGCGAGCCGCTCCGCCGGCGCGAGGTGCGGCCACAGGCCGGGGAGCGCGGCCGCGTCGAGCGCGGTGAGGTGGTAGCCGGTCCCGCCCGCGTTCGGCCAGAGCCACTCCGGGCAGAACGGCAGCGGGAGCTCGCCCTCCGGCCCGTCGCCGCCGACGAGGGCGCACGCCGTCTCCACCCGCGCGCCGGCGCCGGCGCGCACGCACAGCGGGATCGCCCACGTGGCCGCGGGATCCGGCGCGCCCGAGGCGAGGAAGCGCTCCTGGCGCACCACCGCCGCGGCGCCGCGCGCGTCGCAGCGCACGGAGGCACGGACGAGCGGGACGCCCGGGCGCTCCAGGAACCCGCGCAGCGACGCGGCCAGCGCCGGGGTCGAGCGGGCCGCCAGCGTGGCGAGGAAGTCCTCGCTCGCGGCGGTGCGGTCGGCGTGCGCGAGCAGGTGATCGCGCAGCACCGCGCGCCACGCCGCGCGCCCCAGGAACCGCTCGTACATGGCGGCCACCGCCGCGCCCTTGTCGTAGGTGATGGCGTTGTCGAACGCCCCCTCGATCTCGTGGCGCGAGCCGACCGGCTCGCGCAGCCGCTTCACGGCGGCGAGCGCGTCCGCCGCGAGCGCCGAGGCCCGGCCCTCGGCGCGCGCGCGCGCGGTGCGGCGCCAGGCCGGCTCGAGGGCGTCGGTGATCACCGGATCGACGAAGCTGGTGAGCGACTCGTTCAGCCAGGTGTCGTCCCACCACGCCATGGTGACGAGGTCGCCGAACCAGTGGTGGACGAGCTCGTGGGCCGCGATGCTCGCGTACCGCAGCCGCCGCTCGCGCGTCTCGGCGACCGGCGGGATGAGCGTGAGCGGCTGGCCCAGCGCCACGATCCCCGGGTGCTCCATGGTGCCCCAGAAGCGCGGCACGACCGCCACGTCGCACTTCTCGTAGGGGTACGGCACGCCGGTCTCGGCCTCGATGAGGTCGAGGAGGCGCGCGGTGACGGAGGCCGCGTAGCGGGTCTCGCCGCCGCGCCCGCGCGGCACCACGAAGCGCACCGGCACGCGGGCGGCGCCGCCGGCCCCCGCCTCCACCACGTCGAACGGCCCCACCACGAACGCGACCAGGTACGAGGGCAGCGGCCGCGTCTCCGCGAACTCCACGCGCGTGCCCCCGCCGTCCGGCGCCTCGCGGAGCGCCGGGGTGTTCGCGACGGCGCGGTCCCCCGGCTTCACCGTGAGCGACAGGCGCCACGGGATCTTGAACGAGGGCTCGTCGAAGCAGGGGAAGGCGCGGCGGGCGTCGGCGGGCTCGAAGAACGTGTACGCGTACCAGCGCCCCTCCTCCGCGGCCGCGTAGACGCCGCGGCTGCGCACGCGGTCGATGGTGCCGGCGAACGCGACCTCCACGGTCGCCTCGCCCGGCGGCTGCGGCGCGTCGGGCACGAGGCCCAGCAGCCCGCCCGCGGCGGGCACGGCCCGCGCCGGCCGGCCGCCCACCTTGGCCTCCTCGATCTCCAGCCCCTCGGCGTGGAGCCAGACGACGCGCGCCGGCGCGTCGAGCACCACCGGGTAGCGGACCCGGCCGCGGTAGCGCTCGGCGGCGGGATCGAGGGTCAGCGACACCTCCCCGCGGATGGGCCGCACGCCGGCGGGGAGGCGCAGGGCGGGCGGGACCTCGCCGGCCGGGAGCGGCGGCGGGCGCGGGGCGGGGTCGGCGGCGGCGGCCGCGGCGAGCGCGGCCACGGTGAGTGCGAGCGCGGGGATCGGCATCGCACCCATTAGCACCCGTCGCCCCGCCGGAGCCAAGTGCCCGACAGCGTCCCACCCCGTCCCGGCCTGCCGCTCGCGCGCGCGCACCCGGCGTGTACACTGCCCGCCTCCCCGGAGGACCCGCATGCACCGCACCGCAGCCCTGCACCCCCTCGCTCTCGCCCTCGCCTCCGCCCTCGCGCTCGCCGGCTGCTCCGGCGGCGGCGGCGGCGCCGGCCCCGGCGGCTCGTCCTGCGCGCTCCCCGCGGCCACGTCGCTGCAGGTGGTCGAGTCCGCGCCGGGGCAGGGCGCGGACGGCGTCTCGGTGAACGCGGCGGTGCGGATCCGCTTCAACACCTGCGTGGACACCCCCACGCTCGCGGGCGCGGTGTCCTTCCGGCGCGGCACGACGCCGATCCCGTTCACGCAGGCGTACGACGCGACCACCGCCACCCTGGTGCTCACGCCGGCGGCGCCGCTCGCGCTCTCGACCTCGTACGTGGTCATGGTCCTGCCCACCGCTCGCGGCGCGCGCGGCGAGCCGTTCAGCGGGTGGGTGCTCGGCTTCGACACGCGCGGCGCGCCGGACACGACGCCCCCCACCATCGCCGCCGACCCGGCCGGCGGCCACTTCAACCACCCGGTGGACGTGGTGCTCACCTGCGCGGACGAGCCCGGCGGCTCGGGCTGCGCGCAGACCGTGTTCGCGGTGAACGGCGGCGCGCCACAGACGTACGTGGGGCTCGTCCGCCTGGAGGCGAGCGCGACGCTGACCTTCTTCGCGCTCGACGGCGAGGGGAACCGGAGCGCCACCGGCACCGGCACCTACGTCATCGACGTCGATCCCCCCGGCGTCGCCTCGGTGTTCCCGCCGGACGGCGCCACCGGGGTCGCGCTGGACGCGGTGCCGGCGGCGGCGTTCGACGAGGACATGGACCCGGCGACGGTGACCGCCGCCCGGCTCACCCTCGCGCCGGCGCAGGCGACCGGCGCCGGGTACGAGCCCGCGACGCGCACGGCGCGGTTCCCGCCCGACCGCCGCCTCGAGTGCGGCACCACCTACACCGCCACGCTGGATCCCGGCGTCACCGATCTCGCCGGCAACGGCCTGCCCGCCGCGGTCTCCTGGACCTTCACCACCGACCCGGACTGCGTCGAGCCCGCCACCACCGCCAGCGTGACCGACGGCGTGTACGCGGCGCCGCAGCAGGTCACGCTCACCTGCACCGACGCGGGCGGCTCGGGCTGCGCGCGCGTGATCTACACCCGCGACGGCAGCGTCCCGGCGCCGGGCAACGGCACGGTGGTGGAGGGCGCCACCGCCGGCCCGATCGCGGTGGGCGAGGGCGAGACCGTGCTCCGCTACTACTCGGTGGATCGCGCCGGCAACCGCGAGGCGGTTCGCCAGCAGCGCTACTCCGTCTCGACGTCCGGCTTCACCTACGTCGCGACCACCGGCGGGCTGGCGCGCGGCGCCGGCGCGGTGCCGGCCCGGTTCGTCGCGCTGGGCGGCGCCGGCTGGACCTACGCGTTCCACCGCGACCCGGTCACCGGCCGGCTCTGGCGCGCCACCGAGCGCGGCGTGGCCGGGTCCGACGACGGCGCCGCGTGGTCGCTCACCCGGCTGCCGAGCGCGAGCGGCGACCGGATGCTCCCGGCGCGCGCCGTGTGGGGTCAGGGCAGCCTGGTCCTGGCGGGCACCGAGGAGGGCCTGTTCCGCTCGGTGGACGGCGGCGCGACGTTCGCGCCGCTCCTGCAGCGCACCGTGGACGGCTACGACGCCTGGGTGAATGCCATCGCGGGCGACGGGAAGGACGTGTACGTCGCGACCTCGCTCGGCCTCGCGGTCTCGCACGACCGGGCCCGCACGTTCGCCTGGACCGTCGCGGACGGTCCCGTCGCGGACGTGGCGCTCGACCCCGGCACCGGGGACCTGTTCGCCGCGACCTCGACCGGCCTGCTCCGCTCCACCGACGGCGGGGCGACGTTCGCGCGGCTCGACACCGGCACCGTCCCCGCCCTCCCCTCCGGCGACGTCCGCGCCGTCGCGGTGACCGCCGACCGCGTGTACGCGGCCACCGCCGCCGGCCTCGCCATCCTGGGCCGCGACGCGGCCGGCGCGCCCGCCTCGGCGACGTCCATCGCGCGCCCGTGCCCGGCCGGCGAGACCTCGATCCTCGACGTGGCGGTCTCCGGCCAGAGCGTCTGGGTCGTGAGCGGCCAGCGCTACTGGTCGGGCTCCACCGACGCGTTCTGCGCCTCGGTGGACGGCGGGACCACGTTCGCGCCGCGCTGGTTCGTGGCGCCGGACCGGACCAGCGCCATCGCCTCCACGGTGTACGCCGAGGGCGCGCGCGTGTACGTCGGCTACGCGCCCGGCTTCTTCCTGTCCACCGACGCGGGCGCGACCTTCCGCTCGGCGGAGCTGCCCGCCGGCGGCGTGCGCGACGTGGCCGCCGCGGGCGGATCGCTCTACGCAGGCCTCGACGCCGGCGTGGCCGTCTCCACCGACGGGTTCCGGACGTTCGTCCTGCGCACCGAGGCGGACGGGCTCGCGAACCCCGGCGTGGTGGATCTCGCGGCGGTGGGCACGCGGGTGTACGCGGTCACCACCTTCGGGCTCTCGATCTCCTCCGACGGCGGCGCCCACTTCGCGCCGCCGGCGACGCTCACGAACGCCTCCATGGCGGCCTGCGTCGCCGCGCCGGACGCGAGCACCGTCTACCTCGGGCAGATGTCCTGGCTGCAGGTCTCCACCGACGGGGGCGCGCACTTCGCGCAGCGGCTCCCGCCCGCGGGCTCGACGGGCTACCTCTCCGACACGGTGGGCGTGGACGCCCGGGGCGGCACCGTCGCGGTCGCCGCGCGCGACACGGTGTTCGTCTCCACCGACGGCGGCGCCACGTTCACCGAGCGTGGCGCGGCGGCCGGGCTGGTCGCACCGAGCGGCTACACGCTGTCGCTGCACGGCGTGGCGGTCGCGCCCTCCGGCGCGATCCACGTGGCGTCGAACGTGGGCCTGTTCAGCTCGACGGACGGGGGCGCCACCTTCGCCGCCGCGGCCGGCGGGCCGGCGTGGCTGGAGGCGGTCTCCGCGGGCGGCCCGGCGCTCTACCTGGGCGGCGACCTGCTCCACGTCTCGACCGACGACGGCGCCAGCTTCGTCTCGCGCGGCGCGCCCGACGGGCTGCCCGGCCGCCCGGGACCCGCGGTGTACGTCCCCTGAGCCGTCGCGCGGCGCGGGCGCGGTGGAGGGACCGGCGGCGTGCCGGCCCCTCCCCGCCCTGCGCACCGCTAGCGCTTCGGCGCGACCACCACCTGCATGAAGTCACCCTGCGCCGAGGTCCCGACCACGCGGATGGTGGTCCCGGTGTTCGGCACGATCACGCTCGACCAGCCGTAGTGGTTGAGTGACGGATCCGGCGGCACCCAGTAGCTCTGCGTGTCGTCGAAGAGCGGGTTGCCCGGCTGGCCGCCGAAGCAGCCCTGCTGGCTGTTCGCGTGCAGGCACACCACGTCGGTCGGCTCGAGGCCGAAGGTCGAGTCGAAGGCCTGGAAGCGCGGGCGCCACGCCTTCCCGTTGTCCGGGCGGAGGATCAACCCGGGGTGCGCGTCCACCGGCAGGAACAGGCCGCCGCAGCGGCCGCTCGCGCAGGCGTCGCCCACGTTGTTGTCCTCGAACGACGTGTCGTAGTACCAGACCAGCAGGCCGTCCTGGTACGGGAAGTGGTCCACCCAGTTCTGCAGGGTCGGATCGTTCAGGTAGCCGAAGGTGTACGGCCCGGTCTTCAGCGACTGGTCGTAGCCGCGGTACTGCCGGTACTCTGCGAAGTAGGCGTTGAAGAACGGCGTCGCGAGCGTGCCGTTCGTGCGGACGAACCCGTCGTAGGTCCAGCCCGGCTCGGTCTCCGCGCCGTCCAGCGGCTGGCCGGAGATCGCGAGGTCGTCGATCGACAGGCCCGCCTCGGCCACCGCCACGTCGGTCCAGTAGCGGAAGCCGAGCGTCACCGTCTGGCCCGCCCACGCGGACAGGTCGGCGGTGAGGTCCACCCAGGCCCCGCCGGTCGAGCCGGTGATCCCGTTGCCGAAGTTCTGGCCGTTCGGGTTCGTCGCGCTCGAGAGGTTGGTGGCGACCGGCGCGCCGTTCACCGTCAGGTACGCGTAGTCCCAGTCCAGCTCGATGTCGAACTTCACCTTGGCCGCGAGCGACGCGCCCGCGGGCAGCGTCACCTGGCGCGTCATGGAGTGGTCGAGGCCGTTGCCGGAGCCGGAGTAGTAGAAGTACGTGCCGGCGTACGGCGTCCCGATCTCGCTCTCCACGACCTTGTCCGGCAGCAGCACCACCAGCGTCTGCGCCTGCTTCGTGTTCGCCTCCGCCGGGCCGAGCTTCAGCGACGCGTACTGCCCGGCGCGCACCACCTGGTAGTTCGACCAGCCGAGGAAGATCTTCTCGTAGGCGCTCATGTGGATGGGCTTCGTGCCCAGGCCGTCCTCCGGCAGCCCGGAGGCGCCGTAGGACCCCACGGAGTAGAGCGTCCAGAAGCCGGTCGAGTTCTCAGCGCCGCCGGTGTTGCCGGAGGTGTCGTAGAGGTCGGGCAGGCCGAGGTCGTGGCCGAACTCGTGGGCGAACACGCCCACCCCGCCGTTCTCCGGCTCGATGGTGTAGTCGCCGATCCAGTAGTTGCTCGCGCCGATGCGGATGCCGCCGAACTTGTTGAACGCCGGGCCGGTGGCGCCGATGTTGTTGTAGAAGGCGTACCAGCGGTGGCTCCAGATCGCGTCGTCGCCCTGCGCGCCGCCGCCGGTCTCCTCGCCCTCGCCCGCGTGGATCGCCTGGAAGTGATCGATGTAGCCGTCCGGCTCGTTGAAGTTCCCGTCGCCGTCGTAGTCGTAGCGATCCCAGACGTCGTACTGCGCCAGGTAGGCGTTGATCTCCGCCACGGTCCGTCCGGCCGCGATCTGCCCGTTGTACCAGGCGTTCACGGCGTCACGGACGAACAGCCAGGTGCGGGCGCACACGATGCCGCCGCAGTAGTTCGAGCCGTAGTTGGCCTCGTTGAACGGGACCTTCACCCAGTCGGTGACCTCGCCGTTCACGGTGTAGCGGTTCGAGGAGAGCTCCTTGTAGAAGTTCCGCATCGAGACGTCGCCGGGCGCGTCCGAGAAGAGCAGGTCCTCGTAGTACGCGCGGCTGAAGTCCGGGGCCCAGATGGTGACGTTGTCCACCGTGCGATCCGGCTCGGGGATCTGGTTGCGCAGCGGGCCGGCGGTGCCGCCGTAGGTCGCGTTCACCTGCTCGCCGAACTCGCCCACCACCGTCCAGATCCGGTCCTCGCCCTGCCGCTCCAGCTCCACGTACTGGCCGCGCGCGACCTGGTGCGTCTTGCCCTTGGTCTTGCCGCTGAGCTTCGCCTGGATCGCGATCGCCTTGCGCGCCGCCTGCGCGTCGCCGAGCGGGTGCGAAGGGTTGTCGGTCGTCGGGGCGACGTCCGGGAGCTGCGGCTCGTCGGCCGCGGCGGACGCGGCGGACGGCGCGAGCGCCAGCGCCGCGAGCAAGGCCAGCGTGGTGGTGCGTGTGGTGCGCATCGGTTTCCCCCGAGTGAGCGTGCGTGTGGGTGAGGCGAGCTGGCAGTGTTCCCCACTTCGCGCCACCGCCGCCGCGCCCCATGGGCGGAACCCGAACGTCGTGCGACGCGCGGAAAACTGCGTGGGGCATCGCGCCCCGCGCGCGGACGATCGGTGCGCGCGATCGTGGCGTGGCTCCCCACCCGGCGAGGGATCCGCGACCTAGAACGGCTGCCGGACCCCGTGCTCGAGGCGCTCCACCTCGAAGCGCGCGTACGGCCGGTCCCGGCCGTCGAGCTCCCAGCTCGCCTCCAGCCGGAACGGGACGCGCACGCCGCCCACCTCGCGCCAGTCGGCGCATCGCCCGGTCCACGGCGTGAGCACGCCGCGCCCCTTCACGTCGCGGTAGCGCAGCGCCGTGATCCGCTCCGGCAGGCCGTCGCCGCCGAAGTGGAACGTCACCTCCACCTCCCGCCCGCGCACGCGGAGCCGCGCCCGCGCGCTCGACGCGTCGCGCGGCAGCCACGCCACGTGCCGCGCGTCGAGCAGCGCCGTCGGGAGCCAGACCAGCTCGGCGACGAGCCGCTGCAGCGCGCCCGCGTCGAGCTCCGGGCCGGAGAGATCGGCCACCACCAGCGCGGAGGCGAGCGCGATCCGCATGCCGCCCTCGCCGCCCGCCGAGCGATCCCGCGCCGAGATCTCGAGGCCGGCCGCGAGCCGCACCCGTCCCCACCACACGAAGCCGGGCGGCTCGGCCGCGAGGTACTGCACGCCGCGGATCGGCCGCCACGCGCCGTCGAGCGCCGGCCGGAACGAGCCGCCGTGCCGGAGCCGGGCCGCCGCGAGCGGGGTCGCCTCGAGCGCCCCCGCCACCTGGAGGTAGCGCCGCACCGGCGCGGGCAGGGCCCCGGGATCGAGGCGCGCCGGCGGCGCGTCCTCCCGGAGCGCCCAGAGCGATCGCGCCTCCGCGGCGATCTCCCGCGCGAACCGGGCGCGCCGGACGCCGACCAGCGCGGCGCCGGCGGCGAGCGCGAGCACGGTGATCCACCCGATCATGGGCCTCCCCGTTCCGGCGGCGGTGCCGTGCCGCGCGCCGTCCACCCGGGCCCCAACCTCGCAGGATCCGGGGCGGCCGCCAACGACCGCGACGCCGCATGGGCTGCGGCGTCCGGCGGAGCCCGCGGTGGCCGCCCAGGACGGCCTGCGTCTGACCTATGACCAGCGTCAGACGCGCCGCGTCAGGCCACCGTGTCACCGTGTCACACCATGACCGCCTCCGACGGACCGCTGCTCACGCTGCTGCTGCCGGGCCTGGACGGCACCGGCCGGCTCCTCGATCGGTTCGTGGCCGCCGCGAGCGGACGGCTCGAGCTGCGCACGCTCTCGTACCCGCCGGACCGGGCGCTCTCGTACGCGGAGCTCGCCGAGCTCGTGCGCGCCGAACTTCCGCGCGGGCGGCGCTTCGCGCTCGTGGGCGAGTCCTTCGGCGGGCCGCTCGCGCTGCGCGTCGCGGCCGGGCGGCCACCGGGGCTGGTCGGCGTGGTGCTGGCGGCGAGCTTCCACCGCCGGCCGGCGGCGCGGCTGGTGTCGGCGCTCCGGCCGCTCTCACCCGCGTTCTTCCGGCTTCCGCTGCCGGCGCACGCGGTGCGGGTTTTGCTCGCCGGGCACGACGCGCCGGACGCGCTGGTGGCGGACGTGCAGGCCGCGGTCGCGTCGGTCCGGCCGCGCGTGATGGCGCGCCGCGCGCACGAGGCGCTGCACGTGGACGCGACCGGCTGGCTCCGCGACTGCCCGGCGCCGGTGCTGTTCCTGGGCGGGCGGCAGGACCGGCTGCTCCGCACCGGCCTCGCCATCGAGATCCGCCTGGTGCGGCCCGACGCCGAGATCCGCATGCTCGACGCGCCGCACCTCGTGCTGCAGCGGCGGCCCGCCGAGGCGATGCGCGCCGTGGAGGCGTTCCTCGAGCGCTCGCCGGCGGCCACCGCGCCGATGCGCGCGGCGTCCGCCGACGAGCCGGAGCTCTCCGCTAGAAGATGACCTGCGCGAACAGCGTGGTGCGGTCGCCGGTGCGACCCGCCGCGCCCGTCTGCCCCTGGTCGAGCTCGTGGTTGAGGATGAGCCGGGCGTTCACCGGGATGACGTCCACGTAGGCGCCGATGGTGTAGCGCTCCAGCCGCCCGCCGGGCGCGGTGCGGTCCGCGTCGAAGCGCTCGGCCCGGAAGATCGGCCCGAGGTTCCAGGGGGTCTTGCCGTACGCGCCCGCGTACCAGCCGCGCGCGGTGCGGCTCGAGCGCGTCACCGTGGTCACCGCCGCGGCGGTGGCGTAGCGCGACTGGTCGCGCTCCGACTGGATGAGCTCGGCGGCGGCGAAGAGCCAGGGCGTGTCGAGCGTCGCGTCCACGCCGTACGTGTGGAAGTAGAAGTAGGTGTCGTCGACCGGCGTGCCCACGCCGTCGAAGGCGCCGTTCCCGCCGGTGCCCTGCACCTGCTGGCCCGTGCCGTACGAGCCGCCCGCCTTCAGCGTGATCGTGCCCTGCTTCAGCGTCAGCCCGGCGCGGCCCCAGAAGTTCTTCGTCTCGAGGTCGTCCTTCTTGTTCGGCCCCGCGCCGTTCACGAACGAGCCCAGCACCTCGGCCGAGACCGGCCCGACCTTCGGCGTCTGGACGAGGAGCCCGGCGCCGAGGTCGCGCGCGTCCGGACCGCGCGCGAGCGCGCCGACCACGTACGAGGTGTTCACCCACAGCAGCTTGGTGTCCGACTCGTACTGCTCGTAGCCGAACGGCGTCTTCCACTGCCCCATGCGCACCTCCACGCCGGGCAGGGCGAGCAGGGAGACGTAGCCGTCCTTCAGCTTCGAGTCGGCGCCGTCGAACAGGATGCTGTAGCCGACGAGCTCGTGGACCTTGCCGCGGGCGCCGATGCGCGCGCGGCGAAGCTCGAACGTGGAGGTGTCGTCGGCGCCGTTCAGCCCCTCGGTGCGCGAGTACTGCGCGTTCACGAAGCCCCAGAACGTCGGCTTCGGGGCGTTCGCGAGCGCGCCCGCGAGCGTGGGCGCCGCCTTCACCGGCGCGGGGGCCGGCTGCGCGGCGGCCGCCGCCGGATCGGCGGCGGGGGTGGTCTGTGCGAGCGAGAGTGCGATCAGGAATGGTGTCAGCGTCATGGTGTCGTTTCTCGGGCGTCGGATCAGATGGCGGGGTGCTTGGTGCCCAGGTTGAAGTGGCACCCTCCGCAGGCCATCTTGGCACGGGTGTTCTCGAGCGTGCCGCCCTTCTCGTGACACGAGGCGCACTCCGCGGTCGCCTTGTCCTCGAGCACCGGGAACGCCTTCCCGGCGTGCTGCGCGTTCAGGATGATCGCCGCGTGGCGCGCCACCGAGGCGGTGAGCACGCCGCAGCGCTCCTTGCGCTCGGGTGAGTAGGCCTTCTTGCCGGAGGCCTTGCACCAGGCCGAGACCGACGCGTGGCAGAGCACCGAGCCCGCCACGGACTTCACGTTCGGGAACTTGGCCGACGCCGGGACCCAGTCCGGCAGCGACGCCTGCTCGTACTGGCGGAACAGCGCGTCCACCAGCGGCTCCGGCTTCGCGGAGAGGAGCTGGAACGCCGCCGCCGCGCCGTTCAGCGCGCCGCAGAGCGTGGCCCAGCCGGCGACGCCACCGGCGCCGTAGGTGAACAGCTTCGTCGGGAACGAGGTGTACGGCGCGCCCAGCTTGTCGGCCACCTGCCCGGCCAGCGCGTCGAAGGCGCCGTACATGCAGTGGCCCTCGAGGTAGCCCTTGAACGCGCGCTCCGCGGTGGCGTCGGGATCGAGGGGCGCGTACGGCCACGGGATGGCCTGCATCCCCTTGCCGGCGGCCGGAGGGGCCGCGCCGGCCTGCCTCGCCACCGCCAGCGCCGCGCCCGCGCCCGCCGCGCCGCCCACCAGCTTGATCCAGCCCCTGCGCCCGATGCTGTCGTCGTGCATGATCCGCTCCGATGGTTGGGCCCCCAACTACGGGCGCGCACCGTACGAGCGGACGCAGGGGTCGATCAACGCGGTCTGGGGTCGCGCGGCGGAGCGTCCGGCCCCGCGCGGGAGCTCACATCAGCACCCGCGCCAGGTCGGCGCGCGACTCGGCGCCGAGCTTGCGGAGCAGGTTCGCCTGGTGGAACTTCACCGTCCGTAACGTGATCCCGAGCGCCCGCCCGATGTCGGCGAGCCCCTCGCCCTGCAGCAGCCGGTTCAGCACCGCCTCCTCTCGATCCGAGAGCCCGGCGCCGCGCGCCAGCGCGCGGGCGCGCGCCCCCACCAGCCCGTGCACCGCGGCCTCGGCCAGCCGCCGGACGGTGAGGCGCACCCGCTCCGCGCCCTCGGGCGCGGCGGTGACGACCTCGTAGCCCGGCGCGGGCGCGAGCGTGCGCGCGTGGACGCGCGGCCAGACGCCGCCGCCGCGGACCGGGCAGTCGATGCACGGCTCGCTGCGGCCGTGCAGCGCCTCGTGGCAGCGGGCCGCCGGCACCGGATCGAGCGCGGCGCCGCCGAGCGGCCTCACCCAGGCCAGGAGGCCAAACGCGCCCGGCCCGGTCTCGATGGCGTAGTCGAGCTCCCCCGCCCCCAGCCCCGGGAGATCGCCGAGCACCTCCAGCACGCGGAGCAGCGCGCCCGGCTCGGCCGCCGGCTCGCACCCCGGCTCGAGCGCGACGCGCAGCCGCCGCCCCGCCGCCGTGGTCACCTCCCGCTCCACCCGGCCTTCCGCCGGCGCGGGCGCCCCCGCGAGCACCGCCGCGACCGGGCGCCCCTCCAGCGCGCGCGGCGCCGCGCCGAGCAGCCGCTCCAGGCTGGCCGTCGCCAGGCGCACCGTCCCGCCCGCGTCCACCCACGCGGCGGGCTCGCGCCCGCGCTCCAGCATGGCGAGCGCGACCGCCCCCCAGTCCGGCTCGGTGCGGGCCCGGGTCACGAGGCCAGCCCCAGCAGGTCGCGGCGCGAGGACGCGCCGAGCTTCCGGAGCACGTTCGTCTGGTGGAACTTCGCGGTGCGTGGCGTGATCCCGAGCGCCGTGCCGATGTCCGCCGCCTGGCGGCCGATGAGGAGCAGCCGCAGCACCTCCTCCTCGCGCGGCGAGAGCTCGAAGCGGCGCACCAGCTCCGCGGTGCGCGCCTCCCGCACCGCCGCGAGCGCCGCGTCGTCCACGCGGCGCACCGCGACCAGGACCTCGTCGCCCGGCAGCGCCGTGGCGGTCGCGACCTCGAACCCGCCCGTGCGCGCCGCGCGCCGCACCTCCACCCGCGGCCACGCCTCGCCGCCGCCGCGCAGCGCCGGGCAGCCCGGGCACGGCGAGGGCCGCCCATGGAGCACCTCGTGGCAGCGGCGCCCGACCCGCAGCGCCGCCTCGGCACCCGCGCCCGACAGCGCCAGCAGCCGGCCGAAGTCCGACGCGCCGGCCGAGATGCGGTAGTCGAGGTCCCCCGCCGCGCCGCACGCCACCGGCGGCGGCGCGCGCTCCACCACCTCGTGCACGTCGATGCACAGCGCCGCCGAGGCGCCGCGGCCCACCGCCGCGAGCTCGACCTTGAGGCCGTACTCGCGGCCGCCGCGGAGGGCGGTCAGCTCGGTCCGGTGCAGCGCGCCGCGGAAGGCCGCGCGCAGCAGGGCCTGGGCGCGGCCCGGCGCGTCGTCGCAGAGCAGGTCGCAGGCGCTGCGCCCCTCGAGCGCCGCCGGCTCGGCCCCGAGCAGCGCCGCGAAGGCGGCGTTCACCAGCCGGAGCACGCCGTCCCGGTCCACCCAGGCCAGCGGGCGGCGCTCGGCGTCCGCGATGGCGCGGGCGACCGCCGCCGGCGCGGGGCCGGCCGGGGCGCGTCCCGCCGACGCGGTCGCGTCCGGTGCGTCCGCGGAGAGCAGGCGCAGGAGCGATCGCCGCGCGGGCGTGGCGCCTTGCGCCGGCAGCGCGCGGCACGGGTGAGCCTCGGGACTGCGGATCATGTGTTTCCCCCCCAGGGAACGGCGCGGGCCACGGGGCCCGGCCAGTGCGGGTCATAGGACCGGGGGCGTGACCGGCGCGTGACGGGCGACAGGAGGGGCGGGGGTGGTGTGGGGGGACCGGATGGGGCCGGGGAATGAGACGGCTTGGGCTCAAACGACCCTGGGTGAGGAGCAGGCCGAACGACTCTGGGCCGAACGACTCTGGGCCGAACGACTCTGGGCCGAACGACTCTGGGCCGAACGACTCTGGGCCGAACGACTCTGGGTAAGGGCGCGCCCGGGCGTGCCGGCCGTCCGACGAGTGCGGGTGGAGGGGTGCGACGCCTCGGGCGGGGCGCGAAGCAGGCAGCAACGACTCCGGGTGAAGAGCAAACGACTCTGGGTCGGGTGGAAGCGGCGCAAGGCGCCCCCTGGTCGGGCACAGCCCCAATGGCCCGTTCGGGTCCGACGAGAGGTAGGCGAGAAACCCACGCTTCACCGCCCCAGGAAGAGATGATGCCCGCCTCACCGAACTGGACCCTTCACCTGCTCGGCGCGCCCCGGCTCGCGGGCGCGACCGTGCCGGTCCGGCTGGATCGTCGCACGGCGGCGCTGCTCGCGCTCCTCGCCATCGACGGTCCGCAGCCGCGCTCGCGCGCCGCGGGGCTGCTGTGGCCGGACTCGCCGGAGAAGACGGCCCGCGCCAACCTTCGCCAGCTGCTGCGCCGGCTGCGCGAGGCCGCGGCAGGGGACCTGGTCGGCGCCGGTGACCCGCTCGAGCTCTCACCGGCGGTGACCGTGGACGCGCGCGACCCGGCGAGCCCGGACGCGGCCTGGCCGGACGGGCGGCTCCTCGACGGGGTCGACCTGGACGAGGCGCCGGAGCTGGCGGAGTGGCTGGCCGGCGCGCGCCGGTCGCTCGACGCCGCCCGCCTCGACGCGGCGCTCGCGGCGGCGGCCCGGCTCGAGGCGGCGGGCCAGCTCGGCGCGGCGCTCGCGCAGGCCCAGCGCGCGCTGGCGCTCGAGCCACTCTCGGAGGAGGCGCACCGCCGCGAGATCCGGCTGCGCTACCTGGGCGGCGATCGGGCCGCGGCGCTCGCCGCCTACGAGCGCTGCCGCGCCGCGCTCCGCGACGCGCTCGGGGTGGAGCCGTCGCCGGAGACGGTCCGCCTCGCCGAGGAGGTGGCGCGCGGGCGGCGCGTCCCGGCCCGGTCGGGCGGCCCGGCGGCGCTTCCACTGTCGGTGACGCGGCCGCCGGCGCTCGCCGGCCGCGAGCGCGAGTGGGCGCTCATGGAGGAGGCCTGGGCCGCCGGCAAGGGCATCGCCCTCGGCGGCGCGCCGGGCGTCGGGAAGAGCCGGCTCATGCAGGACTTCCTCTCCACGCACGCCCGGCCGCTCTTCTTCGAGGGCCGGCCCGGCGACCGCGCCGTGCCGTACGGCACGCACGCGCGCACGTTCCGCGAGACGCTCGGCGCGCTCGCCTCGGCCGGCGCGGCGCTGCCCCCGTGGGTGCGGACGGAGCTGGCGCGGATGCTCCCCGAGCTCGGGCCCTCGCCCGGCCCGCTCGCCACCGAGGCGGATCGCGTCCGCTTCTGGAACGCGAAGCTCGAGGCGATGCGGGTCGCGTTCCGGGCCGGGTTCGACGCGCTCGGCTTCGACGACACGCAGTTCGTCGATCCGGCCAGCGCCGCGGCCGGGGCCTACGTGCTGGAGCAGCTCCTGCGCGACGCCGAGACGCCGCTCCGCACCGTGCACTGCTTCCGGACCGCGGAGATGGCGCCGGAGGTGCTCGCGCACATCCGCGCGCTCGCCGAGGCGGGGCGCGCGCTGTACCTCGAGCTCGAGCCGCTCGCGGACGACGCGGTGGAGGAGCTGGTCCGGAGCCTGGACGTGCCCGGGATCGAGCGGGTGGCGGCCGAGGTGGCGCGCTACGCCGGGGGGAGCCCGCTGTTCGCGCTCGAGACGGTGAAGCACCTGGTGGAGACCGGCGCCGTGGAGCGGGGGATCCCGGATCGCACGCCGCCGCGGCTGGAGGCGCTGCTGCGCGCGCGCTTCGACCGGCTCTCCGCGCCGGCGCTCCAGCTCGCGCGGGCGCTCGGCGTGCTCGGCACCGACTTCACGCTGGAGCGCGCGGCGGCCGTGGTGGAGGCGCGCGCCATGGACGTGGCGGTGGGGTGGAGCGAGCTCGAGGCAGCCCAGCTCGTCCGCGGCGCCGCCTTCGGCCACGATCTGCTCGCGGAGGCGGTGGTGGCCGCCACCCCGGCGCCGCTGCGGGGCTTCCTGCACGGCCGCGCCGCCGAGGTGCTCGCGGCGACCGGCGGCGCGCCGGGCCGGATCGCGGCGCACTGGGAGCGCGCCGGCGATCCGGTCCGGGCGGACGCGTGCCGCCGCGAGGCGGAGTCCGTCGCCCGCGCCACCCTCCTCGCGACGGAGGCGGCGGGGTACTTCCGGGCCGCGTAGCGCTACCCGGCCGCCGCTGCCGCGGACGGGACCGCGGCGTACCCGGCGAGCTCGAGCGAGACCGCCGCCGCGTGCAGGACCGCGGCGATCCGGACGGCCTCGTGGACCTGGTCCTCCGAGAGGCCCCCGGCGACCACCACCTGCTCGTGCGAGCGCACGCACGTCTCGCACCCGTTCACCGCGCTGACCGCGAGCGCGAACAGCTCGAAGTCCACCTTGCTCGCGGCCGGCTTCACCAGGCGGTTCATGCGCAGGCGCGCCGGCTTCTCCGCGTACGACGCCTTCCCGACCATGTGCCGGAACCGGTAGTACACGTTGTTCATCGCCATCACCGCCGCGGCCGCGAGCGCGTCCTCGACGACGGCGGGCTCGACCTCCGCCCGCGCGTCGGCGAGGACCGCCGCGAGCAGCCGCTCGTTGCGGGCCGCCGCGGCCGTCGCCACCGCGACGCCCCAGCGCTGCGCCGGGGTGAGCGTCCCGGGCTGCAGCACCGCCTGCAGGTTCAGCTTGATGTCCCGGGCCGGCTCGGGGAGCGCCTCCCGGATCGCGTCGAGGGTGGCCATGGCTCAGGCCACCTGGAGCGTGGACTCGCCCTTCTTCCAGTTGCAGGGGCAGAGCTCGTCCGTCTGGAGGGCGTCGAGCGTGCGGAGGACCTCGTCCACGTTGCGCCCGACCGAGAGGTCGTTCACCGACACGTGCCGGATGACGCCCTCCGGGTCGACGATGAACGTCGCGCGGAGCGCCACGCCGTCCCTGTGCAGCACGCCGAGCGCGCTCGAGAGCTCGCGCCGGGTGTCGGCGAGCATGGGGAACGGCAGGTTCTTCAGGTCGGGGTGGCTCTTCCTCCAGGCCAGGTGGACGTAGTGCGTGTCGATGCTCGCCCCGAGCACCTGGGTGTCGCGGTCCTGGAACTCGCCGTTGCGACGGCCGAACTCGGCGATCTCGGTCGGGCAGATGAAGGTGAAGTCCATCGGCCAGAGGAAGACTACCTTCCACTTGCCCGGGTGGCTCGCCTGCGTGAGGGTCTCGAACTCGTTGCCGCTCTCCAGGCTGGTCACGGCCTGCAGCGAGAACTCGGGGAAGCGGTCGCCCACGGTCAGCATCGGTGTCTCTCCTCGTCGAATCGGTTCGGGCGCGGCGTCCATCGCCGCGACGGGACACAAGATGCCCGCGGGCTTCTGATTGAGCCATTACATCGTTTCGATTACGTTGTTAGTCCATGGCTATCACTCGCCTGCCCCCGCACCCGTTCTCGCTGCGCCAGCTGCAGTACGCGGTCGCCGTCGCCGAGACGCTCTCGTTCCGCCGCGCGGCCGAGCGCTGCCGCGTGGCCCAGCCCTCGCTCTCCACGCAGATCGCGCAGCTCGAGTCGGCGCTCGGCCTCCGCCTGTTCGAGCGCGATCGGCGGCGCGTGCTCGTCACCGGGGCGGGGCGGCCGCTGCTCGAGCAGATGCGCCGCCTGCTGCTCCAGGCGGACGACCTGCTGGAGGCGGCGCGCCGGGCCGGGGATCCGCTCGCGGGGGCGCTGCGCGTCGGGGTCATCCCGACCATCTCGCCCTACCTCCTGCCCGCCATCGCGCCCGCGCTCCGCGCGGCCTACCCCGCGCTGCACCTCACCTGGCTCGAGGATCGCACCGCCGAGCTGGTCCGGAGCCTCCACGCCGGCACCCTCGACGCGGCGCTGCTCGCGGTCGAGGCGGAGCTCGGCGACGTGGAGGTGGCGCCGGTGGCGCGCGACGCGTTCGTGCTCGCGACGCCCCCCGGGCACCCGCTCGGCGTGGCGCGGGGGCCGGCCTCCGCCGCCGAGCTGCGCGACGCGAGCGTGCTGCTGCTCGAGGACGGGCACTGCCTGCGCGAGCAGGCGCTGGCGTTCTGCTCGCGCGCGCGCACCCGCGAGCTGGAGTTCCGGGCGACCAGCCTCTCGACGCTCGCGCAGATGGTCGCGGGCGGCGCCGGCGTGACGCTCCTGCCCGAGCTGGCGGTTCCCACCGAGACGCGACGGGCGGATCTCCGCCTGCGCCCGTTCGCCGACCCGGCGCCGTTCCGGACCGTCGCGCTGGTGTGGCGCCGCAGCTCGCCCATCGCCGAGGCCCTGCGGCGGCTCGCCGGCACCGTGAAGGCGGCGTACCCCGCGCCCGCGGGCCGGGCGGCGGGATCCGAGCGTCAGCGGCCGCGGGCGCCGCGGGCGTGAGGTCCGGTCCGGCGTCCGGCGCCTCCGTCGCGGGGCGGCGAGCCCGGCCCGCGTGCGCCGCCGCCCTGGGCCGGCGCGGTCGCGAGGAACACCACGTGCCGCACGCCGCCGCCGCCGCCCTGCGTGGCCGGGCCGCGCGCCGGGACCGTCACCGCGCGGGCGTCGAGGCCGGCGCGCTCGAGCCGGGACAGGTACCGCTCGTCCGGCCCCGCCGACCAGACCGCGAGCACGCCGCCCTGGCGCAGCGCCGCGCGGCAGGCGCGGACGCCCGCGTCGCCGTAGAGGCGGTGGTTCGCCCCGTGCGCGAGCGCGGACGGTCCGTTGTCCACGTCGAGGAGGATCGCGTCGTAGGCGCCGCGCGCCTCGGCGATGCGGGCGAGCACGTCGCCGAGCTGGAGGCGCACGCGGGGGTCCTCCAGCGGCCGGGCCGCGAGGTCCGCCACCGGGCCGCGGTTCCAGGCGGCGAGCTCCGGGACCAGCTCGGCCACGACCACCTTCGCGTCGGGCGGCAGGCGGTCGAGCAAAGCACGCAAGGTGAAGCCGAGGCCCACGCCGCCGAGCAGCACCGCGCGCGGGCGGGCGCAGCGCTCGAGGGCCAGCGCGGCGAGCGCCTCCTCGGAGCCGTGGGCGCGCGAGGACATGAGCACGTGGCCCGCGGCGCGGATCACCCACTCGTCCCCGCGGCGCGCGAGCGCGAGCTCGGTACCGTCCGGCGCGCGGGCGCGTTCGACCGTCTCCCAGGGTTGCATGGCTCGATTCCTCGCGTCGCCGCCGGCGGGGGGGCCGCGGCGCGCGTCAGCTCCCGCGCTTGCGGCGGACCGTGACCGACTCGCCGCCGATGCCCCAGTTGTCCGTGTCCACCTCGTCGATGACCACGACCGTGGTGGACGGGTTCTTCCCGAGCTCGTCGCGGAGCAGCTCGGTCACCTTGCGGATGAGGGTGGCCTTCTGCTCCGCGGTCGCGCCCTCGCGGGTGATCTTGATGTTCACGTATGGCATCCGTGCCTCCTCCCCCTCTCCCCGACCCAGAGTAATGCGTTTCGGCCGGTGCGTCCGCGATTCGGACCGTCGCCTCGATGCAAGCAGGCGGACCGAGCGACTCATCCGTCGGCACGGCGTGTGCCTGGGGCCGAGGCATGACCGCACCGCGCCAGATTCTCTCGGGAGTCACCTACCACGTCACGCGCCGCTGCGCGCAGCGTGAGCTGCTCCTCCGACCTTCGGAGCTCGTGAACGAGACGTTTCTTTACGTGCTCGGCGTCGCCCTGCGGCGGTACGGGCTGCTCCTGCACGGGTTCTGCGTGCTCTCGAACCACTTCCACCTGGTGGTGACCGACCCCGGCGCGCGCCTGCCCGCGTTCGAGCAGTACCTCGACTCGCTCGTGGCGCGCTCGCTGAACGCGGCGCTGGGCCGATGGGAGGCGTTCTGGGCGTCGGGGAGCTACAGCGCCGTGACGCTCGCGACGCCGGAAGACGTGATCGACCGGCTTGCATACTCGCTCGCAAACCCGGTGGCCGCGGGGCTGGTGCCGAAGGCATCGGAGTGGCCCGGGCTCTGGTCGTCGCCCGAACGGATCGGTGGCGAGAGAATCGTCGCGCGCCGGCCCGAGCACTTCTTCCGTCCCGGCGGCAGCATGCCGGAGTCCGTCGAGCTCCAGCTCACGCTTCCTCCCGGCTTCGACGACGTGCAGCAGTTCCGGGAGCGCCTCGCCCAGGCGCTCGCCGATCGCGAGCAGCTCGCCGCAGAGCGCATGCGGGCGGAGCGCCGGAGCTTCCTCGGAGTCCGCCGGGTGCTCGCGCAGGAGCCAACCGCCCGCCCGGCATCGGTGGCGCCGCGCCGCGGCCTCCGGCCGCGGGTCGGCGCGCGAGACAAGTGGAAGCGCATCGAGGCGCTCGGTCGGCTCAGGTCGTTCCTGAACGAGTACCGCGAGGCCTTGAAGGCGTTGCGCGCCGGGCTACGCGACGTGGTGTTCCCGAACGGCACGTACTGGCTGCGTGTGGCACATGGCGTGCGCTGCGCGCCCGGGTAGCGCGCTTGATCGTCGCGCTCACGCGTTCGGTTCCGTTCTCGACGCCAGCGATGCACGCGAGGGGATGAGGAGGACGAGCGCCCCGATGGCAACGGCGGCGGACGCGCCGAGGACGGCGGGCCTCGGGTCCCCCAAGCGCTGCGCGACGGCTCCGGCTGCCAGCGGACCGACGATCTGCCCGACCCCGTAGATGGCGGTGAGCGTTCCCACGGCGCGCCCGAGCGCCTGCGGGCGGATCTCGCGCGCGGCCGCCACGGTCAGCGTGGTGATTCCGATGAACGTTCCTCCGAACAGCGCCGCGCCGGCGAGCGCGGCCCACGCTGCGGAGAACAGCGATGGGAGCGCCATGCCCGCCGCCTGGACGAGGTGCGCGGTGATGAGCGCCGACCGGACCCCGACCCGGCGCCCGAGCGCGGCCCAGAGGAGCGCAGAAGGCGCGGCCGCGAGGCCCGCCAACGCCCACGTCCACGGCGCCAGGCCCTCCAGCCCAGGGGTTCGCCGCACCGCCGCCACGGCGAACGTGCCGCTCACGATGTAGCCCAGCCCCTCGAGGAAGTACGCGGTCGCGAGCCGGCCGAAGCCGACCGGCGCGCGGCCCCTTCCGACCGCGACGCCTCCCCCCGACCCAGAGTCGTTTGCGAGGGGGCCGGAAAGGGCGCCCCATGCCGGCGCCCCCAGGGCAGCCGCCGCGCCTCCCAGCACCCACCACGGCACGCGCCAGCCCCCGCCGGGTGGCGCGAGCGCCGCGACCACCGCCGCCAGCGCGATCCCGACGCCCACCCCGCCGTAAAGTACTCCGGGTCGGGGGAGAGGTCGGGGGAGAGGTCGGGGGAGAGGTCGGGGGAGATGGTCGGGCGGGACCTCGAGCGCCGCCGCGGAAGCGAGCACGAACACGAGGCCGCTCGCGACGCCGGAGCCGAAGCGTACGGCGGCCCACCCCGCCTCCGAGCCGACCCCGGTCACCGCCGCGGTGAGCACCGCGGTCGCCGCGAGCCCGAGCCGCAGCGCCCCGCCCCGCCGCGGGCTCCCGGCCAGGCGCCGCGCCCAGAGCACGCCCGCGAGGTAGCCGACCAGGTTGGCCGACGCGATGGCCCCGCCGGCGGCGTCGTCGAACCCGAGCCCGTGCTGCACCCCGGGCAGCAGCGCCGTGTACGCGAACCGTCCGATGCCCATCGCGGCGGCGAGCGCGAGCGCGCCGGCGACCGCGCGGCGTGTGGCGGCGCTCACTACCGGACCAGCTTCTCGAACCCCGCGTCGCCGCGGAGGGCGGCCAGGTCCGCGTCGGTGCGCGCCTGCGCGGCGAGCTTCGGGTTCGCCTCGAGCGCCCGGCGCAGCGCCTCCAGCGCTCCGGCCCGCTGCCCCGCGGCGAGCCGGATGACCGCGAGGTCGTACAGCACCTCGCCGTTCACCGGCGCGCGGGCGGCGGCGCGCTCCTGCGCGGCGAGCGCCGCCGGGAACTGCTTGCGCCGGAACGCGGTCCAGCCCTCGTTCCACGCGGCGTTCATCTGCGCGTAGTCGAGCAGCCGCTTCAGCTCCTCGAACGGCCGCGGGTGGTCGTCCACCCGAACGTCGATCTCGCGATCGTCGAACCCGCCGTACCCGGCGCCCTCCTTCACGACCAGCAGGGCCGCCGACTGCCGCCCGCGCGAGTCGCCCCCGGCCGCGTCGCCGGCGGCGAGCGCGGCGTAGAGCCGATCGGCGAGCGACCCCTTCCCCGCGACGAACGCGCGCTCCATCGCCGCCACCACCGCCTCGCCGGTCAGGATGTTTCCCTGGATCGCGTAGTCGGGCCCGCTCCGCCCGCCCGCCCACGCGTTCGTGCCCTTGCCGGTGTACGTCACGGAGGCGCCGCCGGCCGAGACGATGCCGACCTGCCGCAGCTCGCGCTCCGGATCCGACCGCAGCAGGATCTCGAGCGCCTCGACGGGCGTGGCGCCCTTCGCGAGCAGGTCGAGGCCGCGCGGGCCATAGCTCGTGTTGCAGAAGGCCTGCGTGGCCACCGCGCCGACGCCGGCCCGGGCCCAGGGCACCACCGTGCCCACCGCGAAGAAGCGCGAGGCCACCGCCACGCCGAGCTCGCCGGTCGCCGGGTCGCGCGCGGCGATGGAGAACGTGGCGACGGGCTCGCGCGGCGTGCCCCCGCGGGCGGCGCCGGCGGCGAGCGCGCAGGCGAGCGCGAGGACGAGGCGGCAGGCGGGCAGGTGGGACATGCGATCGCTCCGGCGGTGGATGCGCCGACGCTAGCATCCCGCCCCACCGGGCGCACGCGCGGGCGGGCGCACGCGCCGCGGGGACGGCGTTCCCAGGTGGGGCCGGCGTCGATTCGACCGGCCGCGCGGCCTCGGCGACGACAAGAGATCGCGCCGCACCATGTCCTCGTCCCAGCGCCACGCCCCGCGTCCGCTCCCCGGCCTTCCCCCCGCCGCGCCCCCTCGATCCCCGGCGCCGGATCGCCCGTGACCGAGACCGCCGAGACGCTGGGATTCGGCGGGCTGGTCCTCGCCGCGGGCCCCTCGGTCCGCATGGGCGAGCCGAAGCAGCTGCTCCTCTGGCGCGGCGAGCCGCTCGTGCACCGCGCCGCGCGCGCGGCGGTCGAGGCCGGGCTGTGGCCGGTGGTGGTGGTGGTGGGCGCGTGCGCGGAGGAGGTCCGCGCCGCGCTCGCCGGGCTGCCGGTCGCGACGGTCCTGAACCGCGACCACGCGGCCGGCGTCTCGGGGTCGCTGCGGCGCGGCCTGGCCCGGCTCGGCGAGTGCGCGCCATCGCTCGCGGGCGCGGTGATCCTCGCCTGCGATCAGCCCGGCGTGGACGCCGCCCACGTGGCGGCGCTCGCGGGCGCGCTCCGCGTCAGCGGACGGCCGGTGGCCGCCTCGACCGACGGCGGTGCGCTGCTCGTGCCTGCGCTGTTCTCCGCCGCGCTGTTCCCCGAGCTGCGCGCGCTCGACGGCGACGAGGGCGCGGAGCGGCTCCTGTCCCGCGATCCGGCCCGGGTCGCGCCGGTGCCGCTCGCGCACGGCGGCTGCCACGTGGACACGCCGGAGGACTGGCGGCGCGCCCGCCTCATGGGCGGCGGCGGCTCATAGGCGGCGCGTCCAGGCCACCCCGAGCGCCAGGTCCGGTGCGTTCGAGTCGTAGAACCAGCGCTGCCCGCCGCCGCGCGCGTCGCGCGCGTGCTGCGTGCCCGGCGTGAAGTCCTCGGACGCGTACACCGTCAGCTCGCCGACCCGCAGCCCCGCCGAGACCTGGTTGTGCGCGCGGAACAGCGCGTACCAGGCGCTCGCCTGCGGCCGCTCCACCTCGGGGGAGAGTGTCCAGCCGTGGCGGCCGAACGCGGGCGCGAGGAGCCGGTCCTCCACGACGACGGCGACCCCTTCGCCCAGCCGAGCCACGAGCGACGCCTCGATCCCGGCCTGCAGCGGGCGCAGCCGCAGCCGGGCGCCGCGGGGGAGCGGGCCGACGGCGCGGAGCGAGGCCATCCCGTGCCCGGTGAGCCAGCGCACCGGCGCC
The DNA here is from genome assembly GCF_000020805.1 of Anaeromyxobacter sp. K. Lineage (NCBI taxonomy): Bacteria > Pseudomonadati > Myxococcota > Myxococcia > Myxococcales > Anaeromyxobacteraceae > Anaeromyxobacter > Anaeromyxobacter sp. K. Next base: position 360,335 of record NC_011145.1, on the reverse strand, counting down.
CAGGTCGCCGCCAGGCCGACCCCGGCGTCCGGCGACCCGGAGCCGCCCAGCCGCGACGGCGCGCCGGTGGGGAGCTTCACGTCGAGGCGCAGCGCGAGGGCCAGCCGCCCCGGGCCGCCGGCGCCGTCGCCCGCGATGCGGAGCGCCGTCCGGACCGCCACGTCGCCGAGCGCGGTGCGCGGCCCCGCGACGCCGATGCCGCGTCCGTCCTCCCGCCCGAGCCGCACGTCCACCGCGTCGCGCGGCCAGGCCTCGCGCTGGAAGTTCCAGCTCCCGATCGCCCCGTGCCACGCCTCGATGGGCCGATCGGTCCAGCCACCCCAGGTCCGCAGCAGGCGCGCCTCGACGCGCGTGGTGAGGCGCTCCCGGAGCGCGCCGGCCCAGGCGCGCGGCCACGGGATCGCGACCGCCGCCTGCAGCACGTCGGTCTGGGCGTCGAGCCGGACGACCACGCGGTCGCCGCCGCGCTCGAGCACGGTGGGCACGGACCAGGCGTTCGCCGCGAGCCAGCGCACGTCCACGTTTGGTGAAGCAGCGCCGCGCGCGTCGTCCAGCGGCATGTCGAGCGAGAGCCCTCGCAGCGGTCCGGGCGTCCAGGCGCCCAGCGGGGCGTCCGGTGCCGGGGCGGCGGCGCGGGCCCCGGGCGCGAGCGCGGCGAGCAGCGCGAGCGCGACCGCACGAGGACCCGCGAGTCGTGGCCGGCGCCGCATGGGCCGGAGATGGTAGCCGAGCCGGTGGGGCCTGCCCGGCCCGGCGTCGGAGGGGCACATCCGGTCGCACCCGTCGGCACGACCCCGTCCCCCGCCCCTGTGTCAGGGCGGTCCGAAGGTGGCGTGCTAACCTGCCGGCCGGTGCGCGGTGGCCTCGCCGCGCAGCGGTGCTCCCGGGTCTGGGGCGCCGCACTGGGGGGAGGCAATGTTCGGCTCGCGTGTCGCCGTCCTCGCGTCCGTGCTCGCCGCCGCGCTCGCCTGCGAGCGCGCCGCGCCGCGGCCCGGCCCATCGCCGGCCTCGGTGGCGCCCGCCGCCGCGCCGCGCGCGCCCGACCCGCCCCGCGACCTCGACGCACGCGCCGTCACCGACCGTCACGTGGTGCTGCGCTGGAAGCCGGGCGCCGGCGCGACGCGTGCCGCCGCGTACGAGGTGCTGGTGGGCGACCGCGTGCTCCACGCGGAGGCGCCGCCGCTCGACGACCGCGAGGTGGGCCCCGCCCGCGCCTACTGCTACGCCGTTCGCGCGGTGGACGCCGCCGGGAACCGCTCGCCGGCGTCCCCGGCGGCGTGCGTGCGGACGCCGGACCTGGTCGCGCCCACCCCTCCCGGCGCGCCCGGTGCGAGCGCGCTGGGAACGGAGAGCGCGATGGTCTCCTGGTCGCCGTCGCACGACGACGTCGCGGTCGCGGGCTACGAGGTCCTGCGCGACGGGCACGTGGTGGCGCGCGCGAGCGCCGCCGCGACGGACGCGGTGGAGGCGGGGCTCGTGCCGGGGCGGGAGCACTGCTGGTCCGTCCGTGCCCGCGACGCCGCCGGCAACGCCTCGGCCGCGGCGGGCCCGGTGTGCGCGCGCACCTCGGACGCGTCGCGGGCCGGCCGGCTCGGCGCGCCCCGGCCGTAGCGGCGCACCGGCGCCGCCTACCAGATCAGCGCCAGCGCCACCGCGCCGACCACGGCGAACGCGAGCGCCACCTTCACGGCGCTCCCCAGCACGAAGCCGAGGAAGGCGCCGGCGCCCGCCTTGAGCGCCCGCTTCACGTCGGGGTTCCGTGCGTACTCGAACGCGATCGCGCCCACCGCGGGCCCGAGCACGATCCCGGGCAGCCCGAGGAAGAACCCCACCAGCAGCCCCACGCCCGCGCCCGCCACGGCCCAGCCGGACGCGCCGAACGCCTTCGCGCCGAGCACGCTCGCGAGCCAGTCCACCGCCCAGATCGCGACCGAGAGCACCGCCGCGACGGCCACGGTGCCCCAGCCCACGCGCTGGAAGTCCCCGGCCCACGCCACCAGCACGGCGCCCGCCACGAGCAGCAGCGATCCTGGCAGCACCGGCAGCACCACGCCGGCCACCCCGGCGACGAGCGCGGCGGCGCCGAGCGCGTAGAGCAGGATCTCCATCGCCACCTCCGCCTACGGTATGCCGCGCCGGGACCGCGCCGTCCACCGCCGCCGGCGCGCGCGGCACCGGGCGCGGACCGCCTACTTGAAGTCGTCGGAGCGGAGCCCGTACCGGCGCAGCAGCCGGTGGAGGCTCTCGCGCTCCATGCCGGCGCGCTCGGCGGCGCGGGTCACGTTGCCGCCGAACTCGGCCAGCAGCGCCACCAGGTACTCGCGCGAGGTGCGGTCGCGCGCCTCCGCCACCGCCTCCTTGTACGGGAGCTTCGCGAGATCCGCCGGCTCCGGCCCCACCGGCGCCGCACCGGCCACCTCGGCCGGGAGGTCGGCGACGCGGACGCGGTCGCCCGACGAGACCGCCACCGCCCGCTCGACCGCGTTCTCGAGCTCGCGCACGTTGCCGGGCCACGGATAGCCCGCCAGGCGCCGGAGCGCCTCCGGCTCGAACCCGCCGGCCAGCTCGCGCCGGAGCGCGCGCGCGTGCTTCGCGAGGAAGTGCTGCGCGAGCAGCGGCACGTCCTCGGCCCGCTCGCGGAGCGGCGGGAGCGTCACCGGGAATACGTGCAACCGGTAGAACAGGTCCTCGCGGAAGCGGCCGGCCCGCACCTCCTCCCGCAGATCGCGGTGCGTGGCGGCGATGACGCGCACGTCCACCTTGAGCGGCTGCGTGTCGCCCACCCGCCGGATCTCCCGCTCCTGCAGGGCGCGGTTCAGCTTCACCTGCGCCGGGAGCGGCAGCTCGCCCACCTCGTCGAGGAACAGCGACCCGCCCTGCGCCTCCTCGAACAGGCCGGCCTTCGCCGCGGCGGCGCCGGTGAACGCGCCGCGCGCGTGCCCGAACAGCTCGCTCTCCACCAGCTCCGCCGGGAGCGCCCCGCAGTTCACCGGCACGAAGCGCCGCTCGCGCCGGGCCGAGTGGTAGTGGATGGCGCGGGCCGCCAGCTCCTTGCCCGTGCCGGTCTCGCCCAGCAGCAGCACGGTGATGTCGAGCCCGGCCGCCTTGTCGAGGAGCCCGTAGACGGCGCGCATGCGCGCGCTGCGGCCCACCAGGTTGTGGAAGGAGGACGGCTCGCCGGCGGAGGCGTCGTCGCGCCGGGCGGCGTCGGCGAGGCGCTTGTGCTCGGCCGCGCGCGCCACCACCGCCAGCGCCGCGTCGGGGTCGAACGGCTTCTCGAGGTAGTCGAACGCGCCCATGCGCATGGCGCGCACCGCGTCGGCGATGGTGGCGTAGCCGGTCATCATCACCACCTCGGTGTCGGGCGCGCGCGCCTTCACCGCGCCGAGCAGCTCGAAGCCGTCCGCGCCCGGCATGCGGATGTCGGTGACGACCACGTCGTACGGACGCGTGGCGACGAGGGAGAGCGCGCGGGCGCCGTCCTCGGCCTCCTCCACCGCGTAGCCGTCCGCGAGGATCTTCGCGAGCAGCTTGCGCATGTTCTCCTTGTCGTCCGCCACCAGCACGCGCACCGGCCCGCCCGTCATGGCTTCGCTCCTCCCGCGGCCCGCCACCGGGCCGCCGCGGGCGCGGTGGGCAGCGTGAGCGCGAAGCAGGCGCCGCCCTCCGCCGCCGCCGCGACCGCCAGCTCGCCGCCGTGGGCGCGCGCGATGGCGCGCGACACGGCGAGCCCCAGGCCCGTGCCGCCCGGCTTGGTGGTGAAGAACGGCTCGAACATCTTCCCGCGCGCCGCGGCGGGGATGCCCGGGCCGGAGTCCTGCACGGTGAGCTCCGCCACGCCGTCCCGCTCCCGCAGCCGCACCGCCACGCGCCCGCCCGGCCCGGAGGCCTCGCCGGCGTTCCGCACCAGGTTCACGAGCACCTGCCGCAGCTTCTCGGCGTGGCCGGGCGCGCTCGCCTCGCCCTCCACCTCGGCCGACACGCCCTCCAGCAGCCGCGCCTCGCGCAGCCGCGCCACCACGTCCTCCGCGAGCGCGCGCAGGTCCACCTGCTCCGACGGCGGGGGGAGCGGCCGGGAGAGGTCGAGCAGCCCGTCCACGATGTGCTTGGCGCGGAGCGCCTCCTCCTCCACCACCGCCAGGTCCTCGGCGAGCGCGCCGTCGGCCTTCTTCCGCAGGAGCTTGGCGTAGCCGAGGATCACGCCGAGCGGGTTGTTGATCTCGTGCGCCACCCCGGCGGCGAGCCGGCCGATGCCGGCCAGCTTCTCCGAGCGGACGAGCTGCTCCTGGTGGTCGCGCACCGCCGCGGTCATCTCGTTCCAGCGCCGCGCCAGCGACACCAGCTCCGGCGCGCCGCGCACCTCGATGCGCGTGTCGAGGTCGCCCTCCGCGATCCGGGCCGCGCCCGCCTGGAGCTGGGCGACCGGCACCGCGATGGACCGCCCGATGGCGAGGCTCACCGCCGTGGCCACGAGCGGCGCCGCCACCAGGATCGCGACCAGCACCGCGAGCGTGCGTCGCTCGGCCTGGTCGGCGCCGGCGCGCGCCTGCGCGATCTGCGCCTCGAAGCGCGAGACCAGCTCCTGCGTGAGGTCCTGGATGTGCGTCACCACGAGCTGCGCCCGCCCGTGCTCCTCCTGCACGCTCTGGCGCTCGCCGCGGAGCACCGCCGGCACGATCGAGTCGCGGAAGATGCGGTCGAGGCGGCCGCTCTCCGCCTCGATGCGATCGACGAGCGAGCGCTCCTCGGGGCGGTCGGCCGCCTGGCGCAGCGCGCGGGTGAGCCGCAGCACGGTGTCGCGCGACTCGGCGTAGAAGCCGAGGTGGCTGCCGTCTCCGATGATGATGGTGTGCGCCTGGTGGGCGTACTGGTCGCGCACCGCGCTCGCCAGCTCGAGGGAGAGGCGCACGCCCTCCTCGCGCCGCATGGTCTCGGCGATGCCGCGGTGGATGCGGGCGGAGCCGATGATCGCCGCCGCGGACGCGATCGCCAGCAACAGCACGAGCGCCCCGAGCCCGAGGGCGAGCCGCTTGGCGGTACCGGTGGCGTGCATCATCGCGGGAGGTCTCACGGGCGTGGCCTCGACGGCCTGCAGGATCCGAACCGGCGGAGGCTGGGCGGCCTTCCGGGCGCCCTGGGCGGCCGCGGGGCGCGGCGGCCGTGACCGCCCCGGTCACAGTGTAGCGGACGCCGGCACCTCGCGCCCGGCCACCCACGTCGGATCCCGGGCACTTCGCCGCGTTCGCGGGCCGGCACGCCCCATGCTGTGGTGAATGGCCCGAACCCTGTCAGGAGAACCGCATGAACCTGTGGAAGCTCGCCCCCGCCGCCCTGCTCGCCTTCGCCGCCCCCGCGCTCGCCTCCGAGGCCGAGGGCGGGTGCGAGAACTGCCCGGCCCACAAGGCGCACGCCGAGCACGGCGCGAAGGCGGTGCCGGCCGCCGCCACCGCCGCCTCGAGCACGGTGAAGAAGGGCGTCCGGACCATCCCGGTCACGGTGACGTCCGACGGCTTCACGCCCGCCGAGGTCAAGGCCAAGGCCGGCGAGACCGTGAAGCTGGTGGTGACGCGCAAGGTGCAGCGCACCTGCGCCACCGAGATCGTGATGAAGGACTTCGGCGTGAACGAGCCGCTGCCGCTCGACAAGGCGGTGACGGTGACGGTGAAGCCGAAGGCGCCGGGCACGTACCGGTTCGCGTGCGGCATGGACATGATCGCCGGCAACCTGGTGGTCGAGTAGTCGCAGTCGCCGGGCGGATCGCCTGGCCGTGGGCCCGCCGTCCCCCCCCGGGCGGCGGGCCCTTCGTCACCCTGCGTCACACGAGGTCGAACCGCTCTGAGTGGATGTCGCGGAGCGGGACGCCGAGCCGCACCAGCGCCGTCTCCACCGCGTCCATCATCGCCGGCGGCCCGCACACGAAGCAGCCGCGGTGCCCGCGCGGCAGGTGTCGGCGCAGGACGTCCTCGCCCACCACGCCCACCTCGCCCGTCCAGCCATCCGGCGGGTGCTCGAGCACGTGCACCACGGTGAGGTCGAGCCGGGTGGCGAGCTCGGCCAGCGCCTCGCGGAACGGGGTCCGCTCCCAGCGGCCGGTGCCGAACACGAGCTGGTGCGGCCGGCGATCGCCGCGGTCCGCGAGGGTGCGCAGCATCGAGAGGCAGGGCGCGACGCCGATGCCGCCGGCGACGAACAGGTACCCGTCCGCGTCCGGGAACGCGTCCACGCTCATGGTCCCGTAGGGCCCGTCCACCCAGGCGCGCGCGCCGGGCCGGGTCGCCTGGACACGTTGCGTGAAGTCGCCGAGCGCCTTCACCGTGAGCTCCACCCGCGGCGCCCGCTGCGAGCTGCCGGAGATCGAGAAGGGGTGCTCGCGCGCCGCGAACGGCGAGGCGCCCAGCGTGAGCCAGGCGAACTGGCCGGCGCGGAAGCGGAAGCCCTCGTGGCCGTCGGGATCGAGCACCAGCGTCACGGCGTCGCCGCGCTCGGGCCGGACCTCGCTGACGCGGTAGGGCCGGGCGCGGAGCGCGAGCGGCTTCGCGACCCGCACGCGCAGCAGCAGCGCCACCCAGGCCAGCGTCCAGGCGATCCACATGACCCGGGTGACGGGGCCGGCCAGCAGCCGCCGCGCCGCGGCCGCGTGCCACAGGCCGAGCAGCACCGCCGCCGTCGCCGCCGCGCCGTGCAGCACGCGCCAGGCCTCGTACGGCAGGCGCAGGCGCCGCCGGCCGTAGGACGTCACCGCGAGGACGAGGAGCGCGTACAGCGACCAGACCCCGGCGCCGACCGGGCCCGGGGCGCGCCAGGGCAGGAGCCACTCCGCCAACCCGCCCAGCCCCGGCCCGAGCAGGACGAGCGGGTGGAGCAGCAGGAACGCGAGCGCGACCGCGGTGACGTGGCGGTGGAACGCGTAGACGACGTCGGTCCCGAACGGCGGCGCCAGCCACTGGAAGCGCGCCGTGAGCAGGAACTGCATCGCCATGATGGACAGGCCGAGGAACCCGAGCGCCGCGGCGAGCTCCTGCCGGAGATCGCCGCCGCCGCCGGGCGCCGGCACCGCGGCGAGCCAGAGCAGCGGGTACAGCGCGAGCAGCACGTAGAGCGCGATCCAGAGGCCGACCCGGGTCAGGTCCTGGAGGCGGACCGCCCTCACGGCGCGAGGCTCCGGGCCAGCGCGAACAGCGCCGCCGCGGCGAGGAGGATCACCCCGACGGCGAGCGCGGCGAGGAGCGCGAGCTTCTGGCGCACGATCCCGTTCTACCACCCCGGCGCGGCCGTTCGCGCTGCGTGACGCCGTGCCGCAGGCGTGCTTTCCTGCCCGCTCCGGAGGAACCCCGCATGCTCGCGCCGCTCGTCCCGCTCGCCGCCCTCGCCCTCGCCGCCGGCCCCGCCGCGCCGCCGCTCGAGCTCACCACCTTCTCGCTGCCGAACGGCCTGACCGTGGTGCTCGCGCCCGACCACCGGCTGCCGCAGGTGGCGGTGGACACCTGGTTCCAGGTGGGCTCGAAGGACGAGGCGCCCGGGCGCACCGGGTTCGCGCACCTGTTCGAGCACCTCATGTTCATGGGGACGAACCGCGTCCCCGGGAACCGCTTCGACGTGATCATGGAGTCGGGGGGCGGCTCCAACAACGCGTCCACCTCGTCGGACCGGACCAACTACTACAGCGTCGGGCCCTCGCAGCTCCTCCCCACGCTGCTCTGGCTGGACGCGGACCGGCTGCAGGCGCTCGCCGACGCGATGACCCGGGAGAAGCTCGACCTGCAGCGCGGGGTGGTGCGCAACGAGCGGCGGCAGAGCTACGAGAACACGCCCTACGGCGCCGCCGAGCTGGTCGTCCCCGAGGTCATGTACCCGGAGGGCCACCCGTACCACCACCCCGTGATCGGCAGCCACGCGGACCTCGAGGCGGCCACGCTCGAGGACGTGAAGGGCTTCTTCCGGACCTGGTACGTGCCCGCGAACGCGACGCTGGTGGTGGCGGGCGACTTCCGGCCGGACGAGGTGCGCCCGCTCGTGGAGAAGCTGTTCGGCGCCGTCCCGCTGCGCGCGCCGCCCGCGCCCGCGCGCGCGGCGCCGGTCCGGCTCGAGCGCGAGGTGCGCCGCATCCTGTCCGACCGGGTGGAGCTGCCGAAGCTCATCCTCGCGTGGCACGCGCCCGCCGCCTACGCCGAGGGCTCGGCGGAGCTGGAGCTCCTCGCCGACGTGCTGGCAGAGGGGCCGTCGTCGCGCCTCGACCGTCGGCTCGTGCAGGAGCTGCGGCTCGCGGAGTCGGTCACCGCGTACCTCGACCCCGGGCGGCTCGGCTCGCTGTTCCGCGTCGAGGTGACCGGCACGCCCGGCGCCGACCTGGAGCGGGTGAAGCGCGAGGCGCTGGCGGTGCTCGCGGAGCTGCAGGCGAAGGGGCCCGAGGCGCGCGAGCTCGCCCGCGTGCGCGCGCAGGCGGAGCGCCGCCGGCGCGAGGAGCGAGAGCACCTCGTACACCGCGCCGACAAGCTGAACGAGTACCTCGCCTACTACGGCGAGCCGGACGGCTTCGCCCGCGACCTCGCCCGCGTCACGTCCGCCACCGCCGCCGGCCTGCGCGAGGCCGCCCGCGGCCTGGGCGAGGGCCGGCTCGACCTGCGCGTCCTCCCCGCCCGCGCCGGCGTCGCGAAGGCGGAGATCCCCGACGCGCCGCCGCCGCCGCTCGCCGTCCGCCCGTTCGACCCGCCCGCGCCGGAGGTGTTCCGGCTCGCGAACGGGCTCGAGGTGCGGGTCGCGCCGCGCCCGGGCACCGGGCTGTTCGCGGCGCACCTGGTCCTGCCAGGCGGCGCCGCCGCGGTCCCGGCCGAGAAGGCCGGGCTCGCGCCCATCCTCGCCGAGCTGCTCACGTCCGGCGCGGGCGGGCGCAGCGCCGCGGAGTACGCCGATGCCATCCGCGCGCTCGGCGCGAGCGTCGAGGCCGAGGCGCGCCCCGCCTCCCTCCAGGTGTCGGTGAGCGGGCTCTCCGCCCACCTCGCCCCGGCGCTCGACCTGTTCGCGGACGCGGTGCTCCGCCCGAACCTGGCGCGCGCCGACTTCGAGCGCGAGGCGGCGCTGGCGCTGGCGCGCGTGGAGGCCCGGCCCGACGATCCGCGCAAGGTGGCGCCGGTGGTGGCCGCGGCGGCGCTCTTCGGCAGGGGCGACCCGCGCGGCCGGCCGGTGGACGGCTGGGCCGCCACGGTGCGCACCGTCACGCTCGACGACGTGCGCCGGCTCGCGCCGCGGCTGCTCGACCCGCGCGGCGCGACGCTGGTGGTGGCGGGCGACGTCGATCCGGCGGCGCTCCGGCGCCTGCTCGCGCCGCGGCTCGGCGCCTGGCGCGGCACCGGCCCCGCGCCCGCGGCGGCGCCGGCCCCGCTGACCGCCGCGCCGGGCGGGCGCGTCCTGCTGGTGGACCGGCCCGGCGCCCCGCAGACCCGCATCCTCCTGGCGCGCCCGGTGGCCCCCGCGGCCGAGCCGGCGCGCGCGCTCCGCGAGCTCGTGAACGTGGTGCTCGGCGGGAGCTTCACCTCGCGCCTGAACCAGAACCTGCGCGAGAAGCACGGCTACACCTACGGCGCGCGGAGCGCGTTCGAGACCGAGGGCGGGCAGGGGTTGTTCACCGCCGGCGCGGCGGTGCAGACCGAGGTGACCGGCGCGGCGCTCGTGGAGCTGCGGCGCGAGCTGGACGGGCTCGCCGCCGCGGGCGTGGACGCGGCCGAGACCGCGAAGGCGCGCGAGACGGCGCGGCACCGGACCGTGGAGGAGATCCAGACCACCGCCGGGCTGGCCGACGCGCTCGCCGCGGCGGTCCTGGAGGGCCGCCCGCCCGACGCGCTCCGGCGCGAGGCCGAGGCGCTCGCCGCGGTCGAGCCCGCCCGCGCCGCCGCCGAGGCGAGGACGGGGCCGTACGCCTTCGGCGGGCTCACGGTCGTCCTGGTCGGCGACCGGAAGGCCGTGCTGCCCCAGCTCGAGAAGGCCGGGGTCCCGCGGCCGGTGGTGGTGGACCCCGACGGCACCCCCGTCCCCGACCCAGAGTAATTTTCGCGGGCGGGGGAGCGGAGGGGGCGAAACGTTCGTTCCGCGGCCGCTCGCGCCGGAATGCCCGCAGATCGCCGTCCGCGGGACGGACGGCGGACCGCAGCGCAGCCGCCGCTCCTGGATTGCCCGCCCGGCGACGCTCGCTTCGGGGGTTGCCTCCGGGCCGCCCCCCGCGGGCCGGCGTCAGGCGCCGCGCCGACGGACGGCGCGCGCCACCTCGGCGGCGAGCTCCTCCAGGCTGAACGGCTTGTGCAGGATCCCGCGGAACCCGCCCTCGAGCGCCTCGCGCACCCGCGCGTCGAGCCCGTAGCCGGTCATGAGCACGGCGGGGAGCTCGGGCTGGGCGCGGCGCAGGGCGCGCAGCGTCTCGGGGCCGTCGCCGGCCGGCATCGCGAGATCGACCAGCGCGAGGTCGAGCGCGCCGCGCCCCTGCACCTCGAGCGCCTCCTCCATCGAGGCCGCGGGGAGCGCGTCGTAGCCGAGGCGGCGCAGGAGCCGCGCGGTGGTCTCCCGCACGCCGCGCTCGTCGTCCGCCACCAGGACGCGCCCGGCGCCGTGCTCGGGCGCGCCCGCCGGGACCGCCTCGTCGCGCTCGGGCGCCGGCGCCTCGGGCAGGAGCACGGTGAACCGCGCCCCCTTCCCCTCCTCGCTCTCGAACCCGACCCAGCCGCCGTGGTTCTGGACGATGCCGTACACCATGGCGAGGCCCATCCCCGTGCCTTGCCCGGCGGGCTTGGTGGTGAAGAAGGGATCGAAGACGCGGTCGCGCACCACCGCGGGGATGCCCACGCCTGTGTCCGCCACCATGACCGCCACGTGCGGGCCGGGCGCGAGGCCGGGCCGTGCGCGCGTGCCCTCGGCGTCGAGCTCCACCTCGGCGACCTCGAACGTCAGCGTGCCGCCGGAGGGCATCGCGTCCCGCGCGTTCACCGCCAGGTTGAGCACGACCTGCTGGAGCTGGTCGGGGTCGCCGCGCACCACCGCGCTGCCGGCGGCGAGCCGGTGCCGGATGGCGATGCGCTTGTCGAGCGTGCGCTCGAGCAGCGCCGACACCTCGCGCACCAGCGCGTGGACGTTCACCGGCACCTGCTGGTACTTGCCCCGGCGCGCGAACCCGAGCAGCTGCCGGGTCAGCGCGGCGCCCCGGCGCGCGGCCTGGCGGATCCCGGCGGCCGCCTCGTCCGCGGCGGTGCCGGCCTCGCCCAGCAGCTCGGCGTAGCCGAGGATCCCGGTGAGCAGGTTGTTGAAGTCGTGCGCGATCCCCCCGGCGAGCAGCCCCACCGCCTCCATCTTCTGCCCGTGCCGCGCCTGCGCCTCCGCCGCCTGCCGCGCCTCCTCGGCGCGCTGCCGCTCCACCAGCTCGGCCGCGAGCCGCCGGTTCGCGAGCGCGAGCGCCGCGGTCCGCTCGTCCACCGCGCGCCGGAGCTCCTCCGGCAGCCGCAGGAGCCGGTGCGCGAGCAGCCCGCTCGCCGCCGCCACCAGCAGGAGCAGCGCCGCCGGCATGACCAGCCCGCCCCAGCGCACCCAGCCCTCCCGCGGCGCCACGTCCAGCTCCCACGCCTCGCCCGGCAGCCGGACCTTGACCGCGACCGCGTCGCGCGGGAGCGCGCCGCCCGAGGACGCGAACGGCCGCGCGGCGCCGTCGCGCCGGAGCGCCCAGTCGAGCCCGCCCGCCGACAGGGCCGCCACCCGCGTCCGGCTCACCACGTCCTGCAGCCGCACCGCCACCGCCACGAAGCCCCAGAACGCCTCGCCGCCGCCGGGCGCGGCGCGGAACACCGCGATGCGCCCCACCACCCCCTGCCCGCCCTGGCGCAGCTCGAACGGCCCCTCGGCGGTGAGCTGGCGCGACTCCAGCGTGCGCTCGGCCGAGTCGCGGTGCTCGGGATCCGCGAGCAGGTCGAGGCCCAGCGCCGCCTCGTTGCCGGCGAGCGGGTGGATGCGGGTGAGCACGCCGCCGGGCGCGAGCTGCAGGCTGCTGATGCCGCCGTAGTGCGAGAGCAGCTCGTCGGCGATCTGCTCGAACCGGTCGACGTCGGCGTGACGCACCAGCGCGGCGAGCGCGTGGGCGGCGGCGAGGCTGCGCGACAGGTCGTCCTCGATGGCGCGCGCGGCGAGGTCCGCGCGCTCGAGCACCGCGCGCCGCCGGCCCCGCCCCTCTGCGACCTCGTGCTGCTGGAGCACCGCGCCGCCGAGGACGAGCACCGCCGCCGCCGCGGCGACGCCGCCCCACGGCGCCCTGCGCCCGGGGCGCGGCGCGTCACCGGGGCCGGGGGCCGCGGGCGGCGCTGACGCCTCGGGCGCCATCAGTGGATGCGGGGCAGCAGCGGCAGGGCCGCCACCACCCGCGCCTCCTCCTCGGCGAGCACCTCGAGCCGCGCGTCCGCCGCGGCGTCCACCTCGCGCGCCAGGTCCACGAACAGCCGCTCGTGACCGGCCTCCGACTGCGCCAGGCGGGCGTAGAGCTCCCGCAGCCGCGCGTCGGGCAGCGCGCCGGCGAGCAGCCACAGCCGCTCGCAGCTCCGCGCCTCGATGAGCGCGGCGACCAGCAGGCGGTCCACCAGCCGGTCCTCGGGCCGTGGCCCGCCGCGCACGTGGCGCAGCAGCGTCTGCGCGTACGGATCGCCGTCGTCGGGCGGCAGCGCCGTGCCGCGCCGGCCCAGCTCGGCCAGCACCCCCAGGAAGTGCTGCAGCTCCTCCTGCGCGAGCTTCGCGAGCGCCCGCACCATCGCGGCGCGCTCGGGGTGGTCCGCCACCAGCTTGAGCGCGCTCGCCGCGGCCTTCTTCTCGCAGTGCGCGTGGTCCTGCAGCGTGCGATCCAGCTCCGCGAGCGCGACGTCGATCCAGCGCGGGTCGGTGGGAGAGCGGAGCAGGCGCACGCGCGCAGTGTACGCGATCACGGGAGGAGCGCCGCGATCCGTTCCGGGGAGAGGACGGCGGGTCCGCGCGGCAGCCGCGCCATCGAGAAGCGGCCGACCAGCTCCCGGGGGGTACACGCGGCGTGCGGGTCGGCGGCCGCCAGGCCGGAGAGGCCGGCGAGCAGCGCGACCACCGCGCGCGGGTCCGCGCCGCGCGCCCGGAGCTCGCCCAGCGAGAGCGCGCCGTGCCGCTTCGCGAGCCGCGCGCCGTCGGGGCCGACCACGAGCGGCACGTGCGCGAAGCGCGGCGGGACGACGCCCAGCGCGCGGTACAGGAGGAGCTGGCGCGCGGTGGACGGCAGGAGGTCGTCGCCGCGGACCACCTCCCCCACCTGCATGGCCGCGTCGTCCACCACCACCGCGAGCTGGTACGCCGGCACGCCGTCGGCCCGCGCGATCACGAAGTCGCCCACCTCCGCCGCGACGTCGTGCGCCACCGGCCCGTGGACGCCGTCCTCGAAGCCGACCGGGCCCGCCGCGACGCGCAGCCGCCAGGCCGGCCGGCGCGTCGCCGAGCGCCTGGCCACCTCTGCGGGGGAGAGCGTGCGACAGGTGCCCGGGTACCGCGGCCCCTCGTCCGAGGCGCCGTGCGGCGCCTGCGAGGCCGCCGCGATCTCGGCGCGCGAGCAGAAGCACGGGTAGGCGAGCCCTGCGGCGCGGAGCCGGTCCAGCGCGGCGCCGTACCGCGGCAGGCGCTCCGACTGGCGATAGGGGCCGAGCGGTCCGCCCACGTCCGGCCCCTCGTCCCAGTCCAGGCCCAGCCAGCGCAGCTCCTCCAGGATCTGCGCCTCCAGGCCGGGCCGCACCCGCGGACCGTCGAGGTCCTCCACCCGCATGACGTAGGCCGCCCCGGCGGTGCGCGCCGCGAGCCAGGACAGGAGCGCGGTGCGCGCGTTGCCGAGGTGCAGGGGTCCGGTGGGGGAGGGAGCGAAGCGGCCGCGGCTGGACACGGGTGCCCCGGGAGGTCGGTGCCGGTTGGGCGCTGCGAGGATATCCGCTGCGCGCCCGCCCCGCGCGCCGAAAACTTGTGAGGGCGGGGCAACCGCCACACTACTCCACCCATGGCCCGCCAGGCAGGCGTCCTCCTCCCCCTCTTCTCGCTCCGCTCCCAGGCAGACTGGGGCGTGGGCGAGATCCCCGACCTCGTCCCCTTCGCGCGCTGGTGCGCGGACGCGGGCTTCTCGCTGGCCCTGCTCCTGCCGGTGAACGAGGCCTCGCGCGGGCAGAACAGCCCGTACGGCGCGATCTCCGCGTTCGCGCTCGACCCGGTGTACCTCGCGCCCTCGGCGCTGCCCGACTTCCAGGCCGCCGGCGGCCTCGACGCGCTCTCGCCCGACGAGCGCGCCCGGCTCGCCGCGGTGCGCGCCGCCCCCGCGGTGCGGTGGGACGAGGTGCGCCGGCTGAAGCGCCGCGCGCTGGAGATCGCGTTCGCCCGCTTCGAGCGCGAGGAGTGGAACCGCCGCACCGAGCGCGCCCGGGCGCTGGAGGCGTTCGCGCGGCAGGAGGCGGGCTGGCTCGACGACTACGCGCTGTTCGTGGCGCTGCACGACGAGGCGGGCGGGCGCGCCTGGACCGACTGGCCGGCGCCGCTGCGCGACCGCGATCCCGCCGCGCTCGCCACCGCCCGCGCCCGGCACGCCCGCGAGATCCTGTTCCATGCCTGGGTGCAGTGGCAGGCCGAGGAGCAGTGGCGCCGCGCCCGCGCGGCCGCGAACGGCGCCGGCGTCGAGCTGGGCGGCGACCTGCCGTTCATGGTCGCGCCGGACTCCGCCGACGTGTGGGCCCGCCGCGGCGACTTCCGGCTCGACGCGCGCGTGGGCGTTCCGCCCGACGCGTTCAGCGCCACCGGGCAGGACTGGGGCCTGCCGGTCTACCGCTGGGACGTGATGGACCGGGAGGGCTACCCCTGGCTCACCGCGCGCGCGCGCCGGATGGCGGACCTGTTCGACCTCTACCGCGTGGACCACGTGGTGGGCCTGTACCGGACCTACTACTTCCCGAACGACGGCGCGCCGCCGGCGTTCGTGCCGTCCGAGGAGGGCGCGCAGATCGCGAACGGCGAGCGCGTGCTCGGCATCTTCTCCGAGGGCGCGCGGGTGGTGGCCGAGGACCTCGGCGTCGTCCCCGACTTCGTGCGCGCCTCGCTGGAGCGGCTGCGCATCCCCGGCTACCGGGTGCAGCGCTGGGAGAAGAACTGGGAGGCGGGCGGGAACGCGTTCCGCGATCCGGCGCGCTGGCCACCGGTGTCGGTCGCGACCACCGGCACGCACGACAGCGAGTCGGTGGCGGACTGGTACGAGGGGCTCGCGAAGGAGGAGCGCGCGCAGCTCCTGGCGCTGCCGGCGCTGGAGCCGCTCCGTGCCCGGGCGCCCGAGCGCTGGGACGACGGCGTGCGCGACGCGCTGCTCGCGCTCGTGTACGGCGCCGCGTCGGATCTCGCGCTGCTGCCGTTCCAGGACGCGCTCGGCATGCGCGACCGCGTGAACGTGCCCGGCACGGTCACCGGCGAGAACTGGACGTTCCGGATCCCGATGGACCTGGGCGCGCTCGCGGCCGACGCCGCGACGCGGACCCGGCTGCGAGAGCTCGCGGTCCGGGCCGGGCGGGCGCCGCCCGGCTAGGCGGCGCGGGCCGCCGGGGCGCGGCGAAGGGGGGCGGGTTGGGGGCGGCGGAGAACGGCGCGAACGCGGCGAAGGTCGAGGAGCTCCTGGGCGCGCTCGCCGAGGCGCTGGCCCGCGGCGAGGGCGTGACGCCCCGGCCGGCCTCGACGTACCGGCTGCAGCTCCACCCCGGCTTCGGGTTCGACGCCGCCGCCGCGCTGGTGCCGTACCTCGACGCGCTCGGCGTCTCCGACCTGTACCTGTCGCCGGTGCTCGCGTCGGCGCCGGGCTCGACGCACGGATACGACGTGGTGGACCACGCCCGGCTCGACCCGGAGCTGGGCGGGGAGGAGGGCTACGCGCGGCTCGCCGCGGCCTGCCGCGCGCGCGGGATGGGCATCCTGCTCGACTACGTGCCCAACCACATGGGCATCGGCCCCTGGAACGCCTGGTGGATGGACCTGCTCGAGAACGGCCCGTCCTCGGTGCACGCCCCGGCGTTCGACGTGGACTGGACGCCGCTCAAGTCCGAGCTCGCGAACAAGGTGCTGGTGCCGGTGCTGGGGGACCAGTTCGGGCGGGTGCTGGAGCGCGGCGAGCTGCGCCTGGCGCGCGAGGGCGGCGCGCTCGCCATCCGCTACTTCGACCACGCGTTCCCGGTGGCGCCGCGCTCGGTGCCGCTCGTGCTGCGCCACGGCATCGAGCGGCTGCGCGAGGCGCTCGGCCCGGAGGACCCGAGCCTGCAGGAGCTGGAGTCGATCTGCACCTCGCTCGACAAGCTGGCCCCGCGCAGCGAGACCCGGCCCGAGGCGGTGGCGGAGCGCGCGCGGGAGAAGGAGGTCGCGAAGCGGAGGCTGGCCGCGCTGTGCGACGCGAGCCCGGCGGTGCGGGCCTTCGTGGACGAGAACGTGGCCGCGTTCAACGGCACGCCCGGCGATCCGCGCAGCTTCGACCTGCTGCAGCGGCTGCTCGACGCGCAGGCCTACCGCCTCGCGTTCTGGCGGGTGGCGGGGGAGGAGATCAACTACCGGCGCTTCTTCGACGTGAACGCGCTCGCGGCGCTGCGCATGGAGGAGCCGCGGGTCTTCGCCGAGGCGCACCGGCGGGTGCTGGCGCTGCTGCGAGACGGCGCCGCCACCGGCCTGCGCATCGACCACCCCGACGGCCTCTACGCGCCGGCCGCGTACTTCCGGCGGCTGCAGGCGTGCTACCTCGCCGAGCGCGCCCGCGTCCTGGCCCAGGCGCGGGGGACGGCGCTCGAGAACGGCGCCGAGGCGCTCCTGCTGGAGCGGCTCTTCGCGGAGCTGGAGGCGGGGCGGCTCCCGGCGCGGCCGCTCTACGTGGTGGCCGAGAAGGTGCTGGCCGCGGGGGAGCGGCTGCCGGAGGGCTGGGACGTGGACGGCACCACCGGCTACGAGCTCCTGGCCGCGGTGAACGGGCTGTTCGTCGATCCCGCCGCGGAGCGCGCCCTGGACGCGCTCTACGCGCGCGTGGCCGGCGGCCGTCAGGACTACCGGCGCACGGTGGAGGAGAAGAAGCGGCAGGTGATGTCGTCGTCGATGGCGAGCGAGATCAACATGCTGGCGCACCGGCTCTCGCGCATCAGCGAGACCGACCGGCGCACCCGCGACTTCACCCTGAACGAGCTCACCCGCGCGCTGGTCGAGTACGTGGCGCTGTTCCCGGTCTACCGCACCTACGTCACGCGCCGCGGCGAGGTGGACGCGCGCGACCGGGCCTACGTGGAGGCGACCATCGCCCGCGCCCGCCGCCGCAGCCCGCTGGTCGACCCGTCCATCTACGACTTCCTCCGGGACGTGCTCCTGCAGCGCTACCCGGACGGCCTGCCCGAGGCGGCGCGCGGCGCCTGGCTGGAGCTCGCCCTGAAGCTGCAGCAGGTCACCGGGCCGGTGACGGCCAAGGCGGTGGAGGACACCGCGTTCTACTGCTACGTCCGGCTCGTCTCGCTGAACGAGGTGGGCTCGGACCCGGGCCGGTTCGGCACGTCGGCGGAGGCGCTGCACGCGCTCCTGGCCGAGCGCCGCGCGCGCTTCCCCGGGTCCCTCTCCGCCAGCTCCACCCACGACACCAAGCGCAGCGAGGACGTGCGGGCGCGCATCTCGGCGCTGTCCGAGCTCCCGGGCGAGCTGCGGGCCGCGGTCTCGCGGTGGGGCCGCGTGAACCGCGCCCACGTGCGCCGCCTCGAGGGCCGCACCGCGCCGGACCGGCGCGACGAGTACCTGCTGTACCAGACGCTCCTCGGCACGTTCCCCGACGGCGGCCTCACCCCGGGCACGCCCGCGCACGCCGAGTACGTGGAGCGGATCCAGCGCTACCTGGAGAAGGCGCTCCGCGAGGCGAAGATCCACACCAGCTGGACGCATCCGGACGAGGACTACGAGGGCGGCGTGCGCGCCTTCGTGGCGGGCGCGCTGGCCTCCCGCACGTTCCTGCGCGACCTCGGCGCGCTGGCCGAGCGCGCGGCGCGGGCCGGACGGATCTCCTCGCTCGCGCAGGTGGCGCTGAAGCTGGCCGCGCCCGGGATCCCCGACGTCTACCAGGGCACCGAGCTGTGGGACCTCTCGCTCGTGGATCCCGACAACCGGCGGCCGGTGGACTGGGCGCACCGGGCGCGCGCGCTCGAGGCCATCCAGGCCGAGCTCGCCCGCGGGCCGGAGGCGCGCCGCGCGCTGGCGCGGCGCCTCTCGGCGCCCGACGCCCTCGCCGGCGGCGAGGCGAAGCTGCTCCTGCTCGCGGAAGGGCTCCGGCTGCGCCGGCGCGAGCGCGCCCTGCTCCTCGAGGGCGACCACCGCCCGCTCGCGGCGGAGGGGCCGCTGGCCGGGCACGTGGTCGCCTTCGCCCGCACGCTCGCGGGCCGGGCGGTGGCGTGCGCGGTGCCGCGCCTGGTGGTCCGGCTGCAGGATCAGGGCGGCGGTGCGCCGCGCTGGGAGGGGCGGCTCCCCCTCGGCGGGCTCGCGGCCCGGTGGGTGGACGTGGTAACCGGCACCGTCCACCGCGGGGAGGCGCCGGCGCTCGCCGAGCTCTTCGCGGACTTCCCGGTCGCGCTGCTCGCCTCGGAGTGAATCCAGGAGCCCCCATGCCGCCCATCCGCGTCTACCTGGTCCGCCACGCCAAGGCGGAGGCACGGGCCGGCGACGACGCCGACCGCCGGCTCACGCCCGACGGGCGCGACGGGTTCGCGGCGCTGGTGGCGCGGCTGCGCGGGCGGCTCGCGATCCGCGGCGTGATCGCCTCGCCCTACGCGCGCGCCCGCGAGACCGCCGAGCTGCTCGCGGCCGCCACCGGCGCGCCGCTGGAGGTGGATCCGCGGCTCGCCGCCGGCACGTGCGGCGGCGCGGAGCTCCTGGCGCTCGCGCGCGCGGCCGGCGACGGCGCGGCGCTGGTGGGGCACAACCCGGAGGTCGCCGAGGCGGTGGCGCTCGCCGCCGGGCGCGGCCTGGAGGTGCGGCCCGGGACGGTCGCGGCGGTGGACCTCGGCGCGGGCTCCGCCGGGCTGGCCTGGCTCGACGCCCCCTGAGCGACGCGCGGCCGCGCCGCGGCTGCTACACTCGCGCGCATGTCCGCCCCCGGCGCCGCCCCGCGCCCCCAGCCCGCGTTCGTGCAGGAGCTCGACACGCTGGTGCGGGCCCGCTACCCGCTCGTCTACCTCGTCACCTCCGAGGAGCAGCGGCTCGAGGCCATCCTCGACGGCCTCGCCGACCGCCACGGGAAGGCGCTGCTCGGCTGGTCCATCGCCCGGGGCTTCCGGCGGCTCGGCGGCACCCGCGGCCCCGCGCCCGAGGGCGCGAAGGATCCGCTGGAGGCGCTCGCCGCCATCGAGAGGCTGGCCGAGCCGGCGCTGGTGGTGCTGAAGGACTTCCACCCGTTCCTGGCGGATCCGGCGGTGGTGCGCGGGCTGCGCGAGCTCGGGCACGCGCTGAAGTCCACCTACACCACGGTGCTGCTGCTCTCGCCCACGCTCGCCATCCCGCCCGAGATCGAGAAGGAGATCTCGGTCCTCGACGTGCCGCTGCCCGGGTACCGCGACCTGCTCGACCTGCTGAAGGAGATCGTCGGGGTGGTACGCCAGAACGGGCGCGCCCAGGTCGAGCTGAACCAGGACGACGCCGACCAGCTCATCCAGGCCGCGCTCGGCCTCACGCTCTCCGAGGCGGAGAGCGCGTTCGCGAAGGCCATCGCCACCGACGGCCGGCTCTCGCGCGACGACGTGCCGCTCGTGCTGGAGGAGAAGCGGCAGGTGATCCGCAAGAGCGGCCTGCTCGAGTACTTCGCCACCGACGCGCGGCTGGCGGGGGTGGGCGGCATGGCGAGCCTGAAGGCCTGGCTCGGGCGACGCGGCGCCGCGTTCTCCGAGGCGGCGCGCCGCTTCGGGCTCCCCGAGCCGAAGGGCCTGCTGCTCCTCGGCGTGCAGGGCTGCGGCAAGAGCCTCACCGCCAAGGCGATCGCGGCGCAGTGGCGGCTGCCGCTGCTCCGGCTCGACATGGGCCGGATCTTCAGCGGGCTGGTGGGCTCGTCGGAGGAGAACCTGCGCCGCGCCATCCGCGTGGCGGAGAGCGTCGCGCCGGTGGTGCTGTGGGTGGACGAGATCGAGAAGGGGCTCTCCGGGACGCAGTCCTCGGGGGTGAGCGACGGCGGCGTCACCGCGCGCGTGTTCGGCGCGCTGCTCACCTGGCTGCAGGAGAAGACCGCGCCGGTGTTCGTGGTCGCGACCGCGAACCGCATCGAGCAGCTGCCCCCCGAGCTCCTGCGCAAGGGGCGCTTCGACGAGATCTTCTTCATCGACCTGCCGCTCGCACCGGAGCGGCGCGAGATCTTCCAGATCCACCTGGCGCGGCGCCGCCGCGACCCCGCGCGCTTCGACCTCGACGCGCTGGCCGCCGCGAGCGAGGGCTTCAGCGGCGCCGAGATCGAGCAGGCGGTGGTCTCCGGCCTGTACGACGCGTTCGCCGAGGGGGTGGACCTCGCGCAGGGCCACGTCGAGCGCGCCGTGCGCGAATCGCTCCCGCTCTCGACCACGATGCGCGAGGACATCGCGCGGCTGCGCGAGTGGGCGCGCGCCCGCACCCGCCCCGCCTCGGCGCCGGCCGCCGGCTGACCGGAGCGCGCCCGCATGGCCTCGCGCCTCCGCCGCTTCCTCCACCTCGAGCGCCCGCGCGACGGCGCCCCCGCGCCCGACCCGGCGGCGCCCGGGACCGCCGATCGCGCCGCACGCTTCGGCGCGGTGCAGCGCCCCGGCCTCGCGCCGGCGGAGACGCCCGCGACCGGGGCGCGGCTGGAGCGCTTCGGCGCCGAGCCCGAGCCGGCCCTCCAGCTCCTCGACCGCGGCGACCGCCTCCCGTTCACGCGCTGCCTGCGCTGCGGCATGGACGGCCACGCGCTCGCGGTCGAGTGCGCGGGCTGCGGCGCCGCGCTCGACACGCCGGAGCAGCGCGCCGCCGACGAGCGGCTGCGGGTGGAGCGGGCGCGCCAGGCCGAGGTCGAGGCGCGCGAGGCCGCCGCCCGGCGGGAGGCGCTCGCCCGGGAGGAGGCCGGGGAGGCGGGCTCCCGCCGCGCGCTCGCCGAGGCCCTGGCGCGCGAGGTGGGGGAGCGCGAGCGGCGGCGGCTCGAGGCGGAGGGGCTCGGCGGCGGGCCGGGGCCGCTCGAGCTGGGCGCCCGGGTGCTCCGCGCCCTCGGGGCGCGCTGGGGACGGGGCGGCGGCGGGCGGGGCTGACGCCCCCCTTGATCTCGACGGTGCGGTGGGCGATGTTCCGCACCTCTTCCCACCCCCGCGAGGAGTCCCCGTGCCGAACGCTCGCCCCGAGCTCGTCGAGAAGGCCGTGAACACCATCCGCATGCTCGCCGCTGACGGCGTGCAGCAGGCGAACAGCGGCCACCCCGGCATGCCCATGGGCGCCGCGGACATGGCCTTCGTCCTCTGGACGCGCCACCTGCGCTTCGACCCCGCGGAGCCGCGCTGGCTGGGCCGCGACCGGTTCCTCCTCTCGGCCGGCCACGGCTCGATGCTGCTGTACTCGTTGCTCAACCTGGCGGGCTTCGACTGCACGCTCGAGGACCTGAAGCACTTCCGCCAGCTCCACTCGCGCACGCCCGGGCACCCCGAGTACGGCTTCCTGCCCGGCGTCGAGATCACGAGCGGGCCGCTCGGCCAGGGCTTCGCGAACGGCGTGGGCTTCGCGCTCGGCCACGCCATGCTCGCGGCGAAGCTCGGGCCCGGCAACCCGGTCTCGGACGCGTACGTCTACGCGATCGTCTCCGATGGCGACCTGATGGAGGGCGTCTCGGCCGAGGCGGCCAGCTTCGCCGGCCACCACAAGCTCGGCCGGCTCGTCTACCTGTACGACGACAACGGCATCACCATCGACGGCAAGACCAGCATCACCTTCTCCGGCGAGGACGTGACCCGGCGCTTCGAGGCCTACGGCTGGCACGTCCAGTCGGTGGACGGCCGCGACCACGACGGCATCGATCGCGCCATCCAGGCGGCGAAGGCCGAGCTGGGCCGCCCCAGCCTCATCCGCGTGCACACCACCATCGGCTTCGGCTCGCCCGCCAAGGCCGGCAAGTCGAGCGTGCACGGCGCGCCGCTCGGCGAGGCGGAGCTCGAGGCCACCAAGAAGGCGCTGGGCTGGCCGCTCGAGCCGCGCTTCCTCGTCCCGGACGACGTCCGCGCCTACTGGGCCGAGGTCCGCGCCGAGAAGGCCGCGCAGAAGCGGGCCTGGCGCGCGGCCGAGCAGGCCTGGCGCGCCGCCAACCCGGAGCAGGCGGCGCTGCTCGACGCGCACGTGGAGCGCTGGGTGCCGGAGCGGATCCTCGACCGCGCGCGCGCCGAGCTGCCCGCGCCGGACGCGACCCGCAAGGTCTCGCAGGCCATCCTGCAGAAGATCGCGCCGCTCGTGCCCTGCCTGGTGGGCGGGTCGGCCGACCTGGCCGAGTCGAACCTCACCGAGATCAAGGGCGCGGGCTCGGTGGCGCCGGGCAGCTTCGCCGGCCGCAACCTCCACTTCGGCATCCGCGAGCACGCCATGGGCGCGATCGCGAACGGCCTCGCGTACGACGGCCTGTTCGTCCCGTTCGTCGGCACCTTCCTGCAGTTCGCCGACTACATGCGCCCGCCGGTCCGGCTCGCCGCGCTCTCGAAGCTGCAGGCGATCTACGTGTGGACGCACGACTCGATCTTCCTCGGCGAGGACGGCCCCACGCACCAGCCCATCGAGCACCTCACCGCGCTGCGGGCCATCCCGAACCTGCACGTCTGCCGCCCGGCCGATCCGGAGGAGACCGCCGCCGCCTGGGCGCACGCGCTGCAGCGCCGCGACGGCCCGACCGCGCTCGTCCTCACCCGCCAGAAGCTCGCGCCGGTGAAGCGCTCGGTGCCGCTCGACCCGGAGGCGATCCTCCGCGGCGGCTACCTGGTGGACGCGCCCGCGGGCGCCACGTTCACGCTCGTCGCCACCGGCTCGGAGGTTCCGCTCGCGCAGGCCGCGCTCGAGGCGCTCGCGAAGCAGGGCGTGGTGGGCCGGCTCGCGTCGATCCCGTGCCTGGAGTGCTTCCTCGCGCAGCCGAAGGCCTGGCGCGACGAGGTGGTGCCGCCCGGCCAGCGGGTGGCGGTGGTGGAGGCGGCGCGCGGCACCGAGTGGTGGCAGCTCGCCGGCCGCGACGGCCTGGTGCTCGGGATCGAGCGCTTCGGCTCGAGCGCGCCGGAGAAGGCGCTCGCCGAGGAGTACGGCTTCACGCCGGCGCAGGTCGCCGCGCGCGTGACGCGCTGGCTGGCGGGGTGAGCGCTGTAGGGGGGGCTCGCGGGGCCGCGCCGCGCAGGCGGGCCCTCGTCGAGGCGTGAGGCGCGCCCGGCGGGCCGCCACGATGCGGCGGCCCGCCAGACGCGGGAGACGTCCGGGTCAGGAGCGCCGCGGCTAGCGCGCCATCACGGCGCCGCTGGTCGTCGCGGCGGCCTGCTGCGGCTGCGCCGGCGCCACCGGGCGCGGCTCGATCCGCTCGCCCTTCGCCAGCATCTTCAGCGACAGCGAGAGCAGGCTCGCGAGCAGCTCGCCGGAGCCGGGGACGTCGAGCTTGCGGTAGATGCGCTTGCGGCGCGCGCGGATCGTCTCGGGCGAGACGCCGGCGGCGGCCGCCGAGTCCTTGCACGCGAACCCCTGCGCGATCCGGAGCACCTCGGCGCGCTCCGCCGGCGTGAGGCTGGTGCCCTCCATGAACTTGGCGGCGAACGGCGTGAGGATCTCGATATCGATCTGAGCCATCGTGATTCCTTCCCCGGAAGTGCCCGCTGTGGGGCCTGTCACCCAGCATCCACCCGGTCGGCCGAGCCAGAGGGGCCTTCGCACGCCCCTGCTTGGTCGCCCGTTGCTGGCGATCCCGACGATAATAACGCCCCCTATGGTTTCTAGCCCCCAAACGGGACTGCTAGGTAAGCAGGCGTTCCCCGCGGTGATTTCCCACTTTCATCCCACCCGGGGCGGCTGAGATAACCCTGGAGGGCTGAACCGCGAGACCCCTAATGGGGCGTGAACGGCGTCGCAGCCGCTCCGTGAAGGGTGTGCGGAGGACCCGGGGGCGACCGCGACCGTGGGTCCGGGCAGACGCGGCGAGCACGTTCACGGTGCGTGTTCGAGACGCCCCGGCCGTCCCTCGGGGGCCGCCGCTTCCCTCGCCGCCCCGCGTCCGGGCCCCGCGGCAGCGAACGCGTCCGGCCAGCGCTCGAGCAGCGGCGCGAGCCGGGCGGCCTCCGCGGCGAGCCCATCCCAGTCGAGCGGGAGCGCGCGCAGGTTGCCGGCGGGCTCGACGCCGACCGGCACGGGGACCTCCGGGCGCAGCGGCAGGAGCCCGGGCGCGCGCGCGACCAGGATCCGCTCCGCGTCCGCGCCGGCCAGCCAGGCCACCAGCCGCACTGCCGCGGGCGAGGGCGCGCCGCCCGCCGCCGGCGCGAGCGCCGCCGCCGCGGTGGGCAGGACCACCGCGCCGCGCCCGGCCTGGTCCGGGTAGACGACGCGCAGCGCGGCCGCGCTCGCCGCCCCGGCGGCGCCGTCCACCGAGCCCGCGAGGCCCACCGCCGCGCGACCCGCCGCCACCGCCGCGCGCACCTCCGCGTCCGAGCCCACCACCACCGGCGCGTTCGCCGCGACCAGCCGCAGGAACCGCCCCAGGCTCGCCTCGCCGTACACGAGCGAGAGGGCCGCGCAGGCCGCCGGGCCGGCGC
This sequence comes from Anaeromyxobacter sp. K, assembly GCF_000020805.1. Classification (NCBI taxonomy): domain Bacteria; kingdom Pseudomonadati; phylum Myxococcota; class Myxococcia; order Myxococcales; family Anaeromyxobacteraceae; genus Anaeromyxobacter; species Anaeromyxobacter sp. K. Next base: position 335,544 of record NC_011145.1, on the reverse strand, counting down.
CGCGCGCCGGGTGCGCGAGCGCGACGCGGCCCCGCAGGCGCGGATCGGCGAGGTCGCGCAGGTTGGTGGGGTCTACCGGGAGCCGCGCGTCGCGCGCCACGAGCAGCACCCGCGCGCGCGCCGCCACCGGGGCGAAGCGGCCCTGCGGGTCGGCGAACTGCACCGTGGCCGGCTCCGGCGCGGCGCTGCCGGGCACGAGCCGGGGCGCGAGCGCGAGGAGGGCCGCGGGATCCGAGGCCCAGGCCACCTCCGCCTCCTCGGCGCGGGGCACGAGCACCACCCGCGCCACCGCGAAGCGGGCGGCGAGGTCGCGCACCACCTCGGCCGGCAGGTCGGGCGAGGCGTGCAGGCGCACCTCGGGGAGCGCCGGGGCGGCGCGGCGGCACGCGGCGAGCCCGCCCGCGGCGACCAGCGCGGTCGCGACGACGAGGGCGGGCGCGGCGGCGGCGAGGGAGCGGCGCATGCGGTCACCCCATCACGATGCGGTCGCGGCGGCGCGGCGGCTCCGCCGGCTCGGCCCGGTCGCCGCCCGCGGCGCGCGCCCGCGTGAGCGCCTCGGCGGCGCGCTTCACCAGCCCGCCGAACGACACCGTCCCGCCGCCGTCGTGCCCGGCCACGCCGGCGCTGACGGTGATCCCCTCGCCCGCGCCGCGCTCGCGGATGCGCGCGCAGAGCCGCCGGGCGACCTGCAGCGCGCCCTCGGCGCGCGTGTGCGGCATGAGCACCACGAAGCGCTCGCCGGTGAACGGCGCCGCCAGGTCGATGTCGCGCACCGACGCGGCCAGCAGCCCGAGCACCTCGGCCATGAGCGCGGCGCGGCCGTGCGGGCCGAGCCGCCCGGCCACCTCGGCGAACCGGTCCACCGCCACGAGCGCCACCGAGACCGGGTAGCCGTACCGGCGCGAGCGCTTCACCTCGAGCGGCAGGAGTCGCTTCAGGAACTCGAGGTCGGCGGCGTGGCGCGGGGCCTCCGCCGCGAGGCGGCGCGCGTCCGCCTCCACCGCCCGGGCCGTGGCCGCCCGGAGCCGCTCCGCCAGCCGGCACGCCCCCACCACCGCCGCCGGCCCCACCGGCGCGACCAGCGCGCCGTCGGCGCCGAGCGCCTCGCCCTGGGCCGCGGCGGCGGCCTCGGCCTCGTCGGCGAACAGCGCGATGACCGGCAGGAGCGGATCGGCCGCCCGGACCGCGCGCACCGCCTCGGCGCCGCCCGCGCCGCCGGGCACGATCGCGGCCACGTGCGACGCGGGGCCGAGCCGCCCCGACGCCGCCGCCGGCGAGATCGCGTCCAGCTCCACGCCGGCCGCGCGGAGCGGCCGGCGCAGCGGCGCGAGGAGCGGCGCGGAGGCCTCGGCGACCAGGATGCGGCGCGGCACGATGGCTCCTAATGTAGCATCCTCTCCCATGGCCCGTTCCGGACGCATCGCGCTCGCGCAGGTGAACACGACGGTGGGGGACTTCGCCGGCAACGCCGCCAGGGTGCGGGCCGCCGCCGAGGTCGCCCGGGAGGCCGGCGCCGCCCTCGCCGTCTTCCCCGAGCTGACGGTGTGCGGCTACCCGCCGCGAGACCTGCTCGACCTGCCCGACTTCCTCGAGCGCGCCCGGCAGGCGCTGGAGGAGCTCGCCCGCCCGGCCGCCTGGTCGAAGGGGATCGCGCTCGTGGTGGGATTCCCGGAGGCGCCGGCCGGCGCGCCGCCGCCGGGCGTCTACAACGCCGCCGCGCTGATCTCGGACGGACGGGTGGTGGCGGTGGGGCGGAAGTCGCTCCTGCCCACCTACGACGTCTTCGACGAGACGCGCTACTTCCTCCCGGCCGGCGCCTCCACCACCGCCGCCGCGCCCGAGGGGCTGGGCGTGCCGCTCGGGCTGTCGGTCTGCGAGGACATCTGGAACGACCAGCGCTTCTGGGAGCGCCCGCGCTACGCGCGCGATCCCATCGCCGACCTGGTGCGCGCCGGGGCCGGGCTGGTGGTGAACGTCTCCGCGTCGCCCTACGCCATGGGCAAGGCGCCGCTCCGCGAGCGCATGCTCTCGGCGAGCGCGCGGGACCACGGGGCGCCCATCGCCTACGTGAACCAGGTGGGCGGGAACGACGCCCTGCTGTTCGACGGCGGGTCGATGCTCCTCGCGCGCGACGGCGCGGTGCTGGCGCGGGCGCCGCTGTTCCAGGAGGCGGTGCTGGTCTGCGATCTCGAGGGCGGCGCGCCGCTCGCGCTGGGCCTCGACGGCCGCCCGCTGCCGCCGCCCGCGCCGCCGCCCGCGGATCCGCAGGCGGACGAGGTGCTCCGGGCGCTGGTGATGGGCGTCCGCGACTACGTGCGCAAGTGCGGGTTCCGGCAGGCGGTGGTGGGCCTCTCCGGCGGCATCGACTCGGCGCTCACCGCCTGCATCGCCGCCGAGGCGCTCGGCGCCGAGAACGTCCTCGGGGTGGCGATGCCGTCCCGCTACAGCTCCGGCCACTCGCGCGAGGACGCGGCCGAGCTGGCCCGCAACCTGGGCGTCCGCTTCCGCGAGATCGGCATCGAGCCGATGCACGCCGCCTTCCTCGCGGCGCTCGCCGCCGACGGGGCGCCGCCGCTCTGCGACCTCGCCGACCAGAACGTCCAGGCCCGCGTCCGCGGCCAGATCCTGATGGCGATCTCGAACGACACCGGCGCGCTGGTGCTCACCACCGGCAACAAGAGCGAGATCGCGGTCGGCTACTGCACGCTCTACGGCGACATGGCGGGCGGCCTCGCCGCCATCGGCGACGTGCCGAAGACGCTGGTGTACCGGGTGGCCCGCGCCGCGAACGCGCGCGCCGGCCGCACGCTCGTGCCGGAGCGCACCTTCACCAAGCCGCCCTCGGCCGAGCTGAAGCCGGGCCAGCTCGACCAGGACTCGCTGCCGCCGTACGACGTGCTCGACGACATCCTGCAGGCCTACGTGGAGGAGCGCCGGCCGCTCGAGGCCATCGTGGCGCGCGGGCACGACGAGGCCACCGTGCGCCGCGTGCTGCGCATGGTGGTGCAGAGCGAGTACAAGCGCCGGCAGGCCGCGCCGGTGCTGAAGGTGAGCGAGAAGGCGTTCGGCGAGGGGCGCCGCTTCCCCATCGCCCAGGGCTACCGCTACTGACGCGCGCTTACCGCGGCGGCGCCGCACCCACCTCCCCCCGCACCGGCGCCGCGCGCGACGCTTCGTCGCGCGCCGGGCCCGGCATACACTCGGCCGCCCGATCGGCCGCCGTCGCGGCCGCGGAAGGAGGCTTCATGACGAAGTTCGCCTGGTCCGTCCTCGCGCTCGCGCTCCTCGGCGCCCCGGCGGCCGCCCGCGCCGGCGGCCTGCTCGAGCTGTCGGTCGGCAGCGGCGCCCGGATCGATCCGTCGCCCACCGAGCGGATCCCGACCAACGTGATGCTCACCGCGGGTTACGGCTTCGCGGACATGCTGAAGCTCGAGCTGGGCGCGGTCGCGAACCTCGGCGACGTCGAGGACTCCAAGTTCGACATCGACCTGCGCCCGATGCTGGTGGTCTCGCCGCCGCTGTTCCCGGTCTACCTGCGCGGCATCATGACCGTGAACTCGCTGGTGGAGGAGCCGGTCAAGATCGGCTACGGCGGCGCGCTGGGCGTGCGCCTCGGGGTGCTGGGCCTGGGCGCGTTCGTCGAGGCGGGCGTGCTCGCGCGCATCGTCGAGGTCCCGGACGCGGCCGGCGTGACCCACGACAAGACCTTCACCATCGTGGAAGGCCGCGTCGGCGGCTACTGGGACTAGCGGTCCCGGCGCCTCCGCGGCGCCCGGCGGCCCGCGCTCCCCCGCTCGCGGGGCGGGCGCGGGCCGTCGCCGTTTCACGGATGGTTGATGACGCAGGGTGACGACGTCCCGGTTGGGACCGGCCGGCGGCGCCCTCCCGCGCTAGGTTCAGCGCCAGCGAGGAGAACGCCATCGTGAGAGAGCTGCTGGTCTTCCTGCACATCCTGTCCGCCGCCACCTGGATCGGCGCCGCGCTGTGGGTCCCGGGCGACGTGAAGCGCACGGTCGCGCTGGGCCGCCCGTTCGTGGAGCAGCTCGCGGCCCGCGCCCGCCCGGCGCTCAAGCTCGACCTGTACGCCGGCATCGCGGTGCTGGTGACCGGCGTGCTGCTCATCGGCGTCGACGGCGGCCACCCGCGCACCGGCATCCTGGTCGGCTTCGCGGCCACGCTGGCGCGCCTGCTCGTGGTCGGGTTCGCCTCCATGCCGGCGTGGCGCAGGGTGGAGGCGGCGGTCGCCTCGGGCGAGCTCGCGGCCGCGACCGCGCCGGCGCGGCGGCTCGCCATGTTCGGCGGGATCGGCCACGCGCTGTGGGCGATCGCGCTGGCCGGGATGATCTTCTAGCCGGCCCGGCGGCCCCGGCTCACCAGAAGCCGAGCAGCGCCGCGGCGATCAGCCAGAGCGGCGTGCCGGCGAGGAGCAGGAGCACCCAGGCGGCGGAGAGCGCCCGGCGGCGCCGGGCCGGGAGATCGGGGCGGGCGGCCAGCGCGCGCACCGCGCCGGCGGCGAAGCCGAGCGCGAGCAGCGGGCCGAGGAGCAGGAGCAGCGCGGCGGGGGAGCGGGCCACGGGGCCGCCCATCAGACCTGGAGGACGTCCTTCTCCTTGGCGGCGACGATCTCGTCGATCTTCTTCACGCCCTCGTCCGTCTCCTTCTGCATCTTCTCGAGCGCCTTCTCGGCGTCGTCGCCCGAGATGTCTCCGTCCTTCTCCGCGACCTCGATCAGCTCCTTCGCCTCGCGGCGCACGTTGCGGACGGCGATCTTGTGCTCCTCGCCCTTGTGCTTCACCTGCTTCACGATCTCCTTGCGGCGCTCCTCGGTGAGCGCGGGGATCGGGACGCGGACGAGGTCCTTGTCGCTCATGGGGTTGAGGCCGAGGTTCCCGTCGCGGATCGCCTTCTCGATCGGCGGGATCATCGACTTCTCCCACGGCTTCACCACGATGAGCCGCGCCTCGGGCACGGACAGCGTCGCCACCTGGTTCAGCGGGGTGGGCGTGCCGTAGTAGTCCACCCGGACGTTGTCGAGCAGGTGGAGCGAGGCGCGCCCGGTGCGGACCGCGGCGAGCTCGGTCCGGAGCTGGTCGAGCGTCTTGAGGATGCGCCCGTGCAGGTCGTCGAGGATGTCGTCTGCGATGGTGCCCATGGCCGTCTCCTTGCCGAGGCTACGCGTTCCTGGCGCTGGGGCGCCCGACGGTGGTTCCGATCTCCTCGCCGAGCACCACCTTGCGCACGTTCCCGCGCTGGGTGAGGTCGAACACGACGATGGGGAGGTCGTTGTCCATGCAGAGGCTGATGGCGGTGGAGTCCATCACCTTGAGGTTCTTCTTCAGCACGTCGATGTAGCTGAGCTGCTTGAACTTGGTCGCCGCCGGGTTCTTCTTCGGGTCGTCGGTGTAGACGCCGTCCACCTTGGTCGCCTTGAGCAGCACGTCCGCGTGGATCTCCATGGCGCGGAGCGAGGCGGCGGTGTCGGTGGTGAAGTACGGGTTGCCGGTGCCGGCGGCGAAGATCACCACCCGCCCCTTCTCCAGGTGGCGGATGGCGCGGCGGCGGATGTACGGCTCGGCGACCTGGTGCATCTCGATCGCGGACTGCACGCGGGTGGGCACGCCGATCTTCTCGAGCGCGTCCTGCAGCGCCATCGAGTTGATGACGGTCGCGAGCATGCCCATGTAGTCGGCCGAGGAGCGGTCCATCCCCTCGGTCGCGCCCGACACGCCGCGGAAGATGTTGCCGCCGCCGATGGTGAGCGCGACCTCGACCCCGAGGTCCACCACGTCCTTCACGTCGTGGGCGATGGAGGTGAGGGTCTTCGGCGAGATGCCGTACTTGCCGTCCCCCATGAGCGCCTCGCCCGAGAGCTTGAGCAGGATGCGCTGGTAACGGGCCTTCGCGTTGGAGGCTTTCTCGCTCGCCATGGTCGGCGGGTTGTACCGGGTGCCGTGGGGTCGGTCAAGGCGGCGGTGTTGCGGAGGATTCCCGCGCGCGCTCACCCCTGCCCGCCAGCCTCGGCGGGCGGCACCTGCGCGCCCCCGTCCGGCCCCGACGCGCCCGTCCCGCGGCGGCGGCGGCGCTTCCCCCCCCGGCGGCGGCGCCGGCGGCGTCCGCCCTGCGACGCCTCGCCCTCCCCGGCCTCGCCGGCGGCCGAGGAGTCGACCTCGCGGACCTCCGGATCCGCCTCGTCGGCGGCCTCGGCGGCCTCGGTCGGGATCACCACCTCGCGCACGGCACCCTCGTCGCGCTCGGCGCGGTGCGGCGCGGAGCCCTCGCGGCGGTCGCGGCGCTCGTGGCGGTCGTCGCGCGGGCCGGCCCGGCCCGGGCGCTCCGACGGCGCGTGGGGCTGCGGCGCCTCGGCCGACCACCGCTCCAGCACCTCGGCCCCGCGGCCGGTGGCGCGCACGCGGATCTCGAGGAGCTGCAGCGCGTCCTGGAAGTAGGTCTGGCCGGCGGGGCCGCGCCCGCGGCGGCGCCGGCGCTTGCCCGGCTCCTCGAGCTGCCGCTGCGCGTGCAGCGCCAGCCGGATGCGCTCGGCCACCTTGCGCGGGAGCCGGGCGGTCTGCACCAGCGAGGCGAGGAACGCGTCGGCCTCGTCCCAGCGCGGCGCGCCGGCGTCCTCGTCCGCGCGCGCCGCGTCCCCGCGGCCGGCGCGCGGCGCGTCGGCGCCGAGGTGCATGAGCAGCGCGCCGAGCAGCACCGCCTCGGAGACCTCCGCGCCGGAGCGGACCAGCCGGTCGAGCGCGGCGAGGTGCGCGAAGAACGCGCGGCGCCGCCCGTCGTCCCAGGTCTCCAGCGCCGCGCCCAGCGCGGGCAGGATCACCGGCAGGGCGCCGCAGGCGCGCAGCAGCTCGAACGCGCGGGCCGACCCGCCGCACCGGAGCAGCTTGAACGTCTCCTCCAGCACCCGGGCCGGCGCGCAGCGGGCCAGCTCGCCCGAGGTCCGCCGCATCGCCTCGAACGTGTCCGGCGCGATGGTGAACCCGAGCCGCGCCGCGAACCGCACCGCGCGCAGCGCCCGCACCGGGTCCTCGCGCATCCGGATCTCGGGATCGCCGATGGTGGAGATCCGGTGCGCCTCGAGGTCGGCGCGCCCGCCCACGTAGTCGATCACCTCGCCGGTGGCGACGTCGTAGAACAGGCCGTTCACCGTGAAGTCGCGGCGGACCGAGTCCTCCTCGGCGGTGCCGAACACGTTGTCGCGGGTGATGAGCAGGTCGCCCTCGCCCTCGCCCACGTCCTCGGCGACGTCGGTGGGGTTCTTCCGGAAGGTGGCGACCTCGATGACCTTGCCGGCGCGGAAGTACACGTGCGCCAGGCGGAAGCGGCGGCCGATGAGGCGGCAGTTGCGGAAGATGGCGCGGACCTCGCCGGGGTGGGCGTCGGTCGCGACGTCGAAGTCCTTGGGGGTGGCGCCGAGCAGCAGATCGCGGACGCAGCCGCCGACCAGGTACGCCTGGTGGTGCATGTGCCGCAGCCGGGCGATCACCTTCAGCGCGTCGCCGTCCAGGCGATCGACGGGGATCTCGGGCGGGTGCTCCGGCGGCGGGGCTTCGGGGGGATCGAGCGCCAGGCCCGGTGGCGGGCGGCGGTCTCGGTTCTCTTCGAGGTCTTCTGCGGGGTACGCCGGACGGGAAAGGTCGTTCTTCGTGGATGGCTCGTGCATGCGTTCGCCGGATCGGGGGGCGCCCTCGCCGGGGGAAATCCCGGGTAGGAGGGAAGCGCGCCTGCACCGTCGGGCTCGTCCTCGGGGCTGGTTCTAGCGATTACCCGCGGTTGCGTCAAATACAGTTCCCGCCGCGGTCACTCGTCGTCCGCGACCGCCGCGTCCGCCAGCGCGAACAGGTCGCCCTGGGCCGGCTCGAGGCCGAGCGCCACGCGCACCGGCGTGAACGACCGCCGGTGGATCGGGCAGGCGCCCAGCCGGCCGAGCGCCTCGAAGTGCTCGGCGGTGGGGTAGCCCTTGTGCCGCGCGAACCCATACCCGGGGTGGACGAGGTCCAGCTCCGCCATGAGCGCGTCGCGCGCGGTCTTGGCGAGGATGCTGGCGGCGGCGATGGTGAGCGACAGCGCGTCGCCGTGCACGATGGGCGTCTGCGGGAACGGGAGGTCGGGCAGCTTGCGCGCGTCCACCAGCAGGTGCTCCGGCCGCGCCGACAGCCCGTCCACCGCGCGGCGCAGCGCCAGCATGCCCGCCCAGTAGACGTTCAGGCGATCGATCTCCTCCACCTCGGCCCGCGCCACCGCCCAGCAGACGGCGTTCCGCTTGATGTCCTCGGCCAGCCGCTCGCGCTCGGCGCGATCGAGCTGCTTCGAGTCGTCGATGCCGCGCGGCCGGTAGTCGAGGGGGAGCACGCAGGCGCCCGCCACCACCGGACCGGCCAGCGGCGCCATCCCGGCCTCGTCGACGCCGGCCACGTGCACGAGCCCCCGTTCCCACAGCTCCGCCTCGTAGCGCAGCAGGTGGCGGAGCCGCTGGCCCTCGGCCCGGTTCTCGCGGCGCCGCTTGCGCACCAGGCGCAGCACCTCGCGCGCGCCGGCGCGCGGATCCGCCTCGAGCGCCGCCTCGCACGCGTCGCCCAGCGCCTCGCCGCGGTCGAGCAGCCGGGCGCGCAGGTCGGCGACGGACAGGCGGGGGAGGTCCTCGGGGCGCATCGCCCGCAGTCTACCGCTGGCAGCGGGGGCAGAAGAAGGTGGAGCGCTGCGCCTGCACCACCCGCAGGATGGGCGAGGTCCGGCCGGCCCTCCGGCAGCGCGGGCAGGGCTCGCCCTCGCGCGCGTACACGAGGAACGGGTTCTCCGCCCCGGGCTCCTCGACGTAGGTGATCTCCGGCCCGTCCTCCGCGTCGAGCGTCATGCGGAAGGAGGCCAGGATGCCCGCCGCGAGCGCCTTCGCCCCGGCGCGCGACAGCGCCCGGGACGGCCGGCGCGGATCGACGCGCGCCCGGAAGCAGGCCTCGCTGGCGTGGATGTTCCCGACCCCGGGCAGGAGCCGCTGGTCGAGGAGCTTGACCTTCACCGGCAGCCGGCTCTTCGCGAGCGCGCCGGCCAGCGCGGCGGGCTGGATGCCGTGCTCCAGCGGATCCGGACCGAGCGCCGCGACCTCCGGCACGTCCTCGAAGCGCGCGCCGGGCACGGTCCGCAGCCGCCCGAACAGGCGCGAGTCCTGGAAGTGCAGCACCCCGCCGCCCTCCAGGCGCAGCCAGGCCCGCGCGTGGCGCGGCGCCGGCTCTTCGGCGCCGCGGAGCACCCACTTGCCGGTCATTCCGAGGTGCGCGAGCAGCCCGACCGGCGCGCCGCCGCGCTCGAGCGAGACGAGCAGGTGCTTGCCGATGCGCCGGATCCCGGCGAACCGGGCGCCCTCCAGCGCGCGGGCGAACGCGGCGGGCGTCGCGGGGCGGAAGATCCGGCGCGCCCGGGGATCCCAGCCGACCTCCTCGACGCGGCGGCCCTCCGCCCAGCGGCGGAGGTTCCGCGCCGCGATCTCGACCTCGGGGAGCTCCGGCATGCGCGGGATGATAGCGGGCCGACGGCAAACGGCCAGCGAGCGGAGCCGGGGCGCAGCCCCGTCAGACCTTTCTGAAGGCGGCGAAGAAGAACCCGTCCGTCCCGTGGCGGTGCGGGTAGAGCGCGCAGCGGCTCTCGCCGGCGCCGAGCGCGCGGGCCCGCTCCGCGCCCAGGAACGGCGCCAGCGGCGCGGGCGCGAGGCCGAGCTCGCGCTCGGCGAAGTCGGCGACCTCGTCGTTCTCGGTCCGGCCCATGGCGCAGGTGGCGTAGACCACCCGGCCCCCGGGCCGCGCCAGGCGCGCGAACCGGCCCAGCAGCTCGCGCTGGATCGCGGCGAAGCGCTCCGGGTCGCCGGGCTGGAGCCGCCAGCGCGCGTCGGGCTTGCGGCGCAGCGTGCCGAGGCCGCTGCAGGGCGCGTCCACCAGCACCACGTCCGCCTTGCCCGCGAGATCAGCCACCGCCGCCTCCGCCTCGGGGCCGGCCGGGACGACGCGGGTGCGGAGGTTGTGCACGTGGGCGCGGCGGGCGCGGCGGCGCGCGTCCTCGAGCCGGCCCGCGTCGCTGTCGAGCGCGTGGAGCGAGCCCTTGTTGTGCATCTCGGCGGCGAGCGCGAGCGACTTGCCGCCGGCGCCGGCGCAGGCGTCCACCACCACCTGGCCCGGGCGCGCGCCGCAGGCGAGCGCGATGAGCTGGCTGCCCTCGTCCTGGATCTCGAACCCGCCGGTGCGGAACGCCTCCAGCGCGAACGCGTTCTGGTGGCCGTCGAGCGTGAGCCCCCAGGGCGAGAAGTGGGTCGGCTCCGCCGGCACGCCCTCGGCGGCGAGCGCCGCCCGGAGCGCCTCCCGGTCGCCGGCGAGCGCGTTCGCGCGGACGGTGAGCGGGGCCCGGCGGTTCAGCACCGCCGCGAGCGCGCGCGCCTCCGCCTCGCCCAGCTCCGACACGAGCCGCTCGGCGATCCAGCGCGGCAGCGACGCCTCCACCGCGAAGCGGTCCAGCGGGTCCGGGATGGCGGCGATGCGCGCGTCCGCCTCGGCCAACCCGGCGAGCGCGCGCGGCGCCGCGCCGAGGCGCGCCGCGGCCTGGGCCGGCGCCACCCCGGCCGACCGCACCAGCCAGGCGGCGTAGCGGGTGGCGAGCGGCGGGCTGCCGCCCAGCAGGAAGTCGAGCTGCCCCTGCGCGCGCAGGATCCCGTAGACCGCCTCCGCCACCGCGCGGCGCTCGTTCGCCCACAGCGCGCGCTCGCGCCGGAGCACGCGCTCCAGCGCCCGGTCGGCGAGCCAGCCCTGGTCGTGCACGAGGCCGTGCACCTCGAGCACCAGGGCGTCCACGAGGTCGTTGCGCGGCGGGCGCTGAGGGTGGGGCTTCCGGGTCATGGCGTGCGCCCGCGGGCGCCTCCCTCCCGCGCACGGGAGGAGGCGGCGCGGGCGCGCGGAATCTACAGGCTCTCGAGCACGCTGGCCACGTGCCCGTCCACCTTGACCTTCGGGAACACCTTCTCGACCTTGCCGTCCGGCCCGATCACGACGGTGGTCCGCTCGGTCCCCATCACCTTCTTGCCGTACATGTTCTTCTCCTTCCAGACGCCCCAGGCCTGCTGCACGGCCGTGTCGGCGTCGGAGAGGAGCGGGAACGGCAGCCCGAGCTTCTCCTTCCACTTCTTCTGCGCGGCGGGCGCGTCCTTCGAGATGCCCACCACCGCGACCTTCTGCTTCGTGAACGCGTCGACTTCGTCCCGGAAGTCGCTGGCCTCCTGCGTTCAACCCGACGTGTTGGCCTTCGGGTAGAAGAACACCACCACGCGCTTGCCCTTGAACGACGAGAGCTTCACCACGTTCCCGTCCTCGTCGGGCAGCGCGAAGTCCGGCGCCTTCTTGCCGACCTCGAGTGCCATGGCTTTCTCCCTCCGTGAACCGTCCGGCGCGGAGCGCGCCGCCGCGCCATCCCTACCGCGCGCGCGCGCCGCACGCAGGAGCCCGGGAGGGGAGGCGCGCCCGGATCTCGGCTAGATTCCGGTCCATGCCCCGCCGCCGCCCCGCCTCCCCGCGCCCGCGCCCCGGCCATCCGGCCGCGGCGGGGAAGGTGCGCGCGCCGGTGCGCGCCGGCGCGCGGGGGGACGTGCTGCTGGCCTGGGCGCTCGATCGCGACGGCCGGAAGGTGAACGCCGGCCGGCTCGACCCCGCCGACCGCCGCCGGCTCGCGCCGTTCACCTGCCTCGGCTGCGGCGAGCCGCTCGTCCCGCACCTCGGGCGCGTCCGGGCGCGCCACTTCGCCCACGCGCCCGGCTCCGCCTGCCCGCTCACCGCGCCGGAGACCGCGCTCCACCTCGACGCGAAGGAGCGGCTGCTGGCGCTCTGCGCCGACGCGTTCGGGCGCCGCCGCACCGTGACCGTGCTGGCGCGCTGCCCATCCTGCCGCCGCCTCGCGCCGCGCGGCCTCGCCGCGGAGGGGGACGCCGCCGCCGCGGAGGGCGCGGTCGGCCCGCTGCGCGCCGACGTGCTGGTGCTGCGCGCCGGGCGGCCGGCGCTCGCCCTGGAGGTCCTGGTCACGCACGCCGTGGACGTGGAGAAGGAGGCGGCGCTCGCCGCGGCCGGCGTGCCGGCGGTGGAGATCGACGCGCGGGACGAGTGGGAGCGGGCCGAGCCGGACGGCGCGGTGGCCATCGTCCCGGTCCGCTCGCTCGGCTTCCCGGCCTGCCCGGCCTGTGCGGCGGGCGCCCGCGCGGACGCCGACCGGGCGCTCGGCGGGGAGGCGGCGGAGATCGCCGAGCTGGAGGCGTACCGCGCGCGCGGCCTGCTCGGCCCGGCGCCAAGCGCGCCTGTCCCCGCCGGCGAGCCTGGGGACGAACCAGGGGCCGCCGGCGGGCCGGACGCCCCGTTCACCGGGGCGGAGCGGGCCGATCTGGCCGCCCGCTTCACCTGCCCGGACTGCGGCGGCGCCGCGATCGCGTTCGGCGCCCGGATCGCCCGCCACCCCTGCCCCGGCCGGCCGTCCCGGCCGATCGCCTGGCGCGGCTACGACGGCGCGCGGATCGAGCTCACCTGGTGGAAGCGGCCCGCCGGCCCGCCGCCGCGGCGGTGACCGCCCGCAAGCCTCCGTCCTCGCCCGGCTTTTCCACGCCGCGGGCCCGCCCGGCATCGGCCGTGCCGAGCTTGAATCAGGCCCCGCGCTGTGTTAGATGACCGCTCCCCGTCGCCTGGGTTGGCGGCGGGCGCCCGCGAGGGCGAAACGCAGCAAATTCACACACCCCTCCGCATCGGCGCGCTCCGGTGCTCCGTCGAGACGGCCCGCACGGCGTCCGGCGGGCGTACGGCGCGCCGCTCCAGGCGGGGTGGCGGAACAACCGGAGAAGACCATGGAAACGCAGGAGACGCAGCAGCAGCCCGCGGCCGCCGTGCCGCCCCCGGCCGCCCCCGAGGCGGCCGCACCCGCACCCGACACGATGGCCGCCGCGCTCAGCCAGGGCGGCACCGCCATCACGATGAAGGCGCTGCTGGAGGCCGGCGTCCACTTCGGCCACCAGACCAAGCGCTGGAACCCGAAGATGAAGCCGTTCATCTTCGGCGCGCGGAACGGCATCTACATCATCGACCTGCAGAAGACGGTCGGCCTGGCCCGCAACGCGCTCCGCTTCGTGTCCGACTCGGTCGCGAAGGGCGGCTCGGTGCTGTTCGTGGGCACGAAGAAGCAGGCGCAGGACGCCATCCGCGAGGAGGCCTCCCGCTCCGGCCAGTTCTTCGTCACGAACCGCTGGCTGGGCGGCACGCTGACCAACTTCAAGACCGTGAAGCAGGGCATCGACCGGCTGAAGACCATCGAGAAGATGGCGGCCGACGGCACCTACGAGCGGCTCCCGAAGAAGGAGGTCGCCCAGCTCGAGCGCGAGCGCGAGAAGCTGGAGAAGAACCTGGGCGGCATCAAGGAGCTGTCCCGCCTGCCGTCCGCGCTCTTCGTGATCGACACGAAGAAGGAGCACATCGCGGTGCACGAGGCGAACCGCCTCGGCATCCCGGTGGTCGCGGTGGTGGACACGAACTGCGATCCCGAGGGCATCGACTACGTGATCCCGGGCAACGACGACGCGATCCGCTCGATCCGCCTGTTCACCGGCAAGGTCGCGGAGGCCTGCATCGAGGGCAAGGGTCGCTACTCGGCCTGGGTGGCCGAGCACGGCGGCCACGACGAGCGCCGCGAGCAGGAGGACCGCGACGCGGCCAGCGAGCGCGGCCACAAGGATCGCCGCGATCGCCGCGACCGCCGCGGCGGGCCCCGCGAGCGCCGCGAGCCGCGCGAGGACCGCGCCGCCGCCAGCGCGAACGTCGAGGTGGTGCGCAAGGGCGAGGTCGCCCCGGCCGCCGCGCCCGAGGCCGCTCCCGCGAAGGAGTAGCCGCCCCCGCCCCGCGCGCCGCGCGGGGTGAGCTCGTTTCCGGGGGCGGGCCCACCAGGCCCGCCCCCATCGTTTTCCGTACGGACGGAGCACAGACAGGAGAAGGTTCGTGGCCGAGATCAGCGCGAAGATGGTGCAGGAGCTCCGGGAGAAGACCGGGGCCGGGATGATGGACTGCAAGAAGGCCCTCACCGAGGCCGGCGGCGATCTCGCCAAGGCCGAGGAGGTCCTCCGCAAGAAGGGGCTCTCCGCCGCGGCCAAGAAGACCGGCCGCGCCGCGACCGAGGGCGCCGTCGCCAGCTACATCCACATGGGCGGCAAGATCGGCGTCCTGGTGGAGGTGAACTGCGAGACCGACTTCGTGGCGCGCACCGAGGGCTTCCAGGGCCTGGTGAAGGAGATCGCCATGCAGATCGCGGCCGCCTCGCCGCGCTGGGTCCGCCGCGAGGAGGTCCCCGCCGACGTGGTCGCGAAGGAGCTGGAGATCGCGAAGGCGCAGGCCCGCGAGCAGAAGAAGCCCGAGGCCATCCTCGAGAAGATCGCCACCGGCAAGGTGGAGAAGTTCTACTCGGAGTTCTGCCTGATGGAGCAGGCCTGGGTGAAGGACGACAAGAAGAAGATCCAGGACGTCCTCACCGACGCGGTCGCGAAGATCGGCGAGAACATCCAGATCCGCCGCTTCGCCCGCTTCGTGCTGGGCGAGGGCCTGGAGAAGAAGCAGGAGAACCTGGCCGAGGAGGTCGCCAAGGCGGCCGGCCTGCAGAAGTAGCTCCCGCCATCCGGCGTCTGCACCCCGGGGCCCCGGTCCGCGTTCGCGGGCCGGGGCCTCGTCGTGTGCGGGGGGGGGGCGGAACGCGCGTCGGCGCGAGCGCCGTGCGCGCGGGGCCGCGGTGCGCGCGGGGACGTGGCCGGAAGGCCGCCGTTCGGGCACGAAAAAGGGGAGCCGGCACGGATGCCGGCTCCCCGGGTGCTTCAGGCTTTCGACGAGGCTACGGCGCTTCCGTCGTCACGCTCACCGGGGCCGTCTCGAAGCTGGCGGCCGTGGTGGGGAAGCCGTTCGTGTCGGCGGTCACCTTGTACCACCAGGTGGCGCCCACCGTGACGCCGGTCTTGACGTACGGCGACGTCGTCGCGACCACCGCCCAGGTGCCGGGCGCGCCGTTGTTGTCCGGCGCCTCCCAGAGCTGCACGTTGGTCATGTTGTCGCCCGCGTCGCTGAAATCGACCGTGATCTCGGTACCCGCGGTGTCGGACTGCGCAGCCGCGAGGTCGTTCACGAGCACGTTCACGTCGATGTCGAGCGGGTGCCCCTGCTTGTCCGAGACCGTCCCCTTCAAGTTGAAGATGCCCGCGGCGAGCTCGGTCAGGTTGAACCACGAGTCCGTCGCCGTGATCGAGGGGCCGGGGTACAGCACGACCGAGGCGCCCTCGAACGACGCCGGGGACTGCGGGTAGTAGCAGGACATCCAGTTGCCCGGACCGGCGCCGTTGACGGACAGCCAGCCGCCTGCCGGCGTGCAGTCCTCGGGCGTCACCTGGATCGACGCACCGTCGAGCAGCTTGCCCGGGTTCGCCTTCACGAACACCACGGTGCCGGACGTGGTTGCGACCGTCCAGCTCGTGCCCGTGTTCGTGCCCTCGAACGCCGCGCCACCGTCGGTGGCGATGACGTTCGTGACCGAGGGCGTCCCCTTGTTCTCGTCCTCGTACGGATCGCAGGCCTGCAGGCCGGCGACCGCGATCAGCGTCAACGCGAGCTTGGTCAGCGTCTTCATGTTGGTCTCTCCTTGGCTCACGCTAGAAGCTGAGCGACAGGCCGAGGCGCAGCGACAGCGGCGCCATGAAGGACGCCGTGCCGGAGGCCGGGCGACCCCAGTTCGGATTGACGGTCACGTTCCGGCCGTCGATCGTCTTGAGGTACTTGAGGTCGGGGCAGGCCGACTGGAGCGCCTGCACCGGGTTGGCCTTGCCGACCGCGGACTGGCTCGAGCACTTCGCGCCGCTGATCGGCTGCGTCATGTCGTACGTGTAGTCCTGGTCGATGAGGATGGTCTCCTCGCTGTTGAGCACGTTGAAGACGTCCACCGTGAACTTCAGCGCGTACGGCGGCTTGATGACGTACTCGAGCGCGCCGCGGAGGTCCACCTTGTTGGTCCAGGGCGACCGGCCCGCCATGCCGCGGGGCACCACGAACGTCTGGGAGACGTCGTAGATGTCGTTGTAGCCGGCCAGCGCGCTGATCGGGTTGCCGGACTGGCCGGTGTACGCGGCGCCGCCGGTGAGGCTGAAGCGCGGCGAGGCGGCCCAGGTGTACGACCCGAAGAGCTTCACCTGGTGCGGACGGTCTCCGTACAGGTAGCCCTTCTGATTCGTCATGATCGACGGGATGTCGTACTGGGAGGTGATGCCCGGGTCGAGCTGGTCGTCCTCGGGGCGGTACGGACCCGCGTAGTTGCCGCGGAGCACCGAGTACGTGTAGGACGCCGACGCCTGCCACCCGCGCGAGAAGTTCTTGCGGACGGACACCGTGACGCCGTCGTAGCTGCGCTCCGGCTTCGGGAACGGGATGACCATGAGCCGGCCGGTGGCCGTGTCGGTCGCCGTCGGAGCCGACGGGTTGTACGTCACGCCGTCGGAGCCCACGAACTCGCCGCCCTTGGTCGGGTTGCCGATGTAGTAGCCCTCACCGTCGTTCGGGGACATGTCCTCGATGATGTCGCCCTGGCGGCGGCCGGCGTACTCGAGGCCGACGGACAGGTCGGACAGCACCTCGTACTCGATCTGGCCGCCGAACTGATCCACGTACGCCTGCGAGATGTCCGGGGACACCGGCGAGGCCGAGGTGCCGGAGGTGCGGAACAGATAGCTCCGGTCCGGACCGGTGCCGCCGCCCGAGTTCGTCACGCCGCAGTTGGACGGGCTGAGCTGCCGCGTGTCGTACGTCACGAGCGACTGGTTCGTCGGGTTGGCCATGCCGGCCTCGGACGCCCCGCCGGGGATCGCGCAGCCGGGCGCGGTGCCGATCGCGCTGGTCGGCATGTAGAAGATCAGCGAGCGCTCCGCGCCGAAGGTGCGGTCGCCGAGGTCGAGGGGCATGGCGTAGAAGAAGCGGCCCCAGCTACCGGCCACCTTGCCGCGGCCACTCCCGGTGAAGTCCCAGATGGCCTGGACGCGGGGCGCCCAGCTGTTGTTGATCGTGAACCCGTTGGACTCGGGGTTGCTGACGTTGTTCAGCGACTGCCCCTCCCAGCGGATGCCGTAGTTCAGGGTCACGTTCTGCGGCAGCTGCCAGCTGTCCTGCGCGTAGACGGACGTGCTGTTCGTGCCGGCGGTGTTCTGGATCCGGGTGGCGAAGTTCACCTCGGACGGGATCGTGTTCGTGCCCGGGGTCGTCGCAGGGATGCGGCCGTTGGCGGTGGAGACGTAGCCGTAGCCGCGGCGCGCGTAGATGAGGCCGTTGCCGGTGGTGGCGTAGTAGTAGCCGCCGGCGTAGCGTTTGTCCTGCGCGAACGTGGAGCGCTCGAAGTCCACGCCGACCTTGGTGTTGTGCGAGCCGAGCAGCTCGGACAGGTAGGACGCGCTCACGCGGGTGGCGAGGCGGTTGGAGACGGCGTCGCTCAGGTAGCCGAGGCCGCCCGTGTTGTAGAGGTTGACGCCGCAGACGTCGGTCGCGGAGTAGCCCGTGTCACCAGGCGTCGTCGGGTCGGCGGCGCGGCCAACGCACTCGGGCAGCTGCTCGAAGTTCGTGACCGGCGTCCGGAAGCGGAACTGCAGGGTCGGCGTGTTGAGCTGATCGACGCCCGCCTGCGTCTTGTCCTTCGGGGCGCTCTTGTTGTAGTGCCAGCCCGCCTGCGCCTCGACGATGAGCCGCTTCTCGAGGAACTTGCCGGCGTAGCGCAGGCTGCCGTCGAACGTGTTGCCGGTCTCGTCGAAGGTGCGGCGGCTGGGGCCACCGGGCATCGAGATGCTGGTCGCGCTGGTCGGCATGCCGACCGCGGACAGCGTGAGGTTGTTGTTCTCGTCGAGCAGGTAGGTCAGCTTGCCGACGTACTGGTAGGTGGTGCGGCCGGAGCGGTAGACCTGCTCCGTCCCCGGCACCCGGTCCTGTTCGATGAGGCCGGTGGACTCGTTGAGGGCCGGGCTCCACGCGTGCGTGGTGGGATCCTGCTCCATCCGGTTCAGCTGCAGGAAGCGCTCGGTGTAGGTGCGGGTCACGATCGGCGCGAAGCCGGCGTAGAACCACAGCTTGTCCTTCATGATCGGGCCGCCGACCTCGAAGCCGAAGTCGAGGTCGTAGGCGCCCTCGTCCGGCTTGCGGCGCCAGCCGATCGCCTCACCGTTGGTGCCGGCGGTCTTGCCGGTCGGGTCGATCAGCATGCGCGGGGTGAAGTCGGTGAACACCGACCCGTGGTACTCGTTCGAGCCGCTGCGGGTGACGACGTTCAGCACGCCGCCGGTGGTGCGGCCGTACTCCGGCTGGAAGCCGCCGGTCTTGACGTCGATCTCCTGCACGAAGTTGTTCTGCAGGGTCGGCGTGAGCGTCTGCGAGTTCGGGTTGCCGGCGAACGTGCCGTACACCGGGTCGGTCACGTTGAGACCGTCCACGATGTAGGAGTTCTCGGGGGACTGGGCGCCGGCGAAGCTGACACCGTAGCTGTCGGTCTGCGCCGTCGGGACCACCGTGGCCACGTTCTCGACCGAGCGGCCGACCGGGATGTTCGCCATGAACTCGCGGGAGACCACCGCGCCGCTCTCGGCGGCGCCGATGTTCACCACGGGAGCGGCGCCCGTCCGGACGACCTGCTCCTCCATCTGCACGGCCTCGGGGACGACCGCGATGTTCGCGCGGATCGTCTTGTCCGTGCGCATCGTGATGTCCGCGCGCTCGGCGGGCTTGAAGCCCTCGAGCTGGACCGCCAGGGAGTACGCGCCAGGGGGAAGCAGGGTGATGCGGTAGTTGCCGTTCGCGTCGGTGACCGCCGTCTGCTCACCCTGGAGATTCGGGCTCCGCGCGACGATGACGGCACCTGCGACGGGCTTACCGGTCGACGCATCGGTCACCACACCGATGATCGTGCCGGTCGTTTGGGCGAACGCGACTCCCGCGAACAACAGCGCGAGCGGCGCGATCCGCAGGAGGCGCAGCAACTTCTTCCTCATGACTTCCTCCAGGGAGAGAGCACTCAGCCGCACCTGACGGTCCTGACCTCCGGGCGGAGGGACTCCGCTCGGATGACCGACCGACGGGTCAATTGGTTGATGGTTCTAGGCTTCCGCTGTGAGGAATGTCAAGCAAGCGGCGGCTGTTATAAGGCCGTGTCGTGCGCGCCCCGACGGGGGCGCAACACCCCACGGACACGGGACTTTTCGCAGGCCGGGGGCGGGGGATCGACTTCGCGGTGAGCGATATCGCGACGACCTGCGTCAATTCGCGCGTTGCCTGGGAAAGGCGCAACCGGGTGGCGCGGAAGCGGGCAGGATTGGGATGCGTCCGGCGCAATCTCGTACCGACCGTCGAACCCCATCCTTTAGATCTACCGCGTCGCCTGCCGGCCACCGCCATCCCCCCTCGCGAGGCGCCGATGGACAAGCATTGACAAGGGCTTGGAGGACGACTACGTAGCGGTGCTTCTTTTCCCAGCCGATTCTCCCGTCAATACCAGCGAGCGGAACGTGTTCGACGAGGTCACCAAGCAAGAGGGCGGGAAGAACGCTGCGAAGCGGGCCGGCTACGTCTTCGGGTCGACCCTCTTCCAAGTCCTTCTCGTGTTCGCGATCATCACGGCGTCGGCCGCCATCAAGGCGAAGGTCATCGACGAGCCGGTCGTGGACGTGAAGTTCGTCAAGGCGGTCCCGCCGCCTCCGCCGCCGCCGCCGGCGCCTCCGCCGCCGGCCGCGCGGAAGCGGCCGCCGGACGAGAAGCCGCGGACCGATCTCCCCAAGCCGCCCCCGCCCACCGCGCTCCTGCAGCCGAAGGACGTGCAGGCGGAGATGAAGCCGCCCGATCCGAACGAGCCGCCCGAGCCGGAGTACGACTACGGCGACGCCGCGGCGGGCGAGGGCGTGGTCGGCGGCGTCGTGGGCGCCGCCCCGCAGCAGAACCAGATCGAGGACGCGCCGGCCTACGCGACCGCGGGCTACAAGAAGCCGCAGATGGCGCAGCCGAACTGCGTCCAGCAGTCGGTCCGCCTCCCCCGCGAGCTGCTGGGCTACATCTCCGGCCCGATCACCGTGAAGTTCGCGATCGGCCGGGACGGCGCGCCCTCCCGCTTCGAGGCGATGACGGCCGTCCCCGACAAGCGGATCGCCGACGCCATCTGGAACGCGGTGCAGACCTGCAAGTGGGTCCCCGGCGCCGACGCGCAGGGCCGCCCCACCGCCATCTGGGTCATCCTCCCGCTCCGGTTCACCGCCGGCTGATCCGCAGCACGCCTCTTCCGTCCCGAGTCATTCTGCCTCCAAGGAGAGTTTCATGTCGCTTCAGGTGATCCAGACGCTCCAGCAGCTGGCCGCGGCCCAGGCCACCCCCGAGGTCTCGTTCGACCTCCTGCACATGTGGAAGACGATGGGCCCGTTCGCGAAGTTCATCGCGGGCGTCCTGGCGGTGATGAGCATCTACTCGCTCGGCGTCATGGCCGAGCGCCTCGTCACCTTCGCCCGCGCGCAGAAGGCCTCGCGGCAGTTCGCCGCCGCGCTGCGCGACCTGCTCCCGGCCGCGAAGTTCGGCGAGGCGGTCGAGCTCTCCCGCAAGCTGAAGCGCGGCCACCTGCCCAAGGTGCTCGGCCTGGCCATCGAGGAGTACAGCCACGGCGTCGAGGCGCTGAAGACCCACGGCCCGCGCGACGTCGGCAACTTCGACGTGATCGCCGCGGTGAACCGCGCGGTGGAGCGCAGCTCGCTCCGCACCGTCAACGACCTGCGCCGCGGCCTGGGCGCGCTCGCCACCGTCGGCTCGACCGCCCCGTTCGTCGGCCTCCTCGGCACCGTGGCCGGCATCATCACGGCCTTCCAGGCGATGGCCGCCACCGGCTCCGGCGGTCTCGGCTCGGTGTCCGCCGGCATCGCCGAGGCGCTCGTGACCACGGCGTTCGGCCTCCTCGTCGCCATCCCCGCGGTGATGATGTTCAACTACCTCACCAACCGCGTCGAGGACATGCAGGTGGACATCACCGACTCCGCCACCGAGCTGATGGACTTCTTCATGAAGGAAGGCCGCAGCGAGGTGAAGTAGTCCCCCCGCGGCCCGCGAAGGAGACCTGACCGATGTCCATGGACGTTGGCGGCAAGGGGGTGAAGAGCGAGATCAACGTGACGCCGCTCGTCGACGTCGTGTTGGTGCTCCTCATCATCTTCATGGTCATCACCCCGATGCTCCAGCGCGGCAAGCCGGTCGTCCTCCCGGACGCGAAGCACGTCTCCGCGCTGAAGCAGGGCGGTGACCCGATCCTCGTGTCGGTGACGAAGGACGGGAAGATCTGGATCGACAAGGAGGAGGTCCAGAAGGCGGACCTCTCCCAGATGCTCACCATCGCGATGCAGATGCAGCCGGGCGCGCCGGTGCTCGTGAAGGGCGACCGCGACGTGACCTACAAGACCATCCGCGAGATGATCTTCGAGATCTCGAAGACGCACATCATGGGCGTCTCCCTCGCCGCGTCCCAGATCAAGGACAAGGAGAAGTAGCCATGGCGATGGGGCTCGGGTCCAAGCGACCCGTCACCGACATCAACGTCACGCCACTCATCGACGTGGTGCTCGTGCTCCTGATCATCTTCATGGTGCTCACGCCGCTCGCGGAGAAGCAGAAGTTCATCCGCGTCCCGGAGTACCAGCCGGAGATGCAGCCGGTCCCGCCCGACTCGGTGCCGCCGGACCAGACGGTCCTCACCGCGCTCGGCAACGGCAACGTCCTCCTGAACAAGCAGGAGATGACGATCAACGACGCGATGCAGCGGCTGCACGTCGCCTACGACGGGCGCCCGTCGAAGGTGATGTTCTTCAACGCCGAGGACTCCGTCCGCTACGAGCAGGCGGTCAAGGTGCTCGACGCCGCCCACGGGGCGGGCGTGAACACCATCGGGATGATGACCGATCCGCCGCTCGCCGGCGGCGCGGCGGGCGAGCAGCAGTAGCCGATCCCGGACATACGGTTTCGCGGGGAGGGCCGGCCAGTCGCCGGCCCTCTTCGTTTTCGGTCCGCGCGGTCACCGCTCACCGCGGTCACCGCGGTGACCGCGGGTCGCGAGCGGTCGTTCAGCGGGCGGCCGGCAGCCGCGCCAGCACCGCCTCCAGCTCGGGCGGCAGCGGGCTCTCCACCGCCACCCGCCCGGCGCCGTCCGGATCGTCGAACGCGAGCCGCCAGGCGTGCAGGAACTGCCGCTCGAGGCCGGGCAGCCCGGCCGCGGCCCCCCCGTACAGCGCGTCGCCCGCCACCGGGTGGCCGAGCAGCGCCAGGTGCGCGCGGATCTGGTGCATCACCCCGGTGACGATGCGGACGCGCAGCAGCGTGTGGTCCGCGAAGCGCCGCTCCGGCTCGTAGTGG
This sequence comes from Anaeromyxobacter sp. K, assembly GCF_000020805.1. Classification (NCBI taxonomy): domain Bacteria; kingdom Pseudomonadati; phylum Myxococcota; class Myxococcia; order Myxococcales; family Anaeromyxobacteraceae; genus Anaeromyxobacter; species Anaeromyxobacter sp. K. The sequence continues at coordinate 313,108 of NC_011145.1, read as the reverse complement.
GTCTCGGCCGGGCGCGGGCGCAGGCCGCGCGCCTGGAGCCGCTCCTCCGCCTCGAGGTCGGGCGCCGGCACCACCCGGCCGCCGCGCTGCGCGAGCGGGACGGAGCAGACGCCGCCGGCCGGCAGCCGCCCCACCGCGAGCGCCAGGTAGACCTTGTCCACCGTGTGGGCGCCGAGCTGCGCGTGCAGCGCCTCCCAGGCCTCCGGATCCCGCGCGAACAGGACGCAGCCGCTCGTCTCGAGATCGAGCCGCTGCACCGCCCCGCCCTCGCGCGGCTCCGGCGACGCCTCGGCGCATTCGGGGTGGCGCGCCGCCACCGCGTTCGCGAGCGTGCCGCCCTCGCCGGGCGCGAGCGGGTGGACCGCCACGCCGGCGGGCTTCTCCACCACCAGGTAGCGCGGCCGCTCCAGGAGCACCGAGAGCGGCGCGTCCGGCTGGGGCTCGGGGGGCCCGGCGGGCACCTCCACGTCGAGCTCCACCAGCGCGCCCGGGGCGGCCGGGTCCGAGGCGCGGGCGCGGCGACCCCGCACGCGGACCTCCCCCAGCGCGAAGGCGCGCTTCACCGCGGCGCGGCCCAGGCCGAGGGCGTCGGCGAGCGCCCGATCGAGGCGACCGGAGGCGGTGAGCGGCAGGCGGATCTCGCGTCTCAAGCGACCCTCTCGTGCGGGGCGACGGGGCACCCTCGCCCCGCGCCGCCGGCGTCGCCACGTTGAAGGAAGGGGTGCGGCGCGGCGATGCCCCGCTTGGAGATACCGCCCCGCCGCGCCGGACGGCAAGGGCCTGGCGCGCCGCCGGCCGTTATGGAAGCCGCCCCGGCCCGGACGTCGGACCGACCGTGAAGGGAGCCCGGATGCCGAAGACGCTCACGCTGCCGGCCCTGCCGGAGGACGTGCGCGGGCTCGCCGCGGGCGACGAGGTGCTGCTCCGCGGCCGGATCGTCACCGGGCGCGAGGCGGCGCACCGCTACCTCGCGACGCACGACGACCCGCAGGTGCGGCGCTGGACCGAGGGCGCCGTCCTCTACCACTGCGGCCCGGTGGTCGCGCGCGCGCCGGGCGGCGGCTGGCGCTTCGTGGCGGCCGGGCCGAGCGCGTCGGGGCGCCAGGAGGCGTGGGAGGCGGAGGTGATCGCGCGGTACGGGCTGCGGGGCGTGCTCGGGAAGGGCGGCATGGGCCCGCGCACGCTGGAGGCGCTCCGCGCGCACGGCGCGGTGTACCTGCACGCGGCGGGCGGCCTGGCGGTGTCGCTGGCGCGCCACGTGACCCGGGTGCTGGACGTGGCCCGGCTCGACGCGCTGGGCGTCACCGAGGCCATCTGGCTGGCCGAGGTGGAGGACTTCCCGGCGGTGGTGACCATGGACGCGCACGGGGAGACGCTGCACGCGCGCGGCGCGGAGGCGCCGGAGACGACGCCCGCGCCCGGCTAGCCGGCCGACGGACCGCGGCGGCGCGCGCCCGAGCGCATGCGCACCAGCCCGTAGAAGAGCTGCTTCTCGGTGTAGAGCCGGCGCCCGGAGTACTCGCCGTCGCGGAAGGACCCGGGCCGCTCCAGCCACATCCGCGCGCGCACCACTCCTTGGTGGGCAAACGGCGCGACCACCTCCTCCGGCGCGCGCGCCAGGTAGGCGCGGAGCAGCGCGCGGACCTTGCGGTTGTAGCGGGCGCGCGGGAAGCGCGAGTGCCGGCGGCCGCGGTGCAGGGTGCCGTCGAAGCGGTTCGACGCGTGGTACAGCTCGTGGACGATCGTGCCGATCCGCTCCTCGGGCGTGGAGGCCAGGAACCACAGCGGCCGCAGCGTCACCACATACAGGATCTTCCGGCCCTTCACGCGCACCAGGGGCTTCACCGCCCCGCCCTCCCCGGCGCGGCGGCGCGTCGCGCCGAAGTGCGCCGGCCGGATGGTCGCCCGCGAGCTGCGCCGGGCCTCGCCGGCCACCACCAGCACGCGCGAGGCGCGCACGTGGCCGAGCTCGGGCACCCGGAGCGCCAGGTCGCGGATCAGCCGCTTCACGGCACGTGTCATGTTGACCCGGCGCACCACCGGGGAGCATGTCCGACCTTCGTCCACTGGACAAGCAGCGACCCGCTACCGCGGCCGTAACACGCACGGGCGTCTTGTCCCGTCCCCCGGGGGCTCGTAGCATGCGCCGCCATGTTCGCGCTCCTCGCGGCCGCAGCCCTCCTCCTCGCCGTCGCATCGTGGATCCGGTTCCGCCGCCTGGAGCAGGCGCTCGTCGGCGAGCTGGCGGGCCTGACCGCGCGGGTGAAGGACCTCGCCGAGCGCGTGGACGCCGCCGAGGCCGACGTGGGCCACGCGGTCACGCAGACGGAGATCGCGGAGAGCCTGCTGCTCGACAAGGGCATCGCCGAGCCCGAGGAGCTGGAGGCGCTGCGCCGCCGCGTGGACGAGGACGACGCGCCGGCGCCGGCGTACCAGCCCGAGCGCGACGGCGCGCTGCACTAGCCGCGCGCGCCGCGCGCGGACCGTCCGCTAGCGCTTGGTGCGCTTCGCGCGCGGGGCCGGCCGGCGCCCGGCGGGGCGCTGCCCCTTCGCCGGCGCGCGCCTCTCCCTCGCCGGCGCACGCTGTCCCCTCGCCGGCGCACGCTTCTCCTTCACCGGCGCGCGCCGTCCCTTCGCGGCCGCGCGCTTCGGCTCCGGGCGCTCCGCCCGCGCGCCCGCGGGCGCCGGCTCGTAGCGGGGCCGCTCCGGGTGGCGGCGGTACGCGAGCACGGTCCGGCCCAGCACCTGCGCGACCTGGACGTCCTCCGCGAGCAGCCGGTCCGCGATCTCGAGCCGGTCCTCGGGGCTCTCGGTGCCGACCTTCAGCTTGACCAGCTCGTGCGCGAGGAGCGCCTCGTCGAGCTGGCGGAGGACCGCCTCGGTGAGCCCCTCCTTGCCGACCTGGACCACCGGCGAGAGGTGGTGACCGGCGGCGCGCAGCGCGCGGCGCAGCGGGGAGGACGGCATGAGGGCGCGCTTCTTCGGGTTGGTGGGTGCGGGCATGGTCGTCGGGTCCTACTTGCGGAGGTACTTCAGCTCGCGGGCGAGGTCCGCGTTGTCCGGCGCGGCGGCGAGCCCGCGGCGCAGGTGGCGCTCGGCGATCGCGAGGTCGCCGAGCACCTTCGCCATCTGGCCGAGGAACAGGTAGCCCGGCGCGCAGCGGGGGTTCTTCTTGAGGCCCGCCTCGATGGCGGCGGCGCTCTGCGCCTGCTGGCGCTTCTTGTCGTCTGCCCGGAGGAAGTCGCACCAGGCCTTCCAGATGCCGAACTCCGGCTCCTCCGGGTTGAGCTGGAGCGCCTCCAGGAAGCGCGCGTGCGCCTCGTCGTAGCGGCGGGCCTTCACGAGCTGGGTCCCGGCCTGGAACAGGTTCTCGGCCTGGAGGATGCCCATCACGTCCACCTCGGGCGCCCCGCCGCTCCGCAGCTCCTCGAGGTACTGCGCGCGGCGGGCCTCGTCGCCGAGCTCGGCCCAGGCGGCGCTCACCCGCGCGAAGAGGTCGGCGCAGAGCTTCCGCACGTCCGCCGGCGCGTCGGAGGGGATGGCGTCGGGGTGGTACAGCTTCGCGAGCTGGAAGTAGGCGACCTTCACCTGCGCGGCGGGCGCGTCGCGCTTCACGCCCAGCACCTGGAAGTGATCGGACCCCTCCAGCGAGGCGAGCGTGGCCTTCAGCGCGGCCGGCTCGAGCGCGGTGGCGCGGCGCACCGGGGCCGAGGGCGGGCGCGCGGCCGCGGCGGGCGGAGCCGGCGGGTGAGACGCCGCCGGGGGGCGGGGCGCGGCCGCCGCGGGCACCGCGGGCGCGGCGCGGGGCACGGGCGTCGGCGCGGGCGTCGGCGCCGGCCGGGGGGTGGGCGTGGGCGTGGGCGCGCTCGTGGGCCCGCTCGCGGGCGCGCGGCCTCTCCTGGCGCCGAAGGCGAGCAGGTCGAGCTCCCCGAGCAGGAGCGACAGCCGCAGCACCGCCGCCGCGTCGGCGGGGCTCGCCGCCGCGATCTCGGCCGGGCTCCGCTCGCCGTCGAGCAGCGCCGCGGCGCGCGCCTCCTGCGGCGTGAGGCGCAGGTCCTCGATCCGGACCCGGCCGGCCATCCGCGAGGCGGCGCGCTCCTCGCGGTCGCCGAGCCGGCGCTTCACCGCGGCGAGCTCGAGCGCGCGGACGGCGGCGCAGAGCGCCGCGAACGGCGGGCCCAGCGGGAACCCGGAGGGCGGCGGCGCGACCCCCGGCTCCCAGGCCCAGGTGCCGTCCTCGACCGCGAGCGCACGGGCCACCAGCGCGAGCCCGTGCTCGGCGAGCAGCGCGGCCACGTCGCCGGGCGGGACGAGGCGCGCCCCCACCAGCGCCGCGGCGAGGTCGCCGCCGGCGGCGGCGCGGGCCGCCTCGGCCTGCACGAGCTGCTCGGGCCGGAGCACGCCCTTGCGCAGCAGGAAGCGGCCCAGATCGTCGGTGGGGTCGGAGGACGCGGCGTGCTCCACCGCGCCGCGGCGGAACACGAGCGCGTAGGAGCGGCCCGCGGGCGCGAGCGTGAGCCGGCCGCTCGCGCGCGTGGCGGCGGCGAGCCCGTACAGGCGCAGCGCGGAGTCGGCGGTGAGCGCGCCCTGGTGCGCGAGCCCGGCCGCGATGGCCGCGTCGGCGCCGACCTCGCGCGCCGCCAGGCCGTAGGTCGGCGCGGGCGGCGGCGGGGGCGGCGGCCGCGCGGCCGCCGGGGCGACCGCGCGCGGCATCACCGGCGGGCGGTAGCCGTCCGGAACGCGCTCCAGGCGCGGCGGGCCGGCCGGGGGCGCCGGCCGGGGTCGCGGGGGAGGCGTCTCGCCGGGGGGCTTCGGGGGTGCGTCGCTCACCGCGCGCTAGAGTACCACCGTCTCCCGGTACTCGCCGTAGACCTCGCGCAGCGCGTCGGAGATCTCCCCGAGCGTGCACTCGGCCTTCACGGCGGCGAGGATGAGCGGCATGAGGTTGTCGGTCCCGCGCGCGCCGGCCCGCACCGCGTCGAGCGCGCCGCGCGCGGCCGAGGCGCTGCGGGCGGCGCGGAGCGCCTTCAGCCGCTCCACCTGCTGCGCCTCCAGCGCCGGATCGACCTTCATCACCGGCACCGGCGGATCGTCCGACCGGAACGCGTTCACGCCGACGACCACCTGGTCCTTCGCCTCGACCTGGCGCTGCCAGGCGTAGGCGGCCTCCTGGATCTCGCGCTGCACGTAGCCCTTCGAGATGGCGTGGACCATGCCGCCCAGCTCGTCGATCTTCCGGATGTACTCCTGGGCGCGCCCCTCGATCTCGTCCGTCATGGCCTCGATGGCCCAGCTGCCGCCGAGCGGGTCGATGACGTCGGCGACGCCGGACTCGTTCGCGATGATCTGCTGGGTGCGGAGCGCGATGCGCACCGAGTCCTCGGTGGGCAGCCCGAGCGCCTCGTCGCGCGAGTTGGTGTGCAGCGACTGCGTGCCGCCCAGCACCGCCGCCAGCGCCTGGATGGTGACGCGAACGATGTTGTTGTCCGGCTGCTGCGCGGTGAGCATGGAGCCGGCGGTCTGGGTGTGGAACCGCAGCATCATCGAGCGCGGGTCCTTCGCCTTGAACCGCTCCTTCATGATGCGCGCCCAGAGCCGGCGCGCGGCGCGGAACTTCGCCACCTCCTCCAGCAGGTCGTTGTGGGCGTTGAAGAAGAAGGAGAGGCGGCCCGCGAACGCGTCCACGTCGAGGCCCGCCTTCACGGCCGCGTCCACGTACTGGATGCCGTCGGCGAGCGTGAACGCCACCTCCTGCACCGCGGTCGAGCCGGCCTCGCGGATGTGGTAGCCGGAGATGGAGATGGGGTTCCAGCGCGGCATCACCTTCGCGGTGTAGGCGAAGATGTCGGTGATGATCCGCAGCGACGGCTCCGGCGGGTAGATGTACGTCCCGCGCGCCGCGTACTCCTTCAGGATGTCGTTCTGGATGGTGCCCTGCAGCACCGCCGGCGCGGCCCCCTGCTTCTCGCCCACCGCCTGGTACATCGCGAGCAGCATCCCGGCGGTCGCGTTGATGGTCATCGAGGTGGAGACCTCGCCGAGCGGGATCCGGTCGAACAGCACCTCCATGTCGCGGATCGAGTCGATGGCGACGCCCACCTTGCCCACCTCGCCGCGCGCGCGGGGGTGGTCGGAGTCGCGGCCCATCTGCGTGGGCAGGTCGAACGCGACCGAGAGGCCGGTCTGGCCGGACTCGAGCAGGTAGCGGTAGCGCTTGTTCGACTCCTCGGCGGTGCCGAACCCGGCGTACTGCCGCATGGTCCAGAAGCGGCCGCGGTACATGGTGGGCTGCACGCCGCGGGTGAACGGGTACTCGCCGGGCAGGCCCAGCCGCTCGTCGAGGCCGGGGCGCACGTCGGCCGCGCCGTACACCGGCTCCTCCCGGATGCCGCTGCTCGTCTCGAAGCGCGGGCGCCGCTCGGGCCCCTTCTTCACCGCCTTCGCGTAGGTGCCCTCGAGCCACCGCTGCTTCTTCTCGTCCGCCATGTGTTCACCGTGGGTGGAGCACGGCGCGCCCGTCACGGGGGGCGCCGGTTGGGAGTGGGAGGCGCGGCGCCGCTACTCCACCGCGCAGAGCAACGCGCTGCCCTCGACCGCCTGGCCCTCGACGACGCGAACCTCGACCACCTTGCCGTCCTTCGGGCTCCTCATCTCGTTCTCCATCTTCATCGCCTCGACGACCACCAGCGGCTGGCCGGCCCGCACCGCGTCGCCCGGCGAGACCAGCACCTTCACCACCCGCCCCGGCATGGGCGCGGTCACCGCCCGCCGGCCCTCCACGCTCGCGCGCGGCGAGGCTCGGCGCATGCGCAGCTTCCGCTCGTCGAGCAGCTCGAGCGGGAACACCGAGCCGTCCACCTGCACGTGCACCTTCGCCCCGCGCTCGTCGAGCATGGCCGAGTAGCTGCGGGTGTCCACCAGCAGCGACAGCGTCCCGTAGTCGTGCGGGTACGCGTCCACCCGGTGCACCTCGTCGCCGATGCGCACCTCGTACTGCCCGGTGGCGAGCCGCGTCACCCCGAGCGTCACCTCGCGCTTGCCCCCGTCGAGCAGCGCCACGTAGGTCTTCATCGCCCGCCCCCGCGCAGCGCCCGCAGCCGGCCGGCGCGCGCCCAGCCGGAGCGCGCCGCCCCCTGCCCGGCCCGGGCCGCGTGCGCCTCGGCCGCGTCGCGCTCGCGCTTGAACGCGGCCACCGCCGCCGCGATCAGCGCCACCCGCTCCAGCGACGGGTCCGGCGGGCGGATGAGCGCCTTCGCGTTCCGCGCGCAGAAACCGGTGTCGTAGTCGCCGGAGCGGAACTCGGGGTGGTCGAGCGCGGCCGCCAGCCAGCCCAGGTTGGTGCCGATCCCGTGCACCACGTACTCGCCGAGCGCGCGGATGAGCCGGTCGATGGCCTGCGCGCGGGTCGGCGCCCAGGCGACCAGCTTCGAGATCATCGGGTCGTACCACTGCGGCACCACCCAGCCCGCGTACACGCCGGAGTCGTCGCGGATCCCCGGGCCGCCCGGCACGCGCAGGTAGGTGATCTTGCCCGGCTGCGGGAGGAACCCGCGGGCCGGGTCCTCGGCGTAGACGCGCGCCTCGATGGCGTGGCCGCGCCGCTGCACCTGCTCCTGCGCCAGGATCGGCGCGCCGCGCGCCACCTCGAGCTGCATCCGCACCAGGTCGAGCCCGGTGACCATCTCGGTGACCGGGTGCTCCACCTGGAGCCGGGTGTTCATCTCGAGGAAGTAGAAGTTGCGGTGCGCGTCCACCAGCAGCTCGACCGTGCCGGCGCCCACGTAGCCCACCGCGCGCGCGGCGCGGACGGCCACCTCGCCCATGGCCTCGCGCAGCCGGTCGTCGAGCACCGCGCTCGGCGTCTCCTCGATCACCTTCTGCTGGCGCCGCTGCACCGAGCACTCGCGCTCGCCCAGCCACACGCAGTTGCCGTGCTGGTCCGCGAAGATCTGGATCTCGACGTGGCGCGGCTTCTCCAGGAACTTCTCGAGGTAGAGCCGGTCGTCGCCGAACGCGGCGGTCGCCTCGCGCCGCGCCGACTGCCACAGCGCGGCGAAGTCCTCGGCGCGGTCGCACTTCTTCATGCCCTTGCCGCCGCCGCCGGCCGCCGCCTTGATCATCACCGGGAAGCCGATCCGCTCCGCGAACGCGCGCGCCTCGGCCTCCTCGGCGAACGGCTCCTCGGAGCCGGGCACCACCGGCACGCCGGCGGCGGCCATGTTGCGCCGGGCGGTGGTCTTCACGCCCATCGCGTCCATCGCCGCGGCGGGCGGGCCGACCAGCGCGATCCCGGCGCGGTCGAGCGCGCGGGCCAGCTCGGCGTTCTCGGAGAGGAAGCCGTAGCCGGGGTGGACCGCGTCGGCGCCGGTGCGCCGGCAGGCGTCCAGGATGCGCTCGATCGAGAGGTAGCTCTCGCGCGCCGGGGCGGGCCCGATGAACACCGCCTCGTCGGCCTTGCGGACGTGGAGCGCGCCGCGGTCCGCCTCGGAGTAGACCGCCACGGTGGGGATCCGCATCTCGCGGCAGGTGCGCATGACGCGCACCGCGATCTCGCCGCGGTTCGCGACCAGCACCTTCTCGATGGGTCTCGTCGGGCTCATGTGCGGAACGGTCGGGGCGGGCCGCGGCGGGGCCCCCGGCCGCCCCGGGGTCCGCCACGATAGCCGCCCGGACCTGCGCGGTAAAGCGCGGGGCCGCCGCCGGCCGGCCGCGTCGAGGCCTCCGCGCCATGGCACGCGGGGCGCCGGCGGCGCTGCCCCGATCGGCCTGTGCCGGGGGGTTCCGCGCCGGGCGATCCGCCCCCAGGATGCCCCTCATGGCCCCGCACGACGCGCCCGGTCAAGAGGCGGGCCAGGCGGCGCAGGCGCAGGGCCGGGTGGACCTGCTCCGCGCCCTCGACCGGCTGCTCGCGATCGAGCCCGAGGAGCACGCGCTGCGGCGGATCCTCTCGGCGCTCGCCGACGCGGTCCCCGCGGTCCACGCGGCGGTGCTGCTCGTGCCCGGCGACGAGGGGCGGCTCGCGATCGCGGCCGAGGTCGGGGGCGACGGCCGCCCGCCCCCGCCCGCCGACGGCGGCGCCGGGCTCGCGGCGGGTGCACCCTGGGTGCGCCACGATCCCGGCTGGCCGCTCGCGGCCGGCGCGCGCGCCGGCGCGGCCGCGCCTGCCGGCGGCGGCGCGCTGCTGGTGATGGGCACGCGCGGCGAGGGCGGGTTCGATCCCGAGGCGCTGGCGCTGCTCCGCGTGGCGGCGGACCGCGCCGGGCTGGCGCTGGAGCGCGGGCGGCTGCGCCGCGCGCACGAGTCGGCCGAGGAGGCGGCGCGGCGCGCGCTCGCGGAGGTGGACTCGCGCCGGCGGGCGGTGGACTACATCCTCGGCATCGTCGGGCACGACCTGCGCAACCCGCTCGGCGCCGTGCACATGTCCGCCGCGCTCCTGCAGAAGCGCGGCGGCCTGGAGGGCTGGCAGGCGCGCGCCATCGAGCGGATGCGCAGCTCGGCGGGGCGCATGGCGCGGATCATCGCCGACCTGCTCTCGTACACCCGCACCCGGCTCGGCAACGGCATGCCCATCGACCGCCGCCCGGCGCGGCTGGACGAGATCGCGCGCCGCCCGGTGGACGAGCTCGGCGCGGTGAACCCGGGCCGCGAGATCACGGTCGAGGTCCGGGGCGACGTGTCGGGCAGCTGGGACCCGGATCGCCTGGAGCAGGTGATCTCGAACCTGGTCTCGAACGCGGTGGACCATGGCGACCCCGCCTCGCCGGTGCGGGTGGAGCTGGTGGGCGAGCCGGACGCGTGCGTGCTCCGGGTGCGCAACACCGGACCGCCGGTGCCTCCCGAGGTGCTCGAGCACCTGTTCGAGCCGTTCTCGCGCCCGCCGGACGAGAAGAGCCGCAAGGGCTCGGGCCTGGGGCTCGGGCTCTACATCTCGCGCGAGATCGTGCGCGGCCACGGGGGAGAGATCTCGATTGCCTCCGACGGCGAGACGGTGATCACGGCTCGGCTTCCGCGATCGCAGAGCCCGGCTCCCTGACCCCGCGCCACAGGTCGGCGAGATCGGGCGGGAGCTGGCCCGCCACCTCGCGGGCGGCCGGGCCCATCACCTCGTGCGCCGCCGCGAGCACCGCGAGCACGTACGCGGCCGCGTGCCGGGGCGGGCGCTGCAGCAGCCGAGAGACCTCGCCCAGGTACTCGGCGCCGGTGGCCGCCTCGCGCACCGGGGCGTCGAGGTTCCACTCCGCCTCGCGGAGCTCGCGCGCGAAGCGGTGCGGCAGGTGCGCGAGGATCGCCGCGAGCGCAGGGCCCTCGAGCGCGCCGCGCACCGGGGCGAGCACCGCCAGCAGCACCTTGCGCGTCCGCGCCTCGGAGCCGAGCCGCGCCTCGAGCCGCTCCATCAGCTCGCCCTCGCCGCGCGCCGGGATCTCGACCCAGTCCGCGCGGCCGTCGAGCTCGTCCGGCCCGATCGCGCCGGGCGTGCGCGCGCCCACCCCGCCGGCCACCTCGTACGTGTGCGTGATCATCCCGGCAACATGCAGCCGGGATCGCGCGCGGGCACCGCCTGCGCGGGGGGCGGGCCGGGCGGGCGGCCTGGCGGTGGATGACGACCCGTGAATGCCCGCGAGCGCAGCGAGCCCGCCGGGGCGCTGCCGCGCGCGCGGCGAAACCGCCCGCGGCCGCGCAAGGGCCCCGGCGAGCAAGGTGGGGCCCCGCGGAGCTCCGCTCCGTGGGGCGGGGCGCAGCCCCGTCAGGGATCCGGCCGATGCTCCGGCGGCAGCGCGGCGGCGATGGCGTCGCGGACCGCCTCGCGGAGCGCGGCCGGGCCGTCGAACGCGGACGGATGGATCGGATCGAGCACGCGCACCTCGGCGCGCATGCGCTGGCGGAGCACCAGGCCGTGCTTGGGCAGCGCCTCGGACGTGCCGCTGACGGCGATGGGGATGACCGGCACGTTCGCGTCCACCGCCAGCCGGAACGCGCCGTCCTTGAACGCCTGCAGCCGGCCGTCCTGCGAGCGCGTGCCCTCGGGGAAGATCATCACCGGCGCGCCGCGCGCGAGGTGCGCCCGGCAGTGCGCCATCATGCGCCGCACCGACTCGCGGTCGCCGCGCCAGACCGGCACGCAGTCGTTGAGCCACATGTTCCAGCCCACGAACGGCACCCGGAACAGCTCGGCCTTCGACACCCACTTGAACGGCCGGAACAGCCCGTACAGCACCAGGATGTCGAGCATGGAGAGGTGGTTCGCGACCAGCACCGCCGCGCCGTTCCAGGGCAGCTTCTCGCGGCCGACCACGCGCGCGCGCCAGAGCGGGTTCACCACCACGTAGAACGATGCCCACGCGCACGACCAGAGCTGGAGCACCACGCGGCGCCGGTCGAACGGCGCGGTGAGCACGTACAGGACGAGCGCCACCGCGAACAGGAACGGCAGCGTGAGGACGAAGAAGATCCAGTAGACGAACGAGAAGACCGCCAGCATCGCGGGCGCATCCTCGCCCCGGAACGGCGATCCCGCAAGGGTATGCAGCGCGGGCGTCGCGAGCCGCCAGGGCGCCGCTCCGTGGGGCGGGGCGCAGCCCCGCGCGCGGCAAGGCCGCGCCCGCGGGGACCTCGTGCGTGCCCGCGAACGCGGGCGCGCGAGGTCACGGGTCCCGCGCAGCAGGGTGGGGCCCCGCGGAGCTCTGCTCCGTGGGGCGGGGCGCAGCCCCGCGGGAAAGCTCACGGCGCGATGTTCGCCGTCGGCGCCCGCCCCACGGCCTCGAGCACTCGGTACAGCCCGAACTTCGGCAGGTGCAGGTAGCCCGCCCAGGCGGCCGCCGCGAGCAGCCCGTCGGCGAGCCAGTCCGACAGCCACTCCGCCGCGAAGCGCGCGTCGCGCTGCTTCAGGCCGGCGCCGCTCTCGCGGGCCCAGCGGCGGTTGTAGCGCTCGTGGACGCCCACCGGCGGCGCGAGCACGAGCGGCAGGCCCAGCGCGCCGTAGAACGTGAGCTCGGAGGGCTTGGTCCAGAGCACGTCGGTGCGCGCGAGGAGCGCGTTGAAGCGCGCGTAGTACTCGCCGAACGAGGGCGCGCGCAGGATCTCCACCGCGCCGCCGAGGAGCGGCTCCACCCCCGCGCGCCGCACCGCCTCGCGGAAGCGCGCCTCCACCTCCGGGCGCGTTCCGGCCACGAGCGCGAGGCGCATCGCGCCCGACTCGAGCGCGGGGCGGAGGCCGGGCAGGAACGCGTCGGCCATGGCGGCCTGCGCCCCCGCGCCGCCCACCGCGAACGTGAGCTGCGCCGGCCTGCCCTCCTCCTCGCGCGGCAGCGCGCCCAGGAACACCGCCAGCTCCTCGGGCATGGAGCGGCGGAACTCGCCGGTGGGATCGAGGCGCACCAGGCGCGCGGCCAGGTTGCGCCTCAGCGCCGGCAGCGACGGCCCGCCCAGCAGCGCGTCCGGGAGCGGGAAGCCGGTGAAGGTGATGCGGTTCGCCGGCACCCCGTACGCGAGCAGCCGGCGCGCCGCGCGGCGGGTGGGGACGAGGTACTGGATGCGGGTGCGGGCGGGCTCGAGCGGCGCCCAGATGCGGTTCAGGTCGGTGTCGGTGGCGACGCAGTACACCCGCTCGACGCCGGCCCGGTCCGCGATGATGGCCGGCGAGTAGAACGTGGTGAGGAGCGGCGCGCCCTCGTCGCGGAGCCGCGCCACCAGGCCCGCGCCCAGGTCGCCCCGCGCCAGCCGCTCCAGCGCGCGCACGCCGCGGGTCGGCGCGGAGAGGTCGCGGCGCGGGTGGAGGCGCGGGATGTCGGTGATGGAGTCGAGCATCCAGCCGAGCGGTCGCCCGACGCCCGGCACCTGCGAGAGCCGCGAGATGGCCTCGTACCCCCGGCGCACGCGCTGCCAGAGCCGCTCCTCGTCCGGCCCGGCCACCGGGGCACGATCGACCTTCAGCACCTCGGTGCCGAGCGCGTCGGCGAGCGCGGTGGCGGCGCGGAGGTGGCCGTAGCCCATGTCCACGGCGACGACGATCGGGGCGGGGCTGGGGGCGGTCATGGCGCGGCGCGCCGAGCGTACCCCAGTTCGCCGCGGTGCGTGATCCGGTGGCACCGCGCCCGGGGCGCGACCGGCGGGTGCGCCCCGGGCGACCGATTCACCAATCGGCGATACGGAGCGTCCGAGCCGCACCGCGCCGGCGCGCCGCGTCGGCGGAGCGGTGACATGCGCGTGACACGGCGGGCGTAGCTTCCGGCTCCTTCGCGCCCTCCTCCCTCCGGGCGCGGTGGAGCCGACATGACCGCCGACGCGACCCCCGTTCACCCCGAGGAGACCCCCGCGCCGTTCCCTCGCCTCGACCGCGCGGCGATCGAGGCGCTGGTGCGCGCCGGGAAGCGCCTGCTGGTGCAGGGCGGCATGGGCATCCACGCCTCCGACGGCCTCGCCGGCAAGGTGGCGCGCCACCGCGGCGCGCGGCTGGTCGGCGTCGGCACCATCTCGGCGGTGCTGAAGACGCCGGAGCAGCTCCGCGGCGAGATCCGCCGCGCGCGGGCCGAGGCGCCGGGCGGCTTCGTGGGCGTGAACCTGATGGCGGCCATCAACAAGGACGACTTCGAGGCGCTCGCGCGCGTGTCGATCGAGGAGAAGGTGTCGTTCCTCGTGCAGGGCGCCGGCATCTCGCGCGAGATCGTGCGCTGGTGCCGCGAGGGCGGCGTGCCGTTCTGCGGCATCGTCTCCTCCGGCCGGCTCGCGGCCATGTACGAGAAGTGGGGCGCGGACTTCGTGGTGGCGGAGGGCGCCGAGGCGGGCGGCCACATCGGCGACATCGGCCACCCGCTGCCCATGCTGGTGGACGAGGTGATCGCGGCGACGTCGCTCCCGGTGATCGCGGCCGGCGGCGTGGACGCCGCGGACGTGTCGCGCTTCCTCGCGGCCGGCGCCGCCGGCGTGCAGATGGCGACCCGCTTCCTCGCCTGCTCGGACGGCGACGTCCACCCCGCCTTCAAGCAGATGCACCTCGCGAAGCGCGAGGACGACGTGGTGATCATCACGAGCTGCGTGAAGGGGATGAAGGCGCGCGCGGTGCGCAACGCGTTCACCGAGCGCCTCGCCCGCGGCGAGGCCGTGCCGCCGCGCTCCAAGCTCTGGTGGTTCGGCAAGGACGGCTACCGCGGGCGGCGGGGCGCCTGCATCCAGTGCCTGGGCGAGGGGCTCTGCAAGGCCCGCGCGTCCGGCTTCAAGGAGAGCTTCTGCATCACCGACGCGCTGCTCGAGGCGGCGGTGCACGGCGACACCGAGGCCGGGCTCTTCTACACGGGGCAGAGCATCACCCGGATCGGGGAACGCGACGCGTCGGACCTGCCCCGCGCTGCGGAGATCCTCACCGATCTCGAGCAGCGGCTTGCCGACGAGGCGCGGCCTTCCGACGCAGGGTCGCAGGCCGGGACGGCCGCGGTGGGCGCGGCCGCCTGAACGACCGGTCGACGTTCACTGTCAGGAACCCCCGGTCGGGACGACATCTCGACGGACGAATAATTTTCGGATACAGAAAATTTCGTCCACCGTCTGCTCGGTTGGATCGAACGTCATCCCCGGCGGGTCGAATCGAAGAAAAGAGAAGTGCATGGCGACCGGTACCGTGAAGTGGTTCAACGACGCGAAGGGCTTCGGCTTCATCACGCAGGACGACGGTGGTGAGGACGTCTTCTGCCACTACAGCGCGATCTCGGGCGACGGCTTCAAGAGCCTCGCCGAGGGGCAGAAGGTGGAGTTCGACGTGGTCAAGGGGCCGAAGGGCCTCCAGGCCGCGAACGTCCGCAAGGTGTAGTCGGACGCGCCCTCGCGGCGGACGGGCCCGGTCTCCTCGGCAGAGGGGCCGGGCCCGCGCCGTCTCTGGCGCAGCGTCGCGCCGGGCGGGCGCGCGCCGCGCAGGCCGCGGCGAGGACGAGGGAGAGGGCGCGCGTCGATTGCCCGCGCGCCGCCCCCGCCGCACCGTGCCGTCGGGAGGGTTCCCGATGCCGATGCGCACGCACGAGCTGCACCCCGCGATCGTCCACGCGCCGCTGGCGCTCCTGCCCGCCGCCGCCATCGCGGACCTCGTGGCGACCGCCCGGCCGCGCGATCGCGCGCTCGACGCGGTCGGGCGCACGCTGTGGTGGTCCGCGGCGGCGGGCGGCCTCGCCGCCGGGCTCGCCGGCATGGCCGCGTCGCAGGAGATCGAGGTGCGCGGCGAGCACGCCCGCGACGCGATGTTCCTGCACGGCATCGGCAACCTGGGCCTGGTGGTGGCCGCGTTCGGCGTGGCGGCCTGGCGCAGCCGGAACCGGGCCTGCCTCACCACGGCGCTCTCCGGGCTGGCGGCGTCCGCGGCCGCGACGTACACGGCGTATCTCGGCGGCGAGCTCGTGTACGGCCACGGCGCCGGCATCCGCGCCCTGGGCGGCGCCGCGAGCGAGGCGCCCGCGCTCTTCTCGGCCGCGGCGCCGGGCCGGCTGGCGCGCGACGCGGTCCGCGGCCTGCGCTGGCTGCTCTCGCGCGGCGCGCGGGCCGTCACCGGCCGCGAGCGGGTGGACCGCACCGCGCTCGGGCCGCTCGCCGAGGCGGGCACCGGCGCCGTGCCGCCGGCGCCGGGCGCGCGCACCGACGGGTCCGGGATGGGCGCCCCGCTCTCGTGAGCGCGGGTCCTCCGACGGGCGCGGGACGAGCGAATCCTTCGACCCGCTCACCCGGAGCGCCGGCGGTGCCGCAGGCGCCGCCGGCGTCGAAGGGCTAGAGCGGGATGTTCCCGTGCTTCTTCGCCGGGAGCTCCTGGCGCTTCGTGCGCAGCATCTCCAGCGCGCGGATCACCCGGGGCCGCGTGTCCTCGGGGCGGATCACCTCGTCCACGTAGCCGAGCTCGGCCGCCTTGTACGGGCTCGCGAAGCGGTCGCGGTACTCCTGCACAAGGCGCGCGCGCTCGGCGACCGGGTCCTTCGCCGCGAGCAGCTCCTTGCGGAAGATGACGTTCACCGCGCCCTCCGGCCCCATCACCGCGATCTCCGCGCCCGGCCAGGCCAGGTTCACGTCGGCGCGGATGTGCTTCGACGCCATCACGTCGTACGCGCCGCCGTACGCCTTGCGCGTGATGACGGTGATCTTGGGCACGGTGGCCTCGGCGTAGGCGTAGAGCAGCTTCGCGCCGTGCACGATGATCCCGTTCCACTCCTGGTCGGTGCCGGGCAGGAACCCGGGCACGTCCACGAACGTGAGCAGCGGGACGTTGAACGCGTCGCAGAAGCGCACGAAGCGCGCCGCCTTCACCGACGCGTCGATGTCGAGCACGCCGGCCAGCACCGCCGGCTGGTTCGCCACCACGCCCACCGGCCGCCCGTTCAGGCGCGCGAAGCCGATCACGATGTTGGGCGCGAACTGCTCGGCCACCTCGAAGAAGTGCCGGTCGTCGGCCACCGCGCGGACGACCTCCTTCATGTCGTAGGCCTTGCCCGGGTTCTCCGGCGCGATGGTCTTCAGCAGCTCGTCGCGGCGGCCCGGGTCGTCGGCGCAGGGCTGGACCGGCGGATCGTCCACGTTGTTGAGCGGCAGGAACGACAGCAGCTCGCGCACCGCGCGCAGCGCGGCCTCCTCGGTGTCGAGCGCGAAGTGCGCCACGCCGGAGCGCGCCGCGTGCGTGCGCGCGCCGCCCAGGTCCTCCTTCGTCACCTCGGCGTGCGTCACCGCCCGGATCACGTCCGGGCCGGTGATGAACATGTACGAGGTGTCCTTCACCATGAAGATGAAGTCGGTGATGGCCGGGCTGTAGACCGCGCCGCCGGCGCACGGCCCCATGATCACCGAGAGCTGCGGGATGACGCCGGAGGCGAGCGTGTTGCGCAGGAAGATCTCGGCGTAGCCCGCCAGCGACACCACGCCCTCCTGGATGCGCGCGCCGCCGGAGTCGTTCAGGCCGACCACCGGGCAGCCCACCTCCATGGCGCGGTCCATCACCTTGCAGATCTTCTCGGCCACCGCGCCGGAGATCGAGCCGCCGAAGACGGTGAAGTCCTGCGCGAACACGAAGACCTGCCGGCCCTCCACCAGGCCGTAGCCGGTGACCACGCCGTCGCCCAGCACCTTGTGCTCGGCCATCCCGAAGTCGGCGCAGCGGTGGGTCTTGAAGCGATCCATCTCCACGAACGTGCCCGGGTCGAGGAACGCGTCGATGCGCTCGCGGGCGGTGAGCTTGCCCTCGCGGTGCTGCCGCGCCACCCGCTCGTCCCCGCCGCCCTTCTCGGCCTCGGCGTCGAGCTGGTCGAGGAGGGCCCTGCGCGGATCGGGATCGGAATGGGGCATGTGCGCACCTCGCGCCGACGCGTCGGCCGGTGGTCTCGCCGTGGGGCTCGGAGGATAGGCGCCGCGATCCACGGGGCGCAAGGATTCGCGCGGCCGGGTCACGCCTGCGGGCGCGGCGCCAGGGCGGGGCTCGGCTAGAGCACCAGGCCGGAGCGCGCCCACCAGCCGGCCCAGAGCCGCGCGGCGGCCTCTCGCTCGGGGGCGGGCGCGTCCACCTGGTAGCTCACCGGCGGCGGGGCGGCGCGGGCCAGCTCCTCGGCGGCCGCGGCGCGCACGTCGCGCTCGGCGCTGGTGAGCCCGGAGAGCAGCCACTCCGCGCGACCGCGCCCGCGGTTCTGCTTCCACCAGGCGAGCCAGCGCCGGGCGTCGGTGCCGAGCCGCTGCAGGGTGATCTCGGCGAGCGCCGCGGCGGCCGCCTCGGCCGGCTCGCGCTCCGAGCTCTCCAGCACCTGGACCAGCAGCGGCACCGACTCCGCGTCGCGGATCGCGCCGAGCGCCCGCGCGGCGGACGTGGTCCGCGCGGCCACGCCGGAGAGCAGCGCGCGGCGGAGCTTCTCCGGGACCGCGCGCATCTCGGGGTGGCGGCGGTGCGCCGCGAGCGCGGCGATGGCGGCCCCGGCGACGCGCGGATCCGGATCGAGCACCCGCTCCGCCAGCGCCGGGAACGTGGACGGATCGCCGGCCGCGCCCAGCACCGTGGCCGCGATGCGCCGCCGGACCGGGTCGCGGTCGCGCAGCACCTCCACCATGGCCGGCACCGCGGCCGGTCCGAGCGCCGCGAGCGCCGCGGCGAGCGGGCCGAGCGCGGTGGGCGAGGCGCCGTCCTCGTCGGACTCGATCGGGCCGGGCAGGCGCGCCCACACCACCGGCAGCGCCGCCTCCGGGAACGCGGCCAGGCGGGCCAGCCCGGCGATCCGGTCGAGCGAGCCGGCGTCGGTCTCGAGCAGCGCGGTGACCTCCGCCTCCGGATCGAAGCGGACCGCGCCGGAGGGTGGCGCCGCCGCCCCGAGCTCCTCCTCGAAGAGATCGATGTCCACCTCGAGATCGGCGAGCGCCGCGGCGGGCTCGTGCGCCTGCCACGGCTCGCCGGTCGGCGCGGGGACGGGCGCCGGGGTGGGCCGGGCCGGCGCGGCCGGGGAGGCGGCGCGGGTCGGGGACGGCGCCGGGGCGGGCGCGGGCGCAGCCACCGGCGTCGGCGCGGCGGGGGCGGCCGCGGCGACCTCGCCCGCGCCGCCGACGCCGCTGCGGGCGCGCTTGCGCGCCTGGATGACGCGCTCGAGCGCCGGCGCGAGGCCTGCCAGGAACAGCACCAGGTCGGCGAGCCGGCGCGGCGAGACCGCCGACTTACCGTTGTCGGCGTAGAGCAGGCAGGCGGTGCGCTGGCGCAGCACCACCGGGTGGACGAGCACGGTGCGCGGGGTCCCGCGCCCCAGCCCGTCGAGGATGGCCCGGTTCCCCTCCGGCTCGGGCGAGATGGGCCCGAGGTGCGGCGCGTGGGTCTCGATGGCGGTGTGGAACACGCCCGGATCGCTGGTGTAGATCGCGACCGAGCGGCACAGCGCGCGCGCGTCCTCGCCCTCCTCCTCGCCGAGCGCGTCGTGCCCGGCCACCGCGTCGCGCGAGACCGCGAACACCGCCGCGAACGCGAAGAACTCGCGCGCGTAGCGCAGCACCACGCGCAGGACCTCGTCGCGCTCGCCCGCGGCGGCGAGCGCCGCCTGCGCCTGCGCCCGCGTCCAGCGGCCCTGGGCGCCGGGGGCGGGCGCCGGCGGGGGCGCGGCCGCCTCCCCCATGCGGCGCGGCGCCGGGCGCGAGGCCGGCTCCGCCGGCGGCTCGGCGCGCTCGACGCGAGCGGCCCCGGCAGCACTCGCGCGCCCCGCGCCCGTCGAGGGACGAGCGGCCGGCGCGGGATCGACGGCGTCGGCGGCCTCGGACGGCTCGGGCGCCGGGCTCGGGGGCGCGGCGTCCAGGAAGGAGAAGTCCGCCGACTCGAGCACCTGCGCCACCGCGGCCGCGAGCGGCTCGAGCTGCCCCGGCTCGTCGAAGCCGGCGGCCGCGGGCGCCGGGGGCGGCGGCGCGGGCGGCTCCGGATCGGCGACCGCGGCAGGCGGCGGCGCGCCCTCGTCCGGCGCCTCCGGCTCGGCGCCGGCCGGCTCCGGCGCGGCCGCCTCCGCGCCCGGCGCCGCGGCCGCGGCGCCGCCGGCGGCGAGCGCGGCGAGGCGCGGCGGGAGCGCGCCGCCGTACAGGCGGTGGATGAGCGCGCGCACACGCCACTCCGGCCCCACGTGCGGGGTGAGGTGCAGCGAGAGCATGAAGCTGATCTCGTCGAGGAGCGCCAGGTCCACCGGGTGGGTGGCGACGAGCGAGAGCTCGCGGCCGTCGAGCGCGAACGGCGCGAGGCCGTGGCGCTCGGCGACGCGCGAGGGGAACACCCGCCGCGCCCGCGCGTCGGACGCGTCCCACGCCCAGTCCGGCGCGGCCGGGAGGCCGCTCGCGCGCTCCAGCGCGCGCAGGACCACGTCCTCGCCGGCGAGGCCCAGCTCGAGCAGCGCGGTGTCGAGCGCGCCGCCGGCCTCGGCCTGGCGCGCGGCCGCGCGCTCCGCCGCGGCGGCGGGGATCGCGCCCTCCTCGACCAAGAGCTGCGCCAGGTCCCTCCGCACGGGACGGTTCTAGGGGGTTCGCGGTGTGGGGGTCAAGGCGCCTCGACCACCCAGGTGCCCGCCGCGAGGTCGTGCAGCGATCGTCCGCTGCGCGTGAACAGGGCCGCGAGCAGCCCCAGGCCGAGCAGCAGCACCGAGGCGGCGGACAGCGCCGCCCGCGCCGCGCTCCGCGCCAGCGACGGGCGCCGGCCGTCCGGGCCGACCACGCGCAGCCCGAGCGCGAGCTTGCCGAGCGTGGCGCCCGCGAGCGCGTGGCCCAGCGTCTGGTACACGAGGCCCAGGATGACCGCACCCGCCGCGAGCGGGAGCGCGATGGCGCCGCCGTCGCGGAGCGCCAGGTCGAGCGCGTGCGCCGGGCCGCCCGGCTCGCCGGGCGCGAGCGGCACCGCGCCGGCGATGGCCTGCAGCGCCCAGATCGCGAGCGCCGCGAACGGCAGGACGTCGATGGCCCACGAGGCGGCGCGCCGCCAGGTGGCCGGGCGCCGCAGGTGGACCTCGACCGCGTCCACGTCGACCTCGATCGCCTCGTCGGGCGCGGCCTCCGCCGCCGGCACCGCCCCGGGCGCGGCCGGCGCGCCCAGGTCCTCGCGATCGACCTCGAGCGCCCTCGCGAACGCGGCCGCCGGCGGGGGCAGCGAGCGGGCCGGCTCCGGCCGCAGGTCGGGGAGCGGGCCGAACTCGAAGTCGTCCTCCGCGGTGTCCGCGGCGGGCACGGCCGCCTGCGGGGGCGGTGCGTCCGGCTGTCGCACGCCGAGCGGGGGCCCCAGATCCCAGCCGGAGCGATCGACCTCGCGCGCCCGGCCCGATCGCGCCGGCGCCGCGGGCGCAGGTACCGCGGGCGCAGGCATCGCGGGCAGGCCGAACACGAACGTGTCGGCGGCCGAGGCGGGCGGCGGCGGCGCACCGCGGAGCGGCGGCGGCGTGCCGGGCGGTCTCGCGTCGCCGCGGCGGTCGATGCTGAGCGAGGCGTCGAGCGCCCGCGGCGGCGGCTCGGGCGCGAGCGCGAGCGGCGCGCCGCAGCCGGCGCAGAACACCATCCCCTGGCCGGCCTCGCGGTGGCACCTCGGGCATCGCACGGCCCGAGGCTACGGTCGGCGCCGGTGGGGGTCAAGGAATGGGCGGGACGCCCGCGACCTCAGCGGAGGTCGCCGAAGCGCGCCTGCAGCAGCGCGACCGCGACGATGGCGGCGGTCTCGGCGCGGAGCACGCGCGGCCCGAGCGAGGTGTCCCGGGCGCCGGCGCGCGCGCAGGCCTCGCGCTCGGCGTCGGTGAGCCCGCCCTCGGGGCCGACCACCGCGGCGTAGCCGCCCGCGGGCGAGGGCGCGGCCTCGGACAGCGACGCGCCGCCGGGGTGGAACACGAACGCGCCGAAGCCGGCCGGCACCTCGGCGAGCGCCGCCCCGAGCGGCGCCGGCGCCCGCACCTCCGGCACGTCGGCGCGCCCGCACTGGCGTGCCGCCTCCTCCGCGATCCGCCGCCAGCGCGCCGCGCGCGCCTCGCCCTTCTCCGGCTCGAGCCGCACCACCGAGCGCTCCGCCGCGAACGGCGCGATCCGCGCCGCGCCCAGCTCGGTCGCCTTCTGCACCACGAGGTCGATCTTCTCGCCCTTGGCGAGCGCCACGAGCAGCCACACCGGCGCGCCGCCCCCCGGCGCCGCGCGGCGGGCGCCGAGCGCGAGCGCCTCGAAGCCGTCGAGGACGGTGGCCTCCCAGGCGCCGCCCCGGCCGTCGAACAGCTCCACCGCGGCGCCCGGCGCGAGCCGGAGCACGTCGCGCAGGTAGTGGCGCGCCTCGTCGGTGAGCGCGGCGCGGCCCTCGCCGATCCGCTCCGGCGGGAGGTGGACCCGGCGCAGGCTCACGCGCGCGGCTTCTCCAGCGCGAGCAGGCTCCACTCGCCCTCGCGCCGGTCGCCGCCCGCGAGCGGGCGGAGCCCGAGCGCCAGGTAGGCCGCGCGCACCTCGTCCTCCTGCGGCCCCAGGATCCCGGAGAGCAGCACCGCGCCGCCGGGCGCGAGCCGCGCCGCGATCTCCGGCGCCAGCTCGACCAGCGTGTTCGCGAGGATGTTCGCGACCACCACGTCGAAGGCGCCGCCGATGGCCGGCAGCGCGTCCTCGGTGAGCGCGACCTCGGGGACGCCGTTCCGCGCCGCGTTCTCGCGCGCCACCGCGACCGCCACCGGGTCGTTGTCGTTGCCGGTGACGCGGCCCGCGCCGAGCTTCCTCGCCGCGATGGCGAGCAGCCCGGAGCCGGTGCCCACGTCGAGCACCGACGCGCCCGGGCGCGCCGCGAGCAGCTCCGAGAGGCCCGCCAGGCACAGCGAGGTGGTCGGGTGCGTGCCGGTCCCGAACGCCATCCCGGGATCCAGCACCACCTCGGCGAGGCCCGGCGGCACCGGCGCGTCCACCCAGGACGGGCGCACGAACGCGCGGCCGATCACCATCGGCCCGAGGCCCTTCTTCCAGGTCTCGCCCCAGTCCTCGTCCGGCACCTCCGCCACCTCGCCGCCGCCCGCGGACGCCGCGGCGGCCTCGGCCGAGGCGCGGTCCGCGAACCAGGCCACGAGCAGCGCGCGGCCCGGCGCCGGCTGCGGCAGGCCGGGCATGGGCGTCCCCTCGCCGTCGCGTACCTCCACGCCGGACGCGCCCAGCTCCCAGAGCTCGGCGGAGAGGTCCTCGGCGCGCGCGCGCGGGACGTCGAGGGTGAGGGAGTGCGTGGACAAGGGCGGCCTCCGTTGCGCCGATTCCTACCCTTCCGCCGCGCCGCGCGCCAGCGCGAGCCGCCGCCGCGGACGTGGGCCCGGCTCCCGGCGCGGCCAGCGTCCGCCCTCCGCCGCCGCGATGGTCCGCCCACGCCCCCGGCCAGCGTCCGGCTGCCGCCGCGGCCGGCGTCGCGCGGCGCCGGAACCCCTCGCTCCGCGCACATCCGCCCCTGCTCCGCGCGGGCGATATCGAGGCGGGTGGGCATTTCTCACGCTCCGCGGATCGGCGGTAGCATGCGGCAGCCATGGCCCTGAACGTCCTGCTGGTCGAGCCGGATCCCGGCCTCGCCGAAGAGATCCGTCGCGCGCTCGGGCCGGCCGGCTTCTCGGTGAGCGCGGTGGCGAGCGGCGAGCCGGCGCTGGCGCGCTGCCGCGAGCTCGCGCCCGACCTCATCCTGCTCGCGGCCGAGCTGCCCGACATGAGCGGCTTCTCGGTCTGCAACCGGCTGAAGCGCGCCGCCGCCTCGGTGCCGCTGTTGCTCTACACCGGCGAGGCCACCGACGCCGCCATCGCCGCGCACCGGGCCACCCGCACCCGCGCCGACGACTACCTGAAGAAGCCGTTCGAGCTGGCCGAGCTGCTCGGCCGCGCCGCCGCGCTGCTCCACGGCGACGCGCCCGCCCCGCCGCCGCCGCCCGCGCCGCCGCCCGCCGCCACCCCGGCTTCGCGCGCCCCGCGGGCCGGCGAGGGCGAGCCGCCGCCCGTGCTGCAGCGGGTGGAGTCCGGCGTGGTCGCCGCGCGCGGGCTCGCCGGCGCGCTCGCCGCCGCCACCCCGCCGCCCGGGGCGGGCGCCCGCCCCGGCCCCGCCGCCGCGCCCCGCCCGCCTCCCCCGCCCCCGCCCCCGCCCCCGCGCGGCGCCCCGCTCGGCAAGGTGAAGGTGGCCGGCGCCTCCCCGCGCCCCGACCCCGCCGACGTGCTCGCGGAGTGGCCGCGCGATCCCGCGCCGCCGAAGGGCACGCCCGAGGAGAAGCTGGAGTACTTCCGCGACCGGCTCCGCGCGCGCGACGCGTTCCTGGCCCGCGTGCGCGACGCCATCGCCGCGATGAAGGCCGAGGTGGCCGAGCTGGCCGGCGAGCGCGACCTGCTCGCGCGCGACCTCGCCGGCGAGCGCGACCGCGCCGCCGGGCTGGAGGCACGGCTGGCCGAGGGCGCCCAGGACGCCGCCGCCCAGGCCGCGCGCCTCGAGGACCTCCGGCGCCAGCTCGAGGAGAGCGAGTCCACCCGCCGCTCGCTCTCGGAGGTGCTGAACGAGACGATGCAGCAGCAGGAGTCCGCCGAGCAGGAGGCCTCCGCCCGGATCGCCGGCGCCGAGGAGGCGCGCGCGCGGCTCGAGGCCGAGCTCGCCGAGGCGGTGGAGGCGCACGCCCGGGCCATGGCCGCCGTGGAGGCCGATCGGGCCGACGAGCGCGCCGCGCTCGAGGCCGCGCGCGCCCAGGCCGAGGCCGACGCCGCGCGCGGGCTGGAGCAGGTCGAGGCGGAGCGCGTCCGGGAGCGGGACGAGGCGGCCGAGCGGCTCGGCATGGCCGAGGCGCGCGCCACCGCCGCCGCCGCCGAGCGCGACGCGCTGGAGGCCGAGCTGGCCGCGCTGCGCGGCGAGCTGGGCGAGCGCGACCGGGCGCTCGCCGAGGGCGAGGCGCGCGCCGGCGAGGCGCGCCGCGCGGCCGAGGCGGAGGCCCAGGCGCTCCGGGCCGCCGCGGACGAGGCGGAGGGGCGCGCCCAGGCCGCCGCCGGCGAGCACGCCGAGGCGCGCGAGCGGATCGCCGCCCTCGAGGCCGAGCTGGCCGAGGCCGCCGGGACCCGCGAGGCGCTGGAGGAGGCGCTCCGGCAGGCGCAGGCCGAGGCCCGCGCGTACGACCAGAAGGCCGTCGCCGCCGAGCACGCGTTCCAGGCCAAGGCCGCCGAGCTGGCCGCCGCCGCGCAGCGCATCGCCGACCTCGGCGCCGCGCTGGACGAGGGGCGCGCCTCGGTGGAGGGCACGCGCGGCGAGCTGGCGCGGGTCGAAGCCGGGCGGGCCGAGGCCGAGCGGAAGGGCGCCCAGGCCGCCGCCGAGCGCGACCAGCTGGCGCGCGAGGTCGAGGCCGCGCGCCGGGAGGGCGAGGCCGAGCGCGAGCGCGCGCGGCGGCTCGACGCCGAGGTGAAGCGGCTCGCGCAGCTCGAGCCCGTGGCCGAGGAGGCCGCCCGGCTGCGCAAGGAGGTCGGCTCGCTGCGCGAGATGGTGCAGCAGCGCACCCAGGCCGCCGAGGCCGCCTCGCGGTCGGCGCAGGCCGCCGCCGCCGAGCGCGCCCGCGCCGAGGAGCGCGCCGCGGTGGAGGCGGGCAAGCTGCAGGGGTCCGCCGCGCGGCTCGAGTCGGAGCTCGGCGCCGTGCGCCGGAAGCTCGCCGAGCTGGACGCCGAGCGGAGCGCGCGCGCCGCCGAGCTGGAGAAGGTGCGGGCCGAGCTGCAGACCGCCCAGGCCGAGGCCGATCGGCGCCGCCAGGGGGCGGCCGCGGAGGCCGGCGAGGCCGAGCGCCGCCACGCCGCCGAGGCCGCGCGCCTGAAGGCGGCCATGGTGGAGCTGGAGAAGCACCTCGAGGCGCGCGCCCGCGCCGACCTCGTCATGAAGAAGCGGATCCAGGAGCTGGAGAAGGCCGCCGCCGCGCCGCGGCCGCCGCCCGTCCCAGCGGCCGATCCCGCCGAGGTGGCGAAGCTGAAGGCCGCCGTGGCGCGGCTCGACGAGGAGCTCGGCGACCTGCGCGGCGAGAACGACTTCCTGAACGGCGAGGTCGCCCGCTACCAGCAGAAGAACCGCGACCTGCAGGCCCAGCTCGACTCGCTGCGCGAGGTGTGAGGCCCGGCACCGCACGGCTCAGCACCGCCTCGCGCCAGCACCTCCAACCCGCCGCATCCGCCCCGGTTCTCGGCGCGGCCGCGCCCCCGCGCCGCCGCAATGGCGGCGACGACTCCGCGAGGCCCCGGACGGCCGAGGCCGAGCGCTAGGCCTCGAGCCCCGGCTGCGGCTTCCGCGCCGCGCGGTAGAGCACCGCCGCCAGCCCCGCGAAGAAGACGACGCCCAGCACCGCGTAGCCCGTCGAGCCGATGGCGTGGACGATCGACTCCTGCAGGTCGAGCCGCTTCATGGTGCCCTCCGCGAACACCTGCAGGAAGGCCACGATGACGCCGAACAGCGCGCCGCCCGCGACGAGCCCGGTCGCGAACAGGCTGCCGCTGCCCAGCTCGCCCTCCTCGCCCGCCCCGCCCTTGCGGCGCGACGCGAAGTCCGCCACGCCCTTCAGCGCGCCGCCCACGAAGATGGGGAGCGTGGTGGAGAGCGGGAGGTAGAGGCCCACCGCGAAGGAGAGCGACTTCACGCCGCACAGCTCCATCGTGATGGCGATGAACGCGCCCACCAGCACGAAGTGCCAGTCGAGGTTGAGCGAGAGCAGGCCCTTGATGAGCGTCGCCATGAGCGTCGCCTGCGGGGCCGGGAAGTAGGAGGAGCCGATGGCGTGGTCGGTGATGCCCTCGGAGATCATGCGCGCCGTCGGGGTGTCGAGCACCTTCACCGTCACGCCGATGACCGTCGCCGAGGCGATCGCGCCCACGAACAGCGCCAGCTGCTGCGCGCGCGGGGTCGCGCCCACCAGGTAGCCCGTCTTCAGGTCCTGCGAGGTCGCGCCGCCGTTCGCGGCCGCGATGCAGACCATGCCGCCCACCACCAGCGCCATCGGCTCGTAGGCCGCGCCCGTCCAGCCCACCGACACGAACACCATGGCCGTCGCCATGAGCGTCGCGATGGTCATGCCCGAGATCGGGTTGGAGGAGGAGCCGATGATGCCGACGATGCGCGAGGACACCGTCACGAAGATGAAGCCGAAGGCGATGATGAGCACCGCCGTGAGCAGCTTGTTGAGGACCGTGTCGCCCGGCACCTGCGGCAGCGCCACCAGCAGCACCACCAGCGCGATCGAGCCCACGATCACCGTCACGAACGAGAGGTCGCGCTCGGTGCGCGACACCGACGCCGCCCCCGCCTTGTCGCCCAGAGAGCGGATCGAGTCCCGCAGCGAGCTGACGATGGTCGGGAACGTCTTGAGCAGCGTGATGAAGCCCGCCGCCGCCACCGCGCCCGCGCCGATCTGGCGGATGTAGGCGAGGTACACCGCGCGCGGCAGGTTCGCGAACGTGCCCGCCGCCGCGTCGAACCCGAAGCCCTCCGGGCTCGCGCCCACCTTGACGAGCTGCCGCGCGATGACCTCGCCCGGCACCAGCACCGACAGCAGCGGGATGAGCCCCAGCCACGCCAGCACGCCGCCCGCCACCAGCACGCCCGCGATGCGCGGCCCGATGATGTAGCCGACGCCCAGGTACTCCGGCGTGATCTCGCCGTTCACGGTGGCGTTCGGCAGCCACTTGTTCGTCTGCTTCGTCACCCACGCCGGCGTCTCGGCGATGACGTGGAAGACCTTCTGCAGGAGCGCGTACCCGAGCGCGAACCCCACGCCCTGGAACGCCGTCTTCGCGAAGTCGCCGCCCTTGTCGCCCGCGATGAGCACCGAGGCGCAGGCCGTGCCCTCCGGGTAGACCAGCTGCCCGTGCTCCTTCACGATGAGCGACCGCCGCAGCGGGATCATCATGAGGACGCCCAGGATGCCGCCCACCATCGAGAGGGTGAACAGCGTGACGTAGCTGAAGTAGCCCGCGCCCACCGACGAGCCGCCCGGGCCCGCGGAGAGGAACAGGAAGCCCGGGAGCGTGAACACCACGCCCGCCGCGATCGACTCGCCCGCCGACCCGGTGGTCTGGATGATGTTGTTCTCGAGGATGGAGGTCTTGAAGACCTTCCGGCCCAGCGAGATGGCGATGACCGCGATCGGGATGGAGGCGGAGACGGTGAGGCCCGCCTTGAGCGCCAGGTAGACCGTGGCGGCGCCGAACAGGATCCCGAACAGCGCGCCCAGCAGCACCGCCTTCGGGGTGAACTCGGGGAGCGTGCGATCCGCGCCGATGTACGGCCTGAACTCCTTCTGCTCCACCTCGGGCTTCACGACCGTGCTCGGCTCTGCCATGCGTCTCCTCGGTGCTGGGGTTCCGCGTTGCGGCGGGAGAAAACCACGTCCGCCCGCCGATGTCGACAACCGGGAACCCCCCGCGCGGGCCTTCGGCGGTCCGCCGCCCGCACACGGAAAGTGCAGCGCCCCAGCGCTTCCGCGCGGCACGCACCCGCGCCCGCGTCGCGCGTCCCTGGGACGCGTGCTAGAGGAGGGTCCATGACCGTCCGCCCCTCGCGCGCGCTCGCCTGCGCGGCCGCCGCCCTCGCGCTGTCGGCCGCCCGCCCCGCCGCCGCGCAGCACGCCCCGCCGCCCGCCGGCGCGCCCGGCGAGCCGCCGTGCGTCCCGGTGAAGCCCTGCGAGATCCCCGACGAGCCCGCGGCCGCCGCCGTCGAGCCGGCCGCCGAGCTCGGCGCGGAGGTCCGGCGGCTGTTCGACCTCGTGGCGTGCCGCGGCGCGGCGCCCGCCGGCCTCGACGCGCAGGTGGTGGGCGCGTTCTGCGCCGAGCAGCGGAGGGCGCTCGAGGCGTTCCGGGCCGGCCCGCGCGCGAAGGCGCTCGAGGCGCTCGCGCCGCTCCGCCCCGCCGGCCTGCCCAGCACCGCCGTGGTGCCCGGCGGCACCGACCTCCTCACCGCGCTCGGCGCGTTCCCCGATCTGAAGAACGTCACCACGTTCTCGGCCGCGCCGGCCGGGGACCCGCGCGTCCTCGCCGGCCTCGCGCCCGAGCGGCTGCGGCAGGGGCTCGCCGCGGTGCGCGCCGGCGCGCAGGCGCTGCTGCGCGGCGAGGGCGCGACGGCCCGCGGCGCCGCCCGGGCCGGCGAGTTCCCGGTGCAGCTCGCGCTGTTCCTGACCGCGCTCGCGGCCGAAGGGTACGAGCCCACCGGCCTGCGCTACTTCACCGTCCAGCCCGACGGCACGCTCCGCTACCTCGGCCGCGCCGACCTCGGCGGCGGGCGCGCGCCCCTCGCCAGCTCCGAGCTCACCTTCGTGCGCCGGGGCGACGACCCTCGCACCCGGACGCGCACCCACCGGCACGTGGCCGCCGACCTCTCCGACGCCGCCCTCGCGCGCGGCCCCGGCGTGCTCGCCCACCTCGCCGGCAAGGGCGAGCTCTCGGTGGCGCTCGGCGCCGCGGGCGCCTCGCCCTGGCGCGACGACCACGCGCGCGTCCGGAAGCTGCTCCT
Organism: Anaeromyxobacter sp. K; assembly: GCF_000020805.1. Lineage (NCBI taxonomy): Bacteria > Pseudomonadati > Myxococcota > Myxococcia > Myxococcales > Anaeromyxobacteraceae > Anaeromyxobacter > Anaeromyxobacter sp. K. The sequence goes on along the minus strand of NC_011145.1, from coordinate 284,178 downwards.
CGAGCGCGCCGCCATGATCGTTTCGGCCGGGCCGCGCCTGCCCGCCGCGCTCGCCCGCCAGGCCGGCCTCTCCGCGGAGGAGCGCGGGCCGTTCCAGGTGGCCCGGCGCGACCGGCGCTGACCGGCGGCGCGGCGCCGCCCGCGCGGCCGCGCTATCCTCCCCGGGATGGCGCGCCCGTTCGGCGTGTACGTGCACTATCCGTACTGCACGCACCGCTGCCCTTACTGCGACTTCGCGGTCACCACCGAGCGCCCGCCCGGCGCCGGCCGGTATGCGCGCGCGGTGCGGGCGGAGCTCGGGCTGCGCGCGCCCGCGTTCGAGGGCCTCTCGCTCCGGAGCGTCTACCTGGGCGGCGGCACGCCCTCGCTCTGGGACGCGGACGAGATCGGCGACGTCCTCGCCGCCGTCCGCGACCGGTTCGGCCTCGCCGAGGACGCCGAGGTCACGCTGGAGGTGAACCCCGAGTCCAGCGACCCGGCCCGGCTCGAGGCGTGGCGGGCCGCCGGGGTGAACCGCATCTCGGTGGGCGTCCAGTCCTTCGACCCGGGGGTGCTCGCGAAGCTCGGGCGCCGGCACGGGCCGGAGCGGGCCGAGCGGGCCATCCGCGAAGCCGCCGCCGCCCTCGGCAACGTCAGCGTGGACCTCATCTACGGCGCGCGCCGGTCGAGCGTGGAGACCGCGCGGCGCGACGCCGAGCGGGCGGTCGAGGCCGGCGCGGTGCACGTGTCCGCGTACGCGCTCACGCTCGATCCCGACGTGATGGCCGAGGAGGTGCCGCTCGCGCGCATGCGGCGCGAGGGCCGGCTGCCGCTGCCCTCCGACGAGGACGCGCTGGCGCAGGCGGCGGCGCTGCGCGCGGCCCTCCGGCGCCTCGGGCTCCGCCGCTACGAGATCTCCAACTTCGCCCGGCCCGGCCGCGAGTCGGTCCACAACGGCCTCTACTGGCGGCACGAGAGCTACCTCGGCCTCGGCGCCGGCGCGTACGGCTGCCGGCGCGGGGAGGCGGGCTCGGTGCGCTACGGCAACCTGCGCGACGCCGGCGCCTGGCTGGCGGCGGTGGAGGCGGGACGCCTGCCCACCGCCGAGGAGGACCGGATCGACGCGCGCGCCGACCGGAACGAGCGGCTCATGCTGGCGCTGCGGACCCGCGACGGCGCGCCGCTCGCCGCGCTCGGGCCGGCGCAGGCGCGCGAGGCCGCCGACCTGGTGCGGCACCGGCTGGCGGTGCGGCGGGATGGCGCGCTGGTCCTCACCCGCCGGGGCCTCGACCTGCACAGCGCGATCTCGGAGCGGCTGTTCGAGTGAGGTACGCTCGCCGGAACCGGGAGGCGCGCCGACATGCCCATCTCACCTTCGTTCGTGGAACACGCGGTGGACCTGCTCTCCGCGCTCGGTCCCGTCCAGGCGCGCCGGCTGTTCGGCGGCGTGGGCCTGTACTGCGACGGCCTGATGTTCGGGCTGCTCGACGACGACGAGCTGTTCCTGAAGACCGACGGCGAGACGCGCCCGTGGTTCCTCGAGGCGGGCTGCCAGATGTGGATCTACCCCGGCATGTACGAGACGAGCTACTACCGCCCGCCCGACGAGGCGCACGAGGACGCCGAGGCGATGCTCCCGTGGGCGCGGCTCGCGCTCGACGCTGCGGTCCGCGCGCAGGCCGCGCGCGCGGCGAAGGCGCGCGCGCCGCGCCGGGCGGGCGCGAAGGCCGGGGGAGCCCGGGGCGCCGCCGCGAAGGCCGCGAAGGCGAAGGCGAGGGCCGGGACGGGTGCGCGCCCGGGCAGGAAGGGCGCGCGGCCGTCGAAGCCGCGGCCGGCGCGGAAGGCGGCGCCCTCCGCGGCGGCGCGGAGGTCGAGGGCGCCGTCCCCGAAGGCGCGGCGCGCCGGTGTGCGCCCCGGTGGGCGCGGCAGCGCGCGGGGGCGCGGCGCACCGTCGGCGCGGCGGCCGCGGTAGCATCGGCGGATGCGCCGGCTCCTCGCACTCCTCGTCCTGGGCCTCGCGGCGGGCGCCGGGCTCGGCCTGGCGCTGCGGCTCGGACGCGCCCCCGCCCTGCCCGATCCGCCCGCCGTGGCCACCCGGATCCGCGAGGTGGCGCGGCTCGAGGCGCTCGACGTCACGCTCTACAAGAAGGTCGCGTTCTCGCCCGAGCCGGTCGAGGCGGGGTCGCTCTGGGGCGACGTGGCCGGCTGGCTGCGCCACGTGTTCCGCACGCCGCACGGCAAGGCGATCGTGTTCGCCGACGCGCACCTCGGGCTCGACCTCGCCCGGCTCGACGCCTCGCGCGTGCGGGTGACCGGGCGCACTGCGGAGATCGCGCTGCCGCCGGTCGAGGTCCGCATCGCGCTGCGGCCGGGTGAGACGGAGGTGATCGGCTCGAACCTCGACTCCGCCGAGACCGCGCGCCTGCTGGAGCTGGCCCGCGCCGCGTTCGAGCGCGAGGTGCAGGCGGACGCGGCGCTCCGCGCCCGCGCGCGGGCGTCGGCGGAGCGGGCCATCCGCGGGCTGCTCCTCGGCCTCGGGTTCGCAGAGGTCCGCTTCGTGGACGCGCTGCCCGCGGCGGCGCCCTCCAGCTGAGCGCGCGCCTCCGGGCCGATCGGGAGAGAGGCCCGGAGGGCGCCCGCCCGGGGAAAGCGGGCGCCCTCCGGTGTGCTCCGGTCCGGATCGCGATCCGCGCCGCGGTTCGCTGCACGTCGGGGGGGCGACGGCGCGTGGGCGGGCGCGGATCGCGGGCTCGCGAGGTGACGGCGCGGCGGCGAGCGGGGGGAGCTGCCGCCGGGCGTTCCTCGGGAGGACGGACCCGATGAAGCACGCCCGCTGGAAATGCAGCGCGCGTGCCGCACGCGCCCCGCGGCCACGCCGCGGATCTGCGCGAGATCACGCGAATCGTGGCGCTGCTGCCCCAGGGTGGACCCCGACCCCGGGTATGCACCGGCGTGGGTCAGCGCGCGAGGAGCAGCGGCCGCTCCTGCGCCTGGTCCACCGCGGCCGCGAACGCAGCCAGCTCGGCGTAGTGCTCCGGCGCGATGCGCCCGCGGCGCAGCTCCAGGCGCTCCTCGCGGACCAGCGCGCCGCCGTCCAGCCGCTCCGTCCGCGTGAAGCTGCCCGAGGGCGACGACGCGGTGCGGGGCGCGTCGGCGGTGACCGCCAGGCCGCGCGGCGGCACCACCTCGATCCGCTGGACCTGCCGCTCCGGCGTGGGCAGGAGGAGCGGCGTCCGGCGGGCCGCGACGCCCACCAGCCGCGCCCCGAGGCGCGCCGGGAAGAGCGGCTGGTCCAGCACCAGCCCGCCCTCCACCGCCCGCGCCAGCTCCGGCACGCGCGCCTTCCAGCGGATCTCGAGCGGCGCCGCGGGATCGTCCTCGCCCGCGAACGCGACCTCGGTGACGGTCACGCCGCGCAGCACCCGCCCCAGCATCCCCTCCACCGCCTGGCGCCGCTGCGCGGCGTCGAGGCGCTCGAGCGCGGCCTTCAGCTCCGCGCCGCCGTAGCCGAGGTAGCGATCGGTGCCGCTCGCCTCGGCGGACCCGTCGGCGGCGAGCACCAGCCGGGCGGTGGTCTCCCGGCCCTCCTCCACCAGCGGGCTCTCCGGCGTCCGGTCCACCTCCGGCGCCTCGCCCGGCTCGGGCAGCACGAGCGCCTCGCAGCCGGCCAGCACCGCCGGGAACGCGCCGAACGGCGCGTGCCGGGCGGTCGGGTCGAGCCAGTAGGTCGCGCCCCCGGCGCGCACGCGCAGCAGGGGCGCGGCGTAGAGGCCGAGCGCCGGGAAGCGGTAGGGCGCCGGATCGGCGCTGTACGGCCGCACCAGCGCCACGCGCGACTCCATGCCGAGCTCGGCGAGCACCGCCTTCAGCACCGCCAGCCGGCTGCCGCGCCCGCGCGAGAGCGCCACGCTCGCGTCCTCGCCCATCCCGCCGCCCGACCCGAGCACCGCCTGCGCCACCCGGGCGTAGGCGGCGCGCGCGAGCTGGGCCGGCCCGCCGCCGCCCGCCGCGATCTCGCGCGCGAACGCGCGGAGCTCGGCGGTGGCGCGGGTGCGCTCCGGCAGCGCGTCGGCGATCGCGCGCTGCAGCGCCGCGCGCCCGCCGCCGGTCCCGACCGCGAGGAACGGCAGGTACTCGGCGCCGCCCGGCGCGTCCGGCTCCGGGACGATCGCGGGCACGTCGTGCCGCTCGGCCCGGAGCACCTCGCGCCCGCCGTCCCGCACCGGCACGGGCGCCGGCATGCCGTGCGCGTCGGCCTCGAGCCCGAGGCCCGCCGGCGCGCGCACCACGTACAGCGACCGGAACAGCCGGCTCCCTGGCACCTGGAAGTAGAAGGGATCGGCGACGTAGCCCTCGAGGCCGGGCGGCGACTGCGCCGCGCGGACGTAGTCGAGCTCCACGTAGTCGCCCGGCGCGAGCCCGGCCAGCGAGACCGATCCCTTGGCGCTCCCGGCCCGCTCCGGCTCCAGCGTGGTGCCGTCGGGCTTGATGGTGCGGAGCGCGAGCACGTCCGCGCCGGCCGGCACGGTCACCTCGCCGAACTGCTCCACGCCCTGCTGGTCGAGCACGTGGACGATCTGCTGCGTGCGCTCGGTGGCGGCGCCGCCCGGGTGGACGTCGACGTAGGCGGCGTCGAGCACCATCACGGTGGACGCGCCGTTGCGCCGGCCGGCAGCCTCGTACGCGCGGATGGCCGCGCGCGGGTCCGCCGCCACGTCGGCGAGCACCTCGGTCCCGTCCTCCAGCGCGAGCGCCCGCCGGAGCTGCAGGTCGCCCGGATCGAGCGCCAGCGCCCGCTCGCGCGCGGCGCGGGCGCCGGGCGCGTCCCCGGACAGCTCGCGCGCGTCGGCGAGCCGCCGCTGCACGCGCGCGTCTCGCGGCCAGATCGCCGCGATCGCCTCCAGCGCCGCGACGGCGCGGCGCGTCTCCCCCGAGGCGACGAGCGCGCCGGCGCGGGTCAGCCCCGGCTCGACCGCCCAGGGCCGGGCGCGCACCACCGGGTCGAGCGCGGCCCGCTCCGCCACCGGATCGCCGCGCCGCCTGAGGTGGCCCGCCAGGCGCTCGCGGCCGCCCCGGCAGCGCGAGAGCACCGCCATGGCCTCGTCCTCGCGGGCGGCGGCGCCGCGCCGGACCGCCAGCTCGTAGGCGAGGTCGGCCGCGTCGCAGCTCCCCGCCGAGCGGAGCGCCTCGGCGGCGAGCCCCTCGGCGCGCTCCAGCAGCCCGCGGGCCTGGGCCGCGCGCGCCCGGGCGGCGATCCCAGCCGGCCGGGCGGCCGCCTCGGGGGCCAGGCCGGCCAGCACCGCCTCGGCGTCGTCGTGGCGCTCGGCGCCGCGCAGCAGGGCCGCGAGCTCCACCCGCGCCTCGGCGTCGCCCGGGTCGAGCCGCAGCGCCTCGCGCAGGTCGGCCTCGGCGCGCGCCCGCGCCACCTGCTCGTCGAGGCTCGGGTCGTCGACCGCGGCGTCCGCCCGCGCCGCGCGGAGCGCCGCCGCCTCGGGGCGCAGGGCCAGCGCCTCACCGAGCAGCACCTTGGCCGCCTCGCGGTCGTTCACCATGGCGTCCCGGGCCGCCAGCAGGCGCGCGGTGGCCGCCCCGACGTCCGGCTCGAGCGCGAGCGCCAGCGCCCGCGGGGTCAGCGCCGGCTCGGCGCGGGACCGCGCCGCGGCGGGCGCGGGCGGCGCGCCCGGCGCCGGCGCGGCGAAGCGGGCGTCGGAGGCGGCGCCGTCGGCGCGCGCGAAGGCCAGGTGGATCCCCGTGCTCGGCGCGCCGCGGGTCACCTCCAGCACCACGCGGTGCCGGCCGCGCGCGAGCTCCACCGGCAGGTGCACCAGCCCCGGGAGCCAGGCTGCGAACGCGCGCCGCTCGTGCACCAGCGCGCCGTCCACGACGAGGCGGGCCGAGAGCTGCGTCCCGAGCGTCACGAGGTAGCGGCCGCCGCGGGCCAGGTCCACGTCGGTCGCGAGCGCGAACAGGTCCCCGCCCGACGGCTCGCCGTCGAGCGCGACGGTGCCGTCGGGCGCTGGGAGCGCGCGGGTCGGCACCGCGGGCCCGCCGGCGCGGCCGGGCACCGAGACCGGCAGCTCGCCGCGGTCGGGCGGGATGGGCGCGCCGAAGTCGAGCGCGTGGTGGGCCGCGAACGGCCCGGCGATCGACCAGACCGGGACGGCGCCGTTCTCGCGCCGGGCCTGGGCGGCGGCCTCGTGATCGCCGAGCACCTCCGCCGCGGTCACCCGCGCCACCCGCGCCCGGTAGGCGGCGAGCCCGCGCAGGCGGCCGCCCGCCCCGAGCCGCAGCACGCCCGCGTCCACCTGCGCCGCCAGCGCCGGGCCGCGCTCGGCCAGCTCCGAGAGCCTGCGCAGGGCCACGAGCGCGATGGGCTCGTCCGGCCCGGCCTCCACCGCCGCGAGCAGCCGCTGCACCTCGGCCTCGCCGTCGAGCGCCCGCCGCGCGAGCAGCGACGCGCCGAACCGCGCCCACGGGTCGCGGACGCGCGAGGCCGGCCCGAGCCGCGCCTCGGCGCGGGTCACGTCGTTCTGCTCCAGCGCTGCCAGGCCCTCGCGCGTGGCGCGCCCGGGCTCGGCCTGCTCGGCGCGCGGTCCGGCGCAGGCGAGCGCGAGCGCCGCGAGCGCGGCGACCCCCGTGAACCGCGGCGCGGCCCGGCGCACGGCGCGGCTCATCGCGCCGCCTCCTCGGCCGGGACGATGCGCACCTTGCGCGCGAAGGCGCGGTCGATGCGCGAGGTCAGCTCGCGGAAGGCGGGGTAGTCGCGGGCCGGGATGCGCCCCTTCTCCAGCCGGACGCGCGCCTCCGCCACGAGCGCCGCGCCGTCGCGGCGGTAGCGGACCTCGAAGCTGGCGTAGGGGGTCCTCGCCGCGTCGCCGTCGGGCAGCTCGGCGATCCGCCAGCCGGCGGGCAGGGTGTGACGGTACGTGAACACCGTCTCGGTGGGGCTGCCCAGGTCGAGGTCGTGCCGCCGCGAGGAGAGCGCGGCCCAGCTCTCGCCCCAGCCGCGCGCCGCGCCGAACGGCGAGAAGCGCAGGCCGGCGCCGTCGGGCCGGGCGAAGCGGGGGACCTCCAGCGCGAACTGCATGGTGACGTCGTCCTCCAGGCGGGTGAGGTCGGAGGCGGTCACGGAGGCGACGCGCACGCCGGGGAAGCTGCGGTTGAAGCTCTGCTCGAGCTGGGCGCGCCGCTGCTCCTCCACCAGGTAGGCGCGGCGGTAGGTGGGCGCCTCCGCGCCGGTGACGCGCCAGGCCCCGCGGACCGCCGCGGAGCCGTCGGCGGCGAGCGCCACGTCGAAGCGGGTCTCGCCGCGGTTCTGCTCGGGGAGCGCCTCCGGCACGGTGGCGAAGCGCGGCTTGCCGTCCGGGTTCACCACCAGCACGGTGGCGCCGCGGTCCTCGCCGGGCAGGTCGCCGGAGCCGGAGTAGGCGGCGGTGCCGTCCAGCCACAGGTCGAGCGCCGGCACGTACACGATGGCGTGGTTGAACACCGCCAGCGACGCGGGCGCCTCGGGAAGCCGGCCGAGCCGGCGCATGCGCAGCAGCACCAGGCGCGCGTCGATCCCGATCGACTCCAGCATGGCGCGCAGCAGGCTCGCCTTGTCCTTGCAGTCGCCGAAGCGGCGCTGCAGCACCTGGTCCACCCGGTACGGCTTGTAGCCGTGGATGCCGAACTCCAGGCCCACGTAGCGGGTCTGCGAGACCACGAAGTCGTAGACGGCGCGGGTGAGCGCGCGCTGCGTCTCGAGGTCCCAGCCGCCGGGCGGCGGCAGCGCGCTCGCCGCGGCCTGCGCGCGCGCCACGCGCGTGCCCTCGCCGCGCCGCGCCCGCAGCACCTCGGCCGCGATCCGCTCCGCCTCGGCCCGCACCTCCGGGGTGGGGCGCACCGCGTCCTTCACCAGCCCCCAGTAGAAGCGGGCCACCTGGTCCCAGCTCGCGTACGTGGAGACGTGGACGTGGCGCGACACCTCGCTCCAGCCCGGCATGCCCGGCTCGGGCACGACGCGGGGCAGGTCCCGGGCGGACCAGCGGTGCTCGACCACCTCGCCGGGCAGCGTGCGCTGCGCGTGCGCGATCCCGGCGGGCGCGTTCGCGTGGATGGCGCGCGCGGCCGGCACGAGCAGCACGTACTCGAAGCGCGCCTTGCGGGTGGTGTCGTCCACGAAGGTGAGATCGCCGAAGTAGTCGGAGAGCAGGTTCTCCCCGGCCACGTCCTCGAGCCGCCAGGCCACCTCCAGCACGTCGCCGGGCGCGAGCGCCGGGAACGAGAGCGTGCGCGCGGTCAGGTCGTAGTAGAGCCGGTACCAGGGCTCGCTCGCGCTCCGCTCGGACTCGTCGTGCGCCTCGATCACGGTCCCGTCCGGCTTCAGGATGCGCGCGCGCTCCACCCGCACCTCCTGCCGGTCCGGCGACCAGGACACGGTCTGCCGGCGCGCCTGATCGGCCCCGCGGGGCGTCAGCACCTTCACCACGGTCTGGGTGTAGGTGGAGGAGAGGCCCGAGGGCAGCACCCGCGTGACCTTCAGCTCGCCCAGCACCAGCGCGTCCTCGTCCGGCTCGGGCGCCGGGGCGGCCGCGGCGAGCGCGCGCGCGTCGAGCAGGTAGGGGCGCTCGAACGGCTCGCGCGCCGGCTCGAGGCTCCGCACCAGGAGCTTCAGCTCCGGGCTCTGCGGCCGGAGCTCCAGCGCGCGCTGCAGGTCGGCCTGCGCGTCCTTCACCCGGCCCTGCGAGAGCCGCGCGCGGCCGCGCCGCTCCCACGCGTCCGGCTCGTCCGGCGCGAGGGCGAGCGCCGCGGCGTAGGCGCGCTCCGCCTCCTCCCCGCGCCCGCTCGCCGCGAGCAGGTCGCCGAGCCGCAGCCGCTGGTACACGTCGGAGGGATCGAGGCGCAGCGCCTCCTCGAGCAGCGCCCGCGCGCCGGCCACGTCGCCGCGATCTGCCAGGATCTGCGCCAGCGCGGCGCGCGTCTGCGCGTCGTCGAACCGGAGCGCGACGAGCGTGCGGCTGCGCGCCGACGCCTCCTCGGTGCGGCCCAGGCGCCGCGCCGACCGCGCCGCGGCCCGCACCGCGGAGGGCACCGTGGCGAACGCGGACGCGGTCGCCTCCGCGAGCAGCGCGCCGCGCGCCTCCAGGCCGGCCCGGGAGAGCGCCTCGGCGAGCTCCACGCGCGGCGCCGCCCAGCCCGGCGCGGCCCGCACCGCGCGTTCGAGCAGCCGGGCCGCCGCCTGCGGGCGGCCCTGATCCAGCTCCTCCTGCCCGAGCGCCCGCAGCGCCCGCGGATCCTCCGGCGCCACCGCGAGCGCCGCCTCGATGCGCTGCCGCCGGCGTCCGTGGTCCTCTTCCAGCGCCGCCGCCTCGAGCTGCGCCTCCACCCAGCCCGGCGCGAGCAGCGCCGCGCGGCGCGCCTCGGCCGCCGCCCGCCGCTCCTGCACGTCCCCGCCCTGCCGCGCCGCCAGCACCCGCGCCAGCTCGAGCCGGGCCTCCGCCTCGGCGCGCGGGCCGCGGGCGGCCTTCACCCGCTGCTCCAGCGCCGCCACCGCGGGCGGCACCGGCGCCGCCGGCCCGGGCGCGGGGACCTCCTGGAGCGCGGCGCCCCGCGGATCCGCGGCCGCCAGCTCCAGCCCCTCGCCGCGCGCGTCGGCGAGCCGGAGGTAGAAGCCCATGCGGCCGTCCTGGTGGCAGAGCTTCACCAGGATCCGGTTCGCGCCGCGCCGGAGCGTCACCACGACCCCGCGCTGGTCGAGCCGGGCCGGGTGGTAGTCCGCGTCGGTGAGCACCACCGCGCCGTTCACCCAGATCCGCGCCGCCCCGCTCGCGCCCAGCCAGAGCCTGGCGTCGAGGTCGCGCGGCGCCTCGACCTCGGCGAGCGCGTACGCCACCACCTCGCGGGCCGGGCGCAGCGCCGCGCCCAGGTGGACGAACCCGTCCACCACCGCGTCCTCCGGCAGCGCACGCCAGGCCACCTCGCGCACCTTGCCCGGGTACCGGGCGGCGAGGTCCACGGCCTTCTCGGGCGGGAACGCCTCGGCCAGCCCGCGCTTGCCCTCGTCGTCGAACGGCCCGAGCACCCGCCAGCGCCCGACGAAGCCGAGCCGCTGCAGGCTGGCCGCCTCCTTCTGCAGGTTGCCGCGGGCGCGCTCCACCTCGGCGAGCCGGAAGCGCGCCAGCGCGCGGACCTCCGGGTGCGCCTCGCGATCGTCGGCGGCCCGGGCGTAGGCGGCGGCGAGGTGGGCGAGCTCGGGCAGGTCGTCGGCGAGCGCGTCCAGCTCGGCCAGGGCGGCGAGGCCGCGGGGCCCGCGCCGCTCGCGGTCGAGCGCCGCCACCGCCGCGGCGGCGCGCTCCGCCTCGGGGTCGAGGCCGGTGGGCGGCGGGAGCGGCGACAGCGCGCGGGCGGACCCCGTCGAGGCGAGGCAGAGCGCGAGCAGGGCGGCGAGGCGTGCGAGCATTCGGGCAGCGAGTGTAACCCCGGTTCCGCCGCCGGTCCGCAGCTTCGGGGGCCGGGGCGCTCACTCCGCCCGGGCGAGCGCCACCACCGTCACCGAGCGGGCGCCCGCCGCCCGCAGCGCGCGCGCCGCCGCGTCCGCGGTCGCGCCCGTGGTGACGACGTCGTCCACCAGCACCAGGTCGCGGCCGGCCACCGCCGGGCCGGCCAGGAACGCGCCCTCCACGTTGCGGGCGCGCTCGGCGCGCCCCAGGCCCACCTGCGGCGCCGTCTCGCGGGCGCGGCGGAGCGCCCCGCGCAGGCGGCGGCCCCGGGCGCCGGCGGCGCGCGCCAGCGCGTCGGCGAGCAGCGCCGCCTGGTCGTAGCCGCGCTCGATGCGGCGGGCGCGGCCGAGCGGGACCGACACCACCGCGGCGCCGGGCGGGAGCGAGATGCGCGCCGCGAGCCAGGCGCCGAGCGGCCGCGCGAGGTCGGGCCGGCCGCCGTACTTCAGCGCGTGCACCGCGTCGGCGAGCGGCCCGCCGAACAGCCCGCCGGCCCGGACCGCGTCGAACGCGGGCGGGGCGGCCAGGCACGCGCCGCAGGCCGGCCCCGGCCCGGGCGCGCCGCAGCGGTCGCAGCCCGGCGGGACCGGCTCCAGCGCGCCGGCGCACACGTCGCAGAACGGCTCCTCGGTCACCGGCTCGCCGCAGGCGGCGCAGCGGGGCGGGTAGACGAGGTCGAGCAGGGCGCGGACGGCGGCGCGGAGCATCCTGGGTTCTCTCCGGGTGAAGGCAACGGGCGCGCCGCGGCGCCGCCCGGGCTCACCGGACGGCGCGTGGGCGCTAGCGGATCACGAGGCCGAGGCCCTTCATCTCCTTCGGCTGCGGGAGCCCCATCACCTGCAGCGCGGTGGGGGCCACGTCGGCGAGCACGCCCTTCTCGCGGAGCTTCGCACCGCGGAGATCCGGATCGGCGAGGATGAACGGCACCGGGTTGAGCGTGTGCGCGGTGTGCGGCTGGCCGGTCACCGGGTCGGTCATCAGCTCGCAGTTGCCGTGGTCGGCGGTGACGAGCATGGCCATGCCCTGCTTGCGGGCCGCCTGCCAGAGCCGGCCCACGCACTCGTCCACCACCCGCACCGCCTTCACCGCCGCGTCGAGCAGGCCGGTGTGGCCGACCATGTCCGGGTTGGCGTAGTTCACGAGCGTGAAGCCGTACTGGCCGGTGCCGAGCGCCTGGACCAGCTTGTCGGTGACCTCGCGCGCGCTCATCTCCGGCTTCTCGTCGTACGTCTTCACGTCGCGCGGGCTCGGCACGAGGATGCGATCCTCGTTCTGGTACACGGTCTCGCGGCCGCCGTTGAAGAAGAACGTCACGTGCGCGTACTTCTCGGTCTCGGCGGTGCGGAGCTGCCGCAGCCCGGCGCGCGCGACGATCTCCGGGAAGATCTCGGTGAGGTCCTGGGGGGCGTACGCGACCGGCAGCGTGAACGTCTCGTCGTACTGGGTCATGCACACGTACGCCGAGAGCCGGGGCACGGCCTTGCGCTCGAAGTCGTGGAAGCCCTCCTGCGTGAACGCGCGGGTGATCTCGCGGGCGCGGTCGGCGCGGAAGTTGAAGAACAGGATGGCGTCGCCGTCCCGGATCGCGCCCACCGGCTTCCCGTCGCCGTTCACGACCACGGTGGGCTTCACGAACTCGTCGGTCTCGCCGCGCGCGTACGCCGCCTCCATCGCGGCGGTGCCGGACGCGGCCTTGAAGCCCTCGCCCGAGACGAGGGCCGCGTAGGCCTGCGCCACGCGGTCCCAGCGCTTGTCGCGGTCCATGGCCCAGTAGCGGCCGGTGACGGTGGCCACCTTGCCGTAGCCGGTGGCCGCGAGCCGCCGCTCCACCGCGGCGAGGTAGTCGAGCCCGGACTTCGGCGGCGTGTCGCGGCCGTCCATGAACGCGTGGACGTACGCGCGGGCCACGCCCTCCCGCCGGGCCAGCTCCAGGCAGGCGTGGAGGTGCTCCACGTGGCTGTGGACGCCGCCGTCGGACACCAGGCCGAGCAGGTGCAGCGCGCCGCCGGCCTCGCGCGCGCGGCGGCAGGCGAGCAGCAGCGCGTCGTTCTTGTAGAAGCTGCCGTCCTCGACGGCGCGGTTGATGCGGACCAGGTCCTGGTAGACGATCCGCCCGGCGCCGAGGTTGGTGTGGCCCACCTCGGAGTTGCCCATCTGCCCCTCGGGCAGGCCGACCGACAGGCCGCTCGTCTCCAGGGCGGCGTGCGGGAACTCGCGCTGGAGCGCGTCCATGTTCGGGGTTCCGGCGATCGCGATCGCGTTCGCCTCGCGCGCTGCGCGGATCCCCCAGCCGTCGAGAACGACGAGGAGGACGGGCTTCGTCTTCGGCACGGGCACCTCTCCGGCTGGTAGGGACCGGAGATGTTAGGTGCCCGGCCGCTCCGCCTCAAGGAACATCGCCCCGGGCGGCGCCGGAGGCAACGCCGCCCGGCCCGGGGAACGCGCCCGCCTGCCGCTCGCGCAGCCCGGCCACGCCCTTCGTCGCCGGTTGCCGCGCCAGGCCCCGCACGCCCACCGGCGCGCCCGCGGCCGCGCCCACCGGGGCGACGGCCGGGTCGAACGCGACGCTGAAGTCGAGGTCCGAGCGCGGACCGCTCGCGCCGAGCGGCGTGAGGACGCCCAGCGTCGGCCACGCGCCGCAGGACTCGCCCGCGTCGCAGATGTAGCCGTCGTTGTTCATGTCGCTGCCGGCCACGAGGTAGTAGGTGCCCGCCGAGACGCCGTCGAAGCGGAACGCGTAGCTGCCGCCCGACGCCGCGCCGCTCCACTGCTTCACGAGCTCCGGGCCGCTCACGCCCTCGCGGACGAGCAGCGCGTAGAGGTAGCCCGCGTCGCCGGCCGCCGCGGCGGCGCCGACCTGGAGCGTCACCGGGATGACCACCGGGTCGCCCACCGACGGCGTGAAGGTGATCTTGGCGGCGTAGCGGCCGTCGGCGAGGCCGGTCCGGTCCACGGCGGCGGCGTACGCGCCGAGGCCGCTCGCGTCCACGCCGGGCGCCGTGACGGTGAGCCAGGTGGCGTCGTCGGACACCGCGGTCACGGTGAGCGCGCCCTCGCCGACCTTCGCCGCCTGGAGCTGCAGCGTGGCGTCGGCCGGTCCGAAGTCGAGCCGCCCCGGGGTCACCGACAGCGAGGGCGGCAGCGGCGCGCCGCAGCTCGTGGCTGCCGCCTGCACCGCCTTCAGCGCGTCGACGAGACCCCAGCCGAACGTGTCGTCGCGGCCCGCCGGCCCGAGGTCGCGCGTGAGCTGGCCGGCCTGCAGCAGCTGATCGATCGCCGCGGGCGCGAGGCTCGGGCAGACCGACTTCATGAGCGCCATGACGCCGGCCACGTGCGGCGCGGCCATCGAGGTGCCCTGGTAGAACGCGTAGATGGGCTCGCGGGTGCCGGTGGTGTCCTTCACGAGCGTGGAGAGCACGCCGTCGGCGTAGCCGTTCCCGTCGAGGTCCACCGCGGTGTTGCCGCCCGGCGCGGCGAGGTCCACGGTGCTGCCGGTGTTCGAGTACGGCGCCTTCGCGCCCTTCATGTCCACCGCGCTCACCGAGAGCACGCCCGCGTACGCCGCCGGGTAGCCCGGGGCGGAGGACGCCTCGTTGCCCGCCGCGGCGACCACGATGACGCCCGCGTTCCGCGCGGCGGTGTAGACGGCCTGCTCGGTGGACGAGAAGCAGCCCTGGCAGCCGAGGCTCAGGTTGACCACCGCGGCCCGCGTGGCCGGCACCGTGCCGGAGTCGTTGGCGAGGCCGGCCGCGTAGCTGACCGCCTGCACGATGTCGTAGGAGGTCCCGCCGCCGACGCCGAGCGCGCGGAGCGGCATCACCCGCGCGTCCCAGGCCACGCCCACCACGCCCGAGCCGTCCGCTTTCGCGGCCACCGTGCCCGCGACGTGGGTGCCGTGCCAGGAGCTGCCGCCCGGCGTGGCCGCGTCGCCCGGGTCGTCCGGGTTCGGGTCGATGCCGTTGCCGTCGTTCGCCATGGTGGGATCGCGGATGAAGTCGTAGCCGGTCACGAGCTGGCCGGAGAGGTCGGGGTGGGCGAGGAACACGCCGGTGTCCACCACCGCGACGATGGCCGCGGTACCGGCCTCCGTGGCGCCCCTGGTGACGTCCCAGGCCTGCGGCAGCGAGATGAGCGGGTAGTGCCACTGGTACTTGTAGTACGTGTCGGTCGGGACCCGCGCCGGCTGGAACACGAAGTTGGGATCGGCGCTCTCCACGTCGGCCCGGCGGCGCAGCGCCGCGATGGCGCGGAGCGTGTCCCACTTCTCGGCCAGCACCGGATCGGCGCCGGCGCCGAGCGCATCCGGCGCGAGCGGCTCGACCCCGAGCGCGGCGAGGGCGCGCGCGCGCGCCTCGGGGCCGGACATGGAGAGCAGCGCGGCGCGGCCGCGGGCGCCCGCCAGCGCGGTGAGCCCGAGCGCGGCGGCGCGCTGCGGCAGGTCGCCGGCCGAGGCCACCCCGAGCGCGTCGTCGCGGAAGCGGACCACGATCTCCCCGGGCACGAACGGCAGGGCCAGGTGCGGCGCCGCGCCGGCGCTCGCCGCGGCGCCGTTCACGCCCAGGGTGAGCGCGTAGTTGGAGACCCCGGCCGCGGCGGTGACGCGCAGGTAGTACTGGCCCGCCGCGGCGACCGGGATCACCTGGTTCGCGCCCGCGGTGGCGCAGTTCACGGTGGCGCCGTCGGACGCGAGCAGGCAGAGCTCGAACGACGCCGCGGTGTCGGCCACGTCCATCACCACCGTCTGGCCTGCCTCGAGCGTGGCCCTGTACCAGTCCTGCGGATCCGTGCCCGCGTCGGCGAACCCGCCCAGCGTGGTCACCGGCGCGAGCTGCTGCGCCTCGTCCCGGGTGTCGTTGGGCGTCTTCGGCGCGACCGGATCGGCGACGTCCCCGTCCACGTCCTGCCCGGCGGTGGCCGCGATGTGGCCGGACAGCGTGAAGGTGGTGGGCAGCGGCGGCGAGTCGCTCCCGCCGCCGCCGCAGGCGAGGGCGGCGAGGGACAGGGCGAGCGCGGCGGGCGTGCGGAGGCGCGTCATGTGGGCTCCCGAGGTGGTCGGCTGGTTGTCGCAGCGCGGGCGGCGGCGCGCAAGCCCACCGCCGTGACCCATGGGTGCCCGGGGCCCACGGGCGCGGGGCAGCGCGGCGGATTCACTTGTGGTAGGGCTCGCCGCGGAGGATGGTCATGGCGCGGTAGAGCTGCTCGACGAGCACCAGCCGCGCGAGCCGGTGCGCCAGCGTGAAGCGCGACACCGCCAGTCGCTCGTCGGCCCGCGCCAGCACCTCCGGCGCGAGCCCGTCCGACCCGCCGATGAGGAGCGCCACGTCCTGGCCGCGCTCCATCCAGCGGCGCACGCGCTCGGCGAAGGCCACGCTGGTGAGCTCGTCGCCGCGCTCGTCGAGCACCACCACCCGCTCGCGCGGCCCGATCTTGGCGAGGAGCGTCGCGCCCTCCTCGCCCTTCGCGCCCGCGGTGCCGGCGAGCTTGCGCGCCTCCGGCACCTCCACCAGCTCGAAGCGCAGGTAGCGGCCGAGCCGCTTCGCGTACTCCTCCACCGCCGGCGCGTACAGGCCCGAGCGGTCCCGGCCCACCGCCACCACCCGGACCTTCACGCCCGCGGCTCCCCCGGCGCGCCGCCGTCGAGCGCGCGCGCCAGGACGTCGTCGAGCTTCGCGAGCAGCTCGCGGTTCCCGTCCTGGCGGTAGCGCGCGAGGCCGCGCTCGAGCTCGGGCAGCCGCGCCAGGAAGTCCTCGAGCACGCGCGCGTCGAGGTCGTCGGCGGTGGCGCCGTAGCCGAGCGCCTGGAGGTACCGCGCGTTCAGCACCTGCTCGAACTGCCGCTTCACCGGGATGGCCAGCATGGGCTTGTGGAGATACACCGCCTCGGTCATCAGGGTGAAGGAGCCGCCCGAGATCACGGCGCGCGCGGTGCGCAGGTCCTCCACGAAGCGCGCCTCGGAGAACGGGCGGTGGACGAGGTTGCCCTCGCGCAGGTCCGCGGTGAGCTCGCGCCGCAGCCCGTACACGCGGCACTCCACGCCGGCGCCGCGCAGGATCTCCGGCAGCGCCTCGTTCGAGGTCGAGGTCTGGTAGACGAGCAGGTGCGCGCCGGGCTCGGCGCGCGCCGCCAGGATCTCCGGGCGCAGCACCGGCGGGTGCAGGCTGGTGCGCGGCTTCGCGACGGGCGCCTGGAAGAACGTGGCGATGAGGTAGTGGAAGCAGCCGGGGAGCTTGGCCTTCACCACGCCCTTCGCCACGAGGTACTCGGCCTCGTGGCCGGCCAGGATCTCCGGCGGGTGGTCGCAGCGGTTCACCGCCTGGTTGTTGTCCACCGAGATGCAGGGCAGGCCGTGGGTGCGCGCGTACAGGTAGCTCCAGGTCTCGAAGTCGGAGACGACCACCTCCGGCCGGAAGGACTCGGTGAGGTCGAAGTAGGCCTTCACGTTCCGCGGCCACCCGCCCGCCACCGCGCCGCCCACGTTCTTCAGCACGGTGCGGAAGTTCCGGACCTCGTTGTCCTCGTAGACGATGGAGAGGCCCCAGATCCGGTTCACCCCCAGGCGATCCCGCTCGCGCGCCTTCAGGTAGTCGTGCGCGCGGCCAGAGACCACCACCTGCACGTCGTGCGTGCGCGCGAGGTGGTCGATGACCACCCGCGAGCGGACCGCGTGCCCCATCCCCTCCCCCGCCACGCCGTAGAGGATGCGCGCCATGCGAGCAGTGTAGCCCCTCCCCGCGGCCGCCGCCCTCCGGCGTGGCGGCGCCGCGCGGCGCCGGGGTGGGGCCCACGCGAAGGGCGCGGCCGGGGCGCGCAGGGCGGGCGCGCAGGGCGATGCGGCGCCGGGGCGAGGGATCACGGGCCGCAACACGGCGGCGCGTCCGCGCGCGCGTCCGCGGCGCGGGCGGGCGGGAGCGCGACCTCGGCGCCGGGCCGTCGATCAGGGGCCGCAGCGGGGCGGCGCGTCCGCGCGCGCATCCGCGGCGCGGGCAGGCCGGAGCGCGGCCTCGGGGATCGCGCCGTCGGTCCCGGGCGGCCGCGCCTCGCGCCAGGGGCCACCCTCCTCGCGGTAGCGCACCAGCGCCAGCGCGCCGTCCTCGCCGTAGTAGAGGTCGGCCTCGAAGGCGCGCCCCGCGAGCCGGCCGTGGCGGACGTACCGCACCACCCGGCCCTGCGCGTCGCGCTCCACCTTGCGCCACGCCTCGCCGTCACAGTCGGTGAACGTCACCACCTCGCCGCGCAGCGCACCCGCCTGCCGCAGCGCGCGCCACCGCGCCAGCGCGTCGGATCCGGCCGGCGCGGCGGCGGCGTCCTGGTCCTGCCCGCGGGCCGCGGTCGCGGCCCGGCGAGCGCCCGGCGCGTGCTCGGGCGCGGGCACGGCCTCGAGCGCCGCGGCCGGCGCCGAGCCGGCGGCCGCCGGTGCGGCCTCGGTGGCCTCCGCACGCAGGGCGCGCGGCGCCGGCGCGGGCGTGGGCTTCGGCGCGGGCGTGGACTTCGGCGCGGGCGCGGTCTCCGGCGCGGGCGGGGCGAAGGTCCGCTCCGCGGTGGACGGAGACGGCGCAGGCGGGGGCGGGGCGACGGTGCGCTCGGTGGTCGGCGCGGGCGTGGGCGGGGCGAAGGTCCGCTCCGCGGTGGACGGAGACGGCGCGGGCGCTTGCGCGGGGGCAGGCGCGAGGAAGGTGCGCGGCGCCACGGGCGCGTCCGCCTCCGGCTCGCCGGCGCGCACGGCCGATGGCGCAGCGGCCGGCGCCGACTTCGCCGCGCCGAGCCGAGGTGGGGGCTCGCGCCGGCGCTCCGGCGCGGGCGGGGCGGCGGGGCGGGTCCGCTCGGCGCGGACGTCGTCCGGTCCGGCCGCGGGCGCCGCGGCGGCGGCCGGGGCCTCCGGCGCGGCGGGCGTGGCCGCCTCGGTCGCGGCCTGCGGCGCGGGCGCGGCGGCGCGGCCGAGCAGCGCCTCCGGATCGTCGCGGAGTGCGGGGCCGGGGTGGAGCGCGAGCAGCCGGTAGGAGACCGCGCCCACCGCGACGAGCGCCGCCGCGGAGAGCGCGGCGCCCCACGTCCACGCCGGCAGGCGCCGCCGCCGCCCGCGCGCACCGGCGGCCTCGCGCGCCGCGGCGAGGAGCACCGCCTCGCCGCGCTCCGGCGCCGGCGCCTCCTCCAGGCCGGACATGAGCGCACGGGTCCCGCGGATCCGCCCGAGCTCGGCGCGGCAGGCGTCGCAGGCCTCGAGATGGCGCTCCAGCGCCCGCGCCTCGCCCGCCGGCAGCTCGCCGTACGCGTGCTCCAGGATGGCGTCGTGCAGCCGCGCCCCGAGGCGCTCGTGGAAGCGTTCGTCGCTCATGGTGCCGCGCTCCGGGCCGAGGCGGGGCCGCCCGCGGCCGCCTCCGGCTCCACGCCCATCGCTGCGAGCCGCTCGCGCAGCGCCTCGAGCGCGTAGCGCATCCGGCTCTTCACGGTCGGCTCCGGCGCGCCGGTGACCTCGGCGATCTCCGGGAACCTGAGCCCCGCGTGCTCGCGCAGCAGGAACACCTCGCGCTGCGCCTCGGGCAGCGACGCGAGCGCCGCCTCGAGGAGCGGGCGGACGAGTGCCGCGTCGGCCGCGCGATCCGGCGCCGGGTCGTCCGCGGCCAGGGCGCAGGCGGCGGGGTCCGCCTCGAGCGAGCTGGCGCGGCGGAACGCCATGCGCCGCGACTCGTCCACCGCCAGGTTGCGGGCCATCGCGTAGAGCCAGGTGCGGAAGCGGGCGCGCGGCTCCCAGGCGCCGGAAGCCTTCACCACCCGCAGGAACGTCTCCTGGCAGAGGTCCTCCGCCCGGGCGCGATCGCGGGTCAGGCGGAGCAGGAAGGAGAAGACCGGCGTCCGGTGGCGGCGCACGAGGGCCTCGAACGCCCGGGCGTCGCCGTCCCGGAACCGGAGCATCAGCCGCTCGTCGCTCTCGTCCGGCACGCGCGTGTCGCCTGGGCCTCGCCGGGGGAACGCGCGAGGCGGGAAAAGGATCTCGGGCGTCGGAGTGTAGTCGAAACGGGCCGCTCCGGGCGGGTGACCGCGGCGGCGCTGCCCGCGTGCCCGGCCGGCCGGCTGCGCCGGCGGGGCGGGGCCGCTAGGAGGGGGCGGTGCGCACGCCGGACGCGGTGGTGGTCGGCTCGGGGCCGAACGGCCTCGCGGCCGCGGTGGCGCTTGCGGGCGCGGGGCTGCGGGTGCGGGTTCGCGAGGCCGCGGCGACCGCCGGCGGGGGCGCGCGCACCCTGCCGCTCACCCTCCCCGGCTTCCTGCACGATCACTGCTCGGCGGTCCACCCGCTCGCGGTCGCCTCGCCGTTCCTCCGCACGCTGCCGCTCGCGGCGCACGGCCTGCGCTGGATCTCGCCGCCCGCCGCGGTCGCGCACCCCCTCGACGACGGCACCGCCGCGCTGCTCGGGCCCGGGTTCGAGGCCACCGACGCGACGCTCGGCGAGGACGCCCGCGCCTGGCGGGCGCTGTTCGCGCCGCTCGCGCGGGAGCTCCCCGCGCTGCTCGAGGAGGTGCTCGGTCCGGTGCTGCACCGGCCGCGACGGCCGCTGCTGCTGGCGCGCTTCGGCCTGCCCGCGCTGCTGCCCGCCGCGCGCCTCGCCCGCGCCCGGTTCCGCGGCCCGCGCGCGCAGGCGCTGTTCGCCGGCCTCGCCGCGCACGCGAACCGGCCCCTGGAGGCCGCCGCCAGCGCCGCCTTCGCGCTGGTGCTCGGCGCGGCCGGGCACGCCGTGGGCTGGCCGTTCCCGGAGGGCGGCGCCGGCGCCATCGCGGCGGCGCTCGCCGGGGAGCTCCGCTCGCGCGGGGGCGAGCTCGAGACCTCGGCCGAGGTGCACCGCCTCGAGGACCTGCCGCCGGCGCGCGCGGTGCTGCTCGACCTCGCGCCGCGGCAGGTGCTGCGGGTGGCCGGGGCGCGGCTCCCGGCGCGCTACGCCCGGCGCCTCGCTGCGTTCCGCTACGGGCCCGGCGCGTTCAAGCTCGACTGGGCGCTCGCCGGCCCCATCCCGTGGCGGGCCGCGGCCTGCGCCGTCGCCGGCACGGTGCACCTCGGCGGCACGCTGGAGGAGATCGCCGCCGCCGAGGCAGCCGTCGAGCGCGGCGAGGTGCCGGCGCGACCGTACGTGCTGCTGGCGCAGCCCACGCGCTTCGACCCGTCGCGCGCGCCGCCCGGGGGCCACGTGGCGTGGGCGTACTGCCACGTGCCGCGCGGGTTCGACGGGGACGTCACGGCCGCGGTCGAGGCGCAGGTGGAGCGCTTCGCGCCCGGGTTCCGCGAGCTCGTGCTGGCCCGCGCCGTGCGCGGGCCGGCGGCGCTCGAGCAGGACGACGCGAACCTGGTCGGCGGGGACGTCGGGGGCGGGGAGGCGTCGCTCGCCCAGCTCGTCGCCCGTCCGGTGCTGTCCCCCGACCCGTGGTCCACCCCCGTGCCCGGGCTCTACCTCTGCTCCGCCTCCACCCCGCCCGGCGGGGGCGTCCACGGCATGTGCGGCTGGCACGCCGCCCGCGCCGCCCTGCGCGACCTCGGCCTCTGATCCCGACCCAGAGTCATTTCGCGCGGCGACTGCGTACGGTCGGCGGACCCGGGGTCGCCGTTCGGCCCCGTGAGATCGCCGACTTGCGCGAAAGGGTCCGCGGCGCGGACGATCTCGCATCCCGCGCGAGCAATGACTCTGGGTCGGGAAACGACGGGGTCGGGAAACGAACGACGGCGAACGCGCGAAGGAGCGGGGAGGAGCTCACGTCCGCGCGCGACGCGGTCGGCGTGGCGCGCGCGGGGGCACGGCGCCCCGGAGCCCCTCCTGGAGCACCAGCCGGGCGGCCTGCTGCGCGTCGTCCACGAACCCGGGTTGACCGGTGACCTGCGCGAGCACCGTGCAGCCCTCCAGGAGCACCTTCAGCGCCCGGGCCAGCCCGCGCGCGTCGGCGGCGCCCGCCTCGGCGGCGAGCCGCTCGATGTACTCGAGCGCGAGCCGCTTGTGCTCGGCCGCCGCGACGTGGACCGGGTCGTCGTGCGCGGCGAACTCGGCCGTGACGTTGATGAACGGGCAGCCGTAGAAGTCCTTCCCGCGAACCCAGTCGCGCACCACGTCGAAGAGCGCGTCGAGCCGCCCGGCCGGCGTGTCCGACGCCCGCTCCACCGCCGCCATGAACGCGTTGCGGAACCGCTCGTCCATCCGGCGCAGCGCTGCGAGCACCAGCTCGTCCTTCGAGCGGAAGTGCCGGTACAGGGTCATCTTGGCCACGCCCGCCTCGGCGAGGACCGTGTCGATCCCCACGGCGTGGCAGCCGTGCCGGTAGAACAGCGCTGCGGCGGTCTCGACCAGCTTCTCGCGCGGGGACATGGCTCGCTCCGGGCCGGGGCGCGCGCAGTATACCCACCCGTCGCGCCGTTTCACCCGTCTCGGCGGGCCAGGCGGACGAATCCGGGCTGGACTCGGTAGACAGATCTGTCTATACCGCGACCCGTCCGGTCCGCCCTCCCCCGCCACGGTGGCGCGCGGGACCGCGGGCCCACTCCCGAGGATCCACACCGATGACCCCGCACCGTCCGCTCCCTCTGCTCGCCCTCGCCGCCCTGCTCGCGCTCACCGCCGGGACGCCGCTCGCCGCGCGCGCCTCCGCCGCGCCCGGGAACCCCGACGCGCTCCGCGGCGTCACCAGCGGCAAGGGCCTGTTCCTCGTGGATCTCGCCGACGGGCCCAAGATCGCCATGTACCTGAAGCTCATCGCGGGCTCGCACGACGGGCTGCGGGCGCAGGGCGTGGCGCCGGACTTCAAGGTCGTCTTCATCGGCCCGACGGTCCGGTTCCTCACCGGCGCGGCGCCGGCGCCGAACCGCGCCGCGGATCGCGCCGCAGCCGCCGAGATCGCCGCCGCGGTGCGGGAGCTGAAGCGCCGCGGCGCGGCGCTGGAGGTCTGCGCGATCGCGACGAAGGTGTTCCAGGTGGAGGACGCGCGCCTCCTCCCCGAGCTCACCGTGGTGGCGGACGGCTTCGTCTCGCTCATCGGCTACCAGGCGCAGGGCTACCACCTGGTGCCGATCTACTGATCGTGACCCCGCGGGCGGCCGCGGCTACGGCTCCTCCCGCCGCTGCGCCGCCTCGCGGGCGTGCCGCTCGCCGCCGCGCGCGAACGCCCGGCGGAACAGCCGGCCCAGGCGGGTCCGCCAGCCGTCCATGATCTCGTACACGGTCGGGATCACGAGCAGCGTGAGCAGCGTGGAGGTGATGACGCCGCCGATCACCGCGCGGCCGAGCGGCGCGCGGAAGTCGCCGCCCTCGCCCAGCCCGGACGCCACCGGGACCATGCCGGCGATCACGGCGACGCTCGTCATCATGATCGGCCGGAGCCGGATCCCGCCGGCCTCCACGAGCGCGTCGCGGATCGACAGGCCTCGCTCCTCCCGCGCCCACTTCGCGAAGTCGATGAGCAGGATCGCGTTCTTCGCGACGATCCCGAACAGCAGGATCACGCCGATGAGGCTCATCAGGTTGATGGTGTCGCCGGTGACGAGCAGCGCCAGCACCACGCCGATGAGCGACAGCGGCAGCGAGAGCAGGATGGCGAACGGATCGAGGAACGATCCGAACTGCAGCACGAGCACGAGGTACATGAGCATCACGGCGAGCAGCAGCGCCACGCCGATGCGCGTGAACACCTCGGCCTGGTCCGCCGACTCGCCGCCCTGCCGCAGCGTGTAGCCGGGCGGCAGCTTCACCTCGCCGGCGAGCCGCCGCTCGATCTCGTTCACCACCTCGGAGAGCGAGCGGCCGGCCACGTTCCCCTGCACGCTCACCACGCGCTGCCGGTCGAGGTGCGAGATCTGCGCGGGGCCGAGCCCCTCGGTGATGCGCGCCACCTGGCCGACGGGCAGGATCCGCGGCGCGCCCTCCCGGCTCGGCAGGATGAGCGGGAGCTGCCGCAGGTCGGAGGCGCGCTCGCGCGCCTCGGGCGCGAGCCGCACCATCACCTTGCGCGTCTCGCCGGTCGGGTCCACCCAGTCGCCCGAGTCGAGCCCGGCGAACGCGATGCGGAGCGACTGCGCCACCTGGCCCACCGTGACGCCGAGGCGGCCGGCGAGGCCGCGGTCCACCTCCACCGCCAGCTCCGGCTTCTGCCCGCGGGTGGACAGGCCCACGTCCACGGCCCCGGGCACGCCGGCGGCGACGGCCTTCACCTTCTCGGCGAGCTCGGTGAGCACCCGCGAATCGGGGCCGCGCAACTCGAGCTGGATCGACTTGAACGCGCCGCCGAAGCCGCTCGTGAACACCGAGATCTCCGCGCCGGCCACCCGCGACAGCTCGCGGCGCAGCACCGCGCCGAGCGCGTCCTGCGAGAGGTCGCGCTCGCGCTTGGGCGTGAGCCGCGCGTAGATGAGCGCCTGGTCCACACCGGGCGCCTGGAGCGGGATGGGCGTGCCGATGGACGCGTAGGTGTACGCGACCTCGGGGTGGCTGCGGAGGATGCGATCGGTCTCCTCCACCTTGCGCCGCGTGTACTCGATGGACGAGCCGGGCGGCGTCTGGACGATGAGGCTCACCTCGCTGCGGTCCGACACCGGCACGAACCCCGCCCCGCCGAACGCGCCCTGCAGCGCGAACGAGCCGACGAGGGACAGCGTGGCGAACGCCACCACCAGCCAGCGGTGGTCGAGCGCCCAGGCCACCACGCGCCGGTAGTTCGAGGCCTGCCGGTCGAACCAGCGGTTGAAGGCGCCCAGCGCGCGCCCCACCGGCCCGCGCCGCTCGCCCTTCTCCACCTGCGGATCCGGCCAGTACGCCGACATCATCGGGTCGAGCGAGAAGGAGACGAACAGCGAGACCAGCACCGCCGCCGCGATGGTGAGCGCGAACGGCTTGAACCACTGGCCGGCCACCCCGTACATGAACGCGACCGGCACGAACACCGCCACGATGGAGAAGGTGGTGGCGGTCACGGCGAGGCCGATCTCGTCGGTCCCCTTGTGCGAGGCGGTGGTGTGGTCCTCGCCCAGCTCGATGTGCCGGACGATGTTCTCGCGCACCACGATGGCGTCGTCGATGAGGATGCCGATGGCGAGCGAGAGGCCCAGCAGCGACATGGTGTTGAGCGTGAAGCCGAACGCCCAGACGCTCACGAACGCCGCCAGCACCGAGACCGGCAGCGCGAGCCCGGTGATGACGGTGGATCGCCAGGAGTTGAGGAACAGGAACACCACCAGGACGGTGAGGAGCGCGCCCTCGACGAGCGTCCGCTGCACGTCGTCCACCGACTGGCGAACGCGCGTGCCGGAGTCCTGGACGATGGCGAGCTTCGCCCCCTCCATGCGCGGCTCGAGCGCCCGTGCCCGCTCCTTCACCGCGTCCGCGACCGCGGTGGTGGAGTAGCCCTTCGTCTTCAGGACCTCCAGGCCCACCGCCTCGCCCGAGTTGAACAGCGCCAGCGTGCGCGCCTCCTCGGCGCCGTCGAGCACCTTCGCCACCTGGCCCAGGCGGACCACCTGGCCGCCGCGGCTCGCGACCGCCACCTGCTCGAACTCCTCCGGCGTGCCGAGGCGGCCGGAGAGGCGGATGCTCTGCTCGCCGAGCGGCGTGTTGACCCGTCCCACCGGCGCGGCCAGGTTCTGCGCCTGCAGCGCCCCCACCACCTCCGCGGCCGAGACGCTGGCCGCGGCCATCGCCTCCGGGTCGAGCTGGACGGTCAGCTCGCGCTTCTGCCCACCCACCAGCCGCACGTCGGCGACGCCCTGCACCGAGCGCAGGTCGCGCGAGACCACCTCGTCGGCGAGCCGCGTCAGCGCCGGCACCGGCAGCGTCTTCGAGGTGAGCGTCAGGGTGACGATCGGCTCCTGCGACGGATCGAACCGGACCAGCACCGGCTCCTCCATCTCGGTGGGCAGGTCCTGGCGCTTCGAGCTGATCGCGTCGCGGATGTCCTGCGTCGCCTCCATCAGGTTCTTCTCGAAGTCGAAGAACACGATGAACTGGGCGAGGCCGTCGGTGGCGGAGGCGGTGGTCTGCTTCCCGTCGATGCCGCTGATGGAGAAGATCGCGTCCTCGATGGGATCGATCACCTCGCGCTCGACGGTCTCGGGCGAGGCGCCGGGGTAGACGATGGTGACCGCCACCACCGGCGGCTGGACGTCCGGGAACTCGTCGGTCTTGAGCGTGACGAGCGCCAGGAGCCCGAAGATCACGAGCGCCAGCATCACCGTGATGGTGACGATGGGCCGCTTGATGGCGAAGTCGGAGATGAACATGCGGAGCGCCCGGGGCGGCTAGTTCGACTTCTGCGCGCGCGGGTCCTCGACCACGCGCACCGGGGTGCCGTCGGCGAGCGCGCCGCGGGCCGAGCCGAGCACGAGCACGTCGCCCTGCTTCACGCCGGAGCGGAAGCCCACCGCGCCGGCCACGTCGTCGCGGAGCGCGATCTCGACCGCCACCTTCTGCACCTTCCCGTCCTGCACCTTCATGACCGTGGGCGGGGTGGAGGTCGCGTCCACCGCGGCCGCCGGCGCCGCCAGCGCCTCGCTCGCCTGGCTCGCCACCCGCCCCTGCGCGTAGAGGCCGGCGAGGAGCCGGCCGTCGGCGTTGGGCACGTCCACGTAGACGCGCACCTGGCCGGTGCTGGGATCCACCGCGGGGTTCACGCGCTCGATGTGGCCGTCGAAGCGGCGGCCGCCGAAGCCGGTCACCGAGAAGTCCACCGGCGCGCCCGGCGCGAGCGCGCCCACGCTCGCCGCGGGCACCGAGCCCTCGAACTGGAGGCGCGAGGGATCGATCACCGTGTAGAGCGCCGCGCCCGACGACACCACGTCGCCGGACGAGACGCTCCGCTCCGAGACCACGCCGGCGAACGGCGCCCGCACGGCGGTCTTGCCGGCCTGCTGCTCGGCCGCGGCGAGCCGGGCCTTCGCGTCCTCCACCTGCGCGCGCGCCGCCTCGAGCTGCGCGTCAGCGCGCTCCGCGTCCTGCTCGGCCATGGCGCCCTCGCGCGCCAGCGTGTGTGCGCGCCGGGCGCCGGACTCCGCCACGCGCAGCGCGTTCTGCGCCGAGGTCACCGCGGAGCGGGCGGCGCGCACCGCGTCCTGCAGCGCCGAGGCGTCGATGCGGGCGAGGAGCTGGCCCGCCTTCACCCGCTCGCCCGCCTCCACGCGGACCTCGGCGACCGCGCCGCCCACCTCGGCGCGGAGCGTCGCCGCGCGGCGGGCGTGCAGGGTGCCGGCCACCTCCGGGCCGGACTGCAGACGGCGGGACGACACCACCGCGACGTTCTCCGGCGCGAGCGCGACCGGAGGCTGCTCCTGCGCGGCCTCGGCCGCCCTGCCGCCGTCTCGCTTGCAGCCGGCCGCCAGGGCGACCGCCGCGGCGAGCGCGAGCAGCCTGCATCCGTGTCGAGGTCCGGTGGCTCTCGGCATCGCGTTTCCCTTCGACGACCTGCCGGGCGATCTCGGCCCGGAACGAGTTACGCTGCGGTCTTCACAGGCGCTGGACCCAGCTTGGGCTGCCACGCGCGGGCGACCCGTGGCGTGGCGCTACACCCGCGACAGCACTCCGTCCGGGGCGGCCCGCCCGGCGCCTCGGGGCAGCGCACCGGCGGTGCTACGTTCGCACCCACATCCACACGCCCGGCCCCTGACTCCACCGCCGGAGGTGACCCATGTCCCGCACGCGCCTGGCCGTCCTCGCGCTCGCCCTGTCCCCGCTCGCCCTCGCCGCCTGCAGCAGCGGCGACGGCACCTCCGCCACGGCCTCCGACGCGGTGCGGGCCCCGCCCGCCGCCGGTTCACCGGGCGCGCGTGCCGCCGGCATGGATCCCCATTCCATGGCAGGAGGCAAGAAGATCCTGGGCGTGACCACCCGGAACCTGTACCTCGGCGCCGATCTCGGGCCGGTCATGGCCGCCGCCACCCCGGCCGCGTTCGTCGCGGCGACGACCGCGGTGTGGGCCACCGTGCAGGCGAACGACTTCCACGTGCGCGCGGAGGCGATCGCCGACGAGCTGGCCGCCACGCGGCCCGGTCTGGTCGGGCTCCAGGAGGCGTACCTCTGGCGCGTGCAGGACCCGGGCGACTTCCTCGCCGGCGGGACCACCCCCGCCACCACGGTCGCGTTCGACTACGTCCAGGACCTGCTCGACGCGCTCGCCGCGCGCGACCTCCACTACGTGGTCGCCGCCGAGGTGACGCTGTTCGACTTCGAGGCGCCGGTCGCGACCGGGCAGGACGTGCGCATGACCGACCGCGGCGTGATCCTGGCGCGGAGCGATCTCACCACCGCGCTGCCCGCGGGCGGCGTGTACGCGACGCTCCTGCCCGTGAGCGTGCTCGGGAACCCGGTGCAGGTGAAGCGCGGCTGGGTGTCGGTGGACGCGAAGTACCGCGGCGAGTGGCTGCGCTTCGTCTCGACGCACCTCGAGGCCTATCACGCGGGCGTGCGCACCGCCCAGGCGGCGGAGCTCGCCGGCGCGCTCGCCGCCGAGGCGCGCCCGGTGGTGCTGGTCGGCGATCTCAACTCCCAGCCCGGCACCGAGGGCGAGGCGGTGCTGGCCGCCGCCGGGTTCCGCGACGTCTGGGCCGCCGTCGAGGGCGACGCGCCCGGGCTCACCTGCTGCTTCCCCGAGGACCTGCGCATCGGCCCGGGCGACCCCGGGTTCGCCGACCTGTCCACGCGCATCGACTACGTGCTCGTGCGCGGCCCGGTGGAGCCGTGGAGCGCCGAGGTGGTGGGCGAGACCGCCGACGAGCGGGTGGGCGGGCTGTGGCCGAGCGATCACGCGGGGGTGGCGGCGGAGGTCCGCGTGACCGACGGGCGGCACGCGGGCGAGTGATCACCGCGGCCCGGGCTGCCGCCGCGGGCGCGCGCCCGAGGCCAGGCGCGGGTCGGCCTGGCCGGCGGCGCGGTCGCGGGCCATGGGGGCGTCCAGGAACAGGACCACGCCGAGCCGCACGTCGAGCGGCGGCGCGTCGGCGGTGAGGCCGCGGTCGGCGGACGCGCGCAGCAGCACCCGCGAGCCGGCCGGCACGTCGGCGGTGAGGCCGAGCACCATCGGGCGATCGTCGCCGCGCCACCCGGCGTAGCCGCGCCACTCGCCCGAGAGCGCGACGCCGCTCGCGAACGCGGCGCGCAGGGTCGCCCCGTAGTCGAGCGCGTCGTCCTGCCGGCCGTCCGCCACCTGCCAGGCGAGGAAGCCGAGCTTCGCGAGCGCGCGCAGCCGGACCGGACCCGCCGCCGCGACGTCCTTCCCGGCGAGCACGTCGAACACGTAGCCCGGCGCGTTGGTGAAGCGGCGCGCGCCGCGGTCCTTGCCCGAGGTGGACTTCACCACCAGGCGCAGGCCCAGCGCCGGCCGCTTCCCCCGCTCCTCGAGCACCAGGAACCGCGCGCCGGCGCGGAGGTCGCCCGGCGACGCGCCCGAGCGCACGCGCGCGCCGATCCGCTGCCCCGTCGCGGCCGAGGTGCGGAACAGCTCGAAGGGCGTCCCGTCCAGCTCCAGCGCGGCCACCTCCCGGAACGGCACGGTGAGGCGGACGTAGGGCGTCCCCGCCGCGTCCTGCGCGCCGAGGCCCGCGAGCTGGGCGGTGGCGGACAGCTCCAGCTCGGTCCGGTTCCCGACGACGGGGTCCACGTTCCGGAGCGCGGGGAGCGCGTTGTAGCCCATCCGCCCCGGGACGAGGAGCGGCTCGGCCGCGTCCGCGGCGGACGCGCACCCGAGCGTCACCAGGAGCGCTGCGGACACACGCACGGTCAACGGCCGGATCACGTCTGAAGTTGCGGCGGCGCGCGACCGGCGCGAAGGCCCCGCGGCTGCTGGCCCGGCGGTCGGGGTCAGCCCGCCGACCCCACCCTCACCCCCGACCCGGAGTCCTTCGCGTCGGTCCCCGTCCTCGCCAGCACCGCGCCGAACCCGGAGTCGTTGCGTGGCCCGATCCGGGGCTTCCCGGCGCTCAAATGACTCTGGGTCGGGTGGGAGGGTACCGGCTCGGGGCGGTAGGTGAGGGTTCGCCAGAGGAAGAGCGGCACCCCGACCACGTACCGGCGGAAGAGCCGGCGGGGCTCCAGGGCGAGGCGGAACAGCCACTCGAGGCGCATCGCGCGCACCGCGCGGGGGGCGCGCACGACGCTCCCGCTCATGAAGTCGAACAGCGCCCCGACCCCGATCGCGATGCGCGCCCGGAGCCCCGGCGCGTTCGCCGCAAGCCACTCCTCCTGCCGCGGGTTCCCGAGCCCGACGAGCAGCAGGTCGGGGTGGGCTGCGTCGATGGCCCGGCGTGCCTCGTCGCCGGTCGTCTCGTGGCCGTCCAGGGCCCCGACCACCTTCACCGGTGCGTACGCGCGCTCGATGCGTCGCGCCGCCTCCGCCGCGCGGCCGGGGCGTGCCCCGTACAGGAAGACGCGCAGCGGCAGGCCGCGCCGGGCGCACTCCCCCAGCAGGCGCGGCACGAGATCGGTGCCGGCGAAGTTGTACGGAAACGGCGCGCCGGTGCGGAGCCGCGCGTACACGTCGAGCCCGACGCCGTCGTTCAGCACCAGGGTCGCCGCGCGGATCGCCTCGCGCGCCGCGGGGTTCGCGGACGCGACGTTGAGCGTGTGCGCGTTCGCCAGCACGAGCGTGCCGCACCGGACGGGCGCCGGCGCGTCGAGGCGGCGGAGGAACCACTCGAGGAGGTCCGGCCACTCCAGGCGCGCGACCTTCACGCCGAGGCAATCGACGGCTGGATAGGAAGGGTCTCGACCGGAGGAAGGGCGGACGGCAGGGACGGGCGGCGGCACCCCCGGCACGGTGGGCCGCCTGCTTGCGCGGCGCGACCCTGCGTTCGGGTCCGGCGTCCGCGAGGGTGCGGAGCGCGCCCGGCCGGGACCGGGCCGCGCCGGCAGCTCACGCGCGGTGGTACGCCCGGTACCAGGCCACGAAGCGTCGCACGCCCTCCTCGATGGAGGTCGCTGGCCGGAAGCCGACGTCCCGCTCCAGCTCCGACACGTCGGCGAACGTGGCCGGGACGTCGCCGGGCTGCATGGGGAGGAGCTCGCGGACCGCCTTCTTCCCGAGCGCCTCCTCCATCACCTCGATGAAGCGGAGCAGCTCGACGGGCTGGCTGTTGCCGATGTTGTAGAGCCGGTGCGGCGGCACCACGCCCGCCGCGGGCGGGCGGTCGAGGACGCGGATGACGCCCTCGACGATGTCGTCCACGTAGGTGAAGTCGCGCCGCATCTGGCCGTGGTTGAAGACCTTGATCGGGTGGCCCTCGAGGATGGCGCGGGCGAACAGCATGGGCGCCATGTCCGGGCGGCCCCACGGACCGTACACGGTGAAGAAGCGGAGTCCCGTGGCGGGGATCGCGAACAGGTGGCTGTACGTGTACGCCATCAGCTCGTTCGCCTTCTTGGTGGCGGCGTACAGGCTGACCGGGTGATCGACGTTGTCGGCGACCGCGAAGGGCACCTTGGTGTTGCCGCCGTAGACGGAGCTCGAGGACGCGTAGACCAGGTGGCGGACCGGGTGCCGGCGGCAGCCCTCGAGCACGTCGAGGAACCCGGTGACGTTCGCGTCCACGTAGGCGTGCGGGTTCTCGAGCGAGTAGCGCACGCCGGGCTGGGCCGCGAGGTGCACGACCGCGCCGAAGCCGCCCCGCTCGAACAGGCGGGAGGTCGCCTCGCGATCGGCGAGATCGAGCCGCTCGAAGGTGAACCCGGGCCGCCCGGAGAGCTGGGCCAGGCGCGCCTCCTTCAGGCGGACGTCGTAGTACGGCACCATCGAGTCGACGCCGAGCACCTCGTCGCCGCGGTCGAGCAGCGCCTTCGCGAGGTGGAATCCGATGAAGCCGGCGGCGCCGGTGACCAGGGTCGGGGGCATGGACGTTCCTGTCGCAGTTCCTGACCCAGAGTAGTGCATTTCGGACCAGGGGTCCGATCCGCGGACCACCGCACCGCCCGCCCGTATGGCTTCGCCCAAGGATCACGGGGCCGGGCGCGCGGCACGCCGCCTGCCTTGCGCACGCGCCATGACCGCTCCGCGTCAGGTCCTCCCGGGCGTCACGTACCTCGTGACGCGCCGCTGCTTTCAGCGCATGTTCCTGCTCCGCCCGTCGCCCGCGACGAACGCGATCTTCCTGTACGTGCTCGCCGTCGCTGCGCGACGGTACGGGATCCTGGTGCACGCGTTCTGCGTGATGTCGAACCACTTCCACCTGGTCGTCACCGACGTGAACGCGCGCCTGCCGGAGTTCGAGCAGTACCTGAACGCCCTCGTCGCCCGCGCGGTGAACGCCTCGCTCGGCCGCTGGGAGTCGTTCTGGGCGCCGGGCAGCTACAGCGCCGTGGCGCTCTCGTCGCCGCAGGACGTGCTCGAGAAGGTCGCGTACGTCCTCACGAACCCGGTGAAGGCCGGGCTGGTCGCCTCCGCCGAGGAGTGGCCAGGGCTCTGGTCGGCGCCGGAGTCGATCGGCGCGGGCGCGCTACGCGTGACGCGACCGGATCGGTTCTTCCGCCGGAGCGGTCCGATGCCGGAAGTCGCCGAGCTCGCGCTCGTGCCGCCGCCTGGGTTCGAGTCTGCGGATGCGTTCCGCACGTTCCTCGTCGACGCGATCGCCGCCCGCGAGCGCGAGGTCGCCCAGGCGCACGCGCTGGCCGGGACCGGGTTCCTGGGCGCGCGGCGGGTGCTCGCGCAGCGGCCCACGGCCCGCCCGCCGACCCCGCCGCCGATGCGCGGCCTCCGCCCGCGGGTGGCGGCGCGGGACCGCTGGAAGCGGATCGAGGCGATCGGACGCCTGGTCGGGTTCCTGCGCGCGTACCGGGAGGCTTGGCGCGCGCGACGCGCCGGGCGCTCCGGCGTGATCTTCCCGGCCGGCACGTACCTGCTGCGCGTCCTGCACAGCGTTCCCTGCGCCAGCTTCGGCTGAGCGCCCGCCCTCGTCCCCGTCCGCGCGCTCAGGCGCGGACCGCGGGCTTGGCGAGCGGCGACCGCCAGGGGAGATCGGAGCCGCTGATGTGCTGACGGCGCCAGCTTCCCCGCGACGTTCACGCGCTGGCGAGGAGCGCCGTTCACTCGGTCGCGCTCGAGCCGTCGCGTCTCGCGATGCGGCCACGAGGTGAAGCGCGCGCTCCGCCCGTCTCGCGCCCCGCCCCGGCGTGCGGTTCGCCCGCATCGGCACCTCCTCGGCACCGACGAAGGCGTCCGGGCGGCCCCCGAAACGATACGGCCCGGTCCGCGCATGGCGGACCGGGCCGTCTTCATCTCCGTTCCCGGCGCAATGACTCCGGGTCAGGGGTCAGGCGCGCGGCTTGCCGTTCCCCCCGGCGGCGCCGGGGACGAGGTTGACCGGGTTCATCGCCTTCGCGAGCTGCTCGTACAGTGCGTACTTCTCCCGGACGTCCTTCTGCGCCTGCTCCAGCATCCTCGCGAACGCCTGCGGGTTCGCCTGCTCCACCTGCCGGAACCGCGTCTCGCCCTCGGTGAACCGCGCCAGCTCGATCTTCGGCGCGGCGCTGTCCAGCTTCAGCGGGCTGTCGCCGGCGGCGACGCGGCGCGGGTCGTACCGGAACAGCGGCCAGTACCCGGAGTCCACCGCCTTCTCCTGCTGCCCGAGCGCCTCGCTCATCTCGTAGCCGTGCGCGATGCAGTGCGCGTACGCCACGATCACCGAGGTCCCGGTGTAGCTGTCCGCCTCCTTGAACGCGGCGATGGTCTGCGCGTCCTTCGCGCCCATCGCCACCCGCGCGACGTACGGGTGCCCGTAGCTCATCGCGAGCATGGCGAGATCCTTCTTGGGAAGGTTCTTGCCGGCCACCGCGAACTTCGCCGCGGCGCCCATCGGCGTCGCCTTCGACGCCTGGCCGCCGGTGTTCGAGTACACCTCGGTGTCGAGCACCAGGATGTTCACGTCGCGTCCCTGCGCGATGACGTGGTCCAGGCCGCCGTACCCGATGTCGTACGCCCACCCGTCGCCGCCGACGATCCAGACGCTCTTGCGCACCAGGTAGTCCGCGATGCGGAGCAGCCAGCGCGCCTCGAGCCCGTCCATCATCTGCAGCTTCGCCTTCAGCTCCGCCACCCGGGCCCGCTGCTTCTCGATCCCGGTCTCGTCGGACTGGTCGGCCTTCAGCAGCTCGTCCACCAGCGCGTCGCCGAGCTTCGGCCCGAGCACGGCGAGCAGCTCGCGGGCCTGCTCGGCCTGCTTGTCGATCGCGAGCCGCATGCCGAAGCCGAACTCGGCGTTGTCCTCGAACAGCGAGTTCGCCCAGGCCGGCCCGCGCCCCTCGCAGTTCTGCGTGTACGGGGTGGTCGGGAGGTTGCCGCCGAAGATCGACGAGCAGCCGGTGGCGTTCGCGATGACGGCGCGGTCGCCGTACAGCTGGGTGAGGAGCTTCAGGTACGGGGTCTCGCCGCAGCCGGTGCAGGCGCCGGAGAACTCGAACAGCGGCTCGAGGAACTGCGTCCCCTTCACGTCGAGCTTCACCTTCTTGCGGTCGGCGTCGGGGATGGAGAGGAAGAACTCGAAGTTCGCCCGCTCCTTCTCCTTCAGCGGCATGGCCTCGGCCATGTTGATGGCCTTCTTGCCCTTCTCGGTCTTCGACTCCGCCGGGCAGATCTCGACGCACAGCGTGCAGCCGGTGCAGTCGTCGGGCGCCACCTGGAGCGAGTACTTCGCCCCCTTCACGTCGGCGCTCTTGTAGTCCATCGCCAGGAAGCCCTTCGGCGCGCTCCCGAGCGCCTCGGCGCCGTAGAACTTCGGCCGGATGGCCGCGTGCGGGCAGATGAGCGCGCACTTGTTGCACTGGATGCAGAGGCTCGGCTCCCACACCGGGATCTCGAGCGCGATCGACCGCTTCTCCCACTTCGACGTGCCGGTGGGCCAGGTGCCGTCCACCGGGAACGCCGACACCGGGAGCTGGTCGCCCTTGCCCGCGAGCATGAGCGCGGTGACGCGCTTCACGAAGTCGGGCGCGGCCTCCGAGACCGTGGGCGGGCGCGGCGCGCCGGTGGCGGCGCGGCCCTCCACCTTCACCTGGTACAGGTGCGCGAGGGTGTGGTCCACCGCGGCGAAGTTCTTCTGCACCACCTCGGCGCCCTTGCGCGCGTACGTCTTCTCGATGGTCTTCTTGATGTGGCCGATGGCCTCGTCGCGCGGCAGGACGCCGGAGATCGCGAAGAAGCACGTCTGCATGATGGTGTTGATGCGCACCCCCATGCCCGTGTCGCGCGCGACCTTGTACGCGTCGATGACGTACAGCCTCAGCCCCTTCGTCAGGATCTGCTCCTGGACCTCGCGCGGGAGGTGGCCCCACACCTCGTCCGGCCCGTAGGGCGAGTTGAGGAGCAGCGTCGCGCCGGGCACCGTCATCTCGGCCATCTCGTACTTCTCGAGGAAGCCGAACTGGTGGCAGGCGACGAAGTTCGCCTTCTCGATGAGGTAGGCGGAGTGGATGGGGCGCGGCCCGAAGCGCAGGTGGCTGATGGTCACCGACCCGGACTTCTTCGAGTCGTAGACGAAGTAGCCCTGCGCGAAGTTGGGCGTGTCCTCGCCGATGATCTTGATGGAGTTCTTGTTCGCGCCGACGGTGCCGTCCGCGCCCAGGCCGAAGAACAGCGCCCGGACCACGTCCTTGCCCTCGGTGTCGAAGGTCGGGTCGGGCCGGAGCGACAGGTGGGTGACGTCGTCGTTGATGCCCACCGTGAAGTGCCGCTTCGGGCGCGCGTTCAGGAGCTCGTCCAGCGCCGCCTTGACCTGGCCGGGCGTGAACTCCTTCGAGGAGAGGCCGTAGCGCCCGCCGATGACCGTGATCTGGTGGTGGAACCGGTCGATGTGCGCCTGCTCCGCCTCCCGGAGCGCCGTGACCACGTCCTGGTAGAGCGGCTCGCCGAGCGCGCCCGGCTCCTTGGTGCGGTCGAGCACCGCCAGCGCCTGCACGGTGCGGGGCAGCGCGGTCATGAACGCGCCCAGGTCGAACGGCCGGTAGAGCCGGACCTTCAGCAGGCCGACCTTCTCGCCGCGCGCGATCAGGTGCTCGACGGTCTCCTGCGCGGTGTCGCAGGCCGAGCCCATCGCCACCACCACGCGCTCCGCCTCGGGGTGCCCGAAGTACTCGAACAGCTTGTACTTGCGGCCGGTGAGCTTCCCGAAGTGGTCCATCGCCGCCTGCACGTGCCCGGCGGCGTCGAGGTAGTACGGGTTGCAGGCCTCGCGCGCCTGGAAGAACGCGTCGGGGTTCTGCGCGCTGCCGCGGAGCGTGGGCCGGTCCGGGGTGAGGGCGCGGGCGCGGTGCGCCGCCACCAGCTCCTCCGGGATCATGGCGCGCAGGTCGTCGTCGGTGAGCTCCTCGATCTTCGCCACCTCGTGCGAGGTGCGGAAGCCGTCGAAGAAGTGCAGGAACGGCACGCGCGACAGCAGCGTGGCGCGGTGCGCGATGGCCGCCATGTCGTGGGCCTCCTGCACCGAGGCCGAGGAGAGCAGCCCGAAGCCGGTCTGGCGCACCGCCATGACGTCGGAGTGATCGCCGAAGATCGACAGCGCGTGGGTCGCGACCGCGCGCGCGCTCACGTGCATGCAGAACGCGGTCAGCTCGCCCGCGATCTTGTACATGTTCGGGATCATGAGCAGCAGGCCCTGCGACGCCGTGAAGGTCGTCGTGAGCGAGCCCGCCTGCAGCGCGCCGTGGACCGCGCCGGCGGCGCCGCCCTCCGACTGCATCTCCGCCACGCTGGGCACCGTGCCCCACACGTTCTTGCGGCCCTTCGCCGACCACTCGTCCGCCCACTCCCCCATGTTCGAGGACGGGGTGATCGGGTAGATGGCGATGACCTCGCTGACCCGGTGGGCCACGGAGGCGACGGCCTCGTTGCCGTCCATCGTCACCATTCGCCTGCTCGCCATTTTGCGTCCTCCGGTGAGGGCGCCACGGCCGCCACGGGCCGCGGCGCAAAGCTTGCGGAATTGACGAGAATCAAGGGGGAACGTGCAACTCCCGATCCTTCCTGCGAGGCCGCGGCGAAACCGGATCGGAGCCGCGAAGTGTAGCAGATCGACCCTCCGCCCTGACAACCCGCCGCAGCACGACGCGCTTCCCCGGCGCGATTTCTGCGCGCAAGGCGCGGGCTGCGCATTGAGTGGGATAGGCGGAACGGGTCATCCTCCGCGACCTATGGTGAGGAAGGTCGGGACGAGCCGGATCGTCCGCGAGATCGGCCGCGGCGGGATGGGCGTGGTGTACGAGGCGTTCCAGGAAGGCCTGGAGCGGCCCGTCGCCGTGAAGGCGCTCGACCAGAAGCTCGTCCGCTCCAGCGAGGTCGTCGAGCGCTTCCGCCGCGAGGGCCGCGCCTACGCGCAGCTCCGCCACGAGGCCATCGTGGCGGTGCACGATCTGGTGGAGAAGGACGATCAGCTCTACCTCGTCACCGATCTCGTGGACGGCGCCGACCTGGCGCGCGTCCTCGCGCAGGGCGGCGCGCTGCCCGCCGACTGCGTGGCGGTGATCGGCGCGCGGCTCGCCGAGGCGCTCGACTACGTGCACTGGAGCGGGCTGCTGCACCGCGACGTGAAGCCGGCGAACGTCATGATCTCCCGGCTGGGCGAGGTGAAGCTGATGGACTTCGGCATCGCCAAGGGCGCCGAGGATCCCTCGCTCACGCGGGTGGGGATGCTGGTGGGCAGCCCGTCGTACATGGCGCCGGAGGTGCTGGCCGGCGACGAGGGCGGGCCCGCGGCGGACGTGTGGGCGCTCGGCGTGACGCTCTACGAGCTGGTCTGCGGGGAGAAGCCGTTCCGCGGCGCGAACGCGGACGAGCTGTTCCGGCTGGTGCGGCGCGGCCGCTTCCGCCGGGTCCGCTCGCTCGCCCCCGGCTGCCCGGCGCGGGTGGCCGCCGCCATCGAGCGCTGCCTGGCGCGCACGCCGGAGCGGCGCTGGAAGAGCGCCGGCGCGCTGGCGCGCCACCTCGACGCGTTCGCGGCGAAGAAGCTCGCCAGGCTCCACCCGCGCGCGCGCCTGGTGGCGCTGCTCGCGAACCGCGGCTTCGCCACCGAGGAGGTGGCGCTCTCGCGCATGGACGTGGCCACGCTGAACGCGACCCGCCTCGCCGACGAGAAGGGCACCGCCACGGTGGCCGAGTTCCCGGTGCGCCGCCGCCGCCGCGCCACCGCGCTGCAGGCCGCGCTCGCGCTCGCCGCCGCCGCCGCGGTGTGGCTCGCGCCGCTCACCCTCCCCTGACGAGCGCCCCGCCCGGCCGCGCGGACGGCTCCCCGTCCGCCCCGGCTTCGCCTACCATGCGCCCCGCCGTGCGCACCCGCATCGTCGCCACCTACCTCGCCGTCGCCGCGCTGTGGGGCTCGACCTGGATGGCCATCCGGATCGGCCTCGAGGACCTGCCGCCGCTCCGCTTCGCGGGCGTGCGGATGGCCATCGCGGCGCTGGTGCTCGCGCCGTTCGCGCTGCGCGGGGGCGCCTGGCGCGAGGTGGTGGGGCCGGCGCGGGCACAGCTCGCGCTCGTCGCCGTGCTGCAGATCGCGCTCCCCTACGGCCTCATGTTCGTGGCGCAGCAGTGGGTCCCGTCCGGCCTGGCCGCGGTGCTGTTCGCGTCCTTCCCGGTCTGGATCGCGCTGCTGGCGCGCGCGCTCGCGCCGGACGAGTCGCTCACGCCGGCGCGCGTCGCCTCGGCGCTGCTCGGGATCGCGGGCGTGGCCGTGCTGCAGCTCCCGCACCTCGGCGACCTGGAGGGCTCGGGGCGGCTCCTGCTGGGCGGCGCGCTGGTGGTGCTGTCCTCGATGATCGTCGCGCTCGCGAACGTGCTGGTGCGCCGCCACCTGGCCGCGGTCTCGCCGCTCGCCATGACCGCCGGCCAGACCGCGTTCGGCGCGGCGCTCCTGCTGGCGGCGGCGGGGCTGCTGGAGCACGGGCGCCCGGCGGCGTTCACCCCGAGCGCCATCGCGGCGCTCGCGTGGCTGGCGGTGTTCGGCACCGCGCTCACCTACGTGGGCCTCTACTGGCTGGTGCCGCGCGTCCCCATGGCGGCGATCGGCGCGCTGCCGCTGCTCGACACCACGGTGGCGGTGACGCTGGGCGCGCTCGTGCTCCACGAGCCGGTGGGCTGGAACCTGGCGCTCGGGGGCGGGATGGTGCTCGCCGCCGCCGCGCTCACCATCCCGCGCCGCCGCTGACGGCCACGTCGGAGGCGGACCTGCGCGGAGGTTGCGCCCGTCCCGGCGCGCGCCAACGTTGCTGGCCCGGGCGGCCGTCTCCACGGGTCGCCCCCGGAGGTGCCGATCGGTGCTCCGCCAGGCCTTCTCGTTCTGCGCCGAGCTGATCGGCGGCCGCCCTCCCGAGCCCGGCGACGGGTTCCGCGACGAGCTCGCGTTCTGGGATCGCGAGCTCTCCGGCCGCGGCGAGTACGCGGAGGACATCCGGCGCCGCTCCACCCCGGCGCTCATGACGCTCGTCTACCCGCACTACCTCGAGCCCCTCCTCGAGGAGCTCCGCGCCCGGACCGGCGCGCCGCCGCGCGTCCTAGACGCCGGCTCCGGGCCGCTCTCGATGTGGGCCGACGGGGCCGAGCAGGGCCGGATCGCGCTCACCTGCTCGGACGCGCTGGCGGACGGCTACCGGGAGCTGCTCGCCCGGCACGGGCTCCACCCCCGCTACCCGCTGGTGCAGTGCGGCGGCGAGGCGCTCTCGGGGCGCTTCGGCGAGGCCGCGTTCGACCTCGCCTGGATGCACAACGCGCTCGACCACACGCAGGATCCCGGCGCGGTGATGCGCGAGCTCGTCCGCGTGCTCGCGCCCGGCGGATACCTGGTCGTGCAGGGGTGGTGCCGCGAGGGCACCGCCGAGCGGTTCATCGGGCTCCACCGGCACGACCTGTGGGTCGAGCCGCCGGGCCGGCTGATGCTGCGCACCCGCTCCCCGGGCCGGCGGCGGCTCTCCGCGCCGGTGGCGCTGTGCGACGGGCTCGGCCTCGAGCTCCTCGAGGCCTCGGCGCCCTCGCGGACGCCGCGGACCTGGATGAAGCTCGTGTGGCGGAAGCCCGCCGCGGCCTAGGCCTCGACCGCCACCCGCGGCGCGTCGGCCCAGAGCCCCTCGAGATCGTAGAAGCCGCGGGCCTCGCGGCCCATCACGTGGGCCACCACGTCGCCGTAGTCCACCAGGATCCAGCGCCCGCCCTGGTAGCCCTCCACGCCGACCTTCGTGACGCCCTGCGCCTTCATGGTCTGCTCGACGTGATCGGCGATGGCGCTCGCCTGCCGGTCGGAGTCGGCGGTCATGAGCACGAAGTAGTCGGCGTAGCTGGTGAGCCCGCGCACGTCGAGGACGGTGACGTCCTCGGCCTTCTTGTCGAGCGCGGCCGCCGCGATCGCCATGGCGGTGGGGCGCGCCGGGTCGGGGCGGTCGGCCGCCGGGCGGGCCGGCGCGGGCGCCTCGATGGCGGCGGCGGCCGGCGCGGCGGCGCGGGGCGGCCGGCGGGCGCGGAGGACGCGCTCCTTGGGCGCGCCCTTCTTGCCCGGCGCCTTCGCCGGGCCGCCCTTCTTCTTCCCGGGCGCCTTCATGGGCGGCCCGCGGCGCGCGGGCGCGCGCTTCGAGGGGGTCTTCTTCGCGAACGGCTTCTTGCCGGCTGCCTTCTTCTTCGTCGCCATCAGGTTCCTCTCGCTACCGCACGTGCCCTTCGCCCTCGACCAGGAACTTCTGGGTGGTGAGCTCGGCGAGCCCCATGGGCCCGAACGCGTGGAGCTTGGTGGTGGAGATGCCGATCTCGGCGCCGAGCCCCAGCTCGCCGCCGTCGTTGAAGCGGGTGGACGCGTTGACCATCACCGCGCTCGCGTCCACCTCGCGCTGGAAGCGCCGCGCGCTGGCGAGATCGCGGGTGACGATCGCCTCCGTGTGGAGCGAGCCGTAGCGCGCGATGTGGTCGAGCGCGCCGTCGAGATCCGCGACCACCCGCACGGCCAGGATCCTGTCCAGGAACTCCTTGCCGAAGTCGTCCGGGCGGGCGGGCACCGCCGCCACCCCGGCGCGCTTCAGGATGGTGAGCGCGGTGGGATCGCAGCGCAGCTCCACCCCGGCGTCGGCGAGCGCGCGCCCCACCGGCGGCAGGAGCTTGCCGGCGGCGCCGCGGTGCACGAGCAGGCACTCGGTCGCGTTGCACACGCCGGGGCGCTGCACCTTGCCGTTCAGCGCGAGGTCCACCGCCTGCTGCGGCGGGGCGGACGCGTCGAGGTACAGGTGGCACACGCCCTGGTAGTGCTTCAGCACCGGCACCCGGGACCGCTCCGCGACGGCGCGGATGAGCGACGGCCCGCCGCGCGGGATGGCGAGGTCGATGAGGTCGTCGAGCGCGAGCAGCTCGTAGGTGGCCTCGCGATCCGGGGTGGGCACCACCTGCGCGCTGGCGGCGGGCAGCCCGGCCTTCTCGAGCCCTTCCGCGAACGCCGCGGCGAGCGCGAGCGACGAGCGGAGCGCGTCGGAGCCGGGGCGGAGGATGGCCGCGTTGCCGCTCTTCAGGCACAGCGCGGCCGCGTCCACGGTCACGTTGGGCCGGGCCTCGTACACCATCAGCACCACGCCGAGCGGGATGCGGACCTTGCGGATCTCGAGGCCGTTCGGCCGGCGCCAGCTCGCGGTCACCTCACCCACCGGATCGCGCAGCCCGGCGATCTCGTGCAGCGCCGCGGCGATGCCGGCGAGCCGCTTCGGGTCGAGCTTCAGGCGGTCGAGGTAGGCGGCGTTCTGCCCGGCCGCGCGGGCCGCGGCGACGTCGCGCGCGTTCTCGGAGAGGATCCGCTTCTCGCGGCGGCCGATGGCCTCGGCGGCGGCGCGCAGCGCGGCGTCCTTGCGGCGGGGGTCGGCGTGCGAGAGGGCCCGGGCGGCCTCGCGCGAGGCCTCCGCCAGCGTCCGCATCTCGGCGGCGAGGCCCAGCGACTTCTCCTTGCGCATGCTCACTCCCGGCCGGTCTCGAGGACCACCAGGTCGTTCCGGTGGACGATCTCGTCGAGGTACTTATACCCGAGCGCGCGCTCGATCTCGCCGGTCTTCAGCCCGGCGATGCGGCGGACCTCGTCGGCGCCGTAGCCCGCCAGGCCCCGCGCGAAGGGGCGGGCCGGGTCCACCGCGACGTCCACCGGGTCCCCGACCCCGAACTGGCCCTGCACCCCCCGGACGCCGCTCGGCAAGAGGCTCCGCCCCTGCTCCACCAGCGCGCGCCGCGCCCCCGCGTCCACCAGGATGACGCCCTTGCCGCGCGCGGCCGCGGCGAGCCAGCCCTGGCGCGAGCTGAGCCGGTGAACCCCGGGCGCGAACACGGTGCCGACCGGCTCGCCGGCGAGCAGCGCCGGGAGCGCGCGCGCGCGCCGCCCGGACAGGAGCGCGGTGACGACGCCCTGCGCGCCGAGCCGCCGCGCCGCCTTCACCTTGGTGATCATCCCGCCCACGCTGCGCTCGCTCCCCGCCCCGCCCGCGCTCCGCTCGATCTCGGCGGTGACCCGCGGCACGTCGCGCAGCAGCCGCGCCCCGGGCTCGGCGGGGTTCCGGTCGTAGAGCCCGTCCACGTCGGTGAGCATCGCGACCGCGTCGGCCTCCACGCAGCCCGCCACCAGCGCGGCGAGCGTGTCGTTGTCGCCGACCTTGATCTCGTCCACCGCCACGGTGTCGTTCTCGTTCACCACCGGCACCGCGCCCGCGTCGAGCAGCCGCTCGAACGTGCGGCGCGCGTTGAGGAAGCGCTTGCGGCTGGCGAGGTCGTCGGCGGTGAGCAGCACCTGGGCGGTGACGAGCCCGTGGCGGCCCAGCGCCTCGCCCCAGGCGGCCATGAGGTGCGGCTGGCCGGCGGCGGCGCAGGCCTGCTTGGTGGGGATGTCCCAGGGCTTGCCGCGGCTGCGCGCGAGGCCGAGCCGCTCGGCGCCGAGCGCCACCGCGCCGGAGGAGACGAGCACCACCTTCCGGCCGCGCGCCACCTCGGCCAGCTCGGAGGCGAGCCGCGCGCAGTTGTCGCGATCGAACCGGCCGGCGCGGTCGGTGAGCGTGCCGGTGCCGACCTTGACCACGAGCCGCTTCACGCGGCGGAGGGCGCTTCGGGACATGGGGAGCGGCATTGTAGACGCAAACCGCGCGTCGATCGCGGCGGGGATCGCGCGGGGGCGCGATCCGGCGCGCCGCCTCACGGCAGCTTGTAGGCCACCGACGCGGCGATGGGCACGAGCCGCGGCCCGGCCGCGGCCGAGAGCTGCATGTAGACGAAGTACGCGAAGGCGGCGTTGTCCACCTTCTGCGCGGCGACGTCCTGGGTGGACACCACCCGCACCTCGTCGGCGGCCTCCTTCGTCACGAGCGCCGCCATGGCGGTGTCGTCGGAGCGGTACAGGTACGCGGCGCCGTCGATCCTGGCGTCGCTGTCCCAGAACACGAACGAGAAGCCGGTCACCACCGCGCCGTCGGGCAGGTCCACCGGGACCACCAGGAAGTCGTCCTCGCCGGCGGACTGGTAGCGCCCCACGCCGCCCGGCACGCTGAGCTGGGTGGTGGCGGTGGTGGAGACGCGCGGGAGGCCGGCGAGCGACGACACCGAGACCACGCCGCGGGGGAAGCGCTGGCACACCACGGTGCCGTCCTGGCCGACCACGCGGATGGCGGAGCCGGGCGCGCAGGTGCCGGTGATGCGGGCCTGCTTGGTGGCGAGCACCTCGGCCTGCTTCACGATCTCCGCGGAGTGGAGCTCGAGCGCGCCCGAGACCTCGGCCGGCATCCGGTCGAAGGTGAGCCGGCCGGTCTGGATGCGCGCCGCGTCGATGGGCGCGCCGCCCGGGTACTCGCTGGAGAGCGGCGGCGGCGCGGGCGCGGCGGACGCCTCGGCGGCGCCGCGCAGGAACCCGAGCCCGAACACCCCCGCGGCCACCACCGCGAAGGCGGTCGAGAGGACCGCGACCCGCGTGCGCGACATGGTGACGCCCCCCTGCGTGAAGGATCGACCGTCCGCTTGTACCGCGAGGGAGCGGCGGGCTTCAAATCCGGGGACCGCGGGACGCGGCCGGGCCCGCCCGGCGCCCCGGGCCGATCAGGCTTCGCGCCGCACCCCCGTGCGGACGATGACCCCGCCCCGGACCGGCGC
This sequence comes from Anaeromyxobacter sp. K, assembly GCF_000020805.1. Taxonomy (NCBI): domain Bacteria; kingdom Pseudomonadati; phylum Myxococcota; class Myxococcia; order Myxococcales; family Anaeromyxobacteraceae; genus Anaeromyxobacter; species Anaeromyxobacter sp. K. The sequence goes on along the minus strand of NC_011145.1, from coordinate 240,661 downwards.
TAGAAGCGCGGCGGAGGGAACCGGCATGCACCGACCGTCTCGCACCCCGCTCGCCGCGCTCGCGGTCCTGGCGCTCGCCGCCGCCTGCACCGGCAAGCAGCGCGTCGCCACCGAGACCCGGCTCGCCTCGGTGCTCATCCCCACCGAGCAGGAGAAGCAGCTCGGACTGCAGGTGAAGGAGCAGCTCGAGACGAAGGAGCACGTCCAGTACCTCGAGGACCCGGCGGTGAACGCCTACGTCCAGGGCGTCACCGGCAAGATCCTGGCGAGCGCGAAGAAGGACCGGCCGGACGTGGACTGGTCGGTGAAGGTCATCAACGACCCGAAGACCGTGAACGCGTTCGCGACCCCGGGCGGCTTCCTCTACGTCTACTCCGGCCTGCTGCTCGCCGCCGACGACACCGCCGAGGTGGCCGGCGTGCTCGGGCACGAGGCGGGGCACGTGGTGGCGCGCCACTCGGCCCGCCAGATGGTGAACGCCATGGGGCTCGAGACGGTGATGGGCATCGCGCTCGGGAAGAACCCCAACGGCGCGGCGCAGCTCGCGGCGGGGCTGGCCGGCAAGGGCGCGCTGCTCGCGTACGGCCGCGCCGACGAGAGCGAGGCGGACGAGTACGGGGCCCGCTACGCGGCCGCGGCCGGCTACGATCCCCACGGCATCGCCACGTTCTTCCAGAAGCTGGAGAAGGGCGAGGGCAAGCAGCCGGGCTGGACCACCTACCTCTCGACCCACCCGGCCACGCCGGACCGGATCGAGAAGGTCGATCGCTACATCGCGGAGCACCACCTGACCGGCACGGGCGGGCGGGGCGGCGCGGAGCTGGCGAAGGTGAAGGAGCGGCTGAAGGCGATCCCGCCGCCGCCCGCGCCGCCGGCGCAGGGCGCGGGCAGGTAGCGTGGCCTACGCGCGCGGGCCGGACAGCCCCTTCGCCACCTGCCACAGGCCGAACGCGAGCAGCGCCAGCCCGGAGATCGCGGTGAGCGCGCGCTGGGTGCGCGGGCCGAGCCGGCCCAGGCCGCCCGCCGCGGCCACCAGCCCGGCGTTGCCGCCGACGAGGAACGCGTAGAAGCCGGCCAGGAACCCGCCTGCGTCCGCCGGGCCGTCCCGCCAGGCGGCCGCGAGCACCGGGCCGCCCACCGCGCTCCAGAAGATCCAGGCGTTCGGGTTGGTGAAGTTGAGCAGCACCGCGCGCCAGAAGCCCCGCGGCGGCGCCTTCGCCTCGGGCGCGGCGAGCGGGGCCCGGAGCCCGCGCAGCGCCGAGAGCGCCAGCCACAGCACCACCGCGCCGCCGGCGAGCTGCAGCGCCCGGAGCAGGCCCGCCGGCACCTGCGCGAGCGCCACCAGCACCGCCGCGATCACCGGCGGATCCGAGGTGAGCGGCACGAGCACCACCGGCAGCGTGCGGACCGCGCCGTTCCGGAGCGACTGCGCGAGCAGGTAGGCCTGGTACGGCCCGGGCTGGGCGGCGGCGGAGAGGCCGAGCAGGGCGCCCTGGGCGAACAGCGTCACCGGGCGCTCACTTCAGGTTCAGCTTCAGGCCCATGTCCACGAGCTGGAGCAGCACCCCGGCGTTCGCCTTCGCGTCGTTCACCGGGTCGTGGTCGTGCGCGGTGGGGCGGAGGTGCTTCCACTGAGCGTGACCGTCCTTCACCATCCCGCAGTAGAGGTCGCCGATGCGCCGGCCGCTCCAGCCGAACGGGTTCCGGCCCAGGTACGTGTGGAAGTACCAGTTCATCCACTGCCAGTCGAAGGAGAGGTTGTCCGAGAACAGCACCGGCTTCCCCTTCGTCGTCTCCTGGATCCAGCGCTCGAACGCCGCCATCACCTCGCCCGGCTCGCCGAAGCGCAGGTGCTGCTCGCGGGTGACGGCCGAGATCGCGAGCGCCTCCGGGAGCCACAGGTCGGAGATGGGCCGGACCTCGCCGCGGAAGGTGCGCGACAGCCCCGGCTCCACCCGCACCGCGCCGAACGACACCATGGAGTACTTGCCCGGGATGGGCCCGTCCGCCTCCACGTCCACCACGTAGGCCGACATGGCTAGTCCGCCTCGACGTAGTCGAGGTCCACCCCGAACGTCTCGCGCAGGCCGAACGCGGACACGAGCGCGAGCCCGAACCAGAGCGCGCTCACCGCCGCCGCCGCGCCCACCAGGCCGAGGTGCGGGCGGGCCCACTGGAAGGAGAGCGTGCACACCGGGACCAGGCCCCGCACGAAGTTGGGCACGGTGGTCGCCACCGTCGCCCGCAGGTTGGTGCCGAACTGCTCGGCCGCCACGGTGACGAAGATGGCCCAGTAGCCGCCGGCGATGCCGAGCAGGCCGCAGGCGCCGAGGAACAGGGCCGGCGAGGCGCCGCGGCCGGCCACGAAGTAGAAGACGTTGGCGGCGGCGAGCAGCGCCACGAACAGGAGCACCACCTTCCGCCGGCTCCGCCACGCCTGCGAGAGGAACCCGCTCGACAGGTCGCCCAGCACCAGGCCGCCGTAGAAGAACATCACCGCGTCGCCGGCGGTCACCGGGCCGGTCACGCCGAGCGTGCGCCCGAACTCCGGCGCGAGCGCGACCAGGATCGCGTTCGAGCACCAGATCGGCACGCCGATCAGGATCGAGGACAGGTAGCGGCGGAAGCGCTCGCCCCCGCGGAAGACCGCCAGGAAGTCGCCCCGCCTCACGGCGGTGTGGCGCAGCGCCTGGAACATCCCCGACTCGCTCACCTTGATGCGCAGGACCAGCAGCAGCAGCCCCAGCCCGCCGCCCACCCAGTAGGCCACGCGCCAGTCGAGCGTCTTCGCCACCACGTTCCCGACGATCGCGCCGGACACGCCCACCGAGGCGACCAGCATGGTGCCGTAGCCGCGCAGGCGGGCCGGCAGGATCTCCGCCACCAGCGTCACCCCCGCCCCGAGCTCGCCGGCGAGGCCCAGCCCGGCCACGAAGCGGAGCGCCTTGTAGGTGGCGAGGTCGTGCACGAACCCGTTCGCGATGGTGGCGATCGAGTAGAGCGTGATGGAGCCGAACAGGATGTGGAGCCGGCCCAGCTTGTCGCCCACGATCCCGAAGACGATGCCGCCGAGCAGCATCCCCACCATCTGCCAGTTCAGGACGGACAGCCCCTCCGACACGAGCGCGTCGCCGGAGACGCCGATCGCGGTGAGGCTGGGGATCCGGACGATGTTGAAGAGGATGAGGTCGTAGATGTCGACGAAGTAGCCGAGGGCGGCCACGACCACGGCCGCGTTCAAGACGGTGCCGGCGCCCGCGCGGGCGCTCTGTGCGGGGGAGTCCATCGGTGCGGCGATATGACCACGCCGGAGCCCTCCCGTCGAGGCGTGCGCCGCCGGCGCGGGCCGCGCAATCGGCGCGCGCCTGCCCGCTCCGCGCGCAGGGATCGCGCGCGAGGGAGGCGCGCCGGCGGGACATCCGCGTCAGGCCACCGGCCCGCCGGTGTCGGATTTCCGGCGCCGGGCTGCCGCGGCCGGATCAGGCGACGCGGCGCGGCGGGCGCGGATCGACCGGCGCGGGCGCGGGCTGCAGCCCGTCGCCGCGGGCGAGGCGGCCGGCCCAGATCCCCAGCCCGACCACGGGCGCGAGCAGGATCACGACGAGCGGGAACTCCACCAGCGCCGCCACGAGCGCGGTCATGCCGGCGGCGGTGGCGACGAACAGGAGGGCCATCGTCCAGGCGATGCGATCGACGAGGAGGTGGCGGAAGGAGCGGCGCCGGAGGTGCACGACGCCGTCGGCGCGACGGCGGACGATGAACCGGTTCATGGCGGTCTCCAGGCTTTGCAGATCCCGGACCACGGTGAGGCCCGGTGAGCATGGCCCCGCCCCGGCCGCCCCCGCATCCTCCTGGCAGGGGATGGGGCGCCGCCCGGTCCGGCGGCGCGGGAGGCTCCGCTGTGGGCGGCGCGCCCCTGCACCGATCGCGTGAGATCCCGTCCGCGCCCGCCGCGGCCTCGCCTCCGGTGCGTCATCATGCCGTCACCGCGAGTTTGCGGATCGTGCGGGCGGGCGCGGATAATCCTGGGGCAGCGACGGTGGCGCCGTCCGTGCGCCGCCCGGGGGACACAGCCATGGAACTGGCCATCGCGCTCGATGCGAACGCCATCCGCATGGACGGGGTGCTCGACGTGCCGACGGCCCGGCGGCTCGCGGCCCAGCTCGCCATCGCCCCGGCCGGCTCGCTCGTCCGGATCGACCTCACCCACGTGCGCGAGCTGCACGACTTCGGCCTGGCGGTGCTGGCGCAGGCGCTCTCCGCCCGCGGGATCCGCGTCTCCTTCCGCGGCCTCGGCCAGCACCAGCTCCGGCTGCTGCGCTACCTCGGCCTGGACGCGGTCGCCGCGTAGCGGGCCGGGCACCCCGGCGGCGGCGCTCCCGCCCCGGGTGGCCGACCCCGCGCGGTCGGCCCCTCGCCCGCCGCAGATCGCGTCGATCCGGCGGCGGCGCCGCGATAGACTCCCCGCAACGAATGCAAGAAGTCCACGGCAACACCCTCGGCCTCAAGCCCTCGCAGCTCCACGCCCTCCGCCGCACCTACCGCCGCCGCGTCGACGCGCAGTCGATCGTGACGCCCGAGCTGGCGCGCCACCTCGCCGAGGTCTCCCGCGAGACCAACCGGCAGGTCGGCGTGCTCCTCGACCGCAAGGGTGACGTGCAGGCGGTGGTGGTCGGCGACGCCCGCAAGCTCGACCTCCCGGACGTCGGCCGCGGCCGCGCCGGCGAGAGCCGACTCCGCGGCCTGCGGCTCGTGCACACGCACCTGAACGGCGAGCCGCTCACCCGCGACGACCACACCGACCTGGCGCTGCTCCGGCTCGACCTCGTGGCGGCCATCGAGGTGCGCGAGGACGGCCTGCCGGGGCGGGTGCACTACGCCCACCTGCTGCCGGAGAACCCGCAGGGCGCCATGTGGAAGGACGAGGAGGCGCCCACCGTCCACGACCTCGCCTACGACGCGCTCTCCGGCGCGCTCGCGCTCGAGGACGAGTTCGCCCGGGCGCGCGCGGCGCGCCGCACCGGCGGCCGGGAGCGCGCCATCCTGGTGGGGTTCGGCGGCAAGGGGCGCGGGCGCGCCGAGGCGGAGGCCTCGCTCGAGGAGCTGAAGGAGCTGGCCCGCACCGCAGGCGTGGAGGTGCTGGAGGCGACGCTGCAGCTCCGGCGTGACCCGGACCCGCGCTACCTCATCGGCAAGGGGAAGCTCGAGGACATCGTCCTGCGCTCCATGCAGCGCATGGCCACGGTGATCGTGTTCGACGCCGAGCTGTCGCCGTCGCAGGCGCGCCACATCGCCGAGGCCACCAGCCTCAAGATCCTCGACCGCACCCAGCTCATCCTCGACATCTTCGCGCAGCGGGCCCAGTCGGCCGACGGCAAGCTGCAGGTCGAGCTCGCGCAGCTGAAGTACCTGTACCCGCGGCTGGTGGGGCGCGACGACTCTCTCTCGCGCCTCGCCGGCGGCATCGGCGGGCGCGGGCCCGGCGAGACGAAGCTCGAGATCGACCGCCGCCGGGTGCGCGACCGGATCACCGCGCTGGAGCGGCGCATCGAGGCGCTCGGCGCCGACCGCCACCTGCGCCGCAAGCAGCGGAACGCCCGCGGCCTGCCGGTGCTCTCCATCGTCGGCTACACCAACGCCGGCAAGTCCACCCTGCTCAACGCGCTCACCGACTCGGCGGTGCTCGCCGAGGACAAGCTGTTCGCGACGCTCGACCCCACCAGCCGCCGGCTGCGCTTCCCGCGCGACCGCGAGGTGATCATCACCGACACGGTGGGCTTCATCCGCGACCTGCCGCCCGACCTCGTGAACGCGTTCCGGGCCACGCTGGAGGAGCTCGGCGACGCCGACCTGCTGCTGCACGTGGTGGACGCATCGGACCCGCGGCAGGACGAGCAGATCGCGGCGGTGGAGGAGATCCTGCGCGGCCTCGGCCTCGACGGGAAGCGCCGCCTCCTCGTGCTCAACAAGGTCGATCGCCTCCCGCCGGAGACGCGGGCCGCCCTCGCGCAGCGGCGCGACGCGGCGGCGGTGTCCGCGGTCACCCGGGCAGGCCTGGCCGGGCTGCTCTCGCGCTGCGAGCAGCTGCTCTGGACCGACGGCCGGGTGGCGCTCGGCGACGTGATCGCGGCCCCCGCCGGCGAGGAGGGCGCGGGCGCCGCCGAGCCCCTCGCGGACGTGGCCGCGCCCGAGCCGCTCGCCCCCGAGCCGCCCGCGCCCGCCGCCGCCTCCGTGCCGGGCCCCGGCGAGCCGGGCCCGCCGCGGCTGCTCCCGTCCTCGCTGCGCCGCGTCTCGTGAGGCGCCCCCCGGGCCGCCGGATCTCGTGAGAGGATGCCCCGCCATGCGCCGCGCCCCGCTCGCCCTGTGCCTCGTCGCCCTCGCCTGCTCCCGCAGCGACCCGGAGGCGCGCGCGCGCGTGCTCGGGCGCGAGGACCGGCCGCACGAGCCCGCCCCCGCCGCGTTCGACCCGGAGCACCCGGAGGCCGCGCTGGCGCTCGACGCCGACGAGGCGGCGCGCCGGCTGGGCGCGTTCGACTGGACCGCGGCGGCCGAGTGGACCGTCGCCGCGCCCGGCGACGAGGCGCGGCAGGTGCACGTGACCGAGCACCACCAGCTCCGCCAGTCCGCCACCGGCGAGTTCGAGGTGCGCGCCGAGATCGACCCCGGCCTCGGCCCCGGCTCGTCCGGCGGAAAGCAGGTGATCTGGACGGGCGGGACGACCTACGCCCGCGCGCTGCCCGCGCCGTTCCGGGAGCGCCCCACCGACCGCGGCCGCGACGCCCGCCGCTTCCGCGACGACAGCTTCCGGCTGGCCGGCACCGTGGCCGCGCTGGTCGGCCCGGCGCTCCGGCTCGAGCCCGCCGGCGAGGCGCGCCTGCTCGGCCGCGCCGCGCGCCGCTACCGCCTCTCGCTCGCGCCCCCCGCGCCCGGCGTCAAGCCGCCGGCCCCGCAGCCGCCGCCGCCGGGGACGCCCGCGCCCGACCCCGACACCGCCCGGCGCCTCGGGTTCCTGCAGGGTCGCGTGCCGGTCGCCGCGGACGGCGAGCTGCTCGCCGACGCCGAGACCGGGGTGCCGCTGCGCGTCCGGCTCTCCGGCGCCTTCGAGGTGCCGAACGCACCCGGCGTGAAGGCGCGGATCGAGCTGCTCGCGGAGGTGAAGGCGCTCGGCGCGGCGGTCGGGGCGGTGACCGCGCCCGCGGGCGCGCTGCCCGACGAGCGCAAGCCGGCCGGCCCGTCCACCGCGCTCGAGGCCGCCGGCCTGAAGAAGCGCGGCGAGGAGCCGGCGCGGCCCGGCGAGCCCGCCGACGAGGGCGAGTAGCGTCGGCGCGTGCCGCGCCCCACGCGCGGCCGCAGATTTCCCGCCGGGGGGAGTTGCCATGCGCACCGCCTTTGCAGCGGGGATGGCGCTGGCGGTCCTGGCGAGCTGCCGGACCGTCCAGACGCGACAGGAGTTCACGCCGGTGTCCGACGCCGACTTCGGCCGGCTCGGGCCGGACCAGCTCGGGCCGGTGCAGCCTGCCCGCGCCGACGCGGCGGCCGCGCACGACGCGGTGGCCCGCGCCAAGCTGCGCCTGCAGGAGGCGAAGCGCGAGCAGGGCTACGCGGAGGCGGATCGCACCGCCGCCGAGGCCGACCTTCAGCGCGCCGCCACCGAGGCGAAGGGCGCGAACTCGGCCGGCGACACCGCCTGGAAGGCGCGCGCCCAGGCGCTCGCCGACACCGCCGGGCTGCGCCGCCAGGCTGCCGACGCGCACCTCGCGTTCGCGAAGAAGCTGGCCGAGGCGCGCCAGGCGGACGTCGACGCGGCCGAGGCGCACGCCGACGCCGCGCAGGCGCGCCTGGAGCAGGCGAAGCTGCAGGCGCTCGCGCGGGCGGGCATCCCGGCCGCCGGCAAGTACGACGCGCGGCGCTTCGACGCGCACCTCGCGAAGGCGGTCGCCGCCGAGCGCGAGGCGCAGGCGCGCGCCGGGGAGGCGGGGCGCGCCGCGGTGGCCGCCGAGGACGGCTGGCGGGCGCTGCAGCGGCAGTGGGAGGCGCGGAGCCAGGGGCGGGGCGGCACCGGGTAGCGGCGACGGTCCCCGGCGGAGCCGTTGCGTTCGGGCGACGGGCGTGGTCTTCCGTGCGGCATGAAGGCCTTCGCCCGCTTCGCCTGGTCGGTGCTCGCCTACAACCTCGCGGTGGTGGTGTGGGGCGCGTTCGTGCGCGCCACCGGGTCCGGCGCCGGCTGCGGCAAGCACTGGCCCATGTGCAACGGCGAGGTGGTGCCGCGCTCGCCGGCGCTCGAGACGGTCATCGAATTCACCCACCGTGCCACGAGCGGCGTGGCGCTGCTCCTCGTGGTCGCGCTGGTGGTGGCGGCGCGGCGCACGTTCCCGGCCGGCCACCCGGCGCGCCGCTGGGCCTGGGCCTCGCTCGGGCTCGTGCTGGTCGAGGCGCTGGTGGGCGCCGGGCTGGTGCTGTTCGGCTGGGTGGCGAAGGACGACTCGGCCGCGCGTGGCTGGGTGGTCGCGGTCCACCTCACCAACACGTTCCTGCTGGTCGGCGCCATCGCGCTCACCGCGGCGCTCGCCGGACGCGCGCGCGGGCTCGCGCTGCGCGGGCACCCGGGCCTCACCGGCGCGCTGGGCCTCGCCGCCGGGGCGCTCGTCCTGACCGGCGCCAGCGGCGCCATCGCCGCGCTCGGCGACACGCTGTTCCCCGCGACCTCGTTCGCGGAGGGGCTCCGGCAGGAGCTGTCGGAGGAGGCGCACGTGCTGCTCCGGCTCCGCGTGCTCCACCCGTTCGTGGCGGTCTTCTCCACGCTGGCGCTCGGCTGGGCGGCGCGGTCCGCCCTGCGCGCCCGGCCGGACGCGGACACGCGCGCGGCGTCGTTCGCGGTGCTGCTGCTCGCCGGCCTGCAGCTCTTCGCGGGCGTGCTGAACGTGGCGCTGCTCGCGCCGGTCTGGATGCAGCTCGTCCACCTGCTCGTCGCCGACCTGCTGTGGGTCGCGCTGGTGGTGCTCGCCGCCACCGCGCTCTCCCCGCCGGCGGGCGCGGCCAGCCCTGCCGGCGCGCGATCGGGCGACGCGCCGGCGCTCGGGTAGGCCGCCTGCCGACCCGCGCCTGCGCGCTCCTGTCCGCCTCCAGGGAGCACCTCGCCGGCGGCCGGCCTCCGTTCACGCACAGCGTCCCCCGCCTTGGCTGGGCCTGCGACGGAGCGGCCTGAAATGAACTTGCGGCCCGGCCGTACAATCGATGTCGAGGTCGATCGGGGGTCGCCATGGCGAAGCTGGAGTCGGTCGAGGGCTACGGCGTGCTGGTGCTGGCGGTCGCGCTGCTCGCCGCGTTCACGCTGCGGATGTCGAACCCGCCGGCGGACGTCGTCCGGGCAGCGAGCGCGCCGCGCGCGGTGACGGTGCTGGAGGAGATCTCGATCCCGCTCGCGCCGTAGTCCCGGGGCCGGGCCGGTCCGCGCTCAATGCTCGGCCGGCCCGAGCCTGCGCCACTCCACCATCAGGCAGCGATCCTGGACCACCCGGATCCCGGCCCTCGCGAGCGCCTCGGCCGCGACGTCGTTGCGGATCCCGAGCTGGAGCCAGACCACCGCCGGCCGCTTCGCGACCAGGTCGTCCACGTGGGCCGGGACGTCGGCCGGGCGCCGGAAGACGTTCACCAGGTCCACCGTGCCCGGGATGGCGGCGACGGTCCGGTAGACCGGCGCGCCGAGGATGGTCTTCACCTCCGGGTAGTACACCGGGACCGGCACCACCTCGACGCCCGCGTCCTTCAGGTAGCGCGGCACGTAGAAGGCGGCCTGATCGGACTGGGCCTCGGTCTTGATGCCGAGCACCGCCACGCGCCGCACCGGCGCGAGCAGCCTCCGGATGTCCTCGTCGCGCTCGATCAGGTTCTCCCGCCAGTCCGCCATCGCAGCCTCCTTGGGGGGTGACCAGCGTCCGCCGGCCCCACGGCTCCCCGCCCGCTTCAACTACTCTGGGTCCGGAGGCGGCGCGCCCGCAACGACTCTGGGTCCGGAGGCGGGCCGCGGGCAACCCGTCCGGAACGTAGGGGGTCCAGCGCGAAATCGACCGGAATCGCGAGGGCTTGGCTGGACGGGCGGAGGGGAGGCCGGCGTCCTTCGAAAAATGGACACGCCCTGGGCGGCGCCTACGATGGCCCGCATGGAGACGAAGAAGAAGGGCACCACGGCGGTCGTGACGGAGGGCTCTGCCCAGGCGGCGCTTCGGCGCGGCCCGGCGCGCGAGCTGACGCCGGAGGAGGAGCGCGTCATGCGGATGCGCCTCGGTGCGGCCCCGCCCCGGGCGGCGCCCCTCGAGCGCAGCGCCGAGGGGCTGAGCGACCTCGAGATCGAGGTCCTCTCCTACGAGATCGAGGCGTACATGAAGTGGCGGGCGCGCGAGCAGGCCGCCGCGCCGGCGACGGCGCCGGTCCGGGCGCCGGCCGCCGCCGCCCCGTCGCGCGCCAAGGAGAAGATCATCCGCGCGCTCCGCAAGAAGGGCTTCTAGGGCGCCTTCCCTTCCAGCCGCGCCGCCAGCGCCCGCGCCGCGTCCCCCGGCGCGGGCGTCGCGTCTCCGGGCTCCGGGGGCAGCGCCCCCGCCGCGAGCAGGCCAGCGAGCAGCGCGGCCGCCCGCGGATTGCGCCACCAGTCCTCGTCGAGCCGCTCGCGCAGGTCGCGCCGGAGCCGCTCGCCGGCGTCCGCCCCTCGCAGCGCGGCCGCGTGCGCCGCGGCGTCCGCGTCGCGCGCGGCGCGCACGCCCTCCCAGCGGGCGCCGGTCGCCCCCTCCATCGCCTCGACGTACGCCTCGCGCCAGCGCGCGCCGGAGAGCCCGCGCTCCACCTCGGTCGCGACGCGCAGCGCCCCTGCGCGTGCGCGGAGCGCGAGCAGGCGCCGCAGCGCGAGGTCCCGCACCACGTCCGCCGCCTGCCGCCTTTCCACGCCGGCGCGGTCGGCGAGCCAGCGCGGCTCGAAGAGCAACGAGCCGAGCAGCCACCCCAGCGCCGCGCCGAGCACCGGATCGCGCCGGTGCGGCGGCGCCGCCGCTGCCCCGAGCGCGCGCCCCACCCCTTCGGCGAGATCCTGCCAGTCGCCGGCCCCGCCGCGGGGGCGGAAGGAGATGCGCGCCCCGTGCACGTGCACGCCCGGCCACTGCGCCGGGCGCTCCGCCGCGTCCACCCGCGCCCGGCCGTCGAGGCCGAGCGGCTCGAGCGTGAGCTTCAGCGCGACCGGGAGCATCCCGGCGCGGAACAGGCCGTCCCAGCGCGCCAGCGCGGCGAGGTGCAGGAGGTCGGCGCGGGCGAGGTCGCCGGAGGGGAGCGGCGCGAGCGCGAGCTCGGCGCGGGCCCGGTACGCGAGCACGTCGCGCCAGGCGTCGTCGGAGGCGGCGAGGAGCTGGTCGCCCTCCACCACCACCCGCCAGTCGGGCGCGTGGCCCACCTCGGCGCGCGCCCGCGCTGCCGCCTCGCAGGCCGCCTCGCGGTGCGCCGCCGCCGGCTCGAGCGCCGCCGCCGCGGCCCGCGCCAGCGCCAGCCGGCGCTCGCGGTCCCGCTCGCGCAGCGCCGCCAGCTCCAGGGTCGCGAGCGGCGCCTCGCCGTCCGGCCCCCGCCCGCGCGCCGCGGCCTCCGCCGCGCGCCAGGCCTCCTCGCCCGCCGCGGCCGCCCGCCCGGCGCGGAGCGCCGCCACCCGTGCGGCGAGCGCCTCCTCGCCGGCCTCCCGGAGCGCGTCCACCGTGCGCCGGTGCGCCGCCTCCGAGTGCGCCGCGAACAGCGGCGCGAGCGACGGCTCGGCGTCCAGGCCGGCGGCGTGGCGCCCGCGCGCCTCCTCGAGCGCCGTGGCCAGCGCATCCAGCTCGCCCGCCAGCCGATCCCTCTCCTGCGCGTCCATGATAGAAAGGCACCTCCGCCGCGGCCGCCGTCGCGGATCGGTCCGGCGCCCGGGTACTTAGCACGGCGCGCGGATCGCCACCGGCCCGCCGCGCGCGCCCCGCGCCGTCCCGCTGGACGGCCGATCGCTTGACAGAAGGACCCCGGACTTTACGTTCCGGGCTGGAGATTCTTCGCGATGCCCATCTACGAGTACGAGTGCCCCAAGTGCGGGAGGTTCGACGCCCTGCAGAAGATGTCGGATCCGGCGCTGCAGGTGCACGAGGTGTGCGGCTCGAAGGTGCGGAAGCTGATGTCCGCGAGCGCGTTCGCGTTCAAGGGCTCGGGCTTCTACATCACCGACTACGGCGGGAAGAGCGCCGCCGCGATCACCCCGGACCGGAAGCCGGAGAAGAAGGCCGAGCCGAAGTCCGAGGCCTGCGCGAGCTGCCCGGCCAACAAGTCGGCCGCCTAGCCGCGCCCCCAACCACCGTGCGCCGCCTGACCCTGCTCGTGCCGGACGCCGATCGGTACGAGCGGATCGACCGGTTCATCGCCGCGCGCGGCGGGATCTCGCGCGGCCTGGCGCGGCGCGCCATCGAGGCGGGCGGCGTGTTCGTGGACGGGCGCCGCTGCAAGGTGGCGGGCCGCACGCTCACCCCCGGCCAGCAGGTGGTGGTGAACCTCGAGGAGGGCGGCCGCGCCGCGCCGGCGCTGGCCGCGCTGGGCCGGGAGCGGCTGCTCTACGCCGACGCGGACCTGTGCGCGGTGGACAAGCCCGCCGGCGTCCCGGCGCAGCCGACGCTCACGACCGATCGCGGCGCCCTGCCCGAGCTGGTCTCGGCGCTGCTCGGCGCGCCGGTGACGCTGGTGCACCGGCTCGACCGGGAGACCTCCGGCGTGACGGTGTTCGCGCGCACCCGCGACGCCGCCGCGGCGCTCGCCGAGGCGTTCCGCACCGGCACGCCGGAGAAGACCTACCTCGCGCTCTGCGCCCGCGCGCCCTCGCCCGCGGAGGGCCGCGTCGCGCTCGCGCTCGGCAAGGACCCGGCGCGCCCGGGCCTGCGCCGCGTCGATCCGGCCGGCGACCCGGCCGCCACCCGCTATCGCACCCTGCGTGAAGCGCCGGGCGGCGCGCGGGTGGAGGCCCGCCCGGAGACCGGCCGCACCCACCAGATCCGCGTGCACCTCGCCGCGCTCGGCGCGCCGCTGCTCGGCGACGCGCGCTACGGCGGGCCGCGCCGGGTCGGGGAGGTGGCGGTGCCGCGGGTGATGCTGCACGCGACGCGACTCGAGCTGCCGCACCCGGCCACCGGCGCGCGCATGGTGTTCGAGGCGGAGCCGCCCGAGGACTTCCGCGCGATCGAGGCTGCGCTGGTCGGGCCGCCGCCGGAGCGCTAGGGCCGCCGCCGCCCCACCACGTACGCGATCCACCCGCCCTGGTTCGAGGCGGAGCGGCGCGGCACGTACCGGGTCGCGCCCCTCGGCGCCACGTCCCACAGCACCTCCGGCTCGAGCCCCGCCTCGCGCACCAGCTCGGTGAGCTCCGGGACGGTCCAGAGCCGCCAGTCGTAGGTGAACGCGCGGCGCAGGCGCCGGCCGCCGGGCAGCTCGAAGTGGATGGCGCAGCGGACCCGTCGGGTGATGGGATCGAACGACTCCTGCTCCCACACGTAGCTCACGCCGCCGCCGATGCGCCGCCGCTCCACCAGCTCCTTCTCGGCGTCCCAGCCGCCGTACGCGTCGAGGAGGAGCGCGCCGCGGGGCGCCAGCGCGCCGGCCGCCGCCGCCAGGTAGGCGCCGAGCGCCTCGCGCGTCTGGAGCACGCCGTAGCTGAAGTTGAACGCGATCACCGCGTCGAACGGCCCCGGCGGCCCCTCCCGCACGTCGGCCTCCACCAGCCGCAGCCGCGCCGCGGCCGCGCCCAGGCCGGGCACCCGGTGGGCGCGCGCCCAGTCGTGCACCGCGGCGTCGAGGTCCACCGCCACCGCGCTGCGACCCCGGCCGCGGCGGACCCAGGCCGCGGAGAGCAGCGCCGTGCCGCTGAAGTCCTCGCGCAGCCGGCGCGGCGTCCCCCCGCCGCGTCGCACCGCCCGGTCCACCAGGTCGAGCTCGCTGTCCGCGTGCTGGACGGCGCGCTCGTACAGGACGTGGCGGTCGTGCGGCGGCGGGCGTGGGGCGGCGGGGCGGGCTCGGCGGCGTCGGTCGGTCATGCGCGGAGGCGCACTATGCCACGGCGCGGGCAGGTCAAGGCCGCCGCAGCAGGAACGGCTCGGGGTTCGTCAGCTTGCAGGTGAGTGGGTCCATCTCGGAGGGCGGGAACCGGCGCGGGCGGAGCTCGTGGAGCACGCGGGCGGTGTTCTCGGCGAGGGTGGACGCGACCCGCAGGCGGCGATCGCGCTCGGCGAAGTCGCCCACCAGCCGCTGCAGCCGCGCGATCTCCGCCTCCGCCACCATCCCGATGCGGCGCACCAGGAACAGCGCCGAGCCGGCCAGCCACACCTCGCGCGTCTCGAAGCCGCGGTTGTGGTCGATGGGCGCCGCGAAGCCGTAGTGCGCGAGGAGGTCGATGAGCGCCGGCACCACCTTCGGCCCGAAGCGCGCCAGCTCCTCCTCCACCTCCCACGGGCTCAGCCCCCGCGCCCGCGCCTCCTCGGCGATGGGGGTGCGCCACTCCATGTAGAGGTCCTCGTACAGCGCCAGCCAGATGCGCATCCGCTCGCGGCGCGGGGCGCGGTTCACGCACCGGACGAACGGCGCGGCGGCGGTCTCGTGCAGGTGGCGCTCCGCCGTGGGCACCGGGTTGAGCACGCGGAGCCCGCGCCGGAAGAACGCCGGGGAGGCGTGGTCGCAGAGGATGTTCACGGTGAGGAAGGCGCGATCCGCGCCGCGGCCGAACAGCCCGGCCCGGTCCACCGCCTTCAGCGCGCCCACGAACGCGTCGTACAGCGCCGGGTCGAGCGTGGGGCGCCGGCCCTCGGGCGGCGGCACCGCCAGCCCGCGGACCTCCGGCGCGAAGTCGTGGTACTCCCAGTCCGGGGCCGACCAGCGCAGCAGGCGCCGCCCGGCCTCGCCCCGGAAGCGCGGGTCCAGCGCGGCGGCGGCGGCCGCGCGCCGGGTGAGCGCGTCCTCGGTGTTGGCCGAGGCGCGCACCCAGGCGAAGTCCCGCTCCCCGCTCGTGAACAGCGCGAAGCCGTACAGGGTCTCGGACCCGATGCGGGAGCGCAGCGCGTGCACCGCGTCGGCCGTCCGGCGGGTGAGATCGCGGCGGAAGGCGCCCAGGTCGAAGGAATCCGGCACGTTTCCGGGACCCTAGACCGTCCGGCCCCCGGCCCGCAACGCGCCGCCGGCGCGCCGGGCCGGGCGCCTCCCTGCCCGGCCGACACGATTCCGGCCCCCGCTTGATGGGCGTCATGACGCCGGGCCGAGCCCATGATAGTGAGAGTCATTCTCAACATCATCTCCGGAGCCCCGGTGCACCCTCCCCGCGATCCCGTCCCCTCCTCCGCCACCCCCGAGCCCTCCTGCGCGCTCGTCTGCACGCGCTGCGGCGCGGTGGTGGCCATCGACCCCGATCTCCGCGCGCTGGCGGCCTCCGCCGCCTCCCGGAACGGCTTCGAGGTGCGCGCGCCGCGCCTGCGCCTGTTCGGCTGCTGCGCCGCCTGCCGCGCCGGCGCGGCCGGCCCGCTGCCGCGCGGGTGGGGCCGGGCATGATCGTCTGCCTGTGCTTCAACGTCTCCGACACGCTGGTCCGGCGGCGCGCGGCCGAGGGCGCCTCGCTCCGCCAGGTGATCGCCGAGACCGGCGCGGGCACCGCCTGCCGCTGCTGCGTGGCCGCCCTCGCCAAGGTGCACGCCGGCGGCGCCGCAGCCGCCCCCGCTTGCGCCCGCGCCCAGCCGGCCCCGCGGCGCGACGCCGCCTGATCGTCGCGGCGCCGCCGCCTCCGGTGACGCTCAGTTGGGGCTCGCCCGAGCCACGCGCGCTCCCCGCCGCTAGGCTTCGTGCGCCGGCCGGCGCCGGACCCGGACACGAACGGAGGAGCGATGAAGGGCGACGCCAAGGTCCTCGACGTGCTGAGCGAGGTCCTCATGAACGAGCTCACCGCCATCAACCAGTACTTCCTGCACGCCCGCATCTGCGAGAACTGGGGCTACGACCGCCTGTACGCGAAGTTCCGGGCCGAGTCGATCGACGAGATGAAGGACGCCGACCACCTGATCGAGCGCATCCTCTACCTCGAGGGCATGCCGAACGTGCAGAAGCTCTCGAAGGTCAACATCGGCGAGAACGTGCCCGAGATCCTGGCGGCGGACCTCGACCTCGAGAAGCACGCCATCGGCGCGCTCAACCGCGGCATCGAGACCTGCCGGAACGCCGGCGACAACGGCTCCGCCGACCTGCTCGAGGACATCCTGGAGGGCGAGGAGGAGCACGCGAACTGGCTCGAGACGCAGCTCACCGCCATCGACCAGATCGGCGTGCAGAACTACCTCGCCGAGCAGCTCAAGAAGGACGGCGGGTAGCTCAGAGCGCGTGAATCCATCCCCGGACCGAGCCAGGCGGTCGAGACGTGAGCAGCGCGAGGCGCGACGACCGAGCATGCCCCGAGGCATGTGAGGGAGGAGCAACGACGCGATGCGACGCGGATCGGCCGCCGCGGCGACGGGAGGGGATGGGTTCACGTGCTCTCAGGCGACGCAGCGGAAGTCGGCCAGCTCCTCGAAGCCGGCGCGGGCCAGCTCGGCGCGGATGAGCTCGCGCGCGCCGGGCGCGCCCACCGCCACGAGCAGCGGCAGCCCGCGGAGCCGGCCCACCTCCTCGTACGAGACGACCCGCGCCCCGCGCACGGTGCGGCCGATCTTCCTGCGATCGACCTCGACGAACGCGGCGGTCGCGATCCCCTCGGCACGGAGCGCGTCGGAGAAGGCACGGCCGGTCTCGCCGGCCCCCCACAGCGCCACCTCCCGCGCGCCGCCGAGCACGTGGCGGGCGAGGTGCGCGCACTTCAGCGCCACGTGGCGGGCGAGCGCGTAGCGGGGGTCGGTGCGGGTGAGCCGCCCGGCCGACTCGCGCCAGGCGAGCACCGGCGCGGAGAGGTTGCCGAGCCGCCCGCCGGCGGCCGAGAGGCGCAGCCACAGGTCGTAGTCCTCCGGGAACGGGCCGTCGCGCCAGCCCCCGGCGCGCTCCAGTGCGTCGCGCCGGATCGCGGCCGCGGGGTGGACGAGCGGCGCCTCCACCAGCAGGTCGCGCTCCACCAGCGCGGGCGTGACGAGCCCGTTCAGCCACGCCGCGTAGCGCGCCATGCCCGGGCGCACCGCCGTGCGCGGGAACAGCCGGACCCGCCCGCCCAGCGCGGCGAGCGACGGATCGGCGCGGAGCGCGTCGAGCTGGAGCGCGAGCCGGCGCGGGTGGGCCACGTCGTCCGCGTCCATCCGCGCCACCACCTCGGCGTCGCAGGCGGCGAGGCCCCGCTGCAGCGCCCCGGCGATCCCCTCGCCCGGCCCGCGCAGCAGGCGCACCCGCCGGTCGCGCGCCGCGAGCCGCTCCAGCACCTCGGCGGTGGCGTCGCGCGAGCCGTCGTCCACGCAGACGAGCGAGAGGTCGCGCTCGGTCTGGCGCAGGATCGACACGGCCGCCGCGCGCACGGTGCGGGCGGCGTCGCGCGCGGGGAGGAGGACGGCGACCCTGGGCACCGGCGCCGGCTACGGGCTCGGCTTCTTGCGGTCCGCGGCGACGCGCGGCTGCGCGCCGATCTCGGCGCAGAGCCACTCCGCCGCGAGCAGGTACCCGCGGATCCCCAGGCCCACGATCTGCCCGCGGCAGGCGGGGGCGATGACGCTCACGTGCCGGAACGCCTCGCGCTGGTGGATGTTGGAGATGTGCACCTCCACCGCCGGCGCGGGCATCGCCTTCAGGCAGTCGTGCAGCGCGTAGCTCGTGTGCGTGAGCGCCCCGGCGTTCAGGATGATCCCGCGCGCCTGCTTCCGGTGCTCCTGCAGGAAGTCGATGATCGCGCCCTCGTGGTTCGACTGGAACGCCTTCACCTCGACGTCCCAGGCCGCGCAGGCGTCGCGGACGAGCAGCTCCACGTCCCCGAGCGTGCTGCGCCCGTACACGTCCGGCTCGCGCTCGCCCAGCAGGTTCAGGTTCGGACCGTTGACGACCAGGATCATCGCGCCCTCCGCGCGGCGCGGCCGCCCGCCCGCGCCTCCGAGATCTCCGCCACCGCCGCCTCGACCGCCGCGGGCTCCGCCTCGACGTCCCACTCCACCCGCCAGCCGTCCTCGACCGCCGCCGGCAACACCCAGCGCAGCCCGCCCGCCGCCCGCTTCTTGTCGTACGCCATCAGGCGCGCGGCGGCACGCGCGATCGCCGGCGGGACCCGGACCGGCAGCCCGGCCCCGGCGACGGCGCCCTCCACCCGCGCCACCGCCGCGCCGTCCACCCGGCCCATCCGCGCCGCCAGCCGGAACGCGAACGCGAGCCCCACCGCGACCGCCTCGCCGTGCGTGTACCGCGAGAACCGCCCGGCCGCCTCCACCCCGTGGCCGAAGGTGTGGCCCAGGTTGAGGAGCTTGCGGGGGCCGTGCTCGGTGGGATCCTCGGCCACCACGTCCACCTTCATGCGGGCGCAGGTGGCGATCACCGCCGGGTCCGGCGCGGCGGCGCCGAGCGCGGCGAACGCGTCGAGCAGCGCCGGCTGGAGCGCCCCGTACTTCAGCACCTCGCCGAGGCCGCTCGCGAGCTCGCGCCGCGGCAGGGTGCGGAGCGCGGCGGGATCCGCCAGCACCGCGTCGGGCGGGTGGAACGCGCCCACCGCGTTCTTCGCGGTCGGCAGGTTCACCGCGGTCTTGCCGCCGATGGCGGCGTCCACCATGGCGAGCAGCGTGGTGGGCACCGCCACCCAGGGCACGCCGCGCATGTACGTCGCGGCGAGGAAGCCGGCCGCGTCGCTCACCGCGCCGCCGCCCAGCGCCACCACCAGCGTCCGCCGCGTGGCGCCGGCGCGGAGCAGCTTCGCCGCGGCCCGCTCCAGCTCGGCGAGCGTCTTGCCCGCCTCGCCGTCGGGGAGCGCGTGCACGAGCGCGAGCGGCGCCTCGCGACGCAGCCGGGCGAGCACGTCCTTCCCGAACGGCGTCGAGAGCACCTTGCGGCAGGAGACGAGCGCCACCGCGTCGTGCTCGTCGGCGAGCGCGGGCAGCGCCGCCGCCGCGCCCGGGCCGACGCGCACCTCGTAGGCGTGCTCGCCCTGCCGCGCCGGGATGATCTCGGTGACCGCGGCGCCGGCCTCGTGTTCCTCGGAGGCAGCGGCGGGCTTGCGGGTCGGGCTCATAGCGACTCCAGGACGCGCCGGGCCACCGCCTCGGGCGTCAGCCCGTCCACGTGGACGGTGAGGTGGGCGCGGCGGTAGAGCGGCAGCCGGCGCGCGAGGAGCGCCTCCCAGCGCGCCGCGAGCGGGCGGGCCGGATCCTCGCCGATGCGGCGGGCGGCCTCCTGCGCCGAGACGTCGAGGAACACCACCCGCGCGGTGGCGAGCAGGCGCGCGGCGCCGTGCGGGTCGCAGAACGCGCCGCCGCCCAGGTCGGCCACCGCGCCCGGCGGCAGCGCGGCCACCGCGGCGCGCTCCAGCGCGCGGAAGCGCCCCTCGCCGTCCTCGGCGAACACCCGCGCGATGGGCTTGCCCGCCGCGCGCACGATCTCGTCGTCGAGCCGCACCAGCCGCCGGCCCAGCCAGCGCGCCAGCAGCGGGGCCACGGTGGACTTCCCCGAGCCCATCATCCCGGTGAGCGCCAGCGTCTCAGCGGATCCGAGCGGCATACGCCTCCACCGCCCGGCGCACGTCCTCGACGGCGTCGCCGCCGAACTTCTCCAGCAGCGCGTTCGCGAGCTCCCAGGCCACCACCGCCTCGCCCACCACCGCCGCGGCCGGCACCGCGCACACGTCGCTCCGCTCGTAGCGCGCCTGGGTGGCCGCGCGGGTGGCGAGGTCCACGGTGGCGAGCGGGTGGAGCATGGTGGGGATGGGCTTCATGTAGGCGCGCACGCGGAGCGGCATGCCGTCGGTCATGCCGCCCTCCAGCCCGCCGGCCCGGTTCGTCTCGCGCCAGAAGCCGCGCGCCGGGTCGTGGTGGATGGCGTCGTGGAACTCGTAGCCGGGGCGGCCCACCTGCGTGCCGTCGCCGATCTCCACCGCGCGGATGGCCTGCACGCCGCAGAGCGCGCCGGCCAGGCGCGCGTCGAGGCGGCGGTCCGGGTGCACGTGGCTGCCGACGCCGATGGGGAGCCCGGTGGCGTACACGTCGAAGGCGCCGCCGATGGAGCCGCCGCGGGCCTTCTCCGCGTCGATGAGCGCGCGCCACTCGGCGGCGAGCGCCTCGTCGTCCACGTGCAGGTCGGAGGCCTCGATGGCGTCGCGCTGCGCCGGGGTGGGCGGCGCGTCGGGCCGGATCTCGCGCGGGCCGATGGCCACCACCCGCGAGCACACCTCCACGCCCAGGGTGGAGAGCAGCGCCTTCGCGAGCGCGCCGAGCGCCACCGTGACCGCGGTGGACCGGGCGCTGGCCCGCTCCAGCACGTCGCGCGCGTCGTCGAGCCCGTACTTGAGCGCGCCGGCGAGATCGGCGTGGCCGGGGCGGACCTGGGTGAACTTCCTGCCGCCGCGGGCGTACGGGGAGACGAGGTCCTTCCAGTTCTCGTGGTCCTTGTTCCAGACCGCGAGCGCGATGGGCGCGCCGGTGGTGAGCCCGCCGCGCAGCCCGGCCAGGAACTGCGCCGCGTCGGTCTCGATCTTCATGCGGCCGCCGCGGCCGTAGCCCTTCTGCCGGCGGCGCAGGTCCCGGTCCACCGCCTCGAAGTCCACCGCCAGCCCCGCCGGGAAGCCCTCGGCGATGGCGACCAGCGCCGGGCCGTGCGACTCGCCCGCGGTCAGGTACCGAAGTGTCATCGTGCTCCCTCGCGCGCCTCGAGCGCGCGGGCCATGTCCGCCTCCGGGGCGGGCTGGCCGGTCCAGATCGTGAACGCGAGCGCGCCCTGGCGCACCAGCACCTGCTCGCCGCTGACCAGCCGGGCCCCGGCCGCGCGCGCGGCGCGGGCCAGGTCGGTGTCCCCGTACACGAAGTCGAGCACCACCTGGTCGGCGCGGAAGCGGAGCGGCGGCAGGCGGCCCTCGTGCCCGGGCAGCCCCACCGACGTGCCGTTCACCACCACCGCGGCGGCGTCCGCCTCGGCCTCGAGGTCCTCGAAGTCGGCGGCGGCCAGGTCGGCGCCGGGCACCGCGGCGGCGAGGTCGCGGCACAGCTCGGCGGCGGCCTCCTCGCGGCGCGCCGCCACCCGGAGCTCCGTCCCGAGCTGGACGAGCGCCCAGGCCGCCGCGCGCGCCGCGCCGCCCGCGCCCACCAGCAGCGCGCGCGACCCGCGCGCCACCCCGGCCGCCTCGAGCAGCGAGCGGCACGCGGGCGCGTCGGTGTTGAAGCCCTCCCAGCCGTCGCGGGTCCGGCGCAGCGTGTTCGCGGCGCCCACCGCGGTCGCCACCGGGTCGAGCGCGTGGCAGAGCGAGGCCGCGCGCGGCTTGTGCGGGACGGTGACGTTCAGGCCCTGGAAGCCGAGCGCGTGCGCGCCGCGCAGCGCCTCGTCGATCCGCTCCGGCGCGACCGGCAGCGCCACGTAGATCGCGTCCACGCCCAGCCTCGCGAACGCCGCGTTCTGCATCTCCGGCGAGCGGCTGTGCGCCACCGGGTGGCCGACGACGCCGTAGAGCGCGGTCCGCCCGGTGATCACGGCGCGCCTCCGCCGGACGCCGGGCCGGACACCTGGTCGAGCAGCCGGAAGAAGCCCGGGAAGCTGGTGGCGACGCAGGCCACGTCGTCGAGCACCACCGGCTCGCCGCCGCAGAACAGCTGCGCGACCGCCATGGCCATGGCGATGCGGTGGTCGAGCCGGGTGCGGACCTCGACGCCGCGGAGCGGGGTGGGGCCGTCGATGGCGCAGCCGTCCTCGAACAGCTCGATGCGGGCGCCGGCGCGCGCCAGCGTCTCGCCCATGGCGGCGAGGCGGTCGGACTCCTTCACCCGGAGCTCCTTCGCGTCGCGGATCACCGTCCGGCCGCGCGCCTGCGTCGCCATCACCATCACCGCCGGCAGCTCGTCGATGAGCCGCGGGATGGTCGCGCCGCGGATCTCGGTGCCCTCCAGGCGGTCGGCGCGCACGGTCACGTCGGCGCGCGGCTCGCCCGCCACCTCGCGGAGGTCCGCCAGCCGCACGTCCGCGCCCATGGCCCGGAGCACGTCGAGCAGCCCGGTGCGCGTCTCGTTCACGCCCAGGTTGCGGACCGTCACCTCGGAGCCGGGGAGCGCCGCCGCGCCGCACAGGAAGAACGCCGCCGAGGAGATGTCGCCGGGCACGTCCACCCGGCCGCCGGCGGGCCGCGCCGCCGAGACCGACACCTCCAGCCCCGAGACCCGCACCGGCACGCCCATGCCGCGCAGCATGCGCTCGGTGTGATCGCGGCTCTTCTCCGGCTCGACCACCGCGGTCTCGCCGTCGGCGAACAGGCCGGCGAGCAGGAGCGCGCTCTTCACCTGCGCGCTCGCCACCGGCAGCAGGTGGCGCGCCCCGCGCAGCGGGCCGCCGCGGACCACCACCGGCGGCAGCCGGTCGCCGTCGCGGGCGGACAGGTCCGCGCCCATCACGCGCAGCGGGTCGATCACCCGCCGCACCGGGCGGCGCCGCAGCGAGGCGTCGCCGGTGAGCACCGAGAGGCCGGGCACGCCGGAGAGCACGCCGGTGAGGAGCCGGAGGCTCGTGCCGGAGTTACCGCAGTCGATGACGTCGCCCGGCTCGCGCAGCGTCGCGGGCGGCGTCACCACCACCTCGGCGCCCTCGTCGCGCACGGTCGCGCCGAGCGCCTCCACCGCCCTGCGGGTGGAGTGGACGTCCTCGGCGTCGAGCAGCCCGGTGACGCGGGTCTCGCCGGTGGACAGCGCGCCGAAGAGCAGGCTCCGGTGCGAGATGGACTTGTCGCCGGGCACCTCGATGGCGCCGCGGAGCGGGCCGGCGCGCCGGCAGGTCAGGGGTCCGGAGGTCGGGGCAGCGCTCAAAACAGCTCCTCCCGTGCGGCGCGGGCCGCCTCGAGGGCCGAGCGCGCCGACTCCGGCGACTCGGCGATGGCGGCGAGGAGGCGGGCGAGGTGCCGCTCCAGCCGGCGCGCCGCCTCCGGCAGGTGGGCGTTGCGCCGGGCCACCTCGCCCTGGATGTCGAACGGGAACTCGGCCAGGCGCGTCGCGTCCTTCAGGCCGGGGCCGGCGAGGTGCATGGCGAGCGGGCCGGCCTCGCGCACCGCCACCGAGAGCGCCGAGGCGACGAGGTAGGGCAGGTGCGAGACCATCGCCACCGCCGCGTCGTGCTCGGCGGCGGTGCAGCGCTCGACCTTCGCCCCGAGCGCGAGGTGCAGCGCCGCCACCCGGTCCACCGCGCCGGGATCGCCGTCGGTGCAGATCGCCACCGTGCCGCCCGCCGACCACTTCTCCGCGGTGGCGCCGTCGTAGCCGCCGTGGCCGCCGAACATGGGGTGCGCGCCCACGAACGCGACGCCGGGGCGGACCCGCTCGCGGGCCAGCGCCACCACCCGCTCCTTCGCGCCGCCCACGTCGGTGAGCACCGCGCCGTCGGCGAGCAGCGCCGACACCGGCGCGAGCAGCGCCTCGATCGTGGCGACCGGCGTGCACAGCACCACCACCCCGCAGCCGGCGAGCGCCGCGTCCGGCGCGGCGGCGACGTGGTCGGCCACGCCGTCGGCGAGCGCCCGGGCGCGGACCTCGGCGCGCGGCTCCACCGCGGTGATGCGCACGCCGCGGTCCACCCGGCGGGCGGCGCGGGCGAGCGACGCGCCCATCAGGCCCAGCCCCACCACCCCCAGGTGGCCCGGGAGCGCGGGGAGCGGCCTGTTCGTCTGCGCGTTCACGCTCGCCTCCGCTCCCCGGCCGCGCCGGTCACGGCCGCACGTGGAGGTCGGGCCGGAGCGCCTGCGCGCCGCGCAGGTACACGTGGTTGCGCGGACCGTCGGAGTCCACGTGCAGCAGCACCCGGACGATCCGCGGCATCGAGCCGGGGACCGGGATCTCCTGCGAGCAGATCATCGGGACGGCGTTCCAGCCCTGCACGCGCGCGGCGCGCGCCGGGAAGTCGGCGTCGAGGTCATGGGTGACGGTGAAGATCGCCCATACGATCTGCTGCGGCTCGAGCTGGTTCCGCGAGGTGATCTCGCGGCACAGCTCCTTCACCGCATCCTCGATCGCCTCGACCGTGTTGGCCGAGCACTGGGTCGCGCCTCGAATGCCACGCATGGGAGTCGAACAGTGTAGGAAACGGGCGCGCGGGTGTCCACCCGCTTTCCGCCGGATCCACGCGCGCTTGGATCACCGGCCGTGCGGGTCCGGCCCGCCGTGCCCGGCCGCGACGGCCTCGGCGAGCGCCACGGTCCGGCGCGCCGCCGCGACGTGCAGCGCCTCCACCAGGCGCCCGTCCACCACGGTGACGCCCAGCCCGGCCGCCTCGGCCTCGGCGTGCGCCGCGATCACCCGCCGCGCCCGCTCCAGCTCGGCGTCGTCCGGCGCGAAGGCGCGGTTCGCCGCCTCGAGCTGCTTCGGGTGGATGAGCGTCTTGCCGTCGAAGCCGAGGTCCCGCCCCTGCCTGCAGGCGGCCTCCAGCCCCGCCGCGTCCTCGAGGTCGAGGAACACGCCGTCCAGCGCGGCGAGGCCGTGGGCGCGCGCGGCGAGCAGGACGAGCGACAGGCTGGTGAGCACCTCGGCCCGGCCGGCGGTGTGGCGCGCGCCCAGGTCCTTCACGAGGTCGCTCGTGCCGGCCACCAGGCACGCCACCCGCGGCGACGCGCCGGCGATCTCGTCGGCCGCCAGCACGCCGCGCGGCGTCTCGACCATGCACCAGAGCGCGAGGCCGGCCGGCGCGTGGCCGGCCGCGAGCGCCTGCACCGCGGCGTGCACCTCGGCGGCGCGCTCCACCTTCGGCAGGCAGATCGCGTCGGCGCCGGCGCGGGCCAGCGCCGCCAGATCGGCCGCGCCCCAGGGCGTGCCGAGCCCGTTCACGCGCACCACCCGCTCGCGCCGGCCGAAGCCGCCCTGCGCCAGCGCGGCCACCACCTGCGCGCGGGCGGCGTCCTTGGCGGCGGGCGCCACCGCGTCCTCCAGGTCGAGGATGAGCGCGTCGGCGGGAAGCGTGCGCGCCTTCTCGAGCGCGCGCGCGTTGGAGCCGGGCAGGTACAGGGCGCTGCGGCGGGGGCGGACGACGGGCATCGAGGGCTCCTCGGCGGGGACGAAGAGGTCGAGCGTGCCAGAGCGGGCCGCCCCGCGGAAGCGGGGATGCGGTTGTCGCCCCCGCCCGCCGTCACGATCGTGGAGGCATGACGGCGCTCCCGGCCATCGCGCTCGGGCTCGGCCTCGCGCTCGGGCAGGCGGCGCCGGAGCGGGGTGGCGACGCGGGGCAGGCCGCCTCGCCCGCTCCGCCGGCTGCGTCCGCGGCGCAGGGGACGGCGCCGCCGGCGGCGGGCCCGCGGCCGTACGAAGGGACCGAGGAGCCGGGCGCAGCCGGCAACGGCGACGCGCAGCGCCGGTCCGACGCGCCGGCCCGCGACGACGCGGCGGGGCGAGCCGAGCGCGCCGCCGCCGCGGCGCAGGCCGAGCGCGCCGCCGCCGCGGCGCAGGCCGAGCGCGCCACCGTCGCGGCGCAGGCCGAGCGCGCCGCCATCGCGGCGCAGGCCGAGATGGACCAGCTCCGGACGCAGGTGGAGGCGCTGCGGGCCGAGGTCGAGGCGCTGCGCGCGTCCGGCGCCGAGGCGGAGGCGCACACGGCCGCGGTGGAGCAGGAGCTGGCGGAGGCGCGAGCCCGGCGCGCCGCCGAGGCCGACGCCGCCGCCCGCTCGCCGGAGGAGCGCGCGCAGGCGACCGGCGGGGCGCTGCAGCGCATGGACGGCGCGCTGCGCGCGCTCGCGGCGGGGGACGCGAGCGGGGTGGACGCGGCGCTGGCCGGGGACGCGGCCGCGCTCGAGGCGGCGCGGGCCGAGGCCGGCCGGCGCGGCTCGGCGGAGGAGGCGGCGCAGGCCGAGGCCGGCGCGCGCAGCCTGGCCGCGGCGCGCGAGGCGCTCGCGCGCGGCGACCTGTACCAGGCGCGGCTCCTGCTCGGGAGCGCCGCGCGCTCCGCGGCCGCGGCGAACCGGCTGGCGCGCCAGGGCGCGGCGCCGGCGCCTTGACCCATCGTGAGTTCGCCTACCCGGGCGGCCAGCCCATGCGGCGGCCGCCCAGCAGGTGCAGGTGCACGTGGAACACGGTCTGGCCGGCGTCGCCGTGCGTGTTCACGACCGCGCGCCAGCCGGAGCCGTCGATCCCGCGCTCCTTCGCGAGCGCCGCCGCCACCCGGTACAGCTTCCCCATGAGCGCCTCGTCCTCGGCGGCGAGCTCGTTCACGGTGGGGATGTGCTTGCGCGGGATGACGAGCAGGTGCGTGGGCGCCTGCGGGTTGATGTCCACGAACGCCACCGTTTCGGCGTCCTGGTGCACCAGCTTGGCGGGGATCTCGCCCCGCACGATCTTGCAGAACAGGCACTCGCTCATCGGTCGCCCTCTCTAGAACAGCCGCCGCGAGTCGAGCAGGATGGTGACGGGGCCGTCGTTCACCAGCTCGACCTCCATCTCGGCGCGGAACACCCCGGTCTCGACGCGCAGCCCCTTCTCGCGGAGCATCCCGCACACCGACTCGTAGAGCGCGTTCGCCGCCTCGGGCGGCGCCGCGTCGCTGAAGCCGGGCCGGTTCCCCCGGCGCGCGTCGCCGAGCAGCGTGAACTGCGACACGACCAGCAGCGCGCCGCCCACCTCGGCGACGGCCAGGTTCATCTTGCCGGCCGCGTCCTCGAAGATCCGCAGCGCGGCGATCTTGTCGGCGAGCAGCCGCGCGTCCGGGGCGCCGTCGTCGCGCGCCACGCCCAGCAGGACGAGCAGCCCGCGCCCGATCGCGCCGGTGGCCGCGCCGCCCACCCGCACCTCGGCCCTCGAGACCCGCTGGATCACCGCCCGCACGCGTCCTTCCATGGCACGCGCCGGCCTGGCTTTCAACGCCGGAGCGCCGCGCCTCGGCGGCCGGCGGGCGCCTCCCCGGGGCCCGTTGCGCTCCGTGACAGGCCCCTGGCCCCGTGCTAGACCCGGGCCCGCCTCCAGCCACGGATCCGGTCCGCATGCTGCTCCTCAGGGACGCCCAGAAGACGGACCTCGCGGGGCTCGCCGCCCTGGCGAAGGTGCTGAACACGGTCAACCTCCCCTACGACGAGCGCGCGCTCTCGGGGATCGTCGATCGCTCGGTGCGGAGCTTCGCCGGGAAGATCCGCGATCCGCTGGAGCGGGCCTACGTGTTCGTGGCGGAGGAGCCGCGCACGCGGCGGATCGTCGGCACCTCGATGATCATCGCGCAGCACGGCACGCGCGAGTCGCCCTGCACGTTCTTCGACGTGTCCGAGCGCGAGCACTACTCGTCCACCATCGACCGGCACTTCAAGCACCAGGTCCTCTCCATCGGCTACCACTTCGACGGCCCGACCGAGATCGGCGGCCTGGTGGTGCACCCGGGCCTGCGCGGCGGGGAAGCGCGCGCCGGCAAGCAGCTCGCGT
This sequence comes from Anaeromyxobacter sp. K, assembly GCF_000020805.1. Taxonomy (NCBI): domain Bacteria; kingdom Pseudomonadati; phylum Myxococcota; class Myxococcia; order Myxococcales; family Anaeromyxobacteraceae; genus Anaeromyxobacter; species Anaeromyxobacter sp. K. The sequence goes on along the minus strand of NC_011145.1, from coordinate 213,134 downwards.
TCGTGCGCTTCCTCTACATGGCGATGTTCCGCGACCGCTTCCGCGAGCGCGTCCTCGCCGAGCTCATGCCGCCGCTCACGAAGGACGGCCGCAGCCTGTTCTGGGAGGCGTTCGGCAAGCGCTTCACCGACCTCGACTACCAGGAGGCCGACAAGAAGAGCCGCGAGAACAAGGAGTTCATCCAGCAGCTCTTCCCGCCCTCCGACGTGTACGCGACGCTGTTCCCGCCGGCGGTCCGCCGCCTGCTCGGGAAGGTGGGTCCCGACACCGAGCCGGTCCGGCGGATGCTCGAGAAGATCGGCTTCCGCTACGTCGACCGCATCGACCCGTTCGACGGCGGCCCGCACTACGAGGCGACGCTCGCGGACATCACGCTCGTGCGCGCCTACCGCCGCGCGCGCCTCGCGCCCGAGCCGCTCGACGGCGAGCTGCACGGCGGCGAGGACTGCCTGATCGCGGTGACCCGCGGCGAGGGTCGGACCCGCTTTCGGGCGGTGCGCACCGGCGCGCGGCTGGATGGGACGAACGTCTGGATTCCCCAGCGGGCACGCGAGGTTCTGGATGGACGGCCGGGCGAGCGGGTGCACGTCGTCCCGTTCGACGGGGGAGCGCGCTGAGAAGCCCCTTCCGGTCTGCCCTTTGAGTGGGCTAGAAGGCGCGGCATGACCCTTCGCAGCCTCCTCCGTGCCTCGTTCCTGCTCGCCCTCGTCGCCGCGGCTCCGGCGGCGCGCGCGGGCGGCTTCTCCACCACCAACGTCCAGCTCCTCCAGGGCTGGAACTTCGACAAGGCGATCGACACCTCGTTCGCCGGCAAGCTGAAGGACGGCACCAAGACCACGCTCACGCTGAACCACTTCTCGACGTGGGAGTACGGCGACAACTTCGCGTTCTTCGACCTGTCGCGCGGCCGCTTCGAGGCCGACGACACGCAGTGGACCGACGCGTACGTCGAGTGGCACCCGCGCCTGTTCGTGAACCAGCTCCTCGGCCAGAAGGAGCCGCTGTTCGGCGTCATCCGGAACTGGGGCTTCGCGGGCGAGGTGAACCAGGGCGCCGGCTTCTACGCGTACATGGGCGGCCTCGGCCTCGACTTCGCCGTGCCGGCCGGCTGGGTGCTCGGCCTCAACGCGTACTACCGCTACGACAACTTCAACCGGCACGGCTGGCAGGTGTCGCCGTTCTGGACAGTGCCCTTCACGGTCGGCAAGGTGCCGTTCCTGTTCACCGGCTTCATCGACGTGAACGGCCTCAAGGACGAGGGCGGCTTCTACACCGGGTCGGACAACGGCGTGGAGATCTGGTCGCAGCCGCAGCTGCTCGTGGACGCGCTCGCGCCGTTCGGCGGCAAGGCCGGCAAGCTCTACGTCGGCGTCGAGTGGTGGCTGCACTACTACAGCCTGGGCTCGTTCGAGGAGACGTCGTCCGCGCCGCAGGCCATGGTGCAGTGGACGGTCTTCTAGCGGGGACTGCGTCCCCGCCCCGCCGGCGGAGCCGTCGGGGCCCCACCCCTGCTCCGCGGGGCCCGTGACCGCTCGCGCCCGCATGCGCGGGCACGCGAGGCGGTCCCCGCGGAGAGGGGCGATGCCCCTCCCCAGCCTGCGGCTGGGGCCCCTCCCGCTCATGGGCGTGAGGTGGGCTCGTCACGGAACGTGAATGCGGCCGCGCTCCTGCGAGGGGGCGCGGCCGTTCCGTTCCTAGATCCGCACCAGCGTCGCGAGCCAGGCGCGCGCCGGCTCGGCGCCGAGCCGCTCGAAGCGCGCCTCGCGCAGGCGCGTCAGCGCGAAGATCGACCGGAACGCGTCGCGGACGTCGGACTCCGAGATCCGGTGCGGGCCGGGGCCGGGCGGCTCCTCGTCGGAGAAGCAGAGCAGGTGCAGCGTCGAGCCGGGCGAGAGCACCTCGGTGAGCGACTGCGCGTAGGTCCGCCGGTCGGCGCGATCGAACACGTGGAACAGGCCGCAGTCCACCGCGGTCTCGAAGCGCCGGTGGAGCGCCTTCAGGTCGAGCGCGTCCGCCACCAGGAACGGCACCTGCAACCCGCGCGCGGCCGCCTTCTCGAGGGCGCGCGCGATGGCGGTGGGCGAGCCGTCCACGCCCATGACGCGCTTGCCGAGCGCGGCGAGGTGGAGCGCGTTCTCGCCGGTGCCGCAGCCCACGTCGAGCACGTCGCCGACGATCTCCCCCGCCTCCGCGAGCGCCACCAGCTCGGCCTGCGGGCGCCCGATGTCCCAGGGCGGCGTGCCCTCCCGGTAGCGATCGTCGAACACGCGGCGCTGCGAGTCGGCCATGGCATCCTCCGGCGCCGCCGCGGGCGGCGCGCACCCCTTCTTGTCCCGCGCGCGCCCCGGGCGCAAGATCGCCCCGCATGCCGTTCGAGCCCGCCTTCATGTCCCGCCTCGAGGCGTTCCAGGCCGAGCTGGCCGAGGTCCGCGCGCCCGCCGAGTGGATGGCGTTCCGCGCGCGCTGGTTCACCGACCTCCCCTGGCCCCGGCGCACCCCCGAGGCGCTCGCCGCCGCGCGCGGCGACGGCGCGCCCTGGGTGGTCGCGGGGCGCACCTTCCGCCGCGCGCCGCTGCCCGACGACCTCACGCCCGAGGCGAGGTACGCCTACTTCTCCGCGCTGGCGCGCGGCTTCGCGGCGATGTACCCGCACGACGCTCCCGGCACCGGCGGCTCGGCGGTGCGCCACCACTGCCCCGCCTGCGAGCTGTTCTCCGACGAGCCGGGCGATCCCACCTGCCCCGGCTGCGGCCGCCCGCTGCTCGCGATGCGGCTCGCCCCGCCCCCTCGCTGACGGCGACGACGAGCGCCGGCGCGCGCCCCGCTCGCGCGCCCGAGCGGGCGAGCGCGCGTCCGCGCCGCGGCTTCCTCGTGCGGGCGCCGACCCGCGGGGGCAATTTCGCTCCCGGCTCCAGGGAGTATTCTGCCGCCCGCTCTTGTCGAGCCGTGCGACCGCGCGGGCTCGAGGTGACCCCGATGATCAGCAGCGCAGCGAGCCGGGGCCCGGTGCGGCCGGAGACGGTCGAGCCGGGGCGGGGGAACGGCGAGGACGGCGAGGCCGTCCCCGGAAGACAGATCACCACCCCGCGCGCCGTGGCGGCGGCGGTGCGCCCGGAGGCGTGGCCGGCGCTCGCCATGTTCGGGCTGTGCGCCCTGTTCGCGGCCGAGACGGCGCTGCTCGCCGCGTTCGGCCTGGGCGGGGGCGAGACGCTCCTGCCGGGCGGCGACCACGACGGCGTGCTGTTCGGGGCCTCGCTCGCGGCGGCGGTGCTGGGCGGCGCGCTCGCCTCGGTGACGCTGGTCCGCGCGATCCGCGCCTCGCGGGCCGACCGCGACGGGCGCGCCCAGGCCGAGGCGGCGCTGCGCGCCCGCGACGAGTTCCTCGGCCTCGCCGCCCACGAGCTGAAGACGCCGCTCACCGCGCTGTTCCTGGAGCTGGGCGCCGCCGGGCGCGAGGCCACACGCCGCGGCGACGAGCCCGTGCAGGGCCACCTCACGCGCGCCGACCGCGCCGCGCGACGGCTCGCCGAGCTGGTCTCGCGGCTGCTCGTGGACGCGCGCGCCGCCGCGGAGCCGCTCGCGCTCGAGGAGGTGGAGCTCGGCTCGCTCGCGAACGACGCGGTGGACGCGCGCCGCGAGCTGTTCGATCGCGCCCGCTGCGACGTCACGGTGCGCGCCGAGGGCCCGGTGAGCGGGCGCTGGGATCGCACGCGGGTCGATCGCGCGCTCGCCAGCCTGCTCGCGAACGCCGCCAAGTACGGCCAGGGGCGCCCGATCGAGGTGACGGTCCGCGCCGAGGGCGCGCAGGCCCGGCTCTCGGTGCGCGACCACGGCATCGGCATCCCGCCGGAGCGGCGCGCCGCCATCTTCGACCGCTACGCGCGCGCCGTGTCGGCCCGCCACTACGGCGGCCTCGGGCTCGGCCTGTGGATCGCGCGCCGCGAGGCGCTCGCGCTCGGCGGCACCGTCACGGTGGAGAGCCGGCCCGGCCACGGCGCCGAGTTCACGCTCCGGCTGCCGGCCGGCGCGGCGCCGCCGCTGCGTCGCCTCCCCCGGGCGGCGGGGGGGCTGGCCCGGGCGCCGGCGCGGGCGCTGCGCTGGCTGGCGTGGCGCAGCCGCCGGTGCTAGGTTCCGCGCCCGATGCTCCTGCACCCCGCTGGCGCGCCGCGGGGGGGCCCGTCCGGCCTCAGGTTCCCGGCGTTCCTCTGGGCGCTCCTCCACGTCCCCGTCTTCCTCGCGCTCTACGCGACGTCCATCGGGCAGGCCGTCCAGGCCACGCCCGCGCCGTACCGCGCCTGGCTCTGGCCCACCTTCCTCCCGCAGGCGCTGCTGCTCGCGCTGGTGGCGTTCGCGCTGGCGCTGCCGTTCTCGCTCGCCCCGCGCGCCTACCGCTTCGCGGTGGGGGCCGCGGCCGGGCTGCTCACCGGCGGGCTGGCGGTGGACGCGAAGGTGCTGCAGTCGGTCGGCTTCCACCTGAACGGCTTCTTCCTGCGGGTCATGCTGCAGCCGAACGCGCTCCGCGAGACCGGCGTGCCGCTCTCCGACGTGCTCCTGTTCCTCGGGGGTGCGCTCGCGCTGGTGGCGGTGGACGTCCTCGCCGGCGCCTGGTTCGTGCGCCGGTTCGCGGCCCCGGCGCGCCGCGCCTGGCCGTGGGCGCTCGCGCTCGTGCTGCTCTCGGCGGCGGAGCGGGTCTACGGCGGCGGGCTCACCTACTTCGCCGGGTCCTCGGTGTTCGCCGCCTCGACCACCCTGCCGCTCCAGGTGCCCATCCGCATGCAGGGCCTGGCGCGCTCGGTGTTCGGCGACCGCACCAACGATCCGTTCGAGGGCGCGAACGCCTCGAAGCGCCTGCCGGCCGGCGTGGACCCCGCCGAGCTCCGCTTCGAGCACCGGCCCGACGTCCTGTTCGTGGTGGCGGAGAGCCTGCCGGCCGAGCACCTCGACGCGCGCACCATGCCGCGGCTCTGGGCGCGCGCCGAGCACGGCGCGCGGTTCACCCGGCACTACGCCGCCGCCAGCTCCACCAACTACACGCTCTTCTCGCTCGTGTACGGGCTCCAGGCGCAGAAGCTCGAGGCGGTGGTCGGCGCGGGGCGCCAGCCGACGCTGTTCCCGGCGCTGCAGGAGAACGGCTACCAGGTGAAGGTGAGCGCGGCCTCCTGCGTGGACTGGATGGACCTGCAGAAGACCGTGTTCGGCGGGGTGTCGGATCTCGAGACCTGGTGCGACGGCAACGACCCGTCCACCCGCGACGCCCAGATGCTGAGGAGCGCCCGCGCCTTCACGGCGCGGGCCGACCCGGCGCGCCCGGTGTTCCTGTTCCTCTTCTTCTTCGGCACCCACTTCAACTACTTCCACGACCCCGAGGACCAGGTGTTCGCGCCGGCCTGGGACGGCGCCGGCGGCCTGAAGGCCACCCGCGCGCCCGGCGTGGAGATCGAGCACCGCGCCCGGAACGCGGCGCACGCGCTCGACCGCGCGCTGGACGCGTTCCTCGACGACTTCGCGCGGACCCGCGGACGCGAGCCGCTCGTCGTGTTCACCGGCGACCACGGCGAGGAGTTCCGGCAGAAGGGGCACCTCGGCCACGGCTCGGCGGTCACCGACGAGCAGATCCACGTGCCCGCGGTGTGGCTCGGGCCGGGCGTGCCGGCCGGCGTGCGCGACGCGGTCACCAGCCACGTGGACGTGGTGCCGACGCTGTTCTCGCTGCTCGGCGAGCGCCACCCGGCCTCGCTGTACGCCGACGGCCTCTCCATGTTCGAGGCGCCCGAGGATCGCTTCGTGGTCTCGACGGTGGGCTGGGAGCCGCGCTACGCCGCCATCGGCAAGGACCTGAAGGTCACGATGTACGCCGGCATGGGCGGCGCGCAGATCACCGACCCCGACGACCGGCCGCTCCCCGACGGGCCGGCCCGGATGGCCCGGCAGGCCGGGCGGATCCTGCGCGCGCTCCGGGGCGAGGCCGAGCCCGCGCCCCGCGCCGCCGCCGCGCCGGCGCCCTGATCGCGTCGGGGCATACCCGCTCCCACACGCGTCGCCGGCCGCCGCCTCGACGGACGCTCCGGGCCCATGCTCTGCTCCGGGCATGCGCCGGCTCGCCCTCGCCGCCCTGGCCCTGTCGCTCGCGTCCGCCTGCGCCTCGCGGGAGGGGCTGTGGCGCTACCGGGAGGAGGGCACGTTCGGCGACGGCGCCCCGCCGCTCCACGCCGAGCCCATCGGCGGCGGCGCCGAGTACCGGCTCGTGTCGGCCTCGCTCGGCGAGGCGGACCTGTCGCTGGAGCGCAGCGTGGCGGCGCTCGGCGACGCGCCGGTGCGGGTGGACCTGGGGCGGGTGCGCCTGCGCTCGGCGAGCGGCGAGGAGCTGCCGCTGGTGCGCGCCTGCCTGCTGGAGGCGACCCCGCGCTGCGCCGCGGGCGGCGCCTCGCGCGGCTTCGTGGCCACGCTCTCGCCCGGCGAGGTGGTCCGGTTCCGCGCCGACTTCGGCCCGGTGGACGGCCTCGGCCCGGATCGCGCGCCGAACGCGGAGGTGCTGAAGGTGACGCTCTCCGAGGAGGGCGTGTACGTGGGCGGCCGCCTCCAGCCGGTCACGGTGGTGCTGGAGCGGGTGCCGGCGCGCTAGGCGCGCGGGACGCGGCGGGGAAGGTGGGGCGCAGCCCCGCGCTACTCGCCCACGAGCACCGTGCCCGCCGACCCGGGCTCGAGCACCGCGGCCTCGAGGTCGCCGGGCGCGAGCTTCCCGAGGATCACCACCGACCTCGCGCCGCCGCGCAGCACCTCGAACGACTCCTCCAGCTTCGGGATCATGCCGCCGGAGATGGTGCCGTCCGCCACCAGCCGCTCGAACTCGGCGCGGGTGATGCGCGGGATGCGGCTCGAGGGATCCTTCACGTCGCGGAGCACGCCCGGGGTGGAGGTGACGAGCACGAGCGCGTCGGCGCGGAGCGCGCCGGCGAGCTGGCTCGCCACCGTGTCGCCGTTGATGTTGAGCGCCTGGCCGGCGTCGTCGCAGCCCAGGCACGCCAGCACCGGCACGTAGCGCCGCTCGAACAGGTCGCCGAGGAGCGGCAGGTTGAACCCGACCACGTCGCCCACCAGGCCGAGGTCCACCGGCTCCGGCCCGGCGCCCTGCATCACCCGCGGCGGCCGGCGGGTGGCCTGGATGGCGTGGCCGCTCGCGCCGTGCAGCCCCACCGGCATGACGCCGTTCGCGAGCAGGCGGCCGCACAGATCGACGTTGAGCCGCCCGGCCACCACGTACTTCATCACCTCGAGGGTGGCCTCGTCGGTGAAGCGCCGGCCGGCGACCATGCGCGTCTCGAGGCCGAGCCGCTTCTGGAGCGCGGTCGCCTGCGGGCCGCCGCCGTGGACGATGGCGACCCGGTTCCAGCCGTCGACGAGCGTGCGCAGGTCGCGCGCGACCAGGTCGAGCTCCGGGGAGTGGACGATCTCGCCGCCGAGCTTGAGGACGATGGTCTTCATGGAGGCCAGGGGCCGGGATCGGCGAGCGAGGCCTTCTCGTCGAGCCCGAGCACGAGGTTCATGTTCTGGATGGCCTGGCCCGCCCCGCCCTTCACCAGGTTGTCGGTCGCGCCGAACAGGGTGACGGTGCGCCGCCCCCGGAGCGCCGGCCCCACCGCCACGCCCACCTCGGCGTAGTTCGAGCCGGACACCGCCGCGACCTCCGGCAGCCGCCTGCGCGGGACGCGCACGAACGGCTCGCCCGCGTACGCCTCGCGGTAGAGCCGGTCGAGCCGGTCCTGCGTCCACTCCTCCGGCAGCTCCAGGAACGCGGTGGCGAGGATGCCGCGGGAGAGCGGCGCCGACACCGGCACGAAGCGCAGCGCGAGGTCGCGCGCGCCCGCGGCGGCGAGCGTCTCGGTGATCTCCGGGACGTGCTGGTGCTCGAGCGGCTTGTAGGTCTTGAGATTTCCGGCGCGGACCGGGTGGTGCGTGCCGGCCGAGGGCGCCACCCCCGAGCCGGAGGATCCGGTGATGCCCTGAACGTGGACCACGCCCTCGAGCAGCCCGGCGCGCGCGAGCGGCAGGAGCGCGAGCTCGATGGTGGTGGCGAAGCAGCCGGGCGAGGCGACGAAGCGCGCGGACCGGATGCGCTCCCGGTTCAGCTCGGGCAGGCCGTAGACGAAGTCGGCCAGCCGCTCCGGGCAGGGGTGGACGTGCTTGTACCAGCGCTCGTACGCGGCGGCGTCCTTCAGCCGGAAGTCGCCGCTCATGTCCACGACCTTCACGCCGGGCAGCGCGGCGAGCTCCGGCACCTTCGAGGCCGCCACCGTGTGCGGCAGGCCGAGCAGGACCACGTCCATGCCCGCGGCGGCCTGCGCCGGGGGGATGCCCTCGAACGTGAGGTCGGTGACCGCCTCCAGCGCCGGATCGGCGGCCGAGAGCGGCTCGCCCACGAAGTCGATGGACGCGACGCGGACCAGCTCCACGTCGGGGTGGACGAGGAGCCGGCGGATCATCTCCGCCCCGCCGTAGCCCGAGCCGCCGATGACCGCGGCCTTGAAGCGCTTGCCGGTCGCCATGCGCCGCCCTTATACCGGGAGCGCCCTCGCCCGGCCAGCGCCGACGCGCCGCCCGCGCGGGCTTTGCCCCGCGCGCCCGCCGCTGGCGGGCGTCGCCGGGCCGGGGACGACACGGATGGCCGCTCGCATCGAGGACGCGCTCACCTGGCTGCAGGGACAGCGCGGCGCCATGGAGGCGCTGCTGGAGCGCCTGGTGGCGCAGAACTCCTTCACGCAGAACCGCGCCGGCGTCGAGGCGGTCGCGAACGTGGTGGCGGGGCAGCTCCGCACGCTCGCCCTGGACGTGGAGCTGCGCCCCTCGCACCACTACGGCCCGCACGTCCTGTTCACCGGCCGCGCCGCGGGCGCGCCGGTGTTCCTGCTCGGCCACACCGACACGGTGTTCCCGCCGGGCACGTTCGAGGGCTTCCGCCGGGACGGCGACCGGGCGCGGGGGCCGGGCGCCTTCGACATGAAGGGCGGCATCGTGGCGATGCTGTTCGGGCTGGCCGCGGCGAAGCGCGCCGGGCTGCTGGAGCGGGTCGCGGTGCGGGGCGTGCTCGTCTCCGAGGAGGAGGTGGGCTCCCCCGAGTCGCAGGCGGTGATCCGCGCCCACGCGGCGGGCGCCGCCTGCGCGCTCGGCTTCGAGTCCGGGCGCCCGGGCGACCTGGTGGTCACCCGCCGCAAGGGCGTGGCGTCGGTGCGGGTCGAGGCGCGCGGGGTGGCGGCGCACTCCGGCAACGAGCACGAGAAGGGCCGGAGCGCGATCTGGTCGCTGGCGCGGTTCGTGGACCGCGCCCAGTCGCTCACCGACTACGCGCGCGGGCTCACCGTGAACGTGGGGACCATCGCCGGCGGCACCACCAAGAACACCGTGCCGGCCTCGGCCTCGTGCGAGGTGGACCTGCGCTTCGAGACGGTGGCGGACGGGCAGGCGCTGCGCGAGGCGGTGGAGGCGGCCGCGCGGGAGGCCGCCATCCCCGGGACGGAGCTCGAGGTGACCGCGGGCGCCTGGCGCGATCCGCTGGAGCGCACCCCGGCCTCGTCGGCGCTCGCGAAGGAGTACGGCGACTGCCAGCGCGAGTGCGGCCTGGGCCAGGGCGAGGCCCCGCTCGCCGGAGGCGGCTCCGACGCCTGCACCACCGGCGCGCTCGGCATCCCGACCATCGATGCGCTCGGCCCCCGCGGCAAGGCGTTCCACACGCCCGGCGAGGAGGTGGACCTCGGCTCGCTGGTGCCGAAGGCGAGCGCGCTGGCGCGCTTCCTGGCGCGGCGCGCCGGCTGACCGCCGCCGTCGCCCCCCGCCCGCGGGCACCTCGCGCGAGCCCGCGAACGCGGCGGCGCGAGGTCGCGGGCCCCGCGCACCAGCGGACGGGTCCGCCGCCCCTCAGGCGGCGGCGCCGCGGCGCAGCCAGCGCCAGAGCCGCGAGGGCGTCGGCGAGAGCCGCAGCGCGAGCGCGCGGGCCGCGGCGCGGGTGCGCCCGCCGGTCCGCTCCGCCAGCCCCTCCAGCAGCCGGACCGCGTCGCGGCGGCGGCCGGAGCGCGCCCACGCGCGCGCGAGGAGCAGCGTGGCCTCGCCGTGCCAGGGCTCGAGCCGCCCCGCCGTGTGCAGCAGCCGCTCCGCCGGGCCGAGCGCGCGCGCCGCGAGCAGCGTGCGGCCGCCGCGCACCAGCGCCGCCACCGCGTCGGCGCGCCGCCCGCGCGACAGCTCCAGGTTCGCCATCTCGTCCCACAGGGCGTCGTCGCGCGGGAACGCCTCGGTGGCCTGCGCCAGCACCGCCAGCGCGCGGTCCACGAAGCCGGCGCGGCGGTGCCCGTCGATGGCGGCGCGGAAGCTGCGCAGCGCCCCGTCGCGATCGCCGCGCGCGGCGAGCAGCGGCGCCACCTTGCCGTGGACCGCGAGGTCGTCCGGGTGCTGCGCGAGCACGCGCTGGTACAGCGCCACCGCCTTGCGGCGGCGGCCGCGCGCGCGGGCCCGGTCGGCGAGCGCGAGCGTCGCGGTGCGGTCGATGGTGGGCGGGGCCTTGCGGGCGGGGCGATGGGCGGTGCGGCTGCGCACCGGCGAATCCTACGCTGCGTCCGCCCGGTCCGGAACGGCGGCGTTCCACGGCGAGTGGGCGCGGCGCCTACCTCACCCGCCCCCGTCCCCAGCAGGCGAGGATCTCGCGACCCGCGGCGGCGCGCGCGGCCTCGTCACCCATCGTGAACCGCGCCACCGTGAAGCGCGGCCCCCGCGCGGGCGCCTCGCCGAAGGCCGGGTCGATCGCGATCCAGCCGGACGGCCCGCGCACCTCCGCCCAGGCGTGCCAGGTGAAGCCGGCCCCGTCGTGCGCCACGCCCACCGCCTGGCGCGCCTCGAGCCCGGCGCGCCGCGCCGCCGCGATCCAGGCGGCCGCCTGCGCCCGGCAGTCGCCCGGCCCCGGCCGCGCGGGCGGGGCCGTGGCGGGCGGCGGGGCCGGCGCCGGCGCGTCCACCGCGCGCCCGCAGAACGCGCGGGCGCGGCCCGGATCGGCCGGGCCGGCCACGCGGACCGGCAGCCGCGGCGCCCGGGCCGGCGGCGCGGCCGCGGGATCGCGGACGAAGCGCGCGCCCTGCTCCGGGAGCCGCACCTCGTCGGGGAAGCCGTCCGGGCCCGGGCGCACCTCCTCCCGCTCGCCCAGCACGTCGAGCACGACCGCCCCGTCCGCCAGCGCCGGCCCGGCGCAGGCGAGGCCGGCGCGCCCGCCCTCCTCGTCGAAGGCGGCGAGGCACGCCGCCGTCCCCCGGGCCGCGCCCGCCGACGGCGCGAGGAGCGCCAGCTCCGCCGCCGACGCCGGCACCCGCCCCCGCGGCGCGCTCGCCGCCCGCGGCGCGCCGTCCTCGGTCCGGCGCACCGCACCCACGAGCCGCCCCTCGCGATCCACCTCCGCCTCGATCCGGCGCACCCGCACCGCGCCGCCGGCCTCCTCCGGCGCGCGCAGCCACGTGCCGAAGCTCAGGACGCACCGCGCCCCGGCGCAGGCGACTCGCAGCTCCGCCGCGCCCACCGGCTCGCCGGAGAGCTCGACGCGGTAGCGCGCCTGCCCCTCCGGCAGCGCCGCGAGCAGCGCCGCCGCCGCGAGCGCGATCACGCCTCCTCCTCCCGGTCCGCCGCGGCGCGGCGCCGGGCGGCCCGGCGCCAGGCGAGCCCGAGGACCCAGAGCAGCGCGCAGGCGGCGAGCGCGGCCCAGGCCGCGTTCGTGTACCGCTGCACGAGCTGGATGAGCTCCTCCTGGTTGTGCGCCAGGAACGCGCCGGCCGCGAGCAGCACCGCGTTCCAGAGCGCGGCGGACAGGCCGCCGAGGAGGAGCACGCGGCGGAGCGGGATCCGCGACGCGCCCGCGCCGATGAAGATGAAGGCCCGGACGCCCGGCAGGAACCGGTTCGCCACGAGCAGCCACCCGCCCCAGCGCCGGTAGCTCGCCTCGAACCGCGCCAGCCGGCGGGCCTGGAGCGAGAGCGCGCCGTGGCGGGCGGCGCGCGCGTCCAGCCGCCGCCCGAGCGCCGCACCGACCCGATGGTCGAGCCACGCGCCCGCCAGGCCGCCGGCGGTGACCGAGACGAACGTGACCGGCCAGGAGATGGCGCCCTCCACCGCGTACCAGGCGCCGAGGACCACCAGCAGGTCGCCGGGGAACGGCGGGAACACGTACTCGACCAGCGTGGCGAAGAACAGGATCCCCGGCGCGTACGGTCCGGTGGTCGAGACGAGCGCGGCGAGCGCGTCGGCGAGGCGCTGGAGCGGGGTCACCGGCGCGCGATGTTACCCGAGGCGCGCGGGCGGCGCGCCGCCCGTGCGGCACCCCGTCCCGCGGCCGCCCGTCAGGTGACCGTCCGGTGACGGCCCCGGACGAAGCCCAGCACGTAGAGCACCAGCGCCGCGACGAGGAGCAGGTGGATGGCGCCCACCGTCACCTTGAACGCGAGCGAGACGATCCAGACGAGCAGCAGCACCGACGCCAGCAGCCAGAGCATCGCGACCTCCTCGTCTCATGTTCGGCCCTGGGCCGCGCCCGCGCCCGGCCGGCCGCCTTCCCCGCCGGCGCCCGCCCGCCGCGTGCTAACGTCGCGCCCGCGTGACCTCCCGGGCCCGGCTCCTCACCTTCGGCCTCGCCGCTGCCTGGCTGGCGATCGGCTACCTGAACGTCGCGCGCGGGGCCTCGCACGCCGGCGCGGGCTACCGCTTCTGGTCGTTCCAGCACCACTGCTACTCCGACGTCATCGCCCTGCACGGCGACCGCTACCTGGGCGGCGGCCGGCCGCTGCCGTACCTCGAGGATCGCATCGAGTACCCGGTGCTGCTCGGGATCGCGCTCTGGCTCCCCAGCTTCGCGCCGGGCGGCGCGCTCGGGCACTTCACCGTGAGCTACGCCTTGCTGGCGCTGTGCCTGTTCGCGGCGCTGCTCGCGCTGGAGCGGCTGCCCGGGGCGCGCCCGTTCTGGCTCGGGGCGACGCCGGCGCTCGTGTTCTACGCCGGGCTGAACTGGGATCTCCTGCCGATCGCGCTCCTCTGCGGGGCGCTGCTCGCGCTCGCGCGCGACCGGCCCGGCGCGGGCGGGGCGCTCACCGCCCTCGGCACCTCGGCGAAGCTGTTCCCGGGCGTGCTCGCCCCGCCGGCGCTCCTCGCGCTCGCCGGCGACGGGGCGCGCGCGCCGCTGCTCCGCTTCGGCGCCGGCCTCGCCGCCGCGCTCCTCGCGGTGAACCTGCCCTTCGCGCTCGCCGCGCCGGCGGGCTGGAGCTGGTTCTTCCGCTTCAACGCCGGGCGCGGCGCCGAGAACTCGATCTGGGACGCGCTGGGGGTGGGGCGCGGGCCGCTGCTCGAGGTCCTCTCCACCGGGCCGATGCTCCTCGCGGTGGCGCTCGCCTGCGCCGCCGCCTGGCGCGCCGCGCGGTCGGGGGGCGACGCCGGGCGGGCGGTGCGGCTCGGGGTGGCGCTCGCGCTCACCGCCTGGATCGCCACGAACAAGGTCTGGAGCCCGCAGTACGCGCTGTACGGGTTCCTGGCCGGCGCGCTCGCCGCTGCCCCCGCCGGCCTGTTCCTCGTGCTCTGCGCGGCCTCGGTGGCCGACTTCCACATCGCGTTCGAGGTCCGGGCGCGGCGCTGGGAGCCCTGGTTCCGGGACCACGTGTTCCACCCGGACGGCGTGGTGCGCTCGCTGCTCTGGCTCGCGCTCGCCGCCTGGATCGCGCGCGAGCTGTGGCGCTGCGCGCGGCCCGCGCCGGCGGAGGCGCGTGCGGGGGCGGTCAGTAGTCCCTCGACCAGATGAGGCTGGCGCCGCCGGACTGCGCGTCGCCGTAGCGCGACTCGAACGTCCAGCGGCGGGTGATCTGGTACTCCACCCGCACCTCGTTCACGTTCTGGCCCTGCTCGAGCTGCACGTCGAAGCGGCGGGTGTAGCCGACGTAGATCTTGTCGGTGACGTACTTGCCGGCGCGCAGCGCGCCCGCGTCGACCGCCACCGTGTCGAGCGGGAGCTTGTCGGCGACGAGGTTTTTGAACGCCTGGGTCGCGACCGCGCCCAGGGCGGCCCGGCCCGCCTCCTCGCCGGTGAGCGTCCCCACCCCGCCGGAGCCGGGCTTCAGCTCGGTGCGGCCGGTGGCGATGAGCAGCGCGATCTGCCCGTCGTCCATGGGCGGCTGCGAGGAGAGGCGGATCTCCGGATCGGAGACCGGCCCGGCCACCGCCACCGTCACCTTGGCGACCGGGTTGTCGTACGTCGCCTCGACGTCGAGCAGCGCCGCCCTGGGCGGGCCGCCGGTGAACGTCACCTTGCCCCGCTCGATCTGGAAGTTGCGGCCGCCGATGGGCTCCACCTCGCCGCGGACCACCTCGATGGTGCCGGTGGCGAAGTCGTTCGCGCCGGAGAGCTCGTACGTGACGTTCGCCTTCAGCTCGACGCGGATGCGCGGGTTGTCGCTCACCACCATGAGCCGCCCCGGCGCGACCAGCTGGGCGGTGAGCGTGAACGGCCGCTCCCCCGGCCCGCGCGGCACCGGCAGCGGCGCGCGCTTCGGCTCCGGCTGGCGCCCGACCACGATGTCGCGGCGGCGCTCGAGCGGCTGGAGCGCACGGGGGGCGCGCTTCGGCAGCCGGATGGTCCCGCGCGGCACGGTGAGCTTCACCTGCAGCGCCCCGGGCTGGTAGCCGCCGGTCGCGTCCACCTGCAGGTCGAGCGTCGCGAGCTCCATGCCGGCGCGCATGATGGGCAGCTCGCGGCTGACGATCCGGCCCTCCAGGCGCGCGTCCGGCCCGCCCATCCCGCGCAGCGCGCCGTGCGCCTCGAACGACCCGTGCGCCCGGCGCGCCGCCACCCGGCGGATCTCGACCGCGTCGTCGGTGACGGACGCGTCCACCTCGATCTGCGTCCAGTCGCCGTACTCCGAGACCGCCAGCCGCCCGTCGGCGAGCCGCACCGTCCCGCGCGGCGACGGGCGCGCGAGCGGGCCGCGCGCGGTCACGTCCGCCTGGAGCTTCCCGGAGGCGGTCCGCACCCACCCGGACAGCACCGCCGGCAGGAAGCCGAGGTCGAGGTCGCGGGCCCGCAGCGCGAGCTCCGCCGGCGCGCGGCGCAGGTCGGCGGCGCGGGTGTCGAGGCCGAGCGGCGCGTCCACCGCCGCGGTCGCCTCCAGCGTGCCGCCGGCCCTCGCCGCGAGCGTCACCCGGGCGCTGCCGCGCCCGTCCGCCCAGCGCGCCTGGGAGGTCACGTCGCCGAGCGGCCGGCCCTCGATCTGCAGCCCGCGCCCCTCCGCCTCGAGCGCGAGCCGGGGGGCGGCGAGCGTCCCGTCCGCGGTGAGCCGCGCGTCCACCGTCCCCTCGACGAGGAGCGTGCTCGTGGAGGTGCGGGCGAGCGACGCGTGCGGCACCACCAGCACCACCGAGAGCGGCGCGCTCCGCAGCCCCCCGCGCGCCAGCAGCCGCTCCGGCGCCGCCGCGAGCGACCCCTCGCCGCGCAGCACCTCCTCGCCGCCCATGGCGAGGCGGACGGTGGCGCCCACCCGGTGCGCGCCGGCCTCCGCCTCGAGCGCCACCCCCAGCCCGCTCACCCCGCTCGCGGCCCCGCCCTCCACCTGGAACGCAGCCCGCCCGCGCGGGGCCGAGAGCGTCCCCTCCAGCCGCGCGTCGCCGCTCAGCCGGCCGGCGAGGTCGTCCGGCAGGCCCAGCCGCCCCGCCAGCGCCGCGAGGTCCAGCCCCGGCACCCGCGCGTCCACCGCGGCGTGCCCGGCGCGGAGCGCGCGGATCGCGGCGGCGGGCCGGGTGAGGAGGTCGGACAGGTCGAGCGGCGCCTCGCCGCGCACCGAGACCGCCGGACGCCCCTCCAGCGTCGCCTCGAGCCTGGCCGTGAGCCGCTCGCCCGGCGCCTCCGCCGTGAGCCCGAGGCCGATGGCCGACA
The DNA here is from genome assembly GCF_000020805.1 of Anaeromyxobacter sp. K. Taxonomy (NCBI): domain Bacteria; kingdom Pseudomonadati; phylum Myxococcota; class Myxococcia; order Myxococcales; family Anaeromyxobacteraceae; genus Anaeromyxobacter; species Anaeromyxobacter sp. K. The sequence continues at coordinate 197,203 of NC_011145.1, read as the reverse complement.
GGTCGTCCCAGGCGCCGCCGGTGAGCGAGGCCTCGGCCCGGAGCGAGGGCGCGCCGATCGCCCCCTCCAGCGCGACCTCGAGCGCCACCTCGCCGCTCGCCGGCAGCGCCGCGCCGGCCGCCTGCAGGATGGGGCCGAGCGGCAGCGCCTCCCCGCGGACGCGGGCCGACACCGGCTCGCCCGGGCGGCCCTGCAGCGGCAACGGCAGGTCGAGGCGCACGTCGGCGGTGCCGCCCGCCCCGCGCGCCGCCGACAGGTCCAGCCGGGCGCGCCGGGCGCCGCCGTCCCAGGCCGCGTCGGCGACGGCGCGCAGCCCGTCGAGCCCGCGGAACCGTCCCCCGGCGAGCGTGAGGTGCGCCTGCGCCACCGGCCGGCGCGTGGTGCCGGAGACCGACGCCTGCGCGCTCAGCTCGCCCGCCAGCCCGGCGCCGCTCGGGAGCACCCCCACCGGCAGCCCCTCGAGGCGCAGCGCCTCGACCTCGGCCCGGGCGTCGAGCGCGCCGCGCGCCCCGATCCCGCCCTCCAGCCGGATGCGCTGGGCGCCGGAGGCGAGCTCGAGCCGGTCCACCCGCGGGCCGGTGAGGGACAGCCGCGCCGGCGCGGTGAGCGCGTAGCGGGTGCCCGGGTACGCGATGGCGAGCTCGCGGAGGATCACCTCGTCGCCGCGCTCGGTGCGGAGCGCGCGCGCCTGCACCGCCACCGGCTCCCGCCCCAGCGCCGGGACGTCCGCCGAGGCGTCCAGCCGCGCGTCCGCCGCCGCCAGCTCCGCGTCGAGCAGCAGCGCGCGCGCCAGCTCGGCCCCGCCGCTGCGCACCCGGTCGGCGGTGAGGTGCAGCCGGCCGGTGACGGCCCGGAACGGCCCGGCCACGTGCCCGCTCCCCTTCGCCCCGTCGAGCGCGAAGCTCCCCACCGCGAGGTGCGGCCCCTCCACGGTGCCGTCCAGCACCGGGGCGCGCGAGGTGCCGGAGAGCGTCGCCTCGACCCGCGCCCGTCCGGCGAGCGGCGGCAGCGCCTGGCCCAGCAGGCGCTCCAGGTTCGCGGCGAGGCGCGCCAGGTCGCCGGCGTCGGCGGAGACGCGGCCGGAGACCCCCGCCCCCTCGCGCCAGCGGCCCGACCCGAGCAGCGCCACCCCCGGCGCCTGCAGCGTGAGCCGCTCCACCTCCCAGCTGCCGCGGTCGGCGCGGGCCGTCAGCTCGCCCGGGCCGAGCTCCCCGCCGCGCACGGTCGAGCGCGAGAGCGACACCTGGGCGCGGCCGCGCAGGTCGTCGAGGGTCGTGCCGGACAGCCCGCCGCGCGCCCGCAGCGTGACCGCGCCGCGCGGCAGGCCCGACCAGATCCGGGAGGGGTCGAGCGCGTCGAGCGCCACCTCGGCGCCGAGCGAGCGGGATCCGTCGAGCCGCACCGCCACCGCCGCGTCGCCGCCGCCCCGCGACTCCCCGGCCCGCGGCGCCACGTGCAGCGCCGCGGTGGCGACGTCCCCGTCCGACTCGGCGTAGCCCGCCGCGGCGAGGTCGCCGCCCAGCGCCACCTCCGGCGCGAGCGCGCGGAGCTTCTCCGAGTCCACCCCGAGCCGCGTGATCGCCAGCCGCCCGCTGCGCCGGGCGAGGTCTCCCTCCCCGATCGCCTCCAGCACGGTGTCCCCGTGGCGGGCGCGGAGCACCGAGACCCGCAGGACGTCGCCGTCGCGCGCCAGGCGCACGTCGAGCGCGAGCGCGCCCGGCACCGGCACGTCGGCCGCGCCCCGCAGCCGGAGCTGCACCCGTGCCCGCCGCGGCCCGATCACGCCGCGGGCGTCGAGGTCGAGCGCCTGCGCCTCGAGCCGCGTGGCCCCCTCGCCGTCCACCCACCACAGGTCGCCGCCGCGCAGCGTGAGCCGCTCCACGCGCAGCGTCCAGCCGGACCCGTCGTCCCGCGGCGCGGGGGCGCCGGGCGGGCGCGGCGGCGAGGGGTGGCTGGGGGCGAAGGCCCGCGCGATGGACAGCCCGCCCTCGCCCTCCTCGACGAGCACCGAGGGCCGGTCCAGCTCGGCGGTGACGCCGATCACCCGGTTGCGGAGCCGGGTCAGGTCGGCGAACACCGCGGCGCGCCCGACCTCCAGCACCAGCCGGCCCTCCGGGTCGAACACCCGCAGGCCGTGCAGCTCGATGCCGCCCTGCGGCAGGACCGTGATCCGATCGAGCTGGAAGCTCCCTGCCAGCGCGTCGTCGGCGATCCGCACCAGCGCGTTCGCCACCACCGGGCGCCCCACCCCCCACGACGCGTACAGGATCGCCGCGGACAGCGCCACGCCGGCGAACGCGGCGAGCCCGAGCAGGAGCCAGCCCACCGCGCCGGCGACGGCCCCGATGGCGGCGGCGATCGAGGCCCCCCGGCGCACTAGAACGCCTCGCCGATGGAGAGGTGGAACGCGATCCAGGGCTCGCGGTGCGTGGCCGGCACGGTGCCCACCAGGTTGCCGGCCTTGTCGTAGATGGGCGCGCCGGCGTTCTCGACGCTCGGCACCGTCGGGAAGCGCTGGTGGAAGGGCACGCCGGCGGCGAGGTTGGTGGGGAGCTGCACGCCCACGTCGAAGCGCACCGGGCCGAACGGCGTCCGGTAGCGCAGGCCCAGGCCGCCCGCCCACTGGACCTGGGTCGGGTCGAGCACGTCGCGGTAGGCGGTGGGGACGCCGGAGGGGCGCGAGACGTTGCCGCCGTCCACGAACAGCGCCGCGCCCCAGCTCCGCGTCAGGTCGAGGCGCAGCTCCAGCGAGCCGTCGGCGAGGCCGTTGCCGCCCACCGGCACCCAGTCGCCGTCGCGCAGCACCATGGGGGCGAGGCGGCCGGTGTAGTAGCCGCGCATCGACTGCGGGCCGCCGGCGGTGAAGCGGGCCACGATGGGCGGCTCGCCGGCCTGGTTCACCGGGACGAGCGCGCCCACCCGGGCGCGGGCGGCCAGCACCAGCTTCTGGCCCAGCGGCACGAAGCCGCGCGCCTCGGGCAGGAAGCGCAGGTAGCGGTACCCGTAGCCGCCGACGTTGAAGCCCTCCTGCACCGCCACCATCACCCACACGCCGCGGCGCGGGTTGAGCGGGTCGTTGCGCCCGTCCCAGCCCACCCGCTGCTCCAGGTAGGACAGCAGGCACACGCTCCCCTGGCAGTTCTGCAGCTCCGGCCCCTGCTTCGCCGGCTGCGTGGGATCGAACGTGCTCACCGCGTTCTGGAGCTGGTAGACCTCCAGGTTCCAGCTGGGCACCAGCGTCAGGCGGCGGGCGAGGCGGAACGGAAACCCCACCCGCAGCCGCTCCGACCAGAAGTCGTACGCCTGCTCCAGGCCGCGCTCGATCTCGAGCCGCGCGGTGGCGTCGATGCGGCGGCTGATGGCGCCGGGCTGCGAGAACTCGGCGGTGGCGAGCGCGATGGGCCCCTCCTTCCGCGGCCGCGCCACCAGCCAGGCGTACCCGGCGCGCAGCTCCAGCTGCAGCTTGCGCAGGTCCCCCATGAAGTTGCGGTGGCTCCAGCCCACCGTGCCGTTCACGTCCCAGCGGGTGTTCGCCTGCACGCCCACGCCCGGGCCGGCGCGGAGCGTCCGGAACGGCACCTCGCGCACCGCCACCACGATCGGCACCACCGCGCGCTGCGGGTCGGGGGCGCCGCGGGTGACGCGCACCGCGCCGAACACGCCCAGGTCGAAGACCCGCGCCTGCGCCTTCGCCAGCCGGTCCTCCTCGAACCAGTCGCCGGGGTGGATCTCGATGCCGGCCTGCTCGCGCACCCGGTCGCGCGGCACCGCGGCGGTGCCCGCCACGAACACCGGGCCAAACCGGTAGCGGGTGCCCGGCGTCACCTCGTAGCGGACCTCGGCCGCGTGCTCGGCGGGCAGGATCTGGGCGCGCTGCGTCACCGCGCCGTCCGCCCAGCCGGTGTTGCGGAGCGCGTGGAGCAGCGCGCCGCGGGCCCCGTCGTAGTCGCGCTCGGTGAACCGCTCGCCGGGGCGGATCGGCAGCGCGCCGACGCGGGCCTTCGCCTCGGGGGCGGCGTCGAGGCCCGAGACCTCGACGCTCCGGACGAGGATGGGCTCGCCCTCCTCCACCCGCATGACGACCTTCGCCCGGCCCGGCCCGTCGGGCCGCACCTGCACGTCCACCACCTTCGCGTCGTAGAAGCCGCGCTCGCGGTAGTAGGCCTCGACGCGCTTGCGGTCCACCGCGAGCGCGTCGGCGTCGAGCCGCCGCGCCTCCTGCCAGGCCCAGCGGTCGGAGGGCTGGGTGGCGAGCTTCTCGGCGATGTCGTCCGCGTCGAGCGCGTGGGTGCCCTGGATCTCCAGCCCGTACAGGACCGGCTCCTCGCCGGGCTTCGCCCGCGCGGCCATGCACCCGGCGGCGGAGAGCGCGAGCAGCGCGACGAGCGGCAGGGCGAGGCGTCGGGGCACGGGCGCACGGGATCATGGCACACCCGGTGCGCGGGCGCCGGCCGGAAACGGGCGGCGCGCGGCGCGCGGATGGGGCTCGCACGGTGGGTCACCGCGCCGCAGCGCGGGGCGCGGCTACGCGGGCGAGGAGAGGAGCAGCGCCAGGTTCCGGTCCTCCCACGCCTTGGCGCGCTCGTGGTCGGGGTAGGCGCGCTCGCGGCGGCGGAACGCGGCACCGTGCACCACCCGGCGGCCGTTCACCTCCACCGCGGGGACGGCCTGGTGGAGCATCTCGTGGAACACCACCGCGGCCACGTAGAACTCGGGCACCTCGGGCCGGTCGAGGGTCGGGTGGATCCGGATGAGCCGCGCGTCCTGCACGTAGACGCCGGTCTTCACGGTGCGCCGCCGCCGCCCCAGCCGGACCGGGCCCCAGCCGATGCGCGCCTCGATGGCCCCGCCGAAGTGCTCGGCGTTGAGCCGGTCGAACAGCGCCTGGAGGTCGTGCACCCGGCCGCGCGGCTGGAGCCGGTCGGCGCGCGGGGCGGCGATCCGGGCCCGGTGCTCCTTCACGTAGGCGTCGATGCGGCTGCCCGCCTGCCGCCGGCGGGCGGCCGCGGCGCCGCGGCCCGCCACCGCGAACGCGGCCAGCGCGGACACCACCTCGCCCGGCGCCTCCAGGAACATGTGGTGGACGCGGTAGTGGATCTCGCCCGGCCGGCGGCGGAACGAGACCATGGTGGACCGGTTGTCGTGGACGGTGAGGCGCACCCGCTCGGTGAGGATCCCGGAGAGCGCGTCGGCGAGCAGGTGCGCGGCGGAGCGGCGGGCCTCCGGGGAGAACAGCGTCAGCTGACGGCTCGACTCCTTGGGGCGCACGCGGCGCCGATCCTACGGAGGGGGCGCCCGTCCATCAAGGGCTACCTCTGCGGCGCACAGGGCGGGCGCGCGGGGCGCGGACGGACCGGCGTGCCCCGCTAGCCCTGCCCGCCCTCCTCCTCGGCGAGCAGGCGCTCGACGCGCCCGGGCTCGGTGCGCAGGAGCATGACCTTCTCCTGGCTGTAGGTGACCGCGCCCGGCGCCGAGCCCTTCGGCTTCTTCACGAAGCGGGCGCGGGTGTAGGCGACGTCGGCCTGCGGCGCCCCGCGGGCGTCGGAGAAGTGCACCGCGAGGTGGGCGGCGTCCACCAGCGTCTCCGCGTCCGGCGCCTTCCCCTTGTCCAGCCGGACCACCACGTGCGCGCCGGGCAGGCCGCGCGCGTGCAGCCACAGGTCGTTGCCGCGGGCCACCCGCAGCGTGAGCGCGTCGTTCTCCGCCGCGCCGCGCCCGACCAGGACCGTCGCGCCGGAGAGCGAGCGGAAGGTGCGGTACGGCGGCGCGGGCTCGTCGTGCTTGCGGCGCGGCGGCGCGGCCGGGCGCGGGCCGGCGGCGAGGCGGCGCGCCTCGCGCTCGAGCCGGGGCAGGTCGGCGGCGCCGGCCGCGTCGATCCGGGCGAGCAGCGCGCGCAGCGCGGCCTCGCGGGCGCGCACCTCGGCGGCGCGGGCCTCCACCCGCGCGGCGCTCTCCACGATGCGGCGGTAGCGCCGGTAGTACCGCTCCAGGTTGGCCTGCGGCGTGAGCGCGGGATCCACCGCCACGCGCACCTCGCGCGGGCCCTCCTCGGTCCACTCGGTGACCGTCACCTCGGTGGCGCCGCGCCGGACCGCGCGCAGGTGGGTCTTGAGCAGGTCGGCGGCGCGCCGGTCCGCCTCGGCGGCCGGCACCCGCGCCGCCTCGTCGGCCAGCTTCACGAGGGCGCGGCCGGCCCGGGCCAGGGCCGCGCGCACCGGCTCGCGCAGCCGCCGACGCCCCTCGGCCAGGCGCCGCTCCTCCTCGCGCGCGAGGTAGGCGGCCTCGATGGCGGCCGAGAGCGGGAAGGGCGCGCCCGGCACCGGCGGGAAGCGGAGCGCGCCCTGGCCGGCGTCGGTGCCGGCGCCGGGCGGCAGCGAGGGCGCCTGGTAGGGGCGGCCCACCGCGAGGTCGCGGCGCTGCGAGAGGTTGCGGGCGGCGGCGGCGCGGATGACCCCGGCCGCGTCCACCAGGAACAGGTTGCCGTGGCGGCCGGTGAGCTCCGCCACCAGGCGCACCGGCCCGCCCCGCGCCGGGGCCCGGTCGAAGGACAGCGCCACCACCCGGTCGCCGGGGAGCGTCTCCAGCCCGGCGAGGCGCGCGCCCTCCAGCTCGCGGCGGAGCACCGCCTGCGCGGCGTAGGGGGTGTCGGGCTGAGGGGGGCGGCGGCCGACCGCGTGGAGGCGGGTGACGTCGGGCTCGGCGGAGAGGAGGAGCAGCGCGTCGCCGGCGCGCCCGCGGAGCGAGAGCGTGAGCGCCCGCTCCGCGTGCATGCGCACCGCGTCCACGTGCGCCCCGGCGAGCGGGGCGAGCTCGGCGACCACCTCGGCGAGCTCGCGTGCGGTGAGCGACATCGCGCCTCTTCGTAGCCCGGAAAAGCAGCGGCCGCCCGGAGGCGGCCGCGGCGCTACGCTGGGTGGAAGCCCTGCGTTACTTCTTGCCCTTCTTCGCGACCTTCTTCTTCGCGGCCGGCTTCTTCGCAGCGGTCTTCTTCGCGGTCTTCTTCTTCGCAGCCATCTGTTCCCTCCTCGGAACGTCCATTCGATGTCGATGGACACTCAGGAATGGACAAGTTGTGCGGAGGTTAGCAGCGCGCGATCTCGCACGTCAAGGAAGCGACACGCGTTTCGCGCGCGCGATCTCCGCCGCGAGGCGTCGCGCACCCGGATGGATCCCGCGCCGCCGACGGCGTCGCCGCTGCGTCAATGCACTGACCGTGATCGTGGAGCGGCGCCGCCAGGCGCGCGGCGAGGTCGATGGAAATCGCTGGGGCGCAGCGCTTTCGCGGCGGTCGTGGCGCGTGGACCGCGGCGCGAGCCGGCCGCGTCTCCGCGCGCGCGCGGCGCGCCTCCCGACGCTTCGAGGCGCCGGGTAGGCGTGGCCTTCGCGGACACCCCTTCGATCTACTCGAGCACCGCGGCGCCGATGACCCCGGCGTCGTCGCCGAGCCAGGCGCGCTCCACGGTGAGCCCGCGCGTGGCCGAGCGCGATACCGCCTCGTCGAAGCGGCGGAGCGTCAGGTCGGCGAGGCGGGGTGCGCCCAGCAGCACGCCGCCCCCCAGGATGAGCCGGGCGGGGTTGAGCAGCGTGACCAGGTTCGCCACGGAGAGCCCGAGCAGCTCCGCGACCTCGTCCCACAGCGCCACGGCGTAGGCGTCGCCCAGCGCGTGCGCCTCCTCCACCACGCTGGCGGTGACGCGGGCGAGGTCGCCCTCCACCAGCTCGAGCACGCGGGTGGCGGCGCCGGCCGCGATCTCCTCGCGCACGCGCGCGGCCACGTTCACCCCCGAGGTGTACGCCTCGAGGCAGCCGAGCTGGCCGCAGCCGCAGCGGCGCGGCGTGAACCCCGGGCGCGGCAGGCGCACCTTGATGTGCCCGAGCTCGCCGGCCACCCCCTGGGCGCCGTCGTGCAGCCGGCCGCCGAGGATGAGGCCGGAGCCCACGCCGGAGCCGACGAACACCAGCACCACGTCCTCGATGCCGCGGGCGGCGCCGAAGCGCTTCTCGCCCCAGGCCGCCACCGACAGGTCGTTCGCGACCCGCACCGGCACGCCGAGCGCCTTCTCCAGCAGCGTGCCGAACGCCACGTCGCGCCAGCCCAGGTTGGGCGCGTTCATCACCACGCCGGTGGCGCCGAGCACCTGCCCGGCCACGCCCACCCCGACCCGGCCGGCCGACGCCGGCGCGATCCCGGCCGCGCCGGCCGCCTGCCCGAGCGCGTGGAGGACGGTCGCGACCACCGCCTCGGGCCCGCGCTCGCGCAGCGGCTCCTTGTGCGAGGCCACGATCTCGCCGGTGGCGCGGTCCACCACCGCCGCGCGCGCGTTGGTGCCCCCCAGGTCCACGCCCAGCGCGAGCCCCTTCACGGCCTACGCCCCCAGCTCGCGCAGCAGCTCGTCCACCTTGCCGCGCACCAGCGCCTGGATCTCGGCCAGCCGCGCCTCGGTCTTCGCCTCGAAGCGCAGGACCAGCAGCGGCTGCGTGTTGGAGGCGCGCACCAGGCCCCAGCCGTCCGGGAAGACCACCCGGACCCCGTCCACCGTCACCGCGTCGTAGCGGGCCGCGAAGAACTCCTGGGCGCGGCGCACCACCTCGAACTTCTTCTCCTCGGGGCAGTCCACCCGGAGCTCGGGCGTGGAGAACGTCCGCGGCACGTCGGCGAGCAGCGCGGACATGGGCCGGTCCTCGTGCGTGAGCAGCTCGAGCAGCCGCGCCGAGGAGTAGATCCCGTCGTCGAAGCCGAACCAGCGGTGGCCGAAGAAGATGTGGCCGCTCATCTCGCCGGCGAGGAGCGCGTGCTCCTCCTTCATCTTCGCCTTGATGAGGCTGTGCCCGGCCTTCCACATGATGGCCCGCCCGCCGCGGGCGGCGATGTCGTCGTAGAGCGTGAAGGAGCACTTCACCTCGCCCACGATGGCGGCGCCCGGCTCCTCGGCGAGCAGGGCCCGGGAGAACAGGATCATGATCTGGTCGCCCCAGAGCACGTTGCCCTTCTCGTCCACCGCGCCCACCCGGTCGGCGTCGCCGTCGTAGGCGATGCCCACGTCCGCCCCGGTCTCCAGCACCTTGCGCCGCAGGTGCTCGAGGTTCTTCTCCACGGTCGGGTCGGGGTGGTGGTTCGGGAAGTTGCCGTCCATCTCGATGAACAGCGGCACCACCTCGAACCCGAGCGACTCGAACAGCGGCACCGCCACCACGCCGCCCGTCCCGTTGCCGGCGTCCACCACCACCTTCAGGCGGCGCTTCCCGAGCCGGAGGTTCTGCCGGACGTGCTCGCGGTAGGGCGTGACGATGTCGTGCGCGCGGACGGTCCCCTGGCCCGTGGCGAAGCGCCCGGCCTCCGCCTCGCGGCGCAGCGCCTGGATCTCCTCGCCGTAGTAGGTGGCCGAGCCGAGCCCGACCTTGAGGCCGTTGTACTCCGGCGGGTTGTGCGAGCCGGTGATCATGCAGATGCCGTCCACGTCGAGCGTGTGGGCGGCGAAGTAGGTCAGGGGCGTCGGCACCACCCCGAGGCTCACCACGTCCACGCCGGTGGAGGTGAGCGCCTCGATCATGGCCTTCGCGAACTTCGGCCCGGACAGGCGCGCGTCCCACCCCACCGCGGCCCGCTTCCCGCCCGCGCCCCGGATGCGCGAGCCGAGCGCCTTGCCGACGAGCGAGACCGCCTCCTCGGTGAGATCCTGGTCCACCAGCCCGCGGATGTCGTACTCGCGGAAGATGGTCGGGGAGAGCTTGGCCATGGGGTCGGTCCTCGGTCGTGAATGTCGTGACGTGAGGCGCCGCGGGCAGGCTCCGTGCCCGGAGAGCGCCGGCGCCGCCCGGTTCCCCCCGGGGCGGGCCGCCGGGCGGCTGTATAGCACCTCGGACCGGGGGCCGCGCGTCCCTCGGGGACGCGGGGCGCGGGGGCCGCGCTAGAGGAGCTCCTCGCGGCCGCGGCGGCCCAGCTCCTCGACCGCCTTGCGCACGTCCTGGGCCCGGTCGCGGCGGCACACGAGCAGCGCGTCGCCCGAGTCCACCACGATGACGTCGTCGAGGCCGATGAGCGCGATGGGCCGGTCCTTCCCGGCCAGCACCACGTTGTTGCGGCCGTCGATGACGAGCGCGTCGCCCTCTGCCACGTTGCCGAGGTCGTCGGTGACGCGGACGTCGGAGAGCGCGGCGAAGCTGCCCACGTCGCTCCAGCCGAACTCGGCCGGCACCACCGCGATGCGCTGGCTCTTCTCCATCACGCCGTAGTCGATGGAGATGGACGGGCAGTCGGGGAAGACGCGCTTCAGCGTGCGCGCGTAGTTCGGCGTGCCGAGCGTGCGGCGGATGGCCTCGAGCTGCTCGCCCAGCACCGGCATGGCGCGGCGGATCTCGTCCAGGATCACGTCGGCGCGGAACACGAAGATGCCCGAGTTCCAGAGGTAGCTGCCGTCGGCGAGGTAGCGCGCCGCGGTGACCACGTCCGGCTTCTCCACGAAGCGCTCGACCTTGTGCGCCACCAGCCGCTTCTTGCCCTTCGCGCGCGCGGCCAGGCGCGGCCCGAGCTTCAGGTAGCCGTAGCCGGTCTCGGGGCGCGAGGGGCGGATACCGATGGTGGCGATGGAGCCCGCCTCGGCGAGCTGGGCGGCCGCGGCCAGCGCGTCGCGGAACGCCGGGGGCCGGCCGATGTGGTGGTCGGCCGGCAGCATGGCGATGACGCCGCGGGGGTCCTTCGCGGCCACGTGGATGGCGGCGAGGCCCACGCAGGGCGCGGTGTTCCGCGCGCACGGCTCGACGATGAAGTTCTCCTTCGGGAGCTGCGCCACCATCCGCCGGGCGGCGGCCGCGTGCTTCGGCCCGCACACCACGAACGTGTCCCTGGGCCGCGACAGCGGCGGGAGCCGGCTCACCGTGGCGGCGAGCAGCGGCGCGTCGCCGGCGAGCGCCAGGAACTGCTTCGGGCGGTTGCGGCGCGACAGCGGCCAGAACCGCGTGCCCGAGCCGCCCGCCATGATCACCGGGTAGATCTTCACGACGCCCTCCAGATGGACAGGAGCTCGGCGAGCACGCGACCCGTCGCGCCCCAGATCACGTCCTTGCCGACCGAGAAGAAGTGCACGTCGAGCCTCAGGCCGTAGACCTCGCGCCACTCGACCCGGTGCGCGCCGGGGCGGGAGAGCGCCGAGAGCGGGACGTGCAGGATCTCGTCCACCTCGTGCGGCGCGGCCGCGTACGGGTAGGGATATGGCACGGAAGCCACCCACGGCGTCAAGCGGAAGGCCGACGCGAGCACCAGCGTCTCGCTGAGCTGTCCCATGACGTCGGCGCGCGCCGGCTCGAGCCCCACCTCCTCGTGCGCCTCGCGCAGCGCGGCGGCGAGGCTCTCCTCCCCCGGGTCGATCTTGCCGCCGGGGAACGCGATCTGCCCCGCGTGGCGGGACATCTTCATGGGCCGGCGGATCATGAGCACGTGCACCTCGCCGTCGAGCACGTGCAGCGGCACCAGCACCGCCGCGGAGGCGAAGCCGCCGCGGGGCAGGTGCTCGTGGGCGATCCGGTCCACCGGGGCGATCCCCGGCTCGCGGGCGACCAGCGCCGCGGCGAGATCGTCGAGCGTCACGGGGCCGCGTGCAGGGCCGGCGGGGGCGGCGGGGGCGCCTCGGCGCCGGCGGGGAGGACGCCGGAGAGGATGAGCGCCGCGATGGCGGCGCCGGCGGCGAGCCGCCAGACCACGAACACGTAGGTGGTGCGCGTCCGCAGCCACGCGAGCAGCCAGTCGATGACGAGGTAGCCGGCCACGGCGGACACCACGGTACCGACCACCGTCGCGACCGTCCAGGCCGCCTCGCCCCGCAGGTCCGGGACGGTGGACCAGAGCTTGTACGCGCCGGCCGCGAGCGTGATGGGGACCGAGAGCAGGAAGCTGAAGCGGGCCGCCGCCTCGCGGGTGAAGCCGAGCAGCATGCCGCCGGTGATGGTGGTGCCGGAGCGCGAGCTGCCCGGCACGAGCGCCAGCGCCTGGGCGACGCCGATGAGGAGCGCGTCGCCCGCGCCGACGTCCTCCACCCGCCGCCGGTGGCTGGCCAGGCGCTCGGCCGCGAGCAGCACCAGGCCGAGCGCCACCAGCGAGCCCGCGATGACCCAGTTGCCGAGCGCCTCGATGCGGTGCTCGAGCAGCTTCCCGGCCAGCGCGGCCGGCAGCGTGCCGAGCACGATGTACCAGCCCAGCCGCGCCTCCGGCGTCCCGAACGGCCTGCCCCGGGCCAGCCCCCGCGCCGAGGCCGCCACCAGCCGCGCGATGTCGGCGCGGAAGTAGACCAGCACCGCCAGCGTGGTGCCGGCCTGGATGATCGTGACGAAGGCGCGGAAGCGCCGGTCGTCGAGCGAGTGGCCGAGCAGCTCCCCGAACACCAGCAGGTGCGCGGTGGAGCTCACCGGGAGGAACTCGGTGAGCGCCTGGAGCAGCCCGAACAGCGCCGCGGAGACGAGGCTCATCGTCCGCCCGGCCTAGTAGCGGTAGTGATCGGGCTTGAACGGGCCGGACTGCGGCACGCCGATGTAGGCCGCCTGCTTCTTGGTGAGCTTCGTCAGGCGGGCGCCGATCTGCTCGAGGTGCAGCGCGGCCACCTTCTCGTCGAGGTGCTTCGGGAGCACGTACACCTGCTTCGCGTAGGCGGCGCGGTTCACCGCCAGCTCGATCTGCGCCAGCGTCTGGTTGGTGAACGAGTTCGACATCACGAACGAGGGGTGCCCGGTGGCGCAGCCCAGGTTGAGGAGCCGCCCCTCGGCCAGCACCAGCACCCGGTGGCCGTCCGGGAACACGAACGCGTCGTACTGCGGCTTGATGTTCACCCGGGTGGTGAGCTTGCGCAGCCCGGCCATGTCGATCTCGTTGTCGAAGTGGCCGATGTTGCCGACGATGGCGCAGTCCTTCATCGCCTTCATGTGCTCGACGGTGACGACGTCCAGGTTGCCGGTGGCGGTGACGAACACGTCGGCGTCCTTCACCACGTCCTCGAGCCGCACCACCTGGTACCCCTCCATCGACGCCTGCAGCGCGTTGATGGGGTCGATCTCGGTGACCACCACCCGCGCGCCCTGGCCGCGCAGCGCCTGGGCGCAGCCCTTGCCCACGTCGCCGTAGCCGCAGACCACGCAGAGCTTCCCGGCCAGCATCACGTCGGTGGCGCGGTTCAGCCCGTCCACCAGCGAGTGGCGGCAGCCGTACAGGTTGTCGAACTTGGACTTCGTGACCGAGTCGTTCACGTTGATGGCGGGGAACAGCAGCGTCCCGGCCTTCTGCATCTCGTAGAGCCGGTGCACGCCGGTGGTGGTCTCCTCGGTCACGCCGGCGCAGGCCTTCGCCACCCGGGTCCAGCGGCGCGGGTCCTTCTTCTGCTCGCGGGCGAGCAGGCGCAGCACCACCTCCAGCTCCTCGGAGTCGGCGCTGGAGGGCGGCGGCACCTTGCCGGCCTTCTCGTACTCGACGCCCTTGTGGATGAGCAGGGTGGCGTCGCCGCCGTCGTCGACGATCTGCGTGGGGCCCTTGCCGCCGCCGAAGTCGAGCGCGCGCTCGGTGCAGTCCCAGTACTCCTCCAGCGTCTCGCCCTTCCAGGCGAACACCGGCACGCCGCGCGGCGCCTCGGGCGTCCCCTCGCGGCCCACCACGATGGCGGCGGCGGCGTGGTCCTGCGTCGAGAAGATGTTGCAGCTCGCCCAGCGGACGTCGGCGCCGAGGTCCACCAGCGTCTCGATCAGCACCGCGGTCTGGATGGTCATGTGCAGCGAGCCGGTGATCCGCTGGCCGGCGAGCGGGCGCTGCCGCGCGTGCTCGCGCCGGAGCGCCATCAGGCCCGGCATCTCCTTCTCGGCGAGCTCGATCTCCTTGCGTCCCCAGCCCGCCAGGGAGAGGTCCTTCACCTTGTGCTCGAGCGGCGCAGGGGCGCTCGGGGCGGGCTTCTTCTTCGCGGCGGACACGGCCATGGTGCTTCTCCTTTGCGTGGAACGAGGGTCGAAGGTCGGTGGTGCGGCGCGGTCAGGGCCGGGCGGGTCGCTCGCCGGTGCAGGCGACCAGCCCCGGGCCGCGCGCGCCCGGCTCGGGCGGCAGCGCCCGCGCGGTGACGCCGGCCGCGCCGGCCCGGCGGACGAGCGCGGCGAGCGCGTCCGGCTCGAAGCCGGGGTGCGCCTGGCCCATGCGGCGCCGGAGCGCCTCGTCCTGGTGGCGCGCGGCGTCCAGGACCACGAGGCGCCCGCCCGGGCGCAGCACCCGCACCGCCTCGGCCAGCGCGGGGGCGGGATCGTCCAGGTAGGCGAGCACGAGCACCAGCAGCGCCGCGTCGCAGCCGCCGTCCTCGAGCGGCAGCGCCGCGAGGTCGGCCTCGTGCAGCTCGACGTTGTCGAAGCGGGCGGTGCGGCGGCGTGCCGCGCGGAGCATGGCGGCGGAGCGGTCCACCGCGATCACCCGCCGCACGCGGGGCGCCAGCTCGGCGGCGACCGCGCCGGTGCCGCAGCCCAGGTCGGCCACCGTCCAGGCCGGGGGCACCAGCGCGAGCAGCGCCTCGGCGGCGACCCCGCGCCCGTACACCCGGGCGCGCAGCCCGTCCCAGGCGCCGGCCGCGCCGGCGAAGAAGCGCTGCGCCTCGTCGCGGCGGGCGCGCACCGCCCGGAGCCGCGCCGCGTCGGCGCGGACCACCGCCCACCCGTCGCTCTCGGCGCGGGCGAGCTGCCAGAGCTTGCGGGCGCCCGGGTCCAGCTCGGCGGCCCAGCCGTACAGGCTCTGGGTGCCCTCGCGCCGGGCGGAGAGCCAGCCCGCGTCGGAGAGCGTCTTCAGGTGGCGCGACACGGTGGACTGCGGGAGCGCCAGCACCTCGCGGAGCTCCAGCACCGACAGCTCGCGCGGCTCGAGCGCGCGCAGCGCGCGGAGCCGGATCGGGTCCGAGAGCAGCTCCATCCAGCCGAGCAGGGCCTCGGGGCGGCGGCTCGGGGCGGGGAGGCGGGCGGGGGCGGGGCGAGGCATCAATGCATCCGGATGGACGGATAGCTAGTCCACCCGGCCGGCCCGGTCAACTCCCGGGCCGCGGTGCCCCGCAAACGAGGCGGCCCGCCCGGTGGGACCGGACGGGCCGCGAGCGGCGAAGGCGCCGGGGTCGTGCAGGGCGCGTCAGATCACCGCGCGGATCTTGGACAGCCCGGCCGCGTCGGCGAGCGCCTCCTTCTTGTCGGTGCGCTCCCAGGTGAACGTCTTCTCGGTCCGGCCGAAGTGGCCGTAGGCGGCGGTCTTCTCGTAGACCGGGCGCAGCAGGTCGAGCCCCTCGATGATGGCGCGCGGGGTGAGGCCGAACACCTCGCGGACGGCGCGGGCGATCTTCCCCTCCGGCACCTTGGCGGTGCCGAACGTGTCCACCATCACCGAGACCGGCTCGGCCACGCCGATGGCGTACGCCACCTGCACCTCGCAGCGCGAGGCCAGGCCGGCCGCGACCACGTTCTTCGCGATGTAGCGCCCCATGTACGCGGCGGAGCGGTCCACCTTCGACGGGTCCTTGCCGCTGAACGCGCCGCCGCCGTGGCGGCCCATGCCGCCGTAGGTGTCCACGATGATCTTCCGGCCGGTGACGCCGGTGTCGCCCATGGGGCCGCCGATCACGAACCGGCCGGTGGGGTTGATGAGGATCCGCGTCTTGCGGTCGAGGAGCCGCTTCGGGAGCGCCTTCGCGATCACCTGCTCGCGCACCGCCTCGTGCAGCCGCTTGTTCGAGACCGACTCGGCGTGCTGGGTGGAGACCACCACCGTGTCGATGCGGACCGGCCGGCCGTCGCGGTACTCGACCGACACCTGGCTCTTGCCGTCGGGGCGGAGGAGGTCGAGGCCGGCACGGCGCGCCTTCGCGAGCTGCTTCGTCACCGCGTGCGCGTACTGGATGGGCGCCGGCATCAGCTCCGGCGTCTCGTCGCAGGCGTAGCCGAACATCATGCCCTGGTCGCCGGCGCCGCCGGTGTCCACGCCCTGCCCGATGTCCGGCGACTGCTGGTCCACCGCCACCAGCACCGCGCAGGTGTTGGCGTCGAAGCCCATGTCGCCGCTGGTGTAGCCGATGCGGCGCACCGTCTCGCGGGCGAGCTTCGGGTAGTCGATGCGCGCCTTGGTGGTGATCTCGCCCGCGATCATCACGTAGCCGGTCTTGAGCAGCGTCTCGCAGGCCACCCGGCCCTTCGGGTCCTGGCGGAGCACCGCGTCGAGCACGGCGTCGGAGATCTGGTCCGCCATCTTGTCCGGATGGCCCTCCGTGACCGACTCGGAGGTGAAGAGGAAGTCCTGGAGCGGCATGTGTTCTCCTCCGGAGGCGGGGGTGCCCGGGCGGGACGGGCAAGGTACGCGCCCGGCGCGCGTGGTGTCAATATGGCGGACACGCTGCCGCCGCGTCCGTCCGATCGGAGGGCGACCCCGCCGGACGTGGCGGCCGGGCGCCGACCGCCCCGCCGGCTCAGCCCTGGCCGGCCGGCTCGGCGTCGTGGTCCCCGTCGAGCAGGCCGGGGAAGCGGCGGGCCATCTCGGCCTGGACCTCGTGCTCGATGTCGTCGGCGGTGGTGAGCGCGAGCAGCCGGTCCACCAGCGCCCGCCCGTCCTCGGCGCGGGCGGCGCGGACCACCCGCTTCACCAGCGGGATGGACGGGCCGTTCATGGACAGCTCGGCGACGCCCAGGCCGAGCAGCACGAGCGCGTTCACCGGCTCGCCCGCCATCTCCCCGCACATCGACACCGGCACGCCCGCGGCGCGGCCGGCGTCGCAGATGAGCTTCAAGAGGCGCAGCACCGCCAGGTGGAGCGGCTTGTACAGGTAGGCCACGTCCTTGTCCTGCCGGTCGATCCCGATGGTGTACTGGATGAGGTCGTTCGTCCCGATGGAGAAGAAGTCGCACTCGGCCGCGAGCCGGTCCGCGATCATGGCGGCGCTGGGCAGCTCCACCATGATCCCCACCGGCACCTGCCGGAACGCGACGCCCTCGGCGCGCAGCTCGTCGGCGGCCTGGCGCAGCGCGTGCTTCGCGGCCCGCAGCTCCGCCACCCCGGAGATCATCGGGAACATGATGCGCAGGTTGCCGTGCACCGACGCCCGCAGCAGCGCGCGGAGCTGGGCGCGGAACATCTCCGGCTGGCGCAGGCAGTAGCGGATGGCGCGCAGGCCGAGCGCGGGGTTCTCGGCGGTCACGCGCATGCCGGCCGGGAGCTTGTCGCCGCCCAGGTCGAAGGTGCGGATCGTGACCGGGCGCGGCGCGAGCGCCTCCAGGATGCGCCGGTAGTTCTGGTAGTGCTCCTCCTCGCCGGGCAGGTCGGACCGGCCCATGAACAGGAACTCGGTGCGGTAGAGCCCCACCGCCTGGCCGCCGTGCGCGAGCAGGCTCGGGACCTCCTCGGCGAACTCGATGTTGCCGGCCAGCCGGACGGTGAGGTCGTCGAGCGTCCGGGCGGGCAGGTCGCGGGTGGCGAGCAGCGCCTGCTCGCCGGCGAGCTGCTTCTCGCGGGCGGCCTCGTAGCCGGCCCGCTCGCCCGGGCTCGGGTTGATGACCACCAGCCCGCGCCCGCCGTCCACCACGATCCAGTCGCCGCGGTCGGCGACGGCGGTCACCCGGCCCACCCCCACCACCGCCGGCACCTCCAGCGCGCGCGCCACGATGGCGGTGTGCGAGGTCTTGGCCCCGGCGTCGGTGACGAACGCGGCCACCTTGTGCTCGTGCAGGAGCAGCGCGGTGTCTGCGGGGGAGAGGTCGTGCGCCACCACGATCACGCCCTCGGGCGGCACGTCCTCGACGTCCGGCGCCTGGCCGAGCAGGTTCTTGATGATCCGCTCGCCCACGAAGTCCACGTCGGCCCGGCGCTCCTTGAAGTAGTCGTCGGCCTGCTCGTGGAACGCGTTCTTGATCTTGCGGGTGGCGCGCTTCACCGCCCACTCCGCGTTGAGCCGCTCCTCCCGGATCTGCCGCTGCGCCTCGAGGACGAGCATCTCGTCCTTCAGCATCATCCGGTGCATGTCGATGATGGCGGTGTGCTCGGCGCTGCCCGGCGCCTGCGACTCCTCGACCTTGCCGCGCACCTCGGCGAGCTGCACGTCGGAGATCTCGAGCGAGGTGCGCAGCCGCGCCAGCTCGGCCTCGACCTCGTCCGGCGTGAGCCGGCGCTTGGGGGTCCGCACCCGCCGCCGCTCGATCGTCCAGCAGCGCCCGATGGCGATGCCGGGCGAGGCGCCGATGCCGACGAGCGTGGTGGCGGACGACCGGCTCATGTCTCCCCGAACCCGTTCTCGATCACCTTGGCGAGCGCGGTCATGGCCTGGTCGGCGTCGTCGCCGTCGCAGGTCACGGTGATCTGCGAGCCCTTGGCCGCGGCGAGCGTGAGCACGCCCATGATGCTCTTCCCGTTCACCTGCATGCCGTCCTTCTCGACGTGGATCTCGGACCGGTAGCGGTTCGAGGTCTGGACGAGCTGCGCCGCGGCGCGCGCGTGGAGGCCGAGCGTGTTGACGATGACGAACGTGCGCTCCTGGTGCGGCATCCCTAGCTGCTCCCGTGGAGGTGGCCGAGGAGGAGCGCGGCGCCGACCCCGGCCAGGGTGGCGACGTAGGCGGTGGGGAGCAGGCGGGCTCCGCGGGCCAGCGCGGCGTAGCCGCCGGCCGCGGCCGCCGCCGCGAGCGCCGCGGCCGGCGGTCCGCCCACCGCCGCGCCGCGCATGAGGAACACCGCGCCCGCCACGCCGCACAGCGCCGCGCCGCCGGCGCGGAGCCGGTCGGCCACCACCGGCAGGTTGAGGTGCGCGATGGTCCCGACGAGCGCGTCGCCGCGCAGGTAGCCGGCGCGGAACAGCCCGATGCGCAGGGCGAGGTGGATGGCGTTGTAGACGAGGAGCGCCGCGACCAGGGCGGGGACGCCGAGCAGCAGCGCCCCCACCACCGCCAGCGCGCCGAAGAACGGGCGGAGCGCGGTCCAGAAGAAGCCGTCGCCCAGCGCCGCGAGCGGCCCCTGCAGCGTGGCCTTGTAGGCGAGCGGCGCCTGCCCCGGCTCGGCGCCCGCCGCCACCCGCTCCTCGTGGTGGATGGCGCCGCCCACGATCGCGGCGGCCATGTACGGGTGGCAGTTGAAGAAGCCGAGGTGCCGCCCGAGCGCCTCCTCGCGCCGCGCCGGGTCGGGGTAGAGCGCGCGGAGCGCCGGGTCGATCGCGTAGGCGAAGCCCAGGTTCTGCATGCCGCGCCGGTTCCAGGCCGCCTGCAGGAACAGGCAGCGCCAGAAGACGCGCACCAGCGTGGCCCTCGGGACGCGCGCGCTCACCCGAGCAGCCTCCAGGTGAGCAGCGCCGCGAAGGCGGCGGCGAACGCGGCGAAGAACAGCCGGGGGGCGGCGCGCGAGCGGAGCGCCTTCGCGCCGGCGGCGCAGGCCAGCGCGGCGAACGCGAACCAGCCCACCCGCAGCGGCGCGGCCGCGCCCGGCGCCGCGGCGAGGAAGCGCGGGATGAGCGCCTCGGCCAGCCAGGCGGAGAGCGGCGCGAGCACCGCGGCGATCGCGAACGGCGCGGCGAGGCCGTAGAGGTTCGAGCGCGCGGCCTCGGCCACCCGGTGGCGCGCGAGCGCCGCCTCGGCGTGGCGCGCCAGCCGCTCGTTCCAGCCCTCCACCGCCTTGTCGGCACGCCGCCCCAGGAGCGCGACCGGCGCCGCGAGCAGCACCGCCAGCACCGCGATCTCCGGGGTGACGCCGGACCCGGCCGCCCGGCCGGCCAGCACCGCGCCGCCGGCGATGGCGGCGGCGCCGAGCGCCTCGTGCACCGGCACCGCCGCGCCGAGGTTGACGGCGCCGAGCCAGAGCAGCTCGAGCGGCGCCGCGACCACCAGCCCGCCCGCCGCGTCGCCGAGCACCCAGCCTGCCACCGGGGCCAGCGCGATGGGGCGCGACAGCATGGCCTGCAGGAACCCCTTGCGCTCCACGGCGGCGAGGCCCGCCACGAGCCCTAGGAAGAGAAGACCCAAGCCGGACGAGTGTAACCTAATGGCCCGCGGCGTACCGGCGTTCGATCTCGGCCAAACCCGTGGGGGATTCGGAAGGAATCGCGCGGGCTTCCACCTCGAAGCCTTCCGCGGCAAGCCGGCGCAGGACCGACAGGTCCTCCTCCGACACGAACACCGAGGGCGTGACCAGGCGCCGCCCCGGCCCGAAGTGGAGGTTGCCCAGGTTCACCCGTGGTGCGAGCGCGGCGCCGAGGCCGGCGTCGCGCGCCGCCGCCAGCCCGGGCACGTCGCGCACCAGCAGCAGCACCTTGGCGCCGCCCGCGGCCAGCCCCGCGTAGTCGACCTCCGCCACCCGGCGGATGCGCACCGGCAGCTCCGGCGGGACGCACAGGGTCATGGCCGCCTGCGCGAGCGAGCTGGCGGCCGCCTCGTCGTCCGCGACCATCACCTGGTCGATGCGCAGGCGGGGCACCCAGGTCTCGAGGATCTGGCCGTGCAGCAGGCGGTTGTCGACGCGGACCAGGGGGATCACGTGAGACTCGACGGTCGCTCCCGGCCGGCCATTCAGCGGTCGGCTACGTCCGGCTCCGCGCGCGCGTGCGCAGCAGCTCGGAGGCGAGGGTGATGTTCTTTTGCCCGTACGCGGTCACGAGCTCGGCCACCGAGTGGAGGGAGACGTCCTCGCCCCGCGCGGTCGCGAGCTTCATGATCATGGGGAGGTTCACCCCGGTGACGACCTCCAGCTTGTCCCCGAGGAAGGTGAGCGCCAGGTTCGCGGGCGTCCCGCCGAACATGTCGGTGAGGACCAGCACGCCGCTGCCCTGATCGACCCGCTTCACCGCCTCGGCGATGTGCTGGCGGGCCTCGTCCATCGACGCGCCGGCCACGATGCTCACCGCCTCGCAGCGCTCCAGGCGCCCGACGATCCCCTCGGCGGTGAGCAGGAGCTCCTCCGCGAGCCGTCCGTGCGTGGCGACCACCAGTCCGACCATGTCCTCAGCGTCCTCGCGGCGGATGAGCGGCCGGCCGCGTCCGGCCCCCCCGGCGCGCGCGTACCATATACGCCGCGGGGCCCGGCGGCCAGCGCCGAACGCCCGGGCGCGGCTACTCCTTCTCGACGTCGCGGTGCCAGAGCCGGACCGGCTGGCCGGAGCCCTCGAGCCGCTCGGCGAGCGCGGCGGCGAGCGCCACCGAGCGGTGCTTGCCGCCGGTGCAGCCGATGGCGATCGTGAGGTAGCTCTTCCCCTCGTTCCGGTAGCGCGGCAGCAGGAAGCCGAGCAGGTCCGTGAGCCGCTCCAGGAACGCCTTCGCGTCCGCCTGGCCCAGCACGAACTCCGCCACGCGCGGATCGGTCCCGGGGTGCGGCTTCAGCTCCGGCACGAAGAACGGGTTCGGCAGGAAGCGCACGTCGAGCACCAGGTCGGCGTGCGTCGGGATGCCGAACCGGAACCCGAAGGACACGAGCGTCACGCCCAGCTTCGCGCCCTCGCCGGCCACGAAGCGGCGGGTGACGAGCCGCTTCAGCTCGTGGACGTTGAGCGTGGTGGTGTCGATCACCTCGTCGGCGATGCCGCGCACGTCCGCGAGCGCCAGCCGCTCGGCCGCGATGCCGTCGGGCACGGTGCCGCCCTCCCCGGCCAGCGGGTGGCGGCGGCGCGTCTCGGAGTAGCGCCGGACCAGCGCCTCGTCGGAGGCGTCGAGGAACAGCACCTCCACGTCGGCGCCCTTCTGGCGGAGCTCGCGGATGATCCGCGGCGCCTCCACCAGGAAGCGCCCCTCGCGCGCGTCCACCACGAGCGCCATGCGCGAGACCTCGCCGGCGGTGTGGCCGGAGAGCTCGAGCAGCTTCTCGAGGAAGACGATGGGGAGGTTGTCGACGCAGTAGAAGCCGGCGTCCTCCAGCGCGCGCAGCGCGGTGGACTTCCCCGAGCCGGACACGCCGGTGAGGATCACCACCTGCGGCCCGGCGTGGCTCACCGTGGCGGTCATTCGACGTCGATCTCCCCGACGCGCCCGCCCGGCGCGAGCGCGATGGCGCGGTTCAGTCGCTCCTGGAACTCGCGGGCGGAGTGGTGCCCCTGGAGCTTGAGGAGGTGGTTGCGCGCGGCCACCTCCACGATGGTGGTCATGTTGCGGCCCGGCCGGACCGGGACGACCAGCATCGGGATCTCCACGTCGAGGATGCGGAACTTGCGCTCCTCGACGCCGAGCCGGTCGTACTCCACGTTCGGATCCCACTCGACCAGCTCGAGCACGATCTCGATCTTCTTCCGCTCGCGGATGGCGGCGACGCCGAACAGGTCCTTGATGTTGATGATGCCGAGGCCCCGGATCTCCATGTGGTGCTTGATGATCTCGGAGCCGGCGCCGAACACCGACTCCGGCGTCTTGCGCTTCACGTCCACGATGTCGTCGGCCACCAGGCGGTGGCCGCGCATGATGAGGTCGAGCGCGATCTCGCTCTTGCCGATGCCGGACTTGCCGAGCAGCAGGATCCCGACGCCGAACACGTCGAGCAGCACGCCGTGCATGGAGGTCTGCGCGGTGAGCACGTCCTCCAGGCAGTTCTGCACCGACTCGATGAAGTTGGAGGAGAGGTGGCTGGTGCGGAGCAGCGGCACCCCCGCCTCGTCCGCCGCGGCCATCATCTCGGGCGGCGGCTGCAGCCCCTTCGTCACCACCAGGCAGGAGACGTCCTGGCCGAAGAAGCTGCGCAGCACCTCGACCGAGCGCTCGCGCGGCAGGGTGGCGAGGTAGCTCATCTCGGTGTTCCCGAACACCTGCACGCGCTCCTTGTGCAGGTACTCGGTGAAGCCGGCGAGCACCAGCCCGGGCTTCTGGATGCGCGAGGAGCTGATCCGGCGCGACAGGCCCTGCTTGCCCGCGACGAGCGTGAGCCGCAGATCGAACTTGGTGTCGTCGAGGAGCGCCCCGACGCGGATCGCATCCATGGGGTGCCGAGTCTAACCCGGCGAAACCCGGGCCCGCCACCTTCGGCGCGCGCGGGCGGGGCCGGGGCCGGGCGCGCCCGCGGCGGCGGGGTCGAGGGCTCGCGCGCCCCGCGGCGGCCCCCGGGGCCCCGCCCCGCACGCTCCGAGCGTGTTCACCCACAGAGAACGCGCGCGCACGCGCGGCCCGCACCGGAGGCACGCGCCGACGCGGCTTCCCCCTCTGGGTACAGATCGCCGGCCGGGCCTGCAACACGCGTTGACGCTATGCTCCCGACGTCACTAGATTGCCCGGCCCGCCATGCAGCTCGAGCTCCTCTACCACGGCAACTGCTTCGACGGCTGCGCCTCGGCCGCCCTCTTCGGACGCTGGTTCCAGGAGCGCGAGGGGGCGCGCCTCGCCGGCGTCCGCTACCGCCCCGTGCAGCACCAGCAGGGCGACGCGTTCCCCGCCGACGCGTTCGGCGCCGACGTGAACGCGTGCGTCGACTTCCGCTACTCGCCCCGCCTCGACTGGTGGTTCGACCACCACGCCAGCGCGTTCCCGACGCCCGCCGACCGCGCGTCGTTCGAGCGGGACGCGACCGGCCAGAAGTTCTGGGACCCGGCCGCGCCGAGCTGCACCGGCTTCATCGCGCGCACGCTGGCGAACCGGTTCGGCTGGCGCGCCGCCGAGCTGGACGAGCTGGTGCGCTGGGCCGACGTCATCGACGCGGCCCGCTTCGAGTCGGCCGCGGTGGCGGTGCGGCTCGAGGCGCCCGCGCTCCGCATCATGACGCTGCTCGAGGCCACCAAGGACCCGGCGCTCCCGACCCGGCTCATCGGCGCCATGCAGCGGCTGCCGCTCGCCGAGATCGCGGCGCAGGACTGGGTGACCGGACCGCTCGCGCCCATCCTGGAGCGGCACCGCGGCGCCATCGACGTGGTGCGGCGCCAGGCCAGGGTGCGGGACGGGGTGGTGGAGATCGACCTCGGCGACACCGGCCTCGAGGCCGCGAACAAGTTCATCGCCTACGACCTGTTCCCGGAGGCGCGCTACACGGTGGTCG
The DNA here is from genome assembly GCF_000020805.1 of Anaeromyxobacter sp. K. Classification (NCBI taxonomy): domain Bacteria; kingdom Pseudomonadati; phylum Myxococcota; class Myxococcia; order Myxococcales; family Anaeromyxobacteraceae; genus Anaeromyxobacter; species Anaeromyxobacter sp. K. The sequence continues at coordinate 173,251 of NC_011145.1, read as the reverse complement.
TGTCGAAGGATCCGAAGCGAACCAAGGTGTCGGTGGGCTCGAACCCCTGGGCCCGCGAGCAGCGCACGCACGACATCTCCAAGCTCTGCGAGCGGTACGGCGGCGGCGGGCACCCGGTGGTCGGTGCGGTGTCGCTCGCGCCGGACCGGCTGGCGGACGCGCGCCGGATCGCCGCGGAGATCGCCTCCGCGCTCCGGGGGGAGCCGAACGCACCATGACCCCGGGCCAGTACATCCTGGTGGTGGACGACGACGACGACTTCCGCGAGGCGCTCTCCGAGGTGCTCGTGGACGCCGGCTACCCGGTCCAGCAGGCCGAGAACGGCGAGGTCGCGCTCGCCAAGGTGGACGAGGAGGCGCCGGGCATCGTCCTGCTCGACCTCAAGATGCCGGTGCTCGACGGCTGGGGCGTGATGGAGCGGATGCGCGGCGACGCGAAGAGCGCCGCGATCCCGATCCTCATCCTGTCCGCGTACGGCTTCGAGTGGGAGGCCGAGCTGCTCGGCGCCCAGGGCTACATCCCGAAGTCGGTGGGGATGGACGAGATCCTGGAGCGCGTCCGCAAGGCCGCCGGCCCGCCGCCCATGAGGCACTGATCGTCACGAGGGCGGCGCCCTCGCCCCGCCGGCGGAGCCGTCGGGGCCCCACTCCTGCTGCGCGAGGCCCGTGACCGCTCGCGCCCGCGTTCGCGGGCGCGCGAGCGGTCCCCGCGGGAGGGGGTGCACCCCTCCCCAGCCTGCGGCTGGGGCCCCTCCCTGCCATCCGCGCGCTGGGCGGCTTCGCTACAACTCGAACACCCTGAAGCGCCGGTCGTCCATGAGCTTGCGCAGCAGCGGCATGGCGACGTTGTAGACCGGCACGCCCTTCGGCGTGCGCGCCTCCAGCGTCCCGTGGTGCGAGTGGCCGTGGAAGACGGCCCGCGCCCCGAACGCGTCGCACGGCCCGAGCAGGCGGCTCGATCCCAGGAACGGCCGGAGCTGCAGGTCCTCGCCCTCGGTGGTCTCGACCAGCGGCGCGTAGTGCATCAGCACCACCTTCTTCTGGATCTCGAGCTGCGCGAGCGCGGCCTCGAGCTTCAGGGCCTCGTTCACCGACTCCTGCACGAACGCCTTGATGGCCGGCTCGCCGAACGCCTGCAGCATCCCGCGCTCGAAGCCGCCCGCGAACCCCTTCACGCCGGCGATGCCGAGGCGGCGGTCGAACACGGCGTGGTCCCCGTCGAGCAGGGTGACCTTGGCCTCGGTCAGCACCCGGCAGATCTCGCGCACCACGCCGCCCTCGTAGTCGTGGTTCCCGAGCACCGCGGCGCAGGGGACGCGGAGCTGCGAGAGCACCTCCGCGAGCGTCTTCGCCTCGTCGAGCGTGCCGTGGTCGGTGAGGTCGCCGGCGAGGACCAGCCCCTCGGCCTCGCCGTTCACCATCCGCACCAGCTCGCGGAACCGGCCGTGCTGGTCGGAGCGGCAGTGCAGGTCAGCCGCCGCCGCCAGGCGAAACGTCCGCTCCGCCTGCTGCTGCGCCGGTGCCTGCTGCTCCGCCATGTCCCGCCCTCCCCGCCGGTCCCCGCTCCGCCTCGTCCCAGCGGCGCCCGTCGTGGAGCCCGAGCCGCTCCACGTCGTGCTGGTACTGCACGCGAGACATGAGGCTCCCCCGGCACATCGCCACCGGGTGGTCGCCGGAGCGCAGGTTCTCGAGCGTGCGGCCCACCAGCTCCTCGGTCACCCAGTCCGGCACGGTGGAGCGCGCCCCCGGGTACGCGAACTGGAACAGCAGCAGGTGCGAGAACAGCACCTCCCAGTACCGGTCGAACCGCTGGAGCAGCCGGTCCCAGTCCATGCCGGGGCCGCAGACGTGCAGCAGGTGGTTCACGTCGGCGCCGTCGTAGCGCTCGCGCTCGAGCACGAAGCTCTTCGACCAGATGATCTCCTCGGGCGGCGCGAGCAGCACCTCCACGTCCATCACCCGCCCCGGCCGCGCGTGGGTGAACCAGAGGTCGTCCACCACCGCCACGCCGTTGCCCGACGAGAAGATGAGGTCCACGAACCACTCGCCCTGCCAGGCCTTGCCGATCCAGCCCGGGTCGGTGAGCTCGGTGCGGAAGCCCGCCTCCTCCAGCACGCGGAAGGCGGCCTCGAGGTCCTTCTCCCGCAGGAACAGGTCGAGGTCCTTCGTGTCCCGGAAGATGCCGGTGTACTCGAAGAACGCGTACGCCCCGGCCACCAGGAAGGGGACGCCCGAGCCGGCGAGCGCCCGCAGCGCGGTCGCCCGCGCGTCGAGCTCCCCCTGGCTCCGCTCCCGGATGGCGAGGTCCTCGCCCGGACGTATGGCTGCGGCCATGCCGTCAACCTGCGGCGCCGCGCGCCACGGGGCAAACCGCGGCTCCCTCACCCGTCGGGCTCCTCGCCGCCGTCCCCGGGATCCCCGTGGCGGCGCCGGGGCGGCCGGCCGGCCAGGTCGGCCCGTGTCACCGCGCCCTCCCCGAAGCGGCCCGCCAGCGCGTCGAGCGCCGCGTTGAGCGCCTTGCGCCGCGACGCCTCGGGCGGCGGGGGAGCGGGCGCCCCACCGAACAGCCCGAGCTGCCCGCGCTCCTCGTCGCCCGCGAAGCCGGAGACCGAGATGCCGGTGAGGCGCACCGGCCGGCGCAGGTCCACGCGCTCGAGCTGCGCGCGCGCCGCCTCGAAGATGGCGCGGTCGTCGTCGGTGGCCCGCTCGAGCGTCACCCGGCGCGTCACCAGCGTGAAGTCGGCGTACTTCACCTTGAGCGTCACCACGTGGCCGGCGAGCCCGGCCGCGCGGAGCCGCCGCCCCACCGTGCCCGCCTGCGCGAGCAGCTCGCGCTCGAGCGCCGGGCGGCCGAGCAGGTCGTGGTCGAAGGTGTCCTCGGCCCCGACCGACTTCGCCTCCTCGTCCGGCACCACCTCGCGCGCGTCCTCGCCGCGCGCCAGCGCACGCAGCCCGCGCGCGTGGGTGGGCCCGAGCGCCGCGGCGAGCGCCGACTCCGGCATGCGGGCGAGGTCGCCGATGGTGGCGACGCCGATGCGGCGCAGCGTGGCCTCGGTCACCTCGCCGACGCCCCACAGCCGCCCCACCGGCAAGGGCGCCAGGAACGCCGCCACCCCGCCCGCCGGCACCACCACCAGCCCGTCCGGCTTGCCGAGGTCCGTGGCGATCTTGGCCGCCATCTTCACCTCGGCCACGCCGGCCGACACCGCCAGGCCGCACTCGCCCCGGACCGCCGCCTTGATGGCCCGCGCGATGTCCGGCCCGGTGCCGTGCAGCGCCCGGCTGGCGCTGACGTCGAGGAACGCCTCGTCGAGCGAGAGCGGCTCCACGAGCGGCGTGTAGCGCCGGTAGACGTCGAACACGCGCCGCGACAGCTCCGAGTAGCGGCCGAAGCGGGGCGGGAGGAACACGCCGTCCGGGCAGAGCCGGCGGGCCCGGGCCGTGGGCAGCGCCGAGCGGACGCCGAACTTCCGGGCCTCGTAGCTCGCGGCGCACACCACCCCTCGGTTGCCGGTCCCCCCCACGATCACCGGCCGGCCGCGCAGCTCGGGGTGGTCGAGCTGCTCCACCGACGCGTAGAACGCGTCGAGGTCGAGGTGGAGGATGGTGCGGGGCCCCGGATCCATCGCCCTGTACATAGGACAACCCCCTGCCGTGCCCAACGGGGACGCCGCGCCACTTGATCCTGATCAAGTGGCCCGGTAAGTAGCGGCTTGCATGGACGGATCGGTGGCTACCCGCCGTATCGGTCCTCCGCGGGCCGGGATCGCGGAGCGGATCTGGGACGCGGCCAGGGCCGAGTTCTCGAAGCGGGGGTACCACGGTGCCCGCGTGCAGGGGATCGCACGCGGTGCGTCCTGCAACGTGGCGCTCATCTATCGCCACTGGGCCTCCAAGCGGGCCCTCTACCTCGACATCCTGCGGGCGGTGTGGCTCTCGGCGGCGAACGAGCTGTCGCGCTTCGTCGAGAACGGCTCGGGCGGTCCGGAGGCGGTCATCGCCGCCTACCTCGACGCCATGATGCACGACGCGATGGGCGCGCAGATCCTGGTGCGCGAGTACCTGGACGGCGCCCCGTACCTGTCCCAGCTCACCACCGCCGAGCCGGCGCTCCTCGATCCGCTCCGGCGGGCGGCGGCGGTGATCGCGGAAGGCACCGACGGCGGCGTCGATCCGGTGCTCGCCGTCGTGACCGTGGGCGGCCTCGCCGCGCTGGTGGCGTCCTCGCGGGAGGCGATGCTGCCGATGGTCGGCCAGCAGCTCGCGCCCGAGGCCTGGCGCGCGCACGTGCTGCACGTGCTCGCGAACGGGCTCGCCCCGCGCGCCGGCCCGCGCGGCTGAGCGTCCGCCGCCCGTCCGCGCGCCCGGCATGCCGTCCCGGCGGGGGCACGCGAGCCTTTCCGGCGCGCCGGGGCGGGCGTAGGCTCGCGCACCATGAAGACGGACGTGGTGGTGGTGGGCGCCGGGCTGCAAGGCGCCTCGGTGGCGCTGCGCCTCGCGCAGGCCGGCAAGCAGGTGGTGGTGCTGGAGCGGGCGGTGCCGGGCGCCGAGGCGTCCTACGCGGCCGGCGGCATCCTCTCGCCCGGCGTGGAGGCGCTCGAGCCGGGCCCGTTCTACGCGCTCTGCGCCGCGTCGCTGGCGCGCTACCCGGGGTTCGCGCGCGAGGTCGAGGCTGCGAGCGGCATGTGGGTCGGCCTCCGCGGCGGCGGGACGCTCGAGATCGCGGTGGACGATCCGGAGGCCCGGCTCCTCGCCGGGCGCGCCGAGAAGCTCCACAAGGCCGGGCTGCCGGTGGAGGTGCTGGACGACGCCGAGGTGCGCCGGCTCGAGCCGGGCGTGTCGCCGGAGACGCGCGGCGCGCTGTACTTCGCCGACGAGGCCTCGGTGGACCCGCGGCTGCTGGGGCGGGCCGTGTACGTGGCGGCGGCGCGCGCCGGGGCCCGCTTCGTCACCGGCAAGGTGGAGCGGATCGTCCACGCGGGCGGGCGGGCGGTGGGCGTGGACCACGACGCCGGGCGCATCGAGGCGGACGCGGTGGTGCTCGCCGCCGGGAGCTGGAGCATGCAGGTGGAGGGGAACGGGCTCCCGCCCGGCGCGGTGCGCCCGGTGCGCGGGCAGATCGCGCTCCTCGACACCCGGCCGCCGCTCCTCTCGCGCGTGGTGTTCTCGGCCAACGGCTACGTGGTGCCGCGCGCCGACGGTCGGATCCTGTGCGGCTCCACCATGGAGGAGGTCGGGCACGAGAAGGCGGTGACCGCGGGCGGGCTGCGGCGCGTCCTCGACATCGCGCTCGAGATCGCGCCCGCGCTGGCGGCCGCGCCGGTGGTCGAGACCTGGTCCAACTTCCGCCCCGCCAGCCCGGACGGCTCGCCCATCCTCGGCGCCGGGACCGTGCCCGGCCTGTACTACGCCACCGGCCACACGCGGAACGGCATCCTGCTCGCGCCGGTCACCGCCGACGCGGTGGCCGCGGCCGTGCTCGGGACGCCGCCGCCGGTGGACCTCGCGCCGTTCTCCCCGGCGCGCCTCGGGGCGGGCCGGCCGCAGGCGGCGGGCCGGAAGTAGGCGCGGGCTCCCCCGGCTTGCCCGCGACCGCGCCGGGCCGCAGGTTTTCACCGGCCCATGCGCGGCGCGCCGGACATCCGGGAGGTGCAGGACCACCTCTTCGACCGGCTCGCGCGGGGCCAGCTCCTCCTGCTGGTGGGCGCGGGCGCCTCGCGCTGGGCCGGGCTGCCGTCCTGGCGCGAGGCCGTCGCGGCGCTGGCGCGCGACCTCGTGCCGGTGCTCCGCGAGCGGCTGCCGGACGCGCCGGCGCGCTTCTCGCCGCCGGGGCCGGACGACCCGGTGGCGCTGGAGACGCTGCTCCGCGTCCCCGAGGCGCACCGCGCGCTCTGCGGCGAGGCGCGGCTGGTGGAGCGGCTCGCGGCGCTGTTCGACACCTCGCGCATCGATCCGGCGGCCCTGCCGCTGCACCGGCTGCTGGTCCGGCTCGCCGCGTTCGTGCCCGCGCTCTACACCACCAACTTCGACGACCTGCTGGAGCGGACCTTCGCCTGGGCGGGCCGCGCCTGCCAGGTGGTGGCGGCGGCGGACGACCTGCAGCGCTGGCGGCTCGACCGCGCCGGCGGCCGCTTCGTCTCGCGGTTCCCCGTCTACAAGCTGCACGGCACGCTCGACCGGCCCGCCACGCTGGTGGTGAGCGAGACCGACTTCCAGCGGCGCGCCAGCCTGGCCGCGAACGCGATCGACCTGCGCTTCTGCTCCGACGCGGTCGGCCGCGAGCTGCTGCTCGTCGGCTACGGCTTCAACGACCCGAACCTGCGCTGGATCTGGACCAAGCTGCGCGACCTGGAGGTGCTCCCGGTGGCCTGGTTCCTGGAGCTCGGGACCTCCACCGACCTCGACCTCGCCACCTTCGAGCTCGACCGCATCGCCCGGGTGGACCTGCGGGCCTCGGACCCGGTCCACCCGCCGGAGCTGCTCGCGTTCCTGGGCGCGCTCGCCGACCGGTGCGAGGCGGCGCTGGGCCCGTTCCCGCGATGAGCGCACGCCCCCATCCCCTCCCGTCGCCGCCGCGGCGGCGGGGATCGGCTCGCGCGCCCTGACGCCCCCCGGAGCGGGGAGCGCGGTGCCCGGCAGGCGCCGCCGGGGCGCCGCCTGCGCCCTCCGCCCGCGGCCGGCCGCACGGGCGCTCGGGCTCGGGGGACCCCGGCTGGCGCGCCCCCGAGGGCTGTGGCAAGCTCGCGGCGATGTCTCTGCCGTTCCGCCGTGCGGCGGTCCTCCTGCTCGCTGCGGCCTGCACCCCCTCCACCGCTCCTGCGCCCGCTCCGGCGGCGCCGCAGGCGAACCATGCCGCGCGCGGGACGATCACCCCGGCCCGCTACGTCCCGCCGCCCGCCCGCGGGTCGCGCGCTCGCCCCGAGGCGTGCCTGCCCGGCGAGCCGTTCGCGGCGCCGAGCGCGCTCGCCGAGGAGGCGGTCGCGGCGCTGGACGCGGGCGCCCGGGAGCGCGCGCTCGCCTGCGCCGACGAGGCGCTGCGGCTCGCGCCGCGGATGGTGCCGGCGCTCACCGCGCGCGGCGCCGCCCTCGCCGCGCTCGACCGGCTCGACGAGGCGCGGCTCGCGTTCGCGCGCGCGCTGGCGGTGGATCCGGACGAGCCCGAGGCGCTGCTCGGCGCGGCCGAGCTGCACGTCCGCCGGCTGGGCGCGGCCCGCGACGCGCTGGAGGCCGGCCTCGAGTACGCGGTGCGCGGCGCGCGCAGCGCCACCCGCCCGCCGCGCAAGGACAAGGACCTCGCCGCGCGGCTCGAGCTGGTGGCCGGGATGGCCGAGAACGACCTGGGGCGCAGCCACCTGGCGCTCGCGCACCTCGAGCGCGCGCTGGCGGCCCGCCCCAGGGACCCGGACGCGCTCTACGAGCGCGGCGTGGCGCTGTTCGAGCTGTGCCGCTTCGGCGAGGCGCGCCGCGCCTTCGAGCGCGCGCTGGCGATCGCGCCGGACGACGCGTGGGCCATCCACCAGCTCGGCCTGGTCGCCGAGCGCAGCGGGGACGGCCGGCGCGCCGCGGCGCTCCTGGCGCGGGCGCGCACGCTCGCGCCGGACGACTTCCGGGACGAGCTGGCGGTGGACGCGGGCGCGTTCCGGGCCGAGGTGGAGGCCGCGGTGGCGGCGCTCCCCGCGGCCGAGCGCGAGGCGCTGAAGCTCGCGCCGGTGGAGATCCAGGACCTGCCCGACACCGAGGACCTCACCGCGGTGGAGCCGCCGCTCTCGCCGTCGATCCTCGGGCTGTACCGCGGTCCGCCCGCCGACGAGGCCTGCACCGAGGCGGACGGGCCCCGCTGCCGGAGCATCGTGTTCTACCGCAAGAACCTGCTCCGCTTCGCGCGCGACCGGGCCGAGCTCACCGAGCAGGTGCGCGTGACGCTCCTGCACGAGCTCGGGCACCTGCACGGCGAGTCGGACGACGAGCTGCGCGACCGCGGCCTCGAGTAGGTCGCGGCGCAGGCCGCGTCAGTGCCGCGTCCGCGGCGCGCCGGGCCCGGCCTCCTCGTCGTCGCCGGCCTCGCCGCCTTCGCCCTCCTCCTCCTCCTCGCCCGCGGCGCCGCGGCGGACGTGCACCGCCCCCACCTCCGGCGGCTCGGGCGGCTCGGGCTCGGACATGTTGGCGAGGTCGTCCTCCGAGCCGGGCAGGTCGCCCCCGGAGTCGGCGCCGAGCGCGGTGGGGGCCGCACCGCCCACGTTGCTCGCGGGCACGAGCTTCTCGTCCTCTTCCTCCAGCAGCTCGCGCGGCAGCCGGTCGGTCGGGCGGGCGGTCGGCTCGGGGTCGTCGTGGGGTGCGGTGGCCATGACCGCACCCTGCGCACCGCGCGGGTCGCGGGGAAGGGGCGGCCGGTCAGGGCGCGAGCGTCCGGTAGAGCGCCTCGTACCTCGCCGCGCTGCGCTCCCAGCTGTTGTCCTCGGCCATGCCGCGCTCCACCAGCCCGCGCCAGGCGCGCCGGTCGCGGAACACGTCCAGCGCGCGGCGCGTGGCGGTGAGGAGCGCCTGCGGCGTGTACTCGGAGAAGCGGAAGCCGGTGCCGCGGGCGACGCCGTCGAAGTCCTCGACCGTGTCGGCGAGGCCGCCCACCGCCCGCACCACCGGGACGGTGCCGTAGCGCAGCGAGTACATCTGGTTCAGGCCGCACGGCTCGAACCGCGAGGGCATGAGGAACAGGTCGGCGCCCGCCTCGATCCGGTGCGCCAGCCCCTCGTCGAACCCGATGCGCGCGGCCACGCGGTCGGGGTGCTCGCGCGCGGCCCGCGCGAACGTCTCCTGGTAGGCCGGGTCGCCGCTCCCCAGCAGCACCACCTGCACGTCGCGGGCGAGCAGCGCCGGCAGGGCCGCCGCCACGAGGTCGATCCCCTTCTGCTCGGCGAGCCGCGTCACCAGCCCCGCCACCGGCACCTCGGGCCGCACCGGCAGGCCCACCTCGCGCTGGAGCGCGGCCTTGCACGCCGCCTTGCCGGCGAGGTCGCCGGCGGTGAAGTGCGCGGGCAGGTGCGGATCGCGGGCCGGGTCCCAGGCGTGCACGTCGATGCCGTTCAGGATGCCGTGCAGGTCCCGCGCGCGGTGCCGGAGGAGCGCGTCGAGGCTGGCCCCGCCCTCCGGCGTGAGGATCTCGCGCGCGTAGGTGGGCGAGACGGTGGTGAGCGCGTCGGCGAACGCCAGCCCGGCCTTCATGAACGAGAGCTGGTCGAAGAACTCCATCGCCTCCCAGCGGAACACCTCCCACGGGAGGCCCAGCGCGGGCAGCACCTGCTTCGGGAACAGCCCCTGGTAGGCGAGGTTGTGGATGGTGAACACCGTCCGGGCGCCGGCGAGCGCCGGGTCGCGCGCGTGCTCGTGGCGCAGCAGCCAGGGCCCGAGGCCGCACTGCCAGTCGTTGAGGTGCAGGATGCGGGGGCGGAGGCCGAGCGCGCCGGGCAGGGCCAGCGCGGCCCGGGTCAGGAACGCGAAGCGCTCGGCGTTGTCGCCGTGGTCGCGCCCGCCCTCGCCGTACAGGCCGCGGCGGTTGCCGAACAGGTGCGGGTGCTCCACGAAGTAGACCGGCGCCGGCCCCCGCTTCACCCAGAGCGACACCGGCTCGCCCCGCACCTGGAGCGCCGTCCGCACCGGCTGGAGCCCGGCCGCGCGCGGGTCGATCGACCCGTGGCGCGGCGTCACCACCGCCACCTCGTTGCCCCGCTCGGCGAGCGCCTGCGGCAACGCGCCGGCCACGTCCCCGAGCCCGCCCGTCTTCGACCAGGGGCCGACCTCCGAGGCGACGAACAGGATCTGCATCGACGTCAGTATGGACCTTCCGGCGCCGCTAGCCGGGCATCTTGCGCAGGAACTCCGCCGCTTCCTCGGGCGGGACCGGGTTGATGTGGAACCCGGAGCCCCACTCGAACCCGGCCACCTGCGTGAGCGCCGGCATCACCTCGATGTGCCAGTGGTAGCTCGGGCTCTGCGCGTCGCGGAGCGGGTTGGAGTGGACCATGAAGTTGTAGGCGGGCTTGCCGAGCGCCCCGCCCAGGCGCCGCAGCGTGCTGCCCAGCGCCTCGGCGCACAGCGCCAGCCGCTCCTTGGGCTCGGCCTCGTAGTTCGACTGGTGGCGCTTCGGCATGATCCAGGTCTCGAACGGGCTCCGCGGGGCCCAGGGGGCGAACACCACGAACTCGTCGTTCTCGAGGACCAGCCGCGCCCGCTCCTTCCGCTCCTGCCCGACGATGTCGCAGAAGATGCAGCGCTCCTTCAGGTCGAAGTGCCGGCGGGCGCCCTCGATCTCCTCGATCACCTGCCGCGGCACCACCGGCAGCGCGATGAGCTGCGAGTGCGCGTGCTCGAGCGAGGCGCCGGCCAGGTGGCCGTGGTTCTTGAACAGCAGGATGTACTTGAAGCGGAGGTCGTTGCGCAGGTCGAGGATGCGCGCCTTGAACGCGAACAGCACCTCGGTGAGCTCGGCCGGGGTGAGGTCCTCCATGGCCCGGTCGTGGTCCGGGGTCTCGACGATCACCTCGTGGGCGCCGATCCCGTTCATCCGGTCGTAGATGCCCTCCGCCTGCCGGTCCAGCTCGCCCTCGATCTTGAGCGCCGGGAACCGGTTCGGCACCACCCGCACCTTCCAGCCCGGCGCGTTGGGCGGCGCGGACGGCGGCCGCCCGGCCACGTACACCTCGCGCGGCGTCATCCCCTCGTTGCCGGGGTCGAACGGGCACAGGCCGCCCTGCGGGGCGGGGGCCGTGCGCTGCATGTCGGAGGGACGGCGGGCGCGCTCGGTGGCGATGATCACCCAGCGGCCGACGATGGGATCGCGGCGGAGATCCGGCATGCGGCGCTACCCCTCCTCGGCCGGCGCGGCGCCCGGCTCGACCGGCTCGTGGCGCGGCGGGCGCCGGAGCGTCGAGCCCACCGCGGCGCCGGCGAGCATGAGCGCCGCGCCCCCGAGGTAGGGCGCCGCGAACCAGAGCTGGCTGTAGGCGTGGGTGGCGGAGATGGGGCCGGCGATGCGCCCGAGCGCGGCGGCGGACTGGCCGATGCCGAGCGTGCCGCCCTGGTCCTCGGCGCGCGCCGAGCGCGAGATGAGCGAGGTGAGGGACGGGGTGGTCAGGCTCGACCCGAACGCGAGCGGCACGGTGGCGACGAGCAGGCCCGCCACCGAGCCGGCGTAGGGCAGCGCCGCGAGCGCGACCGCCTGCAGCAGCAGCCCGGCCACGAGCAGCGCCCGCTCGCCGAAGCGGCGGCTCAGCGGGCCGATGAGGCCGCCCTGGACCACCGTCGCGACCACGCCGATGAGCGCGAACACGTAGCTCACCTGCCGCTGGTCGAGCCCGTAGCGGTGGACCGCGAGCAGCGCGAACGTCGCCTCCATCCCGCTGAACGCGAGGATGGCGATGAAGTAGATGAGGATGAGCCGGCGGATCCCGGGCCGGCTCACGCCCCCGAGCAGCGCCTCGAGGTGCGGCCGGCGCTCGGCCTGCACGTGCGCGGCCGGCTCGGGCAGCACGAAGAACGCCGCCACGCCGTTCGCCGCCGCGAGCGCCGCCGCCGCGTAGCCGGGCGCGGAGAGCGAGATGGCCGAGAGCAGGCCGCCGATGGCCGGCCCGAGCACGAAGCCGAGCCCGAACGCCGCGCCGATGAGCCCCATGCCGCGCGCGCGCCCCTCCGGCGGCGTGACGTCGGCGATGTACGCCTGCGCGATGGCGATGTTGGCGGTGGCGGCGCCGGCGAACAGGCGCGAGACGAGCAGCCACGCGAAGCTCGGGGCGAGCGCGTAGCCGAGGAACCCGACCGCCGTCATCACGATCGAGAGGAGCAGGAGCGGCCGGCGGCCGTGGCGATCCGAGAGCCGGCCCCAGATCGGCGTGAAGACGAACTGCATCGCCGAGTAGCCGGTCATCAGCCACCCGATCTGCGCGTCCGGCGCGCCGAGCCGCTCGGCGTACAGCGCCATCACCGGGATGACCATCCCGAAGCCGAGCAGGTCGATGAAGACGATGACGAAGAGGATCGCGAGGGCGGAGCGGTTCTTCACGCGGGCGCGAGGATAACCCGGCCAGGGACGGGGCGCAGGCTTTCCTGCCGGGCCGAGCGCGCGGCGCCGGGCGCGTTCGGGTGAGGGCGGGGAATCGCGGGGCGGCGCACCCGGGCGCGCCGCCGGCCCATCAGAACTCCACGCGGTCGCGGCCGGCGTGCTTGGCGCGGTAGAGCTGGGCGTCCGCCCGCGCGAACAGGTCGGCGCCCTCGGCGTCCTCGGGCGCGAGCTCGGCGCAGCCGAGCGAGACGGTCACGCGGATCGCCTGCCCGCCCGCCTGCACCGGCTCCTTGCCCACCGCGCAGCGGACGCGCTCGGCCACCTCGGCGGCGGCCGCCACGTCCGCGCCGGGCAGGATGGCGGCGAGCTCCTCGCCGCCGATGCGCGCCAGGAGGTCCCCGGCCCGCAGCGCCGCCGCGGCCCGGCGCGCCACCTCGGCGAGCGCGACGTCGCCCGCCGCGTGGCCGTGCCGGTCGTTCACGTCCTTGAAGCGGTCCACGTCGAGCACCGCCACCGCCAGGCGGTCGCCGCCGCGCCGCGCCCGCGCCACCTCGCGGCGGAGCGACTCCTCGAAGGCGCGGCGGTTGGGTAGGCCGGTGAGCGGATCGCGCAGCGCCAGGTCGGCCAGCGCGGCGAGCTCCGACTCCTCGGCATCGCCGGCCCGCAGGTAGCGCGCCACGAACGCGCCCACCTGCACCCGGTCGCCCGGGGCGAGCCGGTGCACCGCCACCTCGCGGCCGTTCACCCAGGTGCCGTTGGTGGAGCCGAGGTCGAGCACCAGGTGGCCGTCGCCGTCCGGCACCACCCGGGCGTGCCGGCGCGAGACGTCGGACGCGGGCAGCGCCACCGCGCAGGACGGATCGCGCCCGAGCACCACCTCGCCGTCGAGCGGCACGCGCAGGCCGAGCGCGCCGTCCCCGGCCACGAACACGAGGCAGTGGCCGGCCGCGGCGGCGGCGCGCTCCTCCGGGGTCCGGACGCGGGTGGGGTCGTCGCCCATGCGACCGCGAGTCTACACCGGGCCCCCGCGCGCCGGGCGCGCCGCGCGCTACACCCGCCAGTGGATGCGCTCGAAGTCCTGGTCGGGCACGGTGAGCGTGAGGTAGCCGTAGCGCGGGAGCCGCTCCACCTCGACCTCGCCCCGGAGCGCGTGGACGGCGAGGTCGACCCGGTCGCCCGGCGCGAGGCCCAGCGCGGCGAACGGCAGCTCCAGCTCCGCGACCTGCGCGAACGCGAGCCGGCCGAGCGCCTTGCCGCGCCACGCGCCGGGGCGGGGCGCGCCGTCCGGCTCGAGCGGGAAGTCCACCCAGCGCTGCCCGTCCCGGGAGCGCACCGACACGCGCACGTGCGTCGCGACCTCGGCGGCGCGCGCCGCGGACTCGGCCGGATCGAGCCGCAGGTAGAGCGCGGCGAGGTCGAAGCCGAAGCGGAGCACGTGGAACGCCTGCGCGCCGCCGTACATCGAGCCGCGGTGCTGGCCGGGCCGGTACAGCCCGGCGCCCTGCCACTCGAAGTAGGTCGTCTCGCGGCCGTCCAGCGTCGGGGTGAGCAGCATCACCGGCTCGCGGAGCGGCTTCGCCTCGAGCGCGCCCGGGGCCGGCGCGCCGGCGCGCTTGATGGGCGCCTGCGTCTCCGGCGGCGGGTCCACGCCGCAGAGCAGCGCCGCCCGGTTCACGTGCGCGCGGAACAGCGCGTCGAACTCCGCCGCCTGCTCGGTGGTGAAGTCCTCGCCGTACCACCAGTACCAGTCCGACGCCTCGGCGGCGTACAGGTGCTGGCGCGCGAGGGCGAGCCGCTCGGCCGGGACCTCCCCGCGCTCCTCCGCCTGCGCGAGCGCGTCGCGGACCCGGCCCAGCGCCGCCCACGCCTCGCGGTCCTCGCGGTGGCCGATCCAGATCCGGAAGGAGGCCTCGATCCACGAGCCGGTGTGGACGCGCGCGATGGGCGGGCCCTCGGCGGCGGCGGTCGCCTCGGACAGCGTCACCGTCTGCACGCGGTCGGAGCGCTCCAGCGCGTCGTAGAGCCGGTCGAGGAACTCGTGGCCCGAGCTCGGGTAGTGCTCCCAGGCGTTCTCGCCGTCGAGGAACACGCCCAGCGTCGGCGCGCCGGGCTGCCCGTCGCGCGCCCACGCGTCGGCCACCGCCCGCACGTGCGCGGTGAAGTCCGCCACCGCGTCGCGCGCCGGGACCTTCGCGTAGGTGAAGCCGATGACGTCGGAGAGCGCGCGGTCGCGGAACAGCATCCGGACCTCGCGCCCGGCCCCGGCCGCGACGCGCCAGGGCCGGTACACCGAGCGCAGGCGCGGCGCCGCGGCCGGCAGGGACTGCAGCAGCACGCCCTCGTCGCTGGCGGCCCAGCCCACGCCCTCGGAGGCCAGGATCTCGAGCGCCTCCGGCGAGACCGAGCCCTCGGCCGGCCACATGCCGGCGGGCGGCCGCCCGAAGCGGCGCGCGTGCGAGGCGATCGCCTCGCGCACGTGCCAGCGCGCGTCCTCGGGGTGGGCGAAGCGCGGGGGCAGCGGGATGCCGGGCAGCGCGCGGTGCGCGGCGTCGGTGTCGCAGAGCAGCGGGAGGATGGGGTGGTAGTACGGGGTCGTGGAGAGCTCCACCTGCCCGCGGTCCTGCAGCGCGCGCCAGCGCGGCACGACGCCCGCCGCGATGCGCCGCTGCACCTCGAGCAGCGCGTCCACGTCGGCGCGGGTGTAGCCCCGCCCCTTCTCCCGCAGCGCCCGCACCGCCGGCTCGTCGGCCTGCGCCGCGAAGCCCATCCAGGCGAGGTTGAACAGCGCCTGGAGGTCCTGCAGCTCCTGGTCGCCGAACGACTGCGCCAGCCGGGCCAGGTCCACCCCGCGCAGCTCCCGCCCGCGCTTCTGGAGCAGCTCCCAGTAGCGCGGCAACGGCTTCACGTTCGTCTCCCACCCGACCATGAAGAACGAGCGCAGGATCTGCTGGCGGTCCTCGGCGCCGAGGTCGGCGGGCGGGCGCGCGCTCAGCTCGAGCAGGCGGTCCTGCGCGGTCCCCTGCGCGTAGTCCTCGAGCTGCTCGAGCAGCACCGGGGTGAAGTTCACGGTGCAGCGCACGCCCGGATGGCGCTCCAGCATCCAGGCCATGTCGTGGTAGGCGCGGGTGGCGTGCAGCCGGACCCACGGCATGAGGTACGCGCCCGTCTCCGGCTCTCGGTACGGGGGCTGGTGCATGTGCCAGAGGAACGCGAGGCGGACGGGCGTCATCTGGCGGGACGGTAGAACGCGGGCGCGCCGCGCGCAAATTGCGCCGGCGGCTGACCGCGCGCCCCCAGGCGCGCCCGCGGGGACCTCGCGCGCGCCCGCGCAGGCGGGCGCGCGAGGTCACGGGCCCCGCGCAGCAGGAGTGGGGCCCCGACGGCTCCGCCGGCGGGGCGAGGGCGCAGCCCTCGTTGCAACCATCCGCGCGAGGTCACGGGCCCCGACGGCTCGGCCGGCGGGGCGGGGCGGCACGCGCCGTCATGATCGCCTTCCGCGCCGCGCCGGGCCCGCGCCGGCCCGCGCCGGCGCCGGCGGCGCGCCCGACGCGGTGAAGGCGGGGCCGCCCTCGCCGACGGCCTTCCACTCCTCCCACAGGTTCAGGAGCAGGGCCACGTCGGCCACCGGCACGCGGTCGCGCAGGTGCGGGAACTCGCCGGCGAAGGCGCGGTAGAACTCGTGGTAGCGGAGCGGGGTGAAGTAGCGGAGCAGGGTCTCGCGCCCGGCCGCGTCCACGTCGAGGAACTCGACGCCGAAGCCGCCCTCCAGCTCCGGGTGATCGCCCGGGACGGTGTGCGCCACCCGGGCGCGGATCGCGAGCGGCCCGCCCGGCAGCCCCAGCTCCACGAACAGCTCCAGCCCCTCGCGAAGCAGGAAGGACGAGGAGAGGAACACGCCGCCCAGGCCGAGGTTGCGCGAGGTGCAGTGGGCCTCGAACTTGAGGCCGCGCTCGCCCGGCACGTACAGCCGGCAGGGAAGCTCGACGTCGATGCGCTCGTAGCGGCGTGGCTCGGTCACGGTGCGATACCCCTAGCGGAAGATCTTGCCGAAGCCGCGCGCCTTCAGCTCGCCCATCTCCTTGGCGAGCCGGCCCAGCCGCTCGGTCTTGTCGGCCACCTCGCGCTGCAGCCGCGCGATCTTCTGGTCGCGCTCGGCGACCTGCGCGGCGATCGCGTCCTTCTCCTGCGCGACGCGCTTCAGCGCCTCGCCCGCCGCGACCGCCGGGATGGGCGCCGGCGCGGCCCGGGCCGCCTCGGCGGCGGCCTCCGCGTCCGCGGCGCGGCGGAGCGCCTCCGCCAGGCGCTCCTCCAGCTCTGCGGCGTGGGCGGCGGCCCGGCGGACCGCCTCGGCCTCCTCGGCGGGCGCGGGCGCGGCGAGCGGGCGTGCCGTCAGCTCGGCCACCTGCGCCTCGAGGCGCTGGATCTCCTTGCGCAGCAGCGCGCCGTCGCCCGCGCGCGCGGCGAGCTCGTCCCGCAGCCGGCTCACCTCGCCGGCGCCGCCCAGCGCGCCCGAGGCGGTGAGCGACTGCAGCCGCTGCTCGATCTCGTCCTTCTCCCACCGCACCGCCTGCAGCTCGGCCTCGAGCTCCGCCGCCTGCGCGCCGGCCACGTCGGCGGCGCTGCGCGCCGCGGCGAGCTCGGCCTCCAGCCCCGCGTCCGGCGCCGGCGCCGCCGGCCGCGCCTCGGCCGCGGCGGCGCGGGCCTCCGCCTCGCGCGCGGCCGCCTCCGCCGCCTCGGCGCGCGCGGTGACCGCCCGGACCGCCGCGGCCTGCTCGGCCTCGCGCGCCGCGCCGGCCTCCTCCAGGCTCTCGAGGCGCGCCAGCGCCTCGGCCGCGCGCGCCTCCACCAGGCGGGCGCGCTCCGCCTCGCTCTCCAGGCGTGCCTCCAGCTCGGCCACGCGGGCCTCGAGCGCCTCGCGCAGCGCGGCGGCCTCCCCGGCCGCGGCCGACGCCCCGGCCAGCTCGGCGGTGAGCTTCTCCACCTCGCCGGCGCGCGCGGCGAGCGCCTCGGCCCGCGCCTCGGCCGCCTCGCGCTGCTCGGCGTCGCGGGCGGCGTCGGCGCCCTCGAGCTCGGCCGCCCGGGCCCGCGCGGCCTCCGCCTCGCCGGCGAGCCGCTCGGCGCGCGCGCGGGCCGCGTCGGCCTCGGCGCGCAGCGTCTCCGCCTCCGCGGCGACCTGGGCGCGGGCGGCATCCAGCGTGCGGAGCTCGGCGGCCCGCCGGGCCGCCTCCTCGCGCGCCGCCTCGGCGTCCACCAGCGCCCGGTCGGCCTCGGCCCGGGCCGAGCCGGCGTCGAGGCGCGCCACCTCCTCCGCCGCGCGGGCCTCGGCCAGCGTCTCGCGCCCGCGCTCCGCCTCGGCCTCCAGCGCCGCGATCCGGTCGCGCGCCTCGCGCAGCGCCGCCTGCGCCTCCGCCGCCTCGTGCGCGCGCGCCTCGACCGCCTCCTCCAGCTCCGGCAGCCGGGCCTCGCCCACCGAGGCGCGCTCCAGCGCCGCCTCCAGCGCGGCCTTGGCCGCCTGCGCCTCCGAGCGCGCCGCCTGCAGCGCGGCCACCGCCTCGGCGGCCGCCTCGCGCCGCTCGGCCAGCGCGGCGTCGGCGCGCGCGCGGGCCTCGTCCGCCTGCGCCACCGCCGCGGCCTGCGTCGCGAGCGCGGCCCGCGCCTCGGCGAGCTCGTGGGTGCGCTCCGCGATCACCACCTCCGCCCGCTCCAGCTCGGCCCGCGCGTCCGCCGCGCCGCCGCGCTCGGCGTCGAGCGTCGCCTCCAGCTCCCGCGCCCGCGCGGCCGAGAGCTCGGCCCCGGCGCGGAGGCGATCCACCTCGGCCTCCACCGCCTGGCGCGAGCGGCGCAGGTCGTCCACGCCGGCCCGGAGCGCCTCCAGCTCGCGCGCCAGCCCGTCGCGCGCGGCGAGCGCCTCGTCCCGGGCCTCGGCGGCGGCCGCGGCCGCCTGCTCGGCGCACGCGGCGCGGTCGCGATCGGCGGCGGCGTCGGCGAGCACGCGGTCGCGGGCGCGCGCGGCGTCGAGCGCGTCCGCCGCGGCCGCGTCCCGCTCGGCGCGGAACTGCTCCCGCGCCTCGGCGGCCGCGTCCCGCTCGCCCAGCGCGAGGTCGCGCGCCGCGAGCGCCTCGGCCCGCTCGCGCAGCGCGTCCGCGGCGAGCCCCCGGGCCGCGGCCGACGCCGCGCCGGCCGCGCCCTCCTCGAGCAGCGGCCCCGCCGGCAGCGCCACCAGCGTGAAGCCCGACAGGCCGCACGGCGCGTCGCCGCACACCGCCACGTACGCGGCGGTCTCGGCGGTCCCGGCGAGCGAGCCGTCCATCGCCAGCTCCGGCTCGGCGTCGCCTCCGCCGCCCATGCCGAACACCCAGCCCAGCGTGGCCGACTGCGCCGCCACCTCCACCTGCGGGAAGCGGCCCAGCAGCGCGCCCACGAACGCCTCGTACGCCGGCGGCGCCGCCCGGCGCGGCTCGCCGGCGAGCTCGGCCAGGCCCGGCCCGCCCGCGTCCACCGCGGTGACGAGCCGGCCGCCCGGCGCGAGCAGGCGCGCCAGGGCCGCCGCGCGCGCCGGTTCGGCGGCGAGCGCCGCGCCGTCGGCGAGCAGCACCACGTCGAACGCGCCGGCGGGCAGGTCCTCGGGGCGCGCGGCGCGGAACTGCACGTACGGCTCGTGCGGGCCGCGCACCGCGGCGGCGAGCGCGGCCCCGTCCTCCTCGATCGACAGGACCTCCGCCGCGCCGCGCTCGGCCAGGAACGCGGCGGTCGCGCCCTCGGTGGCGGCCGCCGCGCCGATCTCCAGGATCCGTCGCCCCTCGAGGAGGGGCTCGACGAACGCGTAGCGCGCGAGGAGCTCGCCGGTGCCGTTCCGGGCGTGAAAGGAGGCCATGGCGCCGGATGGTACACCGGCGGAGGGCCGGTCCGCGCGCGGCGCCCGGGCCCTGCCCGCCGACGCGGCGCCGGAGGTGCGCGGCCGCCCTACCGCCCGTCGCCGGGCGGGGGCGGCTGCCCGGCCGGTGCGGCGGGCGCGGCGGACGGCTGCGCGGCCGGCGCCTGGCCCGGTTCCGGGGCGGCGGCGGGGGCCGGCTCGCCCGCGGCGGGCGGGGGCCCGGCGCCCTTCTCCGCGGCGGCCGGCTCGGACCGGGCGGCGGTGCGGATCGCGCCGAGCGTGGCGTCCACCGCCGGCTCGAGCTGCTTCAGGAGCAGCTGCGCGTCCATGGCCCGGGACGATCGGGAGCCGGCGGTCACCCGCAGCTTCTCGGCGGCGTCGCGCAGCTCGGCGGCGGCGCGCTCCAGCAGCCGCCGCGCCTCGTGGTAGCCGGACTCGGCGCGGATGGCGCCGAGCTCGTCGCGCTGCGCGGACGAGATCCCGGCCAGCCGCTCGGCGCGCCCGAGGTAGCCGAGGCCGCGCTCGAGCCGGGCGGGATCGCCGGTGGCGACCTCCTCGCGCGCCCAGCCGGCGAGCAGGTCGAACAGCCCCTGGTCGAGCAGGCTGCGCTCCTCGAAGGCGCGCTCGGCCGGGAGCGGCTTGCCCGGCGGCGGCACGAGCGGCGCGTAGGCCGCGGCGAGCGCCGGGTCGTCGGTCGAGAAGGCCTGCCGCCCCATGGGCAGCATGAGCCCCTTCATCACCACCAGGCGCCCCTCGTCCGGCACCAGGTACCAGGTGCGCGCGTTCCGCTCGGAGGCGAGCCACGCCACCACGCCGGCGAGGCCCAGGATGGCCACCCAGGCGAGCAGCGCCTTCGCGCCGGATCCGGCGCGCGCGCGCGTGGTCTCGTCCGCCATGTCGAATGTCCTCCGGTCGCAGGGAGAGAGGGGCTGCGCGTCGGCGCGACGGCGCCGCGCCCGCGGCTCAGGTCCGCGGCACCCCGATGAACGGCAGGTTCCGCATCTTGCCGTCCCAGTCGAGCCCGTAGCCGACCACGAACTCGTCGCCGATGACGAAGCCGCGGTAGTCGATGGGGATCTTCACCTGCGCGCGCGCGGGCTTCTCGAGCAGCGCGGCGATGCGCACGCTGGCCGGCTTGCGGGTCGAGAGGTTCTCGAGCAGGTACCGCATGGTGAGGCCGGTGTCGATGATGTCCTCGACGAGCAGCACGTCCTTGCCGTCGATGGGCCGGGTGAGGTCGCTCGTGATCTGGACCACGCCGGTGGTGCGGGTGCCCTGGTACGAGCTGATGCCGATGAAGTCCACCGACAGCGGCAGGTCGACCGCGCGCACCAGGTCGGCGAGGAAGATGAAGCTGCCCTTCAGCACCCCGATGACGACGAGGTTCTTCCCCGCGTAGTCGCGGGTGATGTCGGCGCCCATCTGCGCGACGCGGGCCCGGAGGTCCGCCTCGGAGATGAGCACGTCGAGGCCGGCGCGGCTGCTAGACATAGGCGTTGTTCATGATCTCCCCGAAGCCGCCGCCCCCGGGGACGATGTACTGGTGGTCGTCGAGCCCGCGCTCCTCGTCCCAGCGCGTGCCGGGGACGGTGGCGAGGACGTCGGGCGGGGAGAGGCCGCGGTCGAGCCGGATCGCGTAGATCCGCACGTCGGGGTGGGCCTTCGTCATGTTGCGCAGGTACTCGGGGGTGACGATGAGGTGGATGTTCACGATCCGCCGCGCCTTCCCCGGCACCTTCTTCTTGTAGGTCTCGATGGCGGTCGCGAGCGAGGAGCCGGTCGCGCCCATCGGGTCCGGGAAGAGCAGGAACGCGTCGTCCACGTCCCCGCCGATCTTCATCCCGCCGATGCCGGCGCCGACGACCTCCTCGTTCTCGCCCAGCATCCGGCTCATGATGATGTGGTCCTGGCGGACCAGCGACGGCTCGAGCGTCTCGTTGAGCAGGTCGTAGACGAGCTGCGACGGGACCGCGCCGGCGCGGGCGATGTTCACCGTCACCGCGCGCACCTGCCGATCGACCACCTCGCCCTCGAAGATCGCCTGCGGCGAGCTGTCGATCATGCGGGTGGGGACCGCCACCCGGCGCCGCGGGAACTCGTGGTTCATCACGGTGCGGATGAGGTCCTCGTACAGCAGCCGGACCAGCCGGTTGATGGCCGGCTGGCGGGTCTCCTTCGAGCACAGCGTGGCGAGCGCGCCCAGCAGGAAGGGGTTCGCGACGATGTGGACGTTCTCGCCGTACCGGTGCTCGATCTCGCTCATCCGGTAGGGGACGTGGTCGTAGCTCAGGTCTCGCACGGGCCGGGAGCATAATGCGGCTCGGCCCGGAAGCCTCCTGCCAAATTTGCGCGCGCCCCGGGCGCGGGGAGCCGGCGGGGGACGCGCGCCGCTCACCTCACGTCGATGACGCCCTGGAACATCTTCATGCCGCAGGAGAAGCGGAGCTCGCCCGTCTTCTGCGGCACGACCCGCACCATCACCGTCTCGTTGAGCGGCAGCGGGACGTTCATCCCGAGGTCCGGGATCACGATCTCGGTGGCGCAGGTCTGGTCGGTGACGCGGGTCATGACGAGCGTGAGCGGCCGGCCCGCCTTGGCCTCGATGCGCCAGGGCTCGTAGCCGTTCTTCGTCACGGTGATCTTCACCACCTGCTCCTTCGCGTCGTCGCCCTTGCAGGCAGGGGCGAGCGCGAGGACGGCGGCGAGGGCGGCGAGCGGCAGGATCGCGGTGCGGGACATGGCGGGGCGCCTCCGGGCGTCGCGCCGCGGCGGAGGCCGCGGGGCGCAGGCATCCTAGCGCGGCCCGGCCCCTCCCGCCGCGGAGCGCGCGGGGCCCGGAACGTCGCGGGCGCGGAGGCGAGGCCGCCCCCGCGCCCGTGGCGCTCGGGTCGCTCCCGTCGCTACGGCGCGGCCGCGCCGGTCGGCGCCGACGCCGGCGCGCTGGCCGCGGCGGTGGCGGAGACCGCCGCCTGCGGCACGTAGCCGGACTTGCCGTCGGCGGTGCGCACGCGCAGGAAGCCGCGGATGGGCTTGTCGGACGCGGTCACCGTCGTGCCGGCCGCGACGGTCCCGAGCACCTTGGCGAGCCCGTCCGGACCGGAGCGGAGCTCGGCGGCCTGGACGACGGTGGCGGGGTGCTCGGCGGCGGGCGCCGAGGAGAGCTTGAGCACGGGCTCGGGAGCGAAGGCGCTGCGGCAACCGGCCGCGGCGAGCAGCGCGGCACAGGCGGCCGCGCGGACGAACGTCGGGTTCATTTCGGTGTTCCTCCGAGAAGAGGCGCGCCGGCCGCGCATGGCGGTCCGAGCCCTCGGGGACAAGGAGTAAGCGCGCGCACCTCCGTGACACGTGCATCCGCGCGCAGGCCCGGCGCACCGGCGCGCGCGACCGTGGTAGAGGCCTCTCCGTGCGCCTCGTCACGCTCGCCCCGGCCAAGGTGAACCTCGTGCTGCGCGTGGGCCCTGTCCGCGCGGACGGGTACCACGACCTCCGCACGCTGATGGTCCCGCTCGACCTCGGCGATCGCGTGGACGTCCGCGTCTCCGCGCGCCCCGGGCCGGTCCGCTGCACGGTGCCGGGCCGGCCGGAGCTGGACGGCCCGGAGAACCTGGCGGCGCGCGCCGCCGAGGCGTTCCGCCGGCGCTTCGGCGTCGATCGCGCGGTGTCGATCCGGATCGAGAAGCGCACGCCGGTGACCGCCGGGCTGGGCGGGGGCTCCTCCGACGCGGCGGCGGTGCTCCGCTGCCTCGCCCGCGCGCTGCGGGTGCGCGACGGCGCGGCGCTCGCCGCGCTCGCGCTCGAGATCGGCTCGGACGTTCCGTTCTTCCTCGGCCCCGGGCCGGCGTGGGCGGCGGGGCGCGGCGAGCGGCTCTCCCGCGCCGAGGTGCCGCCGCTCGACCTCGTGCTCGTGTATCCGGCCGATCCTTCGCTCGCGATCCGGGCCGGCGACGCCTACCGCTGGCTGGACGAGGCGCGCGCCAGCGGGTCGCAGGCCCCCCGGCGTCTGGGCCGTCCGGGGCGGTGGCGTCCGACCCTGCTGGGGAACGATCTCCAGGCGCCCTGCGTCGCGCGAAAGCCCGCGCTCCAGGCGCTGCTTGGGCTGCTTGTGGGGGCGGGGGCGACGGCCGCTATAATGTCCGGCAGCGGGCCGACCGTCTTCGGAATCTTCCCGGGCCGAGGCGCGGCGCGCGGGGCGGCGTTAGCGATCCAGGGCAGGGCGAAGGGGGGCGCGGCTGGCGTGCAGGTCCTCCTTGCGCGGACGGTGCGACGGCATCCGAGGGTATCGCCATGGAGATCACCGAGGTCCGCGTCTTCCCGGTCAACGAGGAGAAGCTCAAGGCCTACGTGACGATCACGCTGGATCATTGCTTCGTGATCCGCGACCTGAAGGTGATCCACGGCAACACCGGCCTGTTCATCGCGATGCCGGCCAAGCGCCGCAAGGACGGCACGTTCAAGGACATCGCCCACCCGCTCAACTCGGACACGCGCGAGAAGATGGAGCGCACCATCCTCGCCGAGTACGACCGCGAGCTGAAGAAGGGCGGGGCGGCGCCGGCCCGCGCCACGGGCACGGATCCCCACGAGGACTGACCGCGGTTGCGGTTCACGCAGCGCCCGGTCGACGGCGTGGGACCCATCCGGTATAAGGGCGCCCTTTCGACGACCCGACGTCCGGCGAGAGCCTCCGGGCGTGCGCGTCGCCTTCCATCTTCGCGGGATTGAAGGGAGCACGGCGCCATGGCGAGCAACGGTCACTATCCGGACTACCGGGTCTTCTGCGGCAACGCGAACCGGCCGCTGGCCGAGGCGATCGCGAAGGAGCTCGGGCGCCCGCTGGCGCGCGCCACCGTGGGACGCTTCTCCGACGGCGAGATCCAGGTCGAGATCGGCGAGAACGTCCGCGGCCTCGACACGTTCATCATCCAGTCCACCTCGCCGGACGCGAACACCAACCTGATGGAGCTGCTCATCATGATCGACGCGCTGAAGCGCGCGTCGGCCGGCTCGATCAACGCGGTGCTGCCCTACTACGGCTACGCGCGCCAGGACCGGAAGGTCGCGCCGCGCGTGCCCATCACCGCGAAGCTGATCGCCGACCTCATCGAGGCCGCCGGGGCGACGCGCGTGGTCTCGATGGACATGCACGCCGGGCAGATCCAGGGCTTCTTCAACGTGCCCTTCGACCACCTCTACGCCGCGCCGGTGCTGCTCGAGCACATGCGCAAGCGCTTCGACGGCAGCGCGCACGACCTCGTCATCGTCTCGCCGGACGCGGGCGGCGTCGAGCGGGCGCGCGCCTACTCGAAGCGGCTCGGCGCCGGCCTCGGCATCGTGGACAAGCGGCGCACCAAGCCGAACGTCGCCGAGATCATGAACGTGATCGGCGACGTGAACGGCAAGGTGGCGGTGCTGCTCGACGACATGATCGACACCGCCGGCACGCTCACCCAGGCGGCGAACGCGCTCGTGGACAAGGGCGCGACGCGGGTGTTCGCGTACGCGACGCACGCGGTGCTGTCCGGCCCGGCGGTGGACCGGATCATGAAGAGCCCGATCGAGGAGGTGGTGGTGACCGACTCGATCCAGCTCGCCCCGCCCGCCGCGGCCTGCCCGAAGATCCGCACGCTCTCGGTCGCCGGCCTGCTCGCCGAGGCCATCCGGCGGATCCACTCGGCCGATTCGCTGTCGTCGCTGTTCGTCTGAACGAGGGCTGCGCGCTCGCCCCGCCGAGCGGAGCTCGTCGGGGCCCCTCCCTGCGGCCGATCGCGACCGGCGCCGCGGGGATCGCGCCGGGCGCGATCCAGAACCCTTGACCTCGCGGGGGTTTTCGGCTAATTCCCCGCGTTCCCGACGGCCCCTCGACGAGCGAGTGGCCTCCGACAACCACCCAGGGCCCATGCGCTTTTCCGCGACGGCCCCCCGCGCGCTCCGGAGCGAGGCGCGAGCCCATTGGGAGGAAGAGATGGCAGAGAACGTCCTCAGCGCCCAGAAGCGCACCGAGCAGGGCAAAGGTCCCGCCCGCCGGCTTCGCCAGCAGGGCCTCATCCCCGCGGTCGTCTACGGCGGCAAGCGGGAGCCCACCCACGTCGCGCTCGACCCGGCCACGCTGCTGAAGGCCATCGAGACGCCCCACAAGTTCAACACGCTGCTCGAGCTCCAGGTGGACGGCGCCTCGAAGCACGTGCTGTTCAAGGACTACACGGTCGATCCGGTCACCCGGAAGCTGCTGCACGCGGACTTCCTCGAGGTGAGCCTCGACCAGCCGGTGCGCGTCGAGGTGCCGGTCGCCACCGTGGGCCGCGCCGCCGGCGTCGCCGAGGGCGGCATCCTCTCGGTCGCCACCCACGAGGTGGTGGTCGAGGCGCTGCCGAACAAGATCCCGGTGCGGATCGAGGTGGACGTCACCGAGCTGAAGATCGGCCGGTCGCTCCACGTCTCGGAGCTGAAGCCGCCCGAGGGCTGCAAGTTCAAGTTCCAGACGGACTACGTGGTCGTGTTCGTCGCGGTGCCCGAGAAGGAGGAGGTCGCGGCGCCGGTCGCTGCGGCGGTCCCGGGCGCGGCTCCCGCCGAGGGCGCGGCTCCGGCCGCGGGCGCTGCGGCTCCGGCCGGCGGCGCGGCCCCGGCCGCGGGCGCTGCCCCTGCCAAGGGCGGCGAGGCCAAGGGCGGCGACAAGGCCAAGAAGTAAGGGCGTCGCTTGAAGCTCGTGGTCGGCCTCGGCAACCCCGGCGAGGAATACGCCCGCACCCGCCACAACGTCGGCTTCGTGGTGGCGGATCGGCTGGCGCAGCTCGCGGGGGCGAGCTTCTCCGCGAAGAAGTTCGCGGCGGAGCTCGCCGAGGCCCGCCTCGGGCCGGAGCGGGTCTGGATCATGAAGCCCCAGACCTACATGAACCACTCCGGCGAGGCGGTCGGCGCGGCCCTGCGGTTCTGGAAGCTGGGGCTCGACGACCTCGTGGTGGTGCACGACGACCTGGAGCTGGATCCGTATCGCGTCCAGCTCAAGGTCGGCGGCGGCCACGGCGGGCACAACGGCGTGAAGAGCGTGAACGCCCACGTGGGCAGCCCCGAGTACGCGCGCGTGCGCGTGGGCGTGGGCCGCCCGCCGCCGCGGATGGACCCGGCCGACTACGTGCTGGGGAAGTTCGCGAAGGGCGAGGATGCCGAGCTCGACCTGTGCGTCGAGCAGGCGGTCGAGGCGACGCGGCTCGCGGTCGAGCTGGGCGCCGCCAGGGCGATGAACCAGGTGAACCGCCGCTCCCGCGCGGCGGAGTGAAGCACGGCAGCACCGGACGCGCCGGCATGGGGCCGGCGGGCCGGGATTGGCGGGAACGACTCCTCGCGGCGGGCGAACCGCCGCTACCGAACCCGAGGGGAGCGACATGGCAGAGACGAAGCAGCTCGTGCGCGAGTACGAGACCATCTACCTGCTCAAGGCCGAGACGCCGGACGAGCAGGTGGACGAGATCAAGGAGCGCCTGCGCGGGGTGGTGAGCCGCCAGGGCGGGAAGGTGATCCGGTTCACCAACCAGGGCAAGCGCAAGACCGCCTTCCCGGTCGCGAAGAACGCGAAGGCCCTGTACATGCACTGCCTGTACGTCGGCAAGCCCGGGCTCGTGACCGAGCTCGAGCGCAACCTCAAGATGATCGACGTGGTCACGAAGTTCCAGTCGGTGAAGCTGGCCGACGGCGTGGACTTCGACGCCCGCCAGGTCGAGGCCGACGTGAAGGTCCAGGCCGTCGAGGACGAGCAGAAGCCTCGCGAGGAGCGCCCCGAGGGCGGCGAGGAGCCGTTCGAGGCCGAGGCGCCGGAAGGGCAGGAGGAGTAGCCATGGCGCGTCCTGACATGGGTGGTCCGAAGACGGGTGGTTTCGGCGGTCCTCGCAGCGGCGGCTTCGGCGGCGGCGGCGGCGGCGGTGGCGGCTTCGGCGGTGGCGGGTTCGGCGGCGGCCGCGGCGGTGATCGCGGCGACCGCGGGGACCGCGACGACCGCGGCGGCGACGAGGGCGGCGGGCGGCGCGGCTTCGGCCGGCGCAAGGTCTGCCGCTTCTGCGCCGACAAGGCGCTGAAGGTCGACTACAAGGACCAGGGCCAGATGAAGTACTTCCTCACCGAGCGCGGCAAGATCATCCCCCGCCGCATCAGCGGGAACTGCGCGAAGCACCAGCGCGAGGTGGCCACCGCCATCAAGCGCGGCCGCATGCTCGCGATCCTGCCCTACACCGTGGGGCAGATGTAAAGGAGCGCCGCCATGAAGCTCATCCTCCGTGAAGACGTCGAGAATCTCGGAAAGGGCGGCGATCTGGTGGACGTGAAGCCCGGCTACGGGCGGAACTTCCTCCTGCCGCGCGGGCTCGCGGTCACCGCGAACCCGAAGAACGTGAAGGAGCTCGAGCACCAGAAGGCGGTCGCCGCCGCCAAGGCCGCGAAGCTGAAGGCCTCGGCCCAGGCGGTCGCCAAGCGGCTCAGCGAGACCCCGGTCACGCTGAAGCGCAAGGTGGGCGAGCAGGACAAGCTCTACGGGTCGGTCACCGCGCTGGACGTGGCCGAGGCGCTCGCCGCGCGCGGCGTGCAGCTCGACCGCCGCTCCATCGTCCTCGACGAGCCCATCAAGACCGTGGGCGAGTTCGAGGTGCCGGTGAAGCTGCACTCCGAGGTGGCCGGCAAGGTCAAGGTCACCGTGGAGGCCGAGGCGGAGTAGCCGCCCGGCGCCATCCCGAAGCTCCGAAGGGCCGGCTCCTGCCGGCCCTTCTCATTTCCGGGGCTCGTCGCCCTCGCCCGCGGCGCCGCCCGGCGCGAGCGGGGCGAGCTCCACCTCGAGCGCGTACGGCGCCTCCGGCCGCGCCGCCGGCGCGGCGCCCGCCGCGTGCCGCTCGCGCACCGAGAGCCAGTACGTGCCCGGGTCCACCTCGGCCGAGAGCGCCTCGGCCGCGCCCGGGCCGCCCTCGCCCGCCGCGGCCACCAGCGGCGCGCGCTCGGCGCCGGCCGGCGCCCGGTTGAGCGAGAGCGTCACCGCGAGCCCCGCGATGCCCTGGTCCGGCGCCGCACCGGCGGCGTGCCAGCGCGCCCGCAGCACGCGGCGGCCCGCGCCGTCCGGCACCACCAGCCGGTAGACGTCGAGGTCGCCCTCGTCCGGCCGGCGCGGCGCGCCGATGGCGCCGCGGACCTCCCCGGCGGGCACGCCGTCCGCCCGGGGGAGCAGCGGGAGCGGCGTCGCCTCCCCCGCGCCGTCGTTCGGCTCGCGCTCCACCCAGGCGGCCGCGTCCGGGCGGAGCGCCGCCGGCACCTGCGCCGCGATCGCGGGCGCGGCGGCCGCGAGCGCCGCGTACAGGTCGTCCCAGCGCCAGGCCGCGCCGGCGGCGAGCGCGGCGGCGATGGCCAGCGCGGCGCGGGCCGGGGTGACGAGCCGCGGCGGCCGCAGCACGCCCACCTGCCGCTCCAGCGCGCCCTGCTCGAGGCCGTCGCGGAAGTCCTCCCGGCTCGCCAGCTCCAGCTCGCCCGCGGCCGGGGCCGGCGCAGGGCGGCGGGCCGGCCGCGCGGGACGGCCCGGGCCGGAGAGCGCCGCGCGCATCGCGTCCGCGCTCGGGAACCGCTCGGCGGGATCCTTGCGGAGCGCGCGGTGGACCACCTCGGCGAGCCGGCGCGAGACGCCCGGCGCCACCTGCTGGAGCGGGGGCGGCGGGTCGTGGAGGTGCGCGGTGATCACCGCCACCGGGCTCGCCGCGGTGAACGGCGGCCGCCCGGAGACGAGCTCGTAGAGCAGGCAGCCCATGGCGTAGAGGTCGGCGCGCGCGTCCACCGGGCCGCCGCGGGCCTGCTCCGGCGCGAGGCAGCTCGGCGTGCCCACCACCGCGCCCGCGCCGGTGGTGGCGCCGCCGCCGGCCTCGTCGCGCAGCTTGGCGATGCCGAAGTCGAGCACCTTCGCGAAGTCCTCGCCGGGCCGCGCCTGCATCAGCATCACGTTGGCGGGCTTCATGTCCCGGTGGACCACCCCCGCCTCGTGCGCCTCGGCGAGCGAGCCGAGCACCTGCTGGGCGATGCCGACGGCGCGGGCCTCGGAGAAGGCGCCGCCGTCGCGCAGCGCCCGCGCCAGGTCCTGCCCCGGCACGTACTCCATGGCGAGGTAGAAGCCGCGCTCCGGCAGCTCGCCGAAGTCGAACACCGCGATGGTGTGCGGGTGCGAGAGCCGCGAGACGATGCGCGCCTCGGCGCGGAAGCGCTCGCCGGCGGACGGGTCGCGGGCGAAGTCGCCGCGCAGCACCTTCACGGCGAGCGCCTTGCCCATCTGCACGTGCTCGGCCCGGTACACCGCGCCCATCCCGCCCTCGCCGAGCAGGGAGACGAGCCGGTAGCGATCCGCGATCACGCGGCCGACCAGCGGGTCCGGCGGCGGCGCGCGGCGCGCGGTGGCCCGGAGGTCGAGGCCGCAGCGCGGGCAGAAGTTGGCCGGCCCCGCGCCGCCCGGCTCGGCGAGGTGTCCGCAGCCCGGGCACGGGGCGCGGAGGTCGGGGATCGCCAGGGGGCCGGGCATGCGCTCGCGCGAGAGTATCCCGGCGTCGCCGGACCCGGAAAGTCCCGGCGGGCGCGGGATCGCGCGCGGGCCCGACGTGGTAGAAAGTCCGCCCCATGCTCACCGCCGCGCTCGTCGCGCTCGCCCTCGCATCGGTCCCCCGCCCCTTCACCGTCGACGACCTGCTCGCGCTCGAGCGCGCGGGCGACGCGAGCCTCTCGCCGGACGGCGCCAGCGTCGCGTACACGGTCGCCACCTCGTCGCCGGGCGGCGAGAAGCTGGTGTCGGCGCTGCACCTCGTGCCCGCCGCCGGCGGCGCCGCGCGCCGGCTCACCTTCGCGGAGGAGCGGGTGACCGCCCCGGCGTTCTCGCCGGACGGGCGCCGGCTCGCGTTCCTCTCCAACCGCAAGGGCGGCACGCAGGCCTGGGTGCTCGACCTCCAGGGCGGCGAGGCGCGGCGGGTGACCGACCTCCCCGGCGGCGTCTCCGAGCTCCGCTTCACGCCGGACGGCGCCGCGCTGCTCGTCGCGAGCGACGTGGACCCGGCCTGCGGCGCCGACGCCGCCTGCAACCGGAAGGCGGACGCGGCCGCCGAGGTCCGCCCGCACCTCGCCGACCGGCTCCTGTTCCGGCACTGGAACGAGTGGCGCGAGCGCGTGCGCACGCACCTGCTCCGGGTGCCGCTCGACGGCGGCCCGGCGGTGGACCTCACCCCGGGCGACCGCGACGCTCCGCCGGTGCAGCGCGGCTCGGGCGACGACCTGGCCTTCTCGCCGGACGGGAAGACGCTCTACTACGTGGCGGTCTCGGATCCGGTGGAGGCCACCTCGACGAACGGGGACGTGTACGCGGTCCCGCTCGCCGGCGGGACGCCCCGCCGCGTCACCACCGCGCCGGGCTGGGACGGCTCGCCCCGCCCGTCGCCGGACGGCAAGCGGCTGGCGTGGCTGGCGCAGCCGCGCGCGGGCTACGAGGCCGACCGCTTCCACGTGATGGTGGCGGCGGCGGACGGGTCGGGCGCGCGCGACCTCACCGCCGGCTTCGATCGCTCCGCGGCCGATCTCGAGTGGGCCCGCGGCGGCAAGGCGCTCCGCTTCACCGCCGAGAGCGAGGGCGTCCACGCGGTCTACGAGGTGGACCTCGCCGGCAAGGTGACCGAGCTGTACCGCGGCCGGAACCTCGCCCGCGTGAGCTGGTCGCGCGACGGCGCGCGGCTCGCCGCGCTGGTGGACGGGCTGGCGGCGCCGCCGGAGGTGGCGGTGCTCGAGCCGGGCGCGCGCGGGGCGCAGCCGCGCCTGCTCACCGGCTTCGGCGCGAAGGGGCTCGCCGGGGTCGCGCTCGGCGAGGTCCGCCCCCTCGCCGCCACCGGCAAGGACGGGCAGGCGCTGCACGGGTGGATGGTGCTGCCGCCGGGCCACCGCGACGGCGAGCGGCACCCCGCGGTGGTGCTCGTCCACGGCGGCCCGCAGGGCGCCTGGAACGACGCCTGGAGCTTCCGCTGGAACCCCATGCTGTACGCCGCCCGGGGCTGGACGGTGGTGCTGCCCAACCCGCGCGGCTCGACCGGCTTCGGCCAGGCCTACACCGACGCCGTCCGGGGGAACTGGGGCGGCACCCCGTACGACGACATCATGCGGCTCACCGACGCGGCCGTCGCCACCGGCGCCGCCGACGGGGGCCGGATGTGCGCCGCCGGCGCGAGCTACGGCGGGTACATGGTGAACTGGATCAACGGCCAGACCGACCGGTTCCGCTGCCTGGTGGCGCACGCGGGCAACTTCGACCTGCGCATGGCGTACTACGACACCGAGGAGCTCTGGTTCCCCGAATGGGAGCTGGGGCGCCCGTGGGAGGCGCCGGAGGCGTTCGAGCGCTGGTCGCCGAGCGCGTTCGTGGAGCGGTGGCGGACGCCGACGCTGATCTCGCACGGCGAGAAGGACTTCCGCGTCACCGTGACGCAGGGCTTCGCCGCGTTCACCGCGCTCCAGCGGCGCGGGGTGCCCTCGCGGCTGATGGTGTTCCCGGACGAGGGGCACTGGGTGCTGAAGCCGCGCAACGCGAAGGTGTTCCACGACGAGGTGCTCGGCTGGATCGGCCGGTGGCTGGAATCGCCTGCCCCGCAGGCGAGCGCGCCGCGGTGAAGGCCGGGACCTTGTCGCCCCCGAACCCCCTGCTATAGTCCGGACCCGCCGTGCTCGACTGGCTTCACAACATGATGTCCCGCGATCTCGCGATCGACCTCGGGACCGCCAACACCCTCATCTACATCCGCGGCATGGGCATCGTGTCGAACGAGCCCAGCGTGGTGGCGGTCCAGCAGGAGTCGCGGAGCGGCCGCAAGGTGCTCGCGGTCGGCAAGGAGGCGAAGGAGATGCTCGGGCGCACGCCCGGGAACATCGTCGCCATCCGGCCGATGAAGGACGGCGTCATCGCCGACTTCGAGGTCACCGCGGCGATGCTGAAGTACTTCATCCAGGCGGCGCACAACCGGAAGAGCTTCGTGAAGCCCCGGATCATCATCGGGATCCCGTCGGGCATCACCGAGGTCGAGAAGCGCGCCGTCCGCGAGGCCGCCGAGTCCGCCGGCGCCCGCGAGGTCTACCTCATCGAGCAGCCCATGGCCGCCGCCATCGGCGCCGGGCTCCCCATCACCGAGCCCTCCGGCAACATGATCGTGGACATCGGCGGCGGCACCTCCGACGTCGCGGTCATCTCCCTCGGCGGCATCGTCTACTCGCGCTCGGTCCGCGTCGCCGGCGACAAGATGGACGAGGCGATCATCCAGCACGTCAAGCGCAAGTACAACCTCCTCATCGGCGAGCGCACCGCCGAGCTCATCAAGATGGGCATCGGCACCGCCTATCCCACCGAGGAGGAGCTGACGATGGACATCAAGGGCCGCGACCTCGTGGCCGGTGTCCCCCGCACCCTCACCGTCACCTCCTCCGAGATCCGCGAGGCGCTCGCCGAGCCCATCAACGGCGTCGTCGAGGCGGTGAAGGTCACCCTCGAGCGCACGCCCCCCGAGCTCGCCGGCGACATCGCCGACCGCGGCATCGTCCTCGCCGGCGGCGGCGCCCTCCTCAAGAACCTCGACGTCCTCCTCCGCGAGGAGACCGGCCTCCCCGTCTTCCTCGCCGAGGACCCCCTCTCCGCCGTCGTCATCGGCGCGGGCAAGGCGCTCGAGGAGCTCGACATCCTCCGCCAGGTCACCGCCCAGGGCTGATCTCCTCCGACCGGGCGGGCGCCTTCACGTCCGGTGAGGCGTTTCCCGCGATCGGGGGTGGGCGAATCCGCGATCCGCGCGCAACTCGCAGAAAGGGTTTGGCCGCGGACCGTGTTGTAGTAGGCAACCACCGTGCTGAACTTCGTCCACAACATCCTGTCGCGCGATCTCGCGATCGATCTCGGGACCGCCAACACCCTCATCTACATCCGCGGCATGGGCATCGTGTCGAACGAGCCCAGCGTCGTGGCCGTCCAGGCGGACGGCCGCGGCAGCCGCCGCGTGCTCGCCGTCGGGAAGGAGGCGAAGGAGATGCTCGGGCGCACGCCCGGGAACATCGTCGCCATCCGGCCGATGAAGGACGGCGTCATCGCCGACTTCGAGGTCACCGCGGCGATGCTGAAGCACTTCATCCAGACGGCGCACAACCGGAAGAGCTTCGTGAAGCCCCGGATCATCATCGGGATCCCGTCGGGCATCACCGAGGTCGAGAAGCGCGCCGTCCGCGAGGCCGCCGAGTCCGCCGGCGCCCGCGAGGTCTACCTCATCGAGCAGCCCATGGCCGCCGCCATCGGCGCCGGGCTCCCCATCACCGAGCCCTCCGGCAACATGATCGTCGACATCGGCGGCGGCACCTCCGACGTCGCGGTCATCTCCCTCGGTGGCATCGTCTACTCGCGCTCGGTCCGCGTCGCCGGCGACAAGATGGACGAGGCGATCATCCAGCACGTCAAGCGCAAGTACAACCTCCTCATCGGCGAG
Source organism: Anaeromyxobacter sp. K (assembly GCF_000020805.1). Lineage (NCBI taxonomy): Bacteria > Pseudomonadati > Myxococcota > Myxococcia > Myxococcales > Anaeromyxobacteraceae > Anaeromyxobacter > Anaeromyxobacter sp. K. The sequence continues at coordinate 139,831 of NC_011145.1, read as the reverse complement.
CGCACCGCCGAGCTCATCAAGATGGGCATCGGCACCGCCTATCCCACCGAGGAGGAGCTGACGATGGACATCAAGGGCCGCGACCTCGTGGCCGGCGTCCCCCGCACCCTCACCGTCACCTCCTCCGAGATCCGCGAGGCGCTCGCCGAGCCCATCAACGGCGTCGTCGAGGCGGTGAAGGTCACCCTCGAGCGCACGCCCCCCGAGCTCGCCGGCGACATCGCCGACCGCGGCATCGTCCTCGCCGGCGGCGGCGCCCTCCTCAAGAACCTCGACGTCCTCCTCCGCGAGGAGACCGGCCTCCCCGTCTTCCTCGCCGAGGACCCCCTCTCCGCCGTCGTCATCGGCGCGGGCAAGGCGCTCGAGGAGCTCGACATCCTCCGCCAGGTCACTGCGCAGGGCTGAGCGCCGTGACGGCGCAGGGCCGGGCGCCGTCCCCGGCGCCCCATCACGCGAGGTGGATCGCGGGCCGGTGGGGCGCTTAGGATCTGCGCCCACCATGCTCGCGCCCATCCTCGCCCCGCTCCTCGCGCTGCAGCTCTCCGCCGGCCCCGACCTCACCACCACCGCCGAGAGGACCGGCTTCCGGGAGACCGGCCGCTACGACGAGGCGGTCCGGCTCTGCCGCGGGCTGGCCGCCGCGTACCCGGCGCGCGCCCGCTGCCTCACCTTCGGCGAGACGCCGGAGGGCCGGCCGCTGGTGGCGCTCGTGGCGAGCGCGGGCGGGGGGCTCGACGCCCGCGCGGCGCGGGCGGCGCGGCGTCCGGTGGTGCTCCTGCAGGGCGGCATCCACGCCGCCGAGATCGACGGGAAGGACGCCGGGTTCCTGGTGCTCCGCGAGCTGCTCGCCTCGCGGGACGGCGGCCCGCTCGCGAAGGTCACCGCGGTGTTCGTGCCGGTGCTGAACGCGGACGGGCACGAGCGCTTCGGGCCGAACCACCGGCCCAACCAGCGCGGGCCGGAGGCCTCCGGCTGGCGCACGACGGCGCAGAACCTGAACCTGAACCGCGACTACGTCGCGGCGCAGGCGCCGGAGACGCAGGCGGTGCTCCGGCTCATGGACGCCTGGGACCCCATCGCCCTCGGCGATCTCCACGTCACCGACGGCGCGCAGTTCCAGCACGACCTCGCGGTGATGGTCGAGCCGCGCCAGGGCTACTCGCCGGCCATGCGCGAGGAGGGCGCGGCGCTCTCGGCCGCGCTGGTCGAGCGGCTCGCCGCGGCCGGCCACCTGCCGCTCGACTTCTACCCGTCGCTCCGCGAGTACGGCGATCCCGCCTCCGGCTTCGCCCCCTACCCCGCGCCCATCCGCTTCGGCCACGGCTACTGGGCCGCGCGGAACCGCTTCGGCATCCTGCTCGAGACCCATTCCTGGCGGCCGTATCCGCACCGGGTGAAGGCGACCGCCCACTTCGTGCGCGCGCTGCTCGACCTCGCCGCCGAGCGGGGCGGCCGCTGGCGCGCCGCCGCCGACCGCGCGGACCGCGAGGGCGCGGCGGCGCGGGGGCGGGAGGTGGAGCTCGGCTGGGCGCCCGGATCGCGCACGCGGCCGCTCGCGTTCCAGGGCTACGCCTACGTCCGCGAGGACTCGCCGGTGCTCGGGAAGAAGGTCCCGCGTTACGACGAGACGCGGCCGGAGGTGTGGAACGTCCCGGTGGTGGACGAGCGGGTGGTCACCGCGCGGGCGCGCGTCCCGATGGGCGGCTGGATCGTCCCGGCCGCGCACGCGGGGTGGGTGGCCGGGAAGCTCCGGCTGCACGGCATCGCCTTCGAGCGGATGGCGTCCCGCCGAGCCGCCGCCCAGGTGGAGGCGTTCCGCGCCACCGCCGTCGAGGTGAAGGCGCAGTCGTTCGAGGGCCGGCACCAGACCGCGCTCACCGGCGCCTGGGCGCCGGAGGCGCGCGACCTCGCCGCCGGGTGGCTGTGGATCCCCTCGGCGCAGCCGCTCGCGCCGCTCGCCGCCATGCTGCTCGATCCGGCCGGGCCCGACGCGTTCGTGGCCTGGGGCGCGTTCGCCACCGCGTTCGAGAAGAAGGAGTACATCGAGGACTACGTGCTCGAGCCCTGGGCGCGCGCGCTGCTGGCGCGGGATCCCGCGGTGAAGGCGGAGTTCGAGCGCCGGCTCGCCGATCCGGCGTTCGCGAAGGACCCGGCCGCGCGGCTCGACTTCTTCTGGCGGCGCCACCCGGCCCACGACGAGGCCTACCGGCTCTACCCGGTGCTGCGCGCCGACCGCCGGCCCTGAGAGCACGTGAAACCATCCCCTCCCGTCGCCGCCCGCGCCGGTCCACGTCCCGCGGGCCCGGCAGCGGGTCGGGACTTCCCGACACGGTCGCGGCCAACCCCGCGAGATCGCGTGGCGCGCGGTTGGCCGCGCTCCTGCAAATGCGGAGAGGCGACGGCGGCGCGCCACGGTGGCGGCCCCGAGACCTCGAACCCGCAGCGACTCCAGGAGAACGCCATGGCCCAGAACAAGCTCCCCTCCCTCATCGGCGCCGGCATCGGCCTCGCGCTGTTCCTCGCCGTCGCGCTCCTCCCGGCGCTGCTCTATGGCGGCTACGCCGGCCTGCTGCTCGCCGGCGGCATCGTCGGCACGCCGGTGCAGCCCACCCTGATCGTCCGCGGCCTGATCGTCTTCGGCATGGGCCTCGGCGTGGTGGGCGTCGCCTCGCTGTTCGCGGTCGCCGGCGCGGCGGCGGGCGCGGCGGTGGGCGCCATCCTCTCGATCGCCGGGCGCCGGCCGGTCGCCGAGGAGCAGGCGAGCCGCTGATCTTCCGCGGGCGGGGACCCGGGGCCCGGCCGCGAGGCCGGGCCCGCCTCGTTCCCCTGCACAGGGGAATCCCGTCGTGTGCGGACGGGCGCGCGCGCCAACGCGCAGATCCGTTCCGCCGCACCCCCGCACCGCGCAAACCCTGCGTCATTCCGTCCCTTGACCTCACGCAAACCAGAGTCGTTTCCGCTGGTTGAGTCTTCGACCCGGCACAGGACCGGGGCACATCGGTTGCACACGCGGACCACGCCTATGCGAGCCACCCTCCTTGCGATTGCGCTTCTCCTCTCGACCGCTGCCCGCGCCGAGGAGGCGAAGCCCGCCCCGGCGCTGCCGGCCGACGCCGAGTCCTGCCTCATGTGCCACGACAAGGGCGGCGGCGCGCCCGAGGTCGACTTCAAGGCCTTCCCCGGCTCGGTCCACGGCCAGAACGAGGTGGGCTGCACCGACTGCCACGCCGGCTACAAGGAGGGCCCGCACGAGGGCGAGCTGCCCGCGCTCTCCGCCGCCGAGCAGGCGACCGTGGCGCGCCTGGCGAAGGGCGCCTGGGGCGAGGGCGAGGCGAAGCACGGCGTGACCGCGCCGCGCGCCTACCTCGCCTGCCAGAACTGCCACACCACCGAGGCCGAGGCGTTCGCGAAGTCGGTCCACGGCAAGTGGCTCGCCGGGGACACGAAGGCGCCGGGCGCGACCTGCGCCTCCTGCCACGGCTCGCCGCACGCCATCCCGGCGAAGCTCGCCGAGTACGCGCCGAAGGACGGCAAGCGCGTGCCGGTGCCGGCCGACCGCCGCGAGATGACGAAGCGCTGCGAGGCCTGCCACGGGAACGAGGCGTTCGCCGAGGCCGCCGGGCTCGACCCCGAGGCGGTGATCACCTACCACGACTCGATCCACGGCCGCCTGACGCGGGTCGGCAACGCGGCCGCGCCGACGTGCGTGAGCTGCCACGCGGCCGCGAAGGACGCGGGCGGCACGCACGCGATCCTGGCGAAGACCGACCCGGCCTCGACGGTGAGCGCGGCGAACAAGAAGCAGGCGTGCGCGCGCTGCCACGCCGGCGCGACCGACACGTTCGCCGGCCTGGTGGCCCACAAGCCGCTGCACGAGACCGGCGGGAGCGTCATCCCGCACATCGTCCACGTGGCGTTCTCCTGGCTCACCACGCTCACGCTGCTGTTCTTCGCGTTCCACGTGCTGGTGGACTTCATCTACGAGCTGCGCAGCCGGCTCGCGAAGAAGGCCGGCCACGGCCCGAGCGCGGACGCGGTCCGCTCGGTGATCCGCTTCGACCTCCACCAGCGCATCCAGCACTGGTTCATGCTCTCGGGCGTCATCCTGCTCGGGATCACCGGCTGGCCGCTGCGCGGCGCCGGCGACGCGGAGGCGGCCACCTACTCGCGCGCGTTCATGAAGGTGTTCGGCGGCGCCGAGGGCGCGGCCACCTGGCACCGGGTGGGCGCGGTCCTCATCATCATCTCGGCCGCCTACCACCTGTTCTACCTGACGTTCCTCGCCTCCAAGAAGCGGCTCCCGCTGTCGATGCTCCCCGTCCCGAAGGACGCGCTCGACATGCGCGACAACATCCTCTTCATGATGGGCGTGAAGAAGGAGCGGCCGAAGTTCGACCGGTACATGTACCTGGAGAAGTTCGACTACTGGGCCGTGTTCTGGGGCATCGTGATGATGGTCGGCACCGGGTTCATCTTCTGGTTCCCGGTCTGGTTCGCGAGCTGGGCGCCGGGCTGGCTCATCACCGCCGCGCAGATCATCCACGGCGAGGAGGCGACGCTCGCCATCCTGTTCCTCTTCACGGTCCACTTCTACAACGTGCACCTGAAGCCCTCGATCTTCCCGATGAACTGGGCCTGGCTGAACGGGCGCATCTCGATCGAGGCGATGAAGCACGAGCATCCGCTGGAGTACGACCGGCTCAAGGACGAGCAGAACGGCTAGCCGGCCGCTCGCCGGCTCGAGCTGACGGGGGGGCCGCACGGGATGCCGTGCGGCCCCTTCCGTTTCCGGCGCCAGGCTCCGGGAAACGGCGGAACGGGCTAGAATCGCGGGATCGCATGCGCCTCTCGAGGAACGCGAAGACGATCCTGGCAGGGCTCGCCGCGCTGGCGCTCGTCGGGCTCGTGGCGGGGTTCCTCCGCTTCAAGGAGTTCGTGGACGAGGACCCGCGCCTGTGCGCCACCTGCCACCGCGCCAGCCCCGAGTTCGCGCTGTGGATGGGCGGGACGCACCGGAGCGTCTCCTGCCAGCGCTGCCACCACTCCACCCCGGAGCAGGGCCTCGCCATGCTGCGCGCGTTCCTCGCCGGCCAGAAGCCGAAGGGGAAGCACGCCGAGGTGGAGGTGGGCGCCTGCGCCCAGTGCCACTTCTCCCATGACCCGCGCTGGCCTCAGGTGGGCAACTCGCGCGGCCACCGCATCCACTACCAGGAGCGCGGCATCGCCTGCGTGCGCTGCCACGCCGCCTCGATGCACGGCTTCGAGCCGGTGGCGAAGAAGTGCGAGGAGTGCCACCCGAAGCACGCGGTGGGGGTGGAGAAGATGGCCGCCCTGCACTGCTTCGCCTGCCACGAGTTCCTGGGCAGCGAGCAGGGCCTGCGCCCCACCCGCCGCGACTGCATGCGCTGCCACACGGCCCAGGGCATCCACGCGCCCATGAACGAGCACGGGGCGCCGCACGGCGCGCCCATGGAGATGAGCTGCAGCGCCTGCCACCGGCCGCACCGGCCCGCGGGCCAGACGCTGGCGGCGTGCGCCGAGTGCCACGGCTCCGACGCGATGGCGCGCGGCGGCCTGCACGCGAACCGGGGCCACCGCACCTGCCTCGAGTGCCACAAGCCGCACACCTGGACCGCCGAGCAGGCCGACTGCCTGCGCTGCCACCCGTCCGGCAAGGCCCACGCCGAGGGCACCGCCTGCACCACCTGCCACGCGTTCGTGGGCGCCCCGCTGCCCACCTTCCCGACCGAGGAGGGGGGCGCGCGATGACGCTGCGGCTGAAGCTGTTCGTGCTCATCGCCGGCGTCATCATCTTCGCCATGTCCGGCGTGACCGCGGTGGCGCTCTGGCGCGAGCTGGTGCGCGGCCAGGAGCTCCTGCTCCGCGAGGGCGTGGCGCTCGCCTCCACCACCGCCACCGGCGCCTCGCACTGGGTGCGCGAGGGCGGGCTCGACCCGGGCGGCCCGGAGGCGCTGCCGGCGCTGCTCGAGCGGCTGGTCTCCTCGGCCCCGCTCGACCGCGCCTGGATCGTGGACTCCGCCGGCAAGGTGCTGGCGTGCGTGTCGCGGACCGGCGAGCCCTGCCCCGAGGGCGTGCCGCCGAGCGAGTTCCAGGCGCCGGACTGGCCGCTCCAGACGCTCTCGCGCCTGGTGCGGCCGGAGGGGATCGTCGCGTCCGCGCCCATCGTGCGCGCCGGCGCGGTGGTGGGCGCGGTGCGGGTGGACTTCACGCACGAGGAGGTGGTGGGCGCCGCCCGCGACCTCGCCTGGGGCGCCGCCGCGGTGGCGGCGTTCTGGATCGTGCTCGGGCACCTGCTCGCCGCCATCTTCATCCGCCAGGTGACCCAGCCGCTCGTCTCGCTCGCCAGCGCGGCCGAGTCGCTCGCCGAGGAGCGCGGGGTGCGGCTGGAGGAGCCGGAGGACCGCGAGCTCGTCGACCTGGTCCGGGCCTTCAACCACATGTCCGCCCGGCTCGACGAGCGGCGCGCCGAGAACCAGCGGCTCATCGCCGAGCTGGAGGAGCGCGTGGCGCAGAAGACCCGCGAGGTGCTGCGCGCCGACCGCCTGGCCACGCTGGGCGGCATCGCGGCCGGGTTCGCGCACGAGCTCGGCAACTCGCTCAACGTCATCCGCGGCTACGCCGCCGTCACCTCGCGCGAGCTGCCCGACGACTCTCCGCATCGCTCCGACGTGGAGGCGATCCGGCGCGAGGTGACCCGGGCCGCCGCGCTCATCGAGCGCTTCCTGGTGTTCGCGCGGGCGCGCACGGTCCACCCGCTGGTGCAGCCGGTCGAGCCCATCCTGCGCGAGGCGGTGGAGGTGCTCGGCCCGGCCGCGGCACACGCGAAGGTGGAGCGCGCGGTGGAGGTGCAGCCCGACCTGCCCGAGCTGCTCGCCGACGCGGAGCTGCTGCGCCAGGCGTTCCTCAACCTGGGCGTCAACGCGGTGCAGGCCATGCAGGACCGCGGCGGCGGGAAGCTCACCGTCCGGGCGCTGCGCGAGCCGGGCGGCCTGGTGGTCGAGTTCCAGGACACCGGCCCGGGCATCGACGCCGAGGCGGCCGCGCACGTCTTCGAGCCGTTCTTCACCACCAAGGCGACCGGGACGGGCCTCGGCCTCGCCATCGTGCGCCAGGCCGCCGAGGCGCACGGCGGCACGGTGGAGGTGGCCGGCGTGCCCGGCGCCGGCGCCACCTTCCGGGTCCACCTGCCGGCCGCCGAGGCCGGCGCCGCCGCGGACGCCGCGGCGGGAGGCGCGGGGTAGCCATGGCGAGCGCGAAGAAGCCGAGCCTGATGGTCATCGACGACCTGGACAGCGCGCGCCAGATGATGAAGCGCACGCTGGCCCGCTCCTACGACGTCTACGACTTCGCCTCGGTCGCCGACGCCGTGCCGGCGGTGGAGCGCGCCGACTTCGACTGCATCGTCACCGACCTGCGCATGCCCGGCATCGACGGCATCGAGGGGCTGCGCCGCTTCCAGGCGAAGGTGCCGGAGATCCCGGTCATCCTCGTCACCGCGTTCGCCACCGTGGAGACCGCGGTGGAGGCGATGAAGGCGGGCGCGTTCGACTACCTGAAGAAGCCGTTCGAGCCGGAGGAGCTCGAGCTGGTGGTGGCGCGCGCGGTGGAGCACGCGCGGGTCAAGAAGGAGAACGCCCGGCTCCGCTCGGCGCTCGCCGGCCAGTTCAGCGTGCACGGCATCGTCGGCAAGTCGCAGGCCATGAAGGACCTGGTCTCGATGCTGGAGCGCATCGCGCCCTCCGACGTGCCCATCCTCATCGAGGGCGAGTCCGGCACCGGCAAGGACCTGCTCGCCCGCGCCGCCCACGCGCTCTCCTCGCGCGCGCAGGGGCCGTACGTGGCGCTCAACATGAGCGCCATCCCGGAGAACCTGGCCGAGTCGGAGCTGTTCGGCCACGAGAAGGGCGCGTTCACCGGCGCCGACCAGCCGCGGGCCGGGTTCTTCGCCGAGGCGGAGGGCGGCACGCTGTTCCTGGACGAGCTCGGCCTGCTGCCCCCGGCGCTCCAGCCGAAGCTGCTGCGCGTGCTGCAGGACGGCGAGTTCATCCCGGTCGGCAGCCGCAAGCCGCGCAAGGCGAACGTGCGGGTGGTGGCGGCCACCAACGAGGACCTGCAGCGGCGCGTGAAGGAGGGGAAGTTCCGCGAGGACCTCTGGTTCCGGCTCCGGGTGGTGCCGCTCCGCCTGCCGCCGCTCCGGGAGCGGCGCGAGGACATCCCGCTGCTCGTCGAGCACCTGGTGCAGAAGCACGCGCTGCGGCTCTCGCGCCCGCCGCTCCAGCCGGACGCGGAGGCCATGCGGGCGCTGCTCGACCACCCCTGGCCCGGCAACATCCGCGAGCTGGAGCACGCGATCGAGCGCGGGCTCCTGCTCGCGCGCGGCGACGCCATCACGCTCGCCGACCTGCCGCCGGAGCTCACGCCGCCCGCCGAGGCGGCCGGCGGCGCCGACGAGGGGCGCTACCGGCGCGCCCGCGACGCCTGGGAGCGGCGCTTCCTCGAGGACGTGCTCCGCGAGGCGGGCGGGCAGGTGGCGCGCGCCGCCGAGCTGTCCGGGCTGCACCGGTCCACCTTCTACGAGAAGCTCGCGCGCCACGGGCTCGCCGACAAGGACGCGAAGCCCTGATGCGCGGCCGCCGCCCCGGCGCGTTCCGGGTCCGCGCGGCGCGGGGCGCCGACGCCGCCGCGGTCGCGCGGGTGATGCGCGCCGCGGTGCGCGGGGTCGCCGCCGGCGCGCTGGCGCCCTCGCTGCGCGCGGCCTGGGCCTCGCTCCCGCCGCTCTATCACCTGTGGGCCATGAGCGCGGGCGGCGAGCGGTACCTCGTGGCCGAGCGCGGCGGCCGGCTGGCCGGGTACGCCGCCTGGCGCGGGGCGGAGCTGACCGCGGTGTTCGTCCGGCCCTCCGCGGGGGGCCGCGGGGTGGGCGCGGCGCTCGTCGCCGCGGTGGAGCGGCAAGCCGGGAAGGCCGGCGTCCGGTCGCTGCGCGTGCTCGCGGCCGCGCCCGCGATCGGCTTCTACGCCCGGCTCGGCTTCCGCCCCGGCCGCGCCGCGCGCGCGCCGCTCCCGGGCGGCCTCGCCCTGCCCGCCCGCTGGATGCGCAAGCCCGTCGCGCGCGGCTAGAGCCGCCCGCAGGGACGGCGGAACGGGCAGCGGCGGCAGGCGACCCGGTCGTCGGGCCGGGGGAACGCGTCCTCCACCGCCACGTTCCGGGCCGGGTCGGCGAGCGCCGCGCGCATCGAGGCGATCGAGCCGCGCATCGCGTCCTGGCAGGCCGAGAGCGCGGCCGGGTCCACCGCCACCGACACGCGCCCGGCGCCGCCGTCCTCGGGCGCGGCCAGGTAGACGAGCCCGCCCACCACCGCGTCCGGCGCGGCGCCCCACTTCCGCTGCGCGTAGAGCGAGTAGATGCCGAGCTGGGTGTGGTCCACCGTCCGCTCGCGGCCGGTCTTCCAGTCGAGGATCTGCACCCGGCCCTCGGCGTCGCGGTAGGCGAAGTCCACCGCCACCCAGATCTTCGTGCCCTCGAAGTCCCAGGCGTCGAGCTCGTCCACCGAGAGCCAGCGGTCGCGCGGCGTGGCGCGGATCGCCTCGAACGCCTCGCTCGCGTAGAAGCCGCGCAGCCCGCCGTCCACCACCTGGTCGAACAGCCGCTTCCAGTCCGCGTCCGACACCGGCTCGCCGTACTCGTGCTCGACCAGGCCGGTGATGCGCGAGGCCTCGCGCCAGTACGACTTGTCGCGCGACGAGGCCCACTCCGCGCGCGCCTTGCGGCGGGTGCGGTCGAGCAGCTTCTCCGCCGGCCAGAACGTCCCGCTCACCCGCGCCGCCGAGAGCATCTGCTTCAGCGCGCCGTGCACCACCGACCCCGCCCACTGCCAGCGGGAGGAGAGCTTCTTCAGGACGTAGAGCTCGCGCACCGGGGTGCCGTGCGCGGCCTCCCAGCCGCCCCAGCTCCCGTAGTAGGCGTAGAAGTACGCGCGCCGGCACTCGGCGAACTTCTCGTGGCGCGACTTCGACCAGGAGAACTCGTTCTGCAGATCGGCCATGGGCAGGGCCCGGCGGTCGGGGGGACCGCCGGGCGCCCGAGTGTAGCCGAGGGGGCCGACAGGCGGGCGACTAGGGCGCCGGCGAGGAGGCGCGCGGCCGCTGCGTGCGCACCCGCGGGCTCCGCGGCGGCGCGCGGACCGGCGCGGCGCCGGGCACCGGGCGGACCTCGACCTTGCCGATGGCGAGCCCCTCGAGCTGCGGCCGCACCGCGGCCGGCGTGCCCACCAGCACGAGCGTGGCGCGCGCCGGGTCGAGGTAGCGCTCGGCGATGCGCTGCACGTCCGCCGGCGCGACGTGGCGGACCGCGTCGGCGTAGCCGTTCCAGTAGTCGTCGGGGAGGCCGTGGATCACCAGCTCGGCCACGCGCCCGGCGATGCCGCCCACGGTGGCGAAGTCGGCCGGCAGCGAGCGGACGAGCGCGTTCCGCGCGTCGGCCAGCTCCGCGTCGCCGACCGGCTGCTCGCGCAGCTTGCGGATCTCGCCGAGCAGGTCGCCCAGCGCGGCGCCGGTCACCTCCGCCTTCACGTTGCCGTGCACGATGCTGACGCCGCCGAGGCGGCGCGCGTCGGCGCCGGCGCCCATGCCGTAGGTGTAGCCCTTCTCCTCGCGGAGCGTCCGGAACAGCCGCGAGGACATCCCGCCGCCCAGCACCTGGAACGCCACCGTGGCCGCGACGTAGTCCGGCGACGCGCGCGCCAGCCCGGGCATGCCCAGCATCACGAGGGTCTGCGGCGCGTCCGGCTTGTCGAGCAGGAGCGTGACGTGCGGCGCCGCGGGCGCGGGGGCCCGGGGCGCGGCGGCGGCGGTGCCGGCCGGCCACTTCCCCAGCGTCCGCTCGAGGAGCGGGCGCAGCTCGCCCTCCGAGACGTCGCCCACCACCACCAGCTCGGCGTTGGCGGGCCGCCAGAAGCGCGCGTGGAACGCGGCCAGGTCGGCCGGGCGCGTGGCCGCCACCGACGCCTCGTCGCCGAGCACGTAGTGGCCGTAGGGGTGACCCTCGCCCCAGTAGGCCTTCAGGAACGCCTTGCCCGCGATCGTGGCCGGCTGGTCGCGCTGCTGGAGCAGCGTCACCTTGCGCTGGTCCTGCACGCGCGCGAAGTCCTTCGCCCGGAAGGCCGGGTTCATGGCCACGTCGGCGAACAGGTCGAGCAGCTTCGGCAGGTGGCGCGAGAGCGAGGAGCCGGAGAGCGAGGCCGCGTCCTGGCCGGCGCCGGCGCCGAGCGAGGCGCCCAGGAAGCCGACCTCGTCGGAGAGCCGGGTGGCGGTGCGGGTGCGGGTGCCGCCCTCGGTGAGCATGCTGGCGGTGAAGCTGGCCAGGCCGGGGAGGCCCGCGGGGTCGTTCACCGCGCCGGCGCGCACCACCAGGTTGAGCGCCACGATGGGCAGGCGCCGGTGCTCGACGAGGCGCACCCGCAGGCCGTTCGCGAGCGCGAAGTGCTGCTGGCGAGGCAGGTGCAGCTCGGGCGCCTCGCCCGCGGCCGGGACCTGCGTGCGATCCGCGCCGGCGGGCGCGGCGGCGGCCTGCGGCTGCGGCGCCGCGGCGGGCGCCGCCGGCGCCGGGGCCGGCCGGGAACCGGCGCAGCCGAGCGCGGCGGCGAGGAGGACGGCGAGGAGGCGGAGGCTGCGGGTCATCGGGCGCTCCCGGCGGCGGCGCCGGCGGCCGCCGGCCTGGGGTGGACGGTGAGGACCACGCGCGCGTCCTTGCGCAGGAAGCGGCGGGCGGCCTCGGAGACGTCGGCGGGCGTCACCGCGCGGTAGCGGGCCAGGTCCTTCGCCAGGTACCCCGGATCGCCGGTCCGCACGTAGTAGCCGGCCAGCGAGGCGGCGCGCCCGCCGAAGCCGCCCACCGGCTCGAGGCCGAACACCGCGCCGGCCTCGATCTTGTTCTTGGCGCGCTGCACCTCCTCGGCCGAGGGCGGCTCGCGCGCGATGCGCGCCAGCTCCTCGTCGATCTCGCGCTCCAGCCGCTCCAGCGGGATGCCCGGCTTCGGCGTCGCGACCACGAGGTACATGCTCGCGAGCGCCTGGCTCATCTGCCCGGCCGAGACGCCCTGCGCGATCTGCTCGTCCATCACCAGCCGCTTCACCAGGCGCGCGCTCTTGCCGTCGGAGAGCACGCTCGAGAGCACGTCCAGCGCCGCGTCGCCCGGCGCGAACACGCGCGGCGTCTGCCAGGCGAGGTACAGCCGGGGGAGCTGCACGCGGTCGTCCATCGAGACGCGCTGCTCCGCCCCGAGCGGCTTCGGCGCCGGCGCCTGGTGCGCCGGCCGGGCCTTGCCGGGGATGGGCCCGAACCACTTCTCCACCAGCGCGCGCGTCCGCGCCGGGTCGATGTCGCCGGCGATGGCGAGCACCGCGTTCTCCGGCCCGTACCAGCGCTCGAAGAACTGCTTCACGTCGGCGAGGGTGGCGGCCTCCAGGTCCTCGTGCGTGCCGATGGTCTGCCAGTGGTAGGGGAACTCGGGGTCCCACAGGTTCGCGAGGAGCTTCTCGAACACGAGGCCGTACGGCTGCATCTCGTAGGACTGCCGCCGCTCGTTCCGCACCACGTCGCGCTGGTTGTCGAGCTTCTCCTGCGTGAGCGTGGGGAACATCCAGCCCATCCGGTCGGCCTCGATGAACAGCATCTGCTCGAGCGCGCCGGAGGGCACCTGCTCCCAGTACACGGTGCTGTCCGGGCTGGTCCCGCCGTTCGCCTCGCCGCCGGCCGCGTCCACCAGCCGGTCGGCCTCGCCCTTGGGCAGGTGCGCGCTGCCCTGGAACATGAGGTGCTCGAACAGGTGCGCGAAGCCGGTGCGGCCGGGGCGCTCGTCCTTCGAGCCCACGTCGTACTGGACGTGGACGCCGACGAGGGGGGCGGTGTGATCCTCGTGCAGGATCACGGTGAGGCCGTTCCCCAGCGTGAACATGGTGTACGGGATCTCGGGCGCGTCGCCGGGCGGCGGGGCGGCGGCCGCGGGCGCTGCGGTGAGGAGCGCTGCGACGAGGAGCGGGCTCGCGATCATGGCGCCTCGCGTTATATGCCGCGACCGTCCGCCCGTCACGGCCCGCCGGTGGCCAACCTGCCGGACATGCCCCCGCCCGCACGAGGCACGACGGGGCGGTCGTTGCGCCGGCCGGCGGCGGAGGTATCCTCCCCCCGGATGGCCCCCGAACCCTCCCCGCTGCGCATCCTGGTCGCCGAGGACGATCCCGCCGTGGCCCGGCTCTACACCGCGTACGCGCAGAGCCGCGGGCACACCGTCCTCGTCGCGCACGACGGCGCCGAGGCGTTCAGCGCGGCGGCCGACCAGGGGCCCGACCTCATCCTCCTCGACGTGGCCATGCCGAAGGTGGACGGGCGCGACGCGCTCCGCCGCCTGAAGTCCGACCCGCGGACCCAGGGCATCCCCGTCCTCGTGATCAGCGCGCACGGCTCCGACCAGAACCTCCGCGAGCTCATGCTGCAGCTCGGCGCCTGGGACGTGATGGAGAAGCCGGTCGATCTCCAGATCGCGTTCAACAAGGCCGAGCGGCTGGCGCGCCGGTAGCCGAGCCCCCGCTCCCCCCGAGCGCAGGTCGCCGCAGGCGGCCGGAGCCGAGGGGCGCTACCGCCCCGCCTCGATCCGCATGCCCTTCGGGATGATCACGATCCCGCTCTCGGTCACGTGGAAGTGCTTGCGGTCCTTCTCGTGGTCGTAGCCGATGGTGGTGTGGGCGGGGATGTCCACGTGCTTGTCGATGATGGCGCGGCGGATCCGGCAGTGGCGGCCGATGTTCACGTTCTCGAACACGATCGACTCGTCCACCGTGGCGTAGCTGTTCACCCGCACCTTGGGTGACAGGATGGAGTGGTGCACGTGGGAGCCGGAGATGATGCAGCCCTCCGACACCAGCGAGTCGGTGGCGCGCCCGACGCGGTGGTCGTGCTCGTTGTTGAACACGAACTTGGCCGGCGGGTAGTTGTACTGGACCGTGAAGATGGGCCACTCGTCGTTGTAGAGCGAGAACACCGGGTCCACCGCCACCAGGTCCATGTTCGCCTGGAAGTAGGCGTCGATGGAGCCCACGTCGCGCCAGTAGCCGCGCTCGCGCTCGGTCTGCCCCGGCACCACGTTCCGCGCGAAGTCGTACACGTACACGCGCTTGCGCTGGTACATCGAGGCGACGATGGACTTGCCGAAGTCGTGCGCGCTCGACGGGTCGCCCGCGTCGCGCACGATCTCCTGCACCAGCGCGTCGGTGGAGAACAGGTAGTTGCCCATCGAGGCGAGGCAGCGGGTCGGGTCGCCGGGGATGGTCTTGGGGGCCGACTGCGGCTTCTCCACGAAGCCGATCATCCGGCCGTCGGCGTCCACCTCGATGATGCCGAACTCGCTCGCCTCCTGGACCGGGATGGGCACCGCCGCCACGGTCAGCTCGGCCTTGCGGTCGAGGTGGAACTCCAGCATCTGCCGGGCGTCCATGCGGTAGACGTGGTCGGCGCCGAACACGAACGTGAAGTCGGGCTCCTCGTCGGTGATGATGTTCAGGTTCTGGTAGATGGCGTCGGCCGAGCCCTCGAACCACTTCGGGCCGACCCGCATCTGCGCCGGCACCAGCTCCACGTACTGGTTGAGCAGCGAGGTGAGGCGCCAGGCGCGCTGCACGTGCGTGTTGAGCGACTCCGACTTGTACTGCACCACCACCTTCATCTTGAGGATGCCGGAGTTCGCCATGTTCGACAGGACGAAGTCCACGATCCGGTAGCGGCCGCCGAACGGCACCGCCGGCTTCGCGCGATCGCGCGTGAGCGGGTCCAGCCGGCGCCCCTCTCCGCCGGCGAGGATCATCGCGAGCAGCTTCGCCATCCGTGACTCCGGTCCAGGGTGAGGAACACCTCCGATGCTACGCACCGGCTCGGGGCAGGGCAAGGAAGCGGGCGCGCGGGCGGCGGCGCGTTCCCGGCCCGCGCTGCGCCCCCGGGCGCGCCTCGTCGGGGGGACGGCGCGGCGAGGTCACGCCGGCCGGAGCGCCGGGCCGTGCGCCGCCTCGTGCGCGAGCAGCCAGCGCTTCACCTCCACGCCACCGCCGTAGCCGCCCAGCCGCCCGCGGGCCTGCACCACCCGGTGGCACGGGACCAGGATCGCGACCGGGTTCTCGTGGTTCGCGCCGCCCACCGCCCGGGCGCCGCCCGCCGCGCCGAGCGCCTCGGCCACCTCGCCGTAGGTGCGGGTGTCGCCCCACGGGATGGCGAGCAGCGCGTCCCAGACGCGCTGCTGGAACGGGCTCCCCTGGAGGACGAGCGGCGGGAGCGAGGGCGGCCGGCCCGCGAAGTAGTCGTCGAGCGCCCGCGCCGCCGCCTCGAGGTGGGCGCGCGCCCGCGCCGACGGGCCGGGGCGCGACGGCCCGCGATCGCCGAAGGAGAGGCCGAACACGCCCTCGTCGCTCGCCTCGACCGTGAGGATCCCCACCGGCGAGCGGTAGCGCAGGCGCGCGGTCACGGCGTCCCCGCCCCGACCGCCGCGCGGGCCGCGCCGTCGCCCGCGGCCGGCGCCGGCGCGCCGTGGCGCGCGAGCACCTGCGCGATCTCCAGGTTCACCCGCCGGAGCAGCTCCTGCTTGTCGCGGAACGGCAGGAACGCGCTCTTGAAGCCCTGCACCAGCACGGTGCAGAGGTCCTCCAGCGTGAAGCCCATCTCGCGGTGCGCCACCAGCAGCTCCTTCGTGACGGTGGTGTCGGTGATGAGGCGGTTGTCGGTGTTCACCGAGACCCGCAGGCCGAAGTCGAAGTAGAACTTGAGCGGGTGGCTCGCGAAGCCCTGCACCGAGCCGGTCTGCACGTTCGACGACGGGCACATCTCGAGCGGGATGCGGTGGTCGTTCAGGTAGTTCAGCAGGTCGCCGTTCTCGCGCAGCCGCACGCCGTGGCCGATGCGGTGGGCGCCGCACCAGTGCACCGCCTGCGCGATGGACTCCGGTCCGAACGCCTCCCCGGCGTGGATGGTCACGTTCACGTTGTTGTCGAGGATGAGCTGGACCGCGTCGCGGTGGCGCCGCGCCGGGTGGCCCTCCTCCGCGCCGGCGAGGTCGAAGCCCACCACGCCCTTGCCCTTGTACGCGACCGCCAGCTCGGCGAGGCGCACCGAGGTCATGGGATCGATGTGGCGGATCCCGCAGATGATGACGTTCGACTCGATCCCGGTCTCGCGCCGCGCCGCCCGCAGCCCGGCCAGCACCGCGTCCACGATGGAGGTGGGCTTCAGGCCCTTCCTGGTGTGCAGGACCGGCGAGTAGCGGACCTCGAGGTAGCGGACGTTCTCGGCGGCCGCGTCGAGCGCGAGCTCGTAGGCGGTCCGGTACAGCGCGTCCTCGGTCTGGAGCACCGCCAGCGTGACGTCGAACGCGGTGAGGTAGTCCTCGAGCGAGGCGCACACCTCGCCCATGTGGATGGCCTTCGCGAGCCCCTCGGGCGTCTCGGCGGGGAGGCGCACCCCCTGCTGGTCGGCGAGGTCCAGCACGGTGGCGAGCCGGACCGAGCCGTCGAGGTGGCAGTGCAGGTCGGTCTTGGGGAGGTCGCGGACGAGCGCCTCCGTCACCTGCGGGAGCGTCGTCGCGGCGGCCTGGGCCATGCCCGGATCATACGCCGCCGCCGCCTCGGAGGGAGGGGCGGGTGGGGGCGCCCGCCGGCGAGGTGGGGGCCGCGCCCGGGCGAACGGGGCAGGCGCGCTAGAAGGCTCTCCGGAGGAACCGCGCCAGGACGCGCTTGTCGCCGGCCGAGGCGAACCGCACGGTGGCCTTCGCGTCCGCGCCGCCCGCGTCGCAGGCGAGCACCACGCCCTCGCCGAGCGAGGCGTGCGCCACCCGCTCGCCCCGCGAGAAGGCGGCCGCGCCGGCGTCGCCGCGCTGGTCGAACGAATAGTCCACCGTGGGCTCGCCCCGCGGCGCCGCCGCGCGGGCGCGCGGCGCGGGCGCGGGCGGCTGCGGGAGGTCGTCGCCGTCGAGCTCGATGTGCGGCTCGCCCTCGAGGGCGCCGGGGAGGCGCCGGATGGTGGGCGGGCGCGCCACCGGCGCCGCCTGGGCCGCCTCGCGCGCGCGCACCTCGCGCGCCACCGCGTCGCCGAACAGCTCCGGCGGCAGGTCGCGCAGGAAGCGCGAGGGCTCCATGTTGCGGTAGGAGGGGCCGTTCTCGCCGTAGCCGATGCGCCGGCGCGCCAGGGAGATGGTGAGGCGCCGCTTGGCGCGGGTCATGCCGACGTAGCAGAGGCGCCGCTCCTCGTCGAGCGACTCGTCCCGCTCCGACGAGGTCTGGTCGGCCCAGGGGCGCTCGTAGGGCAGCGTCCCGTCCTCCATGCCGGCCAGGAACACCGCCTCGAACTCGAGCCCCTTCGCCGCGTGCAGCGTCATGAGCGCGACGCGCCCCTCCGGCGTGGCGGCGTCGGCCTCGCCGAGCAGCGCGATCTGCTCGAGGAAGCGGGCCAGCGGCGGCGGGCGCACCTCCTCCGGATCGCCGGGCGGCGGCTCGCCGGCGATCGACTCGTCGAACTCGCGCGCGGCGGCCACCAGCTCGGCCAGGTTCTCGGCGCGCTCCACCGCCTCGTCGGTGTGCTCCTCCTCGAGGCGCGAGAGCATCCCGGAGCGCTTCAGCACCTCCTGCAC
Organism: Anaeromyxobacter sp. K; assembly: GCF_000020805.1. Taxonomy (NCBI): domain Bacteria; kingdom Pseudomonadati; phylum Myxococcota; class Myxococcia; order Myxococcales; family Anaeromyxobacteraceae; genus Anaeromyxobacter; species Anaeromyxobacter sp. K. The sequence goes on along the minus strand of NC_011145.1, from coordinate 122,150 downwards.
CGCCACGCCGGCGTCGAGCGCCGGGACGTCGGCGGCGAGGCCGGTGACGAGCGCGTGGAACTCGGCCAGCGCCCGGCGCGCGGCCGGCTTCAGCTCGGCCACCGCGTCGCGCTCCGCCACCGCCTCGACGAGCGGCAGGCCCCGGGCCGCGGCGTGGGCCCGCAGGCGCTCCACCGTCTTGCCGCCGATGCCGCGCGGCGGCCGGTTCACCACCCGCTCGAGGTCGAGGTCGGACGCGGGCGAGAGCGCGAGGCGCAGGTAGGCCGCGGCGTCCCGCACCTCGGCGCGCTCGTAGAAGCTGGTGCCGCGGACGATGACGTACGGGATGCGCGCCGCGCGCATGGCGGCCTCGAGCGGGCGCGACTGCGCGTTCGTCCGGTACAGCACCGCGATCTCGTCGCCGGAGGTGCCGCGGCCGCGCTCCGCCGCGACCGCCCGCGCGATCCGCTCGGCCTCGGCGTGCTCGTCCTCGCCCACCAGCAGCGCCAGCGGCGCGCCCGCCCCGGACTCGGTCCAGAGCCGCTTCTCGCGCCGGCGCCGGGCCCGCGAGATCACCGCGTGCGCGGCGTCGAGGATGGTGCGGGTGGAGCGGTAGTTCTGCTCCAGCTTCACCACCTTCGTGCCCGGGAAGTCGCCGTCGAAGCCGAGGATGTTGGAGACGTCGGCGCCGCGCCAGCGGTAGATGGCCTGGTCGTCGTCGCCCACCACGCAGACGTTCCGGCGCGGGCCGGTGAGGAGCTGCAAGAGCCGGTACTGGACCGGGTTCGTGTCCTGGAACTCGTCCACCAGCAGGTACCGGAAGCGGCCGGCCCACCGGGCGCGCAGCGCCGCGTCCTCCTCCAGCAGCCGCACCGGCCGGAGCAGCAGGTCGCCGAAGTCCACCGCGCCCGCGCGCGCCAGCGCCTGCTCGTAGCGGTGGTAGACCTCCTTCGCGCGCGCGGTCTCCGGATCGAGCCCCGCGACCTTCACCTCGGCGGCGCGGAGCGCCTGGTTCTTCCAGCGGTCGATCTGCGACAGGACCTGGCGCGGGGTGAGCCCCTCGCCCTCGTCGAGGCCCAGCTCGGAGAGGAGCCCCTTCACCAGCCGGAGCTGGTCGTCGTCGTCGTAGATCGCGAACGAGGGCGAGAGGCCGGCCCGGGCGGCCTCGCGGCGCAGGAACCGGGCGCCGAACGCGTGGAAGGTCTGGACCCACAGCTCGCGCGCCAGGGGGCCGAGCAGGCGCTCGAGCCGCTCGCGCATCTCGCCGGCGGCCTTGTTCGTGAACGTGACCGCGAGCACGTGCCAGGGCACCACCCCGCGATCGCGCACCAGCCGGGCGATGCGGTGCACGATGACGCGGGTCTTGCCGCTGCCCGCGCCGGCGAGCACCAGCAGCGGACCGTCGTCGTGCAGCACCGCCTCGCGCTGGGCGTCGTTGAGATCCTGGAGCAGGTCCTCGGCCACGGGGGCCGGAAGATAGCCCAACGCGACGGCGTCCGCAGGGGGTGTCTACGCCGGCGGCAGCAGCACCGGCACCGGCGCCGGGACCGGGGCGGGCTCGAGCGGCGTGCCCGGGACGCGGCGGCGGCGATGGGCGGGCGGGGCGGCCGGCGCCTTCCCCGGATAGCGGTAGTCGTACTCGACCCGGTCCACGTGCTCGAGCGCGGGCGCGCCGTCGTCCCCCGTCGCGAGCCGCACCGCGCGCGTCCAGGCCACCCGCCGCGGCACCAGCGTGGCCGGATCGGTCACCAGCACCAGCGTGCCCTCGGCCTGCAGCTCGCCGCCGTCGCGGCCGTGGGCCGCCGGGACCGCCACCGGCCCCTCGGCGCCCTCGGCGAGCCGCGCCCGGAGCGCGGCCGCGTGGCGGGCGAGCGCCGCCGGCTCCGGGGTGGCGTGGAGCACGATCTCGACGCAGCGGGCAGCCCTCTCGGCGGCGGCGCAGGGCACCCGGCGGCGCACCGCGAACTCGACCGAGGCCGGGCCGCGCACGCCGGGGAGGAGCGGCAGCTCGGTCTCCGAGGGCATCACGTACTCCTGCCCCAGCACCAGGTCGGCGTCGATCCAGAACCCCACCGACAGGTTCCAGAGCTCCTCGGCCTCGCCGCGGGCGGCGGCCTCGGCGCGCGCCACGGCGCGCTCCGCCTGCGCGCCCTGCACGCCCGCGCCGTCCACCAGGCTGCGCAGCGCCGGGCGCAGCGCCTCGGCGCCCTCCAGCGCCGCGAACGCGCCGTCCGGCCCGATGCGCTGCACCAGCTGCTCGGAGGCGTGCAGCGCCTGGCGCGCCACCGGCGGCGCCCAGGGGACGTCGCCCTCCCAGGTGGTGCCGCGGGTGGAGATGGCCAGCCCGGGCTCGCCGGCGCCGGCGAGGGCGGCGCGCTGCCGGTAACGCGCGGTGAACACCGAGGGCGGCGCGCCGGTGCGGACGCGGGTCCGGCGGCAGGTCACCTGCGCCTCGAGCGGCGCGGGCCAGGCCCAGCGGAGGCGCACGAGCTCGGGGCCGGCGGCCCGCGGCTCGGCCTCGGCGGCCGGCGCGGACGGGGCCGGCGTCGCGCCGCGGGCCGGCCCGTCGGCGCCGGGCGCCGCCGGCAGGGCGGCGAGCGCGAACGCGAGCGGGAGCGCGAGGATGCGGCGTGCGGCGACCACGGGGCGGGCAGGCTACCACGGTCGCCGGGGGGCCGCAGCCCGGAGGGCCGGCGCGCGCGCGCTGCGTCCGGGCGCGACCGGCGGTAGATTGGGCCCGTGGCGGCGCCGGTGCGGATCGTGCCCCTGGGCGGGCTCGGGGAGATCGGGATGAACTGCATGGCCGTCGAGTGCGACGGCCGGATCGCCGTGGTGGACTGCGGCGTGCTCTTCCCGAACGAGAGCCTGGGCGTGGACCTGATCGCGCCGGACCTCTCCTGGCTGCGCGAGCGTCGCGAGCAGGTGGGCGCGGTGTTCCTCACGCACGGCCACGAGGATCACCTGGGAGCGCTGCCGTTCCTGCTCCGGGAGGTCCCGGTGCCGGTCTATGGCACGCGCTTCACGCTCGCGCTGCTCCGGCCGCGGCTCGACGAGGCGGGCGTGCGCGCCGATCTGCGCGAGGTCCGGCCCGGCGACGTCCGGCCCGCCGGCGACGCCTCGCCCATCGCGGCCGAGTTCCTGGCGGTCACCCACTCCATCCCCGACGCCTGCGGCCTGGCGCTCTCCACGCCCCAGGGGACGCTGCTCCACTCCGGCGACTTCAAGATCGACCCGGCGCCGGTGCGCGGCCCCGGCATGGACCTCGACCGCATCGAGGCGCTCGGTCGCAAGGGCGTGCGGCTGCTGCTCTCCGACTCCACCAACGCCGAGCGCGAGGGCACCTCGCTCTCCGAGTCTCAGGTGGGCCCGGCGCTGGAGCAGGCGTTCGAGCTGGCGCGCGGCCGGGTGTTCGTGGCCTGCTTCGCCTCCAACGTCCACCGGCTGCAGCAGATCGTGAACGCGGCGCGCGCCTTCGGGCGGCGGGTCGCGTTCCTGGGCCGCTCGATGGAGGCGAACGCGCGGCTCGCGCAGGAGCTCGGGTATCTCGAGCTGCCGGCCTGGATGCCGGTGTCGCCCGAGGAGGCGAGGACGCTGCCGCCGCGCGAGCTGTGCGTCCTCACCACCGGCACCCAGGGCGAGCCGCGCAGCGCGCTCGCGCGCCTCGCCCGCGGCGAGCACCCGGACCTCGCCGTGTCGCCGGGCGACCTGGTGGTGCTGTCGTCGCGCTTCATCCCCGGGAACGAAATCGCCATCGGCCAGGTGGTGAACGAGCTGTGCCGGCGCGGCGCCGAGGTCGCGTACGAGGGCCTCGCCCCGCTCCACGTGTCCGGCCACGCGCAGGCGGACGAGCAGCGCCGCCTGATCCGGCTCGCCCGCCCGGCCCACTTCGTGCCCATCCACGGCGAGTACCGGCACCTCTCCCGGCACGCCGCCCACGCCGCGGCCGAGGGCGTGGCCGGGCGCGACGTGCTGGTGGACGGGCAGGTGCTGGAGCTCGCCGACGCCGGCGTGCGGGTGCTGGACGAGCCGGTGGCGACCGGCCGCGTGTACACCGACCGCGACGCGCTGCTCGGCGCCGACATCGGCGCGCTGGTGGTGCGCGACCGGCGCCTGCTCGCCGAGACCGGCCTGTGCATCGCGGTGCTGGCCATCGAGCGGACCACCGGCGCGGTGGTGCGCGGCCCGGAGCTGTTCGCGCGCGGGGTGGCCGGGTTCGAGGGGGCGGAGGAGGAGCTCCGCGCCGAGATCCTGGCCGGCCTGGGCGACCTCTCGCCGAAGGCGCGCACCGATCCCGCCGAGGTGCAGGAGGCGGTGCGCCTCGCGGTGCGCCGCTTCTTCCGCCGGACCACCGGCAAGAAGCCGCCCGTGCTACCGGTGGTCCTGGAGCTGTGAACCGGGCGGCCCCCGCGCCGCCGAGAGCCTGGAGGCAGCCGTGCCGAGCTTCGACGTCGTGTCCGAGGTGGACCTGATGGAGGTCGAGAACGCGTTCAACCAGGCGCGCAAGGAGATCGCGCAGCGTTTCGACTTCAAGGGCACGCACACCGAGCTCGAGCGCGACAAGGAGCAGAACGTGCTGATCCGGGCCGGCTCGGAGGGGCGGGCCGAGGCGGCGCTGCAGGTGCTGATGGAGAAGCTGGCGAAGCGCGGCGTGGCGCTCGAGTCGCTCGACCCGCAGAAGCTCGAGCCCGCCTCCGGCGGCCACGTGCGCCAGCTCGTGAAGCTGAAGCGCGGGCTGAAGATCGAGGACGCCCGGAAGATCGTGGCGAAGGTGAAGGAGAGCGGCATCAAGGTGCAGGCGGCCATCCAGGGCGACGCGGTGCGGGTGACCGGCAAGAAGCGCGACGACCTGCAGGCCGCCATCCACGCCATCCGCGCGGCCGCGTTCCCCATCCCGCTGCAGTTCCAGAACTTCCGGGACTGACCCGGCGCCGCGCCGCCCCTCCCCCGGCCTGGGGAGGGGGCTGGATTGCCCCGGGCCCCCCGGTCTGTTAGATCGCGCGTCCCCATGGCCACCCGCGTCTACATGCACACCCTCGGCTGCCCGAAGAACCGGGTCGACAGCGAGGTGATGCTCGGCACGCTCGCCGAGGCCGGCTACCGGCTGGTGCAGGACCCGGCGCAGGCCGAGGTCATCGTCGTCAACACCTGCGGCTTCATCGAGAGCGCGAAGGAGGAGTCGGTCGAGGCCATCGTCGAGCTCGCCGACCAGAAGCGCGAGGGGCGGTGCCGCAAGCTGGTCGTGACCGGCTGCCTGGTGCAGCGGCACGCCGAGGAGCTCGCCCGCGAGCTGCCCGAGGTGGACCACTTCCTCGGCACCGGCGCGTACCAGGACGTGGCCCGGATCGTCTCCGACGCGCAGGCGAAGCGGCTGGTCGTCCCCGACCCCGACTTCGTGCACTCGTCCGCGACGCCGCGGGTGAACTCGCTGCCCTCGCACACCGCCTACCTCAAGATCGCGGAGGGCTGCGACAACGCCTGCGCGTTCTGCATCATCCCCAAGCTCCGCGGCGGCCAGCGCTCGCGCCCCATCGACGACCTGGTGGCCGAGGCCGCCGCGCTCGCCGCGCAGGGGACGGTGGAGCTGTCGCTCGTCGCGCAGGACCTCACCGCGTACGGGCAGGACCTGCCCGGCAAGGTGCGCCTGCACCACCTGCTGCCCGAGCTCGCGAAGGTGGACGGCATCCGCTGGATCCGGCTGCACTACGCCTACCCCCGCGACGTGCCCGACGCGCTCGTGGCCGCGATCGCCGACGAGCCCAGGATCGTGAAGTACCTGGACATGCCGCTCCAGCACAGCTCGGACCGGCTGCTCCGGGCCATGAAGCGCGGCCGCGACTCGGTGTTCCTGCGCGACCTGCTCGCGCGGCTCCGCTCCCGGATCCCCGGCCTCGCGCTGCGCACCGCGCTGATCGTCGGCCTGCCCGGCGAGACCGAGGCCGACTTCGAGGACCTGCTCCGCTTCGTGGAGGAGCAGCGCTTCGAGCGGCTCGGCGTCTTCGAGTACTCCGCGGAGGAGGGCACCCCCGCCGCCGAGATGGCGGACCAGGTGCCCGACGCCGTGAAGCGCGAGCGGCGCGACCGGATCATGGCCGTGCAGCAGGCGATCTCGCGCGCCCACCAGCAGGCCATGATCGGCCGCCGCGTCGAGGTGCTGGTGGAGGGGCGCGCCGAGGAGACCGAGCACCTGCTCGCCGGCCGCCACGCCCAGCAGGCCCCCGAGATCGACGGGCTCACGTACATCAACGACGGCGTGGCGTACCCCGGCGAGATCGTGACCGTCGAGATCACCGACGCCGCCGAGTACGACCTCGTCGGCCGCGTGGTCGCCCGCGATCCCTCGCGCGCCGCCCGCCCCCTGCCCGCCGCCCCCCGCGCCGCCCCCGCCCGCAAGGGCGGCCTCAACGTGCTGCGCTAGGCGCCGCCGCCGCTGACGCTGTCGCCGGCCCCGGCCGCGGCCGCGGAGGCTCCAGCGCGCCCCCGCGTCGCCGTCCCGCGCACGCGTCGGCGCGGTCCCACATCGGCCGCGCCGCCGGGCGTCGCCAGCGCGACCGCCCACCCACCAGACGACGCTACCCCTCCCCCTTCCACCCCTCGTCCAGGAGGTCCTCCGCCCGCACGTGATCCGCGAGCTGCCGGTCGGTGAGCAGCACGTGCTGCCGCAGCCAGTCGCACAGGATCCCCGCCAGCTTCACCGCGTGGTGCGACTCCGGCCCCTCCGCCGCGATGCGCGCGGCGAGCTCCTCCACCTGCGCCCGGAAGTGCGCGTGCTCGGCCGAGTGGAACGCGCGCCCCGGGTAGCGGGTGCGCGCCATGAGCCGCGCCTCCGCCTCGAAGTGGACGTCCACGTACGCGCGCAGGAACGCCACCACCTCGGCGAGCTCCTCGCGGCCGCGGCGCTCGCCCATGGCGGCCACGAGCCCGTTCACCCGGCGGAACAGCTCCCGGTGCTGTGCGTCGATGTCGTCGATGCCGACCGCGAGGCGCGCGGTCCATTCCATGCCCATGTGCAGAGACCCCTCCGGCCAGAGGTCCGTGCAAGCAGCCGGCCCATTCCACGCACCGTGTGCCCCGGGCGACCACGGCCGCGGAATCCCTCGATCGCGCACCCGCCACCCGGGCCGCGGGCCGCGCAAGACGTGCCGGCGGGCGCGACCTCTGGGTCACGCCGTGCGTCCCGGGCGACTCGCCCGACCGGGGGATCGGGCGCCATCGAGCGGCGCCGCGGGTCGCGCGGGCCGTCACCCTTCGTGAACCGCTAGTGCTCGCCGTACCGCTTCTCGCCGGCCTCGATCCGGACCGGGAGCACGTTCTCCGGCGTGGGGAGCGGGCAGGTGGCGAACGCGGAGAACGCGCACGGCGGGTTCACGGCGCGGTTGAAGTCGAGCACCACCTTCCCGTCGCGCGGCGCCCCGGCGGAGAGGAAGCGGCCGGCCCCGTAGGTCGCGTCGCGCGAGGTCGCGTCCTTGAACACGAAGAACAGCCCGCCGTCCTCCTCCGCGGTCGGCTCGAGCGTGAGCTCCCGCCCCTCCACGGTGAAGTGGGCGCGCCCGGGCGCCAGCTCGCGGGTGGCGACGCCGATGACGCTCGGCACCTCCACCTCGCGCGGCGCGGGATACGCCTCCCAGCGCGCCTCGATCCGCCAGCGCGGTTCGGGCGGGAAGGCGTCGATGCCCCGGAACCCGGTGCGCGCCGGGGCCGCCGCGTCCCACACCCGCACCGCGAACCGGCCCGAGCGCTCGATCACGGCCAGCGTCACGGAGCCGACCTGGACCCGGTCCGGCTCGCCGGCGCTGTCCGGTGCCAGCGCCCGCCGCTCCACCGGCGCGCCGCCCAGGACGTACCCGTCGGACCGGGCCGCGGCGAGCGTCACCCGGCCGGCCTCCAGCGTGAACGTCCCCGGCAGGCCGGGGATGCGGTTCTCGCCCGGCTCGAGCCAGTGCAGGCCGGTGAGCGCGAGCCAGCCGGTGGGCGTCCGCAGCCGCTCCTCGCGGCGGTCGTGCCACGCCTTCCACTCCGCCGCGAACGCCGGGTCGGCGGGCGGGCGGCGGTTGCACGCGGCGAGCACGAGCGGGAGGAGGACCAGCGAGAGCGGCGCGAGGTTCCCGGGCATGGCCGGGTGTTAGCCCGGCCGGCGCTCCGGCGCCAGCGCGGCCGCGCGCGGCGCCGCCTCCCCGCCGGCCTGCGGCGGCGCGAGGCGCGCCTCGAAGCTGACGGTCCAGCCCGGCGTGTCCACCAGCGCCACCCCGCCGCCGTGCGCCTCCGCCACCAGCCGGCACAGGTACAGCCCCAGGCCGGCGCTGGTCCACTCGCGCGCCTCGCCCGGCGCGAACTTCTCGAACAGGTGCGCGCGGATGGCGGCCGGCACCGGCGGCCCGGAGTTCCGGACCGCGAGCCGCACCCCCTCCCCGTCCGCCTCGCCCGCCAGCTCGACCCGGTCCCCGGTCCGGCAGTGCCGGAGCGCGTTCGAGACCAGGTTCTCGAGCAGGCGGCGCGACAGGTCGCGGTCGATCCGGACCACCAGGTCCTCCCCGCCGCGCACCGAGAGCGTCACCCCGCGCTCCCGCGCGTGCGGCGCGCAGCTCCGCGCCACCGCCTGCAGCAGGTCCCCGATCGACACCGGATCCGCGGCCAGGCGGACCGGCCCCGTCTCCAGGCGCGAGATCGCGAGCAGGTCGCCGATCATCTCGGAGAGCCGCTGCCCCTCGCCCTCCGCCTGCGCCAGGTCCTCGCGCACCGGCCCCGCCCCCGGCTGGCCGCGCAGCTCGACCTCGGCGAGGCGCAGGTACTGCAGCAGCGCGGCGAGCGGGTTCTTGAGGTCGTGCACCATCAGGCGCACCAGGTCGCGGGCCTGGCGGTGCGCGGCCACCACCTCGTCGCGCTGCGCCACCGCCTGCGCGCTCGCCCGCGCCAGCGCCTCCCCGTGCGCGCGGCAGAGCGAGGCGGTGTAGGTCTCGGCCGCGAGCCGCGCCGCCAGCGCCGTCGCGCGCATGGTGTTGCGGATCGCGACGAACGCGGCCGCGGACAGCATCAGGCCGACCACCAGCACCAGCCGCCAGGACACGGCGGAGTGCGCCGCGAGCGCCATCTGGTTCGCGACCGCCACCGCCGAGATCGCCGCGGCCGGGGCCGCCGGCAGCGCCAGCGCGGCGAACAGGATCACCATCAGCATCATGCCGTTGCCCGCGCCGGCCGCGACCGCGAGCGCCAGGTTGCCGCCCGCCAGCGCGACCACGCGCCAGCTGCCCACCGCGACCACCGCGAGATCGAGGGCCGCGGCCCCGAGGGCCACCGCCTCCCAGCGCCACCGGCGCCGCAGCAGCGCCAGGACGCCCACCGCGAACGCCAGGTAGACGACGCTCACCCGGAGCGCCGCGGCGTGCCACGGGGCCGGCTCGTGCCAGCCGGGCAGGTAGACGAGCAGGATGGCGCCGCGGAGCGCCACGCGCATCCAGGCCACCGCCTCCGCGCTGCGCCTCCGCGCCTCGCGCACCGCGTCCGCCACCGCCGCGCGGAGCGCCGCGTCCGCCGCTTCGAGCATCCCAGAACCCCCACCCGCCATCATAACGGCGGGCGCGTTCGCTCCGGGTACGTGCTCGACGGCGATCGGGCCGCCGCCTCCCACGCCGGCGGCGGGACGCTCACCGCCGCCGCCCGCCGAACATCGACCCGAGGATGCCCCGCATGATCTCCCGCCCGAGCTGCGTCCCGGCCGCGCGCATCGCGCTCTGCGCCATCTTGCCCAGGGCCGAGGCGGCCTCGGCGCCGACCGTGCGCGGCGCCGGCGCGGCCCGGCCGCCCGGGGCGGGCTCGGCGACGGTCGCCTGGGCGCGGCGCTGCAGGAGCTCGTAGGCCGACTCGCGGTCCACCGGCGCGTCGTAGCGCCCGCGCAGCGGGGAGGACGCCATGACCTGGGCGCGCTCCTCGGCGGTGAGCGGGGCGAGCCTCGACCGCGGTGGCAGCACCCAGGCCCGCTCCACCGGGTGCGGCGTTCCCTTCTCGTCCAGGAACGAGACCAGCGCCTCGCCCACGCCCAGCTCGGTGATGGCGCGCTCCACGTCCACCCCCGGGTTGGCCCGGAACGTCTCGGCGGCGGCGCGCACCGCCTTCTGGTCGCGGGGGGTGAACGCCCGCAGCGCGTGCTGCACCCGGTTGCCGAGCTGGCCCAGCACCACGTCCGGCACGTCGAGCGGGTTCTGGGTGACGAAGTAGACGCCCACGCCCTTCGAGCGGACCAGCCGCACCACCTGCTCGACCTTCTGCCGCAGCTCGTCCGGCGCGTCGTCGAACAGGAGATGGGCCTCGTCGAAGAAGAACACCAGGCGCGGCTTCTCCGGGTCGCCCACCTCCGGGAGCTGCTCGAACAGCTCGGAGAGCAGCCACAGGAGCAGCGTGGCGTAGAGCGTGGGCGCGCGGATCAGCTTCTCGGCGTGCAGGATGGTGACCTGGCCGCGGCCGGAGAGGTCGGTGCGGAGCAGGTCCTCGAGCGCCAGCGCCGGCTCGCCGAAGAGCCGGTCGGCCCCCTGCGACTCGAGCGCGAGGAGCGCGCGCTGGATGGCGCCCACGCTGGTGGGCGAGACGTTCCCGTAGCGCGCGCGGAGCGCCGCCGCGTTCTCGGAGACGTGCTCCAGCATGGCGCGCAGGTCCTTCAGGTCGAGCAGGAGCAGCCCGCCCTCGTCCGCCGCGCGGAAGGCCACGTTCAGCACGCCGGCCTGCACCTCGTTCAGCCCGAGCACGCGCGCCAGCAGCAGCGGCCCCATCTCGGAGATGGTGGTCCGGAGCGGGTGGCCGGCCTCGCCGTACACGTCGAGGAACGCCACCGGGCAGGCCTCGGGCGCGAGCGCGATCCCGAGCTGCTGCGCGCGCTCGACGAGCTTCGGCGCCTCGCCGCCCGGGCGCGCCATGCCGGAGAGGTCGCCCTTCACGTCGGCCAGGAACACCGGCACGCCCAGGCGGCTGAAGCCCTCGGCCAGCACGCGGAGCGTGACGGTCTTGCCGGTGCCGGTGGCGCCGGCCACCAGGCCGTGCCGGTTGGCGAGCCGGGGCAGCAGGGCGAGGTCGGTGAAGCCGGCGCCCGCGCGGGCGGCCTTCGCGACGAGGATGGGGTCGGACATGGGCCCCAGGATACGACTACTGGGCCTTCGGCGCCGCGATCCGGCGGACGTCCCGGGGGAGCTTCACCTCGAAGGCGGCGTCGGGCAGGCCCACGTTCCGCCGGACGTCCTCGAAGCGGATCTCGTTCGCGTTCCCGGCGCCGTCCACCACGCGGGTGGCGGTCACCTGCCCGTCCGCCGCCACGGTGAGCGCGATGGACTCGACCCGCGGGTCGGACTCCTTCGGCCGGAGCAGCAGCGCGCCCGACCCGTCGAGCGAGACGTCGAACTCGCGCAGGAGGTCGCCCTTGCCGAGCAGGAACGTCACCGCCGCGCTCATGGCCGAGCTGTCGAACGCCTCGTCCACGTAGGCCTGGTTCTCCTCCGGCTCGTACTGCACCAGCCGCGAGCCCTTCACCGCCACCGTCTTCGCCGCCGGCTTCTCGTAGTCCCAGCGCATCATCCCGGGCTTCTTCACGCGCAGCGTGCCCGAGGACGTCTGCCGGCGGCCGAAGCCGGCGTAGGTGTAGGCCTGGCGGAAGCGCGCCTCGAGGTCGCGGGTCCGCTCGTAGAACGCCTGGACCTTCCGGGCGAGCGCGCGCGGATCCTCGAGGGTGCGCGCCGCCGCGGCGCCGCCGGGCTCCGCCGGGGCGGGGGCCGGGCCGGACGCGGCGAGGGCGAGCGCGACGGGCAGGGCGAGGAGGAAGCTCGAGGTCATGGCGGTCTAGATACCAGACGGCCCGCCGCGGCGGCGCATTCAGCCGGTCCGCGGTCCTTGACGGCCGGGGACGCTCGGGTGATCCTCCCGCCCTCCGAATGCGCCGCCTGCTCCTCGTCCCCATCGCCCTGACGTTCGCCCTCGCCGGCTGCTCCGGTCCCTGCCAGGACCTGGGCGATCGGCTCTGCCGGTGCGTGGGCGTCGGCACCACGCGCGACGCCTGCGAGCGGAGCGTGAAGGAGCAGCTGCAGAACCACAACCCGTCGAAGGACGTCGAGCACCTCTGCGACCAGCGGCTGAAGACCTGCCGCGCGCCGGACGGGGCCGAGTTCTGCGAGTGGATCAACACCGCCTGCGGCAAGGCCTCCTGCGGCCTGTCGTCGGACGAGCCGGAGACGGCCTGCACCCCCGCCGCGGCCGCCGCGCTCGAGGGCGAGCCGGTCCAGTCGGTCGAGCCCTGAGCCTCCCGCGCGGGCCGGTCACACCGGGACGCCGAGCGGCAGCGGGATCCCGTCGTCGAGCCGGACCCCCTCGTCGCCGAACCGCCCGGCGATGCGCGTCCCGCAGGCCGCGCAGGCGCCGCCCTTCATCCGCACCGCCCTCACCGCGAACCAGTCGCGCTCGATGACCCGGGCGCCGCACCCCGGGCAGAAGGTGGTGTCGCCCTCCGGGTCGTGGACGTTGCCGGTGTACACGTGGCGCAGCCCCTCGGCCCGGGCGATCGCGCGGGCGCGGGTGAGCGTGGCGGGCGGCGTGCGGGGCCGGTCGGTCAGCTTGTAGGCCGGGTGGAACGCGCTGAAGTGGAGCGGCACCTCCCGGCCCATGTGATCGCGGATCCAGCCGGCCAGGTCGCGCAGCTCGGCGTCGCCGTCGTTCAGGCCGGGGATGAGGAGCGTCGTCACCTCGGTCCAGACGCGCGTCTCGCGCGCCAGCCACTCCAGCGTGTCGAGCACCGGGGCGAGGTGCGAGAACGTCTGGCGCCGGTAGAACTCCTCGGTGAACGCCTTCAGGTCCACGTTGGCCGCGTCGGCGCGCGAGAACAGGTCGCGCCGCGCCTCGGGCGAGACGTAGCCGTTCGTCACCAGCACCGTGAACAGCCCCGCCGCGTGCGCCGCGTCGGCCACGTCGATGGCGTACTCCGCCCAGATGATGGGGTCGTTGTAGGTGAAGGCGATGCCCGGGCAGCCGGCCTCGCGCGCCAGCGCCACCACCCGCTCCGGCGTCCAGTCCACCTCGGAGTGCAGCTCGTCGAGGCGCGCCTTGGAGATGTCCCAGTTCTGGCAGAAGCGGCAGCCGAGGTTGCACCCGGCGGTGCCGAACGAGAGCACCCGCGCGCCGGGGTGGAAGTGCGCGAGCGGCTTCTTCTCGATGGGATCGACGGCGAACCCCGTCGATCGGCCCCAGGCGGAGGTGACGAGCTTGCCGCCCTCGTTCCGCCGCACGAAGCAGAACCCGGCCTGCCCTTCCCCGATCCGGCAGTCGCGCGGACACAGCGTGCAGCGGACCTTTCCGCCGGCCGCGGGCTCCCAGTAGCGCGCCTCGTGGATCATGGAGCGATCCTAGCGCCGGGGCCGCGCGAAGCGACCGGGGGGCGGGCGGGGCCCCTCCCGCCGGTGCGGTGGGCCTGCAGGCGGGCTCGATCGCTCGGGGCCGGGGTGTTATCTCTCTAACTTTGCGGACGCGTCTCCAGCCCTCCGCCCCGCCCTCTCCGAACGGACGACCCCGTGAACTTCCGCGAAGCCCTCGAACGCCGCCCGCTCGTGTTCGACGGCGCCATGGGCACCCAGATCCAGCGCCACCAGCTCACCGCCGCGGAGTTCGGCGGGAAGGAGGGCGCGAACGACCTGCTCACGCTCACCCGCCCCGACCTCATCGAGGAGATCCACGCGCGCTACTTCGCGGTGGGCTGCGACGTGGTGGAGACGAACACGTTCGGCTCCTCGCGGCTGAAGCTCGACGAGTACGGGCTCGGCCACCGCACCTACGAGGTGAACTGCCGGGCGGCCATCCTGGCCCGCCGCGCCGCCGACCGCTACTCGACCCCGGATCAGCCGCGCTTCGTGGCCGGCTCGATCGGCCCGACCGGCATGCTGCCGTCGTCCTCCGACCCGGCGCTCGGGAACATCACCTCCGACGCGCTGGAGCGGATCTTCTTCGAGCAGGCGAAGGGGCTGGTGGAGGGCGGGGTGGACGCCCTCATCATCGAGACGCAGCAGGACATGCTCGAGCTCCGCGCCGCGGTGCTGGCCTGCGACGCGGTCCGGCGCGAGGCGCTGCGCGACGTGTTCGTCATCGCCCAGCCCACGCTCATCGACGCGAACGGCCGCATGCTGCTCGGCACCGACATCGGCAGCGCGGTCGCCACGCTGGAGCGGCTGCCGGTGGACGCGATCGGCCTCAACTGCTCCACCGGGCCGGACGAGATGCGCGCCTCGGTGAAGGCGCTCGCCGAGAAGTGCTCGCACTTCGTCTCGGTGCTGCCGAACGCCGGCATGCCCGAGAACGTGGACGGGCGGGCGGTCTACAAGCTCTCGCCCGACGACCTCGCCCGCGCGCTCGTCGGCTTCGTGGCCGAGTACGGCGTGGACATCGTGGGGGGCTGCTGCGGCACCACGCCCGAGCACCTGCGCAAGGTGGTCGAGGCGCTGCGCGCCCGGCCCGCGCCGCGCCGCCGCCGCCCCGCGCCCGCGGCCGAGCTCTCCTCCGCCATGAAGGCGGTCCCGCTCGCCATGGAGCCGCGGCCGCTGGTGGTGGGCGAGCGGCTGAACAGCCAGGGCTCGCGCAAGGTGAAGGAGCTGCTGCTCGCCGACGACTACGCCGGCCTGGTGCAGATCGCGCGCGGGCAGGTGGAGGCGGGCGCGCACGTGCTCGACGTGTGCGTGGCGCTGAACGAGCGCGACGACGAGGCGGCGCAGATGCGCACGCTCGCGAAGCTGCTGGCGCAGTCGGTGGACGCGCCGCTCATGATCGACTCCACCGAGCCGGACGTGATCGAGGGCGCGCTCAAGGTCTACCCGGGCCGCTGCATCGTGAACTCGGTGAACCTGGAGAAGTCCGGGGAGCGGGTGCGCCGGGTGCTGCCGCTGGTGCGCCGCTACGGCGCCGCGGTGGTCGCCATGACCATCGACGAGAAGGGCATGGCGCAGACCGCCGAGCGCAAGGCCGAGGTGGCCCGGCGCATCGTGGCGGTGGCGAAGGACCACGGCATCCCGCCGGACAGCCTGGTGTTCGACGCGCTCACCTTCACGCTCGCCACCGGCGGCGAGGAGTACCGCCGGAGCGCGGTCGAGACGCTGGAGGGCATCCGCCGCATCAAGGCGGAGAACCCGGGCGTGCTCACCACCCTCGGGGTCTCCAACGTCTCCTTCGGCCTGGCGAAGAGCGCGCGCGAGGTGGTGAACTCGGTGTTCCTGTACCACGCGGTGCAGGCCGGGCTCGACCTCGCCATCGTGAACCCGAAGGACATCCTCCCCTACCCCGCCATCGACGCGGCGGAGCGGGCGCTCGCGGAGGACCTGGTGTTCGACCGCCGGCCCGACGCGCTGGCGCGGCTCATCGCCCACTTCGGCGCGAAGGGCGCGCCGGAGAAGGCCGCGGTGGACCCGCTCGCCGGCGCCGGCGGGAAGAGCGCCGAGGAGCGCATCCACCTCCAGATCCTGCACCGCCGGCCGGAGGGCATCGAGGCGCTCATCGACGAGGCGCTGACCCGCCGCTCCGCGGTGGACGTGCTGAACCAGGTGCTCCTGCCCGCCATGAAGGACGTGGGCGACCGGTTCGGCGCGGGCGAGCTGATCCTGCCGTTCGTGCTCCAGTCCGCCGAGGTGATGAAGAAGGCGGTCGCCCACCTGGAGCAGTTCCTGGAGAAGAAGGCCGGCGCCACCAAGGGGAACGTGGTCCTCGCCACCGTCTACGGCGACGTCCACGACATCGGCAAGAACCTGGTGAAGACCATCCTCTCCAACAACGGCTTCACCGTGCACGACCTCGGCAAGCAGGTGCCGGTCGCCACCGTGCTCGACAAGGCGCTGCAGGTGAACGCCGACGCGATCGGCCTGTCCGCGCTGCTCGTCTCCACCTCCAAGCAGATGCCGTTCTGCGTGGAGGAGCTGCACCGCCGCAACCTCTCGTTCCCGGTGATCATCGGCGGCGCCGCCATCAACCGCCGCTTCGGCTACCGCACGCACTTCGCGCAGGACGGCAACCCGTACGCGGGCGGCGTGTTCTACGCGAAGGACGCGTTCGAGGGGCTGGAGGTGGTGGAGGCGCTGGTGGACCCGGCCCGCCGCGAGGCGCTCCGGCGCGAGGTGCTGCAGAAGGCCGTCGCGGAGAAGTCCCGGCCCGCCGCGGAGCCGGTGGCGCAGGCGCCGGCGCGGCGCACCGGCTCGGTCGCGCCCGCCGCGCGCGTGCCGGCGCCGCCGTTCTGGGGCCCGCGGGTGGTGCCGTCCGGCAGCATCGCGCTCGCCGACGTGTGGCCGCACCTGGACCTCGCCGAGCTGTTCAAGCTGCAGTGGGGCGTGAAGGCGAAGGGGGCCGAGTACGAGCGGCTCATCCGCGAGGAGTTCGGCCCGAAGCTGGAGGAGCTGAAGGCCGAGGCGCAGGCGCAGGGGTGGCTGGTGCCGAAGGTGGTCTACGGCTACTTCCCCTGCCACGCCGAGGGGAACGACCTCGTGGTGCTCGACCCCACCCACCGCAAGGCCGAGGTGGCGCGCCTCCAGTTCCCGCGCCAGCCCGACGACCGCAACCTCTGCCTCGCCGACTACTTCCGCGAGGAGCGCGGCGCCGACGTGTGCGCGCTGCAGGTGGTCACGGTCGGCGACCAGGCCACGCACCTCGCCGAGCAGGCGCAGGAGCGCGGCGACTACACCCGCGCGCTGTTCCTGCACGGCCTGGCGGTCGAGACCGCCGAGGCGCTCGCCGAGTACTGGCACCGCCAGGTCCGCGGGGAGCTCGGGCTCGCCGACGGCCAGGGGAAGCGCTACTCGCCCGGCTACCCGTCGTGGCCGGAGCTCTCGGACCAGCGGCAGGTCTGGAAGCTCCTCGACCCGGTCCGCACCATCGGCGTCTCGCTCACCGACGCCTGCCAGATGGTGCCGGAGCAGTCCACCAGCGCGATCGTGCTCCACCACCCGGACGCCATCTACTTCCTGGTGCGCGGCCTGGAGCGCGCGGCCGGGTAGCCCGCCGCCCGCCGCGGGAGCAGCACCTCGCGCGCGGTCTCGACGAACGCGCGCGCGGCGGCGGAGAGCGTCCCCTCGCGGCGCCAGATCAGGCCGAGGTTCCAGCCGATGGCCGGCGCGGCGAGCGGCACCACCGCCACCTGCGCCGGGTCGAGCCGCCGGCAGATGGTGCGGGGGAGCAGCGCCACCCCCACGTCCGCCGCGGCCATGGCCGCCATGAAGTCCCACTGCCCGGTCTCGCTCGCCACCTGCGGCGAGAACCCGGCCGCGCGGCAGGCGTCGAGGATGCGGCCGCGCAGCGCGAAGTCGGCCCGGTAGAGCAGGAACGGCGTGCCGGCGAGGTCGGCGAGCGCGAGCCGCGGGCGGCGCGCGAGCGGGCTCGCCGGGTGGAGCACCGCCGCGAGCACGTCGTGGACGAACGGGAGCGCCTCGAAGCGCGCCTCGTCGGTCGGGAGCACGGTCACGCCCACGTCGAGCGCGCCGGACGCCACCAGCGCCTCCACCTCGCGCGCCCCCTCCTCGCGCAGCTCGAGCTGGATGCCCGGGTAGCGCTGGCGGTAGGCGGCCAGCACCGGGGGGAAGAACGCGCCGCTCACCATGGGCGGCAGGCCGACGCGGGCGCGGCCGCGGCGCAGCGCGCCCAGGTCGGCCACCTCGTCCTCGATGGCCCGCACCGCCGCGAGCACGCCCTCGGCCCGCGCCAGCACCGCCCGCCCCGCCTCGGTGGGCACGGTCCGGCGCGCGCCGCGCTCGAGCAGCGGCACGCCGATCTCGTCCTCCAGCGCCCGGACCGCCTTGCTCACCGCCGGCTGCGTCACGTGCAGCGCCGCCGCCGCCCGGGTGAAGCCGCCCTGCCGCACCACCTCGACGAACGCGCCCAGCCCGCGCAGGTCCATCCCGCCTCCATGCCTGTCCGGAATGCATCCTAGTCCAAAGATTCACTTCCATCATGGCAGGGCGCCGCCTAGGTTCCGCCGATGCCTCGCGCCGTCCACGCAGCCTCCCCCGCCGCCCCGCCGCCCCGCACCGCCGCGCTGCTGGCGCTCCCGCTCCAGCTCCTCGCGCTGGGCGCGTTCTGGGGCGCGGGCGCGCTCGCCGCCCGCGCGCTGCGCCTCCCGCTCCCCGGCGGCGTGGTGGGGATGCTGCTGCTCCTCGCCGCGCTCCGGCTCGGCGTGGTGCGGGCGGAGTGGCTGGAGCGGGGGGCCGCGTGGCTGTTCCGCCACATGCTGCTCTTCTTCATCCCGGCCGCGGTCGGCGCCATCCAGTACCCGGAGCTGCTCGGCAGCGAGGGGGCCCGCGCGCTCGCGGTGGTGGCGGTGAGCACGGTGCTCGTCATGGCGGTGACCGGGGCCACGGTGGAGTGGCTGGCGCGCCGCCGCGAGGAGGCGCCGTGATCGCCGCCGCCTGGATCGCCCTCACCGCCGCGCTCTACGCGGCCGCCCGCGCGCTGCACCGCCGCTTCCCGCGGCCGTGGCTCACGCCGCTGCTGGTGGTGCCGGGCGCGCTCGCGGCGCTCCTGCTCGCCGCGCGCGTGCCGTACCCGGGCTACATGCAGGGCGGGCGGCTCCTGGTGGACCTCCTCGGCCCGGCCACGGTGGCGTTCGCGCTGCCGCTCCACCGGCACGCGGGCCTCCTGCGCCGCCACGCCGCCGAGCTCTGCGCCGGGATCCTGGCCGGCTGCGCGGTGGCGGTCGGGAGCTCGTTCCTGCTCGCCCGGGCGCTGGGCCTCGACCGGCCGCTCGCGCTCAGCCTGGCGCCGCGCTCCATCACCACCCCGTTCGCGATGCAGGTGGCGGGCGACCTGGGCGGCGTGCCGGCGCTGGCGGCGGTGTTCGTGATCCTCACCGCGGTGGTCGGCCTGGTGGTGGGGCAGCTCCTGGTGCGCTGGCTGCCGCTCCGGAGCGCGGTGGCGCGCGGCGCGCTGTTCGGCATGGGCGCGCACGCCGCCGGCACCGCGCAGGCGATGGAGCTGGGGCGCGTCGAGGGCGCCGTCGCCGGGGTGGTGATGATCGTCGCCGGCCTGGGCGTGCTGGTCGCGACCCCGCTCCTCCGCCTGGCGCTGTAGCCGCGCCCGCCTGTCCCCGCGCACAGGCCGCCCGGCCGGCGCGCCCGTTCCCCGAGAAGGACCGCGCCTCCCGCGGCCGCCGCGCGCATCCTGCGGCGCTCGCGCTCGCCTGCGCGCCCGCCCGCGAGGCGCCGGCCGCGCGCCACCACCTGTACGTGAGCCAGGCGGCGAGCGGCACGGTGGCGGTGGTCGATCCCGAGCGCGGCGAGACGGTGCGCCGGATCGCGGTGGGACAGCTCCCGCACCAGCTCCTCGCGGTGGGCGACCGGCTGCTCGTCGTCCTCACCGGCTCGCAGGCGGTGGCGGAGCTGGATCCCGCCACGGCCCGCCCGACCCGGACCTTCCTCACCGCGCCGCTCCCGGCGGCGCGCGAGGACGGCAGCCCCATCGCCGGCCACGCCACCGCCGAGGCCGCCGCGGCCACGAGCTGCGCCGCCTGCCACGGCGTGCCCGGCGGACCGCCGCCGCGCTACGTGGGCGAGCGGCCCATCGCCATGCTGGCGCTCCCGGGCGGTCGCCTCCTCGTGGCCCACGTCCGCTCCGGCGCGCTCACCGAGCTCGATCTCGCCACCGGCGCGATCCATCGCCGCGTGGCGCTCGCGCCGGCCGGCGACGCGCGCGAGGCGGTCGCGCTCGCGCTGCTGGGCGACGAGGTGCTGGTGGCGCTCCGGCCGAAGCCCCCCTCCGGCGAGCCCGCCGTGATCCGCCGGCTCGACGCGGACACGCTCGCGCCGCTCGGCGACGTGGCGGTCGGCCCGGATCCGGTGGCGCTGCTCGCGCTCCCGGAGCGGGGGCTCGCGCTCGTCTCCGACTTCGCCTCCGACACCGTCACGCCCGTCACCGCGGGCGCCGCCGCGGGCGCCGGCCCGGCGTTCACCGCCGCGCCCGGGCCCATGGGCCTCTTGCCGCTCCCCGGCGGCCGCCGCGTGCTGGCGCTCGACTACTACTCCGACGCGATCTCGCGCCTCGATCTCGACACCGGCGAGGTCCGCACCGAGCGGCTCCGCTCCGCCGCGCGCCCCTACGCGAACCCGAGCCACGCCGCGCTCTCGCCGGACGGCCGCACCGCCTGGGTGGTGTCGGCCGGGACCGAGGGGCACGTCCTCGCGGTGGACGTCGAGACGCTCGCGGTCGTGGGCGCCGTCCCGGTGGACGGCCTCTCCTTCGCGGTGGCCGTGGTGCCCGGCCCCGCCCCGCTTCCCCCCGCACCCTGAACCCCATCCGACAGGAGCCCCGATGAGCCCGTTTCCCTTTCCCCGGCCCGGCGCGCGCGCCGCGCTCGCCCCCGCCGCCCTCGTCCTCGTCGCCGCGCTCGCGGCCTGCGGTGGCGGAGGAGGAGGGGGCGGCAGCAGCCCCCCGCCCCCGCCCCCTCCGCCGGGCGGCGCCAGCACCGTCCTCGGCGCGGTCACCGACGCCCGGAGCGGCGCGCGCCTCGCCGGCGTCACCGTCACGGCCGCCGGCCGCACCGCGGTGACCGACGCCGCCGGCGAGTTCACCCTCACCGGCCTCGCCGCCGGCGACGTGCGGCTCACCTTCACGAAGGAAGGCTACGCGCCGAGCTACGCCGGCGCCCGCTCCGGCGACCGCTCCGAGGCGGTGCTCGCCACGCTGAAGCGCGAGGGGGCGCGGCAGCCCTACGATCCGTCCACCGCCCGGACCTTCTCGGAGGTGACCGAGGCCGGCCCGTACGCGGTGATCCTCCCGGCCGGCAGCCTCGACACGGCCGCGACCGAGCTGGAGGTGACCATCACCCCGGTCGATCCCAGCAAGGAGACCGCGGTGCTCCCCGGCGAGCTGGTGGCGGGGAGCGCCGGCGGGACGGTGCTCGCGCCGGTGACGTTCGCCGAGTTCAGCATCTACGAGCCGTCCGGCCGCCGCGTGAACCTGAAGCCCTCGGCGAGCGCGGTGGTCGAGCTGCCCATCCCGCCCGCGCTGCGTCCGCGCTACCCCCTCGGCACCGTGATCCACTGCTACTCCTACGACCCCGCCACCGGCGCCTGGGAGGACTTCGTGGAGGGCACGGTGGCGCGCTCGAGCGTCGACGGCGAGACGCCGGTGCTGCGCGCCGCCATCCGCCACTTCTCCTGGTACGGCGCCGCGCCGGAGGGGAACGAGTGCGCCGACCTGTACGGGCGGGTGGTGTCGGCGGTGGACGGGCGGCCGCTCCCGAACGCGCGCGTCGAGGCGTTCCCCGGGACCACCGCGTACACCGACGCGAACGGGAACTTCCAGGTGGTGGCGCTCCGCGACGGCGCCTCGAGCCTGGTCGCCTACCAGACCGGCTTCGATCTCGACGGCTCGCTCACCGGCATGCCCGGCGCGAAGTACATCGAGTTCGGCAAGGTGGACGACCTGCCGCTCACCGGGCTGGTGGCGCGCTCCTGCGCCGGGGGCGCCGCGCTCGCGGGCGCGGCCGGCGAGATGCAGGCCGCCGCCGCCGGCGTCGGCACGCCCGCCGATCCGCTGCTGGTGCGCGTCGGGGTGCTGAGCAAGCTCTCCTACGAGGTCACCGCCTGGGTGGACGCGAACGGCGCCGCGGCGCTCGTGAGCGAGGGCGTGCCGGGCCCGGACGGCGAGCTCGTGGACCCGCAGCCGACCGACGGCGCGGTGATCACCGTCACCGGCCCGGACGGCGCGCACGCGCTCCCGCTGGCGGCGGAGGGCACCGGCGTGTTCAGCGCCGCGTTCACCGGCGAGCCGGGCCGGCGCTACACCATCACGGTGGACGCGAACGGCGACGGCGCGGTGGACGGCACCGGGTTCACCTACCTCGTGGGCGAGCCGGCCTTCACGTCGCCGGCGGAGGGCGCCACCCTGGACGCGGCCGGGCTCCGCGCCGCCTGGACCGACGCCGCGGTCGAGGCCGGCACCGCCGACGCGGACTACGCGCCGCTCTACTGGGCCGCGGTGACGGCCGCGGCCGAGCCCTGGGACGGCGACTTCTACTGGGGCAGCGACCGCGGCTTCGACGTCCGCTCGCTCGTCAGCGGCGAGCCGCTCGCGCCCGGCGCGTACTCGGCCGCGGTGCTGGCGCTGTGCGGACCGTACGCCGCGGCCGGCCAGGACGTCGCGCTGGTGAAGAACGTCACCGGCGCGGGCATCTCGGGCGAGTTCTTCAGCTTCGCCGCCGGCACCGAGGTGGGGTTCACCGTCCGCTGACCCCCGCTCGCCGCGCCCCGGCGGTGGGGCGCGGCGGAACGCCGGGGCCGCCCCGTGACCAGCCACCGCACCCGCACGCGCGGAACGTTCGGGCGGGGGCTTGCTGGCACGCCCGTCGGGCATCAGGGTGGAGGGAGGCCGGCTCCTCCCCTCCCATGCCGGCCTCGAGGCGCCCGGCGGACGGTCTCCCCGCCGGGCGTCTCCTTTCGTTCACTTCGCGACGGGGACGCGCCCGCCCAGGTCGAGCGGCACCGGCAGGCCTCCCAGGTCGGCGGTGCCGCGCATGCCCACGTCCACCGGCGCGCCGCGCATCAGCTCGCTGGCGGCCCGGCCGGCGCGGAGCAGGTCCACCTTGAGCGGGATGGTGAGGACCGTGCTCCCCTGCGCGGGCACCGCGGCCAGGGCGCGCCCGTCGATCCGCCCGACCTGGCTGCCGGCCAGCGAGACCGCCGAGTCGAGCGTGCCGGAGGGGATCGCGAACGCGTTCGGGTTCTTCACCCGCAGCTTCACGTCGAGCGCGAGGTCGGAGAGCGACACCGAGCGGACCGACAGCCCCTCCAGCGTGAAGCCGGGGAGGCGCGGCAGCTTCAGGCTGTCCTCGTGGGAGATGGGCAGGTCCACCACGCCCACCGGCGTGGAGACCCCGACCGTGCCGCCCAGCTTGTAGCGGATGGACTCCTGCTGGCGTCCGAGCAGCGACACGATGCCCGGCACGTCCTTGAAGCGCACCCGCACCGGGAACGTGACCGGCGCCTTCCCGGCCGCCGGGATCTTCAGGCCGCCGGGCATGTCGCCGGCGGCGATGCGCGTCCCCTCCACCTCGACGCCGTAGCCGAGGCGCGCCAGCGTGAGGCCGAAGCCGTTCGGGTTCTCGAGGTCGAACTGGAAGCCCAGCGTGGCGCCCTCGAGGTCGAGCGACTGCAGCGTGGCGGAGCGGAAGGTGAGCTTCGGCTTCTCGAACGCCGACGCGGCGAGCTGGTTGAGGGCGGCGCAGCCGGAGAGCGCCACGATCGAGGTGAGGGCGAGGAGCCGGAGGGATCGCATGCCGTGGTTGTACCGCGGCCGCGGGACGCGGGCGTACCGGAGCCGCCTCCCACCTCACCCGCCCAGGGCACACCGCAGGGCCCGGGCGAGCCGTCCACAGCCCATCCACACGCCGTCCACAGCCTTTCCACCGCGTCTTTCCATGCGTTTTCGGCGGTTATCCACCGCACATCGACAATGATCGGGTCACAGTCGGCTGGTAGGCTGCGCCGCTCGATGGCCGAATCGGATCCTGCCCGCCGCGTCGCCGAAGCCGGCGTCTCCCCCCTGCGCTCCGCGCGCGATCTCCCCCACAGCCTCGAGGCCGAGCAGGCGGTGCTGGGCGCGATCCTGGTGGAGGAGACCGCCTTCGACCAGGTGGCGGCGCTGCTCCGGGCCGGCGACTTCTACCTGCTCGCCCACCAGCACGTGTACGGCGCGTGCGAGGAGCTGGCCCGCGAGTCGAAGACGCTCGATCCCATCCTGATCCAGCAGCGGCTCGACGCGAAGGGGCTGCTCGGCTCGGCGGTCCCGCACGAGCTCCCGCTCACGCTGGCGCGCGCCATCGGCACCGCGTCGAACGTGGGCCACTACGCGCGCACCGTGCAGGACCTGGCCCGGCTGCGGGTGATGATGCTCACCGCGCAGCGGCTGGTGGAGCGCGGCTACGAGGCGGGCGCGAACGTCCAGCACTTCCTGGACGCCGCCCAGCAGGAGGTGTTCGGCGCGGCGCAGGGCACCAGCGTCGACACGCTGAAGAAGATCTCCGAGCCGGTGCTGCGCGCGCTCGAGAACCTCGAGGCGGTGCAGAAGCGGGTGCAGGCCGGCCTGTCGCCCATCACCGGGGTGCCCACCGGCATCCAGACGCTCGACCGGAACACGCTCGGGCTGCAGCCCGGCACGCTGACCGTCCTCGCCGCCCGCCCGTCGGTCGGCAAGACCGCCTTCGCGCTCAACATCGCCACCCACGCCGCCACCAAGGCGCAGCGCAAGGTGGCGTTCTTCTCGCTGGAGATGCCCGCCGACCAGCTCGCGCTCCGCATGCTCGCGTCCGAGGGCAAGCTCGACTGGCGCAAGCTCTCGCAGGGCCAGCTCTCCCGGCACGACTGGGACAAGCTCGCCACCCAGGCCGACCGCATCGGCGCCGCCAGCCTGTGGCTCGACGACAACTTCGTGCTCACCCCCGTCGAGCTGCGCTCGAAGTGCCGCAAGCTGAAGCGCGAGAACGGCGGGCTCGACCTGGTGATGATCGACTACCTGCAGCTCATGCACGCGCCCAGCGATCGCTCCAACCAGTCGCGCGAGCAGGAGATCGCCACCATCAGCCGCTCGCTCAAGTCGCTGGCGAAGGAGCTCGAGTGCCCCATCGTGGCGCTCTCGCAGCTGAACCGCAGCGTGGAGAAGCGCAAGGGCGAGCCCCCCATGCTCTCCGACCTCCGCGAGTCCGGCGCCATCGAGCAGGACGCCGACATCGTGATGTTCCTGCACCGCGCGGAGGAGGACAACAAGGACGTCCAGCAGGGCACCGCCAGCGGCGACACGCTCCCCGTGCAGCTCATCGTCGCGAAGCAGCGCCAGGGCCCCACCTGCACCATCGACCTGGTGTTCTTCAAGAGCACCACCTACTTCGCCGAGATGGACCGCCGGCCCCAGCAGTAGGCGCGCGCCGCGACGCGGCGGTCAGCCCGCCGGCGCGGCCGGAACCTCGTCGAACGAGAGCAGCCCACCCGCCCCTCGTGGTGAGCCCGTCGAGCCACGGCGCCATCCCGTCCGGAGCAGCCAGGTGCGCGCCGCCGCCGTGACCCTGCGTGCGCCCTCGGGCACCGCAGGCCCACCCCCGCGCCACCCGTCGAACCACCGGCCCGACGAGAACCGGTCCACACCCCCGCGCCCAGCCGGCTTCCCCAGCCGCGCCAGGTGACTGCGGTGGTTGAGCAGCACGTAGGCGAGCGCGTTGCGGACCTCGGAGGGCGTGCCGAGCACGCGCGCGTGGTACCGGTCCGCGAAGACCTTCCCGCGCCGCCCCATCATGCGGTTGAGCCCCTTCGCCAGCCGGATGCAGAGCCCCTGCATCCCAGAGGAGAGCGCACGCTGCCCGTCCGCCTCGACGAGGAGGTGGAGGTGGTTGCCCTGGAGCGAGAAGTGGACCACGCGGAAGCCGGTGGCGGTCGCCGTCCCCGTCGCCGCCTCGAGCGCCGCCTCCACGACGCGGAACGCACGCTGGCTGCGCAGGTTCCAGACGTGCGGGAGCACGCGCAAGGTGACGTGCACCGGCGCGGCGGCGGTGACTACCGGCCGCCCGTGGTGCGAGACCCCCGCCCGCGCCCCCCTCGGCTTCCGCCCAGCACCCGGACGCCGCCCGCCGTGCGTTCGAGGCGCGGGGAGCCGGAACCGGAGCTGACGGGAGCCGCGCCTCATGATTGGGCAGATATTAACGGAACGTGAGCGCGTCCTACACTCACCGTGCGGGTCGCAAGCGCTCGTTCACGCAAGGTCACACCTGCACGCCACCGCTCGGCGGCCCACGGCTGCCGCCTCCGGCTGCGCTCCGCTGGGCTCGGCCGCCTCGGCGAGGCGCTCGTGGACTGCGCGCGCGTCGTGGAGCGCGCCCGACGCGCCCCGCTCGCTTCCGCGCCCAGCTTCGCGGTTCGAGGCTTCTGGCCTATGACTCGCTACGCCTTCGGGGCACGCGTGACGTTCGAGCAGCCATCCGGGGTCAGCGATGTCCTGAAACGACTTCAAGGTGGTGGCGCGCGGACGGCGCCTCGCGGGCGGGCGCGCAGGCGAGCGCGAGCGCCGCGGCCGCGGCGCGTCAGTGATGGCTCCGACTGCACCAGGCTTCGAGGGTGCGGCGGCGGTCGGGGCCGGGCCCGCGTGACCGGAACCGGGGCCGGCGGGATCGGCTTGCGAGCGGCCCGAGGGTGGGGCGCGGGGCGCAGGGCTGAGGGCTCCGCCCGCGTGGACTTCTGGTGGAGGGCACCGTGACTCGAACCGCCGCTGCTCCTACCGTCGCTCGTTTCTTCTCGGAATGGCAACGCGTCCATGGCGACGACACGTGATGGTCACTCGCGGCAGCCCGCGGCGTCTCGGCACGGACCGCACCGACCACATCGACGGCTTCGCCCGGAGGACGCGCTCCGCTGGCACGCCGGCTTCTTCGACGTCGCGATCCGGAGCCCCGCGCCGACCGTCAGCGATGTCTTGACTGGTTCCGCGCGCCCGCCCCCGCGCCCCGCGCCCCACCCACGAGCCTCTCGCGAGCCGATCCCCGCAGCCCCGGTTCCGGTCGCGCGGTCCCGCCCCCGACCGCCCCCGCACCCTCAAGGCCCCAGCAACGCCGGCCGATCCCGCCGCGCCGGCGCTCCCGTCGCATTCGCCGCGCCCACCCTCACCCCGCCCGCACCCTCAACGCCCGGCCGACCCCCGCCCGCTCGCATCCAGGTACCGCTCCACCACCCGCTTCCCCCCGCGCACCGCCTCCTCCAGCGACGCGCCGCCCGCCAGCAGCCCGGCCATCGCCGACGCCAGCCGGCAGCCGGTGCCGCGCGCCGTCCCCGCCCGCCGTCGCCCGGTGAACCGCGTCACGCGCCGCCCCTCCACCAGCAGGTCCACCGGCGCGCCCTCGCGGTGCCCACCCTTCACCAGCACCGCGCGCGCGGGGAGCGAGCGCGCGGCGCGCACCGCGGCGTCGTCGGTCGAGACTTCGAGACCGGTGAGCGCGGCGAGCTCGGGCAGGTTGGGCGTGGCGAGCCGCGCGCGGGCGAGCAGCGGCGCGAGCGCCTCGCCGGGCGGGACGCCACCCGCGTCGAGGAGCGGCGCCCCGGAGGACGCGAGCAGCACCGGATCGACCACCAGCGGCACGCGCGCGAGCGGCGGCTCCGCGAGCCGCGCCGCCAGCGCAGCGGCCAGCCCCGCGGTCCCGAGCATGCCGGTCTTCACCGCGCGCGGCCGCTCGCGCCCCTCCAACAGCGCGTCGATCTGGAGCCGCAGGAACGCCTCGCTCGCGGGCGAGACGCCGCGCGCGCCGCGGGGGCCCTGGGCGGTGAGCGCGGTCGCGACCGCCCAGCCGCGCGCCCCGACGGCGGCGAGCGCCTCGAGATCGGCGGTCAGCCCCGCCCCGCCCGACGGGTCGAGGCCGGCCACCACCAAGACCCGCGGGATCACCGGCGCAGGCTCCGCGCCGCGTCCACCAGGCCCCGGTAGATGGCGGCGTGGCGCGGGTCGTCGCGCGTCGCCTCGGGGTGCCACTGCACGCCGAGCGCGAACGGCAGGTCGGGGAGCTCGATGGCCTCGACCACGCCGTCCGGCGCGCGGGCCGACACGAGCACGCCCGGCCCGGGCTCGCGCACCGCCTGGTGGTGCGTCGAGTTCACCATGAGCGGACCCGCCCCGGCGAGCGTGGCCAGCTGCGTGCCGGGCGCGATGGTCACCTCGTGCGAGGGCACGTCCTTCGGCGCGGGCTGCTCGTGGCCGTGGAGGCCGGCCTCGCCGGGCAGGTCCTGCCAGAGCGTGCCGCCTCGCACCACGTCGAGGAGCTGCATGCCGCCGCACACGCCCAGCACCGGCAGGCGCGCCGCGAGCGCGGCCTCGAGCAGGTCCTTCTCGAAGCGGGTGCGCTCCGGGCGCGACGGGCCGCAGCCCGGGCGCCGCGCCTCGCCGTACAGCTCGGGCGGCAGGTCGAAGTCGCCGCCGCTCACCACCAGGCCGTCGAGCAGCGACAGGTACGCGCCGGCCACGTCCACCGCGTGCGGCAGCAGGATGGGCAGCCCGCCCGCGTCCAGCACCGCCTCCACGTAGCCGCGCGGCAGCTCGTAGCGGCGGCCCGACGCGTCGGCGTCGAGCGTGATCCCGATCCTCGGGCGCGGGTTCACGGGTTCGCCCCCCGCGCGGCCCGGCCCGCCTCGAACGCGGCCTGCATGCGCGCCGCGGCGGCCTCCGGGTCCGCCGCGCCCACCACCGCCTCGATCACCGCCGCGCAGGCGGCGCCCGCCCGCGCCACCGCGCCGACGTCGTCGAGCCCGATGCCGCCGATCGCCACCACCGGCGCGGGGAGCGCGCGGGCCACCTCGGCGAGCGCCTGCAGCCCGCGCGGCGGCACCGGCAGCGCCTTCGACCGGGAGGCGAAGATGGGCCCGTAGCCGACGTGATCGGCCCCCTCATCGAGCGCCGCCCGGGCCTCCTCCAGCGTCCGGGTGGTGCGACCCACCAGCAGGTCGGGGCCGAGCAGCCGCCGCGCCTCCGGCACCGGCAGGTCGTCGTCGCCGAGGTGGACGCCGTCGGCGCCGGCGAGGAGCGCCAGGTCGGCGCGGTCGTTCACGAGCACGAGCGCCCGGCCGGCGGCGAGCGCCAGGATGCGGCGGGTGGCCTCGAGCACCGCGCCGGCGGGCGCATCCTTCATCCGGACCTGGACGGCGCGGGCGCCTCCGCCGATCGCGGCATGCGCCTGCGCCACCGGATCCGCCCCCCCCACGATGACGTAGAGCCCGCCGAGCCGCGCGCGCCGCCCGGCGCCCATCGAGGCTTCGGAAACCGGCATGGCGACAGCGCTAACACGCGCTTGACGGGGCCGCAAGGCGGGGCCTATTTTCCGGCCTCCGCCCAGACAGCAAGGAAGTGACATGGCCGACCCGTTCGAGAACAAGCTCGTCGACAAGCGCGTGGTGCAGCGTTACCTGCGCAAGGGCAAGGTCGACGAGAAGGAGTACGAGAAGTTCCAGAAGGCGCTCCCGGATCTCGCCGATCAGGCGATGCCCATCGAGGCGTCGATGAGCGGCGTCGAGGAGCCGGACGATCTCGACGACGACGAGCCCGAGGAGGACGTCGGAGGTGGAGAGGTCCCGCCGCAGCAGCAGCCGTAGCGCCGTTCGCGGCGCCGGGCGCGCCCTCGCGCTCGCCGCCGCGCTCGCCGCCGGGCTCCCGGCGCCCGCCGCGGCCCGGCCCCCCGCCGCGCTCCCCCGCGCCGACGAGCGCCCCTCCGCGAACCGCCGCACGCCGGTGGTGATCGCGGTGGAGAAGGTGCGCGGCGCGGTGGTGAACGTCTCCGCAGAGGAGCTGGTCCGCATCCGCGTCCCCTCGCAGCCGCGCGGCGGCTCGATGGGCGACCTGCTGTTCGGCGACCTGTTCGAGCGGCCGCGCTACCGCAAGGGTTACGCGACCACCTCGCTCGGCTCGGGCGTGATCGTCTCGCCCGACGGCTACGTGCTCACCAACAACCACGTGGTGGAGCGCGGCGCCCGCTTCCGGGTGGGCCTGCTCGACGGCCGCGAGCTCATGGCGAAGGTGGTCGGCACCGACCCGTCGTCCGACCTGGCGGTGCTGAAGCTCGACACCCGCGAGAAGCTCCCCTACGTCACCACCGGCCGCTCCGACGACCTGCTCATCGGCGAGACGGTGATCGCCATCGGCAACCCGTTCGGCCTCGCGCACACCGTCACCACCGGCGTGGTCTCGGCGGTGCACCGCAACTTCAAGGCGGGCGAGCGGATGATGTTCGACTTCATCCAGACCGACGCCTCCATCAACCCCGGCAACTCGGGCGGGCCGCTGCTCGACATCGACGGGCGGCTGGTGGGCGTGAACACCGCCATCCTGGGCGACCGCAGCGCCGGCATCGGCTTCGCGATCCCCATCGACCGCGCCCGCCGCGTCGCCGAGGACCTGATCGCGCACGGCGAGGTGCGCGAGGGTTACCTGGGCGTCTCGGTGGACGACCTGCCGCGCAAGGACGGCACGGTGGACGGCGGCTCCGGCGGCGTGCGCGTCACCGGGGTGGACCCGGGCTCGCCCGGGGAGCGCGCCGGCGTCCGCGCCGGCGACGTGGTGGAGGCGGTGGACGGGACCCCGCCCGGCAGCGCCGCGGAGCTCCTGTTCCGCCTGCGCGACCTCCCCATCGGCCGCGCCGCGCGGCTCGACCTGTCGCGCCGCGGCGCGCGCGTCCAGGCGGCCGTCACCGCGGTGGAGCTCACCCCGCAGCGCGCCGCCGAGCTGGTGCAACGCCGCGTGGGGCTGCGCGTCTCCGAGGAGCGCGTCTCCGGGGGCACGCTGGTGGTGGTGCGGAGCGTGACCGGCCGCTCGCCCGCCGCCGAGGCCGGGCTGCAGCCGGGCGACCTGGTGCGCGAGGTGAACTCGTCCGAGGTCTCCTCGGTGGCGGCGTTCCAGCGCGCCGCCGCCCGCGCCCGCCGCGGCGGCCGGCTCGTGCTGCTCGTCCAGCGCGGCTACGCCGCCGAGCGCATCGCCTTCGACTTCGACTAGATCGTCCGGGAGGATCCGACCATGGCCGACGAGAAGCAGCCCGCGCCCATCGACTTCTACACGTTCGTGCTGTCGCTCGGCTCCTCCGCGTTCGTCCACCTCGGCGACGCCCCGCACCCGGAGACCGGCGAGATCGCCGAGGCGAACCTGCTGCTCGCGAAGCAGACCATCGACATCCTGTCGATGCTGGCCGAGAAGACGAAGGGCAACCTGACCGACGAGGAGGCGCGCTTCCTCGAGAACCTGCTCACCGATCTCCGGCTGCGCTACGTGGCGAAGAGCCCGCGGTAGCGCCGCGCGCGGGCGGCGGGCGCTACAGCCCCGCCTGCAGCATCGCCTCGGTGAGCCGGCGGATCAGCTCGCGGCGCAGCACGCGGCGGGTGCGCGAGAGCGCGTCCGGATCGCGGCGGGCGCGGAGCGATACCTGGCGGCGCGCCACCTCCACCACCCAGGCGATGCGGCGCGGATCGAGGCGCGGCGTGCGCGAGCCCGCGGCGAGGAAGAACCCGAGGCCGCGCTCCTCGAGCACGGCGTGGAGCGCGCGCCGGGCGCGCGAGACGAGCGTGAGGTCGACGACGTTCGGCACGTCAGCGATCTAGGATCGATCTCGCGATCGATCCAATTTTCGCTCCCACCGCTCAAAACTGGATCTTCGCGCCGAGGATGGATCCGAGAGAGCGCGCGCGCCGCGCGATATCGGGCTCCCACGGCAGCAGCGCGATGGGTTCACGGTGGGTCAATCGCGCGATCTCGGCGGGGTTGAGCGGCACCGAGGGATCGTCCTCGGGGCCGGTCCGGTTGAGCACGATCCCGGCCACGGCGAGGCCGCGGCGCTCCAGCGCCTCGACGGTGAGCGCGGTGTGGTTCACCGTCCCGAGCCCGGCGCGCGCCACCACCAGCACCGGCAGCCCGAGCGCCGCGGCGAGGTCGGCGTGGGTCTCGCGCGCGGTGAGCGGCACGAGCAGCCCGCCGGCCCCCTCCACCACCACCGCGGCGTGGCGCGCCGCGAGCGCGCGCGCCACCTCCACCACCCGCGCCAGCGAGACCTCGCGCCCCTCCAGCCGCGCCGCGGCGGCCGGCGC
Source organism: Anaeromyxobacter sp. K (assembly GCF_000020805.1). NCBI lineage: Bacteria > Pseudomonadati > Myxococcota > Myxococcia > Myxococcales > Anaeromyxobacteraceae > Anaeromyxobacter > Anaeromyxobacter sp. K. The sequence goes on along the minus strand of NC_011145.1, from coordinate 90,606 downwards.
GAGCGGCGCCGCGAAGGTGTACGGGCAGATCGCCTCGAGCGGCTCGACGCAATCCGACGCCTCGCGGAGCCGCTCCGCGTCGGACGGCTCGCCGGGCACGTGGCCGGACTGCGCCGGCTTCATGCCCACCGCGTCCAGGCCGGCCGCGCGCGCCGCGCGCAGGAGCGCGCAGGAGACCTCGGTCTTGCCCACGCCGGTGTCGGTGCCGGTGACGAACAGCCCGCGCACTAGAGCCTCGCGGTGGCCGCCTCGATGGCGGCGAGCGTGATCCCGGCCAGCCGCTCCAGCTCGGCCTCGGTCATGGCGAGCGGCGGCATGAGCACCACCACGTTGCCGAGCGGCCGGAGGATCGCGCCGAGCTTGCGGGCCTCCAGGATGACCCGGTGCCCGGCCTGCAGCTCGTACGCGTACTCCTCCTTCGTGGCCCGGTCGCGCACCAGCTCGATGCCCACCATCAGCCCGCGCTGCCGCACCTCGCCCACGTGCGGGAGCCGCGCCGCCGGCGCGAGCGCGCGGGCGAGCGCCGCCGCCTTGGCCGGCACCGCCGCGCCCACGCCGCGCTCCCGGAACAGCGTCATGGAGGCGGTCGCGGCGGCGCAGGCGAGCGGGTTCCCGGCGTAGGTGTGGCCGTGGAAGAAGGTCCGCTTCTCGGCGTGCTCGCCGAGGAACGACTCGAACACGTGCTCGGTGGTGACGGTGGCCGCGAGCGGCAGGTAGCCGCCGGTGAGCCCCTTCGCCATGGTGAGGATGTCCGGGACGACGCCCTCCTGCTCCACCGCGAACGTGGTCCCGGTGCGCCCCCAGCCGGTCGCGACCTCGTCGCAGACCAGCAGCGCGCCGTGGCGGTCGCACAGCTCGCGCAGGCGGCGCAGGTACCCCGGCGGCTGGGTGATCATGCCGTCCGCGCCCTGCACGAGCGGCTCGACCACGAGCGCGGCCACCCGGCCCTCGCGCGCCGCGAGGATGCGCTCCACCTCGTCCGCGCAGGCCATCCCGCAGCCCGGCAGCGCCTTCCCGAGCGGGCACCGGTAGCAGTAGGGCTGCGGCGCGTGGTGCACGTCGAACAGCAGCGGCTTGAAGATGCGGTGGAACAGGTCGATGCCGCCCACCGAGACCGAGCCGATGGTGTCGCCGTGGTAGCCGCCGTGCAGCGCCACGAACTCGGTGCGGCGCTCGTCGCCGCGGAGCTGGTGGTGCTGGAACGCCATCTTGATGGCGATCTCCACCGCGGTGGCGCCCGCGTCGGAGAAGAAGACCCGCGTCAGGCCGGGCGGCAGGTGGCGGACCAGCTCCTCGGCGCACTCGATCGACGCGGTGGAGGCGAGGCCGAGCAGCGTGGAGTGCGCCACGCGATCGAGCTGGGCGCGCACCGCGGCGTCGAGCTCCGGGACGCGGTGGCCGTGCACGTTGCACCAGAGCGACGACACGCCGTCGAGGTACCGGTTCCCGAGGGTGTCCACGAGGTGGACGCCCTCGGCCGCGTCCACGATGAGCGGCTCCTCGCGGAGCCAGTCCCTCATCTGCGTGAACGGGTGCCAGAGGTGCCGGTGGTCCGCCTCCCACAGCCGGCGGTGCCGCTCTCGGCGTTCGCGGTCGTCCATAGGGCCGCGACCCTAGCGCACCGGCCCGGCGCCGTCACGGCCGGGCGGCCGCGGGCGGCGCGGGGGGGCGGCGGCCCTGCAGGCGCGCGCCGAGCGCCCGCTCCACCGGCTGCCGGAGCGCGTCGGCCCAGGCGTCGTAGCCGGCCGCCGAGGGGTGGAAGCCGTCGCCCGAGAACACCGCGCCGGCGCCGAGCCGCCTCACCGCGCGGCGCGTCTCGCCGAACGCGTCCGCCACCAGGAACCCGTGCCGCTCGGCCACCCGCTCGATGGCGGCGTTGAACTGGTCGAGGCGGCGCGCCAGCGCCGCGGGCGCCCCCTTCGCGGACGGTGAATCGACCAGGTCCGGCAGGCTGGAGATCACCACCGTGGCGCGCGTCTGCTTCAGGAAGTCGGCCACGATCTCGAGGTCGCGCGCGAACTCGCGGAGCGGTCGCCCCTGCACGAGGTCGTTGATCCCGATGCCCACCGTGACGAGGCCGGGGCGCGCCTCGAGCGCGCGCGGGAGCTGATCGCGGCGCAGGTCGCCGGCCGTCGCGCCGGCGACGCCCAGGTTCACGAGCTTCACGCCGAGCCCGGCGGCCTCGAGCCGGCGGGCGAGGCGCGGCGGGTAGCCGCCGCCGGGACCGCCGCCCTGCCCGGCGGCGGTGGAGTCGCCGAGCGCCACGTAGACGAGCGGCGCCGGCGCGTTGCCGGCGGCGCGCGCGCCGAGCGCGACGAGGACGACGGCGAGCGCGACCGCCGGGCGCGCGAGGCGCCCGGCGCGGCAAGGGGTCGGCGGGATCACGCGGTGAAGCTAACCACCACGGGCGGGCGCGGGAGCGGGTGAGCGCCCGGCCGCCCGCCCGGGACCTGCCGCGCGGCTACTTCTTGGGCGCCGGCTTCGCAGGCGCGGCGCCGCCGTGCGGGCTCGCGGGCACCTTCGCGCCGCCGGCGGGCGGCTTCACGTCCTTCGCGAGCTTCTGCATCACCTGCGGCAGCTTCGGCTCGATCCGCTGCTGCGTCTCCATCGCCACCTTCTCCTGCACCTCGGGCATGGCCTTCAGCGCCTTCTGCCCGAGCGGCGACTTGTAGAACGCGACCAGGTCCTTCAGCTCCTGCTCGGTGTACGCGGCGGAGAGCTGGCGCGCGTGGATGTTCACCAGGTCCTCGTAGGGGAGCAGCGCCTCGACCTCGGTGCGCGCCTTGGCCTGGAAGTCCTTCGGCATGCTCAGCTCCGAGCCGGGGTGGCCGCGGAACTGGCCCACCAGCGACTGCGTGAGCCCGTCCATGCCGCGCTTCCACGTCTCCTGCGTGGCGAGCGTGCGCGCCAGGTCCATCGCGGCGGGCGACGGCTTCGCGGCGGGGGCGGGCGCGGCGGCCGGGGCCGCGGGCTTCGCCGGCGCCGGGGCCGGGTCGGCGGCGCGCGCGGGCAGCGCGAGCGCGAGGGACAGGAGGGCGGCGGCGGGGAAAAGGCGGATCTGGGGCATACGGGACCCTACCACATCCGGGACGCGGGGTGAGGGGCGCCGCTGGGAGCCCTGGCTGCCCTACCGCGGCCCGCGGCCGGGCCCGGTCCCGCCGCGCGCGCCCGGCCCGGGCCGCCCCGCGCCGCGCCGGCCCGGGCGCATGCCCGGCCCGAGCCGCTCGCCCGGCCTCAACCGGCCGATCTTCCGGAGCGCCTTCTCGATGAGCGGCCGGTTCGCCGGATCGCCCCAGCGGAGGAGCGCCTTCTGCATGCGCTTCTCCTCCATGTCCCGGGTGACGTGCACCGGCTTGCCCGTCATCGGGTGGAAGCCCGACCAGAAGATGTCGGACGCGAGCGTCATGGGCGTGGGCATGAAGTCCTGCACCTGCTGCGGCTTCCAGCGGTTCGCCTGCAGGTACTCCATCAGATCCGCCGCCTCCTCCAGCGAGGCGCCCGGGTGGGAGGAGATGAAGTACGGGACGAGGTACTGCTCCTTGCCCGCCTTCCTCGTGTAGCGCTCGAAGTCCTTGCGGAAGCGCTCGAACGACTCGACCCCGGGCTTCTTCATCACCTTCAGCACCGGCTCGCAGACGTGCTCGGGCGCGACCTTGAGCTGGCCGGACACGTGGTTCGCGACGAGCGCCTCGAGGTAGCGCGCGCCGTTCTTCTCGTCGGCCTGCGCGAGGTCGTAGCGGACGCCGGAGCCGACGAAGACGTGCTTCACCCCGGGCACCTTCCGCGCCTTCTCGTACAGGTCCACGAGCGGCCCGTGGTCCACCGAGAAGAACTGGCAGACGCTCGGGTACACGCAGCTCGCGCGGCGGCAGGCGGCGTGCGCCTCGGCGCTGGTGCACTCCATCCGCCACATGTTGGCGGTGGCGCCGCCCACGTCGGTGATGGTCCCGCGGAAGGTCTCCTTGCTCGCGAGCGTCGCGATCTCGCGCAGCACGCTCGCCTCGGAGCGGCTGGCGATGTCCCGCCCCTGGTGCTCGGTGATGCAGCAGAAGGCGCAGCCGGCCGCGCAGCCGCGCAGGATCTGGACCGACCAGCGGATCTGCTCGAGCGCCGGGATGTGCGCGCCGCCGTAGGCCGGGTGCGCCTCGCGCACGTAGGGAAGCTCGGCGATCCGGTCCAGCTCCTCGGTGGAGGGCGGCCGCATGGGCGGGTTCACCACCACGTGGCGCTGCGCCGGCCCGCGGCCGTGGCGCTGCACCAGGATGCGCGCGTTCGCCTCGTTGTGCTCGAGGTGGTAGAGCCGGCTGAACTCGGCGAAGCGGCGCTTGTCGAGGACGATCTCCTCGTAGGCGGGCAGCTCCAGCACCTTCCGGTCGCGCCCGTCCAGCATCGCCATGCCGAGGTCGGGCACGGCGAGCGCGGTGCCGGGCACGTCGGTGAGGCCGCAGATGTCCTCGCCCGAGGCGAGCCGGCGCGCGATCTCCAGGATGGGCTTCTCGCCCTGGCCGTAGACGAGCAGGTCGGCGCCGGATGGCACCAGCACCGAGGGCAGGACCCGGTCGTCCCAGTAGTCGTAGTGGGCGATCCGCCGGAGCGACGCCTCGATGCCGCCCAGCACGATGGGCGTGGTGGGCCCGAACGCCGCGCGGGCCAGCCGCGCGTAGACCGTGGTGGCGCGGTCCGGCCGCCTGCCGGCGGCGCCGTCGGGCGTGTACGCGTCCTCGGAGCGCCGCCGCTTGTGCGCGGTGTAGTGGTTCACCATCGAGTCCATCGCACCCGAGGTGATCCCGACGAACAGCCGCGGCCGCCCCAGCCGCAGGAGCTCGGCCGGCGAGCGCCAGTCCGGCTGCGCCACCACGCCCACCTTGTAGCCAGCCGCCTCCAGCACCCGCCCGATCACCGCCGCGCCGAAGCTCGGGTGATCGACGTACGCGTCGCCGCTCACCAGGAGCACGTCCAGGTCGGCCCAGCCCCGCGCCCGCAGGTGCTCCGGGAACATGGGCAGGAAGGCCTCCGGGCCGGGCGGCGCGGGGCGGCGGGCGCGGTCGCCCTGGAGCACGGGAAGTCGGGCCATCGGCGCACATAGATGGCCGCCGGGCCTCGGGAAAGCAAGCCGCCCTCGCCTTTGAGCGGACGGGGAGCGGAGGTATCATCCGGCCCTCCGGAGCGCCGGCCCCCTCGCCCACCGGCGGTACACCGCACATGCCCGATCCGCGCAGCGCACTGAAGGAGTTCCGCCAGCTCGACCGCAAGCGCCTCTCCGAGGGGCTGACCGCGGAGGAGGAGCGGCGGCACGCCGAGCTGCGCGACCTGGTGGAGCCCGAGCTGCAGGCGTCGGGCTCGGGCTTCGACGTGGGCGCCGCGGCCGATCGGCTGCGCGCCTCGCTCGAGCCGGCCGGGCTTCGCCGCGCGCCGGCCGAGGCGCCGCCGGCGCCGCCCGCCGCCGAGGCCGGGCCGGCGCCGCTGTTCGAGGACGTCGCGCCCGACGCCGGGCTCGCGGAGGCGTTCGAGGGTCAGGCGTTCGAGGCGCTGGAGGTTCCCGCGCCGGACGCGCCGGCGTGGGAGGCCGCCGCGCAGCCCGCCGCGCCGGAGGCAGCGGAGGGCTGGGCCCCGGAGGCGCCGGCCTCCGATCCGGACGCCGCGCAGGCGTGGGATCCCAGCGCGCAGCCGTTCGACCCGAACGCCGCGCAGGCGTGGGATCCGACCGCGCAGCCCTACGACCCGAACGCCGCCCAGGCGTGGGATCCCAGCGCGCAGCCGTTCGATCCGGACGCCGCCCAGGCGTGGGATCCGAACGCGCAGCCCTTCGACCCGGACGCCGCGCAGGCATGGGATCCGAACGCGCAGCCCTTCGACCCGAACGCCGCCCAGGCGTGGGATCCCAGCGCGCAGCCCTCCGATCCGAACGCCGCGCAGGCATGGGATCCGAACGCGCAGCCGTTCGACCCGAACGCCGCGCAGGCGTGGGATCCCAACGCGCAGCCGTACGATCCGAACGCCGCCCAGGCGTGGGATCCGAACGCGCAGCCGTTCGATCCGAACGCCGCCCAGGCGTGGGATCCCAACGCGCAGCCCTTCGACCCGAGCGCCGCGCAGGCGTGGGATCCGAACGCGCAGCCGTACGATCCGAACGCCGCTCAGGCCTGGGATCCCAACGCGCAGCCGTACGATCCAAACGCCGCACAGGCGTGGGATCCGAATGCGCCGCCGTTCGATCCCAGCGCGGCGCAGGGCTGGGATCCCAGCGCGGCCGCGTCCGATCCCAGCGCCGCGCAGGCCTGGGATCCCGGCGCGCAGCCGTACGATCCGGACGCCGCGCAGCCGGCGTGGAACCCGGACACCACCGCCACCTTCGGCGAGCCCGAGCCGCAGCCGTCCCCCGGGGCGGCGCCGGCCGAGGCCGCGCCCGGATACGAGGCGTGGACCACGCCGGCGGACGAGCCCGAGACGGTGGACCTCGCCACCGAGGCGGTGATCGAGGAGCTGGAGCCGCTCTCGGCGGACGGGCTGGCGCTCGAGGGCGATCCCTCGGCCGAGCCGCCCGCGCCGCTCGCCGGCGGCGACGCGGCCTCGCTGCCGCCCGACGGCTGGGAGGTGACGGCGCCACCGCCGGACGCGCCCGAGGCCGCCGTGCTCGGCGAGTACGACGAGGCCGGCGCGGCCCCGGCGGCGCTCTCGCCGGAGGACCTCGGCGCCGAGCCGGCGCCGGAGCCGGCCGCGCCCGGTGCCCCGCTCGAGCTCGGCGAGTACGACGACACGAGCGGCTTCGCGGCGCCGGTGGGCGAGGACGTGCTCGAGCTCGCGACGCCCGGCGCAGCGCCCGCCGCCGAGCCGGGCTGGGCCGAGGAGGTGGCGCTCGACCAGGGCTTCGAGCTCGAGTCGGGCGGCTCCTTCGACGCCGCCGCCGAGGCCACCGTGCCCGAGTGGGCCAGGGAGGCCGGGCTGCCGCCGTGGGACGCGCCGGCGCCGGCCGCGGTCGACGCCCTCGACGCCGGGAGCCTGGGCCTCGACGGCGACGTCGAGGCGCCGGTGGAGCCCGCGGCCGAGCCGGTCGCGCTCGGCGACGAGACGGGCGAGCCGGGCGAGGACGGCGAGCCGATCGCGCTCGAGCCGACGCTCGACCTGGGCGCGCCGGTCGAGCCCACCCTCGAGCTGGCCGAGCTGGAGGAGCCGGCGGCCGGCGAGGCCGGCGCCTCGCCCGGCGACGATCCCTTCGCGCTGCGCGCGCCGGAGCCCGAGCCGACCGGGGCGCGCGACCTCTCGGCGCTCGACTTCGCCGCCGGCGAGCTGGGCGAGGACGCCGACGCCTGGGCCGCGGCGGAGACCGCGCCCGCGGAGCCGGAGCCGTTCACGCTGGGTGATGTCGGGCCGCAGGCGGAGCCGCTCGCCGGGCCCGACCCGGAGGCCGAGCTTCCGGCCTGGGACGCCGGCGCCGCGCCCGCGCTCGAGCTGGAGCCGTCCCGGTGGGACGAGGCGGCGGCCGTCGACCCCGTGGGCGGCGAGGCCGGGATCGCGGTGGCCGAGCCCTCCGCGCTCCTGGCCGAGGCCGCCGAGGCGCTGCCGCCGCTCGAGCTGGACGGGCCGGCCGCGCCGGAGCCCGTCGCCGACGCGGAGCCCGCGGTGGACGCCGCGGCGTCGCTGACCGCGGCGGCCGGCACGTTGCTCGACGCCGGCGCCGAGGCGCCGCCCGCCATCGACGACCTGCTCGGCGACACCTTGCCGGCGGCGCCCGAGGCCGACGCGACGGAGGTGGCCGAGGTGGCCGACCTGGCCGCGATGCCGACGCCGGACGCCGACGACCTGCCCACGCTCGACGGCGAGGACATCCTCGAGGAGATCCCGGCCGACGAGCTGGTGCCGCTGCCACCCGACGAGGAGGCCGGCGGCGGCATCGAGCTCGGCGAGGTCTCGCTCGCCGCGCCCGTCTCGGCGCCGGCGCCGGCGCCCGCCCCGGAGCCGGCCTCCGAGCCGGAGCCCCCCGCCGCACCCGCCCTGCCCGCGCCCGCGGCGGCGATCCCCGACCCCGCCTTCGAGCCGCTGCCCGTCGAGGAGGTCTCCTTCACCCCGCCGCCGGTCGAGGCGGCGCCGGCACCGGCCGGCGCGTGGCAGGTGCCCGGCGCCCACCGGGTGGTGATCCACACGCTGGAGGGGCTGGTGAAGCGCGGCCTCATCGAGGACGCGGCGCTGGACGCGCCCGCGCTCGACGTGGTCGCGCAGGGGCCGCTCCCCGAGCGGATCCCCACCGACAAGGTGAAGGCGATCTTCTTCATGCTGGCGCCGGGCGAGGCCGCGCCGGCGCCGGAGGGGAAGCGCGTGCGCGTCACCTTCCGCGACGGCCGGCAGGTGGCCGGGTTCAGCCCGGACTACCGCGAGGACGGGCCCGGCTTCTTCATGATCCCCGCGGACACGCGCACCAGCACGGCGCGGATCTGGATCTACCGCTCGGCGGTGCGCCAGGTGGCGGTGAGCTGAGCGCGGGCGCGCCCGCCGCGGATCAGTTCATCCAGCGGGGCGGCTCGCCCTTGCCGTCCTTGCCGATGACCTTCAGGTGCTTGGAGCGCCGGCGGAACTCGCGCTCCGCCCACCACTCGCGCGCCTGCAGCTTCCAGCGCCGCGTGGGCATGCGGCCGCCGCGCGACAGCGCGAAGCCGAGCGCGAGCGCCGCGAAGTGCGGCACGAACGCGCCCAGCCCGGGGAGCCCGCCGCCGGCCAGGCCGTAGAGCACCGTCCCGAACACCACCAGCAGCGCCAGCGTCTTCCCGGTGAGCGGGAGCACGCCCCAGATGCTCACCTGGCGATCCGGGTACATCATCGCCCACATGAGCAGGAGCGCGTTCACCACCGGCCACATGCCGAGGTGCGGCCGGTCGGCCGGGAACCAGAGCAGCGCCGCCGCCACGGTGACGGCCGTCGCCCCGGCCGCGAGGCCGAGGAAGGTGCCCACCAGGCGCCGCTCGCTCCAGGTGAACGCGAGCTGCTGGCCGATGGAGTAGAGCATGAACCCGCCGAACAGCAGCGTGAGCGGGTCGTTCTGCACGAAGGCCCAGGAGACGAGCCGCCACACCTGCCCGCGCAGCACCAGCCCCGGCACCAGCGCCGCCCAGGTGTCGTCGCGCGTCACCCAGGAGCCGACCGTCGCGACCAGGATGAGGACGAGCAGCAGCCCCAGCCCGGAGGGGATGCGGCCGCCGAAGGTGAACGCGCTGCCGAGGTCGGGGCTCCGTCTGCTGCGCACGCGGTCCTAGCCCTTCTTCCTCTCCCGGTAGAAGAGGGTGATGGTGAGGCAGTGGAACTCCTTGTCCGAGCTCTGCCGGACCTCGTGGCTCACCACCTCGAGCTCGGGGTTGCCGGCGAGCCAGCGCGTGATCGTCTCGCCCATGGCGTCGCGATCGCGCGCCAGCGTCGTCGAGAAGACCTTCACGCCGGTGAAGCTCGTCATCGTCGCCCCTCCTCGCCGCGGACCCTCGGGGACCCTATCGTCCCCTCCGGGCGGGGGCAAGAACGTCGCCGCTACAGCGGCTCCAGGATCACCGCCACGCCCTGGCCGCCGCCGATGCAGGCCGAGCCGAGGCCGGCCCGGGCCTTCCGGCGGCGGAGCTCGTACAGCAGGTGCATGGTGATCCGGGCCCCGCTCGCGGCGAGCGGGTGGCCGAGCGCGATGGCGCCGCCGTCCACGTTGGTGCGGTCGCGCGGCAGCCCCAGCTCCTGCTCCACCGCCAGGTACTGGGGCGCGAACGCCTCGTTCACCTCGAACAGGTCGAGGTCGGAGAGCGTGGCGCCGGCGCGGGCCAGCGCGTTGCGGACCGCCGGCACCGGGCCGATGCCCATCACGGTGGGGTCCACGCCCGCGTGGCCCCAGTTCACCAGCCGCCCCAGCGGCCGCAGCCCGCGGCGCTCCGCGTAGGCGCGCGAGGCCACCACCAGCATCCCGGCGCCGTCGGCGATGCCGCTCGCCGCGCCGGCGTGGATGACGCCGTCGGCCTTGAACACCTTGGGGAGCTTCCGCAGCCCCTCCAGCGTGGTGCCGGGGCGCGGGTGCTCGTCCTTCTCGAACCGGACCGTCCCCTTGCGCGTCCGGAGCTCCACCGGCGCCAGCTCCTCGCGGAAGCGCCCGGCCTCGTCGGCGGCGGCCCAGCGCCGCTGCGAGGAGACCGAGAGCTCGTCCACCGCGTCCTGCCCGATCCCGTGGCGCTCGGCCAGCTTCTCGGCGGTGAGCGCCATGGGCATGCCGGCGTAGGTGTCGGTGAGCGCCGACCAGAGCATGTCCTCGAGCGGCGGCGTCTTGCCGAACGCGTGGCCGAAGCGCGTGCCGCGCAGGACGAGCGGCGCCTGGCTCATCGACTCGGTGCCGCCGGCCAGCACCAGCTCCGCCTCCCCGCCGTGGATGAGCCGCGCCGCCTCGATGACCGCCTCGAAGCCGGAGCCGCACAGCCGGTTCACGGTGACCGCGGGCACGCCCTCGGGCAGGCCGGCGCGCAGCCCGACGTGGCGCGCCAGGTAGATCGCGTCCGGCGAGGTCTGGGCCACGTTCCCGACCACCACGTGGCCGTAGTCGGCGGGCGGCGCCCCCGCCTGCTCGATCGCCGCCTGCGCGGCGTGCACCGCGAGGTCGGTCGCGCTGAGGTCCTTCAGGGAGCCGCCGAACGTCCCGAAGGGCGTCCGCTTCGCGGCGAGGAACACCACGTCCTGCTGGCCGGCCCGGTTCATGACGCCTCCTGGTGCGTCACCTCGAGATAAGCGCGCCCGCCAGGCCTTTCACGGCCACGACCAGGATGGCCAGCGCCAGCGCCACGTTCAGGGCCGGCACGAGCGCGCCCACCCGGTCTCCGGCGCGCCCCCGGAGCGCGGCGTAGGCGCGCGGGGCGTGGCGGGCGAGCATGTAGACCGCGAACAGCGCCGCGACCGACTGGAAGACGAGCATGCGCCGATGCTAGACGGCGGCGCCGGCCCTGAACAGCGCGCCGGCGCGCCGCGCCCGCCCGGGCCAGGCGGCGCTAGGCCGCCGGGGCGGCGTCCGCGGCGGGCTTCTTGCCGAGGATCCGGGCCAGCACGATGCCGACCTCGTAGAAGACGATCATCGGCACGGCCATGAGCGCCAGGTTGAGCGGGTCGCCGGTGGGCGTGATGATCGCGGCCGCGATCACGTTCACGATGATGGCGATGCGCCGGTACTTCGCGAGCGTGCGCCACTGCACCAGGCCGATCATCGACAGGAACGCGATGACCACCGGGACCTCGAACACCACCCCGAAGCCGAGCAGCATGGCGAGCACGAGCGAGAGCTGCTCGGAGAGGGAGAGCATCGGCGAGAGCGTGTCGCTCTCGGCGAACGCCAGCATGGCCGGGAACGCCTGCGGCATCACCAGCTCGAAGCAGAACAGCGCGCCCAGGTAGAAGAGCAGCGTCCCCCAGAACAGGAACGGGAACACCACCTTCTTCTCGCGCTTGTACAGGCCGGGCGCGATGAACAGCCAGAGCTGCCACAGCACCCAGGGCGCCGCGACGAAGACGCCGCCGTACATGGCCACCTTGATGTAGACCATCATCGGCTCGATCGCGCTCGTGTACACGAGCTGCTGGCGGCCGGCCGGGAGCGCGTCGCGCACCGGCTTCATCAGGTGGTCCACGATCTGCGGCACGAACCCGCCGACCAGGCCCATCCCGATCGCGATGCCGAGCATCGCGCGCACCATGCGGACGCGCAGGTCGCGCAGGTGATCGAGGAACGACAGCTTCACCTCGCCCTCGGGCTCGGGCGACGGCGGCGGCGGCGGCGGCAGCTGCGGGACGGTTTCGCTCATGCGGACCTACGCGGCGGTGCCGCCGGTGCCGGGCGGCGGGGCGCCCTCGCCGGACGGCGCAGGCGAAGGGGTGGGGGCCGGCTCGGCGGCGGGCGCCGCGGGCTCGGCGGCCGGCGCGGCCGGCTCGGCGTCCACCAGCGCCGCCTCCAGCCCCGGGACGTTCTCGGCGGTGGCGGCGGGGGGCGGGCCGGCCGGACCGGGGACCGGGCGGTTCGGGACGGGCGGCACCAGCGAGGGGCGCGCCACCTTCCGGTCATCCTTGTAGATCTCGGTCTCGATCTGGTCCTTCAGGTCGTCGGTGGCCTGCTTGAACTGGCGCAGGCCCTTGCCGATGGTCTTCGCCGCCTCGGGGAGGCGATCTGGCCCGAGGAGGATGAGGGCGAGGACGGCGATGATCACGATCTCGCCGAAGGACAGACCGAACATAGGGCGGTTCCTATAACACGGCGGAAACCGGGACGCTTCCGCCGCCGGACGGATCCGGTTGCGGCGGCAGCATGCCACGCCTAACGTCCCCGCGCATGGCCTACTGGTTGCTGAAGACCGAGCCCGGCACCTACGCGTGGTCCGACCTCGTCGCCGACGGAACCACCCCGTGGACCGGCGTCGCCAACCCGCAGGCCCAGACGAACCTCCGGGCCATGAAGGCGGGCGATCGGGCGATCGTCTACCACTCGGGCGAGAAGCGCGCGGTGGGCATCGCGGAGGTGGTGCGGACCGCCTACCCGGATCCGACCGCCGGCGGCGAGCTGGTCTGCGTGGACGTGAAGGCGGTCGAGGCGCTCCCGGCGCCGGTGCCGCTCGAGGCGCTGAAGCAGGAGCCCGCGTTCGAGGGCTCGGTCCTGCTCAGGCAGGGCAGGCTCTCGGTGGTGCCGCTCGCGCCCGCGGAGTGGCGGGACCTCGCCTCGCTCGCCGACGTGATCGCCCGGACCGGCGGCCTGCGGCGCAAGGCAAGGTTCTGATCCAACCAGGGCTGCGCCCTCAGGATTGATCACATCCTGAGGGCTGCGCCCTCGCGCCGCCGGCGGAGCCGTCGGGGCCCCACTCCTGCTGCGCGGGGCCCGTGACCTCGCGCGCCCGCCTCCGCGGGCTCGCGCGAGGTCCCCGCGGGCGCGCCTGGCGGCGCGCTGCGCCTAGATCCTGAATCTCCGGACCTCGCCGCGGAGGACCTCCGCCTGCGAGGCGAGATCGACGATGGCGGCCTCGAGGTCGCGGACCGAGTGCGTCTGCGCCTCGGCCACCTGCTTGATCTGCACCACCGCCGTCATGACCTGCTCGGAGCCCTTGGTCTGCTCCTTCTGGGCGCGGTTCAGGTGGTGGACCATCTCCGAGATCGACTCGATGGCGCGGGTGATCTGCTTCGAGCCGCGCGCCTGCTCCTGCGCCGAGCGCTCCACGTGCTTCGTGATCGCCTTCATCCGCTCGGCGCTCTTCATGATCTGCTCGGAGCCGCGCGCCTGCTCGGCGGTCGCGCTCGCGATCTGCTGCACCGTCTCGGCGATGCGGTTGATCGCCATGGTCACCTGCTTCGACCCGCGCGCCTGCTCCAGCGTGGCCCGCGCGATGGCCTTCACCATCTGCGTGGACTTCTGGCTCGACTCCTGGATCTTCTTCAGGGCGGTCTCGGTCTCCTGCCCGAGCCGCACGCCCTCCTCGACGTTGCGGACGCCGCGGTCCATCGCCTGGATGGCGTTGCGCGACTGGTCCTGGACCGCGCGGATGAGCTCGGAGATCTCCTTGGTGGACGCGCCGGTGCGCTCGGCCAGGTCCTTGATCTCGTCCGCCACCACCGCGAAGCCCTTGCCGTGCTCGCCCGACTGCGCCGCCAGGATGGCGGCGTTCAGCGCGAGCAGGTTGGTCTGCTCGGCCACGTCGTCGATCACGTTGAGGATGTTGCCGATGGCGGCGATCTTGGCGCCGAGCGCCTCGATGACGCTGGCCGCCTCCTTGGAGGACTCCTTGATCTTGTCGATGCCGAGGAGCGTGCGCGAGAGCGCCTCCGCCCCCGACTCCGCGTCGCGCTGCGCCTGCTCGGAGAGGCGCGCGGTCTCGTTCGCGTTCGACTCCACCTGCGAGATGGACACGTCCATCTCGTTCATCGAGGACGACGTCTCCTCGGTGGTGGCGGACAGGTCCTCGATGTTCTTCGCCACCTCCTTGATCGAGTAGGTCATCTGCTCGATCGCGGCGGTGGTCTCCTCGACGCTGGCCGCGAGCGCCTGGATGTTCTCGGCCACCTCGTCGTTGGTGGCGGCCATCTCCAGGATCGACGAGGAGGACTCCTCGGCGCTCTGCGCCAGCACCTCGACGTTGTCGGCGATGCCCTTCAGCGACGAGATCATCTGGCTCATCGACGACGAGGTGTCCACCACCCGCGCCGACACGGTGCCGGCGCCGGAGGACACCGCCGAGCCGGTGCGCGAGATCCGGTCGATCACCGTCGCCACGCCGCCGGTCACGTTCTGCACGCGGGACAGCGTCGCGGCCAGGTTCTCGCCGATGCGGTTCAGCGACTCGGCCAGCGTCCCCAGCTCGTCCGGGCCGAGCTGCGCGGAGCGGGCGGTCAGGTCGCAGTCGGAGACCCGGCGCGCCACCGCGCTCATCTCGTCGAGCGGCCGGAGCACGAGGCGCGAGACGAACACGTAGACGAGCCCCGCCAGCACCATCCCGCCGCCCACCAGCAGCGCGAAGATGTACCAGCCCGCGCGCCCGGCCTGGCCGTCGAGCGGGTCGCGGTCGAGGCCGAGCAGGACGTACCCGGCGCGCGCGCCGCCGCCCGCGCCCTCCACCGGGCGCGTGAAGGCGAGCACGCCCGGCGCCTGCGGCTGCGCCGCGCCGCCCGCCGCCTGGTGCCAGGCCACCACCTCCTCGGCGCTGCGGCCCAGGTTGCGGGAGAGGTGCTTCGCCGCGACGGACCAGTCCTCGCGGACCACCACCACGTACGCGAACGACTCCTCGTCCCAGTCCTCGTCCACCCGCGCCGCGATGCGCGCCGCGTCGCCGGCCGCGAGCGCCGGGGCGAGCGCGGAGGCGTAGACGCGGGCGTCGGCCTCGCCGCGGTGCACGGCGGCGCGCTCCAGCGCGACGTGGATCTCGCGGTTCACCGCGATCGACGTGAGCACGCCGGCGATGGCCAGCGCGCCGGCGATGGACAGGAACAGGATCCGCTTCACGCCGAGGTGGGCGAGCTTTGGACGCATCGGGCCCTTCTCGCCGGCGCGGGCTGAAGCACGCGATTTTCCGGCGGTTCGGCGCGATGCTACCGGCGGGTCGGGATCGAGGCAAGGGAACGGCCGGCGCCCGCGGCGGCGGCGCACGCACCTCCGCGCACGTCGCGTGCGCGCCCGGGAGGCCGGCGCGAACCACGACCGCGGGACGCAGCCCGAGCGATCTCCTGCGCGACTACTGCATGAACAGGTCCTGCACCTCGACCTGCTTCTTCTCGGCGTCGGCGAGCACGGGCTCGGTCCCCTGCTTGAACGGCTCCGGCACGCCGCCGGCGCCGTCCGCCACCGCCTTGCCGGTGGCCGGGTCGATCCGCACCTCGACGATGCCCGACGGCGCCTCGAACTCGGGCTGCGCCCGGCCCTTCAGCGCCGCCGACATGAAGTCGAGCCAGATGGGCAGCGCCGCGTGGCCGCCGGTCTCGTAGCGGCCGAGCGGCGTGACGTTGACGTCGTAGCCGAGCCACACGCCGGTGGCGAGGTCGCGGGTGAAGCCCATGAACCAGGTGTCGAAGGAGTCGTTGGTGGTGCCGGTCTTGCCGGCCGCCGGCTTCCCCAGCGCGGCGGCGCGCGCGCCGGTCCCGACCGTCGCGACCTCGCGCATGAGGCGGACCAGGATGTAGGCGCTGCGCGGGTCCATCACCTGCTCGCGCGGGCGCGTCACCTCGGCCACCGCGCCGGCCAGCCGCTCGTCGAGCCCGACCCACGGATCGCGGTAGTCCACGCGGTCCTCGAGGACGCGCCCGTCGCGATCCAGCACGCGCTTCACGAACGCGCTGGGGCGCTTCTCGCCGTACCGCGCGAACAGCGCGTACACGTTGGTGAGCTCCCAGGGCGTCACGCAGGACGAGCCGAGCGCGCTGCCCAGCTCCTGCTTCACCGGCGTGGTGATCCCGAGCGCCTTCGCCCAGTCCCCCAGCCCCGCCGGCCCGAGCTTCGCGTTGAGCGCCTCGGCGGTCTTCACCGCCGGGATGTTCATCGAGTTGACGAGCGCGGTGCGCAGCGTGACGTCGCCCTTGAAGTCCTCGCCGTAGTTCTGCGGCTTCCAGCTCGACTCGTCGTCGCGGAACACGATGGGCGCGTCGGTGAGGATGGTCGCCGGGGTGTAGTCGAGCTTCTCCACCGCGGCGGAGTAGACGACCGGCTTGAACGCCGAGCCGGGCTGGCGGCAGGCCTGGAAGGCGCGGTTGAACTCGGACGCCTCGAAGTCGTAGCCGCCCACCATGGCGGTGACGTAGGCCGTGCCGGGATCGACCGCCACGAGCGCGCCCTGCAGCGTGGGATCCTGCTGCAGGGAGAACAGCACCGGCGCCTCGGGCACGTCCTTCGGCCTGCCCACCCCGAGCTGCGCCTCCTTCTTCTGCAGCTCGGCGCGGTCGACGCGCTTCAGCACCACCACGTCGCCGGCGTGGAGCGCGCTCGAGGGGCGGGAGAGGAGCGAGTCGGCGTAGGACACCACCGGGTTCGGCTTGCGGGCCCAGCGCATGCCGGAGATGGGCAGCACGCCGCGCGTCTCGCCCACCTCCACCTCGACGATCCCGGCCCGGTCGTCCACCCGGTCCACGATGCCGACGCAGAAGTCGCCGGGGCGCAGCGTCCCCTTCGGCCACGTCTTCGCGAGGCGCGTGCCGAGCGCGGTCCGCTCCGCGCCGGCCACCTTCGCCACCGGCCCGGTGAAGCCCTGCCGCTGGTCCACCTCGACGAGCCCCTTCAGCACGGCCGCCTGCGCGGCGCGCTGCTTCTCGAGGTCCATCGCCATCTCGACCCGCAGCCCGTCGTGCAGCAGCCGGTCGTTGCCGTAGCGGTCCACCACCTGCCGGCGCACCGTCTCCACGTAGAACGGCGCGGTCTCGCGGAACACGTCGTCCACGCCGAACACCTTCACCTCGGCCTTCTCGGCGGAGCGGCGCTCGGCCTCGGTGATCATCCCCTCCTCGGCCATGCGCCGGAGCACGTAGCGCCGCCGCTCGGCGGCCGCCTCCGGCCGCGAGAACGGCGAGTAGCGCGAGGGCGCCTGCGGCAGGCCGGCGATGAGCGCCGCCTCCTCCAGCGTCAGGTCCTCGACGTTCTTGCGGTAGTAGTTCTCCGCCGCCGACTGCACCCCGTAGCTGTGGTGCCCGAGGTACACGCCGTTCAGGTAGATCCAGAGGATCTGCTCCTTCGTGAAGCGCGCCTCGAGGCGCCGCGCCAGGATCAGCTCCCGGATCTTGCGGCGCAGGCTGCGCTCGGTGCCGCGCTCGAAGCCCTCGGCGCTGATGAGGAGCGCCTTGGCGGTCTGCTGCGTGAGCGTCGAGGCGCCCTGGATGCGCGACCGGAGCACGTAGGTCTTCACCGCGGCGCGGAGCGTGCCGAGCAGGTCGATGCCGCCGTGCTCGAAGAAGTTCTTGTCCTCCGAGGCGATGAACGCCTGGATGACGCGCTTCGGGATGCGCGCGTAGGGGACGACCTTGCGGCGCTCCACGAAGAACTCGCCGGCGATCTGGCCGTCGGCCGAGATCATCTCGGTGATGATGGGCGGGCGGTACTGCTCCAGGGTGGGGATGTCCGGCAGCCCGCGCGAGAAGACGAGCCAGCCGACCACCGCCACCACGATCGCCGCGTTCACCGCCGCGATCGCGGCGAACAGCCCCCAGCGGAGGAGCCGCCGGCGCAGCGGGCGCTCGGGCGGCAGCCCGTCGAGGACCACGCGCGAGGAGGGCTCCTCGGGTGGCTGCTGGGGATCGCCGGGCTCGCGCATGGGGTGGCCGAATCTATGCGTGCCCTGCCCTGGAGTTCAACGCTCGCGGTGCGGTCCGTCGCGGCGCGCGGCGGGCGCGTGTGCGCCGGTGGGCGACCCGGGGAGCTTCAGGTTCGCGCGGGAGAGGACCTCGGCGAGCTCCGCCGGGAACGGCGCCTCGAGCCGGAGCGGCGCGCCGGTGAGGGGATGTGGGACCTCCAGCTTCCACGCGTGCAGCCCCATGCGGCGCAGCCCCCAGCGCGTCCGCGCGGTCCGGTTGAACGCGAAGTCGCCGTAGCGCCGGTCGCCCGCCACCGGGTGCCCCACCGCCTCGAGGTGCCGGCGGATCTGGTGCGTGCGGCCGGTCTCGATGGTGACGGCGAGGAGCGAGATCTCCTTCGCGGCGGACACCACCTTCCAGCGGGTCAGCGCCTCCTGGAAGTTCACCCCGCGCAGGGCCTTCGATCTCGACGTCTGCTCGTGCTCGGACAGCGGCAGGTCGATGGTGCCCGCCTCGCGCGGCATCTTCCCCTTCACGAGCGCGAGGTAGGTCTTGTGGACGCCTTCGCCGCTGGTGAACGTCTCGGTGAGGCGCACCATCGCCTTCCGGTGCTTCGCCACCAGCACCACGCCCGAGGTGTCGCGGTCGAGCCGGTGCGCCGGCGAGGGCTTGAACTCGGTGGGCGGGAGGTCGTCGGGCGTCCTCAGGTACCCGCGCGCCATCTCCACCAGCGTGGCGCCCTCGATCCCGGTGCCGGGGTGCGCGGCGAGGCCGGCCGGCTTGTCCACCGCGAGCAGGTCCGCGTCCTCGTGCAGCACGCCGAACGTCACCCGCGGCGCGCCGCCCGGGGCGGCCGGCGCCGCCTTCGCGAGCAGCCGCTCCTCGTCCCCGCGGATCACCACCACGTCGCCCTCGGCGACGAGCTGGTCGGCCTTCCCGCGCTGGCCGTTCACCCGCACCTTGCGCGTGCGGAACATCTTGTAGACGTGGCTGAGCGGGACGTCGCGCAGCGCCTTGCGCACGAGCTTGTCGAGCCGCTGGCCGGCCGCGTCCGCCGTGACGGTGAGCTGGATCACGGGGGAGATCTACCTCACCCGGGCCCGCGACACCTCAAATCAGCTCGAGCTGCATGTGCTCGCGCAGGGGCTCGGCGCGGATCCCCTCCTTGCGGAGCGCGGCGGCGAGCGCGTCCTCGTGGCCGTGGACCGTGAACACCCGGCCGGCGCCGGTGGCGCGGGCGTAGCGCACCAGCGAGGGGAAGTCGGCGTGGTCGGACAGCGGGAACGCCGCGTCCACGCCGCGGAAGAAGCGGCCGCCGTCGATGGCCCAGCCGGTGAGGATGGCGGTGCGGCGCTTGCGGAGGCCGCGCATGGCGGGGCTGCGGGCGAGGTGCGGGGGGCACACCACCACCTCGTCCATCCCGGCGCCCTCCGGCCCGAGCGGCCGCACGTTGGGCAGCGCCACCCCGTGCGCCTCGTAGACCTTGTTCACCGCGTGGACCACCGGGTGCGCGCGGCAGGCGTAGCCGAGGTCGGAGAGGTACTTCAGGATCTCCTGCGCCTTGCCGAGCGCGTAGCCGAGCAGCACCGGCGTGACGCCGTCGGCGAGCGCGTCGTCCACGAAGCGGCGGACCGCCGCGAGCGTCTGGTCCTTCGGCGGGAACACGTACCGCGGGTGACCGAAGGTGGACTCGATCACGAGCACGTCGCAGCCCATCACCTCGGCGCGCTCGGCGGCGTGGGTGGGCTCGGTGCAGAGGTCGCCCGAGTAGCCGAGCGAGACGCCGTTGCGCGTCACCCGCACCTGGGCCGAGCCGAGCACGTGGCCGGCCGGGAACAGCTCCAGCGTCAGCTCGCCCAGGCCGAACGGCGAGCGGTAGGAGGCGGGCAGGTGCTCGGTCTTGCGGCGCTTCCCCTCGCCCAGCCGGTGGCGCATGAGCGCCAGCGTGGGCGCGGTGGCGATGGTCCGATCGTGGCGCCCGATGTGATCGCCGTGCGCGTGCGACACGAACGCGCACTCGACCCGCCGGGTGGCGTCGAGGTGGAGGGACGAGCCGGTGACCTTCAGCTCGCCCCGGTGGAGCTCGATCGGCGGGCGCCTCATCGGGCGCCCGTTCTACAACGGGCGCCCGACAAAGGCGCGCGGCAGGGCCCGCGGACCCCGCCGCTACTTCTTCGGCGGCTCCTTCGCCGGCGCCTTCTTCTCCTCCGGCTTCGACTCCTGGGCCGCCTGGCTCCGGTCCTCCTCCTCGATCTGGTGGATCCGTTTCTCGAGGGAATGGAACCCGCCCTTCTTCTTCTCCTCCGCCATGGAACACCTCCTTCGAGGACCCTAGGGATCCTCTCGCGGCCAGGCGAACCGGTCCGCGCCAGGGTGGGTTCGCCCCGAGGTCTCCCCGCGATGGGGGGTTCTCCCGCGGCCGAGCGCCGCCCCGCACCCCTCTGGCGGGTGTCAGGGCGGGAGGGCATGATGCGCCGCCCCAGCCCTCCGGCACCCCGGCCGCCTCGCGGCCAGCGCCCGGGCGAGCGGGCGCGTCGCGTGGCGCATCTCGAGGAGGGACCATGAAGAGGACCGTGGACGTCGGGGAGCGGCTGCCGCTGCTCCAGAGCATTCCCCTGTCGCTGCAGCACCTGTTCGCCATGTTCGGCGCCACCGTGCTGGTGCCGTTCCTGGTCGGGCTCGACACCTCGGTGACCTTGTTCACCAGCGGTGTCGGCACGCTCGTCTACATCTTCATCACGAAGGGGAAGATCCCGGCCTACCTCGGCTCCTCGTTCGCGTTCATCGCCGCGCTCTCCGCCATCATCGGGGTCGCGCCCGGCCAGGCCGCACCGGCCGACCGGGTGGCCGTGGCCATGGGCGGCTGCGTGGCGGTGGGCGTCTGCTACCTCGTGGTGGCGGCGCTCATCGCGAAGTTCGGCACCGGCTGGATCGACCGCCTGCTCCCGCCGGTGGTGATCGGCTCGGTGGTGATGGTCATCGGCCTCGGCCTCGCCCGCGTGGCGGTGGTCAACATGGCCATGAACGGCGGCGGCCCCACCTACCGACCGGAGTTCTTCGCGGTGGCGCTCGCGTCGCTCGCCATCGCCATCCTGGCGGCGGTGTTCCTGAAGGGCTTCCTGGGCGTCATCCCGGTGCTCATCGGCATCGTGGGCGGCTACGTGGTGGCGCTCCTCGCCGGCCAGGTGGACCTCTCCGGCGTCGCGGCGGCGCGGCCGCTGGCGGTGCCGCCCTTCGTGCTCCCGCGGTTCACCTGGGCGGCCATCATCACGCTCGCGCCCATCTCGCTCGTGGTCATCACCGAGCACATCGGCCACCTCATCGTCACGAACAACGTGGTCGGCCGGGACTTCGTGAAGGACCCGGGCCTGCACCGCTCGCTCGCCGGCGACGGCGTCGCGACCATGATCTCCGGCGCGCTGGGCGGCCCGCCCAACACCACCTACGGCGAGAACATCGGCGTCATGGCCATCACCCGCGTCTTCTCGGTGTGGGTGATCGGCGGCGCGGCGGTGCTCGCGGTCCTGATGTCCTTCCTGCCGCCGGTGGGCGCGCTCATCCGCTCCATCCCGACCCAGGTGATGGGCGGCATCTGCATCCTGCTGTTCGGGATCATCGCCTCCGCCGGCATCCGCATGCTGGTCGAGGCGGGCATCGACTTCTCGCAGAAGCGGAACCTGATCATCGCCTCGGTGGTGCTGGTCATCGGCGTGGGCGGCGCCGAGATGCACTTCGGCTCGGTGAAGATCGACGCCATGCCGCTCGCCACCTACGTCGGCATCCTGCTCAACCTGGTGCTGCCGCGCGGCATGGAGGGCACCGCCGCGAACGGCGCCGTCGCCGAGGCGCCGGACGTCTAGCCGGCGGGACCCGCTCGCCCCTCGGCGCGCCCGGGGCGAGCGGGCCGCTCGGCACCGGCGCGCCGATCCCGCCCGCGGTGGGCCGTCGGCCGCGGGCGGGAGCCCTACCTGAGCAGCAGGTACCAGAGGCGCCCCGGCTGCTTCATGCGGCCGGCGGCGTTCGCGGCGTAGGGGCCGCTGCCGAGGTACAGGTCCACGCGCCCGGAGGTGCGGATGGCCCCGCCCGCGTCCTGGTCGAGGACGAAGCGCGAGAACGGGCGCATGACGGCCGAGGTCGCGTCCACCGGCCGCTCCGTCTCCAGGAACGCGAGCCCGCCCTTCGGGAACACCTTCGCGTCGGCGGCGACGGTGCGGTCCGGGGTGACCGGGACGCCGAGCGCGCCGATGGCGTCGTCGGCGAACCGGAAGAACACGTAGGACGGGTTGGTGGCGAGCACGCCCGCCTGCTCCTCCGGGTGCGCGAGCAGCCAGGCGCGGATCGACTGCATCGACACCTCCTCGCGCCGGAGCGCGCCGCGCCGGATCAGCTCCGCGCCCACCGCGGCGTAGCGCTGGCCGTTCTTGCCGGCGAAGGTGACCACGCGCGCGCTGCCGTCCTCGAGGCGCACCACCCCGCTCCCCTGGATCTCGAGGAAGAACGCGTCGAGCGCCGAGTCCACGTAGCAGAGCTCCGCGCCCTTGCCGGCGAGCGCGCCGCGCGCGATGTCGGCGCGGGTCGGGTACGGGACGAGCCGGCCCTGCTCCACGCGGCCGACGACGTCCTCCGCGACCTGCGGGAAGTCGCGCGCGCGCACCACCACCAGGTCGTCCGGCGCGCGGTGCAGCGGCACCTGGTACGGGCCGCCGCGGGCGAGCGCGCCGCGCAGCTCCGGCAGGTAGTAGCCGGTGAACAGCACCGTCCCGCGCCCGTCGCCGGCGGAGCGGAACGCGCGGAACTCGCGGCGGAGCGTCTCGCGCAGCGCCGCCGGCGCGGGCCGCGCCGCCACGATCGCGCGGAAGCGCGCCAGCGTGGCCTGCACGCGCGCGAGCGGGACGCGCTCCCTGCCGTAGGCGAACGTCCGGCCCGGATCCGAGGCGGCGAGCCGCGCCAGCCAGGTCTCGGAGCGGCCGATCGCGTCCTCCAGGCCGGCGTAGTCGAGGTCGTCGGCGAACGCCGGGAAGTCGGACGGCGGCACCTCGCGGAGCGCCTCGTCGGCGGTGCGCGCCGGCGCGGGCGGGGGCGCGTGCCGGCAGGCGGCGACCGACAGGGCGAGCGCCGCGAGGAGGGCGTGCGGGAGGTGCGTGCGTCGCATCGGGCCGAAGGTAGCAGAGGTCCGGCCGCGCGGCGCGGGCCGGCCGCGGCGCCTCGACCGGCTACGCCGCGGGCGCGCCCGCGCGGGCGCGGGCCCGGGCCTCGGCGGCGCGGGCCTCCAGCACCCCGCCCACCTCGCCGGCCACCACCCCGAGCACCATGAGCCCCCCGCCGGCCCAGTCGAGCGGCCCGAGCGGCTCCCCGTAGTACAGCCAGCTGAACACCGCCGCCGCGGCGGGCTCGAGCGAGAAGATGAGCGCGGCCCGCACCGCGGTGGTGTGGCGCTGGCCCCAGTTCATGACGAAGAACGCGAGCGCGGTCATGACGAGGCCGGTGAAGGCCACCACCGCGAGGAAGTGGCCGGCCCCGGCCAGATCGAAGCGCGGCCCCTCCAGCGGGGCGAGCACGAGCGCGCCGGCCAGCGTCACCAGCACCTGCACCGCCACGAACGGCGCGAGCGGGTGGCGAGGCGCCCACTCCGAGGTGAACGTCACCTGGAGCCCGTAGGCGACCGCGCAGAACAGCGTGAGCAGGTCGCCGAAGCGGACCTCCTCCGTGACCGCACCGGGGGTGAACGGCCGCGTCAGCAGCACCAGCCCGGCGAGCGCGAACGTCACGCCCACCCAGAACGCGAGGCGCACCCGGCGCCCCAGGAACCAGCGGGCGACGATCGGCACCACCAGCACGTTCAGGCCGGTGATGAACCCGGAGCGCGAGGGCGTGGTGTGCCGGAGCGCGACCGTCTGGAGCACGAACCCCACCAGCATGGTGAGGCCGAGCAGGATCCCGTGCCGCCAGAACCCCTCGCCGAGCGGCGCGCGCGGCCGGAGCGCCCAGGCGGCGAGCAGCGCCACCGCGGCCAGGCCGAAGCGGGCGGTGAGGAACACGCCGGGCGAGGCGATCTCGAGCGCCTCCTTCACCAGCGCGAAGGTGGTCCCCCACAGCAGCGTGAGGACGAGCAGGGCGAGGTCGGCCACGGCGGACGGCGGGCGGCGCTAGCGCCCGGCCCGCTCCTCCTCGAAGCGCCCGTGCAGGTGGACCGGCGCCTGCCGCGCCTTGCGCACGCGCATGTTCAGGAGCTCGACCCCGAGCGAGAACGCCATGGCGAAGTAGACGTAGCCCTTCTCGATGTGCTTCCCGAGCCCCTCCGCCACCAGCATCACGCCGATGAGGATGAGGAACGACAGCGCCAGCATCTTGATGGTGGGGTGGCGCTCCACGAAGCCGCCGATGGCGTCGGCGAAGACGAGCATCACGCCGACCGCCAGGACCATCGCCGCGACCATCACCGGCAGGTGCTTCGCCATCCCCACCGCGGTGATGACCGAGTCGAGCGAGAACACGATGTCGAGCAGCGCGATCTGCACGATGACCGCCCAGAACGCGGCGCCGCCGCCGGCCTTCCGCTCCTCGGCGTGCTCGACCTCGAGCTTGTCGTGGATCTCGTGGGTGGCCTTGGCGATGAGGAACAGGCCGCCGCCCAGCAGGATGAGGTCGCGCCCGGAGACCTCCCGGCCGAGCACCGAGAACAGCGGCCGGGTCAGCCCCATCACCCAGCTGATGGCGAACAGCAGGCCGAGCCGGGTGAGCAGCGCGAAGGAGAGGCCCAGCTTGCGCGCCCTGCCCTGCTGCTCCTGCGGCAGCCGTCCGGCGAGGATGGTGAGGAACACCACGTTGTCGATGCCGAGCACGATCTCCATGGCGGAGAGCGTGACGAGCGAGATCCACGTGTCGGCCTGGCCGAGCAGCTCGAGCATGGCGCCTTGAATGCCCGATGGCGCCGCGCTTGTCGAGCGGCGCCGCCGCCCCGGTCAGGCGGCCAGGTAGCGCCAGGGCTCGGCCGCGCGATCGCGCCGCACCTCGCCGCGCGACTCCATCACCTCCAGGTTCGCCACCGTCTCCGAGAGGGTGAGGAACGCGTCGGTGGGGCGGGCGCGGGGCCAGAGCGCGCGGGCGAGCTCGTGCGCGGTCTGCGGCCCGCCCTGGAGCAGCTCGAGCAGCCGCGCCTGCCGCTTCGCGTAGAAGCCGAGCAGGGCGTCGATGATCTCGCGGTGGCCGCCGAACGGCGGGCCGTGGCCGGGGAGCACCAGGTCCACCTCCAGCGCGCGCAGGCGGCGGATGCTGTCGAGGTAGGCGAGCAGCGGGCGGAAGAAGCCGTCCTGGCCGTCCGGCCCGAGCTCGATGAGCGGGTTCGGGGAGACCTTCTCGAGCAGGTGGTCGTCGGAGAGGAACAGCCGCTTCTCCCGCTCGTACAGGCACAGGAGCCCGGGCGTGTGCCCCGGCATGTGCATCACCTCGAGCGCGAGGTGGCGCGTGCGCAGCACCTCCCCCTCGGCGATGGGCCGGATCTCCGGGAGCCGCCGCGCGTAGCGGAAGCCGCCCTCGCCCTGCTTCGCGAGCAGCTCGACCACCTCGGGCGGCACGCCCTGGCGCGCCAGGTACGCGGCCAGCCGCGGCGCCAGCTCCCGCCAGCGCGGCCCCTGCTCGGACATCTTGGGCGCGTCGGCCGGGTGGCCGAACACCGGGACGTCCGGGCCGCCGTGCCGCTCCTGCACGAAGCGCGCGGCGCCGTAGTGGTCCACGTGGCCGTGCGAGACCACGATGCGGTCGACCTCGTCGAAGCGGCGGCCGAGCCGCTGGAAGCCGGCCTCGAGCGCCGCCTGCGCCTCGGGCGTGCCGAGGCCCGAGTCGAACATGAGGAGGCCGCCGCCGGCCTCCTCCACCAGGTACGCGTTGACCGGCCCGCCCGCCTGCGGGAACGGGACCGGGATGGCGATGCGGTGGACGCCGAGCCCCTCGAGATCCGCCTCGGTCACGCCCGCACCGCCGCGCCTCGCGGCGCCCTCACTTCGACGCCTTCACCTTCTCGGTGAGCGCCGGCAGCGCCTGGAACAGGTCCGCCACCAGGCCGTAGTCGGCGATCTGGAACACCGGCGCGTCCGGGTCCTTGTTCACCGCCACGATCACCTTCGAGCCCTTCATGCCGGCGAGGTGCTGGATGGCGCCGGAGATGCCCGCCGCCACGTAGAGGTCCGGCGCGACCACCTTGCCGGTCTGCCCCACCTGCCAGTCGTTCGGCACCCAGCCCGCGTCCACCGCGGCGCGGCTCGCGCCCACCGCGG
The DNA here is from genome assembly GCF_000020805.1 of Anaeromyxobacter sp. K. Taxonomy (NCBI): domain Bacteria; kingdom Pseudomonadati; phylum Myxococcota; class Myxococcia; order Myxococcales; family Anaeromyxobacteraceae; genus Anaeromyxobacter; species Anaeromyxobacter sp. K. The sequence continues at coordinate 64,591 of NC_011145.1, read as the reverse complement.
CGCCGAGCGCGTCGGCCAGCGCCTCGACCGGCTTGAAGTCGCCCTTCGTGCCGCGGCCGCCCGACACCACCACCCGCGCCTCGGTCAGCTCGGGCCGCTCGCTCTTCACCTCGCGGAAGGCCACGTGCCGGGTGCGCAGGCCGGCCGGCACCTGGGCCGCCACCTCGTGCACCGCGCCCTTGCCGGCGCCCTGCTCGGCGGCCGGGAACTCCGTCGCACGGACGGTGAACACCTTCACCGGCGTCGCGATCTCCACCTCGGCGAGCACGTTGCCCGCCCACATGGGCCGGCGGAACGTGACGGCCGCGCCGTCGCCGCCGAAGCCGAGCACCTCGGTCGCCATGCCGGCGCCGAGCCGGGCCGCCACGCGGGGGAGGAGGTCCTTGCCCTGCGCGGTGGCGGCGGCGCCCACGTACGCGGCCCCGCAGGCCTTCGCGATGTCCGCGATCACCGGCGCCCACGCGTCGGCGAGCGGGTGCTCGAGCGCGGGCGCGTCGGCCACGTGCACCTCGGCGCCGGTCGCGGCCAGCGCATCCGCGAGCGGGCGCACGCCCTTGCCGAGCAGCGCGAGGTGGAGCGCGCCGCCGGTGCGGGCGGCCAGGGCGCGCCCCGCCGAGATGGCGTGGAGCGTCGCCTTGCGGAGCTGGCCGCCGCCCTGCTCGGCCACGATGAGGACGTTCGACATGTCGCCTCCGGAGGTTCGATCGCCGCGCGGCGCGCGGACGGTGGGCTAGAGGACCTTCGCCTCGTCGTGCAGCTTCTTCCAGAGCTCCTCGACGTCGGCCACCTTCACGCCGCCCTTGCGGGCGGGCGGCTCGGCCAGGCGCTTCACCACCACCTTCGGCGCGAGGTCCACGCCGAGGGAGGCGGCGGCCAGCTCCTGGAGCGGCTTCTTCTTGGCCTTCATGATGCCGGGCAGCGAGGCGAAGCGCGGCTTGTTGAGGCGCAGGTCGGTGGTCACCACCGCCGGCAGGCCCAGCTCCAGCGTCTCCACGCCGCCGTCCACCTCGCGCACCACCGTGAGCGCCTTGCCGTCGGCGGAGAGCACCAGGCCCGGCTCCTTCTTCTGCTCGGCCTCGCTCTCCAGGCTCTCGGTCTTCGAGGCGAAGGTGCCCTGCGGCCAGCCGAGCCGCTCGGCCAGGTACTGGCCGGCCTGGTTCTGGTCGTCGTCGATGGACTGCTTGCCGAGGATGACGAGGTCCGGCTTCTCCTGCTCGACCAGCTTCGCGAGCAGCGCCGACACCACCACCGGATCGAGCGGGCCCTCGTGGCGGACGAGGATGCCGCGGTCGGCGCCCATGGCGAGGGCGGCGCGGATCTCGGTCTGCGACCTTTCCCCACCGATGGAGGCGACGACCACCTCCCCGCCGTGGCGCTCCTTCAGGCGGAGCGCCTCCTCGACGGCGATCTCGTCGAACGGGTTGATCTTGTAGTTGACGCCGTCGGTCACGATCCCGGAGCCGTCCGGCTTCACGCGGATCTTCGACTCCGGGTCCTCGACGCGCTTCGCGGTCACCACGATCTTGAGGGCCATGATCGCTCCTGATTCCGGAATCAGCCTGGGCCCGACCATATTGCGCAGTGCGCCACGATGCCGCAACCGAAATCCTGTCCCGTCCGGCAGGGCCCCGACAAGGGTCGTCCGCGAAGTTCGCAGGCATGAGAGAGCGCGGTATACGGGAACGATCTCCACGGAAAGCATGCGTGGGGGACTTCACTGGGGGTGTGAACCCCCGAGAACGAAAGGGAGACACATGACCCGCATCACGCTCGCGCTCGTCGCCGCGCTGCTCGCCGTGCCGGCCGCCGCCGCCGATCAGACCGCCTCCGCCATCAAGGGCACCGGCCGCTACGGCACCGCCGGCTGTGGCCTCGGCTCCATGGCGTTCGGCAGCACCCCCGGCGCGGTCCAGATCCTGGCCGCCACCACCAACGGCACCTTCGGCAACCAGACCTTCGGCATCACCACCGGGACCTCCAACTGCGGCAGCGGCGTGTTCACGGCCGGCACCAAGAACTTCGTGGACGCGAACCGCGAGGCGCTCGCCAAGGACATCTCCCGCGGCGAGGGCGAGGCCATCGGCGCGCTCACCGTGATCAACGCCTGCGAGAACTCGCACGCGGTCGGCGCCGCGCTGCAGAAGAACTTCAAGGCGATCTTCCCGAGCGAGAGCGCCTCGAACGAGGACGTGACGAAGGCGATCCTCGACACGCTGCACGGTGACGCGGCCCTCGGCTGCGGCCGCAGCTAGCGCCCGGCGGTCCGCTTCATGAGAGGGGAGTCCTCGCGAGAGGGCTCCCCTTTCGTTTACCCTCGTCCCCCCGCATGCTCGGCCCGCTCGCCCTCGCCCTCGCGCTCGCGTCCCCGCCCGCCGCGCCCGCCTCGCCGTCCGCCGATCCCGGGACGGCGCCCGCGGCCGCGATCGCCCCCGCAGCCGCCCCGGCAGCGGGCGCGACCGCCGCGCCGGATCCCGCCTACCTCGCCGAGCTCGTGGCGAAGGCCCGCGCGCTCCGGCTGGCGGAGGATCCCGGGTGGCTGAAGCTGGGGCACTGGCGGCGCCGCCCGCTGGGCGGCTGGAAGAGCGAGGCCGACGGCGGGAAGTTCTTCCGCGCCCGCGACGGGAAGACCGACCCGGCCGCCGAGCTGGAGGCGACGCTGGCCGGCTTCTTCGACGCCACGCCGAAGGCCGAGGAGCTCGACGACGCGCAGTGCCGCTTCCCGGCCCGCTTCGCGTTCCTGGGCGGACGGCTCGGCTTCGACCTCGCCCGCCTGCCGCCCCGCCGCTGCCCGAAGTTCGAGGACTTCTACGGCAAGATCCGGCCGCAGGGCGTGACGGTGGTGTTCTCGTCGTACTACCTCAACAACCCCGCCTCGGCGTTCGGCCACACCCTGCTCCGCCTCGACAAGGCGCCGGAGGCGATCGGCGGCAAGCACTTCGAGCTGCTCGACTACGGGGTGGACTACGCCGCCACCGTGGACACCGGCAACGCGCTGCTCTACGCGGCGAAGGGGCTGCTCGGCTTCTTCAAGGGCGAGTTCAAGTACTACCCGTACTACTACAAGGTCCGCGAGTACGGGGACTACGAGTCCCGCGACCTGTGGGAGTACGACCTCGAGCTCACGCCGGGCGAGGTGGCGCTGCTCGGCGCGCACGTGTGGGAGCTGGGCGGCACCTGGTTCGACTACTGGTACCTCGACGAGAACTGCAGCTACCACGTGCTCGGCGCGCTCGAGGCCGCCGCGCCGCGGCTCGACCTGCTCTCGCACGTGGGCCGGGCGGTGGTGCTGCCCTCCGACACCGTCGTGGCGCTGTTCGAGAACCCGGGCCTGGTGCGGCGCGTCCACTACCGGCCCTCCATCCGCACGCAGTTCGAGGCGCGGGCCCGCGGGCTCTCCGGCGCCGAGCTGCGCGAGGTGGAGGCGCTCTCCGGCGACCCGGCCGCGCCGCTCGCGCCGGGCACCCCGCCGGACGGGCAGGCGAAGGTGCTCGACGCGGCGGTGGACCTCCTCGACCTCCGCCACGCGCGCGAGCTCATCCGCGGTTTCGAGCCGAAGGCGGCGCAGGACCGGCAGGCGCTCCTCGAGCGCCGGGCGGCGCTGGGCGTGCCGAGCGCCCCGCTCGCGCTCCCGCTCCCGGAGGCGCGCCGCCCCGAGCGCGGCCACGGCTCGCTGCGCCTCGGCGTGGGCGGCGGCGCGGTCGACGGGCAGGGCGGCACGGTGCTCCTCGACGCCCGCCTCGCGCTCCACGACCTCGGCGATCCGCCCGAGGGCTACCCGCCCACCGCGCAGATCGAGTTCCTCCCCACCCGCCTCCGCTGGACGCCGCGCGAGCGGCGGGTGGACCTCGACGACGTGGCGCTCGTGCGCATCGTCTCGCTCAGCCCGGTGACGCGGTTCGACGCGCGGCCGTCCTGGAAGGCGAGCTTCGGCGCCACCACCGTGCGCGACCGCGGCTGCGATCGGTGCCTCGCGTTCGCGAGCGACCTCGGCGGCGGGCTGGCCGCGGCGCTGCCCGGCGGCCTCGACCTCGCCGCCACCGGGGACCTGGAGCTGCGCGCCTCGCCGGGCCTCTCCGGCGCGGGCGGCACCGGGTGGCGCCCGGGCATCGGCCCCTCGGCGCTGGCCCGGCTCCGCCTCGGGACGCGCGCGGTCCTGCTCGCCGACGCGCGCTGGCGCTGGCTGCCCGAGGCCGCGCCGCGCACCACCTGGTCGTGGGGCGGCGCCCTGCGGCTGCACCTCGCGCGCGACCTCTCGCTGGCGCTGGAGGGCCGGCGCCAGCCGCTCGCCACCGAGGCCGCCGCGCTGGTGCTCGGCTACTTCTAGCCGCGCGCCCGCGCCGCGCGCCGTAGATTGCCCGAGGTGCTCCAGGCGCTCCTCTCCCGCTTCGGCTACCTCGCCGTGCTGGCCCTGCTGGCCGGCGCGGGGCTGGGCGTCCCGATCCCGGAGGAGGCCACCCAGCTCGGCGCGGGGGCGCTGGCGCACCAGGGCTACCTGCGCCTGCCGCTCGTCATCGCGGTGTGCTGGCTCGGGATCGTGCTCGGCGACCTCGCGTTCTTCCTCCTGGCGCGCCGGCACGGCGAGCGGGTGCTGCGGTCGCGGCCGGTGGCGCGCGTGCTCACGCCGGCGCGGCGCGATCGGCTGGAGGCGCACCTCGCGCGCCACGCGTTCCTCTCGGTGGCGGTGGCGCGGCACACCTCGGGCCTGCGGCTGGCCGCGTTCGCCCTCGCCGCGACGCACGGGGTGCGCCTGCGCACGTTCGCGCTCGCGGACGGGCTCTCCGCGCTCCTGTCGGTGCCGCTGGTGGTCTCGGTCGGCTACCTGTTCGCGCACCACCTCGGCACGGCCGAGCGCGGCGTGCGCCGGGTGGAGCTCGCGGTGCTCGGGGCGGTGCTGCTGGCGGCGGCGGTGGCGGTCTGGCTCCGCCGCCGCCGCGCCCGCGCCGCCGCGTGAGCGACCTCAGGACGCTTCCGCCCCGGCGGGCGGGTCGCGAACCAGCACCATCTCGGTGGAGGTCCCGAAGCGCCGCTTGCCCGCCGCGTCCACGAAGCCGAACCGCGCGTAGAGCCCCTGCGCGTCGGCGGTGACGAGGCGGACGAAGCGGGTGCGCCGCACCGCCGGGTGGTCGAGGAGGAGCGCCACGAGCCGCTTGCCCAGGCCGCGCCGGCGCCAGGCCGGCGCCACCACCACGTCGTAGATCCAGGCGTGGCGCGGGTCGGCCATGGCGCGCGCCGAGGCGACCAGCGCGCCGTCGGCGTCACGGGCGCCCACCCACGCGGTGGAGGCGAGGTGCGAGGGCCCGGCCAGCGCGAGCGGCTCGCCCTCCCACCAGTACTCGCCGGCGAGGAGCGCCCGGATCGCCGGCGCGTCGGCCTCGCCGAGCGCCACCTGCAGCCGGACCCCCGGGATCCCGGCGGCGAGGAACGCGGGCTCCGGCGCGTGCGGGTTCGCGGCGCGGACGGCCTCGATGGCGGCGACGTCGCCCGGCGCGCCGCGCGCCCACAGCCCCTCGAGCGCCGCGCCGATCTGCTCGGGGGTCCGGTTCTGGAGCAGCTTCCACTTGCCGTCGAGCGCCTCGCCCAGGCGGACGCCCAGCACCAGGAGGCCGCGCAGCTCGCCGGCGTAGAGCGGATCGTCGGCGCGGATGGGCCGGTAGCGCCCCTCCGGCTGCCAGCGCGCCATGAGCGCCGAGAGCACCTCGGCCTTGCGCGCCGGATCGGTCAGCTCCTCCAGCGTCCCGTGCGCCTGGACGCTCCGGTAGAGCGTGGTGGCCGGGCAGGCGCGCACCGGGTCCGCCATCCAGCTGGGCAGGTGCGCCACCAGCTCCTCGGCGGAGACCACCGCCGCCCGGCCCAGGCAGCGGGCCTTCTCGCCGGAGCGCGCGCCGTGGAACCAGACGCCGTCCTCGAGCACGGCGGCGTCGAGCGCGCGCAGCACCGGCGCGCCCTCGGGGGTGGTGGTGGCGAGGTGCACGGTGGGCGCCCGCCGCAGGAGCGCCAGGGCCTCCTCGCGGCCGGCCCGGAAGATCTCGCGTCGCATCGGGGCAGCCTGCCGCGGCGCTGGTCTGGCGAGAAGGTCCAGTTTCGAGGTATCGGATGGACCAGTGCGCACCTGGCAGACCCCGCTCGCGATCGACCGCGCCGACCCGGCCCCGCTCTCGGTCCAGATCGCCCGCGCGCTCGGCGCGCGCATCCGCGCCGGCGCGCTCCGGCCCGGCGCGCCGCTCCCCTCCAGCCGCGCGCTGGCGCGGACGCTGGGCGTCCACCGCAACACGGTGCTCGCCGCCTACGGGGAGCTGGCCGCCGAGGGCTGGATCGCGTCCGACCCGGCCCGCGCCACGCTCGTCTCGCGCGACCTCCCGCCCCTGCCACCCGGGGCCGCGGGCGCGCCCGGCCCGGCCGCGCGCGCCGGCTTCGACCTGCCCGCCGCCCCGGCCGACGCGACCTGGGAGACGCTGCCGCCCGGCACGCTCGAGCTCCTCGGCGGCACGCCCGACCCGCGGCTCGTGCCGGTGGCCGCGCTCGGGAGCGCCTACCGCCGCGCGCTGCGCCGTCGCGAGCACCTGTCCTACGGCGACGCCGCCGGGCACCCGCGGCTGCGGGCCGCGCTCGCGCGCATGCTGGGCGAGGCGCGCGGGCTGGCGGTGGCGGCGGACGGGATCCTCGTCACCCGCGGCGCCCAGATGGCGCTCTCGCTCGCCGGGCGGGCGCTGCTCGGGCCCGGCGACGGCGTCGCGGTCGAGGCGCTCGGGTACCGGCCGGCGTGGGAGTCGCTGCGCCTGGCCGGGCTCCGCACGGTCCCGGTGCCGGTGGACGCGCGCGGGCTGCAGGTGGAGCGCCTCGAGGCGCTCGCCGCGGCCGGCGCCGTCCGCGCCGTCTACCTCACCCCGCACCACCAGTACCCGACCACCGTCACGCTCGCCCCCGCCCGGCGGCTGGCGCTGCTCGAGCTGGCCCGTCGCGCCCGGCTGCTCGTGCTCGAGGACGACTACGACGCCGAGTTCCACTACGACGGCCGCCCGGTGCCGCCGCTCGCCAGCGCCGACGGCGCGGGGGTGGTGGTGTACGTGGGCACGCTCTCGAAGGTGCTCGCCCCCGGGCTGCGCATCGGCTGGCTGGCCGGCCCGCCGGACGCGATCGAGCGGGTCACCGCGCACCGCCGCTTCCTCGACCGGCAGGGCGACCTCGCGGTGGAGGCGGCGGTCGCCGAGCTGTTCGAGGAGGGCGAGGCGCAGCGGCACGCCTGGCGGACCCGCCGCGTCTACGCGGGGCGGCGCGAGGCGCTCGCGGCGGCGCTGCGCGCGCGGCTCCCCGGCGCGCTCTCCTTCCGGACGCCGGCGGGCGGGATGGCGCTCTGGTGCCGGGTCGCGCCCGGCCTCGACCCGGAGGCGTGGGCGGCGCGCGCCCTCCGCGCCGGGGTGGCGGTGCAGCCGGGCCGCCTGTTCGCGCACGACCGCCGGGCCCGTCCGTTCCTCCGGCTCGGCTTCGGCCGCCTCGACGAGCGCGAGCTGGCCGAGGCGGTGCGCCGGCTGGCCGCGGCGCTGCCGCGGTGAGGTCGGAGGGCGAAGCGCGCGGCCCGTCGCCGCGCGCCGGCGGTCAGCGCGCCGGATCGAGCGGCGCGTAGCGCCGGGCCGGCTCCTCGCCGGAGAGGACGCGCAGCGCGCCCTCGGCGAGCGCGCGCAGCTCGTCCTCGCCCGGATGGACCTCCACCGGCGCGATCCACGCCACCCGCCGGCGGACGCCCTCCACCACCGGCGCGAGGTGGGCGAGGCCGCCGGTGAGCACGATCGCGTCCACCCGCCCGTCGAGCGCGACCGCCATCGCCGCCACGGCCTTCGCGGCCTGGTAGCACATCGCGTCCACCAGCAGCGCGGCCCGGGCGTCGCCGCGCTCCGCGCGCGCCAGCGCCTCGCGGACGTCGCGCGTGCCGAGGTGCGCGTAGAGCCCGCCGTCGCCGAACAGCCGGCGCTTCACGCTGCGTGCGTCGGCGCCGGGCGCGAAGCACAGCTCCACGAGCGCGTTCGCCGGCACGCCGCCGGCCCGGTCGCCCGAGAACGGCCCCTCGTCGCGCGGGTTCACCACGTCCACCATCCGGCCGCCGGACAGGGCGCAGAGCGAGATCCCGGTGCCGAGGTGCGCGAGCACCAGCCGGAGCGCCTCGAGCGGCCGCCCCGCCGCGGCGGCGTGGCGGCGCGCCACCGCCCGGAGGTTGAGCGCGTGCACGAAGCTGGTGCGCTCCACCCCGGCGAGGCCGGTGACGCGCGCCACCGGCGCGAGCTCGTCCACCGAGACCGGGTCCACCACCAGCGCCGGGCAGCCGTGCGGCGCGGCCAGGGCCCGCGCCATGGGCGCGCCCAGGTTGGAGGCGTGCTCGCCGTGCGCGGCCCGCTCCAGCTCGGCCACCAGCGCGTCGTCCACCAGGTACGCGCCGGCGGCGAGCGGCGGGAGCAGCCCGCCCCGCCCGGCCACCGCGGCGAGCACGCCCGCCCGCACCCCGGCCCGCGAGAGGAAGTCCTCGGCGGCGGCGACGCGCCCGGGCAGCTCGTCCCAGATCCGCGCCGCGGGGCGCGCCATCGCCTCGGGGTGGAGCACCTTCTCCTCGCGCACCGGCAGGCCGCCGCGGAACAGGCCGAGCTTGGTGGACCCGGCGCCGGGGTTCACCGCGAGCACCAGCGGCCCGCCGCCCGCGCCGTCGCCGGTCGGCCGGTGCCCCGCGCCCGCGCTCACCGGGTCCCCCGCGCCGCCGCCAGCACGCCGAGCGCGATCGAGCAGAGCTTGTCCTCCGGGCGCTCCACCCGCGACGGGATCAGCACCGGGGCCCGGGCGCCCACGATCACGTGCGCGACGCTCCGGTGCGCGAGGTAGGTGAACGCCTTCCCGAGCGCGTTGCCGACCTCGATGGTGGGCGCGAGCAGGAGGTCGGCCCGGCCGGCCACCGGGTGGTCGATGCCCTTCTCCCGCGCGGCGTCGGCCGAGAGCGCGTTGTCGAGCGCGAACGGACCGCCCACCACGCAGCCGGTCAGCTCGCCGCGCGCGTTCAGGGCGGCGAGCGCGGCCGCGTCGCGGGTGTGGGGCATGGCCTCGGTCACGGTCTCGACCGCACACAGGCAGGCCACCCGCGGCCGGTCGTGCCCGAGCGCCCGGAACAGCGCCGCCGCGTTCTCCACGATGGCCCGCTTCTGCCCGAGGTCGGGCGCCACGTTCACGCCGCCGTCGGTGACGCCGAGCAGCCGCGGCGCGGCGGAGAGCGGGTGATCCGCCACCAGCACGTCGGAGAGGAGGCGCCCGTCGCGGAGCCCGGCCTCGCGATCCAGGATGGCCGCGAGCAGCGCGGCGGTCTGGAGCCGGCCCTTCATCAGCACCGCCGCCTCGCCGCCCCGGACCATGGCGACCGCGCGGCGCGCCGCGTCCTCGTCGTTCGCGGCCTCGTGCAGCTCGAACAGCGCCGGATCCTCGCCGAGCGCCCGCAGCCGCGCCGCGATCTCCGACCGCCCGCCCACCAGCACCGCGTCGGCGATCCGCTGCCGGCGGGCGAGCGCCGCCGCACCGAGCGCCGAGTCGCTCGCCGCGGCCGCCACCACCAGCCGGAGCGGGCCGGCGGTGCGCGCCTCCGCGGTCAGCCGCGCCAGGGTAGGGATGGGAATCATCAGCCCCGTTCAGGTATCATGCCGGGTCCACGTCAGAGACGACCGCGGCCGGGCCGGGTTGTATCCCGGACCGAGGGCGGCCTGCACGCCCCGTGATCCGGGGCGCGCGAGAGGAGAACCCGAACGATGGAACGGCGGCTTCTATCCGGGGACGAGGCGGTGGCGGCGGCGGCCCGCGACGCGGGCGTGCGGCTCGGCACCGGCTATCCCGGCACCCCCTCGACCGAGATCCTCCAGGCGCTCGACGCGCTCGGCGGCCGCGCCCAGTGGGCGCCCAACGAGAAGGTGGCGCTGGAGGTCGGCCTGGGGGCCGCGTTCGGTGGCGCGCGCGCGCTCGTCACCATGAAGCACGTCGGGCTGAACGTGGCAGCCGACCCGCTCTTCACCGCCGCGTACACCGGCGTGAAGGGCGGCCTGGTGGTGGTGAGCGCCGACGATCCGGGGATGGCCTCGTCGCAGAACGAGCAGGACAACCGGCACTACGCCGCCGCGGCCGGGCTGCCCATGCTCGAGCCCGCCGACTCGCAGGAGGCCTACGACCTCACCGTGGCCGCGCTCGAGCTGTCCGAGCGCTTCTCGATCCCGGTGATCCTCCGCATGACCACGCGCGTGTGCCACTCGAAGACGCTGGCCGCGCGCCGCGCCGACCTGCCGGCCCCGCCCGCCCCGGCGTTCGTGCGCGACATCCCCGGCCGCGTGATGATCCCGGCCTACGCCCGCCCCGCGCACCGCCGGCTCCGCAAGAAGCTGGAGGCGCTCCAGGCGTTCGCCGAGGAGACCCCGCTCAACGTCTGGGTGAAGGGCGACCGCGCGCTCGGCGTCATCACCTCCGGCGTGACCGCGCGCCACGTGGCCGAGGCCGCGCCCACCGCGAGCCGGCTCGAGCTGAAGACGGTCTACCCGCTCCCCCTCGAGAAGATCCGCGCCTTCGCCGCCAGCGTCGATCGCTGCATCGTGGTGGAGGAGGGCGACCCGATCTTCGCCGACGCCATCCGCGCCGCCGGCATCGCGGTCGAGGCGAAGGAGGCGCCGTACCGCTTCGGCGAGCTCGACGTGCAGCGCGTGCGCCGGATCCTGGCGCGCGACACCTCGCCCGAGCCGGAGCTGCCGAAGGGCCGGCCGCCGGCGCTCTGCGAGGCCTGCCCCTACCACCCGGTCTACGCCACGCTGCGCAAGCTCGACTGCATCGTGGCGGGCGACATCGGCTGCTACACGCTCGGCGTCCTCCCGCCGTACCAGGGCATCGACACCTGCGTGGCCATGGGCGCCTCGCTCGGCGTGGGCCTCGGGCTGCGGCACGTGCTGCCGGAGGCCGACGCGCGCCGGGTGGTCTCCATCATCGGCGACTCGACGTTCGTCCACACCGGCCTGAACGGCCTCGTCGAGATGGTCTACAACCCGCCGCCCACCGGCCACGTGCTGGTGGTGCTCGACAACGGCACCACCGCGATGACCGGCCAGCAGGAGCACCCCGGCACCGGCCGCACGCTCGACCACGAGCCCACCGGCAAGGTGTCGATCGAGGGGCTGGCGCGGGCGCTCGGCGTCGCGAACGTGGACGTGGTGGACCCGGTGGCGGATCCGGCCGGCTGGGAGAAGCTGCTGAAGGATCGCCTGGCCGAGCCGAGGCTGTCCGTCATCATCGCGCGGCGGCCCTGCATCCTCGCCGCCGCCGACATCCGCCGGTACGAGAAGGCGGCCGACGAGAAGCGCGCCGCGCTCGCGTGCGCGGGCTGCGCCGGCGCCGGGGAGGCCTCCGATGCCTAGCCGCACCGTGAACGTGGTCGTGGCCGGGCTGGGCGGCCAGGGCGTCATCAAGGCCTCCGAGATCCTGGCGGACGCCGCCTTCCGCGCCGGCCTCGACGTGAAGAAGGCCGAGGTCCACGGCATGAGCCAGCGCGGCGGCTCGGTCACCACCGACGTCCGCTTCGGCGCCGAGGTGCTCTCGCCCATGGTCCCGGCCGGCGAGGCCGACTTCCTGCTGGTGCTGGCGCCCTCCGAGCTGGAGGTGACCCGGCCGCTGCTCCGGCCCGGCGGCCTCCTCATCCCGCCGGACGCGGTGGACGAGGCCAGGCTCCCGAACCGCCGCAGCCTGAACGTGGCGCTGCTCGGCCTGCTCTCGCACCACCTCGAGCTCGACGAGGCCCACTGGCTCGCCGCCATCCACGCCGCCCTGCCCGAGCGGCTCCACGCCGTGAACGACGCGGCCTTCCGGCTCGGCCGGGAGACCGCCGCCGCCGCGCGCTGATCCGGGAGGCCCCGTGACCACCTCCTGGAACGACGCCGGCAGCGCCTTCCACCCGGCCAGCGCCCCCGACTTCCTCCCCCGCCGCGAGCTGGAGCAGCTGCAGCTCGCCCGGCTCCGCGCGGTGGTGGCGCGCGCCTACGAGAAGGTCCCGCTCCTCCGCCAGCGCATGGAGGCCCGCGGCGTCTTCCCCGACGCGCTCCGCGCGCTCGAGGACCTCGCGCGCCTGCCGTTCACGGTGAAGGCCGACCTGCGCGACACCTACCCGTTCGGCCTGTTCGCCTCGCCGGTGGAGGAGATTGTCCGGCTGCACGCGTCCTCCGGCACCACCGGCAAGCCCATCGTGGTGGCCTACACCGCGGCGGACCTGGAGGTGTGGACGAGCGTCATGGTGCGCGCGTTCGCCGCCTGCGGGCTGCACCAGGGCGACCTCATCCAGAACGCGTACGGCTACGGCCTGTTCACCGGCGGCCTGGGCGCGCACTACGGCGGCGAGGCGCTCGGCGCGACGGTGATCCCCATCTCCGGCGGCAACACCGAGCGCCAGCTCATGGTGCTGCAGGACTTCGGCGTCACCGCCATCTGCTGCACGCCCTCCTACATGGTCCACCTCATCGAGCGCGCCCGCGACGCGAAGATCGGCTTCGGCCGGCTCAAGGTGGGCGTGTTCGGGGCCGAGCCCTGGTCCGAGTCGATGCGCGCGCACATCGAGCGCGAGGCCGGCATCCGGGCCCACGACATCTACGGGCTCTCCGAGATCATCGGGCCGGGCGTGGGCATCGAGTGCGTCCACCGCGACGGGCTCCACCTGTTCGAGGACCACTTCTACCCGGAGATCGTGGACCCGGAGACCGGCGCGGTGCTGCCGGACGGCGCGGAGGGCGAGCTCGTGCTCACCACGCTCTCCAAGCAGGCGATGCCCATGATCCGCTACCGGACCCGGGACATCACCGCCATCGATCCTTCGCCGTGCCGCTGCGGCCGCACGCTCCGGCGCATCCGCCGCATCGGCCGGCGCTCCGACGACATGTTCATCATCCGCGGCGTGAACGTGTTCCCGTCGCAGGTCGAGACCGCGCTCCTGCAGGTCGAGGGGACGCTGCCGCACTACCAGATCGTCCTCACCCGCGCGAAGGGGCTCGACGAGATGGAGGTGCAGATCGAGGTCACGCCGGAGGTGTTCTCCGACGAGATCCGCGGCCTGCAGCGGCTGCAGGAGCACCTCGGCGCGGCGCTCGAGCAGGTGCTCGGCCTCCGCGCGCAGGTGACGCTGGTGGCCCCGCGCACGCTGCAGCGCAGCGAGGGCAAGGCGAAGCGCGTCATCGACCGTCGCAACATCTGAGAACGCACCGGAGGCCGGCATGAAGATCCGTCAGCTCTCGCTGTTCCTCGAGAACCGCCCCGGGCAGCTCCGGGTCCCGTGCCAGGTGCTGGGCGACGCGGGCATCGACATCCTCACGCTCTCGCTCGCCGACACGCAGCAGTTCGGCATCCTGCGCCTCATCGTGAAGGACCCCGAGCGCGCGAAGCAGGTCCTCGAGAAGGCGGGCGTCGTCGTGAACGTCACCGACGTGCTGGCGGTGGACGTGCCCGACCGGCCGGGCGGCCTCGCCGAGGTGCTCGAGGGCTTCGAGGCCTGCGGCCTCGGCATCGAGTACATGTACGCGTACTCGGTGCGGAGCCGCGGCGAGCACGCCACGCTCGTGTTCCGCCTCTCGGATCCGGACCGGGCCGCCGCGCTGCTGCAGGCGCGCGGCGTCCGCCTGGTGGGCGCGGCCGAGCTGTTCGCGCGCGCGGGGGCCTAGCCGATGGCCCGCTTCGCGCTCGAGAACCGGATCCTCGATCCGGAGGAGACGCTCGACCGTGACGCGCTCGCCGCGCTCCAGGGCCGCCGCCTCGCCGAGACCGTCCGCCGCGCCCGCGCGGTGCCGCACCACCGCAAGGCGCTGGAGCGGGCCGGCGTCCGCGACGAGGACCTGCGCGGCCCGGCCGACGTGCGGCGCCTGCCGTTCACGGTGAAGGACGACCTCCGGCAGAGCTACCCGCTCGGCCTGCTGGCGGTGCCGCGCGAGCAGGTGGTGCGCATCCACGGCTCCTCCGGCACCACCGGCCGCCCCACCTTCGTCGCCTACACCCGCCGCGACCTCGACACCTGGACCGGCCTGGTGGCCCGCTTCCTGGTGGCCGGCGGGCTCCGCCCCGAGCACACCGTCCACGTCGCCTTCGGCTACGGCCTGTTCACCGGCGGCTTCGGGCTGCACTACGGCATCGAGCGGGTGGGCGCCGCGGTGGTCCCGTCCGGCGGCGGGAACACGCCGCGCCAGGTGCGGCTCATCTGCGACCTCTCCGCGGACGTGCTCATCAGCACCCCGTCCTACGCGCTGCACGTGGGCGAGGTGGCCCGGGCCGAGGGGCTGAAGCCGGGCGACCTGCCGCTCCGGTACGGTCACTTCGGCGGCGAGCCCTGGACCGAGGAGATGCGCGGGGAGATCGAGCGGTCGCTCGGGATCCTCGCCTTCAACAACTACGGGCTGTCCGAGGTGATCGGGCCGGGCGTCGCCGGCGAGTGCCCCGCGCGCGACGGCATGCACGTGCAGGAGGACCACTTCATCGTCGAGTGCCTCGACCCGGTCACGCTCGAGCCGGTGCCGGACGGCGAGGTGGGCGAGCTCGTCTTCACCTCGCTCACCAAGGAGGCGATGCCGGTGCTGCGCTACCGCACCCGCGACCTCGCCGCCCTCGACCGCTCCCCCTGCCCCTGCGGCCGCACCGGCGTGCGCATGAGCCGGGTGCGCGGCCGGTCCGACGACATGCTCATCATCCGCGGCGTGAACGTGTTCCCGTCGCAGGTGGAGGAGGCGCTGCTCCGCGTCGAGGGCACCGCCCCGCACTACCTCATCGAGGTCTCGCGCCCCGGAGCGCTCGACGAGGCGGTGGTGAAGGTGGAGGTCCGGCCCGAGGACTTCCGCGACGAGATGCGCGAGATGGTGGGCCTGCGCGACCGCATCGATCGCGAGATCCACGCGGTGACCGGGATCCGGATGGTCGTGGAGCTGGTGGCGCCGAACACGCTGGAGCGCTCCGCCGGCAAGGCGCGGCGGGTGCTCGACCACCGGAAGGCCGGGCCGGCGTAGCGAGATCCCGGGCCCCGCGCAGCTCCGCTCCGTGGGGCGGGGCGCAGCCCCGTCGCGCGGCGCAGCCGCGCCCGCGGGGACCTCGCGCGTGCCCGCGAAGGCGGGCGCGCGAGGTCTCGGGCCCCGCGCAGCAAGGTGGGGCCCCGCGGAGCTCCGCTCCGCGGGGCGGGGCGCAGCCCCGTTCAGAAGGCGTACAGGCTGCCGACCTCCACCTGCGTGCTCTCGCGGCGCGCGCCGTCGAGCGTCTCGGTGGTGTAGAGCGTGCCCTCGAGCGAGACCTTCCAGCGGGAGGTGAGCGCCAGGATCGCGCCGCCCGAGACCTGCTGGTTGCGCTCGATGGTGGTGGCCTCGCTGCCGGCGGGCAGGTCGGAGGTGCGCGGCTCCTCGATGCCGTAGCCGCCGAGGAGCTGCAGCACCGGGATGGGCGTCACCACCGCCTGCGCCCAGAAGCCGCCGGTCCGCACCGGCGAGATGGCGTCGAGCTTGTTCGTGTCGGTGGCGTTCTTCGTCTGCCGCACCACCGGCGCCACCGAGCCGTAGCCGCCCAGCACCTCGCCCATGAACGTGCCGCCCTGCACCACGAGGTGCGGCACCTCCAGCCGCCCGTCGGCCGCGGCGCCCCAGCCGGTGAGCCGCTCCTCGCGCGGCGTCGAGAGCCCGTCCAGCTTCCAGAGCTGCTGCCCGAAGCGGCCCGAGGCGCCGACCTCCAGCCACGCCTTCCCGCCGCGGCGGAGCACGAGCGCCACGCGCCCCTCCGCGTCCGGCACGCCGGCGCGCTCGCCCACGAGCTGGTTCTGTGAGGTCGCCTTGTCGCCGCTCGAGGCGAGCGCGGCGACCGCCACGGTCACCCCGAGGTCGCGGCCGCGGCCCGCCTCGGCGGTGAGCCGCACCTGCGGCGCGCGCCGGAACAGGTAGCCCGCGCCGGCGAAGCGCGGCAGCGCCACGTGGCCGAGGCTGGCCGCGAACCAGGGGCCGCCGAACATCGACCAGGTCTGCCCGACGAGCAAGGTCAGGTTCCCGTTCGCGCAGGCGGCGGTGAGGTACGCGTGGCGCAGCCGGGCCTGCGGCATCGACGCGTCGGAGTTGACGTAGGTGCCCATGAAGTCGGCCTCGACGAGCCCCTTCAGCACCGCGCCCCCGAGCAGCCCGTCCACCGGCAGGCCGAGCGCGGCGCGCACCCGGCTCTGGCGCACCGTCATGCCCGCGGTGGAGTGCGCGGTCGTCGCCCACTGCGGCAGGTCGCTCGCGTTCAGGCCGCCGTCGCTCCAGTAGGCGTTCGCGATGAGCCAGCCGGAGAGGTCCACCGTGACGCCGGGCGGCTTCGCGGCCGGGGCCGGCGCAGGAGCCGGGGCCTGCGACGCGGGCGGCGGGGCGGGCGCGGGCGGCGTCTGGGCGAGGGCGGGCGGCAGCGCGGCCAGGGCCGCGAGCACGGCGAGGGCGAGGCGGATGCGGCGCATCGAGGGCTCCGTGGGACGGGGTCGGGCGGTGCGGGCGGATGGGAGAAGGGTCAGAGGTCGTCGACCTCGGCCTCGCCGGGCGGGTGGACCGGCGGGGGCAGCGGGGCGTCGTCGTCGTTCCAGTGCAGGAGCCCGTACGCCACGCACAGCGCCGCGCTCGCGAGCGTCAGCACGAACGCCGCCGTGACGCCGAGGTCACCGAAGCCCAGCATCGAGCCCTCCTTCCCGGGTGCGGGCCTGGCCGGCCGCGTCCGCGGCGGGCGCCGCGCGGCCGAGCAGCGAGCCCACCACCGTCACCAGCGCCGCGATCGGCAGCGCCACCACGATCGGATCGACGAGCGCCCAGGTGGTGCCGGCGCCGAGGCTGGTCCGGCCGGTCAGCGTCTTCACCACGCCCAGCGCCGCCGACTCGCGCTCGTGCACGAACAGCACCCACAGCGCCCAGGCGGCGAAGCCGGCCAGCATCCCGGCGATGACGCCGCCGCGGGTGGAGCGGGCCCAGAACAGCGCCGAGACGAACGCCGGCAGGAACGTCGCCGCGCACATGCCGAAGAAGAGCGCGGTGGCGATGGCGATGACGCCGGGGCCGAGGTTCCAGGCGAGGAGCACCGTGCCGGCGAAGCCCGCCAGGATCCCGGCGCGCGCCAGCAGCACCGTGCGCTCGGCCCCGCCGCCCAGCCGGAACGCCTGCTCGTAGAGGTCGCGCCCGATGGCGGTGCCGATGGCGTGGAACTGCGCCGAGAGCGTGGACATCGCCGCGGCGAGCAGCGCCAGCATGAACAGGTACGCGAACCACTCCGGCATGGCCGCCTGCGTGTAGAGCGGCATGAGCCGGTCCACGTTGGGCTTGCCGGTGGCCGGGTCGGTCATGATCGCGAGCGCGATCTTGCCGGTCCGCTGGAAGTACCAGAGGTTGGTGAGCGAGCCGACCACGTAGGCGACGCCGGCCATGAGCAGCAGGAACAGGCCGCCCGGCACGAGCGCGCGGTGCAGCTCGCGCCCGCTCTTCACGGTCATGAAGCGGACGGTGAGCTGCGGCTGGGCGAGGACGCCGATGCCGACCCCGAGCACGATGGTGGACACCATCTGCCACCAGAGCGGCGAGCCGGCAGCGGGCATGGCGGTCCAGCCGCGGTGGCCCTGCGCGCGCAGCGCCGGCGGGACCTGGCCGGCGAGATCGGTGAGCGCCTGGTGCGCCGAGAGCCCGCCCACCTGCGCGTAGGTGGCGACGAGCAGCACCAGCATGCCGCACACCATCAGCACCGCCTGGAACGCGTCGGTGTAGACGACGCCCTTCAGCCCGCCGAACAGCACGTAGCCGACGGTGATGGCCGCGAACACGAACAGCGCCACCTGGTAGTCGAGCTGGAGCTGCACCTCGAGGAAGCGCGCGCCGCCGATGAGCACCGCGGCGGCGTAGAGCGGCATGAGCAGCGCGATGGTCCCGCCGGCGAAGCCCTGGATGAAGCGGGACCGGTACCGGCGCCCGAGCAGCTCCGGGAAGGTGTGCGCGTCGAGCGCGGCGCCGAGCCGCCGGGTCGGGCGGCCGAACACCACGAACGCGACGAACACGCCCAGCAGGATGTTGAGCATGGTGAGCCAGAGCAGGCCCATGCCCATGAGCGCGGCGACGCCCGCGAAGCCCACGATGGCGGAGGTGGAGATGAACGTGGAGCCGTAGGCGAGCGCCATCAGCACCGGGTGGATCTCGCGACCGCCCACCAGGTAGTCGGCGGCGCTGCGCGTGCGGCGGTACCCGAGCCAGCCCAGGAAGGCGAGCACGGCGGCGTACGCGCCGACGGCGAGCGTGAGCAGCTCCAGGTTCACGCGTGACCCCCTCTGGTCAGGTGCGGCGGGTGCAGGGCGACCGAGCCCGCCATGGTAGCTGGCCCCACGCGGGACTCCAAACGCCTTCCAACGGGGGGCGCGCCGCACCAGCAGGGACGCGTGGAACGGACGCATTGCGTCATGCGCATTTGCCGGATTGCGTCACGGATTGGACGCGACCCGGCAATTCTTGACTTCTCAGTCAGCGGAGGGGAAACAGGATTGGTTCCCCTTTTTGCACCGAAACCCTGTTCCTCGCGCACCCGAGGAGGCCGCAGATGTCGCTTCGCCGCTACGGTCCCCCGCTGGCCCTCGCCTTCGCGTCGCTGCTCGCCTGCACCGACGTGAAGCAGGAGAAGCCCGCCCCGCAGCTCGTGATCGCCACCTTCGCGTCGCCGAACATCCCGACGCCCAACGACCTGGTCCTGCAGGCCGTCCCGACGCTCCCCGACGGCGCGCAGAAGGAGCTGCTCCAGTCCTTCATCGACGCGGGCGGGTTCCCCAGCGATCAGGAGGTCGCCATCACCATCCCGTTCCGGGCGGTCAGCTGGAACGGCAGCGCCTACGTCGAGACGACGCCGCCGGACCTCGATCCCGCCACGGTGACGACCTCCACGGTGGCGCTGCTCAAGGTGGACGGCGCCCCGCAGGCGGTCGAGTTCGAGGTGGGCAGCGCCACGGCGGGTCGCCTCGTGCTCCGGAAGAAGGCGGACGCGAGCGGCAGCCGCCGCTTCGCGCCCGGGCGCTACGTCGTCGCGGTGCGCGGCGGCGCGTCCGGCGTGAAGACCACCGCCGCGCAGGGCGGGATGCCGGTGAACCCCGACCAGGCGATCGCGATCGCCGCGCAGAACAAGGACCTCACCGTCCACGAGAACCAGCCGCCCGGGCTGACCCCGGCGCTGGTGGCCCAGCTCGAGGCGGTGCGCAAGGTGCTGTGGAGCCCGCTCACCTGGACCGACGTCGGCGGTCGCTGGACCGCCTCGGTGGACACGAACGTCGCCCCGGCCTTCGCGGCGGTGGCGCCGACGTTCGCGCCCGCCGAGGTCGCGGCCATCGCCGCCTTCGGCATCGCGCCGGCCGCGGCCCAGCCGCTCACCGACTCCGGCTCCGGCCAGATCCCGCTCCCCTCGACGTTCCTGCTCGACGGGACCCGGCCGGCCAACGACCCGCCCACCCGCTTCTACGTCCGCAACGTCCCCGCGTTCGGCCCGGCCGCCGCCGGCCTCGCCACGCTGGACGGCTTCTCCACCACCGGCATGATGCTCGCGCCGCTCAGCGCGCCGGTCGCCGCCTCCACCGTGAACGCGCAGACGGTGCTCCTGTTCGAGCTCCCGGAAGGCGCCGGCGCCCCGCGCCGCATGCGCGACGTCGCCGCCGCGCTCGGCGCCGGCCAGCCCGCCACCGCGGAGTACCTCACCCAGCCGCCGGCGCTGAACCGCACCGTGCAGGTGGGCGGCGCCGACGTGGCCGTGACCACCGCCATCGGCCTCCAGCCCGGCGTGGCCGTGCCGGTGCCGGGCGTCGGGATCGTGCCGACGCCGCCGCTCAAGGAGAAGCGCAACTACGCGGTGGTCATCACCGACGGCGTGAAGGACCTCGCCGGCAACCCGCTGAAGCGCTCCACGCTCGGCAACATCCTGTTCACCTTCACCAACCCGCCGGCGGTGGACGGCGTCTCGCAGCTCTCCGGCGTGTCCAACGCCGACGCGACCGCGCTCGCCAGCCTGCGCGCCGGGCTCGAGCCGCTCCTCGCCAACCTCGGCGCGCTGACCGGCGGCGCCGTCACCCGGGACAACGTGGTGATGGCGTACACGGTCCAGACGCAGACCGTGACCGACGTCTCGGTGGGCCTCTCGGCGCTGCCCTACCAGACCCCGACCGCGTTCGTGGGCCAGGGCGTCGCCCCGCTCGACCTCGCCGCGCTCGGCTTCGACGCGGCCGCGCAGGCGGCGCTGTTCCCGAACGTGGGCGGCTTCCTCACCGCGATGGTGCCGACCGTCGACGCCATCAACCCGGCCAACGGCGCGCTCAACCCCGACACCACGCAGTGGGCGCCGAAGCCGATCCCGGCGGTGGTGGCCTACCCGGCCGACGCGGCCTGCACCGCCGCCACGCCGTGCGTGCGCCCGCTGGTGGTCTTCCACCACGGCCTGTCCGGCGGCCGCCTCCAGATGATCACCGTGGCGAACTCGCTGGCCGCGAAGGGCTTCATCGTCGCGGCCATCGACGCGCCGTACCACGGCGACCGCGCGTTCTGCATGGAGAACTCGGAGTGCACCACCGACGGCACCGCCGACGGCGTGTGCACGCCGGACCAGGCCAAGGCCGGCCAGGGCGACGCGATCCCGCCGGGCACCTGCACCACCGGCCACCTGCGCGGCACGAACCTCTCCACCGTGGCGTCCGGGAACTACTTCATCTCGGGCAACTTCTTCCGCATCCGCGACGCCATCCGCCAGGACCACATCGACCAGGCCGCCCTGGTGCTGGCGGTGGCGCGCCCGCCCGCGCCGTTCCCGCAGCCGGCGCAGGATCCGCTGGCGGCGGCGCTCTTCCAGCGCGGGTTCGTGGTGAACCCGACCGCGGTCCACTACGAGGGCATCTCGCTCGGCGGCATCATCGGGACCGAGCTGCTCGCCACCAACCCGCGCTTCGCGCGCGGCGTGCTCAACGTCCCCGGCGGAACGCTGGTGGACGTGTTCACGAACGCGCCCGCGTTCGCGACCTCGGTGAACGCGCTGTTCCTCTCGCTCGGCATCGACCGGTCGCAGATCCCCACCAACCCGGCGGTCGCGTCGCGCTACCTGCAGACGCTCATCCTGGCGAAGTGGATCCTGGATCCGGCGGAGCCGCTCAACTACGCCGCGCACGTCCGCACCAAGCTCGCGAGCCCGCTGCTCGCCGCCCCGCCCGCGGGGATGGGCGGCACCGGCCTCGTCCACGCGACCACCGACGTCCTCGGCCAGCTCGCGAAGTGCGACGCGGTGGTGCCGAACGCCACCACGGTGGTGGGCGGCATCCCGCTGCCCTACGGCGACGAGCTGCTGGCGCTCGCCGGCGCGCCGAGCACGCTGTACGTCTCGGCCTCCGCCGCCAACAACTGCGTCCCGCACGGCGTGCTGAACGACACGCTGCTCCCGAACCCCATCGGCGGCCAGGTTCGCGACGACGCCGCGCAGTTCCTCCTCGACCTGACCGTGCCGGCCTCGCCGGCGACCCTGCCGTAACGAGGTGACGACCATGCGGAAGACCTTCCGGATCGCCTTCCTCGCCGTCCTCGCCGCCCCGGCCGTCGCGCTGGCCAGCGGGTTCGAGGTCATCAACGTCAACCCGCGCGACCTCGCGCTCTCGTCCTCGGGCGTGGCCGCGCAGGAGGACGCGGCGGCCACGTTCCAGAACCCCGCCGCGCTCTCCAAGCTCTCCGGGCTGAACCTCTCGCTCGCCGGCTCGATGCTGAGCCTGCGCACGAAGTGGACCGGCACCGCCGCCTACCCGGGCAAGGAGACCACCAAGTTCGCGCCCACGCCGCCGGTGGCGATGTACGTCGCCTACGGCACGAAGCTCGCCGGGCGCGGCCTCGGCTTCGGCCTCGGCGTGGGCACGCCCGGCGGCGGCCAGATGAAGTGGGACGACCAGTGGGAGGGGCGCGGCCGCATCATCACCGTCGAGCGCCGCATGCTCGGCTTCTACCTGAACGGCGGCTACGAGATCGCGCCGTGGCTGCGCGTCGGCGGCGGCGCCATCTACTACGAGGGCATCCAGTACCTGAAGCAGGGGATCCAGCCGTTCCCCGACGCCTACGCCGAGCTCGACACCAAGGGCGGCGGCTTCGCGTACCAGCTCTCCGCCGAGGTGAAGCCGCTCGAGAACCTCACGCTCGGCTTCGACTACAAGCACAAGGGCACCATGCACATGAAGGGCGACGCGCACTTCCAGGTGCCGCCCTCGCTGGTGGGCCCGACCACGCAGGACCAGGACGTGAAGCAGGACCTCACGTTCCCGAACCGCATCGACACGGGCCTGGCCTGGCGCGTCGCGAAGCCGGTGCTGGTGACGCTGCAGTACTCCTGGTCTCGCTTCGTGGTCTACAACCAGGACCTGTTCGAGGGCGAGACGACCGCCATCACGGTGCCGCGCGACTACCGCAACGGCAACGTCATCCGCGGCGGCGTCGAGTGGACCGCCCTGCCCACCCTGCGGCTCCGCGCCGGCATGATGCGCGACTGGTCGGGCCTGCGCACGAACACGCTCTCGCCGACGCTGCCGGACTCGAACACCACCGGCTACTCGCTCGGCGCGGGCTGGGACGCGGGCGCCGACTTCGGCCTGAACGCCGCGGTGTTCTACGGCGACCGCGACAAGCAGACCTCGACCGGGACCGCCGCGTTCCCGGGCAGCTACAAGACCGACGTGTGGATCGTGGCGCTCGGCTTCACCTGGCGCACCGACCTCGGCAACCGGTAGGCCCGGCGGCCCGCGGACTCGAAGGCCCCCTCGCCTCGCGGCGGGGGGGCCTTCTCGCGTCAGGTCCCCCGGCGCGACCGGGCCGCGGCCCTCACAGCGCCTCCCGTTCGCGTGGGGCCCGTCGCGAGGCACACGATGGCGTCGCCGAGCCGGGCACACGAGGACCGAGCAGCGCAGGCGTGCCCCTAGGCACGTCGAGCAGCGCAGGGACGAGTCTGCCCGGCGCAGGCAGCCAGCGTGCGCCGCAGCAGGGCTCCATGCGAATGGGCGGCGCTCTCAGGCCGGCTCCTCGTTGTAGCGGCGGGCGGCGCGCTCGCCGAGCGCGGTCAGGATGGAGCGCGCCAGGCCGCGCCGGAACAGCTCGGCCGGGAGCGCGATGCCGTGGCGCGCCCCGGGGGCGGCGGTGGGCAGGAACCGGTTCACGAACCCCAGCGTCGCCACGATCGCCCCGGGCATGAGGGAGTGGGCGAGGCGCAGCACCCGCGCCGGCAGCCCGATGATCACGAAGCGCTCGCGGTGCTCGATCGCGCGCACGATGCGCCGCGCCGCCCGCTCCGCGGAGACCGTCACGAGCGGGAGGGACGCGAGCAGCGAGAACAGGCTCGCCTCCGCGTAGCGGCGCCCCTTCACCAGCGCGCGGCCGAACGAGCCGGTGCGCATCAGCCCCGGCACCACCGTGATGACGTCGACGCCGTACTTGGCGGTCTCGGCGCCGAGCGCCTCCGACCACCCGCGCGCCGCGAACTTGGCCGCGTCGTAGGGCGCGAGGTGCGGGATGCCCACCGCGGCGCCGATCGAGGTGACGTTCACGATCGTCCCGCGGCGGCGCGCCCGCATGCCCGGCAGCACCGCCTCGGCCGCGTGCAGCGCGCCGTAGAACAGCACGTCCATGGCGTGCCGGTAGTCCTCGACGCTCATGGCCTCGGCCGGACCGACCTGGATGATCCCGGCGCTGTTCACGAGCAGCTCCACCGGGCCGAGGTTCTCCTCCACGTCGGCGACCAGCGTGCGCGTGCCGTCCTCGTCGGTCACGTCGCCGGGGAGGCCGGTCGCGTCGATCCCCTCCTGCGCGAGGCCGGACCGCGCCCGCTCCAGCTCCTCCTCGTCGCGCGCGCAGAGGACGATGCGCATGCCGCGGCGGCCCAGCTCGCGGGCGAGGACCAGGCCCAGGCCGCGCGAGCCGCCGGTGACGAGCGCCACCCCGCCGGCGAGCGGCCTGCGGCGGCGAAGCCGGCGCGCGGCGAGCCAGGCGCCGGCGGCGAGCGCGGCGGTCAGCGACAGCGCGGTCGAACGACGCATCGGGCGAACCTCCCGCCGAACGTTGCACACGCCCCCTGCGCCGCGCCGCGCGGCCGGGCGCTCGGCGCCGGGGTCCGTCGCTTGCAGCCGGGTCCGGCGGTTTTCACCGCGGGGCCGCGGCTCCGGACCCCGCCGGCGCGCACGCCTCGGGATCCTGCCGGGCGGCGGGTCGGCCGCCCGGGGCACGACGGACCCCGGGTGGCTGCCGCACCTGAGGTTCACCCGCCTGGGACCGGGCCAGCGATCGCCCGGCGAGGTCCACCCTGCATGCGCTCCGCCTCCCTCGCCACCAAGCTCGTCCTCGCCCTCGGCCTCGCCTTCGCGGTGGTCCTGGGCGGCTTCACCGCCGCGTCGGCGGCGTTCACCGCTCGAACCGTCGAGCAGCAGACCGCCGACGCGCTGCGCGGCCGCGTGGCGCTGGTCCGGGACATGGTCGGCGTCTACGACGCCAGCCTGGCGAGGGCGACCGCCGACCTGCTCCACGTGTTCCGCGCCGCCTACCCCGAGGGCATCCGCGCGGACCCGTCGCGCGCCGCCTACGTGGAGGGCGTGGCCCTCCCCGGCCTCGCCGCCGGCGACCGGATGGTGGACCTCGACTACCCCACCGTCGATCGCTTCACCGCGACGAGCCGCGCGGTCGCGACCGTCTTCGCCCGCGCCGGCGGGGACTTCGTGCGCATCACCACCTCGGTGCAGACCGACGACGGCCGGCGGGCGGTGGGCACGTTCCTCGGCGCCGACCACCCCGCGCACCGGCGGCTGCTCGAGGGCGAGCCCTACACCGGCAAGGCCGTGCTGTTCGGCCGCGACTTCTTCACGCGCTACGAGCCCATCGTCCAGGACGGGAAGGTCATCGGCGCGCTGTTCGTGGGCGTCGACTTCACCGACGGGCTCGCCGCGCTGCGCGAGCGCATCCGCGGCGTGCGCGCGGGCGACCAGGGCTACTTCTTCGTGGTGGACGCCTCGGCGGGCGCCGGGCGCAACCGGCTGATCGTCCACCCCACCCGCGCCGGCGAGGCCGCGCCGGACGGGCTCGGGCCCGCGCTCGCCACGGGGAGCGGCGGCGCCGAGGGGCTGCGCATCGCGGGCGCCGACGCGAAGGGCGCGGCGCGCCCGGAGATCGCGACCTGCCAGGCGTTCGAGCCGTGGCAGTGGCTGGTCTGCGGCGCGGTGCCGGAGGAGGAGCTGACGCACGACGGGCAGCGCCTGGGGCTGCTCCTGTCCACGGGCGGCGCCGCGCTGGTGATCGTGCTGGCCGGGCTCGCGCTCTGGCTGGTGCGGCGCATGGTGCTCGAGCCGCTGGCGCGGACCGCACGCTTCGCCGAGCGGGTGGCCGCGGGCGACCTCGCGAGCGAGCTCGAGATCCGCGCCGGGGACGAGGTCGGCGCCCTGGGCGAGGCGCTCAACGAGATGGTGCGGGCGCTCCGCGCCGTGGTCGGCACGCTCCGCTCCGCCTCCGACGCGGTGGCCGAGGCGTGCCAGGCGCTGTCCGCCTCCACCGCGCAGATCGCCGAGGGCGCCTCGGAGCAGGCGGCCGGGGCCGAGACCGCGAGCGGCGCCACCACCGAGCTCGCGGCGCGGGTGCGCGACGTGGCCGGCGGGGCCGCGGAGACCGAGGCGCTGGCGGCCCGCTCGGCGGCGTCGGCCCGGTCCGGCGGCGAGGCGGTGCGCCGCGCCGTCGAGGCGGTGCAGGAGATCGCCGGGCGGACCGCCGTCATCGAGGAGATCGCCCACCAGACCAACCTGCTCGCCCTGAACGCCGCCATCGAGGCGGCGCGCAGCGGCGTGCACGGGCGCGGCTTCGCCGTGGTCGCGACCGAGATCCGGCGCCTGGCCGAGCGGAGCCGGGCCGCCGCCGCCGAGATCGGCGCGCTCGGCACCTCCACCGTGCAGGCGGCGCGCCTGGCCGGCGAGGCGCTCGACGCCGTGGTCCCGGACATCGGGCGCACCTCGGAGCTGGTGCGCGGCATGGCCGTCGCCACCGAGGAGATCTCCGCCGGCGCGCACGAGGTGACCGGCGCCATCGGCCAGCTCGACGCCGCCATCCAGGCGAGCGCGTCGTCCTCCGAGGAGCTCGCCTCCACCGCCGCCCGGCTCGCCGAGGAGGCCGAGGCGCTGCGCCGCTCGGCCGCGTGGTTCCGCACCGGCGAGCCCGAGCACGGCACGGCCCCGGCGACGCGTGCGCCGGCGCTCCCCGCCGTCGCGCCGGGCCGGGCCGCCTGAGCGCCCTCGGGCGGCGTCCGGACGCGCGGCGCGAACGGCGCGGTGCCCCGCGGCCGGACCGCCGATCAGCGCGACGGCCCCGGGGCGCGCGGCGCGCCCCGGGGCGAAGCGGCGATCAGCACCACGGGTCCCAGGCGAACGCGCCGAAGTTGCCCGGCGCGGACCAGCCCGACTCGTGCCCCTGCTGGTCGCGGACGCGCACACGCCAGTAGTACGGCCGCGGCGCGTAGGGTCCGCACGAGTCCTGCGGGATGTTGAGGAGCCGCGCCGGCACCTGGAGCGCGGGGCGCCCGCCCGAGGTGGTCGGCGTCCCGCTCACCCAGCCCGTGCTGCCCACCGTGCTCCCCGGCACCCCGGGGCCGGTGAGCGAGCCGTTCTGCAGGTAGGTGAAGGCGGCGTCGGAGGCGAGCTGGACCTCGTACTGGAGCACCACCCCCGCGGCCGCGGTCACCGGGAACCAGACGAGCGGCACGGTGGCGTCGTACGTGCCCACCTCGAAGCTGGCGCTCACCGGCGCCAGGTCAGGGCTCGACAGGGCGCCCTCGGCCGGCGTGGTGAAGGACTGGAGCGCCGTGTGCGTCACGTTCCGGAACACGTCGCTCGTGCGCACGCGCCAGACGTAGGTGGTCCCCGGGGTGAGCCCGGTGAGCTGGACCGAGTGCTGGACGACGAAGGCGTCGTTGCCCACCACGTGCCCGGCGGTGCCCACGCCGTACTCCACGTAGGAGGTGGCCTTCTCGCTGCTGGTCCAGGCGACGGTCGCGGTCGTCGCGGTCACTCCGGACAGGGCCGGCCCGGCCTGGAAGCGCGGCGCCACGTACTCGGTGGGCGGCGGCGCCCAGCCGTCGTGGCAGTGCGTGCAGGCGCTCTGCGGCAGGCCGGTCGAGTAGGGATGGTTCGGCGGATAGACGGGCGAGGTGACCTCCATCTGCTGGATGCCCTCGTGCCCGTGGCAGAAGAAGCACGCGGCGCCGTCCGGGGCCGGATCCGCCGGGGCCCCCTCGAACCAGGAGTACGAGCCGTCGGTGACCCACCGCTCGCGGTGGCAGGCCTTGCACACCTCGTGGCGGTCGCCCTGGTGACACGCGGTGCACAGCACCTGCGCGCCCACGCCGGCGCGATCGATGCTGCCCGGCGGGATGGCGACGCCGTTCACGTGGGCGGCGAGCAGGAACGCGTTGTTGCTGGCGTGGAAGTCGTGGCAGCGCGCGCACGCGATGGCGCCCTGGCCGCGCGCGTACGGCGCGAGCAGCGTGCCGCCGAAGCCGCGCGTGACGAGCGTGGTCGGGTAGCAGCTCGGCGACGAGAGGTTGCTCGAGCACGACGAGTTCTGGATCGTGCCCTCGGGACACGGCTGGCCGGTGCGCGCCGCGCCGACCGGGTTCCCGGCCGCGTCCACCGGCTGCAGCACGCAGGTCCAGGCCCACGCGCCCGAGGTGCCGTTCGCGTACCACCACCGCGGCGTGATGCGCATCGCGCCGGGCTGGTCCGGCTGGTTCGGCGGACACGCGTACGCGCCGCGGCCGATGGAGCGCTGGCCGGCGGGGTCGAGCGCGTCGAACCGGCAGGTGCCGGGCCGGTCGCCGTGGAAGTCGCCGGAGACCAGGTCGTCCCACCCGACGAGCAGCGGCGGCGTCTCGCCGGAGAGCGTCTGGCCCTGGCCCGCGTGGCAGCCGGCGCAGGTGACGGCCGCGCTGCCGCCGCCGCCGTCCACCATGCGGACCTCGCCGCTCAGGTGCTGGGAGGTGTCGTGGCAGGACTGGCAGCTCGTGCCCGAGCTGCCGTCCGGCAGCGGGTGCGCCGACAGCGCGGTGGCGGGATCGATGGCGCCGACGTCGGTGTGGCACGTCACGCACTGCAGCGGCCCGGCGGTCCAGCTGACCCCGTGCGGCTCGGCGCCGAGCGGCGCGTGGCAGCCGACCGAGCAGGTGGTCCCGGAGGCGTCGCTCACGACGCTCCCGTTCGCGCTGGTCGTGCCGCCCGGGAACGTGACCGGGTTCGCGAACCCGAGCGCGCCGCCGCACGGGTGGCAAGCGGTGCAGCCGATCCCGGACGCCGCGTGCTTGTCGTGCGCGGCGGAGCCGACGCACACCTCGCCCGCCACCGGCAGCGCCTGCGTGGTGAACCGCGGCGGCAGCGGCGCCGGCGCGGGCTCGACGGTCTTGCCCGGCATCGGATCGCCGGCCAGGCCCGACGCGGCCGTCGGCGCCTCGTCCGGCCCGCAGCCGGAGACGAGGACGGCCGAGAGCGCGAAGGCCATGGCGAGGGTCGGATCGAGGCGAGACGAGCCGCGGGCGCGAGGCGCGTGGAGGCCGCCGCGCGAGGAGCGGTGCACCGGCTGGCGCATGGGTATTCCCCCTGGGTAGGTCAGCCGGGGGTTTCCCCCAACCCCGCGGCTGCGTTCACCCACGCTAGAAGACCGGCGAGCGAACGGACATGCGCTCGTTTGCCGCACCACCTCCGAGTTCCGGGATCGTCCTCGGCGCCTGCGACCGGGTGCCGCTGCCGCGGCCCGGATCACGTGCCGTCGCCAGGGCTCAGCCCCAGCCGCCGGGCCTCCTCGAGCACGAAGTCCCACACCGCCGCCACCCGCGGCACCTCGCGCAGCGCCCGGTGGACCACCAGCCACAGGTCGCCCGCGCGCGCGGAGGGCAGCTGGCGGCGGGCCGCCGGCGCGAGGCGGACCTCGGCGAGGCCGCAGGCCAGCGCCATGTTGCGGTCGGCGAGCACCAGCCCCACCCCGGCGCGCGCCGCCGCCATCTGCGTGCCCATGTGGCTGGTGCGGAGCGCGATCCGCTCGGGCGGCACGTGATCCAGGACGGCGCGGGTGAGCTCGAGGTGCGCGAGGTCGTCGCCCCAGGTGATCCAGCGCGCCGCGTCGAGGCTGCGCAGCGTGCCGAGCGCGCGGGCCTGGCGCGGTGCGCCGAACACGCCGCCGGTTGCCGTGCCGAGCTTCCGCGCCAGGAGGTCGCCCGACGCGGGCAGCACGCCGCGGATGGCCAGGTCCGCCTCGCGCCGGGTGAGGTCGGCGTAGCCGATGGTCGCGTCGAGCGTCAGGCGCAGTCCCGGGTGCGCCGCGAGCAGGCGCGGCAGCGCCGGGGCGAGCAGGTACTCGGCGACGCCCGGCGCCGCGGTGAGCCGCACCTCGCCCTCGGCCGCCAGCTCGCGCCCCTGCGCCGCCAGGGCGAGCGCGTTCGCGGCGCGCTCCATCGCCTCGGCGTGCGGCCCGAGCGACTCGGCGAGCGCGGTGGGGAGCACGCCGTCCGGGGTCCGATCGAACAGGCGCGCGCCGAGCGCCGCCTCGAGGGCGCCGAGCCGCCGGGAGACGGTGGAGGCGTTCACGCCCAGGCGCGCCGCCGCGCCGGACAGCGAGCGCGCCTCGAGGAGCGCCCGGAGCACGCGCGCGTGATCCCAGTCGAGCGCGGCGGCGGGCGGGGCGGGCGGAGGCCTTTGCACGTCCGCAAGGCTACCCGGCAAAATCGCCGCGTGCACCGCGTTTTCGCGGACCGTAGGCTTCCGCTCGAGAGGAGCCCACATGCCCCGCCCGGATCCGTTCGTCCCCCCCGAGCTGCACGTCGTGTTCGGCGCCGGCCAGGTCGGCCGCCGCCTCGCCCGCGAGCTGCTCGGCCTCGGCCACTCCGTCCGCCTGGTCCGGCGCGGCCCGCCCGGCCCGGAGCTCCCCGGCCTCCGCTGGCTGAGCGGCGACGCCACCGACCCGCTGTTCGCGGGCGAGGCCTGCCGCGGCGCCGACGTGGTCTACGACTGCACCAACCCGCCCGACTACCACCGCTGGGACGAGCTGCTCGCCCCGCTCCGGCGCGGGATCCGCGACGCCGCCGCCCGCGCCGGCGCGCGCCTCGTCGCGCTCGACTGCCTGTACATGTACGGGCGGCCGGCCGCCTCGCCGTTCGACGAGGACGCGCCGCTCGCGCCCTGCAGCCACAAGGGCGAGCTGCGCGCGCTCCTTGCGCGCGAGCTGCTCGAGGCCCACGCCCGCGGGGACCTGCGGGCGACCACCGGGCGGGCCTCCGACTTCTTCGGCCCCGGCGCCGGCGCGGCCGCGCTGCTCGGCGACCGCCTCGCGGCGCGGCTCCGCGCCGGGAAGCCGTTCGAGGCGTTCGGCGACCCCGACCTGCCGCACGCGTACTCGTACGTCGCCGACGTGGCGCGCGGCCTCGCGGTGCTCGGCACGGACGACGCCGCGCTGGGGAGGGCGTGGCACCTGCCCGTCGCCTGGACGGGCAGCACCCGCGGCCTGGTGGAGGCGGTCGGCGCCGCGCTCGGCCGGCCCGCCCGGCTCCGCATCGTCCCCGACTGGCTGCTGCGGGTGGGCGGCCTCCTCGACCCGACGCTCGGCGCCGCCGTGGAGATGACCTACCAGTGGAAGGTGCCATACGTCCCCGACGACCGGCGCTTCCGCGCCGCGTTCTCCGTCGAGCCCACCCCCGCCGCCGAGGCGGTGGCCGCGACGGCGCGGGCCATCCTGGACGCCGAGGCCCCCGCGGGACGCCGCGAGGCGGCGTGATCGCGCCCGAGGACGATGCGTGCCCGCGGCTCCCGCGCCGATGGTAGCGTGCGCGCCCTGGCCGACGCCGCGCCGCCCCGGAGCCTTCGCGATGAACCTCCTCGTCCTCCTCGCCCACCCCGACCGCGCCAGCCTCAACCATGCGCTCGCCGACGCCGCGTGCCGGGCGGCGCGGCGCGCCGGGCACGAGGTCACCCTGCGCGATCTCTACGCGGAGGGCTTCGACCCGGTCCTCCCCGGGCCCGAGATCCCGAGGGACGCGCCGCTCCCGGGCTGGCTCCGCGAGCACTGCGACGCGCTCGCCTCGGCGGGCGGGATCGTGATCGTCCACCCGAACTGGTGGGGTCAGCCGCCCGCGATCCTCACCGGCTGGATCGATCGCGTGGTCCGGCCCGGCGTCGCGTACGCGTTCCAGGAGGGCGACTCGGGCGAGGGCGTGCCGGTCGGCCTCCTGCGCGCCAGGACCGCCGTCGTCCTCAACACCTCCAACACGCCGATCGCGCGCGAGCGGGAGGCCTTCGGCGACCCGCTCGACGCGATCTGGCGCCGGTGCGTGTTCGACCTGTGCGGCGTGAAGGACGTCCGGCGCCGGACGTTCTCGGTGGTCGTGACCAGCACCGACGCCGAGCGCGCCGCCTGGCTCGCGGAGGCCGAGGCGCTCGTCGCGGACGCGTTCCCGCGGGAGCGCTGACCTCCGCCGGCCCCGAGCGGCACCGTGACTCGGCGTGAGGTCCGCGGAATGATGCGGCGGCCAACCCCTGGCCTCCGAGGAGCCGCCCTTGCACCTGCCATCCCGAGTCGCCCCCGCCGTCCTCGCCGTCTCCCTCGTCACCGCCTGCGCCGGGGCGCGCGAGGCGGGTCGCGGTCCGCCGCAGTCGCTCACCGTCCGCGAGCTCACCGTGGTGGACGCCCGCGGCCAGCCGCGCCTGCGCATCGGGGCGCCGCTGCCGCCGCCCAAGGGCGCCGAGCGCCGCGCGGTGGACGCGTTCGGGATCCAGTTCATGGACCAGGACGGCTACGAGATCGCGGGGCTCGGCATGCTCGAGCCGGTGGACATCCGCGGCCTCTGCTTCGACATCAAGGACGCGTACGAGGCGATGTGCGTGGGCCTGGTGAAGGGCGAGCCCAGCATCACGTTCCGGCACGACTGGAAGGAGCGGATCACGCTCGGCGTGGAGCAGGGCGTGGCGAGCATCGTGCTCCGCGACGCGCAGGGGGAACCGCGCGTCCGCCTCGAGGTGGACCGGGACGGGAAGACGCGGGTGGAGGGCGTCGGGCAGGGCGCGGCCGTGCCGCCCGCGCCCTGAGGGCACGTGAAACAATCCCCTCCCGTCGCCGCGGCGGCCGATCCGCGTCGCATCGCGTCGTTGCTCCTCCCTCACATGCCGACGGGCATGCTCGGTCGTCGCGCCTCGCGCTGCTCGCGTCTCGACCGCCTGGCTCGGTCCGGGGATGGATTCACGCGCCCTGAGCCCGACCCCGGGGTCGCCCGCGACCGCCTAGAGCGGTTGCAGGTCGATGCGGCGCAGCACGTGACTGAACGTGTCGGAGACGTACAGCTTGCCGTCCAGCCCGGTCATCCCCTCGGGATAATTGATCGCCGCCGCGGTCCCGGTCCCGTCCGCGAGCGTCGCGTACCAGTTGCCGCCTGCGAGCGTCCACGCCTCGCCCGTGGCGAGGTCGATCTCGGTGATGGTGTTCCCGGTCCCCGGCACCGGGTCCCCGCCGCCGGAGGCGTGGTTCGCCACGTACACGTATCCGCCGATCACCGCGATCGCGTACGGCGCCGCGGTGGTCGTGGACACGGTGGTCACCTCGCCGGTGAGCGGATCGACGGCGCGGATGGCGGAGTTGCCCGAGTCCGCCACCAGGAGCTCGCCACCGTGCATCGCGAGCCCGTACGGCGCCGAGAAGCGCGCGGCCGTCCCGCGCCCGTCCGCGTATCCCGCGTAGCTCGCCGGATCGCCCGCGAGCGTCGAGACCACGCCCGTGGCGAGGTCGAGGGCGCGGATCGCGTTGTTCATGGTGTCGGCGACGTAGAGCGTCGTCCCGTCGGTCGCGACCCCGCGCGGCCAGCGGAAGGTCGCGCTCGCGCCGGGCCCGTCGGCCGCGCCGGCCTGGGTGGTCGAGCCCGCGAGCGTCGTCACCGCCGCGGTCGCGAGGTCGATGCGGCGGACGAGGTTGTTCGCGGTGTCGGCGACGTAGAGGTAGGTCCCGTCGCTCGTGATGCCGCGCGGGGAGTTGAACGAGGCCGCCGTCCCGATCCCGTCCTGGTGACCCGCGTACGTGCGGGGATCGCCGGCGAGGGTGGTCACCTGTCGCGTCGAGAGGTCCAGCCGGCGAATGAGCATGTTGGTGGTGTCGCAGACGTAGAGGCTCGTGCCCACGCCGACGATGCCGGTCGGCGTGTTGAACCGTGCGTGGATGGCGTCGCCGTCCGCGTAGTCCATGCTCGAGCCCGCGATCGTCGTCACCACGCCCACGTGGCCCGTCCCCGGCGGGACGGGGGAGGCGCCCGGGGTGAACCAGGCCTCCGCCGACTCCGCGCTCTCTCCCGCCGCCGTGACGGCCGTGACCACGACGTAGTAGGTGACCCCGTTCGTCGCGGTGAGGACCTGCGGGCTCGTCACGTCCTGGAGGAGGTTGCCGGTCGCCGCGTCCACGCCCGGCGTCTTCGACCAGTAGAGGTTGTAGGAGAGCGCCCCCGGGAACGGATCCCACGAGACCGTGACCTCCCCGTCGCCCGCGACCGCGACGACTCCGGTGACCCGCTCCACGCGCGGCGGCGACGACGCCTTCGATCCTCCTCCGCCTCCGCAGGCGGTGAGCGCGAGGGCGGCGGCGACCAGGAAGAACCGCGACGAGGTGGCGCGAGCGGGCACGGGTGGTCTCCTCGGGGCGCTCGCGCGGCGTCATGCCGCCGCAGGAACCCCGGCTCGCACCATGCCGTGTGGCGGCGGCGTCCGTCTGTCGCAGGACGGCGTGACGATCCGTCGCACCCCTGGGTCGCGGCGGAGACCGGGGGCGCACGGGGGCGCCCGCCGGTCAGTACGACTTCGCCCAGACCACGCGCTTCGGGCTCGGCTGCCCGGTGAACGGGCAGGTGCCGGGCTCGCCCGGCTCGAGCGGGATGCAGCGCACCGTGACGCCGAGGTCCTCCTTGATGCGGGCCTCGACCGCCGGATCCCCGCTGAAGTGCGCGAGCGCGAACCCGCCGTGGATGGGCGTGGGATCGTTGGGCCGCGCGGTCGCGGGCGGCGTGAAGTACGCGTAGAACTCGTCCTTCGTGTCGATGGGCCGCGTGTGCTCGGCGCGCACCGCCCGCGCGCGCTGGAGCAGCGCGTCCTGGATCTCCTGCAGCAGCGCGGCCACCCCCGCGACCAGCTCGCCCCGCGGCACGCTCTGCTTCTCCCGCGGCTTCCGGTCGCGGCGGCCCATGAACACCGCGCCCTTCTCGATGTCCTTCGGGCCGACCTCGAGCCGGATCGGCGCGCCCTTCTTGATCCACTCCCAGGACTTCTTCGCGCCCTGGACGTCGCGCGCGTCGAGGTGGACGCGCACCGGGGCGCCCGCGTAGCTCTGCGCCTCGAGCTCCCGCTTCAGCTCGGCGCACCACGCCAGCACCTGCTCGCGGACCTCCGGCTTCTGGATCACCGGGATGATCACCACCTGCTGCGGCGCGAGGCGCGGCGGGCACACCATCCCGTCGTCGTCGCCGTGGGTCATGATCATCGCGCCGATCATCCGGGTCGAGAGCCCCCAGGACGTGGTCCACGCGTGCGTGAGCGTGCCGTTCTCGTCCTGGAACTGGATGCCCGAGGCCTTCGCGAAGTTCTGGCCGAGGAAGTGCGAGGTGCCGGCCTGCAGCGCCTTGCGGTCCTGCATCATCGCCTCGATGCAGTAGGTGCGGACCGCGCCCGGGAACCGCTCGCTCGCGGTCTTCTCGCCCTGGACCACCGGCAGCGCCATCCACTCCTCGGCGAAGCGGGCGTAGATCCGGAGCATCTGCATGGTCTCGTCGATCGCCTCCCGCTCCGTCGCGTGCGCGGTGTGGCCCTCCTGCCACAGGAACTCGGCCGTGCGCAGGAACATCCGGGTCCGCATCTCCCAGCGGACGACGTTCGCCCACTGGTTGATGAGCAGCGGCAGGTCGCGGTAGCTCTGCACCCACCGCGCGAAGCTCTCCCCGATGATGGTCTCCGAGGTCGGCCGCACCACGAGCGGCTCCTCGAGCTCGCCCACCGGCACCAGCTTCCCGTCGCGCGCCTCGAGCCGGTGGTGGGTGACCACCGCGCACTCCTTCGCGAACCCCTCGACGTGCGCGGCCTCCTTCTCGAGCAGCGACAGCGGGATGAACAGCGGGAAGTAGGCGTTCACGTGGCCGGTGGCCTTGAACATGCCGTCGAGCACCCGCTGCACGTGCTCCCAGAGCGCGTAGCCCCACGGCTTGATCACCATGCAGCCGCGGACGGTCGAGCTCTCGGCGAGATCGGCGGCCTTGATGACCTCGAGGTACCACTCGGAGAAGTTCTCGGCCCGGGTCGGGCGGATCGCGGTGTCGGCGCTGGCGCTGGCCATGGCGGGAGGATCTAGCGCACCGCCGCGTTCCCTGCCAAGGCGCGCCGCCTGCCCGCCCGGCGTCGCGCCGGGGCGCTCACCGTGCGGGGCGCCGCGCCGGGCCGAACGGCCGCAGCGCCCGCGCCAGCACCCCGCGCGCCGCGTCGTCCGCGGGCACGTAGAGCACCACCCGGACGTCCTCCGGCTCGCCCTCCGGCGCGAACGAGGCGTAGAGCAGCTCCAGCGGCTCGCCGCCCGGGGCGGCCAGCCGCTTCCGCCGGAGGTGCGCGTCGGCGAGGGCCTGGGACTCCCACGCATGCGCGAACTCGGGGCTGCGCGCGGCCAGGTCCGCCACGAACGCGTTCCAGTCCGGGTGCGCCACCAGACGGCCGCCGGCCGCGCGGAACTGTGCCACCGCGGAGGACGCGACCGCCTCCCAGTCCAGGAAGCGCCCGCGCCAGCCCGGATCGAGGAACAGGCGCGCCAGCACGTTGTCGGTGACGCCCGGGGTCGCCTCGAACGATCCGAGCACGGCCCGGGCGGCCGCGTTTGCGTGGAGCACGTCCCAGCGCCCGTTCACCACGTACGCGGGTGAGTCCCGGAGCCCGTCCACCATCGCGCGCAGCGCCGGCGAGGCCTGCGCCGTCCGCCGCCAGCGCGGCGCGGCGCTCGCCACCGCGTCGGCGAGGCGCGCGAGGTGCGCCGCCTCCGCCTCCCCGAGCCGCAGCGCGCGGGCGAGGGCGCGCACCGTGCGCGGCGAGGTGCGCACCGGGCGTCCCTGCTCGAGCCAGGTGTACCAGGTGATGCTGATGTTCGCGGCGACCGCGACCTCCTCGCGGCGGAGCCCCGTCACCCGCCGGCGCCCGCCGCCCGCGACCGCCAGCGCCGGGCGCGACCGCATCCGGCGCAGGAAGTCTCCGAGCGCCCTCGCCGCGAGGGTGGTGGTGCCACCACCCGCATCACCGGGCACCTTCCTCGCGACGCTCGCCGGCATCACCATCCCGCCTCCACCACGCCGTCCCCGAGGTGCACCGATGACCGCGCTCCAGAGCATCCGCCAGCTCGACTACACCGTCCTGTTCGCGCGCGACCCCGAGCGAATGCGCCGATTCTACGCGGAGGTGATGGGTTTCCCCATCGCGCGCGAGCTCGGGCCCGGCTGGGTCGAGTTCCGCGTCGGCTCCAACCTGCTCGTGCTCACGCAGCGCGGCGGCCTGTTCCACGACCCGCCCACGCCCGAGGGCGCGCTGTCGGTCCAGCTCGCGTTCCGGGTGGCGCCCGCCGCGGTGGCCGCGTGCGCCGAGGAGCTGCGCCGCCTGGAGGTGCCCATCGTCTCGCCGCCGACGGATCAGCCCTGGGGCCACCGCACCCTGTTCTTCCGCGATCCCGACGGGAACGTCCTCGAGATCTACGCGGACCTCTGAGCGAGGTTTGCGCTCGGTGTGCCGGCCGGCTACCCGCGCGCGGATCCACGCATCGAGGCGCTCTCGCTCACGGCCGCCGCGCGCGGGAGCTCGAACCAGAAGGTGGTTCCCCGGCCCGGCTCGGAGCAGACGCCGACGTGGCCGCCGTGGGCCTCGGCGAGCCGCTTCACGGTGGCGAGCCCGAGGCCGAGCCCCGGCACGTCCCTCCCGCCGCCGCGGACGTACGGCTCGAAGACGCGGTCGCCCAGGTCCGGCGGGAGCCCGGGTCCGTCGTCCTCGACCTCGACGCGGATCGCGGCCGCGTCCGGGGCGGCGCGGATCACGACCCGCCCGTCCCGCCGCGCGTACTTGATGGCGTTG
This sequence comes from Anaeromyxobacter sp. K, assembly GCF_000020805.1. NCBI lineage: Bacteria > Pseudomonadati > Myxococcota > Myxococcia > Myxococcales > Anaeromyxobacteraceae > Anaeromyxobacter > Anaeromyxobacter sp. K. The sequence continues at coordinate 27,432 of NC_011145.1, read as the reverse complement.
TCCAGCAGGTTCGCCACCAGGCTGGTCAGGACGCCCTTCGCGCATGCGACGGTGCCCGGCACGAGCTCGGCGCCGACGATCATGCCCGCCGCGGTGGCCCGTGCCTCCGCGCCCGAGACGACGTCGTGGACGACCTCGACGACGTCCGCGGCGGCGCCCGGCTCCGGCCGGGCCCCGGCGCGGGCGAATCCGAGCAGCCCCGCGACCAGGGTCTGGATCCGCCGGAGGCTGCGCCGCGCGCGCTCGAGCCCCTCGCCCGCGGGCTCGCCCGCCGCCTGCCGGCGCCGGAGCTCGAGGTCGATCGCGAGCTGCGCGCTCGCGGTCGGGTTCATGATGTCGTGCGCAACCCGTCCCGCGAACGCCTCCAGCTCGCCGGCGCGCTCCTCCATCATGCGCTCGTGCTCGCTCACGAGCGCTTCGTGGCGGCGAAGCTGACCGGCGACGACCCGCCCGGCCAGCAGCGCGATCCCGCCGCAGAGGATGCCCAGCGAGAGGCTGAGCCACAGCCCTCGCGCGCGAACGGCCTTGATGTGCTCGGCGAGCTGGCTGCCGTTGCGGGCGTTGAAGTCGAGGTCGCGGGACAGCAGCTCGTGCAGGTGCGCCGCCGCGGGCCGGACCTCGCGGAGGAACGTTTCCCTCGCGAGCCGCGCGTCGCCTGCGTCCGCCTGCCCGAGCATGCGGTTCGCCGCGCCCACGAACCGGGAGGTGCCGCGCCGCACGTCCTCCCAGAACGGCCGCTCGCCCGGGAAGAGCGGCAGCGCCAGGTAGATGCCCACCTGCTCCGCGAGCGCGCGGAGCGGCGCCTCGGCGGCGACGCGCGCGGCCGGCGTGACGGGCACGGCGGCGAACGCCGCGGACTCGATCTCGAACTGGCCGAGGATGTGGCGCGCCTCGGCCAGGCACCGGATCGTCGGCATGGCGTCGCGCGCGATCTCGTCGGAGGCGACGTCGATCTCCCGGATGTGCTCCGCGGTGTAGACCGAGGCGGCGATGAAGCTCGCCACGACCACCACGTAACCGCCGAACAGGAACCGCCTCGACCGACGGTCTGGACCCGGGCTCGCCATGTCCCTGCCTCGTGACGAGGTCCGAGCTCCGTCGCTGGCGCGCTCCGGCCGGACGCCGGAGGCGACGCCAGCATTCGCGCGAGCGGGCCTGTCCGGCGCATATGCTCGCCGCGCCGGAGCGTTCCCCGGCCAGGATGGGGGCCGCGGCCGTTCGAGGCGACCCGCGCGCGGCCAGCTCGGTGGCCGCCCGCTCGCTCCGTGCTCCGGCGCGGCGCCACGTCCCGACGGCGCACCTCCGGTGGGCGTAATGCGCCCGCGCGAGACCGCGTACCACAGGCGTCGCGACGTGAATGCGCGGAACATCGCCGTGACGGCGTCGCCGTTCGCCTGCCAGCGCGACGCTCCCGGCGCGCGCCGCGCTCGCCCGGAGCCTCGTCGCAGCACACCGCGAGAAGGGAGGAGCCGTGAGCCGCTCATCGAGGCTGCACGTCCTGACACTGACGGTGCTGCTGCCGCTCGCAGCGACCGCGCAGACCAACTACTTCCCCTACGGCACCGCGGGGGAGATGCAGACGGACCTGCTCACCTACGACGGGGCCGCGCGGTCGGTGGTCGTCCGGATCCTGAACCTGACGCCGTTCCGGATCGAGCACACCGAGGCGACCTCCGCGGCGTACGGCGACCAGTACCAGGTCGGCACGCCGGCCACGGACGTCCTCGACCGCGATCGCTTCGTCCCGAAGTCGTTCCTGTTCGCGCCGGTCGGCGTGCCGGCGATCATCCCGGGCGTTCCGCCGGAGGCCTACACCGAGGGTTACGTCAACACGGTGACCCGTCCGTACGAGATGGTGTTCTCGTGGGACGAGCGCGGGGCACGCGTCGAGCAGAGCCGGGTGAGCTGGGTGGTGCGCGGGGTGGAGTGGTGGGAGTGCCCGCCGCCGTCCGTCGGCGGCGACTGCACCGTGCGTCGCGACGACGTCCACCTGGGCCTCTGGGTGACCCGGCCGCTCGACGATCCCGGGGAGTCGCTGTACGCCGGCTTCTTCGGCTCCGACTTCCTGGCGACGCTGACCATGGCCGTCAGCTTCGCCGGCGTGGTCACGGATCCGTTCAACCCGCTGTCCTGGTACGGCCTCTTCATCTCCATCGCGGACATGGCGGATCCGGCGCGGTTCGAGGAGGAGCAGGTCGCGCCCGACGACGGCATCAAGATGTACGTCGCGGCCTATCCCATCCCCGCGCCGGACCAGGACTGCTACCGGTCGAACCACAACCTCGTCGAGAACGAGGTGGCCGCGCCGTCGCCGGCGCTGCCCGACCCGAGGATCTGCACGCCGCAGACCGTCTCCGGCGCCGCGGACGACGGCACCGACGCGCAGTGGGCCGACGCCGCCGGCCCGGGGGCCTCCGAGCTGATCACGACGATCCACGTGCTGAGGGGGCGCCGGTTCGGCGGATCCAGCTGCGCGGGGAAGTGGGGCGCCGTGCCGATCGTCAACGTGACGGTCTGGACGCGCGACCAGTACGCGGCCTCGAACGTGGCCGGTCTCGCCCACGCGAGCCTGGCGGCGCGCCCGCAGCGCGACCCGGACGCGGCGAAGGTCGTGGAGGAGTTCCGGAAGCTCTACGAGAAGTACGACCGCGCCGGCCTGCTCGCGATCCGCGAGGTGGTGCTGGCGCTCGCCCCCGGCGAACGGGAGCAGCTCCGGGCGGCGGTCGTGACCGTGCGGTCCGGGGGCGTCCTCGACAAGGACGCGCGCAAGGCGCTGCACCAGGTGATCGTCGCGGCGCGCGCCCGGCTCACGGACGCGGAGTGAAAGGAGGGACCGACATGTCGACCCACGGCACGGCGACCCTGGTCTCCATCGTCACCTTCGGCCTCCTCCTCGGTGCGCCGGCGCGAGCCGCCGGCCAGTGCACGTCCTCCGACGTGCCGGCGGGCGGGATCTTCACCAAGCTGGACGCGCACGGCATGGACTCCGACCACTTCTCGCTGACGATCATCAACCTGAGCGACGTCGAGCTGGAGGGCGACGCCGACATCACCGCGTCGATGGCGAAGTACTCGCTCGTCTACCCTCCCGAGTTCGTCATGTGGGAGTGCGCCGAGCCGCCCTTCTACAAGCTCTGCTCCAGCGCGGAGATGAGCGACGCCACCTGCCAGGACGTGACCCACGGCTTCCGCCCCGCCCCGTGGAAGATCAGCGTCGCGCGGAACGACAGCGCCATCTGGACCGGCGGCTGGGCGAACGACTGCTACGAGGGGAAGATCGACTTCACCTGGCGCACCTCCACCTTCCAGCTGAGGTTCAAGCGGCAGAAGGTGTACGGCGGCGCGGTCGCGTACCCGCACTACGGCACCTGGACGACGCTCCTGCCGCGCACCGGCTCGTGGTGCGCCCCCGGCACGTTCTGCTCGGGCGTGTGGACGACCCCCCACGACTACGAGATGCGCAACCTCACCACCATCGCCGCGAACGAGCTGGTCGTGTCGCTCTACAGCCCCGACAACCAGAGCCTGGTGGTGGTGCTGCGGGAGACGCACTGGGACGGCGCGCAGGGCGACGCGTACGACGGCAAGCGGCTCGACTGGGTGGACAACGACAGCCCGCGCGTCCCCGGCGACTGCAACCACTAGCGCCGCCCGCGATCACCGCGCGTCCGTCCAGCCGCGGGTCTCCGGCCGGTACAGCGTCATGGCCTGCGGATCGACGGCCACGAGGCCGAGCCGCGCGCAGAGGTGCTCGACGAGCGCGCGCTCCACCCGCCGGATCGTGACGAAGTGGACCTGCCCGTCCGGCTCCGGCGTCAGCTGCAGCTCGGCGCTGCCTTCCTGGCCCTGCGAGCACCCGAACCACGTCGACCCCCGCTGCGTCCACGTCACCTCGTGCAGCAGCTCGTCGAGCCGCTGCCGCACCTCCGCGACCGATCCCAGCGCCGGCGGCGCGGCGGCCGGCCACGAGGCCATTGGCTGGTCGGACGGCGCGCGGAAGACGGTGTAGTCGTAGCTCACGTTTCCATCCTCGCGCTTCGCAGCGGCCCCTGGTGCGCCGGGCCCACACCTCGAGTGCAGCGTGGCGTGTCCCGCGCTCCGCGTGCAAGCGCGCTCCCGGCGTGGAGCGGGAAGCCTACACGGCAGTACTCCCGGCGACGGCGACGCGCCCTGACGTGCGCGCGCCTCACGGACCGTGGTGGTTTCCCGACGACGCTGCGCCCGTGCTCGGCGTTTCCCTCGGGATCTCGCGGCCAGCCGGCCTGGTACGCGGCTCGCATTCTCGTGTCACGTGCCCACGGGGCGGGGGCACGAGGAGGTTCGCGATGAACCCGACGTTCGATGCGATCCCGGCTCCGCGCCCTCGCGCGCTCGTCCTCCACCCGGACGTCTCGACGCGCGCCGAGCTGGGCTGGGCGCTCGGCTCCCGGGACATCGCCTCCCTCTCCGCCGCCGACGGCGCGAGCGGCCTCGCGCTCCTGCTCGAGGAGCTCCTCGCGCTCGACGCGCTGGCGGTGAAGCTCGACCTGCCGGGCCGCGATGCGCGCGCGTTCGCCGACCTCGTCCGCCGCGCCGGCGGCGAGCAGGACCTCGCCATCGTGGTCCTCGCGAGCGACCCCAGCCCGTCGCTCCGCGCCGAGCTCGCCGCGCTCGGCGTGGACGAGGTGGTGGACCCGCGTCTCGGGCCGGACGCGGTGGCCGAAGCCGTCGTCGAGGCGGTGGAAGCACGGCGCGCGAGCGCTGCGATCGGGGTGAGCCCGGGCCGCCGACCGCGGCGGCGGCGCTCGGCCGGCGCGCCCTCGTGCCCGCGCGGCGAGGCGCGGCAGGGTGCGCTCAGCACCGCCGCTTGATCCCGGCGGTGGGCCTGGCAGCGGATGGACGCCGCACGCCCCGAGCCTCGCCCGCCCGGAAGCCCCCCTCATCCGTCCGCCTCCCATGTCTTCGCAGTTCAGCGCACTCCGCACTCACGCGGGCATCGTCGGCGTTTCACGTCCACGTCGGCGTGCTATTCACGATGCGTGGGAGGGGACAACGAGTGGCGCGCTACACGATCACGTTCTTCAGAGATCAAGGCGGCGACGAGCCCGTGTACCGGTGGCTGACGGAGGAACTCTCCCCGGTCCTGCGCCGAATCCTTGGGTTCGCGATGAACGAGGTACTGCAGGAGGAAGGGGTTGACGTCTGCGGTACCGAGTACGGCCGACAACTCGGAGACGGGCTCTTCGAGTTTCGGATCAGGGGCACCGTGGGTGATTTCATCAAGAAGCCCGTTCCGGTACCGAACCCTGACGAGAAGCTCCTCCTGCGGATCTTCTGTCACGCGCATGGCGACAAGGTGATCCTGCTTCTCGCCGGGTACGACAAGCTCGCCAACCCGTCGAAGAGCCGCCAAGACACGGAAATCGAGCTTGCGCGCATGCGACTCCGAGCATGGAAGCTTGGCCAGAAGAGGGCAGCCAAGGCTGTCTCCCGGCGTCGGTCCCCTTGACAAGGATATGGGTTCATCCCCATATAGCGTGCAGCCATCCCCGAGGACCGCATGAGCCGCTCCAAGCCCACGACCTTCGACACTTTCATGAGAGAGGTCGAGGCGGAGGCGCGCGCGGAGGGGGCCGACGCCGTTGCACAGGTCGAGGAGCTGAAGGACCACTTCCGCCTCGCCGCGCAGGTCCTTCGGCGCCGCCGCGAGCTCGGCCTCACGCAGAAGCAGCTCGCAGGGCGTGTCGGTATCCACCAGAGCGAGATCAGCGACATCGAGCGAGGCGCGGCCACCCCGGGCTACCGAACGCTCGCGAAGCTCGCGATCGGACTCGACGCGGAGGTGAAGCTCGTGCCTCGGCCGACCACGCGCCGTGCTTCGACGTCCAAGGTGCGGTCGACGTCACGGCGCGCACCGCGCGCCGCAGCCTACGCGCACAACGTCTCCAGCAAGCGCCGCAACTGAGCGCGTCAGCGCTTCCGCTCACGTCGCGCGCTTCCCCGGGGCGAAGGCGACCGCGCAGGCTCCGCGGGAGCGACCTTCCTACGGCGCGGAGCTTTCCAGGTCATCGCGCCCAGGCCGTTGTACCCCGCGAGCTTGGCCTCGAAACGAAGAGCCGGTGGACCGGACGGACGTGCCGCTGCTGTCTCCGACCCATCGGCGCCCCTCGGCGCCGGAAGACCAGACGGCCCGCCAGATCTTGCGATCTGGCGGGCCGAGATGTTTCGAGCGAAGTTGGTGTGCCTGGGGCCGGAATCGAACCAGCGACACGGGGATTTTCAGTCCCCTGCTCTACCGACTGAGCTACCCAGGCGTTTTAACAGCGCTTGCAGCCGGCGAGGCGCCGGCCGCGGGCAGCCCTTTTACGATCGAACGGGGCCGGACGCAAACCGAAATCGTACGGGGCCGGGGGGGCCGGCGGAGACGCGAGCGGGGTGGGCGCGGGGACGCTAGGGCGCGGCGGCGGCGGTGCGAGCGGGCGCCGGGGACGGGGCGCGCGGGGCCGCGGCCACGCGGGCGCGGTCGATCGAGGCGCGATCGGTGGAGGCGCGGCGGCCGGCGCGGCGGGCGGGCTCGCCGGGGAGGACGTGGCGCGCCATCTCGATGGCGTGCTCCTCCTGCGAGGTGCAGGCGACGGCGGTCACGCTCTCGTGGCGCGACTGCATCTCCTTCCAGAAGCGCACCCGCGCCTGGTTCACGATGAGGCGATCCTCGAGGTGATCCAGCGTCGCCTCGAGCGCGCGCCGCTCGGCGCCGAGCCGCGCCCGGCGCGCGTCCGCGTCGGACGCGCCGCACGCGGCGCACAGCAGGGCGACGGCGATCGACGGCAGCAGCGCTCGCAAGCTCCCCTCCCCCCACATCAGCAGACGCTCGGGGAGGACGTTGGTCACTTACCATGTGCGAGGGAACCTCCCGGCGGTGACAGGGCCCCGCGCGGTGGTCATCGCGGAGATCCGCTTCACCACAGGAGAATGTCCGTCGCGCCGCACCGCCGAGGCGCGGCGCCCGCCCCGCGCCACGTCGTGGGGTTTCACGACGGGCGCCAGTGGACGCCGGGTACGGGTGTCGCGAGGCGGGTCAGACGCGCGGGATCGCCTTCAGGATCGCCTTGCCGTCCTTCACCTCGACGCGGAAGTCCACCGACTTGGCCTTGAACCGCGCCATGACCTCGGGGACCTGCTTCGCCACGCTGCGGGCGACCACGTCGTAGCTGAGCCGCGAGACGTCCTCGTTGCACTGCCGCTTCGCCGAGATGTACGCGTCGTACAGCGCGCGCATGCGCACCTCGTCGTCGCCGCGGGCGGCGGACGGCGGCGGGGTCGCCGAAGGCGGCGTCGCAGCCGCGCGACCGGGCCCGGGCGGCTCCACGCGCGGTGAACCGGGCGCGGCCGCGCCTCCGGGGGCCGCGCTCCCGGCGGCCGCCGCGGGCTCGGCCGCCTCGCGCGCGTGCCGGCGCGCCTTCAGCAGGTCGCGCCGGTAGGTGCCCTCCTCGCGCTCGCGCACGCTCCGCTGCCACAGCCGCTCGTAGGAGAGGTAGCGCGCGTGGAGCGACTGGATCCGGAAGCGGAGCCCGGTGTTGCGGGTGAAGGCGCCCTTCAGCCGGAGCACCTTCTTGCGCACCTCGTCGCGCCAGTGCGCCGGCTCGCGCCGCTCGGTGCCGAGGAAGTACTGCTCGTACCTCGCCTTCAGCGCCTCGAGCTCCTCCTCGAGCTTCGCGGTCTCGTCCGTGAGCTCGTCGGTGGCGTGGCGCGCGGCGCGCGCCGCCTCCTCCGCGGACGGCGGGGGACCGGCGGGACGTCCGGGCTTCTGCGGAGGGAGCGCCACGCGCCGGAGTCTATCGGCGCCCGCGGCCGCCCATCAACGCCCGCCGGCGGGCGCCGCGGCCGCACCGGCGCCGGACGGCCCTGAACGGCGCGCCCGCGCCCACACCGCCGCACCTGCGGCGAAGATCACGATCGAGGTCCACTGGCCCACGCCGAGGCCGAGGACGACGCCGCGCTCCACGTCGCCGCGGAACGCCTCCACCCCGGTGCGCAGCACCGCGTACAGCATCAGCCACGCGGCGAGCACCTGGCCGTGGAACCGCTTGCGGGGGCGGACCACGATCACGAGCAGGAGGAACAGCCCGAGCTCCCCGAACGCCTCGTAGAGCTGGGTGGGGTGGAGGGGCAGGGTGGAGAGCCGGTCGGGCGCGAGGTACTGGCCGGGATCGGGCCGGTCGGCGAACGACTGGAACGCGAGCGACTCGGGCGGGAACCGCGCCGCCCAGGGCAGGTGGCCGTGGGCGACGTCGCCCCAGCAGCAGCCGGCGCCGAAGCAGCCGAGCCGTCCGAAGAAGTGGCCGAGCGCCACCGACGGGATGAGCGTGTCGGCGTGCTCGAGGAAGCCCATCCGGTGGCGGCGCATGTACCAGGCCGCGGTGAGGGCCGCGCCGATGAACCCGCCGTAGAACACCAGGCCGCCCTGCCAGACGGCGAGCACGCGCGGGATGCGGCCGAACGGCGTCGCGACCAGGAACCGCGCGGACGAGAAGAAGTCGCCCGGGTTCACGAGCATGTAGTAGACGCGGCTGCCCACCAGCGCCGCGACCAGGATCCAGAACGCCAGGTCGGCGAGCCGCCGCGGATCCTGGCCGCGCCGCGCCGCCTCGCGCTGCGCCAGCCAGATGCCCACCATGAAGCCGACGGCGATGAGCAGGCCGTAGGTGTGGAGCGGCAGGAAGGCGCCGCCGGGCAGCGGGATCCGGAAGAGGACGGGGAGCATGCGGGGCGAGGCCTACACGCGCTCGGCCGCCGCGCCGCGTCGCTCCGGCGCGCGCGCCGCCTCGCGCTTCGAGCCGGGGTGCAGGACGAGCATCGCGACGCCCACCACGATGAGCGAGTCGGCCACGTTGAAGGTGGGCCAGCGGAGGTCGGGCCGGTTCCACCAGTACCACTCGACGAAGTCGATGACGTACCGGCGCGCGAGGCGGTCCACGAAGTTGCCCACCGCGCCGGCCAGCACCAGCGCGAGCGCCACCTGCAGGTAGCGCTGGTCCTGCCGGAGCTTGCGGTAGTAGTGGAGGATGAACGCCACCGCGGCGAGCGACACCAGCGTGAAGAACGCGTTCCGGAACAGCTGCGAGTGGCCGCGGAACAGACCCCAGGCGGCGCCCGGGTTCTCCACGTAGTTCATCCGCCACACCGGCCGCCACACGTAGTACGGCTCGGTGGAGAGCGGCTCGAGGTGACGGTACGTGTAGAAGCCGCGGACCCGCTCCGCGAGCGTCTCGTCGCCGCCGCGCTCGAACACCACGGTGAGGCGCTCCACCGCCAGGTACTTCGTCCACTGGTCGGCGGCGAGGAGCGCCGCGAACAGGAGGGCGAGGAGCGCCCACTTCGAGACCGGTCGCCGCATCACAGGTTGCCCACGCACTTGCCGCACAGCGTCGGGTGGGCCGGGTCCCGGCCCACGTCCTCGGCGTAGATCCAGCACCGCTCGCACTTCACGCCTGGTGCACGCGCCACCTCGGCGGAGAGCGGGCCGTCGGCGAGCACCACCTTCGAGACGATGAACAGCGTGGGCAGCTCGGCGCGCGCCTCCTCGAGGAGCCGGCGCTGCTCGCCCTCGGCGCGGACCGTCACCATCGCCTCCAGGCCCGAGCCGATGAGCTTGGCGCGGCGCGCCTCCTCCAGCTTCGACTGCACCACCCCGCGCACCTCGAAGAGCTTCCCGTACCGCGCCTCCAGCGCGTCGGCGTCGGCCGGCCGCGCGCGGCGCGGCAGGCCGGCCAGCCACACGCTCTCGGTGGGCCGGCCCGGCAGGTAGGTCCAGGCCTCGCTCGCCGTGAACGACAGGATGGGCGCGAGCAGCCGGATGAGGTCCTGCGCGATGGCGTGGAGCGCCGTCTGCGCCGAGCGGCGCTGCCGCCCGTCGGCCTTCCAGGTGTAGAGGCGGTCCTTGATGACGTCGAAGTAGAGCGCCGACAGCTCCACCGCGCAGAACTGCATGGTGGCGTGGTAGGCGAGGTGGAACTCGTAGTCCTCGTACGCCTTCGCGACCTTCTCGTCCCAGGCGGCGAGGCGCGCCAGCGCCCAGCGGTCGATGGGCTCGAGCTCCGCCTCCGGCACCGCGTCGCGGGCCGGGTCGAACCCGTCCAGCGCGCCGAGCGCGTAGCGGATGGTGTTGCGGATCTTGCGGTAGCCCTCGGCCAGGCCGGCCAGGATCTGGTCGCCGAGGCCGATGTCGTCGCGGTAGTCCGAGGCGCTCACCCACAGCCGCAGGATGTCCGCGCCGTACTTCTTGATGATCTCCGACGGCTCGATCCCGTTGCCGGCGCTCTTCGACATCGCCTTGCCGTGCTGGTCGAGGATGAAGCCGTGGGTCAGCACCGCGCGGTAGGGCGCCGCGCCGCGCAGGGCCATCGACGTGAGCAGCGAGGAGTGGAACCAGCCGCGGTGCTGGTCGGAGCCCTCGAGGTAGAGGTCCACCGGCAGCTCCAGCCCCTCCCGCTCGATCACCGCCGCCCAGGACACGCCCGAGTCCCACCACACGTCGAGGATGTCCTGCTCGCGCCGGAACTCGGTCTTGCCGCACTTCGGGCAGGCGGCACCGGCGGTGAAGTCGGCGGGCGGGTGGCGGTACCACGCCTCCATGCCCTCGGCCTCGAACGCCGCGGCGACCCGCTCCATCACCGGCGGCGAGAGCAGCGCCTCGTTGCAGCCCTCGCAGTAGAAGACCGGGATCGGCACGCCCCAGGTCCGCTGGCGCGAGACGCACCAGTCGGGCCGGTTCTCGATCATGTTGTGGATGCGCTCGCGGCCCCAGTGCGGGATCCAGCGCACCCGGTCGATCTCGGCGAGCGTGGCCTTGCGCAGGTCGGCGTGCTCGAGCGAGAGGAACCACTGGTCGGTGGCGCGGAAGACCACCGGGTTGTGGCAGCGCCAGCAGTGCGGGTAGCTGTGCTCGAGGCTGGCCTTCGGGTCGGAGAGCAGGTGCCCGGACGCGTGCAGGTCCGCGACGATCTCCGGGTTCGCCTCGAAGATCTTCTTGCCGGCGTACTTGCCCGCCCGCTCGGTGAAGCGGCCGGCGCCGTCCACCGGGTTCAGGACCTCGAGCCCGTAGCGCAGGCCGACGACGTAGTCCTCCTGGCCGTGCCCGGGCGCGGTGTGCACGAGGCCGGTGCCGGCCTCGAGCGTCACGTGGTCGCCGAGGATCACCTGCGACTCGCGGTCGAGGAACGGGTGGCGGTAGCGCAGCCCCTCGAGCGCGCTGCCGTCGAGGTGCGCGAGCACGCGCTCCGGGTGGGCGAGCTGCGGCGCGAGCACGGTGCCGCCGCCGCCGGTGGAGGCCTCGTGCGCCGGCGGCGAGTGCGGCGCCGGGACGTCCGACACCGACAGCTCTCCGGGCGCCACGTCGGCGAGGAAGGCGGCGAGCAGGTCCTTCGCCACCACCACCACCTGGCCGTTCAGGTCGTAGGCGACGTAGGTGAAGTCCGGGTGCGCGGCGACCGCCAGGTTCGCGGGCAGCGTCCAGGGCGTGGTGGTCCAGATGACGAGGCGCGCCGGGCGGCCGGCGAGCTTCGGGTCGGGCAGCGCCGAGACCAGGTCGAACGCGACGTAGATCGAGGGCGAGCGGTGCTGCTCGTACTCGACCTCGGCCTCGGCGAGCGCGGTGCGGTCGGTGATGCACCAGTAGACCGGCTTCTTGCCGCGGTAGAGGAAGCCCTTCTCGGCGGCGCGGGCGAAGGTGCGGACGATCTCCGCCTCGTACCCGCGCGACATGGTCGCGTAGGGCGTCTCCCAGCGGCCGAAGACGCCGAGCCGCTTGAACGACTCGCGCTGCTTCTCGATCCACTTCTGCGCGTACTTGCGGCAGGCCTCGATGATGGCGGGGCGGTCGAGCTCGCGCTTCTTCGGCCCGAGCTCCTTGTCCACCTTCAGCTCGATGGGCAGGCCGTGGCAGTCCCAGCCCGGGATGTAGTCCGCCACCTCGCCGTTCAGGTTGCGGTACTTCACCACCACGTCCTTCAGGATCTTGTTGAGGGCGTGGCCGATGTGGATGTCGCCGTTCGCGTACGGCGGGCCGTCGTGCAGGACGAACCGCTTCGCCCCGGGCCTCCCCGCGTTCTGGGCGACGAGGCGCTGGAAGATCGCCTGCTCCTCCCACTGGCGCAGGATCTCGGGCTCCCGCTGCGGGAGGTTCGCCTTCATCGGGAAGTCGGTCTTCGGGAGGTTGACGCTGTATTTGGAGTCCACGGCTCTTTTGCCTCGGAAAGACAAGGGTTCTAGCAGCCGAGGGGGGCGGGATCAACGAACGGTTTTCCGGGCGCCGCGCCGCGTTGCGGGGGCGGGGGAACGCCGCTAACCTTCCCGCGCCCATGCCCCCAGGCAAGAAGACCGCCCGCGCGAAGCGCGCCGCCGCCCGCCCGCGCCGGGACGGCGAGCTCGGCGTCGCCATCCTGTCGCGCAACCCGAGGCTCTACTCCACCCGCCGCCTGGTCGAGGCGGCGACCGCCCTCGGCCACGCCCCGCGCGTGCTCGACACCCTGCGCTGCAACATGGTGCTGGCGCGCGACCGCCCGCGGATCTTCTACCTGGGCGAGGAGGTGGTCGCGAGCGACGTCCACGTGGTCGTCCCCCGGATCGGCGCCTCCATCACCGGCTACGGCGTGGCGGTGGTGAACCAGTTCGACCTGATGGGCGTCCCGGTGCTCGCCGCGGCCACCCCCATCGGCCGCTCGCGCGACAAGCTGCGCGCGCTGCAGCTCCTCTCGCGCTTCGGCATCGACATCCCGCGCACCGTGATGTGCCGCTACCGCGAGGAGGTGCCGGAGGCGGTGCAGATGGTGGGGGGTCTCCCCTGCATCATCAAGCTCATCCAGGGCAGCCAGGGCGTCGGCGTGATGATCGCGAACACCGAGGTGGAGGTGCGCGGGCTGCTCGACACGCTCTGGACGCTCGGCCAGGAGATCCTGCTGCAGGAGCTGGTGGCCGAGTCGAAGGGCCGGGACGTCCGCGCGCTGGTGGTCGGCGACCGCGTGGTCGCGGCCATGCGGCGGACGGCGCGGGCCGGCGAGTTCCGCTCCAACATCCACCGCGGCGGCGTGGCCGAGGCGCTCGAGCTCGGGCGCGAGTACGCCGAGACCGCGGTGAAGGCGGCCCGGGTGATGGGGCTCGAGGTGGCGGGCGTGGACATGCTGGAGGCCCGCACCGGGCCGAAGATCATGGAGGTCAACAGCTCGCCGGGCTTCGAGGGGCTGGAGGCCGCCACCGGCCTCGACATCGCCGCCCTGTACGTGCGGCACGCGGTGGACTTCGCGAGCACGCGGCAGTCGGGCTACGCGAGCGGGCACCTCGCCTGACTTCACGCTGCGTCGTGTGGGCGTCGCACCCCGTCGCCGGGTCGCGTGACACGGGGGAGCAGGCAGCCGCCCGTCGCTTCTGCGCGGCGCGCGCGCGCGAGTAGAATCCGCGCCCGCCGTGTCTCCCAACTTCCGTCACGCACAGCCCGTCACGCTGGTCCTGTACGAGGATCCGCTCTCGCCCTGGTGCCTGGTGGCCGAGCGCCGCATCCTCACCGCGCTCGAGGACGTGGAGGGCGCCTTCGGCGCGCTCCAGCTCGAGCCGTTCCCCACCCGGCTCGAGCCGCGCGCCATGACCAAGGCCGAGCGGCGCGCGCTGGCCCGCGCCGCGCGCAAGGCGGCGCGAGAGCCCGAGGCCGCCGCCATCACCGACGACCTGTGGCTCTCGCCGGATCCGCCGCTCACCTCCATCCCCGCGCTCACCGCGCTCGCCGCCGCCCGGCTGCAGGGCCCGAGCCGCGAGGCCGCGCTGCGCCACGCCATCCGCGAGGCGTCGCTGGTGCGCGGGCTCAACGTGGCGCGCACCGACGTGCTGCTCGAGCTGGCCGAGCGGGCCGGCCTCGACCTGCACCGCTTCGCCGGCGCGCTCGCCGCGCCCGCCACCGAGCGGCGCGTGCGGGCGGTGCACGAGAGCGCGTTCGACAAGGGCATCCGCGGCGCGCCCGCGCTCGTCATCGGCGACGAGTGGCTGGTCACCGGCCCGCGCTCGGTGGACGAGTACCGCACCGTGCTCCAGCGCTACGCCTCCGCCCGCCTCGGGCTCGCACCGCTGAAGACGTTGCATTGATCGTGACGAGGGCTGCGCCCTCGCCCCGCCGGCGGAGCCGTCGGGGCCCCACTCCTGCTGCGCGGGGCCCGTGACCTTGCACGCCCGCCTTCGCGGGCACGCGCAAGGTCCCCGCGGGCGCCGCTGGGCGGCGCGGCTCGCCCGGCGTGCGCCCGCTTCACGCCGTGCCGCGGGCGCGCGCGCACATCCGCGCCCACGCACGTCGTTCCGCGGGGTTCGGCGGTGGCATGGCCGCTGCTATGCTCTCGCTCGAATTTCGACGGCGCGTCGCCCGTCGATCCCGTGGAGCGCGCCGCTCCGAGGAGCCCAGCATGAAGCGCACCCTCGCCATCCTCGCGCCGCTCGCGATCGCCGCCTCCGGCTGCGTGGTCGCGACGCCGGTGCCGTCCGAGCCGCCGCCCGTCGCCATGCCGGCGCCCGCGCCCGCCCCCGCGCCGCCGCTGCAGGTCTGGTACTACGGCGAGCACTTCGTGCCCGACGCCTTCGGCGGCGGCTGGTGCTACGAGCCCGGCGCGCACTGGCACGACTACTACCCGGACCAGCCCTCGGCCTACGTGCTCGACGGCGGCTACTACTTCTACCGGGGCCCGCTCGTCTTCACGTACTGGGAAGGCCACCCGGTGCCGGGCGGCGGCTGGTGCTACGTCCGCGGGCCGCACCGCCACGACTACTACCCGCCGCGCGGCAACGACTGGCAGTGGCGGCGCGGGCACGGCTGGGCCTATCGCGGCCACTGGCGCCCCGAGCGCCCGCCGCCGGCGGCCTACTGGCCCTCGCGCCCGGCGCCGTATCCGTCGCGGCCTGCGCCCGCACCGGCGCCGTACCCCGGCCGCCCCGCGCCCGCGCCGTATCCGGGCCGTCCCGCGCCGGCCCCTGCCCCTGCGCCGTATCCGGACCGCCCGTACCCGGGCCGCCCCGCGCCGGCGCCCGCACCCGCACCGCTCCCGGCGCCCGCGCCCGCGCCGTACCCCGGCCGTCCCGTTCCCGCACCGGCGCCCGCGCCCGTCCCCGATGACCGCGGCCGCCGCGACGACGCCCCCGGCCATGGCAACCTGCCCCCGGGCCACGGCGGCACGCCGCCGGGCCAGGCGGCTCCGAGCGCCCCGGCCTACCCCGCGCCCGGCCGCGGGAACGACCGCGGGAACATCCAGCCCCCCGGCCACGGCGGGACCCCGCCCGGCCGCGCCGCGCCCGCGCCGGCTCCGGCCCCCGCGCCGCGCGACGACGCACGCAGCGGCGGCAACGGCCAGGGCCGCCGGGACGACAAGAACGACAAGGCCGACACCGGCAAGAAGGACGACCGGAAGTCGCGGCAGCAGGACGACCTGAAGGACCGCCGCTTCCAGCGCCTCTAGCCGCGGTTCGCGGGCCTTCCAGGTGGGCCGCCCCTCACCCGGGCGGCCCTCTTCGTTCGTGGCACCTGACGGGTAACTTGCCCTCCCGCGCGGGACGCGGATAGCGTCCTGCGTCATGAGTCCAGCCCTCACCAGCGCGCTGCTCCTCGTCGCGGCTGCGGTCTTCACCTTCACGATGACCCGCCGCGTCATGCCGCTCCTCGCGCTGCGGCGCGACGTGCGCACCGACCGCCCGGGGGAGCGCATCCGGGCGCTGCTCCGCTACGGCCTCGGCCAGCGGCGCCTCGTCGATCCCGAGGAGCGCCGCCCGGGCCTGCTCCACGTCGTCATCTTCGCCGCGTTCCTGGTCCTCGCGATCCGCACCGTCACGATGTTCGGCATGGGCTTCTCGGCGGGCTTCCACCTGCCGCTGCTCGCGCCGGACTCCGGGCTGGGCCGCGCCTACGGCCTGGTGAAGGACGTGATGGTGCTGCTCGCGCTCGCCGCGGTGCTGGGCTTCCTGTGGCGCCGCCTCGTCACGCGGCCGGACCGGGTCACGCGCTCGGCCGAGGGCGTGGTGATCCTGTTCTTCATCGCCGGCCTCATGATCACCGACGTCCTGTTCGACGGCGCGCTGCACCTGCTGCGCGAGGACCCGCTCGGCCTCGGCGACCTGCTCGCCGGCGCCGGCTTCGACCTCCCCGCGCCGCGCTTCGACTGGCTCGCGCCGGCCGGCTCGCTCGGCGCCGCGCTCTACCACGCGTCCGGCGCGTCGGCCGGGACGGTGAGCGCGGTGGGCGAGGCGTCGTTCTGGCTGCACCTCGCGCTCATCCTCGTGTTCGGCAACGTGCTCCCCTACGGCAAGCACTTCCACATCATCACCGGCCTGCCGAACGTGTTCTTCGCGCGGCTCCCGCCGGCGGGCGCGCTCCGCAAGCTCGACCTCGAGGCGGAGGACGCGAGCTACGGCGCCGCCACGGTGAAGGACCTGTCGTGGAAGGAGGCGTGGGACGTCTACAGCTGCACCGAGTGCGGGCGCTGCCAGACCCACTGCCCGACCTACGTCACCGGCAAGCCGCTCAGCCACAAGGAGGTGAACCGCTCGATCCGGCACCACCTCGCCGAGGTGGCGCCGGCGCTCACCGCGCTGGCGCGCGCGAAGGACCCCGCCGTCCGCGAGGCGGCGGCCGGCGCGCTCCCGCCCATCTCCGAGGTGATCCCGCCGGAGACGTTCTGGGCCTGCACCACCTGCGGCTGGTGCGAGACCGCCTGCCCGGTGCTCATCGAGAACGTGCCGCGCCTGGTGGACATGCGGCGGCAGGCGGTGCAGGTGGACTCGGTCTTCCCCGACGAGGCCCAGCGCGTGTTCAAGGGGATCGAGACGCAGGGCAACCCCTGGGGCATCGGGTCGAACAAGCGCACCGAGTGGTGCGAGGACCTGGACGTGCCGCGCGCCGCCGACGGCGGCGACCACGAGTGGCTGTTCTTCGTGGGCTGCGCCGGCGCGTTCGACGACCGGCAGAAGAAGGTCTCGCGCGCCATCGTGCGGATCCTGCGCGAGGCGAAGGTGTCGTTCGCGATCCTCGGCGAGGAGGAGACCTGCACCGGCGACGCGGCCCGGCGGCTCGGCAACGAGTACCTGTTCCAGATGCAGGCCACCGCGCTCACCGAGACGCTGAACGGCCACGGGGTGAAGAAGATCCTGGTGCAGTGCCCGCACTGCCTCAACACCATCGCGAACGAGCTGCCGCAGTTCGGCGGCCGCTACGAGGTGGTGCACCACGCCGACCTCATCGCGCGGCTGGTGGCCGACGGCCGGCTCGCGCCCGGCGTGGCGGAGGGGCTCGGCCAGGTCACGTTCCACGATCCCTGCTACCTGGCGCGCTGGAACGGCGTCACCGAGGCGCCGCGCGAGGCGCTCGCCGCGGCGGGCGTGCAGGTCTCGGAGATGCCGCGCAACCGCCGCCAGGGCTTCTGCTGCGGCGCGGGCGGCGGCCGCTTCTGGCTGGAGGAGAAGCTCGGCGCCCGCGTGAACCAGAACCGGGTGGACGAGGCCGCCGCCACGCTCGGCAAGGCGGGCGGCGTCATCGCCACCGGCTGCCCGTTCTGCCTCACCATGATGAAGGACGGCGTGAACGAGACCGGCCGCGAGGAGACGCTGCGGGTGATGGACGTCGCCGAGATCGTCGCGCTCGGGCTGCCGAAGCGCGCCGACGCCGCGCCTGCGACCGCGCCGGAGCACACCCCGGCCGCGCCGCGGGGGGACGCCTAGCGGCGGGCGGGCGGAGCGCGGCCCCGTGCGCGGCGGAGCCGCCCGCGGGGACCTCGCGCGTGCCCGCGCAGGCGGGCGCGCGAGGTCACGGGACCCGCGAAGCAGGGTGGGGCCCCGCGGAGCTCCGCTCCGTGGGGCGGGGCGCGGCCCCGTGCGCGGCGGAGCCGCCCGCGGGGACCTCGCGCGTGCCCGCGCAGGCGGGCGCGCGAGGTCACGGGACCCGCGAAGCAGGGTGGGGCCCCGCGGAGCTCCGCTCCGTGGGGCGGGGCGCGGCCCCGTGCGCGGCGGAGCCGCCCGCGGGGACCTCGTGCCTGCCCGCGCAGGCGGGCGCGCGAGGTCACGGGACCCGCGAAGCAGGGTGGGGCCCCGCGGAGCTCCGCTCCGTGGGGCGGGGCGCAGCCCCGTCTAGATGACCGCGGCGCAGGCGTCGAGGCGCCGCCGCACCTCGGCCTCGAGCGCCTCGAGGTCGTTGCCCGAGCGCGGGTCCGCGCCCACGCAGGTGAGGATCCGGTCGTACGGCGAGCCGCCCGCGCGGCCGAGCGCCTCGTAGTCGATGCGGCGCGCCACCGGCTCGCCGTCGGCGCCGGGCCGGAACGCGCCGAACAGGCCGTCGGAGCCGGGCGCGAGCTCCTCCTTCAGCGCGAACAGCTCGCGGAGCGCCGCGCGGAACGGCCCGTGCTCGAGGTGGCGCAGCTCGACGCGCGCGCCGGCGCGGACCGCCACGCCGCCGAGCGCCGCGCGGACGAACTCCACGTCGGTGATGACGAGGCCGTAGAGGTGGTAGTCGTCGCACGCCGCCGCGGCGATGGCCGCCTCCTCCTCCGAGAGCCAGGCGTGGCTCGGGCAGAGGAACGCGTCGCAGGTGGCGACGTCGTAGACGCCGCAGTCGCGCAGGTCCACGCCGCCGTTCGCGGCCGGGTGCGCCAGGCACCCGACGCGCGTCTCGGCCTCGTCGAGGAAGCCGAGCAGCGGGCACACGCGCACCGAGGGGAACATCGGGGACGGCCCGCCGCCCGCGAGCGCGGCCGCCGCGGCGCGGAACGCGGCCGGGGTGCGCTCCACCTCGCGCAGGGCGCGGGTGCGCCGGCCGAGCTCGGCGTGGAGCGCGGGGCGCGACAGGTCCTCGGCGTTGTACAGGCCGCAGCACGCGCCGCAGCTCATGCCGTCGCGCTGGCAGAGGCTCTTCACGGACGGGCGAGCGAGGCGCGGCAGCTCGCGCAGAGGCCCGGCCCCTTGCGGTCGCTGTCGGCCGCGTCGCGCGAGAGGAACATGGCGCAGCGGAAGTCGAGGCAGTGCGAGAGGCCGAGCAGGTGCCCCACGCCGTGCACCGCCTCCACCTGGATCCGCCGCCGGGCCAGCGCGGGATCGGCCGCGCCGAGGCGCGACACCGAGTACACCGCCGCGCCGGCGTCGCGGTCCGCGTCGCCGAGCACGTAGGCCGCGTCGGGGAGGAACAGGTCCACGTCCACCACGCCCAGCACCGGGACGCCGCCCGCGCCGGCGCGGAGCGCGGCCAGCCGGCGGACGATGGCGGGCGCGTGGTACTGGCCGCGGTCCTTGTTGAACGCGTACTGGGGCCGATCCAGCGACGGGCCCGCCTTGCTGGCGAGCGCGTACACGTCGCGGAGCGCCTGCGCCGCCTCGGCGAGCGTCTTGTGGCCCACGTTGCCGAGGCCGATCAACAGGACGTGCGAAGGTGCCGCCACGGGCCTCACCTCGTCGTGCGCGTTCGCCGCCCGGGCGGGAGAGCTGGCTGAGGCGGAAGGATTCGAACCTTCATGAGCGGATCCAAAGTCCGCGGTCCTGCCATTAGACGACGCCTCAGGATGCTTCACGGACACGCGCGCGCTGCTCCGGACGTTGCGCTCCCGACGCGCTGTTGAGTGGCCCTCACCCGCTGACCGCGATCAAGCCGTCACCAGCGTACCAGGGCGCTCGCCCAAGTAAAGCCGGCCCCGAACGCGCACAGGCCCACCAGGTCACCGCGGGCGACGCCGCGCGCCTCGACCGCCTCGGCGAGCGCGAGCGGGATGGACGCCGCGGTGGTGTTGCCGTAGCGCTGGATGTTGTTGAACACCTGGTCGTCGCGCAGCCCGAGGGAGCGCTGGACCATCTGCGCGATGCGGAGGTTCGCCTGGTGCGGGACGAGGACCTTCAGGTCCTGCGGGCCCACGCCGTTCTTCTCGAACGCCTCCTTCAGCACCTCCGGCATGCGGACGACCGCATGCTTGAACACCTTCTGCCCCTCCATGTGCGGGTAGATGGAGGTGTCCTCGAGCATCCGCGGCTGGATGCGCGGGTGGTAGATGGACCCGGGCGCGTCGGTGAACAGGTCGCGCGCGAAGCGGCCGTCCGCGTGCAGGTGGCAGGAGAGCACGCCGCGGCCCGGGTCGTCGGTCGCCTCGAGCAGCGCCGCGCCGGCCCCGTCGCCGAAGATGACCGCCACGTCGCGGCCGCGGGTGGTGACGTCGAGGCCGGTCGAGTGGACCTCCGAGCCGACCAGCAGCACGCGCCTGTACGTCCCGGTGCGGATCCAGGCGTCCGCCACCGAGAGGCCGTACAGGAAGCCGGTGCACTGGTTGCGGATGTCGATGGCCGGCACGCCGGGGATGCCGAGCTTCGCGTTCAGGAAGCAGCCGTCGCCCGGGAACATGTGATCGGGCGAGAGCGAGGCGTAGACGATCGCCTCGATGTCGGTGGGCTTCCAGCCCGCCTTGTCGAGCGCCTTCTTCGTCGCCTCGAGCGCGAGGTCGGAGTTGCCGGTGCCCTCGCGGACCCAGCGGCGCTCCTGGATCCCGGTGCGCTCCTGGATCCAGGCGTCGGTGGTCTCCATGTGCTTCGTGAGCTCTTCGTTCGTGACCACGCGGTCGGGGACGTGCGTGCCGAGGGCGACGATGGCGGCGCGGGGCATGGGCGGCTCCTTCAAGTTGTCGAGGTTCAGATGTCCAGGTTCTGGACGTCCAGCGCGTGCTTCTCGATGAACTCGCGGCGCGGCTCCACCGCGTCGCCCATCAGGATCGAGAACACCTCGTCGGCCTCGACCGTGTCGTCCACGCGCACCTGCAGCATGGTCCGCCGGGCCGGGTCCATGGTGGTCTCCCAGAGCTGCTCGGGGTTCATCTCGCCGAGCCCCTTGTAGCGCTGGATGGTCTGGCCCTGACCGGCCGCCTTCTTCACCGCCTCCACCGCCTCGAACACGTCCCGCACCTCCTCGGCGCCCTCCGGCGTCTCGAGGCGGAACGGTCCGGGCCCGAGCTCGGCGATGGCGGCGTGCAGCGCCGCGAGCTCGCCCCACTCCGCGCCCGACAGGTAGTCGTGGTCGAGGCGGGTGTCGCGCGGCGCGCCGGCCATGCTGGTCTGGTAGACGAGCGCGTCGCAGCCGTGCTCCTCGTCGCGCTCGATCTTGGCGATGCGGACCTGGAGCTCGGGGTGGAGCTTCTGCGCCTTGTCGAAGATCTTCTGCACCTGCTCCTTCACCTGCTCGTGGTGCTTCAGCAGGTCGAGGTCGAGGTCGCCGAGCTGGATGGCGGCGTCCACGATGCGGCTGTCGCGCCGGCGGTCCACCCGCGCGAGCAGCGCCCGGTAGGCGATGGCGTCGCGGGCGAGCCGCGCGAGGTCGCGACCCTCGATGACCGTCTCGCCGGCCACGAGCCGGGTCCGGTCGGTCCCGAGCGCGAGCAGGTACTCGTCGAGCGCCGCCTCGTCCTTGAGGTAGCTCTCCTTCTTGCCCTTCGCGACCCGGAACAGCGGCGGCTGCGCGATGTAGACGAGCCCGCGCTCGATCACGCTCGGCATCTGCCGGAAGAAGAACGTGAGGAGCAGCGTCCGGATGTGCGACCCGTCCACGTCCGCGTCCGTCATGATCACGATCTTGTGGTAGCGGATCTTCTCGACGTCGAACTCCTCGGGGCCGATGCCGGTCCCGAGCGCGGTGATGATGGTCGCGATCTCCGCCGACCCGAGCATCTTGTCGAAGCGGGCCTTCTCGACGTTCAGGATCTTGCCGCGCAGCGGGAGGATGGCCTGGGTGCGCCGGTCGCGCCCCTGCTTCGCCGAGCCGCCGGCGGAGTCGCCCTCCACCAGGTACAGCTCCGACTCCTTCGGATCCCGCGACTGGCAGTCGGCGAGCTTGCCCGGGAGCGAGGCGCTGTCGAGCGCGCCCTTGCGGCGCACCGTCTCGCGCGCCTTGCGCGCCGCGATCCGGGCGCGGGCCGCCTCGGCGACCTTGCCGCAGATCCGCTTCGCGACGTTCGGGTTCTCCTCGAGGAACGCGGAGAGCCGCTCGTTGAGCATGGTCTCGACCATGCTCTTCGCCTCGGTGTTGGAGAGCTTGGTCTTGGTCTGCCCCTCGAAGCTCGCGCCGGGGAGGCGGACCGAGATCACCGCGGCGAGCCCCTCGCGCATGTCGTCGCCGCTCGGCAGCTCGTCCTTCAGGTCCTTGAACAGGTTGTTCTTCTGGCCGTAGGCGTTGATGGTGCGCGTCAGCGCCGCCTTGAAGCCGATGAGGTGCGTGCCGCCCTCGTGGTTGTGGATGTTGTTGGCGAACGCGAAGACCTTCTCGTCGTAGCCGTCGTTCCACTGCAGGGCGATCTCGACCAGCGCCGCGCCGCGCTCGGTCTCGACCTCCTGGCGCAGCGCGATGGGCGGCTGGAACAGCACCTCGCGGCTCTTGTTCAGGAACGCGACGAACTCGCGGATGCCGTCCTTGAACAGGAACTCGTGCTTCTTGCCGTGCCGCTCGTCCTCGATGGTGATCTTGAGGCCGGCGTTCAGGAAGGCGAGCTCGCGGAGGCGGCCGGACAGCGTCTCGAAGCTGTACTCGGTCACCTCGAAGATGGTCGCGTCGGGCTTGAACGTGATGCGGGTGCCGCGGCGCTGCGTCTCGCCGATGGCGGTGACCTTGCCGGCGGGCGTGCCGCGCTCGTAGCGCTGCGCCCAGACCTTGCCGTCGCGGTACACCTCGGCCTTCAGCCACTCCGAGAGCGCGTTCACGCAGGTCACGCCCACGCCGTGCAGGCCGCCGGAGACCTTGTACGCGTTCGACTCGAACTTGCCGCCGGCGTGGAGCTTCGTCAGCACCACGTCGAGCGTGTCCATCCCCTTCACCGTCGGGTGCGGGCCGATGGGGATGCCCGAGCCGTTGTCGAGCACGGTGATGGAGTTGTCGGCGTGGATGGCGACGTTGATCTCGTTGGCGCGGCCGGCCATGGCCTCGTCGACCGAGTTGTCCACGACCTCGTAGACGAGGTGGTGCAGACCGCGGGCGCCCACGTCGCCGATGTACATGTGCGGCCGCTTGCGCACGGCCTCGAGGCCCTCGAGCACCTTGATGGTGTCGGTCCCGTAGTCGTCATCCGCGGGAGCCGCGGGACGGGGGCTCTGCTCGGCGGTTTCCAGGGGGGTCCTCGCTCGTTTCTCTGAAAGGTTCTCAGGTGTTGAGGCGACCCTGGGGTATAGCAGGCGCGGACGCCGGAGGCAACGTCTTATCCGGACCGCAACCCCGCGAGCTTCTTCACGAAACCAGCGGGGAAACCACCCCTGATCGCACCTCGAAGAAGGCGGTGTCCGGGCCGGCGGCGGGCTCGATGAGCCGGCGGTCGGTCGAGGTGAGGAACGCCTGGGCCGGCAGCGCCGCCAGGTAGCCGAGCAGGAAGCGGTTCTTGGCCGGATCGAGCTCCGAGGAGACGTCGTCGAGGAGCAGCAGCGGCGGCCGTCCCAGCGCCGCGCGCAGGTTCTCGATCTCGGCGATCTTGAGCGCGAGCACGAGCGCGCGCTGCTGGCCCTGGCTCCCGTAGAGCCGCGCCCCCTTGCCGCCGAGCGCGAGCACGAGATCATCCATGTGCGGCCCGGCCGAGGTGAAGCCCTTCTCGCGGTCGCGCTCCAGGCGCGCCTCGAGCGCGTGGGCGAGCCGCGCGGCCACCTCCGCCTCCGGGTGCGCGACGTCCACCCCGCCCGCGGCCCGGTAGGCGAGGTGCGCCTCGGGGGCCTCCGGCCCGGAGATCTCGGCGAAGGCGGCCTGGAGCCGAGGGGCGAGCTCCGCCACGAGCTCGCGCCGGCGGACGAGGAGCCGCGCACCGGCGCGCACCAGCGGCTCGCGGAAGCTCGCCTCCACCTCCGCCGGCCCGGCGCGGAGCGCCGCGTTCCGGGCCCGGAGCGCCCGCACGTACTCGCGCGCCTCGCCGAGCACCGCCGGCCAGCGGTTGAACGCGGCGCGATCCAGGAAGCGCCGGCGCCCGTCGGGCCCGGCCTTCACGAGCAGGAGGTCGTCTGGCGAGAAGCAGACGGACGCGAGCCCCTCGAAGTAGTCGTCGAGGCGGGCGCCGGAGCCGAGCGCCTTGCCGTCGAGCGTCGCGGTGCGGCCGCCGGCGGCCACCTGCACCGCCACCCGCCGCACGCCGCCGGGTCCCTCGAAGTCGCCGGCCACCGCGCCCTGGTCGGCGCCGAACCGGACCAGCTCCGCGAGCCGCACCGCGCGGAGCGGCTTCAGCGTGGTGAGGAAGTAGATGGCCTCGAGGAGGTTGGTCTTCCCCTGGCCGTTCTCGCCCAGGAGCACGGTGGCCCGCGGCGACGGCGCGAGCGCGACCGCGGCGAGGTTCCGGAAGTCCTGGACGTGGAGGGAGAGGAGCTTCACGCGCGCGTGAGCGGGGTCCGCTCGCCCTTCGACGGGCTCAGGGCGAGCGGATCCGCATGGGATCCCCGCTCATGGCGAGCCTGTCGAACCATGAGCGGGGCGAGCCGCATTGGAGACGGTGGCGGGCCGTCAGATGCGCATGGGCATCACGACGGCGGTGAAGCCCTGGTCCGCCTCCTCGCCGCCCTTCAGGACGCCCGGGGAGAGGTCGTCGGCGAGCTCGAACACCACCTCGTTCGACTTCACCGCCTGGAGGACCTCCATGATGTAGCGCGCGTTGAAGCCGATCTTGAGCGGCTCGCCCGCGTACTCCACCGGCACCTCCTCCTTCGCCTCGCCCAGGTCCGGGTTCTGCGAGAGGACGCGGAGCAGGTCCTTCGAGAGGTCGAGCTTCACCGCGTGCGCCTTGTCGGACGAGAGCAGCGAGATGCGCCGCAGCGTCTCGAGGAAGCGGCCGCGGCCCACCTTGAAGACCTTCTCGCCGGCCTTCGGGATGACCTGCTTGTAGTCCGGGAACAGCCCCTCGATGAGCCGCATCACCAGGACCACGTTCGGGCGGCGGAAGATGGCGCTGTTCTCGACGAAGCCGAGCTTCGCCTCCGGCTTCTCCTCGCCGGACTCGGCCGCCTCGGCGAGCAGCTTCTTCAGCTCGGCGAGCCCCTTCTTCGGCAGGATCACGCCGCGCTTCAGGCCGAACGTGGCGCCCACGGCGCGCTCGGAGAGCGAGAGCCGGTGGCCGTCGGTCGCGACCAGGCGGAGCGCGTCGCCGGCCGGCTCGAAGTAGACGCCGTTCAGGTTGTAGCGGGTCTCGTCGTTCGAGACGGCGAAGAAGGTGCGCTCGATCATCTCGAGCAGCAGCGCCGGGTCCACGTCGGCGAACGGGACCTTGTCGAAGCGGGGCAGCGCCGGGAAGTCCTCGGCGGGCAGGCCGACGATCCGGAACTCGGACGGGCCGCTCTTCACCTCGAGGTAGTTGTTGTGCGCCTTCTTGAGCGTGACGCTCTGCTCGGGCAGCGCGCGGACGATCTCGTAGAGGTGGCGGGCGGAGACGGCCACCGCGCCCTCCTTCACCACCTCGCAGGCGTGCTCGGAGGAGACGGCCAGGTCGAGGTCGGTGGCGGAGACGACGAGCTGGTCGCCCTTCTTCGCCTCGAGCAGGACGTGGGAGAGGATCGGCATCGTGCTCTTCTTCTCGACGATGCCCTGCGAGCGGCCGAGCGCCTTCGCGAGCTCCTGGGCGCCGATCTTCAGTTCCATGGGATGATCCTCTTCTTTGAGATCCGTCGTCGAAGCAGGGGGAGGATCGATGTGGATAAGCGACCGAGCGCCCCGATCCTGCTCGAGTTTCTTCCCCGGAAAAACCCGTGGATCCGGCTGGGTGTGGGTTGTGTAGCGCGCCGCGAGAGAAGGTGTCAACGCTCGCCCACAGCCCATCCCCAGCCGGATCGACGCACGATCCACGGCGTTCCCACAGGCTGTTCCGGGTGCGCCGTGCCCCTCGCGCCGCGAGGGCGATGCGGCGGGAGGGACTCCGGGTGAGCGAGGCCCCGCGCCGCCGGGCGCGCCGCGGGCACGGCGCCCGCTCGCGACGGGCGCAGGCGGAGGGGAGCGCGGACGCACCGCGGCCCTCCCCGGCCGCGAGGCGGCGGGGCGCGTCGCGAGGGCGCGGGTGGGTCACGGCGCGAGCTTGGCGGAGAGCTGGGCCACGGCGGTGCGGACGGCGTCGTCCGACTCGAGCAGCCCCTTCACGCGGTCCACCGCGGCGATGACGGTGGTGTGGTCCTTCTTGTTGAACTTCTCGGCGATGGACTGGAACTTCTCCTTCGCCAGCTCGCGGCAGAGGTACATCGCCACCTGGCGCGGGAACGCGATCTTCTGCTCGCGCGAGGCGCTGGTGAGCTTCGCCACGGTGAGCCCGTAGTGGCCGGCCACCGCCTCCTGGATCTTCTCGATGGGCGGGCGGTAGCCGGGCGGCGGGATGACGTCGGCGAGGACGTCGCGCGCGAGCGGCACCGTGATCGGCTCGCTCTTCAGCGACGCGAACGCCGCGAGGCGCATGAGCGCGCCCTCCAGCTCGCGGACGTTCGAGCGGATGTGCTGCGCGAGGAGCTGGGTGACGTCGTCGGGGAGGTCGATCTTCTCCACGTCCGCCTTCTTCTGGAGGATGGCGGCGCGGGTCTCGAACTCCGGGACCTCGATCTGCACCCGCATGCCCCACTCGAAGCGCGAGCAGAGCCGCTCGTCGAGGCCCTTCAGCTCCTTCGGCGAGCGATCGCTCGAGAGCACGATCTGGACGTGGTGGTCGTGGAGCTCGTTGAACGTGTGGAAGAACTCCTCCGCCGTCTTGTCCTTGCCGGCGAGGAACTGGACGTCGTCCACCAGCAGCGCGGAGCACTCGCGGTACTTGCGGCGGAACTCGTCCATCGTGCCCTTCGAGAGGGCGGCGACGAAGTCGTTGGTGTAGCGCTCGGAGGAGACGATGGCGACGCGGCCGCCGCTCTTCTCGAGGATCGCGTGGGCCACCGCGTGCAGCAGGTGGGTCTTCCCGAGGCCGGAGTCGCCGTGGAGGAAGAGCGGGTTCCAGGTGCGGCCGGGGTTGGCGGCGACGGCCTGGGCGGCGGCGAACGCGAAGTGGTTGGACGCGCCGACCACGAACGTGTCGAAGGCGTAGCGCGGGTTCGGGCGCGAGTCGCGCGGGTCGAGGTGCGGCTCGGGCGCGCGCGCCGCCGAGACGGCGGCCGGCGCCGGGGCGGCCGCCGCGCCGATCGGTCGCGGCGCGTCGTCCACCGCGAACGCGATCCGCAGGCGCTCGCCGGTCAGCTCCGGGATGAACTCCTCGAACCAGCCCCGGTAGTTGTCCTCCACGAAGTCGCGGTGGAACTTGTCCGGCGCGCCGATCTGGAGCCGGCCCTCGTCGAGCGAGACGGGGCGGAGCGGCTCGAACCAGCGCTCGTACAGGTCCTCGCGGCAGCGGGCGCGAAGGAACCCGTCGATGCGGGACCAGAGATCGTCGAGCGGCGTTTCCACGAGTGCGCTCGCAGGTGCTTCCATCCCCTCGTCCCCCAGGACCGAAAAAACGCGAAAAT